>NZ_CP108734.1:4800000-8863243 GCF_045162475.1 Streptomyces sp. NBC_00984
TCCGGGCGGGCGAGGTAGCGGGTGATCAGGGCCCGGGTGGCGGTGGGCGACAGGAGCGTGTCGCCCGAGGCCACTGTCCGGATGGCGTCCAGGAGCTCCTCGGGGCCGACATCCTTGCCGAGGAAGCCGCTCGCGCCCGCGCGCAGGGCGCGGGCCACGTACTCGTCGATCTCGAACGTGGTGAGGATGAGGATGCGGGTCTCCCGCAGCGCCTCGTCGCGGCAGATCTCCTCGGTGGCCGCCAGCCCGTCCATGCCCGGCATGCGGATGTCCATCACGACCACGTCCGGCACGGTGGCGCGGGCCTTCTCCACCGCCTCCCGGCCGTCCGCCGCGACACCGACGACCTCCATGTCGTCGTTCGACTCGATCAGCAGCCGGAACGTTCCGGCCAGCAGCGCCTGGTCATCGGCCAGCAGTATCCGGATGGTGTGGCCCAGCAGCAGAACGACCGGGGGCACCGCGGCCGCCAGCGAGAAGGCGAACGTCGGGGGGCGGACGATCCGGGCGTTGGTCAGGGTGCTGGAGAAGACCGCGAAGGTCCACAGCAGCACTGCCACCACCACATCGACGGTCCGCGGGTGGCGCGAGGCCCACTGCCGCCAGTCGGTGAACATGCGCTCTCTCCTCCTCGGGTCCGTCCGACCATCGTCGTCGACCCGCCTGGTCCACCCCGCGCAGGGCGCCCGGGACCGCCCGCCGTGCGCTGGTCCACCCCGCGCTGGGCGTCCGGGACCGCCCGCCGTGCTGCCCGACGAGCGGCCCCGTACTTCCCGTAACGCCCGCCGTGCTGACCGACGAGCGGCCCCGTACTCCCGTACCGCCTCACCTCACCTCACACGCGTACGGGATCGGGCTCCGCCTCGGGCCGCAGCGCCGCCGGTCCGGGGTGGTTCAGCTTCTCGCCCTCGACGTCCACCTGGGGCACGACCTTCGCCAGCCACTTCGGCAGCCACCACGCCCGGTCGCCGAGCAGGGCGAGCACGGCCGGGACGATCGTCATCCGGACGACGAACGCGTCGAAGAAGACGGCCGAGGCGAGACCGACGCCCATCATCTTGATCATCGACTCGCTCATCCCGATGAACCCGGCGAACACCGCGATCATGATGACCGCCGCGGCGCCGACGACCCGCGCACTGTGCCGGAACCCGGTGACGACCGCCTCGCCGGGCCGCTCCCCGTGGACGTACGCCTCCCGCATCCGGGTCACGAGGAAGACCTCGTAGTCCATGGCCAGACCGAAGACCACGCCGATCAGGAAGATCGGCATCATGCTCATCACCGGCCCGGTCTGCTCGACGCCGAGGGCGTCGGCGAGCCAGCCCCACTGGAAGACCGCGACGATCGTGCCGAAGGCCGCGGCCACCGACAGCAGGAAGCCGAGCGCCGCCTTGAGCGGGACCAGCAGCGAGCGGAAGACGACCATCAGGAGCAGGAAGGCCAGGCCGACGACGAGTGCGAGGTAGGGCAGCAGCGCGTCGGTGACCTTCTGCGACACGTCGATGTTCACCGCGGTCGCGCCCGTGACGAGCATCTTCGCGCCGGTCCGGGACTCCAGGCCGTGCGCCTCGTCACGGATGGTGCGGACGAGTTCCGTGGTGGCCTCGGAGCTGGGCCCCGTGGAGGGTACGGCGGTGAGCACCGCGGTGTTTCCGGCCCCGTTGAAGGCGGCGGGCGTCACAGCCACGACGCCTTCGGTGGTGGAGAGCTCCTTCGCGGCCCGTGCCGCGGCGGCCTTCGGGTCCTTCGAGGCCTTCGCGTCGACGACGACGGTCAGCGGCCCGTTGAAGCCGGGACCGAAACCGTCGGCCAGGGCGTCGTAGGCGCGGCGCTGGGTGGTCGAGGTGGGCTGCGACTCGTCGCCCGGCATGCCGAGCTGGAGATCGAGCGCGGGTACGGAGATCAGCCCGAGGCCGAGCACGGAGAGCACCAGGACGGCGAGCGGGCGCCGGATCACGAAGCGGGCCCAGCGGGTGCCCATGTTGGGCTTGCCGTTCGTGGCCGTCTTGGCACGCTGCCCGCCCCGGGCCCTGCGCGCGGTACGCGGCAGGACGGCCTGCCGGAAGAAGCCGAGCAGCGCGGGCAGCAGGGTCATCGCGACCAGGACGGCGATCACGACGGTGCTCGCCGCGGCGAGGCCCATCTTCGTGAGGACGGGAATGCCGACCACGGACAGGCCCGCGAGGGCGATGACCACGGTGAGGCCGGCGAAGACGACGGCGGAGCCCGCCGTGCCCACGGCCCGTGCCACGGCCTCCTCCGCGTCGTGGCCCTCCGCGCGTTCGGTCCGGTAGCGCGAGACGATGAACAGGGCGTAGTCGATGCCGACCGCGAGCCCCAGCATCAGGGCGAGCGTGGTGGTGGTCGTGGACATTCCGACCGCGACGATCGAGGCCACGCCCACGCCGATGCCGACGATCGCGGTGAGCAGCGGGAGGCCCGCCGCGGCGAGCGACCCGAAGGTGATGAGCAGGACGACCGCGGCCGCGGCGACGCCGACGAGCTCCGTCGTGCCGCCGAGCTCGGCCTCCGGCACCAGGGCCGAACCCCCGAGCTCCACGGTCAGCCCGGCGTCCCGCCCGTGCTTCGTGGCGTCCTGGAGCGCCTCGGTGGTGGCGTCGGTGAGATCGACGCTCTGTACGTCGTAGCTGATGGTGGAGTACGCGGTCGTGCCGTCCTTGCTCACGGCCCCGGCCATCTTGAACGGGTCGAGGGCGCCCTTGACCTGATCGCCGCCCGCCACGTCCGCGACGATCTTCTCGATGGCCGCCTTGTTCGCGCTCGCCGTGACCTTCTGACCCTCGGGCGCGACGAAGACGATCCGGGCGTCGGCGCCGTCCGAGCTGCTGCCCGGGAAGCGCTGGTCCAGCAGGTCGAAGGCCTTCTGCGACTCCGTTCCGGGCATCGAGAACCCGTCCTCGGGGGCGGTCGGCGCCTTGGCCGCGGCAAACGCGCAGGCGGCCAGGACCACCACCCAGAGCAGGGCGACGAGCCGGCGTCTCCGGAAGGAAAAGCGGCCTAGCCGGTAAAGGAAGGTAGCCACGAAGAGGCGCTCCAGTCTCTCTGGATCGGGCAACGGGTCGCGGCGCGGTGCCGCGGCTCCGGCCGTGCCTGGGCCGCGCCGGGGCACGGCGGGGCCGGAGGAATGCCTCAATCCTTCGTGAACGTGGGCGTCATCGTCGTCGTCGCCCTGCATGGAGTCGTACGTACGGTTGCTGCAGTACGTGGCGGGTCCGTCGTACCCCTTGGACAGGACGGCCGGAGTGCCGCCCTCCGCCGTGAGACCGACCCCGCGGGCTGTGAGAAAACGCCCGCGACCCGGAAGGCCCGAGACCCGGAACGTCCGCTCGTCCTCCTTGGGCTCGCACGACCGCCACCCGCGTGGAACCGCCGGGGCAAAAGCGGTTGATCGGCTGGTTCCCCTCGGATAGCAATGCTCCGTGATACATGGCGAAAAGATCGGGCTGCGTGCCCGGCACGAGAGCGACGTCCCCGTTCTCCAGTCCGAGCTGTACGACGATGTGGCTACGCGGTCACGCGCCGACTCCCGCCCGTGGCGGCCCATTCCGCCAGGCTCGGGGCAGTCGCCCTACGCAGTGGCTGAGCCGTCGGACGAGGCGGCCTGCTTCTCCGTAGTGGAGCTGGAGTCGCAGGAGCTGGCCGGCGAGGCCCTGCTGTGGGGCATCGACACGCACAACAGGACGGCCCACATCGGGATCTCCCTGCGACCCGCATTCCGCGGCCGCGGGCTCGGCGTCGATGTCGTGCAGGCGCTGTGCGCATACGGATTCGCCGTACGTGGACTGCAGCGCCTGCAGATCGAGACCCTCACGGACAACACCCCGATGATCGCAGCGGCAACCAGGGCGGGGTTCACGCGAGAGGGAACGCTGCGGCACTCCGCCTGGGTGTGCGGCGCATACGCGGACGAGGCCATCCTCGGCCTCCTTGCGAACGATTGGAAGCCCCGGTCATGAACAGCCGGAACCCGAGTCCGCAGTAGAGCGGACCACCACCGTCGCCGGGGCCCGATCGCTCCAACTCTCTTGTGAGCACGTGGAAATGACGCCCCGAGAGCGCTGCGCCTGCCGCGCGGCGGTGGCTGACGTTCTTCCTTCCCGAATGGTGCACGTACCGTCGCCGAACGACCAGCACGGCTCGCTCCGGCTTGCCTGATCGCGCGAAGTCCCGTTCGCGTGGCGGGAGATGGAAGCAGTGCGGTACGGTATCGAAATCGTCACGCTCCGTGTGTCATCGTGCACATGGAGCGGCCCCCGGCGGTGCGTCAACACCAATCCGAGGGCCTACACCACCAGTGGAGCTGAGAGGCCACCGGAAATGCTGCGTCATGCTATCGCGCCGTCGGCGCGCTATACGAAGGCATCGAACGATGTCGTACGCCATCCGCGTCTGAACAGTGACGCGAACCTGGCGCGAACGCATCGCGAGAATCAACGGCACACCGACGGCTCTGCCCGCTGAGGCATGACCCCGCCTGCGGCCGGGGCTCCCGAAGGTTCCGCGGCCCGGCCCGGCCCAGCCCCGAGACGATCACGCGGGGAGCGTGGCACGATCGTCCCGGAGTGCACGAGCACCCGGTGCAGGTCCGTCATCGGCACGGCGGTCACATCCGTCCCCCGGTCCGCGGCCATCGCCGCGAGCGCACCGGCCGCCTGCCCCGTCGCCATGGCCGTGGCCTGCACCCGCAGCGCGGAGTTGGCCGCCTGGTCGGAGCCGATGCAGCGCCCCGCGACGACGGCGTACGGATTGCCGCAACGGCAAGCCCGCCGTCGCATGCGTCGTCGGTGGGGACGCGGGTGTGTCAAACATCTGCGGCAACACGAACATCTTCAACCCCGACATTCTGGGCAGCTTGCTCAACCTGCTCTCCCCGCCGCCCACCACTGGCGGCGGCGGAGGAGGAGGCAACAACGGCGGAGGCAACGGCGGCGGAGGCAACAGCTGACCCCGCCTGGCCCTGGCGTGTTCGTGCCCTGGCCGGGGCTGTTCATCCAGCCGTGCACGGGCCCCGGCGCCCCGCACGTCTTCCGCCCCTGCTCGGTGAATCCGAATACCCCTCCTGCCGCCGCGCCGCCGTCGTCACACCGTGGGCGGTGAGCTCGGCGGTACGGGAGGCGCGGCCGGAGGGCTCTGCGGCGGCGGGTTGGGCGCCGGCTGGTCGGCCGACGGCAGGTGGGGCGGCGGCTGGTGGAGCGGCGGCTGATAGGCCGGCGGATTCTGGTGCGGCTGGTGCGGCTGGTGCGGCTGGTGCGGCTGGTGCGGCTGGTGTGGGTCGTACGGGGCCGGATACGGGTACTGCGGGGGCTGGTACTGCTGAGGCGGGTACTGCTGCCCGTAGATCACGGCGGGCGGCTCCGGCGTCGGATCGGGCCGGGACGCCACCAGCCGAACTATCGCCGCCAGCAGCCCCGGCCCCACGGCGACGGCCGCGATCATCAGCGGCCAGTACTGAGCCTCCCCGCCGGACGACTCGGACCAGGGGTCCGGCGCCTGGTCCTGGCAGTAGAGGTACGCGATCAGCAGGACGAGCAGGGAAATGCCGATGTAGATCCCGATCCACAGCCGCCGCGCCGAGGGATTGCGCACCGGGAGTAACCCGAGGACCAGCCACAAGAGCACTATCGGCAATCCAAAAGTTATGGCCATGCCAACCCCCCGTACGCATAGGTGACTTGACCTTCGCACAGCAGCATCCTGCTGTCACTGGGGTCTCACCCACCTTCCGCACCCGCTTCGCCAAGTCGGCGACTGTCGTCCACCGCCACCATCGGGGAACCAGCGGCTACTGCGGGGACCTCAGCCGGTCGCACCCGGCATCTGCTTGATGTCGTCGACGACGGCCCGCTTCATGATCGCGCTGGTGAACGTCACCGTGCCGCGCTTGACGACGCCGTCGGTCCCGCCGTCCCCGCGCACCTGGACACTGCGTTCGCCCAGTCCGCGAACGCGCTCGATTCCCCGGCCCGTACCCGGGTACGGGCCATGTGTGCTCACCCCTACCGTCTGTCCGGCACCCTGCCCGGAGTTCCCGTGACCCGCGTCACGTGACGCCCGGCGCGGAGTCGTACCCCGACCGGCAGGCCGATGGGTACCGTCGCCCCTACCGCCGCCGGGTCGCCGCCGCGACGGTGGCCATGAGTTCCGCGTCCAGTACCGACGGGTCGGCCAGCCGGGTCGGGGCGGCGTACGAGTTGAGCAGCGCCTTCGTGACGCGCAGGGCGGCCTCGGGGCGGCGCACGATGGGCTTGGTCCAGGCGGTGACCGCCGCGTCCAGGTCGCTCTCGGGCACGATGCGCTGGAGGATCGACAGCTCGTGCGCCTCGGTGGCGTCGAAGGCGCGTCCGGTGAGGATGAGTTCGCGGGCGCGGGCGGCGCCGACCTCGTGGATGAGCCGGGGCAGTACGCCGCCCCAGGCGGTGGGCAGCCCGAGCGCCAGCTCCGGCAGCCGGAAGCCGGCGGTGTCGGCGCCCACGCGCAGATCGCAGGCGAGGGCCAGCGCGAGGCCCGCGCCGATCGCCTTGCCCTGGATCCGGGCGATGGTGACGGCGTGATTGGTGGAGATCGCCTCGCAGACCCGGCGGGCCTTGTCACCGGCGATCCGGATGCCCCGCCCGGTGGGGTCGTCGTCGAGCCAGTCGGCGAACTCGTTCCGGTCGCCGCCCAGGCAGAAGTCGTCGCCGGCCCCGCTGAGCACCAGCACCCGGACATCGGGGTCCGGTACGGCCAGGACCATCAGCAGATCGTCCAGCATCGCCTCGGTGACCGCGTTGCCGGTGGCGGGGGAGTCCAGCTCCACGCGGAGGACGGCGCCCTCGCGTTCGGTGCGCACCGTGCCCGGCCGCCGGTTCGGGGTCAGATACTGCGAGAGCGAGAGCTTCATATCGCCACGCTCAGCGAGGTGACCCGCCTGAAGACCAGCCGGGACGCGTAATCGGCCGGCGCGACGGCGCGCAGGGTGGGGAAGCGTTTCAGCAACTGCGTCAGGAGCGTGCGTGCCTCCAGGCGGGCGAGGGCCGCGCCCAGGCAGTAGTGCACTCCGCCCCCGAAGGTCAGATGCGTACCGCCGCGCCGGACGTCGAAGGCGTCCGGGTCCTCGTTGCGCCGCGGGTCGTGGTTGGCGGCCCCGTACATGACGTGGACCATGCTGTCCTTGGCGATCGGGACGCCCGCCAGCACGGTGTCGTCCGCCGCGATCCGGGTGTTGATGTGGATCGGCGGGTCGTACCGCAGGACCTCGTCGACGGCGGAGTCGATGTATCCGGGGTTCTCCCCGAGCCACGCCCACCTGCCGGGCTCCTTCAGGAGCAGCTCCACCATGGCCGACAGCAGCGTGGCGGTGGTCTCCAGCGAGGCGATGGTGACGAACATGGTGAGCCGGTAGAGGATCTCGTCCGCCGCCTCGCGGTCGGGTTCCTGGGCGTCCCAGGTGTGGATCCAGCCGGTCAGGACATCGTTGCCGGGGTTGGCCCGGCGCTGCTCCACCAGGTCGGTGAAGTAGGCGCGCAGCTGGACGGTCGCCTCGGCGGACACGGCGAGCTGGCTCTTGGTGGGCAGCAGCTCCTGCGCGTGCACCTGGTTGTGGGTGATCTCCAGGATGTGGGCGTAGTCCTCGGGCGGTATCCCCAGCCAGGAGCCGATGGTGCTGATCGGGAGCTGCTCGCTGACCGTGCTGACGAAGTCGGCCTCGCCCCCACGCAGTTTGTCGGCCAGCTCGTCGAGGAGCCGGGTGACGTGCTCCTCGACGAGCGGGGTCAGCCGTGTGATGGTCGACCGGTCGAAGAGGTTGCCGAGGCTGCGGCGCTGACAGGTGTGCTCGGGTGCGTTGAGACGGGAGAGGGTCTTGGTCATCTCCTGCGTGGCGACGGCCTCCCAGCGCCCGGTGTCCGCCTGGCGTTCCTGCCAGGCGAAGTCGGGCGCCAGCCAGTTGCGGCCGCGCAGCACCTCGCTGCACGCGTCGAAGCCCGTGACGAAGTACGCGTCCCAGGGGGCGCGTACGACATCACCCATGGATCTCAGATCCGCCAGCAAGGGGTAGGGATCAGCCTGCCCCTCCGGCGATTTGAGACGTCTCAGGAGGGAGATGAGGGCACGGCGGTCGACGGGGGGCCTGTCTGTGCCACATATAGCGCTCACGCAGAGTTCCTTGACCTGGGCTCATGGTTACCGGCAGAACCTACCCCTCCGCATATGTCAGCCATGCGTGGATTGTTGTTGCCCGTATCACAGAGAAACCCTGCTTCAGCCCCTTGTTGTTCGCCGCTCGCGCCTCAACTCCCTCTCTTGTCACAGCCGTTACGGGTAAGAAAGCCCGTGTTATGCGTACAAGCCGTACGCCACGGTCAGGTAGACGTTCCTCACACCCGGAACACGTCCAGGAAGGAACTCCACCAGCCCTTCGTCTTCTTCTGCGGCTCCGCGTGGTCGTAGTGCGCGGCCGGCGTCTCGTTCGGGGCGGCATTCCGGGACGGAACGGGCGACTGCGCCGCCGACGCCGTGGTCCGGCGCGCCGGGGCGGCGCTGAAGATCACGGGCAGTGACACCAGGGCCCGGTGGAAGGGGCCCGGACGCCACTGGACCGCGGAGGGCGACACCGCGAGGGTGAGGTCGGGCACCGTGTTGAGGATCTTCTCGATCGCGGTGAGGGCGATGAGCTGCGCGGGAGACTTCGCCGGGCAGACGTGCGGGCCCGCGCCCCAGGCCAGATGGGCGCCCTTGCTCAGGGTCTGGCGGGCGTCGGTGAGCGCGGGGTCGCTGTTCGCGGCGGCGAAACTGATCAGTACCGGGGTGTTCGCCTTCAGCGTCACACCGCCCAGGTCGATGTCCTGGACCGGGTAGTGCGTCGCGTAGTTGGCGATCGGCGGGTTGTTCCACAGCACGTCGTCGAGGGCGTCCTCGACCAGCATCCCGGTACCCCGCCGCTGCGCGACCCCGGTGTCGCTGGAGAGCATGAGCAGCAGCGCGTTGGCGATCAGATTGCGCTCCGGCTCGACACCCGCGCCCATCAGCATGACGAGCTGGTCCTTGAGCTCCTCGTCCCGCAGCCCCGCCGGGTGCTGGATGAGCCAGGAGGTGATGTCCTCGCCGGGCTGCCGCCGCTTGAGCGCGACGAGCTCCATCAGACACTCGGTCAGATCGTCGTTGGCCCGGAGCACGTCCTCGCCGTCGAAGATCGCGGACATGCTGCGGGTCAGCCGGTCGCCGATGTCGCCGGGGCAGCCGAAGAGCTGGTTGAACAGCAGGAGCGGCAGCAGCTTGGCGTAGTCGCCGAGCAGGTCCGCGCTGCCGCGCTCGATGAACTGGTCGATGAGGTAGTCGGCGATCCGCTCCACGTCCCGGCTGAGCCGGGTGGTGTTGAGCCGGCCGAGGCTCTCGGTGACCGCCTTGCGCAGCCGCAGATGCTCGGTGCCGTCCGTGAAAAGGCAGTTGGGCCGGTACGCCATCATGGGCAGCACCGGGCTGTCCAGCGGTACGCGGCCCTCCCGCAGCGCGCCCCAGCGCCTCGCGTCACGGGCGAAGAAGGACGGATTCTGCAGCACCCGGAGCGCGGCCTCGTGCTGCACGACCAGGGTGGCCTCCACGCCGGGGGCCAGCTCGATCGGAGCGGCGAGTCCGTGCGCCCGGAACGCGTCGTACACGCGGTGCGGATCGGACGCGAACTCCGGCCCGTAGAGCGACGTCTGCCGCTCACCGCGCATCGGACACCCGGTGGGGGCGCTGTACGGGGTGGATCCCGGCGACGAGTCCATGTGTGATTCCTCGATGTGATCGCGGGCCCCGAAGGACCCGGACGGTGGACGGAAGACGGGCCCGGAAGCCATGGCCCGACCAGGGCCGTGCGAACGGCGGTCGGGCGACAGCCTCTCAGAGGCTGTCGGGTGACCTCCGACCGGGCGGCCACGCCCTGGCACGCACGCTTCCCGCGTTGTCGTCGGTCGCCAACGCTCCGCGTCGACTCCCTCCTCCGCCTTGGAATCGCACGCACCAGACCGCGTCCGCCATCCGATCCGAGGTCACCCGACAGCCTCTCAGGCCACGTGTGCCAGAAGGTGCTGGACCAGAGTGATCAGGGCCCGCGCGGACGATTTCTCGTCCCGGGCGTCGCAGTACACGACCGGGGTGTCCGGCAGCAGATCGAGAGCCTCGCGCAGCTCCTCCTCGGCATGCCGGGAGTACGGATCGAAGCTGTTGACCGCGACCGCGTATTCCAGCCCGTACGTCTCGACCAGGTCGATCACCGGGAAGGTGTCGGCGAGGCGGGCCGGGTCGACGAGGAGCAGCGCGCCGAGCGAGCCGCGCGCCATGTCCTCCCACAGCTCGACGAAGCGCTGCTGGCCCGGCGTACCGAACAGGTACAGCACCAGCTCGTCGCTGAGGGTCAGACGGCCGAAGTCCAGCGCGACCGTCGTGGTCACCTTGTCGGGTGCGCCCCGCAGATCGTCGATGTGCGCCCCGGCCTGGGTCATCCGCTCCTCGGTGCGCAGCGGAGTGATCTCGGAGAGGGTGCCGATGAGCGTCGTCTTGCCCACGGCGAAGTGCCCGACGACGAGAATCTTCGCCGCACGCCGCACCGCGTCCGGCACATAGATGCTGTCAGCCGAACCGGACGTGGAGTCCATGCAACACCTCTTCGAGGATCTTCCTGTCAACGAGCTGAGCCGGCGGTGGCGCCTTGCGGCGCATCAGGTGGCCTTGTTCCGCTAAGTCGTTCAGCAGCAGTCGCGCCACACCGACCGGCTGGCCGAGGTGGCCCGCCACCTCGGCCACCGACAGATAGCCGCCGGAGCACAGCTCCCAGATGGCCCGGACCTCGGGGCTCTGGTTCGGGGGCGGCTGCCGGTCGGGTGCGATGGTGACCAGGGTGACGAGGGAGAGGCCCTCCGCATCGGGCAGGCCGCGCCCGCCGGTGATGACGTAGGACCGGACGAACCCGCTGCTGACTGCCTGCTCCTCGCCCGGCATCGTCATACGTCGATTCCCGCGTCCTGGCGGGGAGGTGTGGTCATCGCCTTCCCCAGCGCGGTGACCTGCTGCTGCATGCGGAAGGACATGGCCTCCATGTCCACATCGGCCGCGGCGGCCGCCGCCAGATAGGCGCCGGTGCCCGCCGCGATCAGGAAGATCCAGCCGTGGTCGTACTCCAGCAGCGTCTGACGCCAGCGGCCCGGGGCCTGGGCCCCGATGAAGGGCGCGACGGCCCGGCTCAGCGACTGCATGGAACTCATCGCGGCCGCCACGGTCTCCGCGTCGTCCCGGCCGATCTCACTGGAGTTGGCCAGCAGCAGGCCGTCGGCGGAGACCAGGATCGCGTGCCGTGCTCCGGGTACCTGAAGCACATCGTTGAGTACCCAGGACAGATCGGGGTTCACTGGAACTCGGGTCCTTCCATCGTCGTCATGTCACGCCCGGACCGTGTTCCGCGCTGGAACGCGCCCAGGCGGGAAGCGGTCTCCTCGTTGCTGCGCACCGGACCGGGCTCGGCCGACGGCACCACCGACACCGGGCTCTTGCGACGACGCTTGGGCAGGCCACCGGCGGTGGTGGCGGGCCCGGTGGGCTGCGGAGCGGCGGCCGGGTGCGCGGCCGGAGGGAACAGAGGGGTCGGAGACGGCGCGGGCGCCTGACGCCGGGGGAGCGCCGCGACGTCCGCGTCGTAGCGCTCGGCGGCGACCGGGGGCGGCGCGGGCACATCGCCGGTCAGCAACTCGTCGGGCAGGAGAACCACCGCGCGTACGCCTCCATAGGGGGATACGGAGTCCACCGAGACCTTGAACCCGTAGCGGGCGGCCAGCATCCCGGAGACGGCAAACCCGAACTGCGGGGGAATGCCCAGGCTGGAGAGGCTGATCGCGGCCTGCGGAGCGAGGAGGGCCGCCGCGCGGTCCTTCTCCTCCTGGCCCATGCCGAGACCGGCGTCGTCGACGATGAGGCAGACGCCCGTCGGGACGGCCTGGATGTTGATCTCCACCGGGGCGCCGGGGGCGGAGTAGTTGGTGGCGTTGGCCAACAGCTCGGCGAGGACGACCGCCACGGGTTCCACGGCCTTGCTGACGACCGAGAAGTTCACCTGTCCGTTGACCCGCACCCGGTCGAACTGCCGGATACGGCCCTGGGCGCTGCGGGCCACGTCGAAGACGGAGGCGACGGTCTCCCGGCGCCCGAGCCAGCCGCCGCACAGCACCGCGATGCCCTGCGCCCGGCGCCCGAACTGGCTGTTGGCGTGGTCGATGGCCATCAGGTCGGCGAGCATGCCGGGGTCGTCGCCGTACTTCTGCTGCGCGTTCTCGATGACCACCTGCTGCTCGTCCGCGAGCCCCTGGAGGGTGCGCACGGCGGCCTTGAGGACCGCCTTGGTCTCCTCCTCGGCGTCCTTGCGGACCTCGGTCAGTTCGGCGGAGTGCTGATGCGTCAGGCCGCTGTAGGCGACATGGAGTTCGTCACGCTGTCTCTGCAGCACATCCCGTTGCTGGTGGAGTTCGGAGTTCTGTCTGCGCAGTCCGATATTGGTCTTGCGAGCCCGCAGAACGGCACCCACAGCGACCAGCGCGACGACAACCAGTGCCCACAGAAGAGGGCCCTGTGCAAATGTCATGAGACTCACTTCAAGTGCCATGGCTATGGATACGGCTTGACGCTCCCTCATGTGCCGCAAGTGCCTGGCTGGTCGGGCCATGGCTTGCGCCGCTCAGGGAGGGCCCCTCCGGGTGTGGGGCCGAGGAATTCATCCCTCCCGGAATGCCCCCATATGCCATCAGCCCACTGGAAGTAAGATGATCTTAACATCGGTCAGGCAGGCAATTGTCAAGACCGACACGCCAGTTGCACTCTTGACGCCGAATGTTCACAACCGGGGACGGTGGGGCAACGGTCCGTGACAAAGCGCTAAGGGGCCGGGCGGCCGGCCCCGCGCTCCGTGGCAGCTCCGGCGTACCGGCGCAGGTCCGCGGGCAGCAGATCCGCGATGCGGGCACGCTCATCGGCGTCCGGTTCCGGACTCGCGGCCAGTCGCAACAGCCCCAGATGGGCCTCGGCCACCTCCGATACGGCGATCAGCTGCCGGCCCGCGTCGATGCGTACGGCGACGGGCGCCGCGCGGTCCCCCAGCACGCCCTTCAGCGCCCGCACGGCCCGCCCGCGCGACGACCGCCACCGCGCGAGCTTCGCCGCCGCGGCGACCCGGTGCCGCGCGTGGGACCGCTCGCCGGACCGCTCGTCGTCGAGCACCCGGAGGCAGGCGGCCACCGCCTCCCGCCCGACATCCAGCTCCTCCCAGGCCGCCGCCGCGGCGAGATGCGCCTCGGGATCAGTGGTGTGCGCCCCGGACAGCTCCCGCAGGGCGCCACGGCCTTCCTCACCCAGATCCTCGGCGAGGAGAGCGGCGGCCTTCGCCCGCGCGGTCACGGGGGCGGCGGGGTCCGCGACGAGGGCGCGGGTGATAGGGATGCGGTTGTGCGCGCCGCTCGTGGCGAGGAACTTGCAGATGGCGACGCGGAGCTCGGAGGGTGTTTCCGGGTTGCGGGCGAGGGTGTGCCAGGAGCCGCTGAACGGCCAGAAGCTGGTCTCGGCCGCTGAGATCCTCTCCGTCAACGGGGCTTCGGGGTCGGCGGCCCATGAGTGGAGCAGGTCGTTCGCCCGCTTCTTGTCGTGAGCCTCCCTGGGCAGTCGGCCGAGGTTGCGCATGCTGGTGACGGCCTCTGGCCGGCGCTGCTCCAGAAGGCGGAGCCAGCGCGCGAGGGCCGTGTGGGGATCCAGTCCCTGGAGGGCTCCCGTCGGGGCCGAAATGCTTTCGGGGTCCCGGTAGTGGGACTGGTCCTCCCAGACCCCACCGTGTATTCCTTGTGAGGACATGCCCGCATGGGCGGTGTACAGGCTGAGGGCGACCATCGGATCGGTGCTCAGTTCGGCAACGAGGGCCTTCCACTTCGGGTAGGGGACCCACCCGAAGGAACGGGCCACGGCCCGCGCCCGGATCTGCGGCTCGACGGAGGGACCGTCCACTGTCCGAAGGATGCCCTTCCGGAGCAGGGGAACGATGTCCGTCCGGTACTGCTCGCAGTCGCTTTCGATCTCCAGGAGGGATGCGGCGGGAACGCTTGGGTCCTCCAGCAGGAGGTGCAGACGTTCCTGGAGCGTCGCGTCGGGAGTGAGGGCGTCGGCGAGGTCGAGAAGCCGGCACAGGTGCTCGTCCAGCAGCCCGGACTCGTCGAGCATCCGGTGCAGCGTGTCCGAAGCCGCACGGAGGTCGATCTCGGCCAATGTGGTGAGTGCGTCGATCCGGTCGCCCGTACCGACGAGCCGGTCCTCGGCCAAGAGGCGCAGCAGCCCCGAGGCGGTGTCCCGTTCCCCGCTGTTCAGGAGCTCTTCCGCTGCACTGTGGCGAACGCCGCCGGGGAGCGTGGCATCGGCCGCGACGGTGGTGAACGAGGTGTTCGGCGCTGCTGGAACCAGGGCGTGGAGTTGCGTGATCGCCTCCAACCGTTCGTGGGCCGCTGTGTCAGGATCCTCTGCCAGACGGTTCAGAACGCCGACGACCATGTCCTGCGCCCCCATGTTGACCAGTGCCGGAGCGCAACGGATGCGAGCACCGGTGGACAGTTCGCCGTTGTCCAGGGCGCCGACAAGGATTTCTCGGCTCCGGTCCTGCTGTCCGAGTTCGCGCAGTATCTCGGCCCCGCGGGGGACGATCCAGATGTCCGAGCAGCCGAAGAGGACTTCCTCCGTGCACTGCGCCGCGACGGTGTGCTTGCCGAGCTGAACGAGTCTCGTGGCCGCTTCGAGGCGGGTGTACCGGTCCAGCTGCGTGTTCCGTGCGGCACGCTCGACCAGTTCCTCCCCGAGAGAGCCGGAGACGGCTGCACTGACGGCGTCGCTGGAGGACTCCGGGTCACGGAGGATGCCGGAGAAGAAGATGTCGTCCTCGGAACCGGCCAGGTGTTCCTCGTCGTCCGACAGGTCCCATGTCGCCATGTACCGCAGGTGCACGGGGGCTGCGAGGTCCATGCGCAGGTTCCTCGCGAGCTCTGGCCGGTCGGGGGACAACAGGCGGCATTCGAGGTAACGGAGAATGTACGGATCGCCCTTGTCCAGGACCGGGTTGGTGGCCAGCGCATCCGCCAGCAGGGCACGTGTGGCGGGGTCCGATGCGGCATGAATCCCCAGCGCTGCCGATTCGACGTGATGCTTGGGGAAGTCGCTGGTCGCGAAGAGCTCGCTGAGGACCGTCGTGCCGGCGGCGCGGTCCACGGTCAGGAGTGCGACTGCTGCCCTGAACCTGGCCTCGGGCAGGTGACCGGGGTCGCGGGCCAGTTCGGTGAGGCGCAGCCCGGCCGCCGTGGGGTCACCCGCTTCGGCGAGCAGCTTGGCCGCCGATACGCGCAGGCCGACGGGGAGGTCCGGCTCGTCAGCGAGCTCGGCCGCGAGGGGCGCCGCCAGCTCGCTGTCGCGCCGCGCACAGTGCCACAGCGCATCGAGGCGTGCCCGATGGGGAGCGGCCGGGTTACGGACCACGGCTGCCACGCCCGCCGGGTCGAGCACCGCGTACAGCCGGGCCAGTACCTGTGTCGGTTCGAGATCACCGACGGAGAGGGAGCGGCCGTGCAATTTGAGCACCGCTCGGGTGAACTGCCTCGCCATGTCCTCGTTGATCACCAGCCCATCGCTCAGGACCGTGGCGCACAGGAGCAGGTCCCGCCAGCCGCCCCCGTCCACGACCGTGCGCAGGAACTTTTCGAGAGGCATGCCCCGTTCGTGCCAGCGCGCGGAGATGAACAGCACGATGTTGGGCTGCTCGGCGGCGATCGACTGGCGTACGGTCCTGAGCGCCTCCGGGTCCTTCGGGGTCAGCCGGTCGGCGATCGCGCATCCGGCGAGGTACTCCTGGATGGTCTGGTGCGGGAACTTGAGGTCTCCGCCGATCTGTGTGACCAGGCCGGTGAACATGAGCGCACGGGAGACCAGCTCCTTCGGGGGAGCGGCATCGGGCGCGTGCCCGCCGAGCAGCTCGACGGCCAGGTCGAGCAGCGGACGCGTATCCCCGCCCTGCCGCAGTTCGGCCGCCGGGCGCAGTACGTCGTGCACGCTGTTCAGCAGGTCCTCGGTGATGCTGTGGACGCCCGCCTCGGTGCGGGCGAGCCGTTGCGAACCCTTTTCCCGCAGAATCCGGACGAACCGCGTGTACAGCTCCGCGGGGTTGCGGGGCAGCTCCGTGAGAGCAGCGACCACGCAGATCATGGTGATGTAGAGCGGAATGCGAGCCACCTCGCCGAGCCGCCCGTGCCGGAGCCCGGCCGTCAGCTCCTGGGCTCGCTGCTCGGGGTCCGGGACCTTCAGCGCCTCGAACCAGGCCTGGGCCACCTCCGCGATCTGCCGGTCGCCGAGGCTGAGGAGCGAGTACCGCTTCAGCACCCGCAGTCGGTCCATGTCGGTGGTGACCAACGACCGGGTGGCCACCACGAACCGCAGATGGGGCTCCTGGGACCAGCGCTGGATCATCCGGATGACCTTGGCGCGGCCGTCCGGATCGAGCACCTCGTCGAGGCCGTCCACGCAGACCAGCCAGTCCACGGCCGGCATGGGCGCCGTCTCGAAGAACTCGGGCGTGGGCGTACGCCGCAGACCGGGCAGGTCCCGGCCGACCGCGGTCGCCAGAGCCTCCGGGAAGGGAAGGCTCAGCAACTGCTCGGCGGTGATCCGCACCGGCACGTACTGGGGAGCCTGTGCCGGGTCTGTGAGCCAGTCGGAGGCGGCGGTGAACGTCAGACGGCGCAGCAGGCTCGACTTTCCCGACCCCGCACCGCCGGTGAACAGCACATGGCGGTCGGAGTCGAGCACGCTCTCGGCCTTCGGTCGCTTCACGTGCGGCTGGCGGTCGCGGTCCTCATCGGCGTCGCCGCCGGTGTGAGAGGCGTTCTGCCGTACGTACACCGAGGAGAGCGGGATGTCCCGCACGTCGGTCAGCAGCGCCGCGTAGGGGTGCTCGTCCGCGGCGTCCCGCGCCGCTGCCAGGTAGTCCCGCAGCTGCGGACCGGGATGGCGGAACTCCCCGGCCCGCAGCTGTTCGTCGGTGAGCGTGTTCAGCCAGGCCACGGGCGCTTCGGGGAGCGGATGGCGGGCCAGGATCTCGGAGAGCGGGATCATGTGGGTGCTGCCGGCCTTGTTGGACCGTACGAGCATTCCGCACACCGCGCCCGTACGCCGATTGACCACCGGGCTGCCGCTGAAGCCCTCGCCCACCGGTGTCCCGTACGCGCGAGGCATCGCCATGGGGTCGTCGAAGGAGAGCCGTGAATCGCCCAGGTATTCCAGGGCGGCCCACTGTCCGGCCCGGAAGTCCCCGCGCGGATGACCGTAGACCGACATCCGATCAGCCAACGCGGTGTGGGGTGAGGTCAGTACGTGGGCGGGGGTGGGGGCGGAGGAGGTCGTCTCGTCCGGCTCGTAGTGGAGAAAGGCGAGATCGAGGCCGTTCGCGGCGCGGTAGCAGTCATCGGCTGAGACGGTCAGGACCAGCTCGTGCCCGGTGGCGACGACCCGTCCCCGTACTCGCGTCGCCTCCGACACGACGTGGGCGCAGGTGACCACAGTGCCCGGAGCGAGAACGAACCCGGTCCCGCAACCGCGGTCGTCCGGGAGATCCAGGGCGACGGTGGCCGCCTCCAGCAGTTTTCTCCAGCTGTCCACGCCTACGCTCCGGGGGTCCCCGGAGCGGGGGCGGGCGGCGCCCCCGGAGCGGGGGTGCCCGGCGGAGTCTCGGGCGCCGTCCATTCGAGCGTCACCTTCCACGCCGACTTGGACGTGGCCTTGCCGAAGACGGCGAGCAACTGACCGGTGTCGAGGGAGACATCGCACCCGAACTCGACCGTCGCCTTCGACGCCCCGGTCTGCTGGAGACGCGTGCCCATGGCCCTGGCCACATTGGTGAGTCCGTCCAGCACCGGCGCGAGAGTCGGGCGGCGCCAGCTGATCTCCTGCTCCTCGCCGAGCTCGGGCTGCGTCTGCCGTCCGCCGGGGGCGATCGAGAAATGCACGGTCTGGCCGTCCACGTCGACCGGGACGGTGACATCCGCTGATTCCTCAACGCCCGTGTCATCGCTCATTGTTCAGCCTTTCCCCCGTCGGTTGAGGGCCAATCGTAGTGCCGGGACGGGGCGGGACTACGGGGGCCGTTCACGCAGGCGTGGGCCTCGATGGCCTTGCGCAGCGGCTCCGCGGCTGCCCGGGGCGTGATGCCGGTGTGCAGTCCCAGTACCACGATGGTGCCCAGGTGCCCGCGCGGCCCGTCGACGCGGAGCACGCGCTCGGTGGGACTCTCCGAAGACGGGTGCACCACCAGTGCGGGCGGGGAGTCGGGGGTGGTGTATCCGGAGATGTAGGTGAGGAGTTGATGACGGTCGGGGGCCGAGACGTTCTTCTCCGCGTACGACTTGTACTTGGCGTCCACCGCCAGGAATCTCGTCCTCTTCGCGTCGTCCGGAGTGGGGAAGGCCAGCAGGACATCGGGACGGAACGCCGGAGTCCGGCTTCCGGGGCCGCCGTACGTGAGGATCTCGCCCTCCGAGGTCAGGGCCTCCCGGCCACCCAGCTCGGCGGCGGCGTCGCGGGCCATCTGCCGGACGACCATGGGCAACAACGTGACGGTACCTGCGGGAGGTTGTGCGCAGTCGGTGTGTTGCCCTCGCGAAGATTGTTCGCCGGTGACCAGTCCGTACACGGCTCCGGTTCAGACCATGATGTGAGACAACCTGTCTTGCATGGTGGATGTGATGCCATAGTTTCATCCTGCACGCACCAGGGAGGACGAGGGGCGAGGGAGGACTGCCGTGCGCCGTTGGATGATGCTGGCTCTCGGGACCGCGGCGCAGACGGTCGCCTGCACCTTTCTCTACGGGCTTCCGTACACCTCGGAGACACTCAGGCGGGACAACGGGCTGACGCTCAGTCAGGTCGGATTGCTGATCGCCTGCCCCACCGTCGGCCTCATGCTGACGCTCATAGCCTGGGGTGCCCTGGCCGACCGCTTCGGCGAGCGGGTCGTCATCACCTCCGGTCTGGCCATGACGGCTGTACTCCTCTCCCTGGGGGCCACGGTGAATGGCCTGGTTCCCCTGGGCGTGCTCCTGGCGCTGGCCGGGGCGGCGAGTGCCTCGGTCTCCGCGGCCAGTGGCCGGCTCGTCGTCGGATGGTTCTCCGCCCGGGAGCGCGGGCTCGCCATGGGTATCCGGCAGACGTCGACCCCGTTGGGCATGGGCATCGCCGCTCTGGTGGTCCCCACGCTCGCCGCGCGCAGCGGCGTGGCAGGGACCGTCCTGTTCTGCGCGGTGCTGTGCGGTGTCGTCGCCGTGCTCGTCGGCTCGTTGACCTCGGATCCGCCCCGTACCGCGCGGTCCGTGGGGCAGGAGCCGGCTCCCAACCCCTACCGCCACTCCGGCTTGTGGCGCGTCCATGCCTCCAGCGCACTGCTGTGCGTTCCGCAGTTCGCGACGAACGCCTTCGCGATGGTGTTCCTGATCGACGTCCGGGGCTGGAGTGCCGTGCACGCGGGGCAACTCCTGGTGGTGTCCCAGGTGTTGGGGGCCGCCTCGCGGGTCGTGGCGGGCCGTTGGTCCGACCGGGTCGGCAGCCGGATGCGGCCGATGCGGCAGCTGTCCGTGTGCATCGCCGTCGTCATGGGCGCGACCGCGCTGGGCGCCCTCTGGCCCTCGCCGCTGACGGACCTCGCCATGGTCGTGGCCTGCGGGATCACCGCGAGCACCAACGGCCTGGCCTTCACCGCCACCGCCGAGCTCGCCGGGAGCGCCTGGTCGGGGCGGGCCATGGGTGTCCAGAACACCGGCCAGAACCTCGCCGCCTCACTGACGCCGCCGCTGCTCGGCGGGCTCATCGCCTCGGCCGGTTACGCGCGGGGCTTCCTGCTGGCCGGAGTGCTGGCCGCCGCGGCGTGCTTCGTGATCCCCGTGCGCGGGAGTTCGAAGGCTCATTCCTGACCAGCGGCGCGCGGGGAGACCGGCCGCTCGAAGAGGGTCTCCAGGACCACCGTGGCCCGGGTCCCGTTGACTCCGTCGATCGCGTGGATCCGGCGCAGCACGTCCTGCAACTGCTCGGTGGTCGCGGTCCTGACCTTCACCAGCATTGAGGCGCTGCCGGCGATGACATGCGCCTCAAGGATCTCGGGGAGCGCGGCGAATCCGACACCCGGGCAGGTTTCATCCGCCGCGCCTTCGACGTACGGGAGGACGGCACCCTCTCGGACGGCGAGATCTTCGCGGAGGCCGGGGCCCGCCCGGCGGCCCCCTTCGACAACCTCCGCTTCGACGACGCCCTGCAGCAGGACGAGCAGCATGCGGGCAGGTGCGCGTGGATTGCGATAGATGCTGGCGCGACCGATGCCGAGGTGCTCGACGAGGCCGGCCATCGACGTGGCTTCGTAGCCGCGCCGCCAGAACAACTCAAGGGCCGACTGCAGCGCGGCGTCCGGATCGCATTCCTTGGTCCTGGCCACACAGGAGGCCTTGGACCCATGCAGAACGATCGGTCAGTAAAAGCCCGCCATCAACGGACCCAACAGAACACCCCAGCCATGAACAGGTCGTTGATCAGCAGCAACAGGCACTGGTGCCGACGGCTACTTCGGTGGGTTGAGCTTGCGGAAGTACGTCCAACTGGTCTCGTTCGGCTCGCTCCACTTCTCCGGGGCCTGTGCGAACTCCGGGTGGTGGTCGGCGATGTAGGCGCGGGTGCGCTCGGGGACCTCGGCGTACGAGCCGAGCTTGCGGCCCCGGCAGTGGAAGGTGAGGCCGCCGGGCCGCTGACTGCGGGCCATCCACGGGAGCCACGGGGACATCCGGGTCCACGACATGGTGGCCGGGACGCTGGGCGCCGGGCCGGCCAGGTCGGCGCGGTCGGCGAAGAACTGGAAGAGCTCCAGAGCCTTGTACGTGTCGCCGGCCGAGTGGACGGGGTACTGGGCCACCGGCAGCGGCGAGGGGTAGGCCAGCGGGATCTCCAGGCTGAAGCAGACCTGTCCGCCGAGCTCGGTCGTCGGGATCGGGAAGGGGCGCCACTTCTGGTTCGCCGGGTCGTTCCAGACGTGCACCACCGGCAGGTCCTGCCAGGTCTCCAGGATCTCGCGGGTGACGGGGTCCAAGTAGAAGGCGGCCTCGCGGGTGAGTAGTTGGTAGGCGTCCGGGCCGGCCTCGGCGTCCTGGACCAGGCGGGCGACGTTGAGCCCTTCGAAGCCGAAGACGCGCTGGTAGGGCTCGTCCGGGGCCCAGGAGTACACGTCTCCGGACCACCAGTACGTGACGTCCTCGCTGTCGAGCGAGGCGCGGGTGCGGGCGAAGGAGCGGAGCAGCTCTGCGGGTGTCGTCATGCGGAACACTCTGCGCGACCGCCGCCCCGGCCGGGCAGAAAACGGCAGGGCCGGGGCGGAAGCGGCCGGAATAAGCCGCTCCTGGGCCGACGGGCCCGGTAGGTCTCGAAAGAGATGGCCGAATCGCGTGCGTGACGCAGGCTGCCTGAATTCGATTTCGTGATGCGGGGTGGCGGAGTGGGATCCCCGGTCCGGGGCAGCACGGAAGTGGTCCGGATAATGAACCCGCTTTGATCTCTTATCAGGGCCTTCGTCATGGAGCGGGTGACGAGAATCGATTCCGCGTTCTGAGCTTGGGAATCACCAGAGCTTGCGGCATTCATGCACGCTTTGACCTTCCCTTGTTCAGCATCAGGGGTGCGGTCGGTTGGGTGCTTCGGCACCCTGGCGGACACGGACCGCTGTTTACCGCTCCGAAGGACACGGGCGGGGCATGAGAGCGGAGGATATCGCGTCGTGTGCAGCTGGTGGTTTGAGCGATGAGTAAGGAGGCGGGCGAGGTCGCGGTTGTCGAAGGGTTTGTTCTCATTGTTCTCATTGTTCTCCAGTTGATTGACCGGGCCGGCAAGGGGGATCTTCTTGGTGATGGGAGAGTGGTCGGCCCCGACGAGGTCGATCCCGGGGGCATTGGCGCGGGCCCAGTGGCCGCCGTTCGGCTACCGTTCGGCCGCCGATCGCTTTGGTGATCGGGGAGGCGACCGCCGTGGTTCGCCCGATTGGGTCGCTGGGTTGCCATTCGGTCAAGGCCGCTCGCATTTCACTTGGCGGCTGACTTGGTTCCGAAAGCCCCGCCGAAGCGGTGAGCCACTTCTCTTGGGTCTCGCCGCATTTCTCTACGAGGGCTGTGTTTCGCCCGGCGATACGAGATGATTTGTCTGCTGCCCTGTCGGAAGAAATTACTCGAAGGGTTTGACCGCGCCACCGTGAGGGCGGAGGTGTACGTAAAGGGATTGGCGGTTCGTTTTCGTGGTATAGTCCTAATGGATTTACAGGACGCCGCGAAAAAAGGGGAATGGCGTGAATACCGAGAAGGTTACGGCTCGACGTCTTACGGCCGGAGAGGTTTCGGAATTGGGCCTCCAGGACGACATCTTTGTCTCGGCGGAGATGGATGGCCTTCCTCTCGACTGCTACGCTCCGGCTTTCCTTACGGGGCCGGGTAAGAACTTCGAGGGAGGGTCCTTCACTGCGAGGACGATCTTCGGTGAGGAAATTCATGTCCTCCCGGACAATGCCGAAGAGCGCGGGATCTGGATTGCCGACAAGGCAGGGGAGGAAATCGAGGTTCTCCAGAGTGCCGGCGTCCTCCTGAACCTCGCCCTCTTTGTGCCTGACGGGAAGAAGGAATCCCTGGAGTCGCTCTACTCCGCCGCACGGGACGCGTTCGGCGCGGGGATCGTTCAGCGCTGGAGCGAGGAAACCGTCGAGGTGCCGGACGTCAAGGTCGACCTGTACGAGGAGCCGGCCCGGGGGCGGAAGAACACGAACAACCAGAACCGCGACCGCCGTGCCCTGGACATCTACCCGACCCGAGTGCGGTTCCTGGAGCCCAGCGATGGCTGGAGGTTCATTGTCGAACCGCACAAGGAGATCGTCGATGACACACCGACGATCTGACCTGATGGCAGGTTAGCTTCGATCTTTCCCGGGAGCCCGTCAGCTTGCTGACGGGCTCCTCTTCGTTTGTCGGGGCGTGCAGGCAGGCCGCCGGCCCGATTGTCGCGTCGGGTGGGCGCCGGAGTTCATGTTTCCGGTGGGATGGTTCAGGCTCGTCGGGACAGGTGGATCTGCTGGTCAACCGGGGTTCGGGAGGGCGCCGAGCGGATCAGCGTCCGCCGCCCCCGCTGGCACCCCCCCCGGAGGCCGTTGCGCCCCCTCATCTGTCGCGGGGCTCCTGCGTTTGTCGCCGGTCCCCTGCGGATTCGTCTGCGATCGGTAACAGAGGGAGCTTGCACGGGCCTTCGTATGTCTTGATGAGTGCAGGGCATCGGCGGAGACAGCAAAGGGGCGGGCGGACATGGCGAAGCACAAGGGAAGGGGATGGCACAGCCGGCTTCTCGCGGCGGCGCTCGGAGTGACAGCGGTGGCCGCTGCCACCTCGGTGTGGACCGCGCAGGCCGACACCGCCGGAGGACGGCAGCCGCAAGCGCGTGTCTCATCGCCGGACGCCCGGCCCCAGGACCGGACCGTGACCAAGGTGGCGGCGGACATCGCGCACGCCTCGGACCGCGGCGCCCGGGGCGTCAACATCACCATCGACGACGGACCGGACCCGGTCTGGACGCCGCAGGTGCTGCAACTGCTGAAGGACAACGGTGTGAAGGCCACGTTCTGCATGGTGGGCACGCAGGCCCAGGCACACCCGGACCTGGTCAAGGAGGTCGTGGCGGCCGGGCACCGGCTGTGCGACCACACGATCTCGCACGACACCGCCATGGACACCAAGTCCGAGGCATACCAGTCCCAGCAGATCCTGGATGCGGAACGCATGATCACCAAGGCGTCCGGAGGCGTCCGGCCGCAGTACTACCGGGCCCCGGGCGGCGCTTTCACCCCGTACAGCCGGCACCTTGCCGCGTCCCGGGGGATGCGGCCGTTGGGCTGGAACGTCGACTCCAAGGACTTCGAGCGTCCCGGTGTGGACACCATGGTCGCCACCGTCAAGAGGGAGATCTCCAACGGGCCGACCGTCCTCTTCCACGACGCGGGCGGGGATCGCTCCCAGACCTTGGCCGCGCTGCGCGAGATCCTGCCCTGGCTGAAGCAGCAGGGGTACTCCTTCGGCTTCCCCGTGCGGTGAGTGAGGCTCGCCCGCACTGACATCAAGACCCGGACCCCCGGCACCAGCAGACAGACATGACTCGTCGTGCTGCCGGGCTTTCCTCCGGACCGGACCTGCGGCGGCATTAGGCCCAGGCGGCGGTCTCGACCCGGTTGCGGACTCGGAGCTTGGTCTGGATGGTCGCCAGATGGCTCTTGACGGTGCTCAGGGAGATGAACAGGGCGGCGGCGATCTCCTGGTTGGTACGGCCCCTGGCGATGGCGCGGACGACCTCGATCTCGCGGGCGGAGAGCGGCTGGACGGGCCGGGCCGCGGTCGCCCTCCGGGCGGGGGCGAGGTCGCGTAGCAGACGCAGGGTGATGGAGGGGGAGATCAGGGCGTCGCCGCTGTTCGCGGCGCGGACAGCCTCGACCAGCAGGGCCGGGCCGGCGTCCTTGAGTATGAAGCCGACGGCCCCGGAGCGCAGGGCGCCGCGGACGTACTCGTCGAGGTCGAAGGTGGTGACGATGACCACCCGCAGCGGGTCGGCCACGCCAGGGCCTGCCAGGGCCCGGGTGACCTCGATGCCGTCCAGTTTCGGCATCCGGATGTCGACCAGACAGACGTCCGGGCGCATCCGCCGGGCCAGCTCGACCGCCTCGGCGCCGTCCGCCGCCTCGCCGACCACGGAGATGTCCTCCTGGTCCTCCAGGATGAGCCGCAGGCCGCGGCGGACCATCGCTTGGTCGTCGGCGAGCAGGACGGTGATGCTCAACGGCGGTCTCCCACGGGGAACGGCAGGGTGGCGAGGACGGACCAGCCGGTGTCGTGCTCCGGGCCGGCGGTGAGTGTGCCGCCGAGGGCCTCGACCCGTTCGCGCATGCCGATCAGCCCGAAGCCGCCCTGATGCAGATGGCGGGCCGGACCGCCCGGAGCGTCGTCGTGGACCGTGACGGTGACGCCGTCATGCTCCTGGGCGATGTGGACGGTGGCCGAGCGGGCGTGTGCGGCGTGCCGGGCGATGTTGGTCAGTGATTCCTGGACGATCCGGTACACGGTGGTGCTCACCTCCGGCGGCCAGGCCACCCGGTCAGCGGGCAGGTGCAGGTGGACCTCGGGGCCGTGGCCCTCGAACCGGCGGACGAGGTCGGTCAGTTGCTCCCGGCCCGCGACAGTGGGGGAGGTCGTGGCCGCGTCGTCGGTGTCCCGCAGCAGGCCGACGACGCGGCGCATGGCGGCCAACGCCACGCTGCCGGCTTCCTCGATGTCGGGCAGGGCGCCGTCCAGTGTCTCGGGTCGTCGTCGGCCGACCAGACGGGCGGCCTGGGCCTGCACCACGATGCCGGTGATGTGGTGGGCGACCACATCGTGCAGCTCCCGGGCCAGGGCGAGGCGCTCCTCGCGCCGCACGGCTTCGGCGGCCGCACGGCGGCGGAAGTCGAGGAGGCGCAGCCCGAGCCCGATCCCGAGCGCGAGGACCCAGACTTGCGTACCGACCCGGAACGGGGTGCTGGGAGCCTCGCTGGACAGCAGGCCGACGGCCATGAGCGCCAGCCCGCCGACCGCGATGCCACCCGCCTGGCGCCAGGGCAGCGCCCTGATCGCGGAGCCGCCGAGGACGAGCAGGGCCAGCACCGCGGCGGCGCCGGGCTCGCCGGGCAGGTGGGCGAGCCGGGCGGTCAGGCCGGCGATCCCCGCGACGGCGAGGCCGATGACGGCCGCCCGGCCCGGGTGCCGCTCTCGTCCCAGCGCGACCAGGCAGATCACCGTGCCGACCGCGCTGTCGAAGGCCCAGGCGCGGCCCTGGCCGGCGTACTGGACGGCCATCAGGGCCAACACCACGGAGAACACCACCCCCAGGATGGTGTTGACGGCGGCCCTCGGCCCCCAGGCCGGTCGATGTCCCGTGCTCACCGGGCTCACGCTAGGCGATCACCACCGGCCGCTGAACCGGCCGAAAGTACGACTCGGGGGCACCTGAACCGTTCTTCCGGTCGGTGCGGGGACTGCGGCGCGGTCAGCAGGCTGTGGCCATGGCAGACCTCATCTCCGCTCCTCTTGCGCTCGCAGCCTCGGCCGCCCAGGCCGAGAAGACCGTGCGAAGCCCGCTGCTGTACGCATGGTGGGCCCTCAATCTGGCCGTCCTTCTCGCGGTCGGCTACGGCATCTACCGGTTCGTGAGGAAGTCGCGCGAGAACCGCGGCTCGCGCGGCTGATTCGGGAGGAACACATGACACCGGTACTGGAAGCCGTGCGGCTCGGCAAGCGCTACGGCCACCACCCGGCGCTGACCGACTGCGACCTGGACATCCCGCAGGGGCGGGTGGTCGGCCTGGTCGGTCCCAACGGCGCCGGCAAGTCGACGCTGCTGAACATGGCCTGCGGGCTGATCAGGCCGAGCTCGGGCAGCATCCGCGTGCTCGGCGCGGAGCCGGCCGCGAACCCGGCCCACCTGGCCAAGGTCGGCTTCGTCGCGCAGGACACGCCCGTATACACCGACCTGTCGGTCGCGGACCACCTGCGCATGGGCGCCCGGCTGAACCCGAGTTGGGACGGTCGGCTCGCGCAGCGGCGGATCGCCCGGATCGGACTGGACCCGGAACGGAAGGCGGGCCGGCTCTCGGGCGGTCAGCGCGCCCAGCTCGCACTCACCGTCGCGGCAGCCAAAAGACCGGAGCTGCTGATCTTCGACGAGCCCGCCGCGGCGCTCGACCCGCTGGCCCGCTCCGGCTTCCTGGACAGCCTGATGGAGTCCGTTTCCGAACTGGGTGCCGGCGCGATCCTCTCCTCGCACGCGCTCGCCGACGTGGAGCGGGTCTGCGACTACCTCGTCGTGCTGGCCGGATCCCGGATCCAGCTCGCCGGCGATGTGTCCGAGCTGCTGGCGAGCCACTACCGGCTTGTCGGGGCCCGCGACGCCTTCGCGGCGCTGCCCGCGGCGGTGGAGTGCGTCGGCGTCGATCACACGCCGCGGGAGAGCACCGCGATCGTCCGCGCCGACGACGGGCTGCCGGCCTCCGGTTCCTGGACCGTGGACGCCCTCGACCTGGAGGAGCTGGTCCTGGCCTACATGACCCGGGCGAACCAGACCGCCGCCCAGCCCGCCCCGATGCCCACGGAGACCCCTTCGCCGTCCTCCCGCGGTAGTTCCTGAACCGCGGGCATCCCCTCACCGCCGCGATTGACCTGGCCGAAGGCCGGGTCACCTCCTACCCCTCGGACAGCACCGGAGCCCCAGGTCGTCGACCTGAGGCTCCGAAGAAGTGCGGGTGACGAGAACCGAACTCGCGCTCTGAGCTTGGGAATCAGCAGTGCTTGTGGTGATCGCATACCGTCTGACCTGGCGATAGCAATTCTGGACATCCTTCTGCCGGGGACTCCCGGTACCGCTGTTCACCGCTGTTGACCGTTCCGCTGGGCACGGATGGGGCACGGGCGGTGGCGATGCAGCGGTGTCCGCCAAGCTGCATGCCGCGGTTCGCCCCACAAGGGCGCCCCGAGGCGCAGCTTCTCGAAGTGGGCTTGTGGATCAGAGAGGGATGATGCGAACCCGGCTGCCGCAGAGCTTGGTCATGTCGTCGCTGTCGGACGTCAGCAGAGCGACCGGTTTCGGCTGGCGCAGTGCGACCTCGGCCACAGTGGCGTCGATGGCGTACTTGTGCCCGTGCAGTCCGGCGCCCTTGAGGAGTTCCGCTGCTGCTTTGGCCGCCTGTTCGGTGACTGGCTCCACCTTGATGCGGGACAGGGCCCAGTTCAGGCGTGGGATGTTGGTACGGGAGTGGCTGACTTCCACGATGGTGTTCGCCCCGATGACAAGGTCGGCTCCCATGTCGTGGAACACCTGCAACATCGCGAGGAACTTGCGGTCCTGCGCGATCCAGGCGGAGAGTCCTTCCGCGTCCAGGACAACGGTCTCGATGCGCTCACTCACGCGGCGTCCGCGTCCTTGGTGGAGCCGACGGCACCAAAGATCTTCGAGTGGGCCTCGGCGAGCTCCTCGTCGCTGAAGCGTCCGTGCTCTTGTTCATGGCGTCGTAGATCGTCGCCCAGCAGCTGGTGCCTGATTTGGCGGGCTACGGCTTCCGCCACGTAGCCGGAGACGTTGTCCGTGAGCTTGCGGAGCTCCGCCACCTGGTCGCTGGGCAGCGTGACGGTGATGCGAGTCGTTGAGGACATACACCAAGCATACTGAAGTATGCACAGGCTTGCGCTTGCTCCCATGGCCTCGTCAGTCAAGGTCGAGTGACCCGGAGGAAGTGCGGCTTGCGGGCGCTCCGGCACTCGCGGCGGGGCGAGCTCCGGTAGCGGCGGCGTGGTGGGCAAGCGAAAGGCCCCGGTCATTGACCTGGGCCTTCACCGAAGAGCGGGTGACGAGAATCGAACTCGCGCTCTGAGCTTGGGAATCACTCGGTGCTTGGTCCGTGTATAGCCTGTGAACTGCGGGAACGCGCTTTGGTGGCCTCGTCCTGATAGCGGCTTCAGCCCTTTGGTGACCGCTGTTTGCCGCCTCTTCTGGCACGTTGTGGCACGGCCTCCTGTGTGGCGTCAGGGGAGACGCCGGGCGGGAGGAAAGTCGTGTTGCGCGGCGCGGTGGTGGGGCTCGGCAGGATGCCCGGTTGTATGGGCGTCAGCTTGGCGTGCCGCCGTCCATGTATCCGTTCCGAGGGCCTTGCCAGGTTGGTGGGCGGCAGAGCCGGGAAGCGGGGTGTCGCTCCTGTGCGGGGCACGTCGGCACCAGCATGTCCGTCTTCCGGTCGGACGCAGCGCGCGACCGAGCGCACCGGGCGTGATTGTTCAGGCGGGCGGTGCCCCTCGCAGGTGGCGCATGAGCTGCTCGAGTGCGTACCAGTTCTCGGGGGTCTCTCCGTCGCCGAGTGGGTAGTAGAAGCCGGGCCGGGCGTTCGGGCCCAGTTGCACCGGGCGTTCCTTGAGCGGTGTCCTGCTCGCGGTGTCGCGTCCTGCTTCCCGGACCTCCGCGGGGCCCAGTACGAAGGCGTAGGGCAGCGGCGGGTGCTCGAAGTGGGGCGGGGTGCTCAGGTCCCGGCGTGCCGCGCGCAGTTGGCACAGCATGGTCTTCAGTCCGTGCCGGGTCACCAGTTCGTCGGCCAGCTCCGGCAGTGCCTCCAGGGCCGGCTTCTCACCCTCACCGTGCCCCACGGTGAGGGTGATGTCCTCCTCCACGCCCTCCGGGGTGCGGATCACTCGCAGGGTGGCGACGGCGGGCCGGTTTGGGGCGCCGACGACCACCGTCCAGGTGGGCCGTGGGGCACGTTCGTACGCCAGCTCGGTCAGCTGCCGCCTCGACCAGGCCAGACCGGCCAGCTCCGATGTTCCCCAGCCGGCCGGCGGGCCACCGGCCAGCGCCTGCCAGGCGGCTTCCAGCGCGCCGCCGAGGACGAGGTCCGCCCTGGGAGGGTGCAGGGTGCGGAAGGAAACGACGAGCTGGCGCTCGCCGCTGGGCCGAACCTCTGTGAAGGCCTCTGCCACCGGAGTCTCACCGCTTTCGTCCCGGGCCGGGGAGAAGGCGTCGTCCTGCCAGCGCAGTACCGCGCCGGTCAGTCCGTCGTAATAGCCGCACCGTTCGTCCTGGACCACCCAGCGCGAGGGTGTGGACTGCAGCAGCATGCGGGTGGGCAGGGAGAGACGGCAGTGCGGTGGGGTGACGATCTGCAGGGACCGGTCGCTGTCCACGGTGGCCCGCAGCGCCTCGGAGAGCCAGCTGGTCATGGGGACGACCGGTCGGTCCTGGAGTACGACGGCAGCCTTGTCGGTGAGCATGTCGACGGCCGGCTGGGCGGCAGCGGGGGCCGGTACGGCAGTGACGCCGGAGACATCGACCGGGCGGGCCGCCCCGACGGTGCCGGGGGCGTCCGGCGGCCAGACCCTGCCGCCCAGGAGCATGGTCAGCCGGGCTGCGAAGGCACCCGCGAGCTGTTCGGCCTGGGGGACGCCCGCGGCGGCGCGGGCCTCGACCCACCACGCCGGACCGTCGCCCGGCGGCTCGACGCCGGGCCCCAGCAGCCGGTTCGCCTCACCCTGTACCTGGAGCAGCAGCGGCACCTCGATCGAGACGAGCGGCCGCCCGTCGGCGTCACACAGCTGGACCACAGCGCCCTGGCCGGCGGTCTCGACCAGCAGGTCCGGGCCACCCGCGAGCAGGCCCGCCAAGATACTCAACGCGTCCGGCATTCGCCTGGTGAGCGCGATCACGTCCTTGGTCATGCGATGTTTTCTCCGATCATGCGTGGTCGGCCGTCGTCTCGATGCCGCCGTCCGCGGCGGCACGGATCACCGTCCCGTATCCCGCCGCATGGCCCCAGGGCGTCCGCACCACGCGAGCCGGCAACCGCTCGATCTCGGGCGGCTCCGGAGGCGTTCATCAAGGCGACGAGGCCGGGGACGCGGGTCCGGTGTGACGGGGACTTTCGAGCGCGTCGTGGATCACGTCGTCGATGTCGTCCGTCGGCCGACCGTCGAAATCCGTGCCGCACAATTCACGATGGCGGTGCATGGGACGGCTCCTGGCTCCTCTGAGCTCGTCGCCCGAAGAGCTGCTCGATTTCGAAACCAGAAGAACGGGCAGCTCGGCGAAACCAGTCACCTGCTGCGGAATTCATGGAACCGGCTGGACGATGCCGGGCCCTATTGTGACGGGCGGCGCGGAGGAATCACTCGCACCTGTCCGCCTCGCGCACCGATCCACGCCTCGAGTTCTGCGTCGGCCAGCTCTCGGGACGATTCGCCGCTGAAAACGGTGATCGGCCCGAAAACGGTGCCGGTCAGGCCGCGCACCACTGTAGCGTCGTCGACTTTGATCTCGAAGAAGTTCTCGTCAAGGACGGCATCAGTCAGGTCCGCTCCCCTCATATCGGTGTCGATCAGCGAAGCGCCGAGAAACCGTGTTCTGCGGAAGCTTGCTCCCGACGCGTCGGCATCGCACAGCGAAGCCCGGACCATGTCCGTCCCGTCGAGCCGCGCCGATCGGAGCACGGCCTCGTCCAGGTTCGCCCTGACGAGATCCGCTCCGGTCAGATCCGCTCCGGTCAGATCGGCCGACTGAAGGTCGGCCCGGTAGAAGGACGTGCCGACAAGTCGTACGCCCACCAGGATTGCGTCGGTGAACCATGCATTCGAGAAGTCCCCGCCCGAGAGGTCGGCGCCCCGGAAGTCACGCTCCATGCCGTTGAGGTTGTACTCCCCCGAGGCAAGCCATTCCTGCAGTTGCCGCGTGGCTTCCGGATCAGTGGGGAGCACGATCGGCTTCCAGTTCTTACGGGTACCAGATGACACGATCTCCTCAACCGCGGCTTTCAATAGCTGCCTTGACGCTGTCGATTGCTGCTTGATTTGCATTCCGGATGTCAATAATTACTATACGTCCACGCTTTTCGATCTGCTTCGCCAGCTGTTTGTTGACCCACGCCTCATTATTGGCCGGGTCGTACGCACCCTTGAACGGCTGGGACTTGTCGCGCTGTTCTCGCCCTGCTAACAACAGAAGACTCGATTGTCCTCATGTCTCACGAGAGTCTGACAGGGAGGGGACTACCGGGCATCTGGCACGGATGTGGCACGCGACGCATGGAGCAGGTCTCAGACAACAAACAAGGCCCTGGTCTCTGACCAGGGCCTTTGTCATGGAGCGGGTGACGAGAATCGAACTCGCGCTCTGAGCTTGGGAATCACCGTTGCTCGGTGGGATCGTCAGCTATCTGACCTGCGGGAACGCTCTCATGGGTGGCTCTTGGCGGTGATCCGGTCGTACTCGTTCTGACCGCTGTTCACTGCTCCGAAGGGCATGGTTGGGGCACGGTCGGCTCAGCTTGAATGGGCAGGTTCTTCCCCCGCCAAGGAGTCGAGTGGCGTCCCTACTGCGTCGTGTCGCAACTCTCGCAGCGGCTCACAGCCGCCCGCTCGAGGTTGCCCTGGGTGGCGCGGAGCGGGCTGGAGGGCGCGAGACGACGCCATGCCCCGGGTGAGGGGGTGAGCACCCAGCCGTAGCGGGGTGGCCGGATGTCGGCCGGGACGATGTGCGTGCAGCCGGGAAGGTGGGCCTTGCCGCTGGCGTGGATGATGATCGCAGCCACCGGCCAGCCGTCCCATTCGCTGGTGGGTGCGCTGCCGCGGGGGGCGTGCGGAGCGCATTCTGCGCAGTTGTGCATTTCATGGCGTTCGCAGTACTGCATGGTCCTCACCCTGTCAGGTTTCGAGCCGTTGCTCGGTGCGCTCGAGCCAACTTCGGTACCAGTACGCGAAGTCATGCCCGGTCGGCTCGATCCCCCGGTCCATCGGTCTCAGATCCTCCCAGATGGCACCTCGGTGCGGGCCCGTCATCACCATCAGCGACGCATAGCCGCATCCCTGCTCGCTGAGGAACACCGCGCCCGCCTCCTGCGCGTCATACAGCTCCTCGTAGCGCGCATCCCAGGCCGCGTACGCGCGGCGGAACTTCTCTTCGGCCGCGAAGGCGTCCTTCTCGGGCTCCTGCGCCTCAAGCGCGGCAAGCTCACTTTGCAGCGCCTCGGCCACGAAGGGCCGTCCGGCGAACTCGGCGGTGGTCGGCTGCGCAGAGAAGGCGAGTCCGATGCCGCGCCACTGCCACCCGCCGTCGCCCAAGGTCGGTGTCATCAGGCCGTAGTCGGGGCCTGCTCCCCCTCCTCCGACATGGAGGAGAAAACTCCGATACTGCGCGGGAAGACCCACGCCCAGGTCCGCCTCCAGCGCCCGGAGCTGTTCCTCGCTCATGACCGGACCGAGGCGAAAGCCATGCCCCTGTGCCCCGAAGACTTTGCCCGCTCCGGAGTGTTCGGTGAGCCGGAGCACCCGCTCCCGCACTCCCGCCCACATGTCCTCACCCATGGGTACACGCTAGGGCGACGCGCACCGCACCGACACGGAATTCACCGTGGAGCACAAGTGCCCAGCGCACGCTGTCCTCTGCCGTCGCCGGCGTGATCGCTCGCGACGGCAGGAACCAGATCGGCGGGCTCGCCGGCCGTACGCGGCAAGGGTGCCGACCGCACCGGCCGAGAAACCTGAGAGGTCTAGACAACAAACAAGGCCCAGGTCGCTGACCTGGGCCTTCGTTCAAGAGCGGGTGACGAGAATCGAACTCGCGCTCTGAGCTTGGGAATCACCCGGTGTTTGCGCGCCGAGGTGAAGGCCGTCGCCGACCGGATCGTCGAACTTGCCAACCTCGGCATCGACCCGGTCGAACTCGGTGCTCCCACCCCTGGCACGGCTCGCCGTCACATGCTCGCCTCCGGCGGATGGTTCGAGACCCAGGCGCTCCCCCGGACAAGGCCACGTCTCCTCGCCGTGGTCCTGGTCGTACCACCGCTGCACCTGCTCTGACTGCAGCCGCCACACCGGCGCCAGTGTTCCCCAGCCGCAGGCCCTACGCGTCGACTGCGGCCGGGTCGAGGGAGTCGACATCCTTCATGAAGCTCAGCATCCGGGCGTTGACCACGTCGGGATGGTCGATCTGCGGTCCGTGGCCCGTCGCGGCGATGATCTCGGCGCGGGCCCCGGGGATCAGGCGCGGCACCCGCTCCAACTGCCGTTGCGGGTGTACCAGAAGGCTGCGCTTGCCCATGATGACGTAGAGCGGGGTCCGGATGGAGTGCAGCGCGTCCTCGGCCAGCGGCAGCGGTGCGGGGCGGCGGATCCTGAAGGCCCGGGCGCCCACCTGGACCCACTTCCGCAACTCGGGAACGGCGATGACCGGCTGCTCCAGCCAGGAGGCGAGGCGGGGGCGCAGCGCCTTGGGGGCGAAGCTGGCGAAGAGGCTCACGAAGACCCAGGCGAAGAAGCGCAGGCCCACCTTCTCCAGGCCGCCGGGGTCGAGGGCGGTGACCGAGGCGAGCCGTCCGGGTCGGCGGTGCGCCTGGTTGAGCACCAGCCAGCCGCCATATGAGGAGCCGACGAGGTGGACCCGGTCCAGGCCGAGCGCGTCGAGGGCCTCGTCCATCCACTGGGCGGCACGCTCGGGCTGCCACATGGGCTCGCGGTGGACGCTGCGCCCGGCGTCGCCGGGGGTGTCGAGCGCGTAGACGGGCCGTTCGCCGCTGAGCGCGGGGGTGTTGGGATACCACATCGCCGAGCAGTAGCCCGCGCCGTGGATCAGGACGACCGGCGTGCGGGATTCGGCGGCGGGGTCCGTGGGACCGTACCGGTAGACGTGCGTGGTGCCGAAGCTCGTCTCGACGTCCGTCTCGGAACGAACGGGTGCGCCCATCGCGTAGAGGACGTCGCTGGCGGCGAAGTAGCGGTCGCGCAGGGTGTCGTTGACGTAGCGGCCGACGTCGCGGCGCACACGGGTCGTGTTCTCGGGCACGGGGCACCTCCGGGAAGATCCGTTCTTCGTAATACGACCGTACCATGGGGGTGGTACGGCGGTACCATAAAGGTGTCCGGAGAGAGCGGACGGCGAACCCCACCACCGACGGGCGGAGACACCGGCACATGCCAAAGCGCGTGGATCACGAGGAGCGGCGCACCCAGATCGCTGATGCGTTCATCCGGGTCGCGGGGCGGCGAGGACTGCACGCCGTCGGCATGCGCGACGTGGCCGCGGAGGCCGGAGTGTCACTCCGGCTCGTGCAGTACTACTTCGAGACCAAGGAGAAGCTGCTCTTCTACGGGGTCCAGCACCTGACCGATCGCTTCACTGCACGCGTGGGCACCCGCCTGGCTGCCGCCGGCCCGGACCCGGGCCCCCGCGCGACCATCGAGGCGATCCTCCTGGCGTCCCTCCCCACCGACGAGGAGAGCCGCACCTTCCACCTCCTCTACAGCTCCTACTCGATCCTGTCCGTGACCGATGAGGCGCTGGCTGCTCAGCCCTTCCTCGACAACCCCGACGCCGCGGAGAACGCCCTGACAGGCTTGCTCGAACAGGCCCAGGCATCAGGCCTGGCCGATCCCGGCGTCGACGCGCGCACAGAGGCGATCAGTCTGCTCGCGATGACGGCGACCATGGGCACCAGCATCCTCGTGGGCCAGCGGAGTCCGGAGTCGGCCATCGAGGTACTCCATCACCACCTGGACCGGATCTTCGTGACCGTCGAGACGTCGGCGGCTGGGGAGGGTCCAATCTGACGTGCCGTTGCGGCACTTGTGGCACGCGGATAGTGCGCGGCGCTGAAGGATTCAGGCAACACAGAAGGCCCAGGTCGCTGACCTGGGCCTTCGTTCAAGAGCGGGTGACGAGAATCGAACTCGCGCTCTGAGCTTGGGAATCACTCTGCACGTGATGGACCACAGAGCTGCTGACCTGCGAGAACATCCACTGAAGGTACTGTTCTTGCCACCTTGGCCGATGCCTTGTCGACCGCTGTTCACCGCCGCTACTGGCACGTTGTGGCATGCGGTGCTGCCAGGGGACGGAGGAGGCGAAGCTCCTGCCCAGTACCGTCGTTTCCCGGCCAGCACCCCACACGCATACATCCAGAACCCGCATGATTGCGTGAGCGAGCCCCGGACCGGGGCGGTCCGGGGCCGCCGTAGCCTGCGGCCGGACCCAGAGGATCCCGGTTCCGCCGGAGGGGTGGGGAAGGTCAGGCCGGGTTGATGTTCTCCGCCTGGGGGCCCTTCTGGCCCTGGGTGACGTCGAACGTCACGACCTGACCCTCCTGGAGCTCACGGAAGCTCGAGGAGTTGATCGCCGAGTAGTGGGCGAAGACGTCCGGGCCGCCACCGTCCTGAGCGATGAAGCCGAAGCCCTTTTCCGCGTTGAACCACTTCACAGTTCCCGTAGCCATGTCTCATGCCTTCCAGTCGACTGACGTCTCCCGCTCCATGCGGAAGGCGGAGGTGATCGTCCTGGTTCCTGCGGCACAGCACAGCAAAACGCCCACACCGAAGGGGTGGGCAGAGGGAACTTCCGAACCACGACAACTCACCGGGACGGTACACGTCCGCACACTCCGTCACCAGAGGAATCGCCTGCACCTGTGCGGGGTGCCCGCCGGTGTCCGGCGGGCACCGCCTCAGTCCGCGGTCGGCGGCTCTGCCGATTCGGCGGCGCGGCGGTACTCGGCGTTGATGCGCTGCGCCTCTTCCAGCTGGTCTTCCAGGACGACGATGCGACAGGCGGCCTCGATGGACGTGCCCTGGTCGACCAGTTCGCGGGCGCGGGCGGCGATGCGCAGTTGGTAGCGGGAGTAGCGGCGGTGGCCGCCCTCCGAGCGCAGCGGGGTGATCAGACGGGCTTCGCCGATGGCGCGGAGGAAGCCCTGGGTGGTGCCGAGCATCTCGGCGGCCCGGCCCATCGTGTAGGCGGGGTAGTCGTCGTCGTCAAGACGGCCGTACGAGTCGTCTGCTGTCACTTGCACCTCTCTTGTGGAACGCGTGGAGGGGCCCTGGTGCCGTACGGCACCAGGGCCCCGAAGGAACTACTACACCACCTGCCGGCCCTGATACTGCACCGGCATTCTGTATCCGCGGCCCCGACCTGGCTGCTGTCGGGTGTGCGGGGATCGCGGTTGCTTGACCGGAGACCACCTCACTATCGATGTCCTGCGGTACCCGGGCCAAAGACTCCAGCCCAGGCGATCCTGATGGCGCGGGCTCCTCCGTTCTTCCCTCGGTGATCAATTACCTACCATGGGGGTACTGCGTACTACTGGTACTGCTCTACTGCGTACTGCTGGTGTGCGAACTGCTCAGTGGCCTGTGACAGCGCCACTCTTCGGCAGCCAGCCCCGTTGCCCGTCCTGCGTCTGCTCTGGCTTGGAACCCCACTGCCGAACTTCCCGGTGCGCGCGTCCGCAGCCGACGCCTTCACCGAGGTACCGCTCAGTCACTTCACTGCTGGGTACTGCGGACTGCACTCACGGGCACCGCAACGACAGCGGTCCCGCTCCGGCGGCCCCTCACTGCGGGCCACCCGGTCCGGCTGTCAGTCCCGTCGCCGTCCTTCAACAACCCTGGCTTCGAAACTCCACTGCCGCACCGCCCTGCAACTACATGTACTACCGGCAGTTCGTCTCTGCCAGGTCTTGCTGTCTCTCTGGGTTACGAGAGAAACCATAACCACGTCACCACCCAATGTCTACTCTGGCCAATAGAGATTTTTGTGTGTCTCGTGAGGAGGTAATCGACCTCGCCGGAGACTTCGGCCGGCCCGTGGTCAACCGACTCGTCAGAGCGACCGCGATCAGCCGGCGGGCCTCTGAGGGGAAGACGGTGACTGCCCGTCTCGCTCGGCAGTACGACCGGTCGAGGGGACGGACGGGACGACCCGCGAATAGGATCGGCTCTCATGTCGAAGCCTGACGAGCTGCTCGTTGACGTCGCCACGCTGGTGGAGTCCGGGCACAACAATCAGATGTCCCTGACCGTGGTCACCGGTGGTGCTGTCATCACCGGCCGGCTGGCGCCCGAAGCCGTGTGGAGGCAACGGGTGTCGGAGGTCCTGACGGACTCGTCCCGTCTGGGCGAGTTCTCCGCCGCGTTCACCGCTACGACGCGGGGGGACGGGCCGCCCGCGTATCTGCACTTCCATATGGCGCGGATCCTTCAGGGCACGGTGGGGATTCCGGAGACGGGTGGGATGTACCGCGTCTCGATCGCGGATGTCAGCGCCTGGACCATGGGCGACTTCAGCTACTCCGATCACTGACGTCGCGCCGCGTGGAGAAACTCACCGGTACGCGGGAGGGCCCGACCGGCGTGTGCCGGTCGGGCCCTCCCGACTGTTCAGGTGTCAGCTCGCGCTTCCCATCGGCCAGGTGGCCAGATGGTCAGACGGCCACCGGAGTGCCGAGCATCGCGGAGGCGTGCTGGAGTGGGCTGAGGGCGCGGGTGGGCGCGGCGGTCCGGGGGAGGCTGCGGCAGGTGAAGCCGAGCTTGGTCATGGCCCGCAGGACTTCGTCGGCGCTGAAGTCGCGGCGATCCTGGCGGGTGATGACCTCGCCGACCTGCTTGACGGGGTAGGCGCGGCGGCCGATGGTCACGGACTCGCCGACGACCTCCTCGGGCTTGATGCCCTTCATGGATTCCAGGACGCCGCTCTTGGTGAGTTCGAACGGGAAGCGGGCGATGACACAGCGCACGATGCCTCACAGGGAGAAGAAGGGGATTGTTCCGCCGTGGTGAGACGGTTCAGAGGGCCAGGGCGAGGACGCCCGGGGCGCTGTCCTGCTCGTCCACGACGGACTGGGTAGCGAGCCGGCGGCGGTGCGTGGCGTGCTCGGCCATCATGGTGGCGGGCGAGGTGTGCGGCCCGCGGTCGCCGAGGATGTCGCGCAGCTGGAGCCGGTCCGTGTAGGCGGGGCCGTCGCGGACGATGGTGAGCTGGGCCCGGGTGACCAGTCCGGTGCACAGGCTGTCGTTGTCGCAGACCCTCAGGTGTCCGGTCCTGGCACTGGCCATGACGGACAGGGCCACCTCGACGGTCATGTCGTCGCTGACCTGTGGCCCGGCCGTGTTCATGGCCTTGAGCGCCGTCCGGGGCGCGAGGCCGGCGTTCGCCGGGTGGGGCTGCATCTGGACCAGTGTCACAACGTGCCTCCTGCAGAGATGGGTCAGCTTCCGGACCACGCGGTGCTCAGGCCGCCGCATCGAAGGCGGACTGTCGCCCGCTCACGCGCCGGGCAGCCGCGGCCGGGTTGCGTCGACCGCGGGAGGCCGTGCCGCGCTTGCGCCGCTCGGGTGTCGGCGCGGTGATCGTCACGGGGATGCCGGAGGGGGTCCGGGCGCCGGTGATCCGGCTGAGTGCTTCCTCGCCGGAGCGGACCTGGGTGGTCCGGGGCACGATGCCGGCGGCCGCCATGAGGCGCGTCATGTCGCGGCGCTGGTTGTTGGTGACCAGGGTGACGACACTGCCGGACTCGCCGGCCCGCGCGGTACGGCCGCCGCGGTGGAGGTAGTCCTTGTGGTCGGTCGGCGGGTCCACGTTCACGACGAGGTCGAGGTGGTCGACGTGAATGCCGCGCGCCGCGACGTTCGTCGCGACCAGGACAGTGACGTGCCCTGTCGGCATCCCGCCGACGACAGTGGTCAGGCGCAGCTTCACAGCGCGGGCGTAAGGGGTGAGGGCATCGGTGACCTGCTGAGCGAGTTCCCGGGTGGGAACCAGAACCAGGGCCAGCGGCTGACGGGGCTCGGCGCGCTGCCCGGCGGTGCGGGCCAGCAGGGCCAGGCCGAAGGCGAGAGTCTTGCCGGAGCCGGTCCGGCCGCGGCCCAGGACGTCGCGGCCCGCCAGAGAGTTCGGCAGCGTCGCACCCTGGATCGGAAACGGCATGGCCACGCCTTGCGCGGTGAGCGCGGCCAGCAGGCTCCTCGGCATGTCGAGGTCGCTGAACACCTCGACTGCGGGCAGCGCCGGAGTGATCGTCTCGGGCAGGGCGAACTCTCCCTGCATCGCGGCGGGCCGCCGACCACCCGAACGGCTCGGACCTGCTGAACGGTTCGGACCTGCCGAACGGTTCGGGGCGGACGAACCGAAGCGACTGCCCCGAATCGAACCAGCAGTGGAGTCGTACCCGTGGCCGCCGTTGCGGCGGGCACGGGAGGAACGGCTTTTCGTGCGTGTGGGGTTCATGCAGAACCTTCCTTGATACGGCGCGTATCAAGGAATTCCGCAGCGTAAGAGCAGCGCGGGGAATCACAGGCACGGGCCGAATGGAATGCGAACGTGGCCCACGGGAAATTCGTGTCGACGTACGCAAAAATGGGAGATGGCGTGCGAAAAAGAATCCGGTGCATCGCCGGGCGCGGCTCCGAGGAGCCTGTGCGCCTCAATATTTTATTCCCGTGGATGAATCGCTGCGGAAATGCGTGCAGCTGGGGCCCGCACCCCGAGGGATGCGGGCCCCAGCCACGAAATGCGCGCCAGCGTCAGGCGGAAACGATGTTCTCGGCCGTCGGGCCCTTCTGGCCCTGCGCGATGTCGAAGCTGACCTTCTGGCCTTCCTGCAGTTCGCGGAAGCCCTGGGCGGCGATGTTCGAGAAGTGGGCAAACACGTCAGCGCCACCACCGTCCTGCTCGATGAAGCCGAAACCCTTTTCCGCGTTGAACCACTTCACGGTGCCAGTAGCCATGTCATATCTCCTTTGGGCAGTACACCGGAATCCGTACTGTACGGAAACCGCGTCGCCGCGATGATGCCCCGCCCGGAAAATGACCGGAAATACAAAGCGCTACCCTGCGGCATCGAGGCCGACCGGAGGCGCTTGAAGTTTTTGGGTACCAAAACTGCAACCGAGTCCGACAGTAGCACGCCATGGAGGATTGCGTGCGACAAATATTTCCCCGTGCGCGCTGCGGCAGAAACTCTCCCAGTAAGGGCCGTTAAATTCTGAGGCGGCCGGCACAGGTATTCATTTACCTCGAGTGCAGCGTTTTTCGAAAGCAAGGTGGCCAATCGGCTGCGACGTCTGCAGCCCATCGGAACCTGCGTCTGCGCCCCGGGGCGCCCTCCCGGCAGCCCGCAGGAGACCCTGTAGCCGCGAGCCCGCCGACCTTCGCCGGTCAACCGTCGTTCCGGGAAGGGGAGTTCGCGTGGCGAGCACAGTGGAGTATGCCGAGTGACGAATGCCCGCCTGGGACGAGTCCTCAGCACCGACAAGCAAAAGTGGCGTCCGGAGACTGAACGGTTCCGGCAGTGACGGCTGCCTTCGTCCATCGGGCCGAGGATGGCTTGCCGAACGGCGGATGGGCTGCGGGGGCTTCGGCTCCGTAATGGAGGCGGCTGTCGGCTCAATCGAGGGTGGCGAGATGATCGGCGCCGCCGCCACGCCACTCGATGAGTTGCTCATCACCGAACACATCATCTGCGCGGCGACAAAGCGGTCGTTGCCGAACTGCTCATTGATGGCCCTGGGACAGGCCGGTACTGGCCCGTCGCGCGTGGCGGTGGGCCCGGTAGCCACCGACGCCATGCTCGCCGCGTACAGGCAGGCGTGTGGAGGGTGCGGAGAGGTCTCCGGCCAGGGCCTTCATTGTGGAGCGGGTGACGAGAATCGAACTCGCGCTCTGAGCTTGGGAATCAACGGTTCTTGAACGGTCGTAGTGGCTCTGACCTGCATGTTTGGCCGGAGCGGCCGAGGGTGGCGTGGTCTCTGGGCGCCGTGCTTGACCGCTGCTGTTCGCTCCGAAGGGCACGGATGGGGCACGGGGTGGTCGATGACGCCGCGCCGTGGGTGGGAAAGTCCTGCCGCGCTGGATCAGGTGCCCGCCGTCGTGAAGCTTCACCCCCTCGGTGATCTATTGCAGGGCGTACCGGTCGGCTGTCTTCGGTTCGGATCCGTAGTGCCGGTGGCCGGCGGACCGCGTCTCAGTGCGGCCACCAGCAAGGAACTCCAACATGAGGTACTAAGGTACCGTGAGTGTGGAGGTGGGATTCATGACCACGGCTTCGAAGCCGCCCCGGCAGGCGCCGCTCAAGGTGGACCCGGCGACGGACAAGTTGATCAGTCAGGGCGCGCATTTCCTGGGCCTGACGAAAAAGGACCTGGTCGCGGAGGCGGTACGGGTTTACCTGGACCAGCGGCGTGAGGATTTGCGTGAGGGCATGGTGGAAGCGCTCAGTGTCCTGGACGGTTCCCTGAAGTCGGACGTCATGCTCCTGACCGGTCTGACAGCGGAGGAGATCGACGCGGTCGGCGGGATCGACGAATGACCGGTCCCGCCGCGATGCGGCCCGCCAGGCCCACCCTGCGGTGCCTACGTGATGACCTCGGACTCCCCGTACCGGCGGTGACTGACCCCCTGGACGAGATTGAGCACCCGATCCTGGCGAAGACCGTCGAGCAGTTCGCGGCGGACGATGCCAAGCACGAGCGCATCCGCGCTGTCGATGACCAGGTGTTGTTCAAGGTGAAGGTCCAGCGCTGGCGCGGGGCAGTCTGGGTGGACGCCGATCTTCCGTGGCTGGTGGCAGCCGGCCGCCGCGAGGACGGCTCCACCGACGACTTCTACGCCGCCCTCGAAGCCGACGGCAAGACTGCCCGAACCCGCTACAACGCCGACAACACCGACGCGCTCAAGTCCGCCACGTACACCGCCCACTTGCTCCCCGCTCGCGAGGACCACGTCCGCTATCGCGCCGAAGCGGGAGTCCGTTTCGTCCGGCGGCTCCGGACCACGGTTCTGACTCTGAGCCGTTCTACGCTCCGGGACGGCCAGGAGCACACGGTGGATTTCGACACCTTCACCGTCGGCCTTCAGGTCCGCGCCGACGATGGCCACGAAACCTACCTCGCAGTGCGGATTACGGGTTCGGTCCCGCCGAACCTCACCACTTTGATCCTGCGCAACGTCCCCGGCTGCGAGGCTGACGGCTGGTACCCCGAATACGCCCTGCCGGAGCGGGACCTGCTCCCCGCCGAACAAGCCTGGTCCAACCTGATGGACCCTCGCGAGGCCGCCCGACTCCTCGACACAGAGCTGTAGCACTCGGAAACAAAAACAAGGCCCAGGTCACTGACCTGGGCCTTCGTCATGGAGCGGGTGACGAGAATCGAACTTGCGCTCTGAGCTTGGGAATCACTCGGTGCTTGGTCCGTGTATAGCCTGTGAACTGCGGGAACGCGCTTTGGTGGCCTCGTCCTGATAGCGGCTTCAGCCCTTTGGTGACCGCTGTTTGCCGCCTCTTCTGGCACGTTGTGGCACGGCCTCCTGTGTGGCGTCAGGGGAGACGCCGGGCGGGAGGAAAGTCGTGTTGCGCGGCGCGGTGGTGGGGCTCGGCAGGATGCCCGGTTGTATGGGCGTCAGCTTGGCGTGCCGCCGTCCATGTATCCGTTCCGAGGGCCTTGCCAGGTTGGTGGGCGGCAGAGCCGGGAAGCGGGGTGTCGCTCCTGTGCGGGGCACGTCGGCACCAGCATGTCCGTCTTCCGGTCGGACGCAGCGCGCGACCGAGCGCACCGGGCGTGATTGTTCAGGCGGGCGGTGCCCCTCGCAGGTGGCGCATGAGCTGCTCGAGTGCGTACCAGTTCTCGGGGGTCTCTCCGTCGCCGAGTGGGTAGTAGAAGCCGGGCCGGGCGTTCGGGCCCAGTTGCACCGGGCGTTCCTTGAGCGGTGTCCTGCTCGCGGTGTCGCGTCCTGCTTCCCGGACCTCCGCGGGGCCCAGTACGAAGGCGTAGGGCAGCGGCGGGTGCTCGAAGTGGGGCGGGGTGCTCAGGTCCCGGCGTGCCGCGCGCAGTTGGCACAGCATGGTCTTCAGTCCGTGCCGGGTCACCAGTTCGTCGGCCAGCTCCGGCAGTGCCTCCAGGGCCGGCTTCTCACCCTCACCGTGCCCCACGGTGAGGGTGATGTCCTCCTCCACGCCCTCCGGGGTGCGGATCACTCGCAGGGTGGCGACGGCGGGCCGGTTTGGGGCGCCGACGACCACCGTCCAGGTGGGCCGTGGGGCACGTTCGTACGCCAGCTCGGTCAGCTGCCGCCTCGACCAGGCCAGACCGGCCAGCTCCGATGTTCCCCAGCCGGCCGGCGGGCCACCGGCCAGCGCCTGCCAGGCGGCTTCCAGCGCGCCGCCGAGGACGAGGTCCGCCCTGGGAGGGTGCAGGGTGCGGAAGGAAACGACGAGCTGGCGCTCGCCGCTGGGCCGAACCTCTGTGAAGGCCTCTGCCACCGGAGTCTCACCGCTTTCGTCCCGGGCCGGGGAGAAGGCGTCGTCCTGCCAGCGCAGTACCGCGCCGGTCAGTCCGTCGTAATAGCCGCACCGTTCGTCCTGGACCACCCAGCGCGAGGGTGTGGACTGCAGCAGCATGCGGGTGGGCAGGGAGAGACGGCAGTGCGGTGGGGTGACGATCTGCAGGGACCGGTCGCTGTCCACGGTGGCCCGCAGCGCCTCGGAGAGCCAGCTGGTCATGGGGACGACCGGTCGGTCCTGGAGTACGACGGCAGCCTTGTCGGTGAGCATGTCGACGGCCGGCTGGGCGGCAGCGGGGGCCGGTACGGCAGTGACGCCGGAGACATCGACCGGGCGGGCCGCCCCGACGGTGCCGGGGGCGTCCGGCGGCCAGACCCTGCCGCCCAGGAGCATGGTCAGCCGGGCTGCGAAGGCACCCGCGAGCTGTTCGGCCTGGGGGACGCCCGCGGCGGCGCGGGCCTCGACCCACCACGCCGGACCGTCGCCCGGCGGCTCGACGCCGGGCCCCAGCAGCCGGTTCGCCTCACCCTGAACCTGGAGCAGCAGCGGCACCTCGATCGAGACGAGCGGCCGCCCCCCGGCGTCACACAGCTGGACCACGGCACCCTGGCCGGCGGTCTCGACCAGCAGGTCCGGGCCACCCGCGAGCAGGCCCGCCAGAACGCTCAACGCGTCCGGCACGTGCTCGGTGAGCGCGATCACGTCTTTGGTCATGAGGTACTTCCCCAGGGGAGCGTGGACCGGGTCGGGTACCCAGCCGAGCACTGCATTGGTGAGATCTGGTCCCTGATCGTCGCTGATGTGGGGCGCCTTGAGCCCGATCTCATTTGCTCCACCAGAATGTCGGTCTTCATTTAGAAAAGGGTTTCGAAGTCCCACACCTGGCTAACCGGGCGGCAGTGGCTGCTCCGGCGCATTATTGAACAAATAATCATACATATCGCGAAGGTAGGTTCGAAGGGTTTCTCTGTCGGGAAATTCGATATCGGTAAGTCGCTCGTATTCGGCTGGCCCAAATGAGTCATCTGAAATGATCTCTTCGAATCCCGAACGGATCAAATCCACATATGAATCACTGAAGCTCAACAGGGTGGGCCTCAGGTCGCCACTCGTCTCATATCCTCGCTCAAGATCCAGGTTCACTCTGATGAAATTCTTGAAACGTGCGTCCATTGGAATCCTTCTCTATGGATGCCGACCCGGGGCCGGGTTGGCAAACATGGTGTGCAGGCGGTACTGCCCATCGGGCATTAGTCGGTATACAGGCACGATGGTTCCACCCTCGAAGTCCACCGGCTTGAACTCGTTCAGGTTGGCGGGGTCGCGATAGTAGCCCGTGAATCGCCTCTCGGATTCGGGCCCGAGCACATCACTGATCGGTGTCTCCATCGGTTCACTTCCGGTGCGTGCCATTTCTTCGCGGAAGTAGGCGTCGGCGTGCACCATGTCTTCCGCGCTGTCGAAACGCGTCGCGAACGCGCCGACTCGGTGTGCGCCGCCGGTCACACCGTCCACCGTAGTGCCGGTCAATGGGTCGATGTTATTTTCGGACTTTACCAGCCCTGGATAGTTCGAGTTCGGCCCGTACAGCTTTGGCGCCCCGTTACTGTCTCGGAGAACCGTGCCGAGTCGGTCGGTCAGGATTTGGTCGTTCGGGTAGAGGTGTCGGCCTGGTGCATGGCCCTGTCCTCCCTGTCGGTCGTCCAACTCCGTAATGCGTTCGTCAACCGCCTTCGGGTCCATCGGCTGGTGTTTCGAACCACTTTGCAAAGAGTCGGGTACGTCGCCATGCCCGCTTGCATCGGAGCCGCCCGGGGCGCCGTGGCTCCCACTGTCCTCCTGGTGGGGGACGCCCGAGCCGTGGCCGTCTCCGCCCGTTGTGTGGGGTTCGCTATGGGCGGTGGTTTCCCCGCCCGTTGCGCTGGTGCCAGTGCTCCCGGGAGGCCCGGAGCTATTGTCACCTGGTGCCGTGTGGCCGTTGTGGACCGCGTTGTCGGCCGTGCCGCCTGGGGAGTGGAGGGTCGTACCTCCCAGGGTGTGGTTGGCCTTGGCCGCCGAGGGAGTCTCGTGTGTGGCGCTGACTCCCGCCTGGTGCGCCGAGCTGGTTGGGTGGCCTGCTGCGTTCTCCGCGTGGCTGGGGCCACCCGCGCCCTCGAGCACCCTCTCCTCGGCGGGGCTGGTTTCATGCGGGTTGGGCAGGTCGTCCTTGTGAGGCTCCCGGACTGGCTGGCTGTCGGGTACGACGTTGCCGTGCTCGTCCCTGATGTACGCATCAGCTCCGATGATGCGCTTGTTGCCCGCGTGGTCGACGTATTCACGGCCGGGAAGTGGCTCTGCTCCGCCCGGGTGGGGCAGAGCCTCGGTGGGTGCGTTGCGGGCCATGTCGTCGATGCCGGCCTGGCTGGCCTTGAGGCCTTCCATGAAGTCGCCGACCTTCAGCTTGGTGACACCCGCCGCCTTGCCGAGGTAACTCATCGGATCGGCGAGTGCGCCCGCCTTGCCAATCACGGTCGCGGCCTTCGCGCCCACACCCAGCTTTCCGGCTTTGCCGAGCTTGAGCAATGAGCCCGAACCGAGCGTCGCACCGTTGAAAAGTACCGTCCCGAACGCCCGCGAGGGATCCTTGTCCCACTCGTCCCACGCGACCAGCGACTTGCCGAAGTTGCGCAGAGCCGCCTTCTGCTGTTCACGGTCGCTGTGGTCGACCGGGCCGAACATTTTGTCCATCGCCCAGTCATACGGCGTGATGATGTAGGCGCTGATCCCGCCGAAGACACTACCGATGCCCGACCAGGTCTTCTTGAAGTTGTCCCAGTCGAACACGTTGACCATGCTGCCCAGGCCTTTGATCGTGCCCCAGACACCGTCGACGAAGAACCCCTTCAGCCCACCGCCGACATGGCCCTTCGTCCACTCCCACGCAGCCCGAAGCCCCGTGTACTCACGCTCATCGGCCGTCCCCCAAGGCGTTTCCCTGGCATCCTTGACGTCACTCTCCTTGAAGCCATACATGCCGGCCTTGTGTGAGCCGTCATCAACAACGAAGCGCGTACCACCCACCAATGAAGTGATCTTGTTGGCCGCATCACGTTCAACGCCCTGGAACGCCACCCATGTCGTACCGACCTCACGGACAAGACGCGCGTTCTCGTCGATCTTGTCCTGGTCCTTCTGCCAGTCGTCGTCTTCCTTGTTCTCCGCGACGAATTTCTCCGCATCCTCGCGGAGATGCTTCATCTTGTTCACCAGCGGACGGGCGGTCGAAGCGAACTCTGTCAACGCACCACTGACGGACTCCAGCTTTTTCGCGAACTCATCCGCCTTGTCCCGCACCGGGACGGTCGAATTGAGCAACTCCTCCTGCTCGGGAGCGTCATAGACCGCGTCCAAGGCTTGGAAAGCGTTGTGAGTGTCCTAGCCCGTACCGCGAATGCTGGAGGCAGTTGTCTTCAGTGAAGTCGCCTGCGTCTCCAAGGCCTCCAGATCGCCCGTGAAGGTCGGTATCTTCTCCAGGTCAATCACTTCTTGAGACCCTTCAATTCTTCCGGAGTCGGAGCCTTGGAGTACTCCTTCTGCTTGTTCCTTGCCATCTCCAGGTCGCCCTTGATGTACTCCTCAGTGGCCAGGCGTGCCCCGGAGATGGACTTCCCCGTCCGGACAGCAAGAAATTTCAATTCGCCGTTCGTATGGTCCTGGAACTCCTGCAACGCCTGAGCCACGGGGCCGAACGCGCCCCCCTTGGGGATTTCGGTCCCGCCCAGAACCATCGTTCCCGCACACGTCGCGGCGCCCAGCAATCCCTCGCCGTACGACGTGAACTCTTCCTCGAACTCGCCGCCGACCTCGGCTGTCCTGCTCAGGACTCCACGAACGCCATCCGGCTTGATGTCCCACTTGGACACGGTCCCCCCGCTCCGTAATCGTCTTTTCCCAGTGCCCCGGCGTCCGCCGATGGCCTCGACGGCGGCCGTGGCCCTGACCGGCGCCTGGTGCGCCGTGCCGTCGTTGTACCCCAACGTCGAGCGCGCGATGATCAAGCAGGTCTCGGTCACCATCTCGTGTCAGTCATCGGTCCGGTCAACACCGCTTGATCACACCGCACTTCACGAGCTGGACACCGTCGCTTCCCAGGGCCCGCCGTCCGATCACCACGGCCTGCACCGGTGCGTCATGTCTATCAACAGCGCATTACCACTTGCAAAGTGGATAGAGGAACGTCCACATACCTTTTACCGTAGCAGTGGTATTCATCATGGAATCAGCCACCGCTGCAATGCAGTTGCGGCAAAGTGCGGCTCGGCCAGACAGATGAGCAGCCGCGCTCGGCAGGGACGATATGGCAGCTGACCTCGGCGGGAGTCGGCCCATGCACTTGGGCAGGTCCTGTTCCGCCATCTTGACAAGGCCTTGGGCCGGCGGCGGCTGATTGGCTGCTTCCGCGCCTGCGGGCCGATGCGCTCCGAAGGGCAGATGGCCTTGCGCCGGAGTTCGGCGCTCACGCCCCGCTCGCCGGACGGTTCGCCAAGGCTGCTCCGGGGCTGGTGGCGAGGGCGACACCAAGTCGACAGTGGATGTCCTCGCGATCCACTTTCCGGCCATCCTCCGCAGGGAGCTCGGCGCGGCTCCTCGACCGGTTCGCGGAGGAAGAGCCTGACGGGCTGCTGTTCGTGGCGGAGGAGGGAGTCCCGCGGCTCACAGGCCAGACCCTCTCTGCCCGGTCCAGCGCCACACTGCCGATCAGTACTCGGACACGGATCGTCGACCAGCTCGTACGGGCTCGGCGCACAGCGGCGGACCACTGGGCATCTGGCACGGATATGGCACGCTACGCATGGAGCAGGTCTCAGACAACAAACAAGGCCCTGGTCTCTGACCAGGGCCTTCGTCATGGAGCGGGTGACGAGAATCGAACTCGCGCTCTGAGCTTGGGAAGCTCATGTTCTACCATTAAACTACACCCGCGAAGCGTGCCGCTCGAGCGGCGCCTACCGTCCCATACTGTACCCCATCGCAGGTCTCCGGCGTTTGAGCCGTGGGGCCTTTTTGCTATGCGTGGAGAGTGGATGCGGGTGCCGTGGGCGGGAGTTGGGGGCGTAGCGTGGGTGGTCGGAGTGCCGCCTGGAGTGGCGTCCTGTTCATCCCCTAATGTGGCTTTCTCGTTCAAGGCTTGTTGGGGAAGGGACTTGATGGACTCCATGGAGCGCACCGTCGTCCGCTGTGCCGAAGGGCACGTTTTCGCTACCGCTTCGTTCCCGATGCAGCATCTCGGGGCCGGGCGGATCGGTCCCGGGCGGCTCATTCGCTGTCCGCGTTGTGCGCGGTTGCGGCATGCCGTGCCCGTGGTGTTCGAGCGGCGGTAAGCGGCGGTGGCAGGCGCGCGGGTGGTCCCGGATTGGGGTGGGCCCGCGCGTTCTGCGTATCCTCGGGGCGTGCTTCTCTCAGATAAGGACATCCGGGCCGAGATCGACGCCGGACGTGTGCGCATTGATCCGTTCGACGCGTCGATGGTGCAGCCCTCGAGCATCGATGTGCGGCTCGACCGCTACTTCCGGGTGTTCGAGAACCACCGCTATCCACATATTGATCCGGCCGTCGAGCAGGCCGATCTGACTCGCATGGTCGAGCCGGACGGGGACGAGGCGTTCATCCTGCACCCCGGTGAGTTCGTGCTCGCTTCGACGTACGAGGTCATCTCGCTGCCCGACGATCTTGCGTCGCGGCTGGAGGGAAAGAGTTCGCTGGGGCGGCTCGGGCTTGTGACGCATTCGACCGCCGGGTTCATCGACCCCGGTTTCTCCGGGCACGTGACGCTGGAGCTGTCGAATCTCGCGACGCTGCCGATAAAGCTGTGGCCGGGGATGAAGATCGGGCAGCTGTGCATGTTCCGGCTGAGTTCGCCCTCGGAGTTCCCGTACGGCTCCGAGCGGTACGGGTCGCGGTATCAGGGCCAGCGCGGGCCGACCGCGTCGCGTTCGTTCATGAATTTCCATCGGACCCAGGTGTGATGCCCGATGGGCGGTGATGTGAGTGACGTGCGGGAGAACCTGACGTACGAGGGGTTCGGCCGCGCTGTGCGTGAGCTGGCGCAGACCGTGGCGGACGACGGGTTCGAGCCCGACGTCGTGCTCAGCATCGCTCGCGGCGGGGTATTCGTCGCCGGCGGGCTCGCTTACGCCCTGGACTGCAAGAACATTCATCTGGTGAACGTGGAGTTCTATACCGGGGTGGGCACCACCCTGGAAATGCCGGTCATGCTGGCGCCCGTTCCGAATGCCATCGACTTCTCGGACAAGAAGGTCCTGATCGCCGACGACGTCGCCGATACCGGGAAGACGCTGAAGCTGGTGCGTGATTTCTGTATCGATCATGTCGCCGAGGTGCGCAGCGCGGTCATCTACGAGAAGTCGCATTCGCTCGTGAAGTGCGAATACGTGTGGAAGAAGACCGACCGCTGGATCAACTTCCCGTGGAGCGTGGACAAGCCCGTCGTGCGGCGCAGCGGGCAGGTTCTGGACGCCTGAGCAGGATGTGAGAAACCCCCGGCGCATTGTGCGTGCCGGGGGTTTTCGGTGTCCTTGGGCGGGCGGGCCGGTGGGCGTCAGATGGTGCCCAGCTTGATGATCGACAGCAGTGCGATCAGCTGGATCGCGGACGCGCCCAGTGCCTTCGGCCACGGCAGGTCGTGCGATTTGCTCACCATCGATGTGAAGAGCGCGGCCGAGGCCAGCCAGGTGACCCAGCCGAGAATCTGGACCAGGGAGTTCTCGCCGCCGAGGAAGAGCGCGAATATCAGCCGGGGCGCGTCCGTGATCGACATGATCAGCATGGACAGGCCCACCGTCGGCTGCCACGCGCCGTCGCCGCCCAGCTGGCGGGCGAGCGTGTGCGTGACCGCGCCCAGGACCAGGCCGCCGATGACGAAACCGATGCCCGTGATGACGACGTAGGGCACCGCTGTCGAGATCGTGGCGTGGATCGCGTCGTCCCGGGCCTGGTCGAAGCCGAAGAGCGCGAGCAGGCCGTACAGGAACGTGACGATGAGCGCCGGACCCCAGACGGGGTAGTCGCGCATCTGCCAGAACGTCGGTCCCGGGCGGAGCACGATGCCGGTGAGCAGTTCCTTCCACCGCAGTCGGGGGCCCGAGGGCTGGGCGGGGGCCTGGCCGGCGCGGTAGGTGTCGCCGGGGCCGTACGGGTCCTCGCCGATACTGAACGCCTGGGTGTGGCCGGGGGAGTTGGCGTACGGGTCGCCCTGCTGAGGGGAACCGTGGGGGTGCTGGGGCTGGTTGTACGGGTCGCCGAAGTACTCCGGTTCGCCGTGGCCGCCGTCGTTGTAGCCGTTGCCGTTGTTGCCGTTGTTGCCGTAGCCGCCATTGCCGCCATTGCCGTAGCCGCCGTTGTTGTACGGGGGCGGGGCCGCGTTGCCTCCTGCCTGCGGCCAGGGCTGCTGGCCGTACGGCGGTGGTGCCTGTGTGCCGTACGGCTGCTGCCGCGGTTGCTGTTGCGCTTGCTGCGGGGTGCGGTTGTCCCGGCCGCGTCCGATCCTGAATCCAGCCACGTCATCGAACGTACCTGGTCCGGGCCGGTGCGGTCAGAGGGCCTGGGGAACCTGCCGCCATTGCGGCCGAGCTGTGACATCCCCTAGGGGAACCCCGGGGGGACTGCCCCAGGGGCGCGGGAAGGCAGAAGCGGCCGGTCCCGCCCCCGAGGCAGGTCCGGCCGCTTCTGTCGCGCGACGGAACGGATTACTTCACCGGCTCCGGCTCCGGCTCGTCCGCCGACTCCGTCTCGCCGGCCGGGTCGGCAGGGGTCTTCACGGAGTCCAGCAGCAGCTGCGAGACGTCGACCACCTGGACCGACTCCTTCGCCTTGCCGTCGTTCTTCTTGCCGTTGACCGAGTCGGTCAGCATGACCAGGCAGAACGGGCAGGCGGTGGAGACGATGTCCGGGTTGAGGGAGAGGGCCTCGTCGACGCGCTCGTTGTTGATGCGCTTGCCGATCCGCTCCTCCATCCACATCCGGGCGCCACCGGCGCCGCAGCAGAAGCCGCGCTCCTTGTGGCGGTGCATCTCCTCGTTCCGCAGGCCCGGGACCTTCGCGATGATCTCGCGCGGCGGGGTGTAGATCTTGTTGTGACGGCCCAGGTAGCACGGGTCGTGGTACGTGATCAGGCCCTCGACCGGGGTCACCGGGATCAGCTTGCCCTCGTCGATGAGGTGCTGGAGCAGCTGGGTGTGGTGGATGACCTCGTACTCGCCGCCGAGCTGCGGGTACTCGTTCGCGATGGTGTTGAAGCAGTGCGGGCAGGTGGCGACGATCTTCTTCGCGGCCTTCGCCTTCTTCGTCGAGTCGTCCTCGTCGTCCTCGCCGAACGCCATGTTCAGCATCGCGACGTTCTCCTGGCCGAGCTGCTGGAACAGCGGCTCGTTGCCCAGGCGGCGGGCCGAGTCGCCCGTGCACTTCTCGTCCCCGCCCATGATCGCGAACTTGACGCCCGCGATGTGGAGGAGTTCGGCGAAGGCCTTGGTGGTCTTCTTCGCCCGGTCCTCCAGGGCGCCGGCGCAGCCGACCCAGTACAGGTAGTCGACCTCGGACAGGTCCTCGACGTCCTTGCCGACGATCGGGACCTCGAAGTCGACCTCCTTGGTCCACTCGACGCGCTGCTTCTTCGCCAGGCCCCAGGGGTTGCCCTTCTTCTCCAGGTTCTTGAGCATCGTGCCCGCCTCGGACGGGAACGCGGACTCGATCATCACCTGGTAACGGCGCATGTCGACGATGTGGTCGATGTGCTCGATGTCGACCGGGCACTGTTCCACGCACGCACCGCAGGTGGTGCACGACCACAGCACGTCCGGGTCGATGACGCCGTTCTCCTCGACCGTGCCGATCAGCGGGCGCTCGGCCTCCGCGAGAGCCGCGGCCGGGACGTCCTTCAGCTGCTCCGCGGTCGCCTTCTCGTTGCCCTCCATGTCCTTGCCGCCGCCGGCCAGCAGGTACGGGGCCTTGGCGTGCGCGTGGTCGCGCAGGGACATGATCAGGAGCTTGGGGGAGAGCGGCTTGCCGGTGTTCCAGGCGGGACACTGCGACTGGCAGCGGCCGCACTCGGTGCAGGTGGAGAAGTCCAGCAGGCCCTTCCACGAGAACTGCTCGACCTGGCTGACACCGAAGACGGCGTCCTCGGCCGGGTCCTCCCAGTCGATCTCCTTGCCGCCCGAGGTCATCGGCTGGAGCTCGCCGAGCGTGGTGGCGCCGTCGGCGTTCCGCTTGAACCAGATGTTCGGGAAGGCCAGGAAGCGGTGCCAGGCGACGCCCATGTCCTGCTTCAGGGCGACCGTGATCATCCAGATGAAGGAGGTGGCGATCTTCAGGCCGGCGAAGAAGTAGGTGAGGTTCTGGAGGGTGGAGACGTCCATGCCCTCCAGCCAGTTGACGACCGGATACGAGATGAAGAAGGAGGACTCGTAGCCGTCGACGTGGTGCTGGGCGCCTTCGAGGGCGTGCAGCATGAAGATGCAGACACCGACGATGAGGATGACGGCCTCGACGAAGTACGCCTGGCCGAAGTTGGACCCGGCGAAGCGGGACTTGCGGCCCGGCTTGCGCGGATGGGCCAGCTGGCGGATCACGATCAGGGTCAGGATGCCGAGTACGGTCATCGTGCCGATGAACTCGACGAAGACGTTGTACGGCGCCCAGTCGCCGATGATCGGCAGGAGCCAGTCGGCCTTGAAGAGCTGGCCGATGGCGTTGACGATCGTCAGCAGCAGGGAGAAGAAGCCCACCGCCACGAACCAGTGCGCGACACCGACGATGCCCCAGCGGTTCATCCGGGTGTGGCCGAGGAACTCCCTGACCACGGTGAGGGTGCGCTGCGCGGGCTCGTCCGTGCGGGTGCCCGCGGGCACGTTCTGGCCGAGCCGCATGAAGTTGTAGATCTGCAGGAGGGCGCGGAGGAACAGGGCCACGCCGACCACGATCAGAACCAGCGACACGATGATCGCGGCGAGTTGCATTTGGGGGCTCCTCGGGCCTGCGAGGGTGGGATCCAGCGTCAATGAGCGAGTACTGGCGATTATCCGTGATTACTAAGCAGTAACTTAATCAGTCTGTGCTGACACTACCCACTTCTTCTGCCGTGCTGTAGCCGGACAGGCGGTGATCTGTGTCGCTCAGGTGTCCCTTGCCGGGCCGGGCGAGCCCTCGGGCCGCCCGGCGCAGCGGGGCGTGTGCGGCCCTCACCAGGATGGCCAGGTCCAGCCCCACCCATTGATGCTCGGCGTAGTGCTGGTCCAGCAGGGCCGGCTCGTCCCACGGCATCCCGGAGCGGGAGTGCACCTGCGCCAGGCCGGTGAGGCCCGGCTTCAGTTCATGCCGCCAGTGTCTCGCGGCGGGGGAGGTGCCGGAGCCCGGGGTGCGGGTTTCGCCCTGGACGCGGGGTCCGTCCTCCTCGTCGGGCGCCAGGGGTGCCGGGCCGACCAGTGAGAGGTCTCCCCGTACGACGTGCGGCAGCCTGGAGAGCAGGTCCAGCCGCAGTCGCCGGGTGCGCAGCGAGCGCAGTACGAAGACACGGCCGTCCAGGCCGACCCGGGGTGAGCGGGTCAGTACGCCGCCGGGGGGTCGCCGCGCCGCCAGGGCGAGGGTGCCCGCGGCGAGCAGGGGGGCCGCGAGGGCCAGGAGGGCCGAGCCGAGGGTCAGGTCCAGTACGCGCTTGGCCGACGGCCGCTCCCGACGCCGCTCCCCTTGCCACCTCCGTGTCCACGTCCGCGTCCACGTCCGTGTCCGCTGTGCCCGCGCCCGCGCGCGTACTGCCCTCTGCCTCTGCCTTTGCCTCTGCGTCTGCATCGTTCGCACCTGCCTGGGTTCTCGGCGGTTCGAGTGCCGGTTTTGCGTGGCTCACGGCATTTTGTGACAGAACGATCCCACGGGGGTGATGATGGGGAGGGGCTGCGCCGCCAGGGGGGCGGGGAGTGTCGCGTGCGATCGGCCGGTGCGTGCCCCGTTCGCACCCCCGTGTGTGCCTCATGGGTGGAGTCGCGCGTCGGTCGTAAGGTCGGGAATCCCCAGTTGGCGCAGGGTGCGTGCACGATAGTTGAGCCTCTTCGACTCAAGTCTGTTGACAGTGGGGCGGGTGTCATGCATCCTTGAGTCAGATCCACTCAAGTAGTCAAGCTGGAGGAATTGAAATGGCACGTGCGGTCGGCATCGACCTGGGCACGACTAACTCCGTCGTCAGCGTTCTCGAAGGCGGCGAGCCCACCGTCATCACCAACGCAGAGGGCGCCAGGACCACGCCGTCCGTCGTCGCCTTCGCGAAGAACGGCGAGGTGCTGGTCGGCGAGGTCGCCAAGCGCCAGGCAGTGACCAACGTCGACAGGACCATCCGCTCCGTCAAGCGCCACATGGGCACTGACTGGAAGATCGACCTGGACGGCAAGAGCTTCAACCCGCAGCAGATGAGCGCCTTCATCCTGCAGAAGCTGAAGCGTGACGCCGAGTCGTACCTGGGCGAGAAGGTGACCGACGCGGTCATCACCGTCCCCGCGTACTTCAACGACTCCGAGCGTCAGGCGACGAAGGAGGCCGGCGAGATCGCGGGCCTGAACGTCCTGCGTATCGTCAACGAGCCGACCGCCGCCGCGCTGGCGTACGGGCTCGACAAGGACGACCAGACGATCCTCGTCTTCGACCTCGGTGGCGGCACCTTCGACGTGTCGCTGCTGGAGATCGGCGACGGCGTCGTCGAGGTGAAGGCCACCAACGGTGACAACCACCTCGGTGGTGACGACTGGGACCAGCGCGTCGTCGACTACCTGGTGAAGCAGTTCGCCAACGGTCACGGCGTGGACCTGTCCAAGGACAAGATGGCTCTCCAGCGTCTGCGCGAGGCTGCGGAGAAGGCGAAGATCGAGCTCTCGTCCTCGACCGAGACCACGATCAACCTGCCCTACATCACGGCGTCCGCCGAGGGCCCGCTGCACCTGGACGAGAAGCTCACGCGCTCGCAGTTCCAGCAGCTCACGGCCGACCTCCTGGACCGCTGCAAGAGCCCGTTCCACAACGTCATCAAGGACGCGGGCATCCAGCTCTCCGAGATCGACCACGTCGTTCTCGTCGGTGGCTCCACCCGTATGCCGGCCGTCGCCGAGCTCGTCAAGGAGCTGACCGGTGGCCAGGAGGCCAACAAGGGTGTGAACCCGGACGAGGTCGTCGCCATCGGCGCCTCGCTCCAGGCCGGTGTCCTCAAGGGCGAGGTCAAGGACGTCCTGCTCCTCGACGTCACCCCGCTGTCCCTCGGCATCGAGACCAAGGGCGGCATCATGACGAAGCTCATCGAGCGCAACACCACGATCCCGACCAAGCGCTCCGAGATCTTCACGACGGCCGAGGACAACCAGCCGTCCGTGCAGATCCAGGTCTACCAGGGCGAGCGCGAGATCGCGGCGTACAACAAGAAGCTCGGAATGTTCGAGCTGACCGGCCTGCCTCCGGCCCCGCGTGGCGTCCCGCAGATCGAGGTCGCGTTCGACATCGACGCGAACGGCATCATGCACGTCGCCGCCAAGGACCTCGGCACCGGCAAGGAGCAGAAGATGACCGTCACCGGCGGCTCCTCGCTGCCGAAGGACGAGGTCAACCGGATGCGTGAGGAGGCCGAGCAGTACGCGGAGGAGGACCACCGCCGCCGCGAGGCCGCCGAGTCGCGCAACCAGGGCGAGCAGCTCGTCTACCAGACGGAGAAGTTCCTCAAGGACAACGAGGACAAGGTCCCCGGTGACGTGAAGACGGAGGTGGAGACCGCGCTCACCGAGCTGAAGGAGAAGCTCAAGGGCGAGGACACCGCCGAGATCCGTACCGCCACCGAGAAGGTCGCGGCCGTCTCGCAGAAGCTCGGCCAGGCGATGTACGCCAACGCCCAGGCCGACGGCGGCCCGCAGGGTGACCCGCAGCCGGGCGCCCAGCAGGCCAAGGCCGACGACGATGTCGTCGACGCCGAGATCGTGGACGACGAGAAGGACGCCAAGGGCGGTGCGGTGTGACCGAGGAGACCCCGGGCTTCGAGGAGAAGCCCGACGTCCCCTCCGGCGCCACCCCTGACGGAGCCGAGCCGAAGGACGCCTCTTCCTCTTCGGAGGAGGGGGCGGCCCCGGCCGGGGACGGAGTGCAGACAGTCGGCCTGACGGCCCAGCTGGACCAGGTCCGCACCGCGCTCAACGAGCGCACGGGCGACCTCCAGCGGCTTCAGGCCGAGTACCAGAACTACCGCCGCCGCGTCGAGCGGGACCGGGCCACGGTCAAGGAGATCGCTGTTGCGGGTCTCCTGTCCGAGCTCCTGCCCGTGCTCGACGACGTCGGCCGCGCCCGGGATCACGGCGAGCTCGTGGGCGGGTTCAAGTCGGTGGCCGAGTCTCTTGAGACGGTCGTCGCCAAGCTGGGCCTGCAGCAGTTCGGCAAGGAGGGCGAGCCCTTCGACCCGACGATCCACGAAGCCCTGATGCACTCGTACGCGCCGGATGTCACCGAGACGACCTGCGTGGCGATCCTGCAGCCGGGGTATCGGATCGGCGAGCGCACCATCCGCCCCGCGCGGGTGGCGGTGGCCGAACCCCAGCCGGGGGCGACGCCGGCCGCAGCCAAGGAAGAGAAGGCAACCGACGAGGAGAGCGGTGACACCGAGGAGGTCTGACATCCCGTCTGACCACCTCGCGGCCCACCGCCCGGCCATGCGACCGGCCCACGGGCCGGTCGCATGGCCGATCGTCCGGAAGGAGGGACGTCGATGAGCACGAAGGACTTCGTCGAGAAGGACTACTACAAGGTCCTCGGCGTCCCCAAGGACGCCACCGACGCCGAGATCAAGAAGGCGTACCGGAAGCTCGCCCGCGAGTTCCACCCGGACGCCAACAAGGGTGACGACAAGGCGGAGGAGCGCTTCAAGGAGATCTCCGAGGCGAACGACGTCCTCGGCGACAGCAAGAAGCGCAAGGAGTACGACGAGGCACGCGCCCTCTTCGGCAACGGCGGCTTCAGGGCCGGGCCCGGAGGAGCGGGAGGCAACTTCAACTTCGACCTCGGCGACCTCTTCGGAGGCACCCAGGGCGGGGGCCAGGGCGGCGGCGCCGGCGGTTTCGGCGGCGGCGGTCTGGGCGATGTCTTCGGCGGCCTGTTCAACCGGGGCGGCACGGGGACCCGGGTGCAGCCGCGCCGCGGCCAGGACATCGAGTCCGAGGTGACGCTCAGCTTCACCGAGGCGGTCGACGGGGCCACGGTCCCGTTGCGGATGTCCAGCCAGGCGCCCTGCAAGGCGTGTTCCGGCACCGGTGACAAGAACGGCACCCCCAGGGTCTGCCCGACCTGTCTCGGCACCGGCCAGGTCTCGCGCGGCACCGGCGGCGGCTTCTCGCTCACCGACCCCTGCGTGGACTGCAAGGGCCGGGGCCTCATCGCCCAGGACCCCTGCGATGTCTGCAAGGGCAGCGGACGGGCCAAGTCCTCCCGGACCATGCAGGTCAGGATTCCGGCGGGCGTCTCGGACGGCCAGCGGATCCGGCTGCGCGGCAAGGGCGGTCCGGGCGAGCGCGGTGGACCGGCCGGCGATCTGTACGTCGTGGTCCACGTCGGCGCCCACCCGGTCTTCGGCCGCAAGGGCGACAACCTCACGGTCACCGTGCCCGTCGACTTCACGGAGGCGGCGCTCGGCGGCGAGGTGAAGGTGCCCACGCTCGGCGGCCCGCCGGTCACCCTGAAACTGCCCGCCGGCACCCCCAACGGGCGCACGATGCGCGCCCGCGGCAAGGGCGCCGTACGCAAGGACGGCACCCGGGGCGACCTGCTGGTCACCGTCGAGGTGGCGGTGCCCAAGGACCTCGGCAACGAGGCCAGGGACGCGCTGGAGGCCTACCGGAAGGCGACCGCGGGCCATGACCCGCGGGCGGAACTGTTCCAGGCGGCGAAGGGAGCTTGAGGTGGACGGCCGACGACGCAATCCGTACGAACTGACCGATGAATCGCCGGTGTACGTGATCTCGATCGCGGCCCAGCTCTCGGGCCTGCATCCGCAGACGCTGCGCCAGTACGACCGTCTCGGCCTGGTCTCGCCCGACCGCACGGCCGGGCGCGGCAGGCGCTACTCGGCCCGCGACATCGAGCTGCTGCGCACCGTGCAGCAGCTGTCGCAGGACGAGGGCATCAACCTCGCCGGCATCAAGCGCATCATCGAGTTGGAGAACCAGGTCGCCGCGCTCCAGCAGCGCGTCGCCGAGCTCTCGGCGGCCGTGGACGGCGCGGCACAGGCGATGCAGCAGCGCGAGGCCCAGGTCCACGCCTCGTACCGGCGCGATCTGGTGCCGTATCAGGATGTGCAGCAGACCAGTGCGTTGGTGGTCTGGCGCCCGAAGCGTCCCAAGGACTGAGCGGGGGCGGTCCGGGCCGGGCGCGGCTGCGCCCGGTGGACCGCCCACCCGCGCGACGAAGGGCCGGGGAGCCGACTTACGGGTCGGCTCGCCGGCCCTTCGTCGTACGCCCTCGGTGCGGCGTCCGGAACCCGACCCCGGTTCGATCATGGCTGGCGACAATGGGCGGGGGCCTGTCATGGCCCCGCCCGTCGGCGCAGTCAGGAGTCACGTATGTCCATGGTCGGTCTCTTCTGGATCACCGACGCGGCCGCCCACATAGGCGCTCCGCCGAACAGCCCCGGCCCCGGCGTGCTGCTCACCGAGGAGGGCCTGACCGGGCTCGGGGAGGACCAGGGCGGCCGGTGGGCGTGGCAGGACATCCGGCGCGTATCGGTGGCCGGTGCGCCCGTGCGGTCCTCGGTGGCCAGGACCGCCGGGATTCTGCTGGACACCGTGATCACATCGGCGTTCGGCGGGGGCGACGACGGCCCCGCGATGTTCGTTCGCCTCGAAACCCCCGAGGAGGAGGTGGAGTTGACCGTCATCGCGACCGCCGCCTCCTACAGCCCCGCCGAGCACCGGCTGTCGCAGGACCTGCTCGATGCCTACGCGACCGGCCGGGCCACCCCCGCCGCACTGCTCGCCTGGGGACGTACCCATGGCGGCGGCACTCCCGGTCGCGCGGAGCGGGAGGAGTTGCTTGCGGGGTGGGGCGGGCGTGCGGCTCGTCGGTGAGCGGCTTGCCGGCGCCATTTCTCCGGCCGTTCCTCGCCGAGGAAGGAAGGGTTCTACGCGCGCGGCGGATCGGTCTCGGTGATCCCGGAGCGGACGAGGAGGGCCCCGAGGTGGGTTCGGCTGGTGGCGCCGAGCGTCTGCATGAGCTTGGAGATGTGGGCGCGGCAGGTGCGGACGCTGATGCCGAGCTTGTGGGCCACCGCCTGGTCGGCTTCTCCCTCGGCGAGCAGGCGGGCGATACGCATCTGGGCCGCCGTGACGGAGGTGCTCGACGGGGCCGCTTGCAGGGGTTCCGTGAGCGGGGTGGCCTGGGCCCACAGGACCTCGTACACCTGGATCAGATAGCGGACGAGCGCGGGGTGGCGGATCTCCAGGGCCACGTCGCGCTCGGCGTTGGCGGGGATGAAGGCCACGGCGCGGTCGAAGATGAGCAGTCGCTCGACCGTCTGCTCGATGGTGCGGACCTGGATGCGGCCGAGTGGCAGCTCGTCCAGATAGGCCTTGAGAGCAGGGTTGTAGCGCGCCGGATGCTGGTAGATGTGGCGGAGCCGGGCGCCCCGCTCCACCGTCGACAGGGCGCGGCCCAGTCCCTTCCTGAGCTGTTCTGCCGGCCGGGTGCTGCCGGGCTGGAGGGTCAGGACCTCTTCCCGTGCGTCGCTCAGGGCGTCGTGGATGGTTCTGTCGATGAGCGGGAAGCCTTCGAGGAATTGGTGACCACCGACTCGTCCGAGGCGTGGCCACGCCCACCCGTCGTGCGGCCACGTACTCCGCCGGGAGCGGGGGCGCGAGGTGACGTCCGGTCAGGAATCCTGGTCGAGGATCCTTGACTGGGCGATCAGATAGCCGAGCTGGGCGCGGCTCGTACTGCCCAGGACGGCGGACAGCTTGGCCACGTGTGCCCGGCAGGTGCGGACGTTCATGCCGAGGCGGCGGGCGATCGAGTCGTCCACATGGCCTTCTACGAGGAGTTGGGCGATGGAGCGCTGAACTCCGCTGATGCCCTGGGGGGCAGGGTCGTACGGGAGCTCTTCCAGAAGGGGGGACGCACGGTTCCACAGCTGTTCGAAGACCTTGATCAGGTACTCGACCAGTCCCGGGTGGCGCAGTTCGAGGGCGACCTGGTCGTCGTCGCTGGCCGGGATGAACGCGACGGCCCGGTCGAAGACGATCAGGCGCGAGATGAGCTCTTCCAGCGTGCGGATCTCGACCTTGCCGTCGGCCAGGCGCTCCGCGTAGGCCCGGGTGCCCTGGCTGTGCCGGACGGTGTGCTGGTAGAGGGTGCGCATGCCGACTCCGCGGTCGACCACCAGCAGTGCGCGCTCCAGGCCCTCCCGGAGGCGGTCCTCGCCCCGGTCGCCGCCCGGCTGGACCGTGAGGACCTCGGTGCGGCACTCGGCGGTGGCGAGGTCGAGGGCCGCGTTGATGCGGTTGCTGCCCTCCAGCACCGTGATGGCGTGGGTGATGGGGGGATCCTGGGCGCTGATGTCCATGAAGGGTTCGAACGATTCGGCCAATTCCAGGGACAGTCTTCTGCGTTCCTGGATCTCGCGTTCGATGGGGTTCAATCGCTGTGCCAGCGCCGCGGACGGCGGGACGGGGCGGAGCCACTCGGCGTCGTCGGGGTCGGGGTGCAGCAGGGCGAAGTCCATCAGACAGGGTGCGGTGGCCACCTCGGCCCGCGATATCCGGCCGGAGCGCAGCGCACTGGCGTAGAGACGTCCTCCGTCTTCGCATAGTTCGGTGATCCCGTGAGGATGCGTACCTTTTGTGTTGCTTGTGGTCATATCTCCACCCCCCAGGTTCCTGAACATGCAGGAACATGATGCATCGACTCGGTGGTGTTCGTGTGCCCAGGTGAGACATCGTCTTAGGTGCGGGGGAGAAGAATCCACAAGTGAGGACGAAGCCGACTATGTATAAGCGATTGCTTCGCTCGGCGCTTGCCGTCTCATTCGTCGCGGCCCTGGGCTTCGGCGTACTGGGAAGCGATGAGATCAGCTGGGGTTCGGGGGCCGCCAAGGCCGACGGTGAAATCAGCTGGAGTACCGAAGCGGGCGCCGGGCCGGGCGAGATCAGCTGGAGCGTCGAGGCCTCGGGCCCTGCCGGCGAGATCAGCTGGCTCTCCGGGACGTCGGTCGCCTCCGACGAGATCAGCTGGGTCGTCGCACCGGCCCGACCGGGCGCATGACCATCCCGCCGGACGACCGGACCTTCCGGCGAGAGATGGCCACGGCCTACCGATCAGGCTGGCATTTCATCGATCTCGTCACTGCCATCCCCCACTGTGGCGACTCGTTGATGGTCACTCTGTTCGGCGACCCCATCGTTGTCGCACGCGAAGAAGACGACGAAGTACGTGCCTACCGCTGCCTCCGCAAGCCGCGTGGAGCCCCGCAGCCCGTTCGCTGTGCGATTCGGTACGACATGATCTTCGTCAACCTCGACCGGCGGGACCACCAGCTGTTCGAGCCAGAGACTATTTCCGCCACCCCCCGCAGTGCCTGAGCGATCCCCCGTCGTTCCATGTCGCTCAGTCACTCCCCCACACAACGGCGCCATCGTGACCTGAACACGATGGCGCCGTTGTGCTTTTCCCGGCCGCGCCCGCCCCGCCGGGCGCGGCTCACGGGCCGCGGGCCGGTCAGGCCCTGCCGAGCGCCCGGTCCACGGCGATCTCGATGACGATCCGGTCCGGGTTGGGCTTCGGCGTGCGCTCGTAGCGTTCTGCGTAACGGCGTACGGCGTCGGCCACCGCCTCGGGTTCCGTGCGCACCGTCGCGCGCCCCTCCAGCGTCGCCCAGCGGCGCCCGTCGATCTGGCAGACGGCGACCCGTGCGCCGTCCGGGCCCGCGGCCAGGACGTTGGCGGCCTTCCGGGTGTTCTTGCCGGTGATGACCCGCGCCAGCCTCGTCTGGGGGTCGTACGTGACACCCACCGGCACCACATGAGGTGTGCCGTCGGGGCGGGGCGTGGTCAGGGTGCACACATGGCGTGCGCGCCAGAAGGCGAGGTACTCGGGGCCGGGGTTCGTCACGTCGACTGCCATGGGGACAGCGTAGGCAGCGCGGGCGCGGCGCCGGCCCCGCCGTGGGCCCCGCTGCGGTGGCGGCGGGCCGGTGCGGCCGGTTCACTCGAAGCAGCGGATCAAGGGGCGGTTCCTGGCGCGGACAGTTCCCGGCATCAAGTTGAGTGGATTGGACTCAACATCGCCTTGAGTGGAATAGACTCAACTTTATACACGTTGACTAAGTCAGTGTTGTGGAGAGAGCCAGCCACCGCAAGGAGGAGAAAGCGCACGTGGACGCCGAGCTGACCAACAAGAGCCGGGACGCCATCAACGCGGCCACCAGCAGGGCCGTGAAGGACGGGCACCCCGATCTGACCCCCGGGCACCTGCTGCTCGCGCTGCTCGCGGGCGAGGACAACGAGAACATCATCGATCTGCTCGCCGCCGTCGAGGCCGACCAGATCGCCGTACGCACCGAGACCGAGCGGCTCCTGGGCGCCCAGCCCAGCGTCACGGGCTCGACCGTCGCCCCGCCGCAGCCCAACCGCGAGCTGCTCGCCGTCATCGCCGATGCCGCGCAGCGCGCGAAGGAGCTCGGCGACGACTACATCTCCACCGAGCACCTGCTGATCGGCATCGCCGCCGAGGGCGGCCGTGCCGGTGAGATCCTCAGTGGGCAGGGGGCCAGTGCGAAGAAGCTGCTGGACGCGTTCGAGAAGAGCAGGGGAGGGCGACGGGTGACCACACCCGACCCGGAGGGCCAGTACAAGGCGCTGGAGAAGTTCGGTACGGACTTCACCGCGGCCGCACGCGAGGGCAAGCTCGACCCGGTCATCGGGCGCGACCAGGAGATCCGCCGCGTCGTCCAGGTGCTGTCCCGCCGCACCAAGAACAACCCCGTGCTCATCGGCGAGCCCGGCGTCGGCAAGACGGCCGTCGTCGAAGGGCTCGCCCAGCGCATCGTCAAGGGCGACGTCCCCGAGTCCCTGAAGAACAAGCGGCTGGTCTCGCTCGACCTCGGCGCGATGGTCGCGGGTGCCAAGTACCGCGGCGAGTTCGAGGAGCGGCTGAAGACCGTCCTCTCCGAGATCAAGGAGAGCGACGGGCAGATCATCACCTTCATCGACGAGCTGCACACCGTCGTCGGCGCGGGCGCCGGCGGCGACTCCGCCATGGACGCCGGCAACATGCTCAAGCCGATGCTGGCCCGGGGCGAGCTCCGCATGGTCGGCGCGACGACGCTCGACGAGTACCGCGAGCGGATCGAGAAGGACCCCGCCCTGGAGCGCCGCTTCCAGCAGGTGCTGGTGGCCGAACCGAGCGTCGAGGACACCATCGCGATCCTGCGCGGGCTCAAGGGCCGGTACGAGGCCCACCACAAGGTCTCCATCGCGGACTCCGCGCTGGTGGCCGCCGCGACCCTGTCCGACCGCTACATCACCTCCCGCTTCCTCCCCGACAAGGCCATCGACCTGGTCGACGAGGCGGCGTCCCGGCTGCGCATGGAGATCGACTCCTCGCCCGTCGAGATCGACGAGCTCCAGCGCGCCGTCGACCGCCTCCACATGGAGGAGCTGGCCCTCAAGAACGAGACCGACCCCGGCTCCCGGCAGCGCCTGGAGAAGCTGCGCCGCGACCTCGCCGACAAGGAGGAGGAGCTGCGCGGCCTCAACGCCCGCTGGGAGAAGGAGAAGCAGGGCCTCAACCGCGTCGGTGAGCTGAAGGAACGTCTCGACGAACTGCACGGCCAGGCCGAACGCGCCCAGCGCGACGGCGACTTCGACACCGCCTCCAAGCTGCTGTACGGGGAGATCCCCGGCCTGGAGCGGGAGCTGGCGGAGGCGAGCGAGGCCGAGCAGGAGGCCGCCAAGGACACCATGGTCAAGGACGAGGTCGGCCCGGACGACATCGCCGATGTCGTCGGCGCCTGGACCGGCATCCCCGCCGGACGCCTGCTGGAGGGCGAGACTCAGAAGCTGCTGCGCATGGAGGACGAGCTCGGCAAGCGCCTCATCGGGCAGGGCGAGGCCGTGCGGGCGGTGTCGGACGCGGTGCGCCGTACCCGCGCCGGTATCGCCGACCCCGACCGGCCCACCGGCTCGTTCCTCTTCCTCGGCCCGACCGGTGTCGGCAAGACGGAGCTGGCGAAGGCGCTCGCCGACTTCCTGTTCGACGACGAGCGGGCCATGGTCCGCATCGACATGAGCGAGTACGGCGAGAAGCACAGCGTGGCACGGCTCGTCGGCGCCCCGCCCGGATACGTCGGCTACGAGGAGGGCGGCCAGCTCACCGAGGCGGTCCGCCGCCGCCCGTACAGCGTCGTGCTGCTGGACGAGGTCGAGAAGGCCCATCCCGAGGTCTTCGACATCCTGCTCCAGGTACTCGACGACGGCCGGCTCACCGACGGCCAGGGCCGGACGGTGGACTTCCGCAACACCATCCTGATCCTGACCTCCAACCTCGGCAGCCAGTTCCTGGTCGACCCGCTGACCAAGCCCGAGGAGAAGAAGGCGCAGGTCCTGGAGGTCGTGAGGGCCTCGTTCAAGCCGGAGTTCCTCAACCGGCTCGACGACCTGGTGGTCTTCTCCGCGCTGTCCGGCGACGAGCTCGCCCACATCGCGGGGCTCCAGATCGACCGGCTCGCCAAGCGTCTGGCGGACCGGCAGCTCACCCTCGACGTCACGCCCGAGGCCCTGGCCTGGCTGGCCGAGGAGGGCAACGACCCGGCGTACGGGGCCCGGCCGCTGCGCCGCCTCATCCAGACGGCGATCGGTGACCGGCTGGCGAAGGAGATCCTCGCGGGCGAGGTCAAGGACGGGGACACCGTCCGGGTGGACCGGGTCGGGGACGGCCTGCTCGTCGGGCCCGCGACCTCGGGCAGCACCTTGTAGGCGTCACATGGCCTGTTTCGATGCAGGGTCCCCGGCCGGAGGACGGCCGGTCCCCGGCCGGAGGGCCATGGGTCCCGGCCGGGGACATGCCGTCCGTACCAGCGGGCGGAAGGGCGTGCGTACCGGCCGGGACACGTCGGCGCCGCCGTGCGAGGAGCGAGGGATTGCGGTGATTTCGGGAGAAAGGGAAAGCGGCCGCCGTCATCGATGATCCACTGTTCAACATCGATATTGCGCCAAACGCCTCGCTCCGCACCGAGGGGTGGCATCTCCGGACCCGGCGCCGTCCCGGGCCGCGTCACCCGCCTCTGACAAGGGACTTCTGCTCGGGTGCGGGCAGTGTCCGCCCGGCGGTGCGCGAATAATCAGGACACCTCGGAGCGTCCGTCGTAGCCTGCTCGCAAGCAGGGTTGGGGGCCGAATTCGGCAGTCGGTAGCGTGCCCGCATGAACGAGCGGATGGGCGATGAGATAAAGCCGGGGCCTGAAAAGCCCAGATCTGACAATCTCTTCCACCTTGGCGAATTCCGTGCGCTTTGGGCTGCTTATGCCCAGTCGATCCTGGGTGACCAGCTGGCACGCGTGGCCCTGTCGTTGCTCGTGTTCGAACGCACCGACTCGCCAGGATGGACCGCGGCGACGTATGCGCTGACCACCTTGCCCGCTCTGCTGTCCGGGGTGCTCCTGTCCGGCCTGGCGGACCGTTTCCCCCGGCGTACGGTCATGATCAGCTGCGACCTGGTGCGGATGGTGATGGTCGGGCTGATGGCCCTGCCCGGGATGCCCTTGCCGCTGCTCGCCGGGCTGCTGGTGCTCGCGCAGCTGGCCGAGGCACCCTTCGGCGCCGCCCAGGGCGCACTGCTGCCCACCGTGCTCGGTACGCAGCGGTACGAACGCGGCCAACGGGTCATGCAGATCACCCACCAGGTCGGACAGCTGGCCGGCTTCGCCGGCGGCGGTCTGCTGGCCGCGTGGCTGGGCAGCAACCTCTCCCTGGGCGTGAACGCGGTGACCTTCCTGCTCTCGGCGACCCTGGTCAGGTTCGGCGTGAAGGCCCGTCCCGCGGCGAGTGCCGACGCCCGCAAGCCGCGGCTCGGCGCACAGGTCGGGGGTGCCGCCGCGCTGATCTGGTCGGACCGCAGGCTCCGGTCGCTGCTCGCGCTGGGGTGGCTCGCGGGGTTCGTCGTCCTGCCGGAAGGACTGGCCGCCCCGTTCGCGGACGAGGCCGGCGGTGGCGCCTCCTCGGTGGGACTCCTGCTCGCCTCGCATCCGGCGGGAATGGTGCTGGGAGCGGCCCTGCTGGGGCGGGCCAAGGTCGGCGACGAGTCGCGGCGCCGCCTGCTCGGGCCATTGGCGATCGGTGCGAATCTGCCGCTGCTCGCCTACTGGCTCGACCCCGGCGTGGGCGCGGCCATGTTCCTGCTGCTGGTGGCCGGGGTGTGCTCCGCCTACCAGATCACCGCCGGGGCCACCTTCGTGCTCCTGACCCCGGCCGACCGGCGTGGCCAGGCGCTGGGGCTCGCCAGGACGGGGGTGACCGCCATGCAGGGGATCGGTGTCGCCGTGGGGGGTGTGGCGACGGAGCTGTCCGGCTCGTCGGCGAACACCATCGGCGCGTCCGGACTCCTCGGGGTGCTGTGCGCGATTCTTGCCGCCGCCGCCTGGACACGGGCGCGGGGAGCCGACGCAGAGATGATTCCCCGGAGGGCGTAAGGCCTGTCCGGCGAAACGCGGCTAGGGTCGTCGGCAGGAAACCACGTGCGATCCACAGGAGTACCCAGCGATGTCTATCGATCCGTCCTCGATTCCGAATTTCGGGGGCCAGCCCGAACCGCAGGCGGCAGGACCCGAGGGCCCCGTTGTCCCTGACCAGGACCTCGTCAAGCAGCTTCTCGAACAGATGGAGCTGAAGTACGTCCTCGACGACGAGGGCGACCTCGCGGCGCCGTGGGAGGACTTCCGCACGTACTTCATGTTCCGGGGCGAGGACGAGCAGCAGGTCTTCTCGGTCCGTACGTTCTACGACCGCCCGCACGCCGCGGACCAGCGTCCGGTCCTCCTCGACGCGATCGACGACTGGAACCGCCGCACCCTGTGGCCCAAGGTCTACACGCACACCCACGAGCCCGAGGAGGGCTCCGAGGACACCGAGACCTCGGTCCGTCTGATCGGTGAGGCGCAGATGCTCATCGGCACGGGCGTCAGCCTGGAGCACTTCGTCTCGTCGACGGTCAGCTGGGTGCGCGCCTCGATCGAGTTCGACAAGTGGCTCCAGGAGCGTCTGGGCCTGGCCCCGGCCGAGGAGCAGACGGACGGCGGGGACCCGACCCCTTCGGGCGCCTGAGTCCCGTACGGCAGTGACAGCCCACCCCGGGGCGGCGGTCCTCGCGACCGCCGCCCCGGGGTGCGCCGGTTTCAGGGCGCCAGTCGTCGCAGGCGGCCGACCGCGTCGTGGAGGACGTCGTCGCGCTTGCAGAAGGTGAAGCGGACCTGGCTGCGGCCGGCGTCGGGGTCGTCGTAGAAGACGGAGTTGGGGATGGCGACGACGCCGCAGCGTTCGGGGAGCGCGCGGCAGAAGGCGTAGGCGTCCTTCTCGCCGAACGGGGTGATGTCGGTGGTGATGAAGTACGTGCCCTGGGGCCGGTGGACCTCGAACCCGGCCGCCCGCAGGCCGTCGCCGAGCAGGTCGCGCTTGCGGCGGAGGTCGGCGCGGAAGCCGTCGAAGTACGCGTCCGGGAGGCGCAGCGCTTCGGCGATCGCGTACTGGAACGGGCCCGCGCTGACGTAGGTCAGGTACTGCTTGGCCGTCCGGACGGCGGCGAGGAGCGGGGCGGCGGCAGTGACCCGGGCCACTCCGTTTTCGCGCACTCATCCGTATGCCGCGCAGCAGGTCCCCCCGGGCGTCTCCGGGACCGCCGGTGAGCGGGCCGCTGTGCGCGTCCCGTGATGCGCGGTTCCGAGGCATCCGCGCTTTCTTGGTCGCCGCCCGTGGCGCTTCGGCTCCGAACAAACTCTGGACCGTCCTCATGAAGCGGCCCTGTCACCGCCGGACGACGGAGCCGTGCGACCGCGGAACCTCTCCGGTCTCACAGCCGCACCGCCGGGTTCTCGGAGACGTGACACTGTCCGCCGTATCCTGACCGCACACGGGAAGGAGCCGTCCATGAGTGTCGACGCGATCGTGCACACCGAGTTCCCCGAGGGGTACACGGTCCTGTTCGGGGCCGACGGAAAGGTGATCATGACTCCGCAGAGCGAAGAGCACTCCAGCACCATCAGATCGATGCAGATCGACTCCGCTCTCGCCCTCGGCCGTCACGCGAAGGTCACTTCTGACGTCTACATCGATTTCCCCGCCGACGAGAACTCCGCCCCCGATCTGGCAATCCTTCGCGAGGACGCCCGCCGGGAGGGCAAGCGCTACAGCTTCGAAGACGTCCTGCTGATCTCTGAGGTCGTCTCGACCTCCTCCGCACGCAAGGACTACGACGACTGCACCGCGAAGTACGGCCGGTACGGCATCCCCGTCTACCTGGTCGTGGATCCCTACGCCCAGGAGGTCGTCCTCCACACCCAGCCGACCGCCACCGGTTACATCGCGGCACACACCCACAAGTACGGCACGGGCAAGCTGCCCATCCCCCTGGCCGACGGTCGCACCTTCACCCTCGACCTCGACGAACTCCCGCGTCCTGAGCCCGAGGCGAACGTCCGCTGACGAAGGATTCCCGGTGCGGCCTCGCCGTCGGCACCGCCGTCGTCGGACGTGGTCGTGTCCGGTCGGGGCAGGCCGCGGATCTCGGCCTGTCGCACCCGACGGGCTCAAGCGCCGCAGCGCGCGCGGAATCGCCGAACTCCGACCGACCGTCGACGTTCTTGCCGACGAAGACGTGTGCTTCGAACGCACCCAAGGCGGCGTGAGGTCAGGGCGCGAGGCGTCGAAGGCGGCTGGTGGCCTCGGCGAGAACGCCGTCTTTGTTGCAGAAGGCGAAGCGGACCTGAGTGCGTCCGACGGTGGGGTGGTCGCAGAAGACGGAGTTGGGGACGGTGACGACCCCGCAGCGCTCGGGGAGTGCTCGGCAGAAGGAGTAAGCGTCCATCTCTCCGACGTCGGACGCCCAGGGCGGCGTGCGTGCTTCGAAAGACGGGCGTCATGTTCCGAGGAGGGCGGTCAGGACGACGGCGGGATCGACGTCGGGTGGTCCGGCCGGCCACCAGGTGCCTTGATCCTTGGTGTATGGGTACCACAGTCCGTCGCGGCCCAGGCGCAGTTGGGCGTCGCGGCCCTCGACGGTCCAGCGGTTGCGCCAGGAGCGGAGCCGGGGTGGTTTGCCGTCGGCCCAGTCCGCGCGCAGCGCCTCGCGGTCGCGCTGCATGCGTGAGGCGGGTGGGTTCCAGGGGCCCTCCAGCACATCCAGGGATGCCGCGCCGCCGTGCCGCCACGCGCGGGTGGCGGCGGCGAGCTCGCGGGGGGTGCGGCCGCAGTCCGAGGAGATCCGGGCGAAGACCTCCAAGGTGGGGTGAGCGACGGCGAAACGGACGGCGTCCTGCCACTCGGTGAGCGGGGCGGGTGGCGCGGTGTCGGCGTGACGGGCGCTGAGGGCTGCGGCGAGCAGGTGGTGGGCACGTATCGCGGTGTCGGCGGCGAGCAGTTCGAGCGCAGCCGGGTCCACGCCAGGCTTTGGAACAGCCGAGGTCACCAGGGCCGGGCCGCGGTCTGGTTGTTCGGGTAGTGGTGGCGGGGCGGGCAGGGGCGGCAGTGCGGTGCGGGAGGCAAAGGCGGGCCCGGCGGGATCACCGCTGCGGGCCGGGGGTGCGGCGAGGTCCGGGCCTGCGGTTGCCGCGTACGCTGCGGCTTCGGTGGAGGCGCGGGCGGTGTTGCGGCGGCCGAGCTCGTCCAACAGCTCCCGCTCGCCGCGGCCCCGCAGGAGCAGCAGCACGAAGGGGTCACGGTCCAGGAGCCGGGCGACCTGGTAGCAGAGGGCGGCGGCGTGTTTGCAGGGGTAGCCCCAGTCGGGGCAGCTGCACTCGGGGTTGAGGTCCCGGGGGCCGGGCAGCAGCGGGACGCCGGCTGCCGCGGCGTCGTCGGCGAGGCCGGCGGGCATCTCGCCGTCGAGCAGTGCGGCGATGTTGGCGGCCCGCTCGGCGATCACGTCGAGCAGTTGGTCCCACTGCCGGTCCGTCAGCTGCTCGACCTGCGCTTTGGAGCGGTACGGGGTGCGGCGGCTGCCGTGCACCGGAGCGGCGGCCGAGCCGGGGGCGATGGTGACCGGGCCGACCGCGCCGCCGCGCGCGTAGGTCCGGCCGCGCTGGAGGCGGCCGGAGTCCAAGGAGGACTCCTCCAGGGAGCGCAGCCATTCGCGGCCCCACCAGGACTCGGCGAAGGGCGCGCGGCTGCCCTTTGCCGGAGGGAGTGCCTCAAAGGTGCGGGCGGCCGACTTGCCCGGCCGGCTACGCCTGGTCATTGTCCCGTCCTTCGCAGCGTGACCAGCTCGGCCAGTTCACGGTCGCTCAGTTCGCTGAACGCAGCCTCGCCCGAGCCCAGCACGGAGTCGGCCAGTTCCCGCTTCTGCCGGAGCATCTCGGCGACCCGGTCCTCCACGGTCCCCTCGGCGATCAGCTTGTGCACCTGGACCGGCTGGGTCTGTCCGATCCGGTAGGCGCGGTCGGTGGCCTGGTCCTCCACGGCCGGGTTCCACCAGCGGTCGTAGTGGATGACGTGTCCGGCCCGGGTCAGGTTCAGACCGGTACCGGCGGCTTTGAGGGACAGCAGGAACACCTTCTTCTCCCCGCTCTGGAAGGCGTCGACCATCTCCTCCCGGCGTTTGACCGTGGTGCCTCCGTGCAGGAACAGGGTGTCGACGCCACGGTCGGCCAGGTGGCGTTCGATCAGCGCGCCCATGGCCACGTACTGGGTGAAGACCAGGGCCGACCCGTCCTCGGCCAGAACGGTGTCCAGGAGTTCGTCCAGCAGTTCCAGCTTCCCCGAGCGGCCGGGGAGCTTGGCGCCCGCCGGTTCCTTCAGGAACTGTGCGGGGTGGTTGCAGACCTGCTTCAGGCCGGTGAGCAGCTTCATCACCAGGCCGCGCCGGGCGATGCCCTGCTTCTCCTCGATTTCGGCCATGAGCTCGCGTACCAGCGCCTCGTACAGCGAGACCTGTTCCTTCGTCAGTGACACCGGCTGGTCGGTCTCGGTCTTGGGCGGCAGTTCGGGAGCGATGCCGGGGTCGGACTTACGCCGACGCAGCAGGAAGGGGCGTACCAGCGCGGCCAGATGCCGGGCGGCCTGTTCGTCGCGGTCGCCTTCGACGGCCGTGGCGTAGCGGTCACGGAAGGAAGTGAGCGTGCCGAGCAGGCCGGGGGTGGTCCAGTCGAGCAGCGCCCACAGCTCGGACAGATTGTTCTCCACCGGGGTGCCGGTCAGCGCGACGCGTCCCCGCGAGGGGATCCCGCGCAACGCCCGGGCGGTCTGCGCGTGCGGGTTCTTGACATGCTGGGCCTCGTCGGCGACGAGCAGTCCCCAGGGCCGTTCGGCGAGGCGCTCGGCGTCGCGGCGCATGGTCCCGTAGGTGGTCAGGACGAAGCCGCCGCCCGCTCCGCCGTCGAGGCCGGACAGGCCGCGGCCGGGGCCGTGGAAGCGGCGTACCGGGGTGGTCGGTGCGAAGCGCTGGATTTCGCGCTCCCAGTTGCCGAGCAGCGAGGCGGGGCAGACCACCAGGGTCGGACCGGCGGTGGCTTCCCGTTCCTGGCGGCGCAGGTGGAGTGCGATCAGGGTGACGGTCTTGCCCAGGCCCATGTCGTCGGCGAGGCAGCCGCCCAGGCCGAGCGAGGTCATCCGGTGCAGCCAGTTCAGGCCGCGCAGCTGGTAGTCGCGCAGGGTCGCGACAAGGGTTTCCGGCGGCGCCTGGGGCTCACGCGCGGCGCGTGCCTCGGGGTCGGCGATCCGGGAGCGCAGCTCCTCCAGTACGCCGACCGCGGTGACCGCCACCTGTTCGCCGTCCACCTCGACGCTGCCGGTCAGCGCGGCGCCCAGGGCGTCGATCGCGGTGAGCGAGGCCGTCCTGGACCGCGCGGCCCGTCGCAGGCGGCGGACCAGCTCCGGGTCCACGACCACCCACTGGTCGCGCAGCCGCACGATCGGCCGGTGCGCCTGGACCAGCCGTTCCAGTTCGTCCTCCGTGAGTTCCTGGTCTCCGAGCGCGACCCGCCAGCGGAAGTCCAGCAGGCTGCCGGAGGACAGGAAGGACTCGGCCGAGGACTGCGTCCCCTTGCGGCGTACGGGTTCGAGGACGCCGGAGGCGGTCAGCTCGCGTACCAGCTCCTTGGGCCAGTGCACGGCGACCCCGGTGGCGGCGAGGCTTTCCGCCGCGTCGCCCAGCAGCGCCTGGGCCTCCTCGTCGGACAGCTCCAGGCCGGCCGGGGCTGCGGAGTCCAGCAGCCGTCCGGCCGGGGACCATGCGCGTGCGGCCCGCCGCAGCGTCAATAGCGTGTCCACCTGAGCACGCGGGCCGAACAGTTCCGGGACGGTGGCCTTCCCGGACCAGAGGTCCGCGGCGTCGGCGAGCACGGTGGGATCAGCCAGGCTGCGCAGTTGGACCACGGCCCGGAAGGAGTCCGCGCGGCCCAGTTCCAGGCGCAGCGACACCGCCAGACCCGTGTCGCGGCCGGCGGCGACCTCCGCCGCCCAGTCCCGCTGCTCGGGCACGGACTGCGGAGCGCGCGCCGCGAACGCCGGTCCGCCGGTCACCTGGCGGGCGGCGGGAGGGCGGGCGAGGGAGTCGGCCACGGCGTCCAGGAAGGCCCGCAGCAGCGGCTCGGCCGCCGGAAGCGTAAGGGGAGAGAGTCCGGGAACCGCGACCGCGCGGGCCTCGGGAGGCATGGCGGCTGCCAGGGAGCTGAGCCGCTCGTGGTCCTCGGCGTCCAGCGGGCCCACCCGCCACGCGTCGAATCCTTCCGGCGACACCCCGGGCAGCATCCTGCCCCGGGCGAGCAGACGCAGACCGAGCAGGGCCGCCGTGCCCCAGAACGCGGTACCGGCCGACGCCCGCCCGCTGCCGTCCGCTGCACCGAGCGCCCGGCAGCCGGTCAGCAGCGGCAGCGCCTGCTCCACCGACAGCCGCACGGCGATCACCCGCGCCCGGCGCACGGACGAACCGTGCGGGCGAACCACGGTGAGCCCCTCGGGTTCCACCCCGAGGTCCGGCGGCTCACCCCCGGGCGTCCAGAACGCCATCCGTCCCATCCGGGGCGGATCCGCGGGAAGGAACACCGCCTCGCCTGCGGCGAGCTCCGGCAGCCGGGCGAACAGTTGCTCCTGATTCGGAGCCGCCGGCTCTGGCGTGGCCGACTCGCCGGATCCGGCCGTGCAGGCGGCAGCGAACTCTGCCGACAGGGAAACCTTCGCCACTAAGCCCACTCCTGGCACAGACTCCTACAACCGCTCGGAAGGGTGCGGGTTGCCCGCGAGCCCTCGGCGGGTCAAGGCTATCCGTGCAGGCGGACATGACGTACCAAGAAGGGCTTCGCCCACTCGGCGCAGTACGGGAAGATGGCCCCAGCACCGGCCACGGAAGGCCGCGACACATATGCGGGCGCAGCCTCTTACCGGTGCCGGAACCCGTCTCCACTTTCAAGGGAACCCTTCGCCGTGAGCGCCGAGTCCGTGCCGACCTACCAGTTGAAGATCGCCCTGCGAGACACCAGCCCGCCGATCTGGCGTCGGGTCACCCTGCCCGCCGACACCTCGCTCGGCTGCCTGCACGACATCGTCCAAGTGTGCTTCGGCTGGGACGACTTGCACCTGCATTCCTTCACCGAGCCCAGCTCGGGCCGCCAATTCGTCGACTTCGGCGGTCCGTTGGACCGCGATCCCCTCCGCGACGCCGACGAGGAGTCCGTGACCGTTGCCGAGGTACTGACCTACGAAGGCGGTCGGCTGGAGTACACCTACGACTTCGGCGACGACTGGCGGCACCAGATCACCCTTGAGAAGACCCTCCCCGCGGCGTCCCCCGACCGACGCGTCCGCTGCACCGGGGGACGCCGCGCCATGCCCTACGCCGAGGACACCGGCGGTGCCTGGGGGCTGCAGGCCGTACTCGACGCCGTCGCGGACCGCGGCACACCGGCCCCCGAGCCATGGACCGACCTGGTCGAAACCCTGCGTGAGGAGGGGTTCGACCCCGCCTGTTTCGACTGCGACGCCCTGGACCAGGAACTGGCCGGACTGGACCCGCAGCCGCCCACGGCCGCCCGGGCCGCGGCCAAAGCCGCCCCCGGCGGGCGGCGCTGCTCCTGCGGCGAGATCCACGACGACGAGGACCTGGACGCGGAGTCCGTTCCGGTGCGACCCGTCTCCCTGGCACCGCGAGCGGAGCTCGCCGCGGCCGCGCGACAGGTGCCGCTGATCGCCTCCGCGCTCCGCCTGGCCCACTGGTGCCAGGGCGGACGAGCCGTCACGTCCCGCGACGTGCTCAAGCCCGCACTGGGCCGCCAGGCCGTCCAGGAACTGCAACTGTGGGCCCAGGACGACGAGCTGAGCGCACTCCGGCCCGCGGAGCGCGACAAGCGGCTGGCCCGCCTGCGCAGCTCCGGCGACCTGCCCTGCCTGGACGGCCCCTGGCAGCTCGCCCTGGACGGGGACCTGGTGGAGATCAGCGCAGGCACCGCCCGTCCGGGTACTGACCTGCCTGCCACCGTGGGAGACGAGGGAGTACTGGAGGTCTGGTGCCAGGCACTCGAGGACGAACTCGACACCCTGAACGACCTCGGGAACCTCGGCCTGCCTCCGGTGCTGCTGGCCGCGATGGGCATGCAGGACGAGGACGGCGACGGCTTGGCAGCGGTGGTGCTGCGGGCGCTGTACGAGGTTCCCGACGGCGAATGGCTGGACACGGCGCTGCTCGTCGGTGCACTCCGCGAGGGCCTCCCCAAGCAGGAGGCACGACTGGTCGAGCTGCTCTTCCTGCAGATCCTCGACCATGCGGCCCTGCTCCTCGCCGAGTACCAGGCAGCGGAGGTCGAGCCAGGCCCGGAGACGAGCCGGGACCGCGACCACATCCTCCTCGACATCCTCGGCATCGAAGGGAGCGCCGAAAACAGCGACGACGCTCCCCTGCTCGGGACGCGGCTCAGGCTCACCCCGCTGGGACGCCACGGACTGCGCGAGTACCTTCTCGCCGAGGGAGTCCACGCTCCGCTCATCGGCGAACTGGCCGACGCCGACGCCCCGACACTGCTCGACGTCCTGCTCGACTACGACCAGGACGCCGCCCAGGCCGAGATCACCGGATGGATCAGCCATCGGGGCCAGGGATCGGCCGCAGTCCAGCTCATCGATGCCTGCGCCGGGTTGGAGGCCGACGTGGCCCTCCGCCGCCTGGCCGCCGCACCGGTGCTGGCAGAGCTCGACGAACCCAGAGCGCTCGCGGTCCTGCGCAAAGCCGCAGCATCCCAGGTCCCTGGCTGCGCCGAGACTGCGGCGATCGCGCTGGTCGGCCGTGGTGAGATCCCCGAGGGACACGGTCGGGAACTCCAGCTGTGGGGGCTCGTCGATCACCTGTGGGGTCCGCTCGGCGTAGCCGACGAGGCATTCGCCGCGTTCCTGGACCAGGAGGAGGACTCGGTGCTCCCACTCCTGGAGCAGGCCGCCGACGATCTGTGGCGCTGCGACCACCCCGCCACCCGGGCCGTCCTGGAAGCGGCAGGGCGACACCTGCGGGCTCGGGACAAGACACTGGCCAAGCGCCTGCGTAGGTCCGAAACCAAAGTCGGATCCCAGCGCCGACGATGACGTCGGATCTGCGGCGAAGGTCAAGGAGCACGTCAAGCCCAGGGCGCCAGGCGTTGTAGGCGGTTGACGGCCTCGTGGAGGACGTCGTCCTTCTTGCAGAAGGTGAAGCGGACCTGGCTGCGGCCGGCGTCGGGGTCGTCGTAGAAGACGGAGTTGGGGATGGCGACGACGCCGCAGCGTTCGGGGAGCGCGCGGCAGAAGGCGTAGGCGTCCTTCTCGCCGAACGGGGTGATGTCGGTGGTGATGAAGTACGTGCCCTGGGGCCGGTGGACCTCGAACCCGGCCGCCCGCAGGCCGTCGCCGAGCAGGTCGCGCTTGCGGCGGAGGTCGGCGCGGAAGCCGTCGAAGTACGCGTCCGGGAGGCGCAGCGCTTCGGCGATCGCGTACTGGAACGGGCCCGCGCTGACGTAGGTCAGGTACTGCTTGGCCGTCCGGACGGCGGCGAGGAGCGGGGCGGCGGCAGTGACCCAGCCGACCTTCCAGCCGGTGTACGAGAAGGTCTTGCCGGCGGACGAGATCGAGACCGTGCGCTCGCGCATGCCGGGCAGTGAGATCAGCGGGATGTGTTCGCCCTCGAAGACCAGGTGCTCGTATACCTCGTCGGTGACCACCAGCAGGTCGTGCTCCACCGCCAGTCCGGCGATGGCGGTCAGCTCCTCGCGGGTGAGGACCATGCCCGTCGGGTTGTGGGGGCTGTTCAGCAGCAGCAGCCGGGTGCGGGGCGTGATCGCGTCCCGGAGGGCGTCGAGGTCGGGGCGGAAGTCCGGGGCGCGGAGGGTCAGCGGGACGCGGACGCCGCCCGCCATGGCGACGCAGGCGGCGTACGAGTCGTAGTACGGCTCGAAGGCGATGACCTCGTCGCCCGGCTCCAGCAGGGCGAGCATGGCGGCGGCGATGGCCTCGGTGGCGCCGGCGGTGACCAGGACCTCGGTGTCGGGGTCGTGGGTGAGGCCGTAGCGCCGCTGCTGGTGCTCGGCGATCGCGGTGCGCAGTTCGGGGACGCCGGGGCCCGGCGGGTACTGGTTGCCGTGGCCGTCGCGCAGCGCCCGGACCGCGGCCTCCCGGATCTCTTCGGGGCCGTCGGTGTCGGGGAAGCCCTGGCCGAGGTTGATGGAGCCGGTCCGTACGGCGAGCGCCGACATCTCCGCGAAGATCGTCGTACCGAACTCGGCGAGGCGGCGGTTGAGCAGCGGTCGTCCCTGTGTCATGGCTGCCATCCTGCGCGGAAGCTCTGGAGTTGCTCAAGTCTGCTTTGGCGGTTCGGGGGCGGGGGCATCCCCCACACACGCAGGAAGCGCACGGGAGCGGGGGGACCTCGCTTCGGGGGACGGAAGGACGTGAGGTCGGTGAAGGTTCTTGTCGGAGTGGTGATCGCGGTCGGTCTGATCGTGCTGCTCGTCTCGGTCCTGGTGAAAGCCGGGAACCGGTCGAAGGCGGGCGGGCGGGGCACGCGGCGGGGGGCCGCGGGCAGCGCCGCGGGAGGCAGCTGGTGGGCCGGGGGTGACGGCGGCGGCGGTTCGTCCTGCGGCAGCGGCAGTGGGCATTCCGGTGGGCACTCCGGAGGTCATTCGTGCGGCGGTGGTCACTCCTCGTGCGGTGGTGGCTCCTCGTGCGGCGGCGGGGGCGGATGCGGCGGAGGCAGCTGACCCGGACAGCTGGTTCCGGAGGTGCCCGGCGGGTGAACTCCCGCCGGGCACCTATTTGTTGGGGCTTTTTGCGAGTTGCCGGTGAACAGGTGATCCGAGAGGCCCCCGAGGGGATGGAAACCACGGCAAGTTGGGTAAAAACCCTGTGGATACGACTTATTCGTGGTTCCCTCGGTTGAGAGAAAATTCAGCCCTCGGACCCCAGTTGGACCTGATCGGGCGCTACCCACCTCCCACGTGCGTCACGTCGGGGGCGTCCCCTGTCCATGTGTCCACGCTTGCTTGCGGAGCCGACTCATGCTCACGACCCTCCAGACGGCTTATTCCGACACCCGTGCTGCCGACCTGGCCTGGGCGCTCGGGCGGGAGCCGCTCCCCGCCCTGGCCGTGCTCGATCTCGATCTCGCGGGCGCCAGGCTGCAGATGCGCCTGCTCGGCGCCTCCCACCAGGTACTCCTCGAAGAGGACCGCGGCACCTGTTCCGAAACCGTCGCCTGTATCCCCGGCAGCAGTACGCCGCTTCCGCTCGGTGTCTCCAAGCGGCTCGGGGAATGGGAGTACGAATTCGCGGCACGCGTCGAGACGCTCTCGGAGGGCTCGTTCGCGGGGCGCGCGCAGGAGCTCCTCGCGCTGGTGGCCGACCATCCCCACGGTCTCGCCGGGACGTTCCCCGGCAGCCCGCACGCCTTCACCGCCATGCTCGCCCAGCGGACCGAGGGCCAGGTGCGATGGCGCACCTGGCACGCGTACCCGCAGGAGGGGCAGTTGGTGGTGACGCGCACCCGAGTGGGAGTGCGGATGCCGGCGACGGCACTCCGGGAAGTGCCAACTACGTTGTGAGCACACCACTTACACCCTTGTGGGTGACAGGCTGCGATGTGATCGTGACGTAGCGTTCGCATCATGATCGACCAGCAGGTGCCGCTGCGAGGGGGCGCGGCGTGTCTTCCCGTACGGCCGAGGACCGGTCGGTGTCTCGTGCTGGCCGCTGTCTTCGTCTGTGCTGCCTGCGGTCTGGTGTACGAGCTCGAACTGGTGGCGCTCGCCTCCTATTTGATCGGTGATTCCGTCACCCAGGCATCGGTCGTGCTCTCCGTGATGGTGTTCGCGATGGGTGTCGGATCGCTTCTCGCGAAACGTTTACGCAGCCATGCCGCAGTGGGTTTCGGGCTGATCGAGGCGGCCCTCGCGCTCGTCGGCGGTTCCTCGGCGCTCGTGCTGTACGCGTCGTTCGCCTGGATCGGGGAGTCGCGGTACGCCCTGGTCGGGTTCTCGCTCACGATCGGCATCCTGATCGGTGCGGAGATTCCGCTGCTGATGACCTTGATCCAGCGCGTCGACCGGCAGGACGCGGGCGGCGCCGTCGCGGATCTCTTCGCCGCCGACTACGTGGGCGCGCTGGTCGGCGGGCTCGCCTTCCCCTTCCTGCTGCTGCCGGTGCTCGGACAGCTCACCGGGGCGCTGTTCACCGGCGCGGTCAACGCGGCGGCGGGCGGGGCGCTGGTGCTGTGTGTGTTCCGGCGGGATCTCAACCCGCGCTCCCGCTGGCTGCTGATCCTGTTCAACGTGGCGGTGATCGCCGTGCTGGCCGTCGCCACCGCACTGGTCGACGACTTCGAGCGGGCGGCGCGGCGCGCGGTGTACGGGGACGGGGTGCGGGTCGCGATGCAGACCGAGGTGCAGGAGGTGGTGCTGACCGGGTCGGGCCGCAGCTCCCTGGATCTGTATCTGGACGGGCGGCTTCGGGTCAGCGCGCGCGACGAGTACCGCTACCACGAGGCGCTGGTGCACCCGGCGATGAACGGGCCGCACGCCCGCGTCCTGATCCTGGGCGGCGGCGACGGCCTCGCCGCCCGGGAGGTGCTGCGCTATCCGGACGTACGCGACGTCACCGTGGTCGAGCTCGACCAGGGCGTCACCCGGTTGGCCCGTACCGACCGGGCGCTCTCGGAGCTGAACGGCCACGCGTTCCGCGACCCGCGGCTCACGGCGGTCACCGCGGACGCCTTCAACTGGCTGCGGGCGGCGCACGGCCGCTATGACGTGGTGATCTCCGATCTGCCCGATCCGGGGATCTCCACCAGCACGAAGCTCTACTCGGCGGAGTTCTACGGGCTGGTCGCCGAGGCACTCGCGCCCGGCGGCCGGGTGGTGGTGCACGGGGGCCCGCCGGTCTCCCGGCCACGTACGTTCTGGACGGTCGAGGCGTCGATGCGGGCGGCGGGCCTGCACACCCGCCCGTACTGGATGAGCGGCCGGCTCTCGGATTCCGCGGCCGGTCCCGACCGGGCCAGGCACCGGGCGCGCCCCGCGCACGGCTGGGGCTACGTCCTCGCCCGTCCGGGGAAGAGGCCGGAGCTCGGTCTCGCCGTGAGGGCGCCGGCGCTGCGGTCGATGACGGAGCCCGCGCTGGTGAACGCGGGACGGGAGGCGGAGCGGGCGCGGCCGGCGGGGCTGCCGCCGTCGACGCTGGTGCATCCGCGGTACTGGGAGGACCGGTGAGTGCGGCGTGGCTTTCCCATGTGTCTGCGGGGGGCCGGGGAGCCGGGTGCGGTTCTGCCGTGCGGTGGGCCGGGGAGCCGGGGGCGTGGCCCGTGTGCCCCGTGGTCTCGCGGGGTGGAACCGCTGACGTGACGGCCGGGGCTGAGTAGGCTCGGTTTCCATGGAGCATGAGGTGTTCGTTCCGGTTCCGGTCCCGTCCCTCCGGCGGACGCTGGGTGACCCCGCCCGCGTCGCGCGATGCGTGCCGGGGCTTCAGCAGGACGCCGACGCGGCCGCGGGCCCGCTGTCCGGCCGGCTCAAGATCCGGGTCGACGGCCACACGATCACGTACCGCGGCGCGCTGAGACTCACCGATGCGCCGCAGGACGGCCCGGAGGGGGCGCGCGGGGAAGCGGTCCTGGTGACCGGCGAGGGCTCCGAGGCCAGGGGAAGCGGCTCGGCGAAGCTGACCCTGACCATCGGCCTGACCGAGCGGGACGGCGGTACGGCGATCGGGTTCGCGGGTACGGCGAGCGGTGACGGCCGGCTGCTGGAGCTGGACGCGGCGGCGGCGCTCGCGGCGGCCCGCCGGCTGCTGGACCGCTTCGCCCAGCAGCTGGTGACGGAGACGCTGGCGGCCGGCGAAGAGATGGGCGAGGAGACCGGGGAGGCCGAGCGGTCCGTCGGGGAAGCGGTGGAGCAGGCCATCGAGGAGGCGGCCGAGGAGGCCGACACGACCGGCGCGGCCACCGTCGCCGACGACACCCCGCCCACCCATGACGCGGCGGCCGACGAGGCGCCCTCCGCGGGCGCGGGAAAGCCCGAGGAGCCCACCGCGGGGGAGCCGGAGGAGCCGGAGGAGCCCGGGAACCCGCCGGGTACCGGCGCCGTCTTCGACGCGCCCGTGCCCCCGCCGTCGCTCGACCCGGTCTCCGAGGTGGAGTTCACCGTCCCCGAGGGCCCTCCGGCGGAGGCCGCGCACGCCAGGCGCACCATGATCGGCCGCAGCGCCGAGGAGGTCGACCACGCGCCGCCGCGCGGCCGGTACGCGCCCGTTCCGTCACCCGATTCGACCACCGCGGGCGCCACGCTCCGCTGGGTCGCCCCGGCTGCCGCGCTCGCGCTGGCGTCCGCCGTGGTGGTGAGCCGGGCACTGAGGCGGCGGCGGTAGCGGTCGCGCCAGTAATCTCGGTCGGGTGAGTAGCAGCGAGAAGGACGTCCGGCTGTCCGTCGGCGACGCAGAGTTGACCGTGAATCCCGCCAACGGCTGTCGCATCGACAGTCTGCGGATCGGTGGCACCGAGCTGCTGCGGCAGGGGGAGCGGTACGGCTGCTTCCCGATGGTGCCGTGGTGCGGGCGCACCGGGAACGGGCTGTTCCACAACGGCGATGTCCCGCACCGGTTGCCGCTCAACTCCCCGCCGCACGCCATCCACGGCACCGGCCGGGACACCGCCTGGCACACCGCCCGGCTGGGCGAGCGGGAGGCGTCGTTCTACTACGACCTCGTCGACCCCTGGCCGTATCCGGGCCGGGTGACCCAGACCTTCGAGCTGGCCGAGGATTCGCTCACGCTCGCCTTCGGCATCGAGACGTACGGGGACTCGTTCCCGGCGCAGGCCGGCTGGCACCCCTGGTTCCTGCGCAACCTCGGCGGGGGTGGCAAGGACGCGCAGCTGGCCTTCGACCCGGCCTGGCAGGAGGAGCGGGGCGAGGACCATCTCCCGACCGGCCGCCGCGTCCCGCCCCTGGGCGGCCCCTGGGACGACTGCTTCGGGATGCCGGACGGCGTCGAGGTGACGCTCACCTGGCCGGAGCAGCTGGAGCTGACCGTGAAGAGCCGGGACGAGTGGGTCGTGATCTACGACGAGCAGGACGAGGCGGTCTGTGTGGAGCCGCAGTCCGGCCCGCCGAACGGGCTGAACACCGCGCCCCGCTATGTCACCCCGATCGATCCGCTGGAGATCTCGACGACGTGGAGCTGGCGCCGGCTCTGACCCGGCCCCGACTCGGCTCCGGCCCGGCCCCGACTCGGCTCCGGCCCGGCTCAGGAGTCGGCGCGAGTTGATGTGAGACGCGCGCCTTAAGCTCGTAGCCATGACTGACGTACGTGCTGAGCTGCTCCAGCAGATCAAGGACAAGGCCGTGGTACACGGCAAGGTGACCCTCTCCTCGGGTCTTGAGGCCGACTGGTACATCGACCTGCGCCGCATCACGCTGGACGGCAAGGCCGCTCCGATGGTCGGTCAGGTCATGCTCGACGCGACCGCCGAGCTGGACTACGACTGCGTGGGCGGGCTGACGCTGGGCGCCGACCCGGTCGCCACCTCGATGCTGCACGCCTCCGCCGCGCGCGGGCAGGAGCTGGACGCGTTCGTCGTCCGCAAGGCGCAGAAGGCGCACGGGATGCAGCGCCGCATCGAGGGCACGGACGTGAAGGGCCGCCGCTGTCTGGTGGTCGAGGACACCTCGACCACCGGCGGTTCGCCGCTGACGGCCGTCGAGGCGGTGCGCGAGGCCGGTGGCGAGGTCGTGGCCGTGGCCGTGATCGTGGAGCGCGGTGCGGCTCCGGCCATCGCCGAGGCCGGTCTCCCGTATGTCCACGTCTACTCGGTGGCCGATCTCGACCTGGCCTGACGACCGGCCCGACCTGCGGTTTCTTCCGGGGGTGGGCCGTTTCACGTGAAACGGCCCACCCCTTCCGCAGGTCCGGGCTCCGTGCGCCGGAGCGCTGGGGCGGTGGGCCGGGTGGAGCCGGAGCGAGAGTCTGGAAAGATGGGGGCGACGATGACGTCGCCCCCAGGTCAGGGAACCAGCACGCACACCCGCACATCCCAAGGAGCGGTCAGATGCCCATCGCAACCCCCGAGGTCTACGCCGAGATGCTCGACCGGGCGAAGGCAGGCAAGTTCGCCTACCCGGCCATCAATGTGACGTCGACCCAGACCCTGCACGCTGCACTGCGCGGCTTCGCGGAGGCGGAGAGCGACGGCATCGTCCAGATCTCCACCGGTGGGGCGGAATTCCTGGGCGGCCAGTACAACAAGGACATGGTCACCGGCGCCGTCGCCCTGGCCGAGTTCGCGCACATCGTCGCCGCCAAGTACGACATCACGGTCGCGCTGCACACCGACCACTGCCCCAAGGACAAGCTGGACGGTTACGTACGTCCGCTGCTCGACATCTCCGCCGAGCGCGTCGCCCGGGGTGAGAACCCGCTGTTCCAGAGCCACATGTGGGACGGTTCGGCCGAGACGCTGGCCGACAACCTGGCCATCGGCCAGGAGCTGCTGGCCAAGGCCGCCGCCGCCAAGATCATTCTTGAGGTCGAGATCACCCCGACCGGCGGCGAGGAGGACGGCGTCACGCACGAGATCAACGACGAGCTGTACACCACCGTCGACGACGCGCTGCGCACCGCCGAGGCGCTCGGCCTGGGTGAGAAGGGCCGCTACCTGCTGGCCGCCTCCTTCGGCAACGTCCACGGTGTCTACAAGCCGGGCAACGTCGTGCTCCGTCCCGAGCTGCTGAAGGACCTCCAGGAGGGCGTCGGCGCCAAGTACGGCAAGAAGTCGCCGTTCGACTTCGTCTTCCACGGCGGCTCCGGCTCCACCGAGCAGGAGATCGCCACCGCGCTGGAGAACGGCGTCGTGAAGATGAACCTCGACACCGACACCCAGTACGCCTTCACCCGCCCGATCGTGGACCACATGTTCCGCAACTACGACGGTGTGCTGAAGGTCGACGGCGAGGTCGGCAACAAGAAGGTCTACGACCCGCGCAGCTGGGGCAAGTCCGCCGAGGCGGGCATGGCCAAGCGCGTCACGGAGGCCTGCGCCAACCTGCGCTCCACCGGTACCAAGCTGAAGTAGCAGCCGGTACGAAGTGTGGTCGTGGGCCCGGTATCCCGTGGGGTGCCGGGCCCATGGCATGTCCGAGAGACGTCTTCCGAGCGATATATGAGGGGTCGCTGTGAGTTCCACTGCGCGCTATGACTTCGACACCGTCGTCGACCGCCGGGGCACCTGGTGCGTCCAGTGGGACGGGGTGGCGGACCGGTTCGGGGTGGACGGGCTGCTGCCGTTCACCATCTCCGACATGGACTTCGAGACCGCCCCGCAGGTGCTGAGCGCACTGCGCTCCCGTCTCGACCACGGGGTGTTCGGCTACACGGACTGGCGGCAGGACGACTTCCGCTCGGCGATAGCCCACTGGTACGCGACCCGGCACGGCACGGAGGTGGACACCGGGCAGCTGGTGTACGGGCCCTCCGTGCTCAGCCAGCTCTCGCAACTGCTGCAGATGTGGACGTCGCAGGGCGAGGGCGTGGTTGTCCACACCCCCACCTACGACGGTTTCCGCAAGGCGATCACCGGGCTCGGGCGTGAGCTGCGGGGCGTGCCGGTGGGGGACCGGGCCGCGCTGGAACGCGAGCTCGCCCGCCCCGACAGCAAGGTCCTGGTCCTGTGCTCGCCGCACAATCCGACGGGCCGGGTGTGGACGGAGGCGGAGCTGGGCGAGATGGCGTCGCTCGCCGCGCGGTACGGGGTCGCGGTGATCAGCGACGAGATACACGCGGACTTCGTGCACGAGGGGCATGCGCATGTGCCGTGGACCCGGGTCGCGGGCGACGGGCGCTGGGCGCTGGTCACCTCCGCGTCGAAGGCGTTCAACTTCCCGGCGCTGACCGGTTCGTACGGGCTGATCAGTGATCCGGCCGACCGGGCGGAATTCCTGCGCCGGATGGAGACGGCGGAGGGGCTCGCCTCCCCGGCGGTGCTGTCGCTGACCGCGCACATCGCCGCGTACCGGGAGTCGGAGGCGTGGCTGGACGCGCTCCGGGGGTATGTCGCCGGGAATCTGGCGCTGGTCGCGCAGCGGCTGAACGAGGCGTTCCCGGAGCTGGGGTGGCAGCCGCCGCAGGCCGGATATCTGGCCTGGATCGATCTGCGGCCCGCGGGCGTCGACGGCGACGAGGCCTTGCAGCGGGTGCTGGTCGAGCAGGAGAAGGTCGCGGTGATGCCGGGCGGTGTGTACGGGGCGGAGGGCTTCGTGCGGCTGAACGTGGGGTGCCCGCGCTCCAAGGCGGAGGCCGGGGTGGATGCGCTGATCCGGGGCGTACGCGCCGTGACGGCGCGGGCGTCGTAGGGTCTGCCGCCATGGATGTGTTCGAAGCCGCGCGCGACGGCGACCTTGCCGCGGTGCGGGCCGCCCTGGACGCCGGATTCGATGTCGCCGCGGTCGATGAGCAGGGGTGGAGCCTCCTGCACCGGGCCGCGACGGGGGCGGAGGCGGACCCGGCCCGTGCGGCCGCCGTCCTCGCCGCGCTGCTGGACGCCGGGGCGCCCGTGGAGCATTCGGGCGGTGACGGGCGCACCGCCCTCTACCTCGCCGCCGAGTTCTCGCAGTCGCCCGAAGCCGTCGAGCTGCTGATCGCCCGCGGGGCGGACCCCGACATCACCGACGGCCATGGCAACCACGTCACCGTCAACGCCTGGGCCCCGGAGGTCGCCGCGCTCCTGGCCGCTGCCGCCGGAGTCGGGCCGCCGGCACCGGACGAGCCGGGGCCCGCGCCGGAGCGGAAGCTGTCGCGGGCGGAATGGCGCGCGGCGAAGAAGCGGATCGGTGAGGTGCTGGCCGGGCTGGACGCGGCGGGGTTCGTCGCCCTCGCCGACACCGGAACCACCCAGTCCGACGGCTTCGACGACTGCTCCGAGGCCGCCGGGGAACGGGGCCGCGGCCCGGACGGCCTCGTCGGGTTCTGCTACTACACGCGCCAGGACGCCGCACGCGCCCGGAAGACGGGACACCTCCTCCTGGCGTTCTGGGGCGCACCGGACGGCAGCACCCGGAAGATGGAACACGCCGGTGAACTCGTCGTCCGGGCGTTCCGCGGAGCCGGCTTCCCCGTGGACTGGAACGGTGCGGGCGACAGCCGCCCCTCCGTCGACCTGACGGGCTGACCCCGCCGGCCGGGCGCCCCCGCCCGATGGCCCTCCCGGCACGGAGCGGGGATGCTGCTCGTATGCCTGACGCAGCCGAGACGGGAGCCATCCGCGTCGCCTCCGCCACCGGACGCTGGGTCGTCCTCACCACCGTCCTCGGCTCCAGCATGGCCATGCTGGACTCCACCGTCATCAACGTCGCCCTGCCCCGTATCGGCAAGGACCTCGGCACCGACCTGGCCGCCCTCCAGTGGACCGTCAACGCCTACATGCTGACCCTCGCCGGGCTGATCCTCCTCGGCGGCGCCCTGGGCGACCGGTACGGGCGGCGGCGGGTCTTCGTCGTCGGCGTCGTCTGGTTCGCCGCCGCGTCCGTGCTGTGCGGCCTGGCGCCGAACGCCGCCGTCCTGATCGCCGCCCGTGCCCTCCAGGGCATCGGCGGGGCGCTCCTCACGCCCGGTTCGCTGGCCCTGATCCAGGCGAGCTTCCACCCCGACGACCGGGCCCGCGCGGTCGGACTGTGGTCGGGGCTCGGCGGGGTCGGGGCCGCGATCGGGCCGTTCGTCGGCGGATGGCTCGTCGACGGGCCGGGCTGGCGGTGGGTGTTCCTGCTCAACGTGCCGCTCGCCGTGGTCTGCGTGCCGGTGGCGCTGCGCCACGTACCGGAGTCGCGCGATCCGCACGCACACGGGCGCTTCGACGTGCTGGGCGCCGTGCTCGCGGCCCTCGCCCTCGCCCTGGTGACCTACGCGCTGATCGAGGCGCCGGGGCAGGGGGCGTCCGGCGTGGTGATCGGGGCGGCCGTCGGCGGGGTCCTGCTCGGGGCGGTCTTCGTACGGGTGGAGCGCACCCGGGCGGAACCGATGCTGCCGCCCTCCGTCTTCGCGTCCCGGCAGTTCACCGTCGTCAACATCATCACCCTCTGCGTGTACGCGGCGCTCGGCGGCTACTTCTTCCTCGCCGCGATCCAGCTCCAGGTGGTGGCCGGGTACTCGGCGCTCGGCGCGGGCACGGCGCTGCTGCCGACGACGGTCCTGATGCTGCTCTTCTCGGCCGCCTCGGGTGAACTGGGGCAGCGCATCGGGCCCCGTATCCCGCTCACCGCCGGCCCGCTGGTCGCCGCCGCGGGAATGCTGCTGATGCTGCGGGTCGGGCCCGGATCGAATTCCGTCTCCGGCTACCTCACCGATGTGCTTCCCGCGGTCGCCGTCCTCGGCGTCGGACTCGTCACCATGGTCGCCCCGCTCACCGCGACCGTCCTGGCCTCCGTGGACACCGCACGGGCCGGCCTCGCCAGCGGGATCAACAACGCGGCCGCCCGCGCCGCGGGGCTGATCGCGGTGGCCGCGCTGCCGCTGCTCGCCGGAATGGGCCCGGAGGCCTACCGGAACCCCGACGAGTTCGCGGTGACCTTCCGCCGGGCCATGCCGATGTGCGCCGGGCTGCTCGTGCTGGGGGCGGTGATCGCCTGGGCGACGGTACGCAGACCCCCGGTCGCGGCCGACGAGGAGGAGCAGGCGCGGCCCGAGTGCACGGTGCACTGCGGCATCGCCGCCCCACCCCTGGAGCCCGTGCACGAGAAGGAGGAGAACCCGGGCGCGAGCTGACCGCCCGAGCCGGCCGTCCGAGCTGACGGGCGCCGGCCCGGCGCCCGGGTACCCCCGGCACGCATGTGCCAGGCACACTTGAACCCATGTCGATCCACGAGAACCTGCTCGGGGGCCCTCCCCCGACCCACCTGCCCGACGACCCGGAGCCGCGCGAACTGCTCGCGAACGGCACGGCTCCCGCCGATGTCGCCGCGAAGTACCCGACCTCCTCCCTGGCCTGGGCACAGCTCGCCGACGAGGCGTTCGACGGCGGCCGCGTCATCGAGTCGTACGCCTACGCCCGCACCGGCTACCACCGCGGCCTCGACGCATTGCGCAGGGCCGGCTGGAAGGGCCACGGCCCCGTACCGTTCGAGCACGAGCCGAACCGCGGCTTCCTGCGCGCCCTGCACGCCCTGGCGCGGGCCGCCCGGTCGATCGGTGAGCAGGAGGAGTACGAGCGCTGCTCGACGTTCCTGCGCGAGTCCTCGCCGACCGCCGCCGAGACCCTCGGCTAGAGCTTTCCGCCGGACCCCGCGGACAGGTGGTACGTCCGCGGGGTCTGCGCACTCCTGGGGCGTCCGTCTAGGATGCCGACAGGGGACCGGAGCTCCATCACCTCACGGAAGGGGCGGACCGCTACCCGGAAGCTTGTGTCGAGGAGACAGCAATGTCGACGATCCACCCCGACCCCGAAGCCACCGGTGCGCAGACCCCGCACCTCGACTTCGCGGGAACGACTCCGTACGAGGACTATGTCCAGGCGGATGTCCTGACCCATCTCCAGCACCCTCGCTCCGACGATCCGGGCGAGATGGTCTTCCTGGTCACCACCCAGGTCATGGAGCTGTGGTTCACCGTCATCGTCCACGAGTGGGAGACCGCCGCGCACGCCCTGCGCGAGGACCGGCTGACCGTCGCACGCGACGCGCTCAAGCGCTCGGTGCGGGAGTTGGAGGCGCTCAACGCCTCCTGGACCCCGCTCGCCCAGCTCACCCCCGCCCAGTTCAACTCCTACCGCTCCGCCCTCGGCGAGGGATCCGGATTCCAGTCGGCGATGTACCGGCGGATGGAGTTCCTGCTCGGCGACAAGTCCGCGTCCATGCTCGTGCCGCACCGGGGCGCGCCCCGCGTCCACGCCGAGCTGGAGAAGGCGCTCGGCGAGCCGAGTCTCTACGACGAGACGCTCGCCCTGCTCGCCCGGCGCGGGTTCGCCGTGCCGCAGGCCGTGCTCGGCCGGGACCTGGCGCAGAAGTACGAGCCGTCCTCCGAGGTCGAGGCGGTCTGGGCGGAGATATACGCCGACCCCGAGCGCCACGACGAGCTGGTCCGGCTCGGCGAGGCGCTCACCGACGTCGGTGAACTGGTGTGGCGCTGGCGCAACGACCATCTCGTCGCCACCCGGCGCGCGATGGGTTCGAAGACCGGGACCGGCGGCTCCGCCGGGGTCGCCTGGTTGGAGAAGCGGGCCACGAAGAACGTCTTCCCCGAGCTGTGGACGGCGCGCAGCCATGTCTGAGTCCTTCGCCGCCATGTCCGGGACCCTCGCCGCGCGGGCCGCGGCACTCGACGCCGCCGATCAACTCGCCGATCTGCGGAAGCTGTTCACCCTCGACGACGGGGTGTACCTCGACGGCAACTCGCTCGGCGCGCTGCCGGCGCACGTACCCGCCCGGGTTCAGGAGGTCCTCACCCGCGAGTGGGGAGAGCTGCGCATCCGGTCCTGGGACGAGAGCGGCTGGTGGACCGCGCCGGAACGGATCGGTGACCGGATCGCCCCGCTCGTCGGGGCCGCCGCCGGGCAGATCGTCGTCGGCGACTCGACCAGCGTGAACGTCTTCAAGGCCGTCGTCGCGGCCACCCGGCTGGCGCCGGAGGGGCGCGACGAGATCCTCGTCGACGCGACGACCTTCCCCACGGACGGGTACATCGCCGAGTCCGCGGCCCGGATGACCGGTCACCGGCTCGTCCCGGTCGCCCCCGCCGAGGTGCCCGGCGCGCTGGGCCCCCGTACCGCGGCCGTTCTGCTCAACCATGTCGACTACCGCACCGGCAGGCTCCACGACCTGCCCGGACTCACCGCAGCCGTGCACGCGGCGGGCGCCGTCGCGATCTGGGACCTGTGCCACAGTGCGGGCGCCCTGCCCGTCGGCCTCGACGCGCACGGCGTGGACCTGGCGGTCGGCTGCACGTACAAGTACCTGAACGGCGGCCCCGGTTCGCCCGCCTACATCTACGTCGCCGAACGCCACCAGGCGGTCTTCGACTCACCGCTGCCGGGGTGGACGTCGCACGCCGACCCGTTCGGCATGACCCCCGCGTACGCACCGGCCGACGGCGCCGTACGGGGCCGGGTCGGCACCCCCGACATCCTCTCCATGCTGGCGCTCGAAGCCTCGCTCGTCGTGTGGGACGGGGTGTCGGTCGAGGCGGTACGGGCCAAGTCCCTGGCGCTGACGGACTTCTTCCTGGAGTGCGTCGCCGGGTACGTGCCCGAGGGCCGGGTCACCTCGGTGACCCCGGCCGCGCACGCGGAACGCGGCAGCCAGGTCGCGCTGCGCTGCGCGGACGCGGAGCCGGTGATGAGCGCGCTCATCGCGCGGGGCGTCGTCGGGGACCTGCGCCGGCCGGACGTGCTGCGGTTCGGATTCACGCCGCTGTACGTCGGTTTCGCGGACGTGGAACGGGCGGCGCGGGAGCTGGCCGAGGCGCTGGCGGGCTAGGGCGTGTTTGAGAAGTCCCGTCGGCAGGCCGGGAGTTCCGGGCGGGTCAGGGTGCTGTCGACGCCCTGACCCGCCGCGGGCGCGGGCAGGATGTGGTGCGACGGCGGCGGACGACGGGGGTACACCACATGATCTTCGGCATCGACCGCGACGAGGGCGGCCCCGTCCCCACCGTGCCGCCGCCCGGCTGGGTGCGGGCCTCGCGCACGGTCCTGTCCGGCGTGGTGCGACGGCCGGACGACCTCCGCGTACTGTGCGAACTGGGCTTCCCGCAGGGCCCGTTCCGGATGGCCCCGCCCCTCGCGGCCGAGGACTGCGCCGTGGAACGGTCCACGCTGGTGCACCTCGGCGACGGCACCGTGCATGCCTTCCCGGACGAGATCGCACTCTTTCCGGGGGATTTCCGCCCGGTGCACGCGGATCTCTCCTCGCTGCGGCACCTGCTCGGCCTGCTGCACCGGCGAAAGCTCCGGGTGGCGCGCGAGTGCACGGGCGGCGACCAGCGTGCGCCCTACGCCGAGCTCGCCGGGTTCGCCGACGGGGTGCGGGCCGAGTTCGACGGCGCCGATCCCGCGGTCTTCTCCGAGGACAGCCCCTGGACCTACTTCTTCGGTGATCTCGAGGGCGGTCTGTACGGGGCGTACTACTACCGGCTGGAGCGGGAGTGGGACCGGGCGGTCCGCCGCCGGGGGACGGGAGCCTTCCGTACTGGTACCGTCCCCGCAGGTCAGGCCAGTTGGGCACAGCTACAGGACGGTTGGAGCAGCATGTCGGATTCTGCCGCGCGTGATCGGGACGCAGCCGAGACCGAGTCGGCCCTCTCGCATCCACCGGTCGCGCCCGACGCATCCGCCGCCTACGGCAGCCACCCCGACCAGCTGATCGACTTCTACGCCCCGCGCGACGGGCGGACCGGGGCGCCGGTCGTGGTCGTCCTGCACGGCGGGGCGTGGCGGGCGCCGTACGACCGGCAGCATGTGTCGCCGTTCGCGGACTTCCTGGCCCGGCGCGGATTCGCCGTCGCCAGCGTCGAGTACCGGCGCGGCAGCGAGATCCCGCAGCAGCGGGGGGCCGGCCCGGTGGCGGGCCGTTGGCCGGAGACCTTCGACGATGTCGCCGCGGCGATGGACGCCCTGCCGGCGCTGCTGGCCCGGGAACTCCCTCAGGCCGATGCCCGGCGGATCGTCGTCACCGGGCACTCCGCGGGCGGGCAGTTGGCCCTGTGGGCCGCCGCCCGGCACGTACTGCCCGAGGGCTCGCCGTGGCGGCTGCCCGCGGCGCCGCAGCTGCGGGGCGTCGTCGCCCTCGCGCCGATCGCCGACTTCGCCACCGCCGTCGGGCTGGACGTGTGCTCCGGGGCGGTCGGTCAATTCCTCGGCCGCGAGGAGGACTTCGGGGAGCGGGCCCCGCACGCCGACCCGGCCGTGCTGCTGCCCACCGGCATCGCCACCACCGTGGTGCAGGGCACCACCGATGTCGATGTGCCGCAGGCGGTCGCGGAGGCGTTCGTCGACGCGGCGGCGAAGGCGGGCGAGACGGTGGGGCTGACCCTGCTGCCCGACGTCGGCCACTACCCGCTGATCGACCCGGCGGCGGACGCGTGCGCGGTGGTGGCGGAGGAGCTCGCACAGCTGGCCTGGTGAGGGCGGGGACGGCGGTGCGGAGGAGTCCGTAGTACTTGCGACGGACGGCACAGGATCCGTATCACTGCTGACGACCGGGGCCCGGCCCGCCCCCTACCGTGGAAGCGTGACCGAGACCAAGAGCAGAAGTCCGGAGTACCGGATGGCCGCGGGGGCGATAGGCGGCCTCCGGCAGGCCCTCTTCCACGATGCGTTCGCCTACCGCCCGATGCCGCGGCTGCGGATCGACGGGCCGGTGGTCCGCCGGCTGCCGAAGCGGGTGCGGGCGCGTGCCACCTGGGCGCCGCACGCGATGGTGGTGCTGGCCGCACTCATCGTCTTCCTGACGGGGGCCTCCCGGACGAGCTTTCCGCCCGCCGAGGTGATCGCGGCGCTCCCGGCCGTCTGCGTCGTGATGACGCTGGTCAGGCCGGTCGGGGCGTTCTGGATGTCGCTCGCGTCGACCCCGGTGACCGCGGTGCTCGGCGGCGACGGGTGGCCGTGGGGGCCGAGCACGTTCTTCGCACACCTGGTCGTGCTGGTCGTCGTCGCGGTCAGGACCGGGCCGCGCACCGCCGCCTGGATGTGGGGCCTGACCGTACTGCTCGGCACGTTCATGGAGAACGCCGTCTGGCGCTCCGGGACCACCACCGTGGGCATGGCGCTGACCTCCGCGTTCGCCCTGCTCATGGTCTCCATGGTGCAGATCCGCCGTGAGGCGGAGCGCGAGGTGACCGTGCAGCGCACCGTGACCGCCGTCGAACGCGACCGGCGCACGCTGCTGGAGGAGCGCACGACCATCGCCCGTGAGCTGCACGACGTGGTCGCGCACCACATGTCGGTCGTCGCGATCCAGGCCGAGGCCGCCCCGTACCGGGTGGAGAATCCGCCGCCCGAGCTGGAGCAGGCCTTCGTCACGATCCGGGAGAACGCCGTCGCCGCCCTCACTGAACTGCGCCGGGTCCTCGGTGTCGTACGGGCGGAGGGCTACCAGGCGCCGGACGCCCCGCAGCCCACCCTCGCCCAGCTCGACGGGCTCCTCGCCAATGTGCGCGAGGCGGGCCTGGAGACGGAGAAGACGATCACCGGTGCGGTGCGTGAGCTGCCACAGGGGGTCGAGCTGTCCGCGTACCGGATCATCCAGGAAGCCCTCAGCAACACGCTGCGGCACGCACCGGGCGCATCCGCCAAGGTGGAGATCGGCTATGTGCTGGGCGGGCTCGGTCTGCGGGTCGTCAACGGGCCGCCCACCGGTCCGGTGAAGCCCTCGCCGGGGGCCGGTCACGGGATCACGGGGATGCGGGAGCGGGTCGCGATGCTGAACGGCGACATGACGGCCGAGGCGACGGGCGAGGGCGGTTACGAGATCGCCGCGTTCATCCCCGTACAGGCCGATCCCGAGTCCCAGGAGCAGGACGGGACGCGCGGGGCCGGGCCGGTCGGGTTCGGGAAGACGGAGCGGGCGGAACAGGCGGACCGAGCATGAGCACCCCCACCACCCCGCCCATCCGGGTGCTGATCGTGGACGACCAGATGATGGTCCGCGAGGGCTTCTCGGTACTGCTCAACGCCATGCCGGGGATCGAGGTCGTCGGCGAGGCGGTCGACGGCCGGCAGGCCATCGCGCAGGTCGCGGCCCTGCGCCCCGATGTGGTCCTGATGGACATCCGGATGCCGGAACTCAACGGCATCGAGGCCACGCGCGAGATCGTCGCCGCCGACGCGGACGCCAAGGTGCTGGTGCTGACCACCTTCGACCTCGACGAGTACGTCTACCAGGCGCTGCGCGCCGGGGCGTCCGGCTTCCTCCTCAAGGACGCCTCCGCGCGCCAGCTCGCCGACGGGGTACGGGTGGTGGCCGCCGGTGAGGCGCTGCTCGCCCCGACCGTCACCAAGCGGCTGATCAACGAGTTCTCGAAGCTCGCGGAGTCCCCGCGCTCGCCCGCCCTCGCCCGGATCGGCGACCTCACCGAGCGCGAGACGGAGGTGCTCGTCCTCATCGCGCAGGGCCGGTCCAACGCCGAGATCGCCTCGCATCTGGTGGTCGCGGAGTCCACCATCAAGACGCATGTGAGCCGCATCCTGGTGAAGCTGGGACTGCGGGACCGCACCCAGGCGGCCGTCTTCGCGTACGAGGCCCGGCTGGTCACACCGTCCTGAGGTGCCGGGGGCGCGGGTTGCGCGCGGAAGCGTGCGGTTGCGCGTGGAAGCGTGCGGAGTGGGCGGAAGCGTGCGGGGTGGGTGGTCGGCGGCGGTGGGGTGCGGTTAGCGTCCGCCTATGCACCCGTCTCCCCGTTCCGCGGCCGATGCCCCCTTCGCCCCCTGGTCCCCGGCCTTCGTCGCCGACCCGTACCCCGCCTACGCCGCGCTGCGCGCCACCGGCCGGGTGCACCGCTTCGAGCCGACCGACCAGTGGCTCGTCCCGCACCACGCCGATGTGTCCGCGCTGCTGCGCGACCGTCGCCTGGGGCGCACGTATCTGCACCGCTTCACCCACGAGGAGTTCGGCCGCACGCCGCCGCCCGCCGAGCACGAGCCCTTCCACACCCTCAACGGGCAGGGGATCCTCGACCTGGAGGCCCCCGACCACACCCGGATCCGGCGCCTGGTCTCCAAGGCGTTCACCCCGCGTACGGTCGAGCAGCTCGTCCCGACCGTGCGGCGGCTGGCCGCCGAGCTGGTCGACTCCTTCGTCGAGGCGGGCGGCGGCGATCTGCTCACGGCGGTCGCCGAGCCGCTGCCGGTGGCCGTCATCGCCGAGATGCTCGGCATCCCGGAGTCCGACCGGGCCCCGCTGCGGCCCTGGTCCGCGGCGATCTGCGGAATGTACGAACTGAACCCGTCCGAGGAGACCGCCCGCGCCGCCGTCCGCGCCTCGCTCGACTTCTCCGCGTATCTGCGCGAGCTGATCGAGGAGCGGCGCAGGAACCCCGGTACGGATCTGATCTCCGCGCTCATCGCCGCCCACGACGAGGGGGAGCGGCTGAGCGAGCAGGAGATGATCTCCACCTGTGTGCTGCTGCTGAACGCCGGCCACGAGGCGACCGTCAACACCACCGTGAACGGCTGGTGGACCCTGCTGCGCCACCCCGAGCAACTGGCCGCCCTGCGCGCCGACCACGGGCTGCTGCCGACGGCGATCGAGGAGCTGATGCGGTACGACACCCCGTTGCAGATGTTCGAGCGCTGGGTCCTGGACGACATCGAGATCGACGGCACCGTCATTCCGCGCGGTTCGGAGGTGGCCCTGCTCTTCGGCTCCGCCAACCGCGACCCGGCCCGCTTCACCGCCCCGGACACCCTGGACCTGGCCCGGCGGGACAACCCGCACATCACCTTCGGGGCGGGCATCCACTTCTGCCTGGGCGCCCCGCTGGCCCGGGTAGAACTGGCCGCGTCCTTCGGCGAGCTGCTGCGCCGCGCCCCGGACCTGCGGCTTGCGGCCGAACCGGAGTGGAACCCGGGCTATGTGATCAGGGGCCTGAAGGAACTCCGCGTGGAGCTGTGACGAGGCCGCGGGCCGGGACTCCGATGCGCCGGGCGTCCGGCTGCCCGGCGCTCAGCATCCTGGCCCACAGGCCAGGGGCGGGCCCTCCAGTACGTCGAAGGCCACCCCGAAACCGGTGAGGGCGGCGAGCGCCGCCGCCGCCCCGAGCGCCCGCCGCCACTTCCGCCCCGCGAGGGCGACGAGGACGAGCCCGGCCGTGATGCCGCCGAGCGCCATGACCGGCAGCCCGAGCCAGAGCACGTTCCACTCCGTCGCGCCCTCGAAGCCGCCGAAGATGCCATGCCTGCCGTACGGCGCCCAGGCGAGCGCCCCGGCGGCCCCGCCCGCGGCGACGACCAGGCATCCTGCGATCCCGCGGACGGCTTCGCTTCGGTTCTCCACGAACGGGGTGACGCGGGGGCACCGCGGTGAGGTTGCATCTCGCGTCGAGCCTGCACCTGGCCGGGGAGTCCCTGCACCTGGCCGGGGCTCCCGGCCCCCCACGTCACTGTCAGGTCAGGACATCGCGTCTGCGCAATGCCGCCACCCCGGCCCCGACCAGCACCGCCGCGACGGCGGTGAGCGCGAGCACCGGGCCCCATTCCATTCCCGTGCCACCAGGCAGCTTCGGCAGATGCGTGAACGGTGACACGTCCATCACCGCCTGCGGCATGTCGACGGCGGGCCCGAGCCACCCCAGCGCCAGACAGATCCCGGTAATGCCCCAGGCCGCCACCGCCGCCTTCGGGAACGCCCCGTACAGCAGGACCGTCACCCCGCCCAGCAGCCAGATCGCCGGCAGCTGTGCCAGCGACGCACCCAGCACGGCCGGGAGTTCGTGGCCGTAGCCGGCGGCCAGGCCGAGGCCACCGGCCACCATGAGCAGGGCCGCGCCGCCGAACGCGATGACCAGATGGCCGGCCGCCCACCCGATCCGGCCCACTCCGCCCGCCAGCACCGGCTCGGCGCGTCCGGCGGTCTCCTCGCCGTGCAGCCGCAGCACCGACGCGACGATGTACAGCGCAGCGACCATCCCGAGCACGGAGACCATCGTGGCAAGGAACGCGTCGGTCAGACCGGACTGTCCGCCCATCCGCTCGAAGATCTCCCGGGTCTTCGCGTTGTCACCGACGAGATCGGCCGCCCCGCCGGTCAGTCCGCCGAAGGCGACACCGACCACGGCGAAGGAGAGCGTCCACCCGGTCAGCGCACCGCGCTGGAGCCGCAGCGCGAGACCGAACGCCGTGGAGATCCGCCCCTGCGCGGGCCCCGGTCTGGTCGCCAGGAAGCTCATGCCGACATCGCGCCGACCGGCCAGGCCGTACGCGAGGACGGCCTGGACCGCCACGGCTGCCGCGAAGACGAGCAGCACCCACCAGCGCTCGTCCGCGTACGCCCGTACGTTCTCCGCCCAGCCGAGGGGGGAAAGCCAGGTCAGCACGGAAGAGCCGTCGTCCGTCGCCGAGTCGCCCGCCGCCTTCAGGACGAACGCGGCACCGATCACCGCCGCCGTGAGCCCCTTGGCGAGCCGGGCGCTCTCGGTGAACTGCGCGGTGATCGCGGCCGTGCAGGCGAACAGCACACCCGTCCCGGCGACTGCCAGGGCGAGCGCCACCGCCCCGGCGCCGCCCGCGCCGGACCCCGCCAGGCCCGCCACGATCACCAGCGCCAGCGCCACGCTCGCGATCACCGCGGTGAGCAGCGCTGCGGTCAGCGGGGCGCGGCGTCCCACCATCGCGGAGGAGAGCATCTCCTGGCGGCCGGTCTCCTCTTCCTCCCGGGTGTGCCGGATGACGACGATCAGGCTCATCACGGCCGCCAGGACCGCTCCGAAGCCGGCCATCCGCCAGCTCACGAGCCCGCCGACCGAGTCGTCGAAGACCGGTCCGTACATCGCCCGGAGCGAGCTGTTGCCGTTCATCGACGCGGCGAGTTCGGCGCGCTGGGCGGCGGTGTCGTACAGCGAGGCGATGGAGCTGCCGACGGAGGAGAAGGAGCCGCCGAGGGCGAGCACCCAGATCGGCAGCATGATCCGGTCGCGCCGCAGTGCGAGCCGCAGCAGGGGCCACGTCCCGGCGAGCTGCCCGGTCGCGGCCCTGGTCCGGCGCCGGGTGCCGGCCGGGGCGGTCGTGGTCACGGCAGTCATCGCGCCGCCACCCCCGCGCCCTCGTCGCTGCCGGGCGCGTCCGTCGCGTTCCTCGCGTTCGTCGCGTTCGTCGCGTTCGTCGTGTCCGCCGCGTCCGTCGTGTAGTGGCGCAGGAACAGCTCCTCCAGCGTGGGCGGGGTACTGGTCAGCGTCCGTACGCCCGACGCGGTGAGCGACTTGAGCACGGCGTCCAGCTTGTCCGTGTCGACCTGGAGCGTGACCCGCAGGCCCTGGACGTCGAGGTCGTGGACGCCGGGCAGACGGTCGAGCCCGGCGGGCGCACCGGCCAGCTCGGCGCTGATGTTCGTACGCGTCAGGTGGCGCATGTCCGCCAGCGAACCCGTCTCCACCGTCCGCCCCTGGCGGATGATGCTGACCCGGTCGCAGAGCGTTTCGACCTCGCTGAGGATGTGGCTGGAGAGCAGGACCGTCCGCCCGCGCGCACGCTCCTCGGCGACGCAGTCCTGGAAGACCTCCTCCATCAGCGGGTCGAGTCCGCTGGTGGGTTCGTCCAGGATCAGCAGATCCACATCGGAGGCGAAGGCGGCGACGAGAGCGACCTTCTGGCGGTTGCCCTTGGAGTACGTACGCCCCTTCTTGGTCGGGTCGAGCTCGAACCGGTCGACGAGGCCCGCGCGCCGGGCCCGGTCGAGGCCGCCGCGCAGGCTCCCGTACAGGTCGATCACCTCGCCGCCGGAGAGGTTGCGCCACAGCGTGACGTCACCCGGGACGTACGCCACCTTCCGGTGGAGCTCCACCGCGTCGCGCCACGGGTCGCGGCCGAGCAGCTGGGCGGCGCCGGAGTCGGCCCGCAGCAGACCCAGCAGCACCCGGATGGTGGTGGACTTCCCGGAGCCGTTGGGCCCGAGGAAGCCATGGACCTCGCCGGCCTCGACGGTGAGGTCGAGGCCGTCCAGCGCGTGTGTCCGACCGAACGACTTGTGCAGTCCGGCCACCGTGATTGCCTTCGTCATGTTTTGAACGTACGCTACTTTCATAAATTTGTGAAGTTAAAGAAGCGTATAAAGTTGACGTCATGGCGGGGGCCGGGAAAGCAGGGGAGACGATCGGGCGATGACCAGCGAAACCGAACAGAGCATGCGCTCCGGGCGTGACGCGGAGGCCGTGTCGCGGTTCGTGGAGCGGTTCGCGTCCGACATGACCGAAGCGGGGATGCAGCGGATGGCGTCCCGGGTCTTCGCCGCACTCCTGGCGGACGACGACGGCTCCATGACCTCCGCCGAGCTCGCCGTGGCGCTGCAGATCAGCCCGGCGGCCGTGTCCGGTGCGGTCAGCTACCTCACGCAGGTCAGCATGGTCGGCCGCGAGCGCGAGCCGGGCTCGCGCCGCGACCGCTACCGCGTGCACGACGAGGTCTGGTACACCACCTTCGTCAGCCGCGACCGGGTGCTGACCCGCTGGGAGAGCACCCTCAAGGAAGGCGCCCGCACCCTGGGCGAGGACACCCCGGCCGGTGCCCGGCTCGTCGAGACGGCGGCGTTCTTCGAGTTCCTTCAGGACGAGCTGGGCGGGTTGATGGACCGCTGGCGCGAGCAACGCAAGACGCTCGACCTCCCGTCCGGCGATGGGCACGCGGACGCCTGACGGGCGCGCGGGGCCCGTCCGCGTGGTCCGGCGTCCGGTCCGGCCCCCGTGCCCGGACGCTACCCCTCCGCCACCGGCAGCATCAGTCCCCAGGCCCCCGCCCGCACCGTCCAGGTCCGCGTCCGGACCGGGCCGCCGACCTGTATGTCCGCCCGGTAGCGGAAGTCCGCGCCCGAGACCGTGACGGCCTTCGCCTCCGTCGTCTCCGGGTCGGCCGCCGGCGGGCGGATCACCACCTCCGCCAGGCCCCCGTCGCCGCCCTGCGAGGTCACGGTCACCGATTCGACCGGGCGGTCCAGATCGTTCAGCAGGACACCGTCGGCCTCGACCCGCAGCCGGTGCGTGGGCGGCGGGGCGGCGGGCGTCGCCGGGGTGGGGCGCACCAGCGTGCGGACCAGGTTGCGGCAGGTGTCCCAGACCGCGGTGACCCCCGTGTGCGTGGCCGCCGCGCCCGACAGCGTGCTCAGGGCCGGGATGTGCAGCGCGCCCAGGACCACGCCGTCGCTGTCGTCGACCAGCAGGTCGAGCCTGCGCACGGCACCGTCCAGCGCGGTGCGCGCCGCCGCCACCGCGCCCATGGGCACGCCGAGCGAATGGGCGAGTTCCAGCGCGGCCGCACTGCCGACCGGGATCAGCGAGAGAACGCTCCCGGCCGGCTCCCGCTCCCGGTGCAGCTGGGCCACCGCCCGCCGAAGCGCGCGGTCGTCGCCGACCACCACCGGCCGCCGACCGCCCCGGCGGGCCAGGGCACGGGCGAACTCCTCGGGCCCGTCGGGCAGGCAGATCTTGGCGTGCGAACCGGCGCTCAGCACGTCCTTCGCGATACGCACGGACTCGCCGTCGGTCCGGCGGGCGACCGGGTCGATGACCACCAGCAGCTGGTGCGCACCGTCGCCGGGGGGCTGGGCAGCCGACACCTCGGTCCTTCCTCGGGTAGCATCTTGGTGCAAGAGCCCCTTGCGCTATTGCGCCAGGGGCTTCGTCTATTCCGGGGCACCCGGTTCGACGGTTCAGGCCTTGTCGTACATCGTCGTACGGCATGTACGACGTTTACGTACGCCCCCTGACCTTGGACATGCCCCGCCCGGAAGGGGTGTACGCCTGTGCCCGCACTTGTGCTGCTCGGTGCTCAGTGGGGTGACGAGGGCAAGGGAAAGGCCACCGACCTCCTCGGTGGATCCGTGGACTATGTGGTGCGTTACCAAGGCGGCAACAACGCCGGCCATACGGTGGTCGTCGGTGACCAGAAGTACGCACTGCATCTCCTCCCCTCCGGAATCCTTTCGCCGGGGTGTACCCCGGTCATCGGAAACGGTGTCGTCGTCGACCCGGCCGTCCTGCTCTCCGAGCTGAGTGGGCTGAACGACCGCGGCGTGGACACGTCCAAGCTGCTGATCAGCGGCAATGCCCATTTGATCACCCCGTACAACGTCACGGTCGACAAGGTGACGGAACGGTTCCTCGGGAAGCGCAAGATCGGCACGACCGGTCGAGGCATCGGCCCGACGTACGCCGACAAGATCAACCGCGTGGGCATCCGCGTCCAGGACCTCTACGACGAGTCGATCCTGGAGCAGAAGGTCGAGGCGGCCCTGGAGCAGAAGAACCAGCTCCTCGCCAAGGTCTTCAACCGGCGCGCGATCGAGTCCGGCAAGATCGTCGAGGAGATGCTCCAGTACGCGGAGCAGATCAAGCCGTACGTCGCCGACACGACGCTGATCCTGAACGACGCCATCGACGCGGGCAAGGTCGTCCTCTTCGAGGGCGGTCAGGGCACGCTGCTCGACGTCGACCACGGCACGTACCCCTTCGTCACCTCGTCGAACCCGACCGCGGGCGGCGCCTGCACCGGTGCCGGCGTGGGCCCGACGAAGATCAGCCGGGTCATCGGCATCCTCAAGGCGTACACCACTCGCGTCGGCGCGGGCCCGTTCCCCACGGAGCTGCTCGACGAGGACGGCGAGGCGCTGCGCCGGATCGGTGGCGAGCGCGGTGTCACCACCGGCCGTGACCGTCGCTGCGGCTGGTTCGACGCGGTCATCGCGCGGTACGCGACCCGGGTCAACGGTCTCACCGACTTCTTCCTCACCAAGCTGGACGTGCTGACCGGCTGGGAGCAGATCCCGGTGTGCGTGGCGTACGAGATCGACGGCAAGCGCGTCGAGGAACTCCCGTACAGCCAGACCGACTTCCACCACGCGAAGCCGGTCTACGAGATGCTGCCGGGCTGGTCCGAGGACATCACGAAGGCCAAGACCTTCGGTGACCTGCCGAAGAACGCGCAGGCGTACGTGAAGGCGCTGGAGGAGATGTCCGGCGCCCCGATCTCCGCGATCGGTGTCGGCCCCGGCCGCACCGAGACCATCGAGATCAATTCCTTCCTGTAGGGAATCCTGCGGGGAGCATCGCGGCGGCGGCCGACCGGTTACGGGTCGATCGCCGCCGCACACCCGCGTACGCGGGCCGGATGGTGTGACTAGTCTGTCCGCCATGAAGGAGCCAGAATGCTGCTGAGATTCCGGGTGGCGAACGTCCGGTCCCTCCGCGACGAGCAGGAACTGTCGTTCGTCGCGTCCGAGGGCAGCGAGAGGGAACAGGCCGCGGCGCGTGAACTTGTCCTCTCGGACGACAGCCGGCTTCCCGTCCACACCGTCGTCGGTATCTTCGGAGCCAATGCCTCCGGTAAATCCAATGTGATCGCCGCGCTCAAGAACATGCGTCATGCGGTCCTGCGCTCCTATGCCGACTGGACGTCCTATGACGGCATTCCCCGTGATGAGTTCGCGCTGGATCTCAAGGCCGCGTCGGAGACGTCCCTGTGCGAGGCAGACTTTGTCCTCGGTGACGGCGTCCGCTGGACGTACGGATTCGAGCTGGGCGCGCGGCGGGTCGAGGCGGAATGGCTCTACGCGTACCCCAAGGGCCGCCGCCAGGTCTGGTTCGACCGGGACGCCGATCGCGACAAGGTCTTCGACTTTCCCGGCGACCGGCTCCACGACCGCACGCGCCTGGCCCGTACGACCAGGCAGGACGCCCTCCTCCTGACACGCGCCGCGAACGACGGCCACGAGCAGCTCACCCCGGTCTTCGACTGGTTCAAGAACAACCTCTGGGACGTGACTCCCGAGACCGAGCGCACCCAGCGCGAGAACTACACGGCCATGAAACTGCTGCGGAGCGAAGACTTCCGGCGGCGGGCCGAAGAACTGCTGCGGGTCGCCGATCTCGGCATCGTGGGCGTGGAGGTCGAGCAGTCGTCGTCGGGACGCCCACTGGTACATCTGATCCATGCGGGCGGCGGGGAGCGCACGGCGATGGACTGGTCCTCGGAGTCCTGGGGCACCCGTTCCTGGTTCGCGTTGATCGGCCCGCTCCTGCTCGCCCTCGACACGGGCGCGGTGCTGCTGATCGACGAACTGGACGCCAGCCTGCACTCGCGCTTCGCGGCAGAGGTCGTACGCCTCTTCCAGGCACCGTGGGTGAACCCCAAGGGCGCGCAGCTGGTCTTCACCGGTCACGATCCCTCCCTCCTGCGGACACCGGGCGGCGGCCGGCTCCTGGAGCCGGGGCAGCTGTGGCTCACCGAGAAGGACGAGCGCGGCGCGACGGAGCTGTCGTCGGTCGCGGACTGGGAGCCCACGGACGAGGAGGACCTGATGGCCTCGTACCTCGCGGGGTCCTTCGGCGCTGTTCCGAAGGTCTCCGAAGGGCAGATCGGGCGACGGCTGATGCGGACGGACGACTTGGCGCGGATGGAGGCGGAAGAGGTCTGATGGCGAGGCCAAGGGGAGGGGACAGCGTTTCCCGCAAGAAGGGCGGGGCGAAGGGCCGTACGAACCGTGCCCGCCAGGTGTACATCTTCACCGAGGGCGAGGTCACCGAGCCCGAGTACATCGACATCATCGCGAAGAAGGGCACCCTCGCCAAGCCGGGCGAGAGCGTCGAGCACCACTTCGAGAACGAGAACGCCGTAGGCAAGCACCGCAAGCCGTACGCCATGGTCAAGGATGCCGTCCGCACCCTGCGCAAGGTCGAGCGCGAAGCCAAGGACGCCGGGCTGAAGGAAGGGGACTGGAACTATCCCCAGGTGTGGGTGCTCTTCGACCGCGACGACCACCTGAACATCCCCGAGGCCAAGAGGCTCGCGGACAAGGAAGGTGTGAGGGTTGCCTACTCGCACCCCTGCTTCGAGCTCTGGCGGCTTCTCCACTACACGAACTACACCAGCAGTTTCGGCGGGGTCTGCACGGACGCCAACAGCCGGCTGCGCTCCCGCCCTGGCTTCGCGGCCACGTACGGGCGCCAGATCCGCACCGTCTCCGAGCAGCAGTCGAAGCACATGCGTGAGGAGCAGGTGCTGAGCAAGGACGGGCAGCGCTACAAGGACGCCAAGAAATACGCGAAGGCGATCAACAATCGCGTCGAAGCGGTCAATCCCGAGAGGTGGGATCCGTACACCGATGTCTCGAATTTCGTCGAGGAGGGACTTCTCCTCAGCGGCTATTAGGCTGCGTCGGCGTACGTCCGCGATCGGCCGGGTGGCCCGCCATCTGTCACCCGCTGCCGTCCTTCCGTAATCACCAGCACCACACCATCAGGGAGTCCATCCGTGGCCAAGCTCACGCTCGATCAACTGGAGCGTCATCTCTTCGCCGCGGCGGACATCCTGCGCGGCACCATGGACGCCGCCGAGTACCGCGACTTCCTGTTGGTGCTGCTGTTCCTGAAGCGGGCGAACGACGAGTTCGACGCCGCCCGCGACCGGATCATCTCCCAGGAGTTGGCGCAGGGCGCGTCCAGGGAAGAGGCCGAGGAGGAGGCGGACGAGCCCTCCCACTACGCGAGCGTCAGGATCATCTACGTCCCGGAGCAGGCCCGCTGGGCCCGGCTGGCCGGTGCGGTGGACGACGTGGCCACGAGCTACCTCCAGCCCGCCCTCGACGCCCTGGAGGGCCATAAGGGCAACGAGAGGCTCCGTGGCCTGTTCGGACACGTCAACTTCAACCGGATCGGCGGAGGCGGCGGCACCGGAACATCGGCGGCCAAGCTCGCGGACAAGCGGCTCGCCGCGCTCATCGGCCACTTCGGGAGCCTGCGGTTGCGCGGTGAGGACTTCGAGTTCCCGGACGTCATCGGCGCCGCGTACGAGTACCTGCTGAAGGACTTCGCCGACTCGGCGGGCGCCAAGGGCGGCGAGTTCTACACCCCGCGTGCGGTCGTGCGGATGATGGTGGAACTGGCACGGCCGCAGGCCAACCAGCATGTCTACGACCCGTGTGTCGGCTCCGGCGGAATGCTCATCCACACCAAGGAGTACATCGAGGAGCACGGCGGCGACACCGAGGACCTGGCCCTGGCCGGGCAGGACGCCAACAACGGGTCGTGGGTGATGGCCACGATGAACATGCTGTTCCACGGCGCCAGCGACTTCGACCTGAAGACCGGTGACACGCTCACCAACCCGTTGCACGTCGACAAGTCGTACGACGTGGTGCTCAGTAACCCGCCCTTCTCCATGGACTACAGCGCGGAAGATCTGCCCGATCTCGACGGCCGTATGAAGTACGGCTACACGTCGGAGAAGGGCAAGGCCGACCTGATGTTCCTCCAGCACATGCTGTACATGGTGGAGGGGCGGGGCGGCTCCGTCTTCACCGTGATGCCGCACGGTGTGCTGTTCCGCAGCGGTGCGGAGGGAGACATCCGGGCCCGGCTGATCGAGGACGACCTGCTGGAGGCCGTGATCGGTCTGCCGTCCAACATCTTCTACGGCACCGGCATCCCCGCCTGCGTGCTGGTGCTCCGTGCCAGGGGCCAGAAGTACCCGGACCGGCAGGGCAAGGTCCTGTTCATCAACGCCGACCGCGAGTTCCACTCCGAGCGGGCACAGAACGTGCTGCTGCCGGAGCATGTGGAGAAGATCGTCTCCACGTTCCACGACGAGGTGGGCGACGGGGTGGGCGTGCCGCGGTTCGCCCGCTGGGTGAAGCGGGAGGAGCTGGAGAAGAACGGCTACAACCTCAACATCCGCCGCTACGTGGACAACACCCCGCCGCCCGAGCCGCAGGACGTGCGCGCGCATCTGTCGGGCGGGGTGCCGAAGGCGGAGATCGCGGCGGCGGAGAAGGCGAAGCTGCTGGAGGCCTACCGGGTCGGGGCGACCGACCTGTTCGCTGATCGCGGGCCCGATTCCGCGTACGTCGACTTCCTTCCCGAGGACGAGCGGCCGGACGCCGAACGGCTGACCGCCCTGGCCGAGGGCCGGGAGCGGGAGCTGTGGGACGCGTTCGACAAGTGGTGGGCCGTGGAGACGGAGCAGATCGCGTCCCTGGCGCCCTACAAGGACGACGACCGTACGGAGTTCGAGAAGCGGTCTCAGCTCGCCCGGCTGCGCGCCGACCTGATCGACTCATTCCGCAAGTTGCTGCTCAACGTGGACCTGCTGGATCAGTACGCGCTTGCGGGAGCGGTCGCCGGGTGGTGGCAGGACGCCAGGAACGAACTGAAGGCCCTGGCCGGCAACGGCTTCAAGGGCGTCGTCGAGGGCTGGGTCGACACGGTCGAAGCAATGCTGGAGCCGGAACCGAACCCATGGACCGGCGGCGCGCGCAAGCGGTCAGGCTCGGAGCGGCGTCAGGCGTACGGCCACAAGGTCGTGGCCCGGATCGCCCCGGACTTCCTGCGCGAACTGGCCGAGGCGGACGCGCTCAAGGCCAAGCTGGACGTGAAGGTCAAGGCGGCCGAGGAGGCGGAGGCGGCGCGGGCGGCTGCGGCGGCGGGCGCGGTGGGGGATGACGACGAGGCCGGGTCTCTTGATCCGGCGGTGGCGGACGCTCTGCTCAGCGAGCCGGACCTGAAGAAGCTGAAGAAGGAGCGGACTGCGGCGGGCAAGGCGGTGAAGGCGCTGGAGGAGGTGTTCTATCCGCTGGACGGGTTGGGGGGCGCCGCGAAGGCCGGTGCGCGCGCCGCTGCAGCGAAGAAGGCGAAGGCGGCGGAGCCTGCGGCTGCTGCCGCCGCTGAGCAGACGGCACTGGACGTGACGGTTGCCGACGCCGATGCGGAAGAGGAGCGGCCTACGCCCGGTCTGCATGAGGTACGGGACGCGCTGGGCGAGGCGGGTGCGCGCGAGATTGTGCTCGGCATCCTCCGGGACGACTTGGCAGCGAAGCTGGAGGGCCATGTGGTGCGGCGTCGGCGGGAGTTGATCGACGTGTACGTGGGGTGGGAGCGGAAGTACCTGGTGTCGCTGCGGGACATCGAGGCGCGGCGTGCGGCTGCGTCGAAGCGGCTGGAAGGGTTCCTGGAGGAGTTGGGCTATGTCGGCTGAACCGGACGAGATTCGCTGGGTCCCCGTGGGGGAGGTCGGTGAGGTGCGGATGGGGAAGCAGCTTTCGCCGGCCAGCAAGGATGCTCCTGGGCAGATGCCTTATCTGCGCGTTGCTAACGTCTTTGAGGGGCGCATCGACTATCGAGATGTAAACTCTATGGGGTTTACGGATGCGGAAAAGGTGATCTATTCCCTTCGCCCGGGAGACATTCTTCTAAATGAAGGCCAGGAAAGTCTGACGAATGTCGGGCGTAGTGCCGTTTATGATGGCATGCCTGATTCGATCTGTTTCCAGAACACTCTCATTCGCTTCCGCGCGAGTGGGAGTGTGGTGCCCGAGTACGCTCAAGCTGTCTTTGTTAACTGGCGTCGTATGGGTATTTTTGCGAGGGTGGCGGAGAAGACTAGTATCTCTCACTTGGGTGGGAGTCGCTTCGCGAGGATGATGTTTCCGCTGGTCCCTCGGCGAGGGCAGTGCCGAATCGTTGAGATCCTGGATGCGGTCACCGGTTCCGAGCAGGTTGCACTGGAAGAGGTTGCGAAGCTCCGAACCATTCGAAAAGTCCTCGTTGAGCAGATCTCCCGTTTCGAATATGTGCCCATGGTGAATATTATCGTCGACGGCCCTCGGAACGGTATTTACAAGCCCGAAGGGCACTATGGCGAGTCGGGTACGCCAATTGTTCGCATCAACAGCTTCGATGGTGGACCCTCTAATTTGACTCGTGGCTTGCTGCGTGTGAAAGTTTCTGATTCTGAGGTGCGCAGGTACGGGATTGTGGTCGGGGATGTTCTGATCAATCGAGTAAACACCCCTGGTCTCGTTGGGAAGTCCACGGTGGTGTCTGATCTTGTCGAGGCCACTCTGTTCGAGTCGAACATCATGCGATGCCGGATCGATTCCTCTAAGATTCATCCGAAAATCGTCGAGGCTTGGCTTTCTGGGTCCGTTGTCCGAGCCCATTTCGCAAGCCGAACGAAACCGGCTGTTTCGCAGGCAAGTATCAATCGGTCTGATGTGTTTTCTTGTCCGATCCCGAAAATGGATTCAGGCGAGCAGTCGGAATTTCTCGAAAAGCTTGAAGCAATCGACCTGGCAATTTTCGAGAGTCAAGCGCGGGTAGTTAAGCTGGCTCAGTTGAGAAAAGGTCTCACGGGTGACCTGCTGGGTGTCGCTAGTTCGGCAGTGGCCCAAGCTTGAAGGTTTGAACCTGGTCAGCGTAGAAAAGGAAGAGCCATGCCCGTTCGGAAGCCGCCCACCGCCCGTCAGCGGCGGCTCGGGGTCGAGCTTCGACGGATGCGCGAGCACGTCGGGCTCTCCCTGACCGATGCCGCCGCGCTGCACCGCGTGGACAAGACCGCCATCAGTAACACCGAGTCCGCGCGATTCGGTGTCAGCGCCGACCGCGTACGCGTGTGGGCCTCCAACTACTCCTGCCCGGACCGCACATACGTGGATGCCCTGGCTGACATGGCCCGGGAGCGCGCCGGGTCGAACTGGTGGGACGAGTTCCGGGACTCGTTCTCCTCATTCATGCTGGACCTGGTGGAGTTGGAGCATCACGCCGTATCGCTGCGGCACGTGCAGATCACGCACTTGCCCGGTCTGTTGCAGCACGAGGACTACGCCCGCGCCGTCTTCGGCGAGGCTGTCCCGCCGTTGACCCCGGAAGCGATGGATCTGCAGGTGGACTTCAGGACGCGGCGCCGGGCCCTGCTCGACCGCCCGAATCCGCCCGACTGTTCGTTCCTCCTCCATGAAGCTGCCCTGCGGATGCTCTTCGGCGACCGTGCTGTTGTGCGGCGGCAGCTGGAGGACCTGTTGAAGTACTCCGAGCGGGACTCCGTGACGTTGCGCGTCATCCCGTTCGCCGCGGGCGGGTTCCCCAGTGCGGGCAGTTCGACGATGTACGCGAGCGGGCCGGTCCGGCAGTTGGACACCGTGCAGATCGATGTGCCGAACAGCATCACGTTCCTCGATGCCGAGACCCATCTGACGAACTACCGTGCCGTGTTGGATCGTATGGAGACGCGTTCGCTGGAACCGGAGCGTTCGCGCGACTTCATCCGCAGAGTGCTGAACGAGCTATGAAAGCCTGAGGATCGTGGAAATTCAGTGGCGCAAGTCCTCGTTCTCGGAGCAGTCGGGGAACTGTCTGGAGCTTGCTGTTGTAGGTGGCGGCGTCCTCGTCAGGGAGAGCGACGATCCCGCGGTGGTCATCCGGACGACCGCAGCCAAGCTGGCGGCCTTCCTGGAGGGGGCCAAGGCCGGCGAGTTCGACGATCTCGTGTAGCGGGAGCCTCTTCTGCCGCATATGCCAATCCACTTCCTGCCGCATCAATGTTGATGCGGCAGCATTTTTGTCGCTACTCTTTGGTGACTGGTGGTAGCTGTGTGGCTACCGCCTAGACGCAATGCGCCCCGGCGGTGTCGTTACCACCCCGGGGCATGGCCAACGCCTCAGAGGAGCGTCAGCATGTTCCACCGTATCCGTACCTGCCTGCCACGAACACTCGTGCAGGTGGTTCTGCCCTTCCTGGCCCGCGTCCTGCGCGTCCTGCGTGCCCCCACTCCTGTAACTCCCGTACCCCCGTCGGCCCCCGCGCCCCGCATCGGCGCTCATCCCCACCCCCGCCCCCAACTCCCGTACGCGCAAAGCCCCCGCCCCATCGACCCCGGGCGCCGCGCCCACCGCACCGCCATGCGGCTCGCGCTCGACGGGCTGGTCGTCGTGGCTGGGGTGGGGCAGGCGCACAGCGTCGGCAGCCTGGTGCTCGCGACGACGAGGAGGGCCGCCTGATGAGTGTGGATCAGGTACGCGTCAGCCGGGTGCCCAGCAAGCCCGTGCGGCGGGAGGCGGACGGGTCGCTCGCCATCGATCTCTGGTTGCGTCGCGACGGCGCATTCGAAGCCGATGCCGCGCTCCGTCTCACCCCCGCCGAGGCCGAGACGCTGCACGCCCAGCTCTGTTACGCGCTCGACGACGACACGGCCGCCCTCATCAACCCGGTCTCGGCTCGGCCGGACTGTCGCAAGACCACCCTCACCACGCGCCGCCAGACCTGAGCGGACCATCTCCATCTGCCAGGCCCCGCAGCTCCGTTGCGGGGCCTGGCCCGCGTGCCCGCCCCGCCCTGGCGCACAATGGATCCTTCGCACGGGTTCGCCAGTACGCGGGGAGGCACGGGGGATGGTCGCCGAAGTGGTCGAGGGGACGACCGAGCAGGTCGAGGCGGAGTGGCCGCTGCTGGCGCATCTCAAGGCGATGGGGTGGCAGCACATCGAGGGCGCCCGGCTGAAGGACGCGGGCGAGCGCGACGACTTCCAGAACGTCCTGCTGGACCGGCGGCTGCGGGCAGCCGTGCGCAGGAACTCCTCGTGGATGACGGACGACGCGCACACCGACCCGGCCGTCCTCGCGCTGCGCGCCGCCGCACGGCACGTGTCCGCGCAGTCGCTGCCGCAGGCCAACCGCGACGCGACCCAGCTCCTCCTGGACGGCTTCCTGCACGCACGCCCGGACGAGCGGGACGTGAAGACACGGTTCGTCGACTGGTCGTACGAGGCGCTGGAGGGCACCCGGGAAGAGGTCCTGGCCCGTAACGACTACCTCGTCGTCGACCAGTTGAGGGTCTGCGACGCGGACGGCAAGCCGGCCGTGCTGGACCTCGTGCTCTTCGTGAACGGCATCCCGCTCGTCGTCATCGAGTGCAAGTCGCCGGATGTCCGTGACCCGCTGGGCAAGGCCATCCGCGACCTGCGCGCCTACACCGGGCGCCCGGTGGGCGACGACACCCGCAGCGGACCGGGCGCGCTGCGGGGCGTCCCGCACCTGTTCGCGCCGGTCCAGCTGCTGATCGCCGCCGACGGGACGGAAGCCGCGCTCGGGACGTACTCCTCCTCCGAGGAGCACTACGCGCTGTGGCGCAGCATCAGTTCGGACTACGCGAAGCCGGAGCATCTCCGGCAGGAGCTGCGTGGCTGGGGGCTCCTCGACGCGAAGGCCCGGCCCACCCTCCAACAGCAGCTGACCGCGATCGTCCTCAAGCCCGGCAATCTGCTCAACATCGTCCGGCACTACGTCTTCGAGAAGCCGCTCGGTGACGACAAGAGCACCGGAGCGAAACGGCGGGGACAGGCAGTGGAGCCCCGGACGGCGAAGGTGGTCTGCCGGCATCAGCAGTACCGGGCGACGGAGAAGATCGTCGAGCGGCTGCATACGCGCCGGAGCCGCGCTCTCACCGGCCGGGACCTCGACGAGCGCGGCGGTGTCATCTGGCACACCCAGGGCGCGGGCAAGAGCTTCACCATGCAGTTCCTCGCCCGGCGGCTGCACGCGAGCCCGGACCCCGCGCTGAACGGCATCACGATCGTCGCCGTCACGGACCGCATCGACCTTCAGCGGCAGTTGCGCAAGGCTGTCGCGCTGAGTGAGTCCGAGGTACGGGAAGCGAAGTCCCGGACCGACCTGGAGAGCCTGCTGGGCCGGGCCGGACGCCACGGCGGGCGTGCGGTGATCTTCGCGACCATCCAGAAGTTCCTCGGCGATCTGGTCCGTGTCGACAACGGGACGAGTGACACGACCGGCGGCGAGGAACGCTCGCTCGACGGGGACTTCGAGGCCGGGCGGGCGAAGGCAGCAGCCGGTGCGAGTGCACAGGAGGTCGCCGACCCCGCACCGGACGCGGAGACCCTGCGCAAGGCCGCGAGGATCTTCCCCGAGTGCAGCGACTCGGACCGGGTCCTCGTCCTGGTCGACGAGGCCCACCGCTCCCACACCTCCGTTCTCCACGCCTGCCTGCGCAAGGCCCTCCCCAACGCGGCGAGGGTCGGCTTCACCGGTACTCCGCTCATGGAGGGCAGGCTCACCGACACCGGACGCATCTTCGGCCTGGAGCCGAGCACCACACCGGGCGGGGAGCCGGAGTTCCTCGATACGTACCGCATGACCGAGGCGGAACGGGACAAGGTCGTCGTGCCCGTGCGCTACGCAGGGCGGGCCACCAAGGCCGAGGTGCGGGACAAGGAGCAGCTGGACGAGTGCTTCGAGGACCTGATCGAACCGCTGGACGAGACCGAGAGGGCGCGCGTACGGGCGAAGTACAGCACCCCGTCCAAGCGCGCCGTGGCCGAGTCGCCGCCGCTGATCTGGCGCAAGGCTGCCGACATGCTGGAGCACTACGTCACCGGCCCGCTGACGGGCGGGTTCAAGGCACAGGTGGCTGTGGTCAGCAGGAAGGCAGCCGTTCTCTACCGCAATGCCTTCCAGGAGGCGCGCACCGAACTGCTCCTGCGCGTCGAAGAGTTCGACCGAAGCGGACGGCGGGAGTCCCTCCGGGGAAGGGCTCCGGAGACGTACACCCGCGAGGAATCGCTTCTCCTGCGCGCCTGGCAGTTCCAGGAGCTGCTGCGACGCATCGACTTCGTGCCCGTGATCTCGGCCGGCTCGGAACAGAAGTCCGGGAGATGGCGCGAGTGGACCGACGAGAGGAAGCAGCGCGAGCACATCGCCCGGTTCCTCCAGCCGTTCCCCGAACTGCCTCCGGACAATCCCTGGGCGGTCACGCCGCCCGCCGAGCCGAATCCGGTTCCCGCCGGTTCCGTCGGCGGCATGAACCCCTGGAGCGATCTGGTCTGGGGCGATGAGGCGGCCGATCCGCCGCCCGTCGCCTTCCTCATCGTGAAGTCCATGCTGCTCACCGGATTCGACGCCCCCATCGAGCAGGCGCTCTACCTGGACCGGCCGATCCGCGACGCCGAACTGCTCCAGGCGATCGCCCGAGTCAACCGGCCCGCCCGCCGTAAGACGGAGGGGCTGGTGGTCGACTACTACGGCGTACTGAACAACCTCGCCGTGACCCTGGCCGCCTACCAGGGCAACCCGCGCGCTCTCGACTCGCTGCGCGACATGTCCGAAGAGCTGCCGGAGCTCGGCCGGACGGCCGGGGAGTTCCGCGCGTTCCTGGAGGCAGTGGGGATCGACGCGGACGGCCTCACGACGAGAGCAGGACTGGCGCAGGCGGTGCTCGAGCTCTCGGACCCCGCACGGCGGGCGGACTTCGACCGCACGCTCGGCGAGTTCCTGGGCGCGGTGGACCGGGTCCTGCCGCACGAGGACGCCCTGGAGTTCCTCCCCGAGGCGCGGGCGTGGAGCGTTCTTCAGATGCGTGTACGCCGTCACTACCGCGACGACACCGGCGGCGGCTTCGTGATGCGCGGTTACGGCCGCAAGGTACGGGCGCTCATCGCGGACCACCTGGAGGCACAGGAGGTGGACCAGGCCGTTCCGCCCGTGTCGATCCTCGCTCCTGACTTCGACGAGGTGGTCGGCCGGCTTCCGGTGCGTGAGGCCGCGGCCGAACAGGTCCAGGGCCTGCGCTACCACCTGGAGGAGCGGCAGGCGGTGGAGGACCGGGCGGTGTACCGGCAGCTGTCGGCGGAGCTGGAGCGGGTGCTGGAGGAGTTCGCCGGACGCTGGGAGGACATCGTCCGTGAGCTGGGGCCGCTGGTCGAGCGCGCCCGGCAGGCGGAGGAGGCCGACCCCGCCGTTGCCGACCTCAGCCCCATGGAACAGCGGCTCTACGTACTGCTCGGCGAGAAGCTGGCAGAGAGCGAGGTGCTGGACGATCCGGCACCGCTGGAACTGCGCCGGGTCGTGGCCGAGGTGTACGGCGAGATCACCAGCCGGGTGAGCCTGGCCTCCTTCGGCGGCGAGGCCGCTCACGTGGCCTGGCTGGAGGCTTGCCTGTACACGCGGCTGCGTGAGATCGGGTACCGCCAGAGAGGCGAAGGGCGCAAGGAGGTGAAGAGGCTCGCCTCGACGCTCGCTGGGTACGCCACGCAGCACCTGGAAGCGTTCCGGTCCGAGGTGCGGAGAGAATAGCTGTATGCCCCACTTCCCCGACTCGGTGTCTCCCCTCGGTGAGCCCGCGCTCACCGAGGACGGGGTACTGGTCGTTGACGGGCGGGAGCTGAGCGTCCGGATCAGTGCCCGTCGTCGGCGTCTGGGCCTGACCGTCGAGCGGGACAGGTCGCTCACCCTGCACGTGCCCAAGGGGTGCGGGGTCCTGCGGGCCGAAGACTTCGTACGCTCCAGCTCCGGCTGGATCGAGGCCAAGGCCCGGCTCAGCGAGGAGCGACGCCAGCTCCATCCCAAGAGGTCTCTCAGAGACGGCGAGATCCACCGGTATCTCGGGCGGGACCATCGGCTCCTCGTCGTCGACAACACGCCCGACGAAAGCAGCCCGGTCCCCGCTGTTCGCCTCGTGGCCGGAAGACTGCGGCTGGACCGTACGGTCGCGGCCGATGCGGTGCTCGCCCGCAAGGCGATGGCGGACTGGTACAGCAGGGCGGGGCGGCGCTGGATGCGGGGGCGTCTGCAGCCCTGGGCCGCCCGGATGGACGTTCCCGAGCCGACGGTACGGGTGCGGGACCTGGGCCACCGGTGGGGAAGCTACCGGGCCGGTGCGGACGACAACGGGGTGATCTCCCTGCACTGGGCGGTCTTCCAATTGCCGATCCATCTGGTGGATTACGTGGTGGCGCACGAACTCGCCCACGTCCGGGTCGCTGGGCACGGTCCCGAATACTGGCGTCTGCTGGGCAGGGCCTTGCCGGAATGCCGTCGGCTGAAGACCGAGCTGGACGAACTGGGTCGTCGGGTGTGGATGGGAGACCTCGCCTGATCGTTTCCGGCGTTCGTTCCGCCGGATCCGTATCGCAGTCCTCGCCGCAGATCCGCAGCCCCTTCGGTGTCGCGCACGGCAGGTGTCCGTGGCGCCCTCCTGTTCCGGAGCGCGCGGGCCAATGGTCCAGACCTTGACAGGTCCAGACCATTGGGGCTTGAGTGGTGGGACGTCCAGACGGCCCGCTGAGGTGTTCGGCGTGCCCTGCCGAAGGAGTGAGCAGCGCTGAAACGTATCAAGGGCCTTCTGATCGTGCTGAGTTCCGTCGTTGCGACGGCCGCCTTCCTCCCCACCGCCTCCGCCTCCGCCGCCGCGGATCCGGCCCCGAAGTGTGCGCCCGTGTGGAGTTCGTCGACCGCCTACACGCAGGGCGGCACGGTCGCGCATCACGGCCGCAACTGGACGGCCAAGTGGTGGACGCAGAACGAGAATCCGGGTGCCACGACCGTCTGGGCCGACCAGGGGGCCTGTACGGGCGGGGTCTCGGACTTCGTCATCGGCGAGGCGCAGTTCGACGAGATCTTCCCGGACCGCAATCCCTTCTACACGTACCAGGGCCTGATCGACGCCCTGCACGCCTACCCGCGCTTCGCGAACACCGGCACGCCGACCACGCGGGCCCAGGAGGCCGCGGCGTTCCTGACCCACGCGGACTTCGAGTCGGTCGGGCTCCAGTACGTGAAGGAGATCAACGAGGCCAACTACTGGCGCAAGTGCGACTACAGCCAGCCGTACGGCTGCCCGGCGGGACAGAAGGCCTACTACGGCCGGGGCCCGATCATGTTCAGCTGGAACTTCAACTACAAGGCCGCGGGCGACGCGCTCGGCCTCGATCTCCTCAACAACCCCTGGCTGGTCGAGCAGGACCCGTCCGTCGCCTGGCAGACGGCCCTCTGGTACTGGAACACCCAGAACGGCCCCGGCACGATGACCTCGCACGAGGCGATGGTCGGCGGTGCGGGATTCGGCGAGACGATCCGTTCGCTCAACGGCTCCCTGGAGTGCGACGGTGGGAACCCCGGCTCGGTCGCCGCCCGGGTCGCCAAGTACGAACGGATCACCGGCATCGTCGGTACGGCGCCGGGCTCCCGGCTGGGCTGCTGACGGCCTGCCGCCGGGCCGCCGGGTCCGGCGTTCCGCATGCTGGACGGGGTCGGAGTTTTTCCTTCGGCTCCGTCCGTGGTGCGTCGCATGATCCGGATGAACTCCACGCGGAATTCCTCCTGTTGGGGGCGGGGATGGCGGTGTGGACGTGCCGGCGGCCCGCCTGCGGACGCTCCGTCGGGAAGGGCTCCCCCTATTGGTCCAGACCTTGACAGGTGCAGACCAGCGGCGCTTGAGTGACCGTCAACCCCCCATGGCGGCGCACCGGCCGGCTCGTTGCGCCGCACCGAAGGAGTGATCGCATGATCAGACGCATCATGGGCCTGCTGGCCGCGCTGGGCGCGGTCGTCGCAATGGTCGTCGTTCTCCCCGCCACCACCGCCGCGGCAGCCGACTGCGCGGCACCCTGGAACTCCTCGTCCGTCTACACCGGCGGCGGATCGGCCTCCTACAACGGACACAACTGGACCGCCAAGTGGTGGACCCAGAACGAGACCCCCGGCAGCTCCGACGTCTGGGCGGACCAGGGCAGTTGCGGCGGTGGCGGTACGGACCCGGGCACCCCGTCCGGCTTCGTCGTCAGCGAGGCGCAGTTCAACCAGATGTTCCCGAACCGGAATCCGTTCTACACGTACAGCGGACTGACCGCGGCCCTGAGCGCCTACCCGGGCTTCGCGAATACCGGAAGCGACACCGTCAAGCGCCAGGAAGCGGCGGCGTTCCTCGCCAACGTCAGCCACGAGACGGGCGGTCTGGTGTACGTGGTCGAGCAGAACACGGCCAACTACCCGCACTACTGCGACAGCAGCCAGCCCTACGGCTGCCCGGCCGGCCAGTCCGCGTACTACGGCCGCGGGCCGATCCAGCTCAGCTGGAACTTCAACTACAAGGCCGCCGGTGACGCCCTCGGCATCGATCTGCTGGGCAATCCGTACCTGGTCGAGCAGAACGCCTCGGTCGCCTGGAAAACCGGCCTCTGGTACTGGAACACCCAGAACGGCCCCGGCACCATGACCGCCCACAACGCCATGGTGAACGGGGCGGGGTTCGGCGAGACGATCCGCTCCATCAACGGCTCCCTGGAGTGCAACGGCGGCAATCCCGCCCAGGTCCAGAGCCGTATCGACCGCTACCAGGCGTTCGTATCGATCCTCGGCACCACACCCGGCTCCAATCTGAGCTGCTGACCCGCATTCCGCGGATCCGCGATGGTGGACCCCCACCCGACGGGGGCGTGTCCGGCCCGGCCGGACGCGCCCCCTCTCCGGTTCACCGGGCGGTGTCCGCTCCCGTGGCGTCCAGGGACCGGAAGGCGAGCCACAGGTCGTAACGGGCACTGGGCGCCTGGAGCAGTGAGCGGCCGAGCACCGATTCGAGCCGGGTGAGACGTTTGCGGACCCCCGGCACCGAAATGCCCAACACCGCGGCTGTCGGGGTGAGGTGAGCCTCGCAGCGGAGCCAGGCGCGGAGGGTGTCCCGCGGGTCCGTGGCGCTCCTGGGAGTGTCGGGTTCGGTGAGCGGGCGCAGCTGCTGGGCCGCCCATTCCCGTACGGCCGGAGTGTGCAGGATGTCGTCCAGGCCGAGGGACCGCCGAGCCTTCTTCTTCTCCCGGCGGGCCCCCGCGGTCCCGGTGGGGGTGGCGCGGATACGCAGGGCCAGGTCGAGGGCGGCCTGGTCGCCGACCCGGTTCAGGTCGAGGCCGAGCAGTTCGCCGATCAGCCGGAGCCGGGCGGCCAGGGTGTTGCGGTGGATCTTCAGGTGCAGGGTCGCGTGCGAGGAGAACGCCAGCCAGGAGGCGAGCGTCGCCGCGAGTTCCTGGCTGCCCGGGTCCTGGCCGCGCCGCGGCAGATAGGTGAGCAGCGGGTGCAGCAGCTCGTCCGCCCACCGTGCGCCGTCCGCCCCTGCGGCCACGGCCGGATCCGGCGCCGAGCCGAAGCGGGCATGCCGGTCCGGCAGCCCACGGGCCACGGCCAGTGCGTGGAAGGCCTGCCGGTAGCCGGTCGCGGTGTCGGGCAGCGGTACGTCCTCGCTCACGCCCACGACGCACTCGGTCACCACTTCGGCGACCCGGAGGCCGAGTCGTTGTTCGGCCGCGTCCGCGTCCGCCGGCACGACGAGGATCAGATGGCGCGCGTAGACCGGGCACCGGACGATCCAGGACCGGCCGCCGGAGAGCTCCGCGCAGATCCGCGCCACCTCGTCCCGGCGGCCGCTCGGGCACTCCACGACGTACAACCGGACGGGGTCGGGCAGCGTGGGCTTCAGGGCGCCCGCCACCTGGTGCGCGATGGACAGCTGACCCGTCATGAGCAGATGCAGCACCGCTTCCCGGCTGCGGGACTCCGCGAGGTCGACGCGGCGCCGCTTGCGTTCCACGGCCTCCGCGGCCCAGCACATGGCGAGCGGCATCGCCACGTCGGAGAGCAGGATGGCGAGCCCGTCCGGCAGCGGGCGCGGTGCGACCACGGCGAGGATCGGGGCGGCGGCGTCCTGCGGGCCGTCCAGCGGGAACAGCAGCGCGGTGTGCGGGCCCCGGTCGAAGGCGAAGGAACGCGCGTCGAGCCCCGACAGGCCCTTCGCGTACTCGCCCGCCATCGCGGCCGACTCGACGCCCGTACCGTCCGCGCTGCGGGTCACGCCGTGCAGCACGGTGCCGTCCGCGTCGAGCAGCCCGGCCCAGCCCGCCGCCCGGCCGGACACCCAGTGCAGAAGCTCCCGGGTCCCGCCCGACCGGGCCAGCCGGTACATCCGCAGTACGTCATCGGCCCGTTCCCGCGCGTGCACAGATCCTCCGCTCCTGCGCTCCTGCCCAAAAACCGGAATGCAGGCTACCGGTTTGATTGTGCGGACTGATACCTGTCACGGCCCACACGGTGCGAATTGAAGCTTCCGGGTACCTACCCGAGGACCTAGAGTCCGAACACGGTTGCGGCACCCTCGGGGGAGGGGTAGGGGGCGACAGCAGCGGCTCACGGGGGTGGCCGCTGTCGCGTCGGCCGCAACCGTTCTTCTTCTTCCGTTGTCAGTGGCGGCCCCTAGTGTCGGCTCACGATCACGACCGTGACCGGAGTCGACCGGGAGAGGCCGCCGCCATGGAGTTCCGCATTGAGCACAGCGCACTGACCGATGCCGTGGCCTGGGCCGCCCGGGTGCTGCCCACGCGCTCACCCGTTCCGGTGCTGGGCGGGCTGCTGCTGGAGGCGGCCGACGGCCGGCTGCGCATCTCGGGGCTGGATTACGAGGCGTCCGCCCGTATCGAGGTGGAGGCGGAGACCGTACGGGCCGGGAAGGTGCTGGTCATGGGCCGCCGACTGCTCGATGTCTGCCGGGTGCTGCCCGAGAGGGTGGTGGAGTGCGCGGTCGAGGGCTCACGGTTCTCGCTGGCGAGCGACGGTGCCCGGTTCGGCCTCTCGGTGCTGCCGTTCGACGACTACCCGGCACTGCCGTCGTTGCCGGAGGTGCTCGGTGAGGTGGACGCGGACGAGTTCGCGGCGGCCGTCGCCCATGTGGCGGTGGCGGCGGGCCGGGACGACACGCTGCCGACCCTGACCGGCATCCGGCTGTCCCTGGACGGCGACACGATGACGCTCGCCGCCACGGACCGCTACCGGTTCGCGGTGCGCACCCTTGCCTGGAAGCCCGGCGCGGCCGATGGCGCGGACGGTGTCCCGGCCGATGTCTCGGCCGATGTCGTGGTCTCCGCCCGCAGGCTCACCGAGATCGCCCGCTCCTTCGGCCGGGGCGGCCTGGTCCGGCTCGCGCTGGACGGCGGCTCGGCCGGTTTCGAGCTGGCCGGGATGCGTACGACGGTGCGTCTGCTCGACGGCCGACTGCCGCGTCACGACAAGCTGTTCGCGATGACCGGCGCGGTCACGGCGGAGACGGACCGGGCGCCCCTGGTCGAAGCCGTCAAGCGGGTCGCCGTGGTCGCGGAGGGCGGCAGCCCGCTCCACCTCGCCTTCTCCGACGGCTCGGTGCTGCTCCAGGCGGGCTACGAGGACGACGTCGCCTCCCAGCGACTGCCCGCCGTCCTGGAGGGCGCCGACGAGCTGACGGTCGCCTTCAACCCCGCGTATCTGATGGATGCCCTGGGCTCGTTCGGCACCCCTGTGATCAGGTTCGAGCTGATGGGCCCCGGCCAGCGGGCGATGGTCACCGGCCGGACGCCCGGGGCGGACGCGGAGGACTCCCGCCCCGCCCACCAGCACCTGCTGATGTCGGCCAAGCCGCTGGTCTGAGAGCCTGTCGGGTGTGTCCCTCCGGGACGGCAGCCCGGAAGGAGTGGGCCGTACGCGCCCCGCTTGGCAGGATCGGCGTCATGAACTCTGAGCGGTGGAGCACCCATGTGGTCGAGATCCGCGGTGACGACGTGACGAAGCGGTACCGGAAGGGCGACGCCCGTGCTCTGCTCGACCGTGAGTGGCGGGCCCTGACCCTGCTGGATGCCCATGCGCCGGGCCTCGCCCCCGCACCGATCGCCGTCGATCGAGAGGCCGTTCCGCCGGCGGTGGTGATGTCACGGGTGCCGGGGGTTCCGCTGCGGGGATCTCCGGTGGACGCGGTGCGGATGGCGGCGATGGCCGAGACGCTCGACGCGTTGTACGCGGCGGTCCCGTACGACCGCCTTGCCCGGGTGCCGATGCGTCCGGACCACCAGGCCGGGCTGATCGCCCGGCTGCGTACCTGGCACGGTCGGGGGCCGGGACCGGCTGCCGGAGCGGCGGTCCGGGCGGCGCTGCGCGAGGGCATGGCCTGGCTGGACCGGTCGGGCCTCGCCGCCGGGCCGTACGTCCCCGGTGCACCGGTCTTCGGCCCCGGCGACGGGAACCTCGCCAACTACCTCTGGGACGAGCACGCTTGCCGGGTACGGGTGGTCGACTTCGAGGACTCCGGCCGCAGCGACCGCGCCTTCGAACTTGCGGAGATCACCGAGCATGTCTCCGGCTGGAGCGACGGAGGTCTCGACGCCGTGGCCTTCCTCGACTGTTTCGATCTGACCGCCGAGGAGCGCAGCCGTCTGCGGGAGTGCCGTCGTCTGCTCGCGCTGACCTGGTTGTTCATCCTCTCGTTCGAAGATCCCGCGCATCGCAGGAACCCGCCCGGTACGGCTGAGGGACAGGCGGGCCGGCTGCGTGAGCTGCTGGGCTGACCGGCGCGGGCGTGACCAGGCGTCGGCGCGAACGTGGCGGAAGCCGGCGGGTACGGGTGCGGGGCCGGGCGATCCGCCCGGCCCCGCACGCATGCCGTCCGCTCGTGGACCGGCCCGCTGTCCGGCTACTTCGTGAAGATGAAGTACTGCCAGGCGCCGTGCGTGGTCGAGTTCACCGTGTCGTTTGAGGTGCCGTTGACGTACGAGGCGCGGACGCGCATCCGGTAGCCCGTGTCATGGGTACCGGTCAGCGTCACGATGGACTTCCCGCTGGTGCCGAGCTTGAAGTACTGCGAGCCCGCGTCGTACCACTTGCCCTGGTAGTAGATCTCCAGGGACAGCTTGTGCGCGCGGTTCTTGTAGTACGTCATCGTCGTCGTGAAGACCGGGTTGGTCTTCTTGTGGAAGTACCGGTACGGCGTCTTGCCGATCTTCGCCGTCTTGTACTGCTTGGCGACGGAGGTCGAGACCTTCACCTTGGCGAACGCGGTCGACGTGACCTTCTTCGAGGTGTACCGGCCGTCGCCCTTGAAGATCGCGGTGACGGTGGCGTCCCGGGTCATGTCGACCGTGGTCGACAGGTTTCCCTTGGAGTTGACCTTGCCGGTCTTCACCAGCTTGTTCGGCTTGTCCGGCCCGAACGGGTCCACCCACAGCTCGACGGTGCGGTTCTTGTACGTCTTGCCGAGGTGCGCGGTGAACGACACATCGGTGCCGTAGGAGTACAGCGCCTTGTTGTGGTTCAGGGTCAGCGAGGTGACCGTCCGGGGCACGGCGACCTTGTCGGAGCCGGACGCCGCGGAGTGGGACGCGTCGCCCGCGTACGACACCTTGTACGTGACCTGGCCGCCCGCGGTCGGGGTGTCGGTGAAGGAGAAGCTGCCGTCCGACTTGAGCGTCACCGAGGGCAGAGCCTTGCCCTTGGGCGACTCGATGTCGGTGCGCGTGACCGTGGCCTTCGAGCCCGCCGGGAACGCGCCCGCGGACTTGACCCGGCCGGTGACGGTCAGCTTCTTGTTGAGTGCCGACTTCGCCGGGGCGTTGACCGTGACGGTGGTCGCGGACTTCACGGCGTCGGTGAGCACCCGCAGCGAACGGACGCCCGCGCTGTTCTCGGTGACCGCGAAGAGCCGGCTGGTGTCCGGCGCCCAGGCCAGCCCGGCCGGAACCAGGAGGTCGGATCCGCTGCTGGTACCGGTGTTGGGGAAGTCGTACGTCCGGATCGGCTTGGTGGTGTCCTGCTTGTAGACGTACACGTCCGGCTCGTAGGAGCCGTCGATGCCCGCGGCGACCGTGCCGTTCGGCGCGATGTCCACGGCGTTCGGGTACGCGTCGGACGGGTACGTGGTCCCGGGCGTGAGGTCCGAGGTCCGGTAGGCCTGGTGGTGGTACGGGTAGCCGCTGGCCACCACGACCTGCTTGCCGTCCGGGCTCAGCGCCAGGTCACGCAGGTTGCCCCCGTCGGTGGAGATCTGCGCGGTCCGCGTGGCCGTCCCCGAGGCGACGTCGTACACGGCCAGCTGGGTGGGGCTCTGGCCCTCGATGCCGGCGGCCAGCGTGCCCGGCGCACCCGCCGCGGACGCCAGGGTCGGCGCCGCGTACCAGGTGCGGTTCGGCTCCTGGTCCAGGGTGATGACCGGCTCGGCACCGGAGAGGTCGAGCGACCCGATGTTGCCCTCGGCCGCCGCCCCGTAGCCGAACCAGAGCTTGCCGCCCGCCAGCGCCGGGTAGGCGGGCTTGGTGTTCGCCCCGGTCGCGTATCGGGCGGACTCCACCAGGGCGGAGGTGTCGATCGCCGCGATGGCGTCGGCGCCGCGCACACCCGCGTACAACGTGCCGGAGTCCGCGGACAGTTCGAGACCGGTCACGCCCGGCAGCGAGGGGATCGTACCGACGACGTTGCCGCTGTAGTCGGTGGCGAGGACCTTGCCGCCGGTCGGGTCACTGATGAAGACCCGCTTGTGCACGCCGTCCGCGACGACATCGCCGACGGAAGCGGCGGGAAGAACCTTGCTGGAGTCGGCAGCGGCCGGATTCGCCGCCCCGCCGACCAGAACCACTGAGCTGAAGAGGACCGCGAGCGAGGTCGCGGTCGAGATTCTGCGCGTACGCAAAATGGTTTACCCCCACGGTAAGAGAGGGCCGCATGGCACCCAGAGATGAGAGAGGGGTGCGGCCCAGGAACGCAGGGTATGTCATGGCGTCCACAAGTCGTACACATTTGCGGGGCCGGGACGCTCCCCGACCCCGCACATCGTCAGTTCGCCCTGGGCGAGCGGCGCCTTCCGGCCCTGCGGCGCTGCACCCCGTACGGGAGCGTCCTGACCGCGCCGGTCGCGGTGGGGATCGGCCTCACGGTGCGCAGCCTGATCCGACCCGCCCGTCCGGTCGGCTCAGTCGTCCTTCGTGTACGTGAGCTGCTCGCCGCTGTCGTTGTTCTCACGGCGCAGGGTGCCGTCCGGGAGCAGGGTGAGCGTGGTGGCCTTGCCCGCCGTGCAGGACGTCATGGGCTCGCCCGCGCTGACCGTGGAGGGGCCGACCTTGACGGGACCGCCCGGGGACGGCTCGGCGATCAGGGTTGCCTGGAAGACGCAGTGGTAGGTGCCACCGGTGTCGAGCGGGCCGTCCGCGGTGAGGGTGAGGACGCTCCGGCCGACCGCGCCCTGCTGGATGACGAGCTTCCGGGTGGAGTGGCCGGCCGCGTTGTCGATGGAGCCCGACCAGGTGCCGAGGTAGCCGGACGGGATGGGGCCGTCGCCGTTCTGCCGGCCGTCGGTGGGGGAGGAGTCCGGCGATGACGGGTCGTCGTCCGCCCGGGAGCCCGACGAGCTGTCCGGGCGGGTCGGGGAGTCGGTGGCGGACGGCGTGGGACCCGGTGTCCTGCCGTTCATGAGCGCGTAGACGGATCCGCCCGCGCCTATGGCCACGAGCACGGCGACGGCGACGAGCGCGATGGACGAGCCCCTGCCGCGGCGGGCTGGTTCGGGCTCGGGCTGCGGGGCGGCGGGGTAGGCGGGGCCGTACGGGGGTGTGGCGCCGAATCCGGGCTGAGGTTGCGGCTGTTGGTACGGCTGTTGCTGCTGTGGTGGATATCCGTACCCGGCGTGGTTCTGCGGGGGGCCGAAGCCCTGGCCGTGGTGCGGCTGGGCGGGCAGCGGCGGGTAGCCGTAGGCGGGGGCCCCGTGCGGTGGGGCGGGCGCGGGGGACGGGGCCGGAGGGTTCGCGAGCTGCGTGGGCACGGGGCGGTCCGAGGGGGCCGCGGGAGGCGCGGGCACCGGGGCTCTCTCGTCCGGTACGGGGGCCTGTGCGGCCGTTGCCGCCTCCTCCGCCGCCTCCTCCGGATCCTCGGAGTCAAGCAACTCCACGGCGTGGCGGCCGAGTTGAGCGATCAGCGCACCCGGGAGCCAGGGTTCCGCCGTGTCTGCGCCGGCCAGGCGCGCCAGGATCGCGTCCGTCGTCGGGCGGGCGGCCGGGTCCTTCCGCAGACAGTCCCTGACCAGTTCGACGAGGCCCACGGGGACGCCGGTCAGGTCCGGGTCCTCCTGCGCGATCCGGAACATCTGCGCGTGCGCGCCGCTGTCGGACGCCCCGAACGGGAACCGGCCGGTCGAGGCGTACGCCAGTACCGAGCCGAGACAGAACACGTCGCACGCCGGAGTCACCCGCTCGCCCCGTACCTGCTCGGGCGCCATGAAACCGGGCGATCCGACCAGGGCCCCGGTGCGGGTGACACCGCCGTCGGTGACGGTGTCGAGTGCGCGGGCTATACCGAAGTCGATGACGCGCGGTCCGTCGATCGTCAGCAGGATGTTGGAGGGCTTGAGATCGCGGTGGATGAGCCCGGCGGCGTGGATGGCCTGGAGGGCGCGGGCGAGACCGGCCCCCAGGATGTGGACCGAACGCTCGGGCAGGGGTCCGTACGCGCCGGAGGCCGCGCCCTCGGGGGTGCGCGAGCGGCCGGTGACGGTGGCGTGCAGCGAGGGCCCGGCGACGTATCCGGTGGCGACCCAGGGCACGGCGGCCTCGGTGTCCGCGTCCAGCACGGGGGCGGTCCAGGCGGAGCCGACCTGGCGGGCGGCCCGTACCTCGTGGCGGAACCGGTCGCGGAACTCCTGCTGTTCGGCGAGTTCGCCGCGTACCAGCTTGATCGCGACGGTACGGCCGCGGTCGGACCGGGCCAGATAGACCTGGCCCATGCCGCCCGCGCCGAGCCGGCCCAGCAGCCGGTACGCGCCGATGGCACGCGGATCCTGTGGCGTCAGGCTCTGCATGGCGCTGAACGTCCTTCCCCCGGGAGTGAACTGAGCGGTTCCTGGCGTGGCTCGCTCGATCATAGGGATCCACGCAGCGCGCGGCCGGGCCGGTTGCGGGTTCGGGGGTCTTCATGGGGTCCGGGCGTCCGGGGCACGTCGGAGGCGGACCGAGGGGGCTCGTCGGCGGTGCGCGGGACCCGGCCCCGTGTGCCGACGACCCGACACCCTGCCCACCAGAGCGCGCCACGCCATACAAGGTGGCCATGTCGGGCCGCTCCCGGCGCGACCTACGCTCGCCGCATGACCCCTCATGCCCCTCATGTCGACCCCGCCGCCGGTGCGGCCGTGAAGGCCGCCGACCGCGCGCACGTGTTCCACTCCTGGTCCGCCCAGGGTCTGATCGACCCGCTCGCCGTCGCCGGCGCCGAGGGGGCGTACTTCTGGGACTACGACGGCAACCGCTACCTGGACTTCACCAGTGGCCTCGTCTACACCAACATCGGCTACCAGCACCCCACCGTCGTCGCCGCGATCCAGGAGCAGGCGGGCAAGCTCGCCACCTTCGCCCCCGCGTTCGCGATCGAGGCGCGCTCCGAGGCCGCACGCCTCATCGCCGAGCGCACCCCCGGTGACCTGGACAAGATCTTCTTCACCAACGGCGGCGCCGAGGCCGTCGAGAACGCCGTCCGGATGGCCCGGCTGCACACCGGCCGTACGAAGGTGCTCTCCGCCTACCGCTCGTACCACGGCGCCACCTCCACCGCGATCAACCTGACCGGCGACCCGCGCCGCTGGCCGTCCGACAACGGTTCGGCGGGCGTCGTCCGCTTCTGGGCACCGTTCCTCTACCGCTCGCCGTTCCACGCCGAGACCGAGGCCGAGGAGTGCGCCCGCGCGCTCCAGCACCTGGAGGACACCCTCGCCTTCGAAGGCCCCGGCAGCATCGCCGCGATCATCCTGGAGACGATCCCCGGCACCGCGGGCATCATGACGCCGCCGCCCGGCTATCTCGCGGGCGTCCGCGAGATCTGCGACCGGTACGGCATCGTCTTCATCCTCGACGAGGTCATGGCCGGTTTCGGCCGCACCGGCAAGTGGTTCGCCGCCGACCACTTCGACGTGGTGCCGGACCTGATGACCTTCGCCAAGGGGGTCAACTCCGGTTACGTACCGCTCGGCGGTGTCGCGATCTCCGCCGAGATCGCCGCGACCTTCGAGACCCGCGCCTACCCGGGCGGACTGACCTACTCCGGTCACCCGCTGGCCTGCGCGGCCGCCGTCGCCACCATTCACGTGATGGAGGACGAGAAGGTCATCGAGAACGCCGCGCACATCGGCGAGACGGTCCTCGGCCCCGGCCTCCGCGAACTCGCCGAACGCCACCCGTCGGTCGGCGAGGTCCGCGGCCTCGGCGCGTTCTGGGCACTGGACCTGGTCCGCAACAAGGAGACCCGCGAGCCGCTGGTCCCGTACAACGCGACGGGCGAGGCCAACGCGCCGATGGCGGCCTTCGGCGCCGCGGCCAAGAAGAACGGTCTGTGGCCCTTCATCAACATGAACCGCACCCACGCCGTTCCGGCCTGCAACGTCACCGAGGCCGAGGCCAAGGAGGGCCTCGCGGCCCTCGACGCGGCGCTGTCGGTCGCGGACGAGCACACAGCGTGACCCGGGTCCGCGCGGCCCGTTAGCGCGGCCCGACAGCGCGGACCGGTGGTGTGCGCCCCTCCCCTGCCCGGATCCGGGCACAGCGGCCCTGGCTTAAGGTGACCGCAGGCGAAAAATGGGGAGGGGCGCCATGTGCGCGAGCGGAGCTGTGACCCGCAGTACGCTGCGGCAGCAGATCGCGGACGCGCTGCGTGACGAGGTGCTCGCCGGGCGTCTGCAGCCGGGGCGGGAGTTCACGGTCAAGCAGATCGCCGAGCAGTACGGCGTCTCGGCGACACCGGTGCGCGAGGCGCTCTTCGACCTCTCCGCGCAGGGGCTGCTGGAATCGGATCAGCACCGGGGCTTCCGGGTACGGGAGTTCACCATCGCCGACTACCGGTCCCTGGTCGAGGCCCGCAGCCTGGTCATCGAGGGAGTCATCCGCGGCGTGTTCCTCGGCGCCGGGCTCTCGACCGCGCAGCCGACGGCGTTCCGGGACTGCCTGGTCTCCGTGCGCCGCAGGGCCCAGGAGGCCGCGCGGGCGGCGCGAGGGGGCGACCTCGACATCCTCATCGGCTACGACCTGCGGTTCTGGCGCGAGTTGGGCGCGCTCGTGGGCAACGCGTACATCAACGACTTCCTGCACCGACTGCGCGTCCAGGCCTGGGTGTTCGCGGTGCCGTACCTGCGCCACGACGAGGCCGCCCGGGACTGGCTCTGGCACGGTCATCAGGATCTCGTCGCGGCGATCACACTCGGCGAACACGACGCGGTGCGCGCGGTGATGGACGACTACAACACCCACGCGCTGAACTGGGCGGACCGGCTCGCGGCCGGTGAGCTCGAACATCCGCGGCGCGGCGGGCAGCCGACCGGGCAGGCCCCGGACCCCGGGGCACCGCAGTCGTAACCCCCGTCCCGCCCCTCGCCGCCGACGGCCACTGTGCGCAACGCGCCCACCGCATTACGCTGTCCCGACCATCTTGAACGTTCCGATGCGCACCGTGGGAGAGCGAGACTTCGTGGCCTGTGACCTGTGGCTGGTTCCCCTCGTCGATGTGCTGTGCCACAGCCCCGACAATCCGTTCGCCGAAGAGATAGCCGTCTACGACAGGGCGTTGGGCGAGGTCGGACTGCCGCCCGTCCCCGTGTACGCCTACATGCCGGGCCTGACGGGCGACGTCGCCCCGATCGCGGGCTTCGACTACGACGCCCTGCACTTCCTGCGCCGCGCCTTCCTGCTCCAGATCAGCGGCCTCGCCGTCACGCCGGTCGGCGAACTGGGCGGGGACTACGAGCAGTTGCTGGAGATGTTCGAGGCGACGGCCCAGCAGTCCCACCTGGTCTGGCACTACGACCACGCCGGGGCGTACGTCCCGCTGGACTTCACCGTCCCGCTCTCCAACGACGACCTGCTGGAGGGCGGCGGCCCGCTCGGCTCCTCGCACGGACTGCTGCGGGAGCTGGAGTACGTCGCCCCGTCCATCGGCATCGACCCGGCGAACCCGCCGGCCGCCCCGCTGCCGCCCGCCGCACCGACCTCCGTGGAGGAACCGGCGGCCCCGATCCCGTACGACAACAGCCCGTTCGCCCGGGAGCGGCACGTCTGGCTGGGCCTGCACGCGGCGGCCACCCGCAGCCTCGCCCAGGGCTCAATGATCATCTTCAGCTGAAGGCGTCCCGTGATCCCCGGTGGATCAGGGATCACGGGACAGCCCTCAGCTCCGAGCGGCTTCGGCGCTTCCTGGGCGGCCGGGCGCCCCCGGGGTCACCGCGGGGACTCCGGGGGGCGCTGGCGCGGCATGTTCGGCCGGGTCATGGTCTGGAGCGGGAAGCGTCCCGACAGCACCCCGTGGTCCGAACGCCCGCCGCTCCCGACGCCCGAGGACAGCGCCTGCATCCCCATCGGCGCCGGCCCGGACCGGAACTCCACCATCCAGTCCGCAGTCTCGGTGCGCACGAGCTCCGTGACGTCCTCCGAGAACCGCCGCAGCACCCCCAGGCACCGCTCGGCCGCCTCGCTGGCCGTCCCCTCGGTCGGGCCGAGCACCTCCCGCACGCACTCCGACGCCCAGTCGAACTGGAGCACCTGAAGGCGCCGCTGCACGGCCTGGGCGGTGGCGAGATTCCTCATCCAGCCGGAGGTGAGGCCGAAGTACCGGTCGCACGCCATGCTCGCGGCGCCCAGCAGCAGCGACAGATAGCCCCAGCCCGCCGCCCCGTGCAGCGCCCCGGTCAGATCGAGCAACGGCAGCGCGGCGCCCGCGACCGCCCCGACCGCGGTGCCGATCCGCAGCGCCCTGGCCGCCCGGCGCTTCCACACCCGGTCGCTCAGGTACCAGTCGGCGGTGCGCAGCGCGTCGGCCTCGACCCAGCGGTACAGCTCGTCGAGGCGGTCGGCGGGTTCGCCCCAGTCGCCGAGCGGGAACGGCGCACCGGTCAGATCCCGTCCCCGTCCCCGTGTGCGGGAGTCCGAACCGGAGGTACCGGCCGAGCCGGCCGAACCGGGCTCGTTGCGGGGCGGCCCCTCGGGCTGCATCTCCGGCTGACTCACCGGGAACTCCTCTGCATTCTGCGTAGCGACGCCTGATGTGGCGATGTGTTTCGAGACCGGGGTACTCACTGCTCTCCGGCGTGGCCGACAGTCCCGCGTGGGTAACCTTGCGTGACGGCCGGTGTGCCTGTGTGACCTGATGCGCATGCTCTTCCTACCGCCGAATGGTGGGCCATGGGGTAGAAAACGCGGTATTCCCGGGTGCGCCGGGCCTGTGATCAGGTATAGGAGCCCGGCAAGGGCTGCCTGAAACTCACCCGAAAGAGTTGCGCGCCAGTGAGTGGGGCGCGCTGCCCGGCGACCACGTAGGCTCGGCGTACCGAAACATTTTGTCGTCGAATTGCCAGGAGTGACCGTGATTCCCGGTGGTGGTCAGCCCAATATGCAGCAACTGCTGCAGCAGGCCCAGAAGATGCAGCAGGACCTCGCCGCGGCGCAGGAGGAACTGGCCAGGACCGAGGTAGAGGGTCAGGCGGGTGGCGGTCTCGTGAAGGCGACCGTGACCGGCTCCGGCGAGCTCCGCAACCTGGTGATCGACCCGAAGGCCGTCGACCCGGAGGACACCGAGACGCTCGCGGACCTCGTCGTCGCCGCAGTCCAGGCGGCCAACGAGAACGCGCAGCAGCTCCAGCAGCAGAAGCTGGGCCCGCTGGCCCAGGGCCTGGGCGGCATGCCCGGCCTCCCCTTCTGACCCTGCTGGATCCTCCGGCGCGGCTCACCCAGGACAGGACAGGAAAGGACGGCGTTCCCGTTGTACGAAGGCGTGGTTCAGGACCTCATCGACGAGCTGGGCAGGCTGCCCGGCGTCGGTCCCAAGAGCGCGCAGCGGATCGCCTTCCACATCCTGCAGGCCGAGCCGACCGACGTGCGCCGCCTCGCCCATGCCCTCCTGGAGGTCAAGGACAAGGTCCGGTTCTGTTCGGTCTGCGGCAATGTCGCCCAGCAGGAGCAGTGCAACATCTGCCGGGACGCGCGCCGGGACCTGTCGGTGATCTGCGTGGTCGAGGAGCCGAAGGACGTCGTCGCGATCGAGCGGACCCGTGAGTTCCGGGGCCGGTACCACGTGCTCGGCGGCGCGATCAGCCCGATCGAGGGCGTCGGCCCGGACGATCTGCGCATCCGCGAACTGCTCGCCCGCCTCGCCGACGGTTCGATCACGGAGCTGATCCTGGCGACCGACCCCAACCTGGAGGGCGAGGCCACCGCGACGTACCTGGCGCGGATGGTCAAGCCGATGGGCCTGCGGGTCACCAGGCTGGCCAGCGGCCTGCCGGTGGGCGGCGACCTGGAGTACGCGGACGAGGTCACCCTGGGCCGCGCCTTCGAGGGGAGGCGCCTGCTCGATGTCTGACGCCTCCACGTCTCCCGATGTTCTTCCGGTGACCGTTTCCAGGACCGTTCCCGCGACTCACGGCGGCTTTACGTTCAGCGACGCTATGTTCTACTCACCGTTCGCGACCGTGCCCACGGGAGGTCCCCTCGATGTCTGACGCCACGCTGAACTCCGTCACGCAGGACCCGGACGACTTCGCCGTCCAGATCGCCGACCAGATCAAGACGTTCATCGTCGCGGTCACCGAGGTGTCCAAGGTCGAGGAGCCCGAGGAGGCCGTCCCCGTCCTGCTGCTCCAGATCTCCCAGCTCCTGCTGGCGGGCGGCCGGCTCGGCGCGTACGAGGACATCGTCCCCGACGAGCGCTACGAGCCGGACCTGGGCGCGGAGCCGGACGCCGACGGCCTGCGCGAGCGGTTCGCCGCCCTGCTGGAGCCGATCGACGTCTACTCCGAGGTCTTCGACCCGTACGAGCCCCGCAAGGCCCCGGTCCCGGCCCGGATCTCGGACGACCTGGCCGACCTGGTCACCGACCTGCGCCACGGCCTGGCCCACTACGAGGAGGACCGCACCACCGAGGCCCTGTGGTGGTGGCAGTTCTCCTACTTCTCCAACTGGGGCTCCACCGCCTCCGCCACCCTGCGCGCCCTCCAGTCCCTGGTCGCCCACATCCGCCTCAACCAGCCCCTCCAGGAACTGGACGGCCTGGACACCGACTCGGAGACCGTCGACGACGACCTCGCCGAGGAGGCCGGCCGCGTGATGGCCGAGGAGATCGCGGGACCACTGGGGCTGCGGCCGGTGCAGTAGGCGCGGCCGGCGCAATGGGCGGCGGTGACCGCTGCCGGAGCGGTGCGGGTCGCCGTCGCGCATGAAGCCCGGCCGGGTGCCGTTGTCCGTGCGGGACACGCGTCACAGCTCGTCCGCGCCCGCGTAGATCGGGGCGTCGGCATGGGTGGCGAAGCAGGTGCCGCCCGCGTGGGCGGGGGACGCGGTCAGGGGGAGCGCGGCGAGGGCGAGCAGCAGGGGCGGCATGCGCAGCGGCTTGCGCGGGGCGGGGCCCCCGAAGGGCGGACGGTCGGGTTCCGGTCCACGCTGGAGGCGGAGGGCCGGTGAATCGTGGATTCGGGCCGCCAGGCGTGTGGGCTGAGCCACATACGGGAGTGCGGGCCTGTCCGGCGGGCAACAGACCTGTACGAGCGGTCCGGGGCGACATGCCGATGATCACGTGCTGAGCGGGACATCTCACCATGTGGTATCAGCGGGGCGTTTCCGGACTGCTCGTTAAACTGAGTCGACCGCAGTAATGGACTGAGCGAGGAGCGCACGTGGGCCTTGTCGTGCAGAAGTACGGAGGCTCCTCCGTAGCCGATGCCGAGGGCATCAAGCGCGTCGCCAAGCGAATCGTCGATGCCAAGAAGAACGGCAACCAGGTGGTTGTCGTGGTGTCAGCGATGGGCGACACGACGGACGAGTTGATCGATCTCGCCGAGCAGGTATCCCCGATCCCTGCCGGGCGTGAGTTCGACATGCTGCTGACCGCCGGAGAGCGGATCTCCATGGCCCTGCTGGCGATGGCGATCAAAAACCTGGGCCACGAGGCCCAGTCGTTCACCGGTAGCCAGGCGGGCGTCATCACCGACTCGGTCCACAACAAAGCGCGCATCATCGATGTGACGCCGGGCCGTATCCGTACGGCGCTGGACGAGGGGAACATCGCGATCGTCGCGGGGTTCCAGGGTGTGTCCCAGGACAAGAAGGACATCACCACCCTCGGTCGAGGCGGGTCCGACACCACCGCCGTCGCGCTCGCGGCCGCGCTGGACGCCGAGGTCTGTGAGATCTACACCGATGTGGACGGTGTCTTCACCGCCGACCCGCGGGTCGTGAAGAAGGCCCGGAAGATCGACTGGATCTCCTTCGAGGACATGCTGGAGCTGGCCGCGTCCGGCTCCAAGGTGCTGCTGCACCGGTGCGTGGAGTACGCACGCCGCTACAACATTCCGATCCACGTCCGCTCGTCCTTCTCGGGACTGCGCGGAACCTGGGTCAGCAACGAGCCGCAAGGGGACCAGAAGGTGGAGCACGCGATCATCTCCGGAGTCGCCCATGACGTCTCCGAGGCCAAGATCACCGTCGTCGGCGTGCCCGACAAGCCGGGCGAGGCCGCCGCGATCTTCCGCACCATCGCGAACGCGGAGATCAACATCGACATGGTGGTGCAGAACGTGTCCGCCGCGTCGACCGGTCTGACCGACATCTCGTTCACGCTGCCGAAGGCCGAGGGCCGCAAGGCCATCGACGCCCTGGAGCGCAACCGCGGCAGCATCGGCTTCGAGTCGCTGCGCTACGACGACCAGATCGCGAAGATCTCCCTGGTCGGCGCCGGCATGAAGACCAACCCGGGGGTCACGGCGGGCTTCTTCGAGGCGCTGTCGGACGCCGGCGTGAACATCGAGCTGATCTCGACGTCCGAGATCCGCATCTCGGTGGTCACCCGCGCCGACGACGTCATCGAGGCCGTGCGCGCCGTGCACACCGCCTTCGGTCTCGACAGCGATTCCGACGAGGCCGTCGTCTACGGGGGCACCGGCCGATGACCGCGCGCCGTCCTTCGCTCGCGGTCGTCGGAGCGACCGGGGCGATCGGCGGCGTCATGCTCCAGATCCTTTCGCAGCACGCGGATGTCTGGGGCGAGGTGAAGCTGATCGCCTCGCCGCGTTCGGCCGGTCGCAAGCTGGTCGTGCGCGGCGAGGAGAGCGAGGTCCTCGAACTCACCGAGGACCTCTTCGACGACGTGGACGTGGCGCTGTTCCTGGTGCCCGACGACGTCTCCGCGCAGTGGGCGCCGATCGCCGCCGCCAAGGGCACGGTCGTCATCGACGACTCCGCCGCGTTCCGGCTGGACGCGGACGTTCCGCTGGTCGTGCCCGAGATCAATCCGCACGCCGTACGGATCAGACCGCGCGGCATCGTCGCGAGCCCGAACTGCACGACGCTCGCGCTGATCGTCGCCGTCGGTGCGCTGCACGCCGAATTCGGTGTGCGGGAACTGGTCGTCTCCTCGTACCAGGCGGTGAGCGGGGCGGGCCGGGACGGTGTCGCGGCGCTGCGCGAACAGCTGTCGATGGTCGCCGGTACGGAACTGGGCACGAAGCCCGGGGACGTACGCAGGGCCCTGGGGGACACGGAAGGCAGCCCCTTCGCCGCCCCGGTGGCCCTCAACGTGGTGCCCTGGGCCGGGACCGAGGCCGGGGACGGCTGGTCGTCGGAGGAGCTGGCGATCCGCGAGGAGTGCCGCAAGGTCCTGGACCTGCCGGGCCTGCGGGTCGCGGCGACCTGTGTCTACGTACCCGTCATCGCGACGCACTCGATGTCCGTGCACGCCCGGTTCGAGAACGAGATCGCGGTCGACCGGGCCCACGAGATCCTGGCGACGGCGCCGGGCGTGGTGCTGTACGACAGTCCGGCGGCGGGGGACTTCCCTACACCGTCCGACGTCGTCGGCACGGATCCGACCTGGGTCGGGAGAGTGCGCAGGTCACTGGACGATCCCCGGGGTCTGGAGCTGTTCGTCTGCGGCGACAACCTTCGCAAGGGGGCGGCGCTGAACGTGGCTCAGATCGCCGAGTCGGTGGCCGCGGAGTTTCCCCGGTCCTGATCGAACCTGTTTTGCACTGTCTGTGAATACTCTGTGAGTAAGTTGAAGCCCTCAACCTCTTGAGCTGGGGTGTCGCGGTATCCGACGATGACTTTCGGCCTGCTGCAACCACTGGCCCGGGAGTGCGCGTCTATGCGGTCACCTCTGGCGCGGCGGGGCGCACATTCGGGGTATTCGGGGAAGAGCAGGTACGTATGAGGGCATGTCGCACAGCGCCAAACGCGGTGCCGCGCGCGTACAACCCTGACGGGGGGAAACGTGTCCAACTGGCGTGGCAGAGGTTCTCGATATCACAGTGGTGGGCCCCTTGCGCGGCGCTTCGGTGCGTCCGCTCCGACGGCCCCGCGCACCCGGCGGTATGCCGGTGATTGCGCCCATGCCCGCTGCGCGTCCCGCACGGCTGCCCTCGCAGCGCGAGGGCGCTGAGGAGGGCGTGGCTGCCGGAACCACCGTCGACCACCTCACCGAGACCTATCGCGCCCACTACCGGTCGTTGCTCGGTCTCGCAGCCCTGCTCCTGGACGACACGGCCTCCTGTGAGGACGTGGTGCAGGAGGCGTTCATCCGGGTGCACTCGGCGCGCAACCGGGTACGGGACCCCGAGAAGACACTCGCGTATCTGCGCCAGACCGTCGTCAACCTCTCGCGCTCCGCGCTGCGGCGCCGCATCCTCGGGCTGAAGCTGCTCTCCAAGCCCATGCCGGACATGGCGAGCGCGGAGGAGGGTGCGTACGACCAGCTGGAGCGGGATGCGCTGATCAAGGCGATGCGGGGGCTGCAACGGCGCCAGCGGGAGGTACTGGTGCTGCGCTACTTCGCGGACATGACGGAGGTCCAGGTGGCCGAGACGCTGGGGATATCCCTGGGCTCGGTCAAGGCCTACGGCTCCCGCGGGATCGCGGCACTGCGCGTCGTGATGGAGGCGCAGGGATGAGCCGGCGCGACCGCGAGTACGAGAACGGCTCCGAACGCGAGCACGGCCCCGAACGCGAGCAGCGGCGCGAGCGTCGGATTGACCGGACTGGAAACGGAATTGTGAACCACGGGCCGGAGAATGCCTCACGGGTGAACCGGGACGCGGACGCGGCCGGGCCGGCCGGGGCTGATGGGGATGCTGAATCTGCCGGGGCGGCCGAGACCGCTGAGCTCGGCAGTCTGAGCAGTCTCTTCGGCCCGGGTCCGGACTCGGGCCCGCACGGTGGCCCGGGGGCCGGTGGCGGTGCGGACCTCGACGAGGTCGCGCTGCGCCGCATGCTGCGCGGCGCCGTCCGGAACATCGAGCCCACCGACGGCACGCTCGACCATCTGCAACGCGCGGTTCCCGCCCGGCGCGCCAAGCGGCGGCAGGCCGTCGTCGGCCTGGCGGCCGCGGCGCTGCTCATCGGCACCGCGGTTCCCGCCTTCGTCCATGTCGCGAACTCCGACGGTTCGAACACCGCCAACCCCGCGATAGCCGGGCACGGCGAGCAGGCGCAGGGCGGCAACGGCAGCGACACCGGCTCGCAGCCCGGCGACAAGAACAGCGGCGGCAACGCCGACGGGCAGGCCGATGGCGGCCGGAGCCAGCCCACGAGCACGAGCAGCCCCTCCGGCAATCGTGGCCAGGGTGCTGACGGAAACCTGTCGGGCGGGGGCGCCGGCCCGACCAACCCCGCGATGGCCTCCATGCCGATCTGCGACCAGGAGCAGCTCGGTGTCGCCTCGGCCGAGACCGGTGCGGCCGGTGTCGACGGCACGGTCTACGGCACCTTCCGGATCGCCAATGTCTCCGGCACGGACTGCTCGGTGAGCAGCAGCGGCAGCGTGGGCTTCCAGGCGATCGGTGCGGCCGACCCGGCCAGGATCGCGGTTGTCCAGCACACCGCGGGCGATGCGGCGGCCGGGCTGCCCGACCCTTCGCAGGAGCAGGAGGCGGTGCTGCTGAAGCCGTCGATGGCGTACGAGGTGAAGTTCGCCTGGGTGCCGAAGGACACCTGCCCGACCGTGGGAAGCTCGCCGAGCCCGTCGCCGACCGACGACGCGGGTGGCGCGAGTGGCGCCACGGCTGCCGGTACCGGGGCGGGAAGCGGCGACGGGACGGCGGAGACGGTCACGCAGTCCGGCAGCGAGGACGGCGGCGGGACGCAGGACGGCAGCGTCGCCGTGATGCACACGCCGGAGGCCGGGGCACCGGTCGCGGAGACGAAGATAGCCAACGCCTGCTCGGGCACGATCTACCGGACCGGGGTGCTGGCTCCCGCGTCCTGAGGCCGTACGACGTATGACATGAGGGGCCCGCCGGTCGATCGTCGAACCAGCGGGCCCCTCATGCGCGCGGTGTCCTGCGTCTGTGTGCCTGTGTGTCTGCGTGTCTGTATGTCTGCGTGTCTGTGTGTGGGGGTGTCCTGCGTCTGCGCGTGTCTCAGACCGCTCCGGTGCCCACGGCGTCCTTGCCGGACTCCGGCTCGGACTCGGGTTCCGGCACGGGCTCGGACTCAGGATCGGGCTCCGCTTCCGCTTCCGCCTCCGATTCCGCGAGGAGGCCCAGTTGCAGGTCGCGCGCCGCTTCGGCCTCGCGGCGGACCAGCCGGAACCACATGAAGAGCACGAACCCGGCGAAGACGAACCACTCGCCGGTGTAGCCGAGGTTCTGGAAGGCCTTCAGGTCGAGCCCGGTGCCCTGCGCCGCGGTGGCCGGTACGGGGCGCAGCGCGCCGGCCGCCTTGTCGCCTGAGCCGGTTCCGGCACGGGCACCCGCACCCGTGTCCTGGAGCGTCACCCATGCGTCGTAGACGTCGTACGGGACGAGGTTGACCAGGGACGCGGCGCTGATCATGCCCAGCTGGCCGTCGGGGAGCCCACCCGCCGTGTCGACGCCCGCGGTGCCGGCGTTCTCGGACGCCTGGAGGTCGCCGGTCACCGTGACCTCGCCGGTCGGCGCGGCGGGAACGGCGGTGTCGCCGGGCTTGCCGGGCAGCCAGCCGCGCACCACCGGCAGAGCCTTGCCGCTGTCCGTACGGAGCATGTTCAGGACGTAGAAGCCGCTCCTGTCGTCCAACTTCCGTCCGGGCACCAGGAACTGGTCGGCGTACCGGCCGGTCGCGGTGGCGGGGCGGCCGGAGGTCACCGTGTCGACGGGCAGCAGGTCGTCGATCGGCTTGGCGGGCCTCGTGCCCGGAGCGGGCTGCTTCTCGGCGGCGTCGTGCGTCTGCACGCGGTCCTCGAAGCGGCCGAGCTGCCAGGTGCCCATGAACACGCAGAACGGGATGGCCAGCACGACGAAGAGGTTGATCCCCCACCATCGCGGGGTCAGCAGGAACCGGTACACCCCTCCACGGTACGGTCCCCGCTCCGGTTGCCCGGAGCGGGGTGCCGACTGACGCCCGTGTCCCCGGCTCCATGCCGGCTTCGTGCCGGCTTCGTGCTGGCTCCGTACCGGCTTCGTGCTGGCTTCGTGCCGGCCTCGTGCGGGAGGAACGGGTGCCGTCCGCCTGCCCGCTACGCGCCGGACGGGTCCGCCTCCGGGGCCAGGTGGCGCCGGGCGAAGTCCAGCTCCAGGCGGACCTGCTTGATCCGCTCCTCCACGACGAGCGAACCGTGTCCCGCGTCGTACCGGTACACCTCGTGCACCGCGTCCCGGTCCTTCAGCCGGTCGACGTAGTTCTCTACCTGGCGGATCGGGCAGCGCGGGTCGTTGACGCCCGCCGAGATGTAGACCGGCGCCCGGACCGCGTCGACGTACGTCAGCGGGGACGATGCCTCGAAGCGCTCGGGAACCTCCTCCGGCGTGCCGCCCAGCAGCGTGCGGTCCATCGCCTTCAGGTCCTCCATCTCGTCGTGGTACGCCGTGACGTAGTCGGCGACCGGGACCGCCGCCAGGCCGAGGGCCCAGTCGTCCGGCTGCGTACCGAGGCCGAGCAGGGTCAGGTAGCCGCCCCAGGAGCCGCCGGCCAGGACCAGCTTCTCCGGGTCCGCGAGGCCGGACTTCACCGCCCACTCCCGCACCGCCGCGACGTCCTCCAGCTCGATCAGGCCGACCCGGTGCTTGAGCGCGTCCGTCCAGGCGCGGCCGTATCCGGTGGAGCCGCGGTAGTTGACCCGGACGACCGCGTAGCCGTGGTCCACCCAGGCGGCGGGGCCGGAGGCGAAGGCGTCGCTGTCGTGCCAGGTCGGGCCGCCGTGGATCTCGAAGACGGTCGGGAACGGCCCCTCGGCCGGGGCGGCGGGCCGCTGCACGAGCGCATGGACCCGGCCCCCGGGCCCGTCCACCCACACGTCCTCCACCGGCACGGACGCCGGGGCCTTCGAACCGGGCGGATCGAGCACCACCGCACCCGAGGTGGACCGGATGACGGGCGGCTGCGCGGCCGAGGACCACAGGTACTCCACCGTGCCGTCCGGCCGGGCCGTGGCACCCGACACCGAACCCGCGGGGGTCTCCACCCGGACGGGGGCGCCGCCCGCCTCCGGCTCGTGCCGCCACAGGTCGCTGCGGGCCTCGAAGCCGTGCACGATCAGCAGCGCGGAGGCGTCCGGATACCACTCGGCGACCACATCGCCGGGCAGATCGATCGCGAGGTCCGTCTCCTCGCCCGTCGTCGGATCCCAGATCATCGGCTCCCAGCGGCCCCGCCGCTGATGCCCGACCAGGAGCCGCGTGTCCCCGGCGACGGGGGCGAAGCCCAGCACGGACAGGCCCAGCTCCTTCGTACCGCCCTCGGTGTCGTCCAGCTCGGCGACCGTCGTCCCGTCCGGCCGCACCACGCGCAGCGCGGAGTGCATCGCATCGCCGTGCTCGGTGTGCTCCAGGGCGATCAGCGTCCCGTCATGGCTGAGGTCGCCGACGCCCGCCGACTCGCGGTGGCGGTAGATCTCCACGGGCGCCGACCCCGGCCGTACGACATGGATCGTCGTCCCGTCCTCGTCGGTCGAGCGGCCGACCACCGCCGTGCCGTCCCGCCCGATCGCGAGTCCGGCCGGGTACGAGGGGCCGAGGCCGGGCGTCGCCGGTTCGTCCACCGCCGCGCCCGGCACACCTTCCTTTTCCTTGCCGCCGTTGAACGGCTGGCGCATCCACACCCCGAACTCGTCGCCATCGGTGTCGCTGAACCACCAGACCGACTCCCCGTCGGGTGTCAGCACTCCGTCCGTCGTGCCGTTCGGCCGGTCCGTCACCTGGCGCTGCTCGCCGGTGGCGCGGTCCCATGCGTACAGCTCGTACGTGCCCGTGGCGTTGGAGACGAACAGCGCGCGGTCGGGTGCGTCCTCCGCCCAGTCGGGCAACGACACCCGCGGTGCCCGGAAGCGCTGCTCCCACACCGGTGCGGAAGCGGTCGGCTGGGTGGAGCCGGAGCCGGAGCCGGAGCCCGGTGCGGAGGCGGGGGCCTGGGCGGAAGGGGCCGTCGTCGAGCGAGTGATCTCAGTCATGTCCCCCATTCTGCGTCGGAACGCCGACAATTCGTTCGCTTCGTCCGCAGCCTGTGGATAACCTCCCGGCATGCATGCATCGACCCCTGCCGACCGGCCTGCCGACTGGCACGAGGCAAACCGCGCGCACTGGGACGAGCGGGTCCCCATCCACGCCATGAGCGACTTCTACGACCTCGATTCCTTCCGCGCCGGGAAGGACGCCCTGCGCGACTTCGAGCTCGCCGAGGTCGGGGACGTCACGGGTAAGTCGCTGTTGCATCTGCAGTGCCACATCGGCGTCGACACCCTCTCCTGGGCCCGGCACGGCGCCGCACAGGTCGTCGGTCTGGACTTCTCCGAACCGGCCGTCGAGACCGCCCGCGCCCTGGCCCGCGAGCTCGGGTTCACCCAGGACCGGGCGGCGTTCGTCGCGGCCGACGTCCACGACGCCGCGCAGGCCGTCCCCGACTCGTCGTACGACATCGTCTACACCGGCATCGGCGCGCTGAACTGGCTGCCCGACACCCGCCGCTGGGCCGAGACCGCCGCATCGCTCGTGGCGCCGGGCGGCTTTCTCTATCTCGCGGAGTTCCATCCGATGACGGACTGCCTCGACGACGCCACCGGGACGAAGGTCGAGCACGACTACTTCAGCCGCGACGCCTGGGTGGACGAGACGCCCGGCACGTACGCGGACTTCGACGCGCCCACCGTCCACAACCGCAGCGTCGAATGGCAGCACCCGATCGGCGAGGTGGTGTCGGCGCTGGCCGCCGCCGGACTGCGGATCGAGTTCCTGCACGAGCACGACGCCTCGCTCTTCGCCCGCTTCTCGGAGCTGGAACGGCAGAGCGACGGTTTCTACCGCTTCCCCGCCGACCGGCCGCGCATCCCGCTGATGTACTCCATCAAGGCGTCGAGGGCGGCCGATTCCTGAACAAGGGTCGATTGTCAGTGGTGGGGTTCAGACTCGGACCATGACGACGACTGCCGATCTGCGTGCCGTGGTGGAGACGTACTGGAGCGCGGCCGATGTCCGCGACTGGGACGCCTTCGCCGCGACGCTGGCCGACGAGGTGTTGTACGACCTGCCGCAGACCCGCGAACGCATTCGCGGGAAGGAGCGGTATCTGCGGTTCAACCGGGAGTCACCGGGGGGCCGGCGGGTCCGCGTCGAGCGGGTGGTGGCCGACGGCCAGGGGCAGCAGGTCGCCGTCCGTACGCGCTTCACGGTCGGCGCCGAGGAGCTGCACGCCATCCATTTCTTCGTGTTCGACGCGACGGGGCGGATCAGCGAGATCACCGACTTCCGGCCCGAGCCGTACGAGCCCCCGGCGGGCCGGGGGCATCTCGTCGAGCGGTACTGACGTCCCCGCCGCCTCTCGCCGAGGGAAGCAGGGGTAGCCGTCCAGTGAAGTAGCGGGACTGGTCGAGGGAAGCGGCGGTCCCGGTCGAGGGAAGTAGCGGTCCCGGTCGGGGCGAGCAGCGGTACCGGCCTCCCCGACGCCTCCCGGCGGCGGCGCCCTCAGCCGTCGGACGGGCTTGGCGCCCTGGGCCCCGAACGGTCCCACCCGGGGGCGCGGACATCGACCGCCAGCGTGTTCATCACGACTTCCTCGCCGCAGGTGCGGCAGATCCACGCCGCATCAAGATTGTGCGCGTGCGGGTGCGTGCGTGCCGGTCCGTGCGCATCGCCGTCCGCGTCCCCGTCCTCGCCTCTGTGTGGATCCTCGTTCCCGGGGTCCGCGGCCGGTTCGTGGATCATGACCACCGGCCGGTCCTCCAGCACCCACCGGTCGCCCCAGTCCAGCAGCGCCCGGATGACCGGCGCGAGGTCCCGTCCGGAATCGGTCAGGTGGTACTCGTAACGCGGCGGGCGTTCGTTGTAGGGCCGCCGCTCGACCACTCCTGCCTGCTCCAGTGAGCGCAGCCGCGCCGCGAGACGGTCGCGGGGCGCACCGGTGTTACGGGCGATGGCCTCGAACCGGTGGTTGCCGAAGAAGATCTCGCGCACCGCGAGCAGCGCCCACTTCTCACCCACCACGTGCAGCGCGGCGGCGGCCGAGCAGGGCCGGCCGGGCAGCGTGACCGTCGGGGCGGTGCGGGTGCGGGTTTCCTGTGCAGCGCTCATCACCACAAGGTTGCCATCTCAAACTCACTGGCGCTACCTTGCCGCCATGACAGTTGGAAAATCAAACTCACCCACTTCCGCGGCTGACCGAGCGGCTGCTCCCTCCCGTCCTCCCTCCGCTGCCTCGCCTTCCTCGCCTTCCTCCGCTCCCTCCTCTCGGGCCACCGTCTGGATCATTTCGGCCGGTGTCTTCGTCGTGAATCTCGACCTGTTCATCGTCAATGTCGCGGTTCCCGCACTCGGCGACGCCTTCGACGGCAGCTCCCTCGCCTCGCTGTCCTGGGTGCTCAACGCGTACGCGATCGTCTTCGCCGCCCTGCTCGTCGTCGCGGGCAGGCTCGCCGACCGGTACGGTCACCGCCGCGGCTTCCTCCTCGGACTCGCGGTCTTCACCATCGCCTCCGCGCTCTGCGCCTTCGCCCCGGGAGTCGGCTGGCTGGTGGCCGCCCGTGCGCTGCAAGCGGTCGGAGCCGCCGCGCTGATGCCGACGTCCCTCGCGCTCCTGCTCGTCAACACCCCGGCGGAGCGCCGCCCCCGGGCGATCCGGAGCTGGGCGGCGATCGGCGGGATCGCGGCCGGTCTCGGTCCGGTGGTCGGTGGCGTGCTCGTGGAGGCGGACTGGCGCTGGGTCTTTCTCGTCAATGTGCCGGTCGGCGTGATCGGACTGCTCGCGGGCGTACGGCTGCTGCCCGACGCCCGCCCGCACCGGGAGGGCCCCTTCCCGGACCTCGTCGGGGCGGTGCTGCTCACCCTCGCGATCGGCGCTCTGGCGTTCGCCCTGGTCAAGGCCGATGCCTGGGGCTGGAGTTCGCCGCGCGTGCTGGTTCCGCTGCTCGCGACCGCCGTTCTCGCCGCGGGCTTCTGGATGCGGTCCGCCCGGCATCCGGCCCCGGTCGTCGAACTGCCGATGCTGCGTGCCCGGGTCTTCGCGACGGCCACCCTCGCGGCTCTGCTCTTCACCGTCGCGTTCGCGGCGATGCTGCTCACGTCGGTGCTCTGGTGCCAGCAGGTGTGGGGGTACTCGGCGATCCGTACCGGACTCGCCATCGCACCGGGGCCGTTGGTCGTGCCGGTGCTCGCCGTCCTCTCGGGACCGGTCGTCCGCCGGATCGGGGCGGGCCGCACCGCCGCACTCGGCTGCCTGCTGTTCGCCGCCGGTCTGGCCTGGTGGGCCGTCGCGCTCGGTGCGGCTCCGCACTACGCGAGCGGTTTCCTCCCCGGCATGATGGTCACCGGCATCGGCGTCGGCTTCGCTCTCCCGACCCTGGTCGGCGCAGCCGCCGCGGCTCTCCCGCCCACCCGATTCGCCACCGGATCGGCCGTCACCACGATGGCCCGCCAGACGGGTTCGGTGCTGGGTGTGGCATTGATGGTCACGCTGCTCGGTGCGCCGGACGGGCCGGGCGAGGCGCTCGACGCGTTCCGCCACAGCTGGTGGGCCGCCGCGGCCACCGCCGTATTCGCCGCGTTCGCCGCCCTGACCCTGCGCCGGCCGGGCGCCACGTCGACATCTGCCTGACCGTGGCAGCAGCGCGGCGGGCCTCCGGGAGAACTCCCGGCAGCCCGCCGCACTTCTGCACCTCCGTCGTCCGCGTCCTACGCGGCCGAGCGGAAGGCCGGAAGGTAACCACCGGACTGACCGGCGGCCTTGGGGTGGTACGAGTTGTAGACCGGCAACGACACGCTGTGGAGCCACGCGTCACCGGAACACAGCTCGTGCCCGGTGAACTCGTCGACCACGCTGGAGAACGTGAACCCGGCGTCGGCCGCCTGCTTGGCGATGACCCCGTTCAGCACGTCGGACGCGTTGTTGATGGCCGACCGCTCCTTCTCCGAGAGCCCGGCGATGCAGCTGCCGCTCAGCTGGTAGAAGCGGGGGTAGCCCAGCACCACCACATGGGCCTGCGGGGCCCGCGAGCGGATGGAACCGTAGAGCGAACTCAGGCCGGACGGAAGCGAGTTCTGGATCTGTGTGACGGCCGAGCTCACGCTGCTGAGGCAGGTGGCCTCGCCGGAGAGCACGCAGTCCTGCATGACATCGGCGAAACCGACGTCGTTGCCGCCCGCGGTGACGCTGACCAGGCCGGTGGACGAGTTCAACGCCCCCAGCTGGGTCCCGGCCACCGAACTGGTCGTGGCGCCCGAGCAGGCCACGAAGTCGAAGGAGGAAGGCGAGTTCGCAGCCGCCCAGAGGTAGGGGTAGGCGTTGGTGCTGCGGCGGCAATCGCCGCTGTCGGACAGATAGCTTCCCGCGCCGACGCCGGAGGAGTACGAGTCGCCGAGGGCGACGTACCCGCCGGCGGCGGCCGAGGAGTTTGCCGAGGCCGGCTGGGCAACGCCCAGCGCGGCCACGGCGGCGAGGACCAGAGTGGATGCGGACGCCCAGAATCTCCGTACTGACATGGCTGTCAGCCCTCCGAAATGTGGGGGGTGGGTGGGGGGTTGATTGAGCGCCACGTTTCTAGCAGCTATTGGTACCGGCCGGTAATAGCTGCGGAAGAACTGGTCTGATATGCCCGAATGATCGTTCGGGCGCCATAGCTCCGCGCGTAGATAAACCTCCGGCCGAGCCCCGGGTGGGCGGCATATCGGCGGAAGGTCGCGCGGCATCGCAGGCGCACCGGCTCGCGGACTCAAGGGCTTGAGGGCTTACAGGCCTGCGGTCTTGCGGGCCTCCGGGCTCACGAGAAGCGGCGACCGGATCCCCTCAGTACCCCCGGCCCCCCGGCCCCCCGGCCCCCCGGCCCCCCGGCCCCCCGGCCCCCCGGTATCCCCCGGCCCCCGGTATCCCACGGCCCCCAGCACCCCCCGGCCCCCGGCGCCCCCAGTGGATCCCTTAATCGCCACGCGCAACAGAAACCGCCCTCTGCGGTGGCGATCCCCCCGAGGGGGCGCCGCCGCAGAGGGCGGTTGTCGTGGTCCTACGAGATCAGTTGTGGCCGAACCTCCGCTGCTTCCGGTGGGAGACCTGCTCTGAGATCGAGTGCACCGTCTCCTCAGCAGCCGTAGACCTCGTCTGCTCCTTCGCCTCCGGAGCAGCACTGCGTTCGTGGCCGCCGGTGCGGGCACCGCGGTTCTGCCGACTCTGCTTCTTGCCCACGATCGTGCCTCCTGATTGCGGATCTCGGACGATGGGCCATCACCAGACTCGCATGCGGGTACGAAAGGTGCATTCTGGATGGTGGTCGCCGAGTGCGACTCCCTAAAAGGCATGATCCGGACCGCACCCCGGATTGCTCCCCGGACCGCACCCCGGATTGCTCCCCGGACCGCACCCCGGATCGCACCCCGACACCCGGCGTGGCCACGTCGACAGCAGCGTCGGCCCCTACGGCCGCGGCTGGTCGGTCGGGACGCTCAAGGGGCGCCGGCGAGCGCATGGTCCGGAAGGGCGGCGTGGGACGGGGCCTGGTGGCCGCCGTCTCCGGCTCCGCCGCCGACTCGGCGGCCCGGCCCTCAGGAAACGCGGTTCAGCGGCACAGGGCTGTGTCCACGACGTTGCCGACATCTCCTACCTGGGGTACTCCTACGGCACGTACCTCGGCGCTGTCTACGCGCAGATGTTTCCCCGGCGGACCGACCGGTTCGTGCTGGACAGTGCGATGAGGAATGCGGCGGAGACGATCAGCAACCACAGGGCGATGGCCCGGTGCGGGCGGTCGACGACCGCGACGGCGACGAGGCCGAGCGCGGAGACCAGGCCGGTGGCGAGCATTCATCTGCTGGCCAGGTGACGGTGCCAGACCGTGACGGCGGTCGGATCGGAGTCCCGGTTCACGCCCGCCTCCGGGAGATCAGCCAGGCTGCGACACCTGCGGCGGCGCCCACGACGACTCCCAAGGGAAGTTGGAGGAGGGGCAGTTGTGCGGTGTGTCCGGAGGCCCCGCTGGTGGTCCACATGGTGGCGATGAGGATGTAGGCGGTCGCTGTGGCCAGGCCGATGGAGAAGACACTCAGTGACCTTGTGGTGGTGAGGGCCGACCTGGAGGAGAAACCGGCGGCGATCGTGCCGACGGCTTCGATGGCGAACACCAACATGTATAGGCCAAGTGCTGTGCCAGGTGAGCTGTAGTCGTCGGCGGTGCCATCGCGGGTGAAGTGCGTGGCCACCCCGTCGGGGAATGAGTCCCGGAGCAGCAAGAACGCTACGCCAGTGGCTAATGCCCCGCCCGCAAAGGGTGCGGCCACCAAGGCAACACGGCGGATGAGGCCGGCAGGCGCTTCGGGGTTCGACGACATGGCCGTCGCCTCTCTCTGCGAATGGCATCACTGAATCTGTTCGCATTGCGGCAGAACGACTCTAGCTTTCCCGGCGGAGGAACGGTCGCCGTGATCCGGTAGGGAACGAGATCGACCTCCACGCGCCGCATCCGGGTCGGCGTGCGGCGCTTGATCGCGTTGCTGCTCGAGTGTGTCGTCGTGCGTCGAAGGGAGGCCGTCTCCGTGGGAGGCCGGGGGCCCACAAGCTGTCCCGAAGGGAAGCGCCCCTCCGGATCCGTAGACGCGCAGGTGTGAGGTGCGATGAGCGACCGGTCACCATGGCTACGCGGTGACCGCGTGCTGGGAGAAGCCGGCCAGGAGCCCCTCCCGGATTTCTCCCAGGACAACCCCGGAAACCACTCAGAGGCCTGACCCACTAAGTGGATCAGGCCCCTGACCTGGTACTTCAGCTGTCGGGGTGGCGGGATTCGAACCCACGACCTCTTCGTCCCGAATGAGGTTCGGGCGTGATCGCCACCGGGTGGTTTGCTGTTGCTGTTTTGCCTGGTCAGGGCATTGGGGTGGAGTGGTCTCGGGTGGTCCGGAAGGGGCTTGGGGAGCGGGCTGACTCCCAGATGGATCCCAGAGTCCTGGGTCCGGACCAGACCGTCCGCTGTGGGTTGTTGGTCTCTACATCTGGCCAGACAGGTCGTCCACCAGAAGGTCGAGCGTGGCTTCCTCATGGAGCGCGACGCCGAGGGCGGTCATGGCAGGGGCGAGGCCCGGGTCCCAGTCCGCGCTGACCGTTCGGCCGTCGAGTGGTAGCTGAGGGATGCCCTCGGCCTGGCTGTGAGTGGCGAGGCGTTCATAGTCCTCGGCACCCATTCGCCACGGCAGGGCTTTGTAGCGACGGATGATCCGATTGGCCAGAGCGATGCCCGGCCAGTCGAAGTCGCCGTGGTAGGCGAAGCGGCAGCCGGTGGTGGCGAGGGCGTCGAGAAGCGTGAGGACCACCGTGGCGGCGCTGCCGGAGGTGCAGACCAGGGGCTTGGCGCAGGCCGCGTCGGCTGCGGCTTCCACGACGCGCGGGTTTTCGCAGATGTGGACCACAGTCCCGGCAGGCAGTTGGAGATGTACGTCGAGCAGATCGCGCGGCGTGAGGTGGGTTTCGGCGTGATGGGCAGCCCGCTCTCGCAGTGACCGCTCTCGCCATCCCTCACCGATGGGCCGCAGACCATAGGTCAGCACCGTGCTGGAGACCTCGTCCGGTGTGACGGACACCAGCCGCCACAGGGCGCGCCGACCGGCCGCGTTGCTGGGGAACTCGGTGCCATGGGCCAGGGCGACACCGCGTTGGACGAGGCGGGCGAGCCAGGTGCCGTCGTCCAGACCGTGCGCCGAACCGGTCGCCATCGCGGCGAGCTCTCCTCGGCCCCGTGCGGCGTTGCGTTCCGGGTCGAGCAGCACAGTGAGGACTCGAACCGCCTGCTGGAGCGTTTGTACCGCCGCCTCGGGCGTCACGCCCCTGGGAATGCCGGTGCGGCGCAGAACGTCGGACCACTGTCGGGTCCACTCCTGAGCGGCGAGCGGAGAGGCGTCGAGGGACGAGGTGAGCGACGACCACACGTGCCGGCGCTGTGCCGCCACGCCTGCGCGGGCCGCGCGGCGGTCGGTGAGCGGTGGTCCGAGTTCGTCCAAGACCTCCCTGAGCCCGAGTCCCGCGGCAGAGGTGCGCAGCCGTGCGTCGAGCGCGTCGAGCCGCACGGTCACATCGATACCCGTGAGGGGTTTGCCCAGCAGGAGTGACAGGTCGTTCCGTTCCTGGTTGCTCACTGCGGTCAACCGGAGGGATCCGGTGGCTTGTACGCCGTTGCCTTCCAGACGTTTGCGCATCGCACCCCAGAGTCGGGTGAGACCTGGTCCTGCCAGCCAGTCGCGCGTTGCAGCCGGGAGCCCGGTCATACGGATGCCAGACGCCGGTGCCGACCGTTCCAGGTGTAGTGCAACGTGGCCACCCCGCGCGCATGGGGATCGCGGAGGCATTCGTAGATGTGCAGGGACGGAACCTCAGCCCAGTTGCCCATCAGCCGCTCGCTCGTGAGGACGAAGTCGAGATCGAGGTCGACGAGGATGCGGCCCAGCCGCCCGTGGGTGGGTTCGTCGACCTTGGCGAAGGCGTCGTCCAGGAGGATCAGCCGCGGCGCGTGCGGGGCTGATTCGGCGAGGCTGGTGAAGTGCGCGGCAGCGGCGGCGAAGAGCACGAGGTAGGAGAGCACCCGCTGCTCACCCTGGCTGAGTCCGGTGCGTCCGGTCAGTTTCCTCCTGCGCCCGGGGGCCGCGTCCTCGACCACGAAGGTGTGGAAACGGAACCATTCACGGTAGTCCAGCGCGGTCCGCAGATGGGCCGTGTAACCGGCCGAAGGGTCGGCACGGCGGGCGTCCTCGATTCGGCGTTGCAGTACCTCGCGCAGTTGCTCGGTCTGCTTGCGTGTCCGGAGGCTCGACGGACTGCGCAGCAGCTCGACGGCCGCCCGCACGTCCGCATCCACGTCCTCGTCGAGCTTCCACAGCAGTTCCACGCCAAGACCGTGCGAGGTCCGTACGGTCTTCAGGGTGTCGTTGAGAGCCGCGACCAGATTGGCCGCGGTGATGACCTGGGCTGAGAGGTGATCGCCGAGCTCGCCGGTCAGGAACCGCTGGAACACCTCGCTCTCGCGCTCGGTGAGCCGCCCCCTCGCCTCCGCGGACTGGACGGCGATTCGCTCGCCCACGACCGCGACATCATGGGAACCGTGATCGTCGACCAGGCGGCACACCTTGATCCCGTCGCGTTCCTCAAGCTGTGCGTCGTATCCGCCCGCCAGTTGATCGCGCAGCACCGTGTGCCGGTTGAGCAGGGTGCTGTCCGACACCTCGCCCTTCGGGCGGCCGAGGGCCTGCTCCACGGTGTCGGCCAGTGAGCGCAGCGCTCGCAGGCGGTCGCGGACGTCCGAACCGGGGTTGTCCGAGACGTGGTCGGGCAGAGAGGACCGGTCCAGTCCCGCCCCGTTGATGACCTCCGGACGGTCGAGAGCCTTGCGGAGGGTGCGGCCGGTGTCGATGACCGTCGTCTCCTGGTCCGTCAGTTCCTTGCGCAGGCGATTCTCCTCCTCTTCCGCACGCACGCGCAGATCGCGGAGTTCGCCGTGGGTGTGCTCTGCTGCTGGGATGGCGCCGACGGCGTTCGCGATGCGTTGCTTGGCGTTCTGTTCGCGGGTGAGGATCTCCTCTTCGGACGAGCCGACGGCCTCCTCGCGGGTCCGCAGATCCTGTTGCGCGGTGCGCAGCTGGTGGAGGCGAAGCCGGTAGTTTCCTTCCGCCTCCAGCCGCCCCTCTCGGGCACGCTCGTACCGCACGTCGTCCGTCTGGCTTCCGCCGAGCCGCCCGGCCGTGCCGCTGACCGCTCTGCGCAAGTGACCGATACCGCCGAGCAGGGCCGCCAGTGCGGTGCGTACGCGGTCCAGGGAGGTGGCGTCGATGGGCAGGTCATGGGCGGTCGCGGTGGCATCCGCCTCGGTACGCGCCGACACGGCGAGAGCGCGGGCCTCCTCGGCCAGCCGTGCCGCACGGGTGGCCTTGGCGGTCAGGTCCCGCAGCGCATTCTCGTCCGAAGTGGTCCTGCTCCAGGCGTTGGAGAGCTGCCGGGCCCGGGGAAAGTCCCGTTCCGCGAGCGCGAGGGCACGCCGCCTGGAATCGGCCGCAGCGAGTTCGGTACGGGCGTCGGCCAGCCGCTGCTCCGTCTGCGCGAGCCGCTTCTCCAGCTCGGCGAGGGCGCGCCGCCGGGTCTCGGCGCGTACGGCTGCTCCCACGTACTCGGCGACGCTCTTGTGGTGCCGGCCGCGGAGGGCCCCCAGACGCCAGCTTCCGTCGAAGTGCACCGCGTCGGCAGCGGCGGTCTCCGCGGCCGGTACGAGCGCGATGGCGGCCAGCAGCCGCCCCACGTGCCCGGACGTGATGCCGCACTCCGGCTGCGGGGCAGGGCGCAGGGCCGAGGCGAGGGTCTGTGCTCCCGGCAGCACAGGGCCGGGCTGGAGAAGGGTGTCCCGGGTGAGGGGGTCGAGAAGGGCGCCGTCAGCGCTGACCCAGGCGTCCAGGATTCCGCTCGCCTCCAGTGCCGCCTCCAGGCCGGCCCGGTCGGCGGAGGCCACGTGCTCCGCGAAGTCCACCAGCCGGTAGAAGGGCGCTCCACCGGCAGGGTTCCTTTCGGCGGCGCGGTGGTGCGGGGCCGGAGGCTCGGGGTCGGTACGCCGCTCCCAGTCCTGCTTCTCCTTCGATAGACGGTCGATCTCCTCGCCGAGCCGGCCGACGCCGAGCGCCAGCGCATCGCGGTGCCGGGTGAGGTCATCGGCGTACGACTCCAGGGCCGCATGAGCCGTTTGCCGCGCTCGGGTGTCGATGTCGGGCGGCAGCGTGCGCTCCGAGAACGGCGCGTCGGGGGAGGTCTCACCGGCGACTTCGGCGAGGACGACATCCAGGGGCGGACAGTCGGGCCCCGTTGCGGTCCGCGTGCGCGCCACCCACGCGGCGACCTCATCGGCGTACCCACGACTCTCCTCGGCGACCTTCTCGCGGCTCTCTTCGAGACGGCTGGCGGCCTCCTCCGCCTCGCCCTCCACCCGTTCCCGCTCCGTGTCGGCCTGAGCTGCCCCGGCCCTGGCCCCGTCGGCCTGCGAGGAGAGACGCGTGACCTCCTGGACCATCCGTGTCCGGTTCCGTACGACAGCTTCGGCATCCTTCAGTTGCTCATGCCAGGACCGCAGCCCGTCCTCTGTCGTGGCCGTGTCCACGCGAGCCACCGGCCGGTGCCGTACGGTCTGCGCTTCCCCGTCCGGACTGGTCAGCTCCGTCTGCGTCGCCTGGGAGCGGACCGTGCGCGGCAGGGCCACCGCGTCGCCGAGATGCCCGGTGGGAAGCCCCGCCTTTTCCGCCTGGGACAGCAGCTCCTGGTGTTCGGTCCCCAGCTCGGTGAGCCGGCTCCCCAGGTCTTCGGCACCCTCGGCCAGTCGTTCCGCGGTGCTCTCTTCCGCCTCGTGTGCGTTCCGCAGGGAGGCGAAGGAGGTCATGGCCGTGGTGTGCAGGGCCTCCACCGTGCTGCGGCGTTCAGAAAGTTCGCGCAGGCTGCGGTAGGCGTGACTGGCGTGCAGCGCGGCAAGGTCCGTCCGGGCGGTCTGTTCCTCTTCTCGCAGGGTCACCAGCCCGGCTTCCGACTCCTTCTCCCGTGTCTTCAGGTCGCCTGTCCGCTGCGCGGCGTCCCCGGCCGCTCGGCGTCGTCGGGAAAGGGTGTCCAGCTCCCTGCCCACGTTCCCGGCCGAGGCGCGCAGGACTCCGGCGAGGTAGCGGCGGTAGTCGGCGAGGAACGTGCGCAGCGCCATGTCGGTACGCTCCAGGCGGCCGAGTTCGTCCCGTACGGCATCCAGGTCGTGGAGGTTGCGCGCCACCTTCTCGACCACTTCTTCGTCGAGTCCCGGCAGGGTCTCGCTCAGCAGCGAGGCCAGGCCCCCGTGTTCGATGCGGTCCCCGACCGTGGGGCGCCGCAGCCGGTGGAGGAGCTGGGTGAGGTTGCGGTAGCGCGTCGCGTCGGTGATGCCGAAGAGGTCCCGGGCCACGCGAGCACGGTGGCTGACCGCCCGGTCGGTCGCGTTGTCGGCGCCGACGAGCTCCTTGAGCCGGTCGACGGGCAGCGGCTTGCCCGCTTCGACCAGGCGCAGGTCCTCACCGACCCGCAGGGGGGTGACGAAGAAGGTCGGCAGCGCCTTCTGCGTCGACTTCGAGGCGCGGACGGCGGCACCGAGCGTCAGATAGCGGTGGTCGCCGCCCTCGTCCGTACCCCGGAACTCCACCCACAGGTAGCCGAGGCGGTTGGTCTGCTCGAACCCGTCCAGCATCAGCCAGGCGAGCGTCGTCCGGCCGGTGCCGGTCGCGTCCAGTGCCCGGGAGTCGCCGTCCAGCAGGTACGGGAGCAGCATTTCCAGGGCCTTGGACTTCCCCGCGCCGTTCTTGCCGCGCAGCAGCAGTCGCCCGTCACCGAAGGCGAACTCCTGCTCGTCGTACTGCCAGACGTTCTGGATGCCCGCGCGGTGCAGCCGGAACCGGGTACCGGCTGTCGGCGGTGGGGCGGAACGTGGCAGCGGGACGAGGCCACGCGCGTCGGTGATCATAGCGGCAACTCCTGCTGTGCTTCGGCAACTTCGCGGTCCGTGCCGGCCGTACGCACGGTGACGCGGGTGGCGTAGCGGGCCGCAGCGGCGAGCAGCACCCAGCCCTCGCCGCCTGGCCGGGCTCCCCGGACATCGGTCACCTGGCGTCCTTCCGGCAGCTCTTCGGCGTACCTCTCCGGCAGCCCTTCCCCCTCGGCCCGCATCGGGCCGGCTGGGGCCAGCAGCCGCATGCGGGCCAGCAGGTCCAGCACGGCTTCCCGCAGGGCGTGGAGATCTTCGAGATAGCCGCGCTGCCAGTTGCTGCGGCCCCCGTACTCGGCGACCAGGTCAGCCAGCAGCTCATCCACCAGGCCGTCCGGAACGGCCACTCCGACGACGAGGACCCCGCCGGTTGCAGGATGCCCGGGATCGGGCGGACGAAGCCGTTCAACGAGCCGTTCCACCAGCAGCAGTGCGGCCTGGGCGACGGTTCCTGTGCCGGGAAGGTGGAGATCGGTCAGCTCCTCCTCGGGGTCGACCAGCGCCACTCCCTCGGCGCGGATCTCCGTCTCCAGACCGAGGAGTTCGAGGAATGCCTGGGCTTCCCGGCGCTGCCGGGTACGCAGCCAGTCGCGTTCGGCATCGGTCAGTTCGTCGAGGTGGACGACGGGTGTTTCGACGAGCATCCGGCGCACGTAGGTGCGAGGTCCTCCGAAGCCCGGGTCCGCTGCCCGCCGGACCAGATCGGCGCCGTCCCGGGACTGGGCGAGCGGTCCGGCGACGACGACGCGGGCGAGCTCGCGGTCCACCGTGATCAAAGCCTCCCCGCCGGCTTCCTGAGTGATGAGGGCCACGTGGCCCTCCGTCTCGATGAGTACGCCCCACTCGACCAGCTGGCGCAGAGCTGCGACCAGGGTCCGTTTCCCGGCCGCCCGACCCGTCTCCTCCAGTTGAATGTCCGCGTCGGCCGCCGCGGCCCGGATATCGGCAACCAGCTGCGACAACAGCATCTGCTCGGGCGCGGTCACCAGCACGGACAGAGCCAGCGCGAGGCAGGCGTACGTGTGCGGGGTGAAGGGAGTGCCGGTGGACCGCACAAGCCTGTGTCCCGCCTGTGCTCCCAGCCCGGCCTTGAACAGCCGGGCATAGGAACTGTCGACCAGGAGGCGATAGCCGAGCACCTGCTGGAACCGCTTGCCCAGCCAGTCGGCGTGCCTGCGGACCAGCGGGAAGAGGTCGGCGTGCGGGCCGTCCGACGTGACCAGCGGATGAGCGAGCAACAGCCGGGCGGCGGTCCGGCGTTCTGCTGCCAGGGCCACGTCGTGGGCGGAGGGGAGGGTCATGACACGCTCACCTCCGCCTCACCGTCGGCCATGGTGGAGGTCCGGCCGATGACCAGCTCCAGGTCGTCCAGGAGCAGGTCCCCGTCGGCCGAGCGGAGGAGCGTGCGGATACCCGCCGCACGGTGCACGGTGAGCCGGATGCCCAGATCGGCGTCCTCGCTCCGCGCCGCGTCCAGGCCGAACCCCGGCGTCCCCTCCCCGTCCGCACTGGTGCGCCGCTTGAGCTGCGCGTTCCCGAGCGCCGTGGCCAGCAGCTCCAGGAGCAGGCCCAGCGCCGCCGAAGTGAGCCGTACGTCATCGAAACGGCCCGATGCGCTGCGTAGCTCGTCCGCCGCCGCTTTCCGGGCCGCCGCCCGCTCACGCGCGGCCGCCCGCAGCCGGTGCTTCTGCGCAGAGTGGTCCTCCACCGACGACGCCCGGCCCCGCTGCGCGCGGCTGCCCCTCTCGCGCAGCGCCACCGGGACCTCGACCACCGGGCCGTTCCACCAGCTGGTGTAGGCGGGCACCACTTCATCGGTGGCAGGCGGGATGCCCAGGTGGCGGGCACCGTACAGCCCGAAGGCAGCGACGGCGATGTCGTGCGCGTCCTGCGGTGCCGCTTCGTCGAACCACCGGGCCAGCCGCAGCAGGTCCCGGCGCCGCGACATCTCCCCGGTGGCCGAACGCAGCATCCGCTTGGCGTTGGCCAGCAGGGACTGGAGCGCCCGCAGGGTGGCGTCCCGCAGTTGATCGACCTGGCTGCCCTGACCATCGGTGTTGCTGAACCATCCGCGCAGCCCGTCCCAGTCCGCAAGCTCGCGCCCGCGGCTGCGCTGCACCCGGGTCTCCGAGCGGCCTTCGCCCTGCGGAGAGATCCCGGCGAGGCCCTGGGCGTGGGCGTCCAGCCGATCCAGCAGATCCGGAAGGTGCGGCCAGAGCGTGTCCAGTGCCGCCGAGATCCGGGGCGCGCGGAAGGCCACGTCCTCCGTGATTGCCTCGACGTAGTCCAACAGCAGTTCCTTGAAACCCTGATACTCGGCACTGTCCAGGTCGTACCGGGCGAGCACCTGGCCGAGGTAGGCATAGAAGTCCCGGATGGAGTCCGCGAACTCGGCGAACTGCACGAACAGCGTGCTGACCCGCTCCAGCCCGTCCTGCGGAGCGATACCGCCCGGCTCGGACACCAGCTCGGCCAGCTCCCGGAGCCCGCGCTCGACCAGGGCAAGCAGTTCGTTGCTCACCTCGCGGGCGGCATCGGCCTCGGCCAGCACCCCGTCGGCGTCCCGCTGGATTCGCTCGCCCAGCCTCGACAGCTGGTAGCGCGCGCGGGAACGCTGGTACTCGGTGATGCTGGACGCCTTCACCGTGTGGCTGCTGCGCAGCAGGTTGCCCCACCGCTCCAGCTGTTCGAGCCGGGCGGTGAGGGTGTCGGCGTCGAGCCCGGCCCCTGGCCCGCCGGACTCGCGCAGCTTCGCCATGACGTCCGGGACGGTCAGGTCCGCCAGGAGCGTTCCGCAGAAGACCCGCATGATCGCGATGTGCTCCAGCCGCTCCGGCGCGCTCAGGTAGGCGTACGCGTCCAGCCTTCTGCGCGCCTCGTGGTCGCCGGGTTCCGGCGGTGTGCCGGGTGCGGGTGCCTCCATGCTTGCGAGGCTACTTGGAGCATTCGACTGTCGTTGGGACATAGCTCGAAATGCTCCCCGAGCATGCGGAGGTGACGCCCCTGTCCCTCCGATCGCCAACGCTTCAGCACGAAACGTGGGGGGGTTGTTGCAGCCCTGGGCCGCGCCTTTCGGCGCCCTGGTGTTCCAGCGCTTGGGCGGCGGCCGGGGGACTGCGACTTCAGGCTCCTCGACCCACCGGAGGAGATCGCCCCGGAGCTGGAGTCAGCTGCTTGATCACGGGCGCTCTGCTGGGCGTCCGGCCGCCTCAGTCGCGATGCCAACCAACAGGCTCTTCGGCGGTTCCTTGGGAGCCGGCTTCTGAGGTTGGCTCCCAAGATGGCCCCAGGAACGAGTCAGGGGCCTGATCCACTAAGTGGATCAGGCCCCTGACCTGGTCTTACAGCTGTCGGGGTGGCGGGATTTGAACCCACGACCTCTTCGTCCCGAACGAAGCGCGCTGCCAAGCTGCGCTACACCCCGATCGCCGCCGGTCTCCCGGCGACATCGATTACTTTAGCCCACCCGCGCCCGCAGACGAAATCCGGTTTGTGCGCAGCTGAGGGCGAGGGGGCCGGGGGGCGCTCAGTCCCGGGCCGTCAGGGTCAGCAGGGTCGCTTCGGGCGGGCAGGCGAAGCGGACCGGGGTGTAGCGGTTGGTGCCGCAGCCGGCGGAGACGTGGAGGTAGGCGCGGTGGTCATCGACGGAGTGGGTGGAGAGGCCCTTGACCCGGTCCGTGTCCAGGTCGCAGTTGGTGACCAGGGCTCCGTAGAAGGGGATGCAGAGCTGGCCGCCATGGGTGTGACCGGCCAGGATCAGGGGGTAGCCGTCCTTGGTGAAGGCATCCAGGGAGCGCAGGTAGGGGGCGTGGACCACGCCGATGGAGAGGTCGGCGCCCGTCTCGGGGCCGCCCGCCACCTCTGCGTAGCGGTCGCGCTTGATGTGCGGGTCGTCCAGGCCGGTGAAGGCGATCTCCAGGCCGTCGATCTTGAGGCGGCCCCGGGTGTTGGACAGGCCCAGCCAGCCCGCCTCGTCGAAGGCGTCGCGCATCGGTTCCCACGGGTTGTGGACGACGCCGACCGCGGGCGCGTTCCCGTTGAGACCGTGCTTGCCCCGGGCCTTTTCGAAGAGGTAGCGGGCGGGGTTGCGGAGCTTGGGGCCGTAGTAGTCGTTGGAGCCGAACACGTACACCCCCGGGAACTCCATCAGCGGGCCCAGCGCGTCGAGCAGCTCGGGCACGCCCTCGGGGTCGGAGAGGTTGTCGCCGGTGTTCACGACGAAGTCCGGGCGCAGGCCGGCCAGCGACTGCAGCCAGGCGCGCTTCTTGCGCTGGCCGCTCACCATGTGGACGTCGGAGACCTGGAGCACGCGCAACGGGCGTGCCCCGTGCGGGAGTACGGGGATGGTGACCCGTCGCAGGCGGAACGAGCGGGCCTCGAATCCGGCGGCGTAGGCGATACCGGCTGCGCCGATCGCCGCGCCGACTGCCGTGACTTTCAGGGGTACTCCGTAGCGTGCGCGCATGTGTCCATCGTCGCAGACACCGTGCGGCCAGCAGAAAACCGGCGGGCGCCGGTCGCCCCGTACCTGCCACAATCAGTACATGACCACGCTCAAGTCCAAGCTCAAGGAAGACCTCACCACGGCCATGAAGGCGCGTGACGAACTGATCTCGTCCACGCTCCGGCTGACCCTCACCGCCATCACGAAGGAGGAGGTCAGCGGCAAGACGGCCCGCGAGCTCTCCGACGACGAGGTGCAGAAGGTGATCGCCAAGGAGGCGAAGAAGCGCCGCGAGGCGGCCGAAGCCTTCGCCCAGGGCGGCCGGACCGAGCAGGCCGAGCGCGAGAAGGCGGAGGGCGAGATCCTCGACGCGTACCTGCCGAAGCAGCTGAGCGACGACGAGCTGGGCGCGATCGTGGCGTCCGCCGTCGAGGAGGCCAGGGCCGCCGGGGCCGAGGGGCCGCGCGCGATGGGTGCCGTCATGAAGATCGTGAACCCGAAGGTGGCGGGGCGCGCGGACGGCGGCAGGGTGGCCGCCTCGGTGAAGAAGCTCCTCGCGGGCTGAGCCCGCACGGCGTACGTATGACGTATGCGTAGGGACATATGAAGGTGGGGTGCCCCGGACCGATCCCGGTCCGGGGCACCCCACCTTCGTGTCAGGGGACGAGCCTTGCGGCTCAGGGGCCCTGCGTGCCGCCGTTGGTCTGGCTGCGGTGGCCGCCGCCGGTGTTCCCGCCGATCAGGTCCGGCGGGATGCTCATGCCGGGGAACGGGTTCTTGCCACCGGGCTTCTTGTCGCCGGGCTTCTTGCCACCGGCGCCGTGCCTTCCCTCGTCCCGGCCGCGGTCCCGGCCCCTTTCCCGGTCGTCGTTCTTCGGCGGGTCCGGGATGTTGACGGTGTTGAAGGGAGGAGCGGCCACTCCGTTGAGGGCGCCCGTCATCGCGTCACGCCAGATCGGTCCGGGGACCTGCCCGCCGTACACCTTGTCCTGGTACACACCACCGATCGTGATGCGCTCCATCTCGACGCTCTGGGACGGGCTGCCGACCCAGACGGCGCCGGACATGTTCGGGGTGTACCCGACGAACCAGGCGTTCTTACGGGCGTCGGTCGTACCGGTCTTGCCCGCGTTGTCGCGGCTCTGGAGACCCGCCTCCTGACCGGTACCGGAGTCGACCACGCCGCGCAGCAGCGTGTTGATGGTGTCGGCCGTCGTCTGCGACATCGCCTGCGAGCAGGAGGTCTTGGGCACGGGGAGCGAGCTGCCGTCGGCCTTGTTGACCGACTCGATGGCGATCGGCGTGCAGTACGTACCGCGGTTGGCGAAGGTGGCGTACGCACTCGCCATCGTCAGCGGCGACAGACCGTTGGAGCCGAGGGTCAGGGTCGACGGGTTCTGCGGGAGCTTGGAGCCGTCGCCCTGCACCACGCCGAGCTTGTCGGTCATCTGGGAGACCGGGCACATGCCGATGTCCTGGAGCATCTGGACGAAGTAGGTGTTGACCGACTTCTCCATCGCCTCCTTCAGCGCGTACGGGCCCTTCTCGGTCTCGCTCTCGTTCTCCAGGTGGTACTTCGGTACACCGTCGTTGACCCACGGCTTCCCGCAGGACCGCACCGTGTCCGGGTAGTCCATCTCGTACGGCGACGGATAGACCTGTGTGGCCGGCTTGCCACCCTCTATGGCCGCGGCGGCGAGGAACGGCTTGAACGTCGAACCGGTCGGGAAGCCGTAGTTGGAGCCGCCCATGGCCTTGTTGACCGAGTAGTTGTACTGGGTCTCGTTGTTCCCGAAGCCGTACGGCTTGGACTGGCCCATGCCCATGATCTTGCCGGTGCCCGGCTGGACCAGCGTCACGGCCGTCGCGACCCTGTCCGACTTGTAGACGTGGTTCTTGATCGAGCCCTGCACCGACTGCTGGGACTGCGGGTCGAGCGTCGTCCGTATCGTCAGGCCGCCCCGGTTCCAGATCTTGGCCCGGTCCTCCTTGGTCTCGCCGAAGACCGGATCGGTGAGGAAGACGTGGCGTACGTAGTCACAGAAGAAACCGGCGCCGCTGACGGCGGTGATGCAGCCGTTCTTCGGCTTCTTGACCTTCAGCTTGATCGGGGTCGCCTTCGCCTTGTCGGCCGCGGCCTGCGAGACGTTCCCGACGTCGGCCATGCGCTGGAGCACGGTGTTGCGGCGCTTGGTCGCCTCGGCCGTGTCGTTGACCGGGTCGTAGCGGCTCGGCGACTGCACGACACCGGCCAGCAGCGCGGACTCCGCCAGCGTCAGGTCCTTCGCCGACTTGGAGAAGTAGCGCTGGGCGGCGGCCTCGACGCCGTATGCCTGCTGCCCGAAGAAGGTGATGTTGAGGTAGTTCTCCAGGATCTTCTTCTTGCCGAGCTCTTCCTCGACCTGGATCGCGTACTTCAGCTCCTGGACCTTGCGGCCCATCGTCTGCTGGGTGGCCTGCGCGACCTTGTCCGGGTCGTCGCCCGCCTCCTCGACGAAGACGTTCTTCACGTACTGCTGGGTGAGGGTCGATGCGCCCTCGGCGGTTCCGCCCGTCTGCACATTGCGGTTCAGCGCGCGCAGGATGCCCTTGAGGTCGACGGCCCCGTGCTCGTAGAAGCGGGCGTCCTCGATCGCGACGATCGCCTGCTGCATGTACGGCGAGATGTCCTTCAGCGGGACCACCGTGCGGTCGCGCGAATACACCGAGGCGATCGTCCCGCCCTTGCTGTCCAGGATCGTGGTGCGCTGGCTCAGCGGCGGAGTCTTGAGGTTGGCCGGGATCTCGTCGAATCCCTCGACCGTCCCCTTGGTGGCGAGACCCAGTGCTCCGGCGGCCGGCAGCGCGATGCCCGCGAGCACAACTCCGGAGAGTGCGGCGACACCGAGGAACTTGGCGGCCTGCTGGGTCGTCGAGAGACCCCCGCCCGAGCGCTTCTTTGGCATGGGGGCAGCCTACGTTCTCATTCGCCGGACACACGTATATGCCTTGGCCTAAGCTGCTCTCAACTGTCACAGCAGTCCGGTTCCGTATCAACCCCCATGCATGACCCGGCCACGAGCTCAGGCGCTCCCGAATTCGCCTCGTGTGTCATTGAACGTCCGTTGTGATCCAGGTGAACTGTCCCGATTCTTCCGGGATAGTCGCGTATGCCCTCGCCTCACTCCCCTGGGTGATCTGCCGCATACACATAGTCCGTTCGGGCCATTCAAGACTGGGCCCGAAGGGGGTGTTGTGCTGTCGCCACCTTCCGTAACGTCCTCAACTGGCAGCGGTGAATATGCCGCTACCGCCGTGGGGGAGCCTCGATTCGGGAGAGGACGGCGCCGTGATGGGCTGGGTAACCGACTGGAGTGCGCAGGCAGCCTGCCGCACTACCGATCCGGATGAACTGTTCGTACAAGGGGCAGCGCAGAACAGAGCCAAGGCGGTGTGCACCGGATGCCCGGTGCGGACCGAGTGCCTGGCCGATGCGCTGGACAATCGCGTCGAATTCGGCGTGTGGGGCGGAATGACCGAGCGGGAGCGCCGCGCACTGCTGCGCAGGCGGCCCACCGTCACGTCCTGGCGCCGGCTGCTGGAGACCGCGCGCAGCGAGTACGAGCAGTCGACGGGCATCCTGCCCGTGGCGATCGGACTGGACGACGACGAACTGCACGAGAGGTACGCCGCGGTGGGATAGGGCTGACGGACGGCTACGCAGCTCCGGCCGGGGCAGAACCGGTCGCGAGCCGGTCCCCTACGGCCCGGAGTCCTTCGAGGTCATGTACGTCACCGGGCAGCGCGGCCACTTGGGTCACGGCGACCTCGGGGTGCAGCGCGGTGAAGCGGTCGCGTGTGCGCTGTTCGCGCGCGACCACCTGCATCCGTTCGGCATGCAGCCGCAACAGACCCGCGGTCAGCTCCTCGACGGAAGCGGTTCCGGGTGTATCGGGAACGTGTCCCGGCGTCGGCTCGGGGTCTTCGGTGTCCTTGTGCTCGTGCTCGGAATGGTCGGGCGTGGCGTCGGGGGCGGTATCCGGTGCGGCACCGGGCGTGACAGCGGGTGTGACAGCGGCTTCGGGAGAGGTGGCCGACTGGTCGGTCCGGTCACGAAGTCCAGCCTTCCCGGCCGTCTGATCCACAATGCCGACCCCGTCAAGATTTTCTGCGGCGGCCAGGGCGAGTTCGGCGGAGAGCCGGGCGGCATCGCTGCCATGGACCCGGTTGAGCACCAGCCCGGCCAGCGGCATCTCCTCCGCGGCCAGCCGTTCCACGAAGTACGCCGCCTCGCGCAGTGCGTCCCGCTCCGGCGTCGCGACGACGAGGAACGCCGTGCCGGGGGCCTGGAGCAGTTTGTACGTGGCGTCGGCCCGGGTACGGAATCCGCCGAACATGGTGTCCATCGCCGCGACGAAGGTCTGTACGTCGCGCAGGAACTGACCGCCGAGCAGCTTGCCCAGCGTTCCGGTCATCATCGACATGCCGACGTTCAGGAACTTCATCCCGGCCCGGCCGCCCATCTTCGCCGGGGCCATCAGCAGCTTGATGAACTTTCCGTCCAGGAACGAACCGAGCCGCTTCGGCGCGTCCAGGAAGTCCAGCGCGGAGCGCGACGGAGGGGTGTCGACGATGATCAGGTCCCACTCGTCGCGCGCCCGCAACTGCCCGAGTTTCTCCATCGCCATGTACTCCTGCGTGCCCGCGAAACCGGCCGACAGGGACTGGTAGAAGGGGTTCTCCAGGATCGCGCGGGCCCGCTCGCCGTCCGCGTGCGCCTCGACGATCTCGTCGAAGGTCCGCTTCATGTCGAGCATCATGGCGTGCAGTTCCCCGGCGTCCCCGCCCTCGATGCCCGGCACCTGGCGCGGTCTGTTGTCCAGCGAGTCGATGCCCATGGACTGGGCGAGCCTGCGGGCCGGGTCGATGGTGAGCACGACGACCTTGCGGCCGCGCTCGGCCGCCCGTACGCCCAGAGCCGCCGCGGTCGTGGTCTTGCCGACGCCGCCCGAACCGCAGCACACGACGATCCGGATGTCCGGATCGTCGAGCAGCGCGTCGGTGTCCAGCGCGGGAGCGGGTGAGACGGCCACATCCGACGCGGCCGTGTCCGTTCCGGCCGTGGCCGTTCCGGTCGTGTCGGATGTGGCCGTGTCCGTCGACGCGGTCGCATCCGTCGTTGTGGCCGTGGCCGTGGCCGCGTCCGTGCGCTGTGTCATGTACCCACCCCTTGTCCCGCCCCTTCGCCCACGCCCTGCTTGCGGAGCTCGGTCGCCAGGTCGTAGAGACCGGCCGGGTCCATCCCCTCGCCGATCAGCGGGAGTTCGTATCCCGGCAGCTCCAGGTCCGCGAGCACGGCGCGCTGTTCACGCTCCAGCTCGACCCGCTGGGCATGCTCGGCCGCCTGCTCGACCAGGGGGCGTACGAGCCCCGCGGAGCCGGTCACTCCGGCCCGGGTCAGCGCCTTGGCGATCTCCTTGCGCCGGCCGCCCGCGGCGGTGCGCAGGGTGTCCTCGTCCAGCAGATGGGGCCGCACCATGTTCACGATGACCCGGCCCACCGGCAGTTCGGCGGCCCGCAGTTCGGCGATACCGTCCGCGGTCTCCTGGACCGGCATCTCCTCCAGCAGCGTCACCAGATGGACGGCGGTCTCGGGGGACTTCAGCACCCGCATCACGGCCTGTGCCTGATTGTGTATCGGGCCGATCCTGGCCAGCCCCGCCACCTCGTCGTTCACATTGAGGAAGCGGGTGATGCGCCCGGTGGGCGGGGCGTCCATGATCACGTAGTCGTAGGCGTACCGGTTCTGCTTGTCCTTGCGGCGTACGGCTTCGCAGGCCTTGCCGGTCAGCAGCACGTCCCGCACGCCGGGCGCGATCGTGGTGGCGAAGTCGATCGCGCCGAGTTTCTTGAGCGCCCGGCCCGCGCTGCCCAGCTTGTAGAACATCTGGAGGTAGTCGAGAAGGGCGCGCTCGGCGTCGATCGCGAGGGCGTAGACCTCGCCGCCGCCCGGCGCGATGGCGATCTTGCGCTCCTCGTAGGGGAGGGACTCCGTCTCGAAGAGCTGGGCGATGCCCTGCCTGCCCTCGACCTCCACGAGAAGGGTGCGCTTGCCCTCGGTCGCGAGGGCGAGCGCGAGGGCGGCGGCGACCGTGGTTTTACCGGTACCGCCCTTGCCGCTGACGACCTGGAACCTGCTCACGTATTCGAGCCTAACCAGTCACACCGCAGGCTACGCACGAGGCTGTACGTGCCAGGCATTACAGTCGGGCCATGACCAAGTGGGAATACGCGACCGTGCCCCTTCTCGTGCACGCGACCAAGCAGATTCTGGACACCTGGGGCGAGGACGGCTGGGAGCTGGTCCAGGTCGTTCCCGGCCCGAACAACCCCGAGCAGCTCGTGGCCTACCTGAAGCGGGAGAAGGCGTAGTGGCGGGCGCCGTCGAGGCGAAGCTCGCCGAACTCGGGCTGACGCTGCCGGACGTCGTGCCGCCGCTGGCCTCGTACCAGCCGGCCGTGCAGTCGGGGGTGTACGTGTACACCTCGGGCCAGCTGCCGATGGTGGACGGCAAGCTCGCGGTCACCGGCAAGGTCGGTGCGGAAGTCACGCCCGACGAGGCCAAGGAACTGGCGAAGACCTGCGCGCTCAACGCGCTGGCCGCCGTGAAGTCGATCGCGGGCGACCTGGACCGGATCGCGCGGGTGGTGAAGGTCGTGGGCTTCGTCGCCTCGGCGTCCGACTTCACCGGGCAGCCCGCCGTGATCAACGGCGCCAGCGAGCTGCTGGGCGCGGTGCTCGGCGACAAGGGCGTGCACGCGCGCAGTGCGGTGGGCGTCGCGGTGCTGCCGCTGGACGCGCCGGTGGAGGTCGAGGTCCAGGTCGAGCTGGTCGGGGCCCAGGGCGTGTTTGAGAAGTAGCGTCGTCCGCCCGGAGGGCGGGTCTCGCGGGGTCTGGCGCGTGCGATCGGAAGGCGCCGGGGTGCCCTCGTAGCGGAGCTACCAGGGCATTTCGGCAACGCGGCGAGCGTGCGTGTCAGACCCCGCGAGACAGACGGGACTTCTCAAAAACGCCCTAGGGTCTTTCGCCGCGTTCTCCGATCCCGTCCGGTCGTCATGACCGGGCGGGATCATCTGTGTGCGGGGCATGTACGGATCAGTCGACCCCTCGAACATCGGCGCGGTTCCGGATAGCCTCCGGCCATGTCCAATGGTCAGTGGTACCCACCGGAATGGCCCGACCGGATCCGGGCACTCGCCGCAGGTGAGCTGACGGCCGCGACCCCGAAGCGGGCCGCCACCGTGATGCTGCTCCGGGATTCCGCCGCTGACACCGAGGGCGGTCCCACCGTCCACATGCTGCGCCGCCGCGCCTCCATGGCTTTTGCCGGCGGGGCATACGCCTATCCGGGTGGCGGGGTCGACCCGCGCGACGACGACCGGCTCGTCGGCTGGGCCGGACCCCCGCTGGAGACCTGGGCCGAGCGGCTCGGCGTCGGGACTCCGGCCGAGGCCCAGGCCATCGTCTGCGCGGCGGTCCGTGAGACGTACGAGGAGGCGGGCGTCCTCCTCGCGGGTCCGGGCGCCGACACGGTGGTCAGCGACACCACCGGTGCCGACTGGGAGGCCGACCGGGAGGCACTGGTCGCCCGTGAACTGTCGTTCGCCGAGTTCCTGGACCGGCGCGGTCTGGTGCTGCGTTCGGATCTGCTGGGCGCCTGGGCGCGCTGGATCACCCCCGAGTTCGAGCCCCGTCGCTACGACACCTGGTTCTTCGTCGCCGCGCTCCCCGAGGGTCAGCGCACCCGCAACGCCTCCACGGAGGCCGACCGCACGGTGTGGATCCAGCCCGGCGAGGCGGCCGACGGATACGACAGGGGCGAGCTGCTGATGATGCCGCCGACCGTGTCGACGCTGCGGGCGCTGAGGCCGTACGGGACGGCCGCCGAGGCCCTGAAGGCGGCGGATTCCCAGAACCTCGCGCCCGTACTGGCACAGGCGCGGCTGGAGGGCGACGAGTTGGTGCTGAGCTGGCCGGGACACGATGAGTTCACCAAGCACATCCCGAGCGGCGGCGCGGGCGGTGAGGCCGTATGAGCGAGGCCGCGGCCCTTCCGGGGCAGCCGCGCGGCGGGGTCCTGTCCGGCCCCGCCACCAGCCGTGCCGCCAATGTCCTCGCCCCCAACGCCTCGCCGATGACGCTGGACGGCACCAACACCTGGATCGTCGCCGAGCCCGGCTCCGACCTCGCGGTCGTCATCGACCCGGGCCCGCTGGACGACACGCATCTGCGGGCCGTCATCGACACCGCCGAGCGGGCCGGCCGCCGGATCGCGCTCACCCTGCTCACCCACGGGCACCCCGACCACGCGGAGGGCGCGGCGCGGTTCGCCGAGCTGACCCGTACCAAGGTGCGTGCCCTGGACCCGGCGCTGCGGCTGGGCGACGAGGGGCTGACCACGGGCGATGTGATCACCACCGGTGGACTGGAGCTCCGGGTCGTACCGACCCCCGGGCACACCGCGGACTCGCTCTCCTTCCATCTGCCCGCCGACCGGGCGGTGCTGACGGGAGACACGATTCTCGGGCGCGGCACCACGGTCGTCGCGCATCCGGACGGGCGGCTCGGCGACTACCTCGACTCGCTGCGGAGGCTGCGCTCGCTGACCGTCGACGACGGCGTGCACACGGTGCTGCCGGGGCACGGTCCGGTGCTGGACGACGCGCAGGGCGCGGTCGAGTTCTACCTCGCGCATCGCGCGCACCGGCTGGCCCAGGTGGAGACGGCGGTCGAGGCCGGGCACCGGACGGCGTCGGAGGTGGTGGCGCAGGTGTACGCGGACGTGGACCGGTCCCTGTGGCCCGCCGCGGAGCTCTCGGTGCTGGCGCAGCTGGAGTATCTGGGCGAGCACGGGCTCATCTGACCTGACCTGACCTGACCTGACCTGACTGGCCTGGCCTGGTCGGATTTGGTCTGACCGGCTTCATCGGCTTCACCGGCTTCACCGGCTTCGGCCTGCGGCGGAAACGCGGCAAGGCCCCGCCGGGCGGCGGGGCCTTGCGTACGGGTGCGGAGGTGGCGTCCCCGGTCCGGCTAGCGGGACCGCTTCGCCAGGCGCTCCACGTCCAGCAGGATCACGGCGCGCGCCTCCAGGCGCAGCCAGCCGCGTCCGGCGAAGTCGGCGAGTGCCTTGTTGACCGTCTCGCGGGAGGCGCCGACCAGCTGGGCCAGCTCTTCCTGGGTCAGGTCGTGGACGACGTGGATGCCTTCCTCCGACTGGACGCCGAAGCGGCGCGACAGGTCGAGGAGGGCGCGGGCGACACGGCCCGGTACGTCGGAGAAGACCAGGTCGGACATCTGGTCGTTGGTCTTGCGCAGGCGGCGGGCGACGGCGCGCAGCAGGGCCGTGGCCACCTCGGGACGGGCGTTCAGCCAGGGCTGCAGGTCGCCGTGGCCCAGGCCGAGGAGCTTGACCTCGGTCAGCGCCGTCGCGGTGGCGGTGCGGGGGCCCGGGTCGAAGAGCGACAGCTCACCGATCAGCTCGCCGGGGCCGAGGACCGCCAGCATGTTCTCGCGTCCGTCGGGGGAGGTGCGGTGGAGCTTCACCTTGCCCTCGGTGACCACGTAGAGGCGGTCGCCCGGGTCGCCCTCGTGGAAGAGCGCGTCGCCGCGTGCGAGGGTCACCTCACTCATCGAGGCGCGGAGCTCCGCGGCCTGCTCATCATCGAGCGCCGCGAAAAGCGGGGCGCGCCGCAGAACGTCGTCCACGAGTTCTCTCCTTGTCGGCCTGTTCAGGGAACCGTGGTCCCCATCATGCCGGACGGTAAAACAGTGCGATCAATCACAAACCAGTTTGACGCACGGGCGTGCCCAACCGTGCGGCAGGGGGCCGATTGGGGGTGGATACACGGTGACAGGGGCAGATGTCAGTGCGTGGCTCTAGGCTGGCCGGGTGTCCAAATCGCCGGTGAGAGTGCAGGCCAAGGGGGCTGATGGGGTGTCGGAAGGCCGTGATTCCGCTGTGGGCGAACAGGGTGCGATTCGCCCGGAAAAAGCGACAAAACGCCCCGTAGGGGAGTCGGTGAAACGCCCTGCGAAGGCAAAACTCGCGGGAGCGGCAGGAGCGGGATGGAAGCCGGAATCGCGTCTGGCGATGGTGCGCCGTGCCCGCAGGATCAACCGCGAGCTCGCCGAGCTCTATCCCTACGCCCACCCCGAGCTGGACTTCAGGAACCCCTTCGAGCTCCTGGTCGCCACGGTCCTCTCCGCCCAGACCACCGATCTGAGGGTCAACCAGACCACCCCCGCGCTCTTCGCCGCCTACCCCACCCCCGAGGACATGGCCGCGGCCGTCCCGGAGGAGATGGAGGAGCTCATCCGGCCGACCGGTTTCTTCCGGGCCAAGACCAAGTCGCTGATAGGCCTCTCCGCGGCGCTCAGGGACAATTTCGGCGGCGAGGTACCGGGCCGGCTCGCCGATCTCGTCACGCTTCCGGGGGTCGGCCGCAAGACCGCCAATGTCGTTCTGGGCAATGCCTTCGGCGTCCCCGGGATCACCGTCGACACCCATTTCGGCCGCCTGGTCCGCCGTTGGAAGTGGACGGAGCAGGAGGATCCGGAGAAGGTCGAGGCCGAGATCGCCACGATCTTCCCCAAGAGCGAGTGGACGATGCTCTCGCACCGGGTCGTCTTCCACGGCCGCCGCGTCTGCCATGCCCGTAAGCCCGCCTGCGGCGCCTGCCCGATCGCCCCGCTCTGCCCCGCGTACGGCGAGGGCGAGACGGACCCGGAGAAGGCCAGGAAGCTGCTGAAGTACGAGATGGGCGGCCGGCCGGGCCAGCGGCTGAGCCCGCCGGCGGACTACCCGGGCAAGCCCGCGCCGCCCCTCGGGGCAGGCTGACGCGGGGCGCCGAATCCGGGGCCGACGTATGGCGCCGGCTCCGGAGCGGCCGGAACGAAATGCGTGACGACAGGCGTTGTGAGACGAGGGGTGCCTATGAAGACGCACGAACAGAGCACGGAAGCGGCAGCCGCGCCCGCTGCGCCCGCTGCGGGAAACCCGGCGGCGGTCAGTCCCGCCGCGGCGGTCGCGGCGGCCGCCGCCGCGGCAGGCGCCGGTGAGGACGCGGCGATCACCGTCACGGCCGAGGGCCTGCCCGCGTGGCTCGACCCCGTGGCCCGCGCCGCGCGGACGATCGAGCCCGACCAGCTCAGCCGCTTCCTGCCGCCGGAGAGCGGTGCCGGGCGGCAGTCCGCCGTACTCATCCTCTTCGGCGAGGGCGAGCGCGGTCCCGAGCTGCTCCTCATGGAGCGATCCGGAAGCCTGCGTTCCCATGCCGGGCAGCCATCCTTCCCCGGCGGCTCCCTGGACCCGGAGGACGGCGACCAGGCGACGACAGGGCCGCTCAGGGCCGCTCTGCGGGAGGCCCGGGAAGAGACCGGCCTCGATCCGCGCGGCGTCCAGATCTTCGGCGTGCTGCCCCGGCTCTACATCCCCGTGAGCGGCTTCGTGGTGACGCCGGTCCTCGGCTGGTGGCGCTCGCCGAGTCCGGTCGGTGTCGTCGATCCGGGTGAGACGGCCCGCGTCTTCACCGTTCCCGTGGCGGATCTCACGGATCCGGCCAACCGCGCGACCACGGTCCATCCGAGCGGCCACCGAGGCCCGGCATTTCTGGTCGAATCCGCCCTGGTGTGGGGTTTCACGGCCGGAGTGATCGACCGCATTCTGCACTTCGCGGGCTGGGAGCGCCCATGGGACACCGCCAAGCAGGTGCCGCTCGACTGGCGCGCATGACAGGCTGACTCCCGTGCTGCGCTGTCCGGCCCCGCCCGGACCCAGCCGAAGGAACGGGCCCGGTGACGAATCTGCGAGGCTATAGACGGTGAACGTGCTGGACATCCTGCTGCTGGCCGGCGCCGTGTGGTTCGCGGTCATCGGCTACCGACAGGGGTTCGTCGTCGGCATCCTGTCGGTGATCGGGTTCCTGGGCGGCGGTCTCGTCGCCGTCTATCTGCTGCCGATCCTGTGGGACCAGCTGACGAACGGCTCCGAGGTCTCGTCGACGGCTGCCGTCGTCGCCGTCGTCATCGTGATCGTCTGCGCCTCGGTGGGCCAGGCATTCACCACCCACCTCGGCAGCAAGCTCCGCCGGTACATCACGTGGTCGCCCGCGCGCGCCCTCGACGCCACCGGCGGTGCCCTGGTCAACGTCGTCGCGATGCTGCTGGTCGCCTGGCTGATCGGCTCCGCGCTGGCCGGCACCTCACTGCCGACGCTGGGCAAGGAGGTCCGCAGCTCCTCGGTCCTGCTCGGCATTTCCCGGGTGATGCCCGCGCAGGCCTCCACCTGGTTCACGGACTTTTCCTCGGTCCTCGCGCAGAACGGCTTCCCGCAGGTCTTCAGCCCGTTCGCCAACGAGCCGATCACCGAGGTCCAGGCCCCGGACCCGGCGCTGGTGGGCAGCCCCGTCGCGGCCCGCGCCAAGAAGTCCATCGTCAAGGTCGTCGGCACGGCCCCGAGCTGCGGCAAGGTCCTCGAAGGCACCGGCTTCGTCTTCTCCGGCCGCCGGGTGATGACCAACGCGCATGTCGTCGGCGGCGTCGACGAACCCACCGTCCAGATCGGCGGCCAGGGCCGGCTGTACGACGCGAAGGTCGTCCTGTACGACTGGCGGCGCGACATCGCCGTGCTCGACGTACCGGACCTCGATGCGGAGCCGCTGAAGTTCGCCGACACCGACCACGACGCCCGGACGGGGAACAGCGCCATCGTCGCGGGCTTCCCGGAGAACGGCTCGTACGACGTACGGGCCGCGCGCGTCCGGGGCCGTATCGGCGCCAAGGGCCCGGACATCTACCACCGGGGCACCGTCCGTCGCGATGTGTACTCGCTCTACGCGACGGTCCGTCAGGGCAACTCCGGCGGACCGCTGCTGACCCCCGGAGGCGAGGTGTACGGCGTCGTCTTCGCGAAGTCGCTCGACGACCCCGACACCGGCTACGCGCTGACGGCCGACGAGATCCGCCAGGACATCAAGCGTGGCCGATCCGCCAACCAGCAGGTCGACAGCCAGGCGTGCGCGCTCTGAGCGCCGGTCCGGCAGTACCCGGGCGCAGCGCGGCGCGCTGAGGCCGGGGGAGTCGTGGTGAAGTCCCGCCCGGCCGGTGAGCGTTCACCGGCCGAACGGGGCGGAGATCATCCGCGTGGATGGCGCAGCCGCGCCGAGACCCAGCGGGCCCGACGGCGCAGAATGCGCGGGATACCGAGCTGGGGATCATGCAGAACATGCATCTCGTGCACCCGGCCCTGGGGGCCGCCCCCCTCATGAGTGCTCAAACCCGCCGTGGCGGTCGAGCGACGGTTGCGTGCTGTGTCACCGAAGTCGTGCGTCCAGCCCATACCGGGACGTCTGCCCGTGCCTCATGGTCGGTAATCGCCCATCCGTCAGCCAATTGGCCTATGCGCCGGGCAATTGGCTGTTCGTCGGACAACTGTGCCCGTACGGCTACCGATCGGGCTCGGGATCCTTGAGCCAGCTGATGAGTTCGGCCGAGAACCCGGCCGGATCCTCCTCGTGGGGGAAGTGCCCCAGACCGTCGAAAAGTCGCCAACGGTACGGCGCTTCGACGTACTCGCCGGATCCCGCCGCGCTTCGCGTGCGGATCGCCGGATCGAGTGAACCGTGCAGATGCAGCGTCGGTACCCGCACCGGCAGTTTCATCCGCCGGTTGAACTGGATTCCGTCCGGGCGGGCGAGGGAACGCACCATCCAGCGGTACGGCTCGATCGAGCAGTGCGCCGTCGACGGGATGCGCATCGCGCGCCGGTAGACGTCCACCGTCGCGTCGTCGGGGAAGTCCGGGGTCCGGGGGCCTGCCCATTCGTGGATCAGTCGGCCGACCAACGCCGCGTCGTCGGCGACGAGCTGACGCTCGGGCACCCACGGGCGCTGGAAGCCCCAGATGTACGAGCCGGCCCGGGACTGCGTGAAGTCGGACAGCATCGAGGAACGCCAGCGGCGCGGATGCGGCATCGAGGAGACCACGAGGCGGCGCACCAGCTTCGGACGCATCACCGCGGCCGTCCAGGCGAGGTAGCCGCCCATGTCATGGCCGACCAGGGCCGCGTCCGGTTCGCCGAGCGAGCGGATCACGCCGGTGATGTCGAGCGCCAGGTTGGCGGGGTCGTAGCCCCGGGGCGTACGGTCGCTGCCGCCGACTCCGCGCAGGTCCATCGCGACGGCCCGGAAACCGGCGTCGGCCAGCGCGGTGAGCTGGTGGCGCCAGGTCCACCAGAACTGCGGGAAGCCGTGGAGCAGCAGCACCAGCGGACCCTCGCCGAGCTCGGCGATGTGGAAGCGGGCGCCGTTGGCCGCCACGTCCCGGTGGGTCCACGGCCCGTCGATTCGCACGGGCCCGCCGGAGCCGACCGGGGCGGACGAGCCGCCCGGGGCGTTCGAGACTTCCGGGACCGTCGAGCCCGGGGTGGCTGGCTCGTCCGAGCCCGTCCGGTCTTTCCGCCCTGCCCGGTCGTTCGAGCCTGTCCGGCCGTCCCTGCCCGCAGGGGCTGCCTGACCTTCCGGGCCTGTGGGGCCTACCGGGCCTACCGGGCCTACTGGGCCGAATGCGCTGGAATCGGGGACCGTCATGTAGACGAGCGTGCCACAGCGGAGGCCTTGTCCTGGACTGGAGCCTTCTCCATGGCCTTGCCCGCCAGCGTGCTGCCCGAGACGGCCGGGCGGCTCGTTCCGGCCGTGACGGCGGGCCGCGGGTGCGGCTTGACGCCCTGCAGCACGGCCGCCGTCTGCTTCGCCGAAGCGATGGACTTCTCCGGCGGCTTCAGCTTCTTGAACTTGAGCCAGCCGACCAGCCCCAGCAGGGCGGCCAGGAGAAAGAACCCGCCGGCCACGATCAGGAACGACCACGCCAGGCCCAGGCCCAGGTTGTGGATTCCGTAGGCGGCCGCGAAGCTCAGCATCGGCATCATGAACAGAAGCAGCACGGCCGCGACGATCATCGCCACACTGCCGATCGCCCCGCGCTTGACGTCCTGCCGTACCTCGGCCTTGGCCAGGGCGATCTCGTCGTGCACCAGTGCGGACATCTCGGCTGTCGCCGCGGCGACCAGCTGCCCGAGACTGCGGTCGGCGCTGCCCGCGTTGTTGCCGGGGTCGCTCATCCCTGACTCCCTCTCCTGTTCTGCTGCTCAACACATCTGGTGTCAGATCATGCCGGACCGTCCGGCTTGCTGCGCGCTGCCCCCGCCAGTTGGGCAAGGCGGCGGTGCTCGGCCGCCTTCTTCTCGTGGATCGCGGCCATCCGCAGGTGGTACTCCGGGTCGTCCTGTTCGTAGATGTCCGGCACCCCGTCCTCGTCCTCGTCGAGCTCCTCCGCCTCGTGCAGTGCCCGGTATGTGCGTACCCGGAATTTGAGCAGTACACCGGCGAGAACGGCGGCTGTCAGGGATCCGAGCAGCACGGCGGCCTTGATCTCGTTGATCATGCCCTCGTCGCCGGCGAAGGCCAGCTCACCGATGAGCAGCGAGACGGTGAAGCCGATCCCGGCGAGCGTGGCGACCGCGAAGACATCCGCCCAGGCCAGGTCCTTGTTCAGCTCCGCCTTGGTGAAGCGGGTGGCCAGCCACGTACCGCCGAAGATGCCCACGGTCTTGCCGACGACGAGGCCCAGGACGACACCGAGCGTCTCGGGCCGGGTGAAGACGTCCGCCAGCGCGCCGCCGGAGAGGGAGACGCCGGCCGAGAAGAGGGCGAACAGCGGCACGGCGACACCGGCCGACAGCGGGCGGATCAGGTGCTCGATGTGTTCGCCGGGCGAGTGGGTCTCGCCGTCCCGCCGGGTGCAGCGGAGCATCAGGCCCATGGCGACACCGGCGATCGTGGCGTGGATGCCGCTGTTGTACATCAGGCCCCAGATGACCAGGGCGAGCGGTACGTAGATGTACCAGCCGCGCACGTTCCTGCGCAGCAGCAGATAGAAGACGGCCAGCCCGACGAAGGCGCCGATCAGCGCCATGAAGTCGATCTTCTCGGTGAAGAAGACCGCGATGATCAGGATCGCGAAGAGGTCGTCGACGACGGCGAGGGTCAGCAGGAAGGCGCGCAGCGCGTTCGGCAGCGAGGTGCCGATGACCGCGAGTACGGCGAGCGCGAAGGCGATGTCGGTGGCGGTGGGGACGGCCCAGCCGTCCGTCGAACCTCCGCCGACCACGTTGACCAGGGCGTAGACGACGGCCGGAACCGCCATTCCGCACAGCGCGGCGACGACCGGGAGGGCGGCCGCCTTGGGGTCGCGCAGTTCGCCCGCGACCAGTTCCCGCTTGAGCTCGACGCCTGCGACGAAGAAGAAGATCGCGAGCAGCCCGTCCGCCGCCCAGTGCGCCACGGAGAGGTTGAGGCCCAGCGACTCCGGCCCGAAGTGGAAGCCGCTGACGGACGCGTAACTGGATCCGAAGGTGTTCGCCCACACCAGGGCGGCTATCGCCGCGGCCAGCAGGATGACGCCGCCGACGGTCTCGGTGCGCAGGGCGTCCGCGAGGTAGTTCCGCTCGGGGAGGGACAGCCGCGCGAGAAAGGTGCGACGGGACGGAGACGGGGGTGCGGGGGTGGGCGCGGCCACGAGTGGAGACCTCCGGGTCGGTACGGCAGCGATGGCATGGCTGATGCACTTGCCGACCAGACTTCCCGGCACCCCTGTGGAGTTTTCTTATTGCTTTGTTGACGCGGTTGTCACTGTACCCGGGGTGCGGGGGGCTGTATCCGGTGATCTTCACCTTAAATGCCCGTGGGGCATCCGGCGCGTTGCCGGATGCCCCACGGGGACGTACTGCTGCTCGCTGTGATCGGTCCTCGGAGACTGTGGTCAGTCCTCGGAGGAGGACGACGGCAGCTGGGTCTGAATGAGGGTCATGACCGAGGAGTCGGTGAGCGTCGTGACATCGCCCAGCTCGCGGTTCTCGGCGACGTCGCGCAGCAGACGCCGCATGATCTTGCCCGAGCGGGTCTTCGGCAGCTCGGCGACCGGAAGGATCCGCTTCGGCTTGGCGATCGGGCCGAGCGTGGCACCGACGTGGTTGCGCAGCTCGGCGACGAGCTCGTCGGAGGCGTCGGCCGTACCGCGCAGGATCACGAAGGCGACGATGGACTGGCCGGTCGTCTCGTCGGCGGCACCGACCACGGCTGCCTCGGCGACCGAGGAGTGCGACACGAGCGCCGACTCGACCTCGGTGGTCGAGATGTTGTGCCCGGACACGAGCATCACGTCGTCGACCCGGCCGAGCAGCCAGATGTCGCCGTCCTCGTCCTTCTTGGCGCCGTCGCCCGCGAAGTACTTGCCCGCGAAGCGTGACCAGTAGGTGTCGATGAAGCGCTGGTCGTCGCCCCAGATGGTGCGGAGCATCGACGGCCACGGCTCGGTGAGCACGAGGTAGCCGCCCCCGCCGTTCGGAACCTCATTGGCCTCGTCGTCGACGACCGTGGCCGAGATACCGGGCAGGGCGCGCTGGGCGCTGCCCGGCTTGGTCTCCGTCACGCCCGGCAGCGGCGAGATCATCATCGCGCCGGTCTCGGTCTGCCACCAGGTGTCCACGATCGGGCACTTGTCGGCACCGATGTGCTTGCGGTACCACATCCACGCCTCGGGGTTGATCGGCTCACCGACCGAACCGAGGATCCGGAGACTGCTCAGATCGAACTTGGCGGGGATGTCGTCACCCCACTTCATGAACGTGCGGATCGCGGTCGGCGCGGTGTAGAGGATCGTGACGCCGTACTTCTGCACGATCTCCCAGAAACGCCCCTGGTGCGGGGAGTCGGGCGTGCCCTCGTACATGACCTGCGTCGCGCCGTTGGCCAGCGGGCCGTAGACGATGTACGAGTGGCCGGTCACCCAGCCGATGTCGGCGGTGCACCAGAAGACGTCGGTCTCCGGCTTGAGGTCGAAGACCGCGTTGTGGGTGTACGCCGCCTGCGTCAGGTAGCCGCCGGAGGTGTGCAGGATGCCCTTCGGCTTACCCGTCGTGCCCGAGGTGTAGAGGATGAAGAGCGGCTGCTCCGCCTCGAAGGCCTCGGGGGTGTGCTCGGCGGACTGCCGGCCGGTGATCTCGTGCCACCAGACGTCGCGGCCCTCGGTCCACGCGGTGTCCTGGCCGGTGCGCTGCACCACGAGGACGTGCTCGACGCTGTCGATACGGGAGACGGCGTCGTCCACGGCGGGCTTGAGCGCGGACGGCTTGCCGCGGCGGTAGCCGCCGTCGGCGGTGATGACGACCTTGGCGTCCGCGTCCTGGATGCGGGCCGCGATGGCGTCGGCGGAGAAGCCGCCGAAGACCACCGAGTGCGCGGCGCCGATGCGGGCGCAGGCCAGCATCGCGATGGCGGCCTCGGGGATCATCGGCAGATAGACGGCGACCCGGTCGCCCTTGCCGACACCGAGCTCGATGAGCGCGTTGGCGGCTCGGGAGACCTCGTCCTTGAGCTGTGCGTAGGTGATGGCGCGGCTGTCGCCGGGCTCGCCCTCGAAGTGGATGGCGACCCGGTCGCCGTTGCCGGCCTCGACGTGGCGGTCCACGCAGTTGTACGCGACGTTGAGCTTGCCGTCCGCGAACCACTTCGCGAAGGGCGGGTTGCTCCAGTCGAGCGTCTCGGTCGGCTCCGTGGCCCAGGTCAGGCGACGGGCCTGCTCGGCCCAGAAGCCCAGCCGGTCCGCCTCGGCCTGCTCGTACGCCTCCGCCTTGACGTTGGCGTTCGCGGCCAGATCGGCAGGCGGTGCGAACCGCCGCTCCTCACGAAGCAGATTGGAGAGGGAAGAACTCTCTTTGCTGGCCATGCAGGGCACCGTCCCAAGTGGTGTAGACCATTAGCTAGTGGGCAATTCTCTGGCGGTCGGGGTAGTCGGTCAACCCCCTTCCTGCCCGATCCTCGCACTGCTCGGCCGCCACCTGAAAGCACGACAGCCCCTGAACGAAGGTTCAGGGGCTGTCGGCCCGACGTCTACGGCTCGCAACCCCGACGCCAGGTACGGCAGTGAATCACGCCGATCAAGATCCATCAATATACGGAGAACCGTAACGACAAATGATCATGATCGGCCGACCATCAGGACTGTGCGCCCCGATTCGCTCAACGACCGTCTCGCCTATCGGCGCCACGTTGGCGAGCAGATCCGCAATCGGAGACTCGCCGCGAACCTGACGCAGCAGGCACTTGCCGAATCGGCTGGACTTGAAAAACAAGCGATCAGCCACATTGAGAACGGGCACGCATCACCCCGCCTTGACACTGTGTGGCGCCTCGCGCAAGCCCTCGGTGTCGGTGTCGCCGATCTCGTCCGGGAATAGCTCAGCCTCGCCTCAATATGAGGGGTACTCAGCGCCGCACTTCTGGCAGACCTGCTTGCCCTCCTCATGCCGAGTGGTCCCGCCGCAGGGGCAGAAGAAGATTGCAAGGATGGCGATCATATTGAGCCCTTGTGCAGTGGTGGAATGAAACCCGCCCGGACCCCGGCCGCCGCCGGCCTCGGGTACGGGCGGGCCGGACCCGCCCGCGGCTGGCCGGCGTGATGCAGCCGCGGACGGGAGATCAGGGGCCGAGGTCCACTACGGTGACACCGACCAGCTCGCGGACGAGCTTGGAGGCGAGCAGACCGCGCCGCCGGTCGTCACGCTTGTGCAGCCAGACATCGCCGGGATGGACGCTCCACCCCTGAGCAGTCAGGGTGTACAGCGCTCCGGCGGCACCCCACAGCCGCGGCAACCGGACGCGCAGCGCGACGTGGTCGCCCCGGCCTAGGTGCGGGCACTGGGCCACGGCCTGGCGTGCGTGCAGCTCGCAGAGCGGCGGCTGAATGGTGCGCGAGCCCTCGGGCCAACTGTCCGGGTCACCGGGCTTGCGCCAGTCCAGGAACAGCCAGCCGGCCCGGGACTTGCTTGCGGGCCCGCCGCATACCTGGCAGCGCAGGCCGAACATGGTTTCGTACTGCCGGCTCGGGTGCATGGAGTCGTACTGCGGCCGGCCGACGCCCGGGGAGCTGGACACGCGCGCCCACAGGACGCCCGACCCGTCACGGTCGGACGGCCGGGGAACACCCTTGTATGTCAGGCGTGGAGCGTGCTTCATGTCCACTGTGAGGTCCCGCTCGGGCTCGCCGTGCTCGGAGTCCCACATAACGACGTAGGGGACGGGCGGACAGGGCATCAGCGTGCGTCCCGCCATGCGCGGGTAAGGCGGACTGCGGCCGGGCAAGGGGCGCGACGGCAAGCGGCGCACCCGTAGGTGTGGCCGAGGAGGATGCGATACGCCTCGTCGCCGGGCGATTGGACGGGCTTCGTCAGGGTGATCACTGGTGGCCTTTCCAGCAGGTGGGGCAGCATCGGGGGAACCAGAGGGCCGACGTGCCGTGGGCGTCCACCGGGCGCGGCCCGAGGTCGTGCGCTGTTCCGTTGGCCAGCGCGACCGCGCACCAGACGCACAGTGCGCCGCGCTGCTGAGCGCCGTACAGGGTCGCTGGATCAGGCAGAGGTAACGCGGCTGCTGGGGGCATGGTCGGCTCCATGTCGAATGACCGGTGGAGACATGGTGAGGCCGCGGAAAGGCCCCGACTATCCGCAGTTTCGGATAGTCGGGGCCAATGGTTTACCGAGGGTTAGGCGCCCAGCCAGGAGCCATAGGAGAGAAAGCTGTCAGGCAGTTGCCGTTTGGCAGCCTCCAGCCCGGCGTACGTCTCGCGGACAGTCTGGTGATACCGCGCCTGCTGCGGTGCGGACTTGCGGGCCCGGAGCAGATTCGCGAACGCGTCGTCGAGCGCACCCGTCCACATCTGCGCGCGTGCAAGCTCCGCGTAGTGGTGGGAGCGCCGGGAGGCCGGCCATTCGCGCGGGATGCGCACGCCTTTCCCGGCCTGTGCGGCGGCCCCGTACTCGTCAAGCTCGGCGAGCACGCTGACCCGGTGCACATCCACGTTGGTCGGGCCGAACGTCAGCCAGTGCACGTGTGCGGCCTCTCCGGTCAGGCCGGCGATTCGCCCAGCTTCCGCCAAGTGCCCTTCCGCTCGCGCCCGGTCCTGCGCACGCCCGGCCATAACCGCCGCGCCAAGATGCAGCTGCCCGGTAAGCACATCCCGTTCCTGGCCGCACTCGGCCTGCTCAAGGTCGGCCAGCCCCACCCTTACGAGTCGATCCCCAGTGCGGTACTGCCCCGCCCGCAGGTACGTGAGGCCACGCATGTAGCGGCTCATCGCGCCAACCACCGCGTCAGACGCCCGTTGTGCCGCCCAGTCCATGCGGGCCAGCGCGATCGACGCCAGATCGCCGTATCCGAGCTTCGAGGACACGTCGTAGGCGGTCCGGTACGTAGATGCCAAGGTCTGCCACGATCCTCGGGCGCTGGCCGCATGCGCTGCGGTGGTCGCCTCCTCGATCAGGCCGGGAAGCTCCCCCGCGACTCGCTTAATCTCTCCAGCTCGAACTGCGACGAGATGTTCGTCAGCATCTGCGGCAATCAAGGCGTGCGGGCGGGGTGAGACGTTCGGGTCCGGCCCGAGGTCGAAAAGATCGAGCGCCTCCCGGATCGGCTGGATCAGTATGTCCAGCTCATCCGCACGGAGCTCGGTCACGTACGGCTGACCGGTCACGGTGGCGACCTCTACTCGCAGAGCGCGGGCCACGCTCGCGATGATGTGAGGGGACGCTGCGGTCACGCCTTGCTCGACCTTGGCGAGGGTGCTGTAAGGAACGGTGGACAGGTCCGACAGGGCCCGTTGGGTGAGGTGTCTCTCAAGGCGCAGCCGCTTGATGCGTGCGCCGGTGTGGTCATGCGGAAGAGCGTGCATACTGGCTCCGTTCTGACTCGACACCAGAACGGTACCCGCCACGCCGACGGCGAGTGCTTTCGAAGGCCCCATCTTCCCCGCGACGATGGGGCCTTCGTGTACCCCGGACGTACGAAACCGCCCCCTCCCGCACGGTGCGGAAGGGGGCGTTGCGCTGCATGGCGGCTACCGCCACAGGGATACGGCGAGGCCAGCCACACCGACCAACGCGGCCAGGGATGGCAGCGGCCACCGGTTCCGTTCGAGGGCGTCGAGACGTTTCTCGTGGTCGTCTAGTACGCGGTCGGTCTGGTCGGTGCGCTGCGCGACCAGGGCGAGGCTGCCGTTGACTGTGGCGAAACCCGTCTCCATCGTGCCGCGCAGTTTCTCCAACTCGACTGCGACCGCGGCCGGGTCAGATGGGGTGGGGATGGTCACGGGCGTCCGTCCTCGGCGAGGCCGATGCCGAGTCGGGCGAGCAGCTGCTCGACGACCGGCAGCGCCATGACCCGGGAGGCGCCGGCCGCGATGGCGAGCGCACCCGCGACCCACGGCAGCGACTCAGGGATGCCGGACGCGGCCACAATCGCGGGGAGCGCGGCGGCCACGCCGACCGCGGCCTGAATCGCGGTACGGATGCTGCGCTTGGTGCTCGGCTTCATGGCGGTCACTTCTTCCGGCCGTAGGCGATGGTGTGGAGCGCGGCCCATCCCTTGGGGCCGATGGCGGGGTCGTAGTGCTGTCCGGCGGCGCGGTAGGCGGGGTGCGCCTGGTGGAAGCGGGCGACCGCGGCCTGTGTGGCGGGCCCGTACGTGTCCGCCTCGGCGATGGCGGCGGACATGAACCCCGCGGCCTTGAGCGCCCGCTGAAGCCCGCGCGCCGAGGGCGACTTGCGGCCCGGGGCGAGACCGGCCGGGAACGCGGGCGGCGCGTACGGCTTCGGCGTGGTCGGCTTCGAGGGCTTGCTCGGCGCGGTCGGCTTCGGTGCCTTGCCCGCCCACGCCGGATCGGCAGACTGGATGCCTTCCGGGTAGTCCGGGTACCCGTACCCGTACACGTACGCATCCCGGCGCTTTCGCGTTTTCAGGTACACCCCGTCACCCTCGGCCGAGCCGTTCGCGTTCGTGTTGCCCTCGACGGTCGTAATCGTGTCTGCGGTGTAGCTGACGACGATGCCCGTGTGGCTGCTTCCCCCCGTCCCGTAGAACACCTGCGCCCCGACCGCCGGATACTCGCTGAATCGCTTTCGGTCCCTGAACCACTTCACCCCGGCCGCGCACGACGCAGTACGCGGGAACAGTTCGGCGGCCCCGGCGGTCATGGCCACCCACGACACGAAAGTCCCGCACCACGCTTGCCAGTCTGCCCACTCCAGGCCCGGCACGGCCGGGCCGTACTTCGTCTTGTTGTTCCAGTGGCCGTTGGTCTTGCCCTCGCGGTAGCCAATCTCGGCCCGCGCGGTCGCAATCACCTTGTCGGTGAGCGGTGTTGCCATGGGTGTCTCCAGACATGAAAAAGGCCCCGGCCGTCACGGCTCGGGGCGAGAAGAGGGAAGAGGGCTATCCGGCCGCGAACGCGCCGGAGAAGTTCACAGTCGCGCCGCTGGCGATCGATGCCGTCGGGTCGAGTGATGTCAGCGTGCACAACCCGTTGGTGGCGACGCGGACAGCGCCCGATGCGATGCCTGCTGTGTCGAACGGAGCAAAGTAGATGGCGCCCGGCCGGCAGTCGCTCGGGAGGGTCGCACAGTCCGTGTCGCCGATGTTGCCCTTGGCGTCGGCGGTAATCGCGCCTCCGTTGCGGACAAGGATGATCGACCACTCCACCACCCCGCCGGTTTTGCGCGCGGTGAAGGACGTCAGAGTGAAAGCGGCGGCCGGGGTCGCGGTCGAAGCGAGCGGAACCGGGGTGAAATCGTTGAGTCTGGCTGCGGTGATCCGCATGCCGGGTTGCCACAGAGTCATGGGTGGGTCCTCACAGGGCGACGATGGTGGGCTGGGCCAGCCGGACATCCGTCCCGGCTGTCTGCGGCTTGCTGATGCCGTTTACGGCCCGGGTGACGGCGAAATACTGCACAGTCGACGACGCGTTGAAGTTGCCCCACGAGACCGTCACGGGGAGCGTCCCTGTGTAGGTAGTCGACAGGATGGCGCGCATCCCGACCTGCCCGGTATCCGTCAGATCGGTGTCGCTCGTTTCCACCTGCCACGTGGTCGGCTCCGGTGCGGCAGCCTGCCAGGCACGGGCCCGGAGCGTTGTGCCCGTCACCTGGAGTCGGAGCCCGAAGCGGGCCCCGGCCGCATGGGTGAGGCCGGTGGTGTTCTGCACCAGCAGGGATTCCGTGCCCGCGACCCGCTTCCGCAGAGTGAGGATCACGGCCTGTGCCGCCGAGAACTCCAGCCGCGCCAAGTAGGCGTTGTTCGTGTCGAGCGCGCGGGCCGCCAGGGCGACGAACTGCCCGCCTCCGGCCGCGAGTACGTCGGTGGCCACCGTGGCGGACAGGTCCACGTTCCGGGACGGCCCCGGCATCAGCGCCCACCGCGACGAATTCACGGCACCCATGGTCATCAGACCGCGGCCCATCAGCGCGGCCCGGATCGTCGATGCGTACCGGTAGAACACGGCGGTACGGGCCCCGGAGTCGCGGACTGACTTCGTGTTCTCCCCGTTCGGGAAGAACGAGTTCCGGAGCGCGCGGGACATTTCCAGCTGCACACCGCCACCGCTGCGGGTGCGGTTGCAGATGTTGAGCGGGTCGGTCCCCGCGATCTCACTCGGCGCGGTGTTCACGGCGAACCCGGCGCGGGTCAGTGCTGCGGTGACCCGCGCGACCAGTTCGGTATCGAGACCGCCGATCGCGGTCTCCGGCACACCGTCAGTCCCCACGTATCCGTGGAAGGACAGGCACCGCCGGACGTTGGCCACCAGGGCTTGCCCCATCGGCTCGTCGAAATGGGTCGACGTGATGTGCAAGTCCACGTTGTTGGCCTTCTTGAGGCCAGCGAACTCGTAGTAGGCCATGGCCACCCCGCCGCGCGATATCTCGCGGGCCATCTCGCCGGAGCCGCCTTCGATTCCGCCCCCGTGGATAGCGATGGCGGCCCACGTCGCCCCGGCCGGAGCGACCGCGGTCCGGCTGTACGCCACGCCTTCCTTTTCAGCGGCGGCCAGCTCGGCGTAGCTCCCGTACTTGTCTGCCACGTCATCCCCCCTGTACCGAGTAGTCCGAGGCCGCGCCGCCGGTCGTCGTCCACGTCTGGCCCGATGTGGCCGTGCCCCACCCGTTGGTCACGGACCGGTCGAAACGGTCGCCGCGAATGCCCACAATGTCGGTCACGGTCATGACCTCACCCCCGGCCCGGATGTCGAACGGCAGCTCGGCACGGTCCTGCGTCCATACCGGCCCGGCCGGCGTCGCCACCCGAATCAAGGTGTCCGAGGCGCTGAAATCCCCCGACACCGCCGATCCGTCCGTGTCCGCCCGGCTGAGCACTGGATCATCCATTACCCCGATCCGGTACGGACCGGCAGGAGTGCACGACAAGGTGACCTCCCACGTACGCGGAAGCGGCTGATGCTGGATCTGGCGCACCAGGAGATCGAGCGGGCCCGGCCCGGTGAAGTGCGGCGGGTTGGTGATCCGCAGGAGATCACCCGGCCTGAGCCCGAGCGCTGCCGGAATCAGGTCCGGGTGTCGGTGCAGCCGAATTCGCACGGTCGGATACCGGGCCTCGTCCCACGTGCCCAGGTGCGCACGCCATCCCGCTATCCGGTACGGCTGATCGTCGTTGCCGAGCGACAGCGTTACGGCCTCCTCGTACACCCCTACCCCGCCCTGTTCCGGCGGGAGCACCGACAGCGGGCCTGACTCGATCACGGCCCGGCCGGACGATCCGCCCTGCCGGGTCACGGTGACGTCGTTGCGCAGCTCGGCGTCGTCGTCGACTGGTTCCAGCGGCGGCGCGACCTGCCCGGCCGCGTAGTCCAGAGTGAGGGCCGGCCGCTGGTTGTACAGGGTGGCGCGGTCCCGGTACACCAGCCCCAGCCGGTCCATCTGCTCGTACAGAATCCCGCCATCGGTCTCGACGACCTCGGACACGAGCGTCATCAGCTCGGCCTGACCCTGCGGCCCCATCTGCTCAGACGTTGCGGTGGCGTCGCCGTCGCGAGTGCTCAGCATCAGCTGAGGTTCCTCGCCTGCGAGACGCACCAGCCGCTGAACCGCGGTTTCACGGGCAAATGCGCGGTCGGCGCCGTTGTAGATCGTGGTCCCGGGGGTGGTGCCGGTGCCAGGCACGGCGGCAACGGACAGGTGCCCGATGGTCATGCCCTGTGTGCCACCCGACGTCCAGGACCCTGTCACTGCGGTGACGGAGCCCATTGCCCCGGCGTAGCTGGTCGTGGCGTACCACCACTTGCCGTCGGCGATGTCGCGCCAGGCACAGACCAGCCGAGTGCCGGCCGCCCCGTTGTCCGAGACGAAGATTGCCAGCCGGTTCCAGACACCCACGAAGTCGGTGAGTGAAGCGGCCTCGGTGAACACGATGAACGCGAGCATGTCGCCGTTGCTGTCCCGCGCTTCAAGCCGGATGCCTGAAGTGCTCGCGAAGACGTGCACGGTACGGGCCTGTGACCCTGTCACCGCCACGCGCAGAATCTCTGTCTGAAGTCCCGGCATCGTCGGCAGGCGGTAGACCATCTCCACATGCCACCCCGGGCCCGGGGCAGCAGGCACCCGCGCGGACAATGTGGCTACGTCGCCAAGGGTCGGCAGCGCAGCCGATCCGGGCAAGCTGTCGTCGGCCGCCAGGTCGAGCCCTGAGACCTTCATCGGCTGCACACCATCGATCGGTGAGTAGAGCTGGGTGGCTCCCTCGCCGTCCTCCATCGGCCAGTACGCCAGCAGCCCCGGCGCGGACGGGATCCGGCGGCGCAGCGTAGATTGCAGCGGCCGGCGTCCCTGGCCGAGGCGGCGCAGGATGCCCGCGGCCTGCACGGGCACCCATGCGTCCTGCTCGCTCGCAGACCAGCGCGGCGGCCACTCGGACACCTCGCCGTGAAATATCCCCTGCCGGTGCGTCACCTCAGCCGCCGCGCCGAGCGTCCACACGCACCCTGCGCTGTCGGTCATGCCGGTAGCGCCGTCGGCCAGGGCCCGGAAGTCGGGCGCGGCAACGACCGTGCCGCCGATGCCCGCCCGCACTTCCGCTCGGTGGATCCGTCCCGCGATCGGCTCGACGCCGGCAGCGGTCGATGGGGCGAGGTCGAGCGGGGCCGTACCGGCGTAGATGGTCGTGGCCGGACTGACCGGCATCGGCGCGCCGATCAGCTCCCACGGTCCGTCCATCGTCGGCGCCCACCACAGTGTGGCGGTAAAGCCTCCCTGGCCGTTGTTCACGTCCAGTGTCGCCCGGAGTGCAGCACGCGGCGGCAGCGCCGGTAGAGGCTGCTGCGCGAAGTACGTCGATGCCCCGTCCGGCGACCAGTTCAGAATCAGCAGACCATCAGTAAGCCGCAGCAGATACGACCGCTGATTCGTCGCACTGATCCACTTGCCGATCAGTGCGTGACTGCCGGCCGCATTCCAATCGGTCGTAGCCTCCACTCGGATGTCAATGTCTCCGGTGATGTCCAGCGGCGCAGCGTCCGGGGTCCGGGCGTACGCGTCCGAGGTGCCGTCCAGATCGAGGTACGCCTCGGCCCCTGAGATCGACACCCGGCACGGCGTGTTCCGCCCCAGCAGCCCGAAATACGGGCTGCTGGGGTTGCGCGGGGAGTACCGGCCCGTGCGGTTGTTGAGGAGAAGCGAGCAAGACGCAGGATCCGGCTGCGCCCCCTCGCTCGCCGTGCCGTGTGTGATCTGAACCGGCTCCCGGGTGTACAGGTCAGGCGTGATGTCCGTCCATGCCCCGGCGAGCAGCAGCTCGGCCCGCAGACCGAGCGGATCCTCGGGAAACGCCACCGCTTACCTCCTGACTCTCTTGCCCGCAAGTACGAGTTGCACGTCACTGCCACGGACGCGGATTGCGTGCCGCAGCTCTTCGAGGAGCGCGTCATCACGGCGCGACCCGGACGACCGGATTTCAATTACGGTCCGGGCCGGACCACCCGCACCCGTACCGACCGCGCCGCCAGCAGCCGACCCCGCAGGGACCGGCACGGCGGACGGATCGACCAGTGCCGCCATCGACGCATCGACCGCGCCGCGGCCCCCGTCAATGCCCCGTACGAGGCCCTGCGGGATGTACCGGCCGACAGCGGCCATGACCCGCGACGGCGAGTGGATGCCGAGCGCCTGCCGGATCGCCTTCTGCATCCCCTTGGCGATCGTCAGCATCTGCCGTTCGATCGCCTTCTGCTGCGACTGGAGACCCTTCACGAGCCCCCGCGCAGCCTGGATCCCGGACCCGTACATGGCGTCACCGGCGGTCTTACCGGCACCGTCGGCCGCCTTGACCAAAGCAGCCTGCTGGCTGTTGATCTGCCGCACCTGCGACGCCGAGGCGTTCGCCAGAGCAGCAGCGGATCCGGCGCCCTGCTCGACCCCGGCCTGTGCGATCTGCGCAATCAGGTCGGACCGCACACCCTTCTTTCGGAGCGTGGCAAGCTGCCGCGCAAATTGCTGGGCTTGCGCGACCCTGGACGTCAGGTTGTTGAGGATCGATTCGGCCGAAGAGATCCCGCCCCCGGACGTGATGTTCCCCGCGTCAAGAACGCCTTTTCGTACGTCTGCGGCGAGCTTGTCGCGGTCCTTGATCTGGTCGGCGACCTTCTTCTGAGCTGCTTTCAGCTGACCTGCGATCTTCGCTTCCCGGGTGGCAAGCGTGATCAGCTTCTTACTACCGCTGCTGATCTTTCCGAGAGCCTTCGACCGCTTCTTGCCCGGCCGAAGACCATCGGTCACCATGTCCGCGAGCTTGGTCGATGCCGCCTTGACCTGCTTGCTCGATCCAGTCAGACCGTCAATCAGACCGCGCGCGATCCACCGGCCCTGAGCTGTGGTCACCTTCGACGGCGAGTGGATGCCGAGCGCCTTTGCAATCGGGCCAGGGATCATGGACTTGGCCCAGCTGATCAGCTTGCCCTTAATCCAGCCGCCCATGCCCTTGATGCCATTCCAAAGGCCCTGGACGACGTTCCTCCCCTTTTCGAGAAGGAGCGACCCAAGGTTGCCGATAGCACCCTTAATCCGACCGGGAAGACCGCGCACGTAAGTGACGAGCTGAACAATTTTCAGGGCAATCTGAATCTTCAGCTTGTCCCAAGCCCTCAGTGCACCGAACACGAAATTGAGAATCGTGGTCACGATACTCTTGCCGATGCCCTTAATTTTCCCCCAAATCCAGTCCCACGCGGCACTCGTGGCGGATTTGATCCGATCCCAATTGGCGTAGATCAGCGCGGCAAGACCGACGATTGCGGCGATCACCCACCCGATCGGACCCATGGCAATCACCCACGCTGCGGCCATACGCGCACCCTGGATCATCGCCTGTACGCCCATGAGCAGCCACGTGCCCACCACGCGCGCACCTGCGGCAACCTGCGTGCCAGCCGATGCGAGCGCAGACGCACCCGACGTCACCCATGCAGCCACGGTCTGAGCGGCCGAGACCGTCGCAGTAACCCCCATGAGCACTAGAACCGGCAGCAGCGCACCACCGATCACGCCGGCCAGTATCTGAAGCGTGCCGGAGTTCTGCTGCGCCCACGTACCGAAGCGCATCAGCGCCGGAATGACCTGCGATCCGAGGACATTTACGACGCCCTGTTCAAGGCTCCGTTTGAATGCCTCAACGCGAGTTCCTGCGTTGTCCCGCAGTGAATTACCGGCCTTATCGGCGGCGCCGGAGAAATTCCCGAGTGCGCCAACTGCCTTTGACGGGTCGAGAGCAAGAAGGGCTTTCTGTACATCCTCCGACTTCGTGCCGAAAAGCTCGGTAGCGGCGGCATCCCGCTTAACGGGATCCTCCATGGCGCGCAACTTGTCGAGCGTCATTTGCAGAGCCTGTGTAGCCTTCGGGCCACCTGCGGAAATCATCTGGACCATCTGACTGGAATTCAACCCAATGTTCTTGAATCCAGACACAATCTTGTCGCTACCGGCGACACCCTCAATCGTGAATTCCTTGAGAGCATCAGCGACAACATCGGTATCACGCGCGCCAGCCTTGAGGCCCTGCGACATAAGGCCGGTAGCACTCTGCGCATTCAGTCCGAGACGCTGAAAGATCACCGAATATTCATTGAAGGTATCGGCGATGTCGTCGGCGCGCGGCCCCATTCCCTGTAGGCCCTTGGTGATGACGTCAAGCGCCATCTTGGCATTCGGGGCAAGGCCAGTTTTCATGATCTGCCCGATAGCGTTTGCGGTCTGCCCCAAATCCAGTTCGAAGGTGGTGGCGAGGTCGCTCACGTTCGTAGCGATGCTCTTGATCTGCGAGTTCGTCGCACCGGTCGGGAGGAGACCGGCGCGCATGGTCGCAGAGATCGAGTCCGCGGCGCCCTGGAAATCCTCGGTCACCCCGGCCGCATACATCTGACCGGCGATCTTCCCGTATTGCTGCGCCACCGCGGGGGTGGTGCCGAGCTGGGCGGCGAGCTTGCCCGTGATGCGGGACTGGTCGAGCGCCTGCCCGATGCCTGCCATCAGGACCGCGCCGGCCGCGACACCAGCCGCAGCAGCGGCCAGCTTGATCTTTGAGAAACCGCCCTCGGCGGCCTGCGCCGCATCGTCGGCGCCATCATCAGCGCCCTGGCGCAGACCGTCGCCGAGGGCATCACCGGCCGCGCCGCCCACGGTTCGGCCGGCCTGGACGAACCGGCCCCGGGCGTCGCGAATCGAGCCGTCGGACGCCCGAACGAACCCTTCGCCAAGCGCCTGCCCAGCAGCCTGCCCGGACCGGTCCGCATCCCCGGTCATCCGCTGCCCGGCCGCGCGTAGATCCCCCTCCGTGCGGCGCAGCGCGGGCCTGACCTGACCGTCGTCGATGGTGATGTAGCCGGTCAACTCGCCAACGGTGAGCGCCATCACCGGCCCCCCTTCTGCCCGTGGTCGGGCGGTGTGAAGTGGCGGTTGATGCGGCACTCAGTGGAGAGGAGGCCGAAGATGCGGACGCGGAGCCATCGCCACGACCGGTCGCGCAGGATTCCGCTGGACGCGTCGATGCCGTAGACCTGGTGCAAGTCGCACTCGATCAGGGCCCATTGGCCCAGCAGCGCATCCCAGGTCAGGGACGGGGCGCCGCGGCCTTGCGGCTGCGCGGCGAGCCCGCCCTCGTACCACTCGTAGAGCCCCGTTTCGGGGTCGTACTCGCCGCACCCGACGCCGAGGAGGCGCGCGACGCCTGCCGACGGCCCGCCCGATTCTGAGCTTTTCCCGGGGCGTCCCCGGTCGCCCAGTACGCGGCGGCGGTCTCACGGTCGGCGGTGATCCACATCATGGCCGTGAGTGCCACATGCCGGAAGCGACCCCACGAAAGATCCGCGCGCAGCTCCTCGTACGTGTCGCCGAGGCACATGCGGTACAGATCGAGTTCCTGCTCGTCGTCGAGCGCGGGCGCCATGTCGGCGCTGCCACCGGCGGCGAGGCGCGCGGCCATGGTCGTGATGCGCTCGATTCGGATGCCGTCCTCGGCCGACGGGTCCTCGATCCGGTACGTCCGCGTCTCCCCGTCCCGGCCCACCACGGGCAGTTCGAGGTAGTCATCGAGGAAGTCGGCGAGCGCCTGAAAGTCGGTCGTCACGACCCCTCCGAGGCGAGCGGGTTGGTGATCGGCAGGAGCGCGCCGTCCCCGGTGAAGGTGACCTCAACCTGATCCAGTGCGGTGTACTCACCGCCGGACGGTGCCCACGTCACCAGGGCGTGCCCCTCGTACGCCTCCGGCAGACCGTTGCGGTCCATGTAGCGGACGTGCACCAGCGACGCCGACCCGTACGCGAAGCTGGCGAGGCGCAGCGCCTCGTGTACCGCGTTGTAGGTCTTGGCCGTGTCGACGATCTTGCGGTTGATCGTGACCGACAGTTCCCAGCTCTGGCCGGTCTTGGTGTTCCCGGCCCAACCGTCGCTGTCGTAGTCGCTGCTGTCCTCGATGTTGGGTTCGGCGGCCGGCTGAAATTCCGTGACTCCCGGGCACAGCTTCCAGTCCGGGGTAGAGGTCGTACCGACGTTGACCTCAAGCCGCCACCTGCGCGCAAGCGCGGTCACTGCGGGTTCGACAGGGGTACTCATGGTGGTGCTCCTACTCGTAAGCGTTGGTGCCCGGCCTGGTGGTCCGGGCGTAGTAGTTGGCCGTCAGCTCCATGCGGCCGTTGCTGTCCAAGCCGAGCTGCGCCTCGGACTGGCGCCACATCAGGGCCACTTGGACGGTCCGCAGGTGGAATCCCTCACGGCCATGCAAGAGGTCGCACACGGCGTCGGCCAGGCCGTAGACCTCGCGGGGGTCGCGGCCAGCACGCATCCGCACCTGCACGGCCGTGACCGCGTCCGTGCCGCCCGTGTCCTCGACCGAGTACGGCGTCAGGCAGATGACCCGATCCGGCGCCGCGGGCATCACGCCGAGGACAATCGCCGTGCCCTCGGTGGGGTACGGCTCATCCGGGGGCCCATACGTACCGAGACCCTGCTCGTCGAGCAGTTCGGCCAGACCCTCGGCGACGTCGGCTGTGTAGCTCACCGGAGTGACCGCCGCAGCTGCGCCGCGATGATCCGGCCGACCGCCGCGGCCTCGGCCGACATCGGCTGTTCCAGGTACTTCGCGGTCCGCCCTGCGTCGTGCCGGTAGTCCATCTCCTCGTGCTGACGGACGGCGTACGGGGTGTCATAGGCGACTGCGGCCGTGAGCTGCTGCTCGTCGACCGTCGCCGTGCTGGATCGTTCGAGGGTGCCCTCTTCGATCGGTACCCGCTCGCGGCTGGCCTGAAGAACGTGTTCGGCGCCGAGCCGGAGCCCGCGGGCTGCACCCTCGCGGGTTCCTCGGATCACCTGCTCGCCGTTCCACGTCAGTCGTGCACGTTGCGTCATTCGCAGAACACCTCCGTCGACTGCGGCACAGGTAGGCCCGGCGCGGTGTGTGGGGCGATGTGCAGCGCGGTTGTGATGCGGCCGGACGGCAGCGTGATCCGGGACTGTGGCGGGCAGTCGAGCCCTGGCTCGGCGATGATCTGTGCGGTGGATGTGACCTCGGCGCCGGTCCGGTCCCGCACGGTCCGTACGGTCTCGGAGACAAGCGCGGCCATGGGGGCGTCCGGCGGCCAGTAGACCGGCCCGACTGGTCCGTCTCCCCGGTACCGCTGGACGGTAATGCGGTGCGGCATCAGCCACGATGGGGCCCTCACCAGATCACCCCCGGCAGCAATCCGGCGCGGGCCAGAGTTCGTTGTGCGCGCGGTCCGACGTCGACCGCCACACCGACGGGCCCGCCCTTGCGGCCAGACATGCTCACGGGGCCGATGCTCACGGAGTCCCATTGGCCGGCCGCTCCGGTGTCGTCTCCGCCCTGTGCGGTCACGTACTCGACCTGCGCGCACGTGGCGTTGGCGAGCGCGGCCACGATCGCGGGTTCGGTCGGCATGCCGTCGGCGTCGGTGTCGTAGACCGCGGTGAGTAGGGCGTCGTCCACATCCTCAGACGCGCGGGTCAGCAGCCGGGCGGCGTCCGCCGGGGCGGGTTGCCCCGTGTACTCCGCCAGCTGCTCGGGAGTGGCGTACACACGGGGCATCGGTCACCCCTTCGGCTTGGGCTTCGACGGCGGACGCCCCGCGGGCTTGGCTTGCGGGGCGCTCTCGGTCTGCTCGTTGGGCTCGGTCGGGGCCGGTTTGTGGTGGCGGCGCAACAGCACGGCGGCGTACTCCTCTCTGATCAGGTGGTGGCGAGGGTGCCGATGCACACACCCTTGTCGTCCAGCCTCTTCACGGCGTAGTGCACGGTGGTGGCGATGACGGTGGTGCGCTTGAGAATGTCGCGGTCGGTCTCGACCAGCGGGCGCCGCTTGTACAGCAGCCCCAGACTGTTGCGCTTGAGCAGCATGAACGTGCCAGCGGCGATCCGGTTGGTGATGATCACGGGCAGTCCGGCGATGACGCCAATCTGCCCCGTCGTCACGGGGGTCTGAGCGCCCAGCTTGGACGCGTCGATGAACCGCTCGTCGGCGTACGCGTCGGCCAGCTGCGCCGAGTTGAGGAAGATTCCGGCGAACTCCGCCGGATCCCACTCGTCGCCGAATGCTGCGATCGCGGGAACAACCGCATCGTTCCACGTGAACAGGGTCTTCCCGGCGGCGGTGGTGATCCTGTACGGGTTCCCTCCGCCCTGCGCGGTCTCGTTGGCCTGCGCCTGCGCAATCAGGGCCGCGTCGACCTTCCGGGCCGCGAGAATGCCGAACTGCCGATGGGCCTCAGCGTTCGCGTCGCCGAGCGCGGTCAGAACGGCGGTGTCGGTCAGCTCGACCGCCTTACCGGCCTCCTTGATGGTGGCCTTGTCCGACGTCTGGTTCATGGCGGTGGTGCCCATGGCCACGGCCTCGGTGAGGTCGTCGAGTTCGCCGAGCGCGGTCCACTTGGGGAAGTTGATCGTGTCACCGGGCTGGCCGGTCAGGGTGTTGTCGGTGAGGACAGCGGACGATGCGCCAACGCGCACGGCGCCGGTGAACTTCGCCTGCGCCATGTCGCCCCAGACTTCGGGGACGATCAGGTTCGCGGCCTTGGTCTCAGCCATGGGTACTCCTCGGGGTTATCCGGCGAGGCGCCGGTAGGTGTCGGGGTCGGTCTGGAACAGCTCGGCGCGCTGGGCGTAGCCCATGGCGGCGAACTGTGCGGGGGTGACGCCTCCGGCCTGGGTGCCGGTGAAGTCGGCGCCGCCGCGGGGCGGTCCGGCCGGCGCGCCGCCGAGCTTGGGGTTTGCCTGCACTGCGGCCTTGATGGCGGCGGTAATGGCGTCGGTGTCGCTCGGGTCGGTGTCGGCGAGCGAGGCCGCGAACGCCCGGGAGTCGAGCAGGGCGTCAGGGTCGGCCCCGGCGGCACGCGCGGTGCGGTACACCGCAAGTTCGACCGCGGTCTGTCGGGCCTGAGCCTGCGACTCGGTGAGCTGCTGCGTCAGCTGCGCGGGGTCCGTCGGAGTGTCGCCCGGCACCAGACCGAGCACCTTGCCGATCTCCTGCGCAAACTGCGAGCGTGCGTCGTCGGCTGCCTGCTGCTTCGCCGTGACACGGGTCTTCCCCGCCTCCTTGCGGGCGGCGGCAAGGTCCGATTCGAGTCGGGCGATCGTCGCGGCCGGGTCCTGCCCGTCACCGGTCGTGGCGGCCGGGTTGGTGCTCGGCGGCGCGGTGGTCGCCGGATCCTGCCCGGTCCCCGTGGGGTCGCCCTGCTGCCCGGTGTCCCCGGTTCCGGTGCTGGTCGTGGTCTCGCTCATGGGTTGCCCTCCTGGGGCGTCCGGCCCGCTCCTGGCGGGCGTGGGCATGCAGAAGGGGCCCGCTCCTGGCGGGCCCCGGGGTGGTGCGGTCTGTGGTGCGCCTACTCGGCGCGGGCGTCGTCGGCGGTGAGCGGGCGGGCGCGGGCGTACCCGCGGACCCATGCCGAGCGCAGCAGAGACGTGCGCGGATACGGGCATACGGTCGGAAGGTCGCCGCGGCGCCCAGCCTCGGCCCCCTCGCCTACGGCCCGTGTGACGTCCTCGCGCGTCCCCATGGTCACCTCTTGTTCTGGTGGTCCGACTCGTTCTTACGGGCGCCCTCGGCCCAGCGCTGCCGCTCGCCGGTCGCCTTCTCAATGAACTCAGCCTGCGTCAACCGGCCGTGCTTCGCCCACCATTCGCGCAACTCGTCGGAAGCACGGGCGTGCGCAATACGAGCGGGCCCGCTGAACAGAGACATGGGGTCGATGCCGTCGACCTGCGCGCGCTTGTTGAGTAGGTACCCGCGGCAGGCCTCTTCGGCGTCGAGATACTGCCGGTAGACATACTCGGCGTACATCTCGCGCGCCTTGGCCCTGGTGATCCGGTCGCGCGCTTCGGTGCCGCGCTCCTCGGCGGCCTTGACCGCGGCGGCCAACTCGTCCGCGAACTTCGCATCGTTGGCGAGTGCGCCCCACTCCTCCGGCTCCGGCAGGGGGGCGAGTGCATCGTCAACCGCGGCCCGGTCGGCGAGCATGTTCGCCACGGCGTCACCGGTTGCGGCTGCGGCCGGCAGCGGGTCGGGCGGGTAGCGGCGGTCCAGCTCGGCCGCGATTCGGCCGCGGTCGGCGTCGTCGAGCGAGGCGGCCCGCATGGCGGTGCCCATTTCCTCGTCGGTCATCTCGCGCATGGTCGCGGCGTCGCCGGAGCGTACGCGGGCGGCCTGTACGTACGGGCTGCTGGGCACAGCAGCGGGCTTCGGTAGGTTGCTGGCCCCGGGCTGCTCGCGGGCGCGGAGACGGCGCAGGTCCGGGTTTGCGGCAAGGTGGTCACGCATGGCGCCCTGCCACTGCCTGACCTTGGCGTTCGCGGCGCGGGTGGCCTCGGGCGTGGTCGCTGCGGCGGCGCGGTTCTTGTACTTCCTGATGGCGCGCTCAATGGCGCGCTGTCGCTGCCCGGCCTCGTACCCCTCGGGGTCGCTGCCCCCGTGCGCGGGCGGGCGGGTGATGCCCGGTGTGTACGCGGCGACGCTGTGACGGCAGTTCGGATGTTGGAGCCCTGCCCGGCGTGCTTCGTCGAGCGTCCCGGCGACGTGCACGGGCACCTGCTCGCCGTCCTGGGTCGCGTGCTCGGCCTTGACCGTGCGGGCACCGTCCGGGCCGCTGATCGCGAGAATCTGCGACTCCCACGGGCGGCAGAGCGGGCACTCGCGCGGAGCGTTACTGACGATGACCAGCTCGACGCCGGCCGTCTCCAGCGTCCGCATGTGGCTCTCGGTCGCCGCTCGGGCCACCCCGGTACGGACGGCCATTTCGGCGTAGGAGGTGAGTTTCCAGCGGCGGCCGGCGCGGTCGGTGAAGCTGGTGATTCCCTCGTCCGCCCATCGCTGCATGGCGTCCTGCGTGGCCTGGCGGCGGGTGCCGATACCAAGAAGCGGTGTCGCGGCCACCTGCGCCACGATCGCCCGGAAGCGGTCGACGATGGTCCGCAGAATGCTGCGGTGGGTGTCGGTGACGCGGTCGACGGTCTGCTGTGCGAGGCGGTCGACGGCTTGCGCCTGCGGGGTGATGTCGTCGACCAGCCGGCGGGCGTCGTCAGACAGTGCGCCGAGTTCGGCGACTCCGGCGCGGTGGCCGACGTTGTACGCCTCGGCCGTCACGTTGAAGACTTCCAGCGTGACGGCCTGGCCGAGTTCGTCGACTACGCCCTGAGACGCGCGGCGCAGTGCCGAGACTGCGCTCAGCTTCCGTTCGGCCCACTGCGGCGAGTCATACCCGCCCTCCAACTGCCTCGCGATGATGCCGAGTAGGCGTTCCTCGGCAGCGGCGTACAGGTCACGTGTACCGGCGGCGAGGTCTTCAACCATGCCCGGGTGAAACGGCACCCCCCACCCCCTGTTTGCCTCTAACCTAGAAACCGGGGCGCTTCAATTGCCGTGCTCCGCTTCGAGGGGAGGCAGAATGTCGAAATATCAAGAGGAAGATGGAGAAGTGAATGAACTCATTGAGTTGCTGGAGTCATTTAAAGATCAAGTGGGTCGTGACGAGTTTGGGTGGAATCCCCAAGATAAGGCCCTTGGTCGTCTTTCCGAAGTCGCCGCCACTGTGGCTGTAGGGATGGCGTTGACGCCCTTCCTACAGTCTGTTGCTACTCATTTTGGTGAGAAGTTCGCGGGTGCGATCGAAAGCGGTACGCGCAGCGCACTGCGGGCATTTCTTCGTCGAGAATTGCCCGGCAATTCGAGTGGGAATCCTGAATCGCCGCAGCCGGTCAATCTACGCAGTGAGCGGGGATGGGTTGTGACGGTTCATGCTGACCTTCCAGCCGAGGCCATCGCTCATTTGCTTGCCCTTGATCGAGCGCTCGTCCCGGAATTGCTTGATTCCCCTGTTCCTCGAATCGAATGGAGTAGGGATTGGCAACGTTGGATTCTCTTGGGAGCTATCCCGCAAGGCGTCGGCATGTACGGCTGGAACCGAGAAACGAACGCTTGGGACAAGATTCACTAGATTTCTACCCGAAAGGAAATGATCCGGCCGGGTCGGGCGCCGCTGCGCCGGTCTCGGCAAGGATCGCGGCGGCCTCGGCCTGGACTTCGGAATCGTCCCAATCGGGGTGCAGGATCTTGACCTTGGTGGCGGCCGAGACGGCTCCGGCCCGGTTGAGTAGGTCGAGCGTGGTTGCCTGTGCCTGCTCGGACTCGGCCACTCCGTCCCCGAAATCGACGCGCGGCCGGTCCGGGATGATCGTCGCTCCGAACAGTGCCTTGTCGAGTAGCAGCATCACGTGCAGCATGTCGGCGAGTGGGTATCGCCAATACCCCACCTTCTTCTTTCGCGTGACCATGCTGCGGTCCTTGCGGGCGTCCACTTCGGTCGCGGTGACCGCGGCCGCGCCAGCATCGAGCCCGAAGCTCTGCGCTGAGTATCCGGCGGACTGTGCGGCCTGGCGGGTGATCGCCTCGGCCGTTCGCTGGTGTTCCTCGACCCTGATCAGGAACTGAGACAGCGTGATGCCGCTGCCCGCATCGTTCGGGGGCATGTTGACGGGTGACCACACTTCGCGGTCGTCGTCGAAAGCCGCGCCGTGGCCTGGGCCTTCGTCGCGCAGGTATCCGGCCGGCACGATCAGCCGAGCGCGGGCCAGTCGGATATCGCGGAGCCACGACGTCCATGTCTCGTCGAGCGACGCGAACAGGTCGTGTAGCGGGGCTGCATAGTCGCTGCGGCCGAGCGGTGACCCGCGGTGCAGCCGGTTCGGGTGCTGGTTCGGCACGTAGGCGGCGGTGAGCTGCGGGATACCGGTGCTGATCGTCTGCCCGTCGCCGTCGGCGTCGAGCGAGGCCGCGATATCGGCTGTCTCGGGGTGCTCGGTGAGCGGCACGGCCCGGCCAAGGTTGTCCTTGGTGCCTTCAAACAGGGCGTGCCGGATGGCCTCGGGCTCGTGTCGTTCGAGATGCCGGTAGATGGTATCCGTCGATGCCCCGTCCAGCTCGCGCCAGAACGTGACGGCGCGCAGCATTCCGTATGACCATTCAGGAATGGCGGCGTCTGGCTGTACGACGGTGAGGATCGGGGCGGCGGCGACGGTGCGGTCCCATGTGACACGCAGATATACCCCGCTGAGCGCGGCGGCCTGCTCGGCACCCGACAGCAGCGCGGAGTGCACGCGGCCGTGCTCGATCAGGTCGGTGAGCCGGTCCTGAGTGGCGGTGTCGGCGAGGGTGATCATGGGCATGTCCGCGAACAGCAGATCTGCGCTGGTCGACGCGATATCGCCCGGCAGCGGAACGTGCAGGCGCTGATCGCGGCGCGGTGTGTGGTCAAGGCTGCGGCGTCCCCACAGTGACCGGCGCTGCTCCCGTTCCGTGGCGTGGGTGTACAGGCGGGCGAGGCGGCGCCGGTCACCGGCGTACCAAGCGTCATCCGTACGGATCTCGGCATAGTGTGCGGCCATCTGCGGCGGCGGCCACGGCGCCCCGTTCGCGGGCATGGTCATGCTGCGGTCGCCTCCTCGGTGGTCGGCATGGTGAGTAGGTGCCGCCATTCATGGGCGGTGGAGTGGACGGCGTACCTGAGCGCGTCGACCGAGTGATCGTTGAGCTTCACTGGCTTGTCCTCGCCCTTCTCGGCGGCCTTCTCGTCCCACACGTATCCGGGTAGCTCGTCGAGCAGGCCGGTGCATGACCGGTGGATGCGGAGCCGGTCTGCGGCGAGGGCGGATGCCACGGACCGGATTCCGTCGGCAACGTCGTTGGTGGCGCGGGCAATGCCCGGGTATCCGTCAGACCAGAGTTGCGTAATAAGGCTGGCGGCGGACGGGTCGATGAACGTCCACTCGGGCCGAATGCCCTGCTCAGTCACCCACTCGCGAATGGCGGCGGAGTATTGCGCGTCGGTCATCTGCCGCTGCGCCTGGCGGGAGTCGTGGCGCCACTCTGCGCACGCGTACAGCCGGTCGTCGACACCGAGACCGAGCAGGATCACGGACGTCGCATTGACCGTGCCGTAGTCCACGCCGATCCAGTACCGGCGTATCTCCGGCAGTTCGTCGACGACGTGCGTTGCCTCGTCGTACGCCTCGTAGATGGCGCCCTCGGCCATGACCCACAAGCCCAAGACGTTCCGCTTGTAGAACAGCCCTCGGTACGACGACTTGGTGCGCGCCTTGTACCCGTCGGACAAGCCCGGGTTGTCGTCCATGACGAAGTGCCAGGACCGTAGCCGGGTCTCGCGCGGACGGAGTAGGTATTCCTTGCGGGCCCAGTGGTTCGGGTTGTCCGGGTTGGTCGTCCCGAAGATCTTCGAGCCCTCGATCGAGCAGCGGGCGTTGAGCTGGTCGTAGAACGTCCTGGGGAGCGTGGTCAGCTCGTCGACGTACGCCCCGGCGCAGGTGAGGCCGCGGACCTTCGGTTCGGCCTGGGCGTCGTTGGCGCCAAGCGTGTGCACGGTGCGGCCGAGCACGTGCGCGGTGGGGGCGCCGTTGGTGTACGTGATGTCGCGGGCGAGCGGCCCGAAGATGCTCGGGTCTGTGAGCGGCCCGAACACGTTCCGGGCGAGCGAATCCCTCGTCCGGCCGACCATGACCAGTTCGCCACCCTCGGGCCGGTCGGCCACGAAGTCGAGCCAGCGAAGCAGTGAGGCGATCGTCTTGCCGGAGCGAACCGAGCCTTCCCAGATGTTCTGAAAGGCGCGGGCCTCCATGATGGAGTCGATCTGCTTCGGGGAGAGGGCGAGGCTACTGCCCATCGGCGGCGGCCTCCGATTCCTCCTCGGCCTCTGCGGGCGGGCCACCGTGGCGGGCCGCGTAGTCCCTGGCGAGACCGGCCATCAAGTCGCCGATCACGCTGCGCCCCTGCTCGCCGGGGTCGGTCTTCGGCGGTACCAGCTTGAGGGAGCGGTCGAGCGCGGCCCCGGCGGTGGCCATCATGGTGCGCCGGTCGGCCGGCGTCGGCTCGGGCTGCATGCGCTCGGCGTACGAGTGCATGGATCCGCCCCACTCGAAATAGAGCTGCGGCTGTGTCATGCGCCCGATCTCGCGCTCGGCAACGGCATGCAGGGTGGCGGCCAGTTCGGTACGCCGTGCGTCAAGGTCCGCTTTGCGTACGGCTGTGGCCGTGGCTACCTCGGCGGCGCGGTCGAAGGTAAGCCCCATGTCTGCGGCAAGCTTCGAGACTGTGCTCGGCGAGCGCTTGATCTTCCTGGCGATGTCGTTGCGGGTCATGCCCGCGGCGTGGTGGCGGCGTACCGCTCGCCGGTCTGTCTCAGTGATGGGTCGGCCCATGGGTACGCGTCACCTCCTCGCCGCGGTGGTCTGTGTCCGGGCATGCGAAACGCCCCGTCGCGGTGAGGGAGCGACGGGGCGTTCGTGGTGGTCGGCTTGAGCCGCTGTGCGCGGGTGCTGCCGTTTCCGGTGGCAGACGACCATCCGTTTCCGGGCATGCCGGGGTCGCCCTGATTAGATCACAGATCGATAACGGCGGGCAATGTCACTTCGGGCAGAGGGTCTTGCGCAGTGCCTCGTTCAGTGCCTTGCCCTGCGCGTCTGTCAACGGCCGGGCATCATTCCCGAACCGCTGCGCTGCTGCCCAATCGGCCTTGGGGCTCGTGATCGAAGCGCACTGGTTGCGCCCGGCGTCGATCGCCTTCTCCTCGTCCACGATGATCTGCGGGTCAACAGCCGCGATCGCGTCTAGGTACGCGTCGCGGGCGTCCCCGGTCGGGGCTGGCGGGATACCCGCAGCCTTCTCAGCGGCCGAATGGTCGACGGTTGGGGCGCTCGCCTTTGGCGCGGCTGGCTTCGCGTCGTCCTCGGCCGAGCAGGCAGTCAGGGCGAGCAGCGCGGCGGCGGCGAGCAGGACAGCAGCGGGTCTCACGATGGCACTCTCCGTACGTAGGTCTGTGCTCTGTGAGACAGGCGAGGCGCCCGGAGGGTTGTGGTGGCTCCCGCGCGCAACGTTCGGGCCGTCCGGTCGTACGGCTGCGCCCCGCCGTGTCGTACAGCGGGGCGCAGCGTGTCGTACGGGTGCTGCTTGGTGTCATACGGCCTGGTCAGTGGCCTGCCGGGCATCGTACGGGGCGAGTTGGTGGGCGGTGATCTGTGGCACGGTGCCGGGCGGGTAACCGCCGAGTTCCCATGCTGCGTAGTACGCGTTTGCCAGCATGTAGAGGGCCTGTCGTACGGCGTCGGATGCGGTGCAGCCGGTACGCATAATGACGGCGAGATCGTCGCGCATGCCTTCGTCCTGGACGCGCACGGATAGCGGTTTGCCGACTGCGGGGATGGTCGGGGCCTTGGTCTGGGTAGGCTTCTTGTCAGCCATGGTCGGGGGTGCTTCCCGTCTGTGGTGAGGGCCCGTTCGCGATGTGGAGTCGTGGGCGGGCCCGCTTGCGTGTGGGACTACTGGGCGTCGCGCTCGGCGTGGTAGACGGCGCCGGCGTCGTGGCCTTCATCGCCTTCCCACACGAAGATGCGGGCGCGGCGGTCGCGGTCGCCGGTTCCGGCGAGCAGGCGCTCGGCGAGCTGGGCAAGGGTGGCCGGCGCGGCGTCGTCCTCGCCGTGTTCGCGGTCGAGCCATGTGCCGTCGGTATCCTGCGTGTCGATACGCCAGGAGAATCGGCGGCCTGCGGCGATGGCTGCGATGCCCTCGGCAAGGCGGTGCATGGTTTCGTCGGTGGTGGGCTGGGGCTTGTGTTCGCGGATGATGCGGCGGACGTAGGACGTGGTCACGCCGAGTGCGGCGGCGATGGTGGCGGTGTCGGTGCCGGCCGCAGCTTCGCGGGCGATGATGCCGGGGGTGCCGAGCTTGATCGCTTCGGCGGCGCGGCGGATTGTGCCGGCCTCGGCGAGGGTGATGCGGTCGGTGACGTCGGCGGCGAGCGTGGCCCGCTGCTCGTCCGTGACGGCGTAGGTGTAGTCCGCGGCGAGGGTGGCGAGGGTGGTCGTTGTGGGGGCGTTCTTGACGGCGGCTACCTCCTGATCGTGGGCGGCGAGGAGGGTGAGCAGCGCCTCTTGCATGCGACTGGTGGGCTTCTGGTTGTCGTTGCTCATGGTGTCCTTTCAGCGTGCCGCGAAAAGCGCGCCTTGTGCGGGCGCGGGGTGGCCGATGATGACGAGTTGTTGTGCGCCGTAGACGTAGGCGGGCGCGGTCGGGGTGGTACGGCGGGGGCGTGCGGGGGCCGGTGTTGGGGCGGCCGGAGCGTCGGCGAGGTGCTGCTCGGCGACGGTGGCGGCCTCGGTGCGGTCGCGCTGCTCGGCCTTGGCGCAGGATCGGCAGAGTTTCCAGCCGCGGACGGCGGCGAAGATCGCGTTGCGGCCTCCGGCGGGGCGTCCGCAGTAGAGGGTGCGGGTTCCGGGGCGGCGGTAGTGGCCGGTGGCCTGGTGTGCTGCGCCTTGCACGGCGTGGGTGTCCATGGGGGTGCTCCCGTGGTGTGGGCAAGGTGTGGAGCCTTGCGGTACTAGGTACCGTAGTTGAGCGGTACCGAGTACCGCAAGTGGGCAGAGTAAAGGGGCGCCGGCCAACTTCCGGCGCCCCTCGGGTGGTTCATCGCTGCGCAGACTCCAGCGCCACGTACAACCCGACCAGGTCGGCCCCCGCCCATACCCGCCGGCCGCGGTCGAGCAGCACGGGCGCGGTGCACGCCGAGCCGGTCGAGCAGACCACTGTGGCGGCCATGGGGTCGCCGCTGCGGGTGTGGGCGGTGAGGTGGCCTCGGCAGTACGGGCACGACCGGTCAAGCGCGGTCGGGCGCCCGTCGCGGCCGAGTGCGGTCTCAACGCGGGTACGGGCGCGGCGGGCGACGGCGGCGAGGTCGTCGATCACGAGCGGCGACAGGGGGGTGAAGAGGTCGCCGACCTGCTCGCCGAGTGCGCGGCCTTCGAGCCAGCACGCGGCCCAGTGGAGGCCGTAGGCGCGGCTGCCGGGGGAGGTGGGGGCGGGGTAGTGCCAGCGGGCGGGGTCGTCGCGGTCGGCCTGGTCCTCGCGCATGACCGTGCGGGGCGGGAAGCTGCGCAGTGCTACGCGGCGGCGGCGAACGGGGCGCTGGAAGGCGGCGGCGATGACGTCGCACGACTCAAACAGGGCCTGCTCCACGCTGATCGCGGCGTCCAGGGCGCCGAGGTTGAGCGGGGCGGGGTGCTCGCGGAGCACGAGCGGAAGTCGGCCGACGGCCGGTTCGTCGGCCTCCTCGGCAACGGCTCCGAGTGCGCGGGAGTCGCGGGGCGGCCACTCAGCGCGGGGCGGCCGGCCGATCGCGGCGAGGAGGTCGCCCCACTGCTCGCGGACGGCTCGGAGGTCGTATGCGGCGATGGTGGCGGTGGCGTCGGGTGCGGTGTGGGTGGTCACGGGCGCGGCTCCTCAGCAATGGTGGGCTGCTCGGCGAGAGCGGCGATCGTCGGGCAGGGGTAAGGAACGGGCGAGTTGTCGGTGCTGCCGTTGCCGTATCCAGAGCAGTCAACGCAGATGCTGCGGCCGTTGTGGTCGACAGGGGCATGCAGGGCCCGCACGCGTTCGATGGCGGCTTTGGCCTGCTCGGCTCGGGCCTCGGCGTCGGCGATCTTCGATTGCTGCTGCTCCCACAAGGAGTCGGTCCAGTCGAGTACCCGCTCGGCGGCGCGGCGCTTCTTGGCGGCAAGGGCCTCGGCGTTGCGGCGGTAGCGGTCGGCGGTGGCGGCCCGGCGGCGGGCGGACTGCCATGCGGACCGGTACCGGTCGGCGGCGGCCATGTACCGGGCGCCGAGTTCGGTGGTGGTCTTGGCGCGGGCGTGGGCTTCCTGCTGGTCGGCGCGGCGGAGGGTACGGGCACGCTGGCCGGCCTGCTCGGGGGTCCATCCGTAGTGCATGCCGATGTGTGACCAGACGTCGGCCCACTGCCGGGCGTCACGGATGCTGGCGAGGGTCGCCTCGGCGCGCTGCCGCTTATCCGGGCTGGGGATCTCGAACATGACGGGGCGGTCGTCGCCATCGGCGGCTTGGCGTACGGCTTGCGCTGCGGTGGCTGTGCGGATGGTGGCGGGCAACCGGCGTTCCCATCCGTCGGCCATGCTGCGGATGCTGGAGAGGCGCTGCTCGGCCTGCTCGGCGCGGGCTGCCAGCTGGTGCACGGTGTCGGCGAGGCTCGGCCAGTCCGGGGCGCCGCACGCGTTGCGAATGTCGGTGAGCCAATGGGAGTGGCGGGCGGTGCGCTCCTCCTCCACGGCGAGGGCCTGCTCAGCCTCGGCGACCGCGGCCGTCGACTTGGCCAGCTCGGCGCGGATGCCGGGGACGAGTGCGGCGAGACCCTGCTCGATGGTGGCAAGGGCCTGCTCGGGGGTGGTGGTCACGGCTGCGGCTCCGGGGTGATCAGGTGGGCGGTTTGCTCGGCGAGGAAAGCCCGGATGCGGGCGGCGCGGTCGGGGCGGCGCAGTTCCTCAACGGTGCGGTACATGTCCAGCTGTCCGAGGTAGTCCGCGGCCTGCTGCTCGGCTTCGCGGATGGCGTCGTGCGCGGCGGCAAGCTGGGCGGCCTGGCGCTGAATGGCGGTCTGCTGCCCGCCCACGGTGCGGCGCAAGTCGTCGGAGTCACGCAACTCGGCCTCAACGTGGGCGCGCAGCAGCGGGCGTTCGGCATCGGTGATGACGCCTCGGTCGACGCGGGACAGGAGGTGTGCGAGGACGTCGCGGCGGGCTTCGCGCTCGGCGGTACGGCGGCGCCGGTCGGCCATGGTGCGGCGTGCCATCAGACGCGCTCCCATGTCGTCGTGGCCTTCTCGATGTGGCCGGTGGCACTACCGCCGCTGCATGCCATGTGGTTGCCCCAGAAGGTGACGCGGGCGCGGGCGGCGCCGGGCTTGGCGTACGGGCCTTCGTACTCGGTCCACTGCTGTCCGGTGCGGTTGGTGAAGTGGATGACGGCGCGGTAGACGTCGCCGTTGCGGTCGGCTCCGATGTTGCGGGCCATGGTGGCTCCCGACGGTCGGGGGCGCCGCGTGGTGGCGGCGCCCCGGGGGTGGGTCAGGTGGTCAGTGCTGGCACTGGGAGCTGTGGCACTGGTGGGTGTGGCACCACTCGGGGTCGCGCTGCTCAGCCTCGGTGGCCCGGATGGTGACGGGCGGGAGTGCGGCGAGGATGCGGCGGTGTCGGCGGGCGGCGAGGCGTTCGCGGTACGTCATCGGCCGGCCTCCTGCGCGTGGTACGCGTCGGACCGGGCAATGTGGGTGTCGGTGCGGCGGACGCGGGTGCCGTTGTGGCTGGTGCACAGCTGTCCGATGGGGGCCTTGCAGCGGGGGCAGGACACGGCAAGCTGTGTGAAGCGGTAGGCGGGCTGCTCGGCGGCCGGGGCCGCGGGCTGCTCCTCGGGCTGCGGGTCGAACAGGGTCGCGCGGGCGTCGAGCAGGCGGGCGATGGTGTTCATGCCGGTGACGGCGGCGGTGCGGCTGCGGTCACCGGTCGCGCGCATCTCCGTGTTGCGCTGGGTGGCGTGCTCGCGGGCAGCGGCGGCGAGTTGGCGGGTATGGGCGGCGAGCAGCACGCGGGCGGCGGCCTCGGCGCTGGCGGGGGTGTGCTGGGCCGGGTCGAGCAGGGCGTCACGGAGGGCGGCCACCATGTCGCCGCGGTTGAAGGTGATGTTGTCGCGCTGCTCGCGGATGATCTCGGCGGCGGGGCGCTCGGCGCCGTCGGTGGCCATGCGGCGCAGCAGCTCGGCGGCGTCCCCGCGGCCCGGGTCGCATTCGTAGTCCTGCGGCAGTGCGCTGATCGCGTCGGCGCCTTCGGCCAGCACGATAACGCGATGGCGGGCGAGGTAGTCGGCAGCGATCTGCGGGGCGCGGCGCTCGTGGGCGAGGTCGTCGACCAGTTCGGCGAGCAGCTGCTCGGCGGGGTGCGGGGTGTGGTTCACGGTGGTGTTCCTGTCTCGTGTGGAGTCGAGCGAGGGGAAGCGGCGCGGGTGCTCGCGCGCGCGGTGCGGGCGGCGACCGGACGTCGGCGCCCGGGGTTAGAACGGGGGCTCGTCGCCGTATCCGCCGCTGCTGGGCTGCTGCGTGGCCCACGGGTCGTTCTGGGGCTGCTGGGCGCCGTATCCGCCGCTGCTGGGCTGCTGCTGGCGCTGCGCCGAGCCCTGGTTGCCGTTGGTCCGGGTGACGGCGGCAGTCGCGGACTTGAGCGACGGGCCGATCTCCTCGGCCTCGATCTCGTAGACGGTGCGCTTGATGCCCTCGCGGTCTTCGTAGGAGCGCTGCTTGAGAGCGCCGCGGACGATGACGCGCATGCCGCGGGCGAGGCTGCCGGCCGCGTTCTCGCCGAGCGACCGCCATGCGGTGACGGTGAGGAACAGCGCGTCGCCGTCCTTCCACTCGTTCGTGGACTTGTCGAAAGTCCTCGGCGTGCTGGCGATGCGGAACTTCGCGACCGCGTGGCCGGCCGGGGTGAAGCGGAGTTCGGGGTCGTCGACCAAGTTGCCGACGATCGTGATCAGGGTTTCGCCTGCCATCAGGCGGCCTGCCTTTCGGTGGTGGTGGGGTGGAGCTGGATTACGGGCGCGGTACGGCGGCGGTGGCATGCGCGGCACTGGCGGTGTCCGGCGGGCGTCACGTAGGTGTTCGCGGCGTCGTACGGGTGGCCGTGGGGGCAGTGCGTAGCGCGGGCGGCGCGGGCGGTGGGGCCGGTGCTGCGGAGCGTGTTGACGCGGTGGGTGACGGGCTCGGTGTGGTCCGGGCGGACACAGGCGCGGTTGCGGCAGAGGTGGTCGAGTTCCAGGCCGGCCGGTATCTCGCCGAGCAGCTGCTCGTACGACCAGCGGTGAGCGCCGATGACGCGACCGGCGTACTTGAATCCGCCGTAGCCGCGGTTGTTGAGTCCGGCGGTCCAGGTCCAGCAGCGGCCGGGGGCCTGCCGGTGGAGGGAGACGGGGCCGTCGAAACGGACGCGGGACCAGTAGCGCCATGCGGCGGTGGGGCGGGGCCGGGCCATGGGCGGGTCCTTTCTGGTCTGAGCGCGGGGCTCTCAGTTCGAGCGTGCATGCACTTCGATCGTGCGTGAATGAAACATAGCGTGCAGGGGGGTGTGCTGGCTACCTGCGGCGCACCCCCCTGCGGCGGGGCTATGCGCCTTCCAGGGGCCGTTCGGCGGCGCGGTGGTCGCGGAGTGCGGCGAGCAGGATTTCGCGGCGCCTGGCAGCTTCCAGGGGGTGTGTCGGGTAGGGCACGTAGCCCGGGTCCTCGCGCATGGCGCGGGCCTGGCCGAACGTGCCGTCAGGGACGGCTTCCGCAGCCTGCGCAGCGGTGAGGCGGGGCGTCATCGCTGGCTACCGGTGATGTGGCGGGCGGTGGCCTGGCCGGTGGCGGCGCGGGCGATCGGCGGGCGCCGCATGATGCGGTCCATGGCATCGTGCTCGGCCGCGGCCTCGATGGCGCGGGCGGTGACGTTCCGGGCGAGCTGCTGCTCGTAGTCGGCGCGGTGCCGCTGCTCGCGCTCCTCGGCGGCGGCCTGGTCCCGCTCGGCGCGTTCCCGTGCGGCAAGTTCGGCGGGGCCGTCGAACTCGCGCCAGGTACGCCACTTGAACCCCTTGGCCTCCTCAACGATCACGTACCCGCCCTGATTGACGAATGTAGTGATCATGCGGTCGCGGGCCTTGCGGTCGGTCGTGGTCCGGGTGGCCGGCCGGTCGGGGCGGGCGTCCCATGACGCGGTGATGCGCCACGTACGGCCACCGCGGGTGCGGTCGCCGCTGTTGGCCTTCCGCTTGTACGTGCGGCTGGGGTGCTTGGTGTTGCGGTTCATGCGGCCTGCTCCTGTCGGGCGGTGGCGGCGCGCTGCTCGGCCTCGGCGACGATCGCGGCGGTGCGCGGGTTACCGCCGACCGATCCGGACCATGCGGCATGGCCAGGCAGGGCATACAGCTGGTCGCTCAGGTCGGGGTACCGGGCGACCAACTTCTTTCGGCGGGCGTTGTCGGCGCGGGCGGCACGGTGAGCGTCTTTCATGTGCCGGATCAAGTCGCCCTGCTGGCGCATCGCTTGAACGTCGTCTTCCGTGATGCCCTGGGGCGCGGGGGCGATGGCGCGTACGGGGGTGGGCGGGCGCTGTCCGGTGCTGACGGCGTGGTTGTCGGCGAGCAGCGCGGCCCGGTAGGCAGAGATGTCGTCGGGGTCGACGTGGGGGTGTTCGTTGGGCTCGAACGTGCCGGTGTGGCGGCGTAGCAGGTCAGCCTTGAAGGCGTGCCACGGACGGCTGACGTCGGATGCCTTGATCGGGAAGGGCGACGTGGCGATGTGCTTGCGGACGGCGTGGGCCGCGTTCCAGTCGTGGCCGTCGGGGTGGGTGGCCTTGGCTTCGACGTCTTCGAGGACTTCGGCCCATGCGTCGAGACGTTCGAGAATGGCGTCTTCGTCGGTGGGGGCGCGGTTGGGGTCGAGCTTGTCGGCGTAGGCCAGCAGCATGGCGACGTGCGTGCGGATCATGCGTGGTTCTCCTGTTCGAGGGCGGCGGCCATGACTGCGGCAGCACGGGCAGCGCGGCCGAGCGGGCGGGGGCCGGTCGGGGCGGCGGGGGCGGCAAAGGGGATGACGTTGGCTCCGGGGCCGGCCGTGTGCTGGGCGGGGACGGTTCCGGGGGCGGGGAGCGCGGGGAGCGACTGCCAGGCGCGCAGGAAGTACCGGGCGTGGCTGACGGGCTTCTTGGCCGCAGCGCGGGCGGCGACGGTGGCGAGCATGTCGGTGCCGGAGCGCTTCAGCATGGCGTCGATGCGGAGCCATTCGCCGGGCGTGAGATCCCATGCGACGTAGATCTGTGAGGCGGTGATCTTGTCGACCAGCTCAACGGCGAAGTCGGGGGCGATGGACGACGGCGGGCCGTCTTCCCTCACACCTTCATTCACTCCCTCACTCTTGGGTGAGTGATGGGTACCGGATTCCCGACCACAAGCGTCCGGGAATTCCGACCACAAACCGTTTTCGGGCTCTATGGGTTGTGTCCGGGATTCCCGACCGGTAGCGGGCGGTGTTGTGTCCGGGATTCCCGACCGCTGATTCGTTGTGTCCGGGATTCCCGACCGCTGGGCGGGGGCGGTTTGTGTCCGGGATTCCCGACCGCTACGGACGTAGTTGACGGCTCCGGGGATGCAGTAGCGGGCGGCCCGCGACCCGGCCCCGGGCTGGTCGATGACCAGTTCGCCGGAAGCAAGAGCGGCAGTGACGGCATCCCTTGCGGTGGACTTGGCCGCGGTGTTCAGCCTGGCCATGATCTCGGCCGTGCCCATGGTGGCCGTGGCGTCCAGGCCGGTGATGGCGTCGGCGATGGCGAGCATGAGTAGCCGCGTGTTGCCGCGGGACCGGGACCGGGTCCATACCCAGTCCTGCGCGTCGAGCGTCAAGGTGACTCCTGTGCGGGTGGGGCGCCCGGGGCGAGGGGCGGTGGGCTCGTCCTCGCCCCGGGGCGTGCGGGGGTTACTGCGGGGTGGCGAGAGTGGCGGCGAACTGGGCGAGCAGCCCGGCGCGTTCGGCTGCTCGGCCGATGCAGGCGGGGCACCACTTCAGCCCCGGCGGCGGTTCGGCCGGCAGTGGGTCGAGAATCACCGGGTCGCTGTCGCGGTGGGCCCATCCGGCGGCGTTGCACTCGCCGGACCGGCCGGGAAACTTGCCGTCCTCGCGCATGATGTGGAGGCGGCGGACCTGGGCGGCGCGGTGGCCGGAGCGGCTGTTGTAGCCGCGGTAGAACGCCCTCACGGCTGCTCCCGGGTGGTGTAGGGGCGGGTCCGGCTCGGCTGGTGCTCCTCGCACCGCGGGCCGCATACGTACGGGCGGGTCGGGAGCGCGCGGCACTGGGGGTTGCCGTGGCCGCACGGGCGCGGCGGTCGGACGGCGCGGAGGTTGACCGCGAGTTGTCCGGCGACCGGATCGGCCGGCGGGGTGTCCAGGTGGCGGCGGGCCCGGTCGAGTCGGGCGGCGGCGGTCACGCGGCGGCCCGCCGGGCGTGGCTGGCTTCGTCCTGGCACGTGCCGCAGTACGCCCGGCCGTTGGGGAGGTAGCGGCGGTGCCCGGCGACGGCGTGGCCTCGGGCGCACTCGGTAATGGACGTACGGCGCCCCAGGATGGTGCCAAGCTCGGCCCGCTCGCGGGTGCGGTCCTGCTCGTCCTCCTGGTGCTCCGGGGCGACGCACCACGCGGCTCCACAGCCGGGCTTGACGTACCCGACCGGGTCACGGCCGGTGCGGATGCGGTACGCAACCGGCCGGGCCATGATGGTGCGGCTCTGATGCGTCATGACCGGGGTGACACCCGAGGCGAGGCGGCCAGTCCACTGCATGTGGCCGTCTTCGGCCGGCCGGGCGAACGTTGCCCACTTCTCGTCGATGGTGAGGGTGCAGCGGCGGGGCGGCGGCAGGGTGGCCGGGCCAATGCCGAGCAGGCGCCGGTACCGGGCCGGGGTGGTCTTGTCGAGCCCCAGCTCGGCGGCGATGGCGCGGTTGGTGGCGCCGCTTTCCAGTAGCGCGATCAAGCGGTTGCGGGTGGCGTCGTCGATTGCGGTCATCGGAGGGCCTCCGCGCGGGCCTCGGCGGTGGCAGCGGCCTCGGCCTGGTCCAGCTCGGCATTCGAGATGCCCGCTTCGGCCTGCGTCAACTCCCACAGCAGATCCGCAACGGTGTGGTGGTAGTCGCTGGTGGCTGCGGCGGCGATGGTGCGGCGGGTGGTGTCGAGCAGCTGCTCGACCTCAACCAGCCGTGCGGCCAGGGCAAGCATGTCGGCGGCGAGGAGACGGCCGACAGCAGCGCCGCTGTACCCGCTGCGGTGCACGCCTGCGGCGGCGGCCACGGTGTCCGTGACCAGCATGGCGGCGGCGGGGGTGACGGTGCCGAGCTGGGCAGTGATCGCGGCCCGCTCGTCCGGGGTCATCAGGGCGATGCTCATGGTGTCCTTCCCGGGGCCCGCCCACGCGGAGCGGGCCCCACGGGGTCTACTCGGCGGCGGGCTGCTCAGCGGCGGGAAGCGCGGGCGGCGAGTCCGTACTGATCTGGCCGGCCCGGATCGCCTGCGCGGCCAACTCGCGGCCGTCGAGCGGCTGCGACTTGCTCGTGCGGGTGAACAACCACCGGAAATACGCCTTGCGGGTCGGCCGGATCGCAACCCCGGGCACGTCGTGCACGACACCGGATTCGGGGTCGGCGTACTCGGCCACGTTGGCGGCGGTCACAGCAGCCAGCACCCGATCCGCGAACGCGCCATCTACGACGGTTTCCGTGCGAGCAGGAACGATTTTGAAACTCCACTGGTCCGGGTATGTGTCCCGCACCCATGCGTGGAACGCCTCGCGGTCGGTTACCTGCGCCTCGGTCTCACCTCCGACACGGGTGACGGTGGCGAATTTGGTCTCGCCGTCCGGCAGGGTGACGTCTGCCTTCGTGCTCTTGGTGGCCGTGTACTGCTGTGCGAGCAGTGCGGTGGCGTCGGTGTCGACTTCGGCGAACATGGCCTTGGCGCGGTCGAGCTGGGCGGCCATGGCCTGCCGGTGGCGGAGTATGGCGGCGAGGTACGCCGGATCCGGCGCCTGCGGTTTCTGGTCGACGTCGGTCACTGGGCACCCCCGGCGGCCTCGATGCGCTCGCGGAACGTGTTGAGCTGCTGCGCGGTGGCCTGCTCGATCGGCAGGCCGTAGACCAGCTCGAAATCGGCGTCCAGGGTGGGGAGCTGGGCGCGGGACGCGGCGAGCCTGAGCGCCTGCTCGGCGGCCTCGGCGTCGGCGCTGGCGTCCCTCGTCAGGTCCGACGCGGATGCCTGCGGGTGTCGGGCGGCCGTCCGCTTCTGCTCGGCCACGGCGTCAAGCCGGGCGAGGTAGTCGGCCGGCGCCCCGGCCTTGACTGCGGCGGCCCGCACCTTGGCGAACTCCTGCGGGGTGGAAGCGGCGGTGGCCTCGGCGATGAAGTCGCGGCCCGGTCCCTGCCGTGCGGGCTGCTGCTGCGGGCCGGGCTCGGCGCGGTCGATGCGCCGCTCCTGCCGTTGGTTCTGCTGCTGGCTGCCCTGTTGCCGCTGCTGGGCCCTGCGCTGCTGCTGGTTCGCACGCTCGGCGCGGTGCTCCTCGGAGGGCTCCGGGTGCTGGCGGTCGCCGTCATCGATGCTGCGACCGTCGACAGGCAGCATGAACAGCGTGAACAGCAAGTACTTCAGGGCCGCGCTCTGCGCCTTGTTCGTGCTCTTGTCTGCAAAGTCGAATGCCTCGCCCGGCACGTCGGCAACCAGGCAGTCACCCGCGGGCCCGTACACCCGATACCGCATGGTGATCAGGGTTCGGGTCATCTTTCCGTCGCGCTGGGTCTGGTGGTCGGCGATCGTCGGGAGGATGAACACGCCATGCGTTCGCAGTGGACCGGCCATGGCCGACATCACGTCGTCGATACCGCGGAACTTGTAGTTCTGCTGCTCGTTCCGCTGGTTCTTCCCGACGGGCATCGCGTCGCGCATTACGGCGGCAATCGCAGTGAATACCCGGGGCGTGTCAACGGGGGTGCCGTCCGGGGCAGGCACGTAGGCGACGTCAGGGGCCCGGACAGGCGTGGGACCAAGCGGCGCGGTCGGGTTGGGGTGTAGCGCGGTCACGGTCACGGGGTGGCCTTTCGGGTGTGGCGGATGTGTCCGGCAAGGCGGGTCAGCTGACCGGCGAGCGTGATTGCGGTGTCCGGCGACAGCTGCGGGTCGAGCACGCACTCGGCGGGCAACTCGTCGAGCAGCAACTCGCGGGTGCCGTCGGCCTCGGCGGCACGGATCGCACGCTCGTAGTCCGGCGCGGTGTCGTCGGTCACGGCGTGGTCCAGGCGGCGCACCGACTCGGCGTGCGCGCGCAGCAGCGTGCTGAGCAGCGACGGGTTCGCGGTGTACGCGGTCGCCAGTTCGTCGAGCAGCGGGGCGAGCAGCTGGTCACGGATCGGGAGGCGCACGGCGTCCCCGTCGGCGGTGAGGGTCGGCCGGATCATCGGGTCACCTCGGCGGTGTTGATGTCGAGCGCGGCCGGCGCGGTCGGGGTGTCCGGGGTGAGGTGTCCGGTGCGGACGTCGTACCGCTGCGGGGTCGACCAATCGGCGCGGGGGTACATGTGGCGCAGCAGTCGGACGGCGGCCATACGCGCATCGTGGCCAGTGGTGACCGGCTGGATGAGGTCGTTGAGCAGCACCGCCCACGTGCGGGGCTGGTCGTCGATGGTGACGGGCACGGTGTGGACCTCGGCCGTCCCGGGGGCGATCTGGTCGAGCTGGCGGGTGATCGCGCCGGTGCGGGCGAGGTGCTGGCGGGCGCTGCGGGCGCCGTAGATGGCGAGCGCGGCGCGAAGCGGGCGGCGGGTAGTCTGCGGGTTCACGGGTCGTGTCTCCTCACGGGTCGTGGTGGGTCGTCCGGGTCGCATCCGGGCGGCCCTTTTTTCTTGTGTCAGGCGGCGGCGCGGTGGCGTTGCGGGATGGTGCGGGCGGCGCGGTCGGCGGTGATGCGCTGCTCCAGCTCGGCGAGCGACGGGCCGCCGGGGGAGTAGCAGGCGCGGGCGGCGTCGGCCACGCTCATGCGGTCCATGGCGTCAAGACCGTGACGCCAGATCCGGGCCGCTTCCCGTAGGGCCTGGCGGCGGTGCAGCTCTGTCATGCCGCGGTGTCCGGGGTCGGGTAGAGCGAGGCGGGGGTTACGCCGTAGATGCGCTGGATCGCGGCGAGGGTGGCGCCCTTGGGCTCTCCGCGTCCGCTGGTCCAGCGGCGGACGGTGGGGTACGGCGCACCCAGCCGGGCGGCAATGGCAGTGACGGTGTTGTCGCCGCGGGCGGCAGCGGCGGCCCGGAGGGGGCGGGGGTCGAAGGACACTGATACCTCACTCGGTCACGAGCGATCGGCGATCGATCACGCATGAAACATAACACGTATCGATCACGCGTGGAACATTCGTGGGAGAGTTGTGAAAGTGAGAACTCGTCTTCCGTAGCGGTGATGTGACGGTGTGCTAGTAAAAAGAGACCGGTTTCGCTGTTACTCGCTCGTATGTGCGATAACGTTGCCGAGCGACCAACGGGAAACCGCAAGGGGGGTTACGCATGTGTGAGAAGTGTGCGCAGAGATTAAAGAACCGCTCATGCGCGATACATTGTGTCCATGACCATCGGCTCGCGCCCCACCCCCGAACCCCCACTGGACGCCAGCATCGGAGATTGGCTGCGGTGGGCACTCCCACGGCACGGATACGACCCGAACGAGAGAGGCACCAACGCCAGGCTCGCTGAAGCCACAGGCGTTCCCGCCGCCACCATCTCGCGACTCCTCCGAAACGCCGGCCAACCCGACATGCGCACGCTGCTCGCAGTCGCTCAAGCCCTCGGCGAACCCGTGCTTCCCATGCTCGTACGAGCGCGGCTCCTACCCCCCGAGGTACTGCCGGCCACGGCGAAGCCGCGCACCATCACAAAAGCTGAAGCACTCGAAGCCCTCGGCGCCACCGACCCGGCCGACCAAACCGCAGTGCTCAGCCTGCTCCGCGCTCTCCATGCCAAGGGGGGCACCACTTAGGAAGGCCCGATCGTGTCTGCTCGTACCGTCTACCTGACCGCCTCATCCTCGGCCATGCTCCTAGTGGTGGGCCTCACCATCCTCCTCACCAGCATTGCCACGTTTGAGACGGTGGGCCCCTCCGTCGTGACTGGAGCCATAGTCACCACCACGGGCGTCATCGTCTCAGCGGTCACCGGTATTCGAGCAGCACGCGAGTACGCCTCCTATCGAGTGGCGCAAGCAGACAGTTCCGCTCTCGCACGCGCCATCATCCAGCACGACATCACCCTCACCGCGCCGCCTGAATGTTCCGTCGTGGCGTTCGATCGGCGCCCCACCCGGGAGACAGCCACGTGACCCAACGACACCACCTGAAGGGCTCACGCGACACCACGCGTGAGCCCTTTGTTGCATACGTCAGAGTCAGCACTTACTACGAGGAGAAGATCTCCGACGAGATCCAGCGCACTGCCATCAAGGCGTGGTCCGAGCGCAACAACAAGGAGATCGTGCACTGGATCGAAGACCTAGACGTGTCGGGGCGGTTGCTGAAACGTCGCATTGCGGAAGGGCTCCGATGGGTTGAAGAAGGCCAGGCCCGCGGCATCGCCGTGTGGCGCTACAGCCGGTTCGGGCGGAGCCGCCGCGGCAACGCTTTGAATTTGGCCCGCCTTGAGGCTGCTGGCGGCACCCTCGAATCCGCGACCGAGGCAGCCGACACTCGCACGCCGTTCGGTCGGTTCCAGCAGGGCATCAGTCTGAAATTCGCGGAGTACGAAAGCGACTTGATCGGCCAGTCATGGGCAGAAACCCGCGAGCACCGCCGCTCCGCCGGGCTGCCGGCCATCGGCGGGAAGCGCTGGGGGTACATCTGGCACCGTCGCCGTACCGACGAAGAAGCGGGCGTCATCCACCGAGAGTGGTACGAGCCCGATGACCTCAGCCGTGTAGTTACCGACCTACACGAACGGATCGCTGACGGCGAGTCCATGGCATCAGTCACAGGATGGCTGGGGAGCAGGGGATACATCGGGACCAAAGGGAAACCGTGGCTTCAGTCGGGGCTCAGCCGGTACATGGACAGCGGATTTGCGGCCGGGTGGATCCGCTACCACCCCGACGACTGCGACTGCCCACCCAAGGACCCGGATTCGACCGCTGCCCGCGGCGCCTTGTGCGCCAACCGCATGTGGGTACCGGCAGCACACGAACCGATCGTGCCTGAAGACGTGTGGGAGGCGTACAAGAAGAAGCGAGAGCAGGCTCGCAATACCCCGAGCGGGAACCGGAAACCGGCCTACGCACTGTCTGGGAACATGCGCTGCGGGCGCTGCGGCAACACAGCCTCAGCGGCCGGCGGCGCCACCTACGGGGCCGGAAAAGTGTTGATCAAGAAGCCGGGATACATGTTCCGGTGCTCAAAGATGAAAGACAACAAGACCTGTGACGGGGTGTACATCCTGCGCACCGTCGCAGAGGCCGCCGTGCTCGACCGGCTCGCCGAGCTGGCCGAAGCAATCGAGACCGAGGCCGCAGGCATCCCGCAGCAGCGACGCGAGGAACCCGATACGCCCCGGCAGCGGCTCACCGCTGCTCGGCAGCGACACCGCGAACGCCTCGCCGAAATTCAGCAGCAGCTAGACCGGCAAACCGATTTGCTCACACGTGGCGTGATCCCCGAGGACTCGTATACCCGCGAGCGGGACCGGTTGATGGCCGAGCAGACCGGGGTAGCTGCTGAACTTGCCGAGCTTGAGCAGCGGACCGACGAAGAAGAAGCGCGGCCGGCCGACTACCTGCCGGTCATCCGCGGTCTGCTCGACCGGTGGGAGGTGACACCCGTGGAGACGCGGCGGTCGATGCTTCGCACCGTGCTGCGTGGGGTGTGGGCCTACCCAAAGAGCACCGCGCCGGATGGATCAGAGATTCCGGCGTACGCCGTGGCTGTGGCCGTCTGGGAAGACGAGCCGACCTTGCTAGGACCGCGCGCAGCAGCGTAGCCGCAGGTCAGGCAACGAGAGTTCTTTCCTCTCCTGAGTCAGCAGATTGGCCAAGCTTTCGTTGCTCACGACATCTCCCATTCCCAGGGTGTCCGTTGTGTCCCGGGGCATAGCTCATCAGGCCAAAGGCCGGGTGACAAGTGTCTGCCCGGAATTGGTTTAGACCTGTGTCTCGTGTATGGAGACACCGTCCCGCGCCCGCATGCGATGTGGCGAGGTGCGGCGCAGTGCGGAGGCAGGACCACAAGGTCTCACGGACCCGGGGCGAAGGTGGTTCAGACGCCGGTCCGTTCCAACTCGCCGGAACCGGCGGGATCGCCGGGGCCCACGCGGTCGAAGACCTCGTCGAGCTCCAGCCCGCTGCTCGCCCCCTCGGTCAGCAGATAGGCCTGTGCCTCGCCCACATGGAAGTACATGCCGTGCAGCCGGAGCGTACCTTCGGCGAGCCGCCGCGACACCGATTCATGAGCCCGCAGATGGTCCAGCTGCTGGACCACATTGGTGAGGCAGAGCTGCTCCAGCGCATCGGTCGGCAGCCGTCCGGAGATCCGGGCCCAGGCGTGGTGCCGGGACGCCATCCGCTCCAGGCTCGGCAGCCCATGTCTCAGCCACCGCCACAGGGACGTGGACGGAGTCTCCGGGTCCGGTCTGGTGCCGAGCAGTGCCTGCATCGCTCCGCAGCCGGAGTGCCCGCAGACGGTGATGGACTCCACCTTCAGTACGTCCACCGCGTACTCGATCGCCGCGCCCACCGAGTCATCACCCGACTCGGCGTTCGGCAGGGGCACCAGATTGCCGACGTTCCGCACGGTGAACAGGTCACCCGGGCCGCTCGCCGTGATCATGCTGGTGACCAGGCGGGAGTCCGCGCAGGTGATGAAGAGCTGGGACGGGCGCTGACCCTCGACGGCCAGCCGGGCCAGCTCCTCGCGCACCAGCGGAGCGGTGTTGCGCTGGAAGGAACTCAGGCCGCTGATCAGTCGATTGACGCCGACCCGGCGGGCAGTGCCGGAGTGCGAGTCGGCCGTTCGGCCGGGGAGACGGTGGGCTGCGGGGGCCGGGCCAGGAGTGGGCTCGGGGCCGGGGCCGGGGCCGGAGGTGGGGGCAGGGGAGAGGGCGTGGTCAGGCGTGAATGCGGCTGTGGGTGTGGGTGTGGGTGTGGAAGTGCTGTGGGATGTGCCGAGGTGGACGGTGCCGGGGTGGGCGCCGATGAAGGGGGTGTCGAGGCCGTGGTCGGCTTCGGGCGCCAGGCCGGGCCCGTCGTGGCAGTGATGGTTGCGCCATGGTGTCCAGGGGCGGCAGCAGGAGTGCGCCGCCGAGGCGGGCTCGGCGATCCGGCCACCGGACCTGCCGGTGAACACGACCCTGCCGCCGTGGGCGGTCTGTGCAGTGCTCCAGTCCTGGATCGCCTCGTACGCCGCGTGGTCCATGAAGAAGCCGTCCAGTTCGACGACGGCATTCCCGCCCTGGGGCAGCTGGCCCAGCGTACGGCTGAGCCGGGGAACCGCGAGGAACGTCAACTGTCCTCGTACGACGACCAGATGCTGTCCGCCCTGATCGGTAACCGTGATCCGGGTCCGGGCCAGCCGGTGCAGGGCGACCGCCACCGCCACCGCGATGCCGATCGCCACACCCTTCAGTACGCCGAAGAGGACCACGCCGGTGATCGTCGCCCCGTACACCGGGAATTCGCGGTGCTTATGGACGTTGCGGATGTGGGCGAAACTCACCATCTGGATACCGACCATCATCACCAGTGCGGCGAGCGCGGCCAGCGGGATCCACTCCAGCACGGTGACCAGCAGCCCGGTGGCGAGCAGCACCCAGACGCCGTGCAGCACGGTGGAGGCGCGCCCGGTCGCCCCGGCGCGTACGTTTGCCGAGCTGCGCACCGCTCCGCCGGACACGGCCAGCCCGCCCACCAGCCCGGACAGGGTGTTGGCGATGCCTTGGGCGCGCAGCTCACGGTCGAGATCGGAGCGTCTGGCGGGCAGTGTGGGCGGTGTGGGCGAGGCGGGCGAGTCGGGTGATGTGGCCGAAGTCGAGGACGAGGGCGCGGCCGACAGCTTGTCCACGGCCACCGCGGCGAGCAGCGACTCCAGGCTGGCCACCAGCATCACCGTGAACACGGCCGTGGCCAGGGTGAGTACGGGGCCGTGCGGCATCTCCGGCAAGGCGTGCGAGCGCCAGGACGGCAGATCGACCCGGGCGATTCCGGGGGCGACGATCGCAGCCACCGCCGTAGCGGTCACCACCGCGGCGAGAGCGGCCGGAATCCGTCGTACAGCGCGCCCGATCCGGCCCGGAATCCGCGGCCACAGGACCAGGACGGTGATGGTCAGCATGCCGATGAGCGGGGCGGCCGGGCCCACTCGGCCCAACTGGTCGGGGAGCGCCAGGGCGTTGGCGACGGCTGAACTCTGCGGCGAGCCGCCGAGCACGATGTGCAGCTGGGCGAGTGCGATGGCCACGCCGATGCCGGCGAGGGTGCCGTGGACGATGGCGGGGCTGACGGCGAGGGCGCTGCGCGCCGCCCGCAGTGAGCCCAGCAGGATCTGCAGAAGCCCGGCGCCGATGGTGATCGCGCAGGTGGTGCGCCAGCCATAGATCTGGATCAACTCGGCCGTGACCACGGTCAGTCCGGCGGACGGGCCGCTGACCTGGAGAGGGGTGCCGCCGAGCAGTCCGGCGACGATGCCGCCGATCGCGGCGGAGATGAGGCCGGCCTCCAGCGGGGCGCCCATGGCGACGGCGAGACCGAGCGACATGGGGACGGCGAGCAGGAAGACCGTGATCGATGCGGACAGATCGGCGCCCGCGATGCGGAATCGCCCACCGCGCGGTGGCGGCGGACTGTGTGGTCGTTTGACTCCCGAGGCGCGCGGTGGGCGCGAACTGCGGGATGTGCGGTTGTGACGAGTGGGGACGCAAGCAGACATGTTCCCGTCTCCTCCGGGGCAGCGCGGTCGCGGAATGTGGGGACGCGGCCTTGGGTCACGGCGTGCAGCGGCGGGATTTCTCAACTCTCAGTAAACAGATCGTAATGGAGAGTAAAGATCTGTGTCCATGCTTGAGGTCAAATGGACCGTTTGATCACCCATTCAAGTGAATAGGCATCTTTCCATTCGGCCTGTCGTGCTGATCCGGCGGAGCCGTGTGCGAACTTGACCGCGCCGTGTCGGCACTTCGACGCGAATGACCTGCAAGGAAGAGGGTGGGCGGATGGTGGCCGCCACGACGAGAGTCGCCGCGAGGAGAGTCGTGACGAGGAGAGGTGCCGCGAGGAAGGCTGTCGCCGGGCGGGTCGCCCTGGGTGTCGTGGCTGTCGCACTGACTGCGGGAGTGGCCGGGTGCTCCTCCGATGCCGCCCGCGGAGCCGCCGGACCGGAAGCGGCGAAACAGGCCGCCGGGGCGAAGAAGGAAGCCCCTGAAGCAGCGCCCAAGAGCGTTTTCCGGCTCATCGGTGACGGTTCCACCGCCTTCACCGGCAGCCAGCCGAAGCAGCCCGTGCCCAAGCGCCTGGCGCCCGGTCGGAAGCCCCCGCAGTTCGTGGTGTTCTCGTGGGACGGCGCAGGCGAGGACAGCCAGAAGCTGTTCTCGCACTTCCGCGAGGTCGGGAAGAAGTACCACGCGAACATGACGTACTTCCTCAGCGGCGTGTACATGCTGCCGGAGGGCAAGCGGGAGCTCTACGACCCGCCGAAGCACAACACCGGCAGCTCGGACATCGGCTTCAACGACACCGAGGGAATCCGGAACACCATCACCCAGGTGCGCGGGGCCTGGGAGGACGGTGACGAGATCGGCACCCACTTCAACGGGCACTTCTGCGGTCCCGAGGGCGGCGGCGACTGGTCCGTCGATCAGTGGAAGAGCGAGATCAGCCAGGCCAAGTCCTTCGTGAAGAACTGGAAGACCAACGACCCCGGCCTCGAAAGGGAGAAGCCGCTTCCCTTCGACTACGACAAGGAGCTCGTCGGCGGCCGCACCCCCTGCCTGGAGGGGCAGAAGAACATGGTGGCCGCGGCGCGGACGATGGGCTTCCGTTACGACTCCAGTGGGGTCAACAACCAGGTCTGGCCCAAGAAGAAGGGTGGCATCTGGGACTTCTCGATGCAGCTCGTCCCCGTGCCGGGCCGGGCGTTCGAGACCCTTTCGATGGACTACAACTTCATGTTCAACCAGTCCGGTACGACGCAGGGCGACCCGGACCAGCACGAGTACTGGGGCAGCCAGATGCGTGACGGTCTGCTCCAGGCCTTCGACCGCTCGTACGACGGGAACCGCGCCCCGCTGATCATCGGCAACCACTTCGAGTCCTGGAACGGCGGCACCTACATGCGCGCCGTCGAGCAGACCATCGCGACGGTCTGCACCAAGGAGGGTGTGCGCTGCGTGTCCTTCCGGCAGCTGGCGGACTGGCTGGACGCGCAGGACCCGGCGACGCTGGCGAAGCTCGGCACGCTCGACGTCGGCCAGTCACCCGAGAAGGGATGGACCGCGTTCCTCGACGGAGCCGGAACTTCCGGGGCCGGCCGGGCGGCGGGGGCCGACAAGCGTGACCAAGGAACCGGCGAGCACGGCCGCTGAGCTGGGCGGCCTTCGGCCGCGGCCGGCGCGTCGTGCGCCGGACGGGCCGGGCAGCAGGGCCGCGCGTCGGGTGCCGGACGGGTCGGAGAGCCGATCCCGTCCGGCACCCGAGGGTGCAACGGTTCCCGGCGGGGAGGCGCGAACCCTTCCGGCGGGGGTGCCGCGGGCTCAGGCGGGCTGAGCGGTGCTGTCCTGCGCGTACCGCTCGTCGAGAACGAAGGCGGGGTCGACCTGGGCGGCCAGGTCGGCGCCCGTCTTCTCATTGCCCCAGCTCTCCGCGTTCTTCAGATGGAAATGCACCATCTGCCGCGTGTAGCGCCCCCAGTCCCGCTGCTCGTACGAGTCCTCCGCGGCATTCTGCAGCGCCTGCAGAGCCATCCGGTTGTCCGCCTCCAGCAGCTCGAAGCGAGCAGGGCGGCCTTTCTCCATCGCCCGTACCCAGTCGGAGTGCCCGACGCTGACCAGCAGGTCGTCGCCCACCTCGGCGCGCAGGAATTCCAGATCGTCCTCGCCCTGCACCTTGTTGCCGATGACCTTCAGCGCGACCCCGAAGTCCCGCGCGTACTCCTTGTACTGGCGATAGACCGAGACGCCCTTACGGGTCGGTTCCGCGACCAGGAACGTCATGTCGAAGCGGGTGAACATCCCCGAGGCGAAGGAGTCCGAACCCGCTGTCATGTCAACGACGACATAGTCGTCGGGACCGTCGACGAGATGGTTGAGGCAGAGCTCGACCGCGCCGACCTTGGAGTGGTAGCAGGCCACGCCCAGATCCGACTCGGTGAACGGCCCGGTGGCCATCAGCCGGATCTCCCCGTCGTCGAGCCGGACCGCACGGGCGCACGCGTCATAGATCGGGTTGTCCTCGCGGACCCGCAGCAGCCGGGAGCCCTCGCCGGGCGGAGTCGTCTTGATCATCGTCTCGCTGGAGGCGATACGGGGGTTGCTGCCGCGCAGATACTCCTTGATCAGAGGCAGGTGCGCTCCCATGGCGGGCAGCGCGGCGGCCTCCTGGTCGTCGAGGCCGAGCGCGGCCCCGAGGTGCTGGTTGATGTCGGCGTCCACCGCGACGACATGGGCTTCATTGGCGGCGAGGTGGCGGATGAAGAGCGAGGACAGCGTCGTCTTGCCGCTGCCGCCCTTCCCCACGAAAGCGATCTTCATGTTCACCTAGGGTAGCGGGATGATCGCGTTCTGCTGTCGCACTTCGTGAAGAAGGCCACTCCCGGGCGGTATCGGCGCAGCGGGCGCGTAGCCTCGTTACCTATGAGTACGACTGCCTCTGATCCGCTTGCCGCCCTCGGCACCCTGCCGGGCGTCGCCGATGCGGTGGACTCCGTACGCAAGGCCGTCGACCGGGTCTACGGTCACCGCGTCATGCGGCGCCGCAGCAATGAGGTCACCGCGGAAGCGGCGCTGCGCGGCGCCCGTGGCTCGGCGGCGCTGTCGGGAGCAGACTGGAATCTGGAGGAGGTGCGCCGGCGCACCGACTTCAGTGGTGATGGTGAGGCGCATGTGGTCGGGGCGGCCCTGAGGCTGACTGCCGAAGCGGGTCAACTGCTGTCCATCTGGCGGCAGTCACCGCTGCGGGTGCTGGCACGGCTGCATCTGGTCGCGGCCGGCGGGGCGGCACCGGACGATGCTGTCGGCCGGCCGAGGCTGGCGGGCGAGCCTGTGGACGAGCCGCTGATCGAGGCGCCGCTGCCGGATGCCGACGAGGTGGCCGGACGGCTGGAGGGACTCTCCGGGCTGATTCTTTCGGGTACTTCGGCGCCTGCGCTGGTGGCGGCGGCGGTCGTGCATGGTGAACTGCTGGCACTGCGCCCCTTCGGCTCGTGCAACGGCCTCGTGGCGCGGACCGCTGAGCGGATCGTGCTGATCGGGAGCGGCCTCGATCCCAAATCGATCTGCCCCGCCGAGGTGGGCCATGCCGAACTGGGGCGGGCGGCGTACGTCGCGGCGTTCGAGGGTTATCTGTCGGGAACGCCGGACGGGATGGCGGCCTGGATCACGCACTGCGGACGCTCCGTGGAGCTGGGCGTCAGGGAGTCGACGGCGGTGTGCGAGGCGCTGCAGCGCGGAGCCGCGTAACAGTGGAGCCGCGCAAGAGGGAACGGCAGGAACGGCCGGATTGCTGTGGTGAGCTCGACACCGTGTGTGCGTCGCGGTGTGCTTCGCGATAAATCCACCGAAGTAACTTCATCGCGGTAACTCCACCGAATTGTCTTCACCGCGTCGACTTCGGTGCCCGACAAAAGGGTTGCGGCGGTACCGTCCTCGGTACCGCCGCTGGCATGTCTACCCAGTTACCATGCGTCCTCGATATATGCCCATCAGGTCGGGATGCTTTGCCCGTTCCCTGGTGCGGCTGGCCCGTAATCGACGGGTCGACGTCGCGTGGGTGCTCGGTTTTCATGCTCGGTCCGTGGGGCCGTCTCTGCGTTACAGGTAATCCTCTCGGATGTCCTTGGTCTCGCGGGCCGTTGAGTCATTTGTACTCCAGAGCCGGGGTGAGCGGTAGTGCTGGCCCTACTTCTTTACTTTTGGGTTCAATTACGGGCGAGTTGGATAATTCGACGCCGGCCTGGTCGGCGTATGCCGGACCGCCGCCCGGAGCGTGCGTCAGGCAGAGCCGTCGTGCGTCAGGCGGAGCCCGTAGTGGCGCGGCGGCGGGAGGTGTACCAGACCAGCCCTGCCGTGACGGCGGCTGCGCCCACCGCTGCCGCCGCGACCAATGCCGGACGGGGCGGCAGCGAGAACGTGGGCAGCCGCTGCTTGAGCCGGACCGGTCGGTCGAAGACGAGAATCGGCCACTCGCGCAGGGTTGCTTCGCGCCGCAGCGCGCGATCCGGATTGACCGCGTGCGGATGGCCGACCGACTCCAGCATCGGTACATCCGTGGCGGAGTCGCTGTAGGCGTAACAGCGTGAGAGGTCATACCCCTCCGACACCGCGAGGGCCCTGATTGCCTCGGCCTTGGTCGGCCCGTACGCGTAGTACTCGACTTCGCCGGTGAAGCAGCCGTCGTCGCCGACGACCATTCGGGTGGCGACGACCCGGTCGGCGCCGAGCAGCTCGCCGATCGGTTCGACGACCTCGGCGCCCGAGGTCGAAACGATCACCACATCGCGTCCGGCGGTGTGGTGCTCCTCGATGAGCGTCGCCGCTTCGTCGTAGATGATGGGGTCGATCAGATCGTGCAGGGTCTCGGCGACGATTTCTTTCACCTGCTGGACGTTCCAGCCCTTGCAGAGCGCCGAGAGATATTCCCGCATCCGCTCCATCTGGTCGTGATCCGCACCCCCGGCAAGGAACACGAACTGTGCGTACGCAGTGCGCAGTACAGCGCGGCGGTTGATCAGTCCGCCTTGGTAGAAGGACTTGCTGAAGGTCAGTGTCGAGGACTTCGCAATGACCGTCTTGTCCAGGTCAAAGAAGGCGGCTGTGCGCGGCAAGAAGCGGTTTTCCACAAGGCAGAGCATAGGGGGACATCATTCGGCGTAAACTCTGGCGCGTGGGTTTGCCTGAGAAGGCTCTCGGGTACACCATGGAAGTCACGGATCGTTCGCGACCGTGCTAACCCGGTCCGGCTCCTCCCCCCCCGAGTCGGCCGTGGGGACGACCCCCGCTCTCCCCCCCGGCGGGGGTCGTCGCATGTCCGGACGCGTTTCTGTCGTTCGAAATCAAGCATTCCGACTCCATTTCGGCCGCGACGGCCCGCTTCTCGTTCCGTCCCCCACCACCATGACTCGTCACGGTGCGTAGCGGAAGTGCTGCGCTCCGGAAGTCGCCGGTATGAGCGACGGAGATATTCACAACGGTGGAGTTGTCCACAGGTTTCGAGCAAGATCCACACGATTTTCCGAAGCGCTGCACGGTGATTCCACCGCGAAGTCCGCGGGTTGTGGAATCGCCGATCCCGGAACGCTCCGAGATCACCGCGAACCGCGATGAAGGTGCAGTGGGGAAGGGGGCGGAGATCGTGGCCGAGTCCATCGCACGGGATCCTCTGCCGGCCGCCGGAGCGCGGCGGGGCGGACCGCTGATCGTGACCGAGGATGTGGAACTGCTCGACGATCTGCTGCGGCTGTGTGCGGCCGCTGGAGCGGAACCGGAAGTTCATCACTCGCTGCCCGAGAACAGAGGCAGTTGGGAGCAGGCTCCGATGGTTCTCGTGGGCGACGATGCCGCCCAGCGATGCCGAGGGGCGGAACGCAGGCGGGGCGTGATGCTCGTCGGCCGGGATCAGGACGCCCCGGACGTCTGGCGCCGCGCCGTGGAGATCGGGGCCGAATATGTGCTGAGGCTGCCCGATTCGGAGAGCTGGCTCGTCGACCAGATCGCCAATGCGGCGGAAGGCGTGGGCCGGCCGGCGCTCACCGTGGGAGTGATCGGCGGACGGGGCGGCTCCGGTGCGTCCACGCTGGCCTGCGCCCTCGCGGTGACCGCGGCGAGGGCCGGGCGGCGGACCATGCTGATCGACGGTGACCCGCTCGGCGGCGGCATCGACGTGCTGCTCGGTGGCGAACGGGCCGAGGGGATGCGATGGCCGGATTTCGCCCACTCCAAGGGGCGGGTCGGCGGGGGAGCGCTGGAGGAATCACTGCCGGCGCTGCATGGGCTGCGGGTGCTCAGCTGGGGCCGCGACGACTGGGTGGTCATCCCGCCGCAGGCCATACGGGCCGTGCTGGCTGCCGCACGCCGGCTCGGCGGGGTGGTGGTCGTCGATCTGCCGCGCCGGGTCGACGAGTCGGTGGCCGAGGCGCTCGCGCAGCTGGACCTCGGGCTGTTGGTGGTACCGGGGGAGCTTCGCGCGGTAGCGGCGGCGAAGCGTGTGGCGTCCATGGCCGGGATGGTCCTGGACGACCTGCGGGTGGTGTCTCGCGGGCCGTACGCGGCGGGCCTCGACGAACGGTGGGTGGCGCAGGCGCTGGGGCTGCCACTCGCCGGTGAACTCCCGCTCGACGCAGGGCTGTCGGCCGCTCAGGACGGCGGTACGCCGCCGGGCGGCAGCGCGCGCGGTCCGCTGGCCAGGTTCTGCGCGGCGTTCTGGGAGCGGGCGCTCGCTCCGGAGGGCGCCGGGGGGCGCGCCGCCGGAGGTGCGTCATGACGGAGACGCTGCTCGATGCCGTACGACAGCGGCTGGCCCAGAACGGCACGGCACCGACGCCGGCCGGGGTCGCGGCCGCGCTGCGGGCCCAGGGGCGGCTGCTCGGGGACGCCGAAGTGCTCGGTGCGGCCGATGAGTTGCGCGGCGAACTGGTCGGGACCGGGGTGCTGGAGCCGCTGCTGGCCGATCCGGCGGTGACGGACGTGCTGGTCTCCGCGCCGGACCGGGTGTGGGTGGACCGGGGCGGCGGGCTCGAACTCACCGGGGTGACCTTCACGGATGCCGCCGCGGTGCGCAGGCTGGCGCAGCGGCTGGCCGCCGTGGCGGGGCGACGGCTGGACGACGCCCGCCCTTGGGTGGACGCGAGGCTTCCGGACGGCACCCGTATGCATGCCGTGCTGCCGCCGGTGTCCGTCGGTTCGACGTGCCTGTCGCTGCGGGTGGTGCGGCCCAGGGCCTTCTCGCTGACGGAGCTCGTCGCGGCCGGGACGGTGCCGCCGGGCGGTGACCGGGTGCTGCGGGCCCTGGTGGAGGCCCGGGTCTCGTATCTGATCAGTGGAGGGACGGGGGCCGGGAAGACGACTCTTCTGTCGAGTCTGCTGGGTGCGGTCGGGGAGCGGGAGCGAATCGTGCTCGCGGAGGATTCGGCGGAGCTGCGGCCGGACCATCCCCATGTGGTGCGCCTGGAGTCGCGCCCCGCCAACCAGGAGGGGGCGGGCCGGGTGACGCTCCGGGACCTGGTGCGGCAGGCGCTGCGGATGCGGCCCGACCGGCTGGTGGTCGGGGAGGTGCGCGGTGCCGAGGTCACCGAACTCCTGGCCGCTCTGAACACTGGCCACGAAGGCGGCTGCGGGACGGTTCACGCCAATGCGGCCGAGCACGTACCGGCCCGTCTGGAGGCACTGGGGACGGCGGCCGGACTGGACCGGACGGCGCTGCACAGCCAGTTGGCGGCCGCGCTGTCGGTGGTGGTCCATCTCGTGCGGGACCGGGCCGGACAGCGGCGGATCGCCGAGGTGCAGGTTCTGGAGCGGGACGCGGCGGGGCTCGTGGTGACCGTGCCCGCGCTGTGCTGGGGCACCGATGGATTCGGGCGGGAGCGGGGCTGGGAGCGGCTGCGGTCGCTGATCGGGGGTGCGCTGTGACCGGGGGTGCGCCGACGGGGCTGTCGGCGGGCGTGAGCTGTGCGGTGGTCCTGTGCGTCGGGGCGGCGGCCTGGCTGATGGCGGCGCAGGACCACGGGCGGCGGAGGGCCCGGGTGCTCTTCGCCGACGGGGCGGTTCGGGCGCCGCTGCGTGTGTGCTGGGAGCGGACCGGGGCGCGGGTACGGGAGTGGTCGGGGGAGCGGCGGGAGTGGCTCTGCCTTCCGGTGGCGTTGGTCGTCGCCGTGCTGGGGGAGTCGGTGTTGCCGCTGCTGGCCGGTGCGGTGGCGGTACCGCTGGTACGGCGGTGGCTGCGGAGGCGGGCCCGGGGCAAGGAGCGGGAACGCCGGGCGGCCGGGGTGGTGGCGCTCTGCGGCGCGGTCGTGGGTGAGCTGCGGGCCGGACACGAACCGGGTCGGGCGTTGCTCGTCGCCGTCCGCGGCACCGGGGTGATGGGGGCGGCGGAGGCCGGCGTGTCTGCCGCGGCGCGATTCGGTGGTGATGTGCCGGGGGCGCTCGGGCAGGCGGCACGGGAGCCGGGTCTGGACGGTCTCGCCGGGGTGGCGGCCTGCTGGCGGGTGGCGGCCGACGGTGGGGCCGGGCTCGCGGCGGGGCTGGACCGCCTGGAGGGCGCGTTGCGGGCCGAGCTGCGCAGACGCGAGGAATTACGGGCCCAACTGGCGGGTGCCTGGTCGACGGTGGCCGTGCTGGCACTGCTTCCGGTGCTGGGTCTGGGGCTGGGGGCGGCGCTCGGGGCCGATCCGTTGAGGGTGCTGTTGCACACTCCGGCCGGGCTCGTCTGTCTGGCGACGGGCGGAGTGCTTGAGGCGGCCGGGCTCTGCTGGGCCGGCCGGATCGTACGGGCGGGGGAGGCGGCATGAGCGCGGTCACCGGCGAAGCCGTCCACCGGGTGGCGGCGGTGTGCGCGGTGCTGAGCGCGGTCGCTTGTCCGGCCCTTGCGCTGGCAGGACTGCGGCGGAGGCGGACAGTGCGCCGCCGGGGCGCGGTGCTGCTGGCGATCGTCTCGCCGAAGGATCGGCGCGGGCGGGGACACGCGATACTCGGTGCCCGGACGAAGGAGTGGATCGCGCCACTGGGCGTTGTGGCGGCGGGCTGGGTCCTGATCGGCGGCCTGCCTGGGTGCGTGGCGGGGCTCGTGGGAGCGTACGGCGTCTGGCGGTGGCAACGGGCCCGAGGCGGACGCGAACCGGGGGCCGGGCTTGCGGAGTTGGCGGAGGCCGCGCGCCAGCTCCCGCTGGCGGCCGACCTGTTGGCGGCCTGCATTTCCGCCGGGGCCGGGCCCCGGGAGGCGGCCGAGGCGGTGGGGGAGTCGCTCGGCGGGCCGGTCGGCGTGCGCCTGGCGCGGACGGCCGCGGAGATCCGTCTCGGTGGTGAACCTGCGGAGGCCTGGGGGCGGTTCGGGGAGATACCGGGTGCAGGTGCGCTGGCCCGCTGCCTGGACCGGGCGGGGTCGACCGGAGCTCCGGCGGCGGAGCCGGTGGCTCGGCTGGCCGAGGCGATGCGGGCCGAGCGTGCGAGTGCGGCCGTGGCGCGCGCCCAGCGGGCAGGCGTGGCGATGACCGCTCCGGTCGGACTCTGCTTTCTGCCCGCTTTCCTGACAGTCGGGGTGGCACCGGTGGTGATCGGTCTGGCGACCGGGCTGCTTCACACCGGATGACCGAAAAGTATGAGTAGAAATCCATTCGGCATGAATTAAGAATTCCACGGGGGTTGAAATGGTGCGGCGAATCAAGGACTGGCTGCGCGGCATGGCACGCCGAGTCCGGTCGGACAGCGGAATGACGACATCCGAATATGCGGTGGGGACGATCGCGGCCTGTGCGTTCGCGGCGGTGCTCTACAAGGTGGTCACCAGCCAGCCGGTCATGTCCGCACTGCAGTCGCTGTTGAAGGACGCGCTCGATGCGAAGTTCTGAGAGCGGCCCCGGGGCGCTCGCCGGAGGGCGTTCCCGTGTCGGGGGCGGGAGAGCAGGGGCCCGAAGGGATCGGGGTGCGGTGACGGCGGAAGCGGCCATGGCGATTCCGGCGCTGGTGCTGTTCGCCCTGGCGTTGGTCTGGGCGCTGATGGCCGCATCCGCCCAGATCCGGTGCGTGGACGCGGCGAGGGCCGGGGCGAGGGCGGCGGCCCGTTCGGAGCCGGAGGCGCAGGTGCTGGAAGCCGCCCGTTCGGCGGCACCCGGCGGGGCCGAAGTCGCGATGGAGCGGGCCGGGGAGCTGTGGCGGGTACGGGTGGCGACGTCGATGCCGGGGCCGGGCCCGCTGGCCCTGACGCTTCACGCGGAGGCGGCGGCACTGGCCGAGGACACGGTAGGGGTGACGCAATGACCCGGACGGTCCGGACGGTCGAGACGGGACGTGCAGCCGCCCGCGCATGGCTGCGTGCCACTGCCCATGCGCGGCTGCGTGCCACTGCCTATGCGTGGCTGCGTGACGTCGCCCTTGTGCGGCTGCGCAGGAGCAGGCAGTCGGCGGACGGGGACAGGGGCCTGGCCACGGTGTGGGTGGCGATGACCACGGCCACGCTGTGCGCGGTGTTCGCGGTCGTGCTGGCCCTTGGGCAGGTGGTGGCCGTCCGGCACCGGGCGGGCGGTGCGGCGGACCTGGCGGCCCTGGCTGCGGCCGACCGGGCCCTGCAAGGCCCTGGGGCGGCGTGTGGGGCCGCCGGGAAGGTGGCCGCGGCGCAGGGAGCCGTGGTGGTCCGGTGTGCGGTGCGCGGGGAGATCGCCGATGTGACGGCCCGGGTGAGTTTCGGGCCGTACGCACCGGCGGTCAGGTCGAGGGCCGGCCCTCCGGCGGCTGCTCCCGGCTCTCCCGGGCCGCTGCCTCCGACCCAGCCTCCGCCGGCGCCGACTCCGGCACCATCGGCTCCGCAGGGCTCGGCTCCGGCCGCGCCGCCTCCGCCTCCGGCGGTTCCGCAGCGCCTGGCTCCCCCGGGTCCGGAGGTGCGGATCGCAGGAGTTCGGTGAGGAGGCGCACGGCACCGCGTTTGTGCAGTGGCTCGTTGCCGTTGCCGCACTTGGGGGACTGGACGCAGGACGGGCAGCCCGCATCGCATTCGCAGGACGCGATCGCCTGGCGGGTCGCGGTCAGCCACGTACGGGCGGTGCGGAAGGCCCGCTCGGCGAATCCGGCACCGCCCGGGTGGCCGTCGTACACGAAGACCGTGGGCAGCAGGGTGTCCGGGTGCAGGGGCACGGAGACGCCGCCGATGTCCCACCGGTCGCAGGTGGCGAAGAGCGGCAGCATCCCGATCGACGCGTGCTCTGCTGCGTGCAGGGCGCCGCCCAGGATCTCCGGGTTGATGCGGGCGGCGTCGAGCTGGTCCTCGGTGACCGTCCACCAGACGGCGCGGGTGCGCAGTGTGCGGGGCGGCAGGTCCAGTTTGGTCTCGCCGAGGACCTCGCCGGTGATCAGCCTGCGACGCAGGAAGGAGACGACCTGGCTGGTGACCTCCACGGAGCCGTAGCAGAGCCGCCCGTCACCCCACGGGATCTCGGTGTCGGTCTCCAGGACGGCGATGGAGGTGGTGTCGCGTGCGGTGGTCGAGTACGGCGGGCCGGCCTCCTCGACCAGGGCCACCGAATCCTCCAGGTCCAGCTTCCGGACCAGGTAGGTGCGGCCCTGATGGAGGTGGACGGCGCCCTCGTGGACGGCCGTGTGCGCGGCCGATTCGTCGACGGTGCCCAGCAGCCGGCCGGTGCCCTCCTCGACGATCTGGACGGGGCGGCCGCCCTCGCCACGGATGTCGGTGAGGTCGGCGGCGCGCTCGCGGCGGGTCCAGTGCCAGCCCGATGCCCGTTTGCGGAGCAGCTTCGCGGCCTCCAGCTGCGGCAGCAGTTCGGCCGCGGCCGGGCCGAAGAGTTCCAGGTCCGGCTCGGTGAGGGGGAGCTCCGCGGCGGCGGCGCACAGATGGGGGGCGAGGACGTACGGATTGTCGGGGTCGAGGACGGTCGACTCCACGGGCTGCTGGAACAGCGCCTCGGGATGGTGGACGAGGAAGGTGTCCAGCGGGTCGTCGCGGGCCACCAGGATGGCCAGGGCGCCCTCGCCGGAGCGCCCGGCGCGGCCCGCCTGCTGCCACAGCGACGCCCTGGTGCCGGGATAGCCGGCGATGACGACGGCATCGAGGCCGGAGACGTCGATGCCGAGTTCGAGGGCCGTGGTGGCGGCCAGTCCGAGCAGTTGCCCGGAGTGCAGGGCGCGCTCCAGGGCGCGGCGTTCCTCGGGGAGATAGCCCCCGCGGTAGGCGGCGACCCGGGCCGGCAGCGAGCGGTCCACCTCGGCGAGGCGTTCCTTCGCGATGACGGAGATCAGCTCGGCGCCGCGCCGGGAGCGTACGAAGGCGACCGAGCGGACGCCCTGGACGGTGAGATCGGTGAGGAGGTCGGCGGTCTCGGCGGTGGCGGTGCGTCGGACAGGGGCGCCCTTCTCGCCGTGCAGATCGGTCAGGGGCGGCTCCCACAGCGCGAAGACCAGCTCGCCGCGGGGCGAGGCGTCGTCGGCGACCTCCTTGACCGGGAGGCCGGTGAGGCGGCCGGCCGCGACCGAGGGGTCCGCCGCGGTGGCGGAGGCGAGGAGGAAGACCGGATCGGCGCCGTAACGGGCGCACAGGCGCCGTAGACGGCGTATCACCTGGGCGACGTGGGAGCCGAAGACACCGCGGTAGGTGTGGCACTCGTCGATGACGACGAAGCGCAGGGCGCGCAGGAAGGAGGACCAGCGGGGGTGGGACGGGAGTATCCCGCGGTGCAGCATGTCGGGGTTGGTCAGGACGTAGTTGGCGTACTGACGCACCCATTCGCGTTCCTCGACCGGGGTGTCGCCGTCGTAGACCGCGGGCCTGATGGCGTTGCCGAGCGGTGCCGCGAGCTGCTTCACGGCACGCCTCTGATCGGCGGCCAGGGCCTTGGTGGGGGCCAGGTACAGGGCGGTGGCGCCCCGGCCGTTCGGGGCCTCGGAGCCGTCGAGCAGGGCGCTGAGGACCGGGGCGAGGTAGGCGAGCGACTTTCCGGACGCCGTGCCGGTGGCGATGACCACGGATTCGCCGTCCAGGGCGTGCTCGGCGGCGGCCGCCTGGTGCGCCCACGGGTGATCGATTCCGGCCTTGTGGATCGCAGCGACGACTTCCGGCCGGATGCGATCGGGCCAGATGGCATGGGTTCCCGCACGCGGGGGCAAGTGCTCCGTATGAGTGATGCGCGCGGACCGGCCCGCCACTGCGGCGAGCCGGTCGAGGACCATGGCGGGAGAGGGTCTGGGGTCGCTGTTCCCGGGTGGTCGACTGGGGCGGTGATTCTTGGCCATCGGGACCGAGTGTGTCACTGGCGTGACGGACAATGGTCCCAAGGCGTCGTGCATGGCTGCTGGTAAGTGATTGAATGCCATCGCGGCTGGCGATCCGTTCCCTGGCTCCGCCGGGGAGACCGAGGGGCGACCGCTCGATAGCAAGGTGCTGGAGGATCCGTGGACCTGTCCTTGTCGACTCGCAATGTGTCCGGCCCTGGTGGCGACCGTACGGTCGTCGAGGTCGGTGGCGAGATTGATGTGTATACCGCGCCCAAGCTGCGCGAGCAGTTGGTCGAGTTGGTGAATGACGGCAGCTACCACCTGGTTGTCGACATGGAAGGCGTCGACTTCCTCGACTCCACCGGCCTCGGCGTGCTCGTGGGCGGCCTGAAGCGTGTCCGGGCCCATGAGGGCTCGCTGCGCCTGGTCTGCAACCAGGAGCGCATTCTCAAGATCTTCCGGATCACTGGTCTGACCAAGGTGTTCCCGATTCACACCACGGTCGACGAGGCCGTTGCGGCCACCGACTGACAGTCGGCCCGGGTCGGTCCGCCAGGCGGATCGGCCGAAGGCCGGTTCGGTACCCAGTCGGCGCACCAGCTGCCCGCCAGGCGGCCGGTGCGGCGTGGGCGTGCCTGATGGCGGATTGCCATGAGGCGGACCGATCGGCCGGTCGGACAGTCGACCGGCCGGGTGGCCGGAGGATCGGGTAGCCGGGTGACCGGCGCCCCGAACGGCCGGACAACCGGACCGGACGGTGTTCGACGGGACGTGGGCCAGTCGGTCGGCGAGCCGTCGGCAGTCGGCCGGTGATCCGTCGTTCGGCCGTCCGTCGGCCGGGCGTCCGGTGATCGGCTGCTCGCGAGTGGCCCGGTCTGCCGGACGGAGGCCTGCCGGCAGGTCGGCGGCTCTGTTTCGGCCTGCTGTGCGTCGGTCGGCTGTACGTCGGCTCCGGTCGGATGTCCGGTGGCCGACGACACGACCGGCGAACCGTCGGGGCCGACGGAGTCATCGGTTCGGGCAGAAAAGCCGTCGGTTCCGGAAGAAGACCGGAAGAAGACCGGAAGAAGACCGGAAGAAGACCGGAAGAGACCAGAAGAAGAGCAGGGACAGCGGGCAGCGTGCCCGGGTCCCTGGGATGCACGCCCGTACGTCTGAGGGGGATCGCATGACCACAGTTGAACTCCGCTTCAGCGCCCAGCCCGAACACGTCAGGACGGCCCGCCTCGTGGCAGCCGCCGTGGCGCGCCGGGCAGGGGTCGACGAAGCCGTGCTCGACGAGGTCAGACTCGCTGTCGGTGAGGCCTGCAGTCGCGCAGTCGGGCTGCACCGCAGTCATGGCATCACCGCCCCCGTCTCCGTCGTCCTGAACGAGGAGGAGAAGTCCTTCTCCGTCGAGGTCGGCGACGAGGTGCCCGGACCGGGGGACGATCCCGCTCTCGGCGGACCCGTCGGAGGCTCCGCGACACGCGGCGCCACGCCCGGCGCGGGGCTCGATGAGCCGGATCACGAGAGTGACGCCGGTGGCGAGGACGAGATGGGTCTCGCGGTCATCAGCGGCCTTGTCGATGATGTGGAAGTCAGATCGGGAGCCAACGGCGGAGTGATCCGCATGAGCTGGCCGAAGACGCCCGTGACAGTGCAGCCATGACGATGCCGCCCCTGCTCCCCTGAGGCGCCACAGGCGCCATGGGCGGTCGACCTGCCCCGGTCCGGCCGAATCCCTTCCCCGATCCATTTCTTGATCTGTCTTATGAGGCCCTGCTCAGCGGGGCCTTTTTCATTTGTGCGTGATCATTTATGCGTGATCAATGATCTACGGAAAATGTGCCTGCCCCATTACTGCATTCAGGTCTGTCCGGGGGTGCGATCATTTACCGATCGGCCGGTTAAGGTCAATTACATTTACCGCGCACTGTTTTGATCAGCTCCCGCTCCCTACAATCCGTCCACGTCTTGAGCGCTGAGCGTCAAGGAGGACGTATGGCGGAGTTCTTCAACACCCCACTGGCAGGACCGGCGCAAGATTCCGCATTTTCCGCACCTTCCGGCCGATCCACTTCTCTGGCGGCCGCGGTTCTCACCGATGACAATCGCGTCATCGTGATCGTCGTCGCGGTCGTCGCAGTCGCCGCCCTGGTCGTCGCCAGACTGCTGGTGCGCCAGGTGCTGGCGGCCGGCGAGGGCACCGACCGCATGAAGGAGATCGCGGCCGCCGTCCAGGAAGGCGCGAATGCCTATCTGGCCCGGCAGTTGCGCACCGTCGGCATCTTCGCCGTCGTGGTCTTCTTCCTGCTTCTGCTGCTACCGGCCGACAACTGGTCGCAGCGCGCGGGCCGTTCGTTGTTCTTCCTGGTGGGTGCGCTTTTCTCGGCGGCCACCGGATACATCGGGATGCGGCTTGCGGTACGCAGTAATGTCCGTGTGGCCGCTGCTGCGCGTGAGGCGACTCCCGCGGAAGGCGAGCCGGAAAAGGATCTCACCGCCGTTTCGCACAAGGCGATGAAGATCGCATTTCGTACCGGCGGCGTGGTCGGCATGATCACCGTGGGCCTCGGCCTGCTCGGCGCGTCCTGTGTCGTGCTCGTCTATGCCGCCGATGCCCCGAAGGTGCTGGAGGGCTTTGGCCTCGGTGCCGCACTGATCGCCATGTTCATGAGGGTCGGCGGTGGCATCTTCACCAAGGCGGCGGACGTCGGCGCCGACCTCGTCGGCAAGGTCGAACAGGGCATTCCGGAGGACGATCCGCGCAATGCGGCCACCATCGCCGACAACGTGGGCGACAACGTCGGTGACTGCGCCGGAATGGCGGCCGACCTCTTCGAGTCGTACGCCGTGACGCTCGTCGCCGCGCTCATCCTCGGCAAGGCCGCCTTCGGTGACTCCGGACTGGCCTTCCCGCTGATCGTTCCGGCGATCGGCGTGGTCACCGCGATGATCGGGATCTTCGCGGTCGCCCCGCGGCGCGCCGACCGCAGCGGAATGACCGCCATCAACCGCGGATTCTTCATCTCCGCGGTCATCTCGCTGGTGCTGGTGGCCGTGGGCGTCTTCGTCTACCTGCCGTCCTCGTACGCCGATCTGGGCGGTGTCACCGACAGCGCCATCACCTCGCACGGCGGCGACCCGCGGATCTTCGCCCTGGTCGCCGTCGCCATCGGCATCGTGCTGGCCGCTCTGATCCAGCAGCTGACCGGGTACTTCACCGAGACCAGCCGGCGCCCGGTCAAGGACATCGTCAAGTCCTCGCTGACCGGTCCGGCCACCGTCGTACTCGCCGGTATCTCCATCGGTCTGGAGTCCGCCGTCTACACGGCGCTGCTGATCGGCCTGGGCGTCTACGGGGCGTTCCTGCTCGGCGGTACGTCGATCATGCTGGCGCTCTTCGCGGTGGCCCTGGCGGGGACCGGGCTGCTCACCACCGTCGGTGTCATCGTCGCCATGGACACCTTCGGCCCGGTCTCGGACAACGCGCAGGGCATCGCCGAGATGTCCGGTGACGTCACGGGCGCCGGTGCACAGGTCCTCACCGACCTGGACGCCGTCGGCAACACCACCAAGGCCATCACCAAGGGCATCGCCATCGCCACCGCCGTCCTGGCGGCGTCGGCGCTCTTCGGTTCGTACCGCGACGCGATCGCCACGGCGGTCGACGGCGTGGGGGCCAGGGCCGGGGAGATGACGCTCAGTCTGGACATCTCACAGCCCAACAACCTGGTGGGCCTGATCCTCGGCGCCGCGGTCGTCTTCCTCTTCTCCGGTCTTGCGATCAACGCGGTGTCGCGGTCGGCCGGGGCCGTGGTCTACGAGGTGCGGCGGCAGTTCCGCGAGCACCCCGGGATCATGGACTACAGCGAGAAGCCGGAGTACGGGCGCGTCGTCGACATCTGCACCAAGGACGCCCTGCGCGAGCTCGCCACGCCCGGTCTGCTGGCCGTCCTGGCGCCCATCGCCGTCGGCTTCACGCTCGGTGTCGGAGCACTCGGTTCCTATCTCGCGGGCGCCATCGGAACCGGCACCCTGATGGCGGTCTTCCTCGCCAACTCCGGTGGTGCGTGGGACAACGCCAAGAAGCTCGTCGAGGACGGTCACTACGGCGGCAAGGGCAGCGAGGCCCATGCCGCGACCGTCATCGGCGACACGGTCGGCGACCCGTTCAAGGACACGGCAGGGCCGGCGATCAACCCCCTGCTCAAGGTGATGAACCTGGTCGCCCTGCTCATCGCCCCGGCGGTGGTGCAGTTCAGCTACGGGCAGGACGCGAGCGCCGGCGTGCGCGCGGTGGTGGCGGTGCTCGCCGTCGCAGTCATCGTCGGCGCGGTCTATGTCTCCAAGCGGCGTGGGATCGCCGTGGGTGACGGAGAAGATCCCGGTGACGGGGACGCAGGAGGGGACAGGCCGGCCAAGTCGCCGGGCCAGGCAGCCGTTTCGTGAGACCGCGGCCGGGGTGGATCGGTGACACATGACCGACCCCGGCTCAATGACCGGGCGGACGGGGAAGTCTGATGCTCCGTCCGCCCGGTCGCATCTCGGCCGGCATGCCGGTCCGCCGTCGGCCTGCCACTGATCCGTGCGCCCGATCTGTACACCTGATCTGTATGCCTGATCTGTAAGCCGTTCACGTGCTTGTTCGTACATGTGTTCCTGCGCTTCGAGGGCTGTGTGGGTGAGTTGTATCTCCCTCATTTCCCTTGGTGCAAATGGCTGCAAAAGGCCACTCATCGGACGCCCGGCACCCGGACGGAGGGCGCCCGCCGTGTAAGTTCCGGGGCCGAGAGCCTTGGAAGGGACCGATCCGGTGAACAAGAAGCTTGCGGCCACGCTGTCCGGCGGCGCGGTACTGGTACTTACGCTGTCGGGCTGCAGCAGCGACGACAACAGCGACAAGGTGAACGACTGGGCCAAGAAGGTCTGCGACCAGGTCCAGCCCCAGCTCCAGAAGATCGCGAACGCCAACGCCGCCATCCAGCAGCAGACCGCGGACAACAGCAAGCCCGCCGACGTCCAGAAGACCGACTCGGCCGCCTTCCAGCAGATCTCGCAGGCGTACAAGGCACTGGGCGCGGCAGTCGACTCCGCCGGGCCGCCGCCGGTCGACGGCGGCGAGACCACGCAGAAGGAGGCCGTGAAGGAGCTCGACGCGTCCTCCGCGGCGTACGCGAACCTGCAGAAGAAGGTCGACGCCCTGGAGACGAAGGACCAGGCGAAGTTCGCCGATGGGCTCAAGGGCATCGCGGACGAGCTGAACAAGATCAGCACCAGTGGTGACGAGGCGTTGAAGAAGCTTCAGTCCGGCGAGGTCGGCACCGCGATGGCGAAGCAGAAGGGCTGCCAGAAGCCGACGGCCTCGGCGCCGCCGAAGGCCGGCACGGCGCCGTCCGGGGCCACGTCGCCGTCCGCCTCGCCCAGCAAGAAGTCGTGACCGGGCGGCAGCAGCGGTCGTCGTGACGCGCGGCCGGTCGCGCCGATGACCTGCCGCACCGGTGGCCTGCTGTGCCGATGACCGGTCGCGCCGATGATCTGCCGCGCCGATGACGGGTTGCGCGGACGGCCCGGCGCCCCGATGGGCGCCGGGCCGCTGCCGTTGTCAGTGGGAGCGGCCACAATGGGTGGGTGAGTACGACCAGTCTCCCCGTGCCCGACCGTTCGCCCCGGCTCCGCGAAGCCCTGCTTGCCGCCGCCTTCACCGCCGACGGGCTCCTCGACCTGCTTGGCGCGCCCGCCTACGCCGCGCTCGCCCGCAGCGAGACGGTCCCGGCGCTGCGCGCCACCCGGGGCGACTCCCCGCTCGACACGCTGGTGCGGCTCTTCCTGCTCCAGCACCCCGTTCCGTACGAGCGGGCCCGTGCCGCGCTCCCGCTGGCCGAGTGCGTCGAGGACGGCTGGGTGACCCACGTCGGCGACGAGGTGCGGGCCACGGTCGACGTACGGCCGTACAGCGGGCCCGAGGGGCAGGACTGGTACATCGTCTCCGACCTGGGCTGTGCGGTCGGTGGCGCGGGCGGCATCGGTTCGCGCGAGGAGGGCGTGGTCCTGGGCGTCGGCGGGGCGTCCACCACGCTCGCCGGGATCACCGTCCGTACGCCTGTCGCCTCCGCGCTCGACATCGGTACGGGCTCCGGCATCCAGGCGCTGCACGCCTCGCAGCACGCCACCCGGGTCACGGCCACCGACCTCAACCCGCGCGCGCTGGACTTCACCCGGCTGACGCTCGCGCTGTCCGGCGCGGCCCCGGCCGAGCTGCACCAGGGCTCGCTGTACGAACCGGTCGGCGCCGAGACGTACGACCTGATCGTCTCCAACCCCCCGTTCGTCATTTCGCCCGGTGCCCGCCTCACCTACCGCGACGGCGGCATGGGCGGCGACGACCTGTGCCGGACCCTGGTGCAGCAGACGGGCGACCGGCTGAACGAGGGCGGATACGCCCACTTCCTCGCCAACTGGCAGCACGTCGAGGGCGAGGAGTGGCAGAACCGGCTGAGTTCCTGGGTCCCGCACGGCTGCGACGCCTGGATCGTGCAGCGCGAGGTCCAGGACGTCACGCAGTACGCGGAGCTGTGGCTGCGTGACAGCGGCGACCACCGTACGGACCCCGCCGAGTACGCCGCGCGGTACGACGCCTGGCTGGACGAGTTCGAGGCCCGCAAGACCAAGGGCGTCGGCTTCGGCTGGATCACCCTGCGCAAGTACGCCGCAGCCGCCGCCGGCAATCCGTCCGTCGTCATCGAGGAGTGGCCGCACGCGGTGGAGCAGCCGCTCGGACCGGCCGTCGAAGCCCACTTCGCCCGTCAGGACTACCTCCGCGAGCAGGACGACGCGGCGCTTCTGGCCGGGCATTTCACCCTGGCCGCCGAGGTCGTGCAGGAGCAGGTCGGCCTGCCGGGCGCGGAGGACCCGGAGCACGTGGTGCTCCGTCAGAACCGGGGCATGCGGCGCGCGACGAAGGTCGACGCCGTCGGCGCCGGCTTCGCGGGCGTGTGCGACGGGACGCTGCCCGCAGGCCGGATCCTCGACGCGATCGCCCAGTTGATGAACGAGGACCCGGTGCTGCTGCGTGACCGGACCCCGCAGGCGATCCGGCTGCTGGTCGAGGAGGGCTTCCTGGATCCGGTTCCTCCGGTGGGCTGATCGCGCCGCCCCGCCCACTGCGTCCCGCCCCCGCCCACTGCGCCACGCCGCCGTCCGCCGCGTCGCGCCCCGCCCGCCTCGCCTCGCCCCGGCAGGTCCGGTGACGGGGCCGGGCCTCCCGGGCTCCGTTCCCGTTCGGGCGCTCACCGCCGTAGGTGAGGAAGGGCCTCGCCATCAGCGGCTTCGGGCCCGCCGCCGCCGGTGCGTCGCGGCGTCCGCGGATTCCGGATGGTGCTCGGGCGAGGATTCCGGATGGCGCTCCTGCGTCCGCGGGGCGGAAGCGGGTGATTCCGGCCATTCACCCGGGGTTCGCATCGTCGACGCCCTGGGGTGGCAGCCTCCTCCTGACCGGAGAGGGCGCACGCCCCGGCCGGGCGGCGACAGGGAGGCGTACGGGCATGGAGAGCGGACCTGCGGTCTTCGCCGGAGCGGCCTTCGCGCTGTTCGGAGCCGCGCTGCTGCTGTGGACGGGGGCGCGTGTGTTGCACCGCGCGCCGGTGGCGCACGGTGTGAGCCCCGTCGCCTCCGCCACTCTCGCCACTGTGTTCGGCGTACTTTTTCTCGTCCTCGGTGTGTGGTGCTTCACCCGTATCTGATCCACTACCCACCGGTCCGGTCCACTCCTCACCTCCTCACCGGCCCCGGCCGGAACCCGCAGGGCACGGCGGGCAGTGGCGGGGAACACGCCCGGACCGTACGCGCCCCGACGGCGACGCCCGCAGTGCCGCAACAGCACCCGGAAACCCGCAGGCAGCGACCGCGCACAGGGCGGACCGGACGGTCCGGGCGGCAGGAATGGCGGAAGTCGGGTTACCGTTCGAGTGGCCGTTGCGGGCTTTTGCCGTTTGACACGGGGGCGGGTTGTACCGTCACACTCCGCAGCGACAGCACCGTCGGCAGCGTCATGCGCTGCCCGGATGCCCACCGAGCGTCGACCGGAGAGAAGAGCGAAGTTGTCCCCGACCAGCGAGACCGCACAGGGCGGCCGCCGACTCGTCATCGTCGAGTCGCCTGCCAAGGCGAAGACGATCAAGGGCTACCTCGGCCCCGGATACGTCGTCGAGGCGAGCGTCGGGCACATCCGCGACCTGCCGAACGGCGCCGCAGAGGTTCCGGACGAGTACACCGGCGAGGTCCGTCGGCTCGGCGTCGACGTCGAGCATGACTTCCAGCCCGTCTATGTCGTCAACGCGGACAAGAAGGCGCAGGTCAGGAAGCTCAAGCAGCTGCTGGCCGAGTCCGACGAACTCTTCCTCGCCACCGATGAGGACCGCGAGGGCGAAGCCATCGCGTGGCACCTGCAGGAAGTCCTGAAGCCCAAGGTCCCGGTACACCGGATGGTGTTCCACGAGATCACCAAGGACGCGATCCGGGCCGCCGTCGCCAACCCGCGCGAGCTCAACCAGCGCATGGTCGACGCCCAGGAGACCCGCCGCATCCTCGACCGCCTCTACGGCTACGAGGTCTCGCCGGTCCTGTGGAAGAAGGTCATGCCGCGCCTGTCGGCCGGCCGTGTCCAGTCCGTGGCGACCCGTCTCGTCGTCGAGCGGGAGCGCGAGCGCATCGCCTTCCGCTCCGCCGAGTACTGGGACCTCACCGGCACCTTCGCCACCGGCCGTCCCGGTGACGCCTCCGACCCGTCGACCCTCGCCGCCCGGCTGAGCGCGGTCGACGGCCGCCGCATCGCCCAGGGCCGCGACTTCGGTCCGGACGGGCAGCTGAAGTCCGGCTCCGGCCAGGTGCTGCACCTGGACGAGACGAACGCCCGCGCCCTGGCCGCCGCGCTCGCCGACGCCACGTTCGCCGTGCGGTCCGTCGAGTCGAAGCCGTACCGCCGCTCCCCGTACGCCCCGTTCCGTACGACGACCCTCCAGCAGGAGGCGAGCCGGAAGCTGGGCTTCGGGGCCAAGGCCACCATGCAGGTCGCGCAGAAGCTGTACGAGAACGGCTTCATCACCTATATGCGTACCGACTCCACGACCCTCTCGGACACCGCGGTCGCCGCGGCCCGTGCGCAGGTCACCCAGCTCTACGGCGCCGCCTACCTGCCGGACAAGCCGCGCACGTACGCCGGGAAGGTCAAGAACGCGCAGGAGGCGCACGAGGCGATCCGCCCCTCCGGCGACCGCTTCCGCACCCCTGCCGAGACCGGCCTGAGCGGCGACCAGTTCCGGCTCTACGAGCTGATCTGGAAGCGGACCGTCGCCTCCCAGATGAAGGATGCGGTCGGCAACTCCGTCACCGTCAAGATCGGTGGCCGGGCGAGCGACGGCCGGGACGCCGAGTTCTCCGCGTCCGGCAAGACGATCACCTTCCACGGCTTCATGAAGGCGTACGTCGAGGGCGCCGACGACCCGAACGCCGAGCTCGACGACCGCGAGCGGCGCCTCCCGCAGGTCGCCGAGGGCGACGCGCTGTCCGCCGAGGAGATCTCGGTCGACGGCCACGCCACCAAGCCGCCGGCCCGCTACACCGAGGCCTCGCTGGTCAAGGAGCTCGAAGAGCGCGAGATCGGCCGCCCGTCGACGTACGCGTCGATCATCGGCACGATCCTGGACCGCGGCTACGTCTTCAAGAAGGGCACGGCGCTCGTCCCGTCATTCCTCTCCTTCGCCGTGGTCAACCTGCTGGAGAAGCACTTCGGCCGGCTCGTCGACTACGACTTCACCGCGAAGATGGAGGACGACCTCGACCGCATCGCGCGCGGTGAGGCCCAGTCCGTGCCGTGGCTCAAGCGCTTCTACTTCGGTGCGGGCGCCGGCGACACGACCGGCGCGGGGGCGGCCTCCGACGCGGGCAACGGCGACGGCGACCACCTCGGCGGTCTGAAGGAGCTCGTCACCGACCTCGGTGCGATCGACGCGCGGGAGATCTCCTCCTTCCCCGTCGGCAACGACATCAAGCTCCGGGTCGGCCGCTACGGCCCGTACATCGAGCGCGGTGAGAAGGACGCCGAGGGCCACCAGCGCGCGGACGTTCCGGAGGACCTGGCGCCCGACGAGCTGTCCGTGGAATACGCGGAGGAGCTGCTCGCCAAGCCGAGCGGCGACTTCGAACTCGGCGCGGACCCGATCACCGGCCACCAGATCATCGCCAAGGACGGGCGCTACGGCCCGTACGTCACCGAGGTGCTGCCCGAGGGCACCCCGAAGACCGGCAAGAACGCGGTGAAGCCGCGGACCGCCTCGCTCTTCAAGTCCATGGCCCTGGACACGGTGACGCTGGCCGACGCGCTCAAGCTGATGTCGCTGCCGCGCGTCGTCGGTGAGGACGCCGAGGGTGTCGAGATCACCGCGCAGAACGGCCGCTACGGCCCGTACCTGAAGAAGGGCACGGACTCGCGTTCGCTCACCTCCGAGGACCAGCTGTTCGACATCACGCTCGAAGAGGCCCTCGCGATCTACGCCCAGCCCAAGCAGCGCGGCCGGGCGGCCGCCAAGCCGCCGCTGAAGGAGCTGGGCACGGACCCGGTGAGCGGGGCTCCGGTCGTGGTCAAGGACGGCCGCTTCGGCGCGTACGTCACCGACGGCGAGACGAACGCGACGCTGCGCACCGGCGACAGCGTGGAGGACATCACGCCGGAGCGCGGCTACGAGCTGCTCGCCGAGAAGCGCGCCAAGGGGCCCGCCAAGAAGAAGACGGCGAAGAAGGCCCCGGCCAAGAAGAGCGCGGCGACCACGAAGAAGACCGCTGCCAAGAAGACGACGGCGGCGGCGACCGCCAAGACGACCGCGGCGAAGAAGACCGCGGCGAAGAAGACGACGGCCGCGAAGAAGACGACCGCCAAGAAGACCGCTGCGGCGAAGAAGACGGCTGCGGCGTCCGTGGAGGACTGAGCGGTACGCGTCGAGCACGCCGGAGGGGGCTGGGTGTTCCAGCCCCCTCCGGCGTTTGCGTGGCCCGGCGGGCCGGGGTATGCGGGGGAGGGCCGGGGCGTGCTGGGGAGGTGGACCGGTGTGGTGGTGGGCCCTGCGGCGGGCCTGTTCCCCCACCCGCCCCTCCCGTGACCGGGGCTCCGCCCCGGACCCCGCTCCTCAAGCGCCGGAGGGGCCGGCTGTTCCACCGGAGGGGCTGGAAATGCCGGGGACGCCGGGTGGGGCCGGAAGGGCCGGAACGGCTCCGGCGCCCGTATGTTCGGACGGGGCCTCCGGGGACCCCATCGCTCCGGATAGGCTGGGCGGATGACGCGAGCCGAGCAGCCAACGGTCGTGAGCCCCACCTCCGACACACTTGCCGCAGACTCACGCGAGCGCGCCGTACGAGCCCTGTTGCGTGTTCCCCCGCTGAAGCGGTTGTGGAGCGCGCAGCTCGTCGGCAGTACCGGCGATGCACTCGCCCTTCTCGTGCTGGTGCTGATGTCGCTGCAAGCGGCGGTCCTCGAGGGCTCATTCGGAGCCGGGTACCGAGGGGCGGCCTTTGCCGTCGCCGCGGTGTTCGGTGCCCGGATCCTTGCCACCCTGCTCTTCGGAGCCGTACTCCTCGGGCCGCTGACGACGCTCACCGCGCCCGGCGGACCGCTGGACCGGCGGTGGCTGATGATCGGGACGGACGGGCTGCGGCTCGCGCTGCTGGTCGTCGCACCGCTGTGGATCGACTGGATGCCCGACAAGGCACTCATGATGATCCTCATCACCGTCTTCGTCGTCGGCGCGGCCGAACGCCTGTGGACGGTCGCCAAGGACGGCGCCGCCCCCGCGCTGCTGCCGGCCCCGCCCCCCGAGGGCGCCGCGGTACGCCCGCTGCCCGACCACCTCGACGCACTGCGCCGGCTCTCCATCCGTACCGACTTCGCCGCGATCCCGGCCGCGGCGGTCGTCCTGCTGATCGCCACCCTCGTCGGCAACCTGCTGGGCTCGGGCCTGGAGTGGTTCTCGATCCACCAGGCGGCCCTCGGCTCGTACGTCGCGGCCGGACTCTTCTCGGCGTCGATCTCCACCCTGTACTTCCTGGAACTGCCCGGTACGCAGACCCCCCGCCCGCGCTCGCCGCTGGAGGGCCTGCGGCGGCCGTCGACCGACAGCGGACCCGACCGGGGCCGCACCGGGGCCGTCCCGCTGATCGTCGGCGCCTCGGCCGCGGTCGCCGGGGCCATCGCCGCAGCCGCCGCGGCCTCGGTGCTGCACGCCGCCGACCTGGGCGGCGGACCCGCCACCTTCGCGCTGCTGATCCTCGCCCTGACCGGTGGCACGGGCGTCGGCATCCGGACCGCGGAGAAGGTGCTGCCCACCCTGTCGCGGCGCCGACTGCTCGCCCTGGCCACCGCCGTCACCGGCATCGCGCTGCTCGCCATGGGTCTCGTGCCGGACACGGCGACCGTGCTGATGATCGCGGTGCTCGCCGGATACGCCGCGGGCGTCGCCGCCCACACCGGTCATCTCCTGGTCGACCAGGAGACCGAGGAGTTCCGCCGGGCCAGGACCACCGAGCACCTCCAGGCCGTCGTACGGGTCCTCATCGCGCTCGGCGCGCTCGCGGGCCCGCTGCTGGCCGCCGCGATCGGCGCCCACCGGCTGGTCTCGGGCGACTTCGTCTTCGAGCACGGTGGAGCGGCCTTCGCCCTGATGCTGATCGGCGCCCTGCTGCTGCCGGTCGCCGTGATCGTCCTCGCCAAGACGGACGACCGCTCCGGAGTGCCGCTGCGCCGCGATCTGCGTGAGGCGCTGCGCGGTGGCGACCCGGCCGTCGCCCCCGCCGCGACCGGTTTCTTCATCGCCCTGGAGGGTGGCGACGGTGCGGGCAAGTCCACCCAGGTCGAGGCGCTCGCCGAGTGGATCCGTGCCAAGGGCCACGAGGTCGTCGTCACCCGCGAGCCGGGCGCGACGCCGGTCGGCAAGCGGCTGCGCTCGATCCTGCTCGACGTCTCGTCGGCCGGCCTGTCCAACCGGGCCGAGGCGCTGCTGTACGCCGCCGACCGCGCCGAGCACGTCGACTCGGTCGTCCGCCCGGCGCTGGAGCGCGGTGCGATCGTCATCTCCGACCGCTACATCGACTCGTCCGTCGCCTACCAGGGCGCGGGCCGCGACCTCTCCCCGACCGAGATCGCCCGGATCTCGCGCTGGGCGACGAGCGGGCTCGTACCGCATCTGACGGTGCTGCTGGACGTCGATCCGGAGACCGCGCGGGAACGGTTCACCGAGGCCCCCGACCGGCTGGAGTCCGAGCCGCCGGAGTTCCACGCCCGGGTGCGGTCCGGCTTCCTGACGCTGGCCGCGGCCGACCCGACCCGCTACCTGGTCGTGGACGCGGGCCAGGACCCGGAGTCGATCACCACGGTCGTACGTCACCGGCTCGACCAGCTCCTTCCGCTCTCCGAGGCCGAGATCAAGGCCCAGGAGGAGGCGCGCAAGGCCGCCGAGGAGGAGGCCAGGCGCAAGGCCGAGGAAGAGGCGGCCCGCAAGGCCGAGGAGGAGCGGCTGGAGCGCGAGCGGCAGGAACAGCTCGCCAAGCTCCGTGCCGAGGAGGAGGAGCGCAAGGCCCGCGAGCTGGAGGAAGCACGCCGGCGCGAGGCCGAACGCCAGGCGGAGGAGGCCCGTCGGCGGGCCGAGGAAGCCCGCCGGGTGGCCGAGGAGGAGCGGGTCCGGCGCGAGGCCGAGGAAGCGGCCCGTGAGGCCGAGCAGGCCAGGCTGCGCAGGCAGGCCGAGGAGGAGGCGCGGCTGCGCAGGGAGGCCGAGGCCCTGCGGCTGGAGAAGCAGCGCAAGGCCGAAGAGGCGCTGTTGCGGGCCGAGGAGGCCCGCAGGCGGGCGGAGGCCGAGGCCGCCGCCGCGGCGGAGAAGGCCCGTGCGGAGGCCGCCGCCGCCGCGTCCGTACCGGAGAACGAGATCACGGTGCCGACGCCGATCGTCGACCCGAACGACGTGACGCAGCAGGTGCCCGCGCCGGACAGTTCGCCCACGTCCTCCGACGAGGCCGAGACGGCGATGATCCCCAAGATCCAGGACCGGCCGGAACGGCCCGGTGCGGCGGACGAGACGGCGGTCCTTCCGCCGGTGCGGGACGTCCGGGGTGTCCGGGACGTGCGTGAGACGAATCCGGCGGACCGGATTCCGCGGGGCATCTTCCGCGACGAGCGCCCGTCGGGCTCCGTGCCGGAGAGCGAGAACGAGCGCACCCGTGAGCTTCCGCAGATCGACGATCCGCACGCGGGTGCCTCGCGGCCGGTCCGGGACCACCGGGAAGGCCAGGAGCGCCCCGCCCGCCGTCCTCGTCCCGACTGGGCCGAGGAGACCCCGCTGGACGATCTGCCGACGCTGGCGGACGAGCTGCTGGGCGATCACCGCGACCAGCACGACGACGGGGACTCGGGCCGCTCGGGCCGAGGACGTCGTCCGCGTCGCTGATCCGTGACGGCTGCCGGGCCGGGACCGCCCGCCCGGCAGCCGCCGGACCGCCTTGTTGCCGGGATTGTCAGACCCGTCCCCCACAATGGGTGTCGGATCGGGGAAGCCGGATCGACAAGCAGCGACATCAGAGCTGCGTGGCGGCACCGCACGACGGCCGCGCAGCGCGCACACCACCGGAAGGGCGGTGACCCATGACCGTATGGGACGACCTGGTCGGCCAGGACCGGGTGCAGGAGCAGCTCGGCGCCGCCGCCCGGGACGCCGATGCGCTGGTCACCGCCCACTCCGCGGGGGAGTCGGTGCCGCCGGGGTCGAAGATGACCCATGCCTGGCTGTTCACGGGACCGCCGGGCTCCGGCCGCTCCACCGCCGCCCGTGCCTTCGCCGCCGCCCTCCAGTGCACCAGCCCCGACCGCGCCCTGGGCGGCGCACCCGGCTGCGGCTTCTGCGACGGCTGCCACACCAGCCTCATCGGCACACACGCCGACGTGGAAGTGGTCCGGACCGATCTGCTCTCCATCGGTGTGAAGGAGACCCGCGAGCTGGTCCGCCGCGCCCAGCTCTCCCCGGCCGTCGGCCGCTGGCAGGTCATCGTCCTGGAGGACGCCGACCGGCTCACCGAGGGCGCGGGGAACGTACTGCTGAAGGCGGTCGAGGAGCCCGCGCCCCGGACGGTGTGGCTGCTCTGCGCGCCCTCCCTCGAAGACGTGCTGCCCACCATCCGCTCCCGATGCCGCCACCTCACGCTGCGCACGCCCCCGGTCGACGCGGTCGCCGACGTCCTGATCAGGCGGGACGGCATCGACCCGGAGCGGGCCGCGTCCGCCGCCCGAGCCACTCAGGGCCACATCGGCAGGGCCCGCCGCCTCGCGACCGACGAGCGGGCCCGATCGCGCCGCGCCGCCGTGCTCAAACTCCCGTTGCGGGTCGAGGACATCGGGGGCTGCCTCAAGGCTGCCCAGGAGTTGATCGACACCGCCACCGATGACGCCAAGCAGGTCTCCGAGGAGGTCGACGTCAAGGAGACGGAAGAGATGAAGGCCGCGCTCGGCGCCGTCGCCGGGGGACGGCTGCCGCGCGGCACCGCAGGGGTGATGAAGGAGCTGGAGGACAGGCAGAAGCGCCGCAAGACGCGTACGCAGCGCGACAGCCTCGATCTCGCGCTCACCGACCTGACCGGCTTCTACCGTGACGTGCTGGCCATCCAGCTGGGCTCGCGGATCGCCATCGCCAACGGGGACGTCCAGGACGCACTCGACCGCATCGCCCGCTCCTCCACGCCCGAGCGCACCCTGCGCCGGATAGAGGCGGTGACCGCCTGCCGCCGGGCGCTGGACCGCAATGTCGCGCCGCTGCTCGCGGTGGAGGCGATGACGATGGCGCTGCGAGCGGGCTGACACCACCCGTTCCCGGCCGGCCATCCGCACCCGCTTATCCGCTCCCGGCCCGTTCACGATCGCTCATTCATGATCGCTCATTCACCCGTACGAGGAGCGAATCGGGCGAACCGTCACCCGGCCACTACGCTCCGGGGATGGACACCAGGCGCTCGCTCCGCATTCTCGCCACCGCGCTCGGCACGGCCGGCCTTCTCATCTCCGGCTGCACCAGCGGCAGTTCGACGAGCAGCTCGCCGTCCGCATCATCCGCTTCGCCGGCGCCGTCCGTCCCCGCAGAGCTCACGTCGTACTACGCGCAGCAACTGAAGTGGCGGGACTGCGGCGTCGAGGGGTTCCAGTGCACAACGATGAAGGCACCACTGGACTACAAGAAACCGGACAGCGGCGAGATCGAACTGGCCGTCTCCCGCAAGAAGGCCACCGGCCCCGGAAAGCGGATCGGCTCCCTCCTGGTGAACCCGGGCGGCCCCGGCGGGTCGGCCATCGAGTACCTCCAGGGCTACGCGGCCCTCGGCTACCCGGCCCAGGTCCGGGCCCGCTACGACATGGTCGCCGTCGACCCGCGCGGAGTGGCCCGCAGCGAGCCCGTCGAATGCCTGACCGGTCCGCAGATGGACACCTACACCCAGGTCGACCAGACCCCGGACGACGCCGGCGAGGTCACCGAGCTGAGCGGCGCGTTCAAGCAGTTCGCGGGCGGCTGCGAGAAGCGCTCCGGCGAGATCCTGCCCCATGTCTCCACCGTCGAGACCGCCCGCGACATGGACATCCTGCGATCCCTGCTCGGCGACGAGAAGCTGCACTACGTCGGGGCGTCGTACGGCACCTACCTCGGTGCGACGTACGCCGGACTCTTCCCCGCCCGGGTCGGCCGGCTGGTCCTCGACGGCGCGATGGACCCGTCGCTCGACGCCGTCGACCTGAACCGCGAGCAGACCGCGGGCTTCGAGACCGCGTTCCAGGCCTTCGCCGCCGACTGCGTGAAGAAGAAGGACTGCCCGCTCGGCACCACCTCGACCGCCGATGCCGCCACCCGGCTGAAGCGGCTCTTCACCGACCTCGACGCCCGGCCGATCGCCACCGGTGACTCCCGCAGGCTCACCGAATCCCTGGGCACCACGGGGGTCATCGCCGCCATGTACGACGAGTCGGCCTGGCCGCAGCTCCGCGAGGCCCTCGCCGCCGCCCAGAAGGGCGACGGTTCCGGCCTGCTCTCCCTGTCGGACAGCTACTACGAACGCAGGCCGAACGGCACGTACGCCAACCTCATGTTCGCCAACGCCGCCGTGAACTGTCTGGACCAGCCGCCCGCCTTCGCCGACGCCAAGGCCGTCACCCGGGCCGTTCCCGCCTTCGAGAAGGCGTCCCCGGTCTTCGGCAGGGCCTTCGCCTGGTCCGCCCTGAACTGTGCCTACTGGCCGGTCCCGGCCACCGGTACCCCCCACCGCATCGAGGCGAAGGGCGCAGCCCCGACCGTCGTGGTCGGCACGACTCGCGACCCGGCCACCCCGTACAAGTGGGCCCGGTCCCTGGCCGGTCAGCTCTCCTCCGGCACCCTCCTCACCTACCGGGGCGACGGCCACACGGCGTACGGCCGCGGCAGCGACTGCATCGACACGGCGATCAACACCTACCTCCTGGAAGGCACCCCGCCGGCCAAGGGCAAGATGTGCTCCTGACCACCCCGCCTCGCCGCTGACCTGCGGAAACGGCCCGAAACGAGGCTGGTGCGGAGCACCCCCGGAAACTGTGTAGACTTGGCGACGCTGCTGATCGCACCATAGTGCGACAGGGCGTGCCGCCTTAGCTCAGTTGGCCAGAGCAACGCACTCGTAATGCGTAGGTCTCGGGTTCGAATCCCGAAGGCGGCTCCAAGGAACCCCAGGACTCACTCGCCGTGACCTGGGGTTCTTTGTTGTGGTGACCTTGGGCTCCGGGGCAATCGGACACGCGTGACGCGTGATCCGCGCATCGCCATGCGCAGGTCCGGAATCGATCGGCGGTCGACGTTTTCATTCACAGGGCTGTGGTGTCGTCCGCGGTCCACTCGTTCTCGGTCCGCTCGTCCGCGGTCCACTCGTCCACGGGACCGAGTCGCCAGGGCTCGCGGCAACTCGGGCGTGGGCGGGAATTCGGGTGGCCGGAATCGTGAAGCACCCGTGAATACCCTGTGGAAGTGATGTCGGTGGGCCCGCTTATGCTGCACCCGACGATCACCCGGGACCAGGGGAGGGCGCGGCATGTTCGGCAAGCTGTTCGGCAGGGGCGAGGAGAGACCGGCGGCGGATCCGCACGCCCTTCCCGTCCCGCGCAGGCGGAAGAACGGGATGTACACGCTGCGCGCGCTCGGGGACGCGCGGGTGCTCGCGCTGGTGGAGGCGGCCGACGCGGGCGACTGGGAGGCGGTCAAGGCGGCGCTGGTCCCCTTCGACCTCGGTCGCGACCACCAAGTCCTCGGTGAACTGGCCGGCTTGGACGGTGTGCAGGACTGGATCGGCCGCGCCGCCGAGGAGGACGAGGAGCACCGGGCGACGGCCCTGCTGATATCCGGAACGCGCCACGTCAGCTGGGGCTGGGAGGCGCGCACCGCCGAGCGTGCCGCGAACGTCACGCAGGAGCAGTGGCGGGTCTTCCACGAGCGGCTCCGGATCGCCGAGGAGCAGCTGTTGGAGGCCGCCGAGCTGCGGCCGGAATGGGTCACGCCGTGGCGCCACCTCCTCGCCTCCGGCCGTGGCATGTCGCTGGGCCCCACTGTCAACGAGACCCGGCTCGACGCCGCCCTGCGCCGCGAACCGCTGGACCTGGATACCCACATCGAATGGCTGTCGCAGTTGCAGCCCCGTTGGGGCGGCGAGCCGGGGCAGTCCCTGGCGTTCGCCCGCGACGCGTTCGTCCGTGCCCCGCAGGGGCACCGGATCGGCTGCGTGATCGCCATGGCGCACATCGAGGAGTGGGTCGAGTCGGACCGTGCGAACTGCCTCAGAACCCCCGAGATCCAGGCCGAGTTGCGCAACGCGGCCGACCACAGCATCCTCCACCCCGCCTACGCGCGGCGACCGGGCTGGCAGCACGACTTCAACATGTTCGCCATGGCCCTGTCGCTGGCCGACGAGCGCCACACGGTCCGGCGCGTCTTCCAGGCGCTCGACGGCGCCTACACCAGCTGGCCCTGGGCCTATTTCGCGGAGCCCGAGAAGCAGTTCGCCCGCCGGCACCGCCGCGTCTGAGCCACGCCGGTCCCGGTCCCTCCAGCCACCCGTCGCCCCTCCCACTCCGGACTGCCGATGACTCTGCCCGACGCCGCAGCGACCCCGGCCGGCGCCGATCGCACCTTCCAGGTGGATCTGCGCGGCCTCGTCGATCTCCTCTCCCACCACCTCTACTCCAGCCCCCGCGTCTACCTGCGCGAACTCCTGCAGAACGCGGTGGACGCGCTGACCGCCCGGCACGGCCTCGAACCGGACGCCCCCGCCGACGCCTTCGGTATCCGCCTGTACGCCGACGGTGCGGTGGTACGCGTCGAGGACGACGGCGTCGGTCTCACCGAGGCCGACGTGCACACCTTCCTCGCCACGATCGGCCGCAGCAGCAAGCGCGCCGAACGGATCGCCGAGCAACGCGGCGACTTCATCGGTCAGTTCGGCATCGGCCTGCTCTCCTGCTTCCTGGTCGCGGACGAGATCCATGTCCTGAGCCGCTCCGCCCGCACCCCCGACGCACCCGCCGTGGAGTGGCGGGGGCGCGGCGACGGCAGTTACGCCGTCCGCACCCTGCCCGCATCCGCCCGCCCCCGGCCCGGTACCACCGTCACGCTGACGCCGCGCGCCGACACGGGCGAGTGGACCCGGCCGGCGCGGGTGCACGCGCTGGCCCGGCACTTCGGCTCCCTGCTGCGCCACCCGGTGACCTTCGACGACGGCACGGGTGGTCCGGGCGCATCCGTCAACCCCGAGCCCGCACCCTGGGCACGTACGCACCCCACCCCGGGAGCCCGTTCCCGTGCGCTGGCCGCGTACGGCGAGGAGGTCTTCGGGTTCACGCCGCTGGACACCATCGAGCTGGACCTGCCGGCCGTGGGCCTGAAGGGCATCGCGTGCGTGCTGCCCGAGGCGGTGCCGACCGGGCGCCGGCACGGCCATCGCGTGCACGTCAAGGGCATGCTGCTGTCCGAGCAGGCCGAGGAGATCCTGCCCGAGTGGGCGTTCTTCGTCCGCTGCGTCGTCGACGCCGAGAGCCTGCGCCCGACGGCGTCCCGCGAGTCCTTGTACGAGGACGACACGCTCGCCGCCGTTCGCGAGGCCCTCGCCGAGCGGCTGCGCGCGTGGATCGCCCGAGCCGCCGCCAGCGATCCGGACCTGCTCGCCCGCTTCCTCCAGGCCCATCACCTGGCCGTGAAGTCGCTGGCGGTGCACGACGACGAGATCCTGCGGATGCTGCTGCCCTGGCTGCCGTTCGAGACCACCGACGGGCACGCCACCCTCGACGAGTTCGCGCGCACCCACCGCACCGTGCTCGTGACGTCGAGCGTGGAGGAGTTCCGGCAGGTCGCGGCGATAGCCTCGGCCGCCGGGCTCGGCGTCGTCAACGGCGGCTACACATACGACCGTGAACTGGTCCACCGGCTCCCCGAGATCAGGCCCGAGGTCAGCGTCGCCGACCTCGACCCGGCGACCCTCACCGCCCATCTCGACCCCGTCGACCGGGAGACGGAACTGGCCGCCATGGCCTACCTCGCCCTGGCCCGTGATGCCCTCGCCGTCTTCGACTGCGACGTCGCGCTGCGAACCTTCCAGCCCGCCTCCGCTCCCGCCCTCCTCGTCGACAGCCGTGAGGCCCGGCACGAGCGCACCCGCTCCCAGCTCGCCCGTGAGCAGGAGGGCGGCCTGTGGGGCGACATCCTCGGCGCTCTGCGCCAGGAGGCCCCGCGCGCGCAGCTGATCCTCAACCAGCTCAACCCGCTGGTCCGCGCCGCCGTCGCCATCGACGAGCCCGAGCTGGCCCGTACCAGCGCCGAAGCCCTCTACGGGCAGGCCGCGATGCTGTCCCGGCGCCCGCTCAGGCCCTCCGAGTCGAGCCTCATCAACCGCTCCTTTCTCGACCTTCTCGCCCACGCCCTCCGCAAGGACAGCTGACGATGCCGACCGCACCCCAGACCACCGACGAGCTGTACCAGGCGCTCCAGGAGAACGACCGGCGTCCCTACGGCCGCCCCCGCACCGTCACCGCCGAGGAACTCGTCGACGCCGCCGAGCAGTTCGCGGAGCCCGCCCCGCTCGTCGACGCGCTCTTCGAACTCCACGAGGCGTACACCTACGGCTCCGAACCCCGGAAGTCGCCCGTCGTCTTCGCCCGCCTGCTCACCCTGTTCGACGAGCAGCCCGATGCCTTCGACGAGCGCCGGCGCCACACGCTGTTCTGGCGGTTCAAGTGGGTGGCCGGCGCCCTGTGCGAGCTGCCCGAGATACCGCTGGCCAGCCTGCGCCAGTGGCTGACGGAGATGCGCGACCGGTACGAGAAGGCCGGCCTGGGCCTCCAGCCCTACTACGGACAGGCGTTCCAGCTCGCCGTCCACGTCGGCGAGGACACCACCCTTGCCTACGAGCTGTGGGCGGGCCGCCCCCGGACCCGGCTGAGCGACTGCGAGGCCTGCGAGATCGGCGAGCTCGCCCTGCACCACCTCGCGGCGCGCGACGACGAGCGGGCGCTGGGCGCCTGGGAGCCCGTCCTGGCCGGGAAGGAGTCCTGCCAGGAGGAGCCGGCCCGCTCCGTCTCGCACGCGCTGCTGCCCCTGCTGCGCACCGGCCGCATCGACCGGGCCCGCGAGCTGCACCTCGCCGGCTACCGCGGCTGCCGCCGCAACCCCTCGATGTCCCGGGAGGTCGGCCGGCACCTGGAGTTCTGCGCGCTGACCGGCAACGAGGCACGCGGCCTGGAACTGCTCGCCGAGAACCGGAGCCTGTTCGACGAGGTGGACTCGCCGCTGGACCTGTTCGACTTCCTCACCGGCGTGGAGGTCCTCCTCCAGCGCGTCGACCACCTCGGCCACGGCGAACTGCCCGCCGCCGGATACGCGGGCCGCACCTGGACGGTGGCCGGACTGCGCGCCGAGGTGCGCGGTCGCGCCGACGACCTCGCCGCCCGCTTCGACGCCCGCAACGGAACCACGGCCCACACCGACCGCCGCAGGGCACGCCTCGACCGTGCCCCGCTCCTGGACGCGCTGGAACTGACCCTGCGCACCCGCGGCCTCGACGACGTGACCCCGGCCGCCCCGGTTGCCGCGCCCGTCGCCGTCCCGGAATCGCTTCCCGAACTCATCCGCCATGCACGGGAGTTGGACGAGCAGGGGCACCCGGGCGCACAGGCCTGCTGGGCGCAGCTGCGCACGCTCGTCGCCGCCCGCGACTACACCCACCCCGACGACCCGGCCGTGGGCCCGCTCGTGCAGCTGCGCGCGGATCTGCTGACCGACGAGGCGACCCGGGCGGGCGAGAAGGACGAGTTCGCTGATGCCGCCGCTCTCCACGAGGAGGCCGCGGGTCTGTACGACGACGCCGGAGTGCCGGGTGACGCGGCGATAGCCCGCGCCTGCGCCCTGTTCGCCGCCGCCGAGATCCCCGCGGAGGGCGAGGGTGCCGACGCGGCCGAGGCGAAGGCCGCCGCGCTGACCGCCGCCCACGCGTCCGTGGTCCGCCTGCACGAGGAGACGTCCGGCCTCGCCCCGTACCAGGAGGCCCGCCTGCTGCGGCTGCGGGCGACCGCGCTCGGCATGCGCCTGCAGACGTCGGGGAGCGAGAAGCACGTCGCGCCGGTCTTCGCCGAGGTGGACCTGCTGCACGCGTTCGCCACCCGGCACGACCTCGTCGGGCAGATCTCCGGCGCCCTGCTGCTGCGGGCCGGCACGTACGCCCTCTCCGGCGACCTGCCCGCCGCGGTCACCGGGATCGACGGCCTCCTCGGCCGGCTGAAGGAGCACGGCCCCGCCTGGCACCTGCCCCGTACGCTCGGACTGCGCGGCCGGATCCAGATCGGACTCCAGGACGCGCAGGCCGCGCACGCGGACCTGACCGAGTGCCTGCGACTGGCCGCCGACTGGCCGGCCGGCGTGGTCGACGCCGCCCGCCTCCACGGTGATCTGGCCGAGGCCTGCATGCACCTCGGCCGCCCCGACGAGGCGCTGCGGCACCTGACGCGCTCGGCGGAGCTCGACCTGCGCGGCGGCAGCCGGACGGACGCGTTCTGCACCTACAGCAACGCGGCCCAGCTCTGCCTCGACCTGGGCCGCGTCGAGGACTGCATCGCCCTGCTCGACTCCCTCCTGGCCGAACCGGACGTCGCCGCCGGAGAGCTGGACGACCGGCTCGTCGCTCAGCTGCGCCTGACCCGCGCCCGCGCGCTGCACGAGGGGGAGGACCTGAAGGCCGCCGCGGCGGAGTTCGTCGCCCTCGCGGCCGAGTCGGCCGGCTGGGACGACGACCCGGGGAGCCACGCCATGATCGCCGCGGAGACGGCCGTACTCCTCGGCGAGTCCGGCGAGTTCGACCGGGCCCGCGAGGTCGTGGACCAGGCACTCGCCGCCCATGCGCGGGCCCCGCGCTACGAGCAGCTCAGCAACTGCCTGCGCGAACTCGCCCGCCTCCAGGCCCAGCAGCAGGGCTCCGACGGCCTGGCCGACGCCCTTGCCCACCTCGCCACCGCCGGACGGATCGCCGACGAGGCCCGCGCCGCCGAGTACCAGGCCCGCGGTCGTTCCCTGGACACCGCCCTGGCCTACGAACACGGGCGGGTCAATGCCTACGCCGGTGAGTCCGATGCCGCCCTGGCCGCCCTGGAGAAGGCCCTCGCCCTGCTAGGCGAGCCGGGACCGGAGGAGGAGCACGCCGGTGAGTGGGCCGAGTGCGTCCGTCTCGCCGGTGCCGTGGAGGGCATCTACCTGGAACGTCCCGCCCCCGCCCTCAACCGGCTCGACGCGGCGGTCTCCCGCCTGACCGCCCTGGGCCACACCGAGGAGGCCGAGCCGCTGGCCTCCTTGGCGAACCGGCTGCGCGACGGGGAGTGACGCGGGGGCGCGGTGCTGGGGAATCCGTTCCGGTCCCGGCGGGCAACCGGCCGCCCCGACGTGCGGGCAGCTGCCGTCCGGGACCGTGACGGATGCCGCCCCGGGCGTGAAGTCGCCGTGACGTCCGGGTGGTTGAGCCGTCGCCGAGGCCGCCCGGCCGTTTGATCGCAAAGGCCGGAACAACCGGTCGGCGTGGACCCGGGGATGCGAAGATGTTCGGGCGGGGCAGCTCCACGTCGGCTCCGCCGAGTCGGCCCACCCGGGGAGGACGGAGATCGTCGTGAACGATGCCCGACGCGAGGGGCCGGACGCCGAATCCGCGCTCCTGGAGCTCGGCCGGGCCTTCCGCCGGGCCGTGGCGGCGCTGGAGCAGGTGGACGACGGCGCGGGCGGCGCCCACGCGCTCGGGGCGCTGTTCGCCCTGGACGACGCGCTGGAGGAGAGCCGCCCGCTCGCCGGACTGCTCCCCGGACTGCTCGCCGCGGCGGCGCCCGGGGACCGGGTGGCCGGCGACGCCGAGGACCTGGTGCGGCAGTTCGCCGAGCTGACCGTACGGGTCGCGGAGGAACGTGCCGCCCTGGAGAAACTGCGCGCCTCCGAAGAGGCGCTGCGCAACCGGCTCGCCGAACACGAGTCCCTGCGTCGCCAGGTCGACGAACTGCGCCACCAGGAGCAGCTGGTGCTCGCCCTGGACGCTCTCCAGGAGCAGCAGGAGGTCATCGCGGACCGGCTGGCCGCCCTGCGCGGCCGGGACACCGGGGTCGAGGAGGCGCTGCGTACCGGCGGCGACGATCTGGTACGCCTCTCCGAGGACCAGCTCGCCGTGCTGGCCCCGCGGACGCGACAGATCCTCGAACGGGCCGCTGCCGCGCAGGGCGAACTGGCCGCCGCGGAGCGCGAGCACAGCGAGGGGGCCGCCGAACTCGCCGCGTACGAAACGCGGTGGGCGCAGATCCAGGAGGCTCACGGCGCGCAGCTCGCCTCGCTGCGGAGGTACGCGGCAGCCGACCGGGATCTGGCACACGCGCTCGGTGAGCCCCAGGGCGCTCCCGGCGGCACCGCCACCCCGCAGCAGCACCTCTCGCTCGCCGACGTGGAGGCCGCGACCGTCGACATGGAGCGCCGCCTGCGCGCCGCCGACGAGGTGCTTCGCCGGGTGGTCGCCGAACGCGAGGCGCAGGACGTGCAGGGGCGGTTCCCGCTCCCCTGGTCGCGGTGATGTGACCGTCAGGCGACGGGCGGGGCGGGGACGTCCTCGGGCACGTACTCCGAGGGTGCCGCGTCCCCGGTGCTTCCACGGGCATAGCGGTCCGCCATCCGCGCCTCCATGAGCTCCAGCAGTTTGCGGACGGTGCGGGCATTGCCGAACTCGGCGGGGTGGGCCAGCCGGGTCCCTTCGAGCCAGGCCCCGGCCCGCTCCCGTACCCCCTCGGCCAGGGTGCAGTTCTCCTCGGCCGCCATCCGGCGCAGGATCTCCACCAGGTCGTCCGTGTCGTAGTGGGGGAAGGGGACACGGGTGGTGAAGCGGGAGCCCAGGCCCGGGTTGGTGGCGAGGAAGGTGTCCATCTCCTGCGGGTAGCCGGCGGCGATCACCACCAGGCGGCCCCGCCGGTTCTCCATCTCCGGGACCAGGGTGTCGATCGCCTCCTTCCCGAACCCCCCGTACCGGGCATCGCTGACGAGGCTGTAGGCCTCGTCGATGAACAGCACACCGTCCAGCGCCTCCTGGACGGCCTTGCGTACCAGCGGTGCGGTGTGTCCCTGGTACTCGCCGACCAGGGTGGCGCGTCCGGCCTCCACCACATGCCCTTTGCGCAGCAGGCCCAGATCGCGGAACATCCTCCCGACCAGCCGGGCCACCGTGGTCTTGCCGGTCCCGGGCGGCCCGGTGAACAGCAGATGCGGCGGGGCGAACCCGGCCTGGCCCCTGGCCTGCCGCAGCCGCAGCCGTTTGACCAGGTCCGTCAGCGTCTCCCGGACCGGCCCGAGCCCCACGTACCTGTCGAGTTCCGCCAGCAGTTCCGCGGGATCCGGCGCGGGCCGCGGCAGGAAGTCGCGGTAGTGCTCGGGTACGTCCGCGGGGCCGACCGGTTCCTTCAGCCGGCCGCGCACCCGGCCGGCCCACCGCTCGAAGACGCTGTCGGCGAGGGTGCGCATGTCGCGGCCATTACCGAAGGACTCGTCCCGTGTGCGGTGCATCCCGAAGACGATCTCCCGCAACTGGCCCTCGGTCTCGGCCGAGGGCGTCGCGCCACGTTCGACCAGCCGGCGCAGTGCGATGGCATGCAGGGTGTCCGGCGGGTAGTCGGGGAAGCCGAGAACGGTGAGCCTGCTCCGCAAGCCCTCGTTGGCCTCCAGGAACTGCTCCATCTTGTCCGGGTACCCGGCGAGGATCACGACCAGTCGGCCGCGGTCGTTCTCCATGCGGGCGACCAGTGTCTGAATGGCCTCGCCGCCGAATCCCTCGCGCTGGTCGCTCAGCCCGTAGGCCTCGTCGATGAACAGCACGCCTTCCAGCGCCCGGTCGATGGTCGCATTGGTCAACCCAGCCGTCTGACCGACGTAGCCGGCCACCAGGTCCGATGTCTTCGTCTCGACGACATGGCCCCGTCTCAGCATCCCCAGGTCGCGGTAGAGCTCGCCGACCAGCCGGGCCACGGTGGTCTTCCCGGTGCCCGGATTGCCGCTGAACATCAAGTGCAGGGACGGCGGTTCGACCGCCGTCGCGCGGCCTTCGGCCCGTAGCGCGTCCATCGTCTCGACCGAATCCCGCAGTTGCCCGAAGTGCGCCCGGACGGCGTCGAGACCGGGCATGGCCGCCAGCCGCTCCCAGGGGCTGCGGTGGTCCGCCGCGGAGACGCTCGCGCCCTTCTCGCGCACCGCTGCCACCGTCAGCGCGCCGCCCGGAGCCATGGCCAACCGCTCCAGCCACGCCTTCCAGGAACGGGCCTTGTCGGGATGGGTCGCCATCGCTCTGACGATCGTGTCCAGTTCCCGCCAGTCGCCGATCCGCAGCCCCGAGCCGAGCCGCACCGTATGGATCAGGCGCTCCGTCTCGGCCGCATGCGGATAGTCGATCCTGACGGCACCGGACCGCCCGGGGCCGGACCGCCCGGCCTGCTCGCGTACGAACGTCTCCAGGGGCGGGTAGCCGCGGCACCCCTCCACGTACTGCGCCGTGTCCTCCAGGGTGTCCTGCCCGAAGACCAGCACCCACGGATTGCCGTTGTCGTGGTGCCTGGCCCGGTTGGCCATCGCGCCGGCCAGAGCCCTCGGTGCCTGGTTGTAACGCAGATAGTTCTCGGCATGGGGGACGACGACGGCGGTCCGGGGCCCGTGCTGCTGGAGATAGCCGGTCAGGGTCATCACCGCGAAGGGGTCGCTCACCCCCGACGCCGGAGGCGGCGGTCCCGCCGGGCCCTGCTCCTCGGCGGGTGCGCGCGTCCTCGTCACCAGGAGATTGCCCATCGGCCCGCTCATGCCCGGGGTGCGCATGGTGCGGGGGCCCGCCGGTGAGCTCTGCCGCACGGTGGCGCCCCTGCGGCCCAGGTCGCGCGAGGCGGAGTCCCGGAAGTACACCGGATGGTCGGTCGAGGCGAACACGATGCGCTCGTAGCCCTCGGCGCGGAGCAGCCGCCACAGCACCTGTTCCAGCGTGCACACCTGGTAGGCGGTGTCGACGAAGACATCGCTCACTCCCGGCCCGTAGAGGATGGTGAACGGCTCGCCGCCGTGCAGGACCACTCCGTCGAACCGTTCCACCGACGGCCCGGGAGCACGGGGCGGCTCCTCCTTCATGAGCCGCCCTCCGCGGGATGCGCCGAACCCTTCCGCTGGCCCTGGATGTCGAGCAGCTTCCGGTCCGGTGCCCCCGGCTCGGACGCGGGCGCCCCCGACACCGGGTGGCCCTCGTCCGCCAGGGCCCGGCCGATCGCCTCGGCCCGTTCCTGGAGCTGCGCCTCCGCGGTGATGTCGTGGTCGTACGACAGCACCCGCACCACGTGCCGGCCGGAGTCGGGCTCGGTCTGCGAGATGTCCAGCACGATCTCGTTGCCGTTCTCATGGACGAGCTTGGCGTAGTAGGTGCCGCGGGGGTCCGCCCCCTGGTACTCGCCGTCGACGAATTCGTAGTAGGCGTTCCGGCCCAGAGCCTGCACCACGGCGTCCGCCAGGTTCACCCGGGTCTGCGAGGCCAGCTGCCGCAGGCACGCCCGCTCCACGGTGTCGCCGAGCGCGTCCTCCAGCCGGGGTGCCTCCTGCGCCAGGAGCAGGCGCAGCTCGTCGGTGCCGGTCCGGTCGTCACGCGCGCGGGCCAGCCCGTTCGCGGTCTCCTCCCGCAGCCGGCCGAGTCCGCCCTCGGACCAGTAGTCGACGTCCACCGTGCAGCCTTCCACCGGCACTCCGTCAGGATCGAGCACCGGCCGGCTCAGGCTGCCCTCGATCGCCATCTCCACGGTGGCCAGGGCGTCGATCGCCTCCATCCGGGCCGTGCAGCGCTCCAGTTCCCGCTGCTCGGTCTCCGCCCGCAGCTCGCTCAGCGAGTGGTACGTCTCCTGCGCCACCGCGAGCGCCGCGTCGAACCTGCCCTGCGTGGCGCTCTGCTCCGCCGTGGCCAGCCGGGCCGTCAGCCGGTCCAGCTCGCCGGGCGCGTACCGCTCGTGCAGTCCGGCCCCGGTGATTGCCTCCGTCATCGCCCCGGCATCGGACAGCCATGTCTTCACCAGCTGCCCGGCCCGTGCCCGGTCCTGGTCGATGACGTCGATCCGCGCGGACAGCCGGGCCGTCGCGGCCCGGCGCTCGGCGCGTTCGGACGCGATCTCCCGGCGCACCCGCTCCTGCTGCTCGGCCAGCCGCTGCCGGGTCTCCTCCCGGATCTGCCCGGCGCAGGCGGCCAGTTCCCCGCGCAGCTCGGTGGCCTGCTGCTTCAGCCGCCGTGCGGTGTCGGCCTCCAGCTGCCGTGTCCGATCGCTGAGCCGGCCGACCAGCGCCTCGTGCTCTGTCTGCCTCCGCTCGACCCGGGCGAAGGTCCGGTCGAGGTCGGCGCTCGTCTGCCGGCGCACGGCGTCGATCAACTGCGGGACCTCGCGCTGCACCGTCCTCAGCTGCCGGGCCTGGCGCTGGAGGCGGGACCACTCGGACTCGTCGACCTGGATGCGCTTCCTACCGCTCATCGTGTTCCTGTTCTCCGGTGGCCGTGCGTACGGCCTCGCTGATGGGGGAGACGGGGGCGTCCACGCGGGCGCGGACGGTGTCGACCGCGCTGTCGAAGGCGGCGAGCAGCCCTTTCGGAGGTACCCCGATGAGCAGTGCCTCCGGGCCGGTGACGGCGATCTCGGCGGTTCGCGGCCGGTCCGCGAAGTCGTAGTCGCCGTCCGCGTGCCGTCCGGTGAGGTGGTGGACCCGCTGGTTGGAGCTGCCGCGCAGCCCGCGCCCGTCGTCGAGCGCGGCCACGTACGGCCCGTCGATCAACACGTCGATCCTGCCGAGGAGTTCGGCGACGCCCGGGGAGGGCGGCCGGGTCCGCAGCCGTTCCAGCCGGTAGCCGGTGAAGCAGATCACGGACACGTCCCGCATCTCCCGGGCCAGCCGGGCCACTTCGGCGAGCCCGGCCGCCTGCGCCATCGGCTCGCCGCCCGAGAAGGTCAGTCCGCCCACCCCGGGATCGGCCAGCAGTTCCTCGGCCAGCTCCCGGGGCCCGGCCCGGCGGGCGGGCTGGAAAGGAATCCAGTCCGTCGCCATGCACCCGGCGCAGCGGAAGGGGCAGCCCTGGACCCACAGCGCGGACCGTACGCCGGGTCCGAGCGCCTCGGTGCCGACCCTGGTGGCCGCCACGTTCAGGGTGGTGCCGGTCATCGCGGCAGCCCTTCGGCCGGGGCGGGCGCCGGCTCCGGCACGTGGATGAAGGACACTCCGCCGACCACGACACTGCCGCCGGGGCGGCAGGTGGCCCGGCTCTCCCGGGCGGTGGAACCGTCGGGCGTGTAGCGGATGCGCAGGTCGATCCGCGGCCCCTGCTCGGTGGACCGGAGCCTGCCCTGCACCCGCCCGCGTCCGCCCACCGACGACGGCCGGAGCGCCACCCGGCGCCCGTCCAGCCCGACGCGGTCCGGCTGCTGCTCGCCGAAGGCCGCCGCGAGCAGCAACTCACCGTGCAGCAGCGGCCGGTTGATCCGCCGCCACCACAGCCAGGCGCCCAGCCCCAGCAGCAGGACAGCGGTCACCAGCGCGGGCAGGAGGACCGCCGACCCCACCGTGGCCCGCAGCGGCACCGCCTTCTGCCCGACCCGCATCGCACCCGGTACGTCCAGCTCGACGTCCGGAGCAAGGGGCCGCTCCCAGGTCGAACCGACCCGGCCCGTCAGGTGCAGCGTCGCATCGCGGTGCTCGGTCCGCCGGTACGGCAGGGCGCTCGCCGTCAGCCGTCCGCGGAGCCGCACCTCGAAGGTCCGGGACGCGCCCGGTTCCAGCGTCACCTCGTCCGGCAGCCCGGTGACGTCGAGGGACGGCCCGGTGAGGCTCGCCTTCAGTCCGCTGACGGTCAGCGGCAGATGGCGGGTCGTGGACCGCAGGACGAGCTTCGCGGTCGCCCGGCCGTCGGTGACGTCGGTGGCGCCGCCCTGCCAGGTGGCGCGCACCCCCTTGCCGGAGTCCTCGGCCAGCAGGAGCCCGGCCTTGCGGGCGCGGGCCCCTTCGCCGGCTCGGGCCAGGTAGGAGCCGAGGTCCTGGATGCTCTGCGGCCGGAGCACGGAGGTGTTCCGCACGACGTTCCCGACCAGCCGGGCGCCCGTCGCCCCGTTGCCCAGAGGCAGGGCGTAGCCCGCCAGATCGGTGTGCCCGGCGATCACCTGCGCGCGCTTGCGGAGCGCGTCCCAGGAGGGTCCCTCGGACTTGGGGTAGCGGGAACCGCGCGGAGGATGGTGCCGGCCGTCGGTGAGGAGCACGACCGAGGCCACCGAGGCGTCGTCGTCGCGGTCGAGCTCGGTCAGCGCCGCATTCAGCGCGGCACCGATGTCGGTGTCGCCCGCGGCTTCGGGCTTGGACGGCAGCTTCGAGACGATCTTCTCGGTGTCGCCGGCCGCGCCGATGTACCGCCCCTCGGGCTGGGAGTCGAAGGTGAACAGCGCGACATGGTCCTTGGCCGTGAGGCCGTCCAGGAACCGGCGCAGCGTGGAGCGCACGGTGTTGTAGCGGCCGTCCTTCGCCATGGAACCGGAGGTGTCCACGAGGATCACGTAGTCGGCGGGCTCCTGGTCCAGCGCGAGCGTCCGGTAGATCTCGGCGCGGCTCGGAGCCCCGCTGCCGGCCGCGGGTGTCGCGTGCGCCGCTGCCACCGGCGAGGCCGCCAGCAGCGCGGCGGCGAGTACGGCGGCGCATCCCGGGCCGAACCGGAGCGGCCACGACGGACTGATGTGCTTCACGAAGGCACTCCCTTGGGATCGGTTCCGAGATCGGTCGGCAGGTCGCCGAGAGGGAATTCCGTGGGCGCTCCCGGGGCGAGCGGGTGCAGCACCAGCCGGGCCGTCCCGTCCACGGCGAGGCGTACGCCCACGTGGAAACGGTCCTCCTCGGCGCCGCCCGGCAGCGCCAGCGTGCGGACCGGCGCGCTCACGCCCCGCTCCGGATCGCGCACCCGCACCTGTACGGGCCGCCCGACGGCGGCCCCCGCGGGTCCGGTCCGTACGCGCAGCCGTTGACCGGCCGCGTGCGCGTAGACCGTTTCGCCCCCCGGCTCCAGGTGTCCGGCCTCGCTGACGACCAGCTCCTGGTCCTCGGGCCGTCCCGCGACCGTCCGGTGGGCGCCCACGCACACGGCGTACGGATAGCGGTCCGCCGGATCGATCCGGCCCGAGGCGACCAGCGAGGCGCCGAAGACCGCGGCGAGCGCGGGATCGGTGGCGGCCGGCAGCGGAGCGAGGTGCCATCCGCCGCCGGACAGATGACGCACCAGCGGCGCGAACCGGGCGGTGCCGCCCACGGCGACCAGGTGCCGGGCGGCGGTATGGCCAGGGCCGGCCGGTCGGGCGGTGCCGGCGCCGTCGGGGGCCGCCGCCCCGCCGGAAGGACCGTTGACCGGCGCTCCCCCCGCGGGCGCGTCGCCCCCCGGTACCTCGGACAGGGCCAGGTCCAGGCCGGCCGTCAGCCGCCGCAGGGCCACGCGGACCGTGCCCGCGGTGATGTCGCGCCCCGCCGCACGGTGCACGGCGGTGGCGTCGAAGCGATCCGGGCGGGCTTCGGCCCGTCCGAGGACGAGGGCCAGGCGCTGATCGGCGCCGTCCTCGGCCCGCGCGGCGGCGAGGGCCGCCCGGCCCGCCTCGTCGTCGGACAGACCGGCTTCCGCCAGGAGGGCCGCGTCCGAGCCGGCGCCGTAGCCGCCCGCGGGAGCGTGCCGCGAGGTTCCCGTCACGGCCACCGCGGCGGCCGTCACCACGCACAGCGACACCTCGGCCGCCGCCGCGCCGAGGTCGCACACCACGACCCGGCCCCGTGGCGCCGTCCCCGCGTCCCGGAGCAGCGCCAGCACGACCCGAGGGGTGCTCAGGGTGCGCAGGTGCGGCGCCCGGCCGTCGCCGTGCAACTCGGCCAGGGCGGCGGTGGTACGCCGCGCGTGTTCCAGGTGGCCGCTCTGCGGAACGACCACCACCAGGTGGTCGGGGGTGCCGTGCTCGCGGCGGTACGCGGAGTACACCGCACGCAGCGCCTCCTCGCGGCCCGCTCCCGCGCCGGCCGGGACGGGCAGGCCCTCACCGGGGACCGCTCCCGGCAACTCGACCAGTTCCGGGGTTCCTCGACCGCCGATGCGGGCGATCCGGGCGTACCGGGTACCGATGTCGATCCCGATGGCGTTCACGAGTCCCTCCGCTTCCGGAACCGGGGGAGGAAGCCGCTCCGCCGGCCCTTCGGCGGGTAGTCGGCGGCCGTGGGGAGGGGAACGGGGCGTGCGGTGCCGGTGTGGGCCGGTGGTTCCGGTTCCGGGGAGGGCGCGGCCGGCCCGGCGCCCGTCCAAGCGCCCGCGCCTCCGCCCACCCCGGCGGACGGAACGGTTCCGGCGGACGGAATGGTTCCGGCGGCGCCCAGCGCGGTGAGGAGCACGCGGTGGCGGCTCTCCTGCTGAAGGCTGTGACGGATCAGCCCCTCGCGTACGTCCTGGTACTGCCGACTGCCGCCGAGGGCCCTGTACAGCGCGAGTCCGAGTCCGTGCACCTGACTGTCCAGCTCGGTGGTGAGGCCGAAGGCGAACTCGGACCCGTGCCGGCGCACGAGCAGGGCGACCTCGTCGAGCAGTTGGGGGGAGAAGGTGCGATGGGGGCACGCCCCGGCCACGATCCGGCCGAGTTCGTTCAGCGGGGCCTCGTCGGCGGCGGCCGCCCGGAGCTGCCGCACCGGGCGCAGCCACGCCAGTCCGTCGCGGTGAACCAGCCCGTCCACCAGGTCCTCGGGCAGATCGAGGTCGATCCAGCGGGCGTGGGCCGCCGAGGTGAGCCGCCAGGTCAGGCCGGCCCGCACGGCCGGTTCGATGCTGGGGCGTTGCCGCATCCACCGGGACAGCACCGCCCAGGAGGCGCTGCCGGGGTCCGGCTCGTCGCCGAGCAGCGCCTCGACGACCCGGTCCTTCAGCTCGGGCTCGGCCTCGGTGCGCCGGACGACCGCGGTGGTGTACGCGTCGAGGCCGGGGTCGTCGGCGCCGAGCCGCCGCAGTCGCCGCATCGTCGGGGCGAGCCGCCCACCGACGCCGCCGATCGGGGCCGACACCCGCAGCAGGTCCGCGTCGGCGGCCGTCTCCGGTGGCACCTCCGTCGCTCCGGGGGGTGCCACATCGTCCAGCACAGCCAGCATCCGGTCGTGACCGCCGCTGCGGACCAACTGCCTCAGCACGGTCCACATCGGGCCGATCACATCCGGCCGGCCGTGATCCCGCGCCGTCTCCAGGGCGATCCGCCACGCGTCCCTGTGCCCGGCCGCGAACTCGGCGGCGTCGGTCGCGACGACCTCGGCCGCGCCGAACTCACCGGTGAGCAGCCCGGCGAAGCGCAGCCAGCCGGGCCGCTGGTCGACGTGGGTCTCCGCGGCGAGCGCCACCAGGCGGGACAGCGGCCGCAGGTCACGGGTCCAGGCCTCGAACAGCATGCCCAGCCAGGCCAGTCCGGCCTCTCGCGAGTCGAGCAGGACGCGGTCGACCGCTTCGCAGTCGTGCCCGAACTCCCACTCCACCGTGTAGACGAGGGATCCGACCCAGGCCGGGTCGTACCCCGGCGTGGTGGCAAGGGCGGTGAACAGCCGGTCGAACGAGCCGGGATGCGCCTCTTCCAGCCCGAGCAGCAGGGTCAGGTACTCCTTGGCCTGCGTGAGTGTCTGCGTCGACGACGCACGGGCGACGACGTGGGCGACGACGTGGGCGGCGAGCAGATCCGGGACCCGCGGCATCCAGTGCCGTGTCAGCAGGGCCTGTGCCGCCCCGGCGCCCGGACGCAGTGCGCAGTCGGCCAGGAAGACCACCACGGTCCCCAGCTGCTCCTCGTCCAGCGACTCCACCGAGTGCAGTTCCAGGAGCCGTTGTACGTCGTCCACCCGGCCGCGACCGTGCCGGATCTCGCTCAGCACCGAGTCCAGCATGTCCAGCTCCTGCAGCACGCGTACCGCTTCCGCGGCGTCGCCCGGCGGGAGGGCGGCGGTGGCCGCCAGCAGATGGGCCACCACGTCGGCGGTGGACCCCCGCTTGGTCCGCAGTCTCAGCAGCTCGGTGCGATAGCGGTCGGCCGTCTGGCTCCGCGGGGTCGGCGGACGACCGGTGCCGAGCGGCGCCTCCTGCTGCCCGGAGCGCGCGGAGGCGGCGAAGACCAGCCGCAGATCGTGTTCCGCCTTGCCGGTCCAGGTGGCGCCGCTCAGCCAGGCCCGGCATCCGTAGGGCAGCAGCGAGCAGATGGCGTCCAGCGTCCGTACCCGCTCGTCCAGGCCGGGCAAGGTGCCCCCGGGCGGCGCGGTGATCACCAACTGCCCGCCCTCCAGCAGCAGGGCCGCCATTCCGGCGGCCCACTCGAAGCCCAGCCGGTCCACGGTGTCCGCCAGTTCGACGGCGGTGGCGCGCACCCCCGCCGGGGCCGCGTCGAACCGGGCGGATCCGGACCGGGCCCGGGAGACGGCCCGGTCCAGTGCGGTCCAGGTCACCCCGGCGCGGCTGGCCGCCCACCATTCGAGGAGCAGCAGCCGCCAGGTGTAACTGGGCCTGCCCGTACCGTCCTTGGCGCCGTCCCAGCTGGTGTCCACGACCGCGCAGACCGAACCCGCCTCCCCGTCCGCGCCGCTGAGGAACACCCGCCAGGGCAGCGCGCCCGCCGGTTCACGGGCATCCGGGGTTCCGGTGGTGGCGCTCCACAGATAGCGCTGGGCGCGGTTCCCCGGCAGGCTGCCGTCCAGCACCTCGTAGCCCATGCTGCGGCCCGGATGCTTGCCCAGCACCGCCCACTCGGCGGCGAGTCCGTCGGGGCCCCGGTTCTCGTTCACCACGGCCGCCGGCGGTGCGAGGTCGAGCGGATCCGGCGCTCCAGATCGGTCAGCGGCTCCAGGACGTTGATGGGCACGGGCGAGGTGCAGATCCGGGGGGCGCCGCCGACGATCTCCACGTTGTGGTAGTTGCGGTAGTCGAAGACGTGCTGCGGATTGAGGCGGAAGCCGATCGCCGAGGAGACGTAGTACGAGATGCGCTCCGGCCTGAAGAACGCGCCCAGTCCGTCGCGTACGAGCCGGGCCGAGGAGCCCTGGAACTCGTCGCACATCCACTGGAAGTAGCGGGCGGCCTGCTCCGCGGGCACCCGGGGCAACCGGGACCCCTCGGAGTCCTGCGTCACCCAGCCGGCCTCCACCGCCGGGCGGAACACCTCGGGATGGTCGAACTTGGTGACGCAGACGGAGACATGGTGCGGCAGACGGTTGCGGTGGAGCTTGCCCTCGTCCCGGACCCGGGTGTTGAGCTCGGTGAGCATCGAGTAGAAGAAGTCGAGGCCCCTGGTGGCCGGCAGGCCGCCGAGCAGCGGGTCGAAGAGGTAGACCAGCCCCTGGGAACGGGCCAGTTGATCGAGGACCCTGGGCCGCAGGGCGTGCTCGCTGTTCTTGCCGTACGCCTCACCCGCCACGTCCTGGACCTCCAGCACGAAGCCGACCTCCCGCCGTCGGCGAAGCACCCCGGACGGCGGTTCCTCCCCCTGGAACGACCAGGCGAGGTGCTGCTGGCCCACGCTGGCCTCCGGGAACACCCGGTCGCTCTCCAGCTGGGTCACCCCGGAGGTGAGGAATTCGGTGGACTGCTGGTTCATCCCGCTGACCGCCCAGCCGGCGTGGCCGTGCCTGCTCTGCTGCATCGCGGCGATGGGTACCGCGGACAGATAGGTCGTCTTGCCGGAGAGCGGCGCGCCCCACAGGCCGATCCGGAGCCGGTCCGCCGAGGCGCCCGGCACGCTGTTCGGCGGCCGTGGGATCACCCCCGGCCGGAGGTGTCCGTCCAGTCCGGCGGACGCGGGCGCAGGCGACCAGGGTGCGGAGGCGGCCTCGTTCTCCGGCTCCGGGCGTTCCGGATCCCTCCGCCGGAGATCGGGCACCGGGTTCGGTTCGGGCCGGCGCCGGGGCGGCTCATCCGGGCCCGGCGGGTTCTCATCGGGGTCGTAGTACGGATCGGGCATGGTGTTTCTCCTCGTACTGACGGCTGTTCACAGCAGGGGAGTTGCCAGGGCGAGGCGGCAGGGCGGACCGTCCCACCGCCACTCGGGGGCCAGGGCTTCGGCCACGTCGGCCGCTGTGTCGATGCCCTGACGGAAGGAACCGTCGGCGGAGAGGGTGTTCCACGCATCGGCGGTGTAGCGCTCCACGGCGTCCACCTCGCGGCCGGAGCACGGCCGGCTCCTCTCCAGCCGGGTCCGCACCCGGACACCCCGGTCCTGGATGGCTCTGAGCCCGGTCCGCCAGTCCGCGCCGAGCGGACAGGCCGGCAACACGCCGTGCTGCTCGGGCGTTCCCGGCGGGCGGCGGCCGACGATCAGCAGGACGCGCTCGACGGGGCGGGTCCGGGGGCCGCCCGGCCGGGCCGTGGCCGAAGCGACCTTCTCGAGTGCGTCCTCCAGCGAGGAGACCGTGTCCTGCTCGTGCCGGGCGGGCCGCCAGCGGGCCAGGGACGCCTGGGCGTCCCGTGCGGGTCCGGCGGGGACGGTCAGCAGGAGCAGGGACCGGGGGGAGTAGTCGGTCTCGCGGACGACGTGGTCGTAGTGGCCCACCACACCGACCCGGAGGCCGTCTCCGGAGCCGTGCCGACGGGTCAGCGCGGCGATGACATCCCGGACGAACGCCAGCCGCTCGGCGGGCTCCGCCGGTTCGGCACCGCTCATCTCGACGGTGAAGAAGACGTCCAGGGCGGGCGGACGGATGATGCGCCGGGGGAGGCGCTCGACCAGGGAGCAGACCTCCGGGGGCTCCTCCGCGCCGCCGTCGGTGGCCCGGACGTCGGGGGTTCCCTCCGCCGGCCGGAGCAGCGCCACCTCCCCGGGACCGCGCAGGACGAAGGACAGCCGCACCGGGGCGAAGGCCGTCAGCGCCGTCTGCCGCGCGGACAGCACCACCGTCCCGTCGCCGTCCGGGGCGGTGTCGGCCAGCACGGGCAGGATCACCGGGGTACGGCCGCTCGGCCCGCCGTAGACGGTGATCTCGGCCGTGGCGGTCTCGCCGTGCCGGAGCCGGGAGCCGGCCGGGAAGAGTACGTGGGTGTGCGGATGCACGGTGCCGGTCCCCTGGTCGACGCGGGCGAGCAGCAGCGTGTGGTCGGCCAGCAGCGGAGCGGTGCGCAGCGCCTCGCGTACCACCGCCTCCGTGTCCGTCCCGTGTGCGGGGCCCAGGTGGCCGGCGGCCCCGCCCGGCGCGACGGGACCTGCCGACGCCGGGCGGAGCTCGGCCCGCAGGGCGTACGTGGTCCGCAGCAGCGCCGCGGCCCGGTCCAGCAAGAGCCGGCCCGCCCGGCGGACGACCAGGACGACCGTGTGGGCACAGGCGGGTGGAATGTGGTCGCGGAGCCACCGTGTCAGCGCGTTGTCGAACTCCCTGCGGCCGACCACCGGCAAGGTGCCGATTCCGCCCGCGAGCTGGAACCTGCGTATTTCCCCGCGCGGATCGAGCAGTGGTACGACGGAATCCCAATCGGTGCTTCCGGCGTCGGTCTGCCGGGGTATTCCGCTCCGGTCCACGACGGCCTTGATCACGTTGACGCGGTCGGAAGTGAATTCCACGAACAACACGGTCCCGATACGGCCGTCGACCAGGTCCGCAAGGGTCTGTTCCCACTGTGCCGTGCCGGGTGAGGGCAGGTCCCGGGGGAATGCGGGCCCTTTCGCCGGATCCGGTTCACCGGGCCCCGCGGGGCCGCCCCGCAGCACCGCCGCCGTCCGGCCCCCGCCGTCGGTGCCCGCCCCCGACAGCGCCGCCGCCCGTACGTCCCAGGCGTGCTCGGCGGCCTGCAGCACGGCTGCCGCGGACTCCCGGTCGGCGTCGGTCGGATCCCCCAGGACCGGGTCGCCGTGCATCTGCCATCCACAGTCCGGACAGCGGGGTTCGTCCCCGTCAGGAGTTCCGCACACCGGACACGCACGATCATTTTCGCCGATCAATGATCCTTACCTCTCCGATCGCAGAGCCAGTCGACCTTTGAAGCATGCAAGTGTCACGGACGCCTACATGAAGCACACGGTTCCGGATTTCTCCTGATCACCTTCGAAAGGCGAAGGGAAAAGAAGAGCCTGGGGAATTCCACGGCCGGTGGACGGCCGGAATTCCCCTGGTGGTTCCAGTCAACAGGAGGGTCCGGGCGGGGACTGGTCGCGGTGCGGGCGGATCCTGGTGGGCAGCCGTTCGAGGAGCGCGGCGGCGGCCGGGGTCCGGACGACGAAGTGGAGATCCCACTGCGCGCCCCGGGCCAACTCCGCCTCCACGGCGGGCCACATGGCGGCCAGGCTGACCTCGTACGGCAGACCGCCGCGCCCCGAGCCGAGCAGCGGGAAGCACACCGAGCGCAGCGGTGGCGTGAAGTGGTCGTGCTCGTCCGCGAGGACCGCGAGGACACGGGACGTGGCTCGGGTGATGTCGGCGGGAAGCACGTCGTAGTCGTTGGTGCCGGCCCGGGGCACGGCGACAGCCGCGTGGTAGATCCGGCGTATCCCCTGGCTCGCGAGGGCGCCGGGGTCGGTCGCGGCCACGGTGCCGGGGAGGACCGGGCGGCCCGAAGTGCCTTGCTGGGCGGTCCATTTGCGCAGGGCGTCGTGGATGGGGTCGTCGTGCACGTCGCCGGTCACGCCCTGGACCGCGCCCGCCCGGCGCAGCGAGGCCGAGACGGAGGACTTGTACGGTTCGGGCAGCCCGAAGTGCGTATTGCTCGGCGAGACCACCACGTCGACGTTGCGCAGCAGGTCGACCGGGTGGACGTGCAGGGTGAGGCGGACACCGCGTCCGGCCGCGCGGACGTCCACGTGCCGGTGCGAGGACCCGCTCCAGTCCTGTGCGGCGCCGCCGTCCGCCAGCTCCACGATCTGGTCGGCGACGTGCCCGAGGACCACGAGTTCCTGGTGCTTGCGGAAACGCTCGACGCTGACCCCGTAGACCTGGGCCGCCCGGCTGCGCCGTGACGAGGGCGCCCAGTCCCGGGTGCCCTGCGCCAGGCCGAGGGTGTACTCGGCGGCCGTCCGCAGGGTGTCCGTGTCGATGCGCGCCACGGCGAGCCGCAGCAGTCCCTCGACCGAGCCGTCCGGTGTGCGGGCGGCGGCCGCACACCGGAGGGCGGAGAGCGTCAGCTCGCGCAGTCTGACCGGTCCGGCACGCCGAACCTGCCTGAGGTCCGCCAGAATTGACTCGTGGTCAACGAGTGGCATGGTGTCACGATGGCACCGCTCGCGTGCCGCCACAAGCGATTGGGTGACACGGGCGATCAGCTGGTACGGGGCGGAACGATCGCACTGCGCAGCGGGGCGAGCAGCTGGTTCGTCTCCGCCACGCCGGCCGGGGAGCCCATGTCCGGGATGCCGTTGCCCGGCACCGCGGCGAGCGGCTCGCCCGCACACCGGTCGTGGAAGAGGACCGATGCGAGGTGGGGCCGGTTACGCCGGGACTGCCAGATCAGACCCATGGTCTCGGGCTTCTGGGCCCGGATCTCGCTCGCCCAGCGGCGGGTCTTCGCGTAGCGCTCGCCCTCCGCTTCGAGCAGCCACGAATCCTGGCACACTGCGGCCAGGTCCGCCTCGGTGACCAGCGAGACCAGGGCGAGTTCGCAGCGGGTGCGCAGCAGGGTCAGGGACTTGCCCCGGACCGCGGCGTACGGGATCAGGCGCATCCCGGCGTCCTGGTCGAACTCAAGGGAACGCAGCAGGGTTTCGGCCAGTGCGGTGGCCGGGGTGTCGGCCAGGTACAGGTACTGGTACGGGTCCGACTCGGTTCCGTCGAAACGGTTGCCGCCGAAGTGGGCGTCCACCGCGATCGGGTTGAACTGCTCGGCAGGCCGCTTCGTCCTGTGCATCCGCCACAGCAGCGTACCGGCGGGGAGCAGGCGGCTGTTGGGCCGCAGCACGAAGGCGGACGGGGGAAGGGTTCCGGTCATCGGTCTCCCTCCACGAGAGCCGTGGCGGCGCCCACCAGCTGCTCTTCGGGGAGTTCCCCGAGCAGCGATGCGGGCTTTCCGCCGAGCCAGACGTTGCCGCTCAGCCACCAGTCCGCGGCGCCCCAGGGATCGGTGTCGGAGAGGAGGATGCGGTTGACGCGGAGGACGACGGGGATCGGCCCGCCGGCCGCACCGGCGAACTGGAAGGACGGGTAACGGTCGCCGTGCTCGGTGTCGTCGAGGCGGATCAGCTCCGGCGGTGGTTCGTCGAGGCCCGCCGACTGGCAACGGGCGTCCACGACCGGGTGGTCGAGCGCGGGCTCCGCCAGCAGGCGGGCCTGCACCGCGCGGATGATGTCCGCCGTCCCCGGCGCGGGCCGCGGCTCCGAGATGCGTACGAGGAGTGACCGCGCACCGGCCACGGAGGCCGTCGGCACGGTGGCGGCACCGGCGTACCGGACGGAGTCCAGGGCCAGTTGCGCCGGGTGGTCGAACGGCAGGGGAATCAGGGCGAGTTTGACGCCTTTCAGGGCCCTGAGCACCGACTTGTGGTCTTCCTCCGCCGTCTCGGCGAGCACACCCAGCCGCGCGAGGAGCAGCGTGTACTGCTCGTCGTCGAGCGACTCGCGGATACTGTCCCAGTGCTCGCCGACCAGGTCGAGAAACTGTTCCGGGTTCATGCGGCTCCCTCCTCGGACGCCGTCCGCGCCGTCGTTGCCGTCGTTGTCTGTCCGGGGCCGGGGTGCCCCTGGTGGATGAACGCCGCCCAGACCGGGAGGCGGTCGAGTCCCGGGCGCCGGATCTCGCGCAGCAGCCCGCCGCCGAGCGAGCCCGGATTCCTGCGGTCCGGGTCGAGCATCCACAGCTGTGCGGCCCTGAGCGCGTCCGCCGGTCCCTGCCCCTCGACCGCCAGGTAGTGGTGGAACACCGCCATCATCAGCGCCGAGGCCCCGTCCTGGGCGGTCCACCGCGACCCCACCACGTTGCGTGCCCCGCCCGAGACGAAGGACGTCGTCAGGGTCAGGGCCTCGTCGTGGTCACGGGTGCTGAGGTCGGTCTCGCAGGCACTCAGGACCACCAACGGGCCGTGCGGGGCACAAGCTTCGTCGGACGGCCGGTCGAGAAGCCGTGTCACGGTCAGCATGCCCAGGTCCGGTACGGCCCCGGGACCGCCCTCCTCGGGCGGCAGCATGTCGGTGCCGTCGGGGAAGGCGAGATGCAGTGCCGACACCGTCGGGCGCACTCCCGCCGAGCCGTGCGAGGCCACGTGCAGCAGCGAGGGGGACTCGGAGAGCAGGGCGAGGACCTCGTCGGGCGTGCCGGTCGCCACCGGTTCCACGGGCGGTTCGTAGAACTCGCCGTACATCCGCGCCCGCGGGTAGAAGGTCTCGTGGAGCGCCGCGGCCTCCCGCTCGGCGTGGGTCAGTTCCTGCCGGGGGTCGGCGATCAGGACGGGAGCGGCGGCCGGGTCGAGCCGTGCGCGTTTGATTGTCTGCAGCAACTGGCCGCCGGACGACGCGTAACTGATGACGACGTCCTGGCAGACGTAGTCGTGCGGCGCCGCCGCGGGCAGGCGTGCCGCGTGCCAGGGGACGACCCCCAGCCGCCCGCACGGCACCAGGACGATACGGAGGGGGCCCGGACGGCGGTCGTGGCCGGACGCACCGGAGTCGAGCCGACTCTCGACGGCGTGGAGAATCTCTTCGAGCCCCGCGCGGTACGCCCAGTCGCACAGCTCCGACAGGGCCTCCTCCCACGCCTGTTCGGCGGCCGGATCACCGAGCTGCCGGGAGCGCGCGGCGGCCGCGTCGAGGTAGCGCTCAAGAGGTGCGCTTCCGGTGTCCGACAGGAGGGGAAGACCCCCCACGCCGACGCTGTGGTCCGGGCCCACGACGATCCCCACCCCGGGCGTCCCGCCCTCGCCGGGAAGCAGGTAGACGAGCGCGTCCGCTCCGGCCTCGGCGAGGCCGTCCGCCAGCTCGTGCGCCGTGGGGGTGGTGAACAGCCGCTGCTGCCGGTGGCCGAGCGCCTCCAGGGCGCGGCGGCGCAGGGTGCTCGGCAGTTCTCCCGGCGGCCCGTCCCCGGCGTCGGTATCGCGGGTGCCGGAGGCCCGCCATGCCGCGGCGAGCTCCTCGTGCCCGCGCGCTTCGAGCAGCTCCGGCACGGCTCGGGAGGTGGATGCCGCGTGCAGCACCAGGGCGCGGCCCAGTTCCAGAGCGGTCAGCGCATCCTCCACGCGGCCCTGGGAAGCGGCCCAGACGGCGGTGCGAACGCCGCGTTCGGCGCCTGAGCGTGCCGTGAGCAGGCCGTGTTCGGCGCCGCGCTGGAGAATGACGTCGCCCGCCAGTACGTGCAGCGCCTCCAGCGCGGTGTCCGTCGCCGCGGCCTGGGCCGTCGCGTCCTCGGTATGGTGCCGGCGGGCACGGTAGGCCACCGCCAGCTGCCACAGGGCGTCCGCGGCGAACCAGGGTTGCCGGCCCTGCCGGATCTCGTCCCGGATGCGCTCCAGTTCACCGATGAGCGGGGGGAGATGCGCCGGGTCGTGGGTGAGGCCGTACTTGAGGGCCAGGGACATCGTGGCGAGCCACTGCTGCCCCCTCGGCGCGTCGGACGGCGCGGGGGCGTGGTTCCGGAGCAGTGTCGCGTCGTTGGTGACCCTGGCGCGCAGGGCGTCCGGGCCGAGGCCGGCCTGGTCGACCAGGTCCCGGAAAAGCGGGGGCAACGAGTCCGCCGCCGCGGTGGCCTGCTCGAAGCAGTCGGCGCCGCGCAGCATCATGGCGCCGTCGTCCGTCAGCATGCCGAGCGTGATGCAGGACTGGGCGAGACCGGCCATGACCAGGTAACGGAGCTTGTGGTCCCGTGGGGTCTCCGCGTCGAGCGCGACGAGTTCGGCGTGGATGGCGCGCACGGCCTCGACGTCCTCCGCCTCGTGAGCGGTGCGGAGCCGGACGCTGAGGGGCACCACGCGCAGGAGGACCGCGAATTCGCGGTCGATCGGATTCGCGGGGTCCGGCGTGAACAGGCCGTTCCGGTCGCCCAGTGTCTCCATGACCGTACGGCCGAGCGCCCCGTCGTGGAGGCTGCCGCCGGTCGCCTGCCCCAGCTGGAGCAGGGTGGCGCTGAGCATCTCCAGCTGGGGTCCCAGCTCATGGCCGGACGGCATCAGCCCGTGCGCGTCGCGAAGCCGGCCCAGCGCCTGGTCGAGGGTCTGCGGATCGCCGCTCCGGAAAGCGTCGAATGCCTCGAACAGTGAGGGGACGACGGCGTTCATGGCGGTGAAGGCCTCGGTGCCGGGGGGAGGCGGACCGGGAGGTGGACCGGGTGGCGGACCGGGAGGCGCGGGGGCTTCCGTGCGCGCGGCGGGTGCCGGCTCCGCCAGCGGGTCGGGCAGTTCCGACAGCAGGTCCGCCGCCTTCCGCCATTCGTCCCCGAGCGGGAACCCACCGGACATTGCGTCCGTGAACGCGCGCATGGCGCGGACGGGCGATTCGGGCCCGGTCAGCTGCGCGAGCACGGCGCCCGTCCGCCGTAACTGCTCGTGCTGCTCCGGCGGCAGCGGCAGCTCCTCGACCTCGTCCAGCAACTCCCGCATCTCGACCACGGCGGCAGCCATCCCCGCCGGCCCCAGCTCGGCGCGCCAGTCGAGCAGGGCGGACAAGGAGGGCGGCCGATCGCTGCGAACCTCCTGCTGCGGCACCGGCAGCACGAGGGACAGCAGGGACAGCGCGGCCCATCGCCGGTCATCCGCGTCCGTCGCCGCCCCGGTCGCCGTCGCCGGGTCCCGGGCCTCCCGCAGCAGTCGCCGGGCCCGCTCCCGGTCCGCCGGCACGCCGCCCCTGGCGAGGTGACGCATCGCCAGGACGGAACCGAGCTGGACCGTCACCGTGGCACGCAGTTCCGCGTCGTGCTCCAGCAGACGCGTCAGCTCGTCGAGTTCGGCGATCGATCTGTCGTACACGTCCGGGCCGGCCCCGGGGGAGCCCGGCGGGTACAGCCGCAGCGCCCGTTTCGTGGCGGCCGTCACCCAGGCGCGCAGCGCCCGGACGCCCCCGTTCTCCTCGATCTCCGGGTAGCTCACACATCCCCCTCGGCCTGCCGGTCGTCCCTGCCTGGTCCCCGTAGTTCTTCCCGCATCTCCCGCCGCAATGTGCGCAGCCGGTCCCACAGCGCGTCGATGTCGGCCTTCGCGGCGGCCGGCGAGTCGCCCGGCCGGGGTATCCCGTCGGCCAGGCGCAGCAGCCTGCCGTACAGCGCGCCCAGACCGTGGCTGACCTCGTCCGCGATGCCGAGGATCCGCTCCGGCAGCCGCAACTGGGCCTCCGCGTGGACCTCTCGGTGCAGATCGCGGGCCTCGACGAGCCGGACTCGTACCGGCCCCATGTCCTCGGTGCCGCCGAGTGCGTGGAACTGGTCGGTGAGGGCGGCCAGGTACTGGCGGGCGGCCGTGTTGAGCGCGACGCAGGTCGAGTGCCGTGCCTCGGCCTCACTGCGCCGCGCCCGCAGTCGCTCCGCGCGCGCGTGCTCGCGCTGCCGGCTCCGGTCCGCGGCGCGCTGGGTCAGCACGGCGGACAGCAGCGTGCCGACGACTCCGATGAGCGCGACCGCCGCGGCGGTCGCGTTACCGACGTCCACGCTGCCCCGACCGGGGCGCTCGCACCTGGCTGTCTCCACTCACCCCGCCAGCGAAGCAGCACGGCCCGCGCGGCGTGAAGCCCTGTCCCAGAGAGCGCCCGGTTCACAACCGGCATACGCCCGAAGTCACGGCATCCGATGCACGGTACGGCCCGTTGCCGGGGGCACTCCGCCTCCTCGCTTTTGAGCTCTCCCCCAGCTCTCCCGCAGCTCTCGCGGAGCGCCCACGGCCTCGGGCTCGTCGGGTCGCCCGGCCGGTCGTGGCGGCCTAGGCTGCTGGTGGGGTTCTGTTCTCTCGTGACGGGAGTCGGCCCATGGTGCGCTCGAACATGCGACTGCGCAGGGGGGCCGCAGCCGCAGCGGCGGCCGGGCTGCTGGTTGTTTCGGTGCCGGCGGGGACGGCCTGGTCGGAGGGCGCCCCGTCACCCTCCGTGACCGCTTCGTCCGCATCGCCCGGCGCTTCCGCGGAATTCCCGCAGCTCACCCCCGCCGTGGCCAGGCAGCTGGACCGGGCGGTGCAGCAGGTTCGGGTCGATGCGCGGGTGCCGGGTGTCACGGTGGGGCTGTGGGCTCCCGGCAAGGGGAGTTACGTCCGCGCCTTCGGGGCCGCCGACAAGAGCTCGGGTGCGCCCATGTCGACCGGTCTCAACATGCGGGTCGGCAGCGTGACCAAGACGTTCACGGTGACTGCGCTGCTCACCCTGGTCGACCGGGGGAAGGTCGGTCTGGACGATCCGATCGGGAAGTATGTGAAGGGTGTTCCCGGCGGGGACCGGATCACATTGCGCGAGCTGGCGGAGATGCGCAGCGGGCTCTTCGACTACTCCATGGATCCGGACTTCTTCAAGGCGCTGACGAGCGACCCGCAACGGCCGTTCACGCCACAGGAGTTGCTGGCCTACTCCTTCAAGCACCCCGTGCAGTTCCAGCCGGGTGAGAAGTTGGAGTACTCCAGCACCAACGCGATTCTGCTGGGGCTCGTGGTGGAGAAGGCGAGCGGCCGGCCGCTGGCGGAGTACCTCCGGCGGAATGTCTTCGAGCCGGCGGGCATGCACCACACGTTCCTGCCGCGCGGCGCGGAGTTCCCGGCTCCGCATGCCCAGGGGTACACCAGCCAGACGGCGAGCGGCAGGACCGAGAACGCCACGGACTGGAACCCTTCCTGGGCGTGGGCCGCCGGAGGTGCGATCTCCGACCAGCGCGACCTGCGGACCTGGGCCCGGGTGCTGGCCACCGGCACTCTGCTCAGCCCGGCCACCCAGGCCGAGCGGCTGAAGACGGAACCCAGCAATCTGCCGGACACCGGCTATGGCCTGGGCCGCTTCAACGCTCATGGCTGGATCGGGCACAACGGCTCGCTGCCGGGGTACGAGGCCCTGGTCGTCTACCTCCCGGAGTCGAAGGCGACCCTGGTCGTGCTCCTCAACACGGACACCGACTACCAGGGGTCGGAACCGAGCACCCTCTTCGGCGAGGCGATCACCCGCATCGTGACCCCGCAGCACGTCTATTCGCTGCCGGCCCAGCCTGCCACGCAGTGAGCCGGGCGAGGGGCTTCGGATCAGGGTTCAGGTCGTCAGTTCTTCGATCAGGGACGTCGCCCGGCCGATGAGGTCCACCTCGTGCGGGCTCATCGTCGGGTTGGCGGCGCGACGCCGGGCGGCCTCGGCGAGGTGAGGGGCGGGGATGCCGCCGGACGCGGAGAAGTGCGGCACCAGGGCGTCCAGAAGAGAGCGGGCGCCCGACGCCGCGGCGGACCGGGGGTCGACCGCCACCTGGGCCAGGATCAGGGACGACATGGCCCGGTCCGCGGCCGGAGCGCCCTCCGTGGTGTTGCTCCAGTCGATCACCACCGGGCCGCGGTCCGTCAGCATCACGTTGCCCGGGTGCAGGTCGAGGTGGAGGATCCGGTCCTCGGGGTGCGGGGAGAGCCGGGCCGGGACGGTGTGGAGTTCGTCGAGCAGGCCGGCCAGCATGCTGCCCGCGTCGGCCGCCGACAGGTCGCCGGTCAGCAGGGAATCCAGCATCGTCGGGCCGGTCAGGCGTTGCAGCACCAGGTCGCAGGGGGGTGTCTCCGCGTCCCGGGGGCCCAGACGGGGGACCGGGTAGCCGTGTGCGCCTAGGTAGGACATGACCATCCATTCGGGAGTGGCGTCCATGCCGTCGCGGTAACGGCGCAGGACCCACTTCTCATCGAGTGCGTACACATCGGCGGATCGTCCGGCACCCAGTAGCTTGCCTATTCGCATGGGGCGAACCTACGGGGATCGGCGGCGGATGTGGATGTCCGCGGCCCGACTGCGCAGCAGGGAGCCTGTTGTCGCTGGTCAGGGGCCCCATAACGCGAAGTGAGGGGGCGAACGGGATCTCCTGGGGATGACGTGTACGCGGCTACCTTGGCGGCAATTCCTCCGAAGCCAAGGAGAGTTCCGTGGAGAGATCCATGCTCCGCAGACGTGCCCTGGCCGCGTGTACCGCCACCGTGGCCGTCGGCGTGCTCGCGCTGGCAGGTCTGACCGGCAGCCCATCCGCCGATCCGGCTCCCCACCTCCGCACCCCCGCCGCCACGGGGACCGAGCAGCTCTCGCCCGGTCTGCCGGAGGCCATGCGACGCGACCTCGGACTGACCGCCGCCGAACGTGCCGGCCCTCTGGGAACGCGCCTGAGGGCTCTCCCGCAGTGAAGCCGGCGGCTCCGGCCCGGCCGCCACCGGTTACCGCGCCCGCCCGGCTTCCGCTCCGGCCTCCCGGCCGGGCGGCGCGCACCCCGGTTCGTGCTCCCTGCTCCGTGCTCCCTGCTCCCTGCTCCTGCTCCGTGCTCTGTGTCATGCACGTGCCCTTCCCCCATCCGAGGAATCAGCCATGACCCCAGAACCGGCCGAAGGCTCCGGCGGCGACCGCCGGATCAGCCGCAAGACACTGCTCAAGGCCGCTCTCGTGGCCGGCACCGTCCCGCTGCTCGCGGGCGGAGGCGTCGCGCTGGCCCGCGATGCCGGGACCGGCGGCCGGCCGCCGGCCCCCACGCCGAACTGCGACGACGGTGACGGCCCGACCCACGACCAGATCGAGGGGCCCTACTTCAAGCCCGACTCCCCGCTCCGTACGAGCCTGGTGACCGGCAGCACGCCCGGCGTCCGGCTGACCGTGAGCGGCTATGTCTTCGGGCGGGCCTGCAAACCCGTCCCCGGAGTGCTCCTGGACTTCTGGCAGGCCGACACCAACGGCGCGTACGACATGAGCGGATTCGCCTTCCGCGGGCACCAGTTCACCGATCAGTCGGGAGCCTTCGGCCTGACCACGATCGTGCCGGGGCTGGGCTGTACCCGGGGCGTACGCGTCACATCCACGTCAAGGTCCAGGCGCCCGGCTCGGGCATCCTGACCACCCAGCTGTACTTCCCGGACGAGCCGCGCAACAACACCGACGCCCTCTTCGACCCGGCGCTCCTGATGAACGTCCGGGACGCCGGATCGGCGAAGGAGGGGACGTTCGACTTCGTCCTCGACCTCGCCCAGACCCCGACCGATCCGCCCACCGATCCGCCCACCGATCCGCCCACCGATCCGCCCGGTTCCACCTGGGCGGCCGGAACGTTCTACAGCGCGGGAGACCGCGTCACGTACGGCGGCGTCACGTACGGCGGCGTCGCCTACCGCTGTCTGCAGGCGCACTCGGCCATGGCCGGCTGGGAACCGCCGAACGTCCCCGCGTTGTGGGAACGCGGGTAGCCACGCAGCGAAGCGGGGCGCGCGCCGCGCCGGGTCCGGGCCGGGAACGCCTTGTGGCCCGGACCTCTCCACGTTCCCGGTCTCCCGGTCCCCGCCGGGGCGTTCCTGCCGAAGGCCGGGAGCCGGGCAGCGGAGTAGCCTGGATGCGTACGGCTCCAGGTGAGCCGCTCGGGTCGGCCTGCGCAGCGAAGGGGGCCGGTATCGCATGGACACCTTGGTCATGGTCGTGGTCGTCCTCGCGATGATCGCGATGGCGGCGTTCGTCATTCATCTGCTCAACGCCCGGCACCGGCATCAGCATCTGCGTCCGGCGCACTACGACCACGGGCTGGCCGGGTTCGACGAGGGACCCGGCGCCGGTCCTGGCCGGGGCGCACGACCGGCTTCCGGGCCCGCTCAGGGGCCGGAGACGGGACCTACTTCGCGTCCGAATAACGCTCCACCACCGCCGTAGTGAACGGAAAACGCACCGGCGTCTCGCCGAAGACGGTCCGCCCGGCCAGCTCACCGGCCGCCCGGATCGCCTCCACCACGGCCTCCGCCTCCTCCTGAGGACAGTGCACGATCACCTCGTCGTGCTGGAAGAAGACCAGCTCGGCCCGGAGACCGGCGGTGCGGAGCGACCGGCGCAGGGCGGCCAGGAGCAGCAGCGCCCAGTCGGCCGCGCTGCCCTGCACCACGAAGTTGCGCGTGAAGCGGCCCCGCGCGCGGGCATTGGACGATGCGTAACCAGGGGTGAGATCGCCTTCGGCGGAGGGCGGTTCGGCGCTCTCCTGCGGGATGCCGGCCTCCTCGTCCGTCCCGCTCCCGGCCGCGGGGGGACTGGTCCGGCCGAGCCACGTCCGTACGAGACGTCCCTCCTCGCCCGCCTTCGCGGCATCGTCGACATAGGCCACGGCCAGCGGGAATCTCCGGCGCAGGGCGGCCAGGTTCTTCAGGCCGTCGCCCGAGGTCTGGCCGTAGACCGCGCCCAGCAGCGCGAGCTTGGCGTGGTCCCGGTCGCCGTGGAACGCGCGGTCCGACAGCGCCGTGTACAGATCGCCGTCATGGCCCGCCACCTCCATCAGGCCGCGGTCGCGGGAGATCGCGGCGAGCACTCGGGGCTCCATCTGGTCGGCGTCCGCGACGACCAGGCGCCAGCCCTCGTCGGCGACGACCGCCTGCCGTATCACCTTGGGGATCTGCAGCGCCCCTCCGCCGTTGGTCGTCCAGCGGCCGCTGACCGTGCCGCCCGGCTGGTACTCCGGGCGGAAGCGGCCGTCGCGCACCCAGTCCTGGAGCCAGCTCCAGCCGTGTGCCGTCCAGATCCGGTACAGCTTCTTGTACTGGATGAGGGGTTCCACCGCCGGGTGGTCCAGCTCCTCCAGCTCCCAGCGGCGGGTGGACTTCACCTTGATGCCGGCCTGCGCGAAGGCCTTCACCACGTCGGCGGGGAGGTCGGGGCGGACCCGTCTGCCGAAGGCGGCCGACACCTCGTCGGCCAGCTCGGCCAGTCTGCGGGGCTCGCCGCCGCCCGCGTAACGCTCGCCGAGCAGATCGTGGAGGACGTCCCGGTGGACGTCGGCGCGCCAGGGGAGGCCGGACCGGTTCATCTCGGCGGCGACCAGCATGCCCGCCGACTCGGCGGCCGTGAGCAGGCGCATCCTGCCCGGGTGCTCGGTGGTGTCGTGACGGCGGAGCTGGTCGGCGTAGACCTGGAGCAGGTCGTCGAAGGGCAGCTGCGCACCGGACCGGGGCTCGAAGAGCGAGGACTGGGAGCCGGGCTCCGCGGAGCGGGGCGGCGGATCGGGCGGCACGGGGGCGTTGCGCAGGCGGGCGTGGGCGGCGGCCGCGGAGCGGGGCTCGCCGAGGCGGCCCTCATGGGCGAGGAGGAGGGATTCGGCGACCTCGATGTCGTAGCAGCGGCTCACGGGGACGCCGGCCGCGAGCAGAGGGGGGTAGATCTCGGCGGTGGACCGCCAGACCCAGCGGGTGACGTCCGGGCGGGCGCGGACCGCCGCCACGAGGTCGGGTTCGGCCACGACCGGGGCGGCGGGCAGGCCGGTGGGGGCCAGCGGGGCGAGGAGGGCGCCGCCGGTCTCCGTCATGGCCAGAGCCCAACGTTCGGTCATGTCTTCGAGTCTGGCACCCGGCACTGACAACAGGGTGCGGCGCGCGGGAGGGGACGGCGACCGGGCGGTCCGACGGCCGTCCCCCGGCCCGCAGGCGCTGGGGCACTGCTCTGCGGGCCGGGGGAGCGGGGGGCGTCAGGAACCGGATTCGGAAGTCCAGGTGCCCAGGGAGATCTCGGCGGTGATGCCGGGGCCGAAGCCGGCCATCAGGCCACGCTGGCCGTCGAGAACCGATGCCTCGTCGAACATGCGGCCCAGGGCGTCGAGCACCACGGCGCTGGCTATGTTGCCGTACTCGGTGAGGGTGGCGCGGCTGAAGCGGAACGCCTCGGGCGGCACGTCCAGGAAGTGGCTCAGGTCGTCCAGGATGCGCGGGCCGCCCGCGTGGATGATGTAGAAGTCCATCTTGCCGGCGTTCCACTGGTTCTCCTCGGCGACCGCCTCCAGGGCCGGTGCGAGGGGCTCCATCGTGCCGGGCACCCGCTTGTCGAGCTGGAAGTGGAACCCGGTGGAGCGGACCGCGTACGAGATCCAGTCCTCGGTGGCCGGGATGACGTACGAGCCGTTGCGCTCCAGTCGTACCCCCGTCCCGCCGCGGCCCCGCAGCACGACGGCGGCTATGCCGTCGCCGAACAGACCGTTGGACAGCAGCGACCCCACGCCCAGGTCGGTGGGCTGGTAGCACAGTGAGCAGAACTCGCAGGCCACGATCAGTACATTGGCGTCGGGGTACGCCGTGCAGTAGTCGTGGGCCCGGTTGACGGCGGCGCCGCCCGCGGCACAGCCGAGTTGTGCGATCGGCAGCTGCCGGGTCTCCGGCCGGAAGCCCATCTCGCCGATGAGCCACGCGGTCGGCGGCGGCATCATGAAGCCGGTGCAGGAGACATAGACGATCAAGTCGATCTGCTGCGGCTCCAGTTGGGCCTGGTCGAGCGCCTGGCGTACGACTGCCGGCACCCGGGCCTTGGTGTGCTCCTCGTAGGTGATGCTGCGGGCGTCGAAGCCCGGGTGCTGCAACACCTTGTCGATCGGCTGGATCAGATGCCGCTTCTGCACCCCGGTGTGTTCGATCAGCCGAAGGACCAGGTCGATCTGCGGATGGTCGCCGTGCAGCCGTTGAGCCAGCTCAAGGGTTTCCTCGTTGGTGATGACGTACTCGGGAACCGCGATGGCCGGCTTGCAGAGAACCGCCATGGAACTCCTCCTAGCGGACATGGTCCACGCGGCCGGGCCCGAAGGGTTCCGGGGCGTTCGCCTACCGGAGACGGCCACTGCGGCTCCGTACACGCGGCGTTGCGCGGACGTGGAGCGCTGGTGGATTCCGGCGCCGGGTCAGGTACCCCTGGAACGGGCGCGGACGGGCCGACCGTCGAAGACTGAGCTCTAGCCGTTCGTGGGCGGAAGCGGTTCCGCCACGGCTGGGGTGGCCGTCGGGATCACGTTACGGCAGGCGGATCGGGGCCGCATGTCGAGCGTGCGGCAAGGCTTCGCGCCGGAACGCTCCGGGGCGCCCGGCGCCCCGGAGCGTTCCGGGTTGCCGCCGGCCGTGGGCCGGCGCATCATCGATGTCGGCCCGGCGTCCGCCACGGCCACGACGGGTGAGACACACTCAGGACGGGCGAGTCACCCGCGTCCCCGGGATCACCAGGTGACGGGCAGTTCGAGGGGATAGCGCCAGATCGACGTCTTGTTCCAGCGCACTTCCTCGGCCGGTGTCGCCAGCTTCAGGGCGGGGAAGCGCTTCAGCAGCGTTCCGATGGCGGTCTGGAGCTCCACGGCCGCGAGCGGGGCGCCGAGGCAGTGGTGCCCGCCCCATCCGAAGGTCATGTGGGACGGCCCCTGACGCTCCAGGTCCAGCTCGTCGGGACGGTCGAACTTCCGGCCGTCACGGTTGGCCGTCAGATAGGAGACGTGCACGATGTCCCCCTCCCGGATCCGCACCCCGCTCAGCTCCACGTCCTCGGTGGCGACACGGGGGATGCCGACGCCCTTGCGGAAGGGGATGAAGCGAAGCAGCTCCTCCATGGCCTGCGGGAGCATCTCGGGGCGGTCGCGCACCATGGCGAGCTCGTCGGGCCTGGTGAGCAGCGTGTAGGCGATGTTCCCGATCTGGTACGTGGTGGTGTCCTGGCCGGTGATCAGCAGGACCATGGCCATGACGGTCAGTTCCCGGTCGTTGAGGATCTCGTCCCCGTCACGGGCGGTGGCCAGCGCGCTGATCAGGTCGTCGCCCGGGTTCGCGCGCCGCTCGGCGGTCAACGTCTCGAAGTAGGCGCGGAGATCGGCCTTGGCGCGTACCGCGGCGTCCTTGTTCTCGACGGTGGTGTCCATCATGGTCCGGGCGTGGGCGCGCAGTTGCGCGCGGTCCGCCTCCGGAATGTCGAGGACCTCGCAGATGGTGGTCAGCGGCAGCGGGGCCGCCAGATGCTCGAACAGGTCGGCGGGGGCGCCGTGCTCCTCCATGCGGTCCAGCAGCTCGTCGACCACATGCTGCGTGCGCACCTGCATGCGCTCCATGTGGCGGGGCGCGAAGCCCTTGGAGATCAGGCTGCGCAGGCGGCTGCTGCCCGGCGGGTCCATGACGTTGATCGCCTCGTCCTGGACGATCGGCTCGGGGGTCATGCGCGGGAAGTTCCGGCCGATGATGGCGCTGCGGCTGAAGCGCCGGTCGGTGGTCACCGTACGCACGTCGTCGTAGCCGGTGACGAGCCATGCCTCGCCGTCGCCGTGCGGTAGGCGGATGCGGGAGACGGGTTCTTCGGTCATCAAGTGCCTGAGCACCGGGTCGAATTCGAGGGCCTCGGCGTAGTCGAACGGGCAGTGCCGTGCGCCGGCGACTGGTTCCATGCGGAGCTCCAGATGGGGATCTGACGGGTGGGTCATGGAATGTGCGGGCTGGACGGTCCATGGGTGCCCGGTCGCCCGCGGGGCCACGCGCCGCTCCGGGCCGATTGGTCCATATGCAGAACGGATTCGGCGGCGCCGGTCGCTGGACCGGCGCAATGCGGTCCGGCGACCGGCGCGTGCCTCGTGACCCGTATGCCCGGTCTCAGCTGTTCGGTACGACGTCGGTGGCATCCACCGCGGGGCGCAGCGCGCGGGCGAGCGCGACGCCGTCGCCCACCGCCCAGAAGTGGGTGAAGAACAGGCGGGGGTCCTCCGACAGATGGTGGTTGTGCAGCTCGACGAGCTTGATCCCGCCGTGCCGCAGGGCCCTCAGCACATGCGGGACCTCGTCGGCGAGCATGGCGCAGTCGCCGCTGAGCGCGGCCCGGCCGCCGCCCAGCGGCTGGAAGTTGAACGCACTGCTCGACCCGAGGCCGGGAGGCAGGATCAGATGGCCGTCCGCGATGGTCTCGCGGCGGACGAAGATGACCTTGTAGAGCCCGTCCTCGATGGTTCCCCGGGTGCCCAGCACCGCCTCCATTCCGGCGGTGTCCAGGTCGACCGGGGCCGACGGCAGCGGCGGCACGGGCGGCGGGGTGCCGGTGCGGTCGAATCCCGCGCGCAGCCCGCGGGCCAGGGCGACCGCGTCGTGGCCGTGTCCGTGGACATGGGTCCACCAGATGTCGGGGGTCTGGGAGAGCAGGTGTTTGTGGAGCGCGGTCTGCTCGATCCCGTTCGCCTGCCATGCGTCGGTCACCCGCTGGAGCTCGTGCTCGGTGACCACCACGTCGCCCATGAGCATCGTGGAGCCGTCGGCGTAGCGGACGAAGGCCACGTGCGTGCCCAGCGCGAGCCCCGGTGTGACGACGACGCCCTCGGAGACCACGTGGAGATCCCGCCGGGGAAAGCCCGTGTGGTACGTCGTGCCGCGCAGCATGTTGCCGGGGCGGCCCAGCGCCTTCGCCACGTCCGCCCAGTCGTCCAGGCCGGTCGGCACCGGCTTGATCCGCTTCCCGTGCGCCGCCCCGGTCGTCCCGGTGGGCAGGGTGCGGGCCGCGGCGGGGCCCGCCGCGGCCAGTACCGGCGCGAGCGCGGCGGCGGCCAGTACCCGCCGCCGTGATGTGATCGCCCGTGCGCTCGTGTCCTGTTGTCGGTTCTCGGTCACCATGTGATCGCCTCCATGGCGAGATGAAACCATGCGAAATCCTGACAAAAGAATGAAAGCGGATACACCGTCAGCGGGTGGGGCCGGATGGACTAAACGCCCTGTCCGACCGGGTCCCGTACGGTCGCGCCGGGCCTCTTGTCCGGTTCTGCGGTCCGGTTCTCGCGTCCGGCCTCCGCCCGCCACACCTGGCCGCCGCGCCTCAGCCCACCGGCACCGAGCGGCGGCGCACCGCCCCCGGCAGCACCGCCGCCCCCACCGAGACGAGCGCGCACACCCCCGCCGCGCCACCCATCAGCGCCCACTGCACCGACACCACGACCGGCGCCGACACCGAGGCCAGCGCGGCGGCCAGGCCCGCCAGATGCACCCCGGCCACGGTCAGGCCGAGCAGCGCCCCGAGTCCGACCGCGAACAGGGTCTCCCCGGCCACCACCGCGAGGACCCGCGGCCGGGTGGCACCGGCCAGCCGGAGCGCGTCCAGCTCCGCGGAGCGTACGGACCCCGCCATCAGCATCGTGTTGGCCAGCGCGATCACGGTGTAGACCAGGGCGATCCCCAGGATCACGGCCAGACCGGTCCGGGTCTGCGGACTCGTGCGCGGGTACGTCGCGGCCAGCCACTGCTCCGCCGACCGCACCGTGCCGCCGGTTTCGCGCAGCCGCTCCGTGACCGACGCGCGGTCGGCGCCCGGCGCGAGGCGTACGTCGATCCGGTCCACGGCCGCCGCCGGGGCGTTCGCCCTGGTCACATAGGCCCCGTTGTTCCCCGTACCGAGCGCCAGCACCGCCACGATCCGCAAGGAGACCGGCCGCCCGTCGCCGAGCCACACCCGTACCGTCGAGCCCACCGTGTGCCGCTCCCACTCCTCGTTCACCACGATCGAGCGGTCGTCCAGGTCCCGGATGTCGCCCGCCACCACCGGCAGCCGCCCGACCCGTGCCAGGGCCTTCGCGTCGTCCACCGCGCGGGCCTCGGAGGTGATGAGGGCGGAGCTCTCCTCGCGTACGTGGACGGCGGTCGGCGCGGAGGCGGACAGCGTGGCGCCGGGCACCGGGCGGACCCTCAACTCCTCGCCCGTCACGACCAGATCGGCCCCGGTGTGCTCGCGCGCCTCCGCCGCCTTCGCCGCCGACACGGTCATCGCGGAGCCGGCCACCGAACCCGCCAGCGCCACGGTGATCAGCACCGGAGCGGCCACCGCGACCGTACGCCGCAGCGCCGCCGAGGTGTTCGCGGCCACCAGCATCCCGGTCGCTCCCGGCAGCCGGACCATCCGGGCCAACGGGCGCACGAGCAGCGGTGCGAGCAGGGCGGCGGCCGTGATCAGGACCATCGGCTGCGTCATGTACGTCTTCCGCTTCAGCAGCGCGGACGGGTCGGTGGCGAGGGACCTCGCCATCAGGAACGCGGCCCCCGCGAGCAGGGCGAAGCCCAGCAGCCGGCGGACCGGCGGGAGCACGCCCGTATCGACATCGGCCTCGCGCAGCGCCTCGGCGGGGCCGGTCCTGCCCGCCCGCCGCGAGGCCACCCGGACCCCCGCGAAGGCCACGGCCAGGCCGGACCAGAAGGCGGCGTGGAGCGGCCAGGCGGCCGGACGGATGGTGAACCAGGACGGTGCCATCCCCTGGTCGACGAGCAGTCCGGCGAGCAGCGGCGCACCCAGGTGGCCCAGTACGCACCCGGCGGCGGAGGCGAGGGTGCCGACCGCGGCGGCCTCCGTCAGCAGCAGCCGCCGCAACTGGCCCGGCGTGGCGCCCGCCGTGCGCAGCAGCCCGAATTCGCGCCGGCGCAGCGCCACGGCGAAGGCGAACGTCGACGCGACGACGAAGACCGAGACGAAGGCGGTGAGGCCGCCCGCGGTGCCGAGCAGGACATTCGCGGTCAGCAGTCCCTCGGCGTCCCGCTCGGTGGCCAGGTCGGCCCGGCGGCGGTCGTCCCCGGTGAGGACCAGGGCGCGGTCGCCGACCACCCGGCGCACCTCGGCGACGGGCGCGTCCACACCCACGGCGTCGGGTTCGTGCCGAAGGCGTACGGCGTCCCCGCCGTCGTCCCGCGTCACCGGGCCGAGCGCCCGGAGGTCGCGCAGGAGTTCGATATCCACAGGGTGTGGATGAGCGAGCCTCCGATCGACCTCCGTTGTGGACGGCCCGCGCCGCACCCGCACGGTCAGGGTGTCGTCGCCCATCACCACCACCGGCGACGCGGCGAAGCGCAGCGGTGCCCGGTCCGGGGCGTCGAAGGTCGAGGCGAGGCCGAGACCCATGGTCGCGACCAGGCCCACGCCCAGCGCGAGCGCGACGAAGGTGCCGATGAGCGCGGTCCAGCGGGTGCGCAGGGAGGCCAGGGCGACGGTCAGCACGACGCCTCCCGCGCAGGACCCGCGACGGTCCCGGCGACGCCGTGTTCTCCGGTGGCATCGTGTCCGTCGGCGCCGCCGTGTCCCCCGGTGGCGCCGGGCTCCCCGGCCCTGCCGCGTCCGCCGGTGCGGCCCGCCGCCATCCAGGCCGCGATCCGCTCGGCGCCGAGTCCGGTCAGATCGTCCGCCACCTGCCCGTCGACCAGGAAGACCACCCGGTCCGCGTACGCCGCGGCCACCGGGTCATGGGTGACCATCACGATCGTCTGCCCCTCCAGGTCCACCAGCTCCCGCAGCATCTCCATCACCCCCTGGCTCGTCGCGGTGTCCAGCGCGCCGGTCGGCTCGTCGCCGAAGAGCACCGCGGGCCGGGTGATCAGGGCCCGCGCCAGCGCCACCCGCTGCTGCTGGCCCCCGGACAGTTCGGCGGGCCGGTGCCCCGCCCGGTCCGCGAGACCGACCCGGGCCAGGGCGTCCCGCACCTCGGTACGGGACGGGCGGCGGCCCGCGAGCCGCAGCGGCAGCGCGACGTTCTGGGCGGCCGTCAGCGAGGGGAGCAGATTGAACGCCTGGAAGACGAAACCGATCCGGTCCCGGCGCAGCAGCGTCAGCCGGCGCTCGCTCAGCCCGGTCAGCCGCACCCCGCCGACCTCGACGGTGCCGGAGGTCGGCCGGTCGAGCCCGGCCGCGCAGTGCAGCAGCGTGGACTTGCCGGACCCGGACGGGCCCATGACGGCGGTGAAGGTGCCGGCCCGGACGGTGAGGTCGATGCCGCCGAGGGCGTCGACCCCGCCGTAGGCACGGCGCACGGAGCGAAGCCGTACGGCGTCGGCGGCACTCGTGGGCGCAACGGATGCGCGGGAGAGGGTCATGCCTCGATCGAAGCGTTTCCGCGCCCCGCGATCACGACCACCAGAGCCCGTCCGGGAGGTAGGGCCAGCCCTACCCCGCCGCACCGCCCTGCCTACCCTGACCTCATGGAACCGGTGACCGACCAGGCATTCGCGGCAGCCCTCTACTCGGACGGCGACGCCGGTCTCGACACCGGGGCCTCCCTCCTCGCCGCCGACCCGACGGCCGACGCGGAACTGTTCCGGCGCGGCGAGGAGTTCGTCCGCCGGGCCTGGGAGCGCGGCTGGCAGCCCGCCGACGTCGTACGCCTCGTCCGCCGCGAGCTCGACGAGACCGCGGCCTGCCTCGCCGCCGGGCTGATCGCCTCGGAGACCGCGCGGTACGAGCGGCTTCCGCCCCGCTGGCGCCCCCAGCTCGACGGGCTCCCCGCCGCACCGCCGCGGAACCGGCCGGACCGCTTCTCCTACGCCTCCACCGTCCTCGGCCTGTACCGGCTGCTGCTCCGGCTTCCCGCCATCGAACCGGTCGGGCCCCCGCCGGGGACCCCCGCGCACGGCCTCCGGCTGCCGCCCGCGCACGACGAGCCCCGGATGCTGACCCGGATCCGCGCCCTGCTCGCCAAGGCGGAGGCGACCGGCTTCCCCGAGGAGGCGGAGGCCCTCACCACCAAGGCGCAGGAGCTGATGGCCCGGCACTCCATCGACGAGGCCCTGCTCGCCGCCCGTACCCACAGCAAGGAGGCGCCGGGGGCGTGCCGGATCGGGGTCGACGCGCCGTACGAGACGGCGAAGGCGATCCTGCTCGACGCGGTCGCCGCCGCGAACCGCTGCCGTGCGGTGTGGAACAGCGACCTCGGCTTCTCCACGGTGGTCGGCTTCGAGCCGGACCTGGACGCCGTGGAGCTGCTGTACACCTCCCTGCTGGTCCAGGGCGCAGTGGCGATGACGAAGGCGGAGGCGGGCCAGCGGGCCGGCGGACGCAAGCGGACCAAGACGTTCCGGCAGTCGTTCCTGATGGCGTACGCCCAGCGGCTGGGCAGCCGGCTCGCCGCCGACACCGCCCGAGTCACCGCGGCCGCCGAGGCCGGGACGGAGAACGGGGCCGGGGCCGGATCGGCCGGGTCCGGCGCCCCTCATCTGCTCCCGGTCCTCGCCGCCCGCGACATGGCCGTCACGGACGCCGCCGAGCGGATGTTCCCCGCGACCACGACCACCCGGGTCCGGGGCGCCACGGACCTGGACGGCTGGACCCATGGAACGGCCGCGGCGGACCGGGCGCGGATGGGCGGGAGCGGTCCGGAGCTCCGCGGCGGGCGCGGGAACCGCTGAGGCCTTTCGTTCGGTCGTGTTCCGCCGGGCGTTCCTGGGACCGCCCAGCGAGCCGATTTGCGACAACTCGGGCTAATCGGTAATTCCGGTTAGGCTCTCGGCATGAGCTGGCTCCGGGCGCTGAAGGAGACCGCCCGCTCGGGGCTGTCGATCGAGCGGCGACGTCTCGAACCGCTCATCGCGATCCGCGGTGCGGCCGGTCTCGCTCTCGTCCTCGGGATCAGCCTCGCGTTCTTCGGGCCCGTGGTCGCGGCGAGCTCCGCGTTCGGCGCGTTCCAGGCGGCCATCGCCACCTTCCAGCGCAGCTGGCGCCCCCGGCCCGTGCTCGCCCTGGTCTCCGGGGCAAGTCTCGCCGTGTCGACGTTCCTCGGCTATCTCACCGGCTCCCGGCTGCCGCTGTTCCTCGCCCTGCTGGTGCTCTGGACGTTCGTCGCGGGCCTGGCCTGGGCGGCGGGGCCGACCGCCGGCATCATCGCGGCGTCGAACGTGGCGATCATGCTGGTCACGGTCACCCTGCCCACCTCCGTCGCCAACTCGGCCGTGCACGCCGGGATGATCCTGTTCGGCGGAGTGGTGCAGGCGGCGCTGATCGTCCTGTTCCCGGTACGGAGCTGGGGCGCCCAGCGCGACGCGCTCGCCGACGCGCTGGCCGCCGAGGCCGACTACGCCCGCCGGCTGCGCCACGACCCGGTCGCACACTTCGACCCGGTGCCGCTGATGACGGCCCGCAGCGCGGCCGCGGTCACCCCGCGCCAGGCCCGCCGCCGGCCGCCCGAGCTGCGGGGCTCCCGAAGGATCGCCGAACGGATCAGACCGGTGCTCGCCTCGCTCGCCGACCCGTCGCTGGGCGTGCCGCCCGAAGGGCCGGAGCGGGCGCGGGTCCGCGAGCTGCTCGCCGCCGCCGGATCGGTGCTCGACTCGGCGGCCCACGCGATCCGGCACGGCGACCCGGTCGAGCTGTCCCCGTCCGCCGTGGCCGTGCTGAAGACCCCGGACACCGGAACGCTGCTCACCGGCCCGTCGCTGCGCGCCGCCGACCGGCTCGGCGCCCTGCTCTCCGACGTCATCGAGACGGCCGAGGGCGAGGGTACGAAGGAGCAGGACGCCAGGGCCGAGGAGGCCGCCGAGGCCATCAAGGCCACCGCGGACGGGACACCCGCCGCCCCGCCCCGCCGCCGCCCCACCCTGCTGCAACTGGTTCCCGTCATCGCGAAGGCGATGCGCGCGGAGCTGCGCCCGGGGTCACCGATCCTGCGGCACGCCGTCCGGGTGTCCGTCGTCGCGGCCGTCGGCTATCTCATCGGCACCGCGCTGCCGTTCGGCCACGGCTACTGGGCGCCCATGGCCGCCGTCATGGTGATGCGGCCGGAGTTCTCCCAGACGTACGCGCGTTCCGTGGCCCGGTTCGGCGGCACGATCGTCGGCGTCTCGCTCGCCACCGTGATCGTCCGGACCACCCACCCCGGTGTGACCCCGGCCGCGATGCTCTCCGTGCTCTGCGCCCTGCTGATGTATCTGCTGATGCGCACCGGGTACGTGGTCGGCCAGGCCTGCGTCTCGGCGTATGTCGTCTTCCTGCTCGGCATGGCGGGCGACAACTGGTCGCAGACCGTGCTCGAACGGGTCGTCCTCACCCTCGTGGGCGGCCTCCTCGCGATGATCTCGTACGCCCTCTACCCGGCCTGGGAGACCCCGCGGCTCCGTGGCAGGCTCGGCGACTGGCTGAAGGCGGACGGGCGGTACGCCGCCTCGGTCGTCGACCAGTACGCCGAACCGGCCGAGCGCGGCCACGACGACGTGCGTTCCGCGCTGCTCGACACCCGCGAGGCCCGCGTCGCGTGGCAGGAGGCGCTGGCCACCGCCCAGTACGAACCGGTGCGCAACCGCGGCCTCTCCCGCGCCGCCGCCGACGACACCCAGCACGCGCTCGCCCAGCTCGGCCGGGCCGCGATGCTGCTGGAGGCCCATCTGCCGGGCGGCGGCGCCACCCCCGTACCGGACGCGGCGCGGCTGGCCGAGGCGCTGCGCCGGGCCACCGAACAGGGCGCGAAGGCGGTACGGGAGCGGCGCGTTCCGGACTGGACCGAGGTGCGCGAGGCGCTGGCGGAGTGGGACGAACGGCAGCGCGCGGACGAGGGCGAGGCGGACCCCTTCGTACGGGAAGGGGCCCACCTCCTCCTCGAAGCCCTGGAGGGGTTCTCCCGGGGGCTGGACGGGAAACCCAAGCCGAAGCCGGAGCCGAAGCCTGAGCAGAAGGCGGAGCCGAAGCCGGAGCCCAAGCCCGAGCCCAAGCCGGAGCCCAAGCCCGAGCCCAAGCCGGAGCCCAAGCCCGAGCCGAAGTCGGACCCGAACCCGCCCGGCACTCCCGACCCGAACCCGCCCGGAAATCAAGCGGGTTGACGGACCGTGCGGCGGCCGTCAGGGGGTCGGCAGGCCCTCCAGGTCCGGCAGGCCGGACGGCAGGGCGCCCGGGGCGGTCTTGGCCAGGGTGTCCTCGACCCCGCTGCCCCAGGACACCACGACGGTCTTGCCGTCGTTGGACTCGACGGACCCCGTGGTGCGGTCGTCGCCGCCGTCGACGCACTTCAGCGTGAGCGTCACCTTGTCCGCGTCCTGCACGGTGCCCGTGCAGGCGTGCTTCTCGGTGATGAGCACGGCCTTCCCCGACGCCACCGACAGGACGACCGCCTTGCCGTCGGTCTTGCCGGCCCAGCCGCCCTCCAGCGCCGCGGCACTGGTCCTGGAGCCGCCGTCGTCACCGCCGGGAGCCGGGCTGGACTGTTCCGCGCCGGAGCCGCCGCCCGGGTCGTCGCTCTTCTTGCTGTCGCTGCTGCAGCCGCTCAGCGCGACCGCGGTGAGGATTCCGGCGGCGATCACGGCACCCGTGCGTATGACTCCGTGCATCTGTAATTCCCCCTTGTCGACGAAAGACCGAGCCAAGTTATCAGCGCGATACGACGGGATGAGGAGCTCGATCGGGGGTAGACGCAGCCGAAACGGCATCCGGTGCGTCTCTCCATACGGAGTAAAGCTGTAATCGCGAGAACACCCCGCGTGCACGTGCATCTGCGCATGCATCTGCGCATGCAGGGAAATTTGAACAGAGCTATGATCCGAGACAGTTGACACTTGCACCTTGCAACTCGGGGAGCGTCCTGTGCACCACGTGTACAACGGCATGGCGGCCACAGAGCTTCGCGGAGTCGTCTGGCAGAAGAGCAGACACAGCAACTCCCAGGGTTCCTGTGTGGAGTTCGCGAAACTGCCCGACGGGGATGTGGCGATGCGGAATTCGCGCCACCCCGACGGGCCGGCGCTGGTCTATACGCCGGCCGAGATAGAGGCGCTGCTGCTCGGGGTGAAGGACGGGGAGTTCGACCACCTCATAGCGGGCGGCTGACCGCATCCCGCGAGCCGGTGCCCGGCCCGGACCGCCGGCCCAAGTCCCTTTCGCCCGGCCCGGACCGCCGACCCGAGTCCCTCTCGCCCGGCCCGATCCGAACGAGAGGCCTTGCCGCAGCCGTGCGGGTCACACGCCGTCGGAGAGCCGGAACAGCGCCCAGACCACCTTGCCGCGCGACGCCGACGGGGCGTTCGGGTTCTCCGGCTCCGGGGAGGGGTGCCAGCCCCAGGAGTCGCTGAAGGACTCCACGAGGAAGAGGCCGCGGCCGGATTCGGCGCAGTCCGGTGCCTCGGAGGCGATCGGGCTCTCCTGGCTGGGGTCGCGCACGGCGCACACCAAGCGTGAACTCCAGCGCATCAAGTGCAGCCGTACGGGCGGGTCCTGGGAGTCGGGCGCGGTGCTGTCCGAGGGCAGGGCGTGCCGCAGGGCGTTGGTGACGAGCTCGGAGACCACCAGTGCGACATCGTCGAAGCGCTCGGCCAGACCCCATGCGTTCAGCGTCGTCCGGGTGAACCGCCTTGCTCCGCCCACGGCTTCGTAGCGGGCGGGCAGTGTGCAGGTGGCCGATCCGGAGACGGCTGAGGGATCGATGGGGGGAAGCCCCTGCCGTAACGGCTCGAGCATCGTCGATCCATTCGTCCCCATGCGAGGCACTCCCGGGATTCGCGGCTGTATCGGTACGGCGGGGGGTACAGCGGCACAACACGAACGAGCACGCAGGTGCGCGAGCCCCATGGTTCCCAATGCGTTGGGCAGATGCAAGGGCAGATGCACGTGCACGCGCCTGACCTGTCCGAACCCGTGCCGGTTCTTGGTCATTTCTTCCTGTGTGTATTTTCTCAGCCTTCTGGGAGGCTTCTCATCTCCGTAATCGAATGAGTACGGGCTGAAGCGTTTTGGTGGCAGAATCCGGCACTTGGGGTTCAGGGGGGAGCCCCGGTGCCCAGGAAGCGATGGGGAGGACCGGACCAGTGGCGGCAGGCGAGTCGAGTGGATCGGTGGTGCGGCGCATCCTGCTGGGCTCGCAGCTCAGGCGGCTGCGCGACTCGCGCGGCATCACCCGTGAGGCGGCCGGCTACTCCATCCGGGCCTCCGAATCGAAGATCAGCCGCATGGAGTTGGGACGGGTGAGCTTCAAGGCCAGGGACGTCGAGGACCTGCTCACGCTCTACGGAGTCACGGACGAAGCGGAGCGGGACGCTCTGCTCGGCCTGGCCCGTGAGGCCAACGTGGCGGGCTGGTGGCACAGTTACGGAGATGTACTGCCCGGCTGGTTCCAGACGTACATCGGTCTGGAGGGGGCGGCGTCGCTCATTCGAGTGTACGAAGTCCAGTTCATCCACGGCCTGTTGCAGACCGAGGCCTACGCGCACGCGGTCGTCACCCGGGGCATGGGCGCCGCGCCCTCCGTCGAGATCGACCGCCGCGTGGCGCTGCGACTGGAGCGCCAGAAGGCCCTCGTCTCCGAACGTGCACCCCATTTCCATGCCGTGCTGGACGAGGCGGCGCTGCGCCGTCCGTACGGCGACCGTGAAGTGATGCGCGCGCAATTGCGGCATCTGATCGAAATGTCGGAACAGCCCAACATCACTCTCCAGGTCATGCCCTTCAGTTTTGGCGGGCATGCCGGAGAGGGCGGTTCTTTTACGATGCTGCGATTCCCGGAATCCGATCTGTCGGACATCGTCTATTTGGAGCAGCTGACAAGTGCGCTCTATCTGGACAAGGCCGAAGAAGTCACTCAGTACGAAAAGGCCATGACGCGACTGCACGAGGACAGCCCGGGGCCCGAGGAGAGCCGCGATCTGCTCCGTGGCCTGCTCCAACTCACCTGATTCGTCAGTACGATGACGGTTCGACGGAGTCTGCACCTGAGTTAAGGGATCGCATGTCCTTCTTCTACGAGCTGGCCGACCAATACATCGACGGTGAGTGGCGGACCGGAACCGGCTCGTGGGACATCATCGATTTCAACCCCTACAACGGGGAGAAACTCGCCGCGATCACCATCGCGACCGCGCAGGAGGTCGACCTGGCCTACCGCGCCGCCGAGCGTGCCCAGCGCTCCTGGGCCGCCACCGGACCGTACGAGCGCCGCGAGGTCCTGGAACGCGCACTGCGCATCACCGGGGAACTGCACGACGACATAGTCGACGCGATTATTGACGAACTGGGCGGCACCCGGGTCAAGGCGGAGTACGAGGTCCGTGTCGCCGAGGAATTCCTGCGCGACGCGATCCATCGGGCGCTGCGCCCGCCGGGCAGCATCCTGCCCTCCTCGGCGGACGGCAAGGAGAACCGCCTCTACCGCCGGCCCGTCGGCGTCATCGGCGTGATCAGCCCCTTCAACTTCCCCTTCCTGGTGGCGATGAAGTCCGTCGCACCGGCCCTCGCGCTCGGCAACGCGGTCGTCGTCAAGCCCAACCAGAACGCCCCGGTCGTCGGCGGCGCGCTGATCGCGAAGATCTTCGAGGACGCCGGACTGCCCGCCGGGCTGCTCAACATCCTGATCACCGATGTCGCCGAGATCGGGGACGCGTTCATCGAGCACCCCGTACCCAAGGTGATCTCGTTCGCGGGCTCGGACCGGGTCGGCCGCCATGTCGGCGCGGTCGCGGCCGGACACTTCAAGCGGACCATCCTCGAACTCAGCGGAAACAGCGCCCTGGTGGTGCTGGAGGACGCGGACATCGACTACGCGGTCGACGCGGCCGTCTTCAGCCGCTTCGTGTACCAGGGGCAGGTCTGCATGGCCGCCAATCGCATCCTGGTGGACCGCCGTGTCGAGCGGGAGTTCACCGAGAAGTTCACCGCCAGGGTGGCCGCGCTGAAGACCGGTGACCCGCGTGACCCGGAGACCCGGATCGGCCCGGTCATCAACTCCTTCCAGGCCGACGCCCTGACCGCCCTGGTCGACCAGGCGGTCGCCGACGGGGCCACCGCGCTCGTCCGCGGCCGGACCCGCGGCAACCTCGTGGAGCCGACCGTGCTCGCCGGGCTCCCCGAGGACTCCCCGCTGCTGTCCCAGGAGATATTCGGCCCGGTGGCGCTGCTGGTGACGTTCGACGGCGAGGACGAGGCCGTACGGATCGCCAACGACACCCCGTACGGGCTGAGCGGCGCCGTGCACACCCGCAGCGCCGAACGCGGGGTCCGGTTCGCGCGGCGCGTGGTCAGCGGGATGTTCCACGTCAACGACTCCACCGTCCAGGACGATCCGCTGGCGGCCTTCGGCGGCGAGAAGTCCTCCGGGACCGGCCGGCTGAACGGTGAGGCGACCGTCGACGCCTTCACCACCCAGAAGTGGATCTCCATTCAGCACGGCCGGGCCGTCTTCCCCTTCTGACCGCCCTTCTCCATCCGGGCGCCCTCTCCCTCTCGTTGAGGACAGAGGCTGACCTCAAGGGGTCGTAGCGTGGTCGGTGTCAGGAAGAACCGGCACGGATCATCAAGGCGGACACCATGGTCACTCACGTTCCCTCGGAAGCCCCCGGCGACGAGCGCGGCATGTTCCTCTCCTTCATCGAGGCCCAGCGCGGTGCGATCCGGCGCTCCCTGATCGGGCTGACCGAGGAGCAGGCGGCGAGCCGCCCCAGCGCCAGTGAGCTCTCCCTCTCCGGACTGGCCAAGCACGTCGCCGAGGTCGAGCTGAACTGGCTGCGGATGGCCCAGCAGCGGTTGAACGAGGCCGTCCGCGACGAAAGCACCTGGGCGGACGGCTTCCGGCTCGTCGGCGACGAGACGGTGGAGCAGGTGCTGAAGTTCTGGGACGGCGTCGTGGTCGAGGTGGAGGAGTTCATCCGCTCGGTGCCCAGCCTGGACGACACCTTCCCGCTGCCGGACGCGCCCTGGTTCCCGAAGGACGGGCGGGTCTCGATGAGGTGGCTGCTGGCCCATCTGGTCGAGGAGATCGCCCGGCACGCCGGGCACGCCGACATCATCCGGGAGTCCCTGGACGGCCGTACCGCGTTCGAGCTGGTCGCCGAGGCGGGGGGCTACTCTAATCAAAGTTGAATAGAAAGGGCGTGACATGTCCGCGATCCGGCTGCTGGTCCTCTGCGCCGTGCGCCAGCACGGCCGGGCGCACGGCTATCAGGTCCGCAACGACCTGGAGTACTGGGGTGCGCACGAGTGGTCCAACGCCAAGCCCGGGTCGGTCTATCACGCGCTGAAGCAGATGGCGAAGCAAGGGCTGCTGCTCGTCCACGAGACCGCCCCGAGCACGGCGGGCGGCCCGCCCCGGACCGAGTACGAGATCACCGAGCGGGGGGACGCGGAGTACTTCACGCTGCTGCGCGCGGCGCTCACCTCGTACGACCAGAAGCCGGACCTGCTGTCGGCGGCCCTCGGCGGCATCGTCGACCTGGAGCGGTCCGAGGCGGTCGCGCTGCTCCGGGAACGGGTCGCCGGTCTCGCGGCCTGGCGGGCCACGGTCACCGAGCACTATGTGCCGGAGGCGGGGCCCGAATCGCTCGGCCACATCGGCGAGATCATGAACCTCTGGGTCCACTCGGCGGACGCCGGGGCCGAGTGGACGCGCGGGCTGATCGCCCGCATCGAGAGCGGGGCGTACACCTTCGCGGGGGAGGGCGAGCCCTTCGTGGGGGTGCTCGCCGACGGGCAGCGCAATCCGTATGCGACGGGGGTCCCGGATCCCGGCGACGACGAGTGAGCGGGCGCTGGTCCCGCTCAGTGGTGGAAGGCCGTCGCCGGCTGCCGGTCCTGGCTCAGCGGGTGCGGCTGGCGGCGCAGGTCGGGCAGGATCAGCCCGATGTCCTCCATCAGCAGCTCGGCGAGGTCCGACGAGAAGCCGTTGCGGCACACCACCCTGAGCACCGCCAGGTCCTGCCGGTTGGCCGGGAAGGTGTACGCGGGCACCCGCCAGCCCTGTTCGCGCAACCGTCGCGACACGTCGAAGACGTCGTACGTCGTCACGTCCGGCGCGGTCGTCAGCGCGAAGACGGGCAGCTGGTCGCCCCGGGTGAGGAGCCGGAAGTCGCCGATCGCCTCGATCCGCTCCGCGAGCCCGCGGGCCACGTCCCGGGACGCCTGCTGCACGGCCCGGTAGCCGTCCCGGCCCAGCCGCAGGAAGGTGTAGTACTGCGCGACCACCTGTGAGCCGGGCCGGGAGAAGTTCAGCGCGAAGGTCGGCATGTCGCCGCCCAGGTAGTTGACCCGGAACACCAGCTCCTCGGGCAGCTCGGCGGGCGAGCGCCACAGCACCCAGCCGACGCCCGGGTAGACCAGGCCGTACTTGTGCCCGGAGGTGTTGATGGAGGACACCCTCGGCAGCCGGAAGTCCCACACCAGGTCCTCGTCCAGGAACGGCGCCACCATCGCCCCGGAGGCCCCGTCCACATGGACGGGGATGTCGAGACCGGTACGTTCCTGAAGGGCGTCCAGCGCCGCGCACAGCTCCGCGACCGGCTCGTACGAACCGTCGAAGGTGGAGCCGAGGATGCCGACGACGCCGATGGTGTTCTCGTCGCAGAGGTCGGCCGCGGCCTGCGGGTCGAGGTGGAAGCGGTCGCCCTCCATCGGGACCGTCCGCGGCTCGACCTCCCAGAAGGTGCAGAACTTGTCCCAGCAGACCTGCACGTTGATGCCCATGACCAGGTTCGGCCGGGCGGTCGCCGGATAGCGGTCGGCGTTCCTGACCGCCCAGCGGCGTTTCAGCGCCAGTCCCGCGAGCATGCAGGCCTCGCTGGATCCGGTCGTCGAACAGCCCACGACCGACGAGGGATCGGGGGCGTTCCAGAGGTCGGCGAGCATCGCCACACAGCGCCGCTCCAGTTCGGCCGTGCGCGGGTACTCGTCCTTGTCGATCATGTTCTTGTCGCGGCACTCGCCCATCAGCACCCCGGCTTGGGGCTCCATCCAGGTGGTGACGAAGGTGGCGAGGTTGAGCCGTGAGTTGCCGTCGAGCATCAGCTCGTCGTGGACCAGGCCGTACGCGGTCGACGGCGGCATCGGCCCGTCGGGCAGCCGGTGCCGGGGCGGCGCCGACTCCATGCCGGCGGCCGGGTCGGCCTCCCCGTAGAACGGGTTGAGGGCGAGCTTGCGGCGGGCTTCGGACGGTTCCGTGCGCTGGGACGAACCCTTGTGGAGAGGCATCGGCGGGCAGCCCTTCTCGGCTCTCGGCGGTCTTTCGTGACGCGCGACGCGTGATGGTCCGGTCGGGGTGTGGGGTGCCGTCAGCTCCCGGCGGCGAGGCCGTCCTTGATGGCCCGGGTGAACTTCACGACCCGCTCGGCCTGGACCCGGGCGGCGGTCAGGGTCTGCTCGCCGACCGGGATGTCGCCCTGGCCGGCCACGTGCGAGGTGCCGTACGGATTGCCGTCCACGAACTTCGAGGGGTCCGTGTAGCCGGGGGCGACCAGGATTCCGCCGAAGTGGTGGACCGTGTTGTAGAGCGCGAGCAGCGTGGACTCCTGGCCGCCGTGCGCGGTGCTGGTGGAGGTGAAGCCGCTGTAGACCTTGTCCGCGAGGTGGCCCGCCTGCCAGAGGCCGCCGAGGGTGTCGAGGAACTGCTTGAGCTGGGCGGTGACGTTGCCGAACCGGGTCGGCGTGCCGAGGATCACGGCGTCCGCCCAGACCATGTCGTCGGGCGAGGCCTCGGTGATGTCGGCGGTGGCCTTCGCGTTGGCGGCCCAGGCCGGGTTGGAGTCGATGGCCGCCTGCGGGGCGAGCTCACCGGCCTTGCGCAGCCGCACCTCGGCACCGGCCTTCTCGGCGTACTGCGCCATGGCCTTGGCGATCGTGGCGATGGTTCCGGTCGACGAGTAGTAGATGACGGCGACGTTGACGGGCGTGGGCATCGCGGAGACCTCCGGCGGACCTGATGGGACGAATCCATGCGGATGCGACGATACGGAAGAGTCGGGCATCCGGCGCGTCGGACGGGAGCCCCGGCTCAGCGCAGCGGCTCGCCGTCCTCGCGCAGTTGCATCTGCGGCCGCCCTGTCACCAGCAGCCAGGCGGGCAGCGAGGCGACGCACAGCATCGGGAGCACGGCCGCGTCGCCGACCAGTACCGCCGCGGTGAACAGGCTCAGCCAGCCCTGCCGGGTGATGGCCAGCAGAATGCCCAGCACCCCGCAGGTCACCGCGAGCGCCACCGGCACCGAGGGGACCAGGGCGTGGGCGCAGAGCCCCAGCGCGACACCCACGAAGACGGCGGGGAAGATCCGTCCGCCCCGGAAGCCGCAGCTCGCCGCGATCACCAGTGCGGCCGTCTTCACCACGGCCATGACCGCGAACTGCCCGGCCGACCAGCCGCTCGGGTCGGCGGCGAGCTCCTTCACCTCGTCGAGCCCTTTGAACAGGGTGAGACGGCCGCCCAGCGCCCCCAGCAGACCGAGCAGCAGCCCGCCCGCGGTCAGCGCCAGGACCGGGTGCTTCAGGGTCCGGAAGAGCCGGTGCACGTACGGGAACGCGTACACCGCCAGCATGCCGAGCACCGCCCCGGCCAGCGCGATGACGACCGAGGAGAGCAGGTCGCCCCAGTGCGGGCGGGTGTAGGCGGGCAGCGACAGGTCGAAGCTGGGATGGGCCAGCAGGGTCATGGTGAGCGCACCCGCGGTGCCCGCCGCGAGCGGGCCGAAGAGGCGGTCCCAGAGCGCGCCCGGTCCGGCGCGGGAGGCGAGGGTCTCGGAGAGGATCAGTGCGGCGGCCACCGGGGTGCCGAAGAGGGCCCCGATGGTGCCGGCCGCGGCGAGGGAGAGCCAGAGCTCCGCCGGTGTGCCGGGCGCGAGACGGCGGCCGAGCCAGAAGGCCAGCGCGATGTTGGCGGCCGTGATCGGGTTCTCCGGACCGAGGCTGACCCCGCCCGCCAGAGTGAGGACTGTGACGAGCAGCAGCCCCGGGACCACGCCCGGCGGCAGCGGTGGATCGACCAGCCCGGTGGTCGCCGGATCGGGGCCCGCGTGACCGGGCACCGCCCGGATGAGCAGCCCGACCACCAGCCCGCTCGCGGTGAGCGTCACGATCATCCAGAGCGCGGAGTAGCGGCCGACGGAGAGCGCGTCGGGGAGCGTCTGCCAGAGCACGTCCTGGAGCTTCTCCGCGAGCAGGCTGATGCCGAGCAGGACGAGCGCGCAGAGGATCCCGACGGCCAGGGCGGGCACGATGACGGGCAGCAGCCGGCGCACGGGCGCGGTTGCGGGAGCGGGTCCGGGTCCGGCGAGAGCGGAGGAATCGGTGGCCATCGGCTCACCATAACGGCCTAAAAGGAACATAACCCCTCGAATGGCGCCGGGAGTGGCGGCAATTCGGGCTTGCACCTCACGTCGCGTCAGGACTCAGGCTCGGGACGTACCCGATCGGAGAAGGGAGTGGGGGAGTCATGGAGTACCCCGTGGGACAGGTCGCCGGATTCGCCGGAGTCACGGTGCGCACCCTGCACCACTACGACGGCATCGGACTGCTCTCGCCCAGCGCGCGCAGCCGGGCCGGGCACCGCCGCTACGACGACGGTGATCTCGACCGGCTCCAGCAGATCCTGTTCTACCGGGAGCTCGGCTTCCCGCTCGACGAGATCGCGGTACTGCTCGACGATCCGCGGGCGGACCCGCAGGAGCATCTGCGGCGCCAGCACCGGCTGCTGTCCGACCGGATCGCCGAGCTGCGAAGGATGGCCGACGCCGTCGAAACAGCCATGGAGGCACGGAAGATGGGCATCAACCTCACACCCGAGGAGAAGTTCGAGGTCTTCGGGGGCAAGGACCCCGAGGAGCACGCGGAGGAGGCCGAACGCCGCTGGGGCGGCACGGCCGCGTACGCCGAGTCGCAGCGCCGGGCCGCCGGGTACACCAAGGACGACTGGAAGCGGATGCAGGCGGAGGTCGCCGAATGGGGCGCCGCCTACGACGCGCTGATGGCGGCCGGGGAGCCGGCCACCGGCGAGCGGGCGATGGGGCTGGCCGAGGCCCACCGGCTCCACATCGGCAAGTGGTTCTACGAGTGCACCGCCGAGATGCACCGCGGGCTCGGCGAGATGTATGTGTCCGACCCGCGGTTCCGCGCGTTCTACGAGTCGATGCGGCCGGGCCTGGCCGAGCATCTGCGGGACGCGATCGACGCCAACGCCCGGCGCCTGGCGTGACCGCCGCGGGGGTGGGGCGCCCCCACCCCCGTGGCCGCGCCCGCTCAGCTCCGGCTGATCACGGCCGCGGTGCCGTACGCGCACACCTCCGTGCCCACGTCGGCCGCCTCGGTCACGTCGAAGCGCATCATCAGGACCGCGTTGGCGCCCCGGGCCCTCGCCTGCTCGACGAGCCGTTCCATCGCCTGGTTCCGGGTCTCGACGAGGGTCTTGGTCAGCCCCTTCAGCTCGCCGCCGATCATGGACTTCAGCCCGGCGCCGATCTGGCTGCCCAGATGGCGGGAGCGGACGGTCAGGCCGAACACCTCCCCGATCACCTGGGTCACCTGGTAGCCCGGTACGTCGTTCGTGGTGACGACCAGGACGTCCGACTGGGCCGTCTGCCCGCCGCCGTATTCCTCAATGCCCATCGTGTGGTACCTCCTGGGGACAGCTTTGTCCCGGTTGATCCGGAGTGCCTCCCCGGTCGGCCCAGTGTGCGTCCTCGCGCGGGCCATCTGGAACCCGGGGGTGTCATCCTGCGTTGATAGCTTTGGGCGGCCACGCAGCCGCCATCGACCGATCCAGGAGCCCCGGACCCTTGAATACGCTTGCGCTCGGACCGAGCTGGCTGGACCCGGACTATCTGATCAACACCTTCGGACTTCCCGGCGTCCTCCTCATCGTGTTCGCCGAGTCCGGACTGCTGATCGGCTTCTTCCTCCCCGGCGACTCGCTCCTGTTCACCACGGGTCTGCTGGTGACCACGAAGCAGCTGGACACCCCGCTCTGGCTGGTCTGCCTCCTGGTGGCGCTGGCGGCGATCATCGGCGACCAGGTGGGCTATCTCTTCGGCCGCAAGGTCGGCCCATCGCTCTTCAAGCGCCCGGACTCCCGCCTCTTCAAGCAGGAGAACGTCGAGAAGGCGCACGAATTCTTCGAGAAGTACGGACCGAAGTCGCTGATCCTGGCCCGCTTCGTGCCCGTGGTGCGTACGTTCACCCCGATCATCGCCGGTGTGAGCCGGATGAACTACCGCTCGTTCATCGTGTTCAACATCATCGGCGGGGTGCTCTGGGGCGTCGGCGTCACGCTGCTCGGCTCGGCCCTCGGCAAGATCGACTTCGTCCACGAGAACATCGAGGCGATGCTCATCCTGATCGTGCTCATCTCGGTGGTGCCGATCGGGATCGAGTTCCTGCGGGCCCGCTCCAAGTCGAAGAAGGAAGCGGCGTCCCACGGCGAGGGCCCCGGCCCGTCCGCCGGGGGCAGCCCGGCCTCGGGCCAGCGCGGCCGGCACGCCAAGCGCTGACGTACGCTCCGGCCGCCGACCGGCCTGAGAGCCCGTCGGGTGACCTCCGACCGGGCGGCCACGCCCTGGCACGCACGCTTCCCGCGTTGTCGTCGGTCGCCAACGCTCCGCGTTGGCTCCCTCCTCCGCCTTGGAATCGCACGCACCAGACCGCGTCCGCCATCCGATCCGAGGTCACCCGACAGGCTCTCAGAAGCCGCGCGTCCGCTTGGCCGCGCGGCGGTTCGCCCCGCCGACCGCTCCCGGCACCCGCATGAAGAGCCGGGAGATCTCGCTCCCCAGATTCACCCCGATCGCGATGGCCAGCGCCGTGGCCACCGCGGTCGACAGCGAGGCGAGCCCGGCATTCACCCTTCCCTGTGCCACGGCCAGCAGACCGAAGTACGTGGCCGAACCGGGCAGCAGCGGGCCGATCGCCGCCGTGATGAACGGCAGTGACGAGGTGTACCGGTAGCGCGAGAACAACTGCCCGAACAGCCCCACCAGACCGGCCGCCGTCGCCGTCGCCGCCACCGCCGAGATATGGCCGGTGCGGGCCATCGCCCCGTAGATCACCCAGGCCACACCGCCGTTGAGGGTCACCGCCAGCACCGTGGACCGGTCCTGCTGGAGCAGGATCGCGAAGGCGAAACAGAGCGCCATCGACGCCAGGATCTGCACCACGGGCCGGTCCTGGCCGATGAACCTGGCCTCGGGGTTCAGCTGGGCGCCCAGCTGAAGCCCCAGGTACAGCACCAGCAGCACACCGACGACGATACCGATGAACAGGTACATGACTTCGAGCAGACGCGCGGCCGCGGTGATGTAGAAACCGGTCAGCCCGTCCTGCACACCCGCCACCAGGGCCCGCCCCGGCAGCAGCGCGAACAGCCCACCGGTGATGACCGCGGACGGCCGTACGTCCGACCAGTGGGTGAGGGTCAGCGCCACCCCCAGTGCGGCCGGCGGCATCGCCGCCACCACGAACTGGTAGAACTCCGGCAGCCCGCGCCCGGCGCACAGCCAGGCGAGCCGGTCGCCGAGCATCGCGCCGACCGCCGCCACCAGGAACACCAGCGGACCGCCGCCGAGCAGCACCGACGCCGCCCCCGCGAGACCGCCGGCGGCCAGGGTCAGCACCCAGCCGGAGTACGGATGCCGGTTGCGCCGGATCTCCGCCAGCCGCCGGTAGGCGTCCTCCAGCGAGACCTCGGCGTCCTCGGTGGTGATGTCGTCGATCAGCCGGAAGACGGCGGCCAGCCGGGTGTAGTCGGTGGCGCGGCGGCGTACGGTACGGCTCGCCGTGACCGGGTCGTCGACCAGCGACGGCTGGTGCGAGATCGACAGCAGGGTGAAGGTGACCGTGGGCTCGCAGCGGTCCAGGCCGTAGCTGCGGGTCACCGCGAACATGGCCGCCTCGACGTCCTCGGCGCCCTCGCCGCCGGCCAGCAGCAACTCCCCGATACGCAGCGTCAGGTCGAGCACGCGCGGCACCGCGGGCCCCGTCTCGTCGGGCTTCTGCACCGTCTCGGGCGCCGGGCGCTCGGCGACCGGCATCCGCAGCATCGTGCGCATCCGGTCCTGCCAGGGCGCCTCCTTGGTCAGCCGGATCATCGGGCTGCCGTGTGCCGGGGTGAAGGCGGCCGGCGAGTGCTGGGCGCTGTAGGTGCGCGGCGGGGCGAAGGCGGAGCCGGCCGTGTCCGAACCCGTTCCCGGCCCCGGGCCGGAACCCGAAGCGGAACCTGTTCCCGGTCCCGGGGGCTCATTCGCCAGACCCGCCGGAATGGCAAATTCCGATGTCGGCTGGTCGTCCTCGGAGGCGGACACGCGTCTGCCCACCCCGGTCGGCGGGACGAAGGCGCTGCGCGCCTCGTCGGACTGGGGCTTCTGGTCCTCCGGACCGCCCTTTTCCGCCACCACCAGATCTCGCTCCTCGTCGGCTGCCCTTGTGCCCAGTATGGCCACGGGCCGGGGCACGGGTACGAAGAGGCCTGCCCGCAGACCGGGCGAGCATGCGGAACGGGCGGTACTCCTTCGGAAGGAGTACCGCCCGTTCCAGCTCCGGAACCGTGGAAACGGAACCGGATCACGACCCTCGGGTCAGTGCGCGCCGCCCTGCGCCTCAAGGCGCTTGTAGGAGGCCTCGATCTCGGCCTCGGCCTCGGCGCGGCCGACCCAGTCGGCGCCCTCGACGGACTTGCCGGGCTCCAGGTCCTTGTAGACCTCGAAGAAGTGCTGGATCTCCAGGCGGTCGAACTCCGACACGTGGTGGATGTCGCGCAGGTGCTCCACCCGGGGGTCGGAGGCCGGCACGCACAGCAGCTTGTCGTCGCCGCCGGCCTCGTCCGTCATCCGGAACATGCCGATGGCGCGGCACTTGATGAGGCAGCCGGGGAAGGTCGGCTCCTCCAGGATGACCAGCGCGTCCAGCGGGTCGCCGTCCTCGCCGAGGGTGTTCTCGACGAAGCCGTAGTCCGCCGGGTAGCTGGTCGAGGTGAAGAGTCGACGGTCCAGGCGGATCCGACCGGTCTCGTGGTCCACCTCGTACTTGTTCCGCGAACCCTTCGGGATCTCGATAACGACGTCGAACTCCACGGGTGGCTCCTCCATGATCAACACATACGACTGGTGATTAAGTGTCCCCCACGCAGATGTGTGCTCGCGAAAGGGGCTGGTCAACGGTGGACGAGCCGGTGAAAAGACCGTCGGTCAACCCGCTGGACAAGCTGAACAGGCTCACCCGCCGGGCCGCCATGATCAGGTCGAAGGGGCTGAACGACCGGCAGTTCATCGCCGTCTCCGCCGGCCTCGGGCTGGCGCTCGCAGCCGGCGTCGTCCTTGCCGCCGGCCCCTGGGACTCGGGTCAGCGTAAGGCCGAGACGGACTGGGCCGCCGCCCGGAACCGTACAGGTGGCGCACATCACGACTCCACCGCGCCGTCCGGACCGGATCCCGCGCCCAGCGCCCCGGCCGTCCTCGCGGCGCTCTCCTCCGCCGTCGACAACTCCGCCCCGGACGCCCGCACCGGCCCGAACGGCGCGGCCGACGCCCTCCGCGCCGTTCTCGGCCCGCTGCTGAAGGACCCCGCCCTGGGCACCCGGCGCGCCGCCGTCGTCATCGACACCGCCGGCGGCGGGCAGCTGTACGGCCAGGGCGCCGGCGCCCCCATGACGCCCGCCTCCACCGTCAAGATCGCCACCACGGTCGCCGCCCTGAGCGCCCTCGGCCCCGACCACCGCATCGCCACGACGGTCCGGGCGTCCGCGGACTTCCGCGGCCTCACCCTGGTCGGCGGCGGCGACCCCACCCTCGACAAGGCCGCCCTGCGCAGGCTGGCCACCGACACCGCCCGCGCCCTGGAGGACCACGGCGTCGAGAAGGTCCGCCTCGGGTACGACACCTCCCGCTACTCCGGGCCCGCCCGGCACCCGATCGGCCCCAACGAGAACATCGCGCCCGTCAGCGCCCTGATGACCGACGAGGGCAGGCTCGACAGCACCGACAGCGGACCCGCCCCGCGCAGCGACGACCCGGCCGGTGACACCGCCCGTACCTTCGCGGAGTTCCTCGACGACGCCGGGATCGCCACCGGGGCCGACCCGAAGCCCGGCCGCCCGGCCGCCGGGTCCCGGAAGGTCGCCGAACACCGCTCGGTCCCGCTCTCCGCCCTGGTCGAACGGGCCCTGACCAACAGTGACAACGACATCGCCGAAGCACTCGCCCGGCAGACCGCCCTCGCCGCGGGCGAACCGGCCGACTTCGACGGCGGCCGACGGGCCGTCACCGCACAGCTCAAGAAGCTCGGCCTGCCGCTGAAGGGCGCGGACCTCGCCGACGGCAGCGGACTGAACCGCAAGGACAAGGTCACCGCCGGACTGCTGGCCGGCCTCCTCGCCCGCGCGGCCGACCCGGACCACCCCGAACTGCGCCCCGTCCTCACCGGCCTGCCCGTGGCCGGTTTCAGCGGCACGCTCAGCGACCGCTACACCGGCAAGTCCGCGGGCACCGGCCTGATCCGCGCCAAGACCGGCACCCTCACCGGCGTGAACACCCTCGCGGGGACGGTCGTCGACCGGCAGGGCCGGCTGCTCGCCTTCGCCTTCCTGGCCTCCGGCACCACCTCCCCCTCCGACGCCCAGTCCGCCCTCGACGCCCTCGCCACCGCCCTGAGCGCCGTCCGGTGATCCCCGCCGGGGAGCACCGGACAGCCCTCGCCGCCCGCACCCATTGAGCCGGTCGACACCGCACCGCGGACGGACCCGAGCACGTACGGTTGACGCATGACGAGCATCGGTGGTGCCGAGATGGTCGACTGGAATCTCGCGGTCGCGACCGCGACCCGCCTTGTGCGGCCGGGGCCGGAGATCAGCCGCGAGGAGGCCCGCGAGGTCGTCGCGGAGCTGCGCCGGCATGCCAAGGCCGCGGAGGAGCACGTCCGTTCCTTCACCCGGATGATCCCGGAGGGGACCGAACCGGAGGACACCCCGGTCCTGGTCGTGGACCGGGCCGGCTGGATCAAGGCCAATGTCGCGGGCTTCCGCGAACTGCTCCGCCCGCTGCTGGGCAAGATGCAGGACCGGCGCGCGGGCGGCCCCGGCGGCGCCGTGCTCGGCGCGGTCGGCGGCAAGGTGACCGGCGTCGAGGTGGGGATGCTGCTGTCGTTCCTGGCCTCCCGGGTCCTCGGCCAGTACGAGACGTTCGCCCCGGCCACCCGCGAGTTCCCGGCCTCGGCCGACGGCGGCGGCAGGCTGCTGCTCGTCGCCCCGAACATCGTGCACGTCGAGCGCGAACTGGAGGTCGACCCGCACGACTTCCGGCTCTGGGTCGCGCTCCACGAGGAGACCCACCGCACCCAGTTCACCGGAGTGCCCTGGCTCCGCGACCATCTGCAGGGCGAGATCCAGTCATTCCTCGACGAGACCGACATCGACCCGATGACCGTGCTGGAACGGCTCCGCGAGGCCGCCCAGTCCCTGGCCGGGGGCCGTCCCGAGGGCGAGGACGGCGAGGACGGCGGCCGCAGCCTGGTCGAGCTCGTCCAGACGCCCTCCCAGCGCGAGATCCTCGGCCGGCTCACCGCCGTGATGTCCCTGCTCGAAGGCCACGCCGACTACGTGATGGACGGCGTCGGCCCCGAGGCCGTCTCCTCCGTCGGTGAGATCCGGGAGAAGTTCCAGCAGCGCAGGGCGCGCGGCGCCGGCCGACTCGACCAGGCGCTGCGCAAGCTCCTCGGCCTCGATGCCAAGCTGCGCCAGTACCGCGACGGCGAACGATTCGTCCGGGCCGTGGTCGACGAGGTCGGCATGGACGGCTTCAACCGGGTCTGGACCTCGCCGAACACCCTGCCCACCAAGGCGGAGATCGCGAAGCCGGCGGACTGGATCGCGCGGGTGCACCGTAAGGCAGAGTCCTGATCGCGACCGCTCCGACGGCGGACGACAGGATGAGAACGCGCCGGTAATCACCCATCCGAGGGACCGTAGGGGCATGGGAAGGCGTGCAATGCTCGATGGACGGCTTGCCTCTGTCACCATCGACGCACTCTGAGTGACGGCACACTTCGCGTCCGGCACTTCGAGCCACCTCCCCAAACTTCACGAAGGGCACCGGACATGGGTCCCCATCCTGCGGTCGCGGCGATACGCCTGGCGGTCCGCCGCGTACTCCACGACGTACTCACCGAACACACCCGAAGCGCCGAACACACCCGGCGCACCCCGCACCCCGAGCTCGCCGAAGCCGGTGCGGGCAGGCAGCGCGCCGCACTCCCCGAACGCCCCGACACCCCGCTGGTGCTGGTGGCCTGCTCCGGCGGCGCCGACTCCATGGCCCTCGCCTCCGCCCTCGCCTTCGAGGCCCCCAAACTCGCCGTCCGGGCCGGAGGGATCACCGTCGACCACGGCCTCCAGGACGGCTCCGACACCCGCGCCGCCGAGGTCGTCGACCGCCTCACCGACATGTGTCTCGGCCCGGTCGAATCCGTCGCCGTGCAGGTCGGCCACGACGGCGGCCCCGAGGCCGCGGCCCGTGACGCCCGCTACGCCGCCCTGGACGCGGCGGCCGAGCGGCACGGCGCCGCCGCCGTCCTGCTCGGACACACCCGTGACGACCAGGCGGAGACGGTGCTGCTCGGCCTCGCCCGCGGCTCCGGGATCCGCTCGCTCTCCGGCATGGCCGCCGCGTCCGGACCGGCCGGCCGCTACCGCCGCCCCTTCCTCCAGCTCGACCGGCAGACCGCCCGCAAGGCCTGCCTCGTCCAGTCCCTGCCCGTCTGGGACGACCCGCACAACATCGACCCCGCCTACACCCGCTCCCGGCTGCGCCACGAGGGCCTGCCGGCTCTGGAGAAGGCGCTGGGCAAAGGGGTCGTCGAGGCCCTGGCCCGTACCGCCCAGCTCTCCCGCGACGACGCCGACGCGCTGGACACCTGGGCCGCCGAGGCCGACCGCGCCGTGCGGGACGACGCGGGCCGTCTGGAGTGCGCCAAGCTGTACGCGCTGCCGCCCGCCGTACGCCGCCGGGTCCTGCGCCGGGCCGCCATGGAGGCGGGTTCCCCGGCCGGTTCGCTCTTCGCCCGGCACATCGAGGAAGTCGACCGTCTGATCACCGGCTGGCGTGGCCAGCGGGCCATCAACCTGCCCGGACGGGTCGAAGCCATGCGCCAGGGTGGCAGACTGGTCATTCGGCAGAGCTGAAGCACGAGCGGCCGACACGCAGGCGAGCGGCCGCACGGGTGCGGGGCAACAGCCCGGACCCGGCAGGCAGGAAAGAGACGTGGGTGAACGAGAAGGACATGGGCACCGACCTTCAGTCGGTGCTCCTCACCAAGGAAGAGATCGACGCGAAGCTCGTCGAGCTGGCCGCGAAGATCGACGCGGAGTACGCGGGCAAGGACCTGCTCATCGTCGGCGTCCTCAAGGGCGCAGTGATGGTGATGGCGGACCTGGCGCGCGCGCTGTCCACCCCCGTCACCATGGACTGGATGGCCGTCTCGTCGTACGGCGCGGGCACCCAGTCCTCCGGAGTGGTCCGGATCCTCAAGGACCTGGACACCGACATCAAGGGCAAGCACGTCCTGATCGTCGAGGACATCATCGACTCGGGCCTGACCCTGTCGTGGCTGATGTCGAACCTCGGCTCGCGCGAGCCCGCCTCCCTGGAGATCTGCACCCTGCTGCGCAAGCCGGACGCGGCCAAGGTCGCGCTCGACTGCAAGTGGGTCGGTTTCGACATCCCCAACGAATTCGTCGTGGGCTACGGGCTCGACTACGCGGAGAAGTACCGCAACCTCCCCTTCGTCGGCACGCTCGCCCCGCACGTCTACGGGGGCTGACCTCCTCCCGGAGCTATTTGCCCGGCCCCCGGGGCGCCCGGACCGGACCGGGGGCGACGGTGGGGAACCTTTCACCGGATTCCCGCCGTTGAGCCTTCGAAGGCGGGTTTTGACAGACGTCCCCGGCGGTCGCGGGTGACAATGCTGGGGTACCGTCCGAAGAACAGTCTTTTCTCACAGCAGCATTTACCTACGGGCAGGAGGGACGGGGCGGCTTCGCCCCGTATGGATGGACGTGAAGCGATACTTCCGTGGGCCGGTCATGTGGATCGTGCTGGCCGTCCTCGCCGTGGTCGTGTTGATGACAGTCGTCGGCTCGTCGGGCGGCTACAAATCGGTGGACACCGGCAAGGTGATCCAGGCGATCAGCAAGGACCAGGTGGCGCAGGCCAAGCTGACCACCGGTGACGATCAGATCATCAAGATCGAGTTGAAGAAGGACCAGAAGCTCTCGGGCGAGTCCGGTACCAAGTTCCAGGCGAGCTACATCGGTGACCAGGGTGTCCAGCTCGCCGACACGCTGCAGAAGAAGTTCGAGAGCGGCAAGATCGACAAGGGCTACACGGTCTCGCCGTCGAAGCAGTCCCCGTTCATCTCGATCCTCCTCTCGCTGCTGCCCTTCGTCCTGATCGTGGTCGTCTTCCTGTTCCTGATGAATCAGATGCAGGGCGGCGGCTCCCGGGTCATGCAGTTCGGGAAGTCCAAGGCCAAGCTGATCACCAAGGACACCCCGAAGACGACGTTCGCCGATGTGGCGGGGTCGGACGAGGCCGTCGAGGAGCTCCAGGAGATCAAGGAGTTCCTCCAGGAGCCGGCGAAGTTCCAGGCCGTCGGCGCCAAGATTCCCAAGGGCGTCCTGCTGTACGGGCCTCCCGGTACGGGCAAGACGCTGCTCGCACGCGCCGTCGCGGGCGAGGCGGGCGTCCCGTTCTACTCGATCTCCGGTTCCGACTTCGTCGAGATGTTCGTCGGTGTCGGTGCCAGCCGGGTCCGTGACCTCTTCGAGCAGGCCAAGGCGAACGCCCCGGCGATCGTCTTCGTCGACGAGATCGACGCCGTCGGCCGGCACCGCGGTGCCGGTATGGGCGGCGGGCACGACGAGCGCGAGCAGACGCTGAATCAGCTGCTCGTCGAGATGGACGGCTTCGACGTGAAGGGCGGCGTCATCCTGATCGCCGCCACGAACCGGCCGGACATCCTCGACCCGGCGCTGCTGCGCCCGGGGCGTTTCGACCGGCAGATCGCGGTCGACCGGCCGGACATGCTGGGCCGTCTGGAGATCCTCAAGGTGCACCAGAAGGGCAAGCCGGTCGCGAAGGACGTCGACCTCGGCGCCGTCGCCCGTCGTACGCCCGGCTTCACCGGTGCCGACCTGTCGAACGTGCTGAACGAAGCGGCGCTCCTCACGGCGCGCGGCAATCTGAAGCTGATCGACAACAAGATGCTCGACGAGGCCATCGACCGCGTCGTGGCGGGCCCGCAGAAGCGGACCCGGATCATGTCCGAGAAGGAGAAGAAGATCACCGCGTACCACGAGGGCGGACACGCCCTGGTCGCGGCGGCTTCCCCCCAGGCGGACCCGGTCCACAAGATCACGATCCTCTCCCGCGGCCGTGCCCTCGGTTACACGATGGTGCTCCCGGAGGAGGACAAGTACTCCACGACGCGCAACGAGATGCTCGACCAGCTGGCCTACATGCTGGGCGGGCGCGCGGCCGAGGAGCTGGTCTTCCACGACCCGACCACCGGCGCTGCGAACGACATCGAGAAGGCCACCGCAACGGCCCGCGCGATGGTCACGCAGTACGGCATGACGGAGCGGCTCGGCGCGATCAAGTTCGGCGGCGACAACACCGAGCCCTTCGTGGGCCGGGAGATGGGCCACCAGCGCGACTACTCGGAAGAGGTCGCGGCCCTCGTCGACGAAGAGGTCAAGAAGCTCATCGAGACCGCCCACAACGACGCGTGGGAGATCCTCGTCGAGAACCGCGACGTGCTCGACAACCTCGTTCTCCAGCTCCTGGAGAAGGAGACGCTCGGCAAGGAGGAGATCGCCGAGATCTTCGCCCCGATCGTGAAGCGCCCGGCCCGTCCGGCGTGGACCGGTTCCGCCCGGCGTACCCCGTCGACGCGGCCCCCGGTGCTCTCGCCCAAGGAGCTCGCCCTCACCAACGGCGCCACCACGGCGAACGGAACGGCCGTCCCCACGGACACCGTCCCGGCCACCGAGGTCGTCCCGGAGGACCGGCCCGAGAGCTGAGCCCCGTTCCCCGGTGTGGCCCCTTTCACGGGAGTCGCACCGGGCCCGGAATGGAAGCCGCGCCCCCACAGGTTCTAGCCTGTGGGGGCGCGGCTTTTTCGTACGCCCGTGCGGAGGTATGCGCAGGTGACAGCTCAGAGGAACGAGGCACAGATGACCGACCCGGTGACGCTGGACGGCCAGGGTTCGATCGGCGAGTTCGACGAGAAGAGGGCCGAGGCCGCCGTTCGTGAACTCCTCATCGCGGTGGGCGAGGACCCGGACCGCGAGGGTCTGCGCGAGACGCCGGGGCGGGTGGCACGGGCGTACAAGGAGATATTCGCGGGCCTCCACCAGGAGCCCGAGGACGTCCTGACGACCACGTTCGACCTCGGTCACGACGAGATGGTGCTGGTCAAGGACATCGAAGTGTTCAGCACCTGCGAACACCATCTGGTGCCGTTCCGGGGAGTCGCGCATGTCGGGTACATCCCGGCGACCAGCGGCAAGATCACCGGCCTCTCCAAGCTGGCCCGGCTGGTCGACGTCTACGCCCGGCGCCCGCAGGTCCAGGAGCGGCTCACCACGCAGATCGCCGAGTCCCTGATGGAGATCCTGGAGCCGCGCGGGGTCATCGTCGTCGTCGAGTGCGAGCACATGTGCATGTCGATGCGCGGTATCCGCAAGCCCGGGGCGAAGACGCTGACCTCGGCGGTGCGCGGACAGCTCCGCGACCCCGCGACGCGCGCCGAGGCCATGAGCCTGATCATGGCGCGCTGAACGCCCGCGCAGCCGGGTGACAGAGCTCGGTGCCCCAGGGCCTTTCGTCCGGATCCGGCCCGATCCGGAGGAAAGGCCCTACGCGGGCGCCGAGCTCTTGTCCTTGTCCTCGTCCTCCGGGAGCTTGCAGATGTGCTCCAGCCAGAGGGCCGCGGCGACCACCGCGATGCCCGCCAGGACCGCGAAGCCCGCGTAGATCGCCTGGTCGCGGCGGGCCGGGATGTCGAGGGAGCCGAGCAGGAAGACGCCGGTGCCGCCGTACATGCCGGAGACCAGGGAGACGACCAGGGCGCTGGCCTGGCCGAAGACCACCGCTCGGGCCACCATCAGCGGCTCGACGCCCTTGGCCCCCGGTCGGCGCTCGCGCTGGGCGCGCAGCCGGGACCGGATGGAGAGCGCCGTCGCCAGCAGGATGACGGCGATCACCACGAGCACGATCGGCGCGGCGAGGGGAACGCCCGGCAGGTTGCCGAGGGAGTCCCAGAGGCGGGCGCCGGCCCAGGACAGCACCACGGCCGCGGCGAAGAGGCCGGCCAGTACCCCGAGCCTGAGTTGCTTCACCGAGTGGTCCGCCCTTCGCCGCCAGTGATCCGTGTCGCCGTGGTCACCGTCGCCCGGTGTTCCGCGGCGCCGGTGATCCGTTTCCGTTGAGCCTAACGACTACTCGGGCAGACGGAGTTCCAGATCGGCCCGGGGCAGCACGCCGTCCCGGCCGACCCCGGCCAGCAGCTCCGCGACGGGGCCGGCGCCCGGCAACTGGGCCTCGGGGTCGATGTCGTGCCACGGGGCGAGGACGAAGGCCCGCTCATGGGCCCTGGGGTGGGGGAGGGTGAGCGCCGGGTCGTCGGAGACGACGTCCGCGTACGCCACGATGTCGACGTCGATGGTGCGCGGACCCCAGCGCTCCTCGCGGACCCGGTCGAAGGCCTCCTCGACGGCCTGGCCGCGCTCCAGGAGGGAGGACGGGGGGAGCGTCGTCTTCACGACGATCACCGCGTTGAAGTACGAGGGCTGGGAGCCGGGGGCGACGCCCCAGGGCTCCGTCTCGTACACCGGGGAGACGGCCTTGACCCGCAGGCCAGGGGTGTCCTCCAGGGCGTCTATGGCGCCCTGGAGGGTGTCCAGGCGGTTGCCGAGGTTGGAGCCCAGGGAGATCACGGCACGCTTGGGGTTGGAGAGGGTGATGTCCGCCGCGTCCACCTGCTCGACCACGGAGGCGGGCACCGGCTGTACGGTCGGGTCGCTCTGCCCTTCGGTGGAAAACGCAGTCATACTCGGCTCCGGGTGATGGTGATGGTCACATCGTCGAAGGGGACGGTGATCGGCGCATCCGGCTTGTGCACCACGACCTCCACCTCCTCGACTCCTTCGTGCTTGAGGCACTTCTGGGCGATGCGCTCCGCGAGCGTTTCGATCAGATCGACGGGCTCACCCTGCACCACCTCGACGACCTCCTCCGCGACGACGCCGTAGTGCACGGTCTTCGTCAGGTCGTCGGCGGCCGCCGCGGGGCGGGTGTCGAGGCCGAGCACCAGGTCCACGATGAACGTCTGGCCCTCTTCCCGTTCCTTGGGGAAGACGCCATGGTGCCCACGGGCCTTGAGGCCGCGCAGCGCGACACGATCCACGCGAATCACTCCTGCTGTCGTTGGTCGTAGAGACACGGGGCCGCGTGCGGACGGCAAGGTGCCCTCTTTCGAATCTACCTGCGAGCACCGACAGTGCTCGCCCGTGGGGGCCGTGGACGCGGCCTCACGGGACTGGTAGCCGCGTATACCCGTACTGCCCGGATCCAATCCCCTTCGGGGCGCAGCCGCTCGACCTCCCGGTCAGGAGGGTGTCTCTTCGTCCTCTTCCTCACCGGTTTCGGTCAGTACGGGCGAGCCGTGGTGGGACCAGAGCTTCCAGCCGTCGGGTGTGCGCCGGAACACATTGGTGGCCACGACGAGTTGGCCGACCAGCGGTCCGAGCGCGTTGCCGTCCTCCGCGGGGCCGCCGCTGAGGATGTTCTCCGTGCAGGTCACCAGGGCGGTGTCGCCGGTCATCGAGACCCCGACGTCGGTCAGGAAGAACTGGATGTACTCGGTGTTCGCCATGATCAGCGCATAGCTGCGCAGCACCTCGCCGCGCCCGGTCAGCACCGGCCAGCCCGGGTGGACGCAGGAGACGGTGAGGTCCTCGCCCGGCAGCCAGAGCCCGGAGAGCTCCTCGAGGTCGCCGCGCTCCATCGCCTCGTAGAAGGCGGTGTTGGCCCGCTCGACGGCCGCGATGTCGGCGGCCGCCTCCGCGTGCTCGTCGCGGGGCCCGGTCACGCGGCTCCCTCGACGGCGCGGGCGACCCGTACGGCGTCGGCCGTGGCCCGTACCTCGTGGACCCGGACGGCCCAGGCGCCGGCGTGGGCGGAGAGCGCGGAGATCGCCGCGGTGGCGGCGTCGCGTTCGCGGGCGGGCGGCGGTGCGGCGCCGTCGCCGGCCAGCACATGGCCGAGGAAACGTTTGCGGGAGGCGGCGACCAGCAGCGGACGGCCCAGGGCGCGCAGCTCGTCGAGGTGGGCGACCAGGGAGAGGTCGTGGCAGGCGTCCTTGGCGAAGCCGAGACCGGGGTCGATCACGATCCGTTCCGGGGCGACGCCGCCCGCGACCACGGCGTCCATCCGCTCCCGCAGCTCCCGGGCGACCTCGGCGACGACGTCCCCGTACACCGCGCGGCTGTTCATGGACTCGCTGAAGCCGCGCCAGTGCATCACGACGAAGGGAGCGCCGGCCGCGGCGACGACCCGGACCATGTCGGGGTCGGCGAGGCCGCCGCTCACATCGTTGACCAGGGCGGCCCCGGCCGCGACCGCCTCCTCGGCGACCCGGGCCCGCATGGTGTCCACGGAGACCGTGACCCCTTCGGACGCCAGGCCCCTGACCACCGGGACCACGCGCCGCAGCTCCTCCGACGCGTCCACCCGGCTGGCGCCGGGGCGGGTCGACTCGCCGCCGACGTCGATCAGGTCGGCGCCCTCGGCGACCAGGTCGAGGCCGTGTTTGACCGCGGCCGTGGTGTCGAACCAGCGGCCTCCGTCGGAGAAGGAGTCCGGGGTCACGTTCACGACACCCATGACCGCGCAGCGGTCCCACTCCGGCAGGCCCTGGACCGTGCCTCGTCCACGCAACGTACTCATGCGACCAGCGTAGGCCCCGTACGGAGCGGTGCTACGCCGCGCGCGCGTGCCCTTCCTGGCCCGGCGCCCGGGTGTGGGCGCAGGGGCGGGGCCGGCGGGCCGGGAAGCGGCGGGGGAGGGCGAGGTTCACGAAGCCCTCCGCCTGCATGGCCGCCAGGGAGATGCGGGGCAGGTCGCGGGCGGCGCGGTAGACGACGAAGCGCGGCTCCCAGCGGGGCCGGAACTTGGCGTTGAACTTGTACAGCGACTCGATCTGGAACCAGCGCGAGAGGAAGATCAGCAGTCCGCGCCAGGTCCGCAGCACCGGCCCCGCGCCCAGTTTCTCGCCCCGGGCGAGCGCCGAGCGGAACATCGCGAAGTTCAGCGAGACGCGCTGGACCTCCAGCCGGGCGGAGGCCTGCAGGGCGGCGACGATCAGGAGCTCGTTCATGCCGGGGTCGGCGGAGCGGTCGCGGCGCATCAGGTCGAGGGACATGCCGTCGCGGCCCCACGGGACGAAGTGGAGTACGGCTTTCAGGTCGCCGTAGGGGGAGTCGGCGGTGTGCTCGTCGGTCTTGTGCGCGGTGGCGATGACGCAGTCCCCGTCGGCCGGGTCGCCGATCCGGCCGAGCGCCATGGAGAAGCCGCGCTCGTTGTCGGTGCCGCGCCAGTCGGCGGCGGCGCGGCGGATGCGGGCCAGTTCGGCCTCGCCGATGTCGCTCACGCGCCGGACCCGGGTCTCGTAGCCGAGGCGTTCAATGCGCTTCACCATCTGGCGTACGTTGCGCATCGCGCGCCCGGCGAGCGAGAAATCCGCGACGTCCACCACCGCCTCGTCACCGAGTTCCAGGGCGTCGAGGCCGGTCTCGCGGGTCCAGACCTCGCCGCCGGTCTCGCTGCAGCCCATCACGGCCGGGGTCCAGGAGTGGGCCCTGGCCTCGTCCATGAACCGTTCGATGGCGCCGGGCCAGGCCTCCACGTCGCCGATCGGGTCGCCGCTGGCCAGCATCACCCCGGACACGACCCGGTAGCAGACGGCGGCCTTGCCGCTGGGGGAGAAGACGACGGCCTTGTCGCGACGGAGCGCGAAGTGGCCGAGCGAGTCGCGGCCGCCGTGCTTCTCCAGCAGGGCGCGCAGCCGGGCCTCGTCGTCCTCGGTGAGGCGGGCGGCCGGGTGCTCGGGGCGGAAGGCGAAGTAGATGGTGGTGACGGCGGTCAGCAGACCGAGGGCGCCGAGGGAGTACGCCACGGTCCAGGAGGTGTCGCCGGCGTACTCGACCGGCCCCTCGAAGCCGAGCATTCCGTACAGCACGTGCTGGAGCCGGTCGGCGACGCTGGGGCTGCCCACGACCCGGCCGGGGTGTGCGCTGACGACGACCAGTCCGAGGGCCAGCGAACCCGCGCCGAGAAGCACGAAGTTGGCCAGGGCACGCCAGCGGCTCCTGGGGTCGGGGAGCGCGGCGAACTCGCCGCGGTTGCGGATGAGCAGCAGGCAGAGCGTCAGCGAGACGAGTGTGCCGATGACCGAGTGCCGGTAGGTGAACTGCGCCAGCGCACCGGCCGGCAGCAGCACGACGGCGGCCCGCCAGGCCCGCCGCTTGCGCCGCTTGAGGCCGTGGGCGAGCAGCAGCAGCAGGACGCCCGCGCTCAGCGCGAGCGCGGCGGCGAACGGCCCGAGGGCGCCGGGCAGCACTTCGGCGAGCGTGTGCATCCGGCTGTGCCGGAAGCGCGGGAAGACACCCGCGGCGACGTCGATCAGGCCGACGGCGGTGCAGGCGGTACCGACCAGCGTCGGTACGGACTCGGGGCGCGGGCCACGTACGAACTTGCGTACGGGACTCGGAACCGATCCCGATTTATCCCCATCTAGCGTGACAGACATCGTTTCCCGTGGTTCCGCGAGAGATTCTTGAGTCCTTCGGCCGTAGCCCTCCGGACGATGTGCGACCTGTAGGACGAGGCTTCCGGGCCGTGGGTTCACCCGCCGGCCGGAAATTTCCAGACAAGAAAGCTCAACCCCCATGGGTCTTACCAGCAAGACATTTCTGGTTCTGGCCATCGTGCTGGCCGTGGTGTTCTTCGCCGTCACGGTCTGGCTCTGGCCCCGGCTGGCCCGTCGCAGCGTGCCCGCGGTGTTCGGCAGGGTCGGCCTGCTGCTGGCGACCCAGGTGACGATCTTCGTCACGGTGGCCCTGGTGGCGAACAACTCCTTCCTCTTCTACGGATCGTGGGCCGACCTGTTCGGCCAGAAGCAGGATCTGGGTGTCGTCACGGACCACGCGGCCGGAACGCTGGCCTCGAAGAACATCGTCCGGGTCGGGATCCAGCGGCCGGACGTGCCCGGCGGCTCGCGGCCCACGATGGGCGGGCGGATCGACAAGGTCGTGATCGCGGGCCGGCAGTCGAAGATCGAGAGCTCGGCGTACGTGTACCTGCCGCCCGAGTACTTCCAGCCGGCCTTCGCCCGCCGCAAGTTCCCGGCGGTCGTCGTGCTCACCGGCTATCCGGGCGTCTCGGAGAACCTCCTGAAGAGCCTTCGGTACCCGCGTACGGCACACGAACGGGTGAAGGCCGGCCGGGCCCAGCCGATGATCCTGGTGATGCTCCGGCCGACGGTCGCGCCGCCGCGGGACACCGAGTGCGTGGACGTGAAGGGCGGGCCGCAGACCGAGACCTACCTCGCCGAGGACCTGCCGCGGGTGATCTCGGAGTCGTACCGGGTCGGCAAGCTGGCCCGTAACTGGGGCATCATCGGCAATTCGACCGGTGGTTACTGCGCCCTGAAGATCGGGCTCCACCACCCGGACCGGTTCGGGGCGAGCGTCGGGCTCTCCGCGTACTACAAGGCGGCCGAGGACCCGACGACCGGCGATCTCTTCCAGGGCGACCAGAGCGCGCGGGACCGCGCCGATCTGATGTGGACCCTGGACCACATGCCGAAGCAGCCCGACTCGTCCTTCCTCGTCACGACCTCCAGGCACGGCGAGGGGAACTACCGCACCACGCTGCAGTTCATGGCCAAGGTGAAGTCGCCCGCCCAGGTCTCGTCGATCGTGCTCGACAGCGGCGGGCACAACTTCAACACCTGGCGGCGGGAGATCCCTTCGGCGCTGGACTGGCTGAGCAGCCGGCTCAGCGAGAACTGACACGGGCCGCCACGCGGTGAACCGTGGACGTCCGGTTCACCGCGTGGCGGCCTTGGTGACGCTCTCCACGCTCTCGACCGCCACCTCGGCGCGCGGGACGTCCTGGGCGTCCGCGTCGATCGAGCGGCGCAGTGCCTCGTGCAGCCGGGCCGGGGTGAGCACGCCCAGGAACCGGCCGGTGCTCTCCGCGTCGATGACGGCGATCCAGCCCGCGTCGTGCTGGAGCATGGTGGCGAACGCCTGCTTGAGCGGGGCGCCGACGGGCAGCCACGCCTCCATCCTGCGGGCGTGCGCGCGCACCGTGTCCCCGGCCCCGGCGGCGGAGCCGTCGGCCGGGATCCAGCCGTGCAGATTGTCCTGGCCGTCCAGTACGACGGCCCAGCGCGCGCCCTCGGCCCGCAGCCGCTCGGTCGCCCGCGCCAGCGAGTCGTCGAGGTGGACGACCGGCGGCTGGTCGAGGTCGCCCTCCTCGATGGGGGTCACGGAGAGCCGCTTGAGGCCGCGGTCGGCGCCGACGAAGTCCGCGACATAGGGGGTGGCGGGGGCGCCGAGCACGGTGGCGGGGGAGTCGAACTGCTCGATGGAGCCCTGCCCGTAGACGGCGATCCGGTCGCCGAGCCGGACCGCTTCCTCGATGTCGTGCGTGACGAACAGGACGGTTTTACGGACCTGTTCCTGAAGTTTCAGGAATTCGTTCTGCAGCCGTTCCCGCACGACCGGGTCGACCGCGCCGAAAGGCTCGTCCATCAGCAGCACCGGCGGGTCCGCGGCCAGCGCCCTTGCCACACCGACGCGTTGGCGCTGACCGCCGGAGAGCTGTTCCGGATACCGGTCGCCATAAACGGAAGGATCAAGTCCGACAAGGTCGAGGAGTTCGGCCGCGCGTTCCCGGCCCTTTCCCCGTTTCCAGCCCAGGAGATGCGGGACGGTCGCGGTGTTCTCCAGGATCGTACGGTGCGGGAAGAGCCCCACCTGCTGGATCACATAACCGATACGGCGGCGCAGCCGGACGGGGTCGATGGCGGATATGTCGTCCCCGTCGATGAATATCCGGCCCTCGGTCGGTTCGATCAGCCGGTTCACCATCTTCATCGTGGTCGTCTTGCCGCACCCCGACGGTCCGACGAGCGTGACCAGTTCACCCTCGGCGACCTCGAAGGAAAGGTCGTCGACGGCGGTGGTGCCGTCCGCGTACCGCTTGGTGACGTGCTCGAAACGGATCATGGTTCCCCATTGTGGCGCGTGTTCTGTGAAGGACATGTTGCTGAAATACAACGGCTCGGGCGATTGTCAGTGGTCGAGGATAGGGTCGCCAGACATACGTACGAAGCGGTGACCGGGAGGTGGGGGAAGGATGGCCGCGGGACAGAACTGCCTGGTGACGAACGACTGGATCTGCGGGGAGTATCTCCGTTCCCGCAGCCAGGAGTTGACCGATGCGACGGTCCAGCACATCTGGATCACCGCGGTCTCGGTGGCGATCGGTCTCCTGGTGGCCTTTCCGCTGGCGCTGCTCGCGCGCCGCAGCCGCCGTTTCGCCGGACCGGTGCTCGGACTGACGACGGTCCTCTACACCGTGCCCTCGCTCGCCATGTTCTCGCTGCTGCTGCCGCTGTTCGGGCTTTCCGCCGCGCTGGTGGTGACCGGCCTGGTGCTGTATTCGCTGACCATTCTCGTGCGGAACATCCTGGCGGGCCTCGAAGCCGTTCCCCAGGAGGCGAAGGAAGCCGCGAAGGGAATGGGCTACGGACCGGTCCGGCTGCTGTGGGAGGTCGAACTGCCACTGGCCATGCCCGCGTTGATGGCGGGGGTGCGGATCGCCACGGTCTCGACGATCGCGCTGACGACGGTCGGGTCGATCATCGGCAGAGGCGGCCTCGGCAATCTCATAGGGGACGCGCTCCCCAGCTTCTTCAAGGCCCAGGTGCTCACCGCCTCGGTCCTGTGCGTACTGCTCGCGGTCGTCGCGGATCTGCTGCTGCTCGGCGTGCAGCGGCTGCTGACCCCCTGGACCCGGATACGCGCCGCGCACGCGGACGCGGGCACCGTGGCAAAGGCGGTCTGACCCATGGGAGTTCTCGGCGAGGCCTGGACCTGGCTCACCACCGGCGCCAACTGGTCGGGGGAGAGCGGGGCGGCCCACCGGCTCGGTGAGCATCTGTACGTCAGCGGCGTCGCGCTCGCCCTGGCGTGCGCGATTGCGCTGCCGGTCGCGCTGTACCTCGGGCACATCGGGAAGGGCGGCGCGCTGGCCGTCAACCTCTCCAACGTGGGGCGGGCGATCCCGGTCTTCGCGGTGCTGGCCCTCTTCATGGTCTCGCCGCTGCGCAACGCCGGATATGTGCCGACGGTCATCGCGCTGGTGCTGTTCGCCGTGCCGCCGCTGCTGACCAACGCCTACGTCGGGATGACGGAGGTCGACCGGTCGGTGACGGAGGCGGCACGCGGCATGGGGATGTCCGGGTGGCAGCTCTTCGTCCGGGTCGAGCTCCCGCTGGCCTACCCGATGATCATGACCGGGCTGCGCTCCGCCGCGGTCCAGGTGGTCGCCACGGCCACGATCGCCGCGATGGTCGGCCAGGGCGGTCTCGGCCGGATCATCACCGCCGGGTTCAACACGTACAACACCCCGCAGGTGGTCGCGGGGGCGGTGCTGGTCGCCGTGCTCGCGCTGCTGGTGGAGGCGGTGCTGGTGGGCCTGGACCGGCTGCTGTCACCGCTGCGCCGCCGCCGGACGGCGTGACGGCGGCGTGACAGCCACATGAAACCCGATCCGCCATCCCGGACCCCGATCTCGTACAGACCCTGTTGCTGTGGACTCATACGGCCCCCGTGGCTGTGGACGGAGAACGACAATGAGCAAGACCTCGCGCATAGCCGGCGCGGTCATCGGCATGGTGGCGCTGGCCGGCTCGCTCGCCGCCTGCGGCGGCGACAGCCTGGAGAAGGACAAGGCGGGCCCGGCCTCCTCCGGCGGCGCCGCGGGCTCCGGCAAGAAGGGTTCGCTGGTCGTCGGCGCGGCCTCCTTCACCGAGTCCAAGGTGCTCGCGGAGCTGTACGCGCAGATCCTGGGCGCCGCCGGATACAGCACTTCGGTCACCACGGTGGCGAACCGGGAACTGTACGAGCCGTCCCTGGAGAAGGGCGAGATCGATGTCGTCCCCGAATACGCCGCGACGATCGCCGAATTCCTCAATGCCAAGGTGAACGGTTCGAAGAAGGCCGAGAAGGCGCCGGTCGCCTCCGGTGACACGGCGGCCACGGTCGCCGCGCTGGAGAAGCTCGCCACCCCGCGAGGACTGAAGGTGCTCCCGGCCGGTGCGGCCGTGGACCAGAACGCCTTCGCGGTGACCAAGGAATTCGCCGCGAAGAACAAGCTCAAGACCCTTTCGGACCTCGGCAGGTCGAAGGCCGAAGTGAAGATCGCGGCGGGTGACGAGTGCGAGGTGCGGCCGTTCTGCGCACCGGGTCTGAAGAAGACGTACGGCATCAATGTCACCGGTATAGACCCCAAGGGAGTCGGTACGCCGCAGTCCAAGCAGGCGGTCAAGGACGGCAAGGACCAGTTGGTCCTCACCACCACCACGGACGCGGTGCTGGACAGCTACGACCTGGTGTTCCTGGAGGACGACAAGAAGCTCCAGAACGCCGACAACGTACTGCCGGTCCTCAATGCCGAGGACGCCGGTTCCCAGGACATTGCCGACGCACTCGGCAAGCTCACCAAGGCGCTCACCACCGAGGATCTCGCGGAACTGAACCGCAAGGTCGACGCCGAGCGCGCAAAGCCCGCCGATGTCGCCAAGGACTATCTGCGGTCGAAGGGCCTCGTCGAGAAGTAGGAATCGGGGGGAATGGGGGCCGTCAGGTAACCGGCAGGGAACAGATTGGCGGGCGGCCCCCCAAGTGCCCCGTACACACGGTAAATTTCAGGCCATGCCACGTGGACGTCATCGCCATTCGCCACCTCTGCACAGAATCCTTCCGCCGTCGGCAGTCGTCGGAGTCTCGGTCCTCTGTGCCGGGGGCGCCTGGCTGCTCGCCGAGCCCCTGGTCCTGCGCGGTCTGGTGGCCGCCTCGGCGGTCGCCGCCGTGACCGGCGCGTATCTGATGCGCAGCTGGGACCAGGAAGCCGGCCGCCGGGTCGCGGAGCTGACGCGGGCCCGCGCCGGTGACGAGTGGCGGGCCGAGGAGCGGCTCGCCGAGCTGGAGGCCGACCTGGAGGAGTCGCGGGAGCTGCGCGCCCGGCTGGAGACGAAGCTGCGCCGCAAGCGCGTGGAGCTCGCCAACCTGCGCGGGGAGCACGCCGCGCTGCTGCGCCGGTACGCCAACGCCGAGACCGAGCGGGCCAGCGCGCTGGAGGGCCGCAGGCAGCTCGCCATCGAGGCCGCCGCCGCGCCCCGGGAGCTGCCCGCCGCGCGCAGCACCCCGACGTCGGCCGCCTATCTGCGGGCCGCCCAGGCGCTGGAGGACCTCTCGCGCAACGGGGCGCTCCAGGAGGCGCGCCGTACCGCCGAGCAGGCCAGGAAGCGTGATCTCGCGGAGCGTTCCCGGGAGGTGGAGGAGCGGCAGGGCAAGCACGCCGCGGACGAGGACCGGACCGGCGCGCAGCACCTGCGCCCGCCGGCCGCCCTGCCAGCGCCCCGGCCGTCCGCCGCGCTGCCCCCGGCGCGCACCGCCCCGGCCACCGCCGTCGCCCCGTACGCGGCTGCCCGCCGCCACCTGGTGCCGCAGGGCAGCTTCGACTTCTTCGGCACGCAGAAGGCGCGCGCCGCGATCGAGTCCGTGCAGGACGAGGACCTCGCCGATGTGGTGGGCGAGGAGGCGCTGGCCGCGCACCGTACGGGCACGGCCGGGAACCGGGTCGTCGGCGAGGTCATCGACCTGACCGCGCACGACGAGACCGAGCAGCTGGACGTGGCGGAGCTGCGCAGCGCGATCTCGTAGAGCGGCGCGATCCCGCAGAAGCAGAAGCAGAAGCAGAAGCAGAAGCAGAAGCAGCGGCCGCCGTCCCGGGCCCCGGGACGGCGGCCGCTACGTGTCGATCACTTGTCGATGTCGCCGACGACGAAGAAGAGCGAGCCCAGGATCGCCACCATGTCGGCGACCAGCGTGCCCGGCAGCAGCTCGGTGAGCGCCTGGATGTTGTTGTACGAGGCGGAGCGGAGCTTCAGCCGGTACGGGGTCTTCTCGCCCTTGGACACCAGGTAGTAGCCGTTGATGCCGAGCGGGTTCTCGGTCCAGGCGTAGGTGTGGCCCTCGGGGGCCTTCAGCACCTTGGGCAGCCGCTGGTTGATCGGGCCGGGCGCCAGGGCGGCCATCCGGTCCAGGCAGGCGTCCGCCAGATCCAGGGCGTTGTGCGTCTGCTCCAGCAGGCACTCGAAGCGGGCCAGACAGTCGCCCTCGGTGCGGGTGACCACCTTCAGCGTGTCCTGGAGCTCCCCGTACGCGAGATACGGCTCGTCGCGCCGCAGATCGAAATCGACACCCGAGGCGCGGGCGATCGGCCCGGACACCCCGTACGCGTGCACGGTCCCGGCGGAGAGCACGCCCACGTCGCGGGTGCGGCCCCGGAAGATCTCGTTGCCGAGCACCAGGTCGTCGTAGACGTCCATCCGGGACCGGACCGAGGCGACCGCGTCCCGGGCCCGGCCGAGCCACCCGGCCGGGAGGTCCTCCTTGAGACCGCCGACGCGGTTGAACATGTAGTGCATCCGGCCGCCGGAGACCTCCTCCATCACGGCCTGGAGCTCCTCGCGCTCGCGGAAGGCGTAGAACACCGGGGTGATCCCGCCGAGTTCGAGCGGGTACGAGCCGAGGAACATCAGATGGTTCAGGACCCGGTTCAGCTCGGCGAGCAGGGTGCGGGTCCAGACCGCGCGCTCCGGCACCTCCATGCCGAGCATGCGCTCCACGGCCATCACGACGCCCAGCTCGTTGGAGAACGCCGACAGCCAGTCGTGGCGGTTGGCGAGCATCACGATCTGCCGGTAGTCGCGGGCCTCGAACAGCTTCTCCGCGCCGCGGTGCATGTAGCCGATGACCGGCTCGGCGTGCTGGATGCGCTCGCCGTCCAGGACGATGCGCAGACGGAGCACGCCGTGGGTGGAGGGGTGCTGGGGGCCGATGTTGAGCACCATGTCGGTGCTCTCCGCCGCGCCGCCGATGCCGACTGTCGTCTCCGTCATGCGGCCAGTATTACGTGAACGCGCCGGGGCCCGGCCCCGGGCCCCGGCCCCGGTCCGCCGACGGGGCGGCTTCCCGGCCCCCGCGCTGCATCAGCCAGCCGAAGTCGCCGAGACCGCCCCGGGCCGTCAGCTCCGCGGCCTCGCCCGCCGAGGCGAGCGCCCGTACGTAGCCGGCCGGGTCGGCCGACGCCAGGGCCAGGGGCGGGCGTCCGCCGCTGACGCCGAGGCGGTGCAGCGCCTCGCGCTGGCTCAGCAGCTCGGGCGGCGCCCCGGCCCCGGCCCCGGCCGCCGCGCAGGCGTCCAGGGCCACGTGCGAGGTGAGGTCGCAGCTGCCGTCCGGCACCGGCCGGACCTCGCGGCCGGCCCGGAAGCCGGTCAGGGTGCCGAACGGGGGCCGCGCCTCCCGCGCATGGGCGTAGTCCACGGCCACGGCGAGCCCCCCGGCCAGCGTGGCCACCGCCCGTGCCCAGGCCTCGTCGCGGGGGCGGCCGATCTCCGCGCGGCTGCCCGGTCCGGCCGACGGCCACCAGCGGCGCAGCCACTCGGCGTCCGCCCCGGCCACCGGCTCGCCCAGCCGTTCCGTACCGTCCTCGGTCCGGACGAGGACGTACCGGTCGACGCCGTCCGCGTCGGTCTCGGCGACCTCGGTCGGGACGTTGTCCAGCCACTCGTTGGCGAACAGCAGGCCGTACGTCCGCGGCGGCGGTTCGGCGCACCACTCGATCCGGGGATCCAGTCCGGGCGGACGGTCGGCGAGCTCCACGGCGTACGTACGTACGGCGAGGCCGTCGGCGCCCGCGGCCGGGAGCGCCGCGAGTACTCCCGTCAGCAGCTCGCCCCGCCCGGCGCCCAGGTCCACCAGGTCGACCGTTCCGGCGCCCAGTTCCCGTGCCGTCGCGACCAGCAGCCGGGCGACGGCGGAGGCGAAGAGCGGGGAGGCGTGGACGGAGGTACGGAAGTGGCCCGCCGGCCCTTCGGGGCTCCGGTAGAACCCCCCGTCCCCGTACAAAGCGGTCGCTGCCGCCTCCTGCCACCCACGCCACTCATCCGTCACGTATCCAAGTCTCCACCTTGGGGAGTACGGTCCCAGAAGCCGGATCGGCCCTTCGGCTGACCCGTGCGCCCCTTGCCTGTCCCTACGCTGGGTGACGTGCAGCGCCTCTACGACTTCCTCCGCAGACACCCGACGGGCGTCGACAGCTTCTGGGCCGTCGTCCTCCTCGGGCTCTCCGGCCTGTCCATGGTGGGTATGGGGCGAAGCACGGGGGAGCGTGTCGCTGCCGTTCCGGTCATCCTCGGGCTCTGCGCCGTTGTCGCGTTGCGCCGGCGCGCGCCGGAGAAGATGCTGCTGCTCGCCATCGCGATGGGGGTGGTGCAGCTGGTCACCGGGGAGGGGCCCGGTGTCATGAACTTCGCGATGCTGGTGATCGTCTTCACCGTGGCCACCGTCGGGGAGCGCTGGGCGTCCCGGCTCGCGCTGGTCTGCAGCCTGTGCGCGGCGGGTCTGTCCAAGCTGCGCTGGCCGGGCGAGGGGCCGCGGACCGGCTGGGCCGAGGAGATCTTCATCGTCGTCGTGCTGACCGTGCCGTTCGTGCTCGCCTGGGTGCTCGGCGACTCGATGCGGACCAGGCGCGCCTACTTCAGTCAGCTGGAGGAGCGCGCCGCCCGGCTGGAGCGGGAGCGCGAGGCGCAGTCGAAGGTCGCGGTGGCGGCGGAACGGGCCCGTATCGCCCGTGAACTCCACGATGTCGTCGCGCACAACGTCTCGGTGATGGTGGTGCAGGCCGACGGTGCGGCGTACGTCATGGACGCGGCCCCCGACCAGGCCAAGCAGGCCCTGGAGACCATTTCCAGCACCGGCAGGCAGGCGCTCGCGGAGATGCGGCGGCTGCTCGGGGTGCTGCGGACGGGCGATGCCCAGGAGAGCGGGGAGTACGTCCCGCAGCCCGATGTGGACCAGATCGAGGATCTGATCGAACAGGTCAGACAGACCGGCCTGGCCGTCGACTTCAAGATCGAGGGAACCCCCCGCCCGCTGCCCAGCGGCGTCGAGCTGACCGCGTACCGCATCGTGCAGGAGGCCCTGACCAACACCCGCAAGCACGGTGGCCCGGACGCGGGGGCCAGCGTGCGTCTGGTCTACTTCGACGACGGGCTCGGACTGCTGGTCGAGGACGACGGGCGGGGCGCGGCGCACGAACTGTACGAGGACGGCGGCGCCGACGGCGCGGGCCACGGGATGATCGGGATGCGCGAGCGGGTCGGCATGGTCGGCGGCACGCTGGACGCCGGGCCGCGGCCCGGCGGCGGCTTCCGGATCAGCGCGCTGCTGCCGCTCAAGCCGGCCCACTAGACGCAGGACCGGGCCCACCGGACGTAGGACCGGGCCCACCGGACGTAGGACAGGAGACAGGACCCCTCATGGCGATCCGCGTGATGCTCGTCGACGACCAGGTGCTGCTGCGCACCGGCTTCCGGATGGTGCTCGCCGCCCAGCCGGACATGGAGGTCGTGGCCGAGGCCGGCGACGGCGCGGAGGCGATCGAGAACCTTCGTGCCACCGCCGTCGATGTGGTGCTGATGGATGTGCGGATGCCGAGGCTGGACGGTGTCGAGGCCACCCGGCGTATCTGTGCGCAGCCGGACGCGCCCAAGGTGCTCATCCTGACCACGTTCGACCTCGACGAGTACGCCTTCTCCGGGCTGAAGGCCGGGGCCAGCGGCTTCATGCTCAAGGACGTGCCGCCCGCCGAACTGCTGGCCGCGATCCGCTCCGTGCACAGCGGCGACGCCGTCGTCGCCCCGTCCACCACCCGCCGGCTGCTCGACCGGTTCTCCCCGATGCTGCCGAGTGGTGCCGGCGAACCGCAGCACAAGGACATCGCCAAGCTCACCGAGCGCGAACGCGAAGTGATGCTGCTGGTCGCGCAGGGCCTGTCGAACGGCGAGATCGCGGCACGCCTGGTGCTCTCCGAGGCGACCGTGAAGACGCACGTGGGCCGCATCCTCACCAAGCTGAACCTGCGCGACCGGGTGCAGGTCGTGGTCCTCGCGTACGAGACCGGGCTGGTCCGGGCCGGTGGCGGGGCGGTCTGACCCGCGGGCCCGCTGATCCGGGTCGGTGGCGGGGCGGTCTGACCCGCGGGCCCGCTGATCCGGGTCGACGCCCCGGGCCGGGGCTCGGCCCGGGGCGTCGACCCGGATCAGCGCAGGATGCCTTCCAGGAAGTCGCTGCCGAGCCGTGCCACCGAGGTCAGGTCCAGCTGGTGCAGCACGTACCGGCCGCGCCGACGGGTGGTGACCAGGCCCGCCTTCTTCAGTACCGAGAGGTGCCGGGAGACCTCGGGGGCCGTGATGCCGTGCGTATCGGCGAGCTGGCCGGTCGTGTGCGGGGAGCGGGCGAGGTGGCGGCAGAGACGCATCCGCATCGGGTGGGCCAGCGCCTCCATGCGCAGCTGGAGCAGTTCCACGGAGGAGGGGGAGGGCAGCTCGGGCTGGTGCACCGGGTAGTGGATCACCGGGCGCCAGCCCGGTGCGTGCAGCAGGTTGAGGTGCGGCCAGCCGAAGGTGGACGGGATGAGGGTGAGCCCGGGGCCGACGGCGCTGGTGCGGCCCTCGGTCAGTTTGTCGGCGCTGATCCGGGTCCCGGCCTCGTCGACGGTCAGCGCCGTGGACACCGCGCCCATCGCCTCGCCGATCCCCTTGCGCCGCAGCAGATCGGTCTTGTGCCGGGCGTCGGCGACCAGCTGGACCCGCACCCGGCACCAGGTGTCCGCGAAGAACGCCCGGTCGCAGTCCTCGAACAGGCGCCGCACCCAGGCGCGCACCGGGGCCGGATCGGCCAGCAGCTGCTGGGCGAACTCCACCTGCCGGGGGCCGCGCGCCGCCGCCATGTCCAGGGCGCGGGTGCGCATCGTCGGGTCGTTGAGCGGGGAGGGCGCGCCGAGCCCGTACAGGCTGGTGCAGGTGAACTCCAGGGCGGCGGCGACGAACCGTTCGTCGTCCAGCCGGTCGAGGATGTCGAGGTCCTCGGCGAGGTTGGCGCCCGCCCTGCCGTTGCCGCCGCGGATCCCGGCGAACGGCATGAAGATGTCCGAGAACGTGTGGCGCCACAGGAAATCGGCCTCGTGCAGCCGGTCGGCGAGGTCGGGGTCCAGCGCGCTGGAGGTCGCCGTCGCCCAGCCGTGCAGGCCCGGGTGGTGCCCCGGCTCGGAGAGGGCGTGCAGGGCCAGCCCCAGCTCGGCGAGGGGGGAGGTCTCGAAGACGATGCGGTCGGGCGCCAGCCCGGCGATGTCGATGTGCACGCTCACCCCTCCATAGTGCGGGGTGCCCGCGAAAGGCATCGCGCCATTTGACGGTGGTCGTCAATCGGCGGGCCGGACGGGCCGGGACCGGCCCACGCTGAGGCCCATGGACGCCATTCAGCAGCACATGATCGACAGCTATCGCGCGGCCCAGCGGGGCGAACTTCCGCCGCCGCTGCCGGGCCGGCACGACTGGGAAGTGGTGCGCGAGGCCCGCGACCGGCGCCGTTTCGACGCGGTGATCGCGGGCCGCCCGGCGCGTGGTCGCCGATGGGCGGCGCTGCGGTCCCTGTTCACCCGAAGCCGCGGAGCCGGGGCCGTCCGAAACCGCGGAGCCGGGTCGGCCCGAAGCCGCGGAGCCGGGTCGGCCCGAAGCCGCGGAGCCGACGGTTCCGGTGCTCCCGGCCGTTCCCCGGTCGGCCCGGCAGGCTCCTGCTAGGCCAGCCGCGCCACGAACTCCCGCACCGCGTCCCGTACATCCTCAGCCGTCCACTCCAGCCCTTCCCGCCCCACCGTCACCTCGGTGAACGACAGTCCGGGCGGCCCGGCGGCCGCGGGGTACCACTTGCGGAAGAGGGACACGCCCGTCTCCTCCGCCTGCCGCACCGCCGCCTCCGTCAGGACGTCCTCCCCGTACGGCAGCCACACCTGGAACTGATGCGTGTGCGGCGGCTCCGGATGCACCCGGAACCACCCGGTGCCGGCCGCCGAGAAGCCCTCGGCCATCGCCCCGGCCACCACCTTCGCCCGTGCCACGTACGAAGGCAGCTGCGGCAGCTCCTGATCGAGGCCGATCAGGGCGGTGAGCGCCGCGGGGAACTGCTGGAAGAGCTGCCCGCCGTACCGGTGGCGCCAGGTGCGGGCCTCCTCGATCAGCGACCCGGGACCGACCAGCGCGGCCCCGGAGATTCCGCCGAGGGTCTTGTAGAACGACACGTACACGCTGTCCGCGAGCGCCGCGATCTCCGGCAGCTCCCGCCCGAAGTGGGGGGCGCACTCCCACAGCCGCGCGCCGTCGATGTGCACCACCGCATCGCGTTCCCGCGCGGCCGCCACCACGGCCTCCAGCTCCTCCCACGTCGGCAGGACGAAACCGGCGTCGCGCAACGGCAGCTCCAGCATCAGCGTGCCGAACGGCTCGTCGAAGTCGCGGATCTCCTGGGCCGTGGGCAGCCGGGGCTCGGACGTCGGATGGACGGTACGCAGCCCGCTCACCGCCCCCAGCGCGCCGCGTTCGTGCACCTCGGGGTGGGCGAGGGGATGCAGCGCCACCGTGGAATCGCCGGTCCGCCCGGCCCAGCACCGCAGCGCGACCTGCTGCGCCATCGTCCCGGTCGGGAAGAACGCGGCGGCCTCCATGCCCAGCAGGCCCGCGATCCGCTCCTCCAGTTCGGCGACGACGCCGTTGCCGTAGATGTCCGCGGGGCGGTCGAGATCGGTGACGGCCCCGGCCCCGGCCGTCAGCGCGGCCAGCCGTTCGCCGAGCGAGAGGTTCATGGGCGGCCTGATCAGGACTCGTTCGGCCGCGTGCCAGGCGTTGATCCTGCGCAGCCGCTGCGCTTCCTCCTGGGATTCCTCCCGCGCTTCCGGCCGCAGCTGCCCGTCCAGGTCTGCTGTGTCTGTCATGGGACGATCATCACGCAGCGCGCAGCTCGGGCCCGCATGGTTTTTTTCGGGCGCCCCGGCTCCGGTCCGCGCCCCCGCCCGGACTTTACCCACAGGCTGTGGACGGCCAGGAGTCCGGGCGAAACGCTGGCGTAGCATGCAGAGAAATCGTCCGGTACCCCCCGCGGACTGGAACGGAAGGCCCCGCCGCGTGAATGCAACAGCCCCCCATGAACCCCTCGACGCGAGGGACCGCCCCGCCCGCCTCACGGTCGGCGTCGTGGGTGCGGGCCGTGTCGGCCCCGCTCTCGCCGCGTCCCTGCAGCTCGCCGGGCACCGGCCGGTCGCCGTGTCGGGCGTCTCCGACGCGTCCGTGCGCAGGGCGGCCGCCCTGCTGCCCGACGTACCGCTGGTGGAGCCCGCCGAGGTCCTCGCGCGCGCCGAGCTGGTGCTGCTGACCGTCCCCGACGACGCCCTGCCCGGCCTGGTCGAAGGCCTTGCCGAGACCGGTGCGGTGCGGCCGGGGCAGCTGATCGTCCACACCTCGGGGCGGTACGGGACGAAGGTCCTGGACCCGGCGCTGCGGGCCGGTGCCCTGCCGCTCGCCCTGCACCCGGCGATGACGTTCACCGGCACCTCCGTCGACGTCCAGCGGCTGGCCGGCTGCTCCTTCGGCGTGACCGCCCCCGAGGAGCTGCGGCTCGCCGCCGAGGCGCTGGTCATCGAGATGGGCGGCGAGCCCGAATGGATTGCGGAGGAGTCCCGTCCGCTCTACCACGCGGCGCTCGCCCTCGGCGCGAACCACCTGGTCACCCTGGTCGCCCAGTCGATGGAGCTGCTGCGTACGGCCGGGGTCGCCGCCCCCGACCGGATGCTCGGCCCCCTCCTCGGCGCCGCGCTCGACAACGCGCTGCGCTCCGGCGACGCCGCGCTGACCGGCCCCGTGGCCCGCGGCGACGCCGGTACGGTCGCCGCGCACATCGGCGAGCTGCGCAGGCACGCCCCGCAGGCCGTGGCCGGATACGTCGCGATGGCCCGCGCCACCGCCGACCGCGCGCTAGCCCACGGCATGCTCAAGCCGGAGCTGGCCGAGGACCTGCTCGGGGTCCTGGCCGACGGCACGGGCACCGGCACCACGGGCGGCACCGGATCACAGGAGCCCCGATGACCGACACGACCGGCAGGCCCGGCACCCCCCGCCCCGTCGCACCGCGGACGTCCCACGGTCCCGCCGCCACCCTGCTCCGTACCGCGGCCGAGCTCGGCGCGTTCGCCCCCCGCAAGGGGCCGCGGGCCGTCGTCATGACCATGGGCGCCCTGCACGAGGGCCACGCGACCCTGATCCGCGCCGCACGCGCGGCGGCGGGCCCCGACGGCCAGGTGGTCGCCACCGTCTTCGTCAACCCGCTCCAGTTCGGCGAGGCCGCCGACCTGGACCGCTACCCCCGTACGCTCGACGCCGACCTCGCCGTGGCGGGCGCCGCCGGGGCGGACGCGGTCTTCGCGCCGTCCGTCGACGAGGTCTACCCCGGCGGCGAACCGCAGGTCCGGATCTCCGCGGGCCCGATGGGCGAGCGGCTCGAAGGCGCCTCGCGCCCCGGGCACTTCGACGGCATGCTCACGGTCGTCGCCAAGCTCCTCCATCTCACCCGCCCCGACGTCGCGTTCTTCGGGCAGAAGGACGCCCAGCAGCTGGCGCTGATCCGCCGCATGGTGCGCGATCTGAACTTCCCGGTGGAGATCGTCGGCGTGGAGACGGTCCGCGAGCCGGACGGCCTCGCGCTCTCCAGCCGCAACCGCTTCCTGGACGCGGAGGAACGGCACACCGCCCTCGCCCTGTCCCGGGCCCTGTTCGCCGCCCGCGACCGGCTCGCCGCCCAGCAGGCGCTGCACGCCCGCGCACAGACCACCGCGGCCACCACCGGCCGGGCCGCCGCGCTCACCGCGCTCGGCGAGGCCCGCGCGGCCGCCGACACCCAGGCGGTGGCCCTGGCCCGCCCGGTCGACGGCCCCTCGGCGGTACGGGCCGCGGCGCTCCTGATCCTCGACGACGCGGCGGGCGCGCAGCCCCCGCTCGCCCTGGACTACCTGGCGCTCGTGGACCCGGCCGACTTCACCGAGATCCCCGACGACCGCACCTCCGGTGAGGCGATCCTCGCCATCGCCGCGCGGGTCGGCAGGACCCGCCTCATCGACAACATCCCGCTGACCTTCGGAGCCACCACGTGACCGGAATACGGCTGACCGCCCCCGCCCCAGGCTGGTCCATCGACGCCGACGTCGTGGTGGTCGGCTCCGGCGTGGCCGGTCTCACCACCGCGCTGCGCTGCGCCGCCGCGGGCCTCGCCACCGTCGTCGTCACCAAGGCCCGCCTCGACGACGGCTCCACCCGCTGGGCGCAGGGCGGTATCGCGGCCGCCCTCGGCGAGGGCGACACCCCCGAGCAGCATCTCGACGACACCCTGGTCGCGGGCGCCGGTCTGTGCGACGAGGCGGCGGTCCGGACCCTGGTCACCGAGGGCCCGGACGCCGTGCGCCGGCTGATCGGGACCGGCGCCCACTTCGACACCACGGAGAGCGGCGACATCGCGCTGACCCGTGAGGGCGGCCACCACCGCCGCCGCATCGCCCACGCGGGCGGCGACGCGACGGGCGCCGAGATCTCCCGCGCCCTGGTCGAGGCGGTCCGCGAAGCCGCCCTGCACACCGTGGAGAACGCGCTCGTCCTGGACCTCCTCACCGACGCCGAAGGGCGTACCGCGGGCGTCACGCTGCACGTCATGGGCGAGGGTCAGCACGACGGCGTCGGCGCGGTCCACGCCCCCGCGGTGGTCCTCGCCACCGGCGGCATGGGCCAGGTCTTCTCCGCCACCACCAACCCGGCGGTCTCCACCGGCGACGGCGTGGCGCTGGCGCTGCGGGCCGGCGCGGAGGTCTCCGACCTGGAATTCGTCCAGTTCCACCCGACGGTCCTCTTCCTCGGCGCCGGCTCCGAGGGCCAGCAGCCGCTGGTGTCGGAAGCGGTACGGGGCGAGGGCGCCCATCTCGTCGACGCGTCCGGTACGCGCTTCATGCTCGGACAGCACGAACTGGCGGAGCTGGCCCCGCGCGACATCGTCGCCAAGGCCATCACCCGCCGGATGGGGCTGCACGGCACCGAGCACATGTACCTCGACGCCCGCCACTTCGGCGCCGAGATGTGGGAGCAGCGCTTCCCCACGATCCTGGCGGCCTGCCGCGCCCACGGCATCGACCCGATCACCGAACCGATCCCGGTCGCCCCCGCCGCGCACTACGCCTCCGGCGGCATCCGCACCGACCTGCGGGGACGTACCACGGTGCCCGGCCTGTACGCCTGCGGCGAGGTCGCCTGCACCGGCGTGCACGGCGCGAACCGGCTGGCGTCCAACTCCCTCCTGGAGGGCCTCGTCTTCGCCGAGCGCATCGCGGCGGACATCGTCGAGGACCGGCCCCGCGCGGGCGCCGCGGAAACCGGCGACGACCGCGCGCCCTCCCCGCTGATCGCCCCGGAGGCCCGTAGCACGATCCAGCGCATCATGACCCGGGGCGCCGGAGTGCTCCGCTCCGCCGAGAGCCTGGCCGTCGCCGCCGACGAGCTGGAGGCCCTCCACGACAGCGCCGCGCTGGCCGTGGAGGCGGACGAACCCAAGGTCGCGGTGCCCGGCGTCGAGGCGTGGGAGGCCACCAACCTGCTGCTCGTCTCGCGCGTCCTGGTCGCCGCCGCCCGGCGGCGCGAGGAGACCCGCGGCTGCCACTGGCGCGAGGACCGGCCCGAGCGCGACGACGAGAACTGGCGCCGCCACCTCGTCGTCCGGCTCACCCCGGAGCGTCAACCGGTCCTCCGTCGGACGGAGACCGAGGCATTCGGGCCCGTACGCCCCACGCAGGCACCAGACTGCGCAGCAGCACCCCTGACCCACCCCGCCGACGTCACCGAGGAGCCGTAACCGTGAGCACGCCCGAAGAGAATCCGCGCCCCACACCCGTGGACGTACCGCTGATCCAGATCGGCGCGCCCGCACCGTCCGCGGGCGGCTGCGGGGACGGCTGCGGCTGCGGCGGGGACGATTACTACGAGGTCGATCCGTTGGAGTGCGGCCTCGACCCCGCCCTCGCCCAGCTCCTCGCCGACGCGGGCCTGGACCCGGTCCAGGTCGAGGACGTCGCGCACGTCGCCATCGAGGAGGACCTCGACGGCGGTGTGGACGTCACCACCGTCGCGACCGTCGCCGAGGACGCCGTGGCCACCGGCGACTTCACCGCCCGCGAGGCAGGCGTCGTGGCCGGTCTGCGCGTCGCCGAGGCCGTCCTGTCCATCGTCTGCACGGACGAGTTCGCGGTCGAGCGCCACGTCGAGGACGGCGACCGGGTCGCCCCCGGACAGAAGCTGCTGACCGTCACCACCCGCACCCGCGACCTGCTCACCGGCGAGCGCAGCGCGCTCAACCTGTTGTGCAGGCTCTCCGGCATCGCGACCGCCACCCGCGCCTGGGCCGATGTGCTCGAAGGCACGAAGGCCAGGGTCCGCGACACCCGCAAGACCACCCCGGGCCTGCGCGCCATGGAGAAGTACGCGGTGCGCTGCGGCGGCGGCGTCAACCACCGCATGTCGCTGTCGGACGCGGCGCTGGTCAAGGACAACCACGTCATCGCGGCGGGCGGCGTGGCCGAGGCCTTCAAGCGGGTACGGGACGAGTTCCCGGACGTACCGATCGAGGTCGAGGTCGACACCCTGCAGCAGGTCCGCGAGGTGCTCGACGCGGGCGCCGACCTGATCCTGCTGGACAACTTCACCCCGCTGCAGACGGCCGAGGCGGTCGCCCTGGTCGGCGGCCGCGCGGTCCTGGAGTCCTCCGGCCGGCTCTCCCTCGACACCGCCCGCGCCTACGCCGAGGCGGGCGTCGACTACCTGGCCGTCGGCGCGCTCACCCACTCCTCGCCGATCCTCGACATCGGCCTGGACTTCCGCGCCACCGACGGGGCCGTCGTCTGATGCTGCTCACCATCGACGTCGGCAACACCCACACCGTCCTCGGCCTGTTCGACGGCGAGGAGATCGTCGAGCACTGGCGGATCTCCACCGACGCCCGCCGCACCGCCGACGAGCTCGCCGTGCTGCTCCAGGGCCTGATGGGCATGCACCCGCTGCTCGGCATGGAGCTGGGCGACGGCATCGAGGGCATCGCGATCTGCTCCACGGTCCCGGCCGTCCTGCACGAGCTGCGCGAGGTGACCCGCCGCTACTACGGCGACGTCCCCGCCGTCCTCGTCGAGCCGGGCATCAAGACCGGGGTGCCGATCCTGATGGACAACCCGAAGGAGGTCGGCGCGGACCGCATCATCAACGCGGTCGCCGCCGTCGACCTGTACGGCGGTCCGGCGATCGTCGTCGACTTCGGCACGGCCACCACCTTCGACGCGGTCTCCGCCCGGGGCGAGTACACCGGCGGTGTCATCGCCCCCGGCATCGAGATCTCGGTCGAGGCGCTCGGCGTCAAGGGCGCCCAGCTCCGCAAGATCGAGCTGGCCCGGCCGCGCAGTGTGATCGGCAAGAACACGGTCGAGGCGATGCAGTCGGGCATCATCTACGGCTTCGCCGGCCAGGTCGACGGCGTCGTCGCACGGATGAAGAAGGAGCTGGCGGCCGACCCCGAGGACGTCACCGTCATCGCGACGGGCGGCCTTGCGCCGATGGTGTTGGGCGAGTCCTCCGTCATCGACGAGCACGAGCCCTGGCTGACCCTCATCGGCCTGCGCCTGGTGTACGAGCGGAACGTGTCCCGGCTGTAGTGGACAGGCGGCGTACCTGCGGGAACGGCTTGCGGGGAGCGGGGCCGCCGCCGCGCCGCCGGCGGCCAGTTAAGCCGATTTTGTCCATTTAGCACGTATTGTCGCTCCATGCCCACGCCTTACGGATCACGCGGCGGCATGGCGTTCAGCGCGGACGAGCTGCGTGTGCTCCGACGCGCCCTGGCCATCGCCCTTCACCCCATGCCCCTACCGGACGAGGACGTCCAGGACTGCCTGCGGCTGGCCGGTGCCGTGGACGAGGCGGTCGGCGAGGCGGGACGGCTGCGCACGTTCCTCCTCGCCGACCTCGTCCGCTACCGCAACGCCCTCCCCGGCTCGGTCGGCGGCTACCTGGAGCTGCTCCAGGACGCCCTGGCGGGCGGGTACGACCCCGGCCCCGACGACCTCGCCGCGCTGCGCGCCCTGCGCCACAGGCCGGTGGCCGCGGCGCTCCTGGAGCGCTGTCAGGTGCTGGCGGAGCGGTCGGTGCAGGCCCGCCTCGCCGGACGCGTCGCGTCGGCGAGGACTCCCGCGCCGCGCAGCCGGCTCCTGGCCCTGCCCGGCGGCCGGGCGGCCGACGCCGAACCCGAACGGCCCAAGGCCCCGGCGGCACCCGCCCGGCCCAACCGGCCGTCCGGGCGCCCCGCGCCGAAGCCCTCGGAGGTCTTCCCGCCCCGCCGCCGCCCGGCGCCGCCACAGGAGGAGGAGCGCGCCGCGGGGTAGCGGAGGGGTGGCGCGGAAGTCCGTACCGGCCTCGCTACTCTGGACGCCATGGACTACGTATCCGCGCTCGTGCCCCCCGTGGTGATGGCCGCCTTTTTCATCGGCCTCGTCGTGACGATCGTCAAGAGCCAGGGCGGTCCCAACAAGGCCAAGGAGGACGCGGCCGTGGACCTGGCGATCGGCCGCGCCGAGTCGGTCCAGCAGGCACCGCGGACCGACGGCGTCTGACCCCTGCACTCCGCAGCACACGAAGGGCGCACGGCTCACCGGGAGCCGTGCGCCCTTTTGCTGCTCAAATAAACCGGTCATTCCAGGCATTTGGCACTAAAGTGTCATTGTGCCCCGCCCATTGGGAGATCTGGAAGACGCCGTGATGACACGGGTCTGGCAATGGAACCGCCCGGTCACCGTGCGGGAAGTCCTTGAAGACCTTCAGCAGGAACGCTCCATCGCCTACACCACCGTCATGACGGTAATGGACAATCTCCATCAGAAGGGCTGGGTGCGCAGGGAAGTCGACGGCCGCGCATATAGATATACGGCGGTCTCCACCCGCGCCGCCTACTCGGCCGCACTGATGAACGAAGCATGGTCGCGCAGCGACAACCCCGCGGCCGCTCTTGTCGCCTTCTTCGGCATGATGTCCGCCCAGCAGCGCGAGGCCCTCCAGGACGCCATGCGGATCGTTCTGCCCGACCTGTCCGGAGCCCCCGGGCCCACGCCCGGCGAACCGGCCGGGGCGGCGACGGGTGAACCGGCCGATGGACCAGCCGGAGAAGCGGCCGGAGAAGCGGCCGGAGATCCGGCCGATGGGGCGGGCCCGGGGGCCGGGCGATAGCGTCGGGGTATGCCCCCAGAGCTTCCTCATGCCGATTCCCGTACCGAACCGGCGGTCATAAACACGGCCATCACAGTCCGACGTGCCAGGACCAGTGATGTGGCATCGGTCCGCCGTCTCCTCGACGGGTACGTACGCGAAGGCATCCTGCTGGACAAAGCGACCGTGACGCTTTACGAGGACATCCAGGAGTTCTGGATCGCGGAACGCGACGAGGACGCCCGTGTCATCGGCTGCGGCGCACTGCACGTGATGTGGGAAGACCTCGCCGAAGTGCGTACTCTCGCCGTCGATCACAGCATCAGGGGTGCCGGAGTCGGTCATCAAGTGCTGGACAAGTTGTTGCAGACCGCCCGCTGGCTGGGCGTCCGGCGGGTTTTCTGTCTCACCTTCGAAGTGGACTTCTTCGCGAAGCACGGCTTCGTGGAGATCGGAGAGACGCCGGTCGACGGAGATGTCTACAGCGAGCTGCTGCGTTCCTATGACGAGGGTGTAGCAGAGTTCCTGGGTCTCGAACGAGTGAAGCCGAACACCTTGGGCAACAGTCGGATGCTTCTGCATCTGTGACCGCCATCTGCGACCGCCACAAGAAGCCGGAACCCTATGTCCGAATCGCGCATGTTTCCCGTCTTCTCGTGATCCTGAACCTCTCCCGGGGGTTTGTGTTTTCCGGGGAAAAGCGGTTTCCTTTCCGCGTACTGCATTTTCGATGAAAGGGAATCCAGTGGCACAGAAGGTTCAGGTCCTTCTTGTCGATGACCTCGACGGCGGCGAGGCGGACGAGACGGTCACGTTCGCTCTCGATGGCAAGACGTACGAGATTGACCTCACGACGAGCAACGCGGACAAGCTCCGTGGTCTTCTTGAGCCGTACACCAAGGGTGGTCGGCGTACGGGTGGCCGCGCGTCGGCCGGCCGTGGCAAGGGCCGCGCCGTTACGGGTGGCAACAAGGACACCGCCGAGATCCGTAAGTGGGCCCGCGAGAACGGCCACAATGTGAATGACCGTGGCCGTGTTCCCGCGGAGATCCGCGAAGCTTACGAGAAGGCCAACGGCTGAGCTGTCGACCCGACCGTCGACGGCCCTGTCCGGGCAAGCATCAACCGGGCCCGGTGGCATTCCGTCGCCACCGCGTCCACCAGCCGTACGAGATCGGGAGCACCCCCACCCCTGCTCCCGAGGCCGGCGAGGGCCGGGAACTCCGACCCTTCCTCGTGTCGTGGCCCAGGGGGTCGCAGCCATGCGGCGGCCCCCGGCCGGCCCGCCATCCGTCCGGGCGGCACCGGCGCCGTGATCCGGCCGCCCGCACCGATGGCGGTCAGGGAGAGGGCGACGCCTCCCCACTCCAGCCAGTCGAGCAGTCCGGGCAGCTCGTCGGCGCTTCCCACCGCCACCAGCAGGCTCATCCGCGCGCCCGACAGCGCCACGGGCCCGGTGCGGTCCAGCCGCCGCAGCGCCGCCTGACCGGCGGCCGCGGGAACCTGGAGCACGTCGAACCGCAGCCCGGTCAGCAGGCGCACCGGTGCGGTGCCCGCCGTCGCCCAGCCGAGTTCGCGTTCGTACCACTGCGCCCACCGGGCGCAGTCGCCGCTCTCCCGCTCGCCGGTGACCGACGGCACGGGACGCGGGACGGTGATGGCCATGCCGGAAGAACGGCCCGGAGACCTCCGGAGTTACGCAGAGTCCCCGAGCGGGCGCGCAATGTGTCCGGGATGGGTGCGTAGGGGCGCATTCGGGAACGCCAATATGTTCGCCCGTAGCGGAGGGAACCGGCGTGCACCGCATGGACTGTCTGTAATTGCGGGTAAGACATCCCTAGTGGGGAGGGGCGACACGCAGGTTCGGGCATCTCACGTTCGCCATCGGCGTACTGGCGAAAGGGGTATCTGCCTGGCCTGCGGGAACATCGTCTCGCACCATCGGGTTGGAGAAGTTGTCAGCGTTCGGGGCAGGAGGCCAAGGACGGTGTCGGCAGTTGGAATGAGCGGTCCCCGCTTGCGGGACTAAGCTGCGGAAGGACAGGGAGGGGACCGACCCCTTACTGCCTGACCGCTCTGAGGAGCGATTAACGATGTTCGAGAGGTTCACCGACCGCGCGCGGCGGGTTGTCGTCCTGGCTCAGGAAGAAGCCCGGATGCTCAACCACAACTACATCGGCACCGAGCACATCCTCCTGGGCCTTATCCACGAGGGTGAGGGTGTCGCCGCTAAGGCCCTGGAGAGCCTCGGGATTTCGCTCGAGGCGGTCCGCCAGCAGGTGGAGGAGATCATCGGCCAGGGCCAGCAGGCCCCGTCCGGGCACATCCCCTTCACGCCCCGGGCCAAGAAGGTCCTGGAGCTCTCGCTCCGCGAGGCCCTCCAGCTCGGCCACAACTACATCGGCACCGAGCACATCCTGCTCGGCCTGATCCGCGAGGGCGAGGGCGTCGCCGCCCAGGTCCTCGTGAAGCTGGGCGCCGACCTGAACCGGGTGCGGCAGCAGGTCATCCAGCTGCTCTCCGGGTACTCGGGCAGCAAGGAGGCGGCGACCGCGGGCGGCCCCGCGGAAGGCACGCCCTCCACGTCCCTGGTGCTCGACCAGTTCGGCCGGAATCTCACCCAGGCCGCTCGCGAATCCAAGCTCGACCCGGTCATCGGGCGCGAGAAGGAGATCGAGCGGGTCATGCAGGTGCTGTCCCGCCGCACCAAGAACAACCCGGTTCTCATCGGCGAGCCCGGCGTCGGCAAGACGGCGGTCGTCGAGGGACTGGCGCAGGCCATCGTCAAGGGCGAGGTGCCCGAGACCCTCAAGGACAAGCACCTCTACACCCTCGACCTCGGCGCGCTGGTCGCCGGCTCCCGCTACCGCGGTGACTTCGAGGAGCGCCTGAAGAAGGTCCTCAAGGAGATCCGCACCCGCGGCGACATCATCCTGTTCATCGACGAGCTCCACACCCTCGTGGGTGCGGGTGCCGCCGAGGGCGCGATCGACGCCGCCAGCATCCTCAAGCCGATGCTGGCCCGCGGCGAGCTCCAGACCATCGGTGCCACCACGCTCGACGAGTACCGCAAGCACCTGGAGAAGGACGCCGCTCTTGAGCGCCGCTTCCAGCCCATCCAGGTCGCGGAGCCGTCGCTGCCGCACACCATCGAGATCCTCAAGGGTCTGCGCGACCGCTACGAGGCCCACCACCGCGTCTCCATCACGGACGAGGCGCTGGTCCAGGCCGCGACGCTGGCCGACCGGTACATCTCGGACCGCTTCCTGCCGGACAAGGCGATCGACCTGATCGACGAGGCCGGCTCCCGGATGCGCATCCGCCGGATGACCGCGCCGCCGGACCTCCGCGAGTTCGACGAGAAGATCGCGGGCGTCCGCCGCGACAAGGAGTCGGCCATCGACTCCCAGGACTTCGAGAAGGCGGCTTCCCTCCGTGACAAGGAGAAGCAGCTGCTGGCGGCGAAGACCAAGCGCGAGAAGGAGTGGAAGGCCGGCGACATGGACGTCGTGGCCGAGGTCGACGGCGAGCTGATCGCCGAGGTCCTGGCCACCGCGACCGGCATCCCGGTCTTCAAGCTGACGGAGGAGGAGTCCTCCCGTCTGCTGCGCATGGAGGACGAGCTCCACAAGCGCGTCATCGGGCAGAAGGACGCCATCAAGGCCCTCTCGCAGGCGATCCGCCGTACGCGAGCCGGTCTGAAGGACCCGAAGCGCCCCGGTGGCTCGTTCATCTTCGCCGGCCCGTCCGGTGTCGGTAAGACGGAGCTCTCCAAGACGCTCGCCGAATTCCTCTTCGGTGACGAGGACGCGCTGATCGCCCTCGACATGTCGGAGTTCAGCGAGAAGCACACGGTTTCCCGCCTCTTCGGTTCTCCCCCCGGTTACGTGGGTTACGAAGAGGGCGGCCAGCTCACCGAGAAGGTGCGCCGCAAGCCGTTCTCCGTCGTCCTCTTCGACGAGGTCGAGAAGGCCCACCCCGATATCTTCAATTCCCTGCTCCAGATTCTGGAAGACGGTCGCCTGACCGACTCCCAGGGCCGGGTCGTGGACTTCAAGAACACGGTCATCATCATGACGACCAACCTCGGGACCCGGGACATCTCCAAGGGCTTCAACCTGGGCTTCGCCGCCCAGGGTGACGTCAAGACCGGCTACGAGCGGATGAAGAACAAGGTCAACGAAGAGCTCAAGCAGCACTTCCGCCCCGAGTTCCTCAACCGTGTCGACGACACGGTCGTCTTCCACCAGCTCACCGAGGAAGACATCATCCAGATCGTCGACCTCATGCTCGCCAAGGTGGACGAGCGCCTGAAGGACCGCGACATGGGCATCGAGCTGAGCTCGGAAGCCAAGTCGCTCCTGGCGAAGAAGGGCTACGACCCCGTGATGGGCGCCCGGCCGCTGCGCCGGACGATCCAGCGCGAGATCGAGGACATCCTCTCCGAGAAGATCCTCTTCGGTGAGCTGCGCCCCGGTCACATCGTGGTCGTCGGCACCGAGGGCGAGGGCGAGGAGAAGACCTTCACCTTCCGCGGCGAGGAGAAGTCGGCGCTGCCCGACGTCCCCCCGATCGAGCAGGCGGCAGGCGGCGCGGGCCCGAACATGTCGAAGGACGTGTGAGGACGCCCCCGAGCGCCTGAGCAGAAGCAGAAGGGGCTGCCCCGGACCGTGCGAACGGTCCGGGGCAGCCCCTTCTGCCGTGTCGAGGGGTCAGCGGTGTGGGTCGTCGCCCACGATCGTTGCGGGGCCGGCCGCCACCTCGCAGTCGGGCATCGCCCGGATCGGGGAAATGTCGATGCGGTCGACATGCCTGGGCGACACGATCACCACCCGCTTCAGAGCGGGGAAGACCCGGGGGATCTGTTCCATTTCGAGCACATCGGTGTCGAGGTAGAGGTCCAGGCTGCCGAGGGAAGGCACGGGCTGTTCTCCGGTGAACTCCGTCGCGGACGACAGGGGCAGGGTGAGGTGGATCACCTGCGGAGCCCGCCGGAGAGCGGCGAGCAGCGGTCGGACCGGGGTGCGGGTTCCCAGTCCGAGCCGGCGCAGGTTCGTCCAGCCGTCGAGCGAGTCCACCTCCAGTGAGGCTGCCTGCTCGATGGTCAGTGTGCTCAGCTGAGGGTGGGCGGGCAGCTGGGAGAGCCGTTCGGCCGTCAGGCGGCTGAGCCACAGGGAGTGCAGTTCTCCCGAAGCCGTGGCGGCCAGTGCACTGCCGGGGAGATGGCTCATGTCGAGCTCGACCACCTTCAGCGCGGGGAGCCCGGTGAGGGGGCCGAGGTCCCGTACGCCAGGACAGTCGCTCAGCGACAGGGACTCGAGCTGCTCGGCGCAGTCCGTCAGGAACGAGAGGTCGGTCAGGCAGGGGTTCCGCAGGAAGGCCAGTCCGGTCCATGGGCCGTCGCGCAGGGCGGCGTGGAGTTCGGCGGCGGTGAGGGCCCCGGCGATCTCCAGGTTCGTGGCGGACGGCAGGTCGCGCAGTGCTGCCAGCTTCTCCGGGGCGTCGATCTGCAGGGCGTCGTGCGTCAGATCGCAGGTGGCAAGGACCTGCTGGGCGTATGCCCGTACCGGGTACCTGTTCCAGTACGCCTCGAACAGGTGGCTGTGTTCCGGGTGGGCGAGTGCCCAGCGGCGGGCGTGCGGTATGGCCTCCGGCCCGCCGATTTCGCTGATCAGGTCGATGAACAGGCCGGCCTGCTCCCTGCCGGATACGTTGGCCGGGTCCGGCAGATGGTCCAGAGCGGCCGGACCGAGCCGGGCGAGCAGCCGTACGTCCGCGTGGTCCCTCGGCGGGAACAGCGCCCCGACGGCCGTGCGGACCCTGTCCCGTGTCGTCTCGTCCAGCCAGGTCGCGTGCTGCGCGCAGAGCGCGGCCAGGACGACGACCTCGTCCCGGGTGACGGTGTCGGCGGGGCCGGGCCGCGCGTCCAGCAGCCCGTTGACCAGTACCGGGTGTTCCCGGCGGCCGCAGTGGCCGGCCGAGAGCAGGATGACGTCGTACCAGTGCTGTGCGCCCGCCCGGCCGAGCAGTTCGTTCAGCTGGTCGCCCTCGATGAACTCCTTCGCGGCGAGGAAGTCCTGGAAGGTGCGGTGGGCGAACTGGTAGACGTCGTCGGCGCGCTCCTGGAGGACTCCGCTGCGGTTCAGCAGATGGGTCAGGATCTCCTCGGCCGAGCCCTGGCCGCGCAGCCGTTCCATGCCCGGCAGGGCGCGTTCCAGCTGGTGCAGCGCCGCGGAGCGGTGGAGCTCCGACTGGCCGCCCCGCACCAGCCAGATCGCGATGCGCTGGAGGAGCTGGGCCTGCTCCGCCACGTTCGTCGTGATGCCCTCGGGAGCCTCGATCCTGCGCTGCTTGTCGCGGTCGCCGAGCAGCAGCGTGAGGGCCGAGTCGTACAGGCTCCAGCGGGTCTCCGGCAGGATGCCCTGGCGGCGTCGGTGCAGGGCGCAGATCACCGCGCAGAGCAGTGGCGTACGGGCCAGGTCGCGCAGGGTCCGGTTCCGGGCGAACTGCTGGATCAGGTCCCGTTCCAGCCTGCCGAGCGTCTCGTGGTCCTCGTCGTCCAGCCGGGCGGCCCGGTGCCAGGCGGCGACGAAGGCCTCGATGTCCTCGTCCCGCATCGGCAGCAGCCGCAGCTCGTCGAAGTCCTGGGACATCAGCCAGCCCGGCTCGACGGCCAGCGGGCGCACCGTGGCCACACAGCGGATGTCCGGGTACCGGTCGAGGAGACGGGACAGCCACTCGTGCGCCTGCTCGCGGTCGTCGCGCGGGACCTCGTCCAGACCGTCGACCAGCAGCAGCGCCCGGCCCGACTCCAGCACCCGGCCGACCCAGCCCCCGGGAGCCTCGTCGATCACCAGCCGGGCCGCGTCGGGGAGCTGCGCGGGGGCGGGGAACGTGCCGCCCTGGGCGCGCAGGGTGCGCAGCGGTACGACGAACGGGACCAGGCCGTTGAGCGGGGCCAGCTCCGGGCCCAGCGTGCCGGCCGAGGCGTGCGCCGCCAGCCACCAGAGCAGCGTGGTCTTGCCGGCGCCCGCGTCGCCGCGCAGCAGGACCCGGGGGCGGTCCGGGAGCAGCGTGTCGATCCGCATGGGCGACGGCCCCGCGCGCCCGGAGGCCTGCTGGGCCTCCAGGCTCAGGTACGCGGTGTCCAGATCCCACTCGGAGTCGCGCCGGCCCAGCTCGTCGAGGCCGAAGATCTTCGTACGGCGGTACGCGGCCCCGAGCGCCGCCGCGTACTCCTCCTCGTACCGCGCGTCCCTGGGGAAGCGGCCGTGGACCTGCTCGTGGCGCAGTGCCGTGCCGGTCTGCCGGTAGACGAGCTCGAACGGCTGCGAGGCGATGAGCGGGGCGAGCGGTACGCACTCCACGCGCCGGCCGCCGCGCTGCCGGGGGATCTGCCGGGCGATGCCGATGAGGACGTTCCCGGCGAAGACCGGTCCGCCGGACATGCCGCGCAGCGACGGGGGCTCCGAGTCGTTTCCCGGGGGCGGCGGGCCGTCCAGCTCGCAGACCAGCAGTCCGCGCAGGTGTCCGGCCATCGGCAGGGCGGTGGCCGTGTACTGGTCGGCCTCCAGATGCCGCTCGGGGCCGTACCGCTGGATGTCGGGGAAGCCGGTGATCTCGCATCCGGAGACGGCCTGCTCGGAGTGGAGGACGCCGAGCCGTACCGCGGAGACCGGGAGCACCGGTTCGGCGGTCAGCAGGAGGGCGGCGTCGAGGTCGTGGTCGACCCAGGCGACCGTTGCCGTCGCGTGGTCCGCCCGCCCGGGGTGGGCGACGGTGGCCCGGCTGCCGCCCCGGACCACATGGGCGCAGGTCAGCACGAGCCGGTCGGTGAGCAGGGCGCCGCTGCCCTGGACGGTTCCGGCGCCGAGGACGACGACCGTGCGCGCCGCGGGCGCGGTGGGCAGCGCGGTGGTCACGGCCGTGCCGCCCCGCCGCCGAAGCGGGCGGTGCTGCCCTGGTCCCCGTGGCCGATCTGCCAGGGCCCGCCGGTCGCGGCGTCGCGCGGCTTCAGGGTGAACGCGACCTTGTGCGTGCGGCCGGTCGCGCGGGAGGCATCGGCGCCCGCCTCGACCACCCAGGCCTTGACCTTGCCGCCGCCCTTGATCTCCTTGCGGAGTTCGAGGGTGAACTCCATCTGGATGTCGCCGACCTCGAAGGCCACGGGGCGGCCGGTGGCGCGGCCCGCGGCGTCGATGAGCTGGTTGCGGATCGACTCGACGGCGTCGGCGAGTTCGATGCCATCCATGTCGCTGGTGTCCGCGGCGTCACTGGCCATGGCATGCCCCCCGGAGTCGGCCTGGTCGTCGGGTCAGCCTAAGGGCTGTCCCGCGCACAGGCCGAAGGTCCCGAAACGGACAGCCTTCGGGCCCGCCGACGGTGACAAGGCGCACAGCCCGTTCCGGGCCTACTAGGCGCGGTAGGGGAGGGTGCCGTGATCACCGCGGGGGCCTTCGGCCCTGCGGTGGAGGGGGCTTTCGGTGCCGGACACCCAGGGGCCCGGATCGCTGGGATCTGTCCGATTCGAGCGGTTTGGAACTGGGGTTAAACCTGGCCGGAACAAGAGTTTCGACGGGTTCGGGCGCGCGTCGCGCGAAACCCGCTGCGGCGAATTCCCGGGGCTCGGGATACGGCTTTTGTTCGTAGATGGGGTGTTTGAGCAATGGCCGGGGTACGGGTTACCAAGGAATGGCCAGCCCGGCCGGAGCGCCGGGTCCAGTCATCTCCGGAGGTTCTCCGCTTATGTCGAAGCGCGTTTCGTTCCAGCACTCCCGCCGTCCGTCCCTGTCCCGTGTCCGTGGCGCCGTCGTGGCAGCCGGCCTGGGGACGTCGATGGTTCTCGGTGCGGGCGCTGCGTTCGCGGCCGGCTCGGCGGGCGCCCCGGATTCCGTGAACCTGATCAACGCCGGCGCGGCCGAATCGGTCGCCGAGCAGGCGGCCGTGCAGGGCAAGGTCGCCGAGAAGGCCGCGGCCAAGAAGGCGGCGGCGGTCAAGAAGGCGGCCGCGGCGAAGAAGGCCGCCCTGAAGAAGGCCCAGAGCTGGGAGGCCCCGGTGAGCCGCTACGAGCTGAGCGCGAGCTTCGGCAACGACGGCAGCCGCTGGGCGCACAAGCACTCCGGCCAGGACTTCGCCGTGCCGATCGGCACCAAGGTCGAGGCCGCGCACACCGGCACCGTCGTGAAGGCCGGCCCCAACGGCGGCGGCGACGGTCCCGCGTACGGCAACGCCGTCGTGATCAAGCACGCCAACGGCACGTACTCGCAGTACGCCCACCTGTCGAAGATCGAAGTGCGCATCGGCGAGACCGTGAAGACCGGCGAAAAGATCGCGCTCTCCGGCAACACCGGCAACTCCAGCGGCCCGCACCTGCACTTCGAGATCCGGCACACCGCCGACTACGGCTCCGCGGTCAACCCGGTCAGCTTCCTGCACAAGGAGGGCGTGCGCGTCTGATCCGGACGCCCCTGCCCGCGTTACTCCGCGGACCCCTGCCCGCGTTGCTCCGCGGACTCCTGGCCGTGTGCCCGGGTGACCAGTTCGAAGGCGACTTCGAGGACGGCCTTGCGCTTCTCCTCGGGGTCGCCTTCGAGGTCCTTGAGGGCGAACAGGCCCGCGTGCGTCGCGAAGAGCGCGGTGGAGCAGCGCACCTGGTCGGTCAGTGACGCGCCGGGTTCCTGGATCAGGGCGAACAGAGCGACGACGCGTTGCTTGATGGTCACCCCGATGCTCAGGTCCCGTACGGCCGCCTGGTTCTCCTGCATGAAGCGGAACAGCGGGGCGGCGCCGATCAGGGCCTCGCTGTAGCGGCTGAGGATCTCCTTCTTCGTCTCCAGGGTGCGCGGCTGTTCCTTGCCCCAGGCGAGCAGCTCCTCGACCGGGCGGTTGAGGTCCTCGAAGATGCTGACCAGGATGTCTTCCTTGGTCTTGAAGTGGTAGTACAGCGCGGCCTTGGTGACGTCCAGCCGCTCGGAGATCTCGCGGAGCGAGGTCTTCTCGTAGCCCTGTTCGGCGAAGAGCTCCAGGGCGACGTCCTGAATGCGCTGGCGCGTGTTGCCACGGCGCTGGTGCGGCGTGCTCCCCATGAAGCTCTCCCTTAAAAAAACTTACTTGACGCCCGGCTAGTTGGGGTCTACTTTCCCCAGTGTAGTTACTAGCCGGGCGGCAAGTAAGTGTCTGGCCCGCACAGAGGATCACAGGGGAGTGGGGGATCGATGTCCGATCTGAAGAAGGCGGCGGGCGGGACGGCAACAGTCGTCGACCGCCCGGCCGGGAAACCCGAGACGCAGCAGCGCAGCGTCCGGGTGGTGATGCTCGCCCTGATGATCACGATGCTGCTCGCCATGCTGGACAACCTGATCGTCGGCACGGCCATGCCGACCATCGTGGGTGACCTCGGCGGCCTGGAGCACCTGTCCTGGGTCGTCACCGCGTACACCCTGGCCACCGCCGCCTCCACCCCCATCTGGGGCAAGCTCGGCGACATGTACGGGCGCAAGGGCATCTTCCTCACGTCCATCGTGATCTTCCTGATCGGCTCGGTGCTGAGCGGTATGGCCCAGGACATGGGCCAGCTGATCGGCTTCCGGGCGGTCCAGGGGCTCGGCGCGGGCGGCCTGATGGTCGGCGTCATGGCGATCATCGGCGACCTCGTACCGCCCCGTGAACGCGGTAAGTACCAGGGCATGATGGCCGGTGTCATGGCCATCGCCATGATCGGCGGACCGCTGGTCGGCGGCACCATCACCGACCACCTCGGCTGGCGCTGGAGCTTCTACATAAACCTGCCGCTGGGCGCGGTCGCCCTCGCCATGGTCACCATCGTGCTGCACCTGCCGAAGACGAAGGCGGCCCAGGCCAAGGTCGACTACCTCGGCGCGGGGCTGCTGACCCTCGGCATCACCTCGATCGTGCTGGTGACCACCTGGGGCGGTACGGAGTACGACTGGAACTCCGCCGTGATCATGGAGCTCATCGCGATCGGTGTCGCCTCGCTCGCCGGCTTCCTCTTCGTCGAGACGAAGGCAGCAGAACCGATCATTCCGTTGCACATCTTCCGCAACCGCAACTTCACCCTGATGTCCGTCGTCGGCTTCATGGCGGGCTTCGTGATGTTCGGCGCGGTGCTCTTCCTGCCGCTGTACCAGCAGTCCGTCCAGGGCGCCTCGGCGACCAACTCGGGTCTGCTGCTCCTGCCGATGCTGCTGGCGATGATGGTCGTCTCGCTGATCGCCGGACGGGTCACCACCAGCACCGGCAAGTACAAGATCTTCCCCGTGGTGGGCTCCGCGCTGATGGTGACCGGTCTCTTCCTGCTCTCCCGGATGGATGTCGACACCACGCGGTTCACCTCCGGCGTCTACATGGCGGTGCTCGGCGCGGGCATGGGCTTCCTGATGCAGATCACGATGCTCGTCGCGCAGAACAGCGTGGAGATGAAGGACATGGGCGTCGCCTCCTCGGCGACGACCCTCTTCCGTACGCTCGGCAGCTCCTTCGGCGTCGCGATCATGGGCGCGCTGTTCACCGGACGGGTGCAGGACGAGATGATGGCCCGCGGCGGCGGGGCGGCCACCGCGAAGTCCGCGCAGCTGGACGCGGCGAGCCTGGCGAAGCTGCCGGCGGCGGCGCGCGAGGCCTACCAGTTCGCGGTGTCCTCCGGCACGCACATCGCATTCCTCGTGGGCGCCTCGGTCGGCCTGATCGCCCTGATCGCCTCGGTCTTCGTCAAGGAGGTACCGCTGCGCGGAGCGGGCCCGGTCACCAAGCAGGCCGAGGCCGTCTGACCCTGCGCGGTGTACGAGGAGGCTCCCGGGGCGCGCGCCCCGGGAGCCTCCCGTCGTATCCGGCCCCCCGGGGCCCGCCGCTGTATCCGGCTCAGCCGCCGGACCGCCCGCGGCCCGACTCCGCGCTCTGCGCCTCGTCGCCGTCCGGGCCCCGCTGCTCGGACACCTGGAGCATCGGGAAGCTGCCGGTGTTCGTCGGCGCGTGCTCGGGCAGCCACAGCACGGCGATGGCCCCGCCCGTGCCCTGCGCCGCCCCTTCCGGCGCCGCGTTGCGGAAGGTCAGCCGGGCCCCGAGGACCCGCGCCTGACCGGCCGCGATCGTCAGCCCGAGACCGTGCCCGTGCCCGGCCCGGTCGCTGCTTCCGGTACGGAACCGGCTCGGCCCCTCGAGCAGCAGCGCCGCCGGGAACCCGGAACCGTGATCGCGGATCCGGACCACCCGGCCCTCGACCGTGACCTCCACCGGAGTGGCGCCGTGCTTGGCGGCGTTGCCCAGCAGATTGCCGAGGATGCGCTCCAGCCGGCGCGGATCGGTGCTGACCCAGGACTCGTGCACGACCCGCACCCGCACGTCCGGGTCCAGCAGCGCGATCCGCCGGCTGACGAACTCGCCCAGCGCGACCTCCTGGAGCTCGGCCCGCTCCGACGCGCTGTCCAGCCGGGCCACCTCCAGCACGTCCTCGACGAGCGTGCGCATCGCCTGCGCCCGGTCCCGTACCAGCTCGGTGGGGCGGCCGGGCGGCAGCAGCTCGGCCGCCGTCAGCAGACCGGTCACCGGCGTACGCAGCTCGTGAGCGATGTCCGCGGTGACCCGGCGCTCCGCCTCGATCCGCGCGTTCAACGCGTCCGTCAGCGCGTCCACCGCACCGGCCAGCTCATCGGTCTCGTCCTGGACGACACCGCCGACGGCCTCCCTGACCCGTTCATCCGTATTGCCCTGCGCGACCCTGCCCGCCGCGGCCGCCGCCTTGCGCAGCCGGCGCGACAGCTGCCCGCCGATCAGCACCCCCAGCGCACAGCCGCCGAACACCACCGAGACCGAGCCGATGATCAGCGCCCGGTCGAGATCGCGCATGATCGTGGAGCTGCGGCCCGCGAACCGGGTGTGCAGCGAAAGCACGTCGCCGTGGCCGACCGGCACCGCCGCCCACACGTCGGGCACCCCCTTGGCGGACACCTCGACATGGGTGGCGCGCCGGTTCCTGGCGGTCTCCGCGCGCAGGCTGCGCGGCATGGTCGGGTCGTTGAGCTTGGCGCCGAACCGGGGGTCGGCCTTCTTCGTCTTCGTCGCCTCGTACAGCAGCTGCGCGTACGTCAGCCGCTCCAGCTGGACCTCGCGGGCGTTCTCCAGCATCGAGACCCGGGCCGCGTTGTGGACGACGAAGCTGAGCGCGACCGCGGTCAGCGCGCCGACCGCGGCGATCGCGATGCTGATCTTCCAGCGGACTCCCGTCCGCAGAACCGGCCGCTTCATGGCCTGAGTTTGTAGCCGAAGCCGCGGACCGTCTCGATCCGGTCCTGGCCGATCTTGGTGCGCAGCCGCTGCACATGGACATCCACGACCCGGGTGTCACCGCCCCATCCGTAGTCCCAGACCCGCTCCAGGAGCTTGTCGCGGGAGAGCACCGTGCCGGGCGCCGCGGAGAACTCCAGGAGCAGCCGCATCTCGGTCGGGGTCAGCGCCACCTGTTCGCCGCTCCGGTGGACCGCCATGCCCTCGGTGTCGACCTCCAGATCGCCGAAGACCAGCACCCCGCCGACGGGCTGCGACTCCGGCTCCCCGCTGCCCGGCTGCCCGCCCGCGGCATGGCCGAAACGGCGCAGCACGGCACGGATCCGGGCGACCAGGACCGCCCCGTCGAAGGGCTTGGTGACGTAGTCGTCCGCGCCGGCCTCCAGGCCGAGCACCACATCGATCGAGTCCGCGCGGGCGGACAGCATGATCACGGGCACCGTCGACTCGTCGCGGATGCGACGGCAGAGGCTGACCCCGTCGAGCCCCGGCACCATCACGTCCAGCAGGGCGATGTCGGGGCGGTCGGCCCGGAAGGCGTCGAGGCCCGACATGCCGTCGGGCATGGCGGTGACCACGAAACCTGCGCGCTCCAGCGCCAGCTGGGTGGCCTCGCGGATGACGTCGTCGTCCTCGACGAACAGGACGTGGGTCTCGGCCATCGGAAATGCTCTCAGTTCCCCGGCGGCTCGGCGTCCGGAGCAGGAAGGACCGCCCCGCCGCTGCCGACGGCTCGGTTGAAGTCGTTGTGCACCCGGTCGTGCTCGTTGAAGCGGCTACCCGCCCAGCGGTAGGTGATCACTTCCTCGCCGGAGGGGTACGCGACCGAGTCCTTCTTCTCGTACACCTGGGTCGTCACCACCAGATCGCCGCGGTCGATGGTGCCGTAGACCGCGGGCTGCTCGATGGCGAACACGTTCTCGTACCCGCCATTGTTCCGCGGGCGGTACACATAGGTGCCGACGCCCACCGAATCGCCGCAGGTCATCACGTTCACCACGACATCGGCCGAGGGGCCGCCGGTCATGGTGCCGTACGAGGTGTCCACCGGGTACTCGGAGCCGGTGCAGGGCTTCAGATCCGTTCTGACCCGCTCGCTGACCTTCGGGTCGTGCTTGAGCAGAGCCACGGGATCGATCCGCGAGGAGGGCTTCGCGGAGGAGGACGGCTCGTCGCTGGGGGTGACCTGGGCGACGGGCTGGGTGCCGGCCGGGCCCTCGTCCCGGGTGCCGGTACCGCCGGTCGAGCAGCCGACGGTGAGCAGCCCGAAGGCGGCGAGCCCGACCAGGGTCGTGGCGCTCGCCGCCCAGCCGGTCAGTGCCCGGCCACGTCCGACGGTGGCCGCGCGGCCACCGTTGTCTCTTTCACCGCCACGGTCGTCCCCGTCGCCGCTGGCTGTCAGGCCGCGCAACGCTCCCGCCCCCGTTCATCCGTACGCCTGCCCACCTGCGCCCGCGCACATACCGGAGCGCGGTCGGCCGCCGGACCGCGCTCCTCGCGGATCCGGGCCTCCCTGCTCGCCGCCTCACGGCTCTCCAGCTCCTGGCGCAGCCGTGCCAGCGCACGGTGCAGCGTGCTCTTCACCGTACCGGCAGACATACCGAGCGCCGCAGCCGTCTCCTCCGTACTCATCTGCTCCCAGTGTCGCAGCACGACGACGCTGCGCTGCTTGGGAGCCAGTACGCCCAGCACATCCATCAGCAGGGCGCGGTCGGCGCGCTGCTCGGTGCCGTCCTCGACGCTCGCGTCGGGAAGCTGCTCGGTGGGGACCTCGTCCAGCTTGCGGGCCCGCCACCACTCGGTACGGGTGTTGATCATGACGCGGCGCAGATAGGCGTCGGCCAGGGACTTGTCGGCGATGCCGTCCCAGCGGCCGTACGTACGGACCAGCGCGGTCTGGAGCAGGTCCTGTGCGTCCACAGGGTCCGGGACCAGCCGCCGCGCGCTGCGCAGCAGCGCGTCCTGCCGAGTGCGTACGTACTCTTCGAATTCGAGCACCTCGCCATGCGCCATTCCAACCGCCTCCGTCCCCGTGGATCCCCGTGGTACCGCCGTCAGCCATCGATCGGTCGGGCTGACATCGAAGACGCTACGGAGCTGTTGTCACGGGGTTGTGCGGAGCAGCCATACGCCGACGCACGGCTGTCCATCGGTTGTGTAACAGCGGGGGAGCGGAGCGGGCGAGGAGCTCAGCTCAGCGGCAGCCGGTACTGCCCGCCGGCCAGCGGTTCGACCAGGCCGTCGGCGACCAGGCCGTCCAACGCGCGGGCACGTTGCACCGGTTCGTCCCACACCGCGTCCAGCGCCGACTGCGGCACCGGCGTCATGGCCTCGCGCAACACGGCGAGCAGCCGTCCGCGGACCTGCCGGTCGGTGCCGGCGTAGGTCTGACCACGCCGCGGGGGCCCCTGGTGGGCGGGCTTCCCGGCCAGCCGCCAGGCGCACTGCCCGGCGATCGGGCACCGGGTGCAGTCCTCGTTCTTCGCGGTGCAGACGAGGGCCCCGAGCTCCATCGTCGCGGCGGCCCAGCGGGCGGCCCGCTCGTCCTCCTCGGGGAGCAGCGCTCGGGCGAGCTTGCGCTCGGCGGCGGTGGTCGCGTTCGGCGGGTACTGGATCCCGGTCGCGGCCCGTGCGAACACCCGGCGGACGTTCGTGTCGAGCACGGCATGCCGCTGCCCGTACGCGAACGAGGCCACGGCCGCCGCGGTGTACTCGCCGATCCCGGGCAGGGCGAGCAGCTGACCGTGCTCGCTCGGTACGTCGCCGCCGTGCCGCTCCGTTATGGCCTGCGCGGCTCCGTGCAGGCGGAGCGCCCGGCGGGGATAGCCGAGCCGGCCCCAGGCGCGGACCGCCTCGCCGGGCGGTTCGGCAGCCAGGTCGGCGGGACGGGGCCAGCGGGCGAGCCACTGCTCGTACACCGGGAGGACCCGGTTCACGGGGGTCTGCTGCAGCATGAACTCGCTCACCATCACGCCCCAGGCGCCCGCTTCGGGGCGGCGCCAGGGCAGATCGCGGGCGTGCTGGTCGAACCACCCGATCACGGGGGAGTGGAGGGAGGTGGGGGGCGTCTGTGTCGCAGTCATGGCAGTCATCGCACCGCCGATCCTGGCACGGAAGGGCGGACGACGGTTCCGCGTACGGTGGTGTTGCTCCTCCTGAGGGCCCTTGGGGTGATAATGCCACCCGTCCGCGCCCCGGCGGTCCGGCAACCGGCCCAAGCGGGCCCGGCCGGGCCCGGCCGGAGCCGTCAGCGCCGCTTGGCCCGATGCCGGGAGCGGCCGGCCTGGGCCTCGCCCGGCCCCGAGGCCCAGGCCGCCACCGGCGCCCGGCTGCTCCGCACCGTCCGGGCGAGCGACTGTGCCGGGCGGCGCAGCACCGCGACCACCAGGGCCGAGACCACGGCGCCCAGCAGCAGTCCGACCGCCACGTCATGCGGATAGTGCACCCCGACGAAGACCCGGGAGAAGGCCATCAGCAGAGCCATCGGCACCGTGAGCCAGGCCAGCCGGGGCCGGGCGATCGCCAGGGCGACCGCTGCCGCACCGGCGATCGCGGAGTGGTTGCTGGGGAACGACCAGTCGCCGGTCGGCGGGCAGGTCACCAGCGAGGCCGCGGCGCCGACCACCGATCTGCACGGGCGCTCCTCGTCCACCACCGACTTGAGCACCTCGCTGGCCACATAGCCGAAGGCCGTCGCGACGGGCGCGAGCACCGCCAGGGCCAGGGCGCCGTCGCCCTGGTTCCGGGCACGCCACCACCCGGTGATGAACAGGACACCGAAGACCAGGAGCCCGAGCTCCGTCCATATCTCGGCCAGATGCTGCACCCATGACGGCATGTCATGTGCGAAGTCGGTGATGTCCCGGTAGAGCGGGGCCGTAACTGAACTATCCATGTGACAGAGGGTAGTCAATGAAACCGGGAGTTCATCCGGGCGATGCCCGGAGGCCAACTCGGCGGCGGTACGGGGACGGAACGGGCCGCCCGTGATGATGATCCGTAAAACTTGAGACCCAGGGCGGCGGGTGGGGCGGGAGTTGGTGCCGATCTCTCGTACAGTTTGAGCCGTGGGATCTTTGCGTAATCCGATCGGTCCGCTTCCCTCCACCATCTACTGGCGACGGAGGGCCGTAGCGGCGACGCTCGTTGCGCTGCTCGCGCTGTTGATCGTATGGGTCGTCACCTCGGGCGGGGACAAGGAGAGCAAGGACGACTCCCGGCCTGCCGGGTCGGGCCCCGTACACGAGATCACGCCGGGCCCCGGAGGCTCGGGCCCGGCCATCACCCAACAGCCCGGCGGACGCGACGAGTCGGGCGACTCGGGCGGTGACGGCGGCGGCGGGGACGGCGGCGGTACGGGCGCGGGCTCGGGCGACGCCACGGGCGACGGCGGTACGGACACCGGAGCCGGCGGCGCGAGCGGCGGCGGTACGGCCGGCCGGCAGGTCCCGGCCTCCTCCCCGCTCCCCGACTGCACCCCCGCGGCACTGCGGTTGAGCCTGAGCACCGAGCTCAACTACAGCCCCGGCGAGAAGCCGAAGTTCAAGCTGGTCGTCAAGAACACCTCGGCCACCACCTGCAAGGCCGACCTCGGGCCGAAGAGCGCGGTGCTCACCATCACCGAGGCCGGCGGCGACGACAGCCAGGTGTGGTCCTCCAAGGACTGCCCGCGCGACGCGGGCGTTCTGCTGTTGAAGGTTCCGGCGGGCGAGACCGTCGTCCACACCGTGGAGTGGGACCGCAGGAAGAGTTCTCCGCAGTGCGCGACGCCGCCCGCGGGGACGGCGGGGCCCGGTACGTATCTGGTCGAGGCGAAGGCGCCGGGCGAGCCGGTGCAGCGCGCCTCGTTCGTCCTCGCGAAGGACTGACGTCCTCGCGAAGGACCGAGCGCGCGAGCGCCGGGGCGGGGCGGGCCCGGAGAAACGGCGGGGCCCGGTCTCCCGGGCCCCGATCGTCCTGCGCGCCGCGGCGCGTACCGGCTCTGCGCGTATCGGCTCTACACGTACCGTTCGAGGATCGACGACTCGGCCAGCCGTGACAGGCCCTCGCGCACGCTGCGCGCCCGCGCCTCGCCGACGCCGTCCACCGTCTGGAGGTCGTCCACGCTGGCGGCGAGCAGCTTCTGCAGACCGCCGAAGTGCTCCACCAGCCGGTCGATGATCGCCCCGGGCAGCCGCGGCACCTTCGCCAGCAGCCGGAAGCCGCGCGGCGAGACCGCCGAGTCCAGCGTCTCGGGCGAGCCGCTGTAGCCCAGGGCCCGTGCCACGACCGCGAGTTCGAGCAGCTCGGTGTGGGAGAGCGCGTCGAGCTCGGTCAGCGCCTCGGCGACCGTACGGGACCGCTTCGCGGTCGGCTCCGGCACATAGTCGCGCACGACCAGCTCGCGTTCCGGCTCGACCCCCGCGATCAACTCGTCGAGCTGGAGGGAGAGAAGCCGGCCGTCGGTGCCCAGCTCGACCACGTACTCCGCGATCTCGGTCGCGATCCGGCGGACCATCTCCAGCCGCTGTGCGACCGCCGTGACATCCCGGACCGTCACCAGGTCCTCGATCTCCAGCGCGGAGAGCGTGCCCGCGACCTCGTCGAGCCGGAGCTTGTACCGCTCCAGGGTGGCGAGGGCCTGATTGGCGCGGGAGAGGATCGCGGCGGACTCCTCCAGGACCCGGCGCTCCCCGTCCACGTAGAGCGCGATCAGGCGCATCGACTGCGAGACCGAGACGACCGGGAAGTTGCACTGCTTGGAGACCCGGTCCGCCGTGCGGTGGCGGGTGCCGGTCTCCTCGGTGGGGATGGAGGCGTCCGGCACCAGCTGCACGCCGGCGCGCAGGATCTTGGTCATGTCCTTGTCGAGGATCAGCGCGCCGTCGAGCTTGGCCAGCTCGCGCAGGCGCGTCGCGGTGAACTCCACGTCCAGCACGAATCCGCCGGTGCACATCGACTCGACGGTCCTGTCCATGCCGAGCACGATCAGCCCGCCGGTGTTGCCACGGAGGATGCGCTCCAGGCCGTCCCGCAGCGCCATTCCGGGCGCCACGGCGCTCAGCGAGGCGCGCATCAGCGCCTCATTACCGGTGCCTTGGCCGGACTTTCCGGGCGATGCTGCCCGGTCGTTGGCTGCCACTGCACTCCTCCGGTCACAGGTTTGCGGTGCCCTTACGTCCCTCGTACCGTTCGTACGGACGGGCGAGACCAGGGCAAAGTCTACCGGCGTGCGCTCTCCTCCTGGGGGGCCTGTGCATGAGACCGGCGCGGGAGGACGCTCAGCGCATCGCCCATGTTGGCGACTTCTGTGACCTTCATACCGGCCGGGACCTTCCCCGGGTCGGTCGGAACCAGCGCGTGCGTGAAGCCCAGGCGGTGCGCCTCGGCCAGCCTGCGCTGAACCCCCGTGACCCTTCTGACCTCGCCCGCGAGGCCCACTTCGCCGATCGCCACCAGGTTCTTGGGCAGCGGGGTGTCGCTCGCGGCACTGGCCAGGGCCAGCGCGACGGCGAGGTCCGCGGCGGGCTCGGAGAGCTTCACACCGCCGACCGTCGCGCTGTAGATGTCCCGCTTGCCCAGCGAACTGATCCGGCCGCGCTGCTCCAGGACCGCGAGCATCATCGACACCCGGGACGTCTCCAGGCCCGAGGTGGTGCGCCGGGGCGAAGGGATCTGGGAATCGACCGTCAGCGCCTGCACTTCGGCGACGAGCGGACGCTTGCCCTCCAGGGTGACGGTCAGGCAGGTGCCGGGCACGGGCTCGTCGCGCCGGGTGAGGAACAGCCCGGAGGGGTCGGCGAGGCCGGTGATGCCCTCGTCGTGCAGCTCGAAGCAGCCGACCTCGTCGGTCGCGCCGTACCTGTTCTTGACGCCCCGTACGAGCCGCAGGCGGGCATGGCGGTCGCCCTCGAAGGACAGCACCACGTCGACGAGATGCTCCAGCAGCCGGGGCCCCGCGATCGCCCCGTCCTTGGTGACATGGCCGACCAGGAGCGTCGACATGCCGCGCTCCTTGGAGGCCCGGATGAGGGCACCGGCGACCTCCCGGACCTGCGCCATACCGCCCGGCGCCCCGTCGATCTCGGGCGAGGCGACGGTCTGCACGGAGTCGAGGACGAGGAGCGAGGGCTTGACGGCGTCCAGATGGCCGAGGACCGCGGACAGGTCGGTCTCGGCGGCGAGGTACAGATGGTCGTCGATCGCCCGGATCCGGTCGGCGCGCAGCCGCACCTGGCTCGCGGACTCCTCGGCGGTGACGTAGAGCGTGCGGTGGTCCTCGCTCGCCGCCTTGGCGGCGACGTCCAGCAGCAGCGTCGACTTGCCGACGCCCGGCTCGCCCGCGAGGAGCACCACGGCGCCCGGGACGAGACCGCCGCCGAGCACCCGGTCCAGCTCGCCGACGCCGGTCGACCGGGCGGTGGCCTGCCGGCTGTCGACCTGGCCGATGGGGAGCGCGGCGGTACTGACCCGGCCGGCCGCGGTGGTCCGCACGGCGGGGGCGCCGCCGAACTCCTCGACCGTCCCCCATGCCTGGCATTCGGGGCAGCGGCCGAGCCACTTGGCGGTCGTCCAGCCGCATTCGGTGCAGCGGTAGGACGGCCGGTCCTTCGCGGTTTTCGTACGGGCAGCCATGGCGCAACCGTATAGGTGGGGTACGACAGTGCCGCCCGGCGCGGTCCGGCGGCGGCGCCCGGCGGCGGGTGCGCGCCCTCCGGAGGCCGGGGAACTTCCGGGCGAGCGCCGGGGCGATTCCGTTGGAATCGGAAATTCCTGTCCCCTTTTGAGGGATACGTTCACCCGTAAGGGTTAAAAGTGCTGAAGGGGAGCTAAAGGTGTGCCCTGTGCTGCCTACGGTCGCAAGGTGACGAGCAGCGGTCTGGAGCCCCCCACGCACACCACCGGCGCACACCGGGCGCGGCGCAGTGCGCCCCGCCTCTCGACGCCCTCTTCGCCGCGTCGGCCACCCGCCCGTTACGAACCGCATCTCGACGGCCTGTTCACCTACTGCCTCTCCGTGCTCTGCGACCACGACGCCGCCACCGAGGCGCTCGGCGGTGTGCTCGCGATCGCGGAACGGCAGGGCGGCCGGTGCCCGGCGGGCGAGGAGGAACGTAAACCCTGGTTGTACGCGCTGGCCAGATGGATGTGCCTGCGCAAGCTCACCGAGCAGAAGCAGGGCCGTCAGGCGCACCGGCACAAGGCCGGGAAGCAGCCGGGGCGACTCTCCTCGAAGCAGGCGGCGTCGTCGAAGCCGTCGAAGCAGGAGACGAGGCGGGCGGGCGGGCCTCCGGGCAAGCAGCCGGGCGGAACGGCCACCCAGGGGGCGCGCGCGGGACGCCGTACGCCCCCCGCCGTCGCGGCGAAGACCTCTGCCACCGCCGGGTTCACGCCGGGCGGCGCCCCCGTCGGCCCCGCCCGCGCCCCCGAAACCGAGGCCGCTGCCGAGGCGCACCGCCGTGAGCTCGCCCAGCTGGCCTGGCCCGAGGCCGCGGGCACCACCCCCGAGCAGCGCGAAGCACTCGAACTCGCGGTCCGCCACCGCCTCGCCCCGCGCGCCGTCGCCGCCGTCCTGGGCCTCGACCCGGCGGCCGCCCGTGAGCTCCTGGCCTGCGCGGCCTGCGAGGTGGAACGCACCCGCGCCGCCCTCGCCGTCGTCGAGACCGGCAACTGCCCCATCGTCGCCCGGCTCACCGGCGAACACCGCGTCCTGCTCTCCGCCGCCCTGCGCCGCGAACTCGTCCGCCACGTCGACGACTGCCCCCGTTGCCGCAGGGCCGCCGAACGGGCCGGGGCCGAGGGCCCGTGGCCCGGCGCCGCGGTCACCCCGGCCGCCGCGCTGCCGGTCGTCGAGGCGCCCCGGCCCTCGGCGTACGTTGCGATGGTCCACGCCCAGCGCAACCGCTCCGGCGGCCCGCGCTTCGACCGGGCGGGCTTCCCCATGGACCCGAAGGACCGCGCCGCGCGCCGGGACCGGCTGCGGGCCAGGGTCGTGACGACGACGGTGGTGGCCACGGTCGTCGCCGCCCCGGTGATCGCGCTGTGGACCGCCTACCGCGGCGCCCCGCAGACCGGCGAGGGCCACGAGGGCTCGTCGGTCACCGCCACCGAGACCGATGCCCGGCACGGACCCGACGGCACCGCGGACGGCCATTACGAGAACGCGGGCAATGCCCGGCCCGAGCCCGGCGCCCGCTTCGAGGACGGCCGCGCCCCGGACGTCTCGGCGGAGGTGATCAGCTCGGGTCCGGGCCGGGACGGCGTCGGCGGGCTCACCGTCGAGGCCCGCTCCTCCGGCGGCACCACCCTGATCCGGCTGACCGCGTCGGGCGGCGCGCCCGTCGCCTGGTCGGGCCGCGCGGACGCGTCCTGGGTCCGGCTGAGCCGCTCCTCGGGCACGCTCGCCGCGGGCGAGAGCATCACGGTCCGCGTCCTCGTGGACCACTGGCGGGAACCGGCCGGCCCGTGGAGCGCGCGCATCGCCCTCGCCCCGTCGGGCTCGGCGGTGGTGATCCGGGGGCACGGGGCGACGCCGTCCTCGCCCGGCGGCCCGGGGCACCCGGCCGAACCCTCCGCCACCCCCGGCCCGCCCACGTCCTCGCCGGGTCCCACACCGTCCACCGACCCGACACCCGACCCGAGCGACCCCACCCCGTCACCGACGGACCCGGACCCGACCGATCACCCGTCGCCGTCCCCGGACCCGTCCGACTCCAAGACCCCCACCGACCCGGGGCAGGGCACGACGGGCTGAACCGGGCCGTCCGGGGCTCGCGCCCGGCCGCCGAGCTTGGCCGTCATGCCCCGGCCGCCCCGCCCCGCCCGGGATTCACGCCCCGGTCGTCACGCCGGATCGACCGGATCCGCCGGGTGCGGTGCCATCGGCAGCAGCGAGGACAACCGCTCCTCGCACAGTTCGACGAGCCGCTCGTACGCCTCCTTGCCCATCATCTCGGTGAGCTCGGGCCGGTACGAGACGTACACCGGCTCCCCGGCCCCGTGCGCCGAGGTCGCCGAGGTGCACCACCAGTGCAGATCGTGACCGCCGGGGCCCCAGCCCCTGCGGTCGTACTCGCCGATCGACACCTGGAGCACCCGCGTGTCGTCGGGCCGGTCGATCCAGTCGTACGTACGCCGGACCGGCAGCTGCCAGCAGACGTCCGGCTTGGTCTCCAGGGGCTCCTTGCCCTCCCGCAGCGCCAGGATGTGCAGGGAGCAGCCCGCGCCCGCTGCGAATCCGGGCCGGTTCTGGAAGATGCACGAACCCTTCCAGCGTCGCGTCTGGCGCTCCCCGTCGTCGTCGACCTCGACCCAGCCGGTCCCGGTGCCGACATCGTGGAACTGCCACAGATCGGGGGTCAGCCGTTCGACATGGCTCGCCACCCGCTTCTCGTCGTCCTCGTCCGAGAAGTGCGCGCCCAGCGTGCAGCATCCGTCGTCCGCACGGCCCGCCTGGATGCCCTGGCAGCCGCTGCCGAAGATGCAGGTCCACCTGGAGGTCAGCCAGGTCAGGTCGCAGCGGAAGACCTGCTCCTCGTCCGCGGGGTCCGGGAACTCCACCCAGGCGCGCGCGAAGTCGATCCCCGTCTCGTCCTCGGACCGGTTCGGTCCGTTCGCTTCCTGCTGCCGCATCTCCTGCTTCGTTCCCTGCTTCTTTGTGTTTTTGCCCGGCTTCGCCTTTTTCGTCTTTGGCACGCGCCAAGAGTAAGGCGGCCGGCCCCGAGTTCGCGGTCCCGATCACTGGTCGGCCCGGCTCCGAGGTCCCGGTAGCGTTCCGGGTATGAGACTCGGAGTCCTCGACGTCGGTTCGAACACGGTGCATCTGCTGGTGGTGGACGCGCACCCCGGCGCGCGCCCGCTGCCCGCGCATTCGCACAAGGCGGAGCTCCGCCTGGCCGAACTCCTCGACGAGGACGGGGCGATCGGCCCCGACGGTGTGGACCGGCTCGTGGCGACGATCACCGACGCGCTCCAGGCCGCCGAGGACAAGGGGTGCGAGGACGTCCTGCCGTTCGCCACGTCCGCGGTACGGGAGGCGAGCAACGCCGACCAGGTGCTGGCCCGGGTGCGCGACGAGACGGGCATCGACCTCGCCGTCCTCAGCGGCGCCGAGGAGGCCCGGCTCACTTTCCTCGCCGCGCGCCGCTGGTTCGGCTGGTCGGCGGGGCGGCTGCTGGTCCTGGACATCGGAGGCGGTTCGCTGGAGATCGCGTACGGCATGGACGAGGAGCCGGACGCCGCGGTGTCGCTGCCGCTCGGGGCCGGCCGGCTCACCGCAGGGTGGCTGCCGGGCGATCCGCCGGACCCGGCGGAGGTGAAGGCGCTGCGCCGCCATGTCCGGGCCAGGATCGCCCGCAGTGTCGGGGAGTTCACCCGTCTCGGGCGCCCCGACCATGTCGTGGGCACGTCCAAGACCTTCAGACAGCTCGCCAGGATCGCGGGCGCCGCGCGCTCCGCCGACGGCCTGTACGTGCAGCGCGGCCTCACCCGCAAGGCGCTGGAGGAGTGGGTGCCGAAGCTGGCGGCGATGACCGTCGAGCAGCGGGGCGGTCTGCCCGGCGTCTCCGAGGGCCGGGCCGCGCAGCTGCTTGCCGGGGCGCTGGTCGCGGAGGGGGCGATGGATCTGTTCGGGGTCGAGGAGCTGGAGATCTGCCCCTGGGCGTTGCGCGAGGGCGTCATCCTGCGCCGCCTGGACCACCTGCCGGCGGAGCGGGCCGCGCTGGGCTGAGAGCCTGTCGGGTGACCTCTGATCGGGGGGAGGTCACCCGACAGGCTCTGAGTGCGCCGGGCCGAGTGCCGCCGGGTAGCCGGAAGTCCGCCATGGTCCTGCTCACTTTCCGCCGGGACCCCTCGGCGCGGCGTACCACTGCCCGTACGCTGTCCCAGTGGCAGAACCAGTGGTGCGCATCCCGGATGCGAAGGTCGCCCTGTCGACGGCTTCCGTCTACCCGGAGTCGACGGCGACGGCCTTCGAGATCGCCGCGCGCCTCGGTTACGACGGCGTCGAGGTCATGGTGTGGACGGACCCCGTCAGCCAGGACATCGAGGCGCTGCGACGGCTCTCGGACTACCACCAGGTGCCGATCCTCGCCGTCCACGCGCCCTGTCTGCTGATCACGCAGCGCGTCTGGTCCACCGATCCCTGGGTGAAGCTCCAGCGGGCCCGCGCCGCGGCGGAGAAGCTCGGGGCGACGACGGTGGTCGTCCATCCGCCGTTCCGTTGGCAGCGCAACTACGCGCGCGACTTCGTCACCGGAATCTGGCGCATGGCCGACGAGACCGATGTGCGGTTCGCCGTCGAGAACATGTACCCCTGGCGCTACCGGGACCGCGAGATGCTCGCGTACGCCCCCGACTGGGACGTCACCAACGGCGACTACCGCCACTTCACCGTGGACCTCTCGCACACCGCGACGGCCCGCACCGACGGCATGGCGATGGTCGAGCGGATGGGCGACCGGCTCGCCCACATCCACCTCGCCGACGGCAAGGGCTCCAACAAGGACGAGCACCTGGTGCCCGGCCGGGGCGACCAGCCCTGTGCCGAACTCCTGGAGCACCTGGCCCGCACCGGCTTCGACGGCCATGTCGTCATCGAGGTCAACACCCGCCGTGCCATGTCCACCGCCGAACGCGAGGCCGACCTGGCGGAGGCGCTGGCCTTCACCCGGCTCCACCTGGCGTCGTCCCCGATCCGCGCGCCGCGCCCATGACCGGCGCCCCCACCGGCCCCACGGACCCCGGCGGCCCCACGGGCGGCCCCGCCCCCAAGCGCCGCGGCCGCCCCTCCCGTACCGCCGCCCCCACCGGCCCCGACGCGCGCACCCGCATCCTGGAGGCGGCCCGCACCGAATTCGCGGAGCGCGGCTACGACAAGGCGTCGGTTCGGGGCATCGCCAAGGCGGCGGGCGTCGACTCCGCCCTGGTCCACCACTACTTCGGCACGAAGGACGAGGTCTTCGCGGCCGCGATCGAGCTCTCCTTCGAGCCGGCCCTGGTGCTCCCGGCCGTCCTCGGCAACGGCACGGACGGCCTGGGGGAGCGGCTGGCCCGCTACTTCATCTCCGTGTGGGAGAACCCGGCGTCCAGGGCCCCGCTGCTGGCGATCATGCGATCCGCGCTGACGCACGAGGCGGCGGCGAAGGTCCTCCGGGGCTTCGTCCTGCGCCGGCTCCTGGAACGCGTGGCGGAGGCACTCGACGTACCGGACGCCACGTTCCGCGCGGAACTGGCGGCTTCGCACATGATCGGGATCGCGATGCTCCGCTATGTGATCCGGGCGGAACCGCTGGCCTCGGCGGACCCCGAGAAGATCGTCGAGATGGTCGCACCGACCCTGCAGCGCTACCTGACGGAAGCCTGAGGATCCCCGAGCCCCACGGAATCGCGCACGCCGCCGCCCCGCCCACCCACCGAGCATTTCGTCCCGCATTTCGGACACTGTGTCCAGATCTTGGAGTCGGAGGCGTACGCTCGGAGACAGTCTTTAACGTCGAAGGAGCGAGAGACGATGCCCCAGCTGAGGTCCCGCACTGTCACTCACGGCCGCAACATGGCGGGTGCCCGCGCGCTCATGCGGGCCTCGGGCGTAGCGAGCGAGGACATCGGCAAGCCGATCATCGCGGTCGCCAACTCCTTCACCGAGTTCGTCCCCGGCCACACGCACCTGGCCCCGGTCGGCCGGATCGTCTCCGATGCCATCAAGGCCGCGGGCGCCGTGCCCCGCGAGTTCAACACCATCGCCGTCGACGACGGCATCGCGATGGGCCACGCCGGGATGCTGTACAGCCTCCCCTCCCGCGACCTGATCGCCGACTCCGTCGAGTACATGGTCGAGGCGCACTGCGCGGACGCGCTGATCTGCATCTCCAACTGCGACAAGATCACCCCCGGCATGCTGATGGCCGCGATGCGCCTCAACATCCCGACGGTCTTCGTCTCCGGCGGCCCGATGGAGGCCGGCAAGGCCACCCTCGTCGACGGCACGGTCCGCAAGCTCGACCTGGTCAACGCCATCAGCGACGCGGTCGACGAGAGCATCTCCGACGAGGACATCCTCCGCATCGAGGAGAACGCCTGCCCCACCTGCGGCAGCTGTTCCGGCATGTTCACCGCCAACTCGATGAACTGCCTGACCGAGGTCCTCGGCCTCTCCCTCCCCGGCAACGGCTCCGTCCTCGCCACGCACACCGCCCGCAAGGCGCTGTACGAGGAGGCCGGCCGCACGGTCGTCGGGATCACCAGGCGCTACTACGAGCAGGACGACGCCTCGGTCCTGCCCCGCTCCATCGGCACCCGTGCCGCGTTCGAGAACGCCATGGCACTCGATATCTCGATGGGCGGCTCCACCAACACGATCCTGCACCTGCTGGCCGCCGCCCAGGAGGCGGAGCTCGACTACGACCTCGGCGACATGGACGAGGTCTCGCGCCGCGTCCCCTGCCTGTCGAAGGTCGCGCCCAACGTCGCCCCCGGCGGCACGTACTACATGGAGGACGTGCACCGGGCCGGTGGCATCCCCGCCATCCTGGGCGAACTGCACCGCGGCGGCCTGCTCAACGAGGACGTGCACTCGGTCCACTCCGACTCCCTCGCCGAGTGGCTGAAGAACTGGGACATCCGCGGCGGCTCGCCGTCGCCGGAGGCCGTCGAGATGTGGCACGCGGCCCCCGGCTGCGTCCGTTCCGCGATCGCCTTCTCGCAGTCCGAACGCTGGGAGACCCTCGACCTGGACGCGGCCGGTGGCTGCATCCGCGACGTGGAGCACGCGTACTCCAAGGACGGCGGCCTCGCGGTCCTCAAGGGGAACCTCGCCGTGGACGGCTGTGTCGTCAAGACGGCGGGCGTCGACGAGTCGATCTGGACCTTCGAGGGCCCGGCGGTCGTCTGCGAGTCGCAGGAGGAGGCCGTCGACAAGATCCTCCGCAAGGAGATCAAGGACGGCGACGTCGTCGTCATCCGCTACGAGGGCCCGCGCGGCGGACCCGGCATGCAGGAGATGCTCTACCCGACCTCCTTCCTCAAGGGCCGCGGCCTCGGCAAGAGCTGCGCCCTGGTGACCGACGGCCGCTTCTCCGGCGGTACGTCGGGTCTGTCCATCGGCCACGCGTCGCCGGAGGCCGCGTCGGGCGGCACGATCGCGCTGGTCGAGGACGGCGACCGGATCAGGATCGACATCCCGAACCGTTCGATCGAGCTCCTCGTCCCCGAGGCCGAGCTGGCCACCCGCCGCGAGGCGCTGAACGGCGTCTACGCGCCGAAGAACCGCGAGCGCAAGGTCTCGGCGGCACTGCGCGCCTACGCGGCGATGGCGACGAGCGCCGACCGGGGCGCGGTGCGCGACGTGTCCAAGCTCGGCTGAACGACGCGCCGACCGACGACCCGGACGACGCGCTGCCCGACGAGGACCCCGCTCGCGCTCACCAGCGAGCGGGGTCCTGTCCGTCCACGGCGAACACGGACCCGTCGGGCGCGGTCCCGAAGACGGTCCGGCCGGCGGCGACGGGGGCGGGCAGCGCCGAGGAGTACGTGAGCCTTCCGTCCCGCAGCCGTGGGCCCGTCTGCCCCAGCAGCTTCCCGTGCTCGGTGTCCACGGCCAGCAGCCGCCCGTCCGCCGTCGAGAAGTACAGCCGGTTCCCGGGGGCGAGGACGGGCGCGGACGTCCGCCCGGCAGCGGTCTCCAGCTGCCAGCGGACCGTTCTGCCGCCGTCGGCCGGGCGGGTGTCGACGGCGACCAGCGTCCCGCCGTGCGCCAGCAGATAGGCGGTGTCCCCGCCCAGCACGACCTCCGGTTCATTCATCCGGAACGGCAGCGCCATCCGTACGACGCGCCGCGTCCCCGGCTCGTAGCGGACGAGCCCGACGGTCTGGGCGTCCCCGTTCATGGCCGTCAGGACGAGCGCGCCGTCCGAGGTCCCCACCGGGGTCAGCATCCCGTCCAGCCTGCGCTGCCACGCGGTGTGCCCCGTCGCGGCGTCGACGGCCGTGACCAGTGTGGTGGACCCGTAGGCCGAGTGCTCGAACGCGTAGGCCAGACCGGTCCTGTCGTCGTACAGCGCGTAGTCCGGGCGCTGGTGCCCGGCGAGCGGATGCCGCCAGAGGGAGACACCGGTCGCGGAGTCGAGCGCCTCGGTCGTGCCGTCCTCGGCGACCAGCAGCAGCGTGTCACCCGCGTCGAAGGGGGTGCCCAGATACGGGGAGAGGTCCGCGTCCCAGACCTGTTCGCCCTTGGCGGGGTCGTACGCCCGGAGCTTCCCGCCCGGCACCGCGGTGTGCACCAGACCGCCGGAGACCGACACCACGCCGACCGACGGGCTGTCCGCCGCCGGGCGACGGGACCAGAGCACCCGGCCGTCCGCCGGGTCCAGCCGGGTGACACCGACACCGCCCGCCGCGCAGTACAGAGCCGCGGACCGGTCGGACGCCTCCTTCCCGGACTCCCCGGACTCCCCGGAGCCGTCCACCGGGGAACAGACCGGCGTCGCCTTGCCCGCGGTCCGCAACGGCGTCCGCCACGGGGCGAACGCCTCCGCCGAACCCTTCGTCCCGCCCGACCCGTCGGCCCCGCCCGAGCCACCGAGGTCGAACCCCGCGCCGACGGCCCACACCCCGCCGGCCCCCATGACCAGCAGCGCCGCGGAGGCTGCCAGCCACCGCCGCCTGCCGCCGCCGTCCCCGGCCGCCCCCCTGCCCCGCGCCGCCGCGCCCGCGCCCACATGCGTGTCCGCGTCGGCCGCCGCCCCCGCGTCCGCCCCGGTCTCCGGGACGGGGGCCGCGGCGGTGACCGGCCGCCGCTGCGACGGTATGAACGCGGCGGCGTCGTACGAGGGCGGGCGCAGCGTCGTCATGATCTCGTCCGGGGTGGGCCGCCCGTCGGGGTCCTTCGCCAGGCACTGCCCGATCAGCGGAGCCAGGTCCGCCGGCACCCCCGCCAGATCGGCCTCGTCGTGCACCACCTGGTAGGCCACGATGTACGGGCTGTCCGAGTCGAAGGGCCCCCGGCCGGTCGCCGCGTGGACGAGCACGGCCCCCAGGGCGAACACATCGGCGGCGGGCCCGACCTCGCGCGGTCGCTGGAACTGCTCGGGCGCCATGTACGGCGGCGAGCCGATCAGCTTGCCCGTCTCGGTGCGCAGATCGCTGTCGTACGGCCGGGAGATCCCGAAGTCGATGACCTTGGGCCCGGAGTCGGAGAGCAGCACATTGCTCGGCTTGAGGTCGCGGTGGATCACCCCGGCCCGATGGATGTCGCGCAGCGCCTCGGCGAGTCCCGCCGTCAGCCTGCGCAGTTCGGCGGGGGCCATCGGCCCGTTCCGCTTCACCTGGTCGGCGAGCGTGGGACCGGGCACGTACAGGGTGGCCATCCACGGCCGTACGGCATCCGGATCGGCGTCGACGACCGATGCGGTGAAGGCGCCGCTGACCCGCCGGGCCGCCCCGACCTCCTGCCGGAAACGTGCCCTGAACTCGGGGTCCGCCGCGTACTGCTGGTGCACCACCTTGACGGCCAGCTGCAGCCCGGAGGCGGAGCGCGCCAGGTGCACGACTCCCATGCCGCCCGCGCCGAGACGTGCCTCAAGACGGTACTGCCCGGCGTACTCCGGATGCTCCGCTTCCGGAGTGGCTCCGGTACCTCGCAGCGGCGGCATCGCCCACCCCCGTGTGTTCGTCCGCAAGCGCGACGCACGGAGCCTAGTCGATGGTGCGTGCGATCCGGACGGGGCTTGTAGCCTGCGCGTCGTACACCTCGTACACACCATCTCTCGACGGGGGAGGGCCTCATGGCCATGGACGAGCACACCGGCGGCACGGCCGCCGCAGCCGATGTCACCGACGTCACCGAGGACGTGGAGACGCTCGCCGGGAACGACGACGTCACCAGGTATCCGATCGCGCCCGGCTACCGCGTCAACGTCCGCACGGGACCGGGCACCAAGTACGGGATCGTCAGGACCCTCCCGTACGGGATGAAGGTGCCGGTCTACTGCCAGAAGCCGGGGGAGCGGGTCACCGGCCCGTACGGCACCTCGAACCTCTGGGACAACATCGCCAACGGCCAGTTCGTGGCGGACGCCTACGTCCACACGGGCAGCGACGGCTACATCGCGCCGCACTGCGACTGACCGGGACGGCGGCCGGGATCGCGACCGGCGCGTCCGGGACCCCGGCCGCCCGGGGATAATCGACTTCGTGAGCGAGAACAGCGAAGCCCCCGTCGCCGGCGCCACGCCCGGCTCCACCACGCCCGGCCCGCAGCCCGAGCCCCTGCGCTTCTTCGGTACGACCTGGGTCGACCACAGCGGGGGCTACGGGCTGCGCCGCGCCGGCGCCGCGGTCGGCTCCCTGGCCGCCTCGGTCGCCGCCTGTTTCGTGCTCCGCTTCGCCTACCAGGGACTGCAGATCGCCGATGTCGGCGGCTTCGTCGGCATTCTGGTCGTCCTGATGTTCGCGATCTGCAGCGCCATCGCCTTCCGCAAGACCTGGGAAGGGTTCAGCCGCCGCCCCGCCGACCCGGCGCGCGAGGCCAATCTGCGCGGTCTCAAGACGATCGGCTTCGTCGGCTCGCTGATCGCGTACTTCCTCCGCACGTTCCGGGAGGCGCCGGGCGAGCGACTGCACCGCACGGAGTACGAGACGGCCCTGGCCCGCTACGAGAAGCGCCGCTCGGCCCGCACCGGGAACCCGGCGGCCCGCAGGACCGGCAAGGGCAAGCGCCCCAAGCGCAAGTAGGCGGCCCCGGGCGGAAGCCATGTGCGCACAGGGCGAAACCACCGGCGCGGGCCCGGCGCACGCGCCACGATGAACCCATGCTTCCCGCCGATCCCGACGCCCCCGCCTCCTCGCCCGCACCCCTGACCCCCGCCACCCCGTCCCGGGCGCTCTCCTTCGACGGCGCGGCCGCCCAGTACGCCGCGGCCCGCCCCGGCTACCCGCCCGCACTCTTCGACGCCGTCGAGGAACTGGCCCGCCGCCCGCTGCGCGGCGCCCGGGTCGTCGACGTCGGCGCCGGCACGGGCATCTCCACCCGGCTCCTCCACGAGCGGGGCGCCCGGGTCACCGCCGTCGAACCGGGCGCCGGCATGGCGGAGGAACTCCACCGCTCGCTCCCGCACCTGCCCGTCGTGCGCGGCGACGGCAACCACCTCCCCCTCGCCACCGCATCGGCCGACCTGATCACGTACGCCCAGTCCTGGCACTGGACGGACCCGGCCCTCGCCGCCCCCGAGGCGCTGCGGGACCTTCGCCCCGGAGGTGCCCTCGTCCTCTGGTGGAACGTCTCGGACCACTCCGTCCCCTGGATCGCCGAGCAGGACGCCCGCCTCCGCCGCTTCTTCGACACCGGCGACTCCGCCCACGGCTCGCCCGTCCGCCCCCGCGACCTGACGTCCGGGCTCCACTTCGCGCACCGCCGGGTGCCCTGGAGCCGACGGGTGTCCCTCGACACCCACCTCGCCAACCTCGGCACCCACTCCGCCTTCCTCGTCCTGGGCGCGGAACCGGCGCGAGGCTTCCTCGCGGAGGAGCGCGACCGGCTCGCGGAGCTCTTCCCGGACGGCACGGTCGAGGAGCGCTACGTGGTCGACCTGGGCGTGGCGATCAGCCCCGGCCCACCCTCGCACGCCCCTTGACGGGCGGACACCCCGGGATAAAAATTCACCACATGATGAATTCCCCGGGTGTCGCCGTCGAGGCCCGTGGCCTCACGGTCGTACGAGGCGACCGCACCGTCCTGCGAGGCCTCGACTTCACCGTCGAACCCGGCAGGATCACCGGCCTCCTGGGCCCCTCCGGCTGCGGCAAATCCACCCTGATGCGTGCCGTCGTCGGCACCCAGGCCAAGGTCACCGGCACCCTCGACGTGCTCGGCAGCCCCGCGGGCCACCCCACCCTCCGCCCGCGCATCGGGTACGTCACCCAGGCCCCGTCCGTCTACACCGACCTGACCGTCCGGCAGAACCTCGACTACTTCGCGGCGATCCTCCGGCCGGGCCGCCGACAGCGGGACGCCCGCCGGGCCGCCGTCGCCCGCGCCATCACCGAGGTCGACCTGACCGGCCACGCCGACGACCTCGCGGGCACCCTCTCCGGCGGCGAGCTCGCCCGCGCCTCCCTCGCCGTGGCCCTGCTCGGCACCCCGGAACTCCTGGTCCTCGACGAACCCACCGTGGGCCTGGACCCCGTGCTCCGCCGCGACCTGTGGAACCTCTTCCACCGCCTCGCCGCCGACCACGGCACCACGCTTCTCGTCTCCTCCCACGTCATGGACGAGGCCGAGCGCTGCCACCGCCTGCTCCTCATGCGCGAGGGCGAGATCCTCGCCGACGGCACCCCCGAGGCGCTGCGCGCCGACGCCCGCGCGGACACCGTCGAAGAGGCCTTCCTCCACCTGGTCGACCAGGCCGCCACCCACCGGGAGCCCTCCCGATGAGCACGCACCCGCCCCCGCCGCCCGCGCCCCGGAACCGCCCCCGCCCGGCCGCACCACCCCCGAGAGGCTGTCGGGTGACCTCGGACCGGGCGGCCCGCACCCTCGCCACCGCCGCCCGGGTGCTGCGCCAGCTGAGCCACGACGCCCGCACCGTCGCACTGCTGCTCCTCATCCCGGTCGTGCTGATCACGCTGCTCCGGTACGTGTTCGACGGCAGCCCCCGCGTCTTCGACACCATCGGCGCCTCGCTCCTCGGCATCTTCCCGCTGATCACGATGTTCCTGGTGACCTCGATCGCCACCCTGCGCGAACGCACCTCGGGCACCCTCGAACGCCTCCTCGCGATGCCGCTCGGCAAGGGCGACCTGATCGCCGGCTACGCCCTCGCGTTCGGCGCCGTGGCGATCGTCCAGTCCCTCCTGGCCACCGCGCTCTCCGTCTGGGCGCTGGGCCTGGACGTCACCGGCTCCCCGTGGCTGCTGCTCCTGGTCGCCCTGCTCGACGCCCTGCTCGGCACAGCACTGGGCCTGTTCGTCTCCGCCTTCGCAGCGTCCGAGTTCCAGGCCGTCCAGTTCATGCCCGCCGTGATCTTCCCGCAGATCCTGCTCTGCGGACTGTTCACCGCCCGCGACCGGATGGCACCCGTCCTCGAAGCGATCTCGAACGCCCTGCCCATGTCGTACGCCGTCGACGGCATGAACGAGGTCCTCCGCCACACCGACATCACCGGCGACTTCGTGCGCGACGTCCTGATTGTGGCGGGCTGCGCCCTCCTCGTCCTCGCCCTCGGCGCCGCCACGCTCCGCCGCCGCACCGCCTGACGGGCCGGTGCGAGGATGGCGGACACGAGCACCGAGCACCGAGAACCGTCAGCACCGCCCGGAGGGTGAACCACATGACCCAGACAGTCGCAGTCCTCGGCACCGGCAAGATCGGCGAGGCCCTGCTCAGCGGCATGATCCGGGCGGGCTGGCGCCCGGCGAACCTGCTGGTCACCACCCGCCGCTCCGAGCGCGCCGACGAACTCCACAACCGCTACGGCGTCGATTCCGTCAGCAACGCCGAAGCCGCCAAGCGCGCCGACATCCTCATCCTCGCGGTCAAGCCCCAGGACATGGGCCGGCTCCTCGACGAACTCGCCGAGCACGTCACCCCCGACCGCCTGGTCATCAGCGCGGCCGCGGGCATCACGACCTCCTTCATCGAGGACCGCCTCGCCGCGAACACCCCGGTCGTACGTGTCATGCCGAACACCCCCGTCCTCGTCGACGAGGGCATGTCCGTCATCTCGGCGGGCAGCCACGCCACCACCGACCACCTCGCCGCCGCGGAGGCGATCTTCGGCGGCGTCGGCAAGACCCTCCGCGTCCCCGAGTCCCAGCAGGACGCGGCAACCGCCCTGTCCGGATCGGGCCCCGCGTACTTCTACTTCCTCGTCGAGGCGATGACCGACGCCGGCATCCTCCTCGGCCTGCCCCGCGCCCAGGCCCACGAGCTGATCGTCCAGGCCGCCATCGGCGCCGCCGTGATGCTCCGCGACAGCGGCGAACACCCCGTCAAGCTGCGCGAAGCCGTCACCAGCCCGGCCGGCACGACCATCAGCGCCATCCGCGAGCTGGAGAACCACGGCGTACGAGCCGCCCTCATCGCCGCCCTCGAAGCCGCCCGCGACCGCAGCCGCGAACTGGCCTCCGGCAACGGCTGACCTACTCCGCGGCAGCGATCAGCTCCGCACTGCGCACCACCTTCGCGAACCCACCGCCGTGCAACGACACGGCGGTGGCCCGCGCCAGCTCGTCCGCGCCCAGCGTCCACCCCCACGGCCCGGCCAGGTCGAAGGTGTGCGTGGCATCGAGTGCGAAGAACACCTCGTACCCGAGGTTCCCGCCCATCCGCGCCGTCGTCTCCGCGCACATATTGGTCTGGATCCCGGCCACCACGAACTGCCGGATCCCGCTCCGGTCCAGCCACGCCGCGAGGTCCGGCGTCCCGTAGAAGGCGGAGTTCACGCTCTTCGTCAGCAACAGCTCGGGCCCACCGCCCTTCCCGCGCCGCTCCTCCACATACCCCTTGAAGTCGTTCCCCGGCTGCCCCACCCGCAAGGGCGAATCAGGCGTGAGCGAGTCATGCCGTACGAACACCACGGGGCGCCCGCCCGCCTGCCAGGCATCGATCAGCCCCGCGATGTTCCGATCGGCCGCGGGGTTGTTCCGCGGCCCCCAGTACGCCTCCTCCTCGAAGCCCTCCTGCACGTCCACCACGATCAGCGCTGCGTTCTCTGCGATCTCCATGCGAACGATCCTGCCGTCCGGCGACCCCACGCCCCAGAGGTCAGAAAGTCATCGATCGATGCTTTACTGCCACCATGGCGACCTCCCCCGAGCCCACCCGCATCGCGCTCGTCGCCTTCCCCGGCATCCGTGCCTTCGATGTCTCGGTCATCACGGAGGTCTGGGGCGTCGACCGCACCGACCGCGGCGTCCCGCCCTTCGACCTGCGCCGCACCGCCGCGGAACCGAGCCCCATCGCCCTGCGCGGCGGCCTCTCCCTCACCCCCGACCGCACCCTCGCCTGGCTCGCCCGCGCCGACCTGATCGTCGTCCCCGGCCTCGACGACCACCTGACACCGGCCCCCGCCCCGGTCCTCGAAGCCCTCCGCCGCGCCCACGCCCGAGCCACCCCGATCGCGTCCCTGTGCGGCGGAGCCTTCACGCTCGCCCAGGCCGGCCTCCTGGACGGCCGCCGAGCAGTCACCCACTGGAACCTCACCGACCTCCTGAGCACCCGCCACCCCCAGGTGAAGGTCACCCAGGACGCCCTCTTCCTCCACGAGGACAACATCTGGACGTCGGCGGGCACCGCGGCCGGCATCGACCTCTGCCTCCACCTCGTCCGCGCGACCCACGGAGCCGAGACGGCGGCGACGATCGCCCGCTCGATGGTCACGGCCCCGTTCCGCACCGGCACCCAGGCCCAGTTCATCGAGCACCCCACCCCCCGCGCCGACCGCGACGCGGACACCCTCGCCGCGGTACGGGCCTTCGCCCTGGCCCATCTGGCCGAACCCCACACGGTCGCCGACCTCGCCGCCCGCGCCGGAATGTCCCCCCGCTCCTTCGCCCGCCACTTCCGGGCCTCCACCGGCACGACCCCGCTGCGCTGGCTGATCACCCAACGCATCGCCGCAGCCCAGAAGCTCCTGGAACGCACCGACCTCCCCCTCCCCGAGGTGGCCCGCCGCACCGGCTTCGGCAGCGAGATCACCATGCGCCAGCACTTCGCCACCCACCTCTCCACCAGCCCCCGCGACTACCGCCTGGCCTTCCAGCAGGACCCGACCCGGCCCGAGGTTGACACGGCCTGCCCGGATCCGTAATGTGCTCCGAGTTGTCCGACGTGAGTGCCGACTCCGGTCGGTCCCCGGACAGCCATTCCGCAGTGACCACATCTAGTCAGCGACATCTGTCGCCGGACTTTCTGTGCGTATTTGCGAAATGAGGAATCCGCGTTCGAAGGAGCGCGACCCCGATTAGCGTCGGGGCCCAGGATTCCGCTAAAGTCTCACTCGTCGGAACGGCCCAACAGCTGGGAAGACAAACCCCGCTGACTGGGAATCAGGCCCGAAAGGATCTGATAGAGTCGGACTCGCCGGAAAGGGAAGCGCGAAAGCGAAGAACTGGAAAGCGAAACCCGCTTCGACCGGGAATCGGACACGAAAGAGTCTGATAGAGTCGGAAACGCAAGACCGAAGGGAAAAGCCCGGAGGAAAGCCCGAGAGGGTGAGTACAAAGGAAGCGTCCGTTCCTTGAGAACTCAACAGCGTGCCAAAAGTCAACGCCAGATATGTTGATACCCCGGCCTGCTTCGGCAGGTTGGAGGTTCCTTTGAAAGTCCCGCGGGGTCACTGACCCGGTGGGCAATTTACACAGCGAGGACGCTGTGAACGACCGGTCTTATTCCGTCCGGTCGTTCCGCTCTCGTGTTGTGTTGTCCCGATCACGGGAAAACATTCACGGAGAGTTTGATCCTGGCTCAGGACGAACGCTGGCGGCGTGCTTAACACATGCAAGTCGAACGATGAAGCCCTTCGGGGTGGATTAGTGGCGAACGGGTGAGTAACACGTGGGCAATCTGCCCTTCACTCTGGGACAAGCCCTGGAAACGGGGTCTAATACCGGATAACACTCTGTCCCGCATGGGACGGGGTTGAAAGCTCCGGCGGTGAAGGATGAGCCCGCGGCCTATCAGCTTGTTGGTGGGGTGATGGCCTACCAAGGCGACGACGGGTAGCCGGCCTGAGAGGGCGACCGGCCACACTGGGACTGAGACACGGCCCAGACTCCTACGGGAGGCAGCAGTGGGGAATATTGCACAATGGGCGAAAGCCTGATGCAGCGACGCCGCGTGAGGGATGACGGCCTTCGGGTTGTAAACCTCTTTCAGCAGGGAAGAAGCGAGAGTGACGGTACCTGCAGAAGAAGCGCCGGCTAACTACGTGCCAGCAGCCGCGGTAATACGTAGGGCGCAAGCGTTGTCCGGAATTATTGGGCGTAAAGAGCTCGTAGGCGGCTTGTTGCGTCGGTTGTGAAAGCCCGGGGCTTAACCCCGGGTCTGCAGTCGATACGGGCAGGCTAGAGTGTGGTAGGGGAGATCGGAATTCCTGGTGTAGCGGTGAAATGCGCAGATATCAGGAGGAACACCGGTGGCGAAGGCGGATCTCTGGGCCATTACTGACGCTGAGGAGCGAAAGCGTGGGGAGCGAACAGGATTAGATACCCTGGTAGTCCACGCCGTAAACGTTGGGAACTAGGTGTTGGCGACATTCCACGTCGTCGGTGCCGCAGCTAACGCATTAAGTTCCCCGCCTGGGGAGTACGGCCGCAAGGCTAAAACTCAAAGGAATTGACGGGGGCCCGCACAAGCAGCGGAGCATGTGGCTTAATTCGACGCAACGCGAAGAACCTTACCAAGGCTTGACATACACCGGAAAGCATCAGAGATGGTGCCCCCCTTGTGGTCGGTGTACAGGTGGTGCATGGCTGTCGTCAGCTCGTGTCGTGAGATGTTGGGTTAAGTCCCGCAACGAGCGCAACCCTTGTTCTGTGTTGCCAGCATGCCCTTCGGGGTGATGGGGACTCACAGGAGACTGCCGGGGTCAACTCGGAGGAAGGTGGGGACGACGTCAAGTCATCATGCCCCTTATGTCTTGGGCTGCACACGTGCTACAATGGCCGGTACAATGAGCTGCGATGCCGCGAGGCGGAGCGAATCTCAAAAAGCCGGTCTCAGTTCGGATTGGGGTCTGCAACTCGACCCCATGAAGTCGGAGTTGCTAGTAATCGCAGATCAGCATTGCTGCGGTGAATACGTTCCCGGGCCTTGTACACACCGCCCGTCACGTCACGAAAGTCGGTAACACCCGAAGCCGGTGGCCCAACCCCTTGTGGGAGGGAGCTGTCGAAGGTGGGACTGGCGATTGGGACGAAGTCGTAACAAGGTAGCCGTACCGGAAGGTGCGGCTGGATCACCTCCTTTCTAAGGAGCATCTAGATTCCGCAAGGAGTCCAGAGGCCATTACGTCGGCAAATGTTCGACGGTGGTTGCTCATGGGTGGAACGTTGACTATTCGGCACGACAGGTTGTTTTTCACTAGTACTGCTTCGGCGTGGAACGTGGGGGATGGCAGGTCGGGTCGGGCACGTTGTTGGGTATCTGAGGGTACGGCCGTATGGTCGCCTTCAGTTGCCGGCCCCAGTGAACCTGTTCTTCGGAGCGGGGTGATGGGTGGCTGGTCGTTGTTTGAGAACTGCACAGTGGACGCGAGCATCTGTGGCCAAGTTTTTAAGGGCGCACGGTGGATGCCTTGGCACCAGGAACCGATGAAGGACGTGGGAGGCCACGATAGGCCCCGGGGAGCTGTCAACCGAGCTTTGATCCGGGGGTGTCCGAATGGGGAAACCCGGCAGTCGTCATGGGCTGTCACCCGCTGCTGAACACATAGGCAGTGTGGAGGGAACGAGGGGAAGTGAAACATCTCAGTACCCTCAGGAAGAGAAAACAACCGTGATTCCGGGAGTAGTGGCGAGCGAAACCGGATGAGGCCAAACCGTATGTGTGTGATACCCGGCAGGGGTTGCGCATGCGGGGTTGTGGGATCTCTCTTTTGCGGTCTGCCGGCCGTGAGACGAGTCAGAAACCGTTGATGTAGGCGAAGGACATGCGAAAGGTCCGGCGTAGAGGGTAAGACCCCCGTAGCTGAAACATTGACGGCTCGTTTGAGAGACACCCAAGTAGCACGGGGCCCGAGAAATCCCGTGTGAATCTGGCGGGACCACCCGCTAAGCCTAAATATTCCCTGGTGACCGATAGCGGATAGTACCGTGAGGGAATGGTGAAAAGTACCGCGGGAGCGGAGTGAAATAGTACCTGAAACCGTGTGCCTACAAGCCGTGGGAGCGTCGCTGTGTGTGCTTGCACATGCAGTCGTGACTGCGTGCCTTTTGAAGAATGAGCCTGCGAGTTTGCGGTGTGTTGCGAGGTTAACCCGTGTGGGGAAGCCGTAGCGAAAGCGAGTCCGAATAGGGCGTTTCAGTAGCACGCTCAAGACCCGAAGCGGAGTGATCTAGCCATGGGCAGGTTGAAGCGGAGGTAAGACTTCGTGGAGGACCGAACCCACCAGGGTTGAAAACCTGGGGGATGACCTGTGGTTAGGGGTGAAAGGCCAATCAAACTCCGTGATAGCTGGTTCTCCCCGAAATGCATTTAGGTGCAGCGTCGTGTGTTTCTTGCCGGAGGTAGAGCACTGGATAGGCGATGGGCCCTACCGGGTTACTGACCTTAGCCAAACTCCGAATGCCGGTAAGTGAGAGCACGGCAGTGAGACTGTGGGGGATAAGCTCCATGGTCGAGAGGGAAACAGCCCAGAGCATCGACTAAGGCCCCTAAGCGTACGCTAAGTGGGAAAGGATGTGGAGTCGCAGAGACAACCAGGAGGTTGGCTTAGAAGCAGCCACCCTTGAAAGAGTGCGTAATAGCTCACTGGTCAAGTGATTCCGCGCCGACAATGTAGCGGGGCTCAAGCGTACCGCCGAAGTCGTGTCATTCACACATGAAGGGCCAACGCCTGTGTGGATGGGTAGGGGAGCGTCGTGTGCCGGGTGAAGCAGCCGCGGAAGCGAGTTGTGGACGGTTCACGAGTGAGAATGCAGGCATGAGTAGCGATACACACGTGAGAAACGTGTGCGCCGATTGACTAAGGGTTCCTGGGTCAAGCTGATCTGCCCAGGGTAAGTCGGGACCTAAGGCGAGGCCGACAGGCGTAGTCGATGGACAACCGGTTGATATTCCGGTACCCGCTTTGAAACGCCCAATACTGAATCAGGCGATGCTAAGTCCGTGAAGCCGGCCCGATCTCTTCGGAGTTGAGGGTAGTGGTGGAGCCGATGAACCAGACTTGTAGTAGGTAAGCGATGGGGTGACGCAGGAAGGTAGTCCAGCCCGGGCGGTGGTTGTCCCGGGGTAAGGGTGTAGGACGCACGGTAGGCAAATCCGTCGTGCATATAGTCTGAGACCTGATGCCGAGCCGATTGTGGTGAAGTGGATGATCCTATGCTGTCGAGAAAAGCCTCTAGCGAGTTTCATGGCGGCCCGTACCCTAAACCGACTCAGGTGGTCAGGTAGAGAATACCGAGGCGTTCGGGTGAACTATGGTTAAGGAACTCGGCAAAATGCCCCCGTAACTTCGGGAGAAGGGGGGCCATCACTGGTGAGTGGATTTACTCCATGAGCTGGGGGTGGCCGCAGAGACCAGCGAGAAGCGACTGTTTACTAAAAACACAGGTCCGTGCGAAGCCGTAAGGCGATGTATACGGACTGACGCCTGCCCGGTGCTGGAACGTTAAGGGGACCGGTTAGCTGACTTTCGGGTCGGCGAAGCTGAGAACTTAAGCGCCAGTAAACGGCGGTGGTAACTATAACCATCCTAAGGTAGCGAAATTCCTTGTCGGGTAAGTTCCGACCTGCACGAATGGCGTAACGACTTCTCGACTGTCTCAACCATAGGCCCGGTGAAATTGCACTACGAGTAAAGATGCTCGTTTCGCGCAGCAGGACGGAAAGACCCCGGGACCTTTACTACAGTTTGATATTGGTGTTCGGTTCGGCTTGTGTAGGATAGGTGGGAGACTTTGAAGCGGCCACGCCAGTGGTTGTGGAGTCGTCGTTGAAATACCACTCTGGTCGTGCTGGATGTCTAACCTGGGTCCGTGATCCGGATCAGGGACAGTGTCTGATGGGTAGTTTAACTGGGGCGGTTGCCTCCTAAAGAGTAACGGAGGCGCCCAAAGGTTCCCTCAGCCTGGTTGGCAATCAGGTGTTGAGTGTAAGTGCACAAGGGAGCTTGACTGTGAGACCGACGGGTCGAGCAGGGACGAAAGTCGGGACTAGTGATCCGGCAGTGGCTTGTGGAAGCGCTGTCGCTCAACGGATAAAAGGTACCCCGGGGATAACAGGCTGATCTTCCCCAAGAGTCCATATCGACGGGATGGTTTGGCACCTCGATGTCGGCTCGTCGCATCCTGGGGCTGGAGTCGGTCCCAAGGGTTGGGCTGTTCGCCCATTAAAGCGGTACGCGAGCTGGGTTTAGAACGTCGTGAGACAGTTCGGTCCCTATCCGCTGTGCGCGTAGGAATATTGAGAAGGGCTGTCCCTAGTACGAGAGGACCGGGACGGACGAACCTCTGGTGTGCCAGTTGTTCTGCCAAGGGCATGGCTGGTTGGCTACGTTCGGAAAGGATAACCGCTGAAAGCATCTAAGCGGGAAGCCTGCTTCGAGATGAGTATTCCCACCCTCTTGAAGGGTTAAGGCTCCCAGTAGACGACTGGGTTGATAGGCCAGATGTGGAAGCCCGGTAACGGGTGGAGCTGACTGGTACTAATAGGCCGAGGGCTTGTCCTCAGTTGCTCGCGTCCACTGTGTTAGTTCTGAAATAACGAACGGCCGTGTTTTTCCGGTGTTGGTTAATTTCATAGTGTTTCGGTGGTCATTGCGTTAGGGAAACGCCCGGTTACATTCCGAACCCGGAAGCTAAGCCTTTCAGCGCCGATGGTACTGCAGGGGGGACCCTGTGGGAGAGTAGGACGCCGCCGAACTCCTTTTACGGGAAAGCCCCGTGCCCTTGTGGCACGGGGCTTTTCTGCGTTCGGAGCGTCTAGGCTCGAACCATGCGCTACGAACTGGTCATCTTCGACAACGACGGTGTGCTCGTGGACAGCGAGCCGATCTCCAACACCATCCTGGCCGAGTACCTCACGGAGCTCGGTCACCCCACCTCGTACCAGGAGAGTCTTCGGGACTACATGGGCGCTGCCGTGCACCGGGTGCACGATCTCGTCGAGGAAAGGACCGGGGAGAAGCTGCCCTCGGACTTCGACGCGACGCTGCACTCGCGGATCTTCGCCGCGTTCGAGCAGGAGCTGGAACCGGTGGCGGGGGTCGAGGACGTGCTGGGGAAGCTCGTCGCCGACGGGGTTCCGTACTGTGTCGCGTCCTCCGGCAGCCATGAACGGATCCGGGTCGGGCATCGCAAGACCGGGCTCGACCAGTGGTTCGAGGAGGAGTGGATCTTCAGCGCGGAGGACGTGGCGCAGGGAAAGCCGGCGCCGGATCTGTTCCTGCTCGCCGCCGAGCGGATGGGGGTTCCTCCCGAGCGGTGCGTCGTCATCGAGGACAGCCCGCTCGGCGTGGAGGCGGCCAGGGCCGCGGGGATGGATGTGTACGGGTTTACGTCGATGATGCCGGCGGACCGGCTCCCCGGGGTGAACGGGCACTTCTCCGACATGGGCCAACTCCGGGAATTGCTCGCCTGATCCATCTACCCACGGGTAGAGACTGGCCTTACGCTCGCGGCCATGACAGATGCTCGTTTGCGGCACGGCAGGGCCTCCCTCGCGCTGAGTTTCTTCGTGCAGGGAGTCACCTTCGCGCTGCTGGTGACGCGGATTCCCGCCATTCAGGACCGGTACGGGATATCCGACGGGCTGTTGCCCGTCTTCCTGGCCGCGGTGCCCGTCCTGGCCGGGGTGGGCAGTGTGGGCACCGAGAAGGTGGTTGCGCGGGTGCGGCCCAGGGTCGTGCTGCGATGGGCCCAGCCCGTCGTGCTGCTCGCGCTGCTCGGTGCCGGGGCCGGGAACGCGCTGTGGGAGGCGGCTCTGGCGCTGGGCGTGTTCGGGCTGTCCGTAGGCGCGCTCGACGCCTCCATGAACATGATGGGGGTCAGCCTCCAGCGGGCGTACGGGCGTTCCATCATGCTCGGGTTCCACGCCGCGTACAGCCTGGGCGGGATCGCCGGGGCGTCCATGGCATGGGCCGGGGCGCACTGGGACCTTTCGCTGCTGGTCTCCTACCTGCCGGCGGTCGTCGTGCTGCTGCCCGTCGCGTTCATCGGGAGCCGGTGGTACGCCGAGGGCGCGGCGGCGGAGGCGGACCCGAGGGAGACGCAGGGCAAGGGGGCGGCGGCCTCGGTCTCCTTCAAGTTGCTGATGCCGCTCTGTCTGGTGATGAGCTTCGCGTACATCGGGGACTCGACGGTCTCCAACTGGAGCGCCAAGTATCTGCAGGACGTGCTGGGGAGCTCGGAGCAGCTGTCGACCGTTCCGTACAACGTCTACATGGTGACGACGCTGCTGGGGCGGGCCGTCGGAGACTTCGGGGTGCGGCGGTTCGGGGCGGTGGCCGTGGTGCGGTCCGGGAGTGTGCTGGCCGCTGCCGGGTTCGGGGTGGTGGCGCTGGCCGGTGGGGCGTGGACCGGGATGCTCGGGTTCACCATGCTCGGGCTCGGGCTCTGTGTGATCGTGCCGCAGACGTTCGCCGCTGCCGGGCGGATGTTCCCCGGGGCGAGCGATACGGCCGTCGCGCGGCTGAACGTCTTCAACTACGTGGGATTCCTGGTGGGATCACCGCTGGTGGGGGCGCTCGGGGACGCCTGGAGCTATCGGGGGGCGATGCTCGTACCGATGGTGCTGGTGCTCGCGACGCTGGTGTACGCCAAGTCGTTCGGCGCGGAGTCCGCCCGATACGGTGGCGGGCATGAGCGGCCGCGCACAGTTGATGTGGGATGACGCAGTAACGGGATACGACTTCGGGGAAAGTCATCCGATGGACCCCGTCAGACTCGCCCTGACGATGGGGCTGGTCCGGGCGTTCGGGCTCGACGGCGCGGTGGATGTGGTGGCCGCCAAGCCCGCCGGGGAGTCCACGCTGCGGCTGGTGCACCGCGAGGACTACGTGGCCGCGGTGCGTGCGGCGTCGGCGGATCCGAAGCGGGCCGATCAGCGCTACGGGCTCGGGACGGTGGACGATCCGGCGTTCGTGGGGATGCACGAGGTGTCGGCGCTGATCGCCGGGCAGTCGGTGGCGGCGGCCGAGGCGGTGTGGCGCGGGGACACCTCGCACGCCGTGAACTTCACGGGTGGGCTGCACCATGCCATGCCAGGCGGTGCGGCGGGGTTCTGCATCTACAACGACCCGGCGCTCGCCATCGCGCGGATGCTGGAGCTGGGTGCCGAGCGGGTCGCGTACATCGATGTGGACGTGCACCACGGTGACGGGGTGCAGGCGGCGTTCTGGGAGGACCCGCGGGTCCTGACCGTCTCGCTGCACGAGCACCCGCGGACGCTCTTCCCGCAGACCGGTTGGCCGGAGGAGACCGGCTCCGGGGCGGGTGAGGGCAGTGCGGTGAATGTGGCGCTGCCGGCCGGTACGGGGGACGCGGGGTGGCTGCGGGCGTTCCACGCGGTGGTGCCGGAGCTGCTGGCGGACTTCCGGCCGCAGGTGCTGGTGAGCCAGCACGGGGCCGATACGCATTTCGAGGATCCGCTCGCCCATTTCGCGGTGTCGCTGGACGCGCAGCGTGCGGTGATGTCGGCCTGTCACGACCTCGCCCATGAGCACGTGGAGGGCGGGCGCTGGGTGGCCCTCGGCGGGGGCGGTTACGCGGTGGTCGATGTGGTGCCGCGGTCCTGGACGCATCTGGTGGGGATCGCCGCGCATGCTCCGGTGGACCCGGAGTCGGTGATTCCGTCGTCGTGGCGGGACGAGGTCTATGCCCGGACCCGGCAGTTGGGGCCGGCCCGGATGACGGACGGGCGTACTCCTTCCTGGAAGTCGTGGGAGGAGGGGTACGACCCCGCGGACCGGCTGGACCAGGCGGTGCTGGCGACGCGGCGGGCGGTGTTTCCGTTGCGGGGTCTGCTGACCTGATCCGGGCGGGGGTGGTCGTGGCGCGGACGTTTCCGTGCGGTGGCGCGTAATGGTTACGCCAACTGTGGGGCGTAACCCGGCTTCCGGCCCTCCGTCCGGGTGATTGGGGGAGCATCGGTGGAGTGTTGAGCACCGGAGCGCTGCGTGCGCATCTGCTTGCGGCCCGGCTGGCCGGGCCCGTGGCCACCTCGCGGGAAGCGAGTCTGCGGAGCTATCGGCTCTTCGCGGCCAGGGATCCGCGGGCGACGCTCGGCCTCGTCCCCGGGCGGGGCTGGAAGGAGCTCGATCTGCTGCGTCTGATGGCCGACCGGTGCGGGGTCTCGGACGATCCCGCTCATGTCTCGGGGCCTGATGTGATCGATCCGGAGCGGACCCTGGCAGGTCTGGACGCATTCGCCGAGCGCTTGTCGCATGCCGCGGTCCGGCGGGCGCCGGTCCTCTTCGGGACCGGTCATCCGCACCGGCTGCTCGGTTTCTACGCAGCGCTGGCAGACGCCATGTCGGCGGCCGGGTGCCGCGTACTCACTCCCGCGCAGGGGCGATGTATCGACATAACGACCCGGTTCGGCGTACGTACGTGCAGCCTCGATTACGTACAAGGAGTCGCGATGGTGCGCGAGCCCGGCGTGCGGTCCGCCGGTGGTGACACCGGCGCACATACCCATTCCCCGTTGCCGGTCAGGGTCGTTCTGGAGGCGGCCGCGGAGGGTCGCGGGCGGCTGCCGGAACTGGTCGTCGGGGACCACGGGTGGGTCTGCGGGGCAGGTCAGCTGGGCATTGAGGCGATCGGCCTGGCCGATACGGACGATCCCGCGCTGTTCGTCGGGGAGGCCGAGGGGCGGGTGGCGGTGGCCGTTCCGCTCGATGACGCCGTGCCGTCCGCGTACTACCGGCCGCTCACGCGCTATGTACTCAATCGGGCGTTTCTGTCACGGTAGGCGGCCGATCGTCTCCCCTCTTCCCCACTCGCATCACCCGCCCCTAACCTGGGGAGTGAGCGCACAACGACGAAGAGTCACCGGAGGGGAAGCCGGTGCGCGTCTCGTGCGGAAGGTACAGGTGGGTCATGGCTGCTGGCAGCGAGAGGCCTCTCAACGAGGTCAAGTTTCTGACCGTGGCGGAAGTCGCCTCGGTCATGAGAGTGTCGAAGATGACCGTGTACCGCTTGGTGCACAGCGGTCATCTGCCGGCGATCCGGGTGGGCAGGTCCTTCCGGGTTCCGGAGCAAGCGGTTCACGAGTATCTCCGCGAGTCCTTTGTGGGGGTGGAGTCCGCCTGAGGTTCACCTCGGATTACGCCCCTCACGCGCTGGCGGGTAGGCTAGGCCGACGTAGGTCGTGTGGGCCCAGACGCCCCGCACCAGTGAAGAAGAAGTGAGCGAGGGTAGTCGTGGGCTCTGTTATCAAGAAGCGGCGCAAGCGGATGGCCAAGAAGAAGCACCGCAAGCTGCTCAAGCGCACGCGCGTTCAGCGTCGCAACAAGAAGTAAGCGAACGCAGTTCGTGAATCCGCAGCCCTCCCGCCGATCCGGCGGGAGGGCTGCGGCGCGTTGTGGGGGCAGTGACCCGCATTCGGGCCGAAGGGCATTCGGGCCAAAGACTTCGGGGAAGGCCGCCGCGCGGTCATCACAGGACAACATCCACCCGCTACGGTGACGGCCAGGGGAAACCTTTCGACGGAAGGCGCTGATCTTGGGGAAGGTCGTGCTGGTCACGGGAGCGGCCCGGCAGCTGGGAGGCCGCTTCGTGCGGCGCATCCAGCGTGATCCGGGCGTGGACCGGGTGATCGCCGTCGACGCGGTCACGCCCGGACACGAGTTGGGCGACGCCGATTTCGTGACGGCGGACATCCGCCAGCCCGCGATCGCCCGAGTCCTCGCCGAGCACTCCGTCGACACGGTGGTGCATCTGGACGTCTCGGCCAAGGCGGTCGGCACGGGCGGCCGGACGACGGTCAAGGAGACCAACGTCATCGGCACCATGCAGCTGCTCGGTGCCTGCCAGAAGGCGCCGAGCGTGCGGCGGCTGGTGGTCAAGTCCAGTACGAATGTGTACGGCTCGGCGCCGCGCGATCCGGCGGTCTTCACCGAGACCACCCCGCCCAAGTCCCTGCCCAGCGGGGGCTTCGCCAAGGACGTGGTGGAGGTCGAGGGGTACGTGCGGGGCTTCGCGCGCCGTCGGCCGGATGTGGCCGTGTGCGTGCTCAGGTTCGCGAACATCCTGGGCCCCCGGGCCGACTCGCCGCTCGCCGACTATCTGTCACTGTCGGTTCTGCCGACGGTGTTCGGATACGACCCGAGGCTCCAGTTCGTGCACGAGGACGATGTCGTCGACGTACTGGGCGTCGCGTCGGGCGAGCCGCGGCGCGGGACGCTGAACAGCGGCACGTTCAATATCGCCGGGGACGGGGTGCTGCTGCTCTCGCAGTGCTCGCGGCGGCTGGGGCGGCCGACGGTGCCGTTGCTGCTGCCCGCGGTCACCTGGGTCGGCCAGGCGCTGCGTACGGTCGGCATGACGGACTTCTCGCCGGAGCAGATCCGGCTGCTCACCCATGGCCGGGTGGTCTCCACGGTCCAGATGCGCGAGACCCTCGGCTTCCACCCCGGGTTCAGTACCGCGGAGACGTTCGCGGAGTTCGCGCGCAGTCAGGGGCCCGGACTGCTGCCGCCCGAGGCGGTGGGCAGGGCGGTCGACAGCTTGGCCGCCGTGCCGTTCGCCGGGGCGGGCGGCGATGTTCCGGGGATCACCGGGGCCGGCGACACCGAGCCGACCCCCAGCGCCAGGTAGAGGAGCGCATCGACGATGGCGGATGCCAAGGTCATTCCGTTCGACGACGACCGTTCGCGGACGGGCGGTTCAGGGCGGCCCGCACGGCGCCGGTCCGCAGGGGGCGGCGGCCGGGGCCAGGGGCCCGCGGCGGCCTCTGTGCTGGGGACCGCGGCCGTGAGCGCCCTTCCGGGGCAGCAGGACGCCTCGAAGCCGCAGGAGGAGCCGGAGGGGGCCGGGGGGCAGCCCCTGGGACGGGGCGAGCGCGGCGATTGGGACCGGCGGATCGCCGGCGGGCTCGCGTTCCTGCGGCGGCGGGTCACGGGCGAGTACGACGTCGACGAGTTCGGGTACGACGAGGAGCTGACCGATCAGGTCCTGATGTCGATGCTCCGGCCGGTGTACGAGAAGTACTTCCGGGTCGAGGTGAAGGGCATCGAGAACATCCCCTCCGAGGGCGGGGCGCTGATCGTGTCCAACCACTCGGGGACGCTGCCGCTCGATGGGCTGATGCTCCAGGTCGCCGTGCACGACGACCATCCGGCGGGCCGTCATCTGCGGCTGCTGGCCGCCGATCTCGTCTTCATGCTGCCGGTGGTGAACGAGCTGGCCCGCAAGGCCGGGCACACGCTGGCCTGCGCGGAGGACGCCGAGCGGCTGCTGCGGCGGGGCGAGGTCGTCGGGGTGATGCCGGAGGGGTTCAAGGGCATCGGGAAGCCGTTCGGGGAGCGGTACAAGCTGCAGCGCTTCGGGCGGGGCGGTTTCGTGTCCACGGCGCTGCGGGCCGGGGTGCCGATCATTCCGTGCTCGATCGTGGGGGCGGAGGAGATCTACCCGATGATCGGCAACTCGAAGACGCTGGCGCGGCTGCTGGGGTTTCCGTACTTCCCGATCACGCCGACGTTTCCCTGGCTCGGGCCGCTCGGGGCGGTGCCGCTGCCGACGAAGTGGACGATCCAGTTCGGGGAGCCGATTTCCACGAGCGGGTATCCGGTGGAGGCGGCGGAGGACCCGATGCTGATGTTCAATCTGACGGATCAGGTGCGGGAGCAGATCCAGCACACGCTGTACAAGCTGCTGGTGCAGCGGAGGTCGGTGTTCTTCTGAGGGGTGCGCCGATACGCGGTTGGGGGCGGGCTCGGTGAGCCCGCCCCCAACCGTTCGAGGTGGCGCTAGTCGTTCAGGTTCTCGCCGTTGATGCCCAGGCCCGGGAGCAGGCCGGGGAGGAGCGGCGGGAGGGTGACGTCCGGGGCGGGCGGGGTGCTGACCCGGCCATCGGTGGACGGCACGGTGCCCGGGGGCGGGGTGCCGAGGAGGCCGTCCGTGCCGCCGACGATCAGGCCCTCGGCCGGGGCGCTGCCGGATCCCGACGGGTGGGGCGAGGTGCTGTCGCCCGGACGGCCGTGTGGGGCTTCCGGTGACGTGGGCGCCGAGGGGGCCGTGCGCGAGGGTTGCGTGCCCTGTTCCCCCGTGTCCGACTGCTGGGCGCCGCCGCTGTCCGGGGTGCGGGGGAACAGCGACTGCAGCGGCTGGACCTCTTCGTCTATGGCGTCGAAGACCGAGCTGACCTTGTCGCCGATGTCCGTCAGCTGTACGGGCAGCCGGTCGCGGAGGCTGCTCCAGCTCTCGCGGTGCGAGCGGGAGAAGGAGTCCAGGGTCTGGATGGGGCCGATGGCGCCGTTCTGCTGGTAGGCGGAGTGGAGCAGGCGGTGGCCCTCGCCGGCGTCGTGCGTCATGCCGTTGAGCGTGCGCCTGACCTCGCCGAGCTGTTCGTGGTCCAGGGCGCCGGAGCGGGCGCGCTCCATCAGCCGGCGGGCCTCGTTGAGCCTGGTCGACGCCTGGTCCAGGTAGACCTCGCCGCGGTCGGCGTCGCCGCTGGCCATGCCGAGGTGGATGTCCTCCATGCCGCGCTTGAGCCCGTACAGCGAATCACCCGGCAGGGCGTCGGAACTGGCAGCGGCCACTCCGCCGAAGGCTCCCGCCGCCACACCGACGGTGAGTCCGCCGGCCGCGAGGCCCTTCGTCCAGCGTGAACGCGGACGCAGTTTCCGGAGCGGGGAGGCCCGGTGGGCTCCCTTGGCGCGCTGTTCGGGCACCGTAGGGCCCGCGGACGCACCGCCCTCGGTGAGCATGGCCTCCATGGCGGCGACGAGCTGGGCTCGCTGCACCACTTTGACCTCGGGGTCCAACTCCGGCCGCGGTACCTCGCCGAGGCCGTTCGCCAGGGCCAGCAGCGGTCCGTGGTCGGCCGGTTCGGCCGATTCCTCGGGCTGTGCGGCCGCCGCACCGCGGAGCGACTGCTCCTCCAGGGCCTGGGCGAAGGCGTTCGCCCGCCGGTGTGCCGAAACGTTTGCGATCACTGGCGGCACCTCCTCTCGTCATGACGGTCGACTCCCCTGGGGGTCCGGAAGGTTGCACACCTTGAGCGCTTCCACACGAATGAGTGAGTGTCGGCGGACACGGGGTGACGACAGGGGGCCTGCAACCGGCACAACGAGGAGCGCGGCACTTGGGTTACGCACGAAGGATGATCGGACCAGTGTGTGATGAACGTGTTGCCGAGCGTGATTCGGCCGGGGGTGGGTCAGCGGGCATCGTCCGGGAGGAGCCGGGCCAGCGTGCGGACGGCGCGGTACTGCAAGGTCTTGATCGCGCCCTCGTTCTTGCCCATGACCCGGGCGGTCTCGGCGACCGAGAGGCCCTGGAGGAAGCGCAGGGTCACGCACTCCTGCTGCTGGGGGTTGAGCCGGCGCACGGCCTGCAGGAGCGCGGCGTTGGAGAGGGACTCCAGGACGGAGTCCTCGGGGCTGCGTTCGACCTCGTTGGCGTCGAGCATTTCGCCGGTGGTCACTTCCAGTCGGAAACGGCTGGACTTGAAGTGGTCGGCGACCAGGTTGCGGGCGATGGTGACCAGCCAGGCGCCGAAGTCGCGACCCTGCCAGGTGAAGGTGGAGATGCGGCGCAGGGCGCGCAGGAAGGTCTCGCTCGTGAGATCCTCCGCCGTCGCCTTGCCGCCCACGCGGTAGTAGATGTAGCGGTAGACGGTGTCGCTGTACTGGTCGTAGAGGCGGCCGAAGGCGTCGGCCTCGCCGGCCTGTGCGCGCTCGACGAGATCCATCATGCGCGCGCTGTCACTGTCGGCGGTCGGCCGACGAACGGTGGACGTGGTCGTTGCGCCGCGGTTGCTGCGTCTTCCGACCGCCGCACCGCGTTCGGCCAGGGCATAGCAAGGGCCGACAGGTGCAGGGGTGGCAAATGCGGGTACGGCGTACGCGGTGGGGACGAAGCCGCGCAAGCGGTCGGCGACCGTTGCGCGCAGCGTAGCCAGGCCCGAGGTGTCAACCCCGACGTGTGGGTACACGGGACTCCCAGAGGCAGAGCTTCCATCACGTGCAGTGCGAAACCGTCACTCGTCGTAGTGAGTGGTGGGTTCCGGAATGCGTCTGAGGAGAATAACGCTTCGTACAGGCAGTGCTACACCCAGTTGCTCAAATCACCGATTACGTCGTTTCTGTAGCGACTAAACGACGCATCAAGTAGCACATCGTGACCGTTTGTTGATCGAATTACTTCGTGATCTGTCTATCGGTGCGACGGGTTGTGGCCGTGTGAGAGCAGGACGACTGGCCGGAGCGGTCGGTGGGTAAGGGGTTCCGATCGGCCGCGAAGGTCCGGGCGTGGCTCGCCCGGCCCACGGCGGGGCCGGGCGGGTCGGGGGCGCGTCAGCGGCGGCGGCGGTGCAGGGCGACGGCGGCGGCGGTGCCGCCCGCGATGGCGCCCACGCCGGCCGCGGCCGGGATGCCGACCTTGGCCGCCTTGCGGCCCGTCCGGTAGTCCCGCAGCCGCCAGTCGAGCGCGCGGGCGTGCTTGCGGAGCTTGGCGTCCGGATTGATCGCGTACGGGTGTCCGACCAGGGACAGCATCGGGATGTCGTTGTGCGAATCGCTGTACGCCGCGCAGCGGTCGAGATCCAGGCCCTCGGCGGCGGCCAGGGCGCGGACCGCCTCGGCCTTCGCGGGGCCGTGCAGCGGCTCGCCGACCAGGCGGCCGGTGTAGACGCCGCCGACGGATTCGGCGACCGTGCCGAGCGCGCCGGTCAGGCCGAGCCGGCGGGCGATGATCGTGGCGGTCTCCACCGGGGCGGCGGTGACCAGCCAGACGCGCTGTCCGGCGTCGAGGTGGGCCTGGGCGAGGGCCCGGGTGCCGGGCCAGATGCGGTCGGCCATGTACTCGTCGTAGATCTCCTCGCCGATGGACATCAGCTCCGAGACGCGGTGGCCCTTGACGATGGACAGGGCGCTGTCGCGGGCGTCCTGCATGTGCTCCGGGTCCTCGACGCCCGCCAGTCTGAACCAGGCCTGCTGCCAGGCGAACCGGGTCAGCTCGCGGCGCTGGAAGAACTTCCGCTTGTACAGGCCGCGGCCGAAGTGGAAGATCGCCGCGCCCTGCATGACGGTGTTGTCCAGGTCGAAGAAGGCGGCGGCCCGCTCGTCGCCGACGACGGGGAAGGGCGCTTCCTCGGCCTCCGCCTTCGCGGAGGCACCCTGCTCGGCACCGGGGGGCCGATCGTCGGGGAGGGTGGATTTCCGCGCTGCCTCAGCTGCTGCCTCGCCGGCCAGCACACTCCGTGCTGTCGCGGGGCGCCTACGTGGTGTGAGCCATCCAAGAGCGGCCATGTCGTGAGCATAGCCAGTCGGTTCGGCCCTTCCCGACCTGCCGGGATGCCGCGGCGTGAACTCTTGACCGCCGATTTGTTGAACGGGTGATTCCGGGCGTACCGGATCAAGGAGGGAACAGTTCCTCTCGCGGCGCAGAATGAAGGCATGAGTGCCTTGCTGCGACGTACGAAGAAGAAGCCCGCGGAACGCATGGTGACCCTGGTCGGGAAGCCTGGATGTCATCTCTGTGACGACGCGAGGCAGGTGGTGCGGGAGGTGTGCGAGGAGACCGGCGTGTCCTGGGAGGAGAAGGACATCTCCCGGGACGAGGAGCTGTACCGGGAGTACTGGGAACAGATTCCGGTGGTGCTGATCGATGACGAACAGCACACGTTCTGGCGGGTGGACCCGGTGAGGCTGCGCCGGGCACTGCGGTCGTGAGCGAAAGCCGGTTACCATCGTGGGCGTTTTGAGTGCTCTCGGGGGAGTGGTAGTGAGGAGTGTGTGCCGCTTTGCCCCCTTCGGGCCTGCAACGGGCTGATGCGATCCTTGGTTCCGGGATCGCGCGACGAATGTGCGTGACCCCGGTCACTTTGACCGGACAAAACGGACACTATCTTTGTGCACGCGTTCACAAAGACATAGCCTGCATTCGACGGGGCGGCCTTGGGAAATACGGCCGCCTGCAGCCCCGCTCATCCCGCAGGAGCACCGTGGCAACTGGCCGAACTCACCGACCGGCGACCCGTAGCCGAGGAATTCCCGAGGCCACCGTCGCCCGACTTCCGCTGTATCTGCGCGCACTGACCGCGCTCTCCGAGCGCTCGGTACCCACGGTCTCGTCCGAGGAGCTCGCCGCGGCTGCGGGGGTCAATTCCGCCAAGCTGCGCAAGGACTTCAGCTACCTCGGCTCGTACGGGACGCGCGGTGTCGGGTACGACGTCGAGTATCTCGTCTACCAGATCTCCCGCGAACTCGGGCTCACCCAGGACTGGCCGGTCGTGATCGTCGGTATCGGTAACCTCGGCGCCGCGCTCGCCAACTACGGCGGTTTCGCCTCCCGTGGTTTCCGGGTCGCCGCGCTGATCGACGCCGACCCCGCGATGGCCGGAACGCCGGTCGCCGGGATTCCCGTCCAGCACGCCGACGAACTGGAGAAGATCGTCGGCGACAACGGCGTGTCGATCGGTGTCATCTCGACCCCGGCCGGTGCCGCCCAGCAGGTCTGCGACCGCCTCGTCGCCGCGGGCGTCACCTCCATCCTGAACTTCGCGCCGACCGTGCTGTCCGTGCCCGACGGCGTGGACGTGCGCAAGGTCGACCTCTCCATCGAGCTCCAGATCCTCGCCTTCCACGAGCAGCGCAAGGCCGGCGAGGACACCGCCGAGAGCAGCTCGGACCCGGCCGCGCCTCCGGTGCGCTCGGCCTCCGGCAGTCGGAAGGGACCCGACGGGGACATGCCCGCCGTGATGCCGGCATGAGTCTTCTTGTCGTAGGGCTGAGCCACCGCAGCGCCCCCGTCTCCGTACTGGAGCGGGCCTCGCTGGCTGCCGAGACGCAGGCCAAGCTGCTCCAGGACACCCTCGCCGCGGAGCCCGCGGTCGAGGCCGCCGTGCTGGCCACCTGCAACCGCATCGAGCTGTACGCCGACGTGGACAAGTTCCACGCGGGCGTCGCCGAGCTGTCCACGCTCCTCGCCCAGCACAGTGGCGTCGGTCTGGACGAGCTCACTCCGTATCTCTATGTGCACTACGAGGACCGGGCCGTCCACCACCTCTTCTCGGTGGCGTGCGGGCTGGACTCGATGGTCGTCGGCGAGGGCCAGATCCTCGGCCAGATCAAGGACGCGCTGGCGCTGGGGCAGGAGCTCCACACCGCGGGCCGGCTGCTGAACGACCTGTTCCAGCAGGCCCTGCGGGTCGGCAAGCGGGCCCACAGCGAGACCGGGATCGACCGGGCCGGGCAGTCGCTCGTCACCTTCGGTCTGGAACAGCTCGCGGCCGGCGCGGACGTCGCCGACTGGGCCCGGGGCAAGCGCGCCCTGGTGATCGGCGCGGGCTCGATGTCCTCGCTCGCCGCCGCCACCCTGGCCCGCACCGGTGTCGCCGAGATCGTCGTCGCCAACCGGACCCGGGCCCGTGCCGACCGGCTCGTCGAGATCCTGGCCCAGCCCGGAGGTACGGGCGTGGCCGCCCGCGCCGTGGAGATGGCCGCGGTCCGCGACGAACTGACACGTGCCGACGTCGTCGTCTCGTGCACCGGCGCGACCGGTCTCGTGCTGACCGCCGAGGCCGTCGCCGAGGCGCTCGGCCTGGACGTCGCCGACGCCGTCGAGACGCCCGCCGCCGCGCCCGTGGTGCCCGCCCCCGCCGATGTCGACCGGCACGCCGCCTGGGTGGAGAACGGCAGCGCCGGCGCGGTGCGCCAGGCCGTCCGCCGGGCCACCGTGCCCGCGCAGGGCACCGGCCCCGTGCGCCTGGCCCTGCTCGACCTCGCCATGCCGCGCGACATCGACGGCGGGGTGGCCCGGCTCGACGGTGTGCGCCTCGTCGACATCGAGTCGCTCGCGGAGGCGTCGGCGGACGCCCCGATGGCCGCCGATGTGGACCAGGTGCGCACCATCGTCTCCGACGAGGTCGCCGCCTTCGGCGCCGCCCAGCGCGCCGCCCACATCACCCCGACCGTCGTCGCCCTGCGCACGATGGCCGCCGGAGTGGTCGCGGGCGAGATCGCGCGGCTCGACGGACGCCTCCCCGACCTGGACGAGAAGCAGCGCGCCGAGATCTCGCAGACCGTGCGCCGCGTCGTCGACAAGCTCCTGCACGCGCCCACCGTGCGGGTCAAGCAGCTCGCCAGCGAGCCCGGCGGCGCCGGGTACGCCGATGCGCTGCGGGAACTCTTCGACCTCGACCCGCAGACGGTCGCCGCCGTCTCCCGGGCAGACCTGAACGACCCGAATCGAGGGCGGTCATGACCGACAACTCACCCCTGGGCGCGGGGGCCGACAAGCCGCTGAGGCTGGGCACCCGGCGCAGCAAGCTCGCCATGGCGCAGTCAGGCCTCGTCGCCGACGCGGTCAGCGAGGTGACCGGGCGCGCCGTCGAGCTCGTCGAGATCACCACGTACGGCGACACCTCGCGGGAGCACCTCGCGCAGATCGGCGGCACCGGTGTGTTCGTCGCGGCGCTGCGCGACGCGCTGCTGCGCGGCGAGGTGGACTTCGCCGTCCACTCGCTCAAGGACCTGCCGACCGCCCAGCCCGAGGGCCTCGTGCTGGCCGCGGTGCCGGTGCGCGAGGACCCGCGCGACGTACTGGTGGCGCGGGACGGGCTGACCTTCGAGCAGCTGCCGTCCGGCGCCCGCATCGGTACCGGCTCGCCGCGCCGCATGGCGCAGCTCAACGCGTACGCCCGTAACCACGGTCTCGACATCGAGACCGTGGCGATCCGCGGGAACGTCGATACGCGTATCGGATTTGTCCGGAGCGGTGAGCTGGACGCGGTGGTACTCGCCGCGGCCGGGCTCAGCCGCCTCGGCCGGACCGGTGAGGTGACCGACTTCCTGTCGGTCGACACCGTCCTGCCCGCTCCCGGCCAGGGAGCACTGGCGATCGAGTGCGCTGCGAGCAGCGCCGACCTCGCCGCCGCGCTCGCCGAGCTCGACGACCCGTACACCCGGGCCGCCGTGACCGCCGAGCGTGCCCTGCTCGCCGCCCTGGAGGCCGGTTGCTCCGCACCTGTGGGTGCGTTGGCCGACCTCCTGGTCGACGGGCAGGCTGTCAACGAACTGCGCCTGCGCGGTGTCGTCGGTTCCACCGACGGTTCCTCGCTGGTGCAGCTGTCCACCACCGGTCCCGTTCCCACGTCGCAGGACGACGCGGCGGCTCTCGGTCGCGAGCTCGCGGCCGAGATGCTTGCCAAGGGTGCGGCCGGTCTTATGGGGGAGCGAGCACTTTGAGCCCCACCGGCCCCGCCGCAACCGACTTTCCGGCCCTGTCCGCACAAGGGCACGTCACCTTCCTCGGCGCCGGTCCCGGCGACCCGGGACTGCTGACTCTGCGCGCCGTCGAGGCGCTCGCGAGCGCGGACGTCCTTGTCGCCGAGCCGGACGTCCTCGGCGTCGTTCGCTGCCATGCGCGGGCAAGCGTAAGCACACCTGAGCTGGCGGTTGTTGACGCGCAGTCAGCAGCCGCCGGTGTTCCCGTTCTCAGGGACGCGGCCAATCTTGTCATGGAGGCGGTGAGGGGCGGCAGGCGGGTCGTGCGTGCCGTCTCCGGCGACCCGGGGCTGGACGGGAACGCCGGTGCCGAGATGCTCGCCTGCGCCGCCGCCGGCATTCCCTTCGAGGTCGTTCCGGGTGTCGCCAACGTCGTGGGCGTGCCCGCGTACGCCGGTGTACCGCTGCGTGACGCGCAGGGCGCGGACGTCAGGTTCGTCGACGCCCGTACCGCCTCCGACCGTTGCTGGACCGAGGTCGGCGCGAGCGATGCCACGGCCGTCGTCTCGACGACGCTCGACTCGGTGGCCGCGGCCGCCGGTGAGCTGGTCTCGGCGGGCCGCAAGCCCGACACCCCGCTGACCGTGACGGTGGCCGGTACGACGACCCGCCAGCGCACCTGGACGGCGACCCTCGGGACGATCGCCCAGGTCCTGAAGCAGGCGAAGGTCCTGCCGTCGCCGGAGGGGCACCGGCCCGTCATAGCCGTGGTCGGTGAGCGCGGCTCCGCCGCCCAGCGCGACCAGCTCGCGTGGTTCGAGTCCAAGCCGCTGTTCGGCTGGAAGGTTCTCGTGCCGCGTACGAAGGAGCAGTCCGCGTCGCTCTCCGACCAGCTTCGTTCCTACGGTGCCGTGCCGCACGAGGTCCCGACGATCGCCGTCGAGCCGCCCCGTACGCCCCAGCAGATGGAGCGCGCGGTCAAGGGCCTGGTCACGGGCCGCTACGAGTGGATCGCCTTCACCAGCGTCAATGCGGTGAAGGCCGTCCGGGAGAAGTTCGAGGAGTACGGGCTCGACGCCCGTGCCTTCGCCGGGATCAAGGTCGCGGCCGTCGGTGAGCAGACCGCCGCCGCGCTGGTCGACTTCGGTGTGAAGCCGGACCTGGTGCCGTCCGGTGAGCAGTCCGCCGCCGGTCTGCTGGAGGACTGGCCGCCGTACGACCCGGTCTTCGACCCGATCGACCGGGTCTTCCTGCCGCGTGCCGACATCGCCACCGAGACGCTGGTGGCCGGGCTCATCGAGCTGGGCTGGGAGGTCGACGACGTCACCGCGTACCGCACGGTCCGCGCCTCGCCGCCGCCCGCCGACACGCGTGAGGCGATCAAGGGCGGCGGCTTCGACGCGGTGCTCTTCACCTCGTCGTCGACCGTGCGGAACCTGGTCGGCATCGCGGGCAAGCCGCACAACGTGACCGTCATCGCGTGTATCGGCCCGGCGACGGCGAAGACCGCCGAGGAGCACGGACTGCGCGTCGACGTCCTCTCCCCGGAGCCGTCGGTGCACAAGCTGGCCCAGGCGCTCGCCGAGTTCGGCGCCCGACGCCGGGAGGCGGCGAAGGAGGCCGGCGATCCGGTGACGCGGCCGAGCGAGCGGCGCCCCGGCGCGCGGCGGCGTCGTACGACGACCTGACCTGCTCGGTCGAAGAAGAGGTCGAGGAGTGTGAGGGGCCCGGTTGCTTCGGCAGCCGGGCCCCTGCCCGTTTGGCGGTCTTTTTCCGGCACAGGTGTCGGTAAGACGGTGATGTGTGCGGGTCTAATCTCGAAGGATGACTGTGTACGGAAACTTCCCCGGCTCCCGCCCCCGGCGGCTGCGGACGACCCCGACGATGCGGCGGATGGTCGCCGAGACACGGCTCGATGCGGCGAATCTGATCCTGCCCGCGTTCGTGCGCGAGGGCATCGACGCCCCGGTCGCCATCTCGACCATGCCCGGCGTGCAGCAGCACACCCTGGACACCCTGCGGAAGGCCGCCGTCGAGGCGGTGTCGGCCGGGGTCTCCGGAATCATGCTCTTCGGCGTCCCCACGGACGAGAAGAAGGACGCCCGGGGCACGGCGGGCACCGACCCGGACGGCATCCTCCAGGCCGGGCTGCGCGCGGTGCGTGCGGAGGTCGGTGACGATCTCGTCGTCATGTCGGACCTGTGCCTGGACGAGTACACCGACCACGGCCACTGCGGTGTGCTCACCGAGGACGGCCGGATCGACAACGACGTGACGCTGGAGCGGTACGCCGAGATGGCCCAGGTCCAGGCCGACGCGGGCGCCCATGTGGTGGGCCCGAGCGGCATGATGGACGGCCAGGTCGGTGTCGTCCGCGACGCGCTCGACCAGACGGGCCACGAGGACGTCTCGATCCTCGCCTACACCGTGAAGTACGCCTCGGCGTTCTACGGGCCGTTCCGCGAGGCCGTGGGTTCCTCGCTCAAGGGCGACCGCAAGACGTACCAGCAGGACCCGGCGAACAGCCGTGAGTCGCAGCGCGAGCTGGCGCTCGACCTGGCGGAGGGCGCCGACATGGTCATGGTGAAGCCGGCCGGGCCGTACCTCGACATCCTCGCGAAGGTCGCCGACTCGGTGGACGTGCCGGTCGCGGCGTACCAGATCAGCGGTGAGTACGCGATGATCGAGGCCGCCGCCGAGAAGGGCTGGATCGACCGGGACGCGGCGATCATGGAGAGCCTGACCGGAATCCGGCGCGCGGGTGCGCAGATGATCCTGACGTACTGGGCGACGGAGGTCGCACAGCGGCTGCGGCGCGCGTAGCCGGGCAGGCGCCGGGGCGCCTGTGGGATTCCCGTGGGTGCGGGGTTCCCACAGGCGCCCTTTCGCGTCAGGCCCGCTTGGCGCGGCGGCGGGCCGCCACGGTCAGGCCGGCGCCCGCGGAGAGCACCACGACGGTGCCGATGGCCAGCGGGATGGTGCCGCCGCTGCCGGTCGAGGCCAGGTCACCGTCCTTGCCGCCGGGCGTGCTCTGCGACGCGGTCGGGGTGGCCGGTGCGGACTCGGACGGGCTGTCGGACGGGGTGCCGCTCGTCGGCGGTGTGCTCGCCGGGGCGGATGGCGTGCCGGTCACCGGCGGCGTGGTGCCGGGGGTCTCGCCGGTCTCCGGGAGGCAGCCGGTGAAGGGGGAGTGGTGCGTCTCCGCGCCGCCCGAGCCGTGCAGCGAGGCCACCCAGACCGAGCCGTTGACGGGGGCGCCGGTGCCCAGCTCCAGGTGTGCCTTGGGGGCCAGCACACTGCCGGGCCAGGCGGCCTGGCTGCTCTTGGTGACCGCGGTGGCGTCGGGGAAGTTCCACAGCAGGCGGGCGCGGACCTTGCCGTCGGAGGCGCTCTGGAGCTTGTCGTCCAGTACGTGGTCCTGGCCGCCGGAGAGGAAGAAGCCGGTGGTGCCGGCCTTGGCCATGTCGTACGTCGTGCCGCTGACATTGACGACCGCGGTGGCGCCGGCGGGGACCTTGAGGTAGATGTCCTTGGCGCCTTCGAGCTGTTCGGCCGTCACCTCGAAGATGTTGCGGGTGGTGTTCCCGCCCTCCAGGGTCAGCTTGCTGCCGGTCAGTTCCACTTCGGTGCCGGTGGTCGCGGGTTCCTTCGCCAGTGCGGTGGAGTAGGACCGGAGCTTGCTGAACTCGGCGTCGAAGTCGATCAGTCCGGCGTTCTTGCCGAAGGTGCCGGAGTGCATTTCGAGGGCGCGGTCGCTGACCTTGCCGCCGACGACCGCGTTGCCCTTCATCACCGCGGTGACCGAACTGCCGTTGAGCAGGTCGCCGCGCACGACGAGCGACGCGCGGCCGGGCAGGGCGTCGACCTCCGCGGCCGTCAGTTCGTTGGCGGCGCTGAAGCCGCCGCGGAAGTCGGCATTGCCACCGACGGCCACCGCGCCTTCCGCGTCGGGGGAGTGGACGTCGTCACCGAGGACGAACTCGCCGTACTTTCCGGCGATTCCGAAGGCATCGGTGGTGCAGCCCGCCGTATCGGCGACGGGCGTGGCCTGTGCGGCGGGGACGGCCGTGAGGCCGAGGACGAGGGCTCCGCCGAGCACTGCGAACGCTGTGGCGGCGGTTGCGGATATGCGCATGGGGGCGTGTCTCTCCAGCGGAGGCGCTTGTAAAGATTCTGTGGCGGCTACGGCCAAGTTCTTCACACAATAGGATATTGGTCAAGACCAATGCGGAGAGTGCTGCTTTGTCCGGTTGTCAGTTCCGGTCCCAGGCCGCTGTCGGTTCTTGGCCCCACGCCGTTGCCGGCCCCTGGCCCGTGGGCCTGCTTCCCCGTGGGCCTACTTCCCCGTGACGTAGGCGTTCCAGATCCGGAGCGGGAAGACATTGCCGCGTCCCGAATCGGGCCCGCCCACACCCTGCATTCCCAGCAGTTGAGGGGTGCCCGGCTTGTTGCGGAACATCGTGACGGCCGTGGTCAGCCCTTCGGTGTGGCCGATGAACCAGGCCGACTTCATCCGGTCGTCCTCGCCGGTCGCGCCCGCCGAGAGGCCGTCGGCAGCCTTGGCCCTGGCGAACGTGCCGAACTTCCCGTCCTGACCCAGCCGCGTCCAGGCCACCATCCCCAGGGTGTTGTTCACATCGTTGGCCACCGAGGCGTCCATCGCGCGCCGCGGCTCGGGCTTCCCGAAGCCCTCGACCGCCTCGCCGTCCCGGGTCATCCTGGTCACCGAGTAGGGATCGGCCCTCATGCCGTCGTTACTGAAGGCGGTGTACGCGTCTGCCATCCTGACCGCGCTCGGTGTGGACGTGCCGAGGGGAAAGGACTTGTCCAAACGGGCCAGGCTCTCCTCGTGCAGCCCGGCCGATACCGCCAGTTCCTTCACCTTCTTCAGCCCGATGTCCTTGCCGAGCAGCGTGAAGGTGGCGTTGGACGACTTGATCAGCGCATCGCGCAGGGGCGTCGGCGCCGTGACCATCGCCCGGCCGGGACCGGCACCCGACGGGGCGGGAGGTGCCGCGTACGGGCCGCCCTTGATCAGGCGCCCCCCACTGTCGTAGCCGCTGTCCAGGGAGATCCCGTCGCCGTACTGAAGGGCTGCGGCCAGCACGAAGGGCTTGAAGGCCGAGCCGACGGGGACGCCCGCGGTATCGGCGTTGTTGGCGAAGTGGGTGACCGCGTCGGCTCCGCCGTACACCGCGACCACGGCCCCGTCGGCCCGCACGGATGCGGCGCCGACCTCGACGTACTTGTCCTCGGAGCGCTTCTTGGGGTCGAGGTCGCGCTTGCGCACACTGCGCACGGCCCGCTCCAGCTGCCCCACCCTGGCCTTGTCGAAGGTGGTGTGCACCCGGTAGCCGCCCCGGAAGAGGTCCTTGTCGGTGAGGCCCGAACGCTTCTTGATGTACTTGTTGGCGATGTCGACGAGATAGCCGGTCTGGCCGCCGAGGCTGGTCGGCTTCGCGGCCGGCTTCGGCTCGGGGAACTTCTGGTACGCGGCCCGCTCGGCCTTCGTCATCGTGCCGATCTCCACCTGCCGGTCGAGGATCCACTCCCAGCGGTCGACGGCGCGTTCGTGGTTGCCCCTGCCGCCCGCGGGGTCGTACTGCTCCGCCCCCTTGAGCAGGGAGGCGAGCAGCGCCGCCTGACTGGGGTCGAGGTCCTTCGCGGGGATTCCGTAGTACGCGTTCGCCGCTGCCTGGATGCCGTAGGCGCCGCGGCCGAACCAGCTGGTGTTCAGATACCCCTGGAGGATCTCCTTCTTGCTCTGCTTGTTGTTGACCTTCAGCGAGATGAAGAATTCCTTGAACTTCCGGGTGGCCGACTGCTCCTGGCTGAGATAGGTGTTCTTGACGTACTGCTGGGTGATGGTGGAGCCGCCTTGGGTCTCACCGCCTGTGACGATGCTTGCGGCCGCGCGGGCGATGCCCGTCGCCGATACCCCCGGGTCGGAGTAGAAGGTCTCGTTCTCGGCGGCGATGACCGCGTTCTCCACCGAACGGGGTATGTCGGCGAGCGTGACATTCTGCCGATTGACCGCGCCCACGCTCACCAACTGGCTGCCGTCCGCCCAGTAGTAGACGGTGCCCTGCCTGCGCGCCTCGTCGTTCTCGTTCGGGATGTCGACGGACGCGTACACCACGGCGAACAGGCCGGCCAGCGCGACGAGTCCGAGCATGACCCCGCTCAGCGCCTGCCGCCACGAAGGGATCCAACGGCGCCAAGTACGTTTCCCCCGGCGGGGGTAGTCGATACCGAGTCTGCGATGGCGGATCGCGCGGATGGGGCGGATGGGGTGGATGGGGCTTCGGGCCATGCTCCAGCTCCTCGTTCACCGTCCCGTACCGGTGGCGCGGGGCTTGTGAGAGAGGACGTTCCGGATCGCGATCTGGTTGTCCCGGGGCCCGTCAGACACGAGTGGTGAACGCGTACCGGACGGCCTTTCCGGAGGAACAGTCCGTGATACCCGACTTTGTCGGCGGGCGCGGCGACCGGGCGTGAGCCCCGGGCGTGCTCAAGCGAGGCCCGCCTCTTCCAGGGCGGATCTCGCGCAGGCCTGGACGAGGGGGTCCTCCTCGGACCCTCCGGCGGCTATCAGAGCCTCGGTGACCGCCGGGTCGTCCGAGGCGTAGGGGCCGAGCGCCATCGCCGCGTACTGGCGCACCAGATCCTCCTCGGGGTCGTTCAGCGCCGCCAGCAGGGCCCTGCCCGCGCGGTGGCGCAGGTCGGGGTCGGCCGGGGGCCACAGGCGCAGGACGGTGGCGGCCTCGGTGCGGGCGAGGTCGTACTCCTGCGGGTCGGCGACGAGGGCGGTGAGGAAGGCCACCACGTCGGCGTTGCCGCAGTCGCCGTCCAGTTGCGCGACGATCTCGCGTCTGCGGTCGCTGGTGGCGGGCAGGGCGCGGAACTCTTCGACGAGGTGGCCGGCGCGGGTGGCGCGGGTGGCTTCGTCCGGGGCCGGCTCGGGGTTCATGGGCGGTGTTCCTCCGCTCGAAGGCTCAGGGCCAGTTGATCAGAGTCATGAAGGCGACCCAGGTGAAGAACACGGTGACGGGCGCGGCCACGGCGAGGCCGATCGCGGCCGGCGGTCTGCGCCATGAGCAAGACCCAGTCCTGTCAACAACGCTCGTGATCAATACACCTAGGGCCTCCGGTCGGTTCGGGTCAGTCCCACCAGAACGACCAGGTCTCCTGGTTCAGCACCATCTTCTCGGCGTAGACGTCGAGGTCGTACGGCGGGTTCTGGTTGATGTTGTCCGGGCAGAAAGCGAAGTGCTCGGCGGCGACCGCGCGGGCCTCCGGGAGGGTGGTGGGCGGGCGCCCGACCGAGACGGTCAGGGTGTCGAAGCCCAGCACCACGACCCGTATGCCGAAGCGGTCCTCCCAGGAGCGGAGCACGGCACAGAGCCGGGCCGTGTCGTCCTCGAAGTTGACCGGGCCCGACCAGCCGATCGCCGCCGGTATGTCCGCGCTGCGCCGGGCCGGGACGAGCGCCACCCGCGAGCCGGGGTACCAGCCGTCCGGGCCGACGCACTCCTCGGCGATGGCGGCCGCCAGGTCGTCGGGGGTGTCCTGCCCCTCGGCGGCCGGGACGGGGGCCAGGCCCGGCCAGTCGCCCTCGGCGGCGTCGAGCTCCTCGGGCGCGCAGTCCTCCCAGTACTCGCTGAGCACCTCCTCGGCGTCGTGATCGCCGGGGTACGACGTGCTGTCCGGGATCAGGTCCCAGTCGTCGGGCCACTGGTCGCGTCGCCCGCCGTCGATCAGCACGGGGAGCAGGCCGACCGTCCGCCCGGCCGCGCGCAGCGCGCGCCACGTCCCGTGGGACGCGGGCTCGTCGGCGCACCAGAGCAGCGGCTCGTGCCAGATGCCGTCGATCGTGGCGTCCACCAGTGAGCCGGGCGGGAGTCGAAGCCCTGAGGTGGCCAGGGACGGGAGCGGGTTCGGGAGCGTCGCCATGAACCGAACTCTAGGCGCGACCACTGACAACGGCCGGGCGGGGCAGGGCGGTCCGGGCTACGGGCGTGCGTGAACGACGACGTACGCGGTGCGCGCAGTGGTGCCGTCGGGCAGCGGCGCGTCCGCGGTGACGTGGCCGAGTGCCCGTCCGTCCGCGTTCTGCCCGGGGTGGAGAACGCGGTTGATGTGGAGGGTCAGCAGGCGGCCTGCGGGTGCCGTCGCGACCAGGAGGTCCGTGCCGTTCGGGTCGTCGGTGGCGGTCGTGGCGGCGATCTCCGCCAGGGTGTCCGATTCGGCGAACCGGGCGATGACGGACGGGTCGGGGGTGTCGCTCGTGCTCTGCATCTGCGGCTCGGCCTTGCCGAGGACGAGCGCGAACAGCTGGGCGACGAGGACCGGGTCACGCGTCCCGTCGTACACCCACCGCTGCCCCAGCACCCCGTGCTCGGTCGTGCCGATGAGCGCGTCGTCGGCGCCCGCGAGCGGTGTGCCGCGGTAGCTGAACGGCACCTGGTACGTGACCGGTTGGTCCCCCGAGGTGTCGGTGACCGCCATGAACTCGATCCCCACCTCGCCCTTCGGGTCGTCCAGCCGGAACCCGCCGGTCCTGGCCAGCTCGGGCTGCCGCCCCTTGCCGCGGTACCAGGGCTGTGCGGGCAGCCAGGAGGCGAGGAGTTCCAGTTTGGTGGGCGTCAGCGTGGTGCGGTGGATGACAGCCATGCGGTGGTATCCCTCCGGTGGATTCAGACGAGTCGCCGGTCGGCGGCGAAGCCGGCGAAGGCCGCCCAGGTGGTGGGGGCGACGGTGAGGATGGGGCCGTCGGGGTTCTTGGAGTCGCGGATGTGGATGGCGGCGGGGTGGGCGGCGACCTCGACGCACTCGCCGCCTTCGCTGCCGCTGTGGCTCGACTTCTGCCACTCGTAGGCGACTTCGAGGCAGGCGCCGCCTTCGTCGCCGCTGTAGCTGGACTTGAACCACTTGCGTGCAGTGCTCATTGCTCTCCCAGCAGACGGTCCAGCAGGCCCACGGTGTCTTCAGGGCTGAGGGCCTGGGCTCGCAGCATCGCATATTTCTGGGCGAGGATGCTGACCTCGTCGGGGTCGGAGACGAGCAGGCTGCCGCGCTGTGTCTCTGAGTAGGCGACGCGCTGGAAGTCCGGGGTTTCCAGCAGGATGAACGGGCCGTTCAGCCCGGCATGGGTGCGGTGGTTCAGTGGCAGGACCTGGAGGCAGACGCCGGGGAGCGCGGCGCAGGTACGCAGGTGGTTCAACTGCTCCGCGTGCCCTTCGTCGTCCAGGAGTTGGAGCATCAGGACCGGTTCCCAGACGACGAAGCTGATGGTCGGGGGCGACGGCCGATGAAGGATCTCCTGGCGTTCCAGGCGGGCTTCCGTCTGAATCGCCACCTTTTCCTCGCTGAAGGCCGGGACCCGGTTGCGGAACACCGCCTGGGCGTAGCGGTCCGCCTGGAGAAGGCCCGGTACGACCTGGTTGTCGTACCAGGACAGCGCCAGGGCCTCCCGCTCCAGCCCCAAGTACTCCTCCGCCCACGCCGGGATCAGATCGATCTCCGGCATGTGCGCCACGGCCTCCTTCAACGCGCCCTTGGTGTCCAGCAGTTCGTCCAGCTTGGCGGCCAGGTCGGGCAGTAGGGCGCGTCTGCCCTGTTCGATGGAGGAGATCGTCTCCACCTGGTGGCCCACCAGGTCGGCGAGTTGGGTCTGGGTCAGGCCGGCCGCCCTGCGGAAGACGGCGACCAGCTTGCCCACAAGTTTCATTGCCGACGCGTTCTTGCGCTTCCGCTTCCCGGGGTGCATACCGAGCCAACTTCCACCTGCGCGCCCGCGTTACGCGCGTACGACCCGTACAAGAAATCTGTACGGGTTCGAGCCCGGTCGGGGCGAGGGGCCTCAGGTCTCGGGTGCGCTGGACTCGACGGCCTCCCGGACCGTCGCGTCCGGGTCCTGGGCGAGGCGGTGGAGGAGTTCCGTGGCGCCATGGGACGACCAGTTCTCGACGGCCCATACGAGGGCCCTGCGGACCTTCGGGTCCGGGTGGTCCGCGAGGTGGGCCAGTTGGTCGACCGGTCCGCGGCGGCGCATCCCGAACCAGTGCAGGGCCTGGATGAGCTGTTCGGGGTCGCCGGGGCTGCCCGCCGCGGCGATCCGGCGCACGAGGACCGCGGAGGCGGGGGGAGGCCCGTCGAGGGGGTGCGGTCGGCGCTGACGCAGGCGCTGTGATCCGTACTCGCCGCGTACCCGGCAGCCGAAGCAGGTGCAGGGCGCCTTGCCGTTCGAGTCGGGGAAGTACCGCCAGCCGGTGACCTGGCTGACCGCGCGGATACGGTGCACCTCGCGCCGGGTGACGGGCCGGGGGACGAACACTTCCCAGCCGCGCGGGTCGGGCAGGGCGGCGACACGGCGTACGGCTTCGGCGGCCGTGACGGTCACGGGGTCGCGGTGGTAGCGGCCCACGGTGACGGGTTCGTCGTCCGGCAGGCGGATGTGCACGGCGACGAGTCCGCGCGGGCCGCCGTGCCTGGCCAGCTCGCGCAGCCACTGGTGGGTGAGGGTGTACGAGGGGAGGACGGGGAAGCAGTAGAGGCCCCGTGACTGCGATGCGTCGCGGCCGTGGCTGACGGCCCGTATTCCGGAACGGCGCACGCGCGCCGCGTTCGCCGAGGGTGTCAGGTGCACGAACATCGCCATGCGGCCGATGCTAGTGCTCGTCCTCGTGGGATCGGCCGGGGGCCGGGGCGTCGCGGGATCTGCGGTAGCTCAGCCAGGAGGCCGTCAGGGCGGCGGCTCCGGCGCCGAAGATCGTGACCGGGGTCCAGATCCGCCAGTGGAGCGGGGACGTGGAGTCGTACGCCCAGCCGTCGCCCGCGAAGATCGTGTCACCGGCGGCCACCTCGGCGCCGGTGATCTCGCCGGAGGCCGTGCGGCCGTCCGCGAACGCCCACGTCCCGTAGCAGTGGGCGGCAGGCAACTGCCCGCCGCCCTCCACGCACTGCGTGACGCTGTGGACCGTGGCGGAGTCGCCGGTGAGCAGCTTCTGCACGCCGTCGCCGACCCACAGCGCGACGAGGACCGGCAGGAGGGCCGCGAGCGCGAGCGCGGACACCAGAGAGCCCAGTGACTTCAGACGGGTCCGGTCCATGCGGTGTCCCCCGTGGGTCGACTACCGGTCAACGTAGTGCAGATGTCCGGCTGTTGGGCGTGGGTGGGACGTTACGCCCTGCGGCAGTCCGTACCGCCCGTCCTGCGCGGAGAACGGGAGTCACTGTGCAGTTACCGGAGACCGTTCGACGGCTGCGGCTGGGCGCGTCCCGGCCCCGGCGCGCCGTCTGCATGCGGGACCCTCGCGAACCGTCCGGTCGGGGGACGGGCAAGGGGCCGTCCGCGAGAGCGGACGACCCCGGCGAGGCGCTGACGGATCAGTACGTGTCGGCGGATCCGTACGTGCTGACGGATCAGTACATGAGGGCGTCGGCCATTTCGCTCTGCCAGTAGGTGACGAAGCCGTTGTCGCCCCAGGAGGTGCCGGCGGGGAGGGTCAGCTTGGCGGGGGCGCCCGTGGAGCCCTGGTTGCTCTTGCCGGTGAAGTACACCGTGAGGTGGGCGCTCTTGTGCAGCTCCTGCCCGTCGGGCTCACCGGACAGCCCGATGGAGGCGTAGGCGGACTGGCCCGGCGCGAGGGTGACCACGGCCTGCGGGATGCTGTCGCGGAGGACCGGGAAGGCGGCCTGGGCGTCGTCGAAGCCGAGTGCCGGTGCGTTGTACGCGTAGCAGGGCACGGAGCCGGTGTTGGTCGCCGTGAGCAGCAGGTGGTTGATGGGGCGGCTCACCTTGCTGACGGTGACCTTGGTGTTCGAGCCGGTGCAGGTGACGGGGGACTTGCTGCCGCTTGCGGTGGTGCCGACGCTGCTCTTCCCGCTCTTGCTGCCGCCGGTGGAGCCCTTGGCCGCGGTGGAGACGTTCTCGGCGGGGGCATTGGCCGTGTCGCTGTCGGTCTCCTTGGCGTCCTTGGCGTCCTTGCCCGTGTCGGGGGTGGTGGCGGTGGTGTTCGCTGCCGGAGCCGCCGCGCCTGCCTTGCCGTCGTTCCCGTTGTCGTTGCCGCCGCAGGCGGTGAGCGAGAGGGCGGCCAGGAGGGCGGTCGCGGCGAGGGCGGTGGTGCGGATGCGGTTGCTGCGCATGGTGGTACTCCCCGTGTGTGGGCTGGTGATGTTGTTCGGTCAGTTGTGGCAGATCAGGACCATGACGATCGCGGTGGACACGATCAACACGCCGATGGCCACGACATCGATGAGCTCGATGCGGAAGTGGATTCGCACTGCGTCGTCCCGGTGGTCGCTGCGGTGTGTCCACAGCTTGCGGCGCGGCGGAATCCGCCCGCAACGCCGAACAGCCCATTGGGGAAGCTGGAATGCCTGCGCGTACTGTGACCTGGGCAGATTCCACGTCCCTGGAACGCTGTTCTGGGACGGATCAGGAGGGGGAACGCCGAAGTGGCGACGCCGGAGGCCGGGGAATTCGCGGCTCTGCTGAAGGAACTGAAGGACCGTTCGGGGCGCAGCTACGGGGTTCTCGCCGGGAGACTGCACGTCAGCACGTCGACGCTCCACCGGTACTGCAACGGTGATGCGGTGCCGAACGAGTACGCCCCGGTGGAACGGCTGGCGCGGTTGTGCGGGGCCGGGCCGGACGAGCTGGTGGAGCTGCACCGGCGGTGGATCGTGGCGGATGCGGCCCGGCGGCGCCCTGCCGCGGCTGCTCCCGCTCCTGCGGCTGCGGACACGTCTCCGGATGCGGGGCGTGGCTCTCAGGCCGAGGCCGAGGCCGAGGCCGGGGCCGGGGATTCGTCCGGAGGGCGGGACGGGGAAGAGGGTGGGGGCGGCGGCACGTTCGTGTCGGTGCCCACGTCCGAGCCCACGTTCGAAGCCGAGCCCACGATCGTGGCAGGCGGGGCGAGCCGGCCCAGGCGGTTCCCGTCCTCCCGGCGGGCGCGCGTGCTGCTCGCGGCCGTCGCCGTCGTCGCGCTGAGCGTGCCCACCTCGATCGTCGTCAATAATCTGTCGGGCAAGGACACCGACGATCTCAGCAACGCCCCCGCCGTGGACGGCCAGGACCCGGACGGGTCCGCGCCCGCCCTGCTCGGCCGCGACAGGAGCCCCACCGCCTCGCCCAGCGGGGCGAAGAAGTCGGGCAAGCCCGTACTGTCCGGCTCGGCGACCGTCTCGTCCCCGCCGTCCGGCGGCGCCTCCGCCACGTCCGGGAGGCACGGCACGGGAGCCGGGTCGGGTGGGCAGCAGAGCGGGGGCGTACCGCTGAGCGCCACCATCAGCTCGTACAACTGGGAAGAGCCCTGCGGCAAGTACTACGTGCTGGACCAGAAGCCGAACGACGTGCCTCCGCCGCCCCCGCCGCAGGACACCCGCGGCTGGGCCAGGGCGCTCGGCGGGGTGGACGGCGGCGACATGCTGCTCGAAGTCACCGTGCAGGGGAAGTCGGGGCAGGCCGTCGTGCTGAACGGACTGCATGTGCGGACGCTGTCCCGGAAGGCGCCGCTGGCTTGGTCGGCGTACTCGATGGGGGAGGGCTGCGGAAGCGGCATCACCCCGCAGTCCTTCGACATCGACCTCGACGACGGCCGGCCGACCCTCACCCCGGTGGCGGGTCAGCAGGGGGACGTGCGGGTGCCGCCGAAGAACTTCCCGTTCCGGGTGTCCTCCACCGATGTGGAGGTGTTCGACCTCAACGCCCACGTCGAAGGCCACGACGTCAGCTGGTACCTGGAGCTGGAGTGGAGCAGTGGCGGCCGGGAGGGGACGCTGCGCATCGACGACGGCGGGAAGCCGTTCCGTACCAGCAGCATCAAGGCCCGGCCGGAGTACAGGTACCAGTACGACACGGCCCAGTGGGAGACCGCGGAGCCGAACTAGGCTCCCGGTCTCGCCACCGGGCCGGTGCGTACGGGCGGGCGCCCCGGGCAGGGGCGCCGGGGGTCAGAGGCGCTCGGGGGTCCGGATGCCGAGCAGCTCCATGCCCTGGTGCAGGGTGCGGGCGGTGAGGTCCGAGAGGAAGAGGCGGTTCTCGGCCACATCGCCCGGGACCTCGGGCTTGAGTACCGGGCACTGGTCGTAGAACGTGGTGAAGAGCGACGACAGCTGGTAGAGGTACGAGGCCAGCTTGTGCGGCTCGTACGCGGTGGCGACCTCGGCCACGACCTCGGCGAACTGGTCCAGGTGCAGGGCCAGCGCGCGCTCGGCCGGGGCCAGCTCCAGCTCCGGGTGGGGCTGGGACTTCAGCTCGCCCGCCTTGCGCTTGATCGAGCGGGACCGGGCGTGCGCGTACTGGATGTACACGCTGGTGTCGCCGGTCAGCGACACCATCTGGTCCAGGTCGAACTTGTAGTCGCGGGCCGCCGACGTGGACAGGTCCGCGTACTTCACCGCGCCGATGCCGACCTGCGTGGCGCGCTCGGTGATCTCGTCCTCGGTGAGGTCCTTGGCCTTCTCGCGCACGACGGCGGACGCCCGGTCGATCGCCTCGTCCAGGAGGTCGGCCAGCCGGACCGTCTCGCCCTCACGGGTCTTGAACGGCTTGCCGTCCTTGCCGAGCACCGTGCCGAAGGGGAGGTGCACGGCCTTGACGTCCTCGTTCAGCCAGCCGGCCCGGCGGGCGGTCTCGAAGACCATCTTGAAGTGCAGGGCCTGCCGGGCGTCCACGACGTACAGCAGGGTGTTCGCCTTGAGGTTCTGCACCCGGTCGCGGATCGCGGAGAGGTCGGTCGCCGCGTAGCCGTAGCCGCCGTTCGACTTCTTGACGATCAGCGGAACCGGGTTGCCGTCCGGGCCCTTCACGTCGTCGAAGAAGACGCAGAGCGCACCCTCGGAGCGGACGGCGACGCCCGACTCCTCCAGGATCCGGCAGGTCTCCTCCAGCATGGCGTTGTAGCCGGACTCGCCGACGATGTCGGCGTCCCGGATCTCCATGTCGAGCTTGTTGAAGACCGAGTAGAAGTAGATCTTCGACTCGTCGACGAAGCGCTGCCACAGGGCGAGGGTTTCCTCGTCGCCGGCCTGGAGCGCCACGACGCGGTCCCGGGAGCGGGCCTTGAACTCCTCGTCGGAGTCGAAGAGCGCACGCGAGGCCTTGTAGAGCCGGTTCAGCGAGGACATGGCGGCCTCGCCGTCCACCTCGCCGCCGTCGCCCTCGTGGGTCAGCTCGCCCGGGTGCTCGGTCAGGTACTGGATGAGCATGCCGAACTGGGTGCCCCAGTCACCGATGTGGTGCCTGCGGACCACGGACTCGCCCGTGAACTCCAGGATCTGCGCCATCGCGGCACCGATCACCGCGGAACGCAGGTGGCCGACGTGCATCTCCTTGGCCACGTTCGGCTGCGCGAAGTCGATGACCGTGGTGCCCGCGGCGCTGTTGTACGGCACACCGAGGCGGCCCTCGTCGTCCGCGGCGCGCGCGGCCAGGGTCTCGATGATCGCCCTGTCGGCGAGCGTGACGTTGAGGAAGCCGGGGCCGGAGACCTCGATCTCCTTGATCGGGCCGCCCGCCGGGAGCGCTGCGGTGACCTGGGAGGCGAGCTCGCGCGGGTTGCCCTTGAGCTTCTTGGCGAGGGCCAGGATGCCGTTGGCCTGGAAGTCGGCCCGGTCGCTTCGTCGCAGCAGCGGGTCCGCGGTGCCGGCATCCGGCAGAGCTGCCGTCAGGGCGTCCGCCAGCTGCTGCTGGAGCGTGGAAGCGAGGGAATTGACCGAGGCCATGGGCTGGCTGCCGTTTCCGTAGGAGTACAAGGGATCACACCCAGTATTCCACGGGCGGTAAAGCCGTTTTCGCGCTGCCGGTGGGACCTGGGAGAATGGGCGGAGCCCCTACGAGTCCCACAAGGGTGTTCCTACGAGTCCTACAAGAGAGAAGGACGTGCAGACCGTGGCTCAGAGTCAGAGCAGCACCGAGGCCGACTGGGTCTCCCGCTTCGCGGACGATGTCATCGCCGAATCGGAGCGTCGTGCGCCTGGCAAACCGGTCGTCGTCGCGTCCGGCCTCTCCCCGTCCGGCCCGATCCACCTGGGCAACCTCCGCGAGGTCATGACCCCGCACCTGGTCGCCGACGAGATCCGCCGCCGGGGGTACACCGTCCGGCACCTGATCTCGTGGGACGACTACGACCGGTACCGCAAGGTGCCCAATGGCGTCCCGGGGATCGACGAGTCCTGGGCCGAGCACATCGGCAAGCCGCTGACCTCGGTGCCCGCCCCGGCCGGGTCCGCGTATCCGAACTGGGCCGAGCACTTCAAGGCCGCCATGACGGCCGCGCTGGACGAGCTGGGCGTCGAGTACGACAGCATCAGCCAGACCGAGCAGTACACGGCGGGCGCCTACCGCGAGCAGATCCTGCACGCGATGAGGCACCGCGCCGACATCGACGCCGTCCTCGACCGGTACCGGACGAAGAAGGACCCGGCCGCGGCGGGCGCCAAGGGCGGCAAGAAGCCGCAGCAGCAGAAGAAGGCCGACGAGGCCGAGCTGGAGGCCGAGGCGGGCTCCGGCGCGGCGAGCGAGGACGACGGCAGCGGCGGTTCGGCCGGTTACTTCCCGTACAAGCCCTACTGCGGCAACTGCGAGAAGGACCTCACGACCGTCACGTCGTACGACGACGACAGCACCGAGCTGAACTACACCTGCACGGCCTGCGGCTTCGCCGAGACGGTGCGGCTGAGCGAGTTCAACCGCGGCAAGCTGGTCTGGAAGGTCGACTGGCCGATGCGCTGGGCGTTCGAGGGCGTGATCTTCGAGCCGAGCGGCGTGGACCACTCCTCGCCGGGCTCCTCGTTCGTCGTCGGCGGCCAGATCGTCCGCGAGATCTTCGACGGCGTGCAGCCGATCGGCCCGATGTACGCCTTCGTCGGCATCTCCGGCATGGCGAAGATGTCCTCCAGCAAGGGCGGCGTGCCGACCCCGGCCGACGCGCTGAAGATCATGGAGGCGCCGCTGCTGCGCTGGCTGTACGCGCGCCGCAAGCCCAACCAGTCCTTCAAGATCGCCTTCGACCAGGAGATCCAGCGGCTCTACGACGAGTGGGACTCGCTGGCGCGCAAGGTCACCGACGGCTCGGTGCTGCCGGCCGACGCCGCCGCGTACGCGCGGGCCATCGGCACGGCCGCCGGTGAGCTGCCGCGTACGCCGCGCCCGCTGCCGTACCGCACGCTCGCGTCGGTCGCCGACATCACGGCCGGGCACGACGAGCAGACGCTGCGCATCCTGAGCGAGCTGGACCCGGAGAACCCGCTGACCTCGCTGGACGAGGCCCGGCCCCGTCTCGACCGCGCCGAGAACTGGATCACCAGCCAGGTCCCGGCCGAGGCCCGCACCATCGTCCGCGACGAGCCGGACAAGGAGCTCCTCGGCTCGCTGGACGACGAGGGCCGGGAGTCGCTGCGGCTGCTCCTGGCGGGGCTGGACTCGCACTGGTCGCTGGACGGGCTCACCACGCTCGTCTACGGCGTGCCGAAGATCCTGGCGGGCCTGGAGCCGGACGCCAAGCCGACGCCCGAGCTGAAGGTCGCGCAGCGGTCGTTCTTCGCGCTGCTGTACCGGCTGCTGGTCAGCCGGGACACCGGGCCGCGGCTGCCCACGCTGCTGCTGGCCGTGGGGGCGGAGCGGGTACGCAGGCTCCTGGGCGCGTAGCGGTCCAGCTGTTTCGTACGTACGGAGGGCCGTCACCCGGTGATTCGGGTGACGGCCCTCCGTCGTTGCCGCCGATCGGATGCGGCCACGGGACAGCCCTCGGGGGCTCAGGCGATGTGGTCCGCTTCGAGTTCGGCGTGGTAGCGGTTCTTGAACTCCGGCATCAGGCGGCGGATCAGTGCCGCGCTGCGCGGGTGCCTGACGTTGTGGCCGTCCGTGACGTGTATGTCCAGGGCGTCGACGCTCGGGTAGTCGTTGTGCTGGTTCACGAACGCGGCGAACACCTCGTACGCGATCTCGGCGAACTCCGCGTCCTCCTGCGCCCACTCGGCCGGGTCCGGCTCGGGCTCCTTGGCCTGTTCCTTGGCCTGCTTCGGGAGCTGCGGCTGTTCGTGGAGCTGAGGCTGTTCATGGGCCTGCTGGGCCTGCTGGGCCTGTTCCTGCTGCTGGTGCTCCGCGGTGCGGGGGCCCGGGACGGCGCCGATCGTGCCCACGTTGCCCAGGGGGCGGGTGCGGCCGCCGGGGCCCGACGGGACCATCACCGGGGTCGGCTCCAGACCCTCGACGTATGTCGGGTTGTAGGCGCTCTCGTACGCGTCGTCCGGCACCTGGGGCGCCGCGAACCACGGGCTCTCGTGCGAGCCGGGGCCCTCCTGGGGCCATTCCTCGGCGGCGGCCGGGTCGGAGGGGTGGCCGTGCTGCTGGTACTGCTGGTGCGGCCCGTGCAGTTGGTGCTGGTGTTGCGGCTGGTGGTGCTCGTCCTGCTGGGCGTACTGCTGCTCGGGGGCGTAGGGCAACTCGGGCTGGGACTCGCCCGATTCGACCTGGGCCGGGGCCGGGGCCGGGGGCAGCAGGGCCGGTTCGACGCCCGCGGCGGCGAGGCCGGCCGGGCCGGTCTCGGCCAGCGGGACCCCGTACTTCGCCAGGCGCAGCGGCATCAGGGACTCGACGGGGGCCTTGCGGCGCCAGTTGCGGCCGAAACGGGCCTGGAGGCGGGCCTGGTAGATCAGCCGGTCCTGTTCGAGCTTGATGACCTGCTCGTACGACCGGAGTTCCCAGAGCTTCATCCGGCGCCAGAGCCGGAACGTCGGTACGGGGGAGAGCAGCCAGCGGGTGAGCCGGACGCCCTCCATGTGCTTGTCGGCCGTGATGTCGGCGATCCGGCCCACCGCGTGGCGGGCGGCCTCGACGGAGACCACGAACAGCACCGGGATGACCGCGTGCATGCCGACGCCGAGCGGGTCGGGCCAGGCCGCGGCGCCGTTGAAGGCGATCGTCGCGGCGGTCAGCAGCCAGGCCGTCTGGCGCAGCAGCGGGAACGGGATGCGCAGCCAGGTCAGCAGCAGGTCCAGGGCGAGCAGGACGCAGATGCCCGCGTCGATGCCGATCGGGAAGACCAGCGAGAAGTCCCCGAAGCCCTTCTGGAGGGCGAGCTCGCGCACCGCCGCGTACGAGCCCGCGAATCCGATCGCGGCGATGAGCACCGCACCGGCGACCACGAGACCGATGAGTATCCGGTGGGTGCGTGTCAGCTGCATCGCGGCCACCCGCGTTCCCCTCCCCGTTTCCCGTATCCGACGTCGTGCTGTGACGTCTCTTTCGGCGTCCTGCTGCGACTTCTGGCGGGCACAGCCTGGCACATGGGAACGCGGCGTGTTGCGCGGGGAGGGGCGAAGCCCGGTACTCGGGGGAGTGCCGGGCTTCGAAAAGCTGCTTCTGGGCAGGGGTGTTGAGAGGCCCTAGCTCGTCTTCTTGACGGACGTCTTGTGGGCGGAGGTCTTCTTGTCCGTCGTCTTGCTGCCGGTCGACTTGCCGTCCGAGGAGTCGTCGCCGGACGCCTTGGGGTCGTCGACCTTGTCCGTGGCCTTCTCGCTCGGCTTGTCCGAGCCGGCCGGCTTGTCCGACTTCGCGCCGGCGGCGATGGAGGCCACCGCCTCCTTGGCCGCCTTCTCGGCGCCCTTCAGGATGTCGTCGGCGGAGGGGGTCTTCGAGCCCGCGTAACCCGCGCCGTTGTAGGTGAGGGTGATGACGACGTTCTCCGTCCGGGCCACGACCGTCGCGTACTTGAAGTCCTCACCCGTCTTGGTGAGGTCGTAGGTGATCTTGGTGGCCTGCTCGCCGATGCCGCTGACGGGCGCTTCGGCGACCTTCTTGGCACCCTCGGCCGCCTTGGCCTTGGCGACCTGCTTCTCGAAGTCCTGCTGCGCGCGCTTGGCGCCGCTGCCCAGGGCCTGGTCCGAGTCGAAGCGGGTGAAGCCGACGTCGAGCCAGCGGTACTGGGAACCCTTCACCCCGTTGTCGTCGAGGCCGTTCCAGGAGCAGCCGGCGCGGTACGAGGTGTCGCTGGAGGTGGTGGCCGTGCCGTTCTTGGACTTCGCCGCGGGAACCAGGGAGGCGGCCGTCTTCTTGGTGATCGACTTGCACGGGTCGGGCAGCGCGGCGAACTTCGCGGGCTCGACGGTCGGCTCCGCCTTCTTGCTCGCGCTCGGCGATGTGGACGACGCGGACGAGCCCGATTCCTTCTTGTCGCCGGAGTCCGACGAGCAGCCGGCGACGACGAGCATCACCGGAACGGCGGCGCAGGCGAGTATGCGGGAGAGTCGCGGGGCTGAACGGTGCATGGTTCCTTCACTCGGGTGGCGCGGCGGGCGGGCTGCCAGGTGGTCGGGCGGGTGGTCGACCGGTGTTCCGGAGGGTGTCCCGGAAGCTGCTCCGGATGGGTTTCCGGAGGGCCACGGTACGACGGACTGCGACGGGATGCCGCCCCGGCCGAGGGCCCGGTGGCCGGGGGCGACGCGTGCCAGGGGCGCCCGGGACGGGGTCATTCGCTGAACTTGTCGACCAGGTTCCGGGCCACTGCCTGGGCCTTCTCCTGCAGTTCCTTGCTGTCGGGGACCATGCTGGAGACGGTCGGCTGCTCGGTGTACTCGACGGTCACGATGACGTTCGATGTGCGAAATACCACGCTCACCGTGCGGTGCTGTGCGGTGGAACCTGCCCGGGTGAGCAGATCGTCCAGAAACGCGTTGTCGCCGAGGTCGTCGAGGACGCGTGGCTGAAGGCTCTCGTCCGGGCCGCCGGAGCCGTCGCCGGTGTTTCCGTCGTCGGTGTTCCCGCCTTCGGTGTTCCCGCCTTCGGGGGTGGGAACGGCCAGGGCGTGCGAGGCGGAGTCCGAGGCGGGATCGGAAGCGGCGGGGGACGTCGGCTTCTTCGTGCCCTTCGTACCGTCCTTCGCGCTGTCCTTCGCGCTGTCCTTCGTACCGTCCTTCGCGCCGTCCTTCGTGCTGCTGTCCGCGCTGTCGGAGGTCGCGGAGGGCGAGGTCAGACCGGCGGAAGTCTCCTTCTCCGTGTACACCTCGCGGGCGCGGTCGTCGTCGCTCACGACGGGGTCGTAGGACACGACGCGCTCGAAGTCGATGGACAGGGTGTGCGAGGAGGAGGGGGCTTCGGACTTCCAGCGGCAGCCGACCCGGCGGTCGGTGTTGTAGGTGACGTCGGCGGTGCCCTCGTACACCTTCTTCTGCTGCTCCTCGGAGAGTTCGGCGGCGCCCGGGAGCAGGTCCTTCAGCGTGGACGTCGCGACGGCGCCGCAAGGCTCGGGAAGAGTGCGGTACTTGCCGGGTGCCGCGACGGCGACAGGTGTCTCGCCGGGCTTGCTGTCGGCTGCGGAACCACCGGTTCCGGTGTCGGTGGTGCAGCCGACGACGAGCGCTGCCAGTAGCGCGGTGCCGGTTACGTAGGCCATTCGTCGCACGGTCCTGGGCTCCCTTCGTGCGAAAAACGGTTGCCGCTCGATGGCGACCGGTGGACACAATGTGTATCGCACGCGCCGCTGTGAATGCCGGTCGACCGACTCATTTGCCGACCTTGGCACCGGTTTTGCGCTTTCAGACTTTTCGGGGGAATCGAGGAACTATGTCTTATGTAGAGGTGCCGGGCGCGAAGGTTCCCATCCGTATGTGGGCCGACCCGGCCTCGGTCGAGGACGTCGCGATGCAGCAGCTGCGCAACGTGGCCACGCTGCCCTGGATCAAGGGTCTCGCCGTCATGCCGGACGTTCATTTCGGCAAGGGCGCGACGGTCGGTTCGGTGATCGCGATGCACGGTGCGGTCTGTCCGGCGGCGGTCGGTGTGGACATCGGCTGCGGAATGTCCGCGGTGAAGACCTCCCTGACGGCCAATGACCTGCCGGGCGACCTGTCCCGGCTCCGGTCGAAGATCGAGCAGGCCATTCCGGTGGGCCGCGGCATGCATGACGAGGTCGTGGAGCCGGACCGGCTGTACGGCTTCCGGGCGCCGGGCTGGGACGACTTCTGGGGACGGTTCGACGGGGTGGCCGATGCGGTCAAGTTCCGTCAGGAACGTGCCACGAAGCAGATGGGAACGCTCGGATCGGGTAACCACTTCATCGAGTTCTGCCTCGACGAGTCGGGTTCGGTCTGGCTGATGCTGCACTCCGGATCGCGGAACATCGGCAAGGAACTGGCCGACTTCCACATCGGGCAGGCGCAGAAGCTGCCGCACAACCAGGATCTGATCGACCGCGACCTGGCGGTGTTCATCGCCGACACCCCGCAGATGGCGGCGTACCGGAACGACCTGTTCTGGGCGCAGGAGTACGCGAAGCACAACCGGGCCGTCATGATGGCGCTCTTCCAGAACGTGGTCCGCAAGGAGTTCAAGAAAGCCAAGGTGACCTTCGAACCGGTCATCTCCTGCCACCACAACTATGTGGCGGAGGAGCGGTACGAGGGCATGGACCTGCTGGTCACGCGGAAGGGCGCGATCCGTGCGGGGTCCGGGGACTTCGGGATCATCCCGGGTTCGATGGGCACCGGTTCGTACATCGTGAAGGGCCTCGGGAACGAGAAGTCGTTCAACTCGGCCTCGCACGGTGCCGGCCGGAAGATGAGCCGGAACGCCGCGAAGCGGCGCTTCTCGACGCGCGACCTGGAGGATCAGACGCGGGGCGTGGAGTGCCGTAAGGACTCCGGCGTCGTGGACGAGATTCCGGCCGCGTACAAGCCGATCGAGAAGGTCATCGAGCAGCAGCGGGACCTGGTGGAGGTCGTCGCCAAGCTCAAGCAGATCGTGTGCGTGAAGGGCTGAGGGCCTTGGACGGGGCCGGCTGAAGGTCTTTGCGCACGGCTGAACGGAAGGGCCTCGGACGCGGGTGGTGCGTCCGGGGCCCTTCCTGTCTTCGCTGGGCTCAGGTGGTGCGGTGGACCTTGGAGTTGGAGGCCTGGGCGCGGGGGCGGACCACCAGGAGGTCGATGTTGACGTGGCTGGGCCGGGTGACGGCCCAGGTGATGGTGTCCGCCACGTCGTCGGCGGTGAGGGGGGCGTCGACGCCCGCGTACACCTTGGCCGCCTTCTCGGTGTCGCCGCGGAAGCGGGTGGTGGCGAACTCCTCCGTCCTGACCATGCCGGGGGCGACCTCGATGACGCGGACCGGGGTGCCGACGATCTCCAGGCGGAGGGTCTCGGCCAGGACGTGCTCGCCGTGCTTGGCGGCCACATAGCCGCCGCCGCCCTCGTACGTGGAGAGGCCCGCGGTGGAGGAGAGGATCACGACCGTGCCGTCGCCGCTCCTGGTGAGGGCGGGGAGCAGGGCCTGGGTGACGTTGAGCGTGCCGATGACGTTCGTCTCGTACATCTGGCGCCAGTCGGCGGGGTCGCCGGTGGCGACGGGGTCGGCCCCGAGTGCGCCCCCCGCGTTGTTGACGAGGACGGCGAGGTTACGGAACGCCGTGGCGAACTCGTCCACCGCATCGCGGTCGGTGACGTCCAGCGCGTAGGCCGTTGCCTGGTGGCCCGCCTCGTTGATCTCGGCGGCGAGCGCCTCGATGCGGTCCTTGCGACGGGCGGTCAGTACGACGCGGTAGCCGGCTGCGGCCAGCTGCCGGGCGGTCGCGGCGCCGATGCCGCTGCTCGCTCCGGTGATGACGGCGATCGGGGTGGCGGCCATGGCGGACTCCTCGGACAGCTGATCGGTACGGGGCCAGGATAGGCAGGCGCGGGGTCAGTGGTTGCGGGGGGCGTACATGATCACGGCCATGCCGGCCAGGCAGATCAGCGCGCCGATCACGTCCCAGCGGTCGGGGCGGTAGCCGTCGGCGACCATGCCCCAGATGATCGAGCCGGCGACGAAGACACCGCCGTACGCGGCGAGGATGCGGCCGAACTCGCCGTCCGGCTGGAGTGTGGCGACGAAGCCGTAGGCACCCAGCGCGATGACGCCCGCCCCGATCCAGATCCAGCCCCGGTGCTCGCGTACGCCCTGCCAGACCAGCCAGGCGCCCCCGATCTCGAAGAGCGCGGCGACGACGAACAGAGCGACGGAGCGGGTGATGGACATGGAGCCAGCGTTTCACGGGGTGAGGGGCCGAATGAGGGGGAGGGCGCGCCGAACCGGTCGGCAAATACGGATAGTTCGGGGTGATCTGTATCTTCGGGTCATGGTAGTGACGCATGGATCCGCGCGAGCCGTCTCCGCGACAGCTTCGATGGTTGGGCTGGTTTCGACGGCGGTGTTGGCGGCGACCTTGGTGCTGGGGACGGGTGCCGCGGCGGCCACGGCGGCCACTCCTTCGGCTCCTTCGGCTCCTGTGTCTTCCGTGGCCATTGCGCCTGAGGCCGATGTGGCGCACCACGGGCATGTCCTGCTGTGGGGTGCGGGGCTCGGAGTCCGGGTGCGGACCGAGAACCACGGTCCGTCGAGCCTGGCGGGTGTGACCGTGCGCGTGCGGACGTCGGTGGCGCTCGCCGGACGGCAGGAACTTCCGCAGAGCTGTCTGCAGGCCGACCGGTGGACCGTGCTGTGCCGGACGGGTGCGCTGCACGCCGATGGGGCGGAGGAACGGCGGCTCGCCCTCGAACTGCGGCTTGCGGAGCGGCCGGACGACGTCGTCGTGCGCGTCGACACGCTGTGGAACGGCGGCGCGATCGACCGGAACCCCGGTAACAACGACCATGAGGTGCTGGCTCCGGCCACCGGGGACGAGTACGTGTTCTGAGCCCCGGCCGGTGACGCGGGTCCCCTCGATGCCGGCCCTTTCGGCGCCGGTCCCTTCGCCCCGCGTCCCGGTGATGCGGGTCCCGGTGATGGGGGTCCTGTGCTCATCGGGCGAGTGCGGCGCGCAGGGCCGTCGGGTCGGCGTGGTCGCTCGCCCAGGCGATGTAGCCGTCGGGGCGGATGAGCAGGGTGGTGGTGCGGTCACCTCGCCAGTGGGCATGCACCAGTGGGGCCGGTGATGCCGGAGCGGCGGAGCCGTCGGGAGTGACGAGGACGAATGTTCCGTCGCGCAACAGCTGGTGCAGCCGGCCCTCCCGCAGGCTCAGGTCGGGGGCGCGCTTCGCGGTCAGGGGATGCGCACCGCGCGGGGCCGGGTAGGCGATCGAGATGCCGGAGACCATGCCGATGACCTTGTCGGAGGCGGGCCGGACCATGGACAGCACCGTGGTGGCGATGGTCCTGACCGTCCGCTGGAGCGGGGTGCGGGCCATGGCGAGGCGGACGAGCGCGCCGCTGGAGCGGAGCACCTTCGTGCCGACCGGGTGCCGTTCGGCGTGGTAGCTGTCGAGGAGCGCTTCCGGGTCGGCCGACTGCCCCCGCAGTACGGCGGCGAGCTTCCAGGAGAGATTGGCGGCGTCCTGGAGGCCGGTGTTCATGCCCTGGCCGCCCGCGGGCGAGTGGACGTGGGCGGCGTCCCCAGCGAGGAAGACCCGGCCGGTGCGGTAGGACGGCACCTGGCGCTCGTCGCTGTGGAAGCGGGAGATCCAGCGCGCGTCGTGCATGCCGTAGTCGGTGCCGAAGGCGAGGCGGGTGATCTCGCGCAGCTCGTCGAGGTCGACGGGGTCGGTGGGGTCGCTGTCGGCGGACTGGCGCGCGCCGCTCCACCCCATCACGCGGTACCAGCCGTCGCCGAAGGGGGCGATGAAGGCGAAGGCGTCCCCGCCACCGCTGATCGTGAGGATGTCGTCCGGCTTCTCGGTGAGCCGGACATCGGCGAGGGCGATCGACCGGATCACGGATCTGCCGGGAAAGGGGAGCCCGAGCGCCTGGCGCACGGGGCTGCGCATCCCGTCGGCGCCCACGAGATAGCGGGCGGTGAGAGCGGTCCGGCTGCCGTCCGGCTCGCGCAGTTCGGCGGTGACGGATTCCGATGCGGCGCTCTGCTGGAGCCCGGTCAGCTCCGTGTCGTACCGGAAGCGGACGCCGGCGGTGCGGGCCCGGCGCTCCAGCAGGTGCTCCACCTCGTACTGCGGGGTGATCAGCACGAAGGGGAAGCGGGTGTGCAGCCGGGAGAGGTCGAGCGAGAGCTTGCCGAAGAAGCGCAGGGAGACGAGGGAGGTGCCCGTCTTGATCAGCTCGTCGGCCAGGCCGCGGCTGTCGAGCAGTTCGAGCGTGCGGGCGTGTACGGCGAAGGCGCGCGTCATGTTGCTCGTCCGGTGCGGGCGGCGCTCCACGAGCGTGACGGAGACGCCCTGGGCGGCGAGATCCCCCGCGAGCAGCAGGCCGGTGGGGCCCGCGCCCACGACGAGGGCGTCGACGGTGTCGGGTGCGGTGCTCGGGGTGGTGGTCATGGCTGCCTCCTGGGCCCGTTCATCGGCTGTCGGCTGTCACCTTCGTGCCAACAAGTGTTGGTCAACGCTTGTTGGCAACGGTAGACCCGGCGGGGCTGGCATGTCAACGCTTGTTGGCCTACATTTGTTGGCATGACGAAGCCCGCCACCGCGCCCCGCCGCTCGGATGCCACCAAGGCCGCGATTCTCGGCGCCGCGCGCGAGCGGTTCGCCGCCGACGGGTACGAGCGCGCCACCATCCGGGCCATCGCCCGTGACGCGAACATCGATCCGTCGATGGTCATGCGCTACTACGGCAACAAGGAGGGTCTGTTCGTCGCCGCCTCCGCGATCGACCTGCGGATGCCCCAGCTGGGGGCGATGCCGGGCAAGCACGTCGGTGCGGTCCTCGTCGCGCATTTCCTGGACCGCTGGGAGAACGACGACGTGCTCACGGCCATGCTCAGGGTCGGTGTCACCAACGAAGCCGGTGCGGAGCGGATGAGGGCCGTCTTCGCCGAGCAGATCGGCGCGGTCACGGCCGGTGTCTGCCCCGTTCCGGCCGAAGCGTCCCACCGCGCGGCGCTCGTCGCCTCGCAGATACTGGGGATGGCGCTCACGCGCTACGTGCTGCGGTTCGGGCCTGCCGTCGAGATGTCGCGCGACGAGGTGGTCGCCTGGCTCGCGCCCACCGTCCAGCGCTATCTGACCGCAGAGGCTCCGTAGGTCGGTAGGCCGGTAGGCCGGTCGGCCGGCCGGTCCGGGTGCCCGGGGTTGTCTGCTTCGTACACTCTCTGCATGTCGCAGAAGTCCCAGCCCCGCCGCAGTGCGCTGATGGCCGAGCTGACCGTCGAGTCACGCCGCTACATGGCCGCGTACGCGCTGTTCAACCAGGCCGTCGCGGACCACCTGCGGCTCCACCCGACCGATCTGCAGTGCCTCAACCTGCTCGGTCTGGAGGCGGCCCCGGTCACCACGGGCCGCATCGCGGAGCTGACCGGGCTGACCACGGGCTCGGCGACCCGGCTGGTGGACCGGCTGGAACGGGGCGGGTACGTGACGCGCGAGCGTGACACCGTCGACCGGCGACGGGTGCTCGTGACGACCGTGCCGGAGCGGATGGCGGAGATCGGCGCGGTGTGGGAGCGGCTGAACGGGGCGTGGTCGGCGATGTTCGAGGCGTACGACGACGACGAGGTGGCCCTGCTCATCACCCACATGCGGCGAACGGTCGAACTGAGCGCGCTCCAGGTCGAGGCCTTGCGCGAGGGTGTCGGTGCGACGGCGGCGGGTGGCGCGGCGCCCGAGGGCGGCGGGGCGACGGCCGGCCCCGGCGTGGCCGGCCCTTCGGCCCCCGGCTCCGGACGGGGCTGACGCCGTTCCCCGGCTCCAGGTCCGAGCTGACGCCGTTCCCCGGATCTACGCGCCGTCCGTGGACGTGGGCGCGAATTCGTGGAGCGCCTTCGTGACGATCGCTTCCAGATGGGAGTGGTGGGCGCCCCGCCAGTAGACGCGGTCGCACTCCGTGCACTGCGCGAAGACGTCGTACGACCGCCGGGTGCCGTGTTCCAGGTGGTCGCTGACCGTGTCCTTGTCGGCGGCCTTCAGCGGGCCGTTGCAGGCGGTGCACCTGGTCCAGGGGGCGAGACGCGGGGTGAACCTTCCCAGCACGTCGCGGAGTTGGTCCTCCGGGCGGTCGCTGTAGACGTACGCCCCGGCCCAGATCTCCCGCCGGTGCAGCAGGCCGCGGTCCCGCGAGAGCAGTACGCGCCGCTCGTCCGCCGACCGGGTGGCCAGCGCGGGATCGCCGATGTCCTCGCTCTCGTACGCCGCGTCGACGCCCAGCAGCCGCAGCCGCCGGGCCAGCGTGCCGAGGTGGACGTCGAGCAGGAACCGCAGGGGTGCGCCCGGGACGTGCTGAGGGCGCTCCACGGCCCGCACCTCGACCAGCTCGCCGGCCCCCGGGATGTGCGAGACGGGTACGGGCCGGCCGTCCACCAGGATCTGTCCGGCCTCGGTGAGCGGGATACCGAGCGACTCCACGACATGGCCGAGGGTGGAGGATCCGTCGGTGGTCACGGCCGTGCGTCCCCGGCGGCGTTCATGCGCGACGAAGAGCCGCAGCTCGGGGGCGACTTCGAGGTGGATCTCCGGTCCGTTCACCTCGTCAGGATGTCATCGGCCGGGGTGTGTCAGCCAGAGGGTTTCGGTGGTCGGCGTGCGCCGGGTGTGCGGGGTGCGCCGGGTGTGCGGGCGGGCTCAGGGGCGGAAGGCGGCGGCGTGTTCCTCGGCCCAGGCGGCGAAGGTGCGGGCCGGGTGGCCGGTCAGCTTCTCGACCTCGCCGGTCACCTCGGCCGGGGAGCCGTCCGAAGCGGCCGCGTACCCGAGCAGCGCGTCGGCGACCGGCTCGGGCAGAAAGGCGGCCATGGACTCCTTCCAGGCCGCCCCGGTCACGGTGTTGACCGTGATGGGGCGCCCGGACGCCGCAGCCAGCAGGCCGACCTGCTCGGCGGCGGTGAGCGATTCGGGGCCCGTCAGGTGGTACGCCGCGCCCCGCAGGCGAGGGTCGGTGAGAACGGCAAGGGCGGCCTCGGCGATGTCCGTGCTGTCGATGGGGCTGGAGTGGCTGTTGGGGTAGGGGAGGTCGACGGTGCCGTGGGCCCGTACCGACTGCGCCCACTGGTACGCATTGCTCGCGAAGGCGCCCGGACGGAGCAGCGTCGTGGTGAGGGGCGAGGCCGTCAGTGCCTGCTCCACCGCGTGGTGGGAGGCGGCGATCGGGTTGTCCCGGGCGTCCGGGTCGAGGACCGAGCTGGAGGAGAGCAGCACGATGTGGTCGACCCCGGCGGACTCGGCCGCGGCGAGGAAGGCGTCGACGCCGGACGGGTCGGCGTAGAGGAAGACGGAGTCGACGCCGTCGAGGGCGGCACCGAAGGTGGTCGGATCGCCGAGATCGCAGGTCACGACCGGCACGCCGGCGGGCAGCGCGGTGGCCGTGGCGGCGAGGTCTCCGGGGGTGCGCGAGGCCGCGCGGACGGTGTGGCCGTCGCGGTGCAGCAGCGAGACGAGCGTGGAGCCGATACGGCCGCGGCATCCGGTGACGAGAGTGTGCATGGTGGAGGAATCCCCTCTGGGTGCATGAGTATGTCTGTGACACGCATAAATTGCGTGACGCAGATGAATATCCGGGAGGGAGCCCCGGCCGTCAAACGTTTTCGAACGTCCCGGGCAGGCCCGGGACGTTCCTGGGCGTGAGGGTCGGCCACGGCACGACCCGGCGGCCGGCCGAGGTCAGCGCGCTCCGGCTCCGTTCCCGTCCCCGTTCCCGTGCCCGGCTCCGTTCCCGTCCCCGACCGCGTCCGGGTCCAGGTCCAGCCGCCAGTCGTTCGTCAGCAGCGCCTGGCCGGGCGGGTACTCGAAGTCGCACTCGCCGATCAGGGTGAAGCCCGCCTTGCGACACACCGCGTTCGACGCGCCGTTCCCGACGGACGGGTAGGCGTGCAGGAAGCGGTGCTTGCGCTCGGCCCGAGCCTGCTCGGCGACGGCCGTCGTCGCGGCCGTCGCGATGCCCAGGCCCTGGTGTCCGGGGAGGACGGCCCACCCCGTCTCGTACACCTCCTGGCCTTGCCAGGTCCGCTCCCAGAAACCGATCGTGCCCACGGCGTCGTCCCCGTCCGTCAGGGCGATGCGGAACATCCTGCCCCGGCCCGTGCGGTCCGCGCTCAGCTCCACGTAGCGCTGGTGACGCGCTATGAGCTGCTCCTCCGACTCGGGTCCGCCCAGGTGGTCCATCAACTCCGGTGCGTTGGCGCGGCGGAGCAGCTCCAGGTCGGCGTCCGACCAGGCCTCGATCCGTACGGGCGATGAAGCGGTGCGTTCCATGCCGGAACTGTAGGACGCGGCACTGACAACCGGCGGTCAGTGCGGCGCGAAGGCCGTCGGGGGCACGCCGACCGTGGCCGTGAAGTCCCTGATCAGATGGGCCTGGTCGCTGTAGCCGAGCTCCACCGCGAGCGCCGCCCAGTCCACCTGCCGGTCCGACTCGGCCCGCTCCAGCGCCTCGTGGATGCGGTAGCGGAGGATGACCCACTTGGGGCCGACGCCGACGTACGCGGCGAAGAGCCGCTGGAGCGAGCGCGACGACAGCCCCTCGGCGCGGGCGAGTTCGTCGACGCGGCGCACCGTGCGGTCCGTGCGCACCAGGTCGACCAGGGCCATCGCGCGTTCGGCCTGCGGGTCCGGTTCCGGGCCGAGCGCCAGCAGGTACGTGTCGAGTGCCGCCACCCGCGCGTCCTCGTCCGCCGGGCCGAGGACGTCCGACGGCGGGGCGGGCGGGGCGAACACCGCGTCGGCGGGAAGCCGCCGGCCCGTCCACTCCGCGACGGGCCGGTCCGGCGCGAACGGCCGGAAGCCGCCGGGCCGGAACTGCACTCCGCAGACCCGGCCCCGGCCCTCCAGCTTCTGCGTGAAGAGCTCCAGCCCGATGCCCGAGACCTCCACGAAATCGGCCTTGCCCTCGTACCGCTGGAAGACCAGGTTCACGGACGGGTGCGGCACCACGTGGGAGGCGTACGGCGCGGACAGGTCCCAGTCGATGAGCCAGTAGTGCTCCAGGTACGGCCGCAGCCCGGCGGCGGGTTCACGGCGGCGGAAACGTACCTGGGCGAAGAGCTCGGGGGCGTCCACGATGCCCCGGGTGTCGCGTCGAGGACCGGCCATGGCGGCGATCCTATGGTGCGCGGTCCGCCGGTGCGGACGGTGTCGCGTTTCTTCAAGCGCCGGACCGCCCCGTCGTGCATCGTCGAAGGATGACGAAGATCAGTGAGTTGCTGGAGACGGCCGCCGGACCGGCCGTGACCGTGCTGGACGGGATCGACGACAACAGCCTCGAAGCCCCCACCCCCTGCGCGGAGTACGACGTACGGGCTCTGATCAACCACCTCTTCCAGGTGATCGTCAACTTCCAGGCCCTGGCGGCCAGGGAGGACGTCGAGTTCGGCGCGGCGCCGGACGTCGTCACCGGGAACTGGCGGGCCCGCTTCGGCGAAGAGGCGGCCAGGCTGGTGGCGGCCTGGGCCGTGCCCGGCGCGGACGAGGGGACCGCGGGGGCCATGGGGCTCCCGGCCAGGACCGTCGGAAACATGGTGCTGGGCGATCTGACCGTCCACGCCTGGGACCTGGCGCGGGCCACCGGCCAGGAGTTCGCCCCGGACGCGTCGGTGCTGGACGAGATCGGTCCCGGGCTGGCCGCGATGGCTCCGATGGCCCGGGAGGCGAAGGTGTTCGGCGAGCCCCACCCCGTGCCGGACGGGGCCAGCCCCTTCGAGCAGGTGCTGGCGCTGACCGGCCGCGATCCCGGCTGGCGGCCGCCCGGCGCCTGACAGCGGCGGCCGGAGGGCGGGTGTCCGGTAGCCCCGGGACGTCGTAGAGGCCGTTGGAGATCACTCTTCGGCCAATGAATGAATGGCCGGATGCGGGTGATTGGCGACCGACGACCGGTGGGCGGGGCCGGGGCACGGCCCGTGCCCCGGCCCCGCCCCGGCCCGTGCCCGCCGGGCTATCGGCTCCACACATGCAGTGCGTCGCCCGCCGCCGACACCGTGTACCAGGTGCCGTCACCGAGGGCCGTGGGCGCGCCGGATATCGGGAACGGATACGTGATCCGCGCGGTCAGCCGCATCCGATCCCCGGTCGCGCTCACCAGCCAGTGGCGCTCCTCCCCGTACTCCCCGTCCCTCTCCGACGTACCGGCGATGACGGTCTCCTCGTCGAGGAAGCCGCACTCGTAGTCCCAGAGCGTCTCGTCGGCGTCCTGGTCGTCGGGATCGGCCTCGGGGTGGCGGGGGACGGTGTGCTCGGTGTCCAGTTCGGACAGTACGGAACCGTCGTCGACCCGGTGCACGCCGAGCGTCTCCTCGTAATGAGTCACCGTCAGGAAGCGGTCGCCCGACGGGCTCACATCCGTCAGGATCCGCTCGTCGTCGCAGAACCGCTCCACGGAGAGCTTCTTGCCGTCCCATCTGCCCCACAGCATCGGCACCCCGTCCTGCCCCTCGCCGACGCACAGTCCCATCCGGGCGGGGTCCGGGTGCGGGACGTGATCCGAGCCGACCGCCGCCGTCTCCGCGTCCGCCCGGCCGAGCACCCGTCCGTCGGCGGCGTCGATGACCAGCCACTCGTCCAGCGCCTCCGGATCGGGTCCGGAGGCGGCGACAGGGCCGCGGACATGGGCCCACACGAGCGTCCCGTCCGCGGAGAACACGGCCGATCCGCTGTCCGCGTACCGATGCCGGTGGTCGGTCGCGTACTCCTCGTACGCGGTGTGGAGGGTGCGGCAACCGCCCTCCCAGCAGCCGTGTCCGACCTCCCAGCGCACCGCCCCCGTCGGGTCCACCGCGCGCACCGCGTGCACCCCGGCGAACACCGCGAACTCACCGTTCGGCGCCACCGTGCTGGTGCCGAAGCGGCGGGGCCAGGGAGCGGGGAAGCGGATTGCCGCCGCGTCCGGGGAGTCGGGGTCGACGGCGACCAGCTCGGTGTCACCGCGCTGGACGAGCAGACGCGGGCCCTGTGCTGACCGCCCGCCACCGGGAGCGGGCCGGGTGTCCGGCCGCCGCGCGGGCCACCGAAGGAGGCGCGGGGCGTCCGCCGCGTCCTGTGCACGGTCCAGCGGTGCGGCGAGCGTGGTGACAAGGTGTGCGGCGGCATCGGCCATGGGGCGGCCTCCCCCTCGTGCGTGAGTACATCGACTCGAACGTGAGTACATCGGTACGAGGAGAACCGTAAGGCCGTGGACCGACGCGTATCACCCCTGGTACGTATCCGGGACGACGGCGACCGGGCAGGGCGCGTAATGCAGCACCGCGTGGTCGACCGGGCCCAGTTGGAGTCCGTGCCATCCGCTGCTCCGCCGGGCGCCGACGACCAGCAGTTCCGCGCCCTCGGAGGCTTCGATCAGTACCTGGTGCGCCGGTCCCTGCGTCACCGACCGGTGGACGACGGTTCCGGAATCGTCCCGTTCGGCCAGCGCGCCCAGGACCTCTTCGAGGTGTTCCTCGGCCCGTCGGCGGTGTGCGGAAGCGGGGGAGCCCGGGAGGGGCGTACGGCTCAGGAACTCGTGCGCGGGGCGGCGCCAGGCTCGTACGGCGATCAGTTCGCCGTGGCGCGAAGCGGCCTGGGCCAGTGCGAAGACGGCGGCCGCCGACGGGCCGGTGGCGTCGCTGATCCCGACGACCACGCGGCCGGGTTCCGCCGGGGCGAGCGGCGGCGTCGCCGGGACCACCACGACCGGGCAGTGGGAGCGGCCGGCGAGCGCGAGTCCGACGGACCCCAGGAGCATTCCGGCGATCCGGCCGCGGCCCCGGGACCCCAGGACGACGAGCGCCGCCTCGTGGCTCTCCCGGACGAGTGCGGCCACCGGGTCCTCGGGCTGCACATCGGCCACCACGCTCACCCCGGGGCTGAGGTCTCGCACGCGGTCCCGGGCCGAGCCGACGAGATGCTCGGCGAGGATCTGTTCGGGAGGCCGCCCGCTGTCGGCGGTCGGCCGCAGACCCTCGTAGTGCTCCCACAGCGACGCGTGCACGATGCGCAGGGGGAGCCGGGAGCGGGCCGCTTCCGCCGCGGCCCAGTCCAGGGCGCGCAGACTGCCCTCCGACCCGTCCACTCCGACGACTACGGGGAGCCGCATCGCTCCCACCGCCTTCTCTGCTCGGATTCGGCCGGACCCGCGTGTGGTTCCGGCGCCTCGCCCCGGCGTTTCTACGGTTCGATCGTCAGCACCCGGTCCAAGGGGCGGCGCGGCGTGCGCGGCCCGGTGGGCCCGTATCCCAGGCGGATGATCATCTGGGGGTTCCCCACGCCGTGGACCGGGTCGCGCAGGACCCAGCGCAGGTCCGGCCATTCGAGGGGTTGGGTCGCGAACGAGGTGGACACCGCGTCCAGCGTCGCGGTGAGCAGGACGCGCTCCAGCGCCTGACCGGCGCGCAGCCAGTCCGCCGGGCGGTCGCCCTCGGTGCTCAGCAGGGCCAGCTGCGGCTGGTGCTCGAACAGGACGCGGGCCCGGCCGGCGAGGGCGGCGGTGCCGGCGAAGTCGCGGTTGGTCGCTCTCCCGGTGGCGTCGCGGGGGCCGAAGGCGTAGTCGGGGATTCCGTCGACCGGCGCGTCGGTCTTCGTGTACCGGGTCCAGTGCTCCTGCTCGGCCTCCCGCGCCGGGTCTCCGCGGTCGTATCCCTCGGCGTCCCGGATCAGATCGAGCACGGTCTCCAGGTGGGGCTCGGTCAGGAACACGAGGTCCGCGCCCTCGGCACGGGCCGCGCGGACGAGGCGTGCGCGGACGTCGTCGGGGATCGCCCGCTCGTCGAACGGGTAGCGGCTGGTGTGCCGGTCCGCGACAGCGGGATGGAGAGCGCGGAGCGCTTCGTCGGTCTGCCCGCGGGGGGCCTCGGGGCGGTCGTCCAGGCGTACGGAGGCCAGGAGGACCGGATCCGACGGCTCGGGCAGCAAGGTGGTGGCCGCGTCCAGGCCGTGGTGGGCGGCGGACACCCGCAGGTTCAGCAGGGCCGCGCCGCAGCCCACGTGAAGGGCGCGGGTCGAGGGGTCGGCCTCCGGCATCCGGCGCTCGAAGTCGGCGAGGAGGGCGAGGGTGCGGCTGCGGTGCCCGTAGCGGAAGAGCCAGGGCTGGGCGTTGTGCATGGACGGTGCGGCGGTGGCGTCGGCGACGAGGTCGGTCACCACCGCGTCGGTGAGCGTCTGGGTGGACATCGGACCCCCGGGGGTCGGGAACTGTCGATGTCTCTCCAGCATGTATCAAGCGCCGCCACGGCGATATGGGGCTTTCGTCCCGAAGCTCATGTTTCCCGCGCTTCTCCGGGATCCCACTGAGGCATCCCGCCGAGGGATCCCGTCGAGGGATCCAGGTGAGGGATCGTGGTGGGGGGCGGGATGGCTACGCGGTCGCCCCGAGCCGGGTGATCAGGTGGTGCCAGGCCTCCTCCAGGCGCTCCAGCGGCATACCGCGCTCGACGGTGAGGTGGTGGACGAGGGCGGTGTCGATGGAGCCGAGCAGGGTGTGTGCGAGCAGTTCCGGATCGCCGGGCACGCCCGCCTGCCGCAGCAGCATGGCGATGTGGTTGATCCGCAGATGGAGCGCCGGGACGGCGTAGTTGCGCAGCGGGTCGGTCCGGCTGGCCAGGATCAGCGGGTGGTGGTCGCGTTCGTGGCGCAGGACGGCGGGCCCGAAGGCGTGCAGCCGCTCCGCCGCGGAGGCGTCGGGGCCCAGCGGCGGCGGACCGGAGAGGAAGGCGGCCTGGAGCTGCTTCTCCCGGTGGTCCAGGAGTGCGAGCAGGAGCCCGGCCCGGTCGCCGAAGCGCCGGAAGACGGTCCCCTTGCCCACCCCCGCGGCGGCGGCCACCGACTCCATGGTCAGGTCGGCCGCTCCGCACCCGGCCAGGAGCCGGGAAGCGGCGTCCAGCAGGAGCGTGCGGTTGCGCGCCGCGTCCGCCCGTAGTTGCGGGGGCTCATCGGTCGGGGCGAGCGGGAGATTCGTCCGCGCTTCTCCTGGTTCGGGCAGCCTCGGCGGAGGGGTAACGGGGCCGGTCATGGTGACAGCGTAGCGTCCGGGAAGAATAAGTGGACCGTGGTCCGTTTAGGTGGTACAACTTTAAACGGACCGCGGTCCGCTTGATTGGACGCAACTGCCTCTCCGCCTCCCGGGAGTTCCCCATGTCTGTACGCATCCTCGCGCTCGTCGGCAGCCTTCGCGCCGGCTCGCACAACCGCCAGCTCGCCGAGGCCGCCGCCAAGCACGCCCCTGCGGGCGCCGAGATCGAGCTGTTCGAGGGCCTGGCCGATGTGCCCTTCTACAACGAGGACACCGACGTCGAGGGAAGCGTCCCGGCGGCCGCCGCCCGGCTCCGTGAGGTGGCGGCCGGGGCCGACGCCTTCCTGCTGTTCTCGCCCGAGTACAACGGCACCATGCCGGCCGTCCTGAAGAACGCCATCGACTGGCTGTCCCGCCCGTACGGTGCCGGCGCCATCTCCGGCAAGCCGGTCGCCGTGGTCGGCACCGCCTTCGGTCAGTACGGCGGCGTCTGGGCGCAGGACGACGCCCGCAAGTCCGTCGGGGTCGCGGGCGCCGTGGTCCTGGAGGACGTCAAGCTGTCCATCCCCGGCTCCGTGACGCGCTTCGCCGACACCCACCCCGCCGACGACGCCGAGGTCGTCACCGCGCTCACCGAGGTCATCGCCAAGGTGAGCTCGGCCGTTTCGGTGGCTGCCTGACCTCTACGTACGCGGCGGCGGCGCGGGCGAGGATGCCCGGCCGCCGCCGTCGTCATGCCCCGGGCGTACCGGGACGCCCGGGGAGGTCCCGCCGCGGCACCGTGCTGAACGGGCCCCGGTCAGGGCCACACCAGGCAGTACGCCTGGTGCCCCGCGTCGTGCAGCCGGTGCGAGAAGTCCTGCCACTCGTGCAGGAGTTGGTAGACGTTGAACGCGTCGCGCGGGCCGCCGCGGTCGGGGACCGTGGACCAGATGAAGGCCGCGGCGCCCACCGACTCCTCGCCGACACCGCGCAGCGGGTCGACGACCGTCATCGGAAGCTTGACCACCGCGTAATCGGGGTGCAGCACGACCAGTTCGAGCGGGGGGACCGCGTGCAGGGGTATGCCCTGTATTCCGGTGAGGACCATCGCCGCCACCGTCTCCGGCTTGATCTTGGTGAACATGCCGCCCATGCCCAGCTCGTCGCCGCCGAGCTCCTCGGGGCGCATCGAAATGGGCACGCGTGCCGCGGTGGCCCCGTCGGGGGCACCGAAGTACTTGTAGGTCACCCCCACCCGGCCACCACTCCTGCTTCCGGCTCCGCCACCCTGCGCACCACCGGCCCGTATGCCTTGCTCGCGCTCCGCCTCACGCCGGTGCCGACCCCGCCGGGCAGGCTCGGGCCCCAGGTCGTCGGTCCCTTCGCCCACTCCGCCACCGCGATGCATATCTCATCCACCCGACTACTACTTAGGAGACACAGCCCCCGCCGCGCAACCCGATCATCGTGTCAGTGACCTCCCCCACGGGCGTGCGGTGAAACACCTGTCCGCAAGACCGTCCGTGGCTCTGACACCATGGCTTGTGTGAGCTTTCCCTATGACGCCCCAGTTTCGCAGACGCTTTTCGACCGCGCGTCCCTCGTGACGCCCGGCGGCGTGAACTCTCCCGTCCGTGCCTTCCGAGCCGTGGGCGGTACGCCCCGCTTCATGGTGTCCGGCAACGGTCCGTACCTCACCGACGCCGACGGCCGTGAGTATGTCGACCTCGTGTGCTCGTGGGGGCCGATGATCCTCGGCCACTCCCACCCGGAGGTCATCGCCGCAGTCCAGGAGGCTGTCGCCCGCGGCACCTCGTTCGGTACGCCCGGCGAGGGCGAGGTCGCGCTCGCCGAGGAGATCGTGGCGCGGGTCGAGCCCGTGGAGCAGGTGCGGCTGGTGTCGTCCGGCACCGAGGCGACCATGTCCGCGATCCGTCTCGCCCGCGGGTTCACCGGCCGGGCCAAGGTGGTGAAGTTCGCCGGCTGCTACCACGGCCACGTCGACGCGCTGCTCGCCGCCGCCGGTTCCGGGGTCGCGACCTTCGGTCTTCCGGACACCCCCGGGGTCACCGGCGCGCAGGCCGGCGACACGATCGTGCTGCCGTACAACGACCTGGACGCCGTCCGCGAGGCGTTCGCCGCGCACCCCGGCGAGATCGCCTGTGTGATCACCGAGGCGTCGCCGGGCAACATGGGCGTCGTACCGCCGCTGGACGGTTTCAACGCCGGGCTCAAGGAGCTCTGCGCCGCCAACGGTGCGCTCTACATCTCCGACGAGGTCATGACCGGGTTCCGTACCTCGAAGGCCGGCTGGTTCGGCGTCGACGGGGTGCGGCCCGACCTGATGACCTTCGGCAAGGTCATGGGCGGCGGCTTCCCGGCCGCGGCCTTCGGCGGGCGCGCGGACGTGATGGCGCACCTCGCCCCGGTCGGCCCCGTCTACCAGGCGGGCACGCTCTCCGGGAACCCGATCGCCACCGCCGCCGGCCTCGCCCAGCTGCGGCTGCTCGACGACGCGGCGTACGCCAAGGTGGACGCGGTCTCCGCGGAGATCCGCGGCCTGGTCAGTGAGGCGCTGGCCAAGGAGGGCGTGGCGCACACGGTGCAGGCGGCGAGCAACATGTTCTCCGTCTTCTTCACCGACCGCCCGGTGCGGAACTACGAGGACGCCAAGCAGCAGGAAGCTTTCCGCTTCACCGCCTTCTTCCACTCGCTGCTGTCGCAGGGCGTCTACCTGCCGCCGTCGGCCTTCGAGTCCTGGTTCGTCTCCACGGCCCACGACACGCAGGCCGTCGAGCGCATCGCCGCCGCCCTGCCCGCCGCCGCCCGCGCCGCCTCGGAGGCCACCGCATGAGCGAGAACGGAAGCCGCACGGACGACGGAAGCCGCGAGGGCAAGGACATCACCGTCGTCCATCTGATGCGGCACGGAGAGGTGCACAACCCGGAGGGCGTGCTCTACGGGCGCCGCCCCGGCTACCACCTCTCCGAGCTCGGCCGGCAGATGGCCGACCGGGTCGCCGAGCACCTCGCGGGCCGCGACATCACCCATGTCGTCGCCTCCCCGCTGGAGCGCGCACAGGAGACGGCCACGCCGATCGCCAAGACGCACGGCCTGGACCTGGCCACCGACGAGCGGCTCATCGAGGCGGCCAACGTCTTCGAGGGCAAGACCTTCGGCGTCGGCGACGGCGCGCTGCGCAAGCCGGACAACTGGAAGCACCTGACGAACCCGTTCCGGCCGTCGTGGGGCGAGCCGTACATCGAGCAGGTCGTACGGATGGTCGGCGCGCTGGACGCCGCTCGGGACGCGGCGCGCGGTCACGAGGCGGTCTGCGTCAGCCACCAGCTGCCGATCTGGATCGTGCGGAGCTTCGTGGAGCGGCGGCGGCTGTGGCACGACCCGCGCAAGCGGCAGTGCACGCTGGCGTCGCTGACCAGCTTCACGTACCAGGGCGACAAGATCGTGTCGGTCGGGTACACGGAGCCGGCGCGGGACCTGGTGCCGGCGCATCTGCGGGCCGGTGCGAAGCCGGTGAAGGGAAAGTCGAAGGCGTTCGGCGCGTAGCCGGCCCGGGGGCCGACGGGGCGGGGTGCCCACGAGGCCGGTTCGCCGGGGTTACCGGTCATCGAGTGCCGGTTTGTTCTTGTCTGAGTTTTTTGTCCTCAATCGCCGGACGGGCCTGCTTTTTCGCCCGCCCGGCGATTCTTCGTCTGCCCGGCGATTGCTGTCCTCGGTGGTGGTTGAAGCGCTGCCCCCACCCCGCGCCACCTGCTAGGTCATACGTTCGGCCATGGCTGGGGTCTGGTCGCGCAAAGAATCATGTGCTAAATCGCGGAACCCCCGTGTTGATTCCCTCATCTAAGCCTTCGCCAGTTTGTATGGACTTGAGGCAAAACGACCGCAGATGGGGTATTCATGCGTGACATCAGCCGAAGGGGTCTGCTCGGAGCCGGGCTTGGAGCCGCCGCCGCCGTCGGGGTGGCAGGCTGCGGTGCCTTCGGCTCCTCCGATTCGGGGCGGTCGGGGACCACGGGGGAGAAGGGGTCCGACGGACGCACTCGCGGGACCGGGTCCGAGCAGAAGGACGTCAGGAAGATCGGGGACGGTTCCACCGCGGACACCGGGAAGCAGCCGCACCAGCCCGCCAAGCCGGTCCCGCTCGAACCCGGGCAGACGCCGCCGCAGTTCGTGATCTTCTCCTGGGACGGGGCGGGCGAGGTCGGCAACGGACTCTTCCCGCGCTTTCTGGAACTCGCCAAGGATCATGACGCGGCGATGACCTTCTTCCTGTCCGGGCTCTATCTGCTGCCCGAGTCGAAGAAGTCCATGTACCGGCCGCCCAACAACCCGATCGGCGCTTCCGACATCGGCTATCTCACCGACGGTCACATCAAGGAGACGCTGAAGAACGTCCGTCAGGCATGGCTCGACGGGCATGAGATCGGGACCCACTTCAACGGGCATTTCTGCAGCGGTTCCGGATCGGTCGCGAACTGGTCGTCCGCCCAGTGGCGGAACGAAATCGATCAGGCGGTCTCCTTCGTCACCGAATGGCGCACGAACACCGGCTGGACCGACCTCGATCCGCTGCCTTTCGACTACCGCAAGGAACTGATCGGCGGCCGCGCTCCCTGTCTGCTCGGCCAGGAGAATCTGCTGCCCACGGCGAGCAAGCTCGGCTGGCGCTACGACGCCAGCTCACCCGGTGGTACCCAGGTCTGGCCCAAGAAGCGGGAGGGTGTCTGGGACCTGCCCCTCCAGGCGATGCCGTTCCCGGGGCACTCCTTCGAAGTCCTCTCGATGGACTACAACATACTCGCCAACCAGTCGCTGAATTCGACCAAGGGCATGCCCTCGCGCTATCCCGGATGGCGCGAGCAGGCCACCAATTCGTACCTCGCCGGTTTCAACCGCGCGTACTCGACGAATCGCGCGCCTTTCTATATCGGAAACCACTTCGAGGAGTGGAACGGCGGTATCTACATGGACGCCGTCGAGGCGGTGATCAAGAAAATCGCGGGGAAGCCGGATGTGCGCCTCGTCTCCTTCCGGCAGTTCGTCGACTGGCTCGACGTGCAGACCCCGGACGTGCTCGACAAGCTCCGTACGCTGGGGGTCGGACAGTCCCCCGAAGGCGGCTGGAACGCCTTCTTTAAACAGGCCTGACAACGGGCTTTACGGGCACCGAGGGGGGTGCCCGAGATCGTCGAAACCGCCATGCGAAACTTTTCACATGAGCTATGGCCGCGCACCCCGACGCCGCTTCACCCTGCTCGCCGCCCCCGCAGCGGCCGCCGCCCTCGCCCTCACGCTGACCGCGTGCGGCGGGGACGGCAACAAGGCCGGAGGCGGTGGCAATACGAACTTCGTCACGGGCAGCGGCGGTGTCTCCACCGTGGAGAAGGGCGACCGCAAGGCCGCCCCGAAGCTGGACGGCGAGACCCTCGACGGCAAGCAGCTCGACGTCGCCGACTACAAGGGCAAGGTCGTCGTACTGAACATGTGGGGCTCGTGGTGCGGGCCCTGCCGCCTTGAGGCCCAGTACTTCTCGCGGGTGGCGAAGGAGACGAAGGACAAGGACGTCCAGTTCGTCGGGATCAACACGCGGGACGCCAAGAAGGGCCCCGCGCTGAGCTTCGAGAAGGACTACGGGGTCCCCTACCCGAGCCTCTTCGACCCGACCGGCAAGCTCATGCTCCGCTTCCCCAAGGGCACGCTGCGCCCGCAGGCCATTCCGTCGACCGTGGTGCTGGACCGGGACGGGAAGATCGCCGCCCGCTCCCTGGCCGCCCTCGACTCCGACAAGCTGCACAAGATGATCGACCCGCTGATCGCGGAGAAGTGATCAGGTGATCGCCCTCGCCGCCGCCGGCCAGAACGAGACCGTCATGAACGGGGCTCTGCTGGTCGCCCTGCCCATCGCCGTGCTCGGCGGGCTCGTCTCGTTCTTCTCGCCGTGCGTCCTGCCGCTCGTCCCCGGCTACCTCAGTTACGTCACCGGTGTCAGCGGCACCGACCTGGCGCAGGCCAAGCGAGGGCGCATGGTCGCGGGCGCCTCCCTCTTCGTGCTCGGCTTCACCGCCGTGTTCGTCTCCGGCGGCGCCCTCTTCGGCTTCTTCGGCCAGACCCTCCTGGAGCACAGCGAGACACTCACCAAGGTCCTCGGTGTGCTGATGATCCTGATGGGGATCTTCTTCATGGGTCTGATGCCGTGGATGACGCAGCGTGAGTTCCGCATCCACAAGAGGCCGGTGACCGGGCTGGTGGGCGCACCATTGCTGGGCGCCCTCTTCGGGATCGGCTGGACCCCGTGCCTCGGCCCGACGCTCAGTTCGGTGAGCATCCTCGCGGTGCAGCAGGGCACCGCCGGACGCGGGGCGATACTGACCGTCGCCTACTGCCTCGGCCTCGGCATCCCCTTCGTGCTCGCCGCCGTCGCCTTCCGCAAGGCGCTCGGCGCGTTCGGCTGGGTCAAGCGCCACTATGCATGGGTCATGCGCATCGGCGGCGTCATGATGATCGCGACCGGTCTTCTCCTGCTGACCGGTGTGTGGGACACGATGATGCAGCAATTGCAGGGCTGGTCCAACGGCTTCACGGTGGGGATCTGAGTTCCATGAGCAACACCAAGTCCAACCCCCCCGCCCCGGAGCGCGAGCGCCGGGACGAGCGGGCGGCCCGGGACGAGCGGGACCGGGAGAACGCCCGCGAACTGGGCGCGGCCGGCTCCCAGCTCTCCACCGCCCCGCGCGAGGAGAGCGCGGCCGGTCTGCCGGCCATGGGCGTCATCGGGTGGGCCCGCTGGTTCTGGCGGCAGCTCACCTCGATGCGGGTCGCGCTGATCCTGCTCTTCCTGCTGTCGCTCGGCGCCATCCCCGGCTCGCTGATCCCGCAGAACAGCGTGGACGAGCTGAAGGTGGAGACCTTCAAGAAGGCCCACACCACCGTCTCGCCGGTCTACGAGAAGCTCCAGTTCTTCGACGTCTACAGCTCGGTGTGGTTCTCCGCGATCTACATCCTGCTGTTCATCTCGCTCATCGGCTGCATCGTGCCGCGCACCGGCCAGTTCATCAGCCAGCTGCGCAGCCGGCCGCCGGGCGCCCCCAAGCGCCTGACCAGGCTGCCCGCGTACACCACCTGGCGCACCGAGGCCGAGCCCGAGCAGGTCCGCGAGGCCGCGCTCGCGATGATGCGGAAGCGGCGCTACCGCGCGCACACCGTGGGGGACGCGGTCGCGGCGGAGAAGGGCTATCTCCGCGAGGCCGGGAACCTGGTCTTCCATATCGCCCTGATCGTGATGCTGGTGGCGTTCGCGTGGGGTCAGCTCTTCAAGTCCGAAGGCGGCAAGCTGATCGTCGAGGGCGACGGCTTCTCCAACACGCTCACCCAGTACGACGACTTCAAGTCCGGTTCGCTCTTCGACGCCGACTCGCTCGCCCCGTTCAGCTTCAAGCTCGACAAGTTCATCGGCACGTACGAGCGCCGCGGCCCCCAGATCGGTACGCCCAGGACCTACGAGGCCCATGTGACGTACGAGAAGGGCGCGTACGGCAAGCCGCAGAAGACCGTCATCAAGGTCAACGAGCCTCTCGTCGTCGACGGCACCAAGGTCTATCTCAACGCGCACGGCTACGCGCCGGTCGTCTCGGTCAAGAACGGCAAGGGCAAGGAGGTCTACCGGAGCGCGGTGCCGCTGCTGCCCATCGACAACAACGTCACCTCGACCGGTGCGATCAAGGTCTTCGACGGCTACCGCGACAAGAACGGCAAGAAGACCCAGCTGGGCTTCCAGGCGTTCTTCGTGCCGACCTTCGCGGGCAACGGCAAGGGCACGATGTTCTCGCAGTTCCCGGCCGCCGACATGCCCGTACTGGCCCTCAACGGCTACCACGGCTACCTCGGGCCGGACTCCGGGCTGGCACAGAACGTGTACCAGCTGGACAAGTCCAAGATGACGGAGTTCAAGGACGCCGACGGCAAGCAGCTCAAGCAGCGCCTGCTGGTCGGCGAGACGATGAAGCTGCCCGACGGCGCGGGCTCCATCACCTTCGAGGGCATCCAGGAGTGGGCCAGCTTCCAGATCTCGGAGCAGCCGGCCAGCGGCTGGGCGCTCACCGGAGCCGTCGCCGCAATCGCCGGACTCGTGGGCTCGCTGTTCATCCAGCGGCGCCGGGTCTGGGTACGGGCGGTCCCCGGTGCGGACGGCGTCACGGTCGTCGAGATGGCGGGTCTCGGCCGCAGCGAGTCCGCGAAGCTTCCCGAGGAACTGGCCGATCTCGCGGTCACGCTCATCGCCTCGGCGCCCACGGCGCCGGACACCGATACCGAGCCCGATTCATCCCCCGAACCCGATTCCGACTCCGTCGAAGAATCCTCCGAAGAACCTGCCGAAGGGGCTGAGAAGTGAATCTCGCCGCCGCAACCAACGAGAACCTGGCGCACACCAGCAATGTGCTGATCTATTCGTCGATGGCCGTCTACACCCTGGCCTTCTTCGCGCACATCGCGGAATGGGTGTTCGGCAGCCGCAGCAAGGTCGGCCGCACCGCCGCCGCGCTGACCGGGACCGAGGCCGCGGGCGCCGCCGGCTCGGTGAAGGTGCAGGTCGCGCAGCAGGGCGGCGGCACCGCCGTACTGGACCGCCCGAAGATCATCACGCGCGCGGCGGCCGGTTCCCGCGACGTACCGGACGGGCCCGGCGCGGCCGGCGGCACGTTCAAGGGCGACCTCTACGGGCGCATGGCGGTCTCCATGACCGTGCTCGCCTTCCTCGTGCAGGCCGGCGGAGTCGTCACTCGCGCACTGTCCGTGCAGCGTGCCCCCTGGGGCAACATGTACGAGTTCTCCATCACCTTCTCCACGGTGGCGGTCGGCGCGTACCTGATCCTCCTCGCGCTGAAGAAGAACGTCCGCTGGATGGGGCTGCTCCTGGTCACCACCGTCCTGCTGGACCTCGGCATCGCGACCACGGTGCTCTACACCTCCAGCGACCAGCTGGTGCCCGCGCTGCACTCGTACTGGCTGTGGATCCACGTCTCCACCGCCATCATCTGCGGCGCCGTCTTCTACATCGGCGCGACCGCCACCCTGCTCTACCTCTTCCGCGACAGCTACGAGAGCAAGCTCGCCAACGGCGTGCAGCCCGGTTCGTTCGCCCAGTCCGTGCTCTCCCGGCTGCCCTCCGCGTCCTCGCTCGACAAGTTCTCGTACCGCATCAACGCCGCGGTCTTCCCGCTGTGGACGTTCACGATCATCGCGGGCGCCATCTGGGCCGGCGACGCATGGGGCCGCTACTGGGGCTGGGACCCCAAGGAGGTCTGGTCCTTCATCACCTGGGTCGCGTACGCCTGCTACCTGCACGCACGCGCCACCGCGGGCTGGAAGGGCCGCAAGGCCGCCTACCTGGCGCTGATCGCCTTCGGCTGCTGGCTCTTCAACTACTACGGCGTGAACATCTTCGTCACCGGCAAGCACTCCTACGCCGGCGTCTGAGAACTTCTCGTAAGGGTGCGGATCCCGCACCACCGGGCCACGCTGGAACCATGACCGATGCGACCCCCGTCATCGAGCCCGGCACCAGCGAAACCCATGGTGACCTGCACACCCTGAGGTTCACGCTACGGCTGCCCCATCCCGTTCCGCGGGTGTGGGCAGCCGTTGCCAGTTCCGGGGGACTGTCCGGCTGGCTCGCCGCCGCCGACCCCTTCGAACCGCGCATGGGCGGAGCGATCACGCTCCGCTGGCTCAACACCGACCAGGAGGGCCGGGCCACGGTCGCCCCCGGCACCGTCACCGCCTGGGACGTCGAGCGGGTCGCCGAATACACCCTCGAAGGACTCCACGGCCGCATCCGCTTCCACCTGGAGCCCCCGCGCGGCGACCATGTGCTGCTGCGGTTCACCAACGAGTTCCGCGGCGACGACGAGCTGCGCCTCGACTGCCTGGCGGGCTGGCACGACCACTTCCGCTACCTCGTGGACGCGCTCGACGGATATCCCGCCGACTGGTCGAAGTGGACCCCGGTCCGGTGGGCCGGGCTGCGTGAGGAGTACGTGGCGGCCGAGCGGTGAGAGGTCGCCCGACAGCCTCTGAAGCGGCGTCACGGCGTCACGGCGCCGCGGACGGCAGCAGGCACTTCTCGTCCGGCGGCGTGCCCTCCGGCCAGGCGATCGACACGAACCGCTGACTGGCGTCCTCGGGCGCCAGCTCCACCACCGGAACCGCCTTGTTGTACGGGTTGCCGTGGTTGTCCAGGCAGATCCAGCCACTGGCCCCCGACACCCGCAGCGAGCCCTTCACCCGCGGCCACTGCTCGCCCACGTCCGCGAGCTGCGGCAGTCCCTTGCCCTCCGGGGTCGCCTGCCGGACGGCCTGCACCGCCAGCGTCATCGCGTCGTGCGCGATGATCACCTGGCCGTCGGTCAGGGCCTGGTGGTCGGTCGGACCGATCGGGCCCGCGGGCTTCCTCGACACCGTGGCCAGCAGATCCAGGAAGGCGCGGTAGTCCGCCGCGGAGCCGCCCGTGGCCGCCCGGCCCTTCCCCGTCGCCGCCCAGGCGTCCGGGTGCGCCAGCGAGGCGTAGCGGACGGTCACCTTCCGGCGCAGCGCGCCCCGGTCGAGCTTCTTGTCGCTGCCGAGGTACGAGCCCTCGTCGCCGGTCAGGATCGTGAACGCGCGGCTCTGGCAGCCGCGGGCCCCGAGCGCGTTGATGAACTGCCGCAGCTGGACGTGGCGTCCGGCGAAGAACACCGTCTCCGCGTCCGTGTCGCAGATCAGATGCGTGATCTGCTGGAAGGTGTTGGCCGTGGTGCCCTCGTCGTTGGGGTCGCTGCGCGAGGTGAACAGCTCCGGCTGGTACCGGGTGCCCTTCACCAGCGAGGTGAAGGCCGCCCGCAGCGTGTCCGTGTAGTGGTCCCCGGTACGGGTGTCCTGCACCAGCAGCGCCTTGTCCTTCTTGACCTGCCCGAAGTGGGCCAGGGCGCGCGCCTCGTCCCGGTTGGTCGGCGACACCCGTGCCAGGCCGGGGAACGGATCGCCCTTCGCGCCGTTGGCGATGTCGTCGGCCGTGATCGTGGTGCCGACGACCGCGATGTGCGCGGCGGTCAGCTCCTTGACCGCCGACTTGACCTGCGTGCTGCTGGTGGCGACCCCGGACACGGCCCGCAGGTTGTCCGGGGCCCCGGTCATCGTCTTCAGCCGCTCCACGGCCGGCCGCCACAGCAGGTTGTTCTTCCCGGTGTTGGCGAGCACCAGCCGGATCTGCGGCACCTGCTCGTTGGAGAGGTGGTTGGCCCGGTACTGCTCGGCGAACGCGCCCTGCAGCTCGCGCTGCATCTTCGTCTGCATCGCCTCGTCCGTCGACGTCAGCGGCAGCAGCAGCGCGACCGTCGCGTACCGGCCGGGCTTCAGGGTGTTGTTCTCCCGGGCGATGGCCGCGGCGACCTCGGTCAGCTTCGGCCGCCCGAAGTCGTAGCCGTCGCCGGAGACGCCGATGCACTCGTCACTGCCCTGCGGCCGCTCGACCCCCTTCGCGCAGGAGCGGTCCTCGGGGGCGGTGAGCCGGCCGATGCCGTACCAGCCGGACGTGATCAGCAGGGCGGCGACCACCACCGAGGTGACGACCTTCTGCCGTGCCGTGTACCAGAGGCGGTAGCGCAGTGGATTACGCATCCGGGCCACCGTTCCCCCGCCGTGGCCCCGGCCCGCTGCCGCCCGCGCCCGGTTCTCCCGGTGGCATGGACAGCGGACGCCAGGCCCTGATGTCCCGCGGCCAGTGCGTCGCCGCGTCCCACAGCACGCTGTTGCCCGTCGGATGCCTGCCGGACAGTTGTCGCAGTTCGTGCGCCATCTTGTCGATCACCTCTTCGTCCGGCAGGGCCAGCGGATCGGACAGCAGCCATACGCCGTGCAGCAGCCGGCGCAGCTGCACATGGAGCTCCGCGGCCGACGTTTCGAGCCCTCTCGGCACCGCGTTGTCCGCCCGGCCGAGCGCGACCGCGCGCCGCCGGTCGGGGCCGACGGATCCGCGCGTACGCGGGTACGGTGCCGAGGCGATGAAGCGCAGCGAGTCGAGCCACCCCGCCACGTCCGGTTCGTCGAACCGCAGCCGCAGATGCCCCACGCACGCCTCCGCGTCGCCCAGCACCAGCTTCTGGTGCAGCAGATGCGGGACGCTGGGGCGGCGGCCGCCGGGGCCGTAAGCCCCGCGCAGCGAGACATGCACCGCCTGCCACACCGCGTAGGACGGATGGTCGCCGTCCTGGAACCGCAGGCGGTGCAGCAGCAGCGACCGCAGCAGCGGATCGGCGACGAAGTGGCCGGGCCCGACCGGCCAGTCCTCCGCCCGCAGCGCATCGCGCATCCGCAGCGCCACATCGCCGTCCGGCGACCCCCGGCCCAGCCGGCTCTCCGCCAGCAGCCGCGCCGAGTCCTCGCCGTGCGCGGCGGCCAGCACGCCGAGGAAGTCCAGCCGCTGCTCGGGCCCCGGCAGCAGCCGCGCCAGCAGCTCGTCCGCCACCTGCGCGGGCGCCCGGTCCTCGCGCACCTCCACCGTGCAGTCCAGCAGCGATCCCGGCACCAGCGACGCGGGCTCCGGCGCCTCGCCCGCCGCCAGCGCCAGCAGCTCCACCGCCAGCGGACGCCCGCCCGTCAGCCGGTGCACCCCACGGGCCAGCCCGGCCGGGATACGGCCCGCCCGGTCGTGCCGGTCGAACGCGGAGCGCACCTGCTCCGGGTTGAGCGGAGTCAGCTCCACGGCCAGGATTCCGGACGTCACGCCCGTGCCCCTGGACCAGTGCGAGCCGTGCGCCACCTCCGGGAGCCGCCGGCGCACCGCATGGCTCAGCCCCTCGTGGTCCCGGACCCGCGAGGAGGCGAACACCGCGATCCGGTCGCGCACCCCGGTGGCCCGCTGCCGCAGCAGTGGCTCCAGCAGCTGCCGGCCCAGCGGCGTGTGCGCGTTGTCGACGAGCAGCACCGGGCGGCCCCGGCGGGCGCCCCAGGCCAGGCCCCCGTACGCCGCGACCAGGTCCGCGGCCAGCGCGAGCACCAGATGGTCCTCGGCCCGGCGGCGCAGATCGCCGCCGCGCTCGAAGTCGACCGCCAGCTGCCGCAGCCCGATCCGGCCGTTGCCGCCCGCGTGCGGATAGCTGCCGTACCAGTCCGCCGATCGCCGCTGGAAGCGGCTGAACGATTCCTCCAGGACCGTTTCGACCGTGGCCTCCGCGATCATCCCGGCCATCGGGGCCACCGAGTCGAAGGCGCTGGCGGCCAGCTTCGTCAGCACCTTGGTGACCCAGCCGGTCGCCGCGTCCCCGCGGCCGTCGACGGTCGCCAGCATCGGGCCGAGCGACTGCAGGTCCCGCCGCGCCCGCGTCTCGTCCTCGCGGGTCCAGGAGATGGAGGCAACCGCCACAAGCTCGTCTTGCCCATGCCCCGGCCGCCGGTCAGCACGGCGACCGGCGGATCGTCGCGGTGCTCGTAGACGACCCGGGCGGAGCCGTACGGAGTGAGGCCGGTCAGGCGCGCCGCAAGTCCGTCGTTGCCGAAGATCGCCTCGCGCCCGTACAGCTCTCTCTCCACAGCACCCCCGTCATCGACGCTCCATTCGATCTGTCACACCGTCAACACAAGGATATCGCCCGGGTGTTGGGGAGTGGAGAGGATTTTCGAACGTTCTGAGGTGGTGTGGGGCGGGGGTCAGCCGGCGCCGATGTCCTCGTTCCAGAGGTCGGGGTGGTCGCGTACGAAGTCCCGCATGAGCGCCACGCATTCGGCGTCGTCGAGCAGCACGATCTCCACCCCGTGCCGGGCCAGCCAGTCGTGCCCGCCGCGGAACGTCCGCGCCTCGCCGATCACCACCCGCGAGATCCCGAACTGCCGAACGAGGCCGCTGCAGTACCAGCACGGGGAGAGTGTCGTCACCATCGTCGTGCCGCGGTACGAGCGCTGCCGCCCGGCCGCGCGGAAGGCCGCCGTCTCCGCGTGCAGGGACGGATCACCGTCCTGGACGCGGCGGTTGCGGCCCCGGCCGAGCAGGGTGCCGTCCGGTCCGTAGAGGGCCGCGCCGATGGGCACACCGCCCTCGGCGAGACCGGTACGGGCCTCGTCGAGGGCGGTGGCGAGCATGGTGGCGTCGTTCATGTGTCCTGGCCCGGGGGCTACTCGCCCGAGGGGCTCGGGCTCTCCCCGTTCTCGCGGCGCTTCAGCTCCTCCTCGCGGCGGCGCAGATCGGCCTCCCAGTCCTTGAGGAGCGACTCGTCCTTCTTGTTCTCTTCCTTCAGCGCGTTCAGGAACTCCGGGTTGTCGTCCGGCGCCACCCACTGCGAGCGGTGATTGCGGTGCCATTCGGACGGCGTACGGCCTCCGGCGGGCGCGTGGCGCATCTTGCCCGCGGCCAGCCAGACGATCGGGCCGACGATCCAGAACAGCAGGATGATGAAGACCCAGGCGATCTTCGGCAGGTGCTTGGCCTCGTCCTCGGGCGTGTTCAGGCAGTCGATGAACGCGTAGATCGTCAGCGCCAGAGGCAGGAGATAGATCAGGGCCCGGAACATGATGGAAAGGTCCCCCTGCGGAGAGTTGGCGGGGCTTGTCCCGCCCCGGTTCGGGCCCAGAGTAACCGGTGTCCGTGACATATCACGGCGAGCGGGGTGAACCGGCGGCGAGCGGGCGGGGCCGCCTGATTCCGGGTGTGCGAGGGCGGGGCCCGGGGCGGGGTGGGGGGAGCCCCGGCGGCCGCGGCGGGCGGGGATGACAAACTGGACGGCATGGCTTACGACGATCTTCGTTCCCTCCTCCGGGCCCTGGAGCGCGAGGGCGAGCTCAAGCGCATCAAGGCCGAGGTCGACCCCTACCTGGAGGTCGGCGAGATCGTCGACCGGGTGAACAAGGCGGGCGGCCCCGCGCTGCTCTTCGAGAACGTCAAGGGGTCCTCGATGCCCCTGGCCATGAATGTCTTCGGGACCGACAAGCGGCTGCTCAAGGCGCTCGGGCTGAAGTCCTACGCCGACATCAGCGACAAGATCGGCGGGCTGCTCAAGCCGGAGCTGCCGCACGGCTTCGTCGGGGTGCGGGAGGCCTTCGGCAAGCTCGGCTCGATGGTGCACGTGCCGCCGAAGAAGGTGAAGCAGGAGAGCGCCCCGGTGCAGGAGACCGTCCTCACCGGCGACGATGTGGACCTGGACCTGCTGCCCGCGCTCTTCACCTGGCCCGAGGACGGCGGCTCCTTCTTCAACCTGGGGCTCACGCACACCAAGCACCCGGAGACCGGCGTACGGAACCTGGGGCTTTACCGGCTCCAGCGCCACGACCGCCGCACCATCGGGATGCACTGGCAGATCCACAAGGACAGCCGCAACCACTACCAGGTCGCGGCCAAGCGAGGCGAGCGGCTGCCGGTCGCCATCGCGTTCGGCGCGCCGCCCGCGGTGACGTACGCCTCCACCGCGCCGCTGCCGGGGGACATCGACGAGTACCTCTTCGCCGGGTTCATCCAGGGCAAGCGGATCGAGATGGTCGACTGCAAGACCGTGCCGCTCCAGGTACCGGCGCAGGCGGAAGTGGTCATCGAGGGGTGGCTGGAGCCCGGGGAGATGCTTCCCGAGGGGCCGTTCGGCGACCACACCGGCTTCTACACGCCGCAGGAACCGTTCCCCGCACTGACCATCGACTGCGTGACCATGCGGAAGCGTCCGCTGCTCCAGTCGATCGTGGTGGGCCGGCCGCCGACCGAGGACGGGCCGCTGGGACGTGCCACCGAGCGGTTCTTCCTGCCGCTCCTCAAGATCATCGTGCCGGACATCGTGGACTACCACCTGCCGGAGGCGGGTGGTTTCCACAACTGCGCGATCGTCTCGATCGACAAGAAGTATCCGAAGCACGCCCAGAAGGTGATGAGTGCCATCTGGGGTGCGCACATGATGTCGCTGACCAAGCTGATCGTGGTCGTGGACTCCGACTGCGACGTCCACGATCTGCACGAGGTGGCGTGGCGGGCCCTCGGCAATACGGACTACGCGCGCGACCTGACGGTCACCGAGGGTCCCGTCGACCATCTCGACCATGCCTCCTACCAGCAGTTCTGGGGTGGCAAGGCGGGCATCGACGCGACGAAGAAGTGGCCCGAGGAGGGATACACCCGGGACGGGGGCTGGCCGGACATGGTCGAGTCCGACCCGGAGACGGCGGCGAAGGTCGACCGCCGGTGGAAGGAATACGGACTGTGAGCGCCGCCGAAGCAGCACTGGGCTCAGGGCCCGTACATCCGAACAGCAGGGTCAAGGCGTTCCTGCGGCTCGTGATGATCGAGCACTCGGTCTTCGCGCTGCCCTTCGCGTACATCGCCGCCCTGACCGCGATGTTCCAGGCGGACAAGTCCATCCACTGGGGCACCCTGCTGCTCGTCACGGTCGCGATGGTGGGGCTGCGGACGTTCGCGATGGCCTGCAACCGGATCATCGACCGGGAGATCGACGCCCGTAACCCGCGCACCGCGAGCCGGGAGCTGGTCACCGGGGCGGTCTCGGTGAAGTCGGCGTGGACGGGGGCGCTGGTCGCCGTCGTCGCCTTCCTCGGCGCCGCCGCGCTGCTGAACCCGCTCTGTCTGGCGCTCGCGCCGGCCGCCGTCGTGCCGATGGTGGTCTATCCGTACGGAAAGCGGTTCACCCACTACCCGCACGCCATCCTCGGCATCGCGCAGGCCATAGGGCCGATCGGCGCCTGGCTGGCGGTGACCGGCAGCTGGTCGTGGGACGCGGTGATCCTCGGCCTCGCGGTCGGGATCTGGATCGGCGGCTTCGACCTGATCTTCGGCTGCCAGGACGTCCAGGCGGACCGGGCGCACGGGGTGCTCTCGGTGCCGGCCCGATTCGGCATTCCGGCCGCGCTGTGGGGCGCGCGGGTCTGCCATGCGGTGACGACCGGGCTGCTGGTCTGGTTCGGGCTGGCCACGGAGGCCGGGCTGTTCTACTGGATCGGCATGGTGATCGTCGCCGTCGCGTTCGTGTACGAGCACCGGGTGGTGCGGCCGCACGATCTGTCCCGGCTGAACCGGGCGTTCTTCTCGGTCAACGGCTTCATCGGGATCGCGCTGTTCGCGTGCGCCCTGCTGGACCTGCTGGTACGGGGCCTGACCGTCTGAGCCTGCCCGGGGTCGTGTCCGGCGGATCCAGGACCTCGTCCTCGACGGGCGGCTGCCCCGGGCGCGGGTGAGACGGGTCGAGGAGGCGTGTCACCTGGTGTGGTCAAGGACCGCCGCGTTACGGGTCCGTCCCAGTGGGCTGCGGGCGTCGACAGGTGCGGAACGGTGGCGGGAACCGCCGTTCCGGCCGGTCGGCGGCGTGTTCCGGTGCGGTGCGGCGCGGCCGTGTCCAGCCCCTGTTTCCCTTGCCGGTCGGCGGCAGGGAGCGGGTGCGGCAAGGGGCGGGTGCGGGCGGGGCATGCCCGGTGGTGGTGCGCGTTGTGCCCGGCTGTGCGTGTAACAGGGGTGTATTAGCGGGTGGTTGGGCGGAACGCCTTGCCGGGCCGGGCGGCTCTTGGTGATCAGAAACGCTCGCTCGTACCGACCGTGCCGAGCGGCCGACACCCCCCACCGACACTGAGGAAGAAACGATGCGCGTACGCAAGCTCACCTTCGCCGCCCTGGCCGTTGTCGCCGGTCTCTCGCTCACGGCCTGCCAGGACGGCGAGGACGACCTGGGACAGGTCGCCCCGTCCTCCGCGTCCAGCGCGTCCTCCGCGAGCGGCGGTTCGGGCTCGGGCGGTACGAACCAGGATGGCGGAAAGGACTCCGCCGGAAAGGGGTCCGGCGGGCAGGGCACGGCCGCCGGGACCGGCTCCGACGAGAACAGCAAGGTCGGCAAGTGCCGCACCGACGACCTGGACATCACCGCGTCGGACAGCACCATCGGCGGCGACACCGAGGGCACCGTCGCGGTGGAGTTCAAGAACGGCGGCGGCCGGGACTGCGTGCTCTCCGGGTACGCGGGCGTCGACCTGAAGACCAGCGCGGGGTCGCTCTCCGCGGAGCGCACCGGTGAGAAGGCCACTCCGATGACCCTCAAGGACGGGGAATCGGTGTACTTCGGAATCAACTACCCGCTCAACACGTCGGGCGGCTCCGGCGTCCGCATCACGGCCCTGGTGGTGACCCCGCCGGACGAGACGAAGTCGTTCTCCCTCGAATGGCCGGGCGCCGCCACGCTGCCCGCCACGGACGGCTCCGGCTCCCAGGTGAAGGTCGGCCCGATGGGGAGCGCCGGTCAGGGCGAGGGCTGACCCGGACGCCACGGGATCCGTCCGGGGGATCACGGGCGGAGCCGGAAGAGGACGGCTGTCCGACGACGGCGGACGCGGCCCCGGAAGCGACCACTCGCGACGCGCCAGATCCCCCGGCCCGCACCCGAACCGACGACTGGCCGGTCGGAAAGTCACATGACCGGCCGGGCAGGCCCCACGACATGACCGGCCGGGCAGGCCCTACGCCATGAGCGGTCGAACGCGCTCTACGGTATGACCGGCCGGGCGGGCGGCACCGTGCTCCGGCCGCGCGTGGGGCGGCGGAAGACGAACGCCGCCGCCACGCCCGCCGCCAGCCCGAACAGATGGCCCTGCCAGCTGACCGAGGTGTTGGCGGGCGAGAGCCCCACCAGGATCGACGAGCCCCATATCGCGCCGACCACCAGACCGGCGGCGATGTCCAGCACCCTGCGGTCGACGAACCCCCGGACGAGCAGATAGCCGAAGAGGCCGAAGACCAGCCCGGACGCGCCCGCCGTGTTGGAACCGTCCGGTGAGACCAGCCAGACGCCGAGCCCGTCGACCACGATGATCATCGCGGCCACGGCGGCGAATCTGCGGATGCCGCTCAGCGCCGCCAGGAAGCCGAAGACCAGCAGCGGCACGCTGTTGGAGGCGACATGGCCGAATCCGAAGTGGATGAAGGACGCGGGCACCACGTCCAGCAGCTCGCCGGCCCGGCGGGGCTCTATCCCGAACGTGTCCAGTGAGTTGCCGGTCGAGGCGTCGACGACTTCGAGCAGCCAGAGGAACGCGACCCAGCCCAGCATCACCTTGGCCGCGGCCTTCGCGCGGCCGCCCGCACTCCACGCCGGTGCGGATCGATCCGAAGATGCGGCCATCGTGCCCCCCTTGCCGTCCCCTGTCGTCCCTGTTCCCACCCCGTGGAACGCCCGAGGCACCGTACTCGGTTCCGGTTTTGTACCGCCGGATAGGCTCAGGCGTGTGGATTCCGGGACTTCAGTGAGTCAGTACCAGCGGCAGCCTTGGATTGTCGGGGTTTCAGGCGCTTCGGGCACCCCATTCGCCGCCGCCGTGCTGCGCGGCCTGCTGGCCGCGGGGGAGAGCGTCGATCTGGTGGTGAGCCGGGCCTCGCGGCTGACGCTGCTGGACGAGACAGGGATCGCGTACCGCGACGGGCACTGGCAGGAGGACCTGCGCAGCTGGCTGGCGCGCGGGGCGGACGGCAAGCCGCACACCTTCGACGTGGACGTCGAGGGCGTACGGCACTGGGCGGCCGGTGATCTCGGAGCGGGACCTTCCTCGGGTTCGTACCCGGCGAAGGGGATGCTGATCGTCCCGGCCTCGACGGCCTGTGTGGCCGGGGTGGCGCTCGGGCTCTCGAAGGATCTGCTCCAGCGGGCCGCGAGCGTGACGCTCAAGGAGCGGCGGAAGCTGGTCGTCGCGGTGCGGGAGACTCCGCTGAACGGGCAGACGCTGAAGCATCTGGTGAGCCTGGACGAGGCGGGCGCCGTGGTGCTGCCCGCCTCTCCGGCGTTCTACGCGGGGGCGACGCACATCCAGGATCTGGTGGACTTCGTCGCCGGGCGGGTGCTGGACGCGGCGGGCGTGCCGCACGACCTGTACCGCCGGTGGGAGGGCGAGCTCGGTGGCGGCTCCCGCGACTCCCGTGGCTGAGTCGGTGGTCAGCGCTTCTTCATGGCGCGCGGCTTGCGGGTCCGGTCGACCCGGTGCGCGGCGGCGGGCTGGTGGGCACGCGAGCGGTTGGCCAGGTCCTGCAGCTCGCGCATCCGGGCGTAGGCCATCTCGATCGTGTACACGGTGTTTTCACTCCTGAAGATTCGAAAGCATTTTTTGGATGTTCGGAAAGATTTGCAGGCGGTGAAGCCTGCATGCCTTAGATTCTACACGTAAACTCGCGATACTGCTGAACAATGGAAGGTTTCAGTCACATGGACGCGGTGGACAGGCAGCTCATCCAGGCCCTCAGGGAGAACGGCAGGGCCTCGTACGCCGAGCTGGGGCGGCTCGTGGGGCTCTCCGGGCCCAGCGTCACCGACCGCATCAACCGGCTGGAAACCGCCGGTGTCATCACCGGCTACCGCGCCACCGTCGACGCCGCGTCCCTGGGGCTCGGGGTCACGGCCCTGATCGGCATCTCGCTCTCCGACGCGGCCGATCACGAGGACGTGGCGCGCAGGCTGAAGGACCTCGCGGAGATCGAGGACGCCTGGTTCATCGCGGGCGACGACTCGTACATGCTCAAGGTGCGCGTCGGTGACGTGGACGGCCTGGAGAAGACCATCCGCCGGCTCAGCGGTACGAGGGGCGTCTCGCGCACCCGTACCACGATCGTGCTCTCCACCAAGTGGGAGAACCGGGTCGGGGAACTTCCCGACGAGTCGTAGGCGTAACGTGGTGGAGCCCCCGGGTGACCGGGGGTTTCGCCCGGTATCACCTGTCACCGGGAAACGCACTGCACGTCGACAACTGGGAGGCAGCCGCATGGATGTCGGGCTCAAGCGCGAGCTGGAGGAGAAGGTCCGCGCAGGGGAGCGGCTGACCCGTGAGGACGGCATCGCCCTCTACGAGTCGGACGACCTGGCCTGGCTCGGCGGCCTGGCGCACGAGGTGCGGACGCGCAAGAACGGTGACGTCGTGCACTTCAACGTCAACCGGCACCTCAACATGACCAATGTGTGCACCGCGTCGTGCGCCTACTGCTCGTTCCAGCGCAAGCCGGGCGAGAAGGACGCGTACACCATGCGCATCGAGGAGGCCGTCCGCCTCGCGAAGGCGATGGAGGGCGAGAACCTCACCGAGCTGCACATCGTCAACGGCCTGCACCCCACCCTGCCGTGGCGCTACTACCCGCGCTCGCTCTCCGCTCTGAAGGAAGCCCTCCCGCAGGTCTCCCTCAAGGCGTTCACCGCCACCGAGATCCACCACTTCGAGACCATCTCCGGGCTCTCGGCCTCCGAGATCCTGGACGAGCTGATCGAGGCCGGTCTGGAGTCGCTGACCGGCGGCGGCGCGGAGATCTTCGACTGGGAGGTCCGCCAGCACATCGTGGACCACGCCACCCACTGGGAGGACTGGTCGCGCATCCACCGCCTGGCGCACGAGAAGGGGCTCAAGACCCCGGCGACCATGCTGTACGGGCACATCGAGGAGCCCCGGCACCGCGTCGACCACGTGCTGCGGCTGCGTGAGCTCCAGGACGAGACCGGCGGCTTCCAGGTCTTCATCCCGCTGCGCTACCAGCACGACTTCGTGGACATGAAGGACGGCAAGGTCCGCAACAGGCTCCAGGCGCGGACGACGATGGCGACCGGCGCCGAGGCGCTGAAGACCTTCGCGGTCTCGCGGCTGCTCTTCGACAACGTCCCGCACGTCAAGGTCTTCTGGGTGATGCATGGCGTGCAGACCGCCCAGCTCGCGCTCCAGCACGGTGCGGACGACATGGACGGCTCGGTCGTCGAGTACAAGATCACGCACGACGCGGACAACTACGGCACGCCGAACAAGCTCGGCCGCGAGGATCTGCTGGACCTGATCCGCGACGCGGGCTTCCGGCCCGTCGAGCGCAACACCCGGTACGAGATCATCCGCGAGTACCCGGGCCCGGACGCCGGGCGGCGCGAGTCGCCGCAGCCGATGCGCGTCTGACCCGCGCGTCGTCAGCAGTCCGGCTGTACGGGAGCCCCGGCCTCAGGCCGGGGCTTTCTCGCGTGCTGGACCTGGTTTGAGGCCGTGGGTCGGTAATAGCTAATCTGCGCCTATGCCACTTACATTCGAATTGGACCCCACGTTCGACCGCACCCTGCGGGACGGCATCGTCGAGCTGTGGACCGATGTCTCCAACGCGGGCGGCGCGGTCGGCTTCGTACCGCCCGTCACGGCCGACGACGTGCGGCCCGAGCTGGTCAAGCATCTGGTCTCCATGGCCGAGGGGCGCACCCGCCTGCTGATCGGACGCGACGAGGAGGGCGCCGTCGCGGCCACGGCCTTCCTCGCCCTCAACACCCACCGGCTGATGATCCACTGGCTCTGGCTCTACACGGTGATGGTCCACCCCCGTCATCAGGGCAAGGGGTACGGGCGCGATCTGATGGACGCCGCCGCGCGGGCGGCCCGCGGGATCGACGGGATCGAGGCCGTCCGGCTCACCTGCCGCGGCGGCACCGGCGTCGACCGGTTCTACGCCTCGTGCGGATACAAGGAGGTCGGGCGGGTGCCCGACGCGATCCGGGTGGCCGACGGGGACGACCGCGACGACATCATCATGCTGCTGCCGCTCGGGCACTGAGCCGCGTCCGCCTCCCTTGGCGGAGCCCTCCGAACTGATCGATTCCGGGGCATGCTTCACTGGTCGGGCAGGATCGAAGGACCGTCATACGTTGAGAGAGAGGCCAACTGTGTCCGCTGCCAAGCCGAGCGCGACAATTCGGTACACCGCGATGCGCCTCAGTATCTTCGTCGGCTGCTTCGCCGTCGCAGCCGTGGCCGTTCACTTCGGCCTGCTGCCCTCCGGGACGAACGGCTCCAATATCGTCTGGGTGATTCTGCTCGCCCTGGTCCTGTCCGCGCCGCTCAGCTTTGTGCTGCTGCGCAAGCAGCGTGACGAGATGTCCGAGCAGATCGTGTCCACGGTCGACCGGGCCAAGGAGCGCCTTGAGGCGAACCGTACCCGCGAGGACCACGTCACCCAGTGACGGTGGCGACGGTGTGAGGGCTGCGTAAGGACTACGTAAGTTTCCTCACGCCCGCACAGTTTTCGTTCGAAACCCCAGCGCCGGAGCGTCCGCTCCTGTACTGGGGTTTTGTCGTTCCCGCAGGGATCCGGGGCGGGCCGGGGCGTGGTGGCGGCGGTCTCGCCGGCGAGCCGGGGTCAAAGAAGAGCTTTGAGCTTCTCAAAGTTCAAGTGTTAACGTGTTCGACATGAAGACAGCAGTGCGCCATCGATTCGCCGCGAGCGTCCCGCTCGTGGAGCGCCTGCATGTCGATCTCTGCCGCTGTATGTCCGCGGTCTGTTGCCGCAAGGTCTGAACGGCACCATGCAGCGGCGCCGCCCCTGACGCGGGCGCCGCACCCCCCGTCCCCCGCACAGTCGTCCCCGTGCGCCCCGATGCGTCACATCTGGAGTGTGTCCGTGTCCGCGAACCCCGCGTCCACCGTTGCCGGCAGCCCGTCCGGCTCCGGTTTCCGTATACCCAAGGTCCCGTTCTGGGCCCAGATAGTCGCCGGTCTCGTCCTCGGTGTCGTCCTCGGCTGGCTCACGCGTACGTACGACATCGGCTGGCTCTACACCACGCTCGACAAGGTCGGCCACATCTTCGTCCAGCTGCTGAAGCTGGCCGTCGCGCCCCTCGTCTTCTTCGCGATCCTGGTGTCGATCACCAACCTGCGCAAGGTCAACAACGCCGCCCGGCTGGCCACCCGCACCCTGCTCTGGTTCATGATCACTTCGCTGATCGCGGTCGCCATCGGCCTCACGATCGGCCTGGTCACCAACCCGGGCTCCGGTACGGGCCTCACGCCGAAGGACGGCAAGCTGCCGGAGCACGCGGGCTCCTGGCTCGACTTCCTGACCGGCATCATCCCGGACAACGTGATCACGCCGTTCACCGAACTGAACGTGCTCCAGATCGTCTTCATGGCCGCCGTCGCCGGCATCGCCGCGCTCCAGCTCGGCGAGAAGGCCCAGCCGATCCTCACCCTCAGCGAGTCCGTCCTGGAGCTCCTCCAGAAGGCCCTGTGGTGGGTCATCCGCCTCGCCCCCATCGGCACCGTCGGCCTCATCGGCTACGCGATCGCCGACTACGGCTGGGACCTGATCGGCAAGTACGCGACGTTCACCGCCGACGTCTACATCGGCTGCGCCCTGGTGCTGTTCGGTGTGTACCCGCTGCTGCTCGCCACCGTCGCCAAGCTCAGCCCGGTGCAGTTCTTCAAGGGCGCCTGGCCGGCGATCCAGCTGGCCTTCGTCTCCCGCTCCTCGGTCGGCACCATGCCGGTCACCCAGAAGGTCACCGAGCGCCTCGGCGTCCCGAAGGAGTACGCCTCCTTTTCCGTCCCGTTCGGCGCCACCACCAAGATGGACGGCTGCGCCGCGATCTACCCGGCGCTGGCGGCGATTTTCATCGCGCAGATCTTCGACGTGCAGCTGGGTGTCGGTGACTACGTCCTGATCGCGTTCGTCTCGGTGATCGGTTCGGCGGCCACCGCCGGTCTCACCGGTGCCACGGTCATGCTGACCCTCACCCTGTCGACGCTGGGCCTCCCGCTGGAGGGCGTCGGTCTGCTCATGGCCATCGACCCGATCCTGGACATGATGAGGACGGCCACCAACGTGGCAGGTCAGGCGCTGGTCCCGGTGATCGTCGCGGCCCGCGAGAAGATCCTCGACCACGACGCGTACAACTCGGCCTCGTCCTCCCCGGTCGACGGCGACGAGGTGCGCGACACCGAGCCGGAGCGGGTGCCGGTCGCCGCGTAACCGCTCACGCACGACACACGGGAGCGCCCCCGGTCCGCCTTTCGGCAGGGCCGGGGGCGCTCCCGTGCCGTACCGGACGCCCGGGGCGTGCGGCCCCTGCCGCGTACGACGGGGAGGAACCCCGCGCCGTACCCTTACCGGGGGAGTGGCACACCGGGGGCGGGAGGAAGTCGACGTGGGTGCTGTGAAGAGCAAACGGATGCCGCGGGCCGTGCGCGAGCAGCAGATGATGGACGCCGCCGTGCAGACCTTCGGGCAGCGCGGGTACCGGGCCGCCTCGATGGACGAGATCGCCGAGCTGGCGGGGGTGTCCAAGCCGCTCGTCTACCTGTATCTCAACTCCAAGGAAGAACTCTTCACCGCCTGTATCCGGCGCGAGGCGAAAGCGCTGGTCGAAGCGGTACGGGCGGGGGCGGAGCCGGGGCTTCCGGCCGATCGGCAACTGTGGTCCGGGCTGCGGGCGTTCTTCACACACACGGCGGAGCATCCGGACGGCTGGGCGGTGCTGCACCGCCAGGCGCGTACGCACGGCGAGCCGTTCGCCGACGAGGTGACGGCGATGCGGGACGAGATCGTTGCTTTCGTGACGGAGCTGATCGGGGCCGCGGCGCGCGAGGCACATCACGATCCGGCGCTGCCCGACCGTGATGTGTCGGGGCTCGCGCAGGCGCTCGTGGGGGCCGCGGAGTCGCTCGCCGGGTGGGCGAACGAGACCCCGGGCGTCTCGGCGAAGGAGGCCGCGGCCACCCTGATGAACTTCTCCTGGGCGGGTCTGGAGAACCTTATGAACGGCCGTCCCTGGCAGCCGCCGAGCCCGTCCGCCCGGTGAGGTGGACCCGGCCGGTGCCGCGCAGCTGGAAGCCGGTGGCGTCCGCCGCGTAGGTGACGGTGGCGGGCAGCAGGACGGGGGCCTTGAAGTCGGCCCGTACCCAATGGACTTCTTCGGGCCGTGGTGACTCGGCCAGGCAGCGGGCGACGGTCCACATGCCGTGGGCGATGGCCCGGGGGAAGCCGAAGAGCCGGGCGGTGAGCGGATACAGGTGGATGGGGTTCCGGTCGCCCGAGGCGGCGCCGTAACGCCGTCCCAGATCGCCGGGCAGCCGCCACTCGGCGACGGCGGGAAGCTCCGCGGCCGGGGTGCCGTGCGCCGACCCGGGCGGCCCGGACGGACGTCCTGCCGGTGGTGTACTTCTCGTGTGCCGGGAGAGGTAGCCGCTGCGGGACTCCCAGACCAGTTCGCCCGCCAGCCGTGCCTCGGTGGCCACTGTGACCTCGGTGCCGCGCCGGTGCGGTGTCAACTGCTGTGCATGCACCGCGAGTTCGAGCATGTCCGTGGGGTGCAGCACCCGGTGCCGGGTGATCTCGATCCAGGTGTGGACGAGCCCGACGACCGGCAGCGGGAACCTCCGGGCGGTCATCAGCCGCATGGCGAGCGGGAAGCCCAGTACGTGTGGGTAGGTGAGCGGCAGCGGGCCCGGGTCGGTGAAGCCGCAGATCCGGTTGTACGAGGCGAGCGGGCCGGCCGCGATCGGTGCGGCCGGGAGCACGGCCCGGTCGGCGGGCAGGGTGGCGCCGGGGCGACCGGCCCTCTTGAACGGGGACGTGACAGTCGCCCGTACGAGTGACACGTTCGGATTCGGCACAGGGTCACGCCCCCGGCAGGCTCTGGCCGCAGACGCGCGCGATCTGGCCGTTGACGGCCGTCGAGGCGGGCTGGGCGAACCAGGCGGTCGTCCCGGCGACATCGACCGGGAGGCCGCCCTGCGAGAGGGGGTTCATCCGGCGGCCCGCCTCCCGGATGAACAGGGGGACGGCCGCGGTCATCTTCGTCTCGGTGAAGCCGGGGGCCACCGCGTTGACCGTGACGCCGTGGTCGGCGGCGGTGAGGTGCAGCAGCGGGCCGTCCAGGGCCGGGGTCTCCCGCGACCAGCGGCGCAGCGGGGCGGGCTGCGGGAGGCCGAGCCTCCGGGTCGGGAAACGGCCGGGTGCTGTGCCGGTGAAGTGCAGATAGCGGTCGGCCATGGTCCAGACTCCCTGCTCGGTCGTGGATTTACTCCAAAGTAAGGTTACTCAAGAGTCAGGAACTGGTCGAGATGATCCCCCTCGAACGACCGCAGCCCCGCAGAGTCGCGGTCGTCGGCGGCAGCCGCGTTCCGTTCGCGCGCTCCGACGGCCCGTACGCACAGGGCGGGAGCTGGGACGGACCGACCTGACGCCCGAGGTGCTCACGGAGCGCCTGGAAAACTATGTGGAGAGTTTCCTCGAACAGTTCGACCGATAAGCCTGCCGCCGACGGCCTCCGGCGGGGTGGAACGTTACTGCTGAAGCGGTCCGGCGAAACACCGGGCGGTGTCCTTCGGCGCTGCCGATCCGGCGGTCCCGTAGAACGTCAACACGACGTATGCGCAAGGCATTCGGCGCTTTCCCGAGTTGTTGTTTCGGATGATCCGAAAGAAAGTGCCCATCGGATTCTTCGCGCCCTCGGCAGGCCCCCGGCGTGCGCCCGGAAAGCCTCGCACAGAAGGTAAAAAGCGCCGCGCCTCTGGGTAAAGACACGGTCACGGTTGTATAGATATACGCGTCTTCGTAAGTGGGCGGTTTTGCGTCCCGTGCGGCAGGAATGCCGACGCCTCTTCCGTAAGTGAGTGCTGCGCGTGGTGTTCCCGCACCCGCGGCATCGGTGACTCCGGGTCCCGGCGTCGACGGGGCCCGCAGCACCCGGGACGACATCGCCCAACACCCGTTCATCCATTGGTCAAGGAGAGACGCTGTGCGCTACGGAACTGCACTGAGGGAAGAAGTCCGATCTCCGGGTACGACCCCTCTCATCGGCATCTACGACATGTATTCGGCCTCCGTCGTGGCCCGGCACTACGACGGATTCTTCGTGTCCGGATTCGGCTTCGCCGCCTCCCACTACGGGCTCCCCGACATCGGCTTCATCGCCTGGCCGGACATGGTGGCCTTCGTGGAGCGGCTGCGGCTGGCCTTCCCCTCCCACCACCTGCTGGTCGACATCGACGACGGCTACGTCGATCCCGAGGTCGCCTGCCACGTGGTGCAGCGGCTGGAGCGGATCGGCGCCTCCGGCGTCATCCTGGAGGACCAGAAGCGCCCCCGCAGGTGCGGTCACGCGGACGGCAAGCAGGTGCTGCCGCTGGAGGAGTACCTGGAGAAGCTCAACCTGGTGCTGGAGAGCAGGCGGGACCTGGTGGTCGTGGCCCGCACGGACGCCACGGAGGAGGCCGACATCCTGCGCCGGGCCGAGGCGCTGGCCGAGACGGACGCCGATGTCGTCCTGGTCGACGGAGTGCGCAGCGTCGAGTGGATCAAGCGCATCCGGAAGGTCGTCGGTGACAAGCCGCTGCTCTTCAACCAGATCGCGGGCGGCAAGTCGCCCAGGCTCTCGCTCTCCGAACTGACCGACCTGAAATGCCAGGTGGCCATCTACAGCACCCCTTGCCTCTTCGCCGCGCACGCGGCCATCGACGGCGCGCTGACGGAGCTCAAGCGGGCCGACGGGCGGCTTCCCGAGTTCGTGCCCGCCGAGGGGATCGGGGTGCAGCGGTCGACGGAGCTGCTGGAGAAGAACATCAGCAGGCACCACTCCTCCGAATCCGTGGCCGTGACCGTCTGACGCGGACCGCGTGCCGGGAGCGGGGGAGCGCCCGGCCGTATCCGTACCGCCCGAACGCCGGGACCCCGTGGCGCACCCCCACGCCCCACGGGCCCCGGCACCACGTGAACCACAGCGAAAGAAGGACACGGACACATGGGAATCACCTCGTCCAGGGCGCGTGCGGCCCTGGCTTCGGTCGTCCTCGGCGCGCTCTGCCAGGGCCAGTGGGCCGCGGGTGCCGCCTGGGCGGACGCCCCGGACGGTGGCATGGAGACGCACCACGGGCCTTCCCTGGTCACCATCGACAACTCCAACGCCGACTCCTGGCTGGAGGTGGACCGCACGCTCAACGTGCTGGGCCCCTTCAGCAAGGGCACGGCGGGCAGCGATCACGACGGCGGCGGGGGCGCGATCGACCAGAACGTGTCGAGCTCACAGGGAGTGGGCGTCCAGGCCGCCCCGGACGAACACGAGGACGAGGGCGACGAGGAAGAGGAGGCGACGGCCCCCGGCACCGCCAAGGCCCCCGAGAGCGCGGCGACCGGCGGGGACGACGACGAGGGCGACGCGGATCACGACGCGGGCACCCCGCCGGCCTCCTGATTTTGCGCCAGAGCGAACTCCGCCGTGCCCGTTTTCCATCCAGCGTGGTCTCGTAGCTGAGGTGAACCAGCCCGGGTGCCAGCAGGACACCGGTGATCTTTGAAGGCTCGTAGCGCGGGCCGCATTTTCACGGGGAACAGCGGACCGCTTTTTCACGAGGAACAATGGACGGCCGGGGTGCTTGGGGTGGCGTTCAGGCCGTATGGGGCAGCCCGGTGACTTCCTGGATCTTCAGGACGGTTCTGGCGAAGTCCTCCGGGCCACCTCCCCAGGGGTCGGTGATGCCCTCGCCGAGGACGGAGACCGGTCGGCCCGGACCGGCCAGCGCTTCGACGGCCAGGGCGGTTTCGTCGTCCACTGCGATCAGGTCGTCAGCCCAGGAGAGAAGGTCCTCGTCCAGGAGCTGGCCCCGGTGCTCGGTGAGGTCGTAGCCGAAGGCGGCGGCGGCCTCCACCGCCAGGGGATGGGCGGACTTGCCGACATGCCAGTTGCGGGTGCCGGCCGAGCGCACCTCCAGTGTGCCCCCGGATCGCGCGGCGATGATCACGGCCGCGATCGGGGACCGGCAGTGGTTGCCCTTGCAGACCACCAGCACCCGCCGGGGCCTATTCATCGGCGTCCACCCGCTCGATCTCGAACGTGAGGACGCCGAGGGCTTCCTTGTGAGGCGGGAAGATCGCCTGAATCGCCCGCAACTGTTCGGCCGCGGTGGCGTTCGGGTTGACCGCCTTCACGTCCTCGGTGCCGAACATCTCCTTGAACGTCCGGTACCGGCCGATGCGCTTGACTCGGGTCAGGCACTCTTCACCGCGACAGGTGAAGTTGAGCAGGTCCCCGGCCTTGATCCGTTTCATCGAGTCGTAGGCCACCCGGACTTCGACGGTCTTGGAACCGTCGGCGATCAGGTCGAAGTACTGCTTGTAGATCTGGATGCTGCGGGGACGGCCATGTGCCTGGGACTGGTTCCTGGCAGGCCGGCGGCTGGTCATCAGAGTTTCCAATGCGGTCGTGGTGTAGGACCGGTAGAAGTGCCTCGGATCGCTGAGCATCAGCTCCCCGACACCGGTGAGCGCTTCCACGTAGTCCGCTTGCGTGCCGGGCCACACAGCCGGATTCAGCAGCCACTCGGCGGTGCTGCCTCCCGATGGGTCTCCGGCGTCGACAGTCGCGTTCAGGAGGCTCTTGGAGAGTTTCCCGCCGTCGCTGCCGAGGATCTGAGGGGTGAAGATCCGAAGCGGCACCGGGGCAGCAGGTGTACCGATGGCCGCGTGTGCGCCGTCCACCAACTGGCAGCCGAACGCCCAGTCGCCGCCCTTCACCATGACGTGCAACGTGCCGTCCTCAGGGCGGCAGGACCGTTCCTTGACGACATTGCGGCACAGAGTCGCCAAGTCCAGGTAGCCGCCGCCCAGGGGCGTCACGTCCGTCTCGTACCAGCCGTGCGCGTGGCACCTTGCCTCGAACAGGGCACCCGAGCCGTCCAACTCCAGCAGCCGCGTGTGATCGGCGTGCTTCTCCGCCCACCCGCACACCGGGCACGGCAGCCGGATGTGAGCGGTTCCCCTGGCCGGGGCCAACCAGAACCGGATTCCGTCCAAGTGCTCCAGCGTCCGCAGGAACTCAGCCCGGAACTCTGTACCGGCCTGCTGCTCGGTGTAGGTGCCCACCCGGTATTCCACGCCGGTGCGGCGGGCCATTGCCCTCAGAAGCGGGGAGTAGTGCTCGGCGACGAGGGCCCTGATGCCGTGAGCGCCGCGTTGGTGGTGATAGGACAGCTGATACTTTCGGCCGTCTCGGGTGATCGTCTCGGCGGGGGCGTTGTCCAGCGCGACGAAGTCGACGACCGTCTCGATCCCGAACTCGTCCCTGGCCCGCTCGGCAACCAGGAACGACAGGGACTGCACCAAGTGCGTCCCGATATGGGGGCGCCCGTTGAGCTGCGTCCCCACGGTGAAATCGATTCGTTCCGCTCCGGTCTCAAGGAGACGCGGGCGAAGCACGTCCAGAGCATCGTCAACAGCGTTGGCCAGTACGGTGTTGGGTGACCTGAGAAGGTCGACGGCGTTCAATTCGTACCTCCGCTCTGCTCACGAACCGCCGTGAGGACGGCTCAGCGCTGGTCTCGGTGACGCATGCACTCCGCATGCGGCCGGCTGCTGGGTGGATGGCAGCGCTCGTCTACGGTTTTTGCTCCTTCGCCGATGTGAGCGGCGTGGGGCGTGGGATGGACCGTACGAGCGTTGGCCGATGGGACTCAACGAAGTTGCTCATAGTTGCTGAGAGTTCGCCCGGGGGAAGGCTTCGTGCTGCTGGGCGCTTGACCTCGGGGTGGTCGCAGGGCGAGGGTCGGTGGGCGGCGTTGGCCCGAACATGGGGGAGAGAAATGCGGCAACACGGCTACAGTGACGACGATGTGACCGCTACGTTTTTCTGTACGGACCCCGAATCTCAAGGCGGAATCGAGTGCGAGACGTTCTACGAGACCGACCGTGATTCATGGATCGTGCAGCTCAAGAAGCGGGGGCCGAAGGTTCGGGATCAGCTCGTCGCGCTGGCCGACGACGAGACGTTCGGGGAGATGTCCGGGCGGACCATGGATGTGTTCGTGCGGAAGTACGTCAGGGAGCGCTATGGAATTGATCTCGGCATCGCGCCGAATCGAGCTGCTGTTCGGTGACCCTGCCCAGGAAATCCGAAAGCTTGAGCTGCGCGACTTCTATGAGGTAGACCGTTCACTGTTTGAAGCATGGCGTTCGGGCGACCGAGAGACAGTCGAGGAGACGATGTGCGGGCATCGTGAGTTCCTGACGGGGAAGGCCGCTTCCGGATTTCCTTACCGGCGTGTGAGGGTTGTCTCCGAACCGCTCTCGGACTATCAGCGGATGGCGGTCGAGCTGGCTGACCCCGCAGAGCGTCTTCGGTGGCTTCCCCGCCCTCTCGCATCGGTGCTGCCCTTGCCGGGTAACGACTGCCTGATCCGTGATGACCTGGTGGTGTTCAACCTCGTCGGGGGAGACAACCAACAGACGGACATTCAGCTCTCGACCGATCCGTACGTGGTCGGATTCTGCAATGAAGCATTCGAGCGGGCGTGGTCGCTCGGTGTCCCCAACGGTGAGTACAAGCCCTAGAGACATGTCGGACCAAGAACCCTCCGATTCCACGAGACGCGCTTTCGGCACCCAGCTCAAGGAACTACGCCGGGACAACAACATGTCGGCCGTCGAACTCGCGCGGCGCTGCGGTTGGCACAAGACCAAGGTGTCGAAGATCGAGCACGGGACACAGGTCCCGACCGAGGACGACATCCGAAGGTGGGCAACGGCTTGCGCCGCCGAAGGGAAGATTCCCGAACTTGTCGCGGTGCGTCGCGAGATCGAGTTGATGTGGACCGACTACAAACGGTGGCACCGACCGGGGATGAAACGTCTCCAGTTGCAAGCCATGGACCTGTATGCAAAGACCAGGGTTCTCCGCGTCTACGAGTCGCTGTTCGTTCCCGGTTTTCTACAGACGGTCGAGTACGCGAAGGCGCAGTTCACCATCCATGCCAGGCTTCACGACCTGCCATCGGAAGATGTCGAGGAAGCGGCGCAGAACCGCATGGCTCGGAAAAGGTATCTCGGCACCGGGGCACCGATCTTCTCGTTCCTCCTGGAAGCCTCGGCACTGACCAACAACACGGGCGGCGCCGAGGTGATGAACGGGCAGCTCGACCACCTCCTGGATGTGTCGCGGCTTCCGTATGTGTCCATCGGGATCATCCCGGAAGGCCGGGCGCGTTCGCTCTACCCCGGTGAGGGCTTCTACCTGTTCGATGAGAGCTTGCTCAAGCAAGAGTTTTGGTCAGGGGCGTTCCAGACGTCCAGGCCTGAGAACATCTCGTACTTTGTCCGCGTATTCGCCGCTCTGCGGGACCAAGCCGTATATGGCGCTGCCGCCCGGGACGAGATCGACGCCGCTCGCAGCCGCCTTCAAGGTGCCTGACGAGCGCCGCCTGATCGACACCGGACTTCGTCGGTGCTGATGGCCGCCTGCGCCCGAGCGTGGCGAGACTCCCTCTGACAGCCGAGGGGGCCGCCCGCACAGGTAGGGCAGTCAGGGTGTCAGAGGCCGACCGTCTGCCTCGCCGCGGCGTCGGGCCTCCTGTGCGGCGACCGGCGGCGACGACCCGGAAGGCGACGCGGATCACGACACGGGCACCCCGACAGCCCCCTGATTCAGAACCGCAGGGCCGCGACCAGCCGACGCGCCGTGGCCACGTCGATGGAGCCGAGCGCCAGCACCGGTTCCACGCCCGGTGCCGTTTCCGCTTCCTGTACGCGGCCGTCGAGCGCGTCCCCACCGGTGGCGGCGGCGAAGGCGAGCCGCAGCCGCTCGCCGACCCGGTCCGCGTCCAGCGGGGTGGCGGCCAGGGTCTCCGGGCCCGGCGGAGTGGCGCCGAGCAGCCGGGCCAGGCGTTCGGCGGTGGCCGGTGAGGCGCTGCCGAGCGCGATGCGGCCGTCCCGGACCTGGATTCCCGGCAGGTCGAGGCGGTAGGCGTCGACGATGTCACGTAAGGCCCTTGCGGCCTTGAGCGTGCGCTTCGTGCCCGTCCGGACCAGCTGGGTCAGCCGGCTCGCCTCGCCGGGGGACAGCGGCCCCAACTCGACCCGGCCGGGCTGTGGTTCGGCACAGTGCCTCGCGAGCGGGACGCGGATGCCCGCTTCCCGCAGCGCGGAGTCGAGTTCGGCCGCCGCGTGCCGGGAGGCCGGCCGGTGGTCGAGGGCGTGCGCGGGGGAGTCGTGGCGCCTCATGCGACGCTCCTCCGGCGTGAGCTGCGCAGGTCCGCCCAGACGTCCTTGCCGTACGGGGCGGGCTCGGAGCCCCAGTTGGCGGCCAGCCCGCCGATGAGCGCGAGCCCCCGCCCGCTCTCGGCCATCCAGTCCGGGACGCGAGGCGTGGGCGGCGTCGGGCTGGAGTCGCCGACGGTGATGCGTACGCCGTCGGTGCGGCGCCGGAGCGTGAGGGTGCAGCGCGGCGAGGGCGTGTGACGGCCGACGTTGGTCAGCAGTTCGTGGGCGCAGAGCGCGGTGGCGTCCGTCAACTCCCGGAAGTCCCACAGGTCAACCAGGCAGGCGACGATGCGGCGCATCTGGGCGAGTGACTGCGGATGGACGTACAACTCGTGCCGGTAGTGCGGGGGTTCTGTCTCGGTCGTGGCGTTCATGGCTCCTCCTGGGTGATGTGAGGGCGTGCCAATCGATCAATGCGCAGTGGCGGACCGACTGCTCTCGGTCATGCGGAGGATGGTGACGCGAGAACCATCTCGTAGGCAACTATTCCTTAAGTGATTCATGCGTACGGGTATAACCTGCCGGTGGCAGTTGTGTGTTGTTGAGGGGCGCGACCATCATGTGGCCATGGCTCAGAGCGACATGCCCACCATGCGTAGCCGCCGACTCGGCGGCGAACTTCGTCGACTTCGTCTGGAAGCCGGTCTCAAGGTGCAGGATGCTTCCGACGCCTTGGAGTGCGGCCAGCCCAAGATTAGTCAGATCGAGAACGGCAAGCGAGGTATCCGCCCGCTCGACCTGACCACTCTGCTCAATCTGTACGGAGTCGAGGACGAGCGGCAGCGGGCGAATCTGAAGCGCCTGGCGAAGGAGATCCACAGGGTCGACTGGTGGAGCGGGCACGGCCCACTCCTTCACGACGAGCTGAAGGACTATCTGACGTTGGAGGCGGACTCGCAGGCGGTCCGCACGTTCCAGCCGGTGCTTGTGCCGGGCCTTCTGCAGACCGAGGCGTACATGCGGCGCCTGTTCGGGGCCGCATCCTCCGAGGACCAGATCGAGGCTCTGGTCCAGACGCGCATGAAGCGCAAGGAACTCCTCGACAACACCGCGGGGTTCCGGCTTCGAGCAGTGGTCGACGCACCGGCTCTCCACCGGATCGGCGGAGGGGCCGATGTCGTCCAGGAACAGTTGCAGCATCTGCTGAGCGCGGGCTCCCGATCGAACATCACCATCCAGGTTCTTCCGCTGAACTCCGTACTGCCCATGGAGCAGTACGTGTCGTTCGCCGCTCTCAGCCTGCTGCCGGAGCCCCCGGTCGAAGTGGTGTGGTTGGAGCACATCACCGGTGGTACGTTGCTTGAGCAGCGTGCGGATGTTCAGAGGTATGCGAAGGCGTGGGACGAATTGACGGCGGCCGCACTGTCCCCGACCGCGTCCCGGCGGTACATTCGCGACCTCATCGAGGAAAGCAGACCATGACCGAAGAACTGGATCTGCCGGCTGCCGAACTGGAGGCCGCGTCCTGGCACACGAGCACCTACAGCGGCTCGAACAACGACTGCGTCGAGCACGCGGCTCTGGTATCCGGCCGTCAAGCCGTGCGTGACAGCAAGGACCACGGCCTCGGCGCTCAGGTCTTCGGGTCCGCCTCGTGGCAGGTGTTCGTCTCCGCCGTGTGCGACGGCGTGATCTGAGGAACGCGTGTCGGGGCATGACCGGTACCGGCTAGCCTTTGAGGAATTGCGGGCATCGGCTCTCGCGACGCGTCAGTCCATGCAGCTGATCGCGGAGATCGCGCGGGAGTTCGCGAACATAGCCTGAAGGTGGGCACAGCAGATGGCGCGATACGGCCTCCCCGAGAACGCGTGGACGAAGTCCTCGTACAGTGGCGACAACGGGGGGTCGTGCGTCGAGACCCAGGTGACGCCGGAAGACCTTGTGGCAGTTGGGGACAGCAAGGACCGGTGCCTGGGTGCGCAGGTCTTCGGGTCCGCCTCGTGGCGGGTGTTCGTCGCCGCCGTGCGTGACGGCGTGATCTGAGGCGGGCGTTCCCGGACCCGGGCAGTGGGCGGACGCGGGGATGTGGCTTCGGAGCGTGAGCGGTCGACCCGGCGGAGTCATGGGCCGAGGTCTATGCCATCGACTCCGAAACCTGGTCAGTAGGTGAAGTCCTTCTGGATTCCACTGACGGACGCTTGTGTGATGGCAGGTGGCAGGTGGTCGGTGGGGAAAACGCTGAGGCACACCACGTACTTGGCTCCCTGGACCAGGTCGATACCGACCTCCTCCTGTTCCCACTGCTTACGGGACGGGTCCGGGACGGAGACCTGCAGGCCCGTGTATCTGCGAGCCTGACTTTGCGGGTAGACCGCTTTGCCGGTCGCGTCCTTCAGCCAGAGATAGAGGTCCACTGTTTCCGAGCCCCGCGTGGCTCGCCATTCGCCCACCATGTAGACGCGCGAGCCGTCCCGCCGCCAACAGGGGCGGACCTGCACGTTGGGCATTTCCTTCGACGTGAACCACGTCCGGCAGTTCTTGGGATCCGCCGGGTTCGGCGGTGCCTCTGGCGCGGGGGCGGAGTTCCGTGTGTCGGGGACCGAGTCCTTCGGCGTGGCGGAGGGCTCCGTGGTGTGCCCCGCCTTGGGTGTGGTGCGGTGCGTCCTCGCGGACGGGGAGGGCGACGATGAACCGGGGGCGGACGGTCCCGTGGAGTGGTGGGCTTTGTCCCCGCCCGCGGTGACGGCGGGCGACGCGGATCTCAACCAGAGCCATGTACCGCCACTGGCCGCCCCGACCAGCAGGACGGCTGCCAAGGAGGTGAACCAGAACCGCGCGGGTCCGCCCTTGGTGGGGCGAGACGCTGCAGCGGGGGCGGGATGGGTCACCGGTCCGTGGTAGTGGTGCTCGTGAATACTCTGGTTCCCGGCGGCCTGATAGGCCCGCCCGGTGTCCGACGGCGAGGAATCGAAGGATGCCGTGGGGCGTGGTCCTTCAGGAGCTGACGAGCCCTCGGTCATCGCTCGTGGATGTTCTGGTCGCGGCCGGCCTGGTACACACGGGCGTTTCCGGTCGGATTGGCGTGGAAGACGATGGACGCGGCCGGTGCGGGTGCGGGCAGTGAAGGGATCAGCTCCTCGTCGAGGATGCGGCGTACTTCCTGCGCGAACTCCGGTTGTGCGAGGAGTAGCCGACGGAACTTGCCGCGCCACTCAGCGGTTCCCTCGTCGAATTCCGGCGTACCGGAGTCGGCCTGCTCGCCTGCGTGCAGCAGTAGTTCCCGGGTTTCCAGCAGTTCGGCCGCGACGGTCTCCACCCGGTCGGGGAAAGCGCGTCCCCATAGGGTGGCGACCGCAGTCGTGGCCCTTTCCCACGCGTCAGTGGCAAGCAGTGTCACCACTGTCGTGCCGGCCGTCGAGGCGAGCGCCATCAGTTCCGCGTCCACGGACAACCCTTCATCGCTTCCTGTTGTAGGCCCGCCATCATAGGCCCGTAGCACCGTTTAAAATGAGGGAAGTTCACCCGGCCCCAGGCGGCGCTGCTGGGCTTCCGCTGTCGAGAGAAGTTGAGTCTTCCCGTCCGCCGCGATTCACGCCGGGGCGACGGCGGAACCTCGGCCCGGTACGCCGGTGCGCCCATCGCGTTCCGACGCCCCACGCCCCTTGCCTGATGCGGCGTCAGGCGTGACGATGGCCCCCGCGCCCGTCAAGTGACGATGCGTCAGATCGGTTCGGGGAGGAGGCCGTCCGGTGCCGATATCACCCACCGGGCCGCTGTCGTACGGGATGCAGCTGCCGATCCAGTCGCAGAGCACCATCTATGCCGAGGGGTGGGAGGCGGCGGCCACCCCGGCCGACCTCGCCGCAATCGCCCGCACCGCCGACCGCACCGGCTTCGCCTATCTGGCGAGCTGCGACCATGTCGCGATCCCCCGTCGGCTCGCCGGGGTCATGGGCACCGTCTGGTACGACCCGGTCGCCACCCTCGCCTTTCTCGCCGGGATCACCGAGCGGGTCCTGCTGATGAGCCATGTCGCCGTCGTCGGCCTGCGGCACCCGCTGGCCACCGCCAAGCAGTACGCCACCCTCGACCACCTCTGCGGCGGCCGGCTGATCCTCGGGGTCGGCGCCGGGCACGTGCCGGAGGAGTTCGAGGCGCTCGGGGCGGACTTCGACGGGCGGGGCGGGGTGCTCGACGAGACCATCGACGCGCTGAAGGCGGCGCTCGGCCCGGAGGAGTACCCGGAGTTCGCGGGGGAACGGTTCTCCTTCGCCGGCCTCGGGCAGCTGCCGCGGCCGGCCCAGGAGCGGGTGCCGGTCTGGGTGGGCGGCTCCTCGCCGGCCGCCGTGCGCCGGGCGGCCCTGCGGGGCGACGGCTGGCTGCCGCAGGGCGATCCGCGGGAGAAGCTGCCCGCGCAGATCGCCCGGCTGACGGAACTGCGGGAGGCGGCCGGGGTCGAGGACCCGATCGTCATCGGTGCGATCACCGAGCCGCTGTACGTCGGTGAACCGGAGTGGTCCGTCGGGCGGCGCACCCTCACCGGGAAGCCGGAGGCCGTCGCCGAGTCGCTGCGCGCGTACCGGGCCATGGGCGTCCACCAGATCCAGGTGCGGTTCCGCAGCCGGAGCCGCAGCGAACTGACCGACCAGATGGCGGTGTTCGCCGCCGAGGTCGCACCCCATCTCGACAGGTAGGAGTCAGGCCATGGGCAAGCTGGACGGGCGGGTCGTACTCATCAGCGGTGCGGCGCGCGGGCAGGGCGAGCAGGAGGCGCGGCTCTTCGCCGCGGAGGGCGCGCGGGTGGTGATCGCCGATGTGCTCGACGAGCAGGGCGAGGCGCTGGCCAAGGGGATACGCGAGGAGCTGGGGGAGGACGTCGCCCGGTTCGTCCGTCTCGATGTGAGCCGGGAGGAGGACTGGCAGGCCGCGGTCGCCGCCGCGAAGGACGCCTTCGGGAGGATCGACGGGCTGGTCAACAACGCGGGGATCCTCCGGTTCAACGAGCTGGTGACCACGCCGCTGGAGGAGTTCCAGCAGGTGGTGCAGGTCAATCAGGTGGGCGCCTTCCTCGGGATCAAGAACGTCGCGCCGGAGATCGAGGCCGCGGGCGGCGGGACCATCGTCAACACCGCCTCGTACACGGGACTCACGGGCATGGCGTTCGTGGGCGCGTACGCCGCCACCAAGCACGCGGTGCTCGGGCTGACCCGGGTGGCGGCGGTGGAGCTGGCCGCGAAGGGGATACGGGTCAACGCCGTCTGCCCCGGGGCCGTGGACACCGCGATGACCAACCCGGCGGCGCTGGACCCGGCCGCGGACCCGGAGGAGTCCAGGGCGGCGGTGGACGAGCTGTACCGCAAGCTCGTGCCGCTGGGCCGGATCGGGCAGCCGCAGGAGGTGGCGGCGCTGGCGCTCTTCCTGACCTCGGAGGACTCCTCGTACATCACCGGACAGCCGTTCGTCATCGACGGGGGATGGCTGGCGGGCGTCAGCCTGTTCTGAGTCGACCTGACGATGTGTCAGGTATTGACGGGTGCAGGCGCCGGTGGAACAGTCGGACGCATCACGATCTGACGGAGTGTCAGAAACGATTGAGGACGGTGAACCCCCTTGGAATTCGGGCTCTTTGTACAGGGGTACGTGCCCGCCGCGCGGGCCAAGGTCGACCCCGGGGCAGAGCACAAGGCGCTGATCGAGGAGACCGAGTACGTCATCCAGGCGGACAAGTCCGGCTTCAAGTACGCCTGGGCCTCCGAGCACCACTTCCTGGAGGAGTACTCGCATCTCTCCGCCAACGACGTGTACCTGGGGTACCTTGCCCACGCCACCGACCGCATCCACCTCGGATCCGGCATCTTCAACCCGCTCGCCCCGGTCAACCACCCGGTGAAGGTGGCCGAGAAGGTCGCCATGCTCGACCATCTGTCGGAGGGGCGCTTCGAGTTCGGCTCGGGGCGCGGGGCCGGCAGTCACGAGATCCTCGGGTTCATGCCGGGCATCACCGACATGAACCACACCAAGGAACTCTGGGAAGAGACCATCGCCGAGTTCCCCAAGATGTGGCTCCAGGACGAGTACGTCGGCTTCCAGGGCAAGCACTGGTCGCTGCCGCCGCGCAAGATCCTGCCCAAGCCGTACGGGAAGTCGCACCCGGCCATGTGGTACGCGGCCGGCTCCCCGTCCTCGTACGCGATGGCGGGAAAGAAGGGGCTCGGCGTGCTGGGCTTCAGCGTGCAGAAGGTCTCCGACATGGAGTGGGTCGTCGAGTCCTACAAGACGGCCGTCAAGGAGGCCGATCCCATAGGGGACTTCGTCAACGACAACGTCATGGTCACCTCCACGGCCATCTGCGCCGAGACGCACGCCAAGGCCGTGGAGATCGCGGTGGGCGGCGGGCTGAACTATCTGCAGTCGCTGCTCTTCCGCTACCACGACACCTTCCCCCGGCCCGAGGGCATACCCGAGTGGCCCGAGCTGCTCCCGGAGTACACCGAGGAGATCATCGAGCTGCTGATCGCCGAAGAACTGATGATCTGCGGCGATCCGGACGAGGTGCTGCGGCAGTGCAAGCGGTGGGAGCAGGCGGGGGCGGACCAGCTGAGCTTCGGGCTGCCGATCGGGGTGAGCCGGGAGGACACGCTGAACTCGATCAAGCTGATCGGTGAGCACGTGATCCCGAAGATCGACACGGACCCGGTCCACCGGACCTCCCGCTTCCGCGACGCGGCGTAGTGGTTCCGGGGGCTCCGCCCCCGGACCCCCGCTCCTCAATCGCCGGAGGGGCTTGACTGTGCCCCGCTCGGACCAGCGGCGTCTTCCCGGACCGCCGCTCCGTGGGGCCGGGGTGCGTACCGCGGCCGTGCGCACCCCGGCCGCACAACCGCCCACCGCGGAAGCACCCACCCACCACAGAAGGGAACCCCGTCATGCTCGACCACCTCATCCGCGGAGCGACCGTCGTGGACGGCACCGGCGGGCCCTCGTACCCCGCCGACATCGGCATCCGTGACGGCCGCATCGCCGTCGTCGCCGAACCGGGCACGCTCACCGAGGAGGCCGTCACCGCCGAGGACGCCACCGGTCTCGTCCTCGCACCCGGCTTCGTCGACCCGCACACCCACTACGACGCCCAGCTCTTCTGGGACCCGTACGCCACCCCGTCCATGAACCACGGCGTCACCACCGTCGCCGGAGGCAACTGCGGGTTCACCCTCGCCCCGCTCCACCCCGAGCGCCCCGAGGACGCCGACTACACCCGCCGGATGATGGCGCGGGTGGAGGGCATGGCCCTCAAGGCGCTGGAGGAGGGCGTCGACTGGAGCTGGTCCAGCTTCCGCGAATACCTCGACGCCCTCGAAGGGCGGATCGCCGTCAACGCCGGGTTCATGGTCGGGCACTGCGCCCTGCGCAGGCACGTCATGGGCGCCGACGCGATCGGCGGGCAGCCCACCCCCGCACAGCTCGACGCCATGCTCGCGCTGTTCCACGACGCGATGGACGCCGGAGCCTGGGGGCTGTCCACCACCCAGTCCGCCACCCACTCCGACGGTGACGGTCAGCCCGTCGCCTCCCGGCACGCACTGCCGGAGGAGCTCCTCGCCCTCTCCCGGGCCGTCGGCGAACACGAAGGCACCCAGCTCGAAGCGATCGTCGCGGGCTGCCTCGACCAGTTCTCCGACGAGGAGATCGAGCTGCTCGTCGACATGTCCGCCACCGCCGGACGCCCGCTGAACTGGAACGTCCTCACCATCGACGCCGCCGTCCCCGAACGCGTACCGCGTCAGCTCGTGCCCAGCGAACGGGCCCGCCGGGCCGGCGGCCGGATCGTCGCGCTCACCATGCCGATCCTCACCCCGATGAACATGTCACTCGGCACCTTCTGCGCCCTCAACCTCATACCCGGCTGGGGCGACATCCTCGCCCTCCCCGTTCCCGAGCGCATCGAACGGCTCCGCGACGCCGCCACCCGCGCCGAGATGCTCCGCCGCGCCGACAGCAAGGAGGCCGGAGTCTTCCGCCGCCTCGCCGACTTCGGCCGGTACGTCATCGGCGACACCTACAGCGCGGCCAACGAAGGACTGACCGGCCGCGTCGTACGCGACATCGCCGCCGAACGCGGGCTGGACCCCTTCCACTGCCTCGTCGAGATCTGCGCCGCCGACGAGCTGCGCACGGTGCTGTGGCCCATGCCCACCGACAACGATCCCGCCTCCTGGGCGCTGCGCCGCGAGGCCTGGGAGCACGAGGACGTCATGCTCGGCGGCTCCGACGCGGGCGCGCACCTGGACCGGATGTGCGGCGCCCCGTACACCACCCGGTTCCTCGGCGACTGCCTGCGCGGACGCAAGCTCGTCCCCCTCGAACGGGCCGTGAAGATGCTCACCGACGACCCCGCCCGGCTCTTCGGGCTCCGCGACCGGGGCCGGATCGAGGAGGGCTTCCACGCCGACCTCGTCCTCTTCGACCCGGAACGCATCGATGCCGGGCCCGCCACCCTCGTGCACGATCTGCCCGGCGAGAGCCCCCGGCTCGACTCCAGGGCCATCGGCATCGTCTCGGTCCGGGTCAACGGGGTGGAGACCCTGCGCGACGACAAGGTGACCGGCGCGGTCCCCGGCACGGTGCTCCGCTCCGGGCGCGACACCCGGACGGTGAGCACCGCATGAGCGACGGGAAGCGACGTCTGTTCATCGGCGGGCGGTGGACCGAACCCGACCACGGCCACTACGAGGTGATCGACCCGGCCTCCGAGGAGGTCGTCGGCCTCGCTCCCGAGGCGAGCCGCGAGCAGGTGTACGCGGCGGCGGCCGCGGCCCGGGAGGCCTTCGCCGGCTGGTCCCGCACCCGCCCCGAGGAGCGCGCCGAGATCCTCGACCGGGCCGCGGGCCTGATGGTGCGCGACCTCGCCTCACACGCCGCGCTCGCCCGCGCGGAGAGCGGCGCCACCACCGCGACGGCCCGGGGCATGCAGGTCGCCGTCGGCGCCGCCCGCTTCCGCAGGTACGCCAGGGGCGCCCTGGAGCCGGTCGAGGAGGCCGTCGCGCCGCAGATCAACGAGGCCGGGCCGATGGGGCGGGCCGGGGTCTTCGGGGCGCTCGCCGTCCGCCAGCCGGTCGGCGTCGTCACCTGCATCACCTCGTACAACAACCCCTGGGCCAACCCGGCGGGCAAGGTGGCGCCCGCGCTGGCCATGGGCAACACGGTGGTCGTGAAGCCCGCCCCGCAGGACCCGCTCTCCGTCTACCGGATGGCCGAGGCGCTCGAAGAGGCGGGCGTTCCGCCGGGCGTCGTCAATGTCGTCACCGGGTCGGGCCCCGGGGCGGGCGAGGCCGCCGTCGACAGCGGGGACGTCGACATGGTCAGCTTCACCGGCTCCACGGCCGTCGGGCAGCGCATCGCCGAGGTGTGCGGCCGGGGCATGAAGCGGCAGCTGATGGAGCTGGGCGGCAAGGGCGCCGCCGTCGTCCTCGACGACGCGGACCTCGACTCGGCGGTGGCGGGGATCGGCACCACGTTCTCCTTCTACAGCGGCCAGATCTGTACGGCCCCGACCCGGGTCCTTGCCCAGCGCGGCGTCCATGACGCCCTGCTCGGGAAGCTCGCCGCGTACGCGGGCCATCTGAAGGTGGGCGACCCGGCGGCCAGGGGCACGGTCGTCGGACCGGTCATCTCGGCCGCCCACCGCGACCGGATCGAGTCGTACGTCGAGCTGGGCAGGAAGGAGGGGGCGAGGGTCGTCACGGGCGGCGTACGCCCGGCCGGGCCGGAGCGCGGTTTCTACGTCGCCCCGACCCTGCTCGCCGACTGCACCAACGACATGCGCGTCGTCCGCGAGGAGATCTTCGGCCCGGTCGTCGTGGTCGTCCCCTTCGACGACGAGGAGGAGGGCATCGCGCTCGCCAACGACAGCGACTACGGACTGATCGACTACGTCTGGTCCTCGGACGTGGCCCGCGCCTTCCGGGTGGCCCGGCGGCTGCGCGCCGGCGGGGTCGGCGTGAACACCATCGGACGGAACATGGAGGCCCCGTTCGGCGGGTTCAAGAAGAGCGGTGTCGGGCGCGACGTCGGCTCGTACGCCCTGCACGCGTACAGCGAACTCCAGTCGATCGTCTGGCCCGGCTGAACCGGAACACCCCGTGGGTGTCCGCTGAGCGGACACCCACGGGAAATTTTGAACCCCCATAAAACGGACAGTGCTGCGGTTCCCGTACGGTGCCGCTATCGGGCCTCGACATCGCATCGGAAGGCAAGGTTCGCGAACGGCCTTCAATTAGCCGAGGTCTTTCCGTATTGTTGCCTGGAATTCAAGGGTGAGACGGCGGAGTCTCATCCTCCAGATGTGGAAATCGCAGCGTTTATCGTCCTTTTCATGACTCAGCTGGACGTGCGGCCGCAGGCCGGAGACACGGCACGGGGCGCCGCCCCGGCCGACAGGGGGGTACGCGGCAAGGGCCTCGGCGGGAACTCCGTCGGCCTGATGGGCAGCGCCGTCATCGGCATCTCCACCGTCGCCCCCGTCTACTGCCTCACCTCCACCCTCGGCTCCACCGCGGGAGAGGTCGGCGTGCAGATGCCCGCCGTCTTCCTGGCCGGCTTCCTGCCGATGCTGCTCGTCGCCTTCGCGTACCGCGAGCTCAACAAGGCCATGCCGGACTGCGGCACCTCCTTCACCTGGACGGTCAAGGCGTTCGGCCCGCGCATCGGCTGGATGTGCGGCTGGGGCCTGGTCATCGCGACGATCATCGTGCTGTCGAACCTGGCGGGCGTCGCCACCTCGTACTTCTGGCTCCTGGCGGGCGAGATCACCGGCAATGACTCGATCGCCGCCCTGGACGACAGCAAACCCGTCCACATCCTGACCTGTCTGGCCCTGATCGCGGTCGCCACGGCGATCAGCTACCGGGGGATGACGGCCACCAAGGGCATCCAGTACGCACTGGTGGGGCTTCAACTCGTCGTCCTCGCACTGTTCGTGGCGATGGCCGTGCGGAAGGCGCAGAGCGGCGAGTTCGCCTCCTCGCTGGACTTCTCCTGGTCCTGGCTGAACCCGTTCGCCGTGCAGTCCTTCGCCGCGTTCACCGCCGGTCTGTCGCTGTCGATCTTCATGTTCTGGGGCTGGGACGCCTGTCTGACCGCCAACGAGGAGACCACCGGCAGCGAGAAGACCCCCGGGCGGGCCGCCCTCATCGCGATGGTCGTGCTGGTCGGCTCCTACCTGGCGACCGGCGTCGCCGCCCAGATGGTCGTCGGCTCCGGCACCTCCGGCCTGGGCCTGGCCAACCCCGGCACCTCCGACAACGTCTTCGCCGCGCTGGCCGGCCCGGTCATGGGCCCCGGGCTCGGCATCCTGCTCTTCGTCGCCGTGCTCGCCTCGGCCGCCGCGAGCCTGCAGACCACCTTCATCCCGGTGGCCCGCACGGTGCTCGCGATGTCCACCTACGAGGCCCTGCCCGCCTCGTACGCCCGGGTGCACCCGCGCTTCCGGACCCCGGGAAGGGCCACGATCACCGCGGGCGTCGCGACCGGCGTCTTCTACACGGTCATGACCCTGGTCAGCGAGCACGTCCTGGTCGACACGATCTACGCGCTCGGCCTCATGATCTGCTTCTACTACGCGCTGACGGCGTTCGCCTGCGTCTGGTTCTTCCGCGCCGACCTGACCCGCTCCTTCCGCGACCTGGTCTTCAAGGGCCTGTTCCCGGGCGTCGGCGGCATCCTGCTCACGTCGGTCTTCGGCAAGACCCTCTACGACATGTGGGACCCGGCGTACGGCTCCGGCTCGTCGGTCCTCGGAGTCGGCTCGGTGTTCGTCATCGGCGTCGGGCTGCTGCTGCTCGGTGTGGTGCTGATGCTGGTGATGCAGCGCCGCAGCCCGGCGTTCTTCCGCGGCGAGGTGCTGACCAAGGAGACCCCGTCGCTGGTCGTCGAGGACTGAGCGGCCCCGGCGGGGAGTCCGCCGAAAAGCCCGTGCGCGTGAGCACGGGACGGGCTAGGGTCCCGGGCATGTTCTTCATGCATCAGATCTACGGCTGACACGCGGGCGGGGCACGTACCCCGTCCCGCCGAACCCGAGTGCGCCCACGGTGATTTCCGCCCGTGGCCGGCGCACCGGATCGCTGTGTCCTATCTGCCGTAGACCTGAAAAGAGTGAACCTCCATGTCACGTCGCCGTGCCCATGTCGCGATGATCGGCGTCCCCGCCGTCAGCCATGTCCTGCCGAGCCTTGAGATCATTCGCGAGCTGGTGGCCCGGGGCCACCGGGTGACCTACGCCAACGACCCGGCGGTGGCCGGGCTGATCGAGGCCACCGGCGCCGAGTTCGTCCCCTTCGAGTCCGTGCTGCCGGTCGCCGACAACGACTGGCCCGAGGACCCCATCGGCGCGATGGGTGTCTTCCTCGACGACGCGGTCCAGGCGCTCCCGCAGCTGCGCGCCGTCTACGACCCCGACCCCGCGGACCTCTACCTCTACGACATCGGCGCCTACCCCGCGCGCGTCCTCGCCGAGACGCAGGGCCGTCCGCTCATGCAGCTGTCCCCGACGTTCGTGGCCTGGGAGGGCTACGACCAGGAGGTCGCGGCGCAGCTGTGGCAGCTGCCGGGCGCCGACGCGTACCGGGCGAGGTTCGCCCGGTGGCTCACCGACTGCGGGGCGTCCACCACCGATGTGGGCGCCTTCTGCGGCCGGCCCGCACACGCCCTGGCGACGATCCCGAAGGCGATGCAACCGCACGCCGACCGGGTCGACACCGGCACGGTCACGTTCGTCGGCCCCTGCTTCGGCGCGCGGGCTGACGCGGGGGACTGGACGCGTCCCGCCGATGCCGGGAACGTGCTCCTGGTCTCCCTGGGCTCGGCGTTCACGAAGCGGCCGGAGTTCTACCGCCAGTGCCTGGCCGCCTACGGCGACCTGCCCGGCTGGCACGTCGTGCTCCAGATCGGGAAGTACACCGACCCGGCGGAACTCGGCGACATCCCGTCCAATGTCGAGGTGCACTCCTGGGTGCCTCAGCTCACGATCCTGGAACAGGCCGACGCCTTCGTCACCCACGCCGGAATGGGCGGCAGCAGCGAAGGGCTGTTCACCGGTGTGCCGATGATCGCCGTTCCTCAGGCCGCCGATCAGTTCATGAACGCCGACCGGCTCGTGGAGCTGGGGGTGGCCCGCCGCATCGACACCGAGCAGGCCACCGCCGAGGCGCTGCGGACCGCCCTGGTCGAACTCGTCTCCGACCTGGAGGTCGCCCGCCGCTCGGCGCGGCTCCGCGCCGCGGCACGGGCCGAGGGCGGCACCACGCGGGCCGCCGGCCTCATCGAGGACATGCTGGGCTGACCGGCCGCCCCCGACAGGCTCTCAGGCGTGGGCCCTGACGTCGTCCACGATGTGCTGGTCGAGTGCGGCACGCACCAGGGCCGCCGCGAGCACGGCGATCCCATGCCCGTCCGTCTGTCCGCCCCGGCCGGCCTGTCGCGCCGGCCGGGGCGGCTCGGCCGGCCCGGCGGGCGCGGCCAGTTCCGCCAGTCTCGCCAGTTCCGCCGGGGAGCTGGGCAGGCCCAGCCGCTCGGCGCCCTGGAGCGCCTTCCCGTCCACGTACGGCGCCGTCTCCGGCCACACGGCCTGCACTTCGCGTACGAAGATGTCCGCGCCGGCCGGGCCGATGCCCGGGGTCCGGCGCAGCCCGGCCCGCAGGGCGTCCAGGTCGCCGTCGGCCTCCTCGCGCAGTCGCCGCAGATCGCCCCCGTAATCGTCGAGCAGGAGCCGCGCGCCTTCGCCGAGCTGGGTGGCGGTCCGTTCGTCGTAGCGCCGGTAGCCGCCCTCGCCCAGTGCGTCCACGCGCTGCTGCCAGGTCGCCGCGGCCATCCGGCGCGGCGAGCGCATGCCGTGGGCGAACAGTGCGCGCGCCGCCGCCACCGCCACGGAGGCCCGGATGCGGGCGCTCAACAGGTCGCTGAGGACGAGGAGTTGGTACAGGGGTTGCGGGGTGTTCCGCAGCCGGATCCCGGCCTCGGCCGCGTACGTGGTTCCGTGGTCGGCGAGCAGGACCTCGACGGTGTGGCGGGCGGTCACGTGGACCCGCTTCCCTCCTCGGCCGCGACCTGGGCCAGGGTGCGGCCGGTGCGGGCCGAACGTGCGAGGTAGGGGTCCGGGGTGTCAGGACCGTCCTGGGTGGCCCGTGCGTCCTTGGCCTTGATCAGCAGCCACACCTCTTCGCCCGGGGCGTCGCCGTCCTTGAAGCGGGTGAGGGCGAACTCGCCGTGCAGTCTGGTCCCGTCGAGCCAGAACGTCGCGTGACCGTCCTCCAGGGCCTGATCGAACGGCACGGGTTCGCCCCAGCGGTCGTGGCTGAGCGGCCGGTAGGTGCCCTGGTCCCAGACGATCACCGTGCCGCCGCCGTACTCGCCCTTCGCGATGACGCCCTCGAACGTGCGGTACTCCAGCGGGTGGTCCTCGGTCGGGACGGCCAGCCGCCGCACGCGCGGGTTCTCCGAAGGGCCGCGCGGCACCGCCCACGACTTCAGTACGCCGTCGACCTCCAGCCGGAAGTCGAAGTGCATGCGCCGCGCCTGGTGGATCTGTACGACGAAGCAGGGTGCCGGGCCCGTCCGTTCACCGTTGCCGTGCGGTTCCGACGTCAGGTCGAAGTGCCGTTCGCCGCGGTAGTCCCGGAGCCGGTCGTCGTTGTCGCCGGTCACATCCATCCGGACACCTCCTCCGGCAGCCCCCGCCCGGTGCTCCCTTCCACTGTGACGCCCCGTGCCGCGAAGCGCACCGGGACGGGTTCCGGCGCCGGTCCGCCCACAGGTATCTCGGCGTCAAGTATCTTGACATCGAGACTATTCTGCGGGCAGTCTTCCCCTTGTTCCAAGATCTCTTGATGTCGAGGCATGCCTGTCGGGGCATGCCTGAGGGGGCGCGTGATGCGGCGAGGCGAAAAGGGTGGCGGGGCGAGGGCCCCGGAGGGCGGGCCGGGTCTGCCGGCCCAGCTGCGCAATCCGCCGGGCGGCCGCAATGCGCGGATCATGCTGCTCGCCCTGGCCGTGGACCGGACCGGCTCGGGGCTGTGGGCCGCGTCCTCGGTCCTGTATCTGACGTTCGTGACGCATCTGAGCGCCCAGCGGATCGGCGTCCTGCTGGGCGCGGCCGGGGTCGCGGGCATCGCCGGTTCGCCGCTGGCGGGGCGGCTGGCCGGCCGCTTCCCGGTGCGCCCGCTGCTGATCGGCTGCCATCTGCTCCGGCTGGTGACCCTCGGCCTGGTCCTGGTGTGCTCGGGTTTCGACGCGCTGCTGCCCGTCGTCGCCGTGACCTACCTGGGCGACCGGGCCGCCAAGACGCTGGAGATGCTCTTCGCCACCCGGGTCGCGGGCGAGCGGCGCGCGGCTTATCAGGCGCTGTCGCGCAGCGCGGCCAACGCGGGCTACGGCGTCGGTGCCGGGATCGCGGCGATCGGCCTGGCGGTGGGGACCACGGGCGCCTATCGCGCCCTGATCCTGGGCAACGCGCTGTCGTTCGCCGTCGCCGCGGTGCTGGTGTGGCGCACGAGCGAGCCGGCGGAGAAGACCGTCGAGGTGGCACGGGCCGGGGATGCGGCACGGACGGGGGGCGCGGCACGGGCCGGGGATGCGGGGTCCGGTGCCCCGGTCTTCGCGGGCGAGCGGGATTCGGTCCGCCCCTCCAGCCCGTGGCGGGACCGCGGCTATCTCCGCTTCGTCCTCCTGGACATCCCGATGAACCTCGACGACTCGGTCCTCGCCGTCGGCCTGCCGCTGTGGCTGGTGGACCGCACCTCCGCACCGCATGCCCTGGTCCCGGCCTTCCTCGTCCTCAACACCATGATGGTCGTGGTGCTCCAGCTGAGCGTGTCGAAGCGGGCCGAAGGGCCGCGCCGGGCGACCAGGGCGGTGCTGCTCTACGGGGTCCTGATGTTCGCCGGCTGCGGCTTCCTGGCCGCGGCCACCCGGGGCGGGAGCCGGGTGGCCGGGGCGGTCCTGCTCGCCGCGGCGCTGCTGGTCACGCTGGCGGAGCTGATGCGGTCGGTGAGTTCGTGGGAGCTCGCGGTCCTGCTCGCGCCCCGGGACGCCCGAGCCGCGTATCTGGGGGTGGCCGGGATGTCGCAGTCCATCCAGAAGTCCGCCGGGCCGCCGCTGCTGACCGGTGTGGTGATGGCGGCCGGGCCGGCGGGGTGGCTGGTGCTGGGGACGGCGGTCGCGGGCCTGGCGGTCGTGCAACGGCGGGCCTGTGCGCACCGGCTCGGCATCGGCTCGCCCCCGGCGGAGGCCGCCGCTCTCACGGTTAGGTAGACTGACCTACCTAATTAAGGAGGCGGGTGGACGTGGGCGACGCGAAGGCCGAGGAGAAGCAGCCGGTGAAGCGGCGGCGGGGGGTGGCGCGCGGCCGGATTCTCGACGCCGCCGCGCGCCGGTTCTACACCGACGGCGTGGCGGCGACGGGCATCGACACGATCACGGCCGAGGCCGGCGTCGCGAAGATGAGCCTCTACAACAACTTCGACTCCAAGGCCGACCTCGTCTGCGCCTACCTCCAGGCCAGGCACGAGGAGTGGCTCGACCTCTACCGGCGACGCCTGGCCGGTGCGCGGGGACCGGCAGCGGCGGTACTGGCCGTCTTCGACGCCTACGCCGACCATGCCGATCTCGCCTACGAGCACGGCTTCCGGGGCTGCGGACTGCTCAACGCCGCCGCCGAACTGCCCACCGGGCACGAGGGCCGGACCGTGGTCCGCCACCACAAGGAGCAGGTCGAGAGCCTGCTCGCCGCCCACCTCCAGGAGCTGCTGCCGGGCCAGGAGGAGAAGGCCCGGGGCACGGCGGAGCACCTGGCGTTCCTGCTCGAAGGGGCCATCGTGCGCGCGGGCCTCGAAGGCGACGCCGTACGCATGCGGCGCGCCCGGGACCTGGCGGCCTCCCTGGTGGGCGCCCTGTGAGCCGGCCGGCCGGGCGCGCCGCCGGACCGGGCCTCGGCGCGCTCGCGGTCCTGCTGGCCTCGGTGCTCTGGGGCACCACGGGCACCGCGGCCACCTTCGCGCCCCAGGTCGGGCCGCTGGCGATCGGCGCCGCCGCGATGGGCCTGGGCGGCCTGCTCCAGGCACTGCTGGCCGGACGCGGCATCGCACGGGGCCGCGCGGCGCTGCGGGCGCAGTGGCGGATCGTGCTCGTCGGGGGAGCGGGCGTGGCGCTGTATCCGCTCGCGTTCTACACCTCCATGCACCTGGCCGGTGTCGCGGTCGGCACGGTCGTCTCCATCGGCTCCGCCCCGCTGGCATCGGCCCTGATCGAGCGGCTCGCCGACGGCCGGCGCCTGTCCCGGAGATGGATGGCGGGGGCCGCCCTGGGGCTGGCCGGCACGGTGCTGCTGTGTGCGGCCGAGGCCGCGCAGGCCGGTACCGGAACCGGTACGGGCTCCGCCCGGCAGACCGTCGCGGGAGTGGGCCTCGGGCTGGTCGCGGGCGTCACCTACGCCGTGTACGCGTGGGCGGCGCACCGCCTCATCACCCGCGGCATCGGCTCGCGGGCGGCCATGGGGGCGGTGTTCGGCCTCGGCGGGCTGATGCTCGTACCGGTCCTGCTGGCCACCGGCGCGCCGCTGGTCGCCTCCTGGGCGAACGCGGGCGTCGGGCTCTACATGGCGCTGGTGCCGATGTTCATCGGGTACGTCCTGTTCGGCTTCGGCCTGTCCCGCATCCCGGTCTCCACCGCGACGACCCTGTCCCTGCTGGAGCCCGCCGTGGCGGCCGTCTTCGCGGTCCTGGTCGTCGGCGAGCACTTCCCCGCCCTCGGCTGGACCGGCATCGCCCTCGTCATCGCCTGCCTGGGCGTACTGACCGCCCCGTCCCGGCCAGTCCGCGTACGCGGGGGCGCGGCGGCCTCCCCGGCCCCGGCCCCGACCCGGGCCACCGCACCGGCCCGACCCGCTCCTACCCCTCCAGGAACACCGGATTGGTGAGCGCCGCCAGTGCCCCCGGCAGCCCCGGCACCGTCGCCGGATGCCGGACCTCGGCCCGTACGTAGGCGGCGTAGGCCGGAGTCGTGCGCCACTCCACCGTCCCCGTGCCCGACTCGGGCAGCGCGGCCGTGAACAGCGTGCCCTGGTCGGTGACGAAGTGCGCGGTGCAGCCGGGCGCCCCGGTCACCTCCAGCCGCACGGTGACCGGGGTGTCGTCCCCGTCCACCCGCAGCCGCCCACCGATCCCGGCGTGCAGCCCGCGCCCGCCCGAGACGCCGAAGGAGACCGTGACGGCGGACGACTCCGCGATGTACGAGTGCCCGGCCCGGATCCCGGCCACGATCGCCTCGCGCGACAGTTCGTCGGCGAGGACGACGGTCTGCGGCAGCCCCACCACGTCCGGCTCCCGGTGAGCGTCGCTGTTGCCCATCGCCGCGACCCACGGCTTCGACCAACGGACGGCGGCGACCAGGGAGTTGTCCCACTCGGCGAGAGCGATCTCGTCCTCCGGGGAGTACGCCCCGTTCCACACCTCCACCGCGTCCGCCTCGCCGAAGCCGAATTTCCAGTGGCAGCCGATGCAGGTGGCGTGCGGATGGGCGGGCACGACCAGGCCGCCGGCCTTGCGCACGGCCTTGGCGTAGTGGCCGAACCGGTTGTCGCGGGCCCGGTAGCGCCAGTCCACGAACGTGCCCGGATCGGTGGCCACCGCGAGGACATGCCCGTTGCGGGTGGTGATCTCCTCGCCGGTGAGGACGAGCAGGTCGTCGCCCCACAGCCCGCCCCACACTCCGTGCGCGGAGTACGTGTTGTGCTCGCTGCTGTTGATGAAGTCGAGCCCGGCCGCACGCGCGGCGGCGGCGATCTCGGCGGGGGTGCGTCTGCCGTCCGAGTGCGTGGAGTGGAGGTGGCAGTCCCCCCGGTACCAGGCCCGTCCGCGCCCCTTCGCGCGCTCCGGCGGGTACACGGGCTTTGGCGTGGACCCGGCGGGCCCGAAGCGCAGGGTGATCGTCACCTCGTACGGCAGCCCCTCGGGGGCGACGGTGTAGGGGCCGAGCGCGATGTTCCACGTGCCGGCCCGGACCGGCCCGGCGATGTAGCCGGGCGTCGCCTCGTCCGCCCGGATGAAGAAGCTGCCGCGCGCCCCGCCGGACCACCCCCGGAATCCGCGCCCGCCCAGCGCGGTGCCGCGCTCGTCGAAGATGCCGATGTCGAGGGCGTTGCCCTGTGTCCCGGCCGGCACGGGTGTCCTCTCGTACGTGTACGAGACGGCGATCTCCCGTACCCCGCGCGGTACTTCGACCGGCAGGTACACGAAGTCGGGCGACCCGGTCGGCAGGGTGCCGCGCACGGTCCTGGCCCGGTCCGGGCCGTCCTCACCCTCGTTGCCGCCGTTCGGGGTCGCGGCGTCGGCGAAGCTCACAGTGCCCAACGTCAGAGCGGTGGCGGCCGTCCCGACGAGAAGGCCGCGCCTGGCCATCGGGTGGCCATGAGCGGAATGCGATGCGGACATGCGAAGGGCTCCCCTGGTGTCGTGAGCGGCAAGGCGTGAGCGGCGAGGCGTGAGCGAGCGGGACGGAACGACGCGCACCCGAAACCCTGGCGGCCGGCGGTGAACTCCGGACGAACGCCGGGATACCTGAACGGGCCGGCCCCTCAACTGCCTGGTTCCCCGATTTCCCCGACTTCCCGCATGCTCGGCTTTCCGCACCGCACGGCATACGTTGGGTTCTCGTCCCTCACCGGATCACGACGGAGGTGTCCTCATATGCGGATCGCCACAACGATCTTCCTCACCGATGAGACGATCACGCCGCTGCGGCTCGCCCGCGAGCTCGAACAGCGCGGCTTCGACGGGCTCTATCTGCCCGAGCACACCCACATCCCGGTGAGCAGGGACACCCCCTACCCGGCGGGCGGCGAACTCCCGCCCGAGTACGGCCGCACCCTCGATCCCTTCGTCGCTCTCGCCCAGGCCGCCGCTGTCACCGAACGCCTCGCGCTGGGCACCGGCATCACGCTCGTCGCCCAGCACGACCCGATCGACCTGGCCAAGCAGGCCGCCACCCTCGACCATCTCTCCGGCGGCCGGTTCACGCTGGGCGTCGGCTACGGCTGGAACGTCGAGGAGGCCGCGGACCATGGGGTCGACTGGCCCGCCCGCCGCGACCTCGTCCGCGACCGGCTGGCCCTGATGCGCGCCCTGTGGGCGGACGAACCCACGGCGTACAAGGGCGAGTTCGGCTCGGTCCGGGCCAGCCACGCGTACCCGAAGCCGGTCCAGGCGCCCCGCGGCCCGGTGAACGGCCCCCGCACCCTGATCGGCGGCGCGGCGGGTCCGAAGCTGTTCGACCACATCGCGCAGTACGCCGACGGCTGGCTCCCCATCGGCGGCCGGGGCCTGACCGAATCCGTACCGAAGCTCCGCGAGGCCTGGAAGGAGGCGGGCCGCGACCCGGAACACCTCCAGGTCGTCCCGTACGCGGTGCTGCCCAGCGCGGGGAAGCTCGCGCACTACGCGGACCTGGGCATCGAGGAGATCGTCCTGCAACTGCCCCCGGCGGGCGAGGCGGAGGTGCTGCGGGCACTCGACGGCTACGCGGAGCACCTCTGAGCGACAGATGCCCGTCCCCATGCCGGTACCCGTACCCGTACCCACGCCCACGGTCAGGGATGGTTGCGGGTGCAACCATTTGCCCGGAATCAGCATCTTCCTGGGTTAAGGATCAAATAGTCGGTGAGCCCGGGAGTGGATCAGGATGAACAGGCCGTTGCGGCACATAGCCATATTCTGCGGGCTGCTGGTGTTGGGGCTACTGCTGCGGGCGAACTGGATCCAGTATGTCAAGAGCGAGCCCCTGGCCACTCATGAGAACAACCGACGGGTGAAGATCGCCCAGTTCGCCACCCCGCGCGGCGACATCGTCGTCGGCAGCGACGCGATCACCGGTTCCAAGGCGGTCGACGGAACGGACTTCAAGTACCGGCGGACCTTCAAGCAGGGCCCGATGTACGCCCCCGTCACCGGATACGCCTCCCAGGCGCAGGGCATGTCCCTCCTGGAGAAGACGTACGACAGCATCCTGAGCGGCCAGGACGACCGGTTCGCGTTCCGGCACGCCAAGGACATCATCACCGGCGAGCAGCGGCGCGGCGGTGATGTGATCACCACGATCGACCCGAAGGCGCAGAAGGCCGGTTACAAGGGCCTGACCGACCTCGGCGCGCGGGGCGCGGTCGTCGCGCTGGACCCGAGCACGGGGAAGGTCCTGGCCCTCGTCTCCACCCCTTCGTACGATCCGTCGGTCTTCGCCGGGAACTCGTTCAAGGAGGGGGACAAGTTCCAGGCGCTCGTCAAGGACAAGAGCAAGCCGCTGGCCAACCGCCCGCTGCGGGAGACCTTCCCGCCCGGCTCGACGTTCAAGATCCTCACGGCGGCCGCGGCCCTGGAGAACGGCGTGGTCACCGATGTCGACGCGGCATCCGACGCCGTCTCCCCGTACCCCCTGCCGCTCTCCACGAACAAGATCGGCAGCGAGGCCGGCGACGCGGTGTGCAACAAGGCGTCCATGAAGACCGCGATGCAGTACTCCTGCAACAACGTCTTCCTCGACGCGGCGTCCAAGGTCGGCGCCGACAAGATGCGTGAGACCGCGGAGAAGTTCGGCTTCAACTCCGATGTCTACTCCGAGGAGTTCGGCGACATGCTCGCCACCAAGAGCCTCTACCCGAACAAACTGGACAAGCCCGGAACGGCGCTGACGGGCATGGGGCAGGGCAGTCTCACCAGCACGCCGATGCAGATGGCGATGGTGACGGCCGCCCTCGCCAACGACGGCAAGCTGATGCAGCCGTACATCGTCGACGAGCTGCGCGGCCCCGACCTGTCGGTCCTGGAGAAGAACGAACCGAAGCTCAAGAGCCAGGCCGTGTCCGAGGATACGGCGAAGAAGGTCCAGGAAATGATGGAGTTCACGGCCAAGGAGGGCAGCGCCAAGCGGGCCCTGATCGACGGCGTCACGGTCGGCGGCAAGACCGGCACGGCGCAGCGCGGTGTCAATGTGAACGACGAGGTGCCGTACGGCTGGTTCGTCTCGTACGGCAAGGCCGACGGCAAGTCGGTGGCGGTCGCGGTGTTCATCGACCCGACGGCCATGGACATCTCCCGGTCGGACATCTCCGGTGGCCGGCTGGGTGCGCCGATCGCGAAGAGCGTGATGAAGGCGGTGCTGGGCAAGTAGCCCCCTGGGACACGTGTGCGATCACCGTGTGCACTCTTCTTTACGAGTCGCACACATCTCGCTTGTGTCCCGGGCCGTCCCGCGTTCGCGCGTCGTTCGCGCGTCGTTCGTGAAGCCCCGGCAGAAGCGCACACTTCACCGGTCCGGGGGGAACGGAATGCCCAACTACCCACGCACGGCGGCGAGATCCGAGAGATCGGCGGCGTACGCGGCGCTGCTGCTCGCGCTGTCGGTCCTGCTCTCGCTACTGATACCCGCGACCGCCGCGCAGGCGTACGCCCCCACGGCGGCGGCCGGCGCCCCGTCCGACGAGGACGACAGCGAGGGCTGCGTACTGCCCGGCGACGGCCCGTACCGGGTCCTCTCGCAGGTCAGCGAGGCCGAGCACGGCTTCCCCGCCGCGTACGCCCTCGCCGTCCGCCGCATCTCCGACCCGGCCGGCTGCACCCACCCGGCGCTGAACGGATACAACTCCGGCCCCACGGCCGCCGATCCGGCCCGCGGATGCCGGACCTTCACCGCCCCGGCCGCCGGACGCTACGACGCGTACGCCGTCCACGACGGCGTACGGTCCGTGCTCGCCGTGTACGACCGGGAGGGCAGGACCGTCTGCGCGACCTGGGACGTCTGCTCCCTCCCCGCCGCCGGTGACTACACCGTCTTCACCGACGCCCCCACCCTCCTCATCGACCACTCCGCCACCACCGGCTGCGAGCCGGTCGAACTCGGCGTGCACCACGCCGGGTTCGCCGTCGGCGGTGAGATCGACTGCCTGTCCCTGCCGCTCCCCGGGGGTGCCCGGCTGGCGGTGCTGCGGGCGTTCAACGGGCCCGCACCACGTCCCGAGGCCACCGTGGTCGACGCCGACGGCATCCAGCGGTGCGGCACGTCCCAGCTCTCGGCCGGGACCTGCGGACTCACCGGCAAGGCCCCGTTCCGGGTCCTGGTCTCCACCACCAGCGAGTCGAACCCGACCGGCCCGTACACCCTCGCCCTGCACCGCACCGACGCGGCGAGCGACTGCCCGGCCGTCCCGGCGGGCGACTTCACCGCGACCGGCCCCGCCGCCCGCGTCGTCACCGGGAACGGCGTCTTCTCGAACTGCCTGAGCATCCCGGCCGACGACCACAGCACCCAGGAGAACATCCAGTTCCGGGCGGCACCCGGCACCACGGCCCTCGCCGGGTTCACCGTCCTGGACGCCCAGGGCAAGCAGATCTGCTCGGCCGGCCTCAACAGCTGGACGACCTGCGCGCTGACCCCCGGCGTCGCCCACACCGTGCTGGTCACCGGCCGCGACACCCCCGCCGAGTACATCCTGGCCCGCCGCGACGTCACCTCGACCGCCAAGGGCTGCACCCCGAACCCGGCGACGAAGGTCGGCGGCCCGTCCACCGGCGGCACCATGGGCGCCCCCGGCGAGCTGCGCTGCCGCCAGGTCACCACCGCCGACGCCAAGGACACCCTGCACATCGACGTCCGCGACCCGTACGGCGCCGCGAACATCGTGGTGTACGGCGCCGACGGCGTCGGCCACTGCAACAAGAACCGGGCGTGCGCCGTCACCGGCTCCACCCACTACCAGGTCCTGGTCACCGTCCCCGTGACGCTGAAGGCCCCCGACACGTACCGCTTCGACGCCCTGCGCATCGCGGGCCCGGAGGGCCCGGCCGCCGAGTGCGACAAGCCGCAGAGCATCGCGTACGTGTACGGCCCGATCACCGGCACCCTCGACGAGCAGCACACCGCCGTCTGCGCCGCGCTGCCCACCGGGTACAGCGACCGCTTCAAGATGGAGATCAGTGACACGACGGGCGCCGCCGAGGCGGCGGTGCCCGCGCTGTACGACCCGAGCCTCGACAACGGCTGCACGTATGCCACCCCCGGCGGCTACTCCTGCGCGGTGATCGAGCAGTACTCCAGGGAGACCACCCCGAGCATCCTCGTGCTCTCGCTGCCGGAGGAGGCCTCGAAGACCTCGTACAAGGCGGAGGCGGTCTGCACCATCGGCCTCTGCGGCCTGGAGCGGCTGTCCATCGGGCAGATGACCCCGACCACCGGGGTCGCCGGTACGAAGACGACCGTCACGGTCACCGGTACGGCCCTGCACAAGGACGACCACGTCGTGCTGCGCAGCTCCGGCCGGGAGATCACGGCGACCACCGTCTCGGTCTCGCCCGACCGCCGCACCCTCACCGCCGAGCTCGACCTGACCGGCGTGACCGAAGGCACCTGGGGCGCGAGCGTCATCACGCACACCGGCACGCAGTACCTGCGCGGCGACTTCACCGTCACCCCGGCCCCGCTCAGGAACGGCGCACTCCCGGCGATCACGGGCACGGCCCGTGTCGGCGACCGTCTCACCGCGTCCACCGGCACCTGGGCCCCCGCCCCGGTCTCGTACACCTACCAGTGGAACGCCGACGGCAAGGCGGTGTCCGGCGCGACCGCGTCCACGTACACCGTCCCGGCGTCGCTGCTCGGCAAGAAGCTCACCGCCACCGTCACGGCCCGCCGCACCGGTCACACCGACGGTTCCGCGACGACCGCATCGGTGAAGATCGCCACGGGTAGCGCGCCCAAGGCCACCAAGCAGCCCACGATCTCCGGCACCGCGAAGGTGGGCCGCACCCTCAAGGCCGCCCACGGCACCTGGACGCCCGCCCCGACCTCGTACGGCTACCAGTGGTACGCGAACGGCAAGGCGATCTCCGGCGCGACCAAGTCCTCGCTGACGCTCAAGTCCGCCCAGCGTGGCAAGAAGATCACCGTGAAGGTGGCCGCCCGCCGCACCGGCCACGCCAGTGGTACCGCCATCAGCAAGGCGACCAAGGCGGTTGCCCGCTGACGTAGTCGAGCTGAACGCAAGGGCCGGGCTTCGATGTGGCCGCGTCGCGCCGATCGCGAAGAGCGTGATGCGGGCGGTGCCGGGGAAGCAATCGGCGACACAGCGACATCGGCACAGATATGCGTGGAATGGCTTCTTTGTACCCGACCGGTCCTGCGGTGTCACGCCCTGGGCCTGTCCGAAATGACAGGTATGGGACCCCTCGGTACGTTCGCCGCAGGTCGGCCGTCAGGCCGGCGTCTCTGAGACGGAGAGAAGTGACATGCCTACGCGTACCTTCACTGTGGCCGCCGCCGTAGTCGGCACAGCGGTCCTTGCCACTGGCATCACCTATGCCTCGACTGACGGATTCACTCAGTCCGAACCGGCCGCCGGGCGGGCTGCTCAGCCCGCTCACCAAGCTGCCCCGCCCGCCCACCGGGCCGCCCCGCCCGCCCGGCAGGTTGCCCCCGCTCCGGCCCCCCTCGGCAGCGACAGCGGAACGGAGGGCAAGGGGGACAAGGGGGACAACGGTGGCGACCGTGAGGGCTCCGACCGCGGAGGGCGTGACGACGAGGGCGGCGGCCGGGGCGGGCGCGACGACGAGGGCGGCGGCCGGGGCGGGCGCGACGACGAGGGCGGCGGCCGGAAGAGGGAGCAGAGGATCTACTTCAACGAACGGGAGTACTCCGCCTATCCGGGGGGCTGCGTCCCCGCGGCCAGCGGGCTGGGTTCGAGCAGCTTCAGCATCTACAACGACAGCCGGTATGCGGTCGAGGTCTTTCGGGGGTTCGCCTGTGACGGCGGCTCTCCGGTCGCCACGGTCGGCCCCCACGGCAGCACCTACGGTGTCGTGACTCCTAACGTCCGAGGCGGCGGGTTCATCGACAACGGCGTCGCGGGCAGCTTCCGGGTGATCGGCCACTACGAGGAGTGGTGACGGGCCGGAGCACCGCGAGACACGGGAAGCGGCGGGCCGGGAAATCTCAGCTCCCGGGCAGCAGCGTCGGCAGCTTGCGCATGTCGTCGAAGACCACGGTGTCCGGGCCTTCCAGCCAGTGCGCCGGGGTCAGCCCGCCCGCGTAGCCGAAGGCTCGCATCCCGGCTGAACGGGCGGCCTGCACCCCGTACTTGCTGTCCTCGACGACCACACAGGCGGCGGGCTCGACCCCCATCCGCCGGGCCGCGTGAAGGAAGAGATCGGGGGCGGGCTTTCCGCGTGCGACCTCGGTGGCGCTGAAGATGCGTCCCTCGAAGTGCGCGTAGAGCCCGGTGTGACCCAGGGTGTGGCGCATCTTGTCGTGGCTGCCGCTGGAGGCCACGCAGGTGGGGAGCGTGAGGGCGGCCAGCGCTTCGTGGATGCCCTCCACCGCGACGAGTTCGGTCTCGACCGCGTCGTGGTGGAGGGCCTCGAAGCGCTGCTGCCAGGCGGCGGACGTGCCGGGCAGCCGGGCGTCGACCAGGGCTCCGATGGACTTGTTCGACCGGCCCACGAACTTCTCGACGACCTCCTCCGCTGTCAGCGGCCACCCCAGCTCGGCGCCCACCTGGACCTGGATGCGTACGGCGATCCGTTCGCTGTCGACGAGCACGCCGTCGCAGTCGAATATGACGAGTTCAGGGGTGGTGATCATCCGGTCAGGATAGGGAACGGGGCGTGGGCGGCGTCGGCTGCGCAGTCGTGGCAGTCGCCCGGGACGGGGGAGCGGAAGGCGCGGTCGCAGCGGTCGCAGTTCTGGAGCGGGACTGCGGGCATGTCCGGGGTCGGCGGGGGCGGCAGAAGAGCCGTGAGGCGGTGCCGGAGGAGCTTGGCGGGGTGCTTGAGGGGCTGGGGGAGGTCGTGGGTGAGGGCGTGCCGGAGAGCGGCGGGTGTGGCGCCGCGCTCGAACCAGGTGGCGGCAGCGGGGGCGAGAAGGATGACGTCCTTCTCGGCGAGGTGGATCTGGGGCGCGTGGCGGGGGAGATCGGTGAGCAGCGCGGTAGCGGCGCGGATGAGCTGGGGAAGCTCCTTGCGCGGCTGGGGGAGCGGCGGGGGCGGGGCCTTGGCGGGTGCGGGTGCGGGTGCGGGTGACGGTGCCGGTTCGGGGGTTGGTGCGGGGGCTGGGCGGCTGGGCTGGCGGCGCGGTTTGGGGGCCGGGGCCGGGTGGCGTTGTGCGGTGCCGGACGGCTGGTTGTAGGAGCAAGTGCGCGTGACGACACGGCCGTTGGGAAGCCGCTCGCGGGTACGGCTCAGGTAGCCGTGGGCCTCCAGTTCGCGTAACGCGGCGGCGATACGGGCCTCGCTGTCGGGGAAGCGTTCGGCGAGCGTCTTGATGCCGATCCGCGCCCCGGCGGGAAGCGACTGGATGTACGTCGAGAGCCCGATCGCGAGCAGGGAGAGCTCGCGGTGCTGGGCGAGATGGTTGCCGATGACGGTGAAGCGGCTGGTGTGCCGGGAGTTGATGTGCATGACACCGGATGTCGGCGTGGCGCCCCCGCGAACGGGAGACGGGGCGCGCGAGGGCGCGCTAACCTGCTGTGTATCCATCGGGAAGCCCTTTACTTCCTCGGTGGTCAGGCCCTCGTTCGGGATCGTGACTCCCGGCCGGGGGCCGACGCATGTCTGGGGGTTGTCGCGGCGAGCATATGCCAGCCAATAGCCCCGAAATCCAGCTCAGTTCGCGAACCTCACCCGTGCGAGTGACGGGCCCCTGTACGTGGCTGGGGGAGGGGTTGGGTTGGGAAAGTTTCTTCTTCCCAAAGCCTTTAAAAGCCTTTTTACGTCGGGGCCCGCCGCGTCGCGGTCCCCCGGGTCGCGGCGCACCGGGTCGCGACTGTCGCGATCCGGTGCGGGACCGGGCGAACGGGGGCTGACCTGGTGCGATCAGCCCTGACGGGCGTACGTGACGAAGGCGGACCAGGTGGCGGGGGCTACGCCGAGGTGGGGGCCCTGGGTGTCCTTGGAGTCGCGGATGTGGATGGTGGTGGGGCAGGTCGCGACCTCGACGCACTCGCCGCCACCGCCGCTGCTGTAGCTCGACTTACGCCAGTCGAAGGCGACCTCGATGCACTCGCCACCCTCGCCGCTGCTGTAGCTGCTCTTGAACCAGTGGAGTTGCTCGATATTCATCGCTCTCCCAGCATCTTCTCGATCAGCGTCAGGGACTCCGTGGGCGTGAGAGCCCGCGAGCGGATGATCCCATAGCGCTCGCTGAACACGCGGACCTCCTCCGGGTCAGTAATCAGCCGCGCATGGCCGTACGTCTCTGTGTACGCCACTTCCTGGCGACCCTTGGGGGTGAGGAGCGTGAACGCTGCATCCAAGCTCGGGTGTTCCTCGCGGTCCGTTGTCATGACCTGGAGTTCCACGGTTCGCATACGGCCAACGTCCAAGAGCCTCTGCAACTGCTGCCTGTGAACGGTCCGCCCGCCGATCGGGCGCTCCAGTACGACCTGCTCCAGCACGTAGCTGAATGTTGGTGCGGGCCAGCGGTCGAAGATCTGCTGGCGATCCATGCGGTCCGCTACCCGCTTCTCAATCGTCTGCACGTCCAGCAGGGGGCGTCGCTGCGTGAAGACTGCGCGTGCATAGTCCTCGGTCTGTAGCAGGCCCGGCACTGCCTGCGTGCTGTAGATATGTAGCGCAAGCGCCTCCGCCTCCACCCGCGCGTAGTTCCGGAACCAGTCCGGATGACGGGTCCGCGCCCGCGCCAGCGCCTCCCGTACCTCGTCGACGGCGGCACACAGCACCCCGCACCCGCCGAGGAGCGGGTCCACGCGGATCAGGAACTCCGGCTGCGGCGTACGTACCCCCCGCTCCATCGCCGAGATCAGGTCTTCCCCGCAGTGGGCCGCGAGGCCCAAGTCCTTCTGGCTCATGCCCGCGCGCTCGCGCAGCACCTTGATCTGTTTGCCCAGCGCTTTGAAGAGGTGCGCCGTTCCATCCGATTCGGCCGGCCGCTCCGGCCTTTCTTCGCGTTCCGCGTTCGCCATCTGCCCCGCACCGCTCTCTGCTCGCCCGGTCACGGCCGACGCCCCGTACAGCCGACGGGGCGTGCCCGTACAGCTACTCGGCGTCGTGGTGTCACTCCTGGTCAGCGTACGAGCAACCGGACACGCTGAGTCACATGAACGCCGAAATCACCCTTGCGGGCGCCGAGTTCGTCCAACGCTTCAGTGCCACCCGTCGGGGCGCGCGACTGGCCCGTCGGCTCGCGGTGCATCAACTCGACGCCTGGGGTGTGCCGTACGGGAGCGAGCTCTCCGAGGAGGCCGCCGTGATCGTGTCCGAGCTGGCGGCCAACGCGGTGCTGCACGGGCTCGTGCCGGGGCGGGACTTCGAACTCCGGCTCGTCGTTCTCGCGGACACGCTCCGTATCGAGGTGTCCGACGCGAGAGGGGAACGGGAGCCGGAGGTGAGGCCCTCCCGCCCCGGCGCGGAATCGGGGTTCGGTCTGCACCTGGTCGGGGCGCTGGCGACGTCATGGGGCGTGAAGGACCGGGACGTGGGCAAGACGGTGTGGGCAGAACTGGCCACGGCGCCGTGAGCGTCGACCGGCAGAGCGAACTCCTCCGTGCCGCGCCACACCGACGTGGCGAGGAATCGGCTCGAATCCCGGACTATATAAATTTCTGATCATGGTGCAGCCGCGCACACATACGACCGGAGCGAGGAGGCATAGTCGTGGATCACTCCCAGTGGAAGACACGGCAGACCAGAAAGCTTCTGGGGGAGACAGCCGAGGAGTCGTCCGCCTACATCGAGGCCGGGTACGCCTTCGCGCTGGGGCAAGCTGTCTACGACCGGCGGACCGAAATCGGGCTGTCGCAGACCGAGCTGGCCCGTCGCGCAGGGATGACGCAGCCGCAGATCTCCAACATCGAGGGCGGCGACTCCATTCCGACCCTGGCCCTCCTGACGCGCCTGGCCAAGGCCTTGGATGCTTCGCTCACCATTGATCTGGACGGCGACACCTCGGCGTTCTCCTTCACCGCGCACGAACACGGCGACCCTGGTGGGATCGGAGCGGGCGGACATTCGTCGGCCGCCTGACGCAGCTTTCCCCGGTACGCATACGGCTCGGTCCGGCCCGAGGCGTCGAAGCCCCGGGGCCAGATGCCCTGGTCCGGCGCGCGGGCCCCGCTCGTATGCTCGGGTTCATGACCGATCCTCAGCGCGGACGTCCGACCACCAATTCCATGCGGCGTGCCCTCAAGCGGGCCCGTGACGGTGTCGCTCTCGATGTGGCCGAGGCCGCCGTTCTGCTCCAGGCGCGGGGCGACGACCTGACGGATCTCGCCGCTTCGGCCGCCCGGGTGCGCGATGCCGGCCTCGATGCCGCAGGGCGGCCGGGGGTGATCACGTACTCCCGCAAGGTCTTCATCCCGCTCACCCGGCTCTGCCGCGACAAGTGCCACTACTGCACCTTCGTCACCGTGCCCGGCAAGCTGCGGCGCGAGGGACACGGGATGTTCCTCTCGCCCGACGAGGTGCTGGACATCGCCCGCGAGGGCGCGGCCATGGGGTGCAAGGAAGCGCTGTTCACGCTGGGTGACCGGCCCGAGGACCGGTGGCCCGAGGCGCGGGAGTGGCTGGAGGCCGAGGGGTACGACGACACCCTCGCGTACGTACGCGCCATGGCGATCCGGGTGCTGGAAGAGACGGGGCTCCTCCCGCACCTCAACCCGGGCGTGCTGACCTGGACCGACCTTCAGCGGCTCAAGCCCGTCGCGCCGTCCATGGGCATGATGCTGGAGACGACGGCCACCCGCCTGTGGTCCGAGCCCGGCGGCCCGCACCACGGGTCCCCGGACAAGGAGCCGGCCGTGCGGCTGCGGGTGCTGGAGGACGCGGGGCGGTCCAACGTGCCGTTCACCACCGGCATCCTGATCGGCATCGGCGAGTCGTACGAGGAGCGCGCCGACTCCCTCTTCGAGCTGCGCAGGACCGCCCGCGCCTACCACGGCATCCAGGAAGTCATCGTCCAGAACTTCCGCGCCAAGCCGGACACCGCGATGCGCGGCATGCCGGACGCCGAGCTGGAGGAGCTGGCCGCCGCCATCGCCGTGGCCCGCCACATCCTCGGCCCGTCCGCCCGCATCCAGGCCCCGCCGAATCTCGTCGACGCCGAGTACGCGCTGCTCATCGGCGCCGGGATCGACGACTGGGGCGGGGTCTCGCCGCTCACGCCGGACCATGTGAACCCCGAGCGTCCCTGGCCGCACATCGACGAACTCGCGGCGAAGACCGCCGAGTCGGGCTTCGCGCTGCGGGAGCGGCTCACCATCTACCCGGAGTTCATCCGGCGCGGCGAGCCGTGGCTCGACCCCCGCCTCCTCCCGCACGTCCGCGCCCTCGCCGACCCGGAGACGGGGCTCGCCCGCGAGGGTGCCATCCCCGCCGGGCTGCCCTGGCAGGAGCCCGACCAGGAGTTCGGCGCCACCGGCCGCACCGACCTGCACCGCACCATCGACACCGAGGGCCGCACCGGCGACCGCCGCGAGGACTTCGACGAGGTGTACGGGGACTGGGAGGCGCTGCGCGAGGCCGCCGCCCCCGGCATGGTCCCGTCCCGGATCGACGGCGATGTGCGCCAGGCGCTGAGCCAGGCCGCCGACGACCCGACGAAGCTCACCGACGAGCAGGCGCTCGTCCTGCTCCACGCGGACGGCCCGGCGCTCGACGAGCTGTGCCGGATCGCGGACACCCTGCGCCGCGACGTGGTCGGCCACGACGTCACGTACATCGTCACCAGGAACATCAACTTCACCAACGTCTGCTACACCGGCTGCCGGTTCTGCGCCTTCGCCCAGCGGCGCACCGACGCCGACGCGTACACCCTCTCCCTGGACCAGGTCGCCGACCGGGCCGCGCAGGCGTGGGACGTCGGCGCGGTCGAGGTCTGCATGCAGGGCGGCATCCACCCGGACCTGCCCGGCACCGCGTACTTCGACATCGCGAAGGCGGTGCGCGAACGCGTCCCCGGCATGCATGTGCACGCCTTCTCGCCCATGGAGGTCGTCAACGGCGCCACCCGCACCGGGATGTCCATCCGTGACTGGCTGATCGCGGCGAAGGAGGCCGGGCTCGGCTCGATCCCCGGCACGGCGGCCGAGATCCTGGACGACGAGGTCCGCTGGGTCCTCACCAAGGGCAAGCTGCCGACCGCGACCTGGCTGGAGGTCATCAGGACCGCCCACGAGGTGGGCCTGCGCTCCTCGTCCACGATGATGTACGGGCATGTCGACCAGCCCCGCCACTGGCTCGGCCACCTGCGGACCCTGGCCGGCCTCCAGCAGGAGACCGGCGGCTTCACGGAGTTCGTGACGCTGCCGTTCATCCACACCAACGCGCCCGTCTATCTCGCGGGCATCGCCCGCCCCGGCCCGACCGACCGCGACAACCGGGCCGTCACCGCCATGGCCCGGCTGCTGCTGCACCCGCACATCACCAACATCCAGACCAGCTGGGTCAAGCTCGGCACGGAGGGCGCGGCCGAGATGCTCCGCTCGGGCGCCAACGACCTGGGCGGCACCCTGATGGAGGAGACCATCTCCCGGATGGCGGGCTCCGGTTACGGCTCGTACCGCTCCGTCCAGGACCTGGTCGCCATCGCGGAACTCGCGGGCCGTCCGGCGAAGCCGCGTACGACGCTGTACGGGGAGGTCCCCCAGGAGCGGGTGTCGGTGGCGGCGGCGTCCGACGGACACCTTCCGGAGCTGCTTCCCGTGCTGCCGGACTGAGGCCTGCGGCGCCGTACGCCGGAGCGGTCGTACGGCGCCGTCCGCGGCGGTTTCCCCCGTGTCACTTCCGCCAGAACAGGTGGTGCGTCACGCCGCTCGGGCTGGGCACGACATCCAGGTGGAACCGGTCGAGCAACTCGTCGGGCGACTTCCAGAGCCGCGACCCGGACCCGAGCTCCACCTGCGAGACCGCCACATGCATCGTGTCGACCAGGTCGGCGTCGAGGAACTCGCGGATGGTGGTGGCTCCGCCGCCGAGTCGGACGTCCTTGCCCTGCGCCGCTTCCCGGGCCCGTTCGAGGACCGTGGCGGGGTCGTCGTCGACGAAGTGGAACGTGGTGTCGGAGAGCGTGAACGAAGGACGCGTGTGGTGGGTCATCACGAACACCGGGGTGCGGAACGGGGGCTCGTCGCCCCACCAGCCGCGCCAGTCGTGGTCCTGCCAGGGACCGCGCTGGGGCCCGAACTTGTTGCGGCCCATGATCTCGGCGCCGATGTTGCGGGCGAAGTCCCGCGTGAGGTAGTCGTCCAGGCCGCGGCTGCCACCGGGGTCGGTACGCATGGGCCAGCTCGCCGTGGCGCCGGCCCAGGAGAACATCGCCCCGGGATCGGCGTCGCCGAACGGCCGCTCCAGGCTCTGGTTCTCGCCGGCGCCGAAGCCGTCGCTCGAAACATTGAAGTTCTGGACTCTCAGCAGCTGAGTCACGTGTCTCCTCCTGTGCGTGTCGGTAACAGTGGGACTCCCCACGCCGGGAAAAATCATCGGTGCGGACGTGGCGATATCGGCGCCTGACCGACTCCGGCGCGGGGCGGGTACACCGCGGCTCAGTGGAAGCCGAGCATCCCGGGCGAGTCGATATCGACAGTGAGGATGCCGGGCGGGTAGTCGTCCTCGCGCCCGGTCAGGATGATCGACATGCCGCCGCTCTCCTGGTGGGGTGTCGCCACGTAAAGCGTGTGGCAGGTGTCGGGCCCTCCCCAGCCGTCGCGCACCATGGCTCCGACGGTGGCCGCTGCCGTCCGGTCGAGCGGGTCGACCAGAACCCCGGGCAGCGCCAGCGCCTCACGCGCCAGGTTCTCCGATGCCGCCTCTCCGTACATGAGGCACAGCGCGGGGACGTGCAGCCAGTCTCCCGGCGTGTGGGCCATGTTGTCGGCGAGGAGGTGCAGGGCGCGATGCCCTTGGGTGAGCGCCGCCACCGCGCTCGTGTCGAGGATGATCACGCTGCCCTGTTCCGACCGGCACGCATCTTCTCGGCCGCCATGGCGTAGACATTGGCCAGCACGTCCGGACCGTCCTCGAATTCCTCATCGGTCAGGGTGCAGCCCATGCGCTCCCGGAGCACCCGTCGGGTGGTGGCCACGCGCTCGGCGATCTGGGCAGCGGTGGGCTGCTGCGAAGCCAGCTGGTCGACCAGCTGGCCCAGGCTCAGGCCGCGTTCCTTGGCCAGCTGGGCGAGGTGGTCGCGCGTCTCTTTGGGGACTTGGATCGTCGTAGTGGCCATAGAGTCACTATAGGGCCGTCATGGCAAGAGGGGTGTGTCATGTCACCCGAGGCATCTTCGTCCGGTCATAAACGACCTGCGGGACGTCCGTTCACATACCGGCTCGTACCCGATTCGTGCGCTCTACCGACCGTCTCCGTTCGATTACAGTGCTGCGCAGTCGCAGGCGGGCCGGATCTCGGGCCGACGGGGGAGGGGCGCGGTGAGCACAGGGACCACGGCTGTGTGGGGCCGTGCCGAGCAGCAGGACTTCCGCAGCCGGGTACGCGGCGCGCTGCTGGGCGGGGCCATCGGGGACACGCTCGGGGCGGGGGTCGACGAGCTCACGCTCGAAGAGATCCGGGCGGCCCACGGTGCCGACGCCGTCACCGATCTGGTGCCCGTGCACGGCGGACGCGGCACCGTCACCGCCGTCACCCAGCTCACCCTGTTCACCGTCGACGGGCTGATACGCGCCCAGGTCCGTCGCGACACCGGGGCCTGGCACCCGCCCACCGATGTGCACCGGGCCCATCTGCGGTGGGCGGCCACCCAGCACGACTGGGGACCCGACGAACGCCGCGAGGACGACGGCTGGCTCGCCCGGCAGGAGTGGCTGTACGCCCGCCGCGGGCCCACCCGGGAATGTCTGACCGGGCTCGGCGACACCACCATGGGCACCCTCGACAAGCCCAAGAACCCCCAGGCGCGGGACTCGGCGGCCCTCACCCGGTCCGTACCGTTCGGGCTGCTCGTCGGCTGGGAGCCCCAGCTCGTCCTCCAGCTCGCCGTCGAGTGCGCGGCCCAGACCCACGGCCACCCCACCGCCCTGCTCTCCGCGGGCGCCCTCGCCGTGATGGTGCACGGACTGGCCCGCGGCGAGACCCTGGACGGCTCCGTCCAGCACGCGCTGGACCTGCTCGCCGAGCGCCCGGGGCACGAACCGGTCACCGAGGCGCTGAAGAAGGCCCTCGGCACCGTGCGCCAGGGCATTCCGGGACCCGCCCTGATCGAGTCGCTGGGGGCCACGGACGCCGCGGAGGAAGTCCTCGCCGGCGCCGTGTACTGCGCGCTGGTCGGCGAGGACATCCGGCACGGGCTGCGGCTGGCCGTCAACCACGGCGGGCCCTCCGCGGCCACCGGGTCCCTGTGCGGGGCGCTGCTCGGCGCGCTGCACGGCGAGACCGCGCTGCCGCCCGCCTGGCTCGCCGAACTGGAGGGCAGGGCAACGCTGTTGGAGCTCGCGGACGACTTCGCGATGGAGATGACGCAGGGGCCGGCCCTGCACAGCCCGTCGGCCGCCGCACCGGGCTGGCTGGCCCGCTACCCGCGCGCCTGACCCACCCCCGCCCCGCGGAGCGGCGGGCGTCAGTCCTTCGCACCCTCCGCGACCGCGGCGTCCCCCGGACCGGCCTGGGACGGCACCGTCGCCCCGGCCGCCGCGCCGTCACCGTCGGAGTTGATCTGCTCGATGATCGCGTCGCGCTCCGGGGTGTCCTCGGGCCTGACGAAGCCGATCACGATGTAGAGGACCAGCGAGATCGCCAGCGGCAGGGCCACCTGGTACTGGAGCGCGACGCTCGTCTTCACCGAACCGTCGAAGTCGTAATTGGTGAAGTAGAACGCCAGCAGCCCCGCCGCCCAGCTGACGAGCGCCGCCGTCGGACCCGACCTGCGGAACCTGCGCAGCAGGCCGAGCATGAACGGAATGGCGATCGGGCCCATCAGACCGGCGACCCACTTGATGACGACGGAGATGATGTCCTTGAACGTCGGTGAGTTGATCTGGGTGGCGAGCGCCATCGACAGGCCGAGGAAGCCGAGCGTGGACAGCCGCGCCGCCAGCAGCCCGGCCCGACTGCCCCAGTTGCGCGCCGACTTGGAGAGGACCGGGGCGATGTCCCGGGTGAAGACCGCCGAGATGGCGTTGGCGTCCGAGGAGCACATGGCCATCGTGTGCGAGAAGAAACCGACGACGACCAGGCCCAGCAGACCGTGCGGCAGCAGCTGTTCGGTCATCAGGGCGTAGCTGTCCGAGGCGTCCGGCTTCTGCGCGTGGACCAGCAGCGGGGCGCACCACATCGGGAAGAACAGGACCGTGGGCCAGACCAGCCAGAGCACGGCGGAGAGCCGGGCCGAGCGCTTCGCGGCGGCGGCGGAATCCGTGGCCATGTAGCGCTGCGCCTGGTTCCACATGCCGCCGTTGTACTCGAAGGTCTTGATGAAGAGGTACGCCAGCAGGAAGGTCACGGTGTACGGACCGGCCGTCGGGTTCGTATGCCCCTCGGGCAGCTTGTCCCAGACCGTCCACAGGGTGCTGACACCGTCGAGCTTGCTCATGGCGGTGACGAGCATCGCGACGCCGGCGAAGAGCTGGATGACGAACTGCCCCAGTTCCGTGAGCGCGTCCGCCCACAGCCCGCCGACCGTGCAGTAGACGGCGGTGATGCAGCCGGTGATGAAGATGCCCTGGGTGATCGAGATGCCCGTGAAGACGGACAGCAGAGTGGCGATGGCCGCCCACTTGGCGCCGACGTCCACGATCTTCAGCAGCAGCCCGGACCAGGCGAGCGCCTGCTGCGTCGGGATGTTGTAGCGGTTCTTCAGGTATTCGAGCGGCGAGGCGACATGCAGCCGCGAGCGCAGCCGGTTGAGCCGGGGAGCGAAGAGCTGGGCGCCGATACCGATGCCGATGGCGATCGGCAGCGACCAGGTGACGAAGGAGGTGACGCCGTACTGGTACGCGATGCCCGCGTACCCGGTGAACATCACCGCGCTGTAGCCGGACATGTGGTGCGAGATGCCGGAGAGCCACCACGGCATCTTGCCGCCCGCGGTGAAGAAGTCACTGACGTTGTCCACGCGCTTGTGGGACCAGATCCCGATCGCGATCATCACGCCGAAGTAGCCGATGAGCACGACCCAGTCGAGACTGTTCATGTGCCCCCTCCTGGGGTCCGCCTTGTGAACGGGGAGCGCGCTTCGTCAGTACGGCCGTTCAGCGGGGCCCCGTGCGGGAGCGGGGACATCGGGGATTGAACCGCCTGCCCGGTACCGGGGTCAAGGTTTTCGCGGTCAGGGATGTGAACGCAGATCAGTAAGTCGAACGATTTTGCTTGCTCTTGACTTACGCGGTCGTTGTCGCCGACGTGACGGCGGACACACGATGAGCGGGCACTTCGTCAGGCCGTGCAGAGGACAACGAGGAACGCCGCGCGGGATGCGGGTCCCGTGCGGCGGAGAGGGGGCTCTATCGCAGGAGGCGGGTCCGGGGTCCCTAGGCCGTGTATCGAAAGTGGATCTTGAGCAATGCACGATCACGGTTCATGGTGCGAGGAGATCTCACGGACGAACAGTGGGCGGTGTTGGCGCCGTTGTTGCCGAAGGGGGCGAAGGCAGGACGGCCGCCCATCTGGCCACGGCCGCATGACCTGTTCCACCCGCTTGCGGTTGACCGGGCGGCCCCGCCGAAGCAGTTCGGCGGTGACGCGCGGGACGCCGTAGTTCCGCCGCGACGCGAGGTGGATCACCGTGATCTCGTGGGCCAGGACCTCATCCGCCCGCCGCCGGTTGCGCGGGCTTCCCGTCCGGCCCGACGACCGCACGAGCCCGACCGCGTCCCGCTTGTGCTCTTCCGAGTACCGCTTCGTGTACTTGCTTCCCACCTGGCACTGCTTCCTCTGGGCTCTCACGTCCCAGTCTCCAGGTGTCCACGATCACGGGGAGCTTCACACGAGAATCACGGTAGAGCGGGTACTCAGCGCGCTTCCTGGCTGGGGGACCGAGCTGCCTGTAGATGTTCGGTCACACCCGCAGGTCAGCAAGCTCATCCATCACCTCGGGGACCAATCAGATCCCCATCTGGGCCCGAGCGGCGGCACTCCCTATCTCTGACTGAGACAGGGCACATGTGTTGGCCCGACAGGCCCTCGCATGAGCGAGCGTCCAGTGGCACAGGTATCGGATCTTGCTGGACGCGCGACGCCGGGTATCCCTCCCCTAACCCCTAGGGGGCGGGGGATCCGCGCGCTGGTCCGACAAAGCCGTAAGACAGGAAGGCCGCGCCGAGTGGGCCGACGGGCCGGACTGGTCCGCCACCGCCGCTCCCGAGGAGCTCGCCCCGACAAGAACTTGGCCACCGGTCGGGCGCTCGACCCGCGCCGCTCCACCCGTACCACCGCCCGCGGCACGGCCGAACTACTGTATGGGCCGATCATGGCGGGACCCTGCTGTCTGCGTGTGGCTGCGGACGGTGGTGGGGCGTCAACTAATTGACACCACCTTGTCGTTGGCATTCGTCCGCCGGTTTGGGCGGTTGCGAAGAGCGGCGGCCCGGTCGGTGTGGTGCGCAACGAGGTCGGCGTCGTCGCCCACCCCGGCGGGTGCCGGAACGCGGCAACCGTGTTCACCCGCTCCCGTCCGGGCGCCGGCGACACGGCGATCGGCCGCGCCGTCGGCGCTGCGGCCGCCCGTGCCGTCGCCGTGCTGCGGGCCGGGGTGTCGACGGCGTGACTGCCAGCAGGTGGCCGATCGGCCGCCTACCCGGACTGATGAACGACAAGGAGCAGGACTCCAGCAGGACGTCGGTGCGTCGCCGTACGCCACGAGTTGGATCACGAGCCCATCCCCGCGTCGTACGAGGTACGAGTGGGGCGGAACAGAGACTGGAGGTGATCCGAGACACTGATTCTGTACAGAGGACTGGCATGGCTCTACGAGGCGCCCGAACGATTTCCGTGCTCACGGTCGGCACGGTGACGACGGTGATGGCAGCGCTCACCCCCGTGACGGCGTTCGCGGCGGGGGATCCGCTCCAGCAGTACGCGCAGCAGGAACTCCGTTGGGAGCGCTGCGATCCGGGCGGGCCGGCGACGTTCGAGTGCGCGAAGGTCAAGGTGCCGCTGGACTACAGCGACCCCGGGGGCCGGAAGATCGACCTCGCGATATCGCGGGTCAAGGCGAGCGGTGCGAAGGAGCGGCACGGCGTGCTGCTGATGAATCCCGGGGGACCGGGCGTTCCGGGGCTGACCATGCCCGTGGAGATGGAGTCGCTGCTGTCGGCGGAGGTACGAGAGCGGTTCGACCTGGTCGGCTTCGACCCGCGCGGGGTCGGGCAGAGCGCGCCGATCGGCTGCGGTCTGACGGCCGACGAACAGGCCGTCCAGCACCCCTACACCGCACGGACGTTCGCGAAGGACGTGGCCCTGGCCCGGACGGTGGCCGACAAGTGCTGGGCCAAAGCGGGCGACATGCTGCCGCACCTCACCACCCGCAACACGGCACGGGACATGGACGTCGTCCGGGCGGCACTGGGGGAAAAGAAGATCTCCTACTTCGGGTACTCGTACGGCACCTACCTGGGCGCCGTCTACACGCAGATGTTCCCCCGGCGCTCGGACCGGTTCGTGCTCGACAGCGCCCTCGATCCGACGCTCGCGTGGCGAGGGACGTTCCGGGGGTGGTCGGCCGGAGCCGAACTCGCCTTCACCCGCTGGACCGAGTGGGCCGCCGCCCGCAACGCCACCTACGGTCTGGGTCCGACTCCGGCGAAGGTCCGGAAGACGTACTGGGAGCTCATCGCCCGCGCCGACCGCACACCCGTCCCGACGAACGGTGGGGCGCTCAGCGGCGGCGCCATCCGTTCCCAGTACGGTGCGTTCGTCGGCGTCAAGACCGTCACCCCGTGGATCGTCGCGTTGAAGGCCTCGGCCGCAGGCGGACCGCCCGCGCCGGCCACGCCCACCGCATCGGCGGTGACGGCAGCGTCGGCCGAACCGGCTGTCCCCGGCTCCGCCCCGGTCCGGTCCGCCGACGCGGGGGCGTTCGGTGCGGACGTTCCTGCCGACAACCAGTCCGCCGTCACCTGGGCCGCCTTCTGCGGCGACACCCGCAGCTGGCCGCGCAACCCCGAGCAGTACCGCCGGGACGTAATCCGAGACCGGGCCAAGTACCCGCTGGCCGGAGACCTGGGGGCCACCATTCAGCCGTGCGCGTTCTGGAAGTCGGCGGCAAGGGAGCCGGCCACCGTGGTGAGCAACGACGTCAACGCGCTGATCGTGCAGAACCAGTGGGACCCGCAGGCGACGCTGCCCATGGCGCAGGGCATGCGGCGGGCGCTGCACGGTGCGCGGATGGTCACCGTGGCCGGCGGCGAGGGCCACGGCGTGGTGGTGGCCGGACCGTCCTGCGCGGACGCCGGCGTCACGCGGTACCTGACCACGGGCCGACTGCCCGCGAAGGACCTGACCTGCGGCGGCTAGAGCCTGTCTCCTCGACAGGCTACGGTCGCCATTCCTGGCGGTAGGCGGGAGCCGACATGGGCTTTTGGCCCAGCTCGGCGGCCAGGTGCAGCTTGGTGGTGAACCCACCGCGCGACCGTCCCAGCCCGTGATCATCAGGCTCGGTAAACACACCGCCTGGCGGTTCCTTCTGCAGGTCACCCTGCTTCCGGGCCCCGGCCGCATGCTGATGGGCGCGGCACACCGTGGAGTCGACGCTTGGATCCCACACGATCGCACCCGTCGTGTCGGCCAGGGACTGGAGCCGGGTGAGGACCCTGTGCCACGTGCCGTCCCGTTGCCATCGCCGGAACAGGTCGTAGACCCGGCCCCACGGTCCGTACCCGACAGGCACGTCCCGCCACGGGACACCGGTACGGACCCGGAACCGTATGCCGTCGATCAGCTGCCGCCGTGGCCAGATGGGCGGCCGTCCTGCCTTCGCACCCTTTGGCAACAACGGTTCCAACACCGCTCACTGTTCGTCCGCGCGATCTCCTCGCGCCATGAACCGTGATCACGCATTGCTCAAGATCCACTTTCGATACACGGCCTAGCGCATCAGCTCGCCCGCGTTGACCAGGAGCGACTGCCCGGTGATCGCCCGCGCCCGGTCCGAGGCCAGGAATGCGGCGGCTTCGGCGACATCGCCGTCGGTGGCCGGTTCCGGGAGCGCCATGCGTTCGGTGAGCCTGCCCAGCACCTCGGCCTCGGGCACCCCCTCGCTGTGCGCCGTGAACTGCACGTACGCCTGCACCGGCGGCCCCCACATCCAGCCCGGCAGCACCGTGTTCACCCTGATCCGGTGCGGGCCCAGCTCCTGGGCCATGGAGTACATGGCCGAGGTGAGCGCCCCCTTCGAGGCCGCGTACGCCGCCTGCTGGACCTGGGACGGCGCGGCCACCGAGGACTGCGTGCCGATGATCACCACCGAACCGCCGCGCTCCTTGAGGCCGGGCAGGCAGGCGCGGGTCATCCGCAGCGTGCCGAGCAGATTGACGTCGATCACCGACTGCCAGGTGGCGAAGTCGGCATCCTCGATCCCGCCGAAGTAGCTGTCCCAGGCGGCGACATGGACCACCGCGTCGATCCGCCCGAACCGCTCCAGGGCCAGCGCGGCGAGCGCCTCGCACTGCGCCTCGTCGGTGATGTCGGTGGCCAGCCGGGCCGTGTGCCGGCCGTCCGGGTCGATCTCCGCGGCAGTCCTGGCGAGATTCGCGGCGGTACGCGCCCCGAGCACCGCGTCGCCGCCGTCCCGCACGACCGCCGCCGCGACCTGGTGCCCGAGCCCGGCGCCCACCCCGGACACGATGACGGTCTTCCCCGCGAGCAACATCGGTGGCCTCCCGGCTCTGGCAGTTCGTCTGACGGGGCGTCAGAGTAGGACGCCGCTGCGGAGTACGGAAGGGGAACGGCATGAGCGACGAGACGCGGAGCGACACCTACGCCGAACTGGCCGCGCTGGGGCCGTACGGCGTCCATCCCGGCCACGCGCTGATCACCATGGTCGAACCGCACCCGGGCCATGAGTACGCGTACAACCGCTGGTACGAGGACGACCACTACTACGCGGGCGCGATGGCGATGCCCTGGATGTTCGCCGGGCGGCGCTGGGTGGCCACCCGGGAGCTCCAGGAGCTGCGCTACCCGGAGACCTCCGCCGTCGCGCGGCCCGTCACGGCCGGCTGCTATCTGTCGACGTACTGGGTGACGGACGGGCGCTACGACGACCACATGAGGTGGACCGTCGGCATCAACCGGAGGCTCAACCGGGACGGCCGGGTCCACCAGGGCCGTACCCATGTGTTCACCGCGTTCCAGGACCACGAGGCGACGGTCTACCGGGACGGTGCCGCGGGGCCCCGGGACTTCCATGCTCTCGATCATCCCTACCAGGGGCTGGTCCTCGAAGTGATCGACGTCGAAGGGGCCGGTGCCGAAGGGGCCGGGAAGCGGGCCGAGTTGCTGGATTGGCTGCGCTCACGGCATCTGCCGAAGCGGCTGGCCGGCTCCCCGGCGGCGATGGTGACCGTCTTCCGTCCCACGCCGCTGCCCGGTGACCGGATGAGCTACGTGAAACAGGTCGAGGGCGTCGACACCCGGCTGACCCTGCTCTGGTTCCTCCAGGAGGACCCGAGGGAGTGCTGGGCCGAGCACTTCGCCGGGCTCGACGTGGCGGTCGCGGAATCCGGCCTGGGGCGGGTGGAGTTGGTGGCGCCGTTCATCCCGACGGTGCCGGGCACCGATCTGTATGTCGATCAGCTGCGCTGATCGTTCCGGTCACCCGGCCGCCCGTTGCACGGCTGCCCGTCGGGTCGGGCATCGAGCCCCCTCGGCCAGGACGGCGGACCAGTCGAGAGGGCTGACAACGGCACCGGAACCGGCACCGCGATGCGTACGGATAAATCATTGATCAGGCGTTGACGGCATCCTTGCCGACATCGCGCACGAATGCGTTCCAAGCGGCGGGGACGAACGTGATCGAAGGGCCCTCGGGGGCCTTCGAGTCGCGCACGTCGATTGCCTGCGTGAGAGGGGACTTGACTTCGACGCAGGCGCCGTTGCCCCCGGAATACGAGGACTTCGTCCACTTGTCCGTAGCACCCTGACGAATGGCCATGTTCACTCCGGTTCAAAGAGTCGCGTAAATGACACCAACAGTGTTCCGGTTGGTGTGATCGACGCTACTCGCCAAGCCCCCTGAGCGAAGGGGCCGTTCACTCGACCGAGTGGTATATACCAGGGAGATCTTCCACTCGGGGCGGGCGGCGGTGTACCTTGCCGCCGCCCTTCCCGTAACATCACTTCATTTTCCGCAATCCGGACTTTGCGGGCCGCCCCGCGCCGGTGCTCAGTCGGTGCTGAGCCGGGTGTAATCCTTCACGATCTCGGTGATGAAGTGCCGAGTCTGTTCCACATTCAGCGCCTGTGCCCGCAGGTGCTCGTACATGACGCTGTACCGCTGCACATCGTGGGCTTTCTCCAGATAGAGATCGCTGGTGACGCCTTCGATATAGACGACGCTGGAGTCGGCGGCGTCCGGGAATTCGAGAATGGCGTACTGCCCGTTGATGCCGGGGTGCGCGCCCATTTCGAACGGCAGCACCTGCACGGTCACATGCGGCAGCTGGGACAGCTCGACCAGTTGCTCCAGCTGTTCGATCATCACGTGCTTGCCGCCGACCAGCCGGCGCAGCGCGGACTCGTCGATGACCGCCCACAGCCGCAGCGGATGCTCGGGGTCGGTGACCCGGTCCTGGCGGCGGGCCCGGACGCTGACGCGCTTGTCGATGTCGGACGGCGGGGCCTCCGGCAGCGCTCCGTTGATCAGCGCCTCGGCGTAACTCCGGGTCTGCAACAGGCCGGGGACCACCTGGGGTTCGTACACCCGCAGCGATTCGGCGTCGGTCTCCAGGCCGATGTAGACGCTGTACGGGATGTCGCCGAAGGCGTGCCACCAGCCCTGCTGGCGGGAGTCCTTGGCCATCTGCATGAGTGAGTCGACGATCCGGTGGTCCTCGACCTGGTACACCCCGCAGAGATCGCGGACATCGCGCTGGCTGATGGAGCGGCGGCCGTTCTCCAGGCGGCTGATCTTCGACTGCGAGACCAGCAGCCGCTCCGCCACCTCCTCGGCCGTCATGCCTTTGAGTTCGCGCAGTCGGCGCAATTCCTGGCCCAACCGGCGTCGCCTGACGGTGGGATTGACGTTGGACGGCACGGAAACGGCACCTCCGGCTATGTAGCTGTGCGTATCTACTGCTCAGCAGATTGCCACCACTTCCCCCGGTCGCGCTGGGAAATGGCCACACGCATGTGCGCGGGGCAACCGATGTCTCTCGGCTGCCCCGCGCTTGGTGCGGCTCCCGAACCGGGTCTTGGGGACGGCGGTGCGGCGGTATTCGGTTGGTGCTGCCGTGCAGTTGCGCGGCGGTGCGGCGGTGCGTACGGCCCCGGTGCGTGGTGCGCCTAGTGGGCCGCGGTGTGCGCCATGCTGCCGCGGCGTGACTGCGACTGCACTTGCGGTTGCAAGGGAACTCCGGCCGCCTGATTGCGACGCGGCTGTGCGACCGCTCCGTTCTGGACGTCCATCACGGCATGCGCCACGAGTCCGCCCATGGGGTCGTGTCTGATCAGGTCCCGGAGCCGGGAGCGTGATGAACGCCCCTCGTTCCCGGGATACAGGTGCTTGCCGAGTCCGACCGCGTGGGCCAGCGCGGCGAGCGCCGCGGTCCGCGGGTCCGGCGGTACGCCGGTGCGGATCGCACTGTCCAGCCTGGCTCTGATGTCCCGGCTGATTGCCGTGTCCGTCGCCTGGTAGCGAGTCGTCGGCAGCACTCCGCACATCTGGCCCGCCACGGCATGCACCATGCCGCACCGCTCCAGGTGAGCGAGGTAGATCTGGCGCAGCCCCAGCCGGGGCCCGCCAATCCAGTGGACCGCCCGAACCGGGCTGCCGCGTCGCCGCAGCAGTTCCAGTGCGGAGTCCAGAGTCGGATCTCCTGTCGGCCGTGGCATCACCACGGCGATACGATCCCCATCAGGGGCTATCCGTCCTGCCAGAGCCAGCTCCACTAGCTGAGCTCCGGCGAGGCCGAGGTCGAGCGACTGCGGCTGCGCTGTGGTACCCGTGGTCGGGTCCAGAGCGAGCAGCAGAAGCTCCTCCGGAATTGTTCTGCGGCTCCTGCCCATCCATGCCTCCCCGCGTGGATGAATGACAGGGTGACCCCTCTCACATTGGTCTGTCGAGAGCGCCTGGGTGCTTTGTATGGGAACCAGTAGGTATGTCGTTCTCGTCTAGCAGCCGGGCCGGTGGTTCACACGGGACACTGGTAGATGGTTCGGACAGCGCGGGGGTGTCCCCCGTGCCGCATGGAGGAGGCATCGGTGGCGGGCGAGTCCCCCGACAAGTCGGAGCAGCAGAAGTCGTCGGGTACGGCTCGGAGCGAAAGCGATCCGCGGCTCGCCGTCTTCCGTGAACCGCCCGCCGATGACGCGGCCGCCGGAAAGGCGGACACGGCCACGGCCGTATTCCGCACGGCACCGGTCACCGAGGACGGCGAGGGCGCCGAGGGCGCCAAGGCGGACACGGCCACGGCCGTCTTCCGCGCGATGCCGTCCGAGGACGGCGAGCGTGGCGAGGGCGCCGAGGGCGTCGACGACTCGGCCCCGGAGGGCTCCGGGGCCGAGGAGCCGTCGGCGGAGGCGGACGGCGACACGGGCGCGGATTCCGAGGTCGAGGCCGAGGGCCCTGACGGCGCTGTGGGCGCCGAGGAGGCCCGGAAGACCGAGGGGGCCGCGAAGGACTCCGAGGGCCCGGAGAAGGCGCCTGAGGCCTCGGAGAGCGCGGATGCGGGTGAGCCCGCGGATGCCGCAGCGGACGAGGAGGCGGCGGCGAAGCCCGCCGAGGGCTCCGAGGAGGGCTCCGAGGAGGGCGATGCGCGGCTGCGTGCGGCCGTCGCCGCCTGGGTGACGAAGGACTACGACGCGGACGGCGACGGCGACGCGCAGAGCGATGACGCGAAGGCCGCCACGTCGGAGGACGAGGGCGCGAAGGACGCGAAGGACGCGGACACCGACGCGGCTGCGGACGCGGCGACCGCGTCGAATGATGCCGATGCCGATGCCGAGGGCGGGGACGAGCCGTCCGATGGCGCGTCCGGCGACTCAGACGACAAGGCACCTTCCGCCGACAAGAAGAAGGCCGAAGCGGCGAAGAAGGCCGAAGCGGAGGCTGACGACGACGCCGCCGAGGACAAGCAGGGCATCGATCAGCCGACCGCCATCTTCAGGGCGCCCGCCGCACTCCGGGTCGACCAGCCGACGACCGCGCTGAAGATCACCCCACCCGGGTCGAAGACGGCAAAGCCGGGCTCGGAGGCCGAGTCGAAGGCCGAGTCCGCCGCCGAGCGGACCAGCAAGTTCGTACCCCTGCGCGGGGACGACGTACGGCCGGCGTCGGCGCCCGCGCCCCGTAAGCCCGAGGTGCCCGCCGCCTCCGCCGCGAAGCCCGGCACGCCGCCTCCCAGCGCGCTGTCCGGTGCCGAGCGGACCACGCAGCAGCCGATGCCGCCCAGGCCGCCGCTCGACCTGCTGGCCGAGCTGACGAACACGCCTCCGCCACCGGAGACGCCGGTCCGCACCGCCGTGCGCAGGGTCAAGATCTGGACCCCCCTGGTCCTGCTCCTGGTGATCGTCTTTGCGATCGTGCAGATGGTGCGCCCGCTCCCGGACCCCGAGCTCCAGATGTCGGCGAAGGACACGTACACCTTCAAGGGCAGCAAGCCGTCCCTGCCGTGGCCCAACGAGGGCCAGGGCTACATGGCGGCGACCGGCCTGGGCCCGGTGGGCTCGTTCGGCGAGCAGAAGTCCGTGCCGATCGGCAGCGTGGCCAAGGCGATGACCGCCTACATCGTGCTCAAGGACCACCCGCTGAAGAAGGGCGAGGAGGGGCCGTCCATAGAAATCGACGCCACGGCGGAGAAGGAGGGCGGGTACGACGCGGTGAACGAGTCGACGCTCAACACCGTGAAGGAGGGCGACAAGCTCACCCTGAAGCAGGCGCTGTCGGCCATCATGATCCCGTCCGCCAACAACATCGCGCGGCTGCTGGCGCGCTGGGACGCGGGTTCCGAGGAGGCGTTCGTCAAGAAGATGAACGACACCGCCAAGTCGCTCGGCATGAAGAACACCACGTACACCGACCCGTCCGGCCTCAACGCGACCACGGTCAGTTCGGCCGAGGACCAGGTGAAGCTGGGCGAGAAGCTGGTGGAGATCCCGGCGCTCATGGCGATCACCGTGCTGCCGTCGTGGACCGACCCCTCGGGCCACGAGTGGCCGAACTGGAACAAACTCGTTCCGTTCAACGGCTCGCTCGGCATCAAGACCGGCTCCACCACCAAGGCCGGTGGCAACCTGCTCTTCGCCGCGCACAAGATGGTCGGCAAGACCGACCAGCTGATCGTCGGCGCCGTGCTGGGCCAGCACAAGAACCCGATCATCGACACGGTCAACGCGGTCAGCAAGGACGTCATGATCGCGACCCAGGACCTGCTGAAGAACGCGAAGGTCATCAAGAAGGGCGATGTCGTCGGCTCCGTCTCCGACGGTCTGGGTGGCAGCGCCCCGGTGGTCGCGACGAAGGACGTGACGGTGGTCGGCTGGGCCGGTCTCACGGTCAAGATCGAACTGACCGACGACGGGAAGACGATCCCGCACTCGGCGAAGGCCGGGACACCCGTCGGCACCCTCACCGTCGGTGAGGGCACCAGCCAGGTGAAGGTGCCCGTCGCGCTGCAGAGCGATCTGGCCGAGCCGTCCTTCGGGGACAAGCTGACCCGGATCGGCTGACCGGCCGACGGGGAACGGCCCGATGGCCGCAACGACCCGATGACGGAAGGGGGTGCCGATCCGGGCACCCCCTTCCGTGCTGTGTACGTGTTAGCGTCCCGAGGCAACTCGATGACGCAGGGACGGCGTCCTCACAGGTGCATGGGGTACAGGGGCACGGGGCAGGCGGATTCGGGGAGACGGGGAGAGCCGTAGTGACCACCGCGGAGCCGAGGCCCGGCCATGAGGCGGCCGACAGCACAGGCACGAGGGACAGCGACATCGGCAGCGCCGGCAGCACACGGACAGCCGTGCCCGCCCGGACGGGCACGGGAGGCGGGGATGCCTCGGCGCCGCGCACCGACCCGTCGCGCAGGGCCCGAACCGAACGGCTGCTGCGGCATCCGGTGACGATCGCGACCGCGATCGCCGCCGTCACCCACCTGCTCTGGTTCTTCTTCTTCGCAAACAGCGGCGGCGACCTCGCGGCCCAGGACGCCTGGGCCGAATTCGTCGGCCGGCATCCCGGTACGGCGTACAACCTCGCCTGGTACGGGGGCATGCACCCCGTCTCGTACAGCGTCGTCTCGCCGTATCTGATGTCGGTGCTCGGCGTGCGTACCACGATGATGGTCGCCGGGACCGTGTCGGCGGCGCTGACCGCGCTGATCCTGGTCCGGGTCAGGGCCGTCCGCAATCCCCTGGCCTGTTCGCTCGCCGGGGCGTTCGCGTATCTGTGCAACGCGCTGTCGGGGCGGGTGACGTTCGGGCTCGGCATGATGTTCGCGGTGGCTGCGACGGCCGCGGTCTTCTGCTGGCCCCACCGCTGGCGGTACAAGCGGTGGGCGAAGGCGGCCGTGGCCGCACCGCTCGCCGGGCTCGCGACGGCGAGCAGCCCCGTGGCCGGGCTGTTCCTGGGCGTGATCGCCGCCGCGCTGTTCCTGAACAAACGGCGCCCCGGCGCGTACGCGCTGGGCCTGGCCCCGGTCGCGGTGGTGGTGCTGTCCGCGTGGCTGTTCCCGTTCTCCGGTACGCAGCCGATGTCGATCGCGACGCTGTCGCTGCCGTTCATCTTCTCGGTCCTCGTCTTCGTCCTCGTACCGCGCGACTGGAAGACGGTCCGCACCGCCGCCGCCGTGTACGGCGTCGGGACGCTGCTGACCTATGTGATCGACTCGCAGATCGGCTCGAACATCACCCGGATGGCGATGCTGTTCGCCGGAGTGGTGCTCCTGGCCGCGCTGCCTTACACCGTGCCGCGCTCCCGGCGCTGGTACGCGCTGGTCATCGCGTTCGCCGGGCTGAACTTCTGGATCGGCTTCAAGAGCGTCGACGACATCGTCCGCACCGCCCCCAGCGCTTCCTGGGCGCGCGAGCTGGCCCCGCTGGTCAATGAGCTGCAACAGGTCGGCGCCGAGCGGGGCCGGGTCGAGGTCGTGCCGGCGAGCAGCCACCGGGAGGCGTCCGCGCTCGCGCCGTACGTCAATCTGGCGCGGGGCTGGAACCGGCAGGCGGACATGGAGCGCAACCCGCTCTTCTACGACGACACCCTGAACAGCGCCAACTACCACCAGTGGCTGGACCGCTGGGCGGTGCACTACGTGGTGCTGCCCAAGGGGACGCCGGACTCCAGCGGCGCGGTGCAGGAGGCGCAGCTCGTCGACGAGGGGCTGCCGTATCTGAAGCCGGTGTGGTCCGACGCCAACTGGCGGCTCTTCGAGGTGGACAGCCCGGTGCCGTTGGCCGATCCGCCGGCCTCGGTGGACCAGGCCGACGCGGGCGAGCTGACCATCCATGTGAAGACGCCCGGCCGGATCCTGATCCGCATCCCGTACTCGCCCTGGCTCGCCGTGGTCGACAGCGAGGGCAAGGGCGTCGAACGGCCGCAGGAGACCGAGGAGTCCAAGCGGCGCACGGACGAGAGCAGTCCGCGGACCTTCGTCAACACCAACGGCTGTCTGTTCAAGGTCGACGAGGACGCGGACGGCGACGAGTGGACGGAACTGCTCGCGCCGCGACCGGGCGTGTACCGGCTGGCCGCCCCCTACCAGCTGCCTCCGGGCACGCCGTGCCCGGAGGAACTGCGCTGACGGCGACGGCGCTCGCCACGGGCGTTCCCGTCACGGGGCGCTCCGCTACAGCCGCTTCGCGCTGCGCAGGGTCGCCGCGTAGTAGCCGTTTCCGTCGAGCCGGGACGTGCCGCCCTTGTCGCCGATGGTCGGGCCGTTGGCCTCCTCCCGGCTGGATATGAAGATCTTGTGGCCGTCGGTGTCGTGCCCGAGATACATGCCGACGTGGTCGAGGCGCTCCTTGGTGCGCTGGTCGAGCTTGAAGAAGACCAGGTCACCGGGTTGCAGCACATCGATGTTCTTCGGCCGGTCGGCCGGCGTGATGCCCTTCAGGTCGATCACGTCCGTACCGCGGTGGGAGCGGGCCATGCCGTTGGCGGTGCGCGGCAGGCCGTCGCCGGACGCATCGGTGGCCATGAGCGGGTAGCGGGCCCGGTAGCCGAACACGGTACGGATGAAGCCCGAGCAGTCCATGGAGCGGGCGCGCTCGGTGCGGGGCTGCATCGTCGTGCCGTTGCGGAAGGTGTACGGGATGCCGAGGTAGTCGAAGAAGTCGGACTCCTCCAGCCGCAGGTCGTTGCCCTCGCTGCCGTTCGGGTTGAGCGGACCGAAGTTGGCGTCACCGGCGTAGGAGACCCCCTCGTCGTCCTTCTTGACCGGGGCGTCGGCGACGTACTGGAAGGCGGTGGCGAAGAGGTCGTCCTCCTCGCTGCCGAAGAACTCCTTGAACCAGTCCTTGAACCACTTCTCGTTCTCGGCGCCCTTCTTCCACTGGTACGGCATCAGCCGCACCCAGTCCTCGGTGACGACCTTGGACGTGGTGGTGCTGGGCTCGGTGAAGGTACGGCTGGGGCCGGTGAGAGTGGCGGTGCGGGCGCCGTCGGTGAAGCTGGCGAGGATCTCGCCGTCGGCGCCGCGCAGCAGGGAGCGGGACGGGTTGCGCAGCCGTTCCCAGCGCTGCTCGCCGTTCTTCAGGTTCGAGGACTTCAGCGCCGGATTGTCGGTGACGGCCTGCACGGCCGGGGCCTTGGCCTGTTCGTCCTTGCGCAGTTCGACGGTGAGGTAGGCGCTGCCCGCGAGCAGAGCGGTCACCGTGACGGCGTGCAGCGCCTGGCGGGGACGGCGCTTGGTCTTGGCACTCATGAGTCAGTCAGCTCCGGAAGGTTCGGGTCAGACGGTCGGCAGCGCGCCGAGCAGGATGCCTGCGGTGAGAACGACATAGGCCATCAGCGTCACCGAGCCGGTCGCCAGCAGGGTCGCGCCCTTGGGCTGGCGGACGAGCTGGTACGCGATCAGGCCGGGGACGATGAAGCCCAGGGTCTGGTTGGTGTACATCAGCGGGAACTCGATCGACAGCACGATCATCAGCGTCCCCTGGAAGATCACACCGGTGAGGACGACGGTGGAGAACAGCCGCTTGCCGTAGAGGATCACGACCTTCTGGAGGCCGAGCACCGCGACGTACGTCAGAACGGTCACGCCGACCACCATGGCCGCGCGCTGGAGGTCCTCGACGAGGGTGAGCGCCAGCCAGCCCGGGGTGATCATCCCGCCGGGGGAGAGGTTGGTCGTCAGGTAGCAGACCAGCGAGAACATCAGCCCCAGGGCGATGCCTATGGCGGCAATCTCAGGGGTGAGGACGGAGGGGATCAACGGGGTTCTCCTGGGTTTTCCTGCTGGGCCGGGGCGGGCGGCCGGACCGGCTCGAACATCCCGCGGACGCGAGGTGCGGGCGGTTCGGACGGGTCTTCCGGACTCTGGTGCGGTGGCTCGTGCTGCTGCGACTGCGACTGCGACTGCTGCGGCTGCTGCGGTAGGGGGGAGGCCGGGCGTGGGGCCTGCTGGTACCGGGCCTCGTACGCCTCGGGGTAGGGCTGGTACGGGTCGAGGTGCGGGGTGTAGCGGGGGAGCGCCAGGGTCTCGTCGTGCCGCGGCTGCTGGGAGTGCGGCGACTGCTGCCGCTGGGCCGGGACCGGCGGGAAGGCGGCGGTGACCGGGCCGTCGGAGGGGACGTCGGCCGGGACGTCGGCGGGGACGTCGCCGTGCGGAGGTGCCTGCGGAGTTCCCTGCGGGGCGGCCTGGTCCGGCGTCCGGTCCGGCGTCCGGTCCGGGGCCTGGTCCGGCGTCTCGTCCGGGGTCTCGTCGGCGGGCAGCTCGGCGAGGTGTTCCAGGAGCAGTTCGCCCTGCCCGTGGATGTTGCCGATCGCGACCAGCGACGATTCCGGCCCGAGGTGCCCGAGCAGCTGGTTCATGAACTCCTCGGGGTCGCGCTTGTCGCCGCCGAGGTCGACCGCGGTGTGGCGCCACTCGGAGGGGATCGCGTCGATGGCGCTCTTCGCCGGGTGACCGATCACGAACACCTTCTCCGGCTGGAGTTCGGGAATGATCTGGCCCATCTGGCCGTTGCGCTCGACCCGGTCGGGGCGGCAGTTGATCACGACGTTCAGCGGCCGGTCGATCGCGCCCAGATCGAGCAGCTGGTTGATGTTCATCAGCGTCGACTCGGGGTCGTTCGCCGCGAAGACGTTGGCGAAGCGCAGCCGCTTGTCGTCGTGGGTGCGGTACCGCTCGACCGAGAGGACACCCGGGTCCGGCGGGGCGTCGTACATGCCCTGGAGCGCCGTCTGCCGGTCCACGCCGAGGAGTTCGGCGACCGTCAGCGCGATGGCCACGTTCTCCTTGAACGTGAACCAGCTGAAGCCGCGCAGCTCCTCGTCGCTCACGGTCTCCGGGTCCGCGTAGATCAGCTTGCAGTCCCGGGCGTCCGCCTCCTCCTGGAGGATGTGGAAGCGGTCCTGCTCGGCGGTGACGCAGATGCCGCCCTCCGGCATGGAGCGGCAGAGCGAGCGGGCCACGTCGTCGAGCGTGGGGCCCATCTCGGCCAGGTGGTCCTCACGTACGTTGCACAGCACACCGATCGTCGACCGGATCAGCTTGGACTGGTTGATCTCCTGGAGCGCGGGCATGACCGCCATGCACTCGATGACCAGCGCGTCCGGGTTGTAGGAGGCCGCGCGCCGCACGATGCCGATCTGCTCCACGACGTTGGCGATGCCGAACTTGCGGTAGACCGGCTCCTCGGTGGCGTCCGGGTGGATGAAGCGGGCTGCGGTACCGGTCGTCTTGGCGACGGTGACCAGGTCGCCGCCGCGCAGGGCGCCCGCGCAGAGGCGGGTGATGGAGCTCTTGCCGCGGATGCCGTTGATCAGCACCCGGGTGGGTATGCGCTCCAGATTGGTGAAGTGGCGCCGCTGTTCGACGATGCCGGAGATCAGGAGGATCACACAGCACACGACGAGCACGCCGTAGAGGAAGAGCACGGCCGTTCAGTTCCTTCCGACCAGGGGAGCGCTGTCGCGTCTGCGCTGCTCCTGGAGCTGCTGCCGGACAATTTCCAGACTGCGGGTGACCGCGCCGACCTCGTCGTGGTGGTGCGGGAAGAGCACGGTGCGGCGGTCGCCGTCGGCCAGCGATTCGGCCTTTCCGGCCAGTTCGCGCAGCGGACGTACGACGACGATGTACAGCCAGCCGAGGCAGGCCACGGCGGCGGTGATGCCGAGCAGACCGGCGAGAACGGTGCGGTTCTGCAGGCTGTACTCGGGGATGGCGAGGCCCGACGCGGGCTGCCAGCTGACCACCGTCCAGTGGAGCTGCTTCGCGGCGCCGCCACCGGCGAAGGGGGCGGCGGCGGAGATCTGGACACCGTCGCCGTCGCGGTAGACGACGGCGCCCGCGGGGGCGTTCATGCCGACCCGCTGGTTCGTGCCGGAGACCAGCTCGTCCAGTCGCTCCGGCAGGGAATCGAAGGCGAGGTAGCCGGTGTTGCCGCCGATGACCCGGTGTTCGTCGTCGACCACCCGGACCTGGCCGAGCCCGGGGCGCTTGAGCAGCCCGTTGATGAAGTCGATCCGGAACTCGCCGATCACCATGGCGCCGTTCCGGCCGGGGATCTCCGCGTACCCGGCGACGGAGGGCTCCTTGCCGGATTCGTTCAGGACGGTGATGGGCTGGGTGAGCGGCTTGCCCTTGGTGCCGCTGGGCAGCGCGTGCGGCTTCTCGCCGGCGCGGGCCTGGACGGTGCCGTCGGCGTCGCGTACGTAGATCGAGCGGTAGCGCTGGTGCTCGGTGCGGGTGCGCTCCAGGACCTTCTTCATGTCGTCGGGGGAGGTGCGGTTGCCGACGAGCGAGGCGACGGACACCAGGTCGGCGTGGCCCTCGTTGAGCGCGCGCCGGACCCGGTCGGAGATGGTGTGGGTGCGCTCGCGCTGGTCGCTGACGACCTGTTCCGGCACGGCGACGGTGGAGTCGGCGCGGTTGAAGAGCAGCAGCATCGGTGCGGACCAGGCCAGCAGGAGGACGCCGCAGATGACGATGAGCGCGCGGCTGCCGAGCCGGCTCCGGCGCCCCGGGCGGCCAGGCCCGGCGCCGGCGTCCTGGGCCGCCCCGCCCTCCGCCGGTTCGCCGAGGAGCTGGCGGCGCAGGCGCTCCAGGGCGCGCCCGATGCGCGCCGTCTCGCCGAACCTGGGGACGGAGACCGGACGGGTCAGGTCGCCCCGGGTCAGCCGGCGGCTCTCCAGGAACAGCTTCAGCAGTGGCCGTTGCACGGTGCCGAGCAGCAGCGCCACCGCGAGTGCGCCGATGAGCAGCAGGGCGGCGGCGGAGACCAGTCCGAAGAAGGGGCCCGCGACGCGGGTCGGGTCCTCCGCGACGTCGACCATGGCGACGACGGTGAGCCCGAGGGAGGTGGCGACGGTGCCCTCGCCCGGCTGCGGGCCGGCCAGCGCGGCATAGCCGGCGACGGCGCGGTCACCGCGGACGCTGTTGCCGCGCAGGCTGCCGCTGACGCCGGGGAAGCCGCCGGAGCCGGGTTCCTTGGCCTTGAGCGGGTGCTGCCTGGTCTTGGTCGCGGCCGTTTCGGCGAAGGCGTTCAGCTGCTTGGCGGACCGTTTGGCGTCCGCGCGCTGCTTGTCGGTCTTGACCTGTTCCGGCTCCTGGACGCCGTCGCGGCTGAGGATGTGCCCCGTGGTGTCGACGACGGCGATCGAGCGGAACTGCCCGCGGCTGACGCCGGGGAAGCGGAGACTGTTGGAGGCGATCAGCAACTGCTGCGGCCGGTCCGGCCAGGACAGCAGGGCGAAGGCGAGCAGCCTGCTCTCGCCGTTCTGGAGCCGTACGATGCGCGGGCTGAGCCCGTCCTTCTGCGCGAGTTTGCCGGTGTCGATGGCGGTGACGGGGACGTTCTCCCCGCGCGCGGCGAGCATCCGGCCGGACTCGATCTCGACGACGGCGGTGCCCGTCCACTTCTGGTAGACGCTGCCGATCTTGTCGAGGACGGCGTCGGGAGAGGCCGGATCGCCCGCGCTGAAGAGCCCCGCGGTGCGGGTCAGGTCGGTGACGCTCTCGTCGATCGAGGCACGCATCGTGACGGCGCCGTCCTCGGCGAAGTGCTGCTGGGAGGTCAGCACCGCCTTCGGTACGGAGTCCTGGCTCGCTCTTCCCAGGCCGAGGGCGGTGATGCCCGCTAGGGAGAGCAGGAGCGCGGAGAGAACCGCGATGGGGGGACGTATGCCACCCAGCAGCGACATATCGGCCCGCCGGCGGACCTTGTGCCGGCGCTTCGAGGACGAAGCGGCCATCGTGTTCCCCTTTGACTGTCTGCTCGGTTCCGGCGTGCTGAACGAGGCACAGCCGTTTGCTGGACATAAAAGCTTTGCGGAAGGTTGTACGGAGGGTGGCGAGTGTGAGCTTTCCGACTTCCGGCACCGGGGTGGAACCCCTGCCGCCCGCGGCCCCTCCCCGAGCCGTCCCGGCGTCCGTATGCGTCCGTATGCGTCCGCATGTATCCGCATGTCCCGGCCGCCGCGGGAGCCCGGCGGATCGGCCGGGCGGGTCGGGCGGGGCGGGCAGGCGGGTCGGTCGGGCGGGTCAGGGAGGCCGGGTCAGTCGACGGGGCTCGATCCCGTACTTGTCCCGGACTCATCCATTCAGGACCCACCCATTCCAGGGAGGCATTCCGAGGCTCACTCCGGGGCTCGTTCCGGGGCTCACTCGGGCAGGTCCTTCAAGGGTTTCAGCCCGTCCTCGACGGCGCCCCGGTTGAGCAGAGTGCCCTGGGTCCGCTGGAAGGCCATCCGGTACCTGGCCCGCTCGGCGGCCGGCAGGCCCTCGGGGTTCTGCAGCGATCCGGCCAGATCCACCAGCCGGTGGTCCTTCACCACCGCCGCATCGGGCTCCTGCGCACCGCCGCCGTCGGCATCCGGGGGGATCGTCAGCAGCGTCGGTACGTACCGGGCGTCGACGTCCCAGGTGTCACCGCGCTTGTGGAACTCGAACCAGCCGATGACGCCTTCCTCGGTCAGCCCCGACGGCACGTCGTGCCGCGCCACCTGGTTGCCCAGGCCGTACGCGATCCACGTGGAGCCGATCTTCTCCATCGGCTGCACCACATGGGCGTGATGGCCGATCACCAGATTGATCCCGGTCTCCCGCGCCAGCCTGCGGGCCAGCTTCAACTGGCCGTTGCTCGGGTCCGGATGATGTTCGCGACCCCAGTGGATGCTGAGGATCACCACCTCGGCACCGGCCTTGCGGGCGGCCTTCTCGGCGGCGGCGATCCTGTCGAAGTCGGTCTGGTTGGTCAGCCAGGGCTTGTCGGCCGGGACCTCGCGCCCGTTGAAGCCGAAGGCGTAGGACAGCTGGGCGACCTTCACGCCCTTCACGTCCATGATCAGCGGCTTGGCGGCCTCGGCGCTGCTGCGCGCCGACCCGGTGTGCTTGAGCCCGGCCCCGTCGAGCGCGTCGAGAGTGTTCCGTACGCCGGAGGCCCCGTGGTCGAGGGTGTGGTTCGAGGCCGTCGAGCAGGTGTCGTAGCCGACATCCTTGAGCGCCGTGGTGATCTGCGGCGGCACGACGAAGTCGGGGAAGCCCTCGAACGGTCCCTGCGGCTTGCCCGCGACCGGCTCGAAGTGGCAGATCGCCAGATCGGCCTTGCTGATCACGGGCTTGACCCCGGCCAGCAGCGGATGGAAGTCGATCTTCTTCCCGGTCTTGTCCCCGCCCGCCGCGGCGTCCTTGCGCCCCTGCTCGGTCAGTTGGGGGTGGATCAGGACGTCGCCGGCCGCGGCGACGGTGAAGGAAGGACCTTCCTTCGCGTCCGCGGAGTCGCTGTCACCGCCCGGAACCGAGCAGCCGACGAGGGCCGCGAGGAGGAGCACGGGCGCGGTGGCGCGAGTGACGGAGACCGAAGACGAATGGCGGGACACCCCTGATATTTTTATATGTCTATGACACGGAATCCGGCATCGAAGGTAACGATCAAGCGAACACTGATCGGTATTGCCGTGATGGTTGTCACTCTGGGGGCCCTCGTGACCCTTTTTGCGCCATTCGGGAGCCGGGGACCGGGCGCCGGGAACGGGGACGACCGCCCGGAGGGTTCCGCGGCGGACGGCCGCGACGGCGTGGATCTCGCGCGCCGCATCACGGACTTCACCCACGACACGGTCGCCCGCAGTGACTATCTGCCACCGCTGCGCGCCCAGCGCCGTACCGCCGCCGAAGCCGTGGGCCTCTTCCTCGACGGCAAGCGGGCCGAAGCCGGGCGCCGCCTCGGCGACATCGATTTCGCCGTCAGGACGTTCACCGACACCGTGACCGGCCGCCGGTTCGCGGAGATCTCCGACCGGGCGGCGGAGGGCCACCGGGGCTGGGGCCGGGTCTACATCGACCTGAGCGCCACGACCCGCTGGTCGGTCCAGGTGCCGCACCCAGTGGCCGACGCCGGCAGCGAACAGCTCGGCATCGGGGTGCTACGGGCCAGGCGCGGCGGCGTACTGGTCATGGCCGGAACCCACCGCAACGCCGACAGGAAGGGCCGAGCCGACGTGGCCCACCGCAGGGACACCGTGTTCGACGCCGTCTGCGACGAACTGGCCGCACGCCGCCTCCCCGGTCTCCAGGTCCACGGCTTCGCGGACAGCACCGAACCGGACTACGACGTGATCGCCTCCCTCGGCTCGGCGGACAAGGGCCTCCCCACCGCCCGCCGCACCGCAACGGCACTGCGCCACGAGGGCTTCGCCGTATGCCGCGCCTGGGCCCGCCGCTGCGCACTGGAGGGCCGCGGCAACGTACAGGGCCGAGAGGCCGAGGCCCAGGGCGTGCCGTTCCTGCACATGGAGTTCAGCCGCACCGTCCGCGACGACGCGTCCCGGATGCGCCGCGCGGCAGCGGCCATGGCGGCGTCCCTGCCTTCCTGAGGCCGGCCGGGAGGGTCCATTGCCTGTCCGGGAAACGGCACCGCGCGGCCGACTCCGCGGCCATAGTGGAGAGATGAGCCTGACCACCGGCGGAGATCCGCCCGGCCCCGTGCGGTTCTACCTCGCGTGCGACCGCAGACGCTGCCAGGCGCGGGCCGTGTTCGACCTGGTCATCGCGGAACCGCCGCCGGACATCGGGGCCGACCTGTTCGGCCATCTGCTGCACAGTGCGACCGTCGCCTCCCCGTACATCGAGGAGCTCGGGTGGATATTCATCCAGCAGGAGGGCTACTGGTGCCCCAACTGCGCCTCCCCGGGCAGGCGTCCGCGTTCGAGGGACGTCACGTCCTCCTGATCCGGAACGGTTCGGCGGTGGCCGAAGCGTCCCGGATCTAGCGTCGGACCATGACGAACACCGAGCACGCACACGGCACTTCCGGCAACGCCCCCGATACCCACAACACCCCCGATGCCCACAACACCCCCGGCGCTTCCGGCAACGACCCCGGCACTGCCCACAACACCCCCGGCACTACCGGCAACGCCCCCGGCGCTTCCGGCAACGCCCCCGGCGCTTCCGGCAACGCCCCCGGCACTGCCCACAACACCCCCGGCACTACCCACAACGCCCCCGGCGCTTCCGGCAACGCCCCCGACATCCCCGACGAGGCCCCGGCGACCGACGGCCGCGACCCCGCGCAGCTCCTGACGGCCATGGTCGACCACGTCCTGGCCCTCGCCGCGACCTGGACCACCTGGGACGGCCGCCCCGTCCCCGCCGGTGACCGGCTCTACACCCCGCACAAGGCGATCCGCCGCGTCGCCGACCACATGGTCGACCATCTCGCCGAGATGGAGGCGCGGCTCGTGGGCGAGGAGACGCAGCCCGACCACTGGCACGCCTCGGCGACCACCACCGCGGCCGACCTCGCCCCGTTCACCGCGGCCGACCTCGACGAGGCACGCAGCCGGCTCACCCGTCTGGCCAGGATCTGGGCGAACCGCCTGGACGCCCTGACGCCCGACGAGCTCGACCGGTCGGCCGGAACGGGCTGGACCTTCCGCCAACTCGCCTTCCACCTGGCCGAGTCGGCCTACTACGCGGACTCCGTGGGCGACCTGAGGACCCGGCGGGACAGGCATGTCAGCGCCCGCGTCTAGGCTCGCACGCATGACCGAACACAGAGATGGGCTCGCCTGGCTCCACCCCGGTCTCGAGGGCTACTACCTCACCCTCGCGGAGGGCATACCGGCCGAGGAGCTGGCGGTGCGGCTCGGATCCCCCGAAGGGACACCGGTGCTGGACGCGGACACCATCGCGGCGATCGACAGGGCCGCGCCCCCATGGGACCAGTCCGTCCCCGACATCGGCCGCATCGGCGACGCGGGCAACGGCTGGTCGTTCGTGCTGCTGCCCTGCACCGCGTACTGGGAGTTCGGACGCACCGGCCCCGAGAGCCCCTTCGGGCACCAGCCCTCGCACGGAATCCGCACCCTGAGCGCTGTGTGCACCGGCATGGACCCGGCCCAGATCGATTTCATGCACGACGAGCAGCACCTCTGGGGCTTCTTCGACGGCGGCTTCAACGGCTCCCGCCCCGACTTCCTGAACAACGCCCTGGCCGGGCTCGGCTGGGACGCCGATGAGGAACCCGAGAAGGACGAGGACGGCGAAATGCCCCCGCACGCACCCTCCTACGGACTCGTGTACGAAGCCCTCGGCAACGTCTTCGGCCTGGGCGGCCTGCCTCGCGCGGCCATCGAGAACAACACCCTGCCCGGCATGTTCTGCGAACCCCGCCAGCTGCCACGCCACGAGTACGCCGACGCCCCCGCCGGGCCGTACCAGCCGTGCGGGCAGTGCGGCGGACCGATGACCCTGAGCCATGTGGCGAAAGCAGTGGGCAGCTACGTCCTCTACTGCGACCGGTGCAAGGCCTTCGGCGGATACCGAGCCGAAAGACTGGAGCGCACCGCGGAGCGCACCGCGGAGCGCACCGTACCCAACCTCAAGTGGGAGACTCTCGAAGCCCTCGGCGACGACTTCGGCCACGACTGCTGACAACGGGGCGTCCGACGAGGCGCTCGTGGCGACGATCAGGGCGTGACCTGTTGCTTCAGCACCGGGTCCCGGCCGAGCCGGCGACCCAGGACACCGTCAAGGCCATCGGCGACGCCGCCAGGCTCGCTGAACTGCTAGGGCCTGTCCGGCGGATCATGGCCGGGGGCGTGGCGTCTGGCACGGCACCTCGCGGCGTTGCCGAAACGCCCGGACAGCTCCGCTATCAGGACGCTCCGGCGCCTTGCGATGCACCGCACCAGACGCCGCGCCCTGTCCGACCCTGATCCGCCGGACAGGCCCTAGAAGATTGCTGAAAATCTCGGGTTCTGGCCCCGGCTCGGTGGAGTCGGGGCCAATCTTGTAGGCATGCAGGGGGAATGGGCCGGGGAGATGGTCGGGCCGGATGTGTGGGAAACGTGCCGGGAGTTGATTCCGGCCGGCAGTGCGTTCGCGTTCCTGGCGGAACATCGCGAGGTGCTGTTCCCGCTGGGGATGTTCGCGGACATGTATCCGTCGTCCAACGGCCGTCCGAGTCTGCCGCCGCAGGTGCTGGCCGCGACGGTGGTGCTGCAGAGCCTTCAGGGGCTGTCGGACTTCGAGACGGTCCAGGAACTGCGGTGTGACCTGCGGTGGAAGGCCGCGTGCGGGCTCGGGCTGTACGACACCGCGTTTGATCCGTCGCTGCTGACGTATTTCCGGCGCCGCCTGCGTCATTCGGCCGACCCGATGCGGATCTTCACCAAGGTCAAGGAAGTCGTGGCCGCGACCGGCGTGCTCAAGGGCAAGCAGCGGCGCGCGCTGGACTCCACGGTGCTCGATGATGCGGTGGCCACCCAGGACACCGTCACCCAGATCATCTCCGCGGTCCGCCGGGTGATCCGCGAGGTCCCCGGCGCCGGGGAAGTGGCCGCGGAGCACTGCCAGGCGCATGACTACAGCGACCCGGGCAAACCGAGGATCGCCTGGGACGACGAGACGGCCCGCGCCGCGCTGGTCGACGCGCTGGTCACCGACGCCCTCAACCTGCTCGGACACCTGCCTGAGCAGAACCTGGGCGAGAAGGCGGCGAACGCGGTCGGCCTGCTGGCCCTGGTCGCCGGGCAGGACGTGGAACCCGCCGAGGACTCCGACGGGCGCGACGGACGCTGGCGCATCGCCAAGCGCACAGTGGCCGACCGGACGGTGTCCACCGTTGACCCCGACGCACGGCACATCCACAAGAACCGCAGCCGTCACCAGGACGGCTTCAAAGGGCATGCGTCTTTCGAGCCGGAGGCAGGCCTGTTCACCGCCGTCGCCCTGACCAGCGGCTATGGCCCCGACAACCACGAGGCCGCCGTCGCCTGCGGTCTGCTGGCCGACGAGGAAGAGGGCACGGCGTTAACCGTGCTCGGCGATTCTGCCTACGGAACCGGCGATCTGCGCGCACAACTGCAGGCCGACGGCCACACCCTGGTGATCAAGCCGCCGCCGCTGCGGCAGGCAGTCCCCGGCGGCTTCACCATCGACGACTTCCGGATCGAACTGGCCGCCGGCACCGCGACCTGCCCTGCGGGACACACCGCCGGCCTTGGCCAGATCAAGGCGGACGGCGCCCGCACCGCCCAGTTCAAGCGTGTCTGCACGGGCTGCCCTCTTCGGACGCGTTGCACCACCTCCAAAACCGGACGCACCCTCAACGTCCACCCCCAGTACGAACTGCTGGCCGCCGCCTGGGCCCAGGCCGCCACCGACACCGTCTGGCAGGACGAGTACCGCCGATGGCGGCCACCCGTCGAACGCGCCATCGCCTGGCTCGTCGCCAAGGGCAACCGCCGGGTCCCTTACCGGGGCGTCATCGCCAACAACATCTGGCTCCACCACCGCGCCGCCGCTCTCAACCTCCGCCGACTGATCACCCTCGGACTCACCCACACCAACAACATCTGGCATCTCGCCCCGGCCACCGCATAGCGAAAGGGGCCGTCCGGCCTGCGGCCGCACAACCCCTCGACAAGATTTTCAGCGGTCTCCTAGGCCACCTCGGCGATCCGGCCCCGAAGTTCGCCAGTGTCACACCGTGAGCCGACGGCCCGGCGACGCCCGGCGACGCCCAACGAGGGCCCGGCGGGGGACCGGGGTCAGGGGCTGGGGATCTCCTCGATCCGTTCGCGGTTGAGCAGGTACAGGGGCAGGTACGGCTGCGCCGGAGCGATGGGGAACCCGTGGTCGAAGGCGAGACTCGCCATCGCCAGTGGCCCCAGGGCCACTCGGGCGCGCGGTGCCGCCGACTCGCCCCAGTGGGCGCCGTGTTCCGTGAGGGCTTCGGCGAGTGTCTCGGCGAAGGCGTCGTGGTCCTGCGCGACGAGGCGGTGAAAGAGCGCGACCGGCTGGTAGTCGATCCCGTTCACGAACTCCATCGGCGCGTGGGTCACCTCGTCGGGCCCGGACGTCTTCATGGTGGCGACCAGCTTCTCCACGACCCCGTCCATGGAGTGGCGTTCGGAGAAGTAGGTCTGCAGGGTGTCGATCCAGCACAGCACGTACGCGTCGACGGAGTCGTCCTGCCGCAGCGTCTCCAGCGGCACCTGGCACAGCCGCCGGATCCGGTCCCCCTCCCGGCACACGATCGCCAGGTAGAGGGCGTCGAGCCAGGCACGGGCGTCCGCGGGCGGTGCGGCGGGCGTGGCCGGCAGCTGCCGGACGAGGTCCTCGCCCAGCCGGCAGTCCTGGGTCCGCGCACCGGTGAACAGGGCGCAGCCGAGCTGTACGGCGGTGGCCCAGGCGTCCCATGTGCCGATCTGCGCCGCCCTGGGGTCGGCGGCGCAGTGTGCGTGTGCATGGGCCACGGCGGAGGCGAAGGCGCCGCCCAGGTCGGCGGCCGGGCCCTGGGAGAGACCCGCTATCGACTCGGCTGTGGCGCGGGTGAGTTCGGCGAGGCCGGGAGCGGGCGCCTCGGCGACGGTACGGGTGGCGAGCCGTCCGGCGCGGTCGAGACGGACCAGGCCCTTCATCAGGCCGAGCAGCTGTGGCGGCGGCTGGATGGAGAAGGACCGGGTGTCCTCGTCGATGGCCGTGAGCGACTTCAGGCTGCCGCGGTGCCACCAGTAGACCCGCGGGGACAGTGCCCCCGGCCCGTCCTCGAAGGCACCCAGCGCGTAGGAGGCGAGGCCGTTGACGGCATCGACCACCGTGCCGTCGGCGATCGGGTGGTACACCAGGTTGTGGCGGCTCGGCATGACGACGAGGGCACCGGCGTGCGGAAGCGAATCGCCGGTGACCTGCCGGACCGCGGCGGACAGGAACAGCGCCTGGCTCCCGATGAAGTGCGAGTCGCCGTAGAAGGAGTGCAGGGTCGTCCCCTCGAAGGGGATCTCCTCGTGCGTGACGGGTACGCGCATCAGGTTCTCGTACGCCGCCCGCCCCAGCTCCTCCAGGCCGACGCTCTCCACGTCCGGGTCGGTGAGGATCCGTACATCGGTGGGCCGGTCGAGGGCATAGGCGAAGACGAGGCCGTCGGCCACGAGACGCGCGTAGCGAAGGGAACCGGCGATCTCAGGGGTGATCGAGTCGGCGGGCAGCAGTCGGGCGTATGTACCGCGCAGCAGTTCGTCGGTGTCGGGAGCGTGGTCCGGGTTCATTCCCCCGACTCTACGAAGGCGGCGTACGGACGAGCGACGCGCCCCGACCCCGGCCCCGGCCGGCGAGCTCGACCGCGCCCGTCCTACGACTGAGAACGGCTCCGCGGCGTTGAACAACAGCGTGGTGAACCGTTGGCCAACGCCGTACGCTCCCTCTGATCAATCGATGAATCCGTGGGGGGAATTCATGCGTACAACCATGCGCCTTGCCGTGCTCGGCACCGGCGCCGTGCTGGCCGTCACCGCGATCGGGGCCACCGCCGCCCAGGCGGAGGACGGCGGCGCGGGCAATATCACGATCGACAAGGTCGTCATCAACGGCGGCAAGCCGGTCGTGGTCGGTACCACCAACGTGGTGTCCGCCAAGGTCTCGGTGACCGCGTCGGACGATTCCGGTATCGCCGAGACCACCTACATCAGCGCCTTCGGCCCGAAGCCGAACTACGCGCAGATCTGGGACGACGAGATCAAGTGCGTCAAGGCGAGCGCCACCACGTCGACCTGCACCGGCACGCTGACGTTCGACCCGAAGGCGTCGGTCGGCTTCGTCGGCAACAACGCGGCAGCCACCTGGAAGCTCGGCACGCTGGTCTCCGCCAATGACTCCAACTTCATCCACCGCGACGCGGCCACCACATTCAAGGTGCAGCGCTACTCGAAGCTGACGGTCAACGCCTCGCCGGAGCCGGTGAAGAAGGGCAAGACCATCACGGTCACCGGCAAGCTCTCCCGGGCCAACTGGGAGGACAACAAGTACCACGGCTACACGAACCAGTCGGTGAAGCTGCAGTTCCGCAAGAAGGGCAGCAACACCTACACCACGGTGAAGACGATCAAGTCCAACTCGACGGGCAACCTCAAGACGACCGTCACCGCCGCCACCGACGGCTACTTCCGCTACAGCTTCGCCGGCACGGCGACGACTCCGGCGGTCAACGCGGCCGGCGACTTCGTCGACGTCCGATAGCCACGTACTGAGAGCGTTCCCGAGCGGGGGCGCCGTCCTCACCGGGGCGGCGCCCCCGCTGGTATGACGCTGATCCTCTGATCCTGCGGGCTCACCCCTGCCTGGCCGATCGATCAGCGTCGGGCATCTGCCGTATCGAGCCCAGGACGTTGTCCCATCCATGGCGCCACACGGGTCCGCGCACTGTCCGGTACGCCCGTGATGACGCCGAGAGCGGGCGTGGCCGGTCCGTGTATGCGAACGGCCCCGGACGGGAAGTCCGAGGCAGAGCGGAGCGCCTCCCTGGGGGAGAATCCCCAGGCCAGCGCCGTAATGTGTTGTGCCCCCGGCAGGATTCGAACCTCCGACACCCGCTTTAGGAGTCTTCCCTGGGCGGTGCTGTGACCTGCGTAAACGTCGTCCTCAGGGCGTCTGGCCTGCGAAATCACTCCTCCACGTTTCTCGTCTGTTCTCAGCCGTTCCCAGCCTCATGTGTGCTGGATTGTGTGCTGGATCCGTTCCGGCCGGCCACCGGGCTGGGACGGGCCCCCGGTGCGGAGCCTCACCGACGGAGGGCGGGCGTATCCGCGAGAACTGCCAGCGCCACTCGGCTGGCAGGCGGACGGACGCCCCGCTCTCGTCGTAAAGACTGGGGGCGGGCAGGCGGGAACCCGTAGCCTGGTACCAGCAGCAGACGGCGTGATCAAGCGGAGGCGATGCGGATGACCACAGCCCCCAGCGGTGGGTCTCACTCGCCGCCGCCCCCGTCGTCGCACCCCCTGCGGACCATCCGTGACATCCGGGAGTCCCTGCCGGAGGACCAGCGCCGGCACTTCGACGCTGAGCTTGCCGACACGGAGATCGAGGCGTTGCCCGAGATGCTCCATCGCTGGGTGACACTGAGCAACGACGGCTTCGAGGAGTTCCTGCTCTCCCAGCCCTTCGACGGCCTGGAGTTCGGTGCCCGCTCCTACGACGAGCAGACGGACGCCGAGTGATCCATCTGTTCGAACCAATGTCGTCGCCGAGCTCACGACCCGGGCGAAGCCCGACCCCCGCGTCATGGCATGGTTCCGCTCCACGGCTAGACCCAACCGCTTCCTGAGCGTGATCACTGTCGCTGAGATTGGGGCCGGCGTGGCCGCCGCCCCGGATCCCGTACGACAGGCCCGTTACGCCCGAGCCTCTGCCGCGGTGCGGCACGAATACGGCGACCGCATCGCGCCGATCGGCGAACGGGAGGCGGCTGCCTACCTCGCCATCCACAAGACGCTCAAGGCCACCGGCACCAGCATCGATCCGCCGGACGCACTGATCGCCGCCACCGCCCTGGCCAACGGCTGGACGGTCGCCACCCGCAACATCAAACACATGGCCCGAACCGGGGCTCTGGTCGTCAATCCGTGGGAACAGCGACTGTGAGTGGGCCGTAGCGGTCAGCGTTCCTGAGTCACGTGCGACACCGCAGAAGGACAACGAGATCCTGTGCAAGGCTGCCGCCGAATTCCCGAGAAGACGAAGGCTGATCCGCTTTCGTTTCGTCGACAAGCACCGAAACGCCCACGGAGCGAGCGGGCGGGGAACAGAACTACCGGCTGATTCCGCCAGGAGAAGAAGACGACACCCGGTCGTCCCGGCGCCGGGTCAGCTCGTGCTGCATATGTGCTGTGAGCGCAGAGGCCCTGCCGCCCGCTAGGACGAGAGGGCCTCTGGCCTGCTGCTCTGCTGTGCCCCCGGCAGGATTCGAACCTGCGACACCCGCTTTAGGAGAGCGGTGCTCTATCCCCTGAGCTACGAAGGCGGCGCTGACAGCGTAGCGGATGGGGCCTGTGGAGGTCGCCCCCGTTGGGGCCGCGGTCGGTCGTGTGGCCGGTCGGCGGGGGTCCCGGTGCCCTCGGTGACGGCGTGCTGTGTCGTGTCGGGGCGGGGGTTCGGCCTTCGCGTGGGTGGGGTTCAGCTTCCTGGCGGGTGGGGTTCGGTGCGGGGGTGGCCTTGGGGGAGGCGGTCGCAAGGGGGTTGTTCGCGGAGGGAGTTGGGGGTGGGCGTACCGTTCTGACTGACCAGCAAGAACCGTTGTTCAGCATGCGCGGGGGTGTTCCCGCATGCCCGCATGCCGTGTCCGCACCGCACCGCGGATTCCGGGGCCTCTTGGGGTGCCGGGTGTTGCCGTACGGGGTGCCGGGGGAAGCGGCGTGGTGCGGGGTCGGGAGCCCCCGGGCCCGGACGCCGGGTGGCGCCTGACCGCCGTCGCCCCGAAGGACCCCCCATGAAACGCCCCTATGTTCCCTTCCTGGCCGCCCTCGCCTGCGCCGTCGCTCTCGTCGGCGCGATCACGATCGGAGGTAGTCCGGGTACTCCCGAGGGCTATCACCGCGGCAAGGACGGCACGCTGACGATAGACAGCGCGCACCGTCCCGCCGCGCCGGACTTCATCGGGATGGATACCGACGGGCGCCCGGTGCGGCTCGCCGACTACGCGGGCAAGACCGTCGTGGTCAACGCGTGGGCCTCCTGGTGCGGGCCCTGCCGTAAGGAGACCCCGGTCCTGGTGGGCTACCACCGGAAGATGAAGGACCAGGGGGTCGTTGTCCTGGGGCTGAACCGGGACGCCTCCGCCAATGCGGCGCGTGCCTTCGCCCGTGAGTTCGACATGCCCTACCCCAGCATTCTCGACCCCGGTGGAAAGCAGCTCTTCGCGCTGCCCAAGGGGCTGCTGACCACTCAGGGGCTGCCCGTCACCCTCGTCGTGGACGCGCGAGGACGGGTCGCCTCGACGGCGTCCGGGGCCCTCAGGGAAGGTCGTCTGGAGGAGCTCGTCGCCGCCGCGCGGGCCGAGTCCCCGGCCGGGCGCTGAGCCGGCGGGCGAGGGGCCGGGGTGCCTTGACGGGGGGCGGGGGCGGGCATAGCGTCGCGAATGTACTGAGCAAGCGCTTAGACGCTTAGAAAGGTCGCTCGTGCCGCACATCGACCCGACTCCCGCCACCCCCGGACCGGGCTCTGCCGCCCCCGGCCCGACCGCCGTCGGCCCCGATCCGGAGGCGGTCGCGGCCGCCGCGGAGGCCGCCGTCCGCATCGAAGCCGCGCTGACCGGCCCGGGAGCCCCGTTCGCCGTGGTGCGGGTGGAGGACGGGGTGCACGCCGGCTCGCTCGTGTACGCGGACGGGCCCAGGACGCTCCGCGCGTTCGTGGAGACCACCTGGGCCTTCGGGGACCGGCCCTTCCTGATCTCGGGGGAGGGCAGCTACTCGTACGCCGAGTTCTTCGCCGCCGCGTCCGCGCTGGCGTGCCGGATGACCAGGACGTACGGGCTGCGCCGGGGTGACCGGGCCGTCGTCGCGATGCGCAACCACCCCGAGTGGCAGATCGCCTTCTGGGCGGCGCAGCTGGCCGGGCTGGTCGCCGTACCGCTCAACGCCTGGTGGACCGAGGACGAGTTCACGTACGCGCTGGACGACTCCGGGCCACGGGTGCTCCTGGTGGACGGCGAGCGGCTGCCCAGGGTCGCCGGGTGGGCGGCGGAGAACGGGGCGCGCGTGGTCGTCTTCCACGCGGAGGAGACCGTCCCGGACGGTGTCGAACGGTACGAGGACCTGCCCGCGCCCGATCCGCTCGCCGCACCCCCCGAGGTCGAGATCCGGCCCGAGGACGACGCGACGATCATCTACACCTCCGGCACCACCGGCCGGCCCAAGGGCGCGGTCGCCACCCATCTCGCCCAGGTGGGGGCGGCGGTCAACCCGCGGTTCCACGCGGCCGCCTCCGCGCTCGGCCGCGGGCTGATCCCGGGGCAGGGGCCCGCCCCGGTGTCGCTGCTGACCTTCCCGTTCTTCCACGTCGCCGCGTTCACCGGTTTCTACGCGGCGATGGCGGTGGGCGGCACCCTCGTCCTGATGCGGAAGTGGGACGCCGAGGAGGCGCTCCGTCTGATCCGCGAGCACGGCGTCACCCACTACGCCGGTGTCCCGGCGACCGCGCTCCAGCTGCTCGCCGCGGCCGAGCGGGCGGGCGACGGCCTGGAGGGTCTGCAGATGCTGAACACCGGCGGGGCCGCCGCTCCGCCCGATCTGGTCGCCCGGCTGACCGCCCGGCACGGCGACCGCATCGAACCCCGCAACGGCTACGGCCTGACCGAGACCAGTGGTGGTGTCCTGGCGAACTTCGGTGCCGAGTACCGGCTCCACCCGGGCAGCGTCGGCCGGCCGACACCCACCACCGAGGTGCGGATCGCCGGGCCCGCGGGCGAGGCGCTGCCCGAGGGGGAGGTCGGGGAGCTGTGGCTGCGCGGTCAGTCACTGGTCCGCGGCTACTGGCGCGACGAGGCGGCGACCGCCCAGGCGTTCACCGACGGGTGGTTCCGGAGCGGGGATCTCGCGGTGGCGCACGAGGGGCGGGTCGGCATCGTCGACCGGATCAAGGACATGGTGATCCGCGGCGGGGAGAACGTGTACTGCGTGGAGGTCGAGGCGGTGCTGCACGACCACCCGGACGTCGAGGACGCGGCGGTGCTGGGGGTGGCGCACCCGGTCCTGGGCGAGGAGGTCGCCGCCGTCGTCCGGCTGCGGGCCGGTGCCACCGTCACGGCCGAGGAGCTGAGGGCGCACGTCGGGCGCAGCCTGGCCGCGTTCAAGGTTCCGGCCCATGTGCTCGTACGGGACGAGCCGCTGCCCCGGAATCCGACCGGGAAGATCCTCAAGCGGGAGCTGCGCGGGCCCGTCGAAGCGGAGGTCCGGGGGCGATAGGCGACAGAGGGGCGACAGGGGGGGCGATAGGGGAGCGAGCGGGCGGCGTGGTCAGGGGCGGGTTATGCGGACTCGGTAGTTTCCCTTCTTGTCCTTGTCGACCACGGATATGCGTATCCCGCTGGTCCGGTCGGTGAAGGTCTCGCCGGGCCGGAAGGGGGCGTCGGACAGTTCGGAGTGCACATTGGGCAGCCGGGTGCAGCCGGCGCCTCCCTTGGTGCTGTCCACGACGGACACTGGGCCCTGTCCGGTGTCGAGGTCCGAGCTCACCTTGTAGATCAGTACGCCCGGCTTGCAGATCGCCTGGTCGTTGCCGGCCTTGGTCCGCACCTCCACCGCATAGCCGGACTCACTGCTCAGAGGTACGAACGCCAGCTTGGTGCCGCCCCGGGTGGCCAGTGGTCCGAGTACGTGTTCGCTGGTGCCGGGCCGTGCGGCGCAGCTGATCTGGTTGTTGTCCAGCCAGCCGAGCTTCCACTTGTGCCAGCCCAGCAGGTCGTTATTGGCGCCCCAGTCCTCGGACATGATGTCCCAGTGCCCGACCGAGCCGCCGCCCTCCATCGTGTAGAGGTCGGGGAGGCCGAAGACATGGCCGTTCTCGTGCGGCAGGACGCGGTATCCGGTCTGTTTGAACGAGCCCGAGCCGTCGTCCTGGCGGCTGTAGATGAAGGACGTGTTGGCGAGCGGGACGCCGTCCGCCCGCGGGGCGTCGTCGTTGCCGGAGAAGGTCACGGACAGGACGGTGTCCAGGGCGGAGGGGCCGGCGTTCGGGGTGACCAGGATGTTGACCAGGTCGTACGAGGCGAAGTCCACCTTCGGATCGGCGGCGGCGATGATGTCCTGGACGAGGTGGCGGTAGCCCGGCTCGTACGGTGAGCCGCGCTCCACCCCGTACTCCGAGAGCGGCAGTGGCATCCGCAGCCAGGATTTCAACGGGGCGTCGGGGACGTACGTGAGCCGTCCGTACGATGCGGTCCGGAACCAGCCGGTGGTCTGCGGGAAGAATTCGGCGTACCGGTCCATCGCGGAACCGGCGCCCGGTGCGTCCGGGAAGTCGATCATCAGGTTGAGGGCACGGACCTTGCCCGTGGAGCGGGCGTAGCCCTCCGGTGTCGGCATGCCTTCCGACATCTGTACGCCCGTGGTCGCCGGTATTCGGCACGGGGCTATGCCTGCCGAACGGGCGGTGGCCACCGGGCCGGCCGAGGCCCGGCTGGCTATCGGAAGAGTGTTGCTGGCTGTGGCCATTGCGGCTATGACCAGGGCTGTTGCGGAGGCGAGCGCGATCGGGTGGCGGTGGTTGCGTATCCGGTGGCGGGGCTTCTGCATATACGCGCCTCGGGGTCCGCGGCAGTCGGCCGGCCCTGACTGCGCTCTGCGGATCAGCCTGTTGCGGGTGGTGCGGCGCCGCTCGTTGGGTGCGCCGTTCGGCTGGTTTTCCGCTCCGGTTATGTGACTCAGGTCACATGGGAATGGGGAAATAAGCGGGGACGGTTTCCCCGTTTGAATTCGTGTCCCCGCGAAACGGGGAGGCGGTCCCCGGTTACGGGGAGGGTCGCCAAGGGGCGCCGTCGAGAACGAAGAGCGCCACAGCGGAAGCAGCAGAGCAGGAACAGCGGAAGCAGCAGAGCAGAGACAGTGAAAGCAGTGGAAGCAGTAGGAGGGGCAGTCGTCGTGGACACCGTCAGTCGTACCGCCACCGGAGCGACGCAGCCCCGGACGCCCCGTCCGCGGGCCGATGCGCTGCGCAACCGGGAGCGGATCGTGACGGCCGCGCGCGAGATGTTCGTCGAGTTCGGGTCCGACGTCCCGCTCGACGAGGTCGCCAGACGCGCCGGCGTCGGCAACGCCACGCTCTACCGGAACTTCCCCGACCGGGCCGCGCTGGTGCACGAGGTCGTGCTCGCGGTCACCTCCCGGACCACCGACCGTGCGGAGGAGGCGGTGGCCGAGGAGGCCGACCCTTTCGCCGCGCTCAGCCGCTTCGTGCACGCGGCGGCCGACGAGCGGATCGGGGCGCTGTGCCCGACGCTTTCCGGCAGCTTCGACAAGGACCATCCCGAACTGCTCGCCGAGCGCCGACGCCTCGAAGAGGCCGTCGAGGGGCTCGTGTCGCGCGCCATGTCCGCGGGGCGGCTGCGCACCGACATCGCCGTCGGTGACGTACTCGTCGCCCTCTCGCAGCTCACCCGGCCGCTGCCTGGTACCGGCTGCCTGGACATCGACCGGTTCACCCACCGTCATCTACAGCTGTTCCTGGACGGACTGGAGGCCCCGGCCCGGTCCGAACTGCCGGGAACAGCAGCGACCTTGGAGGATCTGCGGCGCCGGCCATGACATCCGCACCGGGCTCCTGAACGAGGAGCCCGGCGGCACGTCCGCCACGCCTTGACCATCCCTTTCACCACCCGCCCGCCCGATCACCGTCTTCCCTTTTCGCCGGCATCCCGGTTCATGTTCACCGGCATCCCGGTTCACGACTCCTCGCGTACATGCGCGCCCTTAGGTGGATACACCCATGTCAAAAACAGCCGATCTCCGACTCCCGGACCCCAGTCGCTGGAAAGCGCTGGCGTTCATCGCCCTCGCGCAGCTGATGGTCGTGCTCGATGCCACGATCGTGAACATCGCGCTACCGCACGCCCAGACGGCCCTGGGTATTTCCGATGCCAACAAGCAGTGGGTCATCACGGCGTACGCCCTGGCCTTCGGCGGGCTGCTGCTCTTCGGAGGCCGGATCGCCGACCTCTGGGGACGCAAGCGGACCTTCGTCGTCGGCCTGATCGGCTTCGCGCTGGCCTCCGCGCTCGGTGGCGCGGCGCAGAACCAGGGCATGCTCTTCGGCTCCCGCGCGCTCCAGGGCGTCTTCGGCGCGCTGCTCGCGCCGGCGGCCCTGTCGCTGCTCGCCGTGATGTTCACCGATGCGAGGGAGCGCGCCAAGGCGTTCGGCATCTACGGTGCGATCGCCGGTGGCGGCGGCGCCGTCGGCCTGATCCTCGGCGGCTTCCTGACCCAGGCGCTGAACTGGCGCTGGACGTTCTTCGTCAACATCCCGTTCGCCGTCATCGCGGCCGCGGGCGCGTACTTCGTGATCCGTGAGCCGGCCGGCAGCCGTAACCGCTCGTCGCTCGACGTCCCGGGCGTCGTCCTGTCCGCGCTGGGTCTGGTCTCGCTGGTGTACGGATTCACCCGCGCCGAGTCCGCCGGCTGGTCGGACGGGCTGACCATCGGCATGTTCGTCGCGTCCGGTGTGCTGCTGCTGTCCTTCGTCCTGACCGAGTCCAGGGTCAAGTCGCCGCTGCTGCCGCTGCGCGTCCTGATGGACCGCAATCGCGGTGGCGTCTACCTCTCGCTGGGTCTGGCCGTCATCGCGATGTTCGGGCTGTTCCTCTTCCTGACGTACTACCTGCAGGTCGTGAAGGGCTACTCGCCGATCAGGACCGGCTTCGCCTTCCTCCCGATGATCGCGGGCATGATCACCGGATCCACGCAGATCGGTGCCCGGCTGATGACCCGGGTCCCGGCGCGCAAGCTCATGGGTCCCGGCTTCCTGACCGCCGCCGTCGGCATGCTGCTGCTGACGCAGCTGGAGATCGGCTCCTCCTACGTCGGGCTGATCCTGCCCGCGCAGCTGCTGCTGGGTCTGGGCATGGGTACGGCGTTCATGCCGGCCATGTCGCTGGCCACGCACGGTGTCGAGCCCCGGGACTCGGGTGTCGCGTCCGCGATGGTCAACACCTCGCAGCAGGTGGGCGGCGCGATCGGTACAGCGCTGCTGAACACCATCGCCGCCTCGGCCGCGACGGCGTACGCCTCCTCGCACGCCGCACTCGGCGCCAAGAACCCGGAGCCGCTGAAGCTCCAGTCGATGGTGCACGGCTTCACCGGCGCCATCTGGTGGGCCGTCGGCATCCTGGTGGTGGCCTCCGCCATCGCGGTGACCTTCATCAACGCCGGGCGGCCTTTGGCGGGCCCGGCGACCGGAGGCTCTGGTTCGGGTGACGCCGGGGGTGTCGAGGACGAGTTCAAGATCCCGGTCGTCGCCCACTGAGCGCCGACGCGCGGATATGACACGGAGATGATGTGAACGCGGCTGTGCCCCGGTTTCCGCTCGAAGCTCGAAGCTCGAAGCTCGAAAGGTCGAAGCTCAAGAGGTCGAACGGAACCGGGGCACAGCCGTATCGGTATGCGCGCGGTTCAGCGCAGCCAGGGCAGATCCGCGTCCGTGCCCTCCGGCTGCAGTCCGGCGGCGACGACCTGCATGATCTCGCCCAGCGAGCGCACCTGCTCGGGCGTGAGCCGGTCGAACATCGCCTGGCGTACGGCGTCGACATGGCCCGGTGCGGACCGGCGCAGCATCTCGAAGCCGTCGTCGGTGAGGACCGCGTTCTGGCCCCGCTTGTCGGACGGGCAGTCCTCGCGGCGCACCCATCCGCTCTTCTCCAGCCGCGCGACGGCGTGCGAGAGCCGCGAGCGGGTGATCTTGGCGTCCTTGGCCAGTTCCGTCATCCGCTTCTGGCGGCGCGGGGCCTGGGAGAGCTGGACGAGCAGACCGTAATAGATGTGTGGCATGCCGGCATCGCGCTGCAACTGGCGGTCGAGGTGGTCCTCCATGAGCGTGGTGGCGTGGAGATACGCGCGCCACACGCGCTGCTCTTCGTCGGAGAGCCAGTGGGGCTCACCGGTGGATGCCGTGGTCATGTACTCCACTGTACGACCTTTTCTTGAAAGTTGAACTAGATAGAGCTAAGGTCTCCGCAGGAAGGAAGCTTGAACATTAAAGAATCCTTCCTTCTCAAAAAGGCCCCAGTAGAAGACTTACCCGGATCAGCAGTGGATGGGGAGTGCCATGACAGTCACCGCGGAGCGCATGCCCGCCCTCTACCTTTCCCACGGCGCCCCGCCGCTGGCCGACGACCCGGTCTGGCCCGGCGAACTGGCCGCCTGGTCCGCCGGGCTGCCCCGCCCCCGCGCGATCCTGATGGTCTCCGCGCACTGGGAGGAGGCACCGCTGGCCCTCGGGGCCACGGAGACGGTCCCGCTGGTCTACGACTTCTGGGGCTTCCCCGAGCACTACTACCGGGTGCGGTACGCCGCCCCGGGCGCCCCGGAACTGGCGGAGAGCGTACGCAAGCTGCTGCGCGGCGCCGGTACGCCGGTGCAGGACATTCCGGACCGCGGGCTCGACCACGGGGCGTACGTCCCGCTCGTGGAGATGTTCCCGGGCGCCGACATTCCCGTACTCCAGATCTCCATGCCGACGCTGGACCCGCAGAAGCTCATGGACATCGGGCGCAAGCTCGCGCCGCTGCGCGACGAGGGCGTCCTGATCGTCGGCAGCGGCTTCTTCACCCACAACCTGGCCGCCCTGCGGCATGCGGGCGGCGGTACCCCCGGCTGGTCGGCGGAGTTCGACGACTGGGGGAACCGGGCACTCCAGGCGCGGGACATCGACGCGCTGCTGGACTTCGAGCACAAGTCCCCGGCCGGCCGGCTGGCCCACCCGCGCACCGAGCACTTCGCGCCGCTCTTCGTGACGCTCGGCGCCTCGGAGGGCGAGCTGGACCGGGGGCGCAGCGTCATCGACGGGTTCTGGATGGGACTCGCGAAGCGGTCGGTGCAGTTCGGCTGAGGCCCGTGACCAGGGCCGAGGCCTCGGACGCGGCCCTGGTCACGGCCCCGTCCACAGGGCCGGGGCGGGTTCGGTCCGTCGTCGTCACATCACAGGGCCGGCGGGTTCAGTTCGATCGAGCGGAGTGCGGCGGCGAGGGCCGTCCCGTCGCCGACGTCCAGCGCGGTGTCGGTGAACTTGATGGTGTGATCGTCGCCGTGCGCCGCCGCCCGTGCGAACAGCTCGTCGGCGGACGCGGTCGCCGGTGCGTACGGGGCTGCCTCGGCCGGACTGTACGTGGCGGTGACCGCGGCGCTCGCCGCCCACGCGGCCTCCAGGCTCGGCACCCACAGCGCGCGCGGGAGCGCGGGCAGGGTGCGCAGCACGGCATTGGGCGCGGTCGCGGCGTGCACCAGCATGATCGGTTCGCCGTGCCCGTGCGTGGCGAACCGGTGGGTCGCGGCCCGCACCAGCTCCACGAGCCGGGCCCGCGCCTCGTCCGGGTCGTCGGTGAACCGCTGCGGCCACACCGGGAACGCGGTGAGCTGCGCCAGCCGGTCCCGGATACCGCCGCTCTGCTCGGGCACCGGCGGTACGGCGTCCAGTGCGGCCGCGGCGGTGGGCGCGGGCGCGAGAGGGGCCAGCGCGGGCAGCGGCTGGTGGCGGGCGGCCCAGTAGCCGAGTCCGTGGGCGAGCTCGGTGATCCGGGGTACGGTCGCCTCGCCGGCGAGCAGGGTGCGCACGGAGTGGCCGACCCGGATGGCGGGGTGGGTGGCGCCCGCCGCGATGCCGGGGAGCAGCCGTGGCCACCACTCGGTGAGGACGTCCCGCCAGGGGCGTTCGGCGGTCTCCCGCTCGAAGTACGCCGTCCAGTCCGCGATCCGGCGCGGGTCGCCGAGGGCCTCGCGCCAGTTCTCCGCCGTCACCCGGGTCGCGGTGTCCGGCATGTCCTCCAGCTTGTGGCTGTAGTGGTCGAGCCAGCGGTGGACGGCCGGTGCCTGACCGTGCCGGACCAGCGACTCCACGGCCATCGGGCCGTGATTGCTCAGCCAGCCGTCGCGTTCGGGGCCCGAGGAGTGGAGGCGTTCCAGCGCCTCGTCGAGCGTGCCCGTGGTGTCGTCCGCGACCGTGGTGCCGTCCGCGTCGTTCGGGCCCGCCGCGCCGCCCGTGTTCGTCGTGTCGCCCGTGTTCGTCGTGTCGCCCGTGTTCGTCGTGTCGTCCATACGCGAGCACGCTAGGCGCGGGGGTCGCGCGGCGTAACGGGCCGCGGACCCAGACCGGGACCGGCCGGGGGACTAGGGCTGTGGCCCCAGTCGCTTCTCGTACCAGGCCACGTCCCAGTACGTGCCGAACTTCCGGCCCACCTCGGCGTACGTACCGACATGGCGGAAACCGAAGCGCTCGTGCAGCCGTCCTGAGGCGTCGTTGGGCTGGGTGATGCCCGCGTACGCGCGGTGCAGGTCCTCGTCGGCGAGTGCCTCGAACAGGGACGTGTAGAGGAGCGTGCCGATGCCGAGGCCGGTGGCCCGGGGGGCGCAGTACACGCTCACCTCGACCGAGGTCGCGTACGCCGCCTTGGGGCGGAAAGCGCTGCTGGTGGCGTATCCCAGGATCGAGGCGGGGCCGACAAGCCGGACATCCTGAGCAACCAGAAGACGGTGCGGGCCGTCTTCAGGGTGGGAACGCAACCACGGCAGCCGCTGTTCGGGAGTGAAGGGGGTCGTGTCGAATGTGAGCGCGGTCTCACGTACGTAATGGTTGTAGATGTCCGTGAGCGCCACCAAATCACCCTCGACGCCCGGCCTGACCTGCGCTTCTGTGGGACTCTCCGGCATGCGCCCTCCCCTCGCGGCGGCACAGGGTACTGCATGATCGCGAAAGTGAATGCCAGGCGTGGGAATTCTGTCCGGATTCCAGTCGTTGTTTCCATCGGATGCAGGGCACCCGGAAGGGTGTCGCGACCTACTCAGCAAGGGAGCACGCATGGCAACCCGTGCCGTCGCCCGTCGTTCGTCCGCCACCGGTGGGACCAGCCGGGCAAGCAGTGTTCGCGCCTCGGGCGGAGAGATCGCCGATCGCGACCTGGTCGGCATGTACCTGGACGAGATCGCGCGTACGCCTCTGCTCGACGCCGCCAAGGAAGTCGAGCTGTCGCAGACCGTCGAGGGGGGCGTCTACGCCCGGCAGATACTCGACGGCGCGGTGGACAGCGAAGCCGGTGGAGCCACGCGCGAGGAGCTGGAGGCGCTGGTCGCCGAGGGCGAGCGCGCCAAGGACATATTCATCCGTTCCAACCTCCGGCTCGTCGTTGCCGTAGCCCGCCGCTATCCGCGGGCCGGGCTGCCCCTGCTCGACCTGATCCAGGAGGGCAACGCGGGCCTGGTGCGCGCGGTCGAGAAGTTCGACTACGCCAAGGGCTTCAAGTTCTCCACGTATGCGACGTGGTGGATCCGTCAGGCCATCACCCGTTCCATAGCCGACCAGTCCCGCACGATCCGGCTCCCCGTCCACCTGGTGGAGGAGCTCGGCCGGATCCGCCGGGTGCAGCGCGAGTTCAACCGTGAACACGGCCGCGACCCGGAGCACGCCGAGATAGCGGCCGAGCTGGACTCCACGCCGGAGCGCGTGGGCGACGTCCTGGACTGGGCCCGCGATCCGGTCAGCCTCAACATGTCCGTGGACGACGAGGGCGAGACCCAGTTCGGCGATCTGCTGGAGGACACCTCCGCGGTGTCGCCCGAGCAGTCGGTGATGACGCTGCTGCGCAGCGAGGAGCTCGAGGACCTGATCGGCAAGCTCGACAACCGCACCGCGTCGATCATCCGTATGAGGTACGGCATCGAGGACGGCCGTGAGCGGACCCTCACCGAGGTCGGCAAGCAGCACGGCCTCACCCGTGAGCGGATCCGGCAGATCGAGAAGCACGCGCTGCTCGAACTGAAGCGAATGGCCCACGACACGGGTTTTGATGCTGCGGCGTGAGCCTTCGTCCAGTAACCTCCGAAATGGGTCGCTTCGCGTGACCCCCTGAGCTGAGTCCCGGCGCCCACCCCCCCCCTGGCGCCGGGGCTCATTCCTTTCATGGCCGGTCTTTTCATGGCCGGTCCGCTTCCGTTCGGCTCATGACCCGGTTCGTCCCGGAGGCCGGCGTGCTGCCGCGCGGGTCAGGCGGGCACCCAGATCGCCCAGGTAATCCACCAGCTGCGGTGGCTCGTGCGCGGTGAAGTCGCAGTCCACCAGCGCCAGCCGGAGCGCCACCCACTCCAGCGAGTCCGCGAGCACCGCCCGCAGCCGGCAACTGTTCTCGCCGGTCCGCTCCAGCGGACCGATCGACGCCGGCAGCCGCGCGGACACGAAGTCCGCCGGGGCCGCGAAGCTCACGTCGACCGCCAGCTCCGGCTGCCGCCGGGCGATGGAACCGGCGAGGAACCTCGCCGCGTCCCCCGTGGGCAGCGCGCGCGGTGCGAACCGGGCCCCGGTCGCGAACGGCTCGCTCACCCGGTCGACCCGGAACGTACGCCAGCCCTCGCGCCCCAGGTCGTACGCCACGAGATACCAGCGCCACCCCGTGCTCACCAGCCGGTACGGCTCGGCCTCCCGCTTCGTCTCGGCGCCGTCGCCCGCCCGGTACGCGAACCGCAGCCGTTCCTGCCCGGTGACCGCCGAGGCCATCACGGTCAGCGTCCGCGGGTCGATGGTCGAGCCGTCGCCCCGGGTCAGCGGCATCGTCGCGTTCTGCAGGGTCGAGACCCGGTGCCGCAGCCGCGACGGCAGCACCTGCTCCAGCTTCGCCAGCGCCCGCACGGACGCCTCGTCCACCCCCTCGATGGCATGCCCGGCCCCCGCCCGCAGGCCCACCGCGATGGCCACCGCCTCCTCGTCGTCGAGGAGCAGCGGCGGCATCGCGGTGCCCGCGACGAGCCGGTAGCCGCCGATGGATCCCCGCGAGGCCTCGACGGGATAGCCGAGCTCGCGGAGCCGGTCGATGTCGCGACGGATGGTGCGCGGGCTGACATCGAGCCGTTCGGCGAGCTCGCTGCCCGGCCACTCGCGGGGCGTCTGGAGGAGCGACAACAGACTCAGCAGTCGTGCCGGGGTGTCGGTCATGGCCTCAGCCTTCCGCCGGGGTGTCGGTCGTCTCACCAGGGTGCTCACCCATTAGGTCATGGACCGACCTAATGAATGTTTAGCTTCTTCATATGACTTCTTCCTCATCTCTGTCGTCCACGGCATCCGGGCCAACGGTGTCCTCGGACCCGTCGGACCGGCGACGCTGGTTCGCGCTCGCCATCGTCATGACCGCGGCCTTCATGGACCTGGTCGACGTCACGATCGTCAATATCGCCATACCGAGCATCCGCGAGGACACCGGCGCCTCGTTCAGCTCGATCCAGTGGATCACCGCCGGCTACTCCCTGGCCTTCGCGGCCGGTCTGATCACCGGTGGCCGGCTGGGGGACATCTACGGCCGCAAGCGGCTGTTCCTCATCGGCATCGGCGGCTTCACCGTGGCCTCCGCGCTCTGCGGCTTCGCCGCCAACCCGGAGATGCTGGTCGCCTCCCGCATCCTCCAGGGCGGCACCGCCGCGCTGATGGTTCCGCAGGTGCTGTCGATCGTGCACGCCACCTTCCCGGCGCACGAGCGCGGCAAGGTCTTCGGCCTCTTCGGCGCGATCGTCGGTCTCGGTGCCGTGCTGGGGCCGCTGCTGGGCGCGCTGCTCACCGAGTGGAACATCGCCGGTCTCGAATGGCGGCCGATCTTCCTGATCAACCTGCCCGTCGGCATCGCGGGCCTGATCCTCGGCCGGAAGTTCATCACCGAGTCCAAGGCCCCGAAGGCGCTCCGGCTCGACCTGGTCGGCGTCGCCCTGGTGACCCTGGGCATGCTGATGCTGATCTACCCGCTGACCCGTGGGCACGAGCTGGGCTGGCCGCTGTGGGGCCACGTGTCGATGGTCGGCAGCCTGCTGGTGTTCCTGGTTCTGGTGCTGTTCGAGCGGGGCAAGGCGCGCAAGGACGGTTCGCCGCTCGTCGAACTGTCGCTGTTCCGGGTCAAGAGCTTCGCTGCGGGCATCGCCGTGCAGCTGACCTTCGGTATCGGGCTCGGCATCTTCTTCCTGGTCTGGACGCTCTACATGCAGATGGGCCTCGGCTGGAGCGCGCTGAAGGCCGGCACGACCGGTATCCCGTTCTCGATCGCCGTGTCGTTCGCCGCCGGGATCTCCGTACAGAAGCTGGTGCCCCGCTTCGGCCGCAAGGTCCTCCAGACGGGCGCGCTGCTGATGATCGCCGGCCTGCTCCTCTACATCTGGGAGTCCGACCGGTACGGCATGGACATCACGTCCTTCCAGATGGCGCTGCCGCTGGTGGTCATGGGTATCGGGATGGGCCTGATCGTGGCGCCGCTGACCGACGCGGTGCTCTCCGAGGTGCCCAAGGAACACTCCGGTTCGGCCTCCGGGCTGATCAACACCGTGCAGCAGATGGGCAATGCGCTCGGGCTCGGACTGGTCTCGGTCGTCTTCCTCGGCGCGATCGGTGACCGGCTGGCGCCGCAGGAGGTGGGCCCGGCGTTCGCGGAGGCGTTCCGGCACTCGCTGTGGTGGGTTGCCGGGGTGCTCGCGGTGATCTTCCTGGTGATGTTCGCGCTGCCCGCGCGGCAGCGGCAGCACATGGAGGACGGCGACGAGGCCGTGGACGCGGCGGGCGTCGAGGGCTCGGCGGGTGTCGTGGATGCGGCGGGCGGCTCCGAGGGCGCCAAGAAGCCGGTTCTGACGTCCTGACCGACCTCCGCCGGAGGCGAAGGAGGACAGTGCCCGCACCCTTCGGGGTGCGGGCACCGGTGCGTCTGCGCCCGAGCCCGTGTCTGCTTCTGATTCCGAGTCGGATCCGGTGCCGAGGCCTCGGGTTCCGGGCCTCGGCACCGGGTCAGCAGATGCGCGTACGGCTCTCCATGGCGCCGCGTGCGGTGTTCTCGTCGCCGTACACCTCGCACATGTGGCGGCCGTCCGGCGTGGCCGTGTGCTCGACCTCCCACAGGCTCGTCTCGCTGCCGTCGAGGAGCAGGAAGGCGTGCTCATACAGGGTGAATCCGGCGTCCCGCCCGTCCACCTGGCACTGCCGGCCGAAGACCTGGGTGATGTGGTGGGCGAAGGCGGCGCGCAGCAGCCGGGCGGTCTCCTCGCCGGGACCGTCGCTGTTCTCCGCGCGGCGCAGGACGCGGCGGGCGTGGTCGGCGGAGTTGTCCGGGGCGTACATCCTGGGCAGCGGGGCCGGGGGAGCCGCCATCAGGACCGTGAGTATCTCCAGGTCGGCCTGCGGCCCGTCGTCCCCGAACACCGGGACTTCGCCGAAGCTGCCGGTCAGCCTGGCGGCGGCGACATGGGCATCGGCCTCGTCGTCGTACAGCTCGTGGTGCATGAGGTCGGGCTCCGTCCGGAACCGCGGGTCCGTCGCGCTCCGCGGGCCGCCGTGCACCAGCTCCCACAGGGAGAGGGGGGTGCCGTCGGACAGCAGGTACGTGTGCCGGTAGGTCTCTCGGTGGAGTACGGAACTGTGGTGCGAGGAGTGCAGGGAACTGCTGTGGGCGAGCGCGGTACCGAGTCTCTCGACCGTGCTGTCGGGCAGGTCGAAAGAGTTGAGTGCCCGTCGCAGGAGTCGCTCGAGGTGCTGCTCGGTTGTCTCGTACGGATCGCTCAAGGTGCTGTCTCCAGGCCGTTGCCGCGTGTTACTTGCTGCGTGCATAACGTAGTCCCTGGGTCCGACATCATGACCGGGGTTCAGGAAAACGTATGGCACACGCAGATGGTTCCTGATGGTTCGTCCGAACTTCCTTACCCGGCAGGCGAGTCGGGGGCCGGGCGATCGTCCTCCGGCTGCGGCGAGGAGCGCGGCCGCAGGCCGTAGAGATCGCTGTACGAGGGGTAGCAGCCGCCGCCGGGGCGGCCGTCGACGCTCCGAGCTGCCCGGACGGCCTTCACGATGGCGCGCGTGAGCACGTCCGCGCCGGCTGCCAGCAGGTCGTTGAGCGCGATCGGATTCTGCGGATCCAGCGGCCGGGCGCCGGTCGCCAGCGCGAAAACGGTGTCCCCGTCGGTGAGCAGATGTACGGGGCGGACGGCGCGCGCCAGTCCGTCGTGCGCCGTACCCGCGAGCTTCTGCGCCTGGGCCCGGGTGAGGTCGGCGTCCGTGGCGACGACGGCGAGCGTGGTGTTGAGCGGGGGCCGCGCGGTCGCCTCCCGTACCTCGGTGAGGCGCTGCTCCGCCGCACGGAGGACCTCGGGCGCCGGGTGCGCCGGCGGTTCGGCGGCGCCGTACTCCCCGTAGAGCACCCCGGTACGCGGATCGACCACCGAGCCCGCCGCGTTCACCACGACGAGCGCGCCCACCGTGATGCCGGAGGCCAGCCGGATGCTCGCCGTGCCCACGCCGCCCTTGAGCTGCCCGGCGACCGCGCCCGTACCGGCGCCCACGCCCCCCTCGGCCACCGGCGCTCCCGGCCCCGCAGCCGCCGCGTCCTCCACCGCGGCGCGGCCCGTCGAGGCATCGGGGCGGGCCCGCCAGTCGCCGCCCCGCCCCAGGTCGAAGAGGCAGGCGGCGGGGACCACCGGCACCACCTGCGCCGGATCGGGGCCGACCCGCACCCCGCGCCCCTGCTCCTCCAGCCAGGCCATCACGCCGGACGCCGCGTCGAGGCCGTAGGCGCTGCCGCCCGTCAGGACGACGGCGTCGATGCGCTGCACCAGATTGCGCGGATCGAGCGCGTCCGTCTCCCGGGTGCCGGGGCCGCCACCGCGTACGTCCACGGCCGCGATCGCACCGCCCTCCGGGGCGAGGACCACGGTGGTGCCGCTCAGCGCGCCCTCGCCGGGCACCTGCGCATGGCCGACGCGCAGCCCCGCGACGTCGGTCAGCGCGTCGAGGAGGTCGGGCAGCGCGTCGAGCGGCCCGGGGGCGTTGGGCGGGGCGGCGTTCGGCCCGGGGGAGTTCGGTGGGGCGGCGTTCGGTGGGGCGGCGGGGTCCGTCGGATTCAGGGGTTCTTCCGTCATTGCGTGCTCCTCATTGATGACGCGGCTTGCGATCCACCGGCACTGATGACGCGGCTTGCGATCCACCGGCACTGATGACGCGGCTCGCGACCCACGACCCGCAACGTCCGATCACGTGAACCGTCGCCGGCCGTCCACTGCGCTCACCCGGCCACGGCCGGCCGCCGGGAGAGCAGCACCCCCACGGTCACGGCCGCCGCGGCGACCAGACCGGCCGCGAACACCGCCCACCCGCCGGCGAACGTACAGGCCAGGATGGCCAGCGCGGCCACGGGGAGGGGCAGTTGCTCCGCGAGGTCGCGCTTGAAGTGGCGGGCGTGCAGCGCCCACACCGTCAGCAGGAAGAGCGCGGAGGGAATGGTCACCGCGGCGGCGGCCACCGTGTCCGAGACGTGGGCCTTGCCCACGGCCTCCTCCACCGCGACCTCGATGCCCGCGCCGATGGCGGCCGCGGAACCGAAGATCAGGAAGTGTCCGTATCCCCAGATGAACGCTTCCCTGCTGCCGCGCAGGTAGTCATGGATCGGTACGGCGAAATAGATCCACCAGGCGGAGAAGACGATCAGCAGCCCGCCCGCGGCGATCGGCAGCAGTTCGCCGAGCGCGTCGTGCTCGTACACCGCCTCCTGGACCGCGACCGTGGCCGCCGCGATCGTCTCGCCCAGCACGATGATCGTGAACAGCCCGTACCGCTCACCGATGTGGTGCGGATGCCAACTTGTCGAGCGGTCGCGCTCGGCGAGCGCGGGAACGGACAGCTCCGCGAGCGCGAGCACGACGAAGACGGCGGTACGGGCTCCACGCGAGTCGGCGGGCAGCAGCAGCATGGCGATCCAGCCCAGCTGCACCACCGTGATCCCGACGGCGTACCGCAGCGCGACGCGCCGTTCCCCACCCCGGGTGCAGTGCGCGGCGCGCAGCCACTGGCTGGTCAGCGCGAGCCGCATCACCACGTAACCGATGACGACGACCGTCCAGTCGCCCCCGTCGAAGGCGCGCGGCACTCCGGCGGCGAGGACGAGCACACCGGTGATCTGGACGAGCGTGACGACGCGGTACAGCGGGTCGTCGGTGTCGTAGGCCGAGGCGAACCAGCTGAAGTTGACCCAGGCCCACCAGATCGCGAAGAAAACGGCCGCGTAGCTGCCGACTCCGGTAAGGGCGTGGCCTTCGGTGACGGCGTGAACCAGCCGCGCGCCCGCCTGGGCCACCGCGACCACGAAGCAGAGGTCGAAGAAGAGTTCCAGCGGGGTCGACGCGCGATGTTCCTCGGTGCGGCTGCGAGCCGTCATTACGGGCATGGGAGCCAGCACACCAGACGGGCTCGACCACGCCGAACGGGGCATGCCCCGGATGGGCGATCGGGCTCACCCGGCTGAGTCGTAAAACAGGACCAACTATCATGTACGTCCCTACGGTGACGGGGTGACAGAGCCGCCAGAAGCCTCCGCCGCAGCCGCGCGGCCCGGCCCCGGTGCACGTGCCGGCTCCGCCGGAGCGCCTGGCACCCCGCCCTCCGCCGGGCCCGGTGCCGCCGGACCTCAGGCCGCCGGACCCGGACCCGGTACCGCCGGCCGCCGGGCCGCCGGGCCCCGCTCCGTCACCGCCCGCGCGACCGCGGCCGGCGTCATCGTCTCCGTCCTGCTGATCCTCGCGATCGTGCTCGGCAGCCGGCTGCTGGAGAACTTCGACTCCGCTCTCCTCCCGTACGCCGTCGCCACCGTCTTTCTCGCCTTCGGCGTCGCCTACCGCTACACGGTCTGGGTCTCCGCGCCCGGCGCCCGGCGGCTGTTCAAGCAGGGGTGGCGGAGCTTCTTCTCGGTGGCCAACTTCCGCAAGGCCCCCACCGCGCTGCCCCGGATGATCGCCACATATCTGGGCTTCCAGAAATTCCTCGGCGCCCGCTCGCACGCCCGCTGGGCCGCCCATCAGCTGATCTTCTGGGGCTGCATCCTCGCTTCCCTGATCACCTTTCCGCTGACCTGGGGCTGGTTCACCTTCACCTCCGGCAGCGGATCGGGTCCCGGCTACGAGATGCGTATCTGGGGCTTCAAGATCATCGGGTTCGACTCCCTGGACATTCTGGGCTGGCTGATGTTCCACGGCCTGGACATCGCCGCCGTGCTCGTCATCCCCGGCGCCTCGTACTTCCTGTGGCGCCGGATGAAGGACCGCGGCGCCATCACCGGCCAGCGCTTCGCCTACGACCTGGTGCCGCTCATCGCTCTCATCGTCATCTCGGTGACCGGTCTGCTGCTCACCTTCTCGTCGATCTTCCTGCACGGCGGCGGATACGAGTTCCTGGCGGTCCTCCACATGGTGTCGGTGGTGTTCACCCTCATCTACATCCCGTTCGGGAAGTTCTTCCACATCGTCCAGCGCCCGGCCGCGGTCGGCATGCAGCTGTTCAAATACACCGCCCGGCAGGACCAGGAGGTGCTCGGCTGCCGCCGCTGCGAGGAGCCCATCGACACCGGGCCGTACGTCGAGAACCTCCGCGGCACCATGCGCGACCTCGGCCTCGACTTCGACGAGTGGGCCGAATACTGCCCGCGCTGCAAGCGGGTGCTGCGCGGCAGCGCCTATCTCTCCCAGGTGAAGAAGGGCTTCAAGTGACCGCGGATCCGCGTGCGGCCAACTCCCGTGCGGCCGACCCCCGCACGACCGGCCCCCGCACGGCCGACCCCCGTGCGGTCGTGCCTCTCGACCCCTCTCTCGCTCCGCCCGGCACCCGGGCCTTCCGGGACGCGGGCGGTATCCCCGCCGACCGGTGGCGCGCCGACCAGGAGGGCGAGACGCTCGTTCCCACCCACTGCTGTTTCTGCGGGGTCCAGTGCGGGATGTATCTGCGCGTCGACCGCGGTGGCAAGGTCTTCGGCGTCGAACCCCGCAACCACGACATCAACCGGATGCGGCTGTGCCCCAAGGGAATCAACGCGTACCAGCAGGTCAACCACCCCGATCGGCTCACCGCCCCGCTGATGCGCCGCTCCCGTGACGAGGACTTCCGCGAGGTCTCCTGGGACGAGGCGCTCGACTTCACCGTCGCCGAGATCGAGCGCATCCAGCAGAGCTACGGGAACGACGCCTTCGGGCTTCTCGGCGGCGCCAGTCTCTTCTCCGAAAAGACCTATCTGGTCGGCAAATTCGCCCGGGTCGCCCTCAAGTCCCGGCACGTCGACTACAACGGCCGGCTCTGCATGGTCAGCGCCGCGGGTGCCAACAAACTCGCCTTCGGCATCGACCGGGCCGGCAACCCCGCACCCTCGCCGAAGAGGATCGCCGCTCAGCTCCTGCCCGGTGAGTCCCTCGCCTTCCACTACCCGGATGAGGAGGACCGGGCGGTCGCGGTCCGCCTGGACGACGGCACCCTCGTCGGCTACTCCGCGATCTGCACCCATCTCGCCTGCGCCGTGCTCTGGCGCAAGGATCACGGTTCCGAGGGCGAGCTGTACTGCCCCTGCCATGAGGGCATCTTCGACGCCCGCACCGGCGAGGTCACCGCCGGGCCACCGCCCCGTGCGCTGCCCAAGGTGGTACTCACCGAACAGGCCGACGGCAGCATCTGGGCGGTCGGCACGACGCGCTCGGGCGAGAGCATCGAGCACGGCCTGTGCCGTCAGCTCTCCGAGGACCGCCCGGACCTCGCCTCCCGCATCGGCTGTCCCGCCGTCAAGGGCGGCGGCGCGGAGGCCCCCGCGGCCGGGGCCGAGGCCGAGCCCTCCGGCAGGCGGCCATGACCGATGCCCGGCAGTCCCGGAACCAGGAGCCTTCGGAGCCCCCGGAGTCCTCGCAGTACCCGGAGTACCACCCGGGGAGTGCTCGCCCCGAACTCAACCGGCCCGTCCACGAGCGCTATCCGCAGATCCGCGCCACCAGCGGCTACGGAGACCCCCGGGTCCGCCACACCGGCCCCGGTCCGGGGGCGGGCACCGACCAGGAGCCCGAGCGGTCCTCGAAGCTGACGGCCCGGCTGGCCCTCGCCATGACGGTGGTCGTCGGACAGCTCTGGGGTCTGACCGTCACCATCGACGCGTGGATGGAGGGCAACACCGGCACGGCCTGGTGGGGGGCCGGCTTCCTCTGTCTGTCGTTCCTCGTCGTCCTCGGGCTGTGGCTGATCGACCCGAAGGATCGCTGACCGCCGCCGTACCCTTGACGTATGAGCACCGCCCCCGCCCCCGGCCCGCGCGATTCGAAGCCCTCCGATCCGGAGCGGCCGAAGCCGAAACCGGCTCTGATCTTCGACGATCCGCTGGACCAGCAGTCCTCGGACGATACGGACCGAGGGTGGGGCGAGCGGGCCCCGGCCGGTGGCAGCGCCGCCGATCTGGCGCGCTTCCTCGACGAGAAGCCGCCCCACCACATCTGATTCCCCGCTCCGTGGTGGTCCGGCGGTGATGCTGCCGGTTCTTCTGCTGTGCGTGGAGTGGTCGGAGCTACTGGTCGTGACCCCGGCCGGGGTCCTGGCCGGGGGCCTCGCCCGCCGGGCCGCCGCGCTGCGAGACGAGGGCGTCGCGGATCTCCTTCAGCACCTCCAGCTCGCTCACCTCCAGCGTCTCCTGCACCCCTTCCTTCGCGGCCTGCATCGCCGCCCGCTTGGCGAGGTACTTGGCCATGGGCAGGACCATCAGGAAGTAGACGACGGCGGCCGTGATCAGAAAGCTGAGGGTGGCGCTGAGCACCGAACCCCACAGGATCCGGATGCCCTCGGTCGCCTCGCCCGTCTTCGGGTCCGTGATGCAGGGGCCCTTGAGGCAGGAGCTGTAGCTCTCCAGGTCCTTGGTGCCGAACGAACCGACCAGCGGGTTGATGACGCCCTTGACGATCGAGTTCACGATCTGGGTGAACGCGGCGCCGATGACGACGGCGACCGCCAGATCGATTACATTGCCGCGCATCAGGAAGGCTTTGAACCCTTCCAGCAGACTGACCTTCTTCTCGCACACGGATGAGCCTTCCTTCGCGTGTGCCGTAGGCGGAGCAAACTCCTCCACAACTTATGGCAGTACGCGTTGAAATCACCCAATCTGCGAGGTTGGTCAGGTGACTTGATCGATCGTCAGTGCGAATCAACACAGGGCCACCGCCAGTTGGGACGAGATACCCGCGCCGGCCAGTGCGGTGGCCGTGTCCCGGGGGACGGACAGCACGATCAGCGCACCGTCCTCCACGGAACCCCCCACCGGGGCCTGCGGAACCTCCGCCACCCGCGCGCCCTTCGCCAGCACCCGGGCACTGGTTCCAGCAACGGTTCCGGCACCGGCTTCCCCGGCGGCGATCACATCGACGTGGTCACCCGGCCGCAATAAACGAACGGCCCCCGCATCCGCGATCCGGACCGGCGCGGACACCAACCGGGCCGGTCGCCGGGCCTGCGCTGGCGCCGCACCGGCCTCACCCCCGGCCCCCGCCCCGTACGCGGCTTCACCACCCGTGCCCGCGCCGCCACCGCCCAGCCCCGTGGCGGCGAGCGCGGCGGCCGTCAGGGCCAGCCCGGCGGCCAGGGCCCGGCGCTGCCGCCACAACGCCCGCCGCAGCCGGCGCCCACCGCCCCCGCGCACTCGCAAGGGTTCGAACACGGGCACCCCGCAGGGCGGGGGCGCCGGAGACGGAGACGGCAACGCCGAGGAGGCCGAGGAGGCCGAGGGCGATACGGACGACGCGCGCGGCGCGGAAGACACGGACGACGTGAACGACACGGACGACGGGAACATGGTCGACACCACCTGCCATGAGGAGTTTCGGACGAACACCCCTCACGATCCACCGTCCGCGAGATTCCCGCCGAGGCCTGTGGACAGCCCCGGCGTTGTGGAAAACTCCGTCACCCGCCCCGCTGCCCCAAGTCCGTCACCCGCCCCGCTGCCCCAAGACCGCCCCCGCTCACCCGCTAGGGCAACTCGATCCCCGTCCTGAGACCGTCCAGCGCGTGCGAGCACGGGCAGTCCCGGTCCGCCTGCGCGGGCAGCGCGGCCACCACGTCGAAGAGCACCGCGCGCAGTCGGTCCACGTTGGCCGCGAACACCTTCAGCACCTCCCCGTGCGAGACGCCCTCGCCGGCCTCCGCGCCCGCGTCCAGGTCCGTCACCAGGGTCGTCGTCGTGTAGCAGAGGCCCAGTTCACGGGCGAGGACGGCCTCCGGGTGACCGGTCATCCCGACCACCGACCAGCCCATCGCCGCATGCCAGCGCGACTCGGCCCGGGTCGAGAAGCGCGGTCCCTCGACGACGACCAGAGTCCCGCCGTCCACCGGCTCCCAGTTCTTCGCCCGCGCCGACGCCAGCGCCGCCCTGCGCCCCTCGGGGCAGTACGGATCGGCGAAGCCCAGATGCAGGACGCTCGGCTCCGCACCGTCGGCCCGGATCTCCCCGTCGTAGTACGTCTGCGTCCGGGCCTTGGTGCGGTCCACCAGCTGGTCGGGCACGAGCAGGGTGCCCGGCCCGTACTCCGGGCGCAGGCCGCCCACCGCGCACGGGCCGAGTACCTGACGTACGCCGACGGAACGCAGCGCCCACAGGTTGGCCCGGTAGTTGATGCGGTGCGGCGGCAGATGGTGGCCGCGTCCGTGGCGGGGGAGGAAGGCGACCCGGCGACCGCCGACCTCGCCGAGGAAGAGGGAGTCGCTCGGCCGACCGTACGGGGTGTCCACACGCACCTCCGTGACGTCCTCCAGGAAGGAGTACAAGCCCGAGCCGCCGATGACACCGATCTCTGCGTTCGCCATGCGATCACACTAGCGGCGCCGGAAAACACCGGGAGCCCCGCCGAACGGATCGGCGGGGCTCCCGGTGCAAGTGCGGTGCGGAAGTGCGCTGTGGACGTGCGGTCCGGCTCAGGCGGCCGACGTGCCGCTCGTCGAGGACGAGGAGGACGACGACGCCGCCGAGGAAGAGGCGGACGACTTCGAGTCGGATCCCGTCGACGTCGAGGACGCCGAGGAGTCGGACGACGAAGCGGAACCGGACGCCTTTGCCGAGGACGAAGACGGCGTGCTGCTCGACGAGGAGCCGCGGCTGTCGTTCCGGTAGAAACCGGAACCCTTGAAGACGATGCCGACCGCCGAGAACACCTTCTTCAGGCGTCCTTCGCAGCTCGGGCACACGGTGAGGGCGTCATCGGTGAACTTCTGCACCGCCTCGAGGCCCTCGCCACATTCGGTGCACTGGTACTGATAGGTCGGCACTTGCTCCTCCTGGCACTCTGACTCAATGAGTGCTAACGACGCTCCATACTGACGTATTCCGCAGCATCAGTCCACCGTGACCGGCTTCCGGTGACCGACACCACGTGCCACGGTCCGTCCCGAGGCGGCGGGCGCGAGCCTCGAACGCAGTCCCACCAGGGTGATCAGGGCCAGTACGGTCCCCACCAACGGCACCACGAATCCGGTGCTGGCTCCGTGGGCGTCCGCGAGCCGTCCGGCGACCGTCACCGCCGCCGCCTGGCCGAGCGCGACCGAGCCCGTCAGCCAGGTGAACGCCTCGGTCCGGGCGGCCCCCGGCACCAGAGCGTCGACCAGCGTGTAGCCGCTGATCAGGGCCGGAGCGATGGAGAGTCCGACCAGGAGTCCGAGCCCGGCCAGCAGGGGCACCGAGTGCACCGCCCACAGTCCGGACGCGGTCAGGGTCAGTGCCACGTACCCGACGATCAGCCGCCGTCGCGGCCCGCTCTTCCAGGCGATGGCACCGCAGGCGATCCCGGCGAGCATGTTGCCGGCCGCGAAGACGCCGTACAGCAGACCGTTGGCTCCCGGGCGGCCGATCTCCTCGGCGAAGGCGGTCAGCGAGACCTGCATGCCGCCGAAGACCGCGCCGATCCCGAGGAAGGCCACCGCGAGCACCCGTACACCCGGTACGGACAGGGCGGAGGCGTGCCGCTGGGAGGTGCCGGACGCGGCGTTGCGCACCGCCGGCTGGGTGCGGTGCTGCGCGGCGAAGAGCAGCCCGCCGGCCAGGGTCAGCGTGGCCTCCGTGATCAGACCGGCCGCCGGGTGCACCCCCGTGCACAGCGCGGTGGCGAGCACCGGGCCGATGACGAAGGTGAACTCGTCCGTCACCGATTCGAAGGCGGCCGCGGTGGACAACAGCGGCGAGGCCTCGCGGCCCGGTGCCGCGCCGAGCACGGCCGCCCAGCGGGCCCGCACCATCGGTCCGACCTGCGGGACGGAGGCACCGGTCGGCACGGCCGCCACGAACAGCGCCCACAGGGGCGCGTCCGCCAGCGCGAGCGCCGTCAGCACCGACACGGACGCCGCGTGCACCAGGACGCCCGGCAGCAGCACGGCGCGCTGGCCGAAACGGTCGGCGAGCTTGCCGGTCTGCGGTGCGAACAGGGCCATGGAGACACCGGTCACGGCGGCGACGGCGCCCGCGCTGCCGTACGAGCCGGTGGTGTGCTGGACCAGGAGCACGATGCCGATGGTCAGCATCGCGAAGGGCTGCCGTGCGGCGAAGCCCGGCAGGAGAAATGTCCACGCACCCGGGGTGCGCAGCAACTGCCCGTATCCGGGGCGGTCGGTGACCGTGGACGCCACGGTCCATGCCTTTCTGCCGCCTGGTGGCCGGGCTCCCGCGGGGCGCCCGGCACGGATGGTGCGGGCTCGTTCCTGCGGGTGCTGCCGAGAGCTGTCCTCTTCGCGCGGGACTGCGGTAGATGCCGGGCGCTCAGCAGAGGCGGAGGACGCCACGACCGCCATACGGTCGCGCCAGCTCTGCGTCAGGCAGAGTTGGTCGTTCGGGTTGGTCGATCGGGTTGGTCGTTGAAGTCGACCGGCCCCGTCACAGGGGTCGATCGGGTCCCCTTCATGATACAGGCAGAGGTCCTTGTGCACCTGCGATTGTGCGCAAGGACTCCACCGGCACCTCGGATCGGAAGCGCCCCCCAGGGTGCACGCGCAATGCGTGCACCCTCAGTGGTGCGCCTTGGGTCCGCCCGGCTTCCCCCGCCGTTTCACGGATTTCAGCGCGTGTGTCATGTCGTGGACCACATCGTGTCCCGCATGGGACCCGGGGCTCTCGCCACCGCCGCCACCTCTGCCGCCGGCCCCCAGCCAGCCCGCGAGCTTGCCGCCCTCGCCGACCGCGTGCAGCCGTTCCTCCGCGGCGTCGCGCACCGGGTCGGTGGCGACCACCAGCAGCTCGTCGCCGCGCCGCAGCACGGTCGAGGGCGCCGGTACGAAGCTCTTGCCGTCCCGCACGACGAGGGTGACGGCGGCCCCGGCGGGCAGCCGCAGCTCCCCGACCTCCACGCCGTGCATCTTCGACCGGCCGGGGATCGCCACCGACAGCAGGTGGCCGCGCAGCCGCTCCAGCGGTGCCGACTCGATGCCCAGGTCGGCGGCCTCGGCCGGATCGTCGGAGATCTTCAGGGCCTTCGCGAGCCAGGGCAGCGTCGGTCCCTGGATGAGGGTGTAGACGACGACGAGGACGAAGACGATGTTGAAGACGCGGGTGGAGCCCTCGACCCCGGCGACCATCGGGATGGTCGCCAGGATGATGGGCACGGCGCCGCGCAGCCCCGCCCAGGACATGAGCGCCTTCTCCTGCCAGGGCAGCCGGAACGGCGCCAGCGAGATGAAGACCTCCAGCGGACGCGCCACCACGGTCAGCACCAGTCCCACGATGACCGCCGGCCAGAAGTCGTCGTACAGATCGTGCGGCGTGACCAGGAGCCCGAGCAGCACGAACATGCCGATCTGGGCCAGCCAGCCGAGACCGTCGGCGAAGCCGCGGGTGGCCGGCCAGTGCGGCAGCTTGGCGTTGCCGAGGATCATCGCGGCCAGATAGACGGCGAGGAAGCCACTGCCGTGGGCCAGTGCGCCCGCCGCGTACGCGGACACCGCGATCGCCATCACGGCGATCGGGTAGAGGCCGGAGGCGGGCAGCGCCACATGACGCAGTCCGAACGAGCCGAGCCAGCCGACGGCGATACCCACGGCCGCGCCGATGGCGAGTTCCAGGGCTATCTCGCCGACCAGGACGTACCAGCTGTCCACCGGCCCCCTGGTGGAGAAGGCGACCACCAGGATCACCACGGGGGCGTCGTTGAAGCCGGACTCGGCCTCCAGCACACCGGTGACCCGGGCGGGCAGCGGCACCTTGCGCAGTACGGAGAAGACCGCGGCGGCGTCCGTCGACGAGACGACCGCGCCGATGATCAGCGACTGCCGCCAGTCCAGGCCGACCAGGTAGTGCGCGCCGGCCGCCGTGACGCCCACGCTCACCCCGACGCCGACCAGCGAGAGCATCACCGCGGCGGGCAGCGCCGGTCTGATCTCTTTCCACTTCGTGCCCAGGCCACCCTCGGCGAGGATCACGACGAGTGCGGCGTAGCCGATGACCTGGGTCAGTTCCGCATTGTCGAACTTGACGTCGAAGATGCCGTCCTGCCCTATGGCGATCCCGATGCCGAGGTACAGGAGCAGGCTGGGGAGCCCGCTGCGGGACGAGATGCGCACCGCCACCACCGCGACGAGCAGAACGAGCGAGCAGACGAGCAGGAGTTCGTTGAGCGTGTGGACAGACAGTGGCCGTTCCTTCCCTGCGTACGCCTGCCGGGTCGATCGACCTTCGGCATCGGCCGTTGGCGGCCGGTACTTCGTTACCTTACCTAATCTTTAACGTTTTCTTGACGCGTTCGAGCGCTCGTACGATCGCTGCGCAATTCGAACCATCCCGATACCGCGTCAGAGCCGTCCCGGCGCTGCGCCTATGGTTGCTCCTGCACTCCCAGGACCACCTGCCCCTCGAAGGACAGCGATGCCCGCCAATACCACCGCCTCTTCCGCCGCCACCGGTTCCGCCGGTGCGAAGACCGGCAGGAAGAAGGGGCGACGTGCCCGCCTGATCGTGATCGTTCTGGTGCTGGCGCTTGTCGCGGGTATCGGTTACGGGACGTTCTGGTCCGTATCCACCGTGCGGGCCTCGTACCCGCAGACGACCGGGTCGATGAAGCTCGACGGCCTCGACGGCAACGTCGACGTCAAACGCGACAGCTACGGAATCCCGCAGCTGTACGCCGACACCGATGCCGACCTCTTCCGTGCCCAGGGCTTCGTCCAGGCGCAGGACCGCTTCTGGGAGATGGACGTCCGCCGTCACATGACGGCCGGCCGGCTCTCCGAGATGTTCGGCTCCGGCCAGGTCGAGACGGACTCCTTCCTGCGCACGCTGGGCTGGCGCAAGGTCGCGCAGGAGGAGTACGACAACGTCCTGTCCGAGGACACCAAGAAGAACCTCCAGGCGTACGCGGACGGCGTCAACGCCTACCTCAAGGGGCGCGACGGCAAGGACATCTCCGTCGAGTACGCGGCCCTCGGCTTCACCAACGACTACAAGCCGACCGAGTGGACCCCGGTCGACTCGGTCGCCTGGCTCAAGGCCATGGCCTGGGACCTGCGCGGCAACATGCAGGACGAGATCGACCGCTCGCTGATGACCAGCCGGCTCGACGCGAAGCAGATCGAGGACCTCTACCCGGCGTACCCGTACGAGAAGCACCGGCCGATCGTGGACCAGGGGGCGGTCTCCCCGGTCACCGGCAAGTTCGACCCGGACGCGACCCCGTCCGACTCCATCGGCTCGAACACCATGCAGGGCGCCACCGAGGGCCTGAACACCCAGCTCTCCTCGCTCTCCGACACCCTCGACCAGATCCCGGCGCTGCTCGGCCCGAACGGCAACGGCATCGGGTCCAACTCCTGGGTGGTCTCCGGCGACTACACGACGACCGGCAAGCCGCTGCTCGCCAACGACCCGCACCTGGCGCCGCAGCTGCCCTCGCTCTGGTACCAGATGGGCCTGCACTGCCGCGAGATCACGAAGACCTGCCAGTACGACACCGCCGGCTACACCTTCGCCGGGATGCCCGGCGTGATAATCGGTCACAACCAGGACATCGCCTGGGGCTTCACCAACCTCGGCGCGGACGTCACCGACCTCTTCCTGGAGAAGGTCTCCGGCGACGGCTACCTGTACGACGGCAAGGTCAAGCCCTTCACCACCCGCGACGAGACCATCAAGGTCGCCGGCGGCAAGGACCGGAAGATCACCGTCCGCGAGACGAACAACGGCCCGCTGGTCTCCGACCGCAGCAGCGAACTGGAGAAGGTCGGCCAGAAGGCCCCCGTCACCAACGCGGCGCCGGACCGGGCCGACGGCTACGCGGTCGCCCTGAAGTGGACCGCGCTGGAACCCGGCAAGTCCATGGATGCGGTCTTCGAGCTCAACCGGGCCAAGGACTTCACCACCTTCCGGGCGGCGGCCGAGCACTTCGAGGTCCCCTCGCAGAACCTCATCTACGCCGACACCAAGGGCCACATCGGCTACCAGGCACCCGGCACGATCCCGGTGCGCCTCAAGGGCAACGGCACGATGCCCAGCCCCGGCTGGTCCTCGGACTACGGCTGGAAGAAGGACCCGGTCCCGTTCGACGAGCTGCCCTACGAGTACGACCCGAAGCGCGGCTACATCGTCACCGCCAACCAGGCCGTGATCGACGAGAAGAAGTACCCCCACCTGCTGACCAAGGACTGGGGCTACGGCACCCGCAGCCAGCGGATCGACGACCTGATCCAGTCGAAGATCAAGGGCGGCGGGAAGATCTCGACCGAAGACATGCAGAAGATGCAGATGGACAACACCAGCGAGATCGCCGCGCTGCTGGTGCCCGAGCTGATGAAGATCAACGTCTCGGACAAGAGCGTCCGCGAGGCACAGAAGCTCCTGGAGGGCTGGGACTACACCCAGGAGCCCGACTCGGCCGCGGCCGCGTACTTCAACGCGGTCTGGCGCAACATCCTCAAGCTGGCCTTCGGCAACAAGCTGCCCAAGGAGCTGCGGGTCGAGGGCGAGTGCCTCAACGTGCCCCGGGCCGGCGGTTCGGGCCCGGTCGACGAGCAGGACAGGCTGGTGCGCGAGTGCGGCCGGCGCGACGCGGACTCCGCCCAGCCCGACGGCGGTGACCGCTGGTACCAGGTGGTCGCCGACCTGATGGAGGACCAGAACAGCGACTGGTGGAAGGCGCCGAGGAGCGGCCGGGACGAGCCGACCGAGAACCGTGACCAGCTCTTCGCCCGTGCCATGGAGGACGCCCGCTGGGAGCTGACCGCCAAGCTCGGCAAGGACATCACCACCTGGAGCTGGGGCCGGCTGCACCAGCTGACCCTGAAGAACCAGACCCTCGGCACCGAGGGCCCCGGCCTGCTCCAGCGGGCCCTCAACCGCGGCCCGTGGAACCTCGGCGGCGGCGAGGCCGCGGTGAACGCCACCGGCTGGAACGCGGCGGGCGGCTACGAGGTCGTCTGGGTCCCGTCGATGCGGATGGTGGTCAATGTGGGGGACTGGGACAAGTCCCGCTGGATCAACCTCACCGGCGCCTCCGGGCACGCGTTCAGCGCGCACTACACCGATCAGACCGACAAGTGGGTCAACGGTGAACTGCTCGACTGGTCCTACGGCACGAACGCCGTCTCCAAGACGACGACCGACACCCTGACCCTCAAGCCCTAGGGCCTGTCCGGCGGATCATGGCCGGTGTCACCACCACGTCCACGGGGTGGTCGTGCGGTTCCTCCGGGACCCGCGCGACCACCTCGTTGTCGTACAGCAGGACGATCAGCGCGGGATGTGCCCCGGCCGCGGCGAGCCTGGCCAGCACCCGGTCGTAGCTGCCGCCGCCGCGCCCGAGCCGCATCCCGCGCCCGTCCACCGCGAGGCCCGGCAGCAGGACCGCGTCCGCCTCCAGGACCGCTTCGGGGCCGAGCCGCGCGCCGTCCGGCTCCAGCAGCCCGCGGCCGGCCCCGACGAGACGGTCGGCTCCTTCGTACGGCGCCCAGTCCAGATCGTTGTCCGCGAGGAGAACCGGCAGCAGTACCCGCACCTCACGGGCGCGCAGCGCGTCCAGCAGTGCGCGGGTACCCGGCTCGCTGCCCACCGAGACGTAGGCGGCGACGGTACGGGCCCCGGACAACTCCGTGAGATCCAATGCGCCCCGGGACAGAACCACCGCGGCGTTCTCCACGTCTTCCCTGGTCAGAAGGCGCCGTGCGGCCAGCAGTTCACGTCGGAGCTGCGCCTTTCGGGACATCTCTGTGCTCAACGGGCACCCCTGGATCTCTCGCATGTGCATATAGGCGTACAAAGTTAACCGGACCCTCATCTTCCTCACATACGCACCGGTTATCGTTCTGCGCATGACTCAGTCGCACCCCAGGATCAGCAAGGCCGTCATTCCGGCTGCGGGGCTCGGTACCCGCTTCCTGCCGGCCACCAAAGCCACTCCCAAGGAGATGCTGCCTGTGGTCGACAAGCCCGCGATCCAGTACGTCGTCGAGGAAGCGGTGACCGCCGGTCTCTCCGACGTACTGATGATCACCGGCCGCAACAAGCGTCCGCTCGAGGACCACTTCGACCGCAATTACGAGCTGGAGTCCGCGCTCACCCGGAAGGGAGACGCCGAACGGCTCAAGAAGGTCCAGGAGTCGAGCGACCTGGCCACCATGCACTACGTCCGGCAGGGCGACCCGCGCGGCCTCGGCCACGCCGTGCTGTGCGCCGCACCGCACGTCGGGGACCAGCCGTTCGCGGTCCTTCTCGGCGACGACCTGATCGACCCGCGCGACCCGCTGCTGGCCCGCATGGTCGAGATCCAGGAGCGCGAGGGCGGCAGCGTCATCGCGCTGATGGAGGTCGCGCCGGAGCAGATCCACCAGTACGGCTGCGCGGCCGTCGAGCCCACCGCCGAAGGCGATGTGGTGCGCATCACCGGCCTCGTCGAGAAGCCCGACCCCGCCGAGGCGCCCAGCAACCTCGCCATCATCGGCCGCTATGTCCTGGACCCCGCCGTCTTCGAGATACTGCGCAGGACCGAGCCGGGCCGCGGCGGCGAGATCCAGCTCACCGACGCGCTCCAGCTCCTCGCCGAGGACGAGAAGGCCGGCGGCCCCGTGCACGGTGTCGTCTTCAAGGGCCGCCGCTATGACACCGGTGACCGGAGCGATTACCTCCGTGCCATTGTCAGACTCGCGTGCGAACGTGAAGACCTGGGCCCGGACTTCAAGACCTGGCTCCGCAGTTACGTCACCGAGGAGATGTAGCACTTTGAGCAGCACGATGTGGTCGGTGGACGAGCACCTGGCAGACATTCTCGAAGCGGTGCACCCGCTCGAACCCATCGAGCTGCAACTGCACGATGCCCAGGGCTGCGTCCTCGTCGAGGACGTCATGGTGGAGATCGCGCTGCCGCCCTTCGACAACAGCTCGATGGACGGGTACGCGGTCCGCGTCGCCGATGTCGAGGGCGCCGACGAGGAGTTCCCCGCGGTGCTCACCGTCATCGGTGACGTCGCGGCGGGCGATGACGGCCTGCCCGGCGACCGGGCCGTCGGCCCCGGTGAGGCCGCCCGCATCATGACCGGCGCCCCGCTGCCGGCCGGCGCCGAGGCCGTGGTCCCGGTCGAGTGGACCGACGGCGGCACGGGCGGCGGCCCCGCCGACACCATGCGCTCCCACCGGGACGCCCCGGAGGCCGCAGGCGGCGAGGTCCGGGTGTACCGCCCCGTCGAGGCCCGCGCCCATGTCAGGGCCCGCGGCAGCGACGTCAAGCCGGGCGATCCGGCGCTCAGCGCCGGATCGGTCGTCGGCCCGCCGCAGATCGGCCTGCTCGCCGCGATCGGCCGGTCGACGGTGAAGGTGCGGCCCCGGCCGCGCGTCGTCGTCATCTCCACCGGCAGCGAACTGGTCCAGCCCGGCGAGGAACTGACCGGCGGCCAGATCTACGACTCGAACAGCTTCGCGCTCACGGCCGCGGCCAAGGACGCCGGAGCGATTGCCTACCGGGTCGGCGCCGTCACCGACGACGCCGATACGCTCCGCGCCACCATCGAGGACCAGCTGATCCGCGCCGACATCGTCGTCACCACCGGCGGCGTCAGCGTCGGCGCGTACGACGTCGTCAAGGAGGCCCTGTCCTCGGTGGGCGACGAGGACGAACCGGGCAGCGGCATCGACTTCCGCAAGCTCGCCATGCAGCCGGGCAAGCCGCAGGGCTTCGGCTCGATCGGCCCCGACCACACACCGCTGCTGGCGCTGCCGGGCAACCCCGTCTCGTCGTACATCTCCTTCGAGCTGTTCGTACGGCCCGCGATCCGGGCCCTGATGGGTCTGCCGGACGTGAACCGCCCCACCGTCCGGGCCGTGCTGAAGACGGACAAGGCACTCTCCTCGCCGTCCGGCAGGCGCCAGTTCCTGCGCGGTACGTACGACGCGGAGGCCGACACGGTCACCCCCGTCGGCGGTTCCGGTTCGCATCTGATCGCCGCACTCGCGCAGGCGGACGCGCTCATCGTGCTGCCCGAGGACGTCACCTCCGCCGAGCCCGGCACGGAGACCGAGGTGGTCCTGCTCCGCTGATCGCCGGGCGGTGGCGGTACGGTGTCTGCCGCTGTGCCTTCCCGGGGACACCCCCGGGCCCCCGGCCCGTACCCCGGTGCGGGCCGAGCGGGCAACCGGCGCCCTACCGCGAGGCGGAGTTAGTTGAGTACGCAGAACAGGCTGACGCACATCGACGAGGCGGGCGCGGCCCGCATGGTCGACGTCTCGGAGAAGGACGTCACCGCGCGGGTGGCCCGTGCCAGCGGCCGGGTCCTCGTCTCGCCGCGCGTCGTCGAGCTGCTCCGCGGCGAAGGAGTCCCCAAGGGCGACGCCCTCGCCACCGCCCGTATCGCCGGGATCATGGGCGCCAAGCGCACCCCCGACCTGATCCCGCTCTGCCACCCGCTGGCCGTCTCCGGCGTCGAGGTCGACCTGGGCGTCGCCGACGACGCGGTGGAGATCACGGCCACCGTGAGGACCACGGACCGCACCGGCGTCGAGATGGAGGCCCTGACCGCAGTCTCCGTCGCCGCGCTCACCGTGATCGACATGATCAAGGCGGTCGACAAGGCGGCGGTCATCACGGACGTACGGGTCGAGTCGAAGTCGGGCGGCAAGTCCGGCGACTACCGGCGCACCGAGGCGGACGGAGCGGACGCGTGACGGCGCCCGGGGCGTCACCGGCCCCGCCCGCCTATCGCGCCCTCGTCGTCACCGCCTCCAACCGCGCCTCGGCCGGCGTCTACGCCGACAAGGGCGGCCCCCTGATCTCCGAGGCGCTCAAGGACCTCGGCTTCGCCGTCGACGGACCGCAGGTCGTGCCCGACGGCGACCCGGTCGAACAGGCGCTGCGCGCCGGAGCGGCCGCCGGGTACGACGTCATCGTCACGACCGGCGGTACGGGCATCTCGCCCACCGACCGCACGCCCGAGGCCACCCGACGCGTCCTCGACCACGAGATCCCCGGCATCCCCGAGGCGATCCGCGCCGAGGGCCGCGACAAGGTCCCCACCGCCGCGCTCTCCAGGGGCCTCGCGGGCGTCGCGGGCCGCACGCTCATCGTGAACCTGCCGGGCTCCACCGGCGGGGTGCGCGACGGCCTCGCCGTCCTCGCCCGTCTCCTGGTGCACGCCGTCGACCAGTTGCGCGGCGGCGATCACCCCCGACCGGGGAGCCCGAGCTGAACGTCTCGACCTGGCCGGTGGTCCTCGCCGACGGCGAGATCGTGCTCCGTCCGATCAAGCTGCGCGACCAGCGCATGTGGCGCGAGGTCAACCGGCGCAACCGTGACTGGCTGCGCCCCTGGGAGGCGACCGTGCCGCCGCCCGCCCCGGGCGGACCGGTGGCCCAGCGCCCCACGTACCGTCAGATGGTCCGTCATCTGCGCGCCGAGGCCAACGCGGGCCGGATGCTGCCCTTCGCCATCGAGTACGAGGGCCGGCTGGTCGGTCAGCTGACGGTCGCCGGGATCACCTGGGGCTCGATGTGCTCGGGCCATGTCGGCTACTGGGTCGACCAGGAGGTGGCCGGTCGCGGTGTGATGCCGACCGCGGTCGCCCTCGCCGTCGACCACTGCTTCCGCACGGTCGGGCTGCACCGCATCGAGGTGTGCATTCGGCCGGAGAACGGGCCCAGCAGAAGAGTCGTGGAGAAACTGGGATTCCGCGAGGAAGGCCTGCGCCCGCGCTATCTCCACATCGACGGTGCCTGGCGGGACCATCTGATCTACGCGCTCACCGCGGAGGAAGTACCCGACGGACTGCTCCGGCGCTGGCGCCGGGCACGACCAGGAACGCCACGGGAAATAAAATAAGTGTTCGATATTGATCGGCAGTTGACCGATGGCGAACGCACAAACCCCCATGGCTGATCTGAACAATCACAAAAAAAGTCCGTGATATCAGCCGGATCGTGCGACACACCGGGCCAATTGGCGGATGCCCCCGCGCAAACCCCTCTACGGTGTGAGACGTGAGCAGCAGCGGCCTCATCTACGCAGTCATCGTCGGGGCCTGGGCCGCCTACCTGGTGCCGATGTGGCTCCGCAGGCAGGACGAGCTCAACGAAGCCCGTCCGACGGAACGCTTCAGCACCGCCATCCGGCTGCTGTCCGGACGGGCGGCGATGGAGCGCCGGTACGCCAAGGACCTGCGGGAGCGCACTGCCGAGGAGGCGGAGCCCGACGCCGACCCGGACGTCGCCACGGACCGAATGGACTCCGTGGACGTCCGGGCCTTCGCCGCGCCCGACGCGCATACCGAAGCCCGGGTGCACGACCCGGCGCGCACGGCCGGGGAGCGTCCCGGACCGGCACGGGCGCAGGCACCGTCCTCCGCGCGGCGCGCACGCCCGCGTCCGGGCGGAACGGACGCCGAGCGCGTCCGGCGTGCCCAGCGCCTCCAGGTCCTCGCGCGCCGTCGGCGCACCACCGTCGTCCTCTTCCTGGCCTTCACCCTCGGCGCGGTCGTCGCGGCCGTCGGCGGCCTCCACTTCCTCTGGGCGCCCGCGGTTCCGGCCGTGCTGCTGAGCACGTACATCGTGCATCTGCGGACCCAGGAGCGGCGCCGGTTCGCCTTCACCATGGACCGGCGCCGGGCCGAGGTGGCGGCGCAGCATCTGCGCGAGAACCGTCCCCGCAGGCACCAGCCGGCCGCGGCGGCCCCCGCCGAGCCCGACGAGGAGCCCGAAGCGCGCCGCCCCGAGCCGGAGCCCGCGCCCGTGGTCTCCCCGCAGGAGGCCGGCCGCCGCGCCCTGGTCGAGCAGACGGACCACGCGGAATGGGTCGACCAGCAGCGCGAACGCGGCCGGGTCCAGGGCGACAGCTGGGAGCCGGTCCCGGTCCCGCTGCCGACCTACGTCACGGCCCCGGTCGCCCCGCGCGCCACGGGCGGCGTCGAGGTCGGCAACCCGGAGACGTGGAGCGCGGCCCGCTCCAGCGCCGCCGAGCCGACCCAGACGGGCACCTCGCACCCCGTGGCACCCCCGGTCGACCCGGCGCCGCGTCAGCGCACCAACCAGTCCCGCCGCACCCGCGACCGGGGCCGGACGCCGCTCTTCGACCAGTACGAGGACGGGGAGCGCCCCCGGGCCGCCAACGAGTGAGCCCGCCCCGGGCCCCGCTGCGTCCCCGCCTCGGCTGACCAGCACGGACCGGATTTCCGAGCACCCCGTTCGGGGTGCTAGAGTTTCACTCGTTGCAAGGGCCTGTGGCGCAGTCTGGTAGCGCACCTCGTTCGCATCGAGGGGGTCTGGGGTTCAAATCCCCACAGGTCCACCGCACACATGAGATCCCGTCCGATCGAAAGATCGGGCGGGATCTCGTCGTTTTGGGGCCCGCTTTCCGCGAAGGGCCGTGCCGCGATGGATGTGCGGCGAATCGGCTCACGGATCGTCAGCGGCGGTGGGCCGTCCGCAGCCAGGCGACGTCGATCGCCGCGATGGCGCCCCAGATCCAGCAGATGGCGGCAATGCCGCCCGGCGCGAGTGCCGTTGCGAGGGCGCCGAGGGCGACCGTGCCCAGCACGACCCGGGCGCCGCGCCCCGTGGTGAGGGCCGTGCGCAGCGGGCCCCGCTCCGCCAGGCGGTCGGACAGGTAGGCGTCGAAGGCCTCCGCCACCTGGTCGTCGATCTCGTCCCGCGTCCGGGCGTCCAGCGAATCAGACATGGGTATCCCCCCGAATCCCGGCGCCCGGTGGCGCCTCCCGGGCCAACGTAATCATTGCAGAGAGATTCTGCAAACAGTCTCTGCAACGATTGCAGAGAACCTCTGCACTATGCTGGCGGGCATGGTCGAGCGTCCCGAGACGAGAGTGCTCACCGGCCCGGACCTCAAGGCCTTCTACAAGGCGCTGTCCAACCCGGTGCGCCGCGACATCCTGAGCTATCTCGGCGAACACGGCGAAGCGAACTCCACCAGCGTCGCCAAGGCCCTCGGCGAGTCCACCGGCACCACCAGCTACCACCTGCGCAAGCTCGCCGAGCTGAATCTGATCGCGGAGATCGAGGAGCGTTCCACCGGGCGGGAGCGCTGGTGGAAGTCGCTCATGACGAACATCTTCACGCCGCCCGGCCTGGAGATGACCGAGGACGAGCGCGAGGCCGCCGTGAAGCTCGGCGCGCTCAAGATGACCCATGACCTGAACCTGGTCGTGAAGGCGTACGCCGGTTACGACGCCTCGGCGGGGTGGAACCAGATCTACCGCGCCGGGCTGCGGATGACGAAGGAGCAGGTCGCCTCGTTCGCCGAGGAGTACCAGGCGCTGCTGCACAAGTACACGAGCCCGCCCGGCGAACACCCGCCGGACGCACGTCAGATGGCCGTACGCCTGGTGATGCTGCCCGACGACGGGGGCAGGGCCGCGCCGCCGCCGTGGGAGGAGCAGTGACGGTGGGGGTCGTCGGGCGGTGTCGGCGGGGCCAACTACGCTGGCGGTGCTCGCCTGTTCCGTGTGTGCTGCCGGGGGTGTTCCCGCGTCAGGCCGAGTGCTCGGCTGCTCGTGATTTTCCGTACGGAGGAGCGTCCCTGTGAAAGCCGGCATGCCCAGGCCCCAGATCGACACCAGCAAGCCCCACCCCGCGCGCGTCTACGACTGGCTGCTGGGTGGCAAGGACAATTACCCGGTCGACCAGCAGGTGGCGGAGAAGCTGCCCGAGGAGGCGCGGGGCAACGCGGCGCGGAACCGGGCCTTCATGCACCGGGCCTCCGCCTGGCTGGCCCGCAGCGGGGTCGACCAGTTCCTCGACATCGGCACCGGCATCCCCACGGAACCCAATCTGCACCAGGTCGTCCAGGGCATCACGCCGTCCGCCCGGGTCGTCTACGCGGACAACGACCCGATCGTCCTGCGGCACGCGGAGGCGCTGCTGATCAGCAGGCCGGAGGGCATCACCGACTACCTCCACGCGGATGTGCGCCGGCCCGGGGCGATCCTCGAACACGCCCGTGAGCTGCTCGACTTCGACCGGCCCATCGCGCTCTCCCTCATCGCGCTCCTGCACTTCCTGCCGGACGACGAGGACCCGTACGGCCTCACCCGCACCCTCGTCGACGCGCTCCCCGCAGGCAGCTTCCTGGTGCTCTCGCACGGCACGGCCGACCAGCACCCGGAGCTCAAGCAGGAGACCGAGACCGCGTACAAGAAGGGTGCGATCCCGCTGCGGATGCGTACCCGGAGCGAGGTCGAGCCCTTCTTCGAGGGGCTGGACCTGGTCGAGCCGGGGCTGGTCTTCGCCACGGAGTGGTACCGCGAGGAGCCCGCGCCGGTGCGGGAGCGCAGCGGCTTCTACGTGGGCGTCGGCCGGGTGCGCTGAGCCGTCGGGGGAGCGGCTCCGGGACCGATGAGTCCGGGGCGGTGCGGCAGTCCTGCTTCTGGGCGTACGAGCGAGAAGGTGGACCGATGAGCAATCTGCGCGATCTCCTGGAGAAGCACGTCGGCGGCGGAGCGGCGCCGGGAGCCGTGGGCCTGGTGGCCCGTGGCGACCGGGTCGAGGTGGCGGCGGTCGGCTCCGCCGATGCGGGCGGTACGGCCGCGATGGCCAGGGACTCGATCTTCCGCATCGCCTCGATGACCAAGCCCGTCACCGCCGCGGCGACCATGATGCTGGTCGAGGAGGGCCGGATCGCACTGGACGAACCGGTGCGGCAGTGGCTGCCGGAGCTGGCGGCACCGAAGGTGGTCCGTACGCCCGCTTCGCCGGTCGACGACGTGGTGCCCGCCGAGAAGGTCATCACCGTGTCCGATCTGCTCACCTTCCGGGCCGGGTACGGCTTCCCGTCGGACTTCTCGCTCCCCGCGGTCGGGCTGCTGTTCAGCGAGCTGAAGCAGGGATCGCTGCAGCCCCAGGCCATCGAGGAGCCGGACGCGTGGATGGCCACGCTGTCCCGTATCCCGCTGCTCGACCAGCCGGGCGAGGCATGGCTGTACAACACCTGCTCCGACATCCTCGGCGTGCTGATCGCCCGGGTCTCGGACCGGCCGTTGCCCGAGTTCCTGGCGGAGCGGCTGTTCGAGCCGCTGGGCATGGCCGACACCGGATTCGCCGTGCCGGCCGACAAGGCCGACCGGTTCACCAGCTACTACCGCACCGCCCCGGAGGGTGGCGGCCTCCAACTGGTCGATGGCCCGGACGGGCAGTGGAGCAGCGTGCCCGCGTTCCCGTCCGGCACCGGCGGGCTGGTCTCGACCGCCGACGACTGGTACGCCTTCGCCCGGATGCTGCTCGCGGAGGGGAACCCGGAAGGGAGCCCCGGCGGGCGCCGGCTGCTGTCGGCCGAGTCGGTGCGGCTGATGACCACCGACCATCTGACGCGGGCGCAGCGCGAGCGCAGCACGTTGTTCCTGGAGGGGCAGGGCTGGGGCTACGGCGGTTCGGTCGACGTCGAGGCCATCGAGCCCTGGAACGTACCGGGACGCTATGGCTGGGTGGGCGGCACGGGAACGGCGGGACATCTCACGCCCGCCACCGGCGCGGTCGCCATCCTGCTGACCCAGCTGGAAATGGCCGGACCGACCCCGCCCACGCTGATGCGGGAGTTCTGGAAGTACGCGGCCGACGCCTGACAGCCTCTGAGGCCCAGGACCGCTACCGCAGCGGCTTGGCGAAGCAGCGGCTGCTCTCGTACATGCGGTAGTGGCCGAACTTCTCGCACGGGGCGTAACCGCTGGACGCGTACAGCGCGATGGCCTCGGGCTGCTTGTCCCCGGTCTCCAGAACCATGCGGACCCGGCCCGCCGCCCGCGCGTCGGCCTCCAGCGCGGCCAGGATGCGGCGCGCCAGTCCGTTGCCCCGGCCCTCGGGTATCACGAACATCCGCTTGAGCTCGGCGTCGCCGTCCGAGTAGCCCTCGTCGTTCCGGTCCTGGGTGCGCCAGCCGCCGGTGGCGACGGGGCGGTCGCGCGCGTCGTAGGCGAGCAGATACAGACCGTTCGGAGGCTCGAACATCGAGGGGTCGAGCGGTGTGACATCGCCCTCGTCCCCGTACCGCTCGGCGTATTCGAGCTGCACCTGGTCGTTGAGTTTGACGGCGTCGGGGTGGTCGAAGGGCCGAGGGTGGATATTCATGCGGATGATGGTACGTGTATGCGGTTCGTGAATGTCGGTATCGTGCCGGGATGCTGACTGTGACCTCCGTCAATGTGAACGGGCTCCGTGCCGCCGCCAAGAAGGGCTTCGCCGAGTGGCTGGCCCGGACCGAAGCCGATGTGATCTGCCTCCAGGAGGTGCGGGCCGAGCCGCAGCAGCTGCCCGAGGAGGTGCGTGAGCCGGAGGGCTGGCACACCGTGCACGCGTCGGCCGCCGCCAAGGGGCGGGCCGGGGTCTCCCTCTACTCGCGGCGGGCGCCCGAGCGTGTGCAGATCGGGTTCGGCGGCTTCGGGGACGCCGGTAGCGAGGAGTTCGACGCGAGCGGGCGCTACGTCGAGATCGACCTGCCGGGTGTCACGGTCGCGAGCCTGTATCTGCCCTCCGGCGAGGTCGGGACCGAGAAGCAGGACGAGAAGGAGCGGTTCATGGCCGCGTTCCTCCCGTACCTGAAGGGCCTGAAGAAGCGGGCCGCGGCCGACGGCCGCGAGGTGGTGGTCTGCGGCGACTGGAACATCGCCCACCAGGAGGCCGACCTGAAGAACTGGAAGGGCAACAAGAAGAACTCCGGCTTCCTCCCCGAGGAGCGGGAGTGGCTGACCCGGGTCTTCGACGAGGCCGAGTACGTCGATGTCGTACGGGCGCTGCACCCCGACGAGGAGGGGCCGTACTCGTGGTGGTCCTACCGCGGGCGGGCCTTCGACAACGACACCGGCTGGCGGATCGACTACCAGGTGGCGACGCCGGGGCTGGCCGGGCGCGCGGTGAAGGGCTGGGTCGAGCGGGCCGCGACGCACGCCGAGCGGTGGAGTGATCATGCACCCGTGACGGTGGTGTTCGAACAGTAGAGCGTGCGAACGCGGGGAGTGCCGGGCGGCTCGATCCGGGCAGTATCCCGGCGTGCGATCAAGGAAAACGGTCCGTCGGCCGCCGTGTGGCCATCCGTCAGCAGGGGTTCCGCGGCGGCTCGTCGGTGTTCTCGCGGCGCAGGCGCCGGTCCAGGGCCATGGAGAGCTCGGCGTCCACCACCGCGCGGGCCAGCGGCCGGAGTTGGGGCGGTTCGGCCTCGTCGCCGTGGTTCTCCAGGACGCCCACGAAGAGTTCGGCGAGCGCGTCGGCGTGCTCGCGGACGCGGCGGCCGACCGCGAGCACCGTGGCGAGCGGCACCCCTTCCCGTACCAGCTCGGACGAGACCTCCAGCAGGCGGCGGCTGATGTGGACGATCTCGTCGCCGTCGGTGGCGAGATAGCCCAGGTCGAGGGCGGCGGCCAGGTTCTCCGCGGTGGTCTCGCCCTCGAAGTAGTCCGCGAGCTGCTCGGGTGTGAGGCGTACCGGGGTCTCCTCGGTCGGCTCGCCCAGGCCCAGCACCTCGGCGACATCGCGGCCGCTCTCGAAGGTGCGGGCGAGATCGGCGATGCCGGTGAGGGTGTGGCCGCGCTCCAGCAGGCCCGTGATGGTGCGCAGCCGGGCCAGATGGTGGTCGTCGTACCAGGCGATTCGCCCCTCGCGGCGGGGTGGCGAGATCAGTCCGCGCTCCCGGTAGAAACGCACGGTCCGCACGGGGATGCCGGCCTCCTTGGCCAGCTCCTCCATGCGGTATTCGCGGTGCTCGCGTCCGTCAGCCACACCCGCACCCTATGTTGTACCGCCGGTAACTTTCCCTTGCCGTACCCCTACCCATCGGTACGGGGCTGCTCTACTCTCCCAACAATGCCAGTGATTGCTGGCAGAGTCGTGTGACGGACCGCGGGAGGCGGCAGCATGGCCCAGCACGAGCACGTACGAGTGGCGGTGATCGGATCCGGGTTCGGGGGCCTCGGGGCCGCGGTCCGGCTGCGCCGCGAAGGCATCACGGACTTCGTCGTCCTGGAGCGGGCCGAATCCGTCGGCGGCACCTGGCGCGACAACAGCTACCCGGGCTGCGCCTGCGACGTACCGTCCCACCTCTACTCGTTCTCGTTCGCACCCAACCCCGAGTGGCCGCGCACCTTCTCCGGGCAGGAGCACATCCGCGCCTACCTGGAGCGTGTGGCGGACACCTTCGGGCTGCGCCCGCACCTCAGGCTGGGCCATGAAGTGACGGTCATGCGCTGGGACCGCGAAGAGCTGCACTGGGCCATCGAGACGGCGAACGGGGCCTCCTTCACCGCCGATGTCGTCGTCTCCGCGAGCGGTCCGCTCTCCGACCCGAAGACGCCGGACATCCCCGGTCTCGCCGACTTCCCCGGCAAGGTCTTCCACTCGGCCCGCTGGGACCACGACGCCGATCTGACCGGCAAGCGCGTCGCCGTGATCGGCACCGGCGCCTCCGCCATCCAGATCGTGCCCGCGATCCAGCCGAAGGTCGGCAGCCTGACGCTCTTCCAGCGCACCCCGCCCTGGGTCATGCCGCGCATGGACCGGAAGATCAGCGGTGTCGAGCGCCGGCTGCACCGCGCACTGCCCATCACCGGCACCGCGCGCCGCGGACTGCTGTGGGGCATACGGGAGTTGCAGGTCAGCGCCTTCACCAAGCATCCGGGTGAGCTGGGCATGGTCGAGAAGATAGCCAAGGCCAACATGGCGCGGGCCATCAAGGACCCCGCGCTGCGGGCCAAGCTGACCCCCTCGTACCGCATCGGCTGCAAGCGCATCCTGCTCTCCAGCGCCTACTACCCGGCGCTCGCGAAGCCCAACGTGGACGTGGTCGCCTCCGGCCTGGCCGAGGTGCGCGGCTCCACGCTCGTCGCCTCCGACGGTACGGAGACCGAGGCCGACGCGATCGTCTTCGGCACCGGCTTCCACGTCACCGACATGCCGATCGCCGAGCGCGTGGTGGGCGCGGACGGCATCACGCTCGCCGATTCCTGGAAGGACGGCATGCAGGCGCTGCGCGGCGCCAGCGCCGCCGGCTTCCCCAACTGGATAACGATCATCGGCCCCAACACCGGGCTCGGGAACTCCTCGATGATCCTGATGATCGAGTCCCAGCTGAACTACATGGCCGACTACCTGCGCCAGCTGAACGTACTGGGCGGACGGGTCGCACTCGACGCGCGGGCCTCGGCGGTCGGGGCCTGGAACCGCCGCGTCCAGGAGCGGATGAAGCGCACCGTGTGGAACACCGGCGGCTGCAACAGCTGGTACCTGGACGCCAACGGGCGCAACACCACCGTCTGGCCGGGCACCACCGCCGAATTCCGCAAGGTGACACGGTCGGTCGACCTCTCGGAGTACGAGGTCGTACGCGTCCCGAAGCAGGCCACCGCCGCGGCGAAGGCCGTCGCCGAGGAGGTCGTGGGATGAGCCGGCTGCTGCGGCGCGACGACGCCCCGCCGGTCCCCGCGCGGGAGCTGACCGCGCTCTCCGCCGACGGCGCCCGGATCCATGTCGAGGTGCACGGGCGGGACGGCGCCCCCGCGGTGGTCCTCGCGCACGGCTGGACGTGCAGTACCCGATTCTGGGACGCGCAGATCCGGGACCTCGCGGTGGACCACCGGGTCGTCGCCTACGACCAGCGGGGCCACGGCCGTTCGCCCGCCGTCGGCCGCGAGGGATACAGCACCGACGCCCTCGCCGACGACCTCGAAGCGGTGCTGGCCGCCACCCTCGCACCGGGTGAGAAGGCCGTGCTCGCCGGGCACTCCATGGGCGGCATGACGATCATGGCGGCCTCGCGGCGGGCCGGGCTGCGCGAGCACGCGGCGGCCGTACTGCTGTGCAGCACCGGCAGTTCGCGGCTGGCCGCCGAGTCGCTGGTGGTGCCGGTCCGGGCCGGGGCCGTGCGGACCCGGATGACCCGCGCGATCCTCCGTGCGAAGGCCCCGCTCGGACCGGTCACACCGGTTTCCCGGCGGATACTCAAGTACGCGACGATGGGAGCGGGCTCCGCCCCCGACCGGGTGGACGCCTGCGCCCGGATCGTGCACGCCTGCCCGCGGGGCGCCAGGGCGCCCTGGGGCCACGTCCTCGCCGAGCTCGATCTCGACGCGGGCGTACGGGAGTTGCGGGTGCCCGCGGCGGTGATCGCGGGTACGGAGGACCGGATGACGCCGCCCGCGCAGGCCCGCGCCCTCGCGGCGGCGCTGCCCGACTGCCTCGGGCTCACCGAGCTGACGGGCATGGGCCACATGACGCCGGTGGAGGCGCCGGAGGCGGTCACGGCGAAGATCCGGGAGCTCGTCGCCGGGCACCTCCCGGCGGGCAGGGACGCGGGCGCGGACGCAGGCACGGACGGCACGGCCGAGAAGGAGGAGGTCGCATGAGCGACAGGCGGAGTCTCGAAGGACAGGTCGTCGTCGTCACGGGCGCGGCACGTGGTGTGGGCGAGCTGCTGGCCCGCAAGCTCTCGGCGCGCGGCGCGAAGCTCGCGCTGGTCGGCCTGGAGCCGGACGAGCTGAAGAGGGTCTCCGAGCGGCTGCACTCGGAGAGCGACCACTGGTTCGCGGACGTCACCGACCACGAGGCGATGGCGCGGGTCGCCCAGGAGGTCAAGGCGCGGTTCGGGAAGATCGACATCGTCGTCGCCAACGCCGGGGTCGCCTCGGGCGGGCCGTTCGTCGACTCGGACCCCGAGGCGTGGCGGCGGGTCATCGAGGTCAATCTGATCGGCGGCGCGGTGACCGGGCGGGCCTTCCTGCCGGTGCTCATGGAGAGCCGCGGCTACTTCCTCCAGATCGCCTCCCTCGCGGCGATGACACCGGCGCCGATGATGACCGCGTACTGCGCGTCCAAGTCGGGCGTGGAGGCCTTCGCGCACAGCCTGCGGGCCGAGGTCGGATACCGGGGCGTGAAGGTCGGGGTCGGCTATCTGTCCTGGACCGACACGGACATGGTGCGGGGCGCCGACCAGGACGACGTGATGCGGGAACTGCGGCAGCGGCTGCCCTGGCCGGCGAACCGCACGTATCCGCTGGGTCCCGCGGTCGACCGGATCGTGGCCGGGATCGAGCGCCGGTCCCCGCATGTGTACGCGCAGTGGTGGCTGCGCGGGATGCAGTCCGTGCGGGGCTACCTGCCCTCGCTGATAGGAGTCGTCGGACAGCGGGAGGTCCGCAGGTTCGGGTCCCGGCTGGACGGCGTGAGCAAGGGACTGGTGGGCGCCGGGGGCGCCGCTGACCAGGACGCGAGGGCGGCGACTACGCAGCGTAAGTGATCGACATGCGGTGGATGCCGGGGCCTGCGACGCTGATCGAGGTCCTCACGGACCGCCCCCAAGCACCCACTAGGAGTGAACAGCATGGGTATTGCAGACCAGTTCAAGGACAAGGCGCAGGAGCTCGCCGACCAGGCGAAGAAGAAGGCCGGCGAGGGCCGCGGCCAAGGCCAGGAGCGGACGCGCACCGAAGGCCAGGAGCGGATGCGCACCGAGGGCCGGGAGCGGATGCAGAACGCGTCCGAGCGGGCCTCGAAGACGTCGCAGCAGGGCCGTGACAAGGCCCGGGGCGCCGCGGACGAGCTCCGCGAGCGCCGCGACCGCTGACGGTCGCATCGCGACACTGCGCGTTGTCTGTGAGGGGCGTGCCCGGATCTCCGGGCGCGCCCCTTCCGCGTGGCGCGGACCGGGACTTCCGGCGGCCCCGGTCTCAGCTTCCGGCCGGGTGCACCAGGTCGCCCAGGTCGGTGTTCGCCCCGCACAGCACCACGGCGACCCGCTCGCCCTCGCCCGGCCGGTAGCCGCCGCCCGGTGCGGTGAGCGCGGCCAGCGCGGTGGCGGCGGCGTGCTCGACGGCGACGCGGCGTTGGTCCCACAGCGCCTGGCGGGCGCGGACGATCTCCCCGTCCGGTACGAGGACGGAGCGGACGTCGTTCTCGCGCACGGCGTGCAGGGCCAGGGCGGTGGCACGTCGGGCGCCGAGGGCGTCGACGGCGACCGAATCGACGGGGACGTCGACCGGCCGGCCGGCCTCGATGGCGGCGTTCAGCGCCCGGCTGTTCTCCGGCTCGACGGCGACCGTGCGGATTCCGTGGTGCCGGGCGGCGGTGGCGACGCCCGCGAACAGACCGCCGCCGCCGACCGAGACCACCACGGTGTCCAGGCCGGGGATCCGTGCGTGGATCTCCTCCATCAGGGTGCCGGCCCCGGCGGCGATCAGCGGGTGGTCGTAGGCGTGCGCGGCGAGCGCGCCGGACCCCAGGGCGAACTCCTCGCACGCTTCGAGGGCCTCGGCGTACTCCGCGCCGTACAGCCGCACGTCCGCCCCGAAGCCGCGCAGCTTGGCCACCTTCACCGCCGGGGCGGTGCTCGGCAGGAACACCGTGGCCCGTACGCCCTGCTGCTGGGCGGCCCACGCACAGGCCAGCCCGGCGTTGCCGCCGGAGGCGATGGTCACCCCCGCGTCCGGCAGGGTGCCCGCCTCGCGGTGGGCCTGGATGAAGTTCTGCGCGCCGCGCGCCTTGAAGGAGCCGGTGTACTGCATGTACTCCAGCGCGTACCAGAGTTCGTAGGGCTGCTCGGGCCGCTCGTCGGGTGCGACGGGTGTGACGGTGACCGGGCGGATGTGCCCGGTGGTCCGGTCGGTGGCGGCCTTGATGTCGTCGTACGTGAGCTGGTCCACGTTGTTGCTCCTGCCGGGAGTCGGGCCGGGAGGCCGGGATGGTGCGGGTACTAGTTTCGCGGAAGCGGTTTCTGACCTCACGGGGGCCCGGAACCGAGCAGCGCAAAGGCTCCGTACACCCCCGACGCGAGCGCCGCCACGCCCACGACCACCGCCGGAACCATCCTCCGCCGGGCGCCCGCCAGGGCCACCGCAGCCGGCAGCAGCAACGGAAACGCGGGCATCATCAGCCGGGGCCTGGAGCCGAAGTAGCCGGACCCGATCAGTGAGATCACGACCACCACGACGCAGTAGACGATCACGGGCAACGGTTGGCGCGGCCGTTGCCGTACGCACAGCCACACCACCCAGAAGAGGAGGGCGAAGGCTGCGCACAGTCCGAGTCCCGCGAAGACGTTGCGGCCGAACTGTTCCACCACGAAGGCGGCCAGCGCCGCCCCTCCGTCGATCCGGTTGTTCCAGGCTGCCTGGACATCGAAGTACGCGAACGGGTTCCTCTCCCGCACGGCCACGAAGACGATGTACGACAGCCAGCCCAGCGGGGCCAGACAGACACCCACCGCCATCCGCCGATGGGTCCGGAGCGGTTCGTCTCCGCCCCGCGCGGTGACCAGCCGCCACATCGCAGTGACGCCGATCGCTGCGATCAGCGCGGCCGCGACCGGCCGGGTGAGCCCGGCGCCGACGCACAGCACACCCGCTGTGATCCATCTGTCGGTCAGAACGGCGTACAGCGCCCAGGCCGCCAGCGCCGTGAACAACGTCTCGGTGTACGCCATGGACTGCACGAACGCCGTCGGGTACGCCCCCCAGAGCACGGCCAGCAGTATTCCCGCCCGGCGCCCGTACAGCCGCGCACCCACGGCGAAGATGCCACCGGCGGCGACGAGCGAGGCGAGCCAGGAGATCAACAGGCCCGCGCCGGCTGTGCCGAGGGGCGGGAACAGGGCGGACAGTCCCCGCTCCAGCGCGGGCAGGAGCGGGAAGAAGGCCAGATCGGAGTGGAAGGTGCCGTCCGGGAGCCGGACCCCGTAGCCGTATCCGTGCTCGGCGATCCGCTGGTACCAGACCGAGTCCCAGCGGCCCGTCAGCCGGTGCATTCCGTCCTTGCCGGTGACGGAGGCGGTGATCAGGAGGATCGCGACGCCGGTGATCCGTACGGCGGCGTAGCCCAGCAGTGCGGGCGCGGCGTAGCGGAGCGAATCCGTCAGCGAACGGGATGCGGAACCTGGCCGCAGGGCGGCGGCCCATGAGGGGGGTACGACCTTGGTCTCGGGCATGCTCGAAAGTATGCCCGGGGCGCTGCGGCGGGGTCAGGACGCCTTGACGGCCTCGACGAACGGAGTCCAGGCGGACGCGGCGATGACGAGCGCCGGGCCTTCGGGGCGCTTGGAGTCGCGGACGGGGACGAGGTCTTGGTGGCCGTCCGCGACTTCGAGGCAGTCGCCGCCGGAGGTATTGCTGTAGCTGCTCTTGCGCCAGGTAGCGAACCCCTCGGCGACTTCGACGCAGTTGCCGCCGGAGGAGTTGCTGTGGCTGCTCCTACGCCAGATCGCGGCGCTCAAGTCGATTTGGGTGCGCACCATTTCGGTATTCCTCTGCCGCTTCTTCGATCATGGCTAGGGACGCCTCCGGCGGCAAGGCGGCGGCCCTCAGGAGATCGTACGACCTCCGATACTGCTTCACGAGGCCCGGATCGTCGACTGTAATTCCGTGGTGCTGGCCCTCCGTGTAGGCCAGTGGGGGAGCGTCCGCGAAGTCCAGAATCAGGGCGTTGCCCAGCATGAGGGCGTGCGCTCCTGTGTTCCACGGAAGGATCTGCGTAAAGATGCGGCCGCGTCGGGTGAGGGCGGCGACGTGTTCCAGCTGCTCGGCCATCTGCTGCGGTGGCAGGATCGGCAGACGCAGCAGGGACTCGCTCAGGATGGTCCAGTACTGCGGGGTCCGGTGGCTCCGCTCGAAGAGCTGTGCCCGCGCCAGCCGCGCGTTCACCTTCACCTCGGTCTCTTCCTGAAGTTCCGGGAGTCGCTCGGCGCAGATTACGGCCTCTGCGTACGCCCTCGTCTGGAGCAGGCCGGGAAAGACCGTCGGAGACCACTCTTCGATGGTCTCGGCACGCTTCTCCGCCTCCAGCACACGCTCGAAATACTCCGCGTGCCCCTTGCGCCGGGCCTTCCGCACGTCCTCGCACCGCCGCTGGAAGAACCCGTCCGTCTTCAGCACCCGGTCCACGTGCTGGGCCAGATCCACCGGCATCCGCCGGTGACCGTGCTCGATCTCGCTCAGGTACGTGATGCCGTAGAAGCTGCCGTTCACCAGCTTCTCCAGGGTCAGGCCCGCCTCCTCCCGCTGGAAGCGGAGTTCCTTGCCGTAGAACTGCGGGACGCCCGCCGAGCCGTCGATCTCCTTGCGTGTGGCCACTGTTGACCGCCTTTCGCGCTGTGCGTTGTGGAGCGGGAAGTCCTTTCACGGTAGAGGCCCATGCGGCAGCGTGTGAGGCGTTCGTCACAGTCAGCAACGAAAGGTGGACTTCCCCCCATGGACGACACGTACGACCTCACCGGCCACGACATCGGTACGGACATCGACGCACTCCGTACCGCGCTCGCCGCGCACGGCATCACCCTGCCGTCGCTCGGTGTCGATCCGCTGACCCTCGCCGGATGGACGACCCGGCCGCCGCTGGTCGCGCTCGGCAACTGCAATGTGGCGACCGCGCGCCGCATGGCCGAGGTGCTGCGCTCGGCGGCCGGGGGATGACTCCGCTGCCGCTCACGGTGGATCTGCTCGCCGTGCCGAAGGCCGTACCGGAGATGCGGCGCACCCTGCGGGAGCGGTGCGGGGGTGCGGACTCGCCCGATCTGCTGCTCTGCGTCAGCGAGTTGCTGACCAACGTGATCGTGCATCTCGGTGAGGGGACACCGGTCACGCTGCGGGTGGCCGGTACGTGTTCCGGCCGGGTCCGGGTCGAGCTGAGCGATCCCGAACCGTGCGCCTGGCCGACGCTCCGCACCGCCGGTCCCGGCGACGAGTCGGGGCGGGGACTGTCGCTCGTGGACGCGTTGGCGCTGCGGTGGGGCGTCGACCAGGGGCCGTACGGGAAGACGGTCTGGTGCGAGTTGCGCTGAGCGGCCCCGGCTAGCGCGGCGGCAAGGGGGGCCGTCGCCGGTCCGGGACGTCGTCGTACGTCGGTGGGGTCGCCGCCGGTTGGGCGGCCAGCAGGTCCAGGGCCACCTGGACCGCGTCGTCCAGTACCGCGTACCGGCCCTCCGCCCAGTCGAGGGGGGTGCGCAGTGCCTCCAGGTCCGGTTCGACGCCGTGGTTCTCGACCGACCAGCCGTAGGTGTCGAACCAGGCCGCGTTCATCGGCACCGTGATCACCGTGCCGTCGCCCAGCCGGGTCCGGCCGGTCATGCCGACGACGCCGCCCCAGGTCCGCTGGCCCACCACCGGGCCGAGCTTCAGCAGGCGGAACGCGGCGGTGATCATGTCGCCGTCGGAGGAGGTCGCCTCGTCGGCCAGGGCGACCACCGGGCCGCGCGGGGCGTTGGAGGCGTAACTGACCGGCTGGGCGTTGCGGGTCAGGTCCCAGCCGAGGATCGTGCGGGTCAGCTTCTCGACCACCAGCTCGCTGATGTGACCGCCCGCGTTGCCGCGCACGTCGACGATCAGGGCCGGCCGGGACACCTCCAGGCGCAGGTCCCGGTTGAACTGGGCCCAGCCCGATCCGCCCATGTCGGGGATGTGCAGGTAGCCGCACTTGCCGCCGCTCAACTCCCGTACGACTTCACGGCGTTTGGCCACCCAGTCCTGGTAGCGCAGCGGCCGTTCGTCGACCAGCGGTACGACGGCGACGCGGCGGGGGCGGCCCTCGCCCTCGGCCGGGCGGAAGGTGAGTTCGACCGTGGTGCCGCCCGCCGCCGTGAGGAGCGGGTACGGGCCGGTGACCGGGTCGACCGGGCGTCCGTCGACATGGGTGAGGACCGCGCCCTCCCGGATGCCCGTACCGGCCAGCGGGGAACGGGCCTTGGAGTCGGAGGAGTCGCCCGGCAGGATGCGCCGGACCGTCCAGTCGCCGTCCCGGCACACCAGGTTCGCGCCGAGCAGGCCGATCGCCCGCTGGTAGTGCGGCGGGCCCTCGTTGCGGCGGGCCGGGGTCACGTACGCGTGCGAGGTGCCCAGTTCGCCCAGGACCTCGCGCATCAGATCGGCGAACTCGTCGGGGGAGGCGACCCGTTCGACGAGTGGGCGGTACTGGTCGAGCACGCCCGTCCAGTCGATGCCGCACATGTCCGGCTCCCAGAAGTAGGAGCGGATGATGCGGCCGCCCTCCTCGTACGCCTGCCGCCACTCGGCCGCCGGGTCGACCTCGTGCAGGATGCGGCGCAGGTCGAGGTAGACCGTCGAGTCGCTGTCGCCGGTCTCGGTGGCGGGGACGGCGCGCAGCTCGCCCTCGTCCATGACGACCAGCCGGGTCGCGTCCCCGCTGACCGCGAACCAGTCGAGATGGCCGACCAGTTCGGTCTTCCTGGCCTTGGTGATGTTGAAGTGTTCGAGGGTGGGGCGGCCCGACATGTCCGCCGGGTTGGCGAAGGTCTCGCCGAGCGCGCCGGAGATCGGCCAGCGCAGCCAGACCAGGCCGCCGCCGCTCACCGGGTGCAGGGCCGAGTACTTCGACGCGGAGACCGGGAAGGGTGTCACCCGGTTCTCCAGGCCCTCGAACTCGACCGTGACCGTCGAAGGGCCCTCGCCGGTACCGGCGTCGGGGATGTCGTCGGCCGGGTCGAGACCGCCCGCCGCCGGGCGCCCCTCCGGGGACAGGGCGAAGGGGGAGGGCGTGGCGGAGGAGAGCGGCACCAGGTACGGGCGGCAGCCCAGGGGGAAGGAGAGGTCGCCGGTGTGGACGTCGTAGACCGGGTCGAAGCCGCGCCAGGAGAGGAAGGCGAGGTAGCGGCCGTCGCCCGTGAAGACGGGATTCTCGTCCTCGAAGCGGCCGTTGGTGACATCGACGATCACGGGCGCGCCGGTGCCCAGGATGCGGGCCAGCTTGATCTGGCGCAGCGAGCGGCCGATCCCGGGGTGGGACCAGGTGAGCCAGGCGCCGTCCGGCGAGAACGCCAGGTCGCGGACGGGGCCGTTGATGGAGCGGATCAGCTCGGTGGGTTCGCCGGTGGAGGTCTCCTCGTCGGTGTCCAGGAGCAGCAGCCGTCCGTCGTTCGTCGCGATGGCCAGCCGCTCGCCGTCCGGGTCGGCGATCAGTTCGTGCACCCTGCCGAGCTGCCCGGAGGCCAGCCGGCGCGGCTCGCGGTCGCCGCTGGCGCGCGGCAGGTAGGCGATCTCGATCGCGTCCTCGCCGTCGGCGTCCGTGACGTAGGCGACCTGGCCGCCGCTGCCGAGCATCTCGGGCAGCCGGACCCGGACCCCGGGGGTGTCGGCGATGGTGCGGGCGGGGCCGTCGCGGTGGGTGAGCCAGTACAGGCTGCCGCGTACGGTGACCGCGCTGGCCCGGCCCGTCTCGTCCACGGAGAGCGAGTCGACGTGGCTGGCGGCGGGCACCTGGTACGGGCGCCGTCCGGTGCGCGGCCCGCCGAGCCGGACCTCCAGCTTCCGCGGCAACGCGTTCGGTGACGCCAGGTCGTCCACCAGCCACAGATCGCCCGCGCACTGGTAGACCACCCGGTGCCCGTCACTGGAGGCGTGCCGGGCGTAGAAGGCGTCGTGGTCGGTGTGGCGGCGCAGATCGGTGCCGTCGGGCCGGCAGGAGTACAGATTGCCGACGCCCTCGTGGTCGGAGAGGAACGCGATCCGGTCACCGACGAACATCGGTGAGGCGAGATGGCCGCCGATGTCCGGCAGCAGCCGTTTGCCGTGCAGCCAGAGCCGGCCGGTCGCGCCGCCCCGGTACCGCTTCCAGGCAGCCGGTTCGTGCGGGGGCGTACCGGTGAGCAGCAGGGTGCGCCGCTCGCCGTCGATGTCGGAGACCGCGATGTCGGCGACCGGGCCCCAGGGCAGCTTGCCGCCGGGGCTGCCGTCGGTGGGGACGCTGTAGGCCCAGGAGATGTGCGAGAACGGCTGGTTGTGCGAGGACACGGCGAGGATGTGGGAGGAGTCCCCGGGGTCGGGGGTCCAGCCGCAGACCCGGGTGTCCGTCGAGCCCCAGTAGGTGAGCCGGCGTGCCGGGCCGCCGTCGACCGGCGCGAGATGGATCTCGGGGTCGAGGCTGCGCCAGGTCGTGTACGCGATATGGCTGCCGTCGGGGGAGAAGCGCGGGTGGCTGACCCTGGTGCGGTCGACGGTCAGCCGCCACGCGCGGCCGGGCCGCTGCCCCTCGGGCGCGAGGGGGGCGACCCAGAGGTCGTCCTCGGCCGCGAAGCAGAGCAGGTCGTCGTGGAGGTGCGGGAAACGGAGATACGCGACGTCGTCACTCACCCTCCAATGCTTTCCGCGCGGGAGGGCCCCGGCAACTCGTGGTGCCGGACCAGTTGTGGTGCGGAACACAAGCGAAACGATTTCGTTTCGCTGGACGGGCGGGGTACCGTCGATGTGTACGAAACAGTTTCGTTCGATTGACTGGCGTACGAGCAACTGAAGTTCGAGCACCCGAACAGGAGGTCGAGACATGGCACGCACCCGACTCACGCCCGAGCGCGAGAGCGAGCTGTACGCCGCCGTGCTCGACCTGCTCCGCGAGGTCGGCTACGACGCCCTGACCATGGACGCCGTCGCCGCTCGCACCCGTTCCAGCAAGGCCACCCTCTACCGCCAGTGGGGGAGCAAGCCCGAGCTGGTCGTCACGGCCCTGCGGCACAACAAGCCGGTGACCCTCGGTGAGATCGACACCGGGTCGCTGCGCGGGGACTTCCACGCCGCACTGAACCGCAGCGACGACTGCCAGATGGAGAAGAACTCCGCGCTGATGCGGGGTCTGGCCCATGCCGTCCACGACAATCCCGATCTGCTCCAGGCCCTGCGCGACCTGCTGATCGAGCCGGAGATGACCGGCCTCGACCTGCTGCTGCGCCGAGCCGTGGACCGGGGCGAACTGCGTCCGGACAACCCGGCGCTGAAATATGTATCGCACATGCTGATCGGTGCCTTCACTGCTCGGCAGCTGGTCGATGACCGCGCCGTCGACCAGGCGTTCCTTACCGATTACGTCGACTCCGTGATTCTCCCCGCTCTCGGAGTCTGACCCCCGGACCGCCCCGCGCGGTCCGTCCCCACCGCACGGCCCCCTCCCCAAGCCCCACCTGACACGCCGCTCTCGTCGTCGGGCTGGTTCCGCACGCCCTTTTTCCACTCACGACCTGACCGGGAGTTTCCCTCCGTGGCCACATTCCTCTACAAACTCGGACGGCTCGCCTTCCGGCGCCGCCGCTATGTCGCCCTGATCTGGGTGGCACTGCTGGCGCTCGCCGGATTCGGCGCGGCCTCCGCGTCCACCGCCACCTCCAGCTCCTTCTCGATCCCGGGCACGGAGGCGCAGCGCGCCTTCGACCTGCTGGAACAGCGCTTCCCCGGGGGCAGTGCCGACGGTGCGAGCGCCCGGGTCGTCTTCAAGGCCCCCGACGACCAGAAGATGACCGACCCGGCGAACAAGGCCGAGGTGAACAAGGTCATCGCCGAGCTGAAGTCCGGCTCCGACCAGATCGCCTCGGTCACCGACCCGTACGCGGCCGATGCCGTCAGCAAGAACGGTTCCACGGCGTACGTCTCGGTGTCCTACAAGGTCAACTCGATGGAGCTGACCGACGCGACCCGGGACGCCCTGGAGGACGCGGGCCACGCGGCGCAGAAGAGCGGGATGACCGTGGAGATCGGCGGTGACGCGCTCATGGTGATCCCGGAGACCGGGGTCACCGAGATCATCGGTGTCGCCATCGCCGCGGTGGTGCTGGTCATCACCTTCGGCTCGCTGATCGCCGCCGGGCTGCCGCTGCTCACCGCCCTGATCGGGGTCGGCATCGGTGTCTCGACGATCACCGCGCTGGCGAACGTGCTGGACCTGGGCTCCACCACCTCCACCCTCGCGATGATGATCGGCCTCGCGGTCGGCATCGACTACGCGCTGTTCATCGTCTCCCGCTACCGGGCCGAGCTGGCCGAGGGCCGGGAGCGCGAGGAAGCGGCCGGACGGGCCGTCGGCACGGCGGGTTCCGCGGTGGTCTTCGCCGGTCTCACCGTCGTCATCGCGCTGGTCGGCCTCGCCGTCGTGAACATCCCGATGCTGTCGAAGATGGGCTTCGCCGCGGCCGGTACGGTCGCCATCGCCGTCCTCATCGCGCTCACCCTGGTCCCGGCACTGCTGGGCTTCGCAGGCAAGCGGGTCATGGGGCGCAAGGCGCGCAAGGCCGCCGAGGCCCCGGCCGGGGCCGAGGAGAAGCCGAACATGGGCACCCGCTGGGCGCGGTTCGTGCTGCGCAAGCCGGTGTGGGTGCTGCTCGTCGGCGTCATCGGCCTCGGCACGATCGCGGTACCGGCCGCGTCCCTGGAGATGGGCCTGCCCGACGACGGCTCCCAGCCCACCAGCACCACCCAGCGGCGCGCCTACGACCTGCTCTCCGAGGGCTTCGGCCCCGGCTTCAACGGGCCGCTGATGGTCGTCGTCGACACCGCGGACAGCTCCGACGGCAAGACCGCCGCCAAACAGGTCTCCGACGAGATCTCCGGCATCAAGGGCGTCGTCGCCGTCACCCCGGCCCAGTTCAACAAGGCCGGCGACGCCGCGATGATCACCGTCGTCCCGAAGGACCGCCCGAGCTCCGTCGAGACGGAGAACGTGGTCCACGCGATCCGCGACGCGGGCAAGGACATCAAGTCCGACACCGGCGCCGAGGTCCTGGTCACCGGTTCCACAGCGATGAACATCGACTTCTCGCAGAAGATGAACGACGCGCTGCTGCCGTATCTGGCGCTCGTCGTCGGACTGGCCTTCCTGCTGCTGATGGTGGTCTTCCGGTCGGTGCTGGTGCCGCTGAAGGCGGCCCTCGGCTTCCTGCTCTCGGTCGTCGCGGCCCTGGGCGCGGTCGTCGCGGTCTTCCAGTGGGGCTGGCTCGGCTCGCTCTTCGGGGTGGAGCAGACCGGTCCGATCATGTCGATGATGCCGATCTTCATGGTGGGTGTGGTCTTCGGTCTCGCGATGGACTACGAGGTCTTCCTCGTGACCCGGATGCGCGAGGCGTACGTCCACGGCGAGAAGCCCGGCCAGGCGATCGTCACCGGTTTCCGGCACGGTGCCCGGGTCGTCACGGCCGCGGCCGTGATCATGATGGCGGTCTTCGCCGGCTTCATCGGCTCCAGCGAGCAGATGGTCAAGATGATCGGCTTCTCGCTCGCCATCGCCGTCTTCTTCGACGCGTTCGTGGTCCGGATGGCGATCGTGCCCGCGGTCCTCGCGCTGCTCGGCCGCCGCGCCTGGGCGCTGCCGCGCTGGCTGGACCGGATCCTGCCGAACGTGGACGTGGAGGGCGAGGGGCTGCGCGAGCAGTTCGACGAGACGCCCGGCGGCGACGCCGGGGGTGAGCGGGAGCTGACCCGGGTCTGACCGGCGAAAAGGCCTCCGGGGTCCGCGTCTGAGCGGAGCGCGGCCCGGGAAGCGCCGGTTACCTGTGGGGACGGGGGACCGGGGCGATGAAGAAGCCCCCGTGCGAGCGGCACGGGGGCTTCTGTCCTGCGGATGCGCCATGCGGGTGAGCCGCGCGGGCGGAGCTCACGCGGGCGTCACGTCGTGCGCGGGTCTGGCGCCCCCGTCGGTGTGCGTACGGTGCAGAAAGCGGATCAGCGGCGCGTTGTCGAACTGCACCACCTCCACGCCTTCCTTCGAGTGGACCTCCACGACCAGCTGCGCCCGTCCGCAGGGCCACACGCGGACGCCACCGCGTTCGGTGGGGGAATGCAGCCCGCCCTCCAGCAGGTCGCGGCCGAACGCCCAGTCGGCGCCGCCGGGGAAGGAGACGTGGACGGTGCGCGGGTCCTTGTCGGCGTCGTACAGCAGGTCGACCGGGATCGCCGGGAGGTCGGGGGTGTCGTTGACGAGCCAGGCTTCTGCCTGCTCATGGATCACGGGGGGCATGGTCCGACTCCTCCTGTGCATACTGCTTCGCCATCCAATGTCCCATATTTTCCGTAAGGGGTGCGGCGAGATTTTCCGTAAGGGGTGCGGCGAGCAGTTGTGACGTAACCGCTCTTGCGAAGGGTTTGCAACAAGGCCCTATCATTGAGCGGTTCACGACATCGTCCGCAGCAACGCAGGACCGCAGGAAGCGGAGCCCCCCATGCATGTACCCGACGGATTCATCGACGCGCCCGTCTCCGCCGCCGCCGGAGTCGTCGCGGCCGGTGCGGTCGCCGTCAGCCTGCGGGGCGCCCGGCGGGAACTGGACGAGCGCACCGCGCCGCTCGCCGGTCTCGTCGCCGCGTTCATCTTCGCCGTGCAGATGCTGAACTTCCCGGTCGCGGCGGGCACCAGCGGGCATCTGCTGGGCGGGGCGCTGGCGGCGATCCTGGTCGGGCCCTACACCGGCGTGCTCTGCGTCACCGTCGTCCTGCTCATGCAGGGCATCCTCTTCGCCGACGGCGGCCTCACCGCGCTCGGCGTGAACGTGCTCGACATGGGCATCACGACCACCGTCGTCGCGTACGCCCTCTTCCGCGGGCTGCTCGGGGTGCTGCCGCGGACCCGCCGCTCCGTGACGGCCGCGTCCTTCGTCGCCGCCCTGGTCTCCGTACCGGCCGCGGCCTGCGTCTTCACGCTGATCTACTGGATCGGCGGCACCACCGACATCCCGATCGGCAAGGTCTTCACCGCGATGGTCGGGGTCCACGTCCTGATCGGCATCGGCGAGGCCGTGATCACCGCGCTGACCGTCGGCGCCGTCATCGCCGTACGCCCCGACCTGGTCCACGGCGCCCGCGGACTCACCACCTCGCTCAAGCTCCGGGTCGACGGCGAACTCGTCGAAGCCCCCGCCCGGCAGCCCCTCGCCCCGGTCGCCGCCCGCTCGCACCGGGGGATCTGGGCCACCGGTCTGGTCACCGCCCTCGTCCTGGCGGGCTTCGTCTCCTACTACGCCTCCGCCAACCCCGACGGCCTGGAGAAGGTCGCCGCCGACCAGGGCATCGACAAGAAGACCGAGGAACACGCGGCCAAGGACTCCCCGCTCGCCGACTACGGCGTCAAGGACGTGTCCAGCGCCCGGATCTCCGGCGGCCTCGCCGGAGTCATCGGCGTCGGGGCCACGATCGTGGTCGGCAGCGGGGTCTTCTACGTGGTCCGCCGTCGTCGTACGCAGGACGCCCCCGACGGCACCACGCGCACCAGCGAAAACGTCTGACATGGGCGCGGGACACGCACACAAGCTCTACCGGCACGGTCACTCGCCCGTCCACGACCTGCCGCCGCACTGCAAGATCGCCGCCGCCTTCTGCTTCGTCGTGGTCGTCGTCTCGACGCCGCGCGAATCGGTGTGGGCGTTCGGGCTGTACGCGGTGCTGCTCGGCGCGGTCACCGCGCTCGCCCGCATCCCGGCGGGCTTCCTGCTCAAGCGGCTGCTCATCGAGGTGCCGTTCGTCGCGTTCGCGCTGCTCATGCCGTTCGTGGTGCCCGGCGAACAGACCCATGTCCTCGGCCTCTCCGTCAGCGTCCCCGGCCTCTGGGGCGCCTGGAACGTCCTGGCCAAGGGCACCCTCGGCGTCGCCGCGTCCGTGCTCCTCGCCTCCACCACCGAACTGCGCTCGCTGCTGCTCGGCCTCCAGCGGCTCAGGCTGCCGCCGCTGCTCGTCCAGATCGCCTCCTTCATGATCCGGTACGGCGACGTGATCACCGACGAGATGCGCCGGATGTCGATCGCCCGCCGCTCCCGGGGCTTCGAGGCGCGCGGGGTACGGCAGTGGGGTGTCCTGGCCAAGTCGGCGGGCGCCCTCTTCATCAGGTCGTACGAGCGCGGCGAACGCGTCCACCTCGCCATGGTCAGCCGCGGCTACGCCGGTTCCATGCCGGTCATCGACGAGGTGACCGCCTCCCGGACCCAGTGGGCGTACGCCGCCGCCCTCCCCGTGCTCGCCCTCGCGGTCTGTCTGCTGGGATGGTCCCTATGAGTCAGCCCACCGCCCCCGCACCGTCCCTGGAAGTCAGCGGCCTCGCGTACGCCTACCCCGACGGCCACCAGGCGCTCTTCGGGGTGGACCTCGCGGTCGCCCGGGGCGAACGGGTCGCCCTGCTCGGCCCCAACGGCGCCGGCAAGACCACCCTCGTACTCCATCTCAACGGCATCCTCGACGCCGGCGCGGGCACCGTCCGGGTCGCGGGCCTCCCCGTGGAGAAGCGCAACCTCGCCGAGATCCGCCGCCGCGTCGGCATCGTCTTCCAGGACCCCGACGACCAGCTCTTCATGCCCACCGTCCGCGAGGACGTCGCCTTCGGCCCCGCCGCCTCCGGGCTGCGCGGCGCCGAACTGGAGGAACGCGTCACCGAGGCCCTGAAGCAGGTCGGCATGGAGGAGTACGCGAACCGGCCGCCGCACCACCTCTCCTTCGGCCAGCGCCGCCGCGTCGCCGTCGCCACCGTCCTCGCCATGCGGCCGGAGATCCTCGTCCTGGACGAGCCGTCCTCCAACCTGGACCCGGCCTCGCGGCGCGAACTCGCCGACATCCTGCGGTCCCTGGACGTCACCGTGCTCATGGTCACGCACGACCTGCCGTACGCACTGGAGCTCTGCCCGCGCGCGGTGATCCTCAGCGAGGGCGTCATCGCCGCCGACGACCGCACCCAGGACCTGCTCTGCGACGAGAAGCTGATGCGCCGCCACCGCCTGGAACTGCCCTTCGGCTTCGATCCGCGCTCCGTGACGGTGGACGCTCCGTGACATTGAACGTTCCGCGTCCGCGAACGTTCCGTGCCGGTGAACGTTCCGGCGCTGTGCTCATGAGGTGACCCGCCACACGTCCGACCCGCCACGCGATGCACCATGGGGGGATGAGCGGGAGCGCAGGAGCAGGCGTGGACGTACGGGGCACGGTGGCGGCCGGATTCGAACCGGTCCGGGATGCCTTCATCCGTAATTTCGAGCAGCGCGGCGAACGCGGTGCGGCCGTCACGGTCTACCGGGACGGGCACAAGGTCGTCGACCTCTGGGCCGGTACGAGAGACGTCGACGGCGCCGAACCGTGGGCCGTGGACACCGTGCAGATCGTCCGCTCGGCGGGCAAGGGCATCGCCGCCGCCGTACCGCTGCTGCTGCACCAGCGCGGCCAGGTCGACCTCGACGCCCCGGTGGGCACGTACTGGCCGGAGTTCAAGGCGGCCGGCAAGGAACGCGTGCTCGTCCGGCACCTGCTGTCCCACCGGGCCGGGCTCGCCGCGCTCGACTGCCCGCTGACCCCCTCCGAAGCCGCCGACGGGATCTCCGGCCCGCAGGCCGTCGCCGCCCAGTGCCCCCAGTGGGAACCCGGCACCGATCACGGCTACCACGCCCAGACCTACAGCTGGCTCATCGGCGAACTGGTGCGCCGGGTCACCGGCCGCACCGTCGGCCGCTGGATCGCCGAGGAGATCGCCCGGCCGCTCGGCCTGGACTTCTGGTTCGGTCTCCCGGTGGACGAGGCGCACCGGGTCGGCCGGATCGGGCCCGTCGAACCGCCTGCCGCCGCGGGCAACACCGGCATCCTGCGGGTGCGCCCCAAGCGCTCCGTCGCCGAGGCGTACCGCGATCCGCAGTCCCTCACCCGCCGCGCCTTCGGGGCCATCGACCCGCTCCCCGACGAGAACGACCCCGGCTACCGGGCGGCCGAACTCCCCGCCTCCAACGGCATCGCCACCGCCCGCGCGCTGGCCCGCTGCTACGCCGCGATGATCGGCCCGGTCGACGGCCACCGCCTGTTCGCCCCGGCCACCCTCACCCTGGCCCGCACCGAGGAGTCGGCGGGCCCGGACCGGGTCCTGGTCGTCAACACCCGTTTCGGCCTGGGCTACATGCTGCACGGCCCGTCGGCGCCGCTGCTCGCCCCCGGCTCCTTCGGCCACCCCGGCCGGGGCGGCTCGCTCGGCTTCGCCGACCCCGAATCCGGCATCGCGCTCGGCTATGTGACGAACGGTCTGCAGAAGGGAGTCACCGCCGATCCCCGTGCCCAGGCCCTGGTCAGGGCAGTACGGTCGGCGCTATGACTCCTCCTCACTCCGCTGGTCCACGGTTCGACGGATACGGCGTGCTCATCACCGGCGCGGGCCAGGGCATCGGCGCGGCCACGGCCCGCCGGCTTGCCTCCGAGGGCGCGCGCGTCCTGGTGACCGACCTGGACGGCGACCGCGCCGAACGGGCCGCCGCGGCGATACGCGGGACGGGCGGTGCCGCCGAGGCGCTGCCCTGCGACGTGGCCGACCGGGCGGCCGTCGACGCGGCGGTGGCCCATGCCGTCGCCGCCTTCGGCTCCCTCGACGTGCTGGTCAACAACGCGTACGCCTGCGCCGCCGACGCCCCGCTCTTCGAGGACGAGCCCGACGAGGCCTGGCAGCGCGACCTGGACATCACCCTCACCGGCCCCTACCGCTGCGCCCGCGCCGCCCTCCCGCACCTGGTGGCCTCCGGCCGGGGCGCGATCGTCAACATCGGCTCGGTCAACGGCGAACAGGACTTCGGCAACCACGGCTACAGCGCGGCCAAGGCGGGCCTGGGCAGCCTCACCCGCACCCTCGCGGGCCACGCGGGGCCGCGCGGCGTACGCGTCAACCTGGTCGCCCCCGGCACGATCCGCACGGACGCCTGGGCGGGCCGGGACGCCGAACTGTCCCGGGTGAGCGGCCTCTACCCGCTCGGCCGGGTCGGCGAACCGGAGGACATCGCGTCCGCCGTCGCCTTCCTCGCCTCGCGCGACGCGGCCTGGATCACGGGGACGACGCTGCGCGTGGACGGCGGGCTGACGGCGGTCAACTACGGCTTCCGGGACGCGGTTTCGGGGGCCTGACCGATGCGGGCCGGGTCCGCCCCGCGCCCGGGTCAGGCGAGCGCGGGGTGGATGAGCCGCCCGTTGAGGATCAGGGAGGCGGCCTGCTTGAGGCGGCGCACGCGCACACTGATCTCGTAGCCCCTGATGCCCTCGGTACGGGCGAAGCGGCCGCTGAGGTAGCGGTAGAAGTCCGGGGCGTCCTTGCAGATGACCACGGCCATGATGTTGTGCTTCCCGCTGATGGCGGCGGCGAAGGCGCACTCGTCGTGCCCGCTGAGCTCCTCGCCGATCTCCTGGAGCCGAGGCAGGTCGACCTGGAGCCAGAGGGTGGCGTTGAGCTCGTAGCCGAGGCGTTCGGGCACGGTGTCGATGTCGTAGACCAGCGAGCCGGTCGCTTCGAGGGCCTCCAGCCGACGGGCCACGCGCGGCTTGGACCAGCCGGTGGCCTCCGCGAGCCGGGTGTGGGAGGCGCGGCCGTCCTCCGCCAGCGCTTCGAGGAGCGGGCGGTCCTCTTCGGTCGGGGTGAGCGGGGGCCCGGCGGGGATGGGGCGCTCCGCGGTCAGCAGCCGCACCTGCTCCTCGGTGAGCGAGCCCTCCCGCCCGGTCCAGCCGGCCGTGTCCGGGGAACCGAAGGCGTGGACGAGAAGATCGACGTTCAGGTCGAGGACCGAGGCCGCCCGGGGAAGCTGCCGCAGCAGCACGTCGTCGCCGGCGGTCCCGGCGGGCGAACGGATGATGCAGATGATCTCCGAACCGCCCGACGCGATGCTCGTGTACGCGACCTCCGGCCTGCGGGCCAGGGAATCCGCGAGCGGCCCCACGGCGTCCGGGCGGCAGCGCAGCCGCGCGATCCACTCGGACCGGCCGTGGGCGGCGGGGCTGCTCAGCCCGACGACGCGGACGACGCCGCCGCGGCGCAGGGCGCTGTAGCGGCGCGCCACGGTCTGCTCGGACACCCCGACGACCTCGCTGAGGCGGCGGAAGGAGACCCGCGGCGAGCAGTTCAGCCCATGGATGATTTTGCGGTCCAGATCGTCAGGCATGGATGAATGGTCACATAGGCGGCGCTCCATCCGGAGGTTCCATGACGTTTGCCGGGATCGCTTGGGGATTCATCGACGGTCGGGGCGAAGCTGGTCGGCGGCTTTGCGGGTGATCCGGCGGACCGCGCGGAACGCGGTGGTACGCCGGTGCGCCCGGGAGCGGGCGCACGCCGGACGGCGGTGCTCACATCGCAACCGGTGCCCGCGCGGCACCCACCCCCGCAGCAGAAGGAACCTCTTCGTGAATTCCGCAACGACACAGGACAGATCAGGGCGGGGCGTCACGCTCGTCATGGCCTGCCTGGGCGTCTTCGTCGCCTACCTCCCCGTGACCACCGTGTCGGTGAGCCTGCCGGCCGTCCAGCGGGCTCTGGGCGCCTCCACGTCCCAGCTGTCCTGGGTCTCGGACGCCTTCGTGCTGCCGATGGCCGCGCTGATCCTGACCACCGGGGTGTGGGGCGACGTCCACGGCCGCAAGCGGGTCTTCCAGGCGGGCATGGCCTTCTGTGCGCTGGGCGCGGCGATCTCGCTGTCCTCGGACTCGGTGCAGGCCCTGTGGGCAGGGCAGGCCGTCTCCGGGCTGGGGGCGGCGGCGCTGCTGCCCACGACGCTGGCCCTGATCAGCCACGCGGTCCCCGACCACCGGGAACGGGGCAGGTTCATCGGCCTGTGGGTCATGTCCCTGATGGCCTCGCTCGCCGTGGGCCCGCTGATCGCGGGTGCGCTGCTGGAGCACGTCGCGTGGCGCTGGATCTTCCTCCTGCCCGTGCCGGTCTCCCTGATCGTGCTGGTTGTCGCGGCGTTCCTGCTGCCCGACTCGCGCGCCCCGCACGGTCGCCGGCTCGACTGGCCCGGACAGATCAGTGCGGCCGTCGCGGTCACCGCGGTCGTCTACGGCGTGATCGAGGGCGGCGCGGACGGCTTCGGCGAGCCTGCCGTGGTGACGGCCCTGGTGCTCGGCGCGGTATCCGCCGCCGTGTTCGTCGCCGTGGAGCGCCGCAGCGCGAGCCCGATGCTCGACCTGGCGCTGTTCCGCAGCCCGGCCTTCACCGCCACCGCCCTGGTCGCCATGATCAGCTTCCTCGGGCTGATCGGCTTCTTCTTCGTGCTGAGTCTCTACTTCGGCATGGTCCAGCACCTGACCACGATCGAGGCGGCGCTGCGGATGGTGACGGTGTCCGGGGTGGCCCTCGTCGTCGGCGCGCCCATCGGACGCCTGATGCACCGGGTCTCCGCCCGGGTCCTGATCACCACGGGCCTGGTCGTCGCGGCGGGCGCGATGCTCTCGCTGACCGGCGTCGACGCCCACACCTCCTACGGCTCGATCGTCTGGCGGCTGGCCCTGCTGGGCCTCGGCATGGGCGCGGTGCTCACCCCGATGACCGCCTCCGCGGTGTCCTCCGTCCCGTACCACCTGGCCGGGATGGCCGCCGCCGGGAACAACGCCTTCCGCCAGGTCGGTGGAGCCCTCGGCCCCGCCGTGCTCGGCGCCCTGCTGACCACCCGGGCCCTCGACGCGCTGCCCGGCCGCCTCGCCGACGCGGGGGTGCCCGCCGAGGCCGGTGCCCGCGTTCTCGACACCGCCCGCGAGCAGGGAATCGGCGCCGTGGCCGGGCTCGACCTGGACGCCGCCACCGGACCGGCCCTGAGCGCCCTGGGCGACTCCTTCCTCGACGGCATGCGGCTGTGCCTGACCGTCTCGGCCTCGCTCGCCCTGCTGGCCGCCCTCGCCTGCGCCGTGCTCCTGCGCCCGGCCGCCAGGCCGGTGGCCCCGGCGGCCCAGGCCGCCGGGGAGACGTCGGCTACCGGGGAAACGCCGACCCGCCCGGCGCCGGTCCCGGTGAGCTGAGCGCGGACCGCACCACGTCAGCTGGACGCCCGACCGCCCCGCCGTGCGTGGCACGGCGGGGCGGTGTGGGGTCGGTCCAGGTCAGACGGCGCCGAACCCCCCGGCCTCGACGCCTGCGACGAAGCTGGCGAAGGAGGCGGGGGAGGCGTGCAGCACGGGCCCGCCCGCCGGGGTTCTTGGAGTCGCGTACGGGGACGATGCCGCGCGGGGCGGCGAGGTCGGCGGCAACCTCCACGCAGTCGCCACCGTTATCGCTGTAGGAGGACTTGAACCAGCGAGGGGATTCGGCTGTCACGGGATGCCCTTTCGTAGGAGGCGGAGCTGCGAAAGCGGCCTACCCACACGACGCAACGCCCATGGCGGGGAGAGGCATGGGTGAGAACTCTCAGCGTGCGGACTCCGGATCCGTACCGCCCCTGAAGCCGCCCCTGCACCGTCGCGCTCAGCTCGTGTGCAGCATCAGCCCGATGCCGACGACCATCAGCCCCGCCGCCGCGATGCGCGGGGCGCCGAACCGTTCCTTGAAGAACAGTGTCCCGATGGCCGCTCCGACGATGATCGACGACTCCCGCAGGGCCGCGATCGGGGCCAGTGCCGCCCGGGTCTGGGCCCACAGGACGAGGCCGTACGCCGTCACCGAAAGGGCCGCGCCCAGCAGTCCGCGTACGGCGAACGGGCGGAGGGCGGGCAGGAGTTCGGCGCGGCGGCGGTACAGCGCGTAGGCCGGGATGGCCAGGCCCTCCAGGATCATCAGCCAGGCGATGTAGCCGAGCGGGGTGCCGGAGGCGCGTACGCCGACGCCGTCCACCGTGGTGTACCCGGCGATGGCCAGGCCGGTCGCGAGGGCGGCCAGCAGGGCCGGCCAGTCGGGGCGCCTGCCGGAACCCCGGATGCCCCAGAGGGCCAGTCCGACCAGCCCCGCCGAGGCCACCGCGACCCCGGCGGTGGCCCAGCCGTCCGGGTGCTCGCCGACGAAGACCGCGGCGAGGACCGTCACCACCAGCGGCGCCGTGCCCCGGGCGATCGGGTACATCTGCCCGAAGTCGCCCAGGGTGAACGAACGCATCAGCAGCAGCATGTACGCCACATGGAGCGCGGCCGAGACCAGCAGATACGGCCAGGCCCCGGCGGCCGGGAGCGGTACGAAGAGGGCGGCGGCCGCGCCGATCAGCAGACCGCCGCCGGAGATCAGGGTGAAGGAGAGGAGCTGGTCCTTGATCGCGTGCGCGATCGCGTTCCAACTGGCGTGCGTGACCGCCGCGATCAGGACCGCGAACGCGACCAGCGGCGTCATTTCGACTGCTCGCGCACGTCCACCACGCTGCCGCCGGCGTGCCCGATCAGTGACGTGGGGTCGAGCGGGAAGACGGTGTGCGGGGTGCCCGCCGCCGCCCACACCACGGCGTGGTCCAGCAGCCCCCGGTCGGCCAGCACCCGGGTCCTCGTACGGTGCCCGAAGGGCGGTACGCCGCCGATCGCGTACCCGGTCGTCTCCCGGACCAGCTCGGCCCCGGCCCGCTTGACCTTCCCGGCGCCCAGCTCCGCGCGTACCCGCTCCACGTCGACCCGCGAGGAGCCGTCCATCAGGACCAGCACCGGGGCCCCGTCGACCTCGAAGATCAGGGACTTGACGATCTCGCTGAGCTCACAGCCGATCGCGGCAGCGGCCTCGGCGGCGGTACGGGTGGCCTCGGGGAACCGGCGGACCTCGACATCGAGTCCCAGCTCCCGCAGGGCCTCGGCGAATCGGGGGTGGGCTTCGGCGGCGGCGGTGGCATCGGAAGGGCTCATGCCCCGCACGCTAGCGAACCCCGTGCGGGGCATGCGACGGGGTTCCACGCGGGCGGGAACGGCCGACGCGCGAGGCGGTGTCGGTCGTCACCGCTCCTTGGCGTAATTCACCACGCAGCCGACGGCCAGCAGCACCCCGAACACCCCTACGGCCAGCATCCCGAGGACCTTGAGAAGCCCCATACCGTCCGCCGCGCCCCTGACCGCACCCGCGATGCCGCCCACGGACGCGCACATTCCGAGAACGAACGTGCGCGACCCCCGGGGCCCGGCAGCAGTCATCTCACGACCCCGCGCGAAGGACCGCCGCGACCACCGGGCCCGCCGCGTCGCCGCCGTGGCCGCCGGACTGGACGACCGCGGCGGCGGCCAGGTCGTTGCTGAAGCCGGTGAACCAGCTGTTGGACGTGGCCTGGCCGTCCACCTCCGCCGAGCCCGTCTTGGCGCCCTTGTCGCCGCCGACCGAGGCCATGGCACTCCTTCCCGTGCCCCAACTCGCGGTCTGGCGCATCATGTTGGTGACCTGCTGGGATACGTACCCGGGCAGTGAACGGGACGCGGTGGCGATCGGCCGGCCGTCGAGCTCCGGGGACACGATGATCGGCTGGCGGAAGGTGCCGGTCCGCGCGGTGGCGGTGATGGACGCCATGTTGAGGGCGTTCATCTGGACGGTGCCCTGCCCGATGTACTGCGCGGCGGCCTCGCCCTGGGTCTCCTCGGGCACGCTGCCGTCGAAGGAGACGACGCCGGTCTGCCAGTTCAGGCCGATCCCGAAGACGTCGCGGGCCTCCTTGGCGAGCGCCGCGTCGTCCTTCGTGTCGTCGATCAGCTTGATGAAGGCCGTGTTGCAGGACCGGGCGAAGCTGGTCGTCAGAGTGCCGTCGGGGATGGAGAAGTCGTCCAGGTTCTTGAAGGTGCGGCTGTAGTACGTCGCGGTCGGCGGGCACTCGATCTTCCGGTCGGCCGAGGCGAGGCCCTTCTCGATCAGCATCGCCGCCGTCACGATCTTCATCGTCGAACCGGGTGCCTGCTTGCCCTGCATCGCCGCGTTGAAGCCGGTGGCCGGATTGTTGGCGACCGCGCGGATCGCGCCCGTGGACGGCTGGACCGCGACCACCGAGGCCTGGCTGAACTTCTTCACGGCCACCTCGGCCGCCGCCTGGGCGTTGGCGTCCAGGGTGGTCCGCAGCTTGCCCGGCCTGCCCTTGGTGAGGGTCAGCAGGGTCTTGTCCGGGCTGCCCGCGTCCGCGCCCTCGATCCAGGTCTCGATGCCCGCGGTGCCGCCGGCCTTCTCGCCGTACTTCTCGCGCAGCGCGTCCAGGATCGGGCCCAAGGAGGGGTACTTCTCCTTGGTGAGCGCCCGGCCGTTGTGGTCGACGGCCTCGATCGACGGGGCCGCCGCCTCACCCGTCTTGAGCGACGCGCCGTCCGTCAGGTCCGGGTGGATCACGGCGGGGGACCAGTCCACCAGGGGCCTGCCGGTGGTCAGTCCGCGCACCACGGTCAGCTCGGAGGAGTACGACCAGGGCTTGGACGTGCCCTCGAAGGAGACGGTCGCCTTCACCGTGTACGGCACCTTCGAGCCGACCGCGGGGCCGGGGGTAATCACCGCCTTGGTGACATGGGCGCTCTCGCGATAGTCCGTGAGGACCGGCCCGGCCTCGGCCGCGTTGTTGGTGAGCTGGGACGCGGTGTCCGAGTCGCTGCTCGCCCAGGCCTGAAGGAACTTCTTGGACGCGTCGCCGATCTCCGCCTTGGTGACCGGGCCCGTCTTCACCTCGGCGGAGGCGGACTTGCTGTCCGTACCGTCGCCGCCCCCGCCGCCCAGCCCGTCCAGGATGTTGTACGCCCCGTAGCCCACCCCGCCGACCACGACCGCGAACACTCCGCCGACTATCGCAACCTTCGCTCCACTGCGCATGCCTGCAGTCCCCCTCCCCAGGAGTCCCCCTTGAACGTGTTCAAGGGGATGCTGCTGGGCACCCTACGGGACGGTGGTGAGGGCCGGGACGGTTGTTATCGGAACGCGATACGGGTGACGCGAACACGCCGATCCGGGCATCCGGGCGCGCCATCACGGGCGTCCGCCCGCCCCGGCGTCCCGGTCGAAGGCCTACGGGCCCACCGCGCCCCGCACGAATCCCCGAAGGTGCGCGCGTGCGGCTTCGGGCTGGTCGAGCCAGGGTTCGTGTCCCGCGCCGTCGAGCCGTGTCAGTGGCACATCCAGCCGGAGCGCGAGCGATTCGAGTGCCGACAGCGGGCGGGGGTCATCGGCGCCGCCGAGGATCTCCACCCGCGCGGGCAGGCACCCGCGCAGCTCGTCGAGGTGCTGGTCGAGCGGGTCCGCACGTCCTTCCTCGCCGAGTTCACGGTTCATGAGCCAGTTGACGGGGCGGCGTTGCCGGGCACCCTGCGCGGCCCAGTGCCAACCGCGTTCGGGATCGGCGTGGTCGGTGAACCAGGACAACGTGAGCAACTCGACTTCCTGGTCCTCCGTGCGGTGCGGCAACTGCTGCAGCGCGCGGAGTCGCTCCTGTTGTGTCGCGGACATGCGGCGGTCGCGTTCCGCCCGGTCCCCCCTGCGCCACTCGCCGACGAACGGCCCGCACATCAGCAGCATCGCGGCCACCCGGTCCGGGTGGGCCATGCAGAACCGGCCGGCCAGGGTGGCGCCGTAGGAGTGCCCGATCAGTACGGCCGCAGGCGCGTCCCATACGTCGAGAAGCTCGGCGAGGTCGTCGACATGCCGGGCGAAGGTATGGCGGCCCTGCCACGGGGACCCGCCCGTGCCGCGCTGGTCGTAGCGGTACACGGGCGCGAGGTCCGCGATCATCGGGGCGACGCCGCCCAGATAGTCCGGCAGACCTGGGCCGCCGTGGAGCATGACCACGGGTGGCTTCCGGGTCGTGTCACCCAGCGCCACCCAGCGAATTCGGGCCTCGTCGGTCATCGACGCGAGGCCCCGGGTCTCCATCGGATTCACCGTGGAGAACCTACGGACACCGATGACGGCCGGCAACCTGTGGTTCCACCCCGCTAGGGCCTGTCCGGCGGATCATGGCCGGGGTCGCGGCGGCTGACACGGCACCTCGCAGCGTTGCCGAAACGTCCGAATAGCTCCGCTATCAGGACGCTCCGGCGCCTTGCGATGCACCGCACCAGCCGCCGCGCCCTGTCCGACCCTGATCCGCCGGACAGGCCCTAGATCCAGGTGTCCAGCCACATCCGGTCCCGCCACGACCCGTCGGGGATCGGCGTGCCCGTGTAGATCGGCCAGAAGTAGATGAAGTTCCAGATGATCAGCAGGACCAGGACGCCCGCCGCAATCGCGCCCAGCGTCCGCCGGCGCTCGCCCGAGGGATCGCCGGTCATCAGGCCCAGCTCCTGTTTCGGCCCGGTCCCGGCCGCCGGGCCCAGCATCGCGCCGATCATCATCGTCACCGCGAGACACAGGAACGGCACGAACACGACCGCGTAGAAGAGGAAGATCGTCCGCTCCTGGTAGAAGAACCAGGGCAGCCAGCCCGCCGCCACACCGCAGACGATCGCACCCGCCCGCCAGTCGCGCCGGAAGAACCACCGCCACAGCACGTACACCAGGGCGAAGCACGCCGCCCACCACAGCAGCGGTGTCCCGATCGCCAGCACCTCGCGCGCGCACTTGCCGGTCTCCGACGCCTCGCAGCCCGGCTGTTCCTTCCAGAAGTACGAGACCGGCCGGCCGAGCACGATCCAGCTCCAGGGATTGGACTGGTAGGTGTGGCCGGACGTGAGGTTCACATGGAATTCGTAGACCTGGTACTCGTAGTGCCACAGGCTGCGCAGCCAGTCCGGCAGCCATGTCCAGTTGCCGCCCCGGCCGTCGGTCTGCGCCCAGTTCCGGTAGTAGCCCTTGCCGGTGACGATCCAGCCGGTCCAGGAGACGAGATACGTGAGGAGCGCGACCGGGACCGTCGAGACGAACGCGGGCAGCAGATCCCGCTTCAGCACCGCCAGGTACGGACGGACCGCACCCGCGGTCCGGCGCGCGCCCACATCCCACAGCACCGTCATCAGGCCGAAGCCGACCATGATGTACAGGCCGTTCCACTTGGTGGCGAAGGCCAGTCCCAGCATCAGGCCCGCGGTGATCCGCCAGGGACGCCAGCCGAGCCGCAGATTCTCCGCGACCCCCACGTCGGGGCGCAGCACCCCCTCCTCGTCGACCGGCAGCGCCGCGGCGAGTCTGCGCCGCGCCCAGTCGCGGTCGATCAGCAGGGCGCCGAACGCCGCCAGCACGAAGAACATCAGCACCAGGTCGAGCAGCGCGGTGCGGCTCATCACGAAATGCAGACCGTCGACGGCGAGCAGGGTGCCCGCCAGACAGCCCAGGAACGTCGAGCGGAACAGCCGCCGCCCGATCCGGCACAGCATCAGCACCGACAGCGTGCCGAGCACCGCCACCATGAACCGCCAGCCGAACGGCGTGAACCCGAAGAAGTGCTCACCGAGCCCGATGATCCACTTGCCGACCGGCGGGTGCACCACATAGCCCGGGTCCACCGGGATGTGCACCTTCGACGGGTCTTCGAGGATCAGCTTGTCGATGTCCTTGGGCCAGTCGCCCTCGTACCCCTGGTTGATCAGGGCCCAGGAGTCCTTGGCGTAGTACGTCTCGTCGAATATCAGCGCGTGCGGGCTGCCCAGATTCCAGAACCGCAGCACCCCGGCGACCAGCGCCACCAGCAGCGGACCGCCCCACGCCGACCACCGCACCAGGCGCTCGGCCATCGGCGGGGAGATCCCGAGCACCGCCCACAGCTGGGCGCCGGGCCTGGTGAACGGCGGGACAAGCCGCTCGCGCAGCCCGATCCCGGGCCGGGGCGAATGGCCGAAGCGGCGCAGCCGCTGCTGCCAGGAGGCCGGTTCTTCGCCGTGCGGTTCCCCGGCGTCTTGGCCCTGTCGGGCTTCGGGCGCAGTACTCGTCACCGCGCCATCGTAGGGAACGCTGCTGTGCGAGCGCTGTCGCCCGTGCTGGGAGGATGGCTCTTGTGACTGGAACGACTGGAACGCTGGTACTCGCAGGAACCCCCATCGGCGATGTGGCGGACGCCCCGCCACGCCTTGCCGCCGAACTGGAGACGGCGGACGTCGTCGCCGCCGAGGACACCCGGCGGCTGCGCCGCCTCACCCAGGCGCTCGGCATCCACACCACGGGGCGGGTCGTCTCCTACTTCGAGGGCAACGAGTCGGCCCGTACGCCCGAACTCGTCGAGGCGCTGACCGGCGGCGCCCGCGTCCTGCTGGTCACGGACGCCGGGATGCCGTCCGTCTCCGACCCCGGCTACCGGCTCGTGGCCGCCGCCGTGGAGAAGGACATCAAGGTCACCGCGGTCCCCGGCCCGTCCGCCGTGCTGACGGCGCTCGCCCTGTCCGCGCTGCCCGTCGACCGCTTCTGCTTCGAGGGCTTCCTGCCCCGCAAGGCGGGCGAACGGCTCGGCCGACTGCGCGAGGTCGCCGACGAGCGCCGGACCATGGTCTTCTTCGAGGCCCCGCACCGGCTCGACGACACCCTCGCCGCGATGGCCGAGGTCTTCGGCGCCGACCGCAGGGCCGCCGTGTGCCGGGAGCTGACCAAGACGTACGAGGAAGTGAAGCGCGGCCCGCTGGGCGAGCTGGCGGTCTGGGCGGCCGAAGGAGTACGCGGCGAGATCACCGTCGTCGTCGAGGGCGCGGCCGAATCCGGGCCCGAGGAGCTGGACGCCGAGGAGCTGGTGCGCAGGGTGCGGGTGCGCGAGGAGGCGGGGGAGCGGCGCAAGGAGGCGATTGCCGCCGTCGCCGCCGACGCGGGGCTGCCCAAGCGCGAAGTGTTCGACGCGGTCGTCGCGGCAAAGAATGCGGCGCGAACCGTACCCGCGGAGGGCAAAGGACTAGCGTAAAAAGCAAAGCCAGAGTCGCGCAACGCACCTTTCTGCCACGAGAAGGCCAAAAGCGCTCCAACAGTCGACAGGGCCCGATGCGTTCCTGCCAGTAAAGGCGTCCACTGAATCAGGGACGCAATCTCCGGGGCGCTTGCCCGGAGTGCCTGTCCGGCGGACAAAGGAGCGGGCATGAGCGACATCGCAGCAACCACCGCACACGAGGCATACGCCTTCGCCTGCATGAGGTGCGGACACGGCTGGGAGCAGGCCTACGAAATAGAGCACCACGTCGACGGATCAAACAAGGCCTTCGTCATATACAAGGCGGACGGGGAGCGGGTTCCCTCCCCCCTGTCCAGGCCCAGCTGCGCGAACTGCGGCGGACACGTGGTCCGCATCATGCGGTCCGGCCGGGTCTCGACCGTCCAGCAGCTGCTCCACAACAACCCCCGGCCGGCACGGCCGGCGAACGAGGGCGACGAGGCCGTGGCCGCCGCCCCCGCGGGCACCGGACACCACTGGCACCTGTCCGACCTGCTGCACCCCTTCCACCGGAGGTAGCCCCACCGGCTCCACCGCGAGCGGGGCCCACCGGCGCGTCCTCGTACGATCGTCGTCATGAGCCGTACCGAAGCCCCGCCGCTGCCCGAACCCCTCCGGGTACCGGTCGCCGATTCGCACACCCACCTGGACATGCAGGACGCGACCGTCGAGGAAGGCCTGGCCAGGGCCGCGGCGGTCAATGTGACCACCGTGATCCAGGTGGGGTGCGACGTGGCCGGCTCGCGCTGGGCCGCCGAGACCGCCGCCGCACACGCGAACGTGCACGCGGCGGTCGCCCTGCACCCCAACGAGGCACCGCGCATCGTGCACGGCGACCCCGACGGCACCTCGCGCCAGGGGGCGCGCGAAGCGGGCGGACAGGCGGCGCTGCACGAGGCGCTCGCGGAGATCGACGCGCTGGCCGCGCTCGACCACGTACGGGGCGTCGGCGAGACCGGACTGGACTACTTCCGTACGGGCCCCGAGGGCATGGCCGCCCAGGAGGAGTCCTTCCGGGCCCACATCGAGATCGCCAAACGGCACGGCAAGGCGCTGGTCATCCACGATCGCGAGGCGCACGCGGACGTGCTGCGCGTCCTCGCCGACGCGGGCGCCCCCGAACGGACCGTGTTCCACTGCTACTCCGGCGACGCCGACATGGCCCGGATCTGCGCGGACGCCGGGTACTTCATGTCCTTCGCGGGCAATGTCACCTTCAAGAACGCCCAGCCGCTGCGGGACGCCCTCTCCGTCGCCCCGACGGAGCTGGTCCTGGTCGAGACGGACGCACCGTTCCTGACGCCCGCCCCGTACCGCGGCCGGCCCAACGCGCCGTATCTCATCCCGGTCACGCTCCGTGCGATGGCCGAGGTGAAGGGGGTCGACGAGGACACCCTGGCGGCGGCAATCGCCGACAACACGGCACGGGCCTTCGACTACTGAGCGGCAGGGCGGCGGGCACGAACCGCGAGGCGCCTTACGCTTTACAGGTGAGCACCACTGAGCCCGACGCCCTCCTGGGCCCCGCAGACATCCGCGAGCTGGCCGCCGCGCTGGGCGTACGCCCGACCAAGCAGCGCGGTCAGAACTTCGTCATCGACGCCAATACGGTCCGCCGGATCGTGCGGACGGCGGAAGTCCGCCCGGACGACGTCGTCGTCGAAGTCGGTCCGGGGCTCGGCTCGTTGACCCTGGCGCTGCTGGAGGCGGCGGACCGGGTCGTCGCCGTCGAGATCGACGACGTGCTGGCGGGCGCGCTGCCGTCCACCGTCGCCGCCCGGATGCCGGGGCGTGCCGACCGGTTCGCCCTGGTGCACTCCGACGCGATGCTGGTCCGGGAGCTGCCCGGCCCGGCGCCCACCGCGCTGGTCGCGAACCTGCCGTACAACGTCGCCGTGCCGGTCCTGCTGACCATGCTGGAGCGCTTCCCGTCCATCGAGCGCACCCTCGTCATGGTCCAGGCCGAGGTCGCCGACCGGCTGGCCGCGCGGCCGGGCAACAAGGTCTACGGCGTGCCGTCCGTGAAGGCCAACTGGTACGCGGACGTCAAGCGGGCCGGCTCCATCGGCCGCAACGTCTTCTGGCCCGCCCCGAACGTCGACTCCGGTCTGGTGTCCCTGGTCCGGCGCACGGAGCCGATCGCGACGAGCGCGAGCAGGGCCGAGGTCTTCGCGGTCGTCGACGCGGCCTTCGCCCAGCGCCGCAAGACACTGCGGGCGGCCCTGGCCGGCTGGGCTGGCTCCGCCCCCGCCGCCGAGGCGGCCCTGGTCGCCGCCGGGATCTCGCCGCAGGCCCGCGGCGAGGCGCTGACGGTCGAGGAGTTCGCCGCCATCGCCGAGAACAAGCCCACCGGGAGTGGCGAGTGAGCGTCACCGTCCGCGTACCCGCCAAGGTCAACGTCCAGCTCGCGGTCGGCGCCCCGCGCCCCGACGGCTTCCACGACCTGGCCAATGTCTTCCTCGCCGTCGGCCTGTACGACGAGGTCACCGTCACCCCCGCCGACGAGCTGCGCCTCACCTGCTCCGGCCCGGACGCCGCCCAGGTCCCGCTGGACGCGACGAACCTCGCCGCCCGCGCCGCCATCGCGCTGGCCGAGCGGCACGGCATCGCGCCCGATGTGCACATCCACATCGCCAAGGACATCCCCGTCGCGGGCGGCATGGCGGGCGGCAGCGCCGACGGCGCTGCCGCGCTGCTGGCCTGCGACGCCCTCTGGTCCACCGGCGCCACCCGGGACGAGCTCCTCGCCATCTGCGCGGAGCTGGGCAGCGACGTCCCGTTCAGCCTGGTCGGCGGCGCCGCCCTCGGCACCGGACGCGGCGAGCGGCTGACCCCGGTCGACGTCGGCGGCACCTTCCACTGGGTCTTCGCGGTCGCCGACGGCGGGCTCTCCACCCCGGCCGTCTACGGCGAGTTCGACCGGCTGACGGCGGACACCGACGTCCCCGTACCGGAAGCCTCCCCGGCGCTCCTCGACGCCCTGCGCACCGGCGACCCCGCCGCGCTCGCCGAGGCGCTCTCCAACGACCTCCAGCCCGCCGCGCTCTCCCTGCGCCCCTCGCTCGCCGACACCCTCGCCGCAGGCACCGCGGCCGGTGCCCTGGCCGCCCTGGTCTCGGGCTCCGGGCCGACCACCGCGTTCCTGGTGGCGGACGCGGAGTCGGCGCAGAAGGTGGCCGAGGCCCTGCTCACCTCGGGCACCTGCCGGAACGCACGGGCCGCGGTGTCCCCGGCACCGGGCGCGGCCGTCGTCTGACCGCGCCTGCCACCAGGGAGGGACGGCAAGGGCGAGCGGGCATCGCACCGCCGCCGCCCCGTACCCTGGGAAGCCGATCGATCCCCCCGGGCAGGAGTGAAATGGCCGTCAATCTGGTCAATGTCGAGCAGGTCAGCAAGGTGTACGGCACCCGTGCCCTGCTCGACGGAGTGTCCCTCGGGGTGTCCGAGGGAGACCGGATCGGTGTCGTGGGCCGCAACGGCGACGGCAAGACGACGCTCATCCGGATGCTCGCCCGGCTGGAGGAGGCGGACAGCGGACGCGTCACCCACAACGGCGGGCTGCGGCTCGGCGTCCTCACCCAGCACGACTCGCTCGACCCGCAGGCGACCATCCGCCACGAGGTGATCGGCGACCTCGCCGACCACGAGTGGGCGGGCAGCGCCAAGATCCGCGACGTCCTCACCGGGCTCTTCGGCGGGCTCGCCCTGCCGGGCTTCGAGCACGGCCTGGACACCGTCATCGCCCCGCTCTCCGGCGGCGAGCGGCGCCGGATCGCGCTGGCCAAGCTGCTCATCGCCGAGCAGGACCTGATCGTCCTCGACGAGCCCACCAACCACCTCGACGTCGAGGGCATCTCCTGGCTGGCCGGACACCTGCGCGCCCGCCGCTCCGCACTCGTCTGCGTCACCCACGACCGCTGGTTCCTCGACCAGGTCTGCACGCGCATGTGGGACGTCCAGCGCGGCACGGTCCACGAGTACGAGGGCGGCTACAGCGACTACGTCTTCGCACGGGCCGAGCGGGAGCGGATCGCCGCGACCGAGGAGTCCAAGCGGCAGAACCTGATGCGCAAGGAGCTGGCCTGGCTGCGCCGCGGCGCCCCCGCCCGCACCTCCAAGCCGCGCTACCGCATCGAGGCGGCCAACGAACTGATCGCCGACGTGCCGCCGCCGCGCGACACCAGCGAGCTGATGAAGTTCGCCAACGCCCGGCTCGGCAAGACCGTCTTCGACCTGGAGGACGTGACCGTCCAGGCCGGCCCCAAGACGCTGCTCACCCACCTCACCTGGCAGCTCGGCCCCGGTGACCGGATCGGCCTGGTCGGGGTCAACGGCGCGGGCAAGACCTCGCTGCTGCGGGCGCTCGCCGAGGCGGCCCGCACCCAGGGCGAGGAGCAGCCCGCGGCCGGGAAGGTCGTCGTCGGCAAGACCGTCAGGCTCGCCTACCTCTCCCAGGAGGTCTCCGAACTCAATCCGAACCTGCGGGTGCTCGAAGCGGTGCAGCAGGTGCGGGACCGGGTCGACCTCGGCAAGGGCCGCGAGATGACCGCGGGCCAGCTCTGCGAGCAGTTCGGCTTCTCGAAGGAGAAGCAGTGGACCCCGGTCGGCGACCTCTCGGGCGGTGAGCGGCGCCGGCTCCAGATCCTGCGCCTGCTGATGGACGAGCCGAACGTCCTCTTCCTCGACGAGCCCACCAACGACCTCGACATCGAGACCCTGACCCAGCTGGAGGACCTCCTCGACGGCTGGCCCGGATCGATGATCGTGATCTCCCACGACCGGTTCTTCATCGAGCGGACCACGGACCGGGTGATGGCGCTGCTCGGCGACCGCACGCTGCGGATGCTGCCGCGCGGGATCGACGAGTACCTGGAGCGCAGGCAGCGGATGGAGGAGGCGGCCACGCCCTCCGCCGCACCCGCGGCGGCCAAGGAGAATGCCGCGCCGGCCGCGGCGGTCTCCCCGCAGGCGGCCCGTGCGGCGAAGAAGGAGCTCCAGAAGGTCGAGCGGCAGCTCGACAAGATGTCGACCCGGGAGACCACGCTGCACGCACAGATTGCGGAGCACGCCACGGACTTCGAGAAGGTGGCCAAGCTCGACGCGGAGCTGCGTGAACTGGTCGCCGAACGGGACGAGTTGGAGATGCGCTGGCTGGAACTGGCCGAGGACGCCTGATCGATACGGTGCGTCAGGTGTGACCGTTTGGGCTCGTGGGGCGGGTGATAGAAAGAAACCTTGCCCGGCGCAGAAGCCGGAACGGTCCGCACGAAGGGGGACGTGCTGGTGACCCAGCCGCCCGGCCAGCAACCGCCGCAGGGGGGCTTCGGGGCTCCGTACGAGCCGCAACCCGGCCAGTACGGGCAGCCCCCACAGCCGTACGGGCAGCCCTCACAGCCGTACGGGCAGCCCTCACAGCCGTACGGGCAGCCCGCGCAGCCGTACGGGCAGCCCTCACAGCCGTACGGGCAGCCTCCGCAGCCGTACGGGCAGCCTCCGCAGCCGTACGGGCAGCCCTCACAGCCGTACGGGCAGCCCCCGCAGTCGTACGGACAGCAGACGCCGGGGGGTTACGGCGGGCCCGGATACGGCTATCCGCAGCCACAACCGCAACCACAACCGCAACCGCAGCCTCCCGGCGGGCCCGGTCGTGGCGGGCGTTTCAAGGGGAAGCCCGCGGTCGTGGTCGCCGCCGTGCTTGCCGTCTGCCTGATCGTGGGCGGCGGCGTCTGGTTCGCCACGAGCAAGGGCGACGGCGACCGCGAGAAGAAGCCCGTCGCCGGGCAGCCGAGCTCCTCGCCCCCCGCCGATGACGGCAAGGGCAAGGGCAAGGGCAAGGCGGTCGTGGACCGCGACACCGCCGAGAAGCTCAACGCCGGGCGCAAGTCCGGCGAGGCGAAGGTCCTCTGGATCCAGAAGAACGGTGTCGACCTGCCCCGCAACGGCTCCGACGCATACGGGCCCTGGATCGTCGGGGGCATCGTGGTCAAGGCCATGTACCGGACGGTGTCCGGCTATTCGGCCGTGGACGGTACGCGGAAGTGGAGTCTGCGTCTGCCGTCCGACGTCTGCGCCGCCCCCACACAGCCGACCGCCGACGGCAAGATCGTGATCGGGATCGAGCGCGGCACCGCGAGCGACGCGTCCTGCGAAAGCCTTCAGATGATCGACCTCGCCTCGGGGAAGGCGGGCTGGCGCAAGTCGTACGAGCGGCCCGGTCTCTGGGACGGGCTCTCCGACGTGGCGATGGCGATCAACGGAGACGTTCTGACCGTGGGACGGACCAGCCGGACGGATGCCTTCCGGGTCAGTGACGGCAAGGCGCTGTGGGGCAAACTGCCGGGCAACTGCCAGCCGTTCGGCTTCGCGAGCGGCCCACTGGGGATCGCCGCGGCCAGCTGCCAGACCGAGGCCGACGACCACAAGGAACAGCTGGTGGAGCGGATCGACCCGGTCAGCGGGAAGGTCCGGTGGAAGTACAAGGTCAAGAAGGGCTGGCAGGTCGACCAGTTCTACTCGGTCAGTCCACTGGTCGTCTCCCTGAGGAAGGGGGAGAAGAACTGGGCCATCGCCGTGCTCAACTCCGATGGCACGTACCGGTCCCAGCTGACCGGTGGCACCGACGACTACGAGACGCGGTGCGGCGGTGACCTGCTCACCCGGGGCAAGAACGTCGACAACTGCCTGGGGGTCGCGGCGGACGCGAACACCTTCTACATGGCGACGAAGCCCGAGTACGTCGGCTCCGACATGACCAACGCGGTCGTCGCCTTCGATCTGGCCACCGGCAAGTCCAAGTGGAAGGTTGCGGCACCTGCCGGGCAGACCCTGACGCCGATGCGGATGGAGGGCGGCAAGGTGCTGATCTACCTGGGCGCGACCAAGGGCACGGGGGGCGGCGTCATGTCGCTCGCCCCGACAGGCGGCACCCTCCAGCCGGTCCTGCGGCATCCGGCGTCGGCGGCCGAGGTGGAGCGCGGCTTCTCCACTCCCCGGGTCGCCTACGTGAACGGGCGCTCCCTGCTCATGCATGCCTTCGTCAGCGGAGTCACCGACGAGGAAGAGATCGCGATGAAGACCATGATCTCTTTCGGCGACTGACCGACTGACCGACTGGCTGGCTGGCTGATTGGTCGGCTGACTGGCAGTCAGTTCAGGTCGGGCGTAACGGGGACATCACCGGGCTGTTCCCCGTTGGGGACAGGGTGCGGACCGACCCGGTGTCCGCGGTGACGCGGGTGGTACAAAGAAGCCCCGCCCGACAGTCGTGACACCGCGGGATCCATGCCCGATCCGCTCCTTCCCGTGGAGCCCAGGGGGTTTGCCGCCCCTTCCGACTCCGCGGGATCGCGGGGGAGACCGGACCGGGCACCGGACCGCACGAAGGGGGACGTGCTGATGACCCAGCCGCCCGGCCAGCAACCGCCGCAGGGAGGCTTCGGGGCTCCGTACGATCCCCCGTCGGGTCCGTACGGGACCCAGCCGCCCGGTCAGACCGCGGGTCCGTACGGCACCCCCGCGCAGCCGGGCCCGTACGGCACGCAGCCGCCCGGCCCGTACGGCGCGCCGCCGCAGCCCGGTCCGTACGATGCGCCGACCCAGCCCGGTCCGTACGGCATGCAGCCGCAGCCGCAGCCCGGTCCCGCGGGAAGCGGTGGCGGCGGGTTCTTCCGGGGCAGGCGCGGGAAGGTCGTCGGTGCCGTGCTCGCGGTGGTGCTGCTGGCGGGCGGTGGCGTCTGGCTGGCCACGAGCGGCGGCGACGGGACGCAGCCCACGGCGAAGAAGAGCGCCGACCCCGGGCCCACCTCGCCCACCGACGACGGCAAGTCCAAGGGCAAGGACAAGAAGAAGGACCAGGGGCCGCGCGACCTCCGCCCGGAGGTCGACGGGATCAACGCCAAGCGCAAGCCGGGCGAGGCGAAGGTCCTCTGGCTCCAGGAGGGGGGCGTCGACCTGCCGCGCATCGGCTCGGACGTGTACGGCCCCTGGTTCGTCGGCGACACCGTCGTCAAGGCGATGTTCCACACCGTCTCCGGCTATTCGGTCGCCGACGGCAGTCAGAAGTGGAGCCTGCGCCTGCCGTCCGCCATGTGCGCGGCCCCCTCGCAGGCCACCGCCGACGGCAAGATCGTCCTCGGGATCGAGACCGGTCACGGCGACCAGGCGCTCTGCAACGGGCTCCAGATGGTCGACCTCACGACCGGCAAGGCCGGCTGGCACCGGACGTACGAGCGGCAGGGCACCTGGGACCTGCTCTCCGACCCCGCGATGGCGATCAACGGCGACACCGTGACCGTCGGGCGCAAGACCAGGACGGATGCCTTCCGGGTCGGCGACGGCAAGGTGCTCTTCGGGAAACTGCCGGGCAACTGCCAGCCGTTCGGCTTCGCGAGCGGCCCCGTCGCGGTCGCCGCGGCCAGCTGCCAGACGGCGGCGGACGACCACAAGGAACAGCTGGTGGAGCGGATCGACCCCGCGACCGGCAAGGTCCTGTGGACGTACAAGGTCAAGAAGGGCTGGGAGGTCGCGCAGTTCTACTCGGTCAGCCCGCTGGTCGTATCGCTGAAGAAGGGGCAGAACTGGGCCATCATCATGCTCAACGCGGACGGTACCTACCGCTCCCAACTGGTCGGTGGCACCGAGAACTACAAGACGCAGTGCGACACCGACGTCGTCTCCGTCGGCAAGAACCTCGACAACTGCCTCGGGGTGGCGGCCGACGACAGGACGGTCTACCTGGCGACCAAGCCCGACGAGTCCGACCCCGCCCCCACCAACAAGGTCGTCGCCTTCGATCTGGCCAGCGGCCAGACCAAGTGGAAGGCCGCGGCCCCCGCCGGGCAGACCCTGATGCCGATGCGGGTGGAGGGCGGCAAGGTGCTGATGTACCTGTCGCCGGCGAAGAACAAGGGCGGCGGCATCGCGTCCCTCCCGCCGACCGGCGGCACACCGCAGATGGTGCTCCGGCACCCGGCCTCGGGGGCGGAGGCCGAACGCGATCTCTTCGACACCCGGGTCGCCTACCTGAACGGCCGCTCTTTCCTCCTGAGCACGAGCATCACCGGGATCGAGGACGGGGACGAGATGCGGGCGAAGTCGATGGCGGCCTTCGGCAGCTGACGGGCAATGAGGCGTAACGGAGGCATCACGGGGCGGTTCTCCCTTGGGAACAGGGGGCGGACCGACCCGGTGCCCGAGGTCTTGCGGGTGGTACAAAGAAGCCCCGCTCGACTGACGTAACGCCGCGGGATCCATGCCTGATTCGCTCCTTTCCGGGAAATTCAGGGGGGTTTCGCCCCCGTGGTGCTCCGCGGAATCGCGGGGGAGACCGGACCGGGCACCGGACCGCACGAAGGGGGACGTGCTGATGACCCAGCCGCCCAGCCAGGAACCGCCGCAGGGCGGCTTCGGCGCGCCGCAGGAGCCGCCGCCGGGAAGTCCTCAGCCGCCCCAGGGCCCGCCGCAGACCCCGCCGCCCGCCCAGCCGGGCTACGGCTACCCGCAGGCACCCGCTCAGCCTCCGGGCCAGGCCCCCGGCTACGGCTACCCGCAGCAGCCGGCCCAGCAGCCCGGCCCGTACGGGCAGCAGCAGCCGGGCCCGTACGCCCAACAGCCGGGCCCCTACGCCCAGCAGCCGGGCCCGTACGCCCAACAGCCGGGTCCGTACGGCCAGCAGCCCGGTTACGGCTACCCGCAGCAGCAGTACCCCGGCGCACCGGCCCCCGTCGGTCCGGGCGGTGGCGGCTCCTCCAAGCGCAAGCCCGCGATCATCATCGGCGCCGCGGCCGCCGCGCTCCTCGTGATCGGCGGCGGCATCTTCGTCGCCACGAGCGGCGGAGACGACGACAAGAAGCCGATTGCGAAGGAGAGCGGGGACGCCAAGCCGAGCACCTCGCCCTCCGTCAACGAGGGCAACGGCAACGGTGACGGCGAGGGCCGCGGCGCCGACGGCGACCTCAACGCCGGGCGCAAGTCCGGCGAGGCGAAGGTCCTCTGGCTGCAGAAGAACGACGTCGACCTGCCGCGCGACGGCGCCGATGTGTACGGCCCCTGGGCGGTCGGCGACACGATCGTCAAGGCCATGTACCGCTCGGTCTCCGGCTACTCCGCGGCCGACGGCAAGCAGAAGTGGACCCTCAAGCTGCCCGCCGACCTGTGCGCGGCGCCCTCGCAGCCCGCGGCCGACGGCAAGATCGTCATCGGGGTCAAGAACGGCACCACCGACAAGGCGGACTGCGCGGATCTCCAGATGATCGACCTCAACACCGGCAAGGCCGGCTGGAAGAAGGCGATCAAGCAGAACGGCACCTGGGACTTCCTTTCGGACATCTCGCTGGCCATCAGCGGCGACACCGTGACGGTCGGGCGCACCGGGAACTCCAACGCCTACCGGGTCAGCGACGGCAAGGAACTGTTCGGCAAGCCGTCGGGCATCTGCCAGCCGTTCGCCTTCGCCGGCGGGTCCAAGCTCATCGCCGCCTCCAACTGCCGCGCCGGCGACTCCGTCAATCCGCAGCACCAGCTCCAGGAGCTCGACCCGGTCACGGGCAAGCCCCGGTGGACGTACCGGCCCAAGCGCGGCTGGGAGATCGACCGGGTCTACTCGGTGAACCCGCTGGTGGTCTCGCTGAAGAAGGACAAGCAGTGGAGCATCCTCTCGCTGAAGCAGAACGGGACCTTCCGCTCCGGCATCGTCAGCGACAAGGGCGACAAGTTCGCACCGGACTGCGGCAGCGCCTTCGCCATCTTCGGCAAGTCCCTCGACGGCTGCACCGGGGTCGCCGCCGACGCCAACACCTTCTACATGTCGACCACGCCGGACTCCAGCGGCACCGCCCGTACGAACAAGGTCGTGGCGTTCGACCTGAACACCGGCAAGCCCAAGTGGAAGGCCGCGGCCCCGGCCGAGCGCACGGTGAAGCCGCTGCGCATGGAGGGCGGCAACGTGCTGCTCTACATGGAGGCCGGCTACGAGAAGGGCGGCGGCATCGCCACCCTCGCACCGACCGGCGGCACCCCGCGGATGCTGCTGCAGCACCCCGCGTCGACGGCCGAGATCGAGAACGACTTCTACAACTCGAAGATCGTCTACGCGGACGGCCGCTCCTTCATCGCGAGCGGCCGGGTCAGCGCCAGGAACGACAAGGAAGAGCTGGAGACGAAGACCATGATGGCCTTCGGCAACTGACGGCTCACGAAGCCTTTCGGCGGCAGCTCCCGGCCGTCGGAGCCCCACGGCTCACGACCGGCGGCGGCCGGAGTACAACCGACCGCCGCCGGTCCCGTCCCACCGACTCCCTTTCCCCAGAGGTACGTACGCCATGACGCAGCCGCCCCAGCCGCCCAACGATCCGCCCCAGGGCGGATTCGGCGCCCCGCAGGACCCCCCGCCGGATGGATTCGGCGCCCCGACCCCGCCGCCCGCCGACCCGTTCGGCAAGCAGCCGGCCACCCCGCCCGCAGGCGGATTCGGCGCCCCGACTCCGCCGCCCGCCGCCGCCCAGCCGCCCGCCGGGGCCCCGCAGCAGCCGGGCCCCGGTTACGGCTATCCGCAGGGCCAGCAGCCGGGCTACGGCTACCCGCAGGGCCAGCCCCCGCAGCCCGGTTACGGCTACCCGCAGGCACCCGTGCCCGGCCAGCCGCAACAGGGTTACGGATTCCCGCAGGGCATGCCGCCCGGCCAGCCGCCGCAGCAGGGCTACGGCTACCCGACCACGCCGATGCAGCAGCCCCCGCAGCCGCCGCAGCCGAACGGGAACGGCAAGAAGTTCTCCACCCAGATGCAGATCATCGTCGCCGCCTCGGTCGCCGTGGTGCTGATCGTCGCCGGCGGCATCTGGTACTCCTCCGGCAGCGGTGACGACGGCAAGACGGACAAGGCGTCCCAGTCCAGCGGCTCCACCGAGGGCAAGAGCGGCGAGAACAAGGGCGGCGCCGCCGCCGATGGCCCCGGCAAGGAGAAGGCACCCGCGGACCCCAAGTCCAAGGTCGCCTTCCAGCTGCCGCTGCCGAAGGTCACCGACATCACCAAGGTCGACGGTTCCTGGCTGACCGACAAGGCGTACGTGAAGACCGGTCTCAACGAGATCGTCGCCTACGACCCGGCCAAGGGCACCAAGCTCTGGTCCATCCCGCTCGCGGGCCAGGTCTGTGCCGCCTCGCGGCACATGTCCAAGGACTACAAGACCGCCATCGCCTTCGAGCAGAGCAAGCCGACCAAGGCGACCAAGTACCCGCCGTGCAACCAGGTCGGCGCGATCGACCTGAGCACCGGCAAGCTGATGTGGAGCAAGTCGGTGACCGCCGCCACCAGCGGTGACGCAGCGGTCAGGTTCGAAGAGGTCACGCTCAGCGGCACCACGGTCGCCGCGGGCGGATCCGAGGGCGGCGCCGCCTTCGACCTGAACACCGGCGCCGAGCGCTGGAAGCCCAAGGCCACCACCGACGGCTGCTCCGACAGGGGATACGGCGGCGGCGAAGCACTCGCGGTGGTCCGTAAGTGCGGTTCGTACGACGACCCGCAGCTCGTCATCCAGGCGCTGAACCCCACCACCGGGGCGCCGATCTCCTCGTACAAGATGCCGCCCGGTGTCGACTACGCGAGCATCGTCTCCACCAAGCCGCTGGTCGTCGCGGCCGACGTCGGTGACACCGCCGGTGACGGCAGCGGCATTTCGGACTTCTTCTCCATCGACACCTCCACCGGCAAGCTGCTCACCCGGATCGCGGCGGACGGCGAGAAGTACGCCGCGCGCTGCGCCTCCGCCAAGGTCGAGAGCTGCAGCCAGCTGGCCGTGGGCAACAACCGGATCTACGTGCCGACCGAGGACCACGAGGGCACCGGCGAGTACGGCGACACCAACGAGATCGTCTCCTTCGACCTCACCACCGGCAAGCCGACCAGTGACAAGGCCGACGCGGGCGACCGCTACACGATGTTCCCGATCCGCATGGACGGCGGCAACATCATCGCGTACCGGGTCCCCCCGTACGACAAGGGCGGCCAGGTCGTCTCCATCGACGGCGCCACGTTCAAGCAGACGGTGCTGATGGAGAACCCGAGCGACGAGTCCATCCGTGACGCGGAGACCAGCTTCACGCCGGACTACTCCGAGTTCCGCTACAACGACGGGCACCTGTACCTGTCCAGCACGATGGTCAGCAAGCCGAGCGGCTCGCTGGACACGAGCCGCCGCCTGGTGGTCAGCTTCAGCAGGGACTAGCAACGGGGCGCATGCGCGCGGGGGTGGTGTCCGTTCGTCGGGCACCACCCCCGCGCACGTTCGGGAGCAGATGCGGGCCGGTCCTCTTCGGGCGCACGGGTCCCCCGGGAAGCGATCCGTAATGGTCGGCAGGCCGATGACAACGGTGACCAGTCGGACATGGCGCACCATCAACCGGTCCCGAACGCACGCCGATTCGGCGTTCTGGAGCCTTTTGGCCGGTAAGACGCCCCTGGCGTCGAACAAGCGTGTAGCTTGCCGGGTCAGGAAGGCCGGGGGGCCCGGTGTGCCGGTGCTACGGGGGTGTGCTCGATGGGCGTGCGGCTCATGGTGGTCGATGATCACAGACTGCTCGCCGAGGCGCTCGCCTCGGCGCTGAAACTGCGGGGCCATCGCGTCCTCGCGGCAGCCGCGCCGACTTCGGGGGCGGCGGAACTGGTGGTCAGCAGGGCCCCGGAGGTCTGCCTGTTCGGCACCGCGGCACCCGCCGAACCCGGCGCCTTCGACCCGATCGTACGGATCCGCCGCGAGCGCCCGCAGGTGGCCGTCGTGGTGCTCGGACCGGTGCCCAGCCCGCGCGGGATCGCGGCGGCGTTCGCCGCGGGTGCCGCGGGATACGTACGCCACGACGAGCGCATGGAGGGCGTCGAACGGGCGATGGTCAAGGCGCGGGCCGGCGAGGCGGCGGTGGCGCCGCAGCTCCTCCAGGGCGCCTTCGCCGAACTGCTCAATCCCGCCGCGGCGCCGGACGACGAGGGGCAGCGGCTGCTGCAGATGCTCACCCCGCGCGAGGTCGAGGTCCTGGTGCGGGTCGCCGAGGGGGAGGACACCCGGCTGATCGCGGCCGGGATGCGGATCGCGCCGAGCACCGCGCGTACGCATGTGCAGCGGGTGCTGATGAAGCTGGGCGTCGGCTCCCGTCTTGAGGCCGCGGCACTCGCGGCCCGCACGGGGCTGCTGGACCGCGCGGCACCGGTCGGTCGGCCGGACCGGCCGGACCGCTGAGTCGCGCCCCGCCCCGCTCGCCCGGCCTTCTCCGCGCCACGCAGACCCATCCACGCACAGCCATCCACGCACAGCCAGCCACGCACAGCCATCCACGCACGCCCGGATACCGGACCCTGGCCCATGCCGTCCGGCGTGGGCCACTCATTGACGCCTTTGTTGAGTTGTGGTTCATTGTGTTTGGTTATGTTTGGAGGAACCTGGTGAAGAAGACGGTTACGACGCTCGCCGACGGCCGGGAGCTGCTCTACTACGACGGCCGCGACGATGTCGTGCGCGACGCCGTCGACCGGCGCCCCCTCGACGCCGTATCGACCTCGTCCGAGATCCGTCGCGACCCGTTCCTCGGTGACAGCGTCGCCATCGCCTCGCACCGCCAGGGCCGCATCTACCACCCGCCGGCCGACGAGTGCCCGCTCTGCCCCTCGCGGGACGGCCGGCAGAGCGAGATCCCCGAGGCCGACTACGACGTCGCCGTCTTCGAGAACCGCTTCCCCTCGCTTGCCGGTGACTCCGGCCGCTGCGAGGTCGTCTGCTTCACCTCCGACCACGACGCGTCCTTCGCCGACCTCACCGAGGACCAGGCCGCCCTGGTCCTGGAGGCATGGACCGACCGCACCGCCGAACTCGCCGAACTCCCGCAGGTCAAGCAGGTGTTCTGCTTCGAGAACCGGGGCGCCGAGATCGGTGTCACGCTCGGCCACCCGCACGGTCAGATCTACGCGTACCCCTTCGTCACCCCACGCACCGAGCTGATGTTCCGCTCGATGGCGGCCCACCGCGCCGAGACCGGCGGCAATCTCTTCGACGACGTGGTGGCCCGCGAGGAGGCGGACGGCTCCCGGATCGTCATCGACGGCGAGCACTGGGTCGCCTTCGTGCCGTACGCCGCGCACTGGCCGTACGAGGTCCACCTCCACCCGCGCCGCCGCGTCCCCGACCTGCGGGAACTCGACGAGGCCGCGCGCACGGAGTTCCCACAGGTCTATCTGGAACTCTTGAGGCGATTCGACCGGATCTTCGGCCCCGGCGAGCCGCCGACCCCGTACATTTCGGCCTGGCACCAGGCCCCGTTCGGTGTTCCCGGACGGGAGGACTTCGGGCTCCATCTGGAGCTTTTCACCATCCGACGTACCTCCGGCAAGCTGAAGTTCCTCGCGGGTTCCGAATCCGGCATGAACGTGTTCATCAACGATGTGCCGCCGGAGGCCGCGGCCCAGCGACTGCGAGAGGTAGCGAGCGAGTGAGCAAGCCCCAGAAGAAGTACCTGGTCACGGGCGGCGCGGGATATGTCGGCAGCGTGGTCGCCCAGCACCTGCTGGAGGCCGGGCACGCGGTCACCGTTCTCGACGACCTCTCGACCGGGTTCCGGGAGGGCGTCCCGGCCGGGGCCGAGTTCATCGAGGGCCGCGTCCAGGACGCGGCGAAGTGGCTGGACCCCTCCTGCGACGGGGTGCTGCACTTCGCCGCGTACTCCCAGGTCGGCGAGTCCGTCACGGACCCGGAGAAGTACTGGGTGAACAACGTCGGCGGGTCCCTCGCGCTGCTCGCCGCGATGCGGGACGCCGGAGTGCGCACCCTGGTCTTCTCCTCCACCGCCGCCACCTACGGCGAACCCGTCACCACCCCCATCACCGAGTCCGACGCGACCGCGCCCACCAACCCCTACGGCGCCACCAAGCTCGCCGTCGACCACATGATCACCGGCGAGGCGGCCGCGCACGGACTGGCCGCGGTCTCGCTGCGCTACTTCAACGTGGCGGGCGCGTACGGCAGTTGCGGGGAGCGGCACAGCCCCGAGTCGCACCTCATCCCGCTGGTCCTCCAGGTCGCCCTCGGCCGGCGCGAGTCGATCTCCGTGTACGGCGACGACTACCCGACCCCCGACGGCACCTGCGTCCGCGACTACATCCATGTCGCCGACCTCGCCGAGGCCCACCTGCTGGCCCTGGACGCGGCCACCGCGGGCGAGCACCTGATCTGCAACCTCGGCAACGGCAACGGCTTCTCGGTGCGCGAGGTCATCGAGACCGTCCGCGAGGTCACCGGCCACCCCGTCCCGGAGACCGCGGCCCCCCGCCGCGCCGGTGACCCCGCCGTGCTGGTCGCCTCCGCCGCCACCGCCAGGGAGCGGCTCGGCTGGTCGCCGTCCCGCGCCGACCTGACCGGAATCGTCACCGACGCCTGGACGTTCGCCCGCCGAGAGGAGCCCACCGCCCCATGACCGAGAACAGTGAGCCGACCGCCTCCCTCGCCGAGAACGGCGAGTTGACCGCCTCCTTCACCGAGCTGTACGGGCGCGCGCCCGAAGGGATCTGGGCGGCCCCCGGCCGGGTCAACCTGATCGGCGAGTACACCGACTTCAACGACGGCTTCGTGATGCCGCTCGCCCTGCCGCACACCGCACGCGCGGCCGTCGCCCGCCGCACCGACGGCGAACTGCGGCTCCACTCGACCGACGTACCCGGTGGCGTGGTCCAGCTCCGGCTCGACGACCTGGCCCCGCACGAGGGACACGGCTGGGCGGCCTACCCCGCCGGAGTCGTCTGGGCACTGCGCGAGGCCGGCCACCCGGTCACCGGGGCGGACATCCAGCTCACCTCCACCGTTCCCACCGGCGCGGGCCTGTCCTCCTCCGCCGCGCTGGAGGTCGTCACCGCGCTCGCCCTGAACGACCTCTTCGAACTCGAGCTCTCCGCCCAGCAGTTGGCGGTTCTCGGCCAGCGCGCCGAGAACGACTTCGTGGGCGTGCCCTGCGGGGTCATGGACCAGATGGCATCCGCCTGCTGTACCGAGGGCCACGCCCTGCATCTGGACACCCGCGACCTCACCCGGCGTCAGGTTCCCTTCGACCTGGCCGCCCACGGACTGCGGCTGCTCGTGGTCGACACCCAGGTCAAGCACGCGCTCGGTGACGGCGCGTACGCCGAGCGGCGGGCCGGCTGCGAGGCGGGCGCGGCGGCGCTCGGCGTACGGACGCTGCGCGAGGTGCCGTACGACGGCCTCGGCGCGGCCCTGGACACCCTGGCCATGGCCGACGTCGACGAGTCCGTGGTGCGCTACGTACGCCATGTGGTCAGCGACAACCAGCGGGTGGAGCAGGTCATCGCGCTGCTCGACGCGGGCGACGTGCGGGCCGTGGGCCCGGTCCTCGACGCGGGGCACGCCTCGCTCCGCGACGATCTGCGGGTCTCCTGCCCGGAGCTGGACCTGGTGGTGTCGGCGGCCGGCGAGGCCGGCGCGCTCGGTGCCCGGATGACCGGCGGCGGCTTCGGCGGTTCGGCGATCGTGCTGGTGGCGGAGGAGCAGGCGGACACGGTCTCCAAGTCCGTGCTGGAGGCGTTCGCCTCGGCGGGTCACGCGACGCCGCGGATCTTCCCGGCCGTGCCCTCGGCGGGTGCCCGCCGGCTCAGCCGAGTTCCTTCGTCAGGATGAACTCGGTGACCCCGGGCGGGTAGTTCTCGACCCGCCCGCTCACCTCGTAGCCCCGTTCCCGGTAGAAGTCCGGCGCCTGGAAACCCCAGGTCTCCAGCCGGGAGCGGGTGCAGGCCCGGTCCGCCCCGGCCACCCGCTCCGCCTCCGCGAGCAGCAGCGAGCCCAGGCCCCTGCCGCGGTGGCGGGCATCCACCCAGAGCTGGTCCACATGGAGCCAGTACGCCCAGGTGCGGCCGGTCAGTCCACCGGCGACGGCGCCCTCGATGTCCAGCGCCCATACCTCCAACGGGAGTTCCCGCCCGGCGGGGCCGGTGCGCAGCGCGCGCAGCTCCGGGGAGCCGGCCGTGTTGTCGTCGCGCAGTCGCCGGCCCAGCAAGGTACGCCGCCCTTTGTCCACTTCTGTCTCAAGACGAAACATGGACCACACCTTAGAACCGCCCGGAGCCGGTCAGTTCTGCGAATTGCCTTCCGTCACGGCCCGCCGGCCGTACCCTGATGCACAGCACCGGTGGGGGCCGGTGCTGATTCAGGGGTACGAGACAGTCGGGTGCGGCGCCCGGGGGTGGGTGGCGGTCGGGACACGGCGGCGGCCGTGGAACCATGGTCCATCTCCCCGATCCGGGCGTCGTACCCGCGCTGATCGGTCCCTTTCGGCGGGCCCGGGGGTGGCCCGGGAGCAGACGCGGCATGGGGGTGCCTGTGGTTCGTATCCGGGTTCTCGTGGTGGACGACCACCGTATTTTCGCCGAGTCGCTCGCAGCGGCACTGGCGGCCGAGCCGGACGTGGAGGTGGCGGCGGCGGGCAACGGCCCCGCCGCGCTGCGGTGCCTGGAGCGGGCCGCCGCCGAGGGGCGCGGCTACGACGTGATGCTGGTCGATGCCGAGCTGGGCATCCTGGGCCCGGCGGGAGACCGCCGGGCGCCGGTCCCGGTCCCCGCCGACGGGGAGAACGCCCCGGTGGACGGCATCTCCCTGGTGGCCGGGGTCCGTTCGGGCCGGCCGTCCGTGCGCACGGTGGTGCTCGCCGAGAAGGACGACCCGCGCCGGGCCGCGCTGGCACTGCAGGCCGGTGCCTTCGGCTGGGTCGCCAAGGACTGCTCGCTGCAACGGCTGCTCGTGGTCATCCGCGGGGTGCTGCGGGACGAGACACATCTGCCCCCGGCGCTGCTCACCGGCGTGCTGCGGGAGCTGACGGCGGCGCGCAAGCACCGCACCGAGAGCGAGCAGCTGGTCGAGTCCCTGACCCCGCGCGAACGCGAGGTGCTGCGCTGCATGGTGGCGGGCCTGGGCCGCAAGGCGGTGGCCGAGCGGCTCTTCCTCTCCCCGCACACGGTCCGTACCCATATGCAGAACGTGCTGGGGAAACTGGGCGTGCACTCCACCCTGGCCGCGGTCGCCCTGGCCCGACGCGCGGGCGTCGGCCCGGCCGGACCTGCTCTAGCCGGGAATGTTGTCGAACGGGGCGGTCAACTGGCGTAGCAGTCCGGCCAGTTCGCCCCGTTGCTGGGTGGAGAGCTCGCTCAGGATGGCGCGCTCCTGGGCGAGCAGTCCGGCCAGTGACTGGTCGGCCTTGTCGCGGCCCTCGGCGGTGAGCCGGACGAGCACGCCACGGCGGTCGCTGGGGTCGGGGAGGCGCTCGACGAGGTTCTTCTTGGTCAGGCGGTCGATGCGGTTGGTCATCGTGCCGGAGGTGACCAGGGTCTGGGTGAGGAGCTGGCCGGGGGAGAGCTGGTAGGGGGCGCCGGCGCGACGCAGGGACGTCAGTACGTCGAACTCCCAGGGCTCCAGATTGTGCTCGGAGAAGGCGATCCGGCGGGCCCGGTCCAGATGGCGGGCCAGGCGGGAGACGCGGCTGAGCACCTCGAGTGGTTCCACGTCGAGGTCGGGGCGCTCGCGGCGCCATGCAGCGACCAGTCGGTCGACCTCGTCCTCCATGTGGATCAGTGTAGAGGGTCTGTCGACATGAAGTCTCTTGAATTCAAGTGTCTTGACATCAAGATATTTCTGGCGTGATCCTGACTCCATGACCTCACCCACCTGGGACCCGCAGCAGTACCTGCGCCACGCCGACCACCGCACCCGCCCCTTCCTCGACCTCCTCGCCCGCGTCGCCGATCTCCCGGCCGCCCCCGCACCCCGTATCGCCGACCTCGGCTGCGGAGCGGGCAACGTCACCGTCCTGCTCGCCGACCGCTGGCCCGAGGCCCGGATCACCGGCTACGACAACTCTCCGCAGATGCTCGAACGGGCCCGCGCCCACGCCGGCCCCCGCCTCGACTTCGCCGAGGCCGACGCCACGACCTGGACCCCCGCCGAGCCGTACGACCTGATCGTCTCCAACGCCCTGCTCCAGTGGGTCCCCGGCCACGCCGGCCGCTTCCCGGACTGGCTGGACGCGATCACCCCCGGCGGCACGTTCGCCTTCCAGGTCCCCGGAAACTTCGACCAGCCCAGCCACGTCCTGATGCGCGAACTCGCCGGCTCCCCGCGCTGGCGCGACCGCCTGGCCGGTGAGCTGCGCCATGCCGACGCCGTGCTCGCCCCCACCGCCTACCTCGACGCGCTGACCGCCCCCGGCATCACGGCGGACGTCTGGGAGACCACGTACCTGCACCTGCTGCCCGGCGAGGACCCGGTGCTCGACTGGGTGAAGGGCACCGGCCTGCGCCCCGTTCTGACCGCCCTGGCCGACGACCCCGAGGCCCGCGACGCGTTCCTCGCCGAGTACCGCGACCTGCTGCGCACCGCCTACCCCCGGGGCCCGCACGGCACGGTCTTCCCGTTCCGCCGCATCTTCGCCGTGGCCCGCAAGGAGAAGTGATGATCGCCGCCGTCGACCACGTACAGCTCGCCGCCCCGGAGGGTTCCGAGGACGCCCTGCGCGCCTACTACGCGAACATCCTCGGCATGACCGAGATCCCCAAGCCTCCGGCCCTCGCGGCCCGTGGCGGCTGCTGGTTCCAGGCGGGCCCGGTCCAGCTCCACCTGGGTGTCGAGCAGGACTTCCGCCCGGCAAGGAAGGCCCACCCGGGCCTGCGCGTCACGGACATCGAGGCGTACGCGGCCCGGCTGGCGGAGCGGGGCGCCGAGGTGCACTGGGACGGCGACCTGCCGGGACACCGGCGCTTCTACAGCCACGACCCGGTGGGGAACCGGCTGGAGTTCCTGGAGCGGGTCGCCTGACGAGCAGCCGGGCTCAGTCGTACCAGGTGACGTTGCTGCTCGATCGCCACGAACACGGCCCAGGAGTGGATGAACACCCTCAGCGGAGCGAGGCGCTGCGTCTGCTGCGCGTTCGTCGTGGCCTCGAAAAGATGCTGAGTGAGCGCGGGAATGCGGCTGGGAGCGATCCGGGCAACCGCAGCCCGCAAGGCGTCGGGCGTGAGCTCAGGCATGGGGATCAGCGGTCAGTACGGGTTGTCGGGCTGTGCGCTCACGGTGCCCCCGGTGCGGGTGATTCGGTCTTCGTCGAGCAGTTCGGCTCCTTCGAGGACGTGGCCGAGTATGAGCACGGTGTTTGACTACTTGCGATCCCAAGCGGCAGATACTTCGTGCAGCGTCGAACTACTGGCCGAGGCACGACAGGAGCTCACCCGATGAACAACGCACCACTCGAGTGATGCAGGGGCCCGAACTTGCCCTGCCCGTCGCCGCGTTCGCCGTGTTCCTCGGCGGAGTCAAGGGCAGCGGACTGGACCCGCTACTACACGCACAACGGCGAAACCGTGGCCGTCCGCACGGGGGCGACCACCTCGTACCTCATCAGCGACCACCAGGGCACGGCGATGACGGCCATCACGGTCGGAACTCTCGCCCTCACCCGCCGCAAGCAGCTCCCCTTCGGACAGCTCCGCACCACCCAGTCGACAGCGTTCGGAACCCGAGGCTTCGTCGGCGGCACCAACGACCCCACCGGCCTGACCCACCTCGGCGCCCGCGAATACGACCCCACCCTCGGCCGCTTCCTCTCCGCCGACCCCATCATCGACGTCAACGACCCGGCGCAGATGAACGCGTACAGCTACGCCCACAACAACCCCCTCACCAAGTCCGACCCGGACGGCCTCCGCCCCGACGGCCCAGCCGGCGGCGCCTCGTACAACGACGACGCCTGGGCACGGGACCGCGGCATGAACGCCGGCTACACCCTGAAGGGCAGCAAATGGGTCTGGCACCAGACACCCAAGAAGGACCCGGAATCCCAGTTCCTCTATGCCGCGTACCGCCAGAACACCAGCGGCTACCTGATCAACGACTACTACGCGAAGCAGCGGGCGAATAAGGCGGCGGAGTACCGGGCACAGGCCAAGGCGCGCGCCAAGGCGCAAGCGGAAGCCCGTCAGAAGAATAATAGTATTTTGGGTAGCATCAAAGGCGGCCTGGGGGGTTTCTGGAACAGGCACAAGGAAACCATAGTTCACCGGGCAATTAGCATTGGTGTCGGATTTGCTGCAGGTGTGGCGGCAGGAGCGATGTGTGCTGGGACGGCTGGAGTTGGGTGCGTAATAATCGCTGGAGCTGCCGTCGGTGCGCTGATAGGGACGCCGTCACATCTAATTGCCGATAAGGCGCTGGGGCATGAAACGACTGGGAGCGATGCTGCTCGGTATGCCCTTGCGTCCGCTGGAGGTGGGGCATTCCAGGGCGCTTTTAGGCTGCGATATGATGCCGGACCTGCGACTGTCGTGAGTAAGGGGGCCGTTCGGGGGGCAAGTTATCTCGGCAGTTCGGTTGCTGCGGGGGCAACCCGTCTGGGAGGGGCGTTGGCGGGCTTGGCGTCAAGGGGTTTCGGTCTGGGTGTGGGCGCCGGCGCCTGGCAGGATTCAAAAAATTAGAATTCCCGTATAATTTCCGGGGCTCTGTGCTTAATGCAGGGCCCCGGAATGGGTTCTGCCTAGAGGGAAGGTGGCGGCGGTGAAAATGCGCAAGGTGGTTTCCTCCAGTGTTTGGAGTTCTCCTGCTGATCGGGAGAGGGTCTATGCCTTGGCGGATACGCCTCTCGGACAAGTGACCCTGGTTCGCCGGCCAGCGGCCCGCAGTGATGCTATTTCGGCATCGGAGGGACACGAGTGCTGGAATATTTCCTTCTCGGGTTCGGAGGGAATCGAAGTGTATGGGCTCGGAGTGCCAGGCGTGGTGTCCTCTAGAATTCTTAAGCGTGGCACGCGCGGAAGGATGGGGGGATCTGAGTTTGAGATCTCTGTGAAATCCGCCTATCGAAAATCAAGAAGATGCGTCGAATTCGAAGGTCTCGATGTTTCCTTCGTTCGTCATGGTGTTGGCTTCGATATGGTTATGAGGGGCAAGCGGATCGCGCGATATAGGTTCGGAGGGTGGGAAATTGTTCCGGATGCGGCCCCGGGAATCCTTATTCTGTGTCTATTTGAGTGGGCGCGAATGGATTTCTTCCTGCGGGCTCCGCTGATTCGACTTCTTTGAGCCTTTTTCTCGCTGCACCCTACCGGCTGCGCTTCCCGCCCCTGACGCAAAGGATTGGTGTGGGCCCTCTCGTTCCTCACTGCTCCCCGGCCGGCGACCAGCGAGATTTCTACGATCGTGCGGGGCGCGCTGCCGAACTCGTGATCAGGAAAGAGGGGGCGTCACCCTGCTGCGCCGTCAGGCCCCTCTTTCCCTGCCCCTGCGAAACAGCTCCAGACACGCGAGCATGGCTCACCGATATGCGCTGCCATGGCCCGGGCATCCGCCATGGTTGGGCGCCCCACTGGCTGACGGCCGCTCGGCGGCCGCATCACTGACCCCGTCGCGGCGATCCCGAACTGCTGCACGCCTTCATCCGAAACGGAGTGGGCTACGAGATCCGCGAAGTTGCCAACCCCAATTGCTGGGCCTACTGGCTCAACATCCAACATCCCGGCTTCCCGCCCTGGCGACACCTTCGTTATCGACCGCTCTTGACGGGACCGTTCTTGGCTGCCGTGGAGCTCGTGCCGGGCCAATGTTGATGGCGCCGACGGTCGGAGCCGGGTCGATGGCCAACTCTGCGAGCAGCGTCCGCCTGCGTACCGTTCGGTCTTCGTCCGGGGGCCGACACTGGGACGCAGGCATGCCACGGACGCTCCCGTGAAGACGGTCCGTGATTCCCGTACAGAAGCGTCGTTCCTGGGGATGCGGACCCGAGAACGCTGCCCATTTGCCCGATTCGGGCTGATCCGGCCGAACGGGTGACCGGCCCCCCGTTCAGCTCTTGCGGTGCCCTATCAGCCTCGGCTTCGCCTCCAGGTTCTCCAGGCCATGCCAGGCCAGGTTCACCAGGTGGGCGGCGACCTCCGACTTCTTCGGCTTGCGGGCGTTCACCCACCACTGGCCGGTCAGGGCGACCATGCCGACCAGCGCCTGCGCGTACAGCGGGGCCAGCTTCGGGTCGAAGCCGCGGGCCTTGAACTCCAGGCCCAGGATGTCCTCCACCTGGGTGGCGATGTCGCTGATCAGGGAGGCGAAGGTGCCGGTCGACTGGGCCACGGGGGAGTCGCGGACCAGGATGCGGAAGCCGTCGGTGTACGTCTCGATGTAGTCGAGCAGGGCGAATGCGGCCTGCTCCAGGAGTTCGCGCGGGTGGCCCGCGGTCAGCGCGCTGGTGACCATGTCCAGGAGCTGGCGCATCTCGCGGTCGACCACGACGGCGTACAGGCCCTCCTTGCCGCCGAAGTGCTCGTACACGACCGGCTTGGAGACACCGGCGCGGGAGGCGATCTCCTCGACCGAGGTGCCCTCGAAGCCCTTGTCGGCGAAGAGCGTGCGACCGATGTCCAGCAACTGCTCGCGGCGTTCCTTGCCGGTCATCCGCACCCGGCGGGTGCGCCGGGGGGAGGAGGAAGGACGTTTTTTCTCGCTGCTGGTGCTGGAGTCGGTCGCCACGTCGTCAATCATGCCGCGTCGGCGCGCTCGGGGGAGCGCCGGGCGTCGATACGGCGGGACTCGATCCGGGCAGCGTCCGGCCAGCGCACGTCGTGCGCCCAGCCCAGCTTCTCGAACCAGCGGATCAACCGGGCACTCGAATCGATCTGCCCCCTCATCACACCGTGCCGGGCACTCGTCGGATCGGCGTGGTGCAGGTTGTGCCAGGACTCCCCGCAGGACAGGACCGCCAGCCACCACACGTTCCCGGACCGGTCACGCGACTTGAAGGGCCGCTTGCCGACCGCGTGGCAGATCGAGTTGATCGACCAGGTGACGTGGTGCAGCAGGGCCACCCGGACCAGCGAGCCCCAGAAGAAGGCCGTCGCCGTGCCCCACCACGACATCGTCACCAGACCGCCCACCAGCGGCGGCAGCGCCAGCGAAACGGCCGTGAGGGTCATGAAGTGGCGGGAGACGCCGCGGAGCGCCGGGTCCTTGACCAGGTCGGGGGCGTACTTCTGCTGCGAAGTCTGTTCCTGGTCGAACATCCAGCCGATATGGGCCCACCACAGGCCCTTCATCAGGGCGGGCAGACTCTCACCGAAGCGCCACGGCGAGTGCGGGTCGCCCTCCGCGTCGGAGAAACGGTGATGCTTGCGGTGGTCGGCCACCCAGCGCACCAGCGGGCCCTCCACGGCCAGCGAACCGGCGACGGCGAGAGCGATGCGGAGCGGGCGCTTCGCCTTGAAGGAGCCATGCGTGAAATAGCGGTGGAAACCGATCGTGATGCCGTGGCAGCCGATGAAGTACATCGCCACGAGCAGGCCCAGATCGAGCCAGCTCACGCCGCGGCCCCAGGCCAGCGGCACCGCCGCGACCAGCGCCACGAACGGCACCACGATGAACAGCAGAAGGGCGATCTGCTCGATCGACCGCTTGTTGTCCCCGCCGAGCGTGGCGGAGGGAAGGGTCTGACCGTCGGCCGCCGATGGCTGGGCGCCGTCGATCGCAGCGGGGCTGGTGTTCATGGGGAGTCCCCTGGGGATGAGGAATACGACGGATAGCTCTGGCTACGGTTCCGTAACCTACGGCAACGTAAGTATGGCAGCGCGGAGGCCCGCTGCACGAGAGCGCGACGGGCCGTCCACGAAGGGGAAACCCGATCGGGCCGCGAGCGGTGCCGACGGAGTGGACACCTATCCTGGTGGGGTCGGACAGCGCGGTCCGCACTCTGCTGTCCCGGGGTGGCGTCAGCATCGCTGCCTGCCGCGGCCCCGGAGAACCCCCGTGCTCAACCACTGCAAGGAGCCGCACACTGTGAGCAGTGCCGACCAGACCCCCGCCGCCAGCCCCGAGCTGCGCGCCGACATCCGCCGCCTCGGCGACCTGCTGGGCGAGACCCTCGTACGCCAGGAGGGCCAGGAGCTCCTCGACCTCGTCGAGCGCGTCCGCGCCCTGACCCGCACCGACGGCGAAGCCGCGGCCCAGCTCCTCGGCGACACGGACCTGGAGACCGCCGCGCAGCTCGTGCGCGCCTTCTCCACCTACTTCCACCTCGCCAACGTCACCGAGCAGGTCCACCGCGCCCACGAGATGCGCGACCGCCGCGCCGCCGAGGGCGGGCTCCTCGCCCGCACCGCCGACCGGCTCAAGGACGCCGACCCCGTCCACCTGCGCGAGACCGTCAAGAACCTCAACGTACGACCCGTCTTCACCGCACACCCGACCGAGGCCGCCCGGCGCTCCGTGCTGAACAAGCTCCGCCGCATCGCCGCGCTCCTGGAGACGCCCGTCGTCGACGCCGACCGGCGCCGCCAGGACCTCCGGCTCGCCGAGAACATCGACCTCATCTGGCAGACCGACGAACTGCGCGTGGTCCGCCCCGAGCCCGCCGACGAAGCCCGCAACGCCATCTACTACCTCGACGAACTGCACGCCAACGCCGTCGGCGACGTACTCGAGGACCTGGCCGCCGAACTCGAACGCGTCGGCGTCGAACTGCCCGCGGGCACCCGCCCGCTCACCTTCGGCACCTGGATCGGCGGCGACCGCGACGGCAACCCCAACGTGACGCCCGCCGTCACCTGGGAAGTGCTGATCCTCCAGCACGAACACGGCATCACCGACGCCCTCGAACTCATCGACCACCTGCGCGGACTGCTCTCCAACTCCATCCGCTACACCGGTGCCACCGACGAACTGCTGACCTCGCTCGAAGCCGACCTGGAACGCCTCCCCGAGATCAGCCCGCGCTACAAGCGGCTGAACGCCGAGGAGCCCTACCGCCTCAAGGCCACCTGCATCCGGCAGAAGCTCGTCAACACCCGCGAGCGCCTCGCCACCGGCACCCCGCACCGCCCCGGCTGCGACTACCTCGGCACCGCCGAGCTCCTCGCCGACCTGGAACTCATCCAGACCTCACTGCGCGAGCACCGCGGCGGACTCTTCGCCGACGGGCGGATGGACCGCACCATCCGCACCCTCTCCGCCTTCGGCCTCCAGCTCGCCACCATGGACGTCCGCGAACACGCCGACGCCCACCACCACGCCCTCGGCCAGCTCTTCGACCGGCTCGGCGAGGAATCCTGGCGCTACGCCGACATGCCCCGCGACTACCGGCAGAAGCTCCTCGCCAAGGAGCTCCGCTCCCGCCGTCCGCTCGCCCCGACCCCGGCCCCCCTCGACGCCGCCGGCGAGAAGACCCTCGGCGTCTTCCACACCGTCAAGGAAGCCTTCGAGCGCTTCGGCCCCGAAGTCATCGAGTCCTACATCATCTCGATGTGCCAGGGCGCCGACGACGTCTTCGCCGCCGCCGTACTCGCCCGCGAGGCCGGCCTGATCGACCTGCACGGCGGCTGGGCCAAGATCGGCATCGTGCCGCTCCTGGAGACCACCGACGAGCTGCGCGCCGCCGACGTCATCCTCGACGAGATGCTCGCCGACCCGTCGTACCGCCGTCTGGTCTCGCTGCGCGGCGACGTGCAGGAGGTCATGCTCGGCTACTCCGACTCCTCCAAGTTCGGCGGCATCACCACCTCCCAGTGGGAGATCCACCGCGCCCAGCGCCGCCTTCGCGACGTCGCCCACCGCTACGGCGTACGGCTGCGGCTCTTCCACGGCCGCGGCGGCACCGTCGGCCGCGGCGGCGGCCCCTCGCACGACGCGATCCTCGCGCAGCCGTGGGGCACGCTGGAGGGCGAGATCAAGGTGACCGAGCAGGGCGAGGTCATCTCCGACAAGTACCTCATCCCCGCGCTCGCCCGGGAGAACCTGGAACTGACCGTCGCGGCCACCCTCCAGGCCTCCGCGCTGCACACCGCGCCCCGCCAGTCCGACGAGGCCCTCGCCCGCTGGGACGCCGCGATGGACACGGTCTCCGACGCGGCGCACGCGGCCTACCGCAAGCTCGTCGAGGACCCGGATCTGCCCGCGTACTTCCTCGCCTCCACCCCGGTGGACCAGCTCGCCGACCTGCACCTGGGCTCGCGGCCCTCCCGCCGCCCCGGCTCGGGCGTCTCGCTCGACGGCCTGCGGGCCATCCCGTGGGTCTTCGGCTGGACCCAGTCCCGGCAGATCGTGCCCGGCTGGTACGGCGTCGGCTCCGGCCTCAAGGCCCTGCGCGAAGCCGGTCTGGACACCGTCCTGGAAGAGATGCACGAGCAGTGGCACTTCTTCCGGAACTTCCTCTCCAACGTCGAGATGACCCTCGCCAAGACCGACCTGCGCATCGCCCGGCACTACGTCGACACACTCGTCCCCGACGAGCTGAAGCACGTCTTCGACGCCATCGAGGCCGAGCACGCGCTGACCGTCCAGGAAGTCCTCAAGGTCACCGGCTCCACCGAACTGCTCGGCACCAGCCCGGTGCTCCAGCAGACCTTCGCCATCCGCGACGCCTACCTGGACCCCATCTCCTACCTCCAGGTCTCGCTGCTGGCCCGCCAGCGCGAAGCCGCGGCACGCGGCGAAGAGCCCGACCCGCTGCTCGCCAGGGCCCTGCTGCTCACCGTGAACGGCGTCGCCGCGGGCCTGCGCAACACCGGCTGATCCCACCCGGACACGGGTGCGGCCCCGCTCACAGGGCGAAGAACGTCGCCACGAGCAGGGCCGCACCCGCGATCCCCGTGCACCAGCCGGTACGGGACAGCCGCAGGCCACCACCGATCACCAGCCCCGACAGCAACAGGGCACCGCCCAGCGGCACCCAGGCGTGCAGAAAGCCCGGTGTCCCGGCACGCACCACATCATCCGTGCCCGGCTTCACCACGACGGGGAACCGGTCGCCCCTCCTCGCCGCGACGGACCTGTCGATCGTCACCCGGGAGCGCGCGACGGCCTGCCCCGACGGCGCGAACGGACCGGTACAGACATCGGCGCCGCAACCCGTCACGGTCATCGTGCCGTGCTCACGGCCCTTGGACAGAACTATGTGGTGCGCCTCGTTCCAGGACGACAGCACACCCGCCACCAGCAGCAACAGGACGACACAGCCCATGGCGGCGTTGCGGGCGTAGACCAGGGCGCGGTGGGAGGAGCTCCGCTTCATGGGGAGCGATCCTTGGGCAGACCGGCACCACCGGTCAACTCGTGGCCGGAAATCGCCGGGGTACCGGCAGGAATGTCAGAGTTGTGCGCGCCACCGCCGTTGCTGCGGGCGTCAGGAGTTGTACGCGCTCTGCGCGCGCTCCAGGCCCTCCGCCAGCAGACACTCCACCGAGTCCGCAGCCCGGTCCACCATGTACCCGAGCTCCTTGCGCTCGGTGGACGAGAAGTCCTTCAGTACGAAATCCGCGACCTGCATCCGCCCCGGCGGCCGCCCGATCCCGAACCGGATCCGGTGATAGTCCGCACCCATCGACTTGGTCATCGACTTCAGCCCGTTGTGCCCGTTGTCGCCACCACCCAGCTTCAGCCGGAGTGTCCCGTAGTCGATGTCCAGCTCGTCATGGATCGCCACGATGTGGTCGGTCGGCACCTTGTAGAAGTCGCGCAGCGCCGTGACGGGACCGCCCGACAGGTTCATGTACGACATCGGCTTGGCCAGGATCACCCGCCGGCTCGCCGGGCCGGGCGGGCCCATCCGGCCCTCCACAACCTGCGCCTGCGCCTTCTGCGCCCGCTTGAACTTCCCGCCGATCCGCTCGGCCAGGAGATCGGCCACCATGAAGCCGACATTGTGCCGGTTCGCCGCGTACTCGGGACCGGGATTGCCGAGGCCCACGATGAGCCAGGGATCAGTGGCGTCGGACATCTCTGCTCGGTCTCCTCGCGTGCGACGGCTGGTTACGGGGGCTGATCACAGGGAAACGGGGCGGCAGGTCCTCGAACAAGGAACCGCCGCCCCGTCAGTCAAGCAGTGCGGGCGAGGCTCAGGCCTCGGCGCCCGCTTCGGCGGACTCGGCAGCCGGCTCCTCGGCCTGCGCGGCGACGACCTGGAGCACGACGGCGTCCTCGTCACCGGCCAGCACGGAGCCCTTCGGCAGCGGGATGTCCTTGGCGAGGACGGACGCACCGGCGTCCAGGCCCGCGACGGAGACCGTGACGGACTCGGGGATGTGGGTGGCCTCGGCCTCGACGAGCAGGGTGTTCTGCACGTACTCCAGGAGGTTGCCGCCCGGGGCCAGGTCGCCCTCGACGTGCACGGCGACCTCGACGTTGACCTTCTCGCCGCGCTTGACGGTCAGCAGGTCGACGTGCTCGATGTCGCCCTTGAGCGGGTTGCGCTGCACGGCCTTCGGGATGACCAGCGCGTCCTTGCCGTCGATCTCCAGACCGATGAGGACGTTGGCGGTCTTGAGCGCCATCATCAGCTCGTGACCCGGCAGGGTGACGTGAACCGGCTCGGCACCGTGGCCGTAGACGACCGCGGGAACCAGGTTGGCGCGGCGGGTGCGACGGGCGGCACCCTTGCCGAACTCGGTACGGACCTGGGCGGCGAGCTTGACCTCAGCCATGACTGCACTCCTCGTAAGGTGACGAAAATCGGACGGTCACCCGGCCCACGACAGGCCTGCTACGAAGAGCGCGTCGATAACGGACCGCCGTACACATGAGTACGGCCTCCCTCGCCGAGCAACTCGCTGAGTCTACCCGGCGGGGAGGCCGCCCCCAAAGTGGATCTTCGGTACCGCTGTTCCTACTGCTCCTCGAAGAGGCTGGTGACCGAGCCGTCCTCGAAGACCTCACGCACCGCGCGCGCGATCGTCGGGGCGATCGACAGCACCGTGATCTTGTCGAGCTCCAGCTCGCCCGGGGTCGGCAGGGTGTCCGTGAACACGAACTCGCTGACCTTGGAGTTCTTCAGCCGGTCCGCGGCCGGACCCGAGAGCACACCGTGCGTCGCCGTCACTATGACGTCCTCGGCACCGTGCGCGAACAGGGCGTCGGCAGCGGCGCAGATGGTGCCACCGGTGTCGATCATGTCGTCGACCAGGACACAGACCCGGCCCTTCACATTGCCGACGACCTCGTGGACCGTCACCTGGTTGGCGACGTCCTTGTCCCGGCGCTTGTGCACGATGGCGAGCGGGGCGTCCAGGCGGTCGCACCAGCGGTCGGCGACCCGCACCCGGCCGGCGTCCGGGGAGACGATCGTCAGCTTCGAGCGGTCGACCTTGGCGCCGACGTAGTCGGCCAGGATCGGCAGCGCGAAGAGGTGGTCCACCGGGCCGTCGAAGAAGCCCTGGATCTGGTCCGTGTGCAGGTCGACGGTGAGGATGCGGTCGGCACCCGCCGTCTTCATCAGGTCGGCGACCAGACGGGCCGAGATCGGCTCGCGACCGCGGTGCTTCTTGTCCTGGCGGGCGTAGCCGTAGAACGGCACGATCACCGTGATGGAACGGGCCGAGGCGCGCTTCAGCGCGTCCAGCATGATGAGCTGCTCCATGATCCACTTGTTGATCGGAGCGGTGTGGCTCTGGATCAGGAAGCAGTCGGCGCCGCGGGCCGATTCCTGGAAGCGGACGTAGATCTCACCGTTGGCGAAATCGAAGGCCTTCGTCGGCACGAGGCCGACACCCAGCTGGTGCGCAACCTCCTCGGCCAGCTCGGGGTGGGCGCGGCCGGAGAAGAGCATCAGTTTCTTCTCGCCGGTCGTCTTGATCCCGGTCACAGCACAGTCTCCTCAGACGTGTTCCTGGCGCTGCGCGCATGTGTCCCGATGCGCAACGAGCCAGCCGAAATGGGGTGAGCATCTATCACGGTACGCCGTGCGCGGCGCACCTGTTTCCGGTCAGCTTTCGCTGTCGCGCTCCGATGCGGCGGCCTGAGCCGCCTGCGCGGCGCCGCTTCCCGGACGCTTGCGGGCCACCCAGCCCTCGATATTCCTTTGCTGGCCGCGGGCGACGGCCAGCGAACCGGGCGGTACGTCCTTGGTGATGACCGAGCCGGCCGCGGTGTAGGCGCCGTCCCCGACCGTGACGGGCGCCACAAACATATTGTCCGACCCGGTACGGCAGTGGGAGCCGATCGTGGTGTGGTGCTTGGCCACGCCGTCGTAGTTCACGAAGACGCTGGCGGCACCGATGTTGGTGTGGTCGCCGATCGTCGCGTCGCCCACGTAGCTCAGGTGCGGGACCTTGGTGCCCTCGCCGATCGTGGCGTTCTTCATCTCCACGTACGTACCGGCCTTGGCCTTCGTGCCGAGCGTGGTGCCGGGCCGCAGATAGGCGTACGGACCGACCGTCGCGCCCTCGCCGACCTCGGCCCGGTCCGCGACCGTGTTGTCCACGCGCGCGCCCGCGCGGACGACGGTGTCCGTGAGCCGGGTGTTGGGGCCGACCTCGGCGTCCTCGCCGAGATGCGTGGTGCCGAGCAGCTGGGTGCCCGGGTGCACGATCGCGTCCCGCTCGTAGGTGACGGTGGCGTCGATCAGCGTGGACGCCGGGTCCACGACGGTCACCCCGGCCAGCATGGCCCGCTCCAGCAGCCGCTGGTTCAGCAGCCGCCGGGCCTCGGCCAGCTGGATCCGGTTGTTGATGCCGAGGATCTCGCGGTGGTCCCCGGCCGGTGAGGCGCCGACCCGGTGCCCGGCCTCGCGCAGGATGGAGAGGACGTCGGTGAGGTACTCCTCGCCCTGGCTGTTGTCGGTACGGACCTTGCCGAGGGCGTCGGCGAGCAGTCGGCCGTCGAAGGCGAAGACCCCGGAGTTGATCTCCCGGATCTCGCGCTGGGCGTCGGTGGCGTCCTTGTGCTCGACGATCTCGGTGACCGCGCCGTCGGCCGGGTCGCGGACGATGCGGCCGTAGCCGGTGGAGTCCGGGACCTCGGCGGTCAGCACGGTGACGGCGTTGGAATCGGCCGTGTGAGTGGCGGCGAGCGCGGCGAGCGTCTCGCCGGAGAGCAGCGGGGTGTCGCCGCAGACGACGATCACGGTGCCGTCGACGGTGCCGCCCAGCTCGTCGAGACCGACACGCACGGCGTTGCCGGTGCCCTTCTGCTCGGTCTGGTGGGCGGTCCGCAGCCGGTCGTCGACGGCGTCGAGGTGCGCGGTGACCTGCTCGCTGCCGTGGCCGACGACCACGACCAGGTGTTCGGGGTCCAACTCGCGGGAGGCGGCGACGACATGTCCGACGAGCGAGCGCCCGGAGATCTCGTGCAGGACCTTGGGGGTCTTCGACTTCATGCGGGTGCCCTCACCCGCTGCGAGGACGACGACGGCTGCCGGGCGTTCGGAGCTCACAGAAATGCCCTTCGGCTTCGGGTGGTGGACACCCGAAGGATACCGGGGGGGTATGGGGCAGGCATGAGTGCGGGCCCCGACCTTGCTGGTCGGGGCCCGCACGCGGAGGCTCCCCTGCCAGGACTCGAACCCGGACAAATAGCACCAAAAGCTACTGTGCTGCCAATTACACCACAGGGGAATAAAGTCAACTAACCGGACATGTCATCCGGTCGCTGAACCGGCACCCAACACTATGCCGTACCAAGTGCCTTCTACGCGATGATAAAGGTCCGCGCTCTTGGTGACGTGGATGATCAGGCGGCCGCGGATCTGCCGGAGGCTGAGGTCCTCCCTGTGCAGAGCGACGACCTGCTCGCGCAGGTCTTCGAAGTTGGCGTACTTGCTCGTGATTTCCGTCATGCAATGAGCGTCGTCCGGAATGCGGACGTCCGGTGCGAAAGGCTGCTCGCTTCGCCATTTCAAGCGATAAGTGGTCGTTCCGTCTCTGTCCGGCGGACGCACGTGCTGTCCAGGTCGCCCGAAAATGAGGTGCGGTCGCCCTTAGGGTGGACGACATGACCGCAACGGGGGCAGACCGGGAAGCGGCGGGGTCGACCACCCGCGGCTACTGGTGGTGGGAGCGGCGGCGCAGTGTCGCCCTGGATGTGGGGCTCGCGCTCCTGTCGGCGCTGGAGTGTGCGCTGGAGGGTGTGGAGTTCGCCGGGGACACCGGGTTGCCGGTGCCGGTGGGTGTGCTGTTCGGGCTGCTCGCGGGGTCGGTCCTGGTGTTGCGGCGGCGCTGGCCGATCGCGGTGGTGCTGGTGGCGGTCGCGACCACACCGGCCGAGATGGGTTTCCTGATGGGCCTGGTCGGCCTCTACACGCTGGCCGCCTCCGACGTGCCGCGAAGGATCACCGCGGTGCTGATGGGGATGTCCTTCGCGGGGACGTTCATCGTCACGTACGTACGGCTGCGGCAGAGCGTCTCCCAGCAGGACGATTTCGGGCCGGGCGACTGGTACGTACCGCTGATCTCGCTCTTCATGTCGCTCGGGCTCACCGCGCCGCCCGTGCTGTTCGGCCTCTACATAGGGGCCCGGCGGCGGCTGATGGAGAGCCTGCGGGAGCGGGCGGACTCGCTGGAGCGGGAGTTGTCGCTGCTCGCCGACCGGGCGGAGGAGCGGGCCGAGTGGGCGCGTACGGAGGAACGCCACCGGATCGCCCGCGAGATGCACGATGTGGTCGCGCACCGGGTGAGTCTGATGGTCGTGCACGCCGCCGCGCTCCAGGCCGTCGCGCCGAAGGATCCGGCGAAGGCGGTGCGCAACGCGGCGCTGGTCGGTGACATGGGACGGCAGGCGCTGACGGAGCTGCGGGAGATGCTCGGGGTGCTGCGGGCGGGGGAGTCGGTGACGGCCCGGCCGGCCTCGGTGCCGCTGGCCTCGGTCGGTCAGGCGGCTGCCGCCGCGGCCGCCGCCGCCACGGAGGACGGGCCGCGGCTGCATGAGGTGGAGGTCCTGGTGGGGGAGTCCAGGGCGGCGGGGATGACGGTGGAGCTGTCGGTGGACGGTGAGGCGCGCGCGTATCCGCCCGAGGTCGAGCAGACGGCGTACCGGGTGGTGCAGGAGGCTCTGACGAACGTGCACAAGCATGCGGCGGGCGCGAAGACGTGGGTGCGGCTGGCGCACCGGGACGCGGAGGTCGCGATGCAGGTGGAGAACGGACCGTCGGACGCGGCGACGGCGGACGCGGGGCTGCCGAGCGGGGGCAACGGCCTGGTCGGTATGCGGGAGCGGGTGCTGGGGCTCGGCGGTGTCTTCGTCTCGGGTCCGACGGACGCGGGCGGCTTCCGGGTGTCGGCGGTGCTGCCGGCTCAGAGGGCGGCGGCCTGATCCGTGGGACCGGCGGGGCGGGGCCCGGCCGGTCCTGCGGGGGCGGTGCGCGGGTTCGGGGCCTGGTGGGCCCTGGGCCGGACGGGCCTAGGGCCTGTCCGGCGGATCATGGCCGGGGGCGTGGTGTCTGGCACGGCACCTCGCGGCGTTGCCGAAACGCCCGGACAGCTCCGCTATCAGGACGCTCCGGCGCCTTGCGATGCACCGCACCAGACGCCGCGCCCTGTCCGACCCTGATCCGCCGGACAGGCCCTAACCCGAGACGAGGCGCTCCGGCTGGATGCCCGTGACCAGGGTCGCCAGTGCCCGGTCGATGTCCGGGCCGAGGTACCAGTCGCCGGTGTGGTCGACGCTGTAGACGCGGCCTTCGGTGTCGATCGCCAGGACCGCCTGTCCGTCCCCTTCTTCGCCCAGGGGGCTGACCTCGGTCTCCAGCGCCCGGCCGAGGTCGCCGAGGGTGCGGGCGAGGTGGAGTCCGCTCAGCGGGTCGATGCGTACCGGGGCGGGCGCGATCTGGCGGCCCGGCGCGGACGCGGTGATGTGGAGTCCGCCGAATTCGGCCCAGGCCTCCACGGCCGCGGGGAAGACCGCGTGCTGGTGGCCGGCGGGCGAGGCGTGCGAGCGCAGTGCGTCGGCCCATTCCTCGGCCTGCCGGATGTCCCAGCGGCCGGGCTGCCAGCCCGCGGCGCGCAGGGCGGCGTCGACGGCGACGGGGAAGCGGGTGGAGGCGCTCCGGTCGCGGTCCGCGGGGCTCGTTTGTTCGGGTAGGTCGGTTCGGTCGCGCATCGGCGTGCGGTCAGCCCTTCTCGGCGGTGGTCGCCGCCCCGGTGGTCGTGAGGTCGACGGGACGTACGCCGAAGTGGGCGAGCATCGCCGCGCAGGAGCGGCACGGCGGCGCGTAGCTGCCGTGCATCGGGTCTCCGTCCTCACGGATGCGTCGTGCGGTGAGCCGCGAGTGCTTGAGGGCGCGCCGGGCCTCGCCGTTGGTCAGCGGCTTGCGCTGGGCGCGCTTGGAGCGGTTCGACTCCGCCGCGGTGAGCTGCCGGGAGAGCAGTATCGCCTCGGGGCAGCGGCCGGTGAACCGTTCGCGCCGGCTGCTGGGGAGGGTGTCGAGGAAGTCCTGGACGAGTGGGTGCAGTACGGGGGGCTGGTCACCCTTGCCCGCGGTGCAGGTGAGTGTCTCGCCGCGTACGGACAGGGCCGCCGCGACTGCGGGCAGGATGCCGTCGCGGCGGTGGTGCAGGCGGGGTGCGCGGCCGGCGTCGGTGCTGCTCCAGCTGAGGCGCGGATCCCCGGATGTGACTGATTGTGTGGTGTGCATGGCGCTTTCCCTCCCGTGCCGCAGCGGTAGCTGCGCGGTGTGCACGCCCCCGAGTTGCGGTGACAGCCTGCCAAATGTCCCGGCTGGTGGGGAAGCTGGGGCAGTGAAACGTGTCTCTGTGTCGCCCGTCCGTGGCGGGGGCGTCGCTCGTCCGTCACGCCGGTGTGACGGTTCGTGACGGATGCGGAGGGGGAGGCGTAGGACAGGTCACATGGGCGAGACCCGCCCTTGCGCCACCGCATAGGCTGTGCCCGGACCGTCCCCCTTGGGCAGGCCGGTCCTCACCAGCCAGACGCAGCAGGGGGCAACCGCCATGACGACAGGTCGGCTCGGGCAGCAAGCCGCGCCACCGAACGCGGCCTACGCCGGGCAGCTCGTGCATTTCCCGGACCCGGTCCGGGCGTCCCGCCACCCCGGTGGTGTGCGCATGGACGAGAACGGCAGCCCGGACTTCGCGCCGTACGCGCGTGCCGCCGCCGAGATCGCCGAGCCTCCGCAGGGCTTCGGGGTCGATGAGTTGCGGCTCACCGATTACGTGTCGGCCAATGCGGCGCTGGCGGCGAGCGGCCATGAGCTGTGGGACACGATCCCGGCGGTCGCCACTCCGCACGGCTGGACGTGGCACCACGTGCCCGGTGGCCGGCGTATGGAGCTGGTCCCGGTCGAGGTGAAGGCGCTGCTCAGACATCACGGTGGCCTTGCCGCCACGGCGGTCGACCACAACAAGCGGGGGACCCGCCCGTTGCAGGAGACCCGGCCCGCGCATTTCCGGCTGCCGAAGGGTGCCGTGGCGGTGAGCGAGGCGCAGGTGCTGGGTGTCGAGGAGGACCTCGGCTATCGACTGCCGGGCGCCTACCGTTCGTTCCTCAAGGCGGCGGGTGGTTCGGCGCCGGTCGGCGCGGCGCTCGACGCGGAGCTGGGGCTTCTGGTCGACCAGCCGTTCTTCACGGTGCGCGAGCAGGCTTCTGCGAACGACCTTGTGTACATCAACAAGTGCTTGCGCGATCACCTCACCAAGGACTTCCTGGGCGTCGGTTTCGTCCAGGGCGGCATCATCGCGGTGAAGGTGAAGGGCAACGGTGTCGGCTCGGTCTGGTTCTGCGCGTACGACGACGCCCGGGACCAGGACGGCTGGAACGTGCAGGAGCGGGTGGACCGGCTGTTGCTGCCGTGCGGCGGTGACTTCGATGCCTTCCTGCAGCGTCTGGCGGGCAATCCGCCGGAGCTGGAGACCGTGGCGAACCTGATGGTGGACGGCGGCTTCGCGCGGGCCGTCCCGGTGGAGGGGTGAGCGCGATGGTGACCTTTGCGCAGGCGCAGGAGCGCGCGGACGAGTGGATCAACGGCGATGTGCCCGCGTACCAGCACCGTGAGGTGCGGGTGCGGGAGTTCGAGCTGGGCTTCGTTGTGTGGGGCGAGGACCGCGCCGAGGGCCCGGTCTCGGACGGCGGCAGGCAGCGGCTGGTGATCGCCAGGGACAGCGGTGAGGCCACCTTGTGGCCGGGGCTGCCGGTGGGCGAGGTGATCCGGCGGTACGAGGAGGAGTACGGCGCCCACGCGGCGGCCGTGGCCGCTCCGGAGCCGCCGCAGCGCATCGACCTCAATCAGACGTCATTCCTGTTGAGCCCCCCGGAGTGGCTCCAGGAAGCGGCCGACAAGCTGGGCATCCCGGACCGCCGGGAGAACCGGGGCCAGGACGCGGCGCCTCCGGCGGCGTCCTCGGCCCCTCCGGTCTCTCCTGCTCCGCCCGTCTCCCCTGTTTCGCCCGCCTCCGCCGCCGCGCCTGTCGGTCAGGCGTCGCCGGGTTCGCACGGCGGGCAGGTCGCGTACGAGCCCACGGCCAACGACGGTGTCCCGGTATCCCCGCCGAACGTGCCCGCCGGGTCCACCCCCTGGGCCGGCACGGACACGAACGCGGGTTCCGACGACGGGGCGGTGCCGCTCCCGGCCACGGTGTTCGCGCCGCCGCTCTCGGGTGCCGACGACGACGGCGCCCCGCCGCCGGTCGTTCCGGCCGACGCGCCGACCGCCCTGATGTCGGGCGGCAGTCAGCTGCCCCGGACGGCGATCGTGCCCGGTCTGCCCCCGCAGGGCGGCGCCCCGGGTGTTCTTCAGGGTGCTCCGGGCGCGGGTGCTCCGGGTCTGAACGCTCCGGGTCTGAATGCTCCAGCCGGTCCGGGTGCTCCGGGTCTGAACGCTCCGGGTCCGAATGCTCCGGCCGGTCCGGGTGCCGGTGACATCGCCGATGCGGCCACCAGCAAGGCCGTGGTGCCGCCACGTGGTGCGCGTGGTGGCGGTCCGTCGACCCCGCCGCCGCCCGGTGCCCCCGGAACCCCGGGCGCCAGGCCGGGTCCGCCCGTGCCGCCGCCCTCGGGACCGGGTGCGCCCGGTGCTCCGGCGGGCGGGTACCTGCCGACCCAGCTCGCCCCTCAGACGGGTCCGCCCGGTGCGCCGCTGCCGCCTCCGGGTCCGCCCGGTGCGCCTGGTGCTCCGGTGCCGCCTCCGCCGCCTGGTTCGACGACGCCGCCCGGTGGTGGGGTGCACCATGCCGCGACGATGCTGGCCGACCCGAGCATGGGTGGTCCGGGTGGGCTGCGGCCTCCGGGGCCTCCCGGTGCGCCTGGCGCCCCTGGCGCCCCTGGTGCGCCGGGTATGCCCGGTGCTCCGGTGCCGCCTCCGCCGCCCGGTGGCGGTGTGCATCATGCCGCGACGATGCTGGCCGACCCGAGCATGGGTGGTCCGGGTGGGCTGCAGCCGCCCGGTGCGCCCGGCGCTCCTGGTGCTCCGGTGCCGCCTCCGCCGCCCGGTTCGACGCCGCCGCCCGGTGGCGGTGTGCACCATGCCGCGACGATGCTCGCCGACCCGAGCATGGGCGGCCCCGGTGCGCCGCAGCCTCCCGGCCCGCCCGGTCCTCCCGGTCCGCCCGGAGTGCCGCAGGGCGGCGCCCCCGGCCCCGTACCGCCCCCGGCGTACGGCTATCCGCAGGCGCCCACCGGTCAGCCGACCGTCGGGCCCGGCTACCAGGCCGTGCTGCGCTACCGCGCGCCCGACGGCAGCGAGCAGCAGCTGATCCGGCGCTCGGCGCCCGGCACCCCGCACCCCGAGTGGCAGATGCTGCACGAGCTGCGGGCGATGAACGTGCCGCCGCAGCAGGTCATCGAGCTGCACACCGAGCTGGAGTCCTGCGAGCTGCCCGGTGGCTACTGCGCGCGGATGATCCGTGAGACCTGGCCGCAGGTGCGGATCACCAGCGTCGCCCCGTACGGCACCGATCACGCCAGCCGTCAGCAGGGCATGCAGCATCTGCTCACCCACCAGGGCGAGCTGCACCAGGTGGCGGACGGACCGGCCCGTCCGGCTCCGGTGCGCGCGCCGCTGCCGCAGATGCCGCCCGCGATGGCGGCGCCGCCGGAGGTCATCGCGGACGAGCTGCTGCAGACCTTCGGGCCGCAGGGCATCTGCCGCTTCGATCAGCGTGCCGTCTCCCGTCAGGGTGTGCCCGAGACCGTGGCGCGCACGCTGGTGTGGGCGGGGCTGCCCGCCGACTTCGGGCCGTTCTTCTGGGCGCAGCCCGGTCAGCCGGTGGTGCCGACGCTGGCCGAGCTCGCCGCGCAGCGCCAGGTGCAGGCCGCCCCCGACGCGGGGTCGTATCTCGTCATGGGGTCCGACTTCGGGCGGGCGATCTGTGTCCAGTACGGGACCGCGAACATCGTGGCCGTGCCGGTCGAGGCGGGGCCGGGCGGTCAGTCGGTGGCGCCGCAGTTCGTGAACACGGGGCTGCCGGAGTTCCAGCGTTCGATGGCATTGCTCGGCCGGATGTGGCGGCTGCGCTTCGGGCTCAACCCGGAGCAGGCGGGTCGTTGGACGGTCGACTTCCAGGCCCAGCTGGTGGCGCTGGACGCGGCGGCGCTGGCGTCGCCGGAGAGCTGGTGGTCCGTACTTCTCGAACAGATGTGGGACGGGCTGATCTGACCCGGCGGGTTCCGCGGACGGCGCCCGGCTCCCGGAAGGGGGCCGGGCGCCGTGCTGCGCGCTGTCTGTGATGCCTGTCGCTTCCGCCCGGAAAGCAGTTGATCGATTCCGACTTCTGGGCCAATTGCCGCATCCTTGACGTACTGCTGATGGTCGGAGAGTCGGAAAGAGGCTTCAAGGATGAGTTCTGCACCGGTGTCCGCGCACGGCTTCGTCGGCGGACGAGGACGTGGTTACCGTCCGGAGCAGGTGGACCGCGCGGTGGCCGGGCTTTCGGCGGAGCGGGACGCGGCGCTGGACGAGGTGTCCCGGCTGACCGCGTTGGTGGAGGAGCTGTCGGCGGAGTCGGTCCGGCTGAGCGAGGTCGTCGCCACGCTCGCCCCGCAGAACTACGAATCGCTGGGTGAGCGTGCCCAGCAGATCCTGGCGCTCGCCGAGGGCGAGGCGGAGACCCTGCGGGGCGCCGCCCAGGAGGAGGCGCAGGCGCTGCGGGACGCCGCGGACGAGGCGGGCCGCGGGATCCGTGCTTCGGCGCGGGCGGACTCCGAGGCCATGCGGGCCGCGGCCGTGACCCACGCCGACGAGACGCTGTCCACGGCGAGGGGCACCGCTGACGGGACCGTTGCCGAGGCCCGCGAGGAGGCCGCGGAGGTGCGGGAGCGCTCGGAGTCCATGATGACGGAGACGATCCGCCGTACCGAGAGCGTCCTCGCGCACCAGGAGCAGGAGCACTCCGAGCGCTGGCAGGCGGCCGAGCTCGAACTGGCCGGGGCCGAGGCCGCGCAGTCGGCGCATCACGACGAGCTGACCGAGCAGGCGGAAGCCCGCCTGGCCGAGGCGCGGCGGGCGCTCGCGGAGACGGAGGAGGCCGCCCGGCACGGTCAGGAGGACGCCGAGGCGCGGGCCGCGGAGCTGGTCGCGGCGGCCAGGGTCCGTGAGGAGCGGGTGGTCCGGGAGACGGAGCGGATCATGCGGGAGCACGAGGAGGGCCGCGAGGAGGTGCAGGCGCACATGGCACACGTACGGAATTCGCTCGCGGCACTCACCGGGCGGGTGACACCGGCGGAGGACTGACCCCGACTTCGGCGTTCCGGTACGCGAGTCCCGAGCCCCGGGCTCCGGGCTCCGAGTTCCGGACTTCGAGCTCCGGGAGGGTCTGTTCACTCTTTCGTGGGTACGGAGATGGGCTTGGGGCCGGGTCTTGAGCTTCGGGCTTCGGGAGTCGGGGTGCGAGGGCCGGGATTCGAGCGGTGTGTACCAACTGGTTGGATACAAGGGTTGGTTGGGGAAACCTCCCCGCCCTCCCTGACCCGTCACGGCCAGCAAGTATGACTAGTTGTGATCGACTTGCGGCGCGGAGTCGCGGCTGCTTACGGTGCCCAACGTAACGACCCCGACACGGTGTTCGTAGCACCGGCCGGGGTCTGACCCCAAGATCGAATTCAGAGGCGATCCCGTGGCTGTTTCAAACCTTAGCCCTGCCCTGTGCGCGCCCGCATCCTCGCGCCCCTCGCACCCGAAGGCCCGCCCCGGTTACGGAAAGCGATCCGTTCCGGAGCAACGCCCGCCGCGCGAGGCCGACTTCGCATTGCTGCCCGATCGCGAACGGCACATCGCCGGTTACGTGGATGCCCTGCCCGAGGGGGCGGCGATGGACATCAAGTCGCTGGCGAAGAGCCAGCCCCTCTACGGGCAGATGGCCGTCGGCAGCGCGCTGCGGGCCCTGGGGGTGGCCGGTCATCTGCGGCATGTCCGGTGCCTGAGCGGCGAGAACGGCGACCAGGTCCGCTGGGTTACGCGTACCTTCTGGTCGCGGGTTGCTCACGACAACGAGTGGTGGGACGCCTTACTCGCCGCCGAGGAGCGCCGGTCCGCGCCGATGTCGACCGCGAAGGCGGTGGAGCCCCCGGCGCCTGCCGAGCCCGAGGCGGGCGCCCCGGCCCAGGTGCCCGTGCCCGTGTCCAAGCCTGAGCCCGTGCACGTACCGTCGCAGCTGCCCACCCCGGTGGTGCCGCAGCAGCGCACTGCAGAGCCGGAGCCGGAGCCGCAGTCCCCGCCGGGACCTTCTCCCGCCTTTGCCGCCCTGGCCCGCCTCGGCCGTACCGACTCCCGCCTGGCCCTCTCGGCAGCGGACTGTGCGGCGCTGGAGCAGGGGGTCACCGAGTGGTTCGCGCGCGGTGTGGACGCCGATTACCTGACGCACGCCCTCACCGCCGGGCTCCCCGCGTCCGTCGACTCACCCTTCGGCTTCGTCCGCCGCCGCCTCCGCGACAAGCTCCCGCCCCGCCTGCCCGACGCGCCCCCGGCCACGCAGGCAACTCCCGTACGCCGTCTGATGATGGAGTGCACCGAGTGCGGTACGCCCGGGAGGCCCGAGGCGTTCCGTGACGGCTTGTGCAGGCCTTGCCGGGAGTTCGGTCCGGTCGCCCGACCGGCTCCGTGAGGCGTCGCCCCTGCCCTGCCGGCGCGTTCACAACCCGCCCCGACTGCTCCTGAGGTTCCGCAACGCGTTCTCGACGCTCAGCCGCTCGGCAGGTGTGAGCGCGCGAACCCACTCCGGCTCGGCCTCCCACTCGATACCGCCGCCGACCGGCCGCAACGCCCAGTACGGGCCGGTGACCCCTCGGAACTCCCCGACCCGGTTGCTGTGACCGGCGTCCCTCATGAGCGTTCCGGGGGGCGGGACTTGAGCTTGAGAGGGCTCGTGGCGATTCACGGCAACGTTCTCTTCGGTCACGTCAACTCCGCTCCGTAGCGATTCCACTACCAAGGGGATTCAGAGTGGCCTAGAGTCGGAACCCGATCAACGTGGCGGACCTGGATGAAAGGTTGGTGATAACCCTTTGAACCGCAAGGAGTTGAACCCGGACAGTTCCCCGGAAGCGGCCTTCGGCGCACGTCTCCGCAGCTGGCGCGAGGAGCGCGGCTGGAAGCAGGAGGACCTGTCCGATCGCATGGGGTACTCCAGCACCCATATCTCGGCGGTCGAAACCAGCCGGAAACTTCCGACCTTGCGTTTCTCGCGCAGCGCGGACCGGGCTTTCGGCACGGGCGATACAGCTGACACGTTCGAGCGCCACTGGCGCGAGATCCGGCACGGCTCGCTGCTGGAGGGCTTCCCCGAGTACGTGGGGCAGGAGAGTCGTGCTGCGGAGATCCGGCTGTACGAAGTGGGTGTGATGCCCGGCCTGCTCCAGACGCCCGAATACGCGACCGTGCTCGCGGAGAGCGCCGTCAAGCGCGGGGCGATCACCAACGACCAGGCGAAGGAACGGATCTCGCTCGTCGCCGAGCGGCAGGCCGCACTCGCCCGCACGCATCCGCCGTTGTTCCTGGTCGTGCTGGACGAAAGCTGCCTCCGCTGCCCGGTCGGCGGACCCGCCGTCATGGACGCGCAGCTGGAGCGGCTGATCGAGTTCGCCGAGCTGCCCAACACCGTGCTCCAGGTCGCCCCGTTCGACATGGCGGAGCTCCGTCCTTTCGACCTGCCGCTGTACATACTGACCCTGCCGGACCGCCAGCTCATGTCCTATGCCGAGTCCTCCCACCTGGGTACCCTCAACCGGGAAAGCGCTTCGGTTGTCCCCCTGTTGACGGCCTACCATCAGTTGCAGGCCGGGGCTCTGTCCCCAGCGGCATCCGTGGCCATGATCAGCCAGTTACGAAAGGGCTCCCCGTGACGACCGAATCCCCCCGCTGGTTCAAGTCCTCCTACAGCAACAACGGTGGCGCCTGCGTCGAGGTCGCCGCCAACCTCGTCGGCTCGCTCGGTGTCATTCCCGTCCGTGACTCGAAGAGCCGGAGCGGCCCCGTGCTGAGCACCTCCCCCGCTGCATTCGCCACGTTCGTGGCAGGGGTCAAGGCTGGAGAGTTCGGCTCGGTCTGACCGCCCCTCCTGCGCAACGACGACAGCCCCGCGCACTCTCGATCGATCCGGAGTGTGCGGGGCTGTCGTCATGCCGCCTGGCGGCAGGGGGCCGTGGAGCGGGCGAGGGCCGGGCTCACTGGTGTGTCGGTGGGGCGCCCGCCAGGATCCGGGGTTCCTCGCCCTGGTAGAGCCGGCGTGCCGCGGGGGCCGTGTGGCGGGGGAGGACCGTGCCCAGCCAGCCCGCCAGGAATCCGGCCGGGATGGAGACGAGCCCGGTGGTGGTGTACGGGAACCAGTTGAAGTCGTGGTCGGGGAAGACCGAGGTGGGTGAGCCGGAGACCAGGTTGGTGCCGGTGATCAGCACCAGTGTGGTGAGGGTGCCGACGACGAGGGTGCAGAGCAGTCCGGCGCGGGTGAAGCGCCGCCAGAACATGCTGTAGACGAGCGCCGGGGCGAAGGCGGACGCGCCGACGCAGAACGAGAGCGTCGCCAGCGCCTGTACGTTCCAGTGTCTGGCCACGACGGCGAGAACGGTGGCGAGCAGTCCGACGACGATCGCCGAGAACTGTGCCGTACGCATCTCGGACAGGCCCGGCAGCGGCTTGCGGTCCGGGTCGCGCACCCCGTGCAGGCCGTGCGCGAAGAGGTCGTGGGCGAGGGAGTTGGCGCAGGAAAGGATCATTCCGGCGACGGAGGCGAGCAGGGTCAGGAAGATCGCCGTCGTCATCGTCGTGATGACCAGGGCCCCCATCCGCGTACCGTTCGCGACCTCGCCGCTGATCTGGAGGATCGCGCTGTTCCCGGACGCCCCGGCGGCGGTGATGACGTCGTGGCCGACGAGGGCCCCCGCGCCGAAGCCGATCACGACGAGCAGCAGGCAGATCGCGGCGACCACGCCGACCGCCCAGGACATCGAGCGCCGGACGGCCTGGGTGGAGCGGGCGCTCGACATGCGCATGGCGACGTGCGGCAGGCAGGCGGCGCCGAGCACCACGGTCAGTTCGGAGCTGACCATGTCGAGTCCGCTGCCGTCGAACTGGAGCCCCGAGCGCAGATACGCGGCCCCCGCGCCGCTGCTCTGCCGGGCGGCGGAGAGCAGGGAGTCGGTGTTCCAGTCGAACCGGTTCATGATCAGTACGGCGATGGTGAAGGCGGCCACGAAGAGGACCACGGTCTTCACGATCTGGATCAGCGAGGTGCCCTTCATCCCGCCGATCGCCGCGTAGCCGATCATCAGGGTGCCGAGTCCGATGATGGCGCCGGTGCGGAAGCCCGAGGTGTCGAATCCCAGGATGAAGGCGAGCAGATCGCCGCTGCTGGCGAGCTGGACGACCATCATCGGGACGAGCGCGGCGAGGGTGGCGGCGCAGGCGGTGATGCGGACCGCGCGGCCGGGGGCGCGGCGCACGAGCAGGTCGCCCATGGTGAACCCGCCCGTGTTGCGCAGGGGTTCGGCGAGCAGGAACATCAGCAGGACGAGCGAGAGGGTGATGCTCAGGGCGAGGATCATCCCGTCGTAGCCGGTGAGGGCGATGATGCCGGTGGTGCCGAGCACCGTGGCCGCGGAGAGGTAGTCGCCCGCGAGGGCGAGGCCGCTCTGCAGGGGCGAGAGCGAGCGGGAGCCGGTGTAGAACTCGTCGAGGTCGTCGCGGTCCGGGCCGGTCATCACGCAGAGCAGCAGAGCCACGGTGCCCACGGCGAGGAAGGCGACCAGGGACATCGACTGCGCGGAATTGTTGAATCCGTTCACCGCGCCGCTCCCGCTCTTCGGATCCGGGCGGCGAGCGGGTCGACCGTACGCCGTGCGGTCCGCTCGTACACCACGATGGCGAGCACCGTCACGGGGAGCTGGCAGAGCCCCAGGGCCAGGCCGAGGTTGAGGCCGCCGAACAGGGGGACGTCCATCAGCTCCTTGGCGAATCCGGAGAGCAGCAGGAAGGCCACGAAGTAGCCGAGTGCGGTGAGGGTCGCGATGCGCCGCAGCAGTCGGTACGCGGTGCGCAGCCGGCGCAGGTCGCTGTGGCGGCCGGGGGCGGTTGCGGGTGCGGGAGCGTCGGCCGGGCTCGGCGGCCGGTCGGGCGGTGCCTGTTCCGAGCTCTGCCAGGGGAGCAGATAGTCGGGGTGGTGGGGGGAGGGGGGCGGGTTTCCGTGCGACATCGGGGTGCTGCTCCTTGCGTGGCTCGGGTCCTGGTCTGGACGGCAAGGCAGGAGTGCGGGGTGCGGTCGGAAGCGCGAACATTACTCGTGGGTACGGCAGTTGGGGAGAGGGTGGCCTGAATTACCCAGGGTAATGGCTTAGTTGCGTGCGGCCCCGTGAATGGAAGGTGGCGGCCGGGCGTGAAGCGGGCCCCGGTCGCCCCGGCCGGTACACCCTTGGGTCCAGCCCCTGATACAGGACTCCACCCAGGGGTCGAGACCCTTAGGGGGAGCTCCTTACATCTGGCCAGGGACGGTTCCTCCCGGCGGAGGACGTGGCGGCGGGGACTTGTTCCTTAGCGTGTTCTTACACCGCGGAAAGCGGCCGAATCCCACCGCGGACGCGGTCGGGCACGGGGGCGGGGGTGGGGAAAACCCCACCCGAGAACTGCGCCGGGCACCAGTGCGCCGGATCCGCTCCCGACACCAGACTCTGTACGCGCACCGACGCATTCCCCACACTGACCGACATAGGAGATAAACCGTGACAACGGCTGTAACCATTCCCAGGCACGGGGGCACTGGAAGGCGTACGGCCGTCGCTGCGCGAGCACGGCAGGTCGTCAAGGCGTACGGGGCGGGGGAGACCCGGGTCGTCGCGCTCGACCATGTCGACGTGGACATCGCCCGCGGGCAGTTCACCGCGATCATGGGCCCGTCCGGCTCCGGCAAGTCGACCCTGATGCACTGCCTGGCCGGCCTGGACACCGTGAGCTCGGGGCAGATCTTCCTCGACGAGACCGAGATCACCGGGCTCAAGGACAAGAAGCTCACCCAGCTCCGCCGGGACCGGATCGGCTTCATCTTCCAGGCGTTCAACCTGCTCCCCACGCTCAACGCGCTGGAGAACATCACGCTGCCGATGGACATCGCGGGCCGCAGGCCCGACGCCGCTTGGCTGCGGCAGGTAGTGGAGACCGTCGGTCTCGCCGAGCGGCTCAAGCACCGGCCCACCGAGCTCTCCGGCGGCCAGCAGCAGCGCGTCGCGGTGGCCAGGGCGCTCGCCGCCCGGCCGGAGATCATCTTCGGCGACGAGCCCACCGGCAACCTGGACTCGCGGGCCGGCGCCGAGGTGCTGAGCTTCCTGCGCAGGTCGGTCGACGAGCTGGGCCAGACCATCGTCATGGTCACCCACGACCCGGTGGCCGCCTCCTACGCGGACCGGGTGCTGTACCTCGCCGACGGACGCATCGTCGACGAGATGCACAACCCGACGGCCGACCAGGTCCTCGACCGGATGAAGGACTTCGACTCGCGCGGGCGGACGTCATGACCGTCTGGAAGACATCGAGGCGGAATTTCTTCGCCCACAAGGGACGCATGGCGCTCTCCGCCGTCGCGGTCCTGCTGTCGGTGGCGTTCGTGTGCGGCACGCTCGTCTTCACCGACACCATGAACACCACGTTCGACAAGCTCTTCGCCGCGACCGCGGCCGATGTCACGGTCAGCCCGAAGGAGCCCAAGGAGGACGACCGGCTCCCGGGCAACGGCAAGCCCGTCACGATCCCCGCGTCCGCCGTCGGGCAGGTCGCGAAGGCCACCGGCGCGAAGGCGGCCGAGGGCGCGGTCTCCAGCATGTCCGTCACCGTCGTCGACAGCCACGACAAGAACATGGGCTCGACCTCGGGCGCCCCGACGATCGCGGGCAACTGGACGAGGAACGACCTGCGTTCGATGGAGATCTCCTCCGGTCACGCGCCGCGCGGCCCGACCGAGGTGATGGTCGACGCCGACACCGTCGAGAAGCACCACCTCAAGCTCGGCGACGAGCTGCGCACCATCACCGCCAACGGCGACATCAAGGCCGCGATCAGCGGCATCGCCACCTTCAAGGTCACCAACCCCGGTGCCGCGGTCGTCTACTTCGACACCGCCACCGCGCAGACCAAGCTGCTCGGCAAGCCCGATGTCTTCAGCCTGATCTCCGTCACCGCGGAATCCGGCGTGGCCGACGAGCAGTTGAAGAAGAACGTCGCCACGGCGCTCGGCGGCCACTCCACGTACAAGATCCAGACACAGAAGGAGGCCGCGGACGCCAACAAGGACTCGATGGGCTCCTTCCTCGACGTCATGAAGTACGCGATGCTCGGCTTCGCCGGGATCGCCCTCCTCGTCGGCATCTTCCTGATCGTCAACACCTTCTCGATGCTGGTCGCCCAGCGCACCCGCGAGATCGGCCTGATGCGGGCCATCGGCTCCAGCCGCAAGCAGGTCAACCGGTCCGTGCTGATCGAGGCGCTGTTCCTCGGCGTCGTCGGCTCGCTCCTCGGCGTGGGCGCGGGCGTCGGCCTCGCCGTCGGCCTGATGAAGCTCATGGGCGCCATGGGCATGGAGCTCTCCACCGAGGACCTCACCGTCGCCTGGACGACCCCCGTGGTCGGCCTCGTACTCGGCATCGTCGTCACCGTCGTCGCCGCGTACTTCCCGGCCCGCCGGGCCGGGAAGGTCTCCCCGATGGCCGCCCTGCGCGACGCCGGAACCCCGGCGGACGGCCGCGCGGGCCGGGTCCGGGCCGCGATCGGCCTGGTCCTCACGCTCGCCGGCGGCGCCGCGCTCCTCGCCGCGACGAAGGCCGACAAGTCGAGCGAGGGCTCGCTCCTCCTCGGCGTGGGCGTGCTCCTCACCCTGATCGGCTTCATCGTGATCGGCCCGCTGCTGGCCGGCTTCGTGGTCCGGGTGCTGAGCGCGGTCATGCTGCGGATGTTCGGCCCCGTGGGACGGCTCGCCGAGCGCAACGCCCTGCGCAACCCGCGCCGCACCGGAGCGACCGGCGCCGCCCTGATGGTCGGCCTGGCCCTGGTCGCCTGCCTCTCGGTGGTCGGCTCCTCCATGGTCGCCTCGGCCACCGAGGAACTCGACAAGTCGGTCGGCGCGGACTTCATCGTCCAGCCGGCCGGCGGCGACGGCGCACCGATCGTGGCCCAGGCGGCGAAGGCCCTGACGACCGTGCCGGACATCGAGCACCTCACCAATTACAAGATGGTGGGCGCCCGGCTGACCACCCCCGACGGCACCACCGAGGACGGGGGCCTGGTCGCCGCCGACCCCTCGTACAAGGACGACGTCCGCCGCGAGACGGTCTCCGGCGAGCTGGCCGCCGCGTACGGCAAGGACGCCATGTCGGTCGGCGAGACGTACGCCACCGAGCACCGCGTCGAGGTCGGTGACCGGATCACCGTCGCCTTCAGGGGCGGCGAGACCGCGAAGCTGAAGGTCGCCGCGATCACCTCGGACGACGTGAACATCGACAAGGGCCGGATGTACGTCAACATCGCGACCGCCGCGCGGTACGTCCCCGCCGACGCCCTGCCGCAGAACGTGGCCATGTTCGCGAAGGCCGTGGACGGCAAGGAGAAGGAGGCGTACGCCGCCCTCAAGAGCGCCCTGGCCAAGTACCCGCAGTACGAGGTGAAGAATCAGGCCGACTTCAAGCAGCAGCTGAAGGACCAGATCGGCCAGCTGCTGAACATCGTCTACGGCCTGCTGGCGCTCGCGATCATCGTCGCCGTCCTCGGCGTGGTGAACACCCTGGCTCTGTCGGTGGTCGAGCGGACCCGCGAAATCGGCCTGATGCGCGCCATCGGCCTCTCCCGCCGCCAGCTGCGCCGGATGATCCGCCTGGAGTCGGTGGTCATCGCGGTCTTCGGCGCCCTGCTCGGCCTCGGTCTGGGCATGGGCTGGGGCACCGCGGCCCAGAAGCTGCTGGCCCTGGAGGGCCTCGGCGTCCTGGAGATCCCGTGGCCGACGATCCTCACGGTCTTCGTCGCCTCGGCCTTCGTGGGCCTGTTCGCCGCCCTGGTCCCGGCGTTCCGGGCGGGCCGGATGAACGTCCTGAACGCGATCGCCACGGATTAGTGCGGGCGACGGCCGACGTAGGATGACCGAATCCGGCCCCGGGGTGTTCCTCCAAACATCCCGGGGCCGGATTCGTGTGTCCGGGACGTCGCCGCGAGGCCGGGTTCCTGCGGCGCGGTGTCCGGCACGCCGCCCCGGGACACCCCGCCGGGCCTGATTGCGGGCGCGGCTGTCACACCGGAGTCGTACGCTGGGAACCCCCGACCCGTGCGACGTGTCGGGCGCTTCGCGTTGCCCTTCGCGTTGCTCTTCGTGTAGCCCCCTGGCAGCAGCCGGCTGCCGGACCTCGCCCTCGTTACCCGGACGGAAGCCCTTCATGAGCCTGCACGGTCTGCTGGATGTCGTCGTACGTGATCCGGCGCTCGAAGACGCGGTGAAGGCCGCCGGCGACGGCCACCGCATGCATGTCGACCTCGTCGGCCCGTCCGCCGCCCGCCCCTTCGCCGTCGCCGCGCTGGCCCGCGAGACCGGGCGGACCGTGCTCGCCGTCACCGCGACCGGCCGGGAGGCCGAGGACCTGGCGGCCGCGCTGCGCACCCTGCTGCCGCCGGACACGATCGCCGAGTTCCCGTCCTGGGAGACCCTGCCGCACGAGCGGCTCTCGCCCCGCTCGGACACCGTGGGCCGCCGCCTCGCCGTGCTGCGGCGCCTGGCGCACCCGAGGAAGGACGACCCGGAGACCGGACCGGTCTCCGTCGTCGTCGCGCCGATCCGCTCCGTGCTCCAGCCGCAGGTCAAGGGGCTCGGCGACCTGGAACCCGTGGCGCTGCGCATCGGACAGAGCGCCGACCTCGGCAAGACGGTCGACGCGCTCGCGGCGGCCGCGTACTCCCGGGTCGAACTGGTCGAGAAGCGTGGCGAATTCGCCGTGCGCGGCGGCATCCTGGATGTCTTCCCGCCGACCGAGGAGCACCCCCTTCGGGTGGAATTCTGGGGCGACGACGTCGAGGAGATCCGCTACTTCAAGATCGCCGACCAGCGGTCGCTGGAGATCGCCGAGCACGGGCTGTGGGCGCCGCCCTGCCGCGAGCTGCTGCTCACCGACGAGGTGCGGGAGCGGGCCGCCGCCCTCGCCGAACAGCACCCGGAGCTGGGCGAGCTGCTCGGCAAGATCGCCGAGGGGATCGCGGTGGAGGGCATGGAGTCCCTCGCCCCGGTCCTCGTCGACGACATGGAGCTGCTGCTCGACGTGCTGCCGAAGGGTTCGATGGCGCTGGTCTGCGACCCGGAGCGGGTCCGCACCAGGGCCGCCGACCTGGTCGCCACCAGCCAGGAGTTCCTCCAGGCCTCCTGGGCGGCCACCGCGGGCGGTGGCGAGGCCCCGATCGATGTCGACGCGGCCTCGCTGTGGGGCATCGCGGACGTCCGGGACCGGGCCCGCGAGCTGGAGATGATGTGGTGGTCGGTCTCCCCGTTCGCCGCCGGCGAGGCCGACGAGGCCGACGAGGACACCGACACGCTCAAGCTCGGCATGCACGCCCCGGAGGCGTACCGCGGCGACACCGCCCGCGCGTTCGCCGACACCAAGGGCCGGCTCGCCGACGGCTGGCGCACGGTGTACGTCACCGAGGGCCAGGGCCTCGCCTCCCGCACCGTCGAGCTGCTGAGCGGCGAGGGCATCGCCGCCCGCCTCGACCCGGACCTGGCGGAGATCTCCCCGTCCGTCGTCCACGTCTCCTGCGGCGCGATCGACCACGGCTTCGTCGACCCGGCGCTGAAGCTCGCCGTGCTCACCGAGACGGACCTCACCGGCCAGCGCACCGCCACCAAGGACCTGGGCCGGATGCCGGCCCGCCGCCGCAAGACGATCGACCCGCTGACGCTGGAGACCGGCGACTACATCGTCCACGAACAGCACGGCGTGGGCCGCTACATCGAGATGGTGCAGCGCACGGTGCAGGGCGCCACCCGCGAGTACCTCCTCGTCGAGTACGCCCCGGCCAAGCGCGGCCAGCCGGGCGACCGCCTGTACATCCCGACCGACCAGCTGGAACAGGTCACCAAGTACGTCGGCGGCGAGGCCCCCACCCTGCACCGGCTCGGCGGCGCCGACTGGACGAAGACCAAGGCGCGCGCCAAGAAGGCCGTCAAGGAGATCGCCGCCGACCTGATCAAGCTGTACTCGGCCCGGATGGCGGCCCCCGGCCATGTCTTCGGCCCCGACACGCCCTGGCAGCGCGAGCTGGAGGACGCCTTCCCGTACGCGGAGACGCCCGACCAGCTGTCCACCATCGCCGAGGTCAAGGAGGACATGGAGAAGTCCGTCCCGATGGACCGGCTGATCTGCGGCGACGTCGGCTACGGCAAGACGGAGATCGCCGTGCGGGCGGCGTTCAAGGCGGTCCAGGACGGCAAGCAGGTGGCCGTGCTCGTACCCACCACCCTGCTGGTCCAGCAGCACTACGGCACGTTCACCGAGCGCTACTCCCAATTCCCGGTCAACGTACGGGCGCTGAGCCGCTTCCAGTCGGATTCCGAGTCCAAGGTGACCCTCGAAGGGCTCCGCGAGGGCTCCGTCGACCTGGTCATCGGCACCCACCGCCTCTTCTCCGCCGAGACCCGGTTCAAGGACCTGGGCCTGGTCATCGTCGACGAGGAGCAGCGCTTCGGCGTCGAGCACAAGGAACAGCTGAAGAAGCTCCGCGCCAACGTGGACGTCCTCACCATGTCCGCGACGCCGATCCCCCGTACGCTCGAAATGGCCGTGACCGGCATCCGCGAGATGTCGACGATCACCACGCCCCCCGAGGAGCGCCACCCGGTCCTCACCTTCGTCGGCCCGTACGAGGAGAAGCAGATCGGCGCGGCCATCCGCCGCGAACTGCTCCGCGAGGGCCAGGCGTTCTACATCCACAACCGCGTCGAGTCGATCGACCGCGCCGCCGCGCGGCTGCGCGAGATCGTCCCGGAAGCCCGTATCGCGACGGCCCACGGCCAGATGTCCGAACAGGCCCTGGAGCAGGTGGTGGTGGACTTCTGGGAGAAGAAGTTCGACGTCCTGGTCTCCACGACGATCGTCGAGTCCGGCATCGACATCTCCAACGCCAACACCCTGATCGTGGAGCGCGGCGACAACTTCGGCCTCTCCCAGCTCCACCAGCTGCGCGGCCGTGTCGGCCGGGGCCGCGAACGCGGTTACGCGTACTTCCTCTACCCCCCGGAGAAGCCGCTCACCGAGACGGCCCACGAGCGCCTGGCCACGATCGCCCAGCACACCGAGATGGGCGCGGGCATGTACGTGGCGATGAAGGACCTGGAGATCCGCGGCGCCGGAAACCTCCTGGGCGGCGAACAGTCCGGCCACATCGCGGGCGTCGGCTTCGACCTGTACGTACGCATGGTGGGCGAGGCCGTCGCCGACTACCGGGCCTCCCTCGAAGGCGGCGTGGAGGAGGAGCCGCCCCTGGAGGTCAAGATCGAGCTCCCGGTCGACGCCCACGTCCCCCACGACTACGCCCCCGGCGAGCGGCTGCGCCTCCAGGCGTACCGCGCCATCGCCTCCGCCAACACGGAGGACGACATCAGGGCCGTCCGCGAGGAACTCACCGACCGCTACGGCAAGCTCCCCGAACCGGTCGAGAACCTCCTCCTGGTCGCCGGCCTGCGCATGCTGGCCCGCGCCTGCGGCGTCGGCGAGATCGTCCTCCAGGGCCCGAACATCCGGTTCGCCCCGGTGGAGCTGCGTGAATCGCAGGAGCTCCGCCTCAAGCGCCTCTACCCGAGGACGGTCATCAAGCCCGCCGTCCACCAGATCCTGGTCCCCCGCCCCACCACGGGCAAGGTCGGCGGCAAGCCGGTCGTGGGACGTGAACTGCTCGCGTGGACGGGGGAGTTCCTCACGACGATCCTGGGGTCGTAGCCCCGGGACGCCTACTGTTTCGGCCCCGTCGCGAGTGCGGCGGGGCCGGGTTCTTTCATGGCGTGAGGTGGGCGGCGGGCATCTTGAACGTGAGCCACACGGTCTTACCGACGACGTGGTCATCGACTCCGAAGCCGTCGGCGAGCTCGTTCACGAGGTGTAACCCGCGCCCCGAGCACGCGTCGTGATCGGGACGCCGGACCACCAGCTGTCCGGGCCCGCTGTCACGGACCTCCAGCCGTACCAGTTCCTCATCCCGGCGCAGGCCGACGCAGAACTCACGGCCGGGCGGTACGCCGTGCAGCAACGCGTTGGTGGCGAGCTCCGAGACGCACAGCTTTATGTCCTCGATCAGAGGGTGAAGCTCCCACTCGACGAGGACGCCGGTGACGAAGTCGCGCGAGGCCCCAACTGACGTGCGTCTGCGGGGGAAACGTCGCTGTTCCGTCAGGTGCACGGTGATCACCGCCTTGTTCACGGGCTGTAATGTGACGGTGACTGTACTGCTATTCGCGAAAAGCAGCAAGATTTGCTCTGTGGGAGTGAGTCCGACTCGCCTACGGTGTGATGCGACAGACCGGTAGGGGCGGCGAAGGGAGAGGCGGTATGAGCGGCGGTGAATGGGTCGGCACCTCGGTGCCGTACCTGGCGGCGTCTGCCGGTATCGGCGGCGCGTGGGCTGCGGAGGCCGCGGCGGAAGGTCGCCGGGGGAGTCAGCGGATCGTCCGGGCGGGCGAGGTGGAGCCGCCGGAAACGGTCGCGGAGCTGCTGGGGACCCCGGTCGGGCAGTGCGTCATCGCCCGCCGCAGGATCATGTACCTCGATGACGAACCCTGCGAGTTGACGGACACGTACTACCCGCTGGACATCGCGTTCGGCACTGGCCTCGCAGGAACCGCCAAGATCCGTGGCGGGGCGATCAGACTGCTGGCGGACCTGGGGTATGTCGGTGTGCGCGTGCGCGAGGACGTGACTGCGCGGTCGGCGACCGGTCGCGAGTGTGAGCAACTGCGGCTGACGGCCGGTGAACCCGTGCTGCAACTGACCCGCCTTACCCTCGACGGGGCGGACCGGCCCATTCAGGTCGATGTGATGGCTATGCCGCCGCGACGTCAGAAACTGCGATACGAGATCAGGATCGGATGACCGTGCCCAGACCCGAAGCGGATGCCACCGACCGTCGTTCACTGCACGAGCGGATCGCCGCCGATCTCAGAGACCAGATCATGGGCGGGGATCTCGCGCCCGGGGCGGCTCTGCCGTCCACGGCGCACCTCAAGGAACGGTTCGACGCCTCGGGCGCGACGGTGCAGAAGGCACTGCAACTGCTCAAGGAAGAACAGTTGGTGGTCGGTAGGGCGGGTGCCGCCGTGACGGTCCGCGAACACCGGCAGCGAACCGTCCGCCCCGCCTCGTACATGGCCCCGGCGGGTCCGGGCGAGCCGTACCGCTGGCTGACCGAGATCGTCAAAGGCGGATCGCGGGCACACAGCACACTTCTTGAGGTCGCGGAGAGCCGACCGCCCACGGACGTCGCCGAGGCTCTCGGGCTCCCGGAGTCCGGCACCGCGTTCCTGCGGCGGCAACTTCTCATGATCGACGACGAGCCCGCCGAACTTGTTGCGTCGTACTACCCGTTGGAGATCACCCGTGGCACGGCGATGGAGGCACGCCGGAAGATCCCCGGCGGCACGCCGACACTCCTCGCCGAACTGGGCTACCCGCCACGGCTCAGCGTGGACCGGGTCTCCGCCCGGATTCCCACACAGGAGCAGTACCGGGCCCTGCGACTGCCCGGTGACCTTCCAGTGCTCCGCACCCTGCGCGTCGTCTACAGCGACAACGGTCGGCCCATCGAGGCGACCATCATGGTCAAAGCGGGGCATCTGTACGAGCTGCAGTACGAGTTCACAGCCGAGTGAGCACCGCAGGAGGAGGTGCGGGAGCCATCAGCCCGCAGCCTCCCGGGCCACCCGTTCCAGCCGGGGGCGGGAATCATACATCTAGGTAACTTACACGGATGTACGTTGAGTGGTCCGGTGGCTCGGCCGGTGTGATTCACGCCGCAATCGCCCGGACCATCGGCATGTGCATGTCCGCGAGGAGAAGGCGTCCGTAGGATTCCCGGGTTCGACTTTCTCCCCGTCAGGACGGTTTCGAGTGATATCTCCCCGCGCTTACCGAGTGATGCTGCCCGCCTTCAGCGTGGCGGCGGTGCTGGCCCTGGCCGGCTGCGACCCCGAGAGCGCGCACTCCGGGACCGGACGGCAGGGGGGCGGATCGGACGGTGGCGGGCAGGCCGTCACCGGGTTCGGGGCCAGCCCGCTCGACAACGCCGACGGCACGAAGCCGGGGCTTGCGCCGCTCACGTCCGAGGCGGACCGGGCGGCCGGGCGGAAGGTCATCGAGAAGGTGGCGACGAAGGGGCGGGGGCCGAAGACCGGTTACGCGCGGGACAGGTTCGGCTACGCGTGGAAGGACTCGATCGACGGGATACCGCTCGCGAGGAACGGCTGCGACACCCGTAACGACCTCCTCGCCAGGGACGGCAAGGACGTGAAGTTCCGGTCCGGTTCGGACTGCGTGGTCGTGGCGATGACCCTCAAGGACCCGTACACCGGCTCGACCATCGACTGGCGCAAGCAGCAGGCCACCAAGGTCCAGATCGACCACGTCATGCCGCTCTCGTACGACTGGCAGATGGGCGCCGCGCGCTGGAACGAGGCCAAGCGGCAGCAGATCGCCAACGACCCGCTCAACCTCATCCCGGTGGACGGGCCGGCCAACAACGCCAAGCGCGATTCGGGGCCGGCTTCCTGGCTGCCGCCGTACAAGCCGGTCCGCTGCTCGTACGCGGTGCGGTTCGCGCAGGTGTCCCTGAAGTACGAACTGCCCGTCACCGCCGCCGACAAGACGGCGATGCTGGAGCAGTGCGGCGGGTGAGCGGGGGAGTCCGGGGTGCGCAGAACCCGCCCGGGAGCGGGGCGGGTTCTGTGGCCTGAAGCGTTCGGGGAGTTCAGGGCTTCGGCTTGTTCGCCGTGAACGGCTTGTCGAATTCGGAGAATTCGACTGTCGCGGGGGCGGTGCGGTCGGTGTCCTTTCCCGATGTGCCGTGCGGGAGGGGCGGGTTCAGGTGCAGCTTGAGCAGGGAGGGTTTGCCGTCGGTGGCGATGTCCGCCGTCCACTTCCCGTCGTCCGTCCCGCCGGTGACGGTCAGGGCGGGCGTGCCGGAGCCGGGTGCGGTCGTCCGGCCCTTGTGGGCCGTTCCGCTCTTCGGCGCGAGGAGGCCGAGGAAGGTCTCCCGGTCGCAGTAGCGTTCGGCCAGCTCCGCGTGCCGGTCGCCGGTGGCGGGCTTCAACCAGCGGCCGGTGAGCTTCCTGGACTGCGAGGCGGAGACTGATCGCAGCATCGCGGCGTCCGACCGGGTGCGGACCTTGCCGCCGGTCCGTACCAGTTCCATGGTGCCCGCCGCACCCATGGAGAGCGTGACCGTGCACTCTCCCCTGATGTCCGTGGCGACGTACGCCTCGACCGGGCCCTCGGGGGAGGTCGTCTCCACTGTCATGCGCAGCGACTTGGCGGCGCGCGTCGCCGCGAGGGCCTTGTTGACGACCTCGGGGGCGGTCAGTCGGGCGTAGGGGGCAGTGGTGTCGGGTGCGCTGTCCGGAAGCATTCCGCAGGCCGTCGCGAGTGCGAGGGCGGTCGCGGCGCTCAGGGTGGCTGCCGAGGCGCGTGCGAGAAGGCGCATGGTGGTCGGCTCCGGTCTCTCCGGTTCATTCTGTCCGGTCCAGGAGGGACGGTCAGAGCTTCAGGTCCCACTGCGAGGCGTCATACGTAAAGCCGGGGTTGACCTCGACGGTCAGGTTCTTGGCGTCCGCCGGGGCGTCGAAGGCGAACTGGACCGTGACCTTCTTGCCCGGCAGGACCGTGCCGCTGAAGCCCGCGCCGACCTTGTTGTCGAAGATCTGCTCGGCGTCCACGCCGTCCTGGCCGGCCCGCGCCGAGACGCTGACGAGCGCGGAGTTGAACTTCTCCTTGCCCGCGTTCTCGATGACGACGGCGACCCGGTAGGCCTTCTGTCCCTTGGTGTGTCCGGCGGCGTAGGCGTCCGGGGTGTACGAGGTGGCGTCGCCGACCGTGACTGTCAGATCGTCGTCGTACACGGCCGAGTCGCCCGCCTCCAGCGCCTTGCCGGTGTCCTTCTTCTTGTCCGCGCCGTCCTTGGCGGAATCGCCGCCGGGCTTCGGCTTCGCGGAGGCCGTGGTGTCCGACACCGCCTTGTTGAGGTCGTTCACGGCGTCGTCCACGGCCTTGAACGTGATCACCGCACCCACCACCGCGAGGATCAGCGAGATCAGGCCGAGCACGGCGCCGAAGGTGGTCATCCCCTTGTTGGTGGCCTCGCCGCGCTTCGCGCGGCCCCGGCCGGCCAGACCCAGGACCAGGGCGATGAGGCCGAGGATGCCCGCCAGCCAGAACAGGAACGGGATCAGGCCGGACACGGCGCCGATGACACCCAGGACGAGGGCGGCGATGCCCAGTCCGTTACGGGCCGGGCGCGTGCCCGGCATCTGGGCGGGAGCGTACGGCTGCTGGGGCTGCGGGGACTGGGGCGGCTGCGTGAACTGGGACATGGCTGTGCCCTCCGGCGAAAGCAGAGATGAGTGGTGAGCGGATTCATGCGTCGTGCTCGTGCATCGCTCGCTGTCGTGCGGCGATGGGTCAATAACAGCAGAGCTTGTGAACCGAGTCAACACGGTTCACGGTGGATGGGTTGATGCACGCTGTGAATCGATGTCGTGTGAACCGGGTCGGTATGCTCGCCGACAAGCCAGTACCGGGACGAGCGCCAGGACCAGGGAGACAGTCAGTGCCGGAGAACTCGACAGAGGTGACCGCGGCCGGGATCGCACGGCTGGCGGGGGTGGGGCGCGCCGCGGTCAGCAATTGGCGCCGCCGCCACGCCGACTTCCCCAAGCCCGCCGGCGGCACCGAGACGAGCCCGTCCTTCGCCCTGTCCGAGGTCGAGCAGTGGCTCCGCGACCAGGGGAAACTCGCCGAGGTCCCGCTGCGCGAACGAGTCTGGCAGCAGCTCGCGGGCCACCCCGCCGGCGCCGTCCCCGCCCTGGTCCATACCGGCTGCGCCCTGCTGCTCCTGCGGACCTCCCCCAACGCCTGGCCGGAGATCACCGCCGCGTCGGACGAAGGGATGGCCGGCGTGCTCTCCCTCGCCGTCGACAAGGTGCTCACCACCCGCTTCGGACCGGCGGCGGAAGCCGGGCGGGCCGTTCACGCCCCGAGCCCCGCCGAACTGCTCCCGTCCGTTCCGCTGCTCCGCGCCGCCGCCGAACTCGCCGCCGGGACCGGGATCCAGGAGACCTTCGAGTTCCTGCTCGGCCGTCAGCTGGACGCCAACCCGCGCCAGTACACCCTCACCCCGCCCGGACTCGCCGAACTGATGGCCGCCCTGGTGGAGACGGGGGAGCGGCCCGTCCGCACGGTCCTCGACCCGGCCGCGGGCACCGGCGCCCTGCTGCGTGCCGTCGGCCGCCCGGCCGCCCTGTACGCCCAGGAGACCGACCCCGACCTCGCCGCGCTCACCGCGCTGCGACTCGCCCTGCACACCGACACCGGCTGCGCCCTGGCGGCACGGACCGCCGACACCCTGCGCGCCGACGCCTTTCCGCAGCTCGCCGCCGACGCCGTGCTCTGCCACCCGCCGTTCAACGAACGCAACTGGGGCCACGACGAGCTCGCCTACGACCCGCGCTGGGAGTACGGCTTCCCGGCCCGTACCGAATCCGAACTCGCCTGGGTCCAGCACGCCCTGGCCCATCTGCGCGAGGGCGGCACCGCCGTACTCCTGATGCCCCCGGCCGTCGCCTCGCGCCGCTCCGGCCGCCGGATCCGCGCCGATCTGCTGCGCCGTGGCGCCCTGCGCGCCGTCATCGCGCTCCCGGCCGGCGCCGCACCCCCGTACGGCATCCCGCTCCACCTCTGGGTGCTCCGCAAGCCGGGCAGCGGTCGGCACCCCTCGCCCGAACTGCTGCTCGTCGACACCGCCGAACCCGCCGAATCGCCTTCGGCGGGCCCGGCGGCGACCGCCCCCGCGGGCGGGCGCGACCGGCTCGACTGGCAGGCGGTGCACGGTGCCGTGCTCGACGCCTGGCAGTCCTTCGACGACGCGGGAGGCCCCGGTCGGGAGGGCCGGACCGAGCCGGGCCACCCTGCCTCGGCCCGCCCCGGCGCCGGCCGCGCCGTACCCGTCATCGAACTCCTCGACGACGACGTGGACCTGGCCCCCGCCCGCCATCTGCCGTCACCGGCCGCCGCGGGCGGACCCGCCGAGCTGATCCGGGTACGGGAGCGGCTCACCGAGACGCTCGGCCTCACCGGCACCCTCACCCCGATGGCCGTGCCGCCCGCCGAACCGGCCCACTGGCCGCTCACCACCGTCGGCGAACTCGCCCGCGCCGGCGCCCTCCAGCTCCGCACCGGCGGCTCCGGCACCGGCCCGGGGCCCGTCCTCACCGAACACGACGTCCTCGGCTCCACCGCCCCTTCGGGAAGCCTGCCCGTCGACGGGCCCGCAGAGGAGCCGGTCCTCGTCGAACCAGGCGATGTCGTCGTCCCCGTGCTCGGCGGCGGCTCCGTCGCCCGCGTCGTCGACGACGCCACCGCGGGCGCCGCACTGGGCCGCAACCTCCAGCTGCTGCGCCCCGATCCGGCCGCCCTCGACCCCTGGTTCCTGGCCGGCTTCCTGCGCGGCACCGCCAACAACCGTCAGGCCAGCAGCTACGCCTCCACCGCCACCCGGCTGGACGCCCGCCGCCTCCAACTGCCCCGGCTGCCGCTCGCGGAGCAGCAGCGGTACGGACAACGGTTCCGTGCCCTGGCCGAGTTCGAGGATGCCCTGAGGCTGACCGGCCGGCTCGGCGGACAGCTCGTCCAGGGGATGTACGACGGGCTGACGGACGGCACGGTCGCGCCGGAGTGAGCTGAACCACAGCCGATCCGTACAACCCGGGGCCGGTTGTCGGTGTCGCCCTTTACGCTCGGATCTGCGTACACGGAGCGTGTGCGCGGATGTTCAACGACCAGGTCTCCAGGAGCAGCCATGTACGCCCCGGGTCATCCGCCGACGCCGCCGCGCCGGGTTCCCAGCCGGGCCTGGATCGTCTCCATGCGGGTGCTGTTCGGCGTGCTCTCGGTGTGCTCGCTCGGACTGCTGCTGTGGAGTCCGTTGCTCCGGCTCGCGATCGTGCGCCGCCGGGCGTCCGACTGGTGGCTGACCGGGGCCGGGTTCGTGTTCGTCTGCGTGCTCCTGCCGATCCTCGGCAGGGACGGCAACGACGAGCCGACCGGCATCGACAACGTCCTCATCCCGCTGCTGCTGGTGACGATGCTGGGCTCGCTCGCGTACTACCTGGTCGGGGACGTCCGCCATTACGAACGGCTGACGAAGCAGCACCGGATGGGCGGCTACGCGGCCGCCCCGCCGGTGCCGGGGTACGGATACGGGTACCAGTACGCGCCCACGGTGCCGATGCGGATGTCCACGCCCGCGCCCATGCCTGCGCCCATGCCTGCGCCCATGCCTGCGCCCATGCCTGCGCCCATGCCCGCGCCCATGCCGGCCCCGGCGCCCGCGCCGCCGGCACAACCGGCACAGCAGCCGCAGCCGCAGCCGCACCGCATCGACCAGGTCCGCGCCGAGCTCGACGAGTTGAGCGACTACCTCCGCAAGGAGGAGGGACGGTGAGCGGACGAGTCATCGGCGGGCGGTACCAACTGGCGACCGTCCTCGGACAGGGCGGCATGGGCCAGGTCTGGACGGCCTACGACCAGCGCCTGGACCGCCGCGTCGCGGTGAAGCTGCTCCGCCCCGACCGGGTCACCGGCCCCATCGGCAGCGAGGCCGCGGGCGAGCTGCGCCGCCGCTTCGTCCGCGAGTGCCGGGTCACCGCCCAGGTCGACCACCCCGGCCTGGTCACCGTCCACGACGCGGGCAGCGACGGCGACGACCTGTTCCTCGTCATGCAGTACGTCGAGGGCGCCGACCTCGCCGACCATCTCGCCGAGCACGACCCGTACCCCTGGCAGTGGTCCGTCGCGGTCGCCGCCCAGCTCTGCGCCGTGCTGTGCGCCGTGCACGCGGTGCCGATCGTCCACCGCGACCTCAAACCCCGCAATGTGATGGTGCGCCCGGACGGCACCGTCACCGTCCTCGACCTGGGCGTCGCCTCCGTCCTCGACACCGACACCACCCGGCTCACCCACACCGGCTCGCCGATCGGCTCCCCGGCCTACATGGCCCCCGAGCAGGCGATGGGCGGCGCCGTCGGCCCGTACACCGATCTGTACGCCCTCGGCGTGCTCCTCCACGAACTGCTCAGCGGCGACGTGCCGTTCGCCGGGTCCACCGCCCTCGGTGTGCTGCACCGCCACCTCTACGAGCCGCCGGTCCCGGTCCGCCGGATCAGGCCCGACATCCCCGAGCCGCTCGAAGCGCTGGTGCTGCGGCTGCTGGCCAAGGACCCGCAGCACCGGCCGTCCGGCGCCCAGGAGGTGTACGAACACCTCGCCCCGCTGCTCCCCTCGCCGGGCACCGGGCTCTGCGCCGGACCGCTCGACCCGACCCGCCCCTTCCTGCGCCCGCACGCCCCGTGGCCCGACCGGGCCGCTGCCCCGCCCCCGCCACCGGCCCCGACCGCCCCCGTGGCGGCCCGGCCCGATGTGGCCGCCGCCGTCGACGACGTCAAGAAGCTGCTCGGCGAGGGCCGGATCACCCAGGCCGTGGACATCCTCGGCTCGATCCTCCCGGTCGCCGCCGAACAGCACGGCGAGGACTCCGCCGTGGTCCGCATCCTGCGCAAGCAGTACGCGGCGACGCTGATGGACGACGGCCAGTACCGCCGCGCCCTGCCCGAGCTGCGCCGCCTCGCCGACGACTGCGCGGCGGAGGCCGGCCCGGCCGACGCGCAGACGCTCCAGTTCCGCTACGACGCGGCCCAGTGCCTGGAGCAGCTCGGCGAACCGGCCGCCGCGCTCGCGGAGTACCGCGCGGTCCTCCCGTACTACGAGAACCACCGCGCCACGGGCGGCGACCCGGCCCGCTTCTTCGAGATCCGCAACCGCATCGCGCACCTGCTGCTCGCGCTCGGCGACCACGTGACGGCGCGCGTGCAGCTCCAGGCGCTGCTGTACGACGCCGAGCGGGCCTACGGGTCCCACCACCCGCTGCCGGTGGAGCTGCGCCGCCGGCTTGACCGCCAGGTGGAGGTGCGGGGCGGCTGACCACCGGCCCCGGTCAGGCGTCCACGGGTTGCGGAGTTCCGGCCTGCCGCGGAGCCCGGTCGGGCCCGTGCGGCCCGGCCCCCGTCGTCCGCCGCCGGTACACGAGCACCGCCCCGCCGAGCACCAGAACGGCGAGCGCGCCCGCCCCGGCCAACGCGCCCGCCCGCAGGCCCGGGGGCCGGAACGTGCAGTCGACCGCCGTGCCGCGGGCCGGGGCCGGGGTGGCGACCAGGCCCAGGTAGCTGTCGGCGGGGCGGCCCTGGCAGCTCCAGCCCGCGATCCGGGGCGCGGCGATCACGACCGTTCCGGTGGTGCCGGGCGGCAGTTCGGCCCGGATGCCGTGGTCGGTGACGTGGACCGTGGCCGCGCCGGTGCGCTTCAGCCCGGCGACCGCCGAGGACAGCCGGGCCCGGTCCAGACAGCCGATCGCCCGATGCGGCACGGTCCCGGCGCGCACCGGGGTCAGCGTGACCCGCACGCTCCCGGCCCCGCCGACCGTGCCCAGGTGCTGCATCGCGGCCCGCCTGGCCGGCAGCTGCCCCTTGAACTCGACCTCCGGGCCGTCGCCGAGCCGTGCCCAGCCGAACATGTCGGGCGACCACAGATATGCCTCGGTGCCCGTCGGGCAGGCGGCGGTCAGCGTGTACGTGCCGCGTCCCACCCGGTAGTCGTACGCCCCCTTGTCGGCCACCGCGTCGCCGTCCGCCGTCCGCAGCACCGTCGTCGGGACCGTGTAGACCCGCGCGCCGAGCAGCTGCTCCTGGTTCCGGAACGCTGAACGGCCGTACGGCACCGGACCGCCCGGCCGGCGCACCGTCACCAGCGGCGGCGTCTCGGCACGGCTCACCGTCACCGGCCGGTCGTCCGGGACGTTCGCCCCCTGGTGCGGATCGCGCGGCCCGCGCACCCGCGCGCCGACCGAGAAGACCGCGTCCGTGACCGGGTTGTCGAGGCTCTGCACGGCCCGGCCGTTCGACGTCCACCCGCCGCCGAGCGCCCGCATCGTGCGGGTCAGCACGGCGGGCGTGTGGCTGCTGTAGTACGCGCCGCCCTGCCCGCCCACCAGCAGCGGATCGTTCGCGGTGGTCTGCTCCCGGCCGGGGTCCGTGCGATAGCCCGGCCAGCCGTCGGCGCCCGCGACCACGGCCGCCTGGGTCCGCTGGCGTTCGCCCCACGGCGCGTAGTCGTCGAGCCGGTTCAGCCGCTGCCGGTCGAAGTACGCGGTGGACGCTGCGGCCTGCCCGGCCTGTGCGCCGATCAGCAGCACGGCGGCCAGCGCCGCGAGCCTCCGGCCCCGCCCGACCAGCACCAGAGCGCAGGCCGCGGCCACCAGACCCACCGCGAACAGCGGATACGTCCACCCGGTGACCAGGTCGCTGAAGCCGGCCCCGGCCGCGAGCACCACCAGGACCACGCCCCCGCCGAGCAGCGCCCGCCGCCCCGGCCAGTCGTGGGAGACCGAGACCCAGGCGGCGATCACCACCAGCCCGGCCAGCACGAACGTCTGCCGGTACGGACTGCCGTTGGGCGTGGTGAAGGCATGCCAGAGCAAATGCGTGGGGCCCCACTGCAACGACAGTGCGACCCCGGCCACCAGCCCCGTCCACGCCCACCGCTCGCGCCCCGGCACCGACCGCTGGAAGGCCAGCGCACAGGCCAGCAGCAGGGTGCCGGTGCCGAGGAAGAGGGCCGGGGTGAAGAAGCTGTACGTGGCGGGCAGCAGCCGGGCGAGCACATCGGGCCAGGCGGCGGGCGCGAACGGACGGTCCCAGCCCGGGTAGGCGTGCTTGGTGCCCAGGTAGACGGGGAGCAGGACGGGCGCCGAGAGCCCGACGCCCACCCCGACCGTGCAGCCGGCCCGCACCAGCCCCCGGACCACCGTCCGCCGGTCGTCCCGCTCGGTGAAGAGCCGGACGGCCAGCACCAGGGCGGCACCGAGCGTCGCCATGTACGCCGTGTAGAAGTTGGCCGCCCACACCACCGCGACGAGCAGCGGCCCGGCGATCCGGTGCCGTCCCGTACGGGCCCACTCGGCGACCAGGCAGAGCAGCGGCAGGGCGACCAGCCCGTCCAGCCACATCGGGTTGTACGAGGCCTCGGCGACCGACCAGCCGCACAGCGCGTACGAGGCGCCGAGCGCCCCGGCCGCCCACCGGCGCCCGCCACGCAGCGTCAGCAGGAACACGGCCATCAGCGCCGCCGCCGACGCCATCTTCAGGACCGTGACCACATAGACCGCGAGATCGATCCGGTCACGCGGGAAGACCCCGACGAGCAGGGCGAACGGGCTGGTCAGATAGGTGCCGAGATCCGGCAGGAAGCTCGTCCCGTACCCGGAGGACCAGTTGAGCAGCAGCCCGCCGTCGGCATTCCCGTGCAGCAGGTCCCACAGCCGGGCGTGGAACGGCACGAACTGATTGCCCAGGTCGTTGACGCTGCGTGTGTGCGGACCGAACGGGAAGACGCGCGCCACGGCGTCACCCGCGCAGACTGCGGCGACGGTGAGCAGCGCGGCGAGCGAGCCCGCGCGCAGGCGGGGACGGGAAGTCGGCATACGCAGGAATATGCCAGCTTCGAACGCCCAAACCCGGGCCGAATTAGGTCAGTTCACTTGATGGACGCCCATCGGTCACATGCTGCATCGGGTTCCGACATCTGGCCGCGCTGATGTACATCCGTGCTGATCTCTCTGGTGGTGCCTTGTTTCAACGAGGAAGAGATCCTCGAACGCTTCCATGAACGCGTCACGGACGAAATGGCCGGGCTGGGACATGAATTCCAGCTGGTGTTCGTCGACGACGGCAGCGCGGACCGGACCCTGGTGATCCTCCAGGAGCTGGCCGCCGCCGACCCACGGGTCCGCTATGTCTCCTTCAGTCGGAACTTCGGCAAGGAGGCCGCCATGCTGGCCGGCCTCCAGCACGCCGAGGGCGACGCCGTGGTCATCATGGACGCCGACCTCCAGCACCCGCCCGAGCTCGTGGGCCGGATGCTGGAGGAACACGCGCAGGGCTACGACCAGGTGATCGCCCGCCGCACCCGCAAGGGCGACCGCGTCACCCGCACCCTCAGCGCCCGCGCCTACTACTGGCTGATCAACCGCCTGGTGGACGTGGAACTGGTCGACGGCGTCGGGGACTTCCGCCTGCTGTCCCGCCGCACCGTCGACGCCGTACTGGAACTCACCGAATACAACCGGTTCTCCAAGGGCCTTTTCGCCTGGGTGGGATTCCGTACGACGACCTTCAGCTACGAGAATGCCGTCCGCGAACAGGGCAGTTCCGCCTGGACCTTCGGAAAGCTGCTCAATTACGGTCTCGACGGGCTGCTGTCCTTCAACAACAAACCGCTGCGCGCCGCGCTCTACCTGGGCATGCTGCTGCTGTCGGTGGCCTTCGCCTATGCGGCGTGGATCGTCGGGGTCGCCCTGGTGCAGGGGGTGGACACCCCCGGCTATGTCACCCTTCTCGTCGTGGTCACCGCACTCGCCGGGGTCCAGATGGTGATGGTCGGGGTGGTCGGCGAGTACGTCGGCCGTATCTACTACGAGGTGAAGCGACGCCCGCACTTCCTGGTGAAGGCCACGAACACCGGGGCGCCGCAGAGGATTCGGGAGCCGCAGGAGTTCGTACGCCGATGACGGTCACCGCGCAGATGGCCCGATTCGCCCTCGTGGGAGTGGTGAACACCGGCACGTACTACGGCTGCTACCTCGTCCTGCTGACGTGGCTGCCCTATATCGCCGCCCATGTGATCGCCTTCGCGCTGAGCATGATCGGCTCCTTCTTCCTGAACTCCTGGTTCACCTACCGGACCCGGCCCACCTGGCGGAAGTTCCTGCTCTTCCCGCTCACCAACGCCGCCAACTTCGTCATCACGACCGGCGGTGTCTATCTGCTGGTCGACCTCGCCGGGTTCAGCAGCCGGTACGCGCCGCTGGTCGCGGCCGCGGCGGCCATCCCGATCACCTTCGTCGTCTCGCGCACGATCATGCTGCGACCGGACATTCCGGCCCCGTCGGTCGAACGCGTGCCCTGAGCCCCGCCGGGCGGCCCCGGGCGGTCCCGAGCGGGCCCATATCCCCAACTCCTTCCGAATCGTTGGTCGAATCGGTGGCCCCAGCCACGTCCACTGCCTAACATCGATCACCGCAAGGTCTTGTGCACTGATGCACAAAGTCTCCCCGGGAGGTTCCTTTGCACCGCCGCCGTCGCACCGCGCTCACCGTCGCCGCCGCCCTGCTCGCCGGCGCCCCACTCCTGACCGCCTGCGGCAGCGAGGCCCACCCGGGCGCCGCGGCCGTCGTCGGCGGGGACCGGATCGAGGTCTCCACGCTGCAGAGCCAGGTGGCGGCCGTACGCGAGGCCCAGCGCGATTCGAAGGACGCCTCGCAGCTCATCGACAAGTCCGGGCAGCTCAGCCGGGTCAAACTGCAAACCATGATCTTCGACCGGGTGCTGGACCGGGCCGCGCAGGACGCGGGCGTGAGCGTCAACCGCAACGAGATCCAGCAGATGCGCAGGACCGCGGCGGCCCAGTCCGGCGGGGAGGCGCAGTTGCGGACGGCGATGCTCCAGCGGGGCTGGGTCGCCCCCGGTCAGATCGACGCCGTCCTGCGCGAGCAGGTCCAGTTGACGAAGCTGGCCCAGGCGCTCGGCGCCGACCTGCAGCAGCCCGCCGGTCAGCAGGCCGTCGGCGAGGCGCTCGGCAAGGCGTCGAAGGCACTGCGCGTCGACGTCAATCCGCGCTACGGCACCTGGGACAGCAAGCAGACCCAGCTCGCCGACTACAAGGCCCCCTGGATCACCCAGGTCACCAAGCCGGCCGGCGCGGACACCGAGGCCGGCGCCTGACCGGCCGCGGAACGGGCGACGCGAACGACCGAGGTAGATTCGAACGGTGAACGCTGAAGAACCCGGCCGTATCGTTCTGCTCACCGCCAGCCACCGCGTCGCGCCCGGACTCCTGTCCTGGCCCGCCTGGCAGGCGCTGCACGCCGCCGACCGGGCGCTCTGCGCCGAGCCGGACCACCCGCAGCTGCCGTATCTGCGCGAGGCGGGCGTCACCGTCGAGCACTCCGTGTCCACCGCGCAGGAACTCGTCGACGCCTGTGCGGGCGGCCGGACCGTCGTCGTCCTCGCGGGCGGCGAGGGCGACCGGCCGCTGACCGACGGTCTGGCCCGGCTCGCCGGCTCGGGCCGGGTGCGGATGCCGGACCTGGAGCTGCTGCCCGGTTCGTACGACCTGCCGGGCGCCCGGCTCCTCGATCTGGTCCAGGTCATGGACCGGATCAGGCTCGAATGCCCGTGGACCTCGCAGAAGACCCACAAGGGCCTCGCCAAGTACGCCATCGAGGAGGCGTACGAACTCGTCGAGGCGATCGAGGACGGCGACCGCGACGAACTGCGCGAGGAACTCGGCGACGTACTCCTCCAGGTCGTCTTCCACGCCAGGATCGCCGAGGAAGACGAGGAGGAGCCGTTCTCCGTCGACGACGTGGCCGCGACCCTCGTCGAGAAGCTGATCCACCGCCATCCGCACGTCTTCGGCGACGAGAGCGCCGAGACCCCGGAGGACGTGCACGCGCACTGGCTGCGGACCAAGGCCATCGAGAAGCAGCGCGACTCGGTCACCGACGGAGTCCCGCTCGGCCAGCCCGGTCTGGCCCTGGCGGCGAAGCTGGCCGGCCGGGTCCGTACCGCGGGGCTCGACGTGCCGCTCCCCACCGGCGACGGCATCGGCTACGAGCTCCTCGCCCTCGCCGTACGCGCCGAGCAGGACGGTATCGACCCCGAGGCCGCACTGAGGGCCGCGGGCCGCGCCTACCGCGACGCCATCAGGACGGCGGAGGGCAACGCCTAGGGCCTGTCCGGCCCTGATCCGCCGGACAGGCCCTAGCCCCGGAGTGCGACGGAACGGACCGTGCCGGAGGGCGACGACGGACCGTGCCGGAGGGCGCCGGATGACATTCGGGGGCAACGGATAACGTCGGGGGGTGAACCACAGCCCCGCCGACCGTCCCGCCGACCACCCCACCGATCAGCCCGCCGCCTGCCCCGTCGGCGCACCCGAACTCTTCACCTGGGAGTTCGCCACCGACCCGTACCCGGCGTACGCCTGGCTGCGCGAGCACAGCCCCGTGCACCGGACCGCACTGCCCAGCGGTGTCGAGGCCTGGCTCGTGACCCGGTACGCGGACGCGCGGCAGGCGCTCGCCGACTCCCGGCTCTCCAAGAACCCGGCGCACCACGCCGAGCCGGCGCACGCCAAGGGGAAGACCGGCATCCCGGGCGAGCGCAAGGCCGAGCTGATGACGCATCTGCTGAACATCGACCCGCCCGACCACACCCGGCTGCGCCGCCTCGTCTCCAAGGCGTTCACCCCGCGCCGGGTCGCCGAGTTCGCGCCGCGCGTGCAGGAACTGACGGACCGCCTCATCGACCGTTTCATCGAGGAGGGGAAGGCGGACCTCATCCACGACTTCGCCTTCCCGCTCCCCATCTACGCGATCTGCGATCTGCTCGGCGTCCCGCCCGAGGACCAGGACGACTTCCGGGACTGGGCGGGCATGATGATCCGCCACGGCGGCGGTCCGCGCGGCGGGGTGGCCAGATCGGTGAAGAAGATGCGCGGCTATCTCGCCGAACTGATCCACCGCAAGCGGGAGAACCCGGGGGACGACCTGATCTCCGGGCTGATCCGGGCCAGCGACCACGGCGAGCACCTCACCGAGAACGAGGCCGCGGCCATGGCCTTCATCCTGCTCTTCGCCGGATTCGAGACGACGGTCAATCTCATCGGCAACGGGGTCTACGCGCTGCTGCGCAACCCCGGGCAGCGGGAACGGCTCCAGCACGCGCTCGACTCGGGGGAGAGCGGGCTGCTGGAGACCGGGATCGAGGAACTGCTGCGGTACGACGGCCCGGTGGAGCTGGCCACCTGGCGGTTCGCCACCGAAGCGCTGACGCTCGGCGGGCAGGACATCGCGGCCGGGGACCCCGTGCTCGTGGTGCTCGCCGCGGCCGACCGCGACCCGGAGCGCTTCGAGGACCCCGACACGCTCGACCTCGCACGGCGTGACAATCAGCACCTCGGATACGGGCACGGCATCCACTACTGCCTGGGAGCGCCGCTCGCCCGGCTGGAGGGACAGACCGCGCTCGCCACGCTTCTGAACCGCCTTCCGGACCTGCGGCTTGCGGTGGAACCTACCGATTTGCGGTGGCGTGGCGGGCTCATCATGCGTGGACTTCGCACGCTCCCCGTGGAGTTCACGCCGGGGCCCGCGACCACCGGAACTGACGCTCCGTCAATTCTGTGACTTTCACGTGATCTGTGCTGCATCGACTTGTGATGCGCGTTCGAGTCCCGCTAGGTTCACCGTTCGACTCACCAGTCACATGTCAGTCACACGGAAGGCAACCCCATGGGCTCCGCGAACGGCAGACACCGTCGCCCCCGTCAGGCACCCGCCATCGTCGTCGCCGCGGGCGTGACCGGATCGGCCATCGCCATCCCGCTGCTCGGCGCGTCCGGTGCGCACGCGGCCGACGCCACGACCTGGGACCGGGTGGCCGAGTGCGAGAGCGGCGGATCGTGGAGTGCCGACTTCGGGAACGGCCACTACGGCGGCCTGCAGTTCTCGCCGGAGACCTGGAAGGCGTACGGCGGTGAGGCGTACGCGGAGCGCGCCGACCTCGCCAGCCGGGCGCAGCAGATAGCGGTGGCCGAGGAGGTCCTGGACGGCCGGGGCCCGCAGGCCTGGCCCAGCTGTGCGGTCATCTCCGGCCTCGCGGTGGACGGCACGCTGCCGGGGGTCGACCCGGGCTCCGTTCCCGCCGACGACCCGACCGGGAGCGCGAAGCCGGCTGACGACGCGTCGGCGGCCCCGTCCGACGACGCCACGCCGTCCGGGAGCGCCTCGGGCGGCTCGGACGCCGTGGACGGCTCGGACGGCTCGGACGGGGCCGACAAGCCGTCAGGGAAGGCCTCGCCGTCCCCGAAGTCCCCGAAGTCCCCGAAGTCCTCGGCTTCGACCGCTCCGTCTCCCGGAGCGTCCTCCGGTGCGCCCCGCGACACGTCCGATTCACCCGACTCGTCCGGTGATGCGGGTGGCAAGCACCGCGGCACGCCGGCCACCGAGGGGAGCCGCGGCACGGACGGCGGTGGCCGTGAGTCGGGCCGCCACGCCTCCCGCGGCGGCAACGGCGCGCGCGACACGGCCGAGCCGACGGCTGACGACGCGTACACCGTCCGGCCCGGCGACAACCTCTGGTCGATTGCTGATGCACAGAAGGTCCCTGGAGGCTGGCCCGCGCTCTACGAGGCCAATAAGGGTGCCGTCGGCTCCGACCCGGACCTCATCCTTCCTGGCCAGAGCCTCGATCTCGATGTGAAGGCCCAGTGAAGGCAGTCTGATAATCGCCTAAAAGCACCTCAAAAATCGGGGTAGTTCAGGGACCTATGTCCACTTATGCGTAAGTGAGACATGGGTCTCTTTGCGTCAACTGGCGTGTCGCGCCCGGGAGGCCCTTCCGCATCACGTCCCACCTGCGGAAACGACGGTTCTTCAGATGCAAGTACGGGTTGATTGTCCGATGTGTCCATCTTTGAATGTGGGGGTTGCGTATGTTTACGGTCGGAACCGCTCGCACCGCGGGCCCCGTCGACCGTCACGCCGAATCCTGCCGTCGGTCGAAGGGAACAGACGCGTAAAGCGCCGTAGGCAGGAGCGGGGGACCCAGGTAAGCGCCGGGCCCGATCGTCGAAAGACGTATCAGGACCGGCTTGGGGTGAAGTCGCGTGCTAGGACGTGCGACCGGGCAACTCACTTGGCCCGAACCCGACAGCTCACCTCGTAGGCGTCGGTGAGGAGAAGTTCCATGCTGCTTTCCAGCAAGGGCAAGCACCGCCGCCCGTCCAAGGCCGTCCGTATCGCCACGCTCGCCGGTGTCGCCGGTGCCGCCGTCGCCGTGCCCCTGATGGGTGCGACCAGCGCCTCCGCCGCCTCCGTCGCCACCTGGGACGCCGTCGCCCAGTGCGAGTCCGGCGGCAACTGGTCGATCAACACCGGCAACGGCTACTACGGCGGTCTGCAGTTCTCGCAGTCCAGCTGGGCCGCCGCCGGCGGTACGCAGTACGCCGCCCGTGCCGACCTGGCCACCAAGGCCCAGCAGATCGCCACCGCCGAGAGGCTCCTCGACATGCAGGGCCCGGGTGCCTGGTCCTGCGCCGGCGCCGGCAACCTGACCAGCGACGGTGTCGACCCGGGCGTCAACACCGGCTCCTCCTCGAACTCCACCGCGAGCTCCGGCGCCTCCGAGCAGCAGAGCGCCCCGGCTGCCCCGAAGCAGCAGTCGCAGCCGGTCCAGCAGGCCCAGCCGAAGCAGAGCGAGCGCACCGAGGCCCCCGCCGCCTCCCGCTCGGAGCGCTCCGCCGCCCCGCAGGCCGAGTCGAAGAAGACCGTCACCACCCCGACCGGCGAGAAGGTCGAGAAGGGTGACGGCGAGTACAAGGTCGTCTCCGGCGACTCCCTCAGCGAGATCGCGGCCGACCACAAGGTCGAGGGCGGCTGGCAGCAGCTGTTCGAGCTGAACAAGGACATCGTCAAGGACGCCGACCTGATCTACCCGGGTCAGCAGCTGCACCTGACGAAGTAGTCGAGGCTCTCTCCTCCCCGAGCACCCCGGCCCGGCGCGCATTCCCCCGTATGCGCCGGGCCGGGGTTCGGCCGTCCGCGCTCGGGGGAGCGCCGGACCGTTCAAGTGTTGTAGTTACTGGCCAGTAAATTTCTGCCTGTTTGCCCGGCAATGTGCGTCCTCGGGTCCTTTTTCGTCCCAGGGGTCGGGCGGTCGTCGGGCTCAGCGGGCCGGGCCGGTTAGGCTCTTGTCGCAAGGCCAAAGTGACCCTGCACAACCAGCGTCATATCCCAGAAGGAGATGCCTCGTGCCGTCCATCGACGTCGTCGTAGCCCGGGAAATCCTCGACTCCCGTGGAAACCCCACGGTCGAGGTAGAGGTCGGCCTCGACGACGGCAGCACGGGCCGTGCTGCCGTTCCGTCCGGCGCCTCCACCGGTGCGTTCGAGGCCATCGAGCTTCGCGACGGTGACCCCAACCGCTACCAGGGCAAGGGCGTCGAGAAGGCCGTCCTCGCCGTGATCGAGCAGATCGGCCCGGAGCTCGTCGGCTACGACGCCACCGAGCAGCGGCTGATCGACCAGGCGATGTTCGACCTGGACGCCACCGAGAACAAGGGCTCGCTCGGCGCCAACGCCATCCTCGGCGTCTCGCTGGCTGTCGCCCACGCCGCCTCCGAGGCCTCGGACCTGCCGCTGTTCCGCTACCTCGGCGGCCCGAACGCGCACCTGCTGCCCGTTCCGATGATGAACATCCTCAACGGCGGTTCGCACGCCGACTCCAACGTGGACATCCAGGAGTTCATGATCGCGCCGATCGGCGCGGAGTCCTTCTCCGAGGCACTGCGCTGGGGCGCCGAGGTCTACCACACGCTGAAGAAGGTCCTGAAGACCAAGGGTCTTTCGACCGGTCTCGGCGACGAGGGCGGCTTCGCGCCGAACCTGGAGTCCAACCGCGCCGCCCTCGACCTCATCGTCGAGGCCATCAAGGAAGCCGGCTACGCCCCGGGCAAGGACATCGCGCTCGCGCTCGACGTCGCCGCGTCCGAGTTCTACAAGGACGGCAAGTACGAGTTCGAGGGCAAGTCCCGCTCGGCCGCCGAGATGACCGAGTACTACGAGGAGCTCGTCTCCGCGTACCCGCTGGTCTCCATCGAGGACCCGCTGTACGAGGACGACTGGGCCGGCTGGAAGGTCATCACCGACAAGCTCGGCGCCAAGGTGCAGATCGTCGGCGACGACCTCTTCGTCACCAACCCTGAGCGCCTGGCCCGCGGCATCGAGGAGGGCTCCGCCAACGCCCTGCTCGTCAAGGTCAACCAGATCGGCTCGCTGACCGAGACCCTGGACGCCGTCGAGCTGGCCCAGCGCAACGGCTTCAAGTGCATGATGTCGCACCGCTCCGGCGAGACCGAGGACGTCACCATCGCCGACCTCGCGGTCGCCGTGAACTGCGGCCAGATCAAGACCGGCGCCCCGGCCCGCTCGGACCGCGTCGCCAAGTACAACCAGCTGCTGCGCATCGAGGAGATCCTCGACGACGCCGCGGTGTACGCGGGCCGCTCGGCGTTCCCGCGGTTCAAGGGCTGATCATCCCTTTCGGCCCGCCAGGGGCCGAAGGCCATGGCGTCCGTCCGTCCCCGCACCCGGTCCCGTACCGTGTGCGGGGACGGACGTGCGTAGTGGGGAGGCGGAGACATGGCCGCGAAGGACCGGGACCGGTTCTCCACCGCGACCCGGCTGCGGCTGCTCGGCGAGCAGACCGCCGCCCGCGTCTACCGTTCCCAGAACCGCCGTCAGGCCCGCCGCTCACGGCTCACCGGCCGGGCGGCCTTCCTCGCGCTCATCGTCTGCTCCCTGGTGGTCGCGCTCGCGTACCCGATGCGGCAGTACGTCTCGCAGCAGGACGAGATCGCCGACCAGGAACGCCTGGCGCAGGAGGCCAAGGCCCGTACCGAGGAGCTGCGCGACGAGAAGGCGCGCCTCCAGGACGACGCGTACATCAGGCAGCTGGCCCGCACGCACCTGCACTACCTTCTTCCCGGGGAGACCGGTTACACGGTGATCGACCCCGACGCGGTCAAGGAGCGCGAGGGCAGGACGGACAAGTCCGGCCGGCCGTGGCACTCCAACCTCTGGGACGGCGTCGACAGCGCCGACCGCGACTGACTCTCTTCATCCATCTGCAGAACCGCAGTTCGAGCAGCCCGATCAGAACCTAGGCAGGCATGGAAACGCCCCCTCCCCAGACCGAGTCCACCGCGCCCACCGAGGCGGACATCGCCGCGTTCCAGCAGCAGCTGGGCCGCCCGCCGCGCGGTCTGCGCGCGATTGCGCACCGCTGCCCGTGCGGCAACCCGGACGTGGTCGAGACGCAGCCCCGGCTGGAGGACGGTACGCCGTTCCCGACGACGTACTACCTGACGTGCCCGCGTGCCGCGTCCGCGATCGGCACGCTGGAGGCGAACGGGGTCATGAAGGAGATGACCGAGCGCCTCGGTACGGACCCCGAGCTGGCCGCCGCGTACCGGGCCGCTCACGAGGACTACATCGCACGGCGCGACGCCATCGAGGTGCTGGAGGGCTTCCCGAGCGCGGGTGGCATGCCGGACCGGGTGAAGTGCCTGCACGTCCTGGTCGGGCACTCGCTGGCCGCGGGGCCCGGGGTGAACCCGCTGGGCGACGAGGCCATCGCGATGCTGCCGGAGTGGTGGCGCAAGGGGCCGTGCGTCTCGCCGTGCGGCGCGCCGGACGAGGGCTGACCCGTTCGTCTCCCGGGGGCTCCGCCCCCGGACCCCCGCTCCTCGATCGCCCGAGGGGCTTGATCCGGGGCTCTGCCCCGACCCCGCTCCTCGTTCGCCGGAGGGGCTTGAGCTGGGAGTACTTCATGACCCGCGTGGCCGCCATCGACTGCGGTACCAACTCCATCCGCCTGCTCGTCGCCGACGCGGACCCGTCCACCGGTGAGCTCGTCGAGCTCGACCGGCGGATGGAGATCGTCCGCCTCGGCCAGGGCGTCGACCGGACCGGGCGGCTCGCCCCCGAGGCCCTGGAGCGGACGTTCGCGGCCTGCCGTCAGTACGCGGCGGTGATCAAGGAGCACGGGGCGCAGCGGATCCGCTTCGTCGCCACCTCCGCCTCCCGCGACGCGGAGAACCGGGACGAGTTCGTCCGCGGGGTGCTGGAGATCCTGGGCGTCGAGCCCGAGGTGATCAGCGGTGACCAGGAGGCGGAGTTCTCCTTCACCGGAGCCACCAAGGAGCTCGCGGGCCGCGATCACCTGGCGAAGCCGTATCTCGTCGTGGACATCGGCGGCGGCTCCACCGAGTTCGTCGTCGGCGACGACCATGTGCGGGCCGCGCGCTCCGTGGACATCGGCTGCGTACGGATGACCGAGCGGCACCTCGTACGCGACGGCGTCGTGACCGACCCGCCGACCGCCGACCGGATCGGCGCGATCCGGGCCGACATCGACGCCGCCCTCGACCTCGCCGAGGAGAGCGTCCCGCTCACCGGGGCCGCCACCCTCGTCGGCCTCGCGGGGACGGTCACCACGATCGCCGCGATCGCCCTGGGGCTCGACGCGTACGACTCCGAGGCGATCCACCACTCCCGGATCTCCTTCGAGCAGGTCCGGGAGATCACCGGACGGCTCCTCGGCTCCACCCACGCCGAGCGGGCCGCGATCGGCGCGATGCATCCGGGACGGGTCGACGTGATCACGTCCGGGGCGCTGATCCTGCTCGCCGTGATGGAGCGGACCGGGGCCCGGGAAGTCGTGGTCAGCGAGCACGACATTCTCGACGGAATCGGCTGGTCGATCGCCTAGGAACTCGATGCTCATGCGCGCTTTGGCCTGCACCTTTGAGCCGGTGCGGGCCGCGTGGGCGGTGGTTCGCGAGACACGGCGCGACGAAGTTCGTGAACTTCTTCACAAGGAATTCGGCCCCGCGGAGGGCAGTTCTGGTCCGTATGGGTATCCGGAGCCGCTCGCGGGGCCGTCGTGTCTCCGTACGGAAGTGTTCCGGACGTGTTGCCGGTAGATGAATCGGAGCGGTGGCTCACCCCGTCCGGAGGGCCAAGGGCCAGCTCACAAGCGGTGAACAACGTTCGCCGTCGCACCGCGGTTCCCTCGCGGCGCCATGACCTCGGTCACGTGGGCGGCGAAGTGTAGCAGAAGGTTGCTCATAGCTTGTGAAGGGGCTCACGAGCATGCCCTCGGAGGGGGGTGGATACTCGATGGCATGAGCACCACGGAGCGTCCCAGGATCCTCGTAGTAGGCGGTGGGTACGTAGGCCTGTACGCAGCTCGACGCATTCTCAAGAAGATGCGCTACGGCGAGGCGACCGTCACGGTCGTCGACCCGCGCTCGTACATGACGTACCAGCCCTTCCTCCCCGAAGCTGCTGCCGGCAGCATCTCGCCTCGGCATGTCGTCGTCCCGCTGCGACGTGTACTGCCGAAGGCCGAGGTACTCACCGGCCGCGTCACGACCATCGATCAGGACCGCAAGGTCGCCACGGTCGCGCCGCTCGTCGGCGAGGCCTACGAGCTGCCCTTCGACTACCTGGTCATCGCGATGGGCGCGGTCTCCCGCACCTTCCCGATCCCCGGCCTCGCCGAGCAGGGCATCGGCATGAAGGGCATCGAGGAGGCCATCGGCCTGCGCAACCACGTCCTGGAGCAGCTGGACAAGGCCGACTCGACGACCGACGAGGACGTCCGCCGCAGGGCGCTGACGTTCGTCTTCGTGGGCGGCGGCTTCGCCGGTGCGGAGACCATCGGCGAGGTCGAGGACATGGCCCGCGACGCGGCGAAGTACTACACGAACGTGAAGCGCGAGGACATGCGCTTCATCCTCGTCGACGCCGCCGACAAGATCCTTCCCGAGGTCGGCCCGAAGCTGGGCACCTGGGGCCGGGAGCACCTGGAGTCCCGCGGTGTCGAGGTCTTCCTCTCGACCTCCATGGACTCCTGCGTCGACGGTCACGTCGTCCTGAAGAACGGCCTCGAGGTCGACTCCAACACCATCGTGTGGACGGCCGGCGTGAAGCCGAACCCGGCGCTGGCCCGCTTCGGCCTGCCGCTCGGTCCGCGCGGTCACGTGGACACCTCCGAGAAGCTCCAGGTGCAGGGCACCGACTACATCTGGGCCGCGGGCGACAACGCCCAGGTTCCGGACATGGTCGGCCGCAAGGCCGGCAACCCGAACGCCTGGTGCCCGCCCAACGCGCAGCACGCGCTGCGGCAGGCCAAGGTCCTCGGCGACAACGTCATCTCCGGGATGCGCGGCTTCCCGCAGAAGGACTACAGCCACGCCAACAAGGGTGCGGTCGCCGGTCTGGGGCTGCACAAGGGCGTCGCGATGATCGTCATGGGCAAGATGAAGATCAAGCTCAAGGGACGCCTCGCCTGGTACATGCACCGTGGCTACCACGGCATGGCGATGCCGACCTGGAACCGTAAGATCCGGATCTTCGCCGACTGGACCCTTGCGATGTTCCTCAAGCGCGAGGTCGTCTCGCTCGGCGCCATGGAGACGCCGCGCGAGGAGTTCTACGAGGCCGCCAAGCCGGCCCCGGCGCCGGCCGCCGCCAAGGCCGAGGGCGAGAAGGCCAAGGCCTCCTAGTCCGACCGCGGGCCCACTCGCCCGCGCAGTACGTGCACAACGCCCGAAGGGGCCGTCCGCCATCCGTGGTGCGGGCGGCCCCTTCGGCGTACCCGGTCCCGCGCGGCGGGGCGTGGTGCGGGGCACCGTGGGTCGGCCCGGCGAACGGATGCATGTAGTGTACAGCTATTTTGCCCTTCCATTGCGCTGTAGCGGGATGGCGTGCGCTTCGCAGACTGTTGACGGGTACGTACCTCGTCGCGGCGCACGGGTGCCCGGCGTGGTTGCAGGCATGTTCGACCATGTTTGGGCACATTGGGAACACCATCACGGAGGTGTGCGCCATGGCAGACGCCGCGCTGCGGCTGACCGCTCTCGCCGAGGAGTTGCTGGGAGAAAAGCTGCCGGTCCGTATCCGGGCCTGGGACGGCAGTGAATCCGGACCGCCCGGGGCCCCCGTACTTGTGATCCGGAACCGCCGCGCGCTGCGCCGGCTGCTCTGGAAGCCGGGCGAACTGGGCCTGGCCCGCGCCTGGGTGGCGGGCGAGCTCGACATCGAAGGCGATCTCTACGAGGCCCTGGACCTGATGGCCTCACTGATCTGGGAACGCGGGGCCGACGCCAAGGACAGCGTCCACCCGGTCCGCGACCCCGGGGTACGGGCCTTCGCCAAGGGGCTGCTGCAACTGGCCGGCCCCTGGCCCCCGCCGCCCCCGCCGCCCGAGGAGGTGCGCCGCCGCACCGGCACCCTCCACACCAGGCGTCGCGACAAGGAGGCCATCAGCCACCACTACGACGTGGGCAACGACTTCTACGAACTGGTCCTCGGCCCGTCCATGGTCTACTCCTGCGCCTATTGGGAGGACGGCGGAAACCTTGAGGACGCCCAGCGCGACAAGCTCGACCTGGTCTGCCGCAAGCTCGCGCTGAAGGAGGGCGACCGCCTCCTCGACGTCGGCTGCGGCTGGGGCTCCATGGCCATCCACGCCGCCCGCGAGTACGGAGCCCGGGTCACCGGAGTGACCCTCTCCGTCGAACAGGCCGCCTTCGCCCGGAAGCGCATCGCGGAAGCGGGACTGACCGACCGGATCGAGATCCGGGTCCAGGACTACCGGGACGTCAGGGACGGCCCGTACGACGCCATCTCGTCCATCGGCATGGCGGAACACGTCGGCTCGGCCCGCTTCCGCGAGTACGCCGACGACCTCTACACACTCCTCAAGCCCGGCGGCCGGCTGCTCAACCACCAGATCGCCCGCCGCCCCGAGAAGGACGAGTCCGCGTACCACGTGGACGACTTCATCGACGCCTATGTCTTCCCGGACGGTGAACTGGCCCCGGTGGGCCGGACCGTGGCCACCCTCGAAGAAGCCGGCTTCGAGGCCCGCGACGTCGAGTCGCTCCGCGAGCACTACGCGCTGACCCTGCGCCGCTGGGTGGCCAACCTGGAGGAGCACAGGGACCGCGCGGTCCGGATGACCTCGCCCGGACGGGCCAGGGTCTGGCGCCTCTACATGGCCGCCTCCGCCCTCTCCTTCGAGCACAACAAGATCGGCGTCAACCAGATCCTCGTGGTGCGTCCGGCGGCGGGCGGGTCCTCCCGCATGCCGCTGCGGGCCCGCGACTGGACGGCGTCCGCGACCGGCTGACACCGGGACGGACCGAGGGCCGGTACCCGCAGCTCCGTGCTGCGGGTACCGGCCCTCGGGCGCGTCCGGCGACATGCCGTCCGGTTCGCTACTCGGTCTTGATCGCCGTCAGCATGTTCAGCTTCGCGGCGCTGCGGGCCGGCCAGAGCGCGGCCAGCACACCCACGACCCCTGCCAGCACCAGGAAGACCGCGATCCGGTCCCACGGGATGACCAGCGCGTAGTCCGGGATGTCCGACGACAGGGTCTGCCCGATCGCCCAGCCGAGGAACATGCCGAGCACGACACCGACCACCGCACCGAAGAGCGAGATGACCACGGCCTCCAGCCGGATCATGCGCTTCACCCTGCGCCGGTCCAGGCCGATCGCCCGCAGCATGCCGATCTCCTGCTGGCGCTCGAAGACCGACATCGCCAGGGTGTTGATGACCCCGAGCACCGCGATGATCAGGGCCATCGCCAGCAGCCCGTACATGATGTTCATCGCGAGGTTGACCGAGCCGCCGAACATGTCACGGATGTCCTGACGGTCCATGATGCTCATCCCCGGGTTGTCACCCAGAGCCTTCACCAGGGCCTGCTCGTTGGCCTCGCTCGCGCCGCCGTCCATCTTCAGCCAGATCTCGCGGATGTCCGACATGCTGCCGTGCGCATCGGCGACGTTCTTCGGGAGCAGGACCGAGGAAAGCATCTCGTTCCCCTCGAAGATCGCCCCGACCTTCAGCTCGCCCTTCTTGGCGTCGTCGAACTTCACCCGGAGGGTGTCGCCGGTCTTCCAGCCGTTGGACTTGGCCGTCTTCTCGTCGACGGCGATCTCGCCCTTGTCCAGCGCGTCGATCGAGCCGGAGACGGTCGGCAGAGCGAAGAGCTTCTGCAAGTCGCCGGGGGTGACGGCGGACGCGGAGTGGTACTCGTCCTTGACCTCGATCGAGGTGGCCTGCTGCGGCGAGACCGCCGAGACCCCGTCGGCCTTCTGCAGGGCGGTGAGCGCCGACTCGTCGAGCGGACCGCCGCTCGCCATCGTCACCATGTAGTCGGCCTTGATGTTGTCCGTGGTCATCCGGTCGACCGCCTGGCCGAGGGTGACGCCGAGGACCGAGATGCCGGTGACCAGGGTGAGGCCGATCGCCAGCGCGGAGGCGGTGGCACCGGTACGGCGCGGGTTGCGGACCGCGTTCTGCGCGGCCAGCTTGCCGGAGACCCCGAACAGCCGCTTCAGCAGCGGGCGGACCAGTGCGATCACCGGCCGCGACAGCAGCGGGATCAGCACGATGACACCGATCAGCGTGAGGAAGGCGCCCACGGCGATGACGGTCCGGCCGGCCGATCCGGACTTGGCCGCGCCCGCCACGATCGCCACCCCGCCCAGCAGGGTGAGCACCGCGCCGATCGAGTTGCGCAGCACCAGGGACTTGACGGTGGCCGTCGCGTGCACGCTGCTCATCGCCGCGACCGGCGGGATCTTGGCGGCCCGGCGGGCGGGCAGCCAGGCGGCCAGCACGGTGATCAGGACACCGACGGCGAACGCGGCGATGACCGCGATGGGCGAGATGATCAGCGGTCCGGCCGGGATCTTCCCGCCGAACAGGCCCATCGCGGAGCGCAGTCCGATGGCGAGGCCGAGGCCGAGGGCGAAGCCGACGACCGAGGCGATCACGCCGACGACGGCCGCTTCGAGGAGCACCGAGCGCTTGACCTGGCGGCGGGAGGCGCCGACGGCGCGCATCAGTGCCAGCTCCTTGGTGCGCTGGGCCACCAGCATGGTGAAGGTGTTGGCGATCAGGAAGATACCGACGAACAGGGCGATGCCGGCGAAGGCGAGCAGCATCCCGTTGAGACCGCTCAGACCGTCCTCGATCCGCTTGGCCTGATCGTCCGCGAGCGCCTGGCCGGTCTTGGCCTCGGCGTCCTTGGGCAGCAGCGGCTTCACTCCGGCCAGCAGCTTCTCGGCGGAGACGCCGGGCGCGGCGGACACGTTGGCGTCCCTGAACACGCCGGGCCTGAGGTAGAGCTTCTGGGCGACCTCGGTGTCGAAGAGGACCAGGCTGCCGCCCGCGTTGACCGCGCCGTCCTCGGTGGTGAAGACACCGGAGAGGGTGTACTCCTTCACCGGCCCGTTCGTGGCGACCCGGACCCGGTCACCGACGTGGTACTCGCCCCGCTTCGCGGTCTCCTTGTCGAGCGCGATCCGGTCGGCCGCGACCGGGCCCGTACCGTCGACGAAGGTGTACGCGGAGTCCTTGCCGTTCTTGCCGGGGGAGTAGTTCCCGCCGGTGTTCGACCAGCCGTTGCCGATCAGCTTGCCGTCGGGGTCGGCGACCCCGGCGAAGCCGGAGACCCGGCCGGTGGCGGTGCCGACGCCGTCCAGGCCCTGGATCTTCTTCAGGGTGGCGGCGGTGATGCCGGCCGTCTTCTCGTCGCGCTGGTCGGCGTAGGTGGTGACGGCCACGGCGACGTCGTCGTAGCTCTTCGCCGACTGGTTACGGAGGGCGTTGCCGAGGGTGTCGGTGAAGACCAGCGTGCCGGAGACGAAGGCCACGCCGAGCATCACGGCGAGGACGGTCATCAGCAGCCTGGCCTTGTGCGCGAGCACATTGCGCAGGGCGGTACGGAACATGTCTGTCAGTCCTGGGATGGGGAGGGGTTCCGGAAAGGGGCGTGGGGAAGGGCGGGCTTCAGCTGGTGCGGCCCTTGGCGTCGAACGCCTTCATCCGGTCGAGGACCCCGTCCGCGGTGGGGTGCAGCATCTGGTCGACGATCCGGCCGTCCGCGAGGAAGATGACCCGGTCCGCGTAGGAGGCGGCCGCCGGGTCGTGGGTCACCATCACCACGGTCTGCCCGAGCTCGCGCACCGAGTTGCGCAGGAAGCCGAGGACCTCGGCGCTGGAGCGGGAGTCCAGGTTTCCGGTCGGCTCGTCACCGAAGATGATCTCCGGCTGCGAGGCCAGGGCGCGGGCCACGGCGACGCGCTGCTGCTGGCCGCCGGAGAGCTCGGTCGGCCGGTGGCTCAGCCGGTCGGAGAGGCCCACCATGTCGATGACCTGGCGCACCCACGCGGCGTCGGGCTTGCGGCCCGCGATGTCCATGGGGAGCGTGATGTTCTCCTGGGCCGTCAGCGTGGGCAGCAGGTTGAACGCCTGGAAGATGAAGCCGATCTTGTCCCGGCGGAGCTGGGTGAGCTGCTTGTCCTTGAGGGAGCCCAGTTCCGTGTCGCCGATCCGTACCGAACCGCTGCTGAAGCTGTCGAGGCCGGCCACGCAGTGCATCAGCGTGGACTTGCCGGAGCCGGACGGGCCCATGATCGCGGTGAACTCGCCCCGCGGGAAGTCCACGGAGACCCGGTCCAGGGCCGTGACCCTGGTCTCGCCCTCTCCGTAGACCTTCGACAGGTCCGTGGCGCGGGCGGCCACCGTGGTGACGCGGGGTGCGGTGGAAGTGGTCACGGGAATCTCCTGTTTCGGGGCTCCGGCCGAGGGCTCGTCCGGGGTTTTGTTCGGAACCCTTCAATCGTCACCGCCGTTCCGCCGCCGGACGTCAGTCCGCGTGCCCGTTCCGGGGACAGCCTTGAGTCGCACCAGGAAGGCCCTGCGTCCTCCTGCGGTATGACACCGACCCTGAGGCGTCGGTCCGGGGTACCACCGCCGGGACCGGTCTGTCGCGGCCTCTGGGCCGGGGCCGGTGGCGCGCCCGTGGCGGCCGTCGGCGCGCGCCCGGTGAATGCGCCGTCCGGGTGCGGCGACTTTACGTCAATCCGGATTACCGGCCGGCGCGCCCGCTACCCCGCCCAGGCATGTGGCGATGCCCTTTCGCGAGTGCTGACGACCCCTCAAACGGTCAATAAAATAAGACAACATCGCGCCACTGATCCGCTGTTCGGGGGAAGTCCCCGGATAGGGTCATGTGCCAACGCGGAGCCGCGCGCCAGGCCTGGATGGTGGAATGCAGACACGGCGAGCTTAAACCTCGCTGCCCCTCGGGGGCGTACCGGTTCGAGTCCGGTTCCAGGCACCACTACTCACTCGGAGGCCGAGCCGGCGGAACGCCTCGGACCGCGACCGATTCCGGGATGGCGGGCCACGCGCAGCGCATGCTCCATGACTTCAGCCGCCGCTCCTGTCGTCCGGGCGCGATGACGCCGTAAACGCGATGACGCCGTAAAACCGGTCGGTCGGCACGTTACTGGACCGCGAGCCCGGACGATATGGGGCGCAGTCGGTTTTTCTGCGCGGTGCCGCGCGGCCCGGTGGCCGACGGACGGGTGTCGCTCCGGACAGGTATCCGCAAAGATCCTCCCCAAGCAGTAGTCTGATTCTTTTGCCTACCCATTACTCTTGTGGGAAGGCCGCGCAGGGTGGCCATGGAGGAGTGAGATGAGGAGCAGCAACCCGGTCTTCTCGCGACGGGGCTTCAGCCGCGACAACGGATACGCGGGCTTCAACGCGGCGCCGCAGGCCGGGGCCCCCGCAGCGGGTGCCAACCCGTACGCGCAGGGCACCGCCGCCAACCCGTACGCCACCAACCCCTACGCCCAGCCGGACGCCCAGTACGGCGCCCCGCAGGCACCGGCGCGCACCGGCGCGATGACGATCGACGACGTCGTCACGCGGACGGCGATCACGCTGGGCACCGTGGTGCTCGGCGCCGCGCTCGCCTGGGCGCTGCTGCCGGTCGACGAGGCGAACCTCGGCAAGTCGTACGGCATCGCGATCGGCGCCGCCCTGGTGGCGTTCGTCCTGTCGCTCGTCCAGTCCTTCAAGCGCAGGCCGGTGCCGGCGCTGATCGTCTCGTACGCGGCCTTCGAGGGTGTCTTCCTCGGAGTGATCTCCAGCGCGGTCAGCACGTACATCGGACCGGGCGTCGTGATGCAGGCGGTGATGGGCACCATGTGTGTCTTCGCCGGTGTGCTGCTCGCGTACAAGATGCGCTGGATCCGCGTCACTCGCCGCTTCTACGGCTTCGTGATGGCCGCCGCCATGGGCTTCATGCTCCTGATGGTGGTCAACCTGCTGTTCGCCGTCTTCGGCGGCGGTGACGGCCTGGGCTTCCGCAGCGGTGGCCTCGGCATCCTCTTCGGCGTCATCGGGATCGTCCTCGGTGCGTGCTTCCTGGCCCTGGACTTCAAGCAGGTCGAGGACGGCATCGCCTACGGCGCCCCCCGCGAGGAGTCCTGGCTGGCGGCCTTCGGCCTCACCATGACCCTGGTGTGGATCTACCTGGAGATGCTGCGTCTGCTCTCCATCCTCAGCGGCGACGACTGATCCGCCCGCACCCGCACGACGGGAACGGCCCGCAGGCACTGCCTGCGGGCCGTTCCCGTTTTCCACGCCCGTCGCTAGAGCAGCTTGCGGGCGGCCCTTCTGAGGTCGTACTCGTGGATGAGCGCCTTCGCGTGTCCGTAGGCGAGGTCGTGTTCGCTCCGCAGCCAGCTGACCTTCTCCTCGAAGCGGAGAGCGGGTCCTTCCTCCACGGTGCGGAGCCAGTCGGTGATTTCACGACCGGTGCAGCGGGGGATCCGGGCGAGCAGATTGCGATGGGTTTCTTCGGAGAAGACTTGGGACATCGGCGCCTCCGACGCATTGCGCGTTGCTGGTCCTTGCCGACACCGTGCCCGAGCATCGGCCCGTTGGCAACCGTCCTGCCGGGGCGCGTAGGGTCGCGGAGTGCTCGATACGACCCCGCTGATCACCGCCGTGGACCGATTCGCCGACCGGCTGCGCGCCGCCCCGCAGAGCCGCCTCCAGCGCGGCGCCGCCGCCGAAGGACTTGCCGCGGCGCGGGAACTGGCGCTGCGTGCCCAGCGGATCGAGGCGCCGGACCGGGAGCCGCACACCATGCCCGACGCCGGGATCTTCTCGATCGGCGACCAACTCGCCGTGGCCGGGCGCGATCTGGCGGTGGCACTGGAAACGGCCCCGTCGGCTGAGCTGGACGAGGCCGTGCAATTCGTGGACGAGGCCGCTGCGCGCGCGTTCGCGTAGCGGCGGGCGGCAGTCCGGGGGATCGCCCCGGGGGCGGCGGCCGGCGAGAGCCGCTGTGCCCGGATGTCGCGGTGTCAGAACGAGGCGATGACGCGGTCGGCGAGGACGTAGACACTCTCCTCGCCGCAGGAGAAGGTCAGGGCGTACGCGCCGGAGACGCCGGAGCCGCCCAGCAGTACGGGATGCTCGCCGGCGAGCAGCGAGCCGGCCAGCCGCTCGGCCGTCTCGCGGTGGCCGGGGGTCATGCAGAGCGTGGTGCCGTCGGCGAAGACATAGACGTCGAGCGTGCCGAGTGGACCGGGGCGCACATCGGCCAGTTCCGTACGGCTGTCGGCGAGCTCTTCGAGACGGTTCACGGTGCGCTCGTGGTCGGTGACGACCGGGGTCTGCACCGGCACGAAGTCGGGGTGCGAGGGGTGCCGGCGGCGGGCGGCGGCCAGCTCGGGGGAGTCCTCGGCGAACTCCGCCGTCCCGGGCAGCTCGGTCATGTCCGCCAGCTCCGTCAGTTCCACCAGCTCGTCGAGGGCTTCGCCGGCGTCGAGGTCCATCGCGTCGAGGCCCGCGAAGTCGGCCTGGCGGGGCATGAAGAACGGGGCGTCCTCGCCCAGCCCGGTCAGGCCGCCCAGCAGGGACGGGGCATCGGCGGCATCGCGCGCTTCCTGGGTGGCCCAGAAGGCACGGGCCTCCGCGAGCTCGCGCTCGCGTTCCTCGGCCAGCGCCTCGGCGACGGCCGCGCGTATCTCGGCGACGGGGGTGACGGGGCTGCGGCTCTGCGCGGGCACGGTGACGCCGTGCACACGGGCCTCGGCCAGCTCCGTACGAAGGGCCGTGACCTGCTTGCGCAGCCCGTGAGCAGCGTGCAGAGCAGCAGCGCCCACGGCCGTGGCGGCGGCGGTGGTCAGCAACAGGGCAAGAGACATGGCGCTCACTGACATACTCCCGGTTTCAATCGATCCCCCGACTTCCTACATCAGCTTGTCCCCTACCTGCGCCCTGTGTCAGTGCATTACGTCACGAATTGGACAGGTCTTTGGGCCTGGGGTTTAACCCTGATGCGGGTGTGACCTGCGGGAATGCCTCTCCCCCAGGAGATAGGTCACATCCTGGGGGAGATTCGGTCACGGTCGGGGCTCGGAACCGGCCACCGTAGGGGGCGTGGGCCCGCTGACGGCTATGTCGGGTCCGGCCCGCCCGGCACGGTTCGGCTCAGCTCAGCCGCTCCATGACCATCGCCATGCCCTGGCCGCCGCCCACGCACATGGTCTCCAGGCCGAACTGCTTGTCGTGGAACTGCAGGCTGTTGATCAGCGTGCCGGTGATCCGGGCGCCCGTCATGCCGAAGGGGTGACCGACGGCGATTGCGCCGCCGTTGACGTTGACCTTCTCCAGTGGCAGGCCGAGGTCGCGGTAGGAGGGGATCACCTGGGCGGCGAACGCCTCGTTGATCTCGGCCAGGTCGATGTCGTCGATGGTCAGCCCGGCCCGCTTCAGTGCCTGCTTGCTGGCCTCCACCGGCCCGTACCCCATGATCTCGGGGGAGAGGCCCGAGACGCCGGTCGAGACGATCCGGGCCAGCGGGGTCAGGCCCAGCTCGCGCGCCTTGGTGTCGGACATGATCACGAGGGCGGCGGCGCCGTCGTTGAGCGGGCAGCAGTTGCCCGCGGTGACCAGGCCGTCGGGGCGGAACACCGGCTTCAGGCCCTGCACGCCCTCCAGCGTGACGCCCGCGCGCGGGCCGTCGTCCTTCGAGACGACCGTGCCGTCCGGGGTGGTGACCGGGGTGATCTCGCGCTCCCAGAAGCCGTTCTTGAGGGCTTCCTCGGCGAGGTTCTGCGAGCGGACGCCGAACTCGTCCATGTCCTGGCGGGTGACGCCCTTGAGGCGGGCCAGGTTCTCCGCGGTCTGCCCCATCGCGATGTACGCGTCCGGGACCAGGCCGTCCTCGCGCGGGTCGTGCCAGTCGTCGCCGCCCCGCTCGGCGCGGGCCGCGGTGCGGGCCTCGGCGTCGGCGAACAGCGGGTTGTGCGTGTCCGGCCAGCTGTCGGAGTTGCCCTTCGAGAAGCGGGACACCATCTCGACACCGGCCGAGATGAAGACGTCGCCCTCACCGGCCTTGATGGCGTGCAGCGCCATCCGGCTGGTCTGGAGGGAGGACGAGCAGTAGCGGGTGACCGTACAGCCCGGAAGGTGGTCCATGCCCATCTGTACGGCGATGATGCGGCCCAGGTTGTTGCCCTGCTCGCCGCCGGGGAGGCCGCAGCCGAGCATCAGGTCGTCGATGTCCTTCGGGTCCAGCTCGGGCACCTTCGCCAGCGCGGTCCGGATGATCGTGGCGGTCAGGTCGTCCGCGCGCAGGTCCTTCAGCGAGCCCTTGAAGGCCCGGCCGATGGGGGAACGGGCTGCAGAGACGATCACGGCTTCGGGCATCACGCGGCTCCATGAGGGCTGGAAGGCGGGTTCTGGCAGGTGCTGACTTGGAAGTTACCTGTACGTAGGCGCCGGGTCACCGGGCAGCGCATGTGACGCCGACCTCTTTTCTAAGCGACCGCTCAGTCCGACTGCTCGCCGACTGCGCGGGTCGATCAATTGGCCGGGAGATTGCGCGGCTCCCCGTGCGACTCCCCCGTCTCTCCAGTCTCCTCCGTTGCTCCTGTTGCTCCTGTTGCTCCCGTTGCTCCTGTTGCTCGCGTCGCTTCTGTCGCTCCCGTCTCCCCACTCTTCTCGGTTCCTCCGGTTCTCTCCTTGGATTCCTCGGTCCTTCCCGTCTCCCCGTGCGGCTCCGGATGCGGGTGGGGCTCCGTGGCCGCGGGCAGGCGCCGCCGCCTGCGGTGCTTGAGGAGTGCCCAGGGCGCCCGCGCCCCCGTGACCTCCGTACCGGCCTCCCTGGCCGCCTGGGAGGCCGCCTTGGCCACCGGCAGCATGTCCTCGCGCCGGGCCCCGTCCAGCCGGTCGGACTCCGGCCACAGCCCCAGCACCGCGCAGAGCGTGGGCAGCACCGCCATCGCCGCCGTGGCGTACCCCTCCGCCGACGGGTGGTAGTTGTCCGGCCCGAACAGCTCCCGCGGATTCGCCTCGAACTCCGGCCCGAGCAGATCGCCCAGCGACACCGTGCGCCCGCCCTGCTCCACCGAGCCGATCGTCTGGGCCGCCGCCAGCTGCCGGCTCACCCGCCGGGCCATCCAGCGCAGCGGCTGATAGACCGGCTCGATCGTGCCCAGGTCCGGACAGGTGCCGACCACGACCTCCGCGCCCGCCGTACGCAGCCTGCGCACGGCGGTGGTCAGGCAGCGCACCGACTGGGTGGCCGGCATCCGGTGCGTCACATCGTTCGCGCCGATCATGATCACGCAGACGTCGGGCGTACGGGAGGTGTCGGCGAGCAGCAGCGAGACCTGCCTCTCCAGATCGTCGGACCGGGCACCCGGCTGCGCCACATTGCGCAGATCCACCGGCCGCTCGGACACCGCGGCGAGCCCCGAGGCGAGCAGCGCCCCCGGGGTCTGCCCGGCCCGGCGCACCCCCTGCCCGGCCGCCGTCGAGTCGCCCAGCAACCCCAGCCGCAACGGGTCCGAGGGGCCGGCGAACGCCACCCCGTACCGCCCGTCCGCGCTCGGCGGAACCGGTGCGATTCCGCCGCCCACCTGCCGTTTCGCCAGATGGACCTCCGCCAGCAGTACGCCTGCCGCCGCAGCGCCGAGCAGCCCGATGCTGCCCCCGCCGTAGGCCGCGCCCGCTGCGATCCGCCGTGCCACCCTTGCCCTTGACACAGTCCGGTCCACCTCCTCGTTGCCGTACCGCCGTACATACAGCTAACTGCCCCGCAGCGGCCGTCGTTCAATCGCTTCGCCCAATCTCGTGCCCGTACGCATACCCTTGCCGCACCATCTCGGAGACCCCGGAGTACACGGTGCAATTCCACGATTCGATGATCAGTCTCGTAGGCAATACCCCGCTGGTGAGGCTGCGCAGTGTGACGGCCGGCATCCAGGCGACGGTCCTGGCCAAGGTCGAGTACTTCAACCCCGGCGGTTCGGTCAAGGACCGCATCGCCCTGCGCATGATCGAGGCCGCCGAACAGAGCGGCGAACTGCAGCCCGGCGGCACGATCGTCGAGCCGACCAGTGGCAACACGGGCGTCGGCCTGGCGATCGTCGCCCAGCAGAAGGGGTACAAGTGCATCTTCGTCTGCCCGGACAAGGTGTCCACGGACAAGATCAATGTGCTGCGCGCCTACGGTGCCGAGGTCGTCGTCTGCCCGACGGCCGTTGACCCCGAGCACCCCGACTCGTACTACAACGTCTCCGACCGGCTGGTCCGCGAGACACCGGGGGCCTGGAAGCCCGACCAGTACTCCAACCCCAACAACCCGCGTTCCCACTACGAGACCACCGGTCCCGAGCTGTGGGAGCAGACGGACGGGAAGATCACCCACTTCGTCGCGGGTGTCGGCACCGGCGGCACGATCAGCGGCACCGGCCGCTATCTGAAGGAGGCCAGCGGCGGCTCGGTGAAGGTGATCGGGGCCGACCCGGAGGGCTCGGTCTACTCCGGCGGCTCCGGGCGTCCCTACCTCGTCGAGGGCGTCGGCGAGGACTTCTGGCCGAGCGCCTACGACCGTACGGTCACGGACGAGATCGTCGCCGTGTCCGACAAGGACTCCTTCCAGATGACCCGCCGTCTCGCCAAGGAGGAGGGCCTGCTGGTCGGCGGCTCCTGCGGCATGGCGGTGGTCGGCGCCCTGGAGGTCGCCAAGCGCCTGGGCCCGGACGACGTGGTCGTCGTCCTGCTGCCCGACAGCGGTCGCGGCTACCTGAGCAAGATCTTCAACGACGAGTGGATGGCCGACTACGGCTTCCTGGAGGACACCGGCCCGTCCGCGCGCGTCGCCGACGTGCTCGACTACAAGGACGGCCCGATCCCGACGCTCGTCCACATGCACCCCGAGGAGACCGTCGGCGAGGCGATCGACGTCCTGCGCGAGTACGGCGTCTCGCAGATGCCGATCGTGAAGCCGGGCGCGGGCCACCCGGACGTGATGGCCGCCGAGGTCATCGGTTCGGTGGTGGAGCGGGAGCTGCTGAACGCGCTGTTCGCCCAGCACGCCTCGCTCTCCGACCCGCTGGAGAAGCACATGTCGCCGCCGCTGCCGCAGGTCGGCTCCGGCGAACCGGTCGAGGACCTGATGGCGGTGCTCGGCGGTACGAACACGGCGGACGCGGCGATCGTGCTGGTGGAGGGCAAGCCGAAGGGCGTGGTCAGCCGGCAGGACCTGCTGGCGTTCCTCGCCAAGGACGCGACGGCCGGCAAGGCGTAGCGCCGCCGTGGGTCCGGGCTTCGCGAAAACGGTACGAGCGCGACACGTCCGCGCAGCACCGGCTTAACACGAGTCCGGCAGATTGATGGGTGCCGGCGGGGAGACCCGCCGGCACCCGATACGGCGACACGGACTACGGAGCGGCTCCCGGACCTCCATCGTCGCCAGGACGCGGTGACCGGCCCTGACCCGGACCGTGTCCCTCGCGGGGACCGCCGTCGTCCCGCCCCCTGGGCAACCGGGGGTGCGGCGGTCCCCGCGACACACTCATGTCCGCGCCTCCACGGCCCCCCGGGTCCGTGGGCGTGCGGACGCGACAGGCTCTCAGCCGGTCGGTGCCGGTGCGGCCGCCCAGCTCGCCAGCAGCGCGACGCGTTCGGCGGTCTCGCTGCCGGGCTCCGGCGTGTAGACCACCAGGCACTGGCCGGGATCGCCGGCCGCGCCGAGCGTCTCGTACGGGAGCACGAGCTCGCCCGCGACCGGGTGGTCGATGCGCTTGACCCCGTAGGTCTTCGACTTCACCTGATGGTCCGCCCACAGCCGGCGGAAGTCGTCGCTCTTCAGGGACAGCTCGCCGACCAGTGTGGCCAGTCGCTTGTCGTCGGGATGCAGGCCCGCGTCCAGGCGCAGATACGCCACCGTCTCCGCCGCCACCGCGGCCCAGTCCGGGTACAGCTTCCGCGCCGCCGGTTCCAGGAATACCTGGCGCGGCATGTTGCGCTCGGCGACGGGCATCCGGGAGAAGCCGACGACGGCGTCCCCCAGCGCGTTCCAGGCCAGCACGTCCATCCGGCGGCCCAGGACGAACGCCGGGGCCGCGGTGAGCGAGTCCAGCACCAGGCGCAGACCGGGGCGGACCCGCTGGGAGGAGGCCGGAGCGGAGGCGCGCGACTTCGGGCGTGCCACGGTGTACAGATACGTGTGCTCCGTCTCGTCCAGCCGCAGCACCCGGGCTATCGCGTCGAGCACCGCGTCCGAGACGCTCGGGCCGCGCCCCTGCTCCAGCCGGATGTAGTAGTCGACGCTCACTCCCGCGAGCTGGGCCACCTCCTCGCGCCGGAGTCCGGGTACGCGACGGCGCCCGTACGCCTGCAGCCCCACGTCCTCGGGCTGGATGCGGGCCCGCCGGGAGCGGAGGAAATCACCGAGGTCAGCGTCCATGGCGTCGATCGTAGAAGAAGGGCGGACGCCGAGCCTGGTACTGGCAGACCCAGGAACAGCGTCGCCCTGGCTGGGCCCCGGACGGCCACGCAGAGTGGAGTCGGGCCCGGGGAAACGCTCCGGTCCCGCAACGCCTCAAGGAGCACGGACATGTCGTACAAGACCCTCGCAGGCCGCACCGCCGTCATCACCGGAGCCGCCAGCGGCATGGGCAGCGCGACCGCCCGGCTGCTCGCCGCCCAGGGGGTCAGGGTCGCCCTGCTCGCCCGGCGCGCGGAGCGGCTGGAGGAGCTGGCCGCCGCGATCGGGGCGGCGGGCGGCGAGGCGCTCGTCGTGGTCACCGACGTCACCGACCAGGCGTCGGTCGACGCCGCGGCCGAACTGGTGCACCGCACCTTCGGTCAGGTGGACCTGGTGGTCAACGCGGCCGGTGTGATGCTGCCGAACCCGGTGGACGAGGGCCGGACCGACGAGTGGCAGCGGATGATCGACACCAATGTGACGGGCGCCCTGCGGATCATCCGGGCCTTCACGGCCGACCTGGTGGCGGTGGCCGCCGGGGGCCGCACCGCGGACCTGGTGAACATCTCGTCCATCGGCGCGCACGTCATGTTCCCCAACTACGCGGTGTACGGGGCGACGAAGGCCGCGCTGACGTACCTGTCGACGTCGCTGCGCACCGAGTTCGGGCCGCGCGACGTCCGGGTCACGAACATCGAGCCGGGCCTCACCGACACGGAGCTGGCCGGCCACGTCGACAACGCCGAGCTGAGCGGACAGCTCGACGACATGTTCGGCGCGCTCGGCGGGCTCTCCAGCGACGAGATCGCCGATCTGATCGCCTACGCCACCAGCCGGGCACGCCACATCAACCTGCGCCAGCTGATTGTGCAGCCCACCCGCCAGGCGTAGTGCCGTGCGCTCCAGGGGCCGCTGTGTTCCGGGTGGCCGCTCCGCGGCCCCAGGCCGTCAGTCCTCCCAGTCGGAGTCCGCACGTCCGGGACGGTGCGAGAACCACGTCCAGTTGCGGGCGGCGTGCACGGCGTTGACCGCGACGATCCCGAGCCAGGCGACGACCAGGCCCCCGGTGTGGGCGGTCGAGGCGCCGATCGCCGACAGCGGGACGGCCAGGATCAGCGAGATGATCCCGAAGCCGTAGCGCTCGCCGAAGTTCCCCAGGGGCTGCGGCGGGTGTGGACCCCTGGCGACGCTCACCCGCTGTTCGGCGAGATGGCGCCGGACGCGCCGGTCGAGCGTGCTGTCGAGCCGCTGCTCGACCTTCTCCAGAAAAGACTCGACGAGCGCGGGCTCGTACTCCGAACCCAGCTCACTACGGGCCTGCAGGGCGGCATCGAGCTCGTTCTGGAGCTCGGGGTCACGGGTTTTCATATCCTTCACGGTACGAATCGCGACCGCCGCGGGCAGTGGGGTTAACCCCCCTCTTTCCCTGCGCCCCGGCCGCACGGGATCAGCGCCCCGGCCGCACGGGATCAGCGCCCCGGCCGCACGGGATCAGCGCCCGGCCGGACAGGGACATCGACCCGGTCGCACGGGGACATCGCCCCGGCTGCATATGGACATGCAGACGCCTTGCTGGCTGAATGGATTTGTCGGCGCCGGATCGCGGTGCGCCGGATCTACCGAGGGGACAGCATGAGCGGGAGCAGCCCGGCCGCGCGGTTGCAGCAGCTCTTCGAGGGGCGCCGGCTCACACCCACCCAGCGGCGCATCGCGCACTCGATGGTGCGCAGGGCCGGGGACGTCCCGTTCCTGTCGAGCGTGGAGCTGGCCGAGCTCGCCGGGGTCAGTCAGCCGTCCGTCACCCGCTTCGCCGTGGCGCTCGGCTTCGACGGCTATCCGGCGCTCCGCAAGCATCTGCGGGAGGTCGCCCCCGCCGAGCCCGAGCCGGCGGGCGGGGACGACGCGTACAACGAGTACCAGCAGGCGGTGCTCGGCGAGATCGAGAATCTGCGGCACCTGGCGGAGCTGCTCGCCGACCCCGGGCCGGTCGAGCGGGCGGGCAGGCTGCTGGCGGCCTCGCGGCCGCTGCCGGTGCTCGGGCTGCGGGCCGCCTCCTCGCAGGCGCGGGGCTTCGGGTACTTCGCGGCCAAGGTCCACCCCGATGTCCGGGTGCTCGACGAGGGCGGCAGCATGCTGCGCGACCGGATCGACGCCGCCCGGCGGGCGGGCGCCTCCGCGCTGATCTGCTTCGCGCTGCCCCGGCACCCGAAGGAGGTCGTGGACGCCCTCGCGTACGCGCAGGAGCAGGGGATGGCCGTGGTGTCGGTGGCGGACTCCGCGTTCGCGCCCGTCGCCAAGTACAGCGATCTGCTGATCCCGGCCGCCGTCGGCACCGGGCTCGCCTTCGACACGGCGTGTGCGCCCATGCTGCTGGGGCGGGTGCTGCTGGAGGCGATGTGCGACGACCTGCCCGACGCGCAGGCGCGGCTGGAGGAGTTCGACGCGAGGGCGGCGGCGCGGGGACTGTTCGTGGAGTGACGGACGGGGACCGTGCGCCGGGGGCGGCGGGGGCCCGGCGGGCCCGTCGGCTCCCGGACTTCGCCGATTCTCAGGCACCGCTCATCTACGGCCACTAATCTCCGGGCCGGAAAGGCTCACGAGGAGCTGCGGAGAGAGGTACGGACGTGGGGCGCGGAGCGCAGTCGTTGGCGAGAGTGGCCGTGATCGTACGGGCCGGAGCCGCACCGATGTGGTGGCCGGGGCTGCTGGCCACGGGGATCGGCGCGCTGGTGCCGGGGCTCACCGGGCGCCGGATCGGCCTGCTGTCCGGGGCCGCGCTGTTCCTGATCACCGTGGCCGTCGTGGCGCTCGTCCGGAGCCGCAGGTACGCGGAACTGGCCGGGGGCGCCACGCGTGCCGGGCGGTCCGACTTCCTCCAGGACCGCGCCGTGACCGTACGCAACTGGCGTCGGGGGCACCGGTGGTGGCTGTTCGGGGCGTTCCTCGTGGCGGTGGCGAGCGCGTTCCTGCTGCCCGGGGCCGGCGGGATGATGCTCGCTGGGGTGGGCGCCGGGCTCTGGATCAAGGCCGTCCGGATCGGGCGGCGCGAGCACCGGGACGACGCCCTGTACTGGGTGCGGACCGACTGGGTTGAGCGCGGGCGGCCCGCGGGCAAGCGGGTCAAGGGATATCGGACGACCGGGCCGATGGCGGGGGACGCCGCGCCTGGAGGGGCGCGGCGCAGGCGCTGAATCCGCCCGTGGGGGGCTCCGGCGGTCAGGTGCGGGGCGGCAGCGGGCCGGACTGCGGGGGCAGCTGCCGGGGAGAGGGGACCGAGGGAGCCGGACAGGCGGCGCGGCGCGCTGCGGCGTCGATCAGCTCGCCGATGAGAGCACTCGCCCGGTGGCCCTCGGAATGGAGCGCGTCGATGTCGATGGGGTCCTCGGCGAGCAGGGTGAGAACGGCCGAGGAGCCTGCGGCGTACGAGGCGATGCAGCCGGACTCGCCCCGTACGAGAAGTTCACCGAAGCCGCCCCGCCCGGTCGCCTCCGCCATCCGGACCGCGACGCTGAGCGCGGTCGCGGTCAGCGCGGCGACACCCTCGGGCTCGACCCCCGGAGTGTCATGGGCCAGGACGTATCCGTCGGTACCGGCGACCAGGGCGCCGGACAGGAGCGGGACCGCGGTCCGTAATCGTTGGAGTTCGGCCAGGACTTCCTGCGCTTCGACCGCGGGCTCCATCGGCTGCTTCGTCCCGGCGCGCAGTCGGAGTGCTCGGATCACAGGGGCCTCCCATAGGTCTCTGAGCCGGCGCGGCGGAGCGGCCGCGGGCATACGGTCGCCCTTCCCGGCTCGGTGTGCGGTGTGACCACGAGGCTACGCAACGTGCCTGTTCCCGGAGGGGGTTCGGTACTTTCCACGGGCACATGCCGGAGGCGTACGGGAGTGCGCGGAGGGCGCGCGACGGGGGCGTCGGGGCGGCCTGCGCGCGGGGCGGGCGCGGGTGTTGCTCCCGTGCGACGGTGCGGGACTGTTGACTACGAGTATTCAGACCATCAGGATGTGAATAGAAGACTTACAGTCGCGAGGAGGCACCGCCATGTCAGGACCCCGCCCCGTACGGGCACCACGCGGTACGGAACTGAGCGCCCTGGGGTGGCAGCAGGAGGCCGCCCTGCGCATGCTGCAGAACAACCTCGACCCCGAGGTCGCCGAACACCCCGACAAGCTCGTCGTCTACGGCGGCACCGGCAAGGCGGCCCGTGACTGGCGCTCCTTCGACGCGATGGTGCGCACGCTGCGGACGCTCAAGCAGGACGAGACGATGCTCGTCCAGTCCGGCCGTCCGGTCGGCGTCATGCAGACGCACGAGTGGGCGCCGCGCGTCCTGATCGCCAACTCCAACCTGGTCGGCGACTGGGCGAACTGGGAGGAGTTCCGCCGCCTGGAGGCGCTGGGGCTCACCATGTACGGCCAGATGACCGCCGGATCGTGGATCTACATCGGCACGCAGGGCATCCTGCAGGGCACGTACGAGACGTTCGCCGCCGTCGCGGCGAAGAAGTTCAACGGGACGCTGGCCGGCACGATCACCCTGACCGCCGGGCTCGGCGGCATGGGCGGCGCCCAGCCGCTCGCCGTGACGATGAACGACGGCGTCGCGATCTGTATCGACTGCGACCCGCGCGCCATCGAGCGCCGGATCGAGCACCGCTACCTGGACGTGCGCGCCGACTCCCTGGAACACGCGCTCCAGCTGGCCACCGAGGCGCGGGACGCCCGCAGGCCGCTCTCCATCGGTCTGCTCGGCAACGCGGCGGAGCTGCTGCCGCGGATGCTCGCCGAGGGCGCCCCGATCGACATCGTCACCGACCAGACCAGTGCGCACGACCCGCTGGCGTACCTTCCGCTCGGGGTCGACTTCGACGACATGGCCTCCTACGCCACCGAGAAGCCCGCCGACTTCACGCAGCGCGCACGGGAGTCGATGGCCAAGCACGTCGAGGCGATGGTCGGCTTCATGGACGCCGGGGCCGAGGTGTTCGACTACGGCAACTCCATCCGCGGCGAGGCCCAGCTCGCGGGCTACGACCGGGCCTTCGACTTCCCGGGCTTCGTGCCCGCCTACATCCGGCCGCTCTTCTGCGAGGGCAAGGGCCCGTTCCGCTGGGCCGCGCTCTCCGGCGAGGCGTCGGACATCCACAAGACCGACAAGGCGATGCTCGAACTCTTCCCCGAGAACGAGTCGCTGCACCGCTGGATCAAGATGGCCGGCGAACGCGTCCACTTCCAGGGGCTGCCCGCCCGGATCTGCTGGCTCGGTTACGGCGAGCGCGACCGGGCCGGTGAGCGGTTCAACGACATGGTGGCGAGCGGTGAGCTGGCCGCGCCGCTGGCCATCGGGCGCGACCACCTCGACTGCGGCTCCGTGGCCTCCCCGTACCGGGAGACCGAGGCCATGCTCGACGGGTCCGACGCAATCGCCGACTGGCCGCTGCTGAACGCCATGGTCAACGTGGCCTCCGGGGCCTCCTGGGTCTCCATCCACCACGGCGGCGGCGTCGGCATGGGGCGCTCCATCCACGCCGGGCAGGTGACCGTCGCCGACGGCACGAAGCTGGCGGGCGAGAAGATCCGCCGGGTGCTCACCAACGACCCGGGCATGGGCGTCATCCGGCACGTCGACGCCGGGTACGACATCGCGGAGTCGGTCGCCGCGGACAAGGGCGTGCGCGTGCCGATGGCAGAGGGCGAACAGTGAGCCTTCCGTCCGGGAGCGGGACCGCGAACGGGGCCGAGGGCACGGTCGGAGGCGGCGCCGGGGCCGGCGCCGTCTCCGGAGGCGGCTCGTCGTCGTTCCAGGCCATGTGGCGGGAGCTCCTGCCGGTCGGCCGGCATCAGGACAGCGGGGGCTACCGCCGCTACGCCTGGACCGGGGCCGACGCCGACTGCCGTGCCTGGTTCCGGGCACAGGCCGAGGCGCGCGGGCTCACCTACGAGGTCGACCGCAACGGCAACCAGTGGGCGTGGCTCGGCGACCCCCTGGCCGGGGACGCCGTCGTCGCGGGATCGCATCTCGACTCCGTTCCGGACGGCGGTGCCTTCGACGGGCCGCTCGGCGTGGTCTCCTCCTTCGCCGCGCTCGACGAACTCCGCAGCAGGGGGGCGACGTTCACCCGGCCGCTGGCCATCAGCAACTTCGGCGACGAGGAGGGGGCCCGCTTCGGGCTCGCCTGTGTGGGCTCCCGGCTCGCCGCCGGACAGCTGACCGTCGAGTCGGCGCACCGGCTCCGCGACGGCGACGGCATCACGCTGCCGCAGGCCATGGAGGCGGCCGGGTACGACCCCGACGCCATCGGCCCGGACCCCGAACGGCTCGCCCGCATCGGCGCGTTCGTCGAGCTCCATGTCGAGCAGGGGCGCGCCCTCGACCTCACCGGCGACCCGGTCGGCATCGCCTCCGCGATCTGGCCGCACGGACGCTGGAGGTTCGACTTCCGGGGCGAGGCCAACCACGCGGGCACCACCCGTCTCGCCGACCGGCGCGACCCGATGCTCACGTACGCCGAGACCGTGCTGGCCGCCCGCCGCGAGGCGGAACTCGCCGGCGCCCTCGCCACCTTCGGCAAGATCGCCGTCGAGCCGAACGGGGTCAACGCCATCCCCTCCCTCGTCCGCGGTTGGCTCGACTCCCGCGCCGCCGACCAGGCGTCCCTCGACGCCGTGGTCGGCGGCGTCGAACGGGCCGCCAGGGAGCACGCCGAGCGGGCCGGGATCGACCTCGATGTCGTACGGGAGTCCTTCACGCCCGTCGTCGAGTTCGAGCACGCCCTGCGCGACGAGCTCGGCAAGATCCTCGCGGGCCGGGACGGCCGGGACGGCGGTGGCGCCGACCGGGCGGTACCCGTCCTGGGCACCGGCGCCGGACACGACGCGGGTATTTTGTCCGCTTCGGTCCCTACCGCCATGCTGTTCGTACGAAACCCCACCGGGATCTCGCACTCTCCGGCCGAGCACGCGGGCGAGGACGACTGCGTGGCCGGGGTGATCGCACTCGCCGACGTACTGGAAGGTCTCGCGTGCAGCTGACAACGCAACCGACGGGCAGGCCCGCCACCGTGACGTACTGGTTGTCCCACGCCTGGCTCGGCACCCATGTCGAGCCGGGCGTCGCCCTGGACGTCTCCGACGGGCTGATCGCGGGCGTCCGCACCGGCGTCGCCACCCCGCCGCCGGGCGCCACCGTGCTGCGCGGGCTCACCGTCCCCGGGCTCGCCAACACCCATTCGCACGCCTTCCACCGCGCCCTGCGCTCCACCGTCCAGGTCGGCTCCGGCACCTTCTGGACCTGGCGCGAGACCATGTACCAGGTCGCCTCCCGGCTCACCCCCGACTCGTACTACGACCTCGCCCGTGCCGTGTACGCCGAGATGGCGCTGGCGGGCATCACCGCGGTCGGCGAATTCCACTATCTGCACCACGCGCCGGGCGGCACCCCGTACGACAACCCGAACGCGATGGGCGAGGCCCTGATCGCGGCGGCGGGCGAGGCCGGTATCCGGATCACGCTGCTGGACACCGCCTACCTCTCCGCCGGATTCGGCAAGCGCCCCACCCAGTACCAGCAGCCCGACCGGCACCAGCTGCGCTTCTCCGACACCACCGCGGACGCCTGGGCCGAACGCGCCTCCCTCCTCAAGGGCGGCGACCACGCCCTGATCGGCGCGGCCGTCCACTCCGTGCGCGCCGTGCCCGCCGCACAGCTCGCCACCGTGGCGGCCTGGGCCGAGGAGCGGCAGGCCCCGCTCCATGTCCACCTCTCCGAGCAGACCGCGGAGAACGACGCCTGCCTCGCCGCCCACGGCTGCACACCCACCCGGCTCCTCGCCGACCACGGTGTCCTCGGCCCGCGCACCACCGGTGTCCACAACACCCACCTCACCGCCGAGGACATCGCGCTCCTCGGCTCCTCGGCGACCGGCACCTGCATGTGCCCCACCACGGAACGCGACCTCGCCGACGGAATCGGCCCCGCCGTCGCCCTCCAGCGCGCCGGCTCGCCGCTCTCCCTCGGCAGCGACAGCCACGCCGTGATCGACCTCTTCGAAGAGGCCCGCGCGATGGAGCTCGACGAGCGCCTGCGCACCCGGGCGCGCGGTCACTGGACGGCGGCCGCCCTGCTGCGCGCCGCGACCGTCGACGGACACGCGGCGCTCGGCCGGCCCGAGGCGGGCGTCATCGAACCCGGTGCGCCCGCAGATCTGGCGACCGTCGCCCTGGATTCCGTCAGAACAGCGGGACCGGTGCCCAGACTTGCCGCCGAAGCGGTCGTATTCGCCGCCTCCGCGGCCGATGTGCGGCACACGGTCGTGGCAGGCCGGCACATCGTCCGCGACGGGCGGCACGCACTCGTCGAGGACGTACCCGCAGCACTCGCCTCGGCCATCGCCGCCCTGCACGGCTGAGACCGGACCCCCGCAAGGAGAGCAGCCCCCCGATGACGACGACCGCCATCACCAACATCGCCAGCCTGGTCACCAACGACCCCTCCCTGCGCGCGGATTCCCCCCTGGGCTCCATCCAGGACGCGGCCGTCGTCATCGAGGGCGACCGGGTCGTCTGGACCGGTGAATCAAGCAAAGCACCCGCCACTGACAACGCCGTCGACGCGGGCGGCCGGGCGATGATCCCCGGCTTCGTCGACTCCCACTCCCACCTGGTGTTCGCGGGCGACCGCACCGAGGAGTTCAACGCCCGGATGTCCGGCCGCGCCTACAGCGCGGGCGGCATCAGGACCACGGTCGCCGCCACCCGCGCCGCCACCGACGAAGAACTCGCCGCCAACGTCGCCCGCTACCTCGCCGAGGCGCTGCGCCAGGGCACCACCACCTTCGAGACCAAGTCCGGCTACGGCCTCACCGTCGAGGACGAGGCCCGCGCCCTGCGCATCGCCGCCCAGCACACCGAGGAGGTCACCTACCTCGGCGCCCACATCGTCTCCCCGGACTACGCCGACGACCCGGCCGGCTACGTCGACCTGGTCACCGGAGCGATGCTCGACGCCTGTGCCCCGTACGCCCGTTGGATCGACGTCTTCTGCGAGAGGGGCGCCTTCGACGGCGACCAGGCCCGCGCGATCCTGACCGCGGGCATGGCGAAGGGCCTGCACCCCCGCGTCCACGCCAACCAGCTGGGCCACGGCCCCGGCGTCCAGCTCGCCGTCGAGCTCGACGCCGCGTCCGCCGACCACTGCACCCACCTCACCGACGCCGACGTCGACGCCCTGGCCCAGGGCAGCACCGTCGCCACCCTGCTCCCCGGCGCCGAGTTCTCCACCCGCGCCACCTGGCCCGACGCCCGCCGCATCCTCGACGCGGGCGCCACCGTCGCGCTCTCGACCGACTGCAACCCGGGCTCGTCGTTCACGTCCTCCATGCCCTTCTGCATCGCCCTCGCCGTACGCGACATGGGCATGACGCCGGACGAGGCCCTCTGGTCCGCCACCGCGGGCGGCGCCGCGGCCCTGCGCCGTACCGACATCGGCCGCATCGCCCCCGGCGCCCGCGCCGACCTGGTGCTCCTCGACGCGCCCAGCCATGTCCACCTCGCCTACCGGCCGGGCGTTCCGCTGGTCCACGCGGTCTGGCGGCACGGCGAACGCGCCGTATGAGCCTCTCCCGGCGCCCGTGACGCGGTGCCAAACGCACGGAAGGACCCGCCCCTTTGCCGGGGCGGGTCCTTCCGCACGTTTTCGCGGTGCGCCGCGCGGATGCTGAACGAGCGGGCGACGCGCGCCCGTTCACTCCTCCAGGGTCAGGCCCTTGCGCAGCTTGACCAGCGTGCGGGAGAGCAGCCGCGACACATGCATCTGGGAGATGCCCAGCTCCTCGCCGATCTCCGACTGCGTCATGTTGGCGACGAACCGGAGCGAGAGGATCGTGCGGTCGCGGCGCGGCAACGCGGCGATCAGCGGCTTCAGGGACTCGACGTACTCGATGCCTTCGAGCCCGTGGTCCTCGTAGCCGATACGGTCCGCCAACGCGCTTTCGTGCTCGTCCTCCTCGGGCTTGGCGTCCAGCGAGCTCGCGGTGTACGCGTTGCTCGCGGCCATGCCCTCGACGACCTCGTCATGGGTGATGCCGAGGCGGTCGGCGAGCTCGCCCACAGTGGGCGATCGGTCCAGTTGCTGGGCGAGCTCGTCGCCCGCCTTGGCCAGGTCGAGCCGCAGCTCCTGCAGCCGGCGCGGGACGCGCACGGACCAGCTGGTGTCGCGGAAGAAGCGCTTTATCTCGCCGACGATGGTCGGCATCGCGAACGTGGGGAACTCCACGCCACGACTGAGCTCGAAACGGTCGATCGCCTTGATCAGGCCGATGGTGCCGACCTGGACGATGTCCTCCATCGGCTCGCTGCGGGAGCGGAACCGGGAGGCGGCGAACCTGACCAGGGCCAGGTTCAGTTCGACGAGCGTATTGCGGACGTACGAGTACTCGTGGGTGCCCTCTTCGAGAGATACGAGCCGTTCGAAGAGCGTCTTCGACAACGCCCTGGCGTCCAGCGGGCCCACCTCGTCGAAGGGCGGGATCTCGGGAAGTCCTTCGAGACCGTCGCTCACGCCGTGGTCGTCGGCGCCGATGCGGTCGAAGCCACCGATGCGGCCGGTGCCGCTCGCGTCGCCGGTGTCGCTGATGCTGGCGTCACTGATGGTGACGGTGCTGCTGGTGGTGCTGGTGCTGCTGCGGGTGCCGTTCTCGGCGCTCGCGGCAGGGGAGTCTGAGTGGGTCAGTCCCTGAGGACATGCTGACGTCGCGTTGTGGGGACGCGGTCCGTCGAGCCGGGGTGACATGGTCTCCTCCATCGTTCTCGGCATATGGCTGCCGATGCCCATACGTGTTCCTGCGGTGAAGCGGCGCCTCCGAAGCCGGTCGTGTTTTGGTGTCCCCTTACCCTTACCCGGTCCGGACGGGCAGTTACAAGCGCCAATTGACGCTATATGTCCGGTTTGTTGAGGTCTTCGGGTATCGCGTGGCGCACAGACCGCGTACTGTTTCAAGAACGTCAGAGGCAGCGCATACGCATCTGCGCACGCAGAGACGCAGGCAGTGACGAACGGCGAAGAGGGACGGGCATGGACCGCGGGACGGTCGGCAGTGCGAGCCGGGGTCGACTTCAGGTCGAGGTCCGGACCGAAGGGCGCAGCGAGATCGTGACGCCGGTGGGTGAGCTGGATCACCACACGGCGGATCTGTTGCGGGAGCCCCTGGAGCACGCGGTCGAGCAAGGGCGAGTACGCCTGGTGGTCGACTGCTCGGGACTCGAATTCTGCGATTCCACCGGGCTCAATGTGTTGCTCGGTGCCCGCCTGAAGGCGGAAGCGGCCGGGGGAAGGGTCCATCTGGCCGGAATGCTGCCGGTGGTGGCGAGGGTCTTCGAGATCACCGGGGCCGAGGCGGTCTTCACCGTCCACGACTCCCTCGAAGCGGCCCTGGACACATGACCGCGGCGCGTATCGCGGCCCCGGGCGCCCCATGTGTTGCCGGTGTCACGCGATCCGCGTAGACGAAGTGGGTGTTGTCACGATTCGGCCGGGCAGAAGACATCCGGCGGGGCCGTGGGCGCCCCGCACACTCTGTATCTGTAACTGTTCGATGGCGACATGGTGAATCGGTGAGGTGAAGCGCTGATGAGCACCACCCGGCAGCATCCGCCGGGCGACCTCGGCCGTGAGCCGCAGGGCGCAGGCGTGGACGCGGACGCGGGCGCCGGCGCGGCCTCCCCCGAGCCGGCCGAGCGACAGTGGCGCACCCTGTCGCTGCGGGGGGTCAGCGGCATCGTGCCGACCGCCCGTGACTTCGCCCGCCAGGCGCTTCATGAATGGGGCTGGCTCCCCGCGTCGAGCGCCGACGGCCGGGCCGCCGCCGAGGACGTCCTGCTGGTCGTCTCCGAGCTGGTCACCAACGCCTGTCTGCATGCCGACGGCCCCGAGGAGATGCGTATCGCCTGCACGGCGAAGGTGCTGCGGGTGGAGGTCGTCGACTCGGGCGCGGGGCAGCCCGCGCCGCGCACCCCGCACCGGGCCGGGCGGCCCGGCGGACACGGCATGTTCATCGTGCAGCGGCTCTGCCTGGACTGGGGTGTCCTGCGGGTGCCCGGCCGGTCCGGGAAGACCGTCTGGGCGGAGCTGGCCGCGCCCGCGTAGGCCGCAGGCCGTACTTCCGGGGCGCACCGCCCCGCCGTTCGCACCACCGAAGAGCGCGCCGGATCGGCGCGCTCTTTGTCTTCCCTCCACAAGGCGCCGGGCGTACCTTGAGCGCCCGATCTGATGTGTCGTCAGTAACTTGCGTCGGTCAGCACCGGCGTGCGGCGACTTCCGGCATGAGGGGAACTCAGGTGTCCTACCAGAAGCGAACAGCTTTCGCGCTGGCGTCCGCGCTGGCGGGCACGGTGGTGCTGATGGCCGCGCCCGCCGCCCACGCCACGGTCGTGGACGTCGACTACAAGTGCAAGACCCCGATCGGCGACAAGAGCGCCGTGTCTCCCATCGACATCAAGAGCGTCAAGAGCGGCGGTGGCTACCGGCTCACGATGTCCTTCCAGAAGGGCGTCTCCTCCAGCCCCGTCGAACTGGGCAAGGGGGCGATGAGCCCCGGCGCGGTCATCAAGGTGGGTGGTGCCGACCCGGGCCAGGTCCAGGTCTCCGGCCCACCGAACTCCGCCGCGATACCCGCCAACACCCCCATCAAGATCAGTGACCTGTCGGGTACGTACACCCCGAAGAAGAGCGGCAAGGTCGACTTCACCGCAGGGGTGCTCACCATCAAGGCACTCGGTACGACCACGACCTGCACCCCCTCCAACAACCCGGGACCGTCGCTCCAGCTCGATGTGACGGCCGCGGGCAACGCGCGGAGCACCCCGGACGGGGGCGGGCAGCTGCCGAAGACCGGCCCGCTCGACTCGGCCGTGGCACTCGGCACGCTGGGCGGCACGGTGCTGCTGACCGGTGCGGCCGGGGTGCTCTGGCTGACCAGGCGCGGGCAGGGGGCCGCGGCCCGATAGGGCGGTTCTGCCGGACCCAGCCGCCGCCGTCACGCACCAGGGAGCCGCCCATGCCGTCGCCGACCGGTCACGCCGCCCGACTCGCCCTTGCCGTACTGCTGTGTGCCCTCGCCATGACACCGGTGGCCGGCGCCGCGACGCCGCCTCCGTCGCATCCGGGCGCCGCTTCGTGGACGGCGCGGCCCGCGGTGAGCGGTTCCGGCACGGGCGGCAGACCGTACTTCTATCTGGAGGGCCCGCCCGGCACCGTTCTGCAGGACCGGCTCTCCGTCACCAACCCCGGCCCGTCCCCGGTCACCGTGCGGCTGAGCGGCGCCGACGCGGACGACGCGAAGAGCGGCGGCTCCGGCGTACGCGCCGGCGGCGAGGGCGCGACCGGGACCGGGCGCTGGCTGCGGACCGCCGTCACCGAGGTGACCGTCCCGGCCCGCACCCGGGCCGATGTGCCGTTCACCGTCACGGTGCCGGCCGGCGCGACGCCCGGCGACCACCCCGGCGCGATCGTCGTGCGCGCCGGCGACCGCTCGGTGGGCGTACCGGTCCGGCTGCGGGTCGGCGGGCCGACGCTGGCCGCGCTCACCGTCGAGGACGTCAGCGTGTCCGGGCGGGCCATCCACTACACGCTGGTCAACCGCGGCAACGCGGTCCTCGCCCCGCGGATCGCCGTCCGCGCCGACGGGGTGTTCGGGGCGCTGCTGCGGCGCGAGGCCCGCAGCCTGCCGGTGCGGGTGCGGCCCGGACAGCGCCTCAGGCTCACCGAGCCGTGGCGGGACGTCCCCGCGCTCGACTCGGCGACCGTACGGCTGCGCGTCACGGCGGCGGGCGGCGCGCACGGCGAGGCGACGGCCCGCGCGGTCTTCGTCCCGTGGGCGCCGCTGACCGCCGGCGTGCTGCTGGTCCTGGCCGCCGCCGGGGCGGGGACGTACACGTACCGGCGCGGGCGGTCGCGCGACCGGCAGCCGGACGGCGAACAACGGCCGGGACGGTCCCCGGACGACGAGGAGCGGCCCGGACGGTCATCGGGCGACCAGCAGCACTCCGGGAGCAGGCACTTGGCGAAGGCGGGAGCGGAATCGTGACTGGACAGGCCGTACCGGCAGCACTCCGCAGCGGCCACCAGCGGTGGGCCGTCGCGCTGTTCGTCGCGCTGCTCGTGGCCCTGCTGCCCGCCCTGCCGATGCTCCCCGCGACCGGAGCCGAAGCGGCGGTCACGCGGGCCGCGGAGGCGAAGCCCGTGGTCACCCTCTCCAAGCAGCAGGCGGGCAAGGGCGGTGAGATCACCGTGAAGGGCAGCGGCTGGCGCCCGAAGGCACTGCTGATGATGCTGATCTGCGGACGGTCCGCACCGGACCGCGGCGTGATCGGCGGCACCAACTCCTGCGCCAACGCCGAGGGCCGGGCCGTCACGACCGATGCCAAGGGCGCCTTCCGCAAGAAGATGCCGGTCGCCGAACCACCCGTGCCCTGCCCCTGCGTGGTGCATGTCGCCACCGTCACCGGGGAACAGGCCGCCGCCGACGCCGTGTTCGTCGTCGCGGGCCACCCGATCGCCCCGCTGCCGAAGGAGTCCGGGGGCGGCAGGCTCGCGGTGCTCGCCACCACCAGGCTGGAGGGCGACAGCGGGATCCTCACCTGGTTCGGCGCCCCGCCCGCCCGGCAACTGGTCTTCACCGTGGGCAACCTGGGCTCCGCGCCCGTCAAGGACCCGGTCTTCGAGATCGGTACCGCACACGGCGTCTTCGCCCCGCAGTGGGAGGAGCGGCAGTGGCGCGGCACCATCGGGTCCGGCCGCAAGGCGCAGATCGAGCTGCCGGTCGAACTGACGGCGGGCGCCCACGGCGACTACCAGGTCTCGCTCAGGTACGGCGGCAAGGTGCTGGCCGAACAGCCGTGGGGGGTCGGCCGCCCCTGGGGCGTCACGCTCTTCTGGATCCTGCTCTGCCTCGTCGTACCGGCCGCCGTGTTCCGGATCGGCATGGCGATCGTCGACAAGGTACGGCCCCGCTCCTCGCGCGCCCCGGGCCGCGCCGGACGCCACCGCCCGCCGGGACCGGCCGATGCCACCGCGAAGACCGCGAAGACCGCGAAGACCGCGAAGACCGCGAAGATCCCGAGGCGCCGCCGCGCACCGGGGCGCGCCGCGGACCCCGCGACCGCGCCCACCGACGACCCGTCCAGCACCACGGCCGCACTGCCGTGGTTCACACCCGATTCCGCACCGTCAGAGAACAGACCGACGACGAAGGGACATTCGTGAGTACGCAACGCAGGACCGTCGCGGCGGGAGTCGCGATGATGCTCGGCGGCGCGGGCATGCTGCTGGCCGCGAGTCCGGCCCAGGCCGCCGACGTCTCGTACCGGACGGAGTGCATTCCGCCGCCCATCTCCGGGCTGCCGGCCGTGCAGGGCACCACCGAGGTGCAGCTGACCGCGCCCGCCGAGGCCAAGGTCGGGGACACCGTCGAGGTGGTCTGGAAGACGGTCGAGGCCGCTTCCAAGAACCCCGACGTGCTCGACCTGGACAAGGACACGGTCAAGCCGACCGGCACCCTCAAGGTGGGCGGCGCCGCCACGGGCACCGTGCAGATGGAAGGGCCGCGGCAGAACCCGCCGATCCCCAAGAACAGCGCCATGGTGCTGCCCGACATGAAGGGCACGCTGAAGCTGGAGAAGGCCGGTGAGATCACGCTGACGCCGGACGCGTACAACATCAACGTCTCCAAGCCGATCTCCACGGACACCAAATGCAGTCCGAAGGAGACCGTGCAGCCGGGCGCGACCATCAAGGTCACGGACGGCGGCGGATCCACCGCCGCGGGCGGTACGACGAGCGGCACCACGAGCGGCTCGACGACCGGTTCCACGACCGGTTCCACGACCGCGGGCGGTACGACCTCCGGATCCACGTCCGCGGGCGGCACCACCTCGGGCTCCACCACCGCGGGCGGTACGACGGCGGGCGGCACCACCTCGGGCTCCGGCGGCGGCAGCGGACAGACCGACTTCCCCGGCAAGGAGGTCGCGGTCCACTTCACCTGTACGTCCCCGGGACCGCCCGACATCTCCTCCAAGGTGACGATCAACGCCAAGAAGAGCGGCGGGAGCTACGCCCTCACGGTCAAGACGGCCAAGGGCGTGATGGACAGCCCGGCCGCGCTGCCGGCCGGTGCGCTCAAGCCGTCCATGGACGTCACCATAGGCGGCGCCGACAAGGGCTCGGTGAAGGTCACCGGACCCGCCAACGCCGAACCGCTGGAGCAGGGCAAGCCGGTCGACCTGCCCGACATGACCGGGACCTACAAGCCCGGCGCGTCCGGCAAGTCCACGCTCAGCCCCGGCACCCTGACGATCGACGTCACCCTGGGCGCCTCGAAGATCAACATCCCGTGCAAGGTCAAGGGCTCGGTGACCCCGTCGCTGGCGCTCGACACCACCGCCCAGCAGGGCGGCGCCTCCGGCTCCGCCACCACGGGCTCCACGGGCGCCTCCGGCTCGACGGCCGGCGGCACGGCCTCCGGCGGCGGACTGGCCGCCACCGGGGCCGAGGACAACGGCACCCTGCGCGCCCTGGGCCTGGTCGCGGGCACGGCGATCCTGCTCGGCGGCGCCGTGTTCACCTTCACCCCGTGGCGCAGGCTGCGCGGCACCAGGTGAGCCGGTTCCCGTAACAACGGCACAAAGGCCTCCGCACCGTCGACCGGTGCGGAGGCCCTTGTGTACGGGCGGTACGTGTTCAGCTGTACGGGCGGTACGCGTTCGGCTGTGCGGGCGGTACGCGTTCAGCGCGTCAGCGCACGTTGCCCATGAGCTGGGTGACCTTCTTGCGGTACATCCAGATCGCGAACGCCGCGACGATCGCGAGCGCCGCCTCCAGACCCACCATGCCGGTCTTGTTCAGGTCGACCCCCGCCAGCGACAGCAGGCTGGTGGTGCAGTCGCCCGCGGTGACCGCGAGGAACCAGACGCCCATCATCTGGCTGCCGTACTTCGCGGGCGCCATCTTCGTGGTGACCGACAGGCCGACCGGGGAGAGGCAGAGCTCACCGACGGTCTGCAGGAAGTAGATCGACACCAGCCACATCGGGCTGACCTTGTCGCCGTCCGTCGTCATGGTCAGCGGCAGCATGAAGACGAGGAAGGAGACACCGACCAGGAAGAGGCCCGAGCCGAACTTGACGACCGTGCTCGGCTCCTTGCCGCGCCGGTTCAGCGCCAGCCATATCCAGGCGACGACCGGGGCCAGCGCCATGATGAAGACCGGGTTGACCGACTGGTACCAGGAGGTCGGGAAGTCCACACCGAACAGGCTGTTGGTGGTGGAGGACTCACCGAAGAGCGACAGCGTGGAGCCGCCCTGGTCGTAGATCATCCAGAACACGGCCGCGGCGACGAAGAACCAGATGTAGCCGGACATCTTCGACTGCTCGGTCTTCGACAGGTCCCGGTCCCGCTTGATCCGCACCAGCACCGCGACCGGAATGAGCAGACCGGCGACGGTGATCGGGACGAGCGCCCAGTTCAGCGTGTAGACATCGGTGGCGACGAGCACGCTGTAGAAGACGACGGCCACTATCAGCCACAGCAGGCCCTTGCGCAGGGTCGTACGGCGCTCCTCGGCCGACAGCGGCTTCGGGACGACGCTGCTGCGTGCGCTGAGGTGGCGCGTACCGATCAGGAACTGGGTCAGGCCCAGCGCCATGCCGACCGCGGCGATGGCGAAGCCGAGGTGCCAGTTCACCTTCTCGCCGATCGTGCCGATGATCAGCGGCGCGGCGAAGGCACCGAGGTTGATGCCCATGTAGAAGACGGTGAAGCCACCGTCGCGACGCGGGTCGTCCGGACCGTTGTAGAGGTGGCCGACCATCGTCGAGATGTTGGCCTTCAGCAGACCGGATCCGAGCGCGACCAGCGCCAGACCGGCGAAGAAGGTGCCGGAGCCCGGCAGCGCGAGCGTCAGGTGGCCCAGCATGATGACCGCGGCCGAGATGGTGACCGTCTTGCGCGGCCCCCAGACCCGGTCGCCGAACCAGCCGCCGGGCATGGCCAGCAGATACACCATCGCCATGTAGATGGAGTAGATCGCGGTGGCCGTGGCCGCGTTCATGTGCAGGCCGGAATTGGAGACCAGGTAGAGCGGAAGCAGAGCCCGCATGCCGTAGAAGCTGAAGCGCTCCCACATCTCGGTCATGAAGAGAGTGGCCAGGCCGCGGGGGTGGCCGAAGAAGGTCTTCGCGGATCCAGATGTACTGGCCGGGTCCTTCGTCAGGCTGGACGCCATGGTCGATCCTTGTGTGCTCGGGACGCTACGCCTTGTGAGCGTGGTGCGCCCGGTGGGGGGAGGCCGGCACCGGCACGGGCACGCCCCACCCCTCACGCCTGAGAGGGGATTCGTCCCGGCCGCCGGACTCGCGAAGGAGTCGGCTGAAGGGGACGGGGACCGACCGCGTCGGGATCCACGCCCGGTGCGCATCCTCGCGCTCCGGGCCCGGCCACAGGTCATTCACTGAGTCCGCGACTGGCGGGTACCAGTCGGCCAACAAAAGAGACCCTTGGCGCTAAAAGCTGCCCAAGGGTCCTTGAGTAGTGCAACAGGCGTCGAGCAACCATACGACACGACAGTGCCGGATATGAACGGACTTGAGAGATGGATCACAGGTTTCAATGGAACCGCGCTCCCATATTCAAAGGCAACTCCCCGTTTATTTCGCAGACCCGCAGGGCTTTTGGATCACCTCACGGCATCCCCTCCGCGCGGACTACCATCACTGCATGACCCGTGTACTGCTCGCCGAGGACGACGCATCCATCTCGGAGCCACTGGCCCGCGCCCTGCGTCGGGAGGGTTACGAGGTCGAGGTCCGTGAAGACGGTCCGACCGCACTCGACGCCGGCCTCCAGGGCGGAATCGACCTGGTCGTGCTCGACCTGGGACTGCCCGGGATGGACGGCCTCGAAGTGGCCCGCAGGCTCCGTGCCGAGGGTCACACCGTGCCGATCCTGGTGCTGACCGCCCGCGCGGACGAGGTGGACACCGTCGTCGGCCTCGACGCGGGCGCCGACGACTACGTCACCAAGCCCTTCCGCCTCGCCGAACTGCTCGCCCGCGTCCGGGCCCTGCTGCGCCGCGGCGCCACCGAGCCCGCGCCGCAGCCCGCGACGCACGGCGTCCGGATCGACGTCGAGTCGCACCGCGCCTGGATGGGCGAGGAGGAACTCCAGCTCACGGCCAAGGAGTTCGACCTGCTGCGGGTCCTGGTCCGCGACGCCGGCCGGGTCGTCACCCGGGACCAGCTGATGCGCGAGGTCTGGGACACCACCTGGTGGTCGTCGACTAAGACCCTCGACATGCACATCTCCTGGCTCCGCAAGAAGCTCGGCGACGACGCCGCCAACCCCCGCTACATCGCGACCGTACGGGGCGTCGGCTTCCGCTTCGAGAAGAGCTGACGTGCGGAAGCACTCATGCGTCGCAGACTGATCAACTCCACGCTCGCCGTGGTGCTCGTGGTGATCGCCGTCTTCGGCGTCTCCCTCGTCATCGTCGAGACCCGCACCATCAGCAACAGCGCCCAGGAGAGCGTCGACTCCGAGGCGCTGCGGCTGATCAACGTCGTCGAGAGCCGGCTGCTGGAGGACGAGCGGATCACCTCCGTGCTGCTCTCCCAGCAGATCGCCGGCAAGCGCTACGCGCTGGTCCAGATCCCCGGCCGTGCGCCCCTCGAAATCGGCAAGCGCCCCACCGGCAGCGTGATCAGAAGCACGGCCGAGGGGGAGCGGGGCGAGCGGGTCACCGTCGAGGAATCCAGCTCCGCGGTCACCCGCGAGGTCGGTCGCACCCTGATGATCATCGGCGCGGTGGCGCTGCTGGCCATCGTCTCCGCCGTGCTCCTGGCCGTACGCCAGGCCAACAAGCTGACCTCACCGCTGACCGACCTGGCCGAGACCGCCGAACGCCTGGGTTCCGGCGATCCGCGACCGCGCCACAAGCGGTACGGGGTGCCGGAGCTGGACCGGGTCGCCGACGTCCTGGACGCCTCCGCGGAACGGATCGCCCGGATGCTGACCGCGGAACGCCGGTTGGCCGCCGACGCCTCGCACCAGCTCCGTACGCCGCTCACCGCGCTCTCCATGCGGATCGAGGAGATCTCGGTCACCGACGACCCGGACACGGTGAAGGAGGAGGCGAACATCGCCCTCACCCAGGTCGAGCGGCTCACCGACGTGGTGGAGCGGCTGCTGACCAACGCCCGCGATCCGCGTACCGGCTCCGCCGTCGTCTTCGATCTCGACGAGGTCGTCAAGCAGCAGATCGAGGAGTGGCGTCCCGCCTACCGGAGCGCGGGCCGCGCCATCGTCCGCTCCGGGAAGCAGGGACTGCGGGCCGTCGGCACGCCGGGCGCGGTCGCCCAGGTGCTGGCCGCGCTGATCGAGAACTCACTGATGCACGGCGGCGGTACGGTCGCGCTGCGCACCCGGGTCACCGGAAACCAGGCGGTCATCGAGGTCACGGACGAGGGCCCGGGGGTTCCCCCCGACCTGGGCGCCCGGATCTTCGAGCGGACGATCAGCGGCCGCAACTCCACGGGCATCGGCCTCGCGGTGGCCAGGGACCTCGCGGAGGCGGACGGCGGCCGCCTCGAACTGCTCCAGCAGCAGCCCGCGGTCTTCGCCCTGTTCCTCAGCCGAGTGGCCCTGAAGCGGCAGGAACCGGAACGCCCGGTGCGGTGAGCGGCGGGCGCGGTCCGTCACCGACCGTCATCGCCGTACCGGATCCGCCTCGACCCGCGGCACCTGCTCCGTCCACCCCTGCTTCAGGATCCCCTCGGGGCCACTGGGCACGGCCTTCTCGACGGGCAGCGCGGCCTTCTCGACGGGCAGCGCCTTGAACACCCACGTCCGGTAGGACCAGAAGCGGAACAGCGTCGCGATGCCGATCCCGAGGATCTTGAAGACATTGCTCTGGACCGGGCTGTTCCATCCGAAGCCGTACGTCGCCGTGTACAGCACACCGGTCTCGATGACCGCGCCCACCGCGCTGAACAGCAGGAACAACGTCAGCTCGCGGGTCCGTCCGCTCTTGTCGCGGTCCCGGTACGTCCAGTAGCGGAAGCCGATGTAGTTGCCGAGGATGGCGACGACGGTGGCCAGCAGACCGGCCCGTACCGTCGGGATCTCCGTGTAGCGCCAGAGCAGGTTGGACACCGCGATGTTGACCACCAGGCCGACCGCGCCGACCACGCCGAACTTGGCGACTTCCCGGGCCAGCAGCTCCAGCCGCGCCCGCAATGCGCCCCGTTCGCTCATGGTGATCGCTCAGCCTGTCTGTCGGTTACGTCAACCCGGTCATGCTAACCAGCCCGTCCCCGCGCCGTCCGTGGATGCCGGGAGCCGTGTGGCGATGCTGGGACACGAGCGCCCGGCCGGGCGGTCGGAGGGCGTCGTCGGGAGCTCCCCGGGGCGGCGGATACCCTGGAGGAGTGACGTTCCCGGTAGTCGGCATGGTCGGCGGCGGTCAGCTCGCCCGTATGACCCACGAGGCGGGCATCCCCCTCGGCATCAAGTTCAAGCTCCTCAGCGACACCCCCCAGGACTCGGCGGCCCAGGTGGTGAGCGAAGTCGTCGTCGGCGACTATCGCGACCTGGACACGCTGCGTGCCTTCGCGCGCGGCTGCGACGTGATCACCTTCGATCACGAGCACGTACCGACCGAGCACCTGCGGGCCCTGGAGGCGGACGGCATCCCCGTGCGCCCGGGACCCGACGCGCTGGTGCACGCCCAGGACAAGGGGGTGATGCGCGCGAAGCTCACCGAGATCGGCGCGCCCTGCCCCCGCCACCGCATCGTGAAGGACCCGGCCGATGCCGCCGCCTTCGCCGAGGAGGCCGGGGGCTTCCCCGTCATCCTCAAGACGGTCCGCGGCGGCTACGACGGCAAGGGCGTCTGGGTGGTCCGCTCCGAGGCGGACGCGGCCGAGCCCTTCCGGGCCGGCGTCGCGGTCCTGGCCGAGGAGAAGGTGGACTTCGTACGGGAGCTGGCGGCCAACATCGTCCGCTCGCCGCACGGCCAGGCCGTCGCGTACCCGGTCGTCGAGTCGATCCAGGTCGGCGGGGTCTGCGACACGGTGATCGCCCCGGCCCCCGAGCTGGACGAGCGGCTCGCCGGCGAGGCCCAGCAGCTCGCGCTCAAGATCGCCTCCGAGCTCGGTGTCGTCGGCCACCTCGCGGTCGAACTCTTCGAGACCCGTGACGGGCGCATCCTGGTCAACGAGCTGGCCATGCGCCCGCACAACTCCGGCCACTGGACGCAGGACGGCGCGATCACCTCGCAGTTCGCCAACCACGTCCGCGCCGTGCTCGACCTGCCGCTCGGCGACCCGCGCCCGCGTGCCACCTGGACGGTCATGTCCAACGTCCTCGGCGGCGACTTCCCGGACATGTACCAGGCGTATCTGCACTGCATGGCCCGTGACCCGCAGCTCAAGATCCACATGTACGGCAAGGACGTGAAGCCCGGCCGCAAGGTCGGACACGTCAACACCTACGGCGACGACCTGGCGGACGTGCGGGAGCGCGCCCGGCACGCGGCCGACTACCTGCGAGGAACGATCACCGAATGACCTCCCCCGCCACCGCCGCACCGCTCGTCGGCATCGTCATGGGCTCGGACTCCGACTGGCCCGTCATGGAAGCGGCGGCCAAGGCCCTCGACGAGTTCGAGATCCCGTACGAGATCGACGTCGTCTCCGCCCACCGCATGCCGCGCGAGATGATCGCGTACGGCGAGCAGGCGGCGGACCGCGGCCTCAAGGCGATCATCGCGGGCGCGGGCGGCGCCGCCCACCTGCCCGGCATGCTCGCCTCCGTCACCCCGCTGCCCGTCATCGGCGTGCCGGTCCCGCTGAAGTACCTGGACGGCATGGACAGCCTGCTCTCCATCGTGCAGATGCCCGCCGGTGTGCCGGTCGCGACCGTCTCGGTCGGCGGCGCGCGCAACGCGGGCCTGCTCGCCGCCCGCATCCTCGCCGCCCACGACGGCGAGCTGCTGGCCCGGATGCGGGAGTTCCAGCAGGAGCTGAACGACCAGGCGACGGAGAAGGGCAAGCGGCTCCGCAGCAAGGTCCAGGGCGCCGACTCCTTCGGCTTCGGGAAGTAGGCGGCCGTGCGGCAGCTGGAGCGGGCGAGGGAACTCCTCGCCGAGTACCCCGTCGTCGACGGACACAACGACCTGCCGTGGGCGCTGCGCGAACAGGTCGGCTACGACCTCGACGCCCGCGACATCGCCACCGACCAGTCCGGCCATCTGCACACCGACATCCCGCGGCTGCGCGCGGGCGGCGTCGGCGCCCAGTTCTGGTCCGTCTACGTACGGACCGACATGGCGGGCGACGAAGCCGTCAGCGCCACCCTGGAACAGATCGACGTGGTCGCCGAGCTGATCGGCCGCTACCCCGCCGACCTGCGGCGCGCACTGACCGCCGACGACATGGAGGCGGCCCGCGCCGAGGGCCGCATCGCCTCCCTGATGGGCGCCGAGGGCGGCCACTCCATCAACAACTCGCTGGGCACCCTGCGGGCCCTGCACACCCTGGGCGTCCGCTACATGACGCTCACGCACAACGACAACATCGCCTGGGCGGACTCGGCGACCGACGAGCCCGGCGTCGGCGGCCTCTCGCCGTTCGGCCACGAGGTCGTACGGGAGATGAACCGCACCGGCATGCTGGTCGACCTCTCCCACGTGGCGGCCACCACGATGCGCGACGCGCTCGACACCTCCACGGCGCCGGTGGTCTTCTCGCACTCCTCGTCGCGCGCGATCTGCGACCACCCGCGCAACATCCCCGACGACGTCCTCGGCCGGCTCCCGGCCAACGGCGGCATCGCCATGGCGACCTTCGTGCCGAAGTTCGTCCTGCCGGAGGCCGTCGCCTGGACCCTGGCCGCGGACGAGAACATGCGCGCACACGGCCTGCACCACCTCGACACCACCGCGCAGGCCATGGAGATCCACGCCGCCTTCGAAGCGGCCAACCCGCGCCCGATGGCCACCGTGGCGACCATCGCCGACCACCTCGACCACATGCGCGAGGTCGCCGGCATCGACCACATCGGCATCGGCGGCGACTACGACGGAACGGCCTTCCTCCCGGAGGGCCTCCAGGACGTCGCCGGCTACCCGAACCTGATCGCGGAGCTGCTCGGCCGCGGCTGGTCCACCGCCGACCTCGCCAAGCTCACCTGGCAGAACGCCGTACGGGTGCTGCGTGACGCCGAGGACGTCGCGCGCGAGCTGCGCACCCGCCGCGGCCCGTCGCACGCCACGATCGAGCAGTTGGACGGCGCGACCGTCTGAGGCACGACGCGTGGGGCGCCCTCCGGGGCGCCCCACGCGTCGTCCGCTATCCCGCGCAGAGGCAGAACGGGTGCCCGGCGGGATCCGCGTACACCCGGAAACTCCGCTCCCGGTTCTCGGCGTCCAGCACGGTGGCGCCCAGCGCGAGCGCCTCCTTCTCCGCCGCGTCCAGATCCGCCACGGTCAGGTCCAGGTGGACCTGCTGCGGTGCGTCCGGGCTCGGCCACCGCGGCGGTACGTGACCGGGCGCGGCCTGGAACGCGAGGAGCGTGCCCCCGACCCCGGTCAGCTCCACCCAGCCCTCCCCGTCGTGCACGATCTCCCCGCCGAGCAGCCCCGCGTAGAAACCGGCGAGCGCGGCCGGGTCGGGGCAGTCCAGAACGACGGCACCCAGGGTGGCAACAGCCATGACAATTCCTCCTCCGACGGATGAATCCTGCCGGTTACCCATATGTGACCTCAACTGGTAACCGTTACTGCATGCTGCCCCAAAGGAGGTAACGTCGCAACCATGAGTGAGAAGGAATCCGCGCCCGGCGCACTCGCGCTGATCGAGGCCCTGGTCAACACACTGGACATCGAGACGGGCGCGGACATGCTCGAAACGGCGGACGGGCGCGCCACCTTCGGTCTCACCGAACCGGAGGTCCCGGACGCCCGGGTCCTGCGCGAGGCGCTCCGCACCGCCTGCCTCGCCCATGCCGGCCACCACCCGCCGGACGATGCCGAGTTCCCGCTCGACCGGCTGCTCGCCGAGGCGCCCCTGCGGGTCACCGTGGACGCGGCGGGCGCTGCCGCACTGCGCCCCGTCACCGAACCGGCCGGGCTGACCGCACGCGTCGCGGCGGCCATCGCCACCGCGGCGGCCGAGGGCACCTGGGCCCGGCTCAAGGCCTGCGAGGCGGAGGACTGCCGCTGGGCCTACTACGACCGCAGTCCGGCGGGACGCCGCCGCTGGTGTTCCATGTCGGTGTGCGGTGCCCGCGCCAAGATGCGTACCTACCGCGCGAAGCGCGGCTGAGGGGCTACGGCTCAGGCCGTCGGGCGCCCCATCGCCCGGTACGTCCAGCCGGCCCCGCGCCACAGCTCGCTGTCGAGCGCGTTGCGGCCGTCCAGGATGATCCGGCGGGACACGACCTCGCCGAGCGCCGCCGGGTCCAGCTCGCGGAATTCGCGCCACTCCGTCAGATGCAGCACCACATCGGCGCCGCGCACCGCGTCCAGTGCCGTGTCCGCGTAGCCGAGGGTCGGGAAGAGTCGCCGGGCGTTGTCCATGCCCTTCGGGTCGAAGACGGTGACCTGGCCGCCCTGGAGGTGGATCTGCCCGGCCACGTTCAGCGCCGGCGAGTCCCGTACGTCGTCCGAGTCCGGCTTGAACGCCGCGCCCAGCACCGCCACCCGCTTGCCGAGGAAGGAATCGCCGCCCACGGCATCCCGGGCCAGTTCCACCATGTGGCCGCGGCGCCGCATGTTGATCGAGTCGACCTCGCGGAGGAAGGTCAGCGCCTGGTCCGCGCCCAGCTCACCGGCGCGTGCCATGAAGGCCCGGATGTCCTTCGGCAGACAGCCGCCGCCGAAGCCGATCCCGGCCCGCAGGAACTTCGAGCCGATCCGCTCGTCGTGCCCGATCGCCTCGGCCAGCTTCTTCACATCGCCGTCGGCGGCCTCGCAGACCTCCGCCATGGCGTTGATGAACGAGATCTTCGTGGCCAGGAACGAGTTGGCCGCGGTCTTCACCAGCTCGGCGGTCGGGAAGTCGGTCACCACGAACGGCGACCCCTCGGCGACCGGCACCGCGTACACCTCGCGCAGCAGCTTCTCGGCCCGCTCGCTCGCCACACCGACGACGATCCGGTCCGGGCGCAGGGTGTCGTTCACGGCGAAGCCCTCGCGCAGGAACTCCGGGTTCCAGGCCAGTTCCGCATCGGCACCCACCGGCGCCAGCTCCGCCAGCCGCGCCGCGAGCCGGGCCGCCGAGCCCACCGGGACGGTCGACTTCCCGACGACCAGGGCGGGACGGGTCAGGTGGGGCGCCAGCGACTCGAACGCGGCGTCCACGTAACTCATGTCGCAGGCGTACTCACCATGCTTCTGCGGAGTGTTCACACAGACGAAGTGCACATCGCCGAAGGCGGCCACCTCCTCCCAGGAGGTGGTGAACCGCAGCCGTCCGGTGGACCCCGCGATGCCCTCGACGTGCTTGCCCAGCAGCTCCTCCAGCCCCGGCTCGTACATCGGGACCTTGCCGGCACCGAGCATCTCGATCTTCTCGGGCACGACATCGAGGCCGAGCACCTCGAAGCCCAGTTCCGCCATGGCCGCGGCGTGGGTGGCGCCGAGGTAGCCGGTGCCGATCACAGTGATCCTGAGGGCCATGAAGTGCTCCTGTGAGATGCGGACAGACGTGCGGTGAACGAGCATAGTCGTGCCCCCGAAGACCAGGTTTTCCGCCCGTCCGCACAGCTTGCCCGCCCCTTCCCCGACCCCTTTCCTCCCTTTCGCCCACCCCTGTCGCGAAGCTCACGCGGACATTGCGTAGGCCATCTCGGGAGCCGCGCTCTAAAATTGGGTTACTTAACGGTAGTTAGCGTCTTGGGGAGTGAGCGTCTTGGCGGGTTCGACCGATTTCGACCTGTACCGTCCGGCCGAGGAGCACGAGATGCTCCGGGAGACGGTGCGTGCGCTCGCCGAGGCGAAGATCGCCCCACACGCGGCGGCGGTCGACGAGGAGGCGCGCTTCCCGCAGGAGGCGCTGGACGCCCTGACCGCGGCGGACCTGCACGCGGTGCACGTACCCGAGGAGTACGGCGGCGCGGGCGCCGACGCCCTCGCCACGGTCATCGTGATCGAAGAGGTGGCCCGAGTCTGCGCCTCCTCCTCCCTCATCCCGGCCGTGAACAAGCTCGGCTCCCTCCCGGTGATCCTCTCCGGCTCCGAGGACCTGAAGAAGAAGTACCTGGGCCCCCTCGCCAAGGGCGACGGCATGTTCTCGTACTGCCTCTCCGAGCCCGACGCGGGCTCGGACGCGGCCGGCATGAAGACCAAGGCCGTCCGCGACGGCGACTTCTGGGTGCTCAACGGCGTGAAGCGCTGGATCACCAACGCGGGCGTCTCCGAGTACTACACGGTCATGGCTGTCACCGACCCGACCAAGCGCTCCAAGGGCATCTCGGCCTTCGTCGTCGAGAAGTCGGACGAGGGCGTCTCCTTCGGCGCCCCGGAGAAGAAGCTCGGCATCAAGGGCTCGCCGACCCGCGAGGTCTACTTCGACAACGTCCGCATCCCCGCCGACCGGATGATCGGCGAGGAGGGCACCGGCTTCGCCACCGCGATGAAGACCCTGGACCACACCCGCATCACCATCGCGGCCCAGGCCCTCGGCATCGCCCAGGGCGCCCTCGACTACGCCAAGGGCTACGTCCAGGAGCGCAAGCAGTTCGGCAAGCCGATCGCCGACTTCCAGGGCATCCAGTTCATGCTCGCCGACATGGCCATGAAGCTGGAGGCGGCCCGCCAGCTCACCTACTCGGCCGCCGCCAAGTCCGAGCGCCTCGACGGTGACCTCACCTTCTTCGGCGCCGCGGCCAAGTGCTTCGCCTCCGACGTCGCGATGGAGATCACCACCGACGCGGTCCAGCTGCTCGGCGGCTACGGCTACACGCGGGACTACCCGGTGGAGCGGATGATGCGCGACGCGAAGATCACCCAGATTTATGAAGGCACGAATCAGGTGCAGCGGATCGTGATGGCACGGAACCTGCCGTAACGGTTGCTGATCCTGCGTCCGGCCCCCGATGCGCGCATCGGGGGCCGGACGTGTGTATGTGGCGAGGAGACCGGGGCTGGATCACTCCCCGGTGAATACTTCCTCGATGGTGGCGGCGGTGGCGGCGCGGTTCAGCCACTGGCGCAGGAGCTGGAGGTCGTCGCAGCTGGTGATTTTCTCGCGGGTCTTGTCGGCAAGGGCGATGCCACGTGCTTCGAGAACCAGCAGGATGTCCTCGGCGCGGCTTTGCGCCCGACCTTCCGCCCGGCCCTCTGCTCGGCCTTCGTCCCGGATTTCTTCCGACATGAAGGACTTGTAGAAAGACGTGTCCACGGCCACCAGGTTCCTCCACTGTTGTGCGGCCGGGCGGTTGCCCAGGCCCTGTGCGGTGAGTTCGACGATGGGATCGGCGATTGCTTCCGGTGTGTCCCGCAGCGCGGCGGACAGCGTTTTCAGTATGGCACCGACGTCCGGATTGTCGGCGTGTGTGATGGCGGCCAGGGTGGCGAGCGCGAGGTCTTTGCGGGCTTCGGCCACATCGGTGATGAGGTGTCGGGGTGGGCGTCGCGTTCGAGCCAGGTGGCGACGCCGGGGGCGAGGGCGTGGATGTTGCTCTCGGAGAGGACGAGTTGAGGCGCGTGGCGGCGCAGGTCGGCGAGGAGTGCGGTGGCCACGCGCTGGAGTTCCGGCGTGAGCTCTTGCGGCTGGGGGAGCGGCGGAGGCGGCGTCGTGCGCGCGGTGGGGGCCGGTACGAGGGCGGGGGCGGGCTGCGGTTGCGGCGCGGGGCGCGGTTCGGGAGTGGTTTCGCGCGGCGGTGGCGGTGGTGTGGGCTGCGGGGTCGGTTTGCTGGGGACCGTCCTGGGCCGAGGAGCCGGGACGGGGTGGCCGACCGCGCCGGGCTGGTTGTACGAGACGGTGCGGGTGACGATGCGGCCGTCGGCGAGGCGTAAGCGACTGCGGTGGAGGTAGCCGTGGGCTTCGAACTCGCGCAGGGCGGCGGCGATGCGGGTTTCGCTCTCGGGGAAGCGTTCGGCGAGGCGCTTGATGCCGATCCTGGCTCCGGCGGGGAGCGACTGGATGTGGGCGGCGAGCCCGATTGCGGCGAGGGAGAGTCCGCGGTGCTGGGCGAGGTGGTTGCCGATGACGGTGAAGCCTGCGGCATGCCGGAAGTTGTTGTGGATGACACCGGATGACGGTGTGGCGTCTCCGGGTACGGGGGACGGGGCGCACGGGGGCGCGGTAATCTGCGGGGTATCCATCGGGAAGGCTCTTCTTCCTCGGTGGTCAGGCCCCCGGTTGAGACTGTGAATCTCGGTCGGGGGCCGTCGCGTGTCTGGAGTTGTCGCGGCGAGCATATGCCAGGCAACCCGTATGAAATCCAGCCCAGTTGCCCCATGTCACCCGAGTGAGTGACGGGAGTGGGGCGGGGTCGGGTTTGGGTGGGGGAGGGTAATTTCCCCAAGTTCTTAAAAGCTTTATGCGTCGTGGAACGCGAGGACGTGGCTCACCGGGTCGTGGGTTTCCGCGACCCGGTGGAGCGGTCGCGGTACGAGGTCGAGTTCGGCCCAGACGGTCTTGCGCGGGACGGGGCCGACGACGGCCCCAGCGGTCGGCGAGTGCCTCGACGATCAGCAGGCCGCGCCCGCCCTCCGCGAGCCGGTCGGGCGTGGACGCGACGGGCAGTTGCTCGGCCCGGGTGTCGGTCACCTCGATCCGCAGGAGCTCGTCGCGGTGGGCGGTGAGGCCGAGTTGGAAGCTCCGTCCCGATACGCGGCCGTGGACGGCGGCGTTGGCGGCCGGCTCGGCGACGATGTGCGCGGCGGGTTCGCAGGCGATTCGCCATCCAGGTCATGCCAACGGCCCGGGAGGAGCACGCTGGAATGCAGGGGGAGACGCAGGTGCTGAAGTTCAAGGACGGTACGGCCATGGGGCGTTCGGAAGGGGCGTTCAATGGTCGGGCTGTATCCGACCCGAAGCAGCTCCGAATCCTTGAGCTGCGGTGTGGCGTGATCCGGGCCCAGGCTCTCACCCCGCGTGAGTCGTTGGCCTTCATCGAGCAACTTCTGGGAGAAACATGATCAGCGAGCTCTCCGCCAGGGGCGGCCATGAGCTGGAGTGGCGCAAGAGCAGCTACAGCAGCAACAGCAGTGAGGCTGACTGCGTCGAGGTCGCCGCTGCCCCCGGCACGGTTCACGTCCGGGACTCCAAGAACGCCCAAGGCCCACGCCTCGCCTTCGGCCCCAACGCCTGGGCGGGCTTCGTCTCCTACGCGGCCGAGCACTGATCCCGCTCGGCTGCCGGCCCTGACGGGACGACTCCCGTCAGTCCTCCTCGCCCTCCTCGTCCTCCCCGTCGAAGCGGTCGAAGGCCGCCTCCGTGCGGGCACGGAACACCGCGGTCCCGCGATCGTCGCGGAGGATGATCTCGTCGTGCGCGTACCAGCGTGAGCCCGGCTGTTGGCTGATCGGGTATTCCGGGAACGGCAGGCGCTGGAAGGTGGCGGGGATGTCCTCGGGCAGGCCGGTGTCGTCGTCGGGGGTCACCCATCCCATCAGGTCGTCATCGGCGCACAGAGCCTCGGAAAGGACGATCTCGACGAACGCGACGCTGACCCGGCCCAGCCACGCGGCCCAGTCGTCGGCGGTGGGCCGGACGAGGTCGGCGCGGACCACGACGGGCGGGTCGTCCTGGTCGAGGTCCGTGACGCGTATGCCCCAGTAGGCGCAGGACTGGTTCTCGACGCGGAAGACCAGCACGCCGCGGTCCTCGTCCAGGTAGAGGTCCTGCGGGGCGAGCAGCGCGTCCTGATTGTCGGTCAGGTCCTTGCGTCGCCCGAGCAGTTGGTAGGCCTCGCGCAGCGCCGCGGGCAGGGGCAGGCCGAGCCGGGCCTGTGCCGCGTCGAGTTCGGCGGGGGCGTAGCCGTCGGTCCCGGCGAGGGGGCTTTGGCTCCAGTCGCGGGCGAAGGCGCGGATGAAACGCCATGCCGCCTGTCCGTCGGGCTGCTCGCCGACGGCCGCGGCGAGTGCGTCGAGGTCGAGCATGAGGTTCGGGGGCTGCGGCTCCTGGGTCATGCGTGCGACTGTAGGCGCCGCCACTGACAAGGTTCCGTGCCCTCCTTCCCGTATTCCCCGCACCTTCCGTCCACGGCCTCGGCACACTGGGTGCATGAGCGATCACCATCAGGCACCTCCGGATCACCTCGTCATCAATGTGCAGCGCCGGGACGACCCGGTGGCCCTGGTCACCGAGGCGGACGCGTTCGCCTCGTCCCGGACGTACGGGAAGATCGTGGTCCGGGGGCCGCTCTTCGGCATTGCCGAGCAGCGCCGCGGCGAGCGGCCGCGGTGGCGGCTGCTGACCGACATGGCGACCGGCTATCCGCAGGATGCCCGTGACGAGCTGAACTCCCATCTCTGGTTCAAGGCCAAGGACGAGACGAACGACCCCCGCGAGCGACGCATCCTGCTGGACGCGGTGGCCCGGCTGGAGACCGAGCCGCTGAATGAACTGACCGTCGGCGATACGCGCTACCGCGTCGTGCGCGCCGACGAGTTCGCCCGGACCGGCGAGGGGCGCCTGGAGCCGCCCAGGCCCACGGACGTCGACTCCGAGGGCTGGGACACCCAGCCGCGCACGCCCTCGACCACCAAGGGCTTCGTCATCGACCACGCGGCGGCGGTAGGGCTGACGGAGGGCCTGGACCGGATGGGCCTGGTGCCGCTCTCGTACACCTCGGAGCGCTTCCCGCCCGATGTACTGGCGGATTCGCAACGGGCGTTGCGGACCCATCCGGGCCTGGTGCTGCTGCCGGTCGTCTTCCGGGTGATGGAGCGCAAGGAGAAGTCCTGGTCGATGGCGTCCAGTCAGCACCCCACTCCGCAGGACGCGCGGCGCTCACTGGTCCACTATCTGAAGACGATGCTGCCGCTGACCGGGGAGGTCGACGAGCAGGAGGCCGCCGTGTACGCGCGGGCGGTGGATGCGTTCACCCGGCGAGTGCGGCCCAACGAGCTGAAGGTACGGGGACGTAGCTTCGAGATCGCCCGGATCGAACGGATGATGCGCATCGGTCCCGCCGGTCCGGAGGGGCCACGGCGCTCGGACGTCGACGACCAGGAACCCACGAAGATCCATCCCTCGATGGACGAGTGGGGCAACATCGACTACAGCGAATAGCGGTGGGCCGGAACCCGGCACAGGCGGAACCACAAAGGCCCGGACGGCGAACCGTCCGGGCCCTGCCGCCGGTCGTCGTCAGTTCTCGGTGACGGTGACCTTCTCGTCGTTGTTGAGCTGCTCCACCAGCTGCTTGACCTTGGCCTTGTCCCAGACCAGGTTGCCGCCCGTGGAACCCGAGATCGGCATGTTCATCGACTTGCCGTCGCCGCCCGTGACGTCCTTCATGGCGAAGAACATCTGGCCCAGGGACCAGAGCGACATGTCCTTGTCCACGATCAGGGTGTCCAGGCCGGCCCCCATCGTCGGGTACAGCTTGAACGGGTTGAGGATCGTGGAGGGCGTCGCCGTCTGGCTCGCCAGCGCCGCGAGGAACTTCTGCTGGTTCTTCGTCCGGTCCAGGTCGCTGCTGAAGGCGTGCCGGGTCCGGACGAAGGCCAGCGACTGCTCGCCGTTCAGCGTCTGCTTGCCCGCCGGGAAGTCGGCACCGGACCACTTGTCCTTGAAGGCCTTGGGGATGTCCAGCTCCACCCCGCCGATCGCGTCCACGATCTGGGCGAAGCCGCCGAAGCCGATCTCGACGTAGTGGTCGATGTGCAGTCCGGTGTTGAACTCGACGGTACGGACGAGGAGTTCGGGACCGTCCGTGGCGTACGCGGCGTTCAGCTTGGTGAAGCGGCCGCGGCCCGGGTAGAGCTTGCCGGAGTCGGAGCCCTTGAACGAGGGGATCTCGACGTTCGAGTCGCGCGGCAGGGAGATCAGCGTCGGCCCGTTGGATCCGTCGTGCAGGATCATCATCGAGTCGGTCCGCTTGCCTTCCGCGGAGCCCGTGTGGAGCTTCTTCTTGTCCTCGGCCGTCATGCCCTCGCGGCTGTCGGAGCCGACGATCAGGTAGTTGGTGCCGTCACCGCTCTTCGGCCGCTCGATGACCTTGGAGAGGTCCACCTCGCGCTTGAGCTTGGAGTCGGCCCAGAAGTAGGTGCCGATGGAGACCGCGAGCACCACGACCACCAGGGACAGCGCGCCTATCTTGATCCGGCGGCGCCAGTCGGGCGCCGGGCGTCCCTGGGCGTAGCCGCCACCGCCCTGGCCGCCGCCGTGGCCGTTGCCCTGGCCGCCGGCATTGCCGCCGCCGTAGACCTGGCCCGTGCTGTACCCGCTGTCGTACTGCGGGCCACCGTTGTCGTAGCCGCCCGGCTGCTGGGGGATCGGCCGCTGCCTCGGCGGCGCGGGGTGCTGCCGCTGCGGGGCGGGGCGCCGCTGGACATGCGGCATCGAGCGGGCGCTCTCCGGTTGCTCACCGGCGCTGCCCTGCCCGTAGCGGTTGCCGCGGCGGTTGTCGTCGGACCATCCCTCGGGCCAATCGTTCATGCGAACCAGTGTGCAGGCCAGGAGTACCGCTATTACAGGGGGTGCGGGAAATCGCATCAGGGCTGTTGCGAAGCTGATGCATTGCCGCCGGGTGGAAGCCCCCGCATAAGGTGGACGGTATGACAGATCAGGCCCCGCGCCCGGAGGGCGACATTCCGGGCAAGCCGACCGCCGCTTCCCGGACCACCCTCAGCCACATCATGACCGGCAGCGACACCAATCTGCTGGGTACGGTGCACGGTGGCGTGATCATGAAACTGGTCGACGACGCGGCGGGCGCCGTGGCCGGCCGGCACTCCGGCGGTCCCGCCGTGACGGCCTCGATGGACGAGATGGTCTTCCTGGAGCCGGTCCGGGTCGGTGACCTCGTGCACGTCCGCGCCCAGGTGAACTGGACCGGCCGCTCCTCGATGGAGGTCGGCGTCCGGGTCATGGCCGAGCGCTGGAACGAATCCACCCCCGCCCAGCAGGTCGGCAGCGCCTACCTGGTGTTCGCCGCGGTCGACGCGGACGGCAAGCCGCGCCCCGTACCGCAGGTGATCCCGGAGACGGGGCGCGACAAGCGGCGCTACCAGGAGGCGCAGATCCGGCGCACCCACCGCCTCGCCCGCCGCCGCGCGATCAGGGAACTGCGCGAGAAGCGCGCGGCGGAAGGCATCGAGGACTGAGAGGCTGTCGGGGCCGGTGCCCCGGGGGCGTGGTCAGGGGCAGGCCACCTGGTCACCCGTGACCGTGTCGAACTCGCCGTTGTTCGTCTCCTCGGCCTGTACCTGCCGCACCTTCTCGAAGTCCGCGCCCGCCGTCACCCGCAGCGTGGCGCCCTGCCCCGGCACCGCCCGCAGCTCGGCCCCGGGCAGCGCGAGGGCCAGCGACTTCGCGGACCGGTCCCAGCGCGGGTCGTAGGTGATCAGGGTGTGCTTGAGGCCGCGCGGCTCCCCGTTGAGCGGGGCGCGGGTGGTGTCGAAGCCGGTGGCGCGCAGCGCGTCGTCGACCGTCTTGCCGAGTCCGTCCCTGGCAGTCCCGTTGTAGACCTGGACCCGGACCTCCCGGGGGGCGACGTCGACCTTCACCGCCTTCGGCTGCTCGGGCCGCGCGGGGGCGAGCGGTTTGTCCTCGCGCAGCGCCCGGAAGAGCTTCTTCGACTTCGCCTCGTCCCATTTCACCGTCGAGCCGATGCCGTTGACCGGGTAGGAGACATTTCCCATCGGTACGGAGGCGAACTCGGACGAGGCCGGCGAGAAGCCGCGCATCGCCTGGCCGAGCTCCAGCATCTGCTCCGTACCGAACCCCTTGTCGGCCCGGACGGAGCTGAGCATCGTCGAGGCGACGTCCTGGAATTTCACCGGGTTCAGCAGCACGCCGCTACTGGTCGTCTGCTTGATCAGCGAGGCGAGGAACTTCTGCTGGCGCTGCATCCGGCCCAGGTCGGCGGCCGCGTCGATATGCCGGGAGCGTACGTACTGGAGGGCCTGCCCGCCGTTCAGCTCATGGGTGCCCGCGGCGAGATCGAGACCCGTGTACGAGTCCTTCATCGGCCGGGTCGTGCAGATCTTCACCCCGCCCAGGGTGTCCACCGTCTTCATGAAGCTGGTGAAGTCGACCTCCAGATAGTGGTCGATCTTGATGCCCGTCATGTGCTCAACGGTCCGCACGGTCAGACTCGGCCCGCCCTCGGCATAGGCCGCGTTCAGCTTCACGGGGTGCGCGGAGTGCTGCGCACCGGTGTTCCGGTCGGTGTGCTCGGGGATCTCGGCGTAGCTGTCGCGGGGCAGCGAGACGATGCTCGCGCGCTTCTTGTCCGCCGACAGATGCACCAGCATGACCGTGTCGGTGCAGTGGCAGGGCGCACCGCCCAGCCGGTACTTCTCCTTCTCCTCCGCGGTGATCCGGTCGCGGCCGTCGGTGCCCACGAGCAGCAGATTCATGCCGTTGCCCGCGCGTGGCCGGTTCTTCATGTCCTTGAACGGATCGATCCGGTCGATCCCGGTCTCCAGATTGGTCACCACCGCATGACCGATCCCGCCGGCCCCCAGCACCAGCACGGAAAGACCGGTCACCATTCGCATGCCCCAGCGGGGCCGCTCGTCCTGTTTTCTGGACCTGCGCTGCGGCGGAACCGCGCGGGAGCGCGACGAACTGGGGGAGTGGTGCGGTGTGGGCACGGGGGACCTCCGCGGTGCGAGGGGAACCGTTCGCACAGTAGGTCCATATGATCTACGGCCCGGTGCGCAACCCGGCGGGGCGCGCCGGTATCCCCCATTCGCGGTAACGTGGCGGCCGAATCATGCCGCCTGGTGGGGTGCGAACCCCCGGCGCTCCCGAGGACCACCCGAGGATCACCATGTCTGCCGCGCAGCACCCCGCCGTCTCCGTGATCATGCCGGTGCTCAATGAGGAACGTCACCTCAGGAACTCCGTCCGGCACATCCTGGAGCAGGAGTACGCAGGTGAGATGGAGGTGGTCATCGCGCTGGGCCCCTCCACGGACCGGACGGACGAGATCGCCGCGGAACTGGTGCGCGAGGACCCCCGGGTCCACACCGTCCCGAACCCGACCGGCCGCACCCCGGCCGCCCTCAACGCCGCGATCAAGGCCTCCCGCCACCCGATAGTGGTGCGGGTCGACGGCCACGGCATGCTCTCGCCGAACTACATCGCGACCGCCGTCCGCCTCCTGGAGGAGACCGGTGCGCAGAACGTGGGCGGCATCATGCACGCCGAGGGCGAGAACGCCTGGGAGGACGCCGTCGCCGCGGCCATGACGTCGAAGATCGGCGTCGGCAACGCGGCCTTCCACACCGGCGGCCAGGCGGGCCCGGCGGAGACCGTCTACCTCGGCGTCTTCCGCCGCGAGGCGCTGGAGAAGGCCGACGGCTACAACGTGGAGTTCATCCGCGCCCAGGACTGGGAGCTGAACTTCCGCATCCGCGAGGCCGGTGGCCTGATCTGGTTCTCGCCCGAGCTGAAGGTGCAGTACCGGCCGCGCCCCTCCGTGCGGGCGCTGGCCAAGCAGTACAAGGACTACGGCCGCTGGCGGCACGTCGTCGCCCGCTACCACTCCGGCTCGATCAACCTGCGCTACCTGGCCCCGCCCACCGCCGTCTGCGCGATCGCGGCGGGCATCGTGGTCGGCGCGGCCGTCACCCCGTGGGCGTTCGTCGTCCCCGCCGGGTACGTCGCGGCGATCGTCGCCGGGTCCGTACCGGCGGGCAAGGGCCTGTCGCTGAAGGCGCGGGCACAGATCCCGGTGGCCCTCGCGACCATGCACATGTCGTGGGGATACGGCTTCCTGACCAGCCCGCGCTCGCTCGCGAAGAAGGTCATCGCCAGCCGCCGCCCGGCCGTGACCGTCTGAGCACCGGAACCACACGGGGCCCCTCCGATGTACCGGAGGGGCCCCGCGGTGCGTCGTACCCGGCTACCAGCTGAAGCCCGGCTGGATGTCCATGCAGGCCGTCTCGTCGTCGCCGTTGAGCGCCCGCGCGCTGTCCGGGGTCTTCTCCTCGGCGGAGGACGCGTGGTAGTCGCCGTCCTCGCGCCAGTCGGCCCCCACGGTCAGCGTGATGCCCGAGACGTCGGTCGACTTCTTCACCGCCGACAGCGGGATGCCGAGCGCCTTGGCGACCGACTGGGCGTTGCCCTCCATGTCCACGGTGGGGAAGAGGATCCCGGTCCGCTTCTCCGCCTCGGTGTTCTGCGAGTCGATCGCGGCCTGGGTGAAGCCCTTGCCGGTCAGCAGCTCCTTGACCGTCGAGGCGCGGCCCTTGACCGGGTAATCGGTGTCGGTACGCGTTCCGTTGCGGACGGTCACCGGGATCTCGGCCGGGGATGCCGTGGGCTTCTTGGCAGCGGCCGGCGTCTTGCGCTTGGACGCCTTGCCGTCGAGCGGGACGTCGTCGCGGACCATCTGGAAGAGCTGGTCGGCGTCGCCGGGCTTGGGGAGCACCCGCTCCTTGAGCGTGCCCGTCCCGTAGACGTTCGGCATCGTCGTCATGGTGATGCGCTTGGTGGGTACCTTCTTGAGCTCCTCCGCGAGGTCGTAGAGCTTCTTGACCGTCTCGATGGACTTGTCGACGGTGAGCGCGTCGGTTGCCGCCTCGGCGAGGTCGGTCAGCTTGCCCGGGTCGGTGAGCTTGGTGCCCTTGCGCAGCTCACGGACCATCGAGTTCATGTACATGTGCTGGGCGTGGGTGCGGCCGAGGTCGGTGCCGTCCTCGAAGCCGTAGCGGGTGCGCAGCCACTGGAGGGCCTGCTGGCCCTTGATCTTCGTGGTGCCCTTCTCCAGCTTCAGCCCGGAGCCCTTGCCCGCGCTGTTGCGCGAGTAGACATTGCTCTTCACACAGACCGGGACGCCGCCGATCGCGTCGGCCATCGAGACCACACCGGAGAAGTCGATCATCATGAAGTGGTCGATGGTGATGCCGGTGAGCTCGTACCAGGTGGCCACGGAGCATCCGGGACCGCCGCGGCCGAGCGTCTCGTTGGTCATCTCCAGACCGGTGGTCGCCTGGTAGACGTGCTTCGTCTTCGGGTCGGTGCACTTCGGGATCTTCAGCATCGTGTCGCGCGGCATGCTGATCACCGACATGTTGCTGCGGTCGGCGGAGACGTGCAGCAGCATCTGTACGTCGGCCAGGGGAGGCGCCCCGAAGGTGTCCTTCGCCCCGCCGAGTTTCTGGTTCTCCTTGGAGTCCCGCGCGTCCGAGCCTATGAGCAGGATGTTCAGCGGGGTCTGACCGGCGGCGTTGGCCTTGTGGTCGGCCATCTTCTTGTCGCCGAGGGTCAGATCGGCCTTCTTGAGATTGCCGTTGAGGTGCTCGTAGTAGAGGTATCCGGCCCCCGCGCCGCCGACTATGAGCAGCGCGAGAACCGACGCGCTCCAGCGCAGCACCCGGCGTTTGCCCTTCTTGCCGCGCCGCTTCGAGCCACTGCGCCGGTGACCGCTCTCCCCGGAAGCGGCCCGCTGCTCCCCGGTGCCGGAGTCCGTGCTGCTCTCCGACCCCTCCTCGTACAGCCCGTCGTCCCAGCCGAGTTGGCCGGCGTGCCGGACGCGTGGCCGCGTCCCCTCCCCAGGCGTACTGCTTCGTGCCACCAGGACCCCCCTGCTGCTCAGACTCGTTGTTCCGCGCAGTGACCCGGTGTCACTTGGCGCACTCTGCCTTGTCGGCGTTTGCTTGCTGAATGTCGGCCGGCACCTTTGCCGGTCCGACGATGGGCGTGCCCGCGCCCTTGAAGTCGTTGCCCAGGGTCAGCACCATCGCCTGGAGCCCTTCGGCGTCCGTGGTGCCCTTCTTCATGGCCGAGCCGGGCAGGCCCATCATGGCGGCCAGCGCGCGGGCCTGGTCCGCCTGGTTCGGCGCGTACTCCAGCGTCGTCTTCGCGACCTTCGCCGGGGCGTTCGCCTTGTTCGTGGACTTGAGTGCGCCCTGGTCGTTCTGCAGCCAGGCGACCGTCGCCTGCGCGGCGCCGGGCACCTTGCCGCCGTTGTACACATCGACGCGTACGTCGCCCGCGGCCGCCTTGGAGCCCTTGAGGAGCGCGTCCTGCTTGCTCTTCGCGGCCTTCTTCTTCGACTTCACCTCGGTCAGCGAGGTGTCGTCGCGCATCATGGCGAACAGCGGGTCGGACTTGGGCGGGTTCAGTACGACGGTGACCGGTGTTTTCTCGGCCGGGTTGTCGAGCACCGGCACCGTGGTGAAGGTGATGTTCTTCGTGTTGACCTTGCTGAGCTCCTGGGCCAGCGAGGCCAGCTTCTTCCCCGTGCCGATGCCGGTGTCGACGGTGAGTGCCTTGGTCGCCGCGTCCGCCAGCTTGTACAGCTTGGTCGGGCTGGTCAGGGTGTCGTCCGACTGCATCTGCCGGATCATCGAGGCGATGAACTGCTGCTGGACCTTGATCCGGTCCAGGTCGCCATGGTTGCCGAAGCTGTGCCGGGTCCGTACGAACGCCAGGGCGTCCTCGCCCTGGATGCGGTGCTCACCGGCCGGCAGGTCCAGGTGCGAGTCCGGGTCCTTGACCGGCTTGGCCAGGCAGATCTCGACCCCGCCGACCGCCGTGGACAGCTCCTTCACCGCGTTGAAGTCGACCATCATGAAGTGGTCGACCTTCAGGCCGGTGATCTCCTTGACCGTCTCCATGGTGCAGCCGGGGTTACGGCCCTCCTGGCCGAGGCTCTGGTTGAAGCGGACGTTCTGCGTCCCCGGGACGACCTTCTCCGAGCCGTCCGGCTGCTTGACCTTGCAGTCCGGGATGTCGGTGATCAGGTCGCGGGGGATGCTCAGCGCCGTCGCGTTGGTGCGGTCCTCGGAGACGTGGAAGAGGATGTTGGTGTCGGCGTGGCCCACGCTGCCCTTGTCGCCGTAGCCCTCGTTGCCCTTGCCGGTGCGCTTGTCGGTACCGATGATCAGGATGTTGATCGGGGCGTCGGTGTCGAAGACGTTCTTGTTGCCGGACCCGCCCACGTCGACCGTGTTCAGGTTGCCGTTGAAATGCTGGTACAGCGCGTACCCACCCACCGACAGGCCGACCAGAACGAAGGCCATCGTGCCGCCCGTCCACAGCAGAGCCTTCTTGCGGCGGGCCTTGGGGGCCTTGCGGCTGCGGCGGCCCGCCGGGCCGCCCGGACCGGAACTCTCCTGGCCGCGCGGGCCGTTGGCCGAACGGCGGCTGCGCTGCCCCGGCACCTCGCGGTTCGAACCGGACCCCTGGCCGTCGCGGGCCGGATTCCGGCGCTCGCCCCTGCCGTCACGGGAGGCGCCTCTGCGCCCGCCGCCGTCCTCCCGGGCCGGTCCTCTGCTTTTGGGAACACGCGCGCCGGAAGTACGGGAAGGGCCGTCCGAATCCCCTCCGGAATTATTCAGTCGCAGTTCGTAATCGCCGGTGTGCGGGTTGAGTACCCACTGGTCTGCGGGGTCGATTCCGTCCGCCCGCCCACGGCTTTGCGCATCCACGGTTGCTTGAGTCCTCCGTCGGTGCCACGCGAGGCGCCTCCCCCGATCAGGCGCTCGATCTTTCGCTCCAGAAGTGCGCGGCCTGGTGGCCGGCAGCACCGGATCGCGTCACACTATCGGCCCTGTTCCACGTCGAGCGACGTGCGTGACAAATTCCACGGTCCTTACAACTGGTCATACTGCCCATTACACGCCGATCACCGGCTTCTGTTTGGGAATTGCTTTACTGCTTGCACAGGTCCGCCGCCGCGTTGTTGCCCGAATATGTGGGTGTGGGGCTGGGGCCCGAAGCATCCGGGGTATCGGTCGCGGCATTGTTTTTCCCGTTGTTCTTCTCGTCGTCACGCTTGAGCCGGTCCGCCGGGACCACGGCGACCGGATCGTCGTCGCGCAGCCGCTTGAAGAGCCGGTTCGCATCGGGCTGTACGAGTTCGTCCCGGTTCCGGTTGGCGGCGTACGGCTGCCGGGGCACCGTCAGGAACTGCACCTTGTCGGTCGGTACGTTGCGCATGCCGCGCACCAGCTCGTACAGGTCCTTGAGGCTGTCCAGCCCCGGGTCGGTGGTCAGCGCCTTGGTGGCCGCGTCCAGCACCGGGTAGAGGCGGGTCGGATTGAGCAGTACACCGTCGCTCTGGACCTTGTTCACCAGCGCGCCCAGGAACTGCTGCTGGCGGTCCATCCGTTCGGTGTCGCTGCCGTTGCCGATCGACTTGCGGGCCCGTACGTACCCCAGCGCCTGCTCGCCGTCGAGCTTCTGGCGCCCGGCGGGGAGCTTCAGGTGGGCGTCCGCGTCGTCGACCGGCTTCTTCAGGCAGACCTCGACCCCGTCCACGGCGTCGACCATGTCCTTGAAGCCGTTGAAGTCGACGACCATGTGGTGGTCGATCCGGACGCCGGTCATCTTCTCGACCGTACGGATCGTGCAGGCGGTGCCACCGAACTCGAAGGCCCAGTTGAACTGGGCGAATTGTTTCTTCGTGGCCGTGCCGTCCGCCTTGTGGCAGACCGGGATCTGCACCATCAGATCGCGCGGCAGGGACATCGCGGTGGCGCTCTTCCGGTCCGCTGCGAGGTGGAGCAGGATCGTGGTGTCCGATCGCTGGCTGCCGCCGTCGTCACGGCCGTACTTGCGGTTGTCCCCGGCCCGGCTGTCCGAGCCGATGAGCAGGATGTTCTCCGCGTCGTGCACCACGGAGGCGGGCCGCTCCCGCTCGTACGCCTTGAGTTCGGCGGCGGCGGACGTGTCGGTCCTGATGTTGCCGTCGAGCTTCCGGTACAGCCACGCGCCGACGCCCGCCGCGACCAGGACGACGAACGAGGCGCCGAGCGCGGTCCAGCGCAGCCAGTGGTGCCGGTGCCCGGCTCCGGATACCGGGGCGCCCGATCCGTTCCCGGACCGCGACTTGTCCCCGCCCGCCGCCGGGTCGTCCGGCGGGCCGGCGCTTTCACTCACGTCTGCGTCCATCCTTCACGTTCGGCGGCGCGTCGGGCCGCCGGTCGCAGGAGTAGACGGCTGAACCTCACGCTTGGTTGTGTCCTTGGTGGTCCGTAACGCCGATCATGTACCGGAGTTGAGGCGTAGCCCCCGAGGACTCGACGCGACGTGGGCCGGAAGAGTGGCCCTCAGCCTGCTTGTCATACCGCGCTGTTGGTGACCCGCTCGCTCTCCACACGCTTCGCCAGCCCTTCCTCGCCCAGTCGGCCCAGGTGCCGGCACAGGACCACGGACCCCCCGGCGGCCAGCGGCGCGAACAGCCCCGCGCTCAGCCCCTCCCAAGTGTCGTACGTACGCCCCGTGAGCAGCCGCGATCCGGCGGACAGACCGAGCCCGCCGGCATCCTCGCGGGCCCGCGCCACCAGCCGCGCCGATGTCAGCTCGACGCCGTCCACCGCCAGCGCGGGGGCGTCCGGGTCCACGGGGGCGAACGGCGCGAACCGGTCGCCCTGGCTCGGCACCTCGACCGCGTAGTCCGCGAAACCCTCGGGCGCCTGCGGAAACCTGCCGCCCAGCGGGCGCAGCGCCAGGGCGACCCGCTCGCCGCGGCAGGCGCGCGCGGCCTCCAGGGTGTCCGGGCCGCTGACGACGAGGTCGGCCCCGGCCGGGTCGCCCTGCACATCGGCGATCACGCCGACCGAGGAACAGGCGAGCAGCCAGACCGCGGACTGCCAGTGCGCGGGCAGCAGAAGCGCGAGCCGGTCGCCCGGTCCGGCGGCGAGGTCGCCCTGCAGGAGGTTGGCGGTCTTGGCCACCCAATTGGCGAAGGTGGCCACCGACAGTTCGACGCGTTCTCCGGTGGCGTCGTCGTAGAAAGTGACCAAGGGGCGGGCCGGGTCCGCGGCGAGTGCGGAACGCAGCAGGTCGGCAGGGGTGCGGTCGGTGGCGTTCATCCGCGCAAGGGTACGCGGCGGCCACCGGCCCGGCGGGGAGGAAGGGTGCCGGATGCACCGGATGGGCAGACGGGCCGTCAATTGCGCGGGCACACCCCGGTGGCCGGAGTTGCTGGTGTATGCCCAGGATTATTCGTATGCGTGCCTTCCTTGCATCCTCGATAGGTGTCACCTGCGCGGCCGTTCTCGTACTGCTGCCGGCCGTGCCCGCGGGCGCCGCCCCCGACACCCGCACCGTCCCCGCCGAGTCGGCCGGGCCCGCCGGGCCCGCCGAGCCCGTCGATGTGCCGGGCTCGACGCAGTCCCTGCCGATGCGGACCCTGCCGGCACCGTCCGACCGGACCACCGACGAACCCACCCGGGCCGCGGCGGCCCCCGAACAGGGGCTGCCCGAACGCGAGGTCCGCCCCTTCTCCCTGGTCGGCGTCGTCTGGGACGACGCGAACGCCGAACTCCACGGCACCGTCCAGGTCCGCACCCGCGCCACCGGCACCGGTGACTGGTCGGACTGGCAGGACCTGGAGACCCACAACGCCGAGCACGCCGCCGACCCCGGCACCGCCGAGCGCGAATCCGGATCCGTCCGGGGCTCCACCGCCCCGCTCTGGGTCGGCGACTCGGACGGCGTCGCGGTCCGCGTACGCCCCGAGGCCCCGGATCCGCAGGACCGCACCGCCTCCCCCGTACCGCTGCCGATCGGACTGCGCCTCGAACTCGTCGACCCGGGCAAGGACCCGCAGCAGCTCCCCGCGACGGACGCCGAGGCCGAAACCGAGGCCGCGACCGGTCCCGGAACCGGAACCACGGCGGGCGCCCCGGCCGCCGAGGACGGGCGCACCACGCCTCTCTCCCCGAGCGTGCTCCCCGCCCTGGGCAAGGCGGCGTCCGAGGCGCAGGGCGAGGCGGAGGCGGGCCTCGCACCCGGCGCCCAGCCGTACATCGGTCCCCGTCCGCGCATCATCACCCGCAAGGGCTGGGGCGCCGACGAGAAGCTCAGGGAACGCACCTTCGTCTACACCAGCACGGTCAAGGCCGCCTTCATCCACCACAGCGCCACGGGCAACAACTACACGTGCGCCCAGGCGTCCTCGGTCCTGCGCGGCATCTACCGCTACCACGTCAAGAGCAGCGGCTGGCGCGACATCGGCTACAACTTCGCCGTCGACAAGTGCGGAAACATCTACGAAGGACGTGCGGGAGGCGTGACGCGGGCCGTCCTGGGAGCGCACACGCTCGGCTTCAACACCAACAGCATGGGCATCGCGGTGCTCGGGACCTTCACCAGGTCGAACCCGCCCGCCGCCGCGGTGAACGCCGTCGCGAAGCTCACCGCCTGGAAGCTCGGTCTGTTCGGCGCCGACCCGCGCGGCAAGACCACGCTCGTCTCGGGCGGCGGGAACAAGTACAAGAAGGGCAAGAAGGTCAGACTCAACGTCATCTCCGGCCACCGGGACGGCTTCGCAACCGAATGCCCCGGAGCGCGTCTCTACAAGAAGCTCGGCTCGGCCCGGACCAGCTCCGCCAAGCTCCAGGGCCGCTAAACGGAACCAAAGGCTGCCGCGGGCCGCTGACCGGGGACGACCGAACCGGTCTGCATACACTGGCCAGCCGAAACCAGGCCAGGCCCAGCAGGAAGCAGAGTCAGTGCTGTGACAGAGGCAAAAGAAGCGATCCTCCTGGTCGGCGGAAAGGGAACCCGGCTGCGCCCGCTCACGGTGCACACGCCCAAGCCCATGGTTCCGGCAGCGGGCGTTCCGTTCCTCACCCACCAGCTGGCGCGCGCCAGGGCAGCCGGGGTCGAGCACATCGTGCTCGCGACGTCGTACCTGGCGGAGGTCTTCGAACCGTACTTCGGCGACGGCTCGTCGCTCGGCCTCCACATCGAGTACGTCACCGAACGCGAACCGCTCGGCACCGGCGGAGCGATACGCAACGTCGCGTCCCGGCTGACCGCGGGCCCGGACGACCCGGTGCTCGTCTTCAACGGCGACATCCTCACCGGCCTGGACATCCGGTCGCTGGTCGCCTCGCACACGAGCTCCGGAGCGGATGTCTCCCTCCATCTCACCCGGGTCGAGGACCCGCGCGCCTTCGGCCTCGTACCGACGGACGGCAGCGGCCGGGTCACCGCGTTCCTGGAGAAGCCCGAGACGCCCGAGGAGATCGTCACCGACCAGATCAACGCCGGGGCGTACATCTTCCGCCGCTCGGTCATCGACACCATCCCGGCCGGCCGCCCCGTCTCCGTCGAGCGCGAGACCTTCCCCGGACTGCTCGCCTCCGGAGCACACCTCCAGGGCATGGTCGACTCCACGTACTGGCTGGACCTCGGCACCCCGCAGGCCTTCGTACGCGGCTCCGCCGATCTGGTCCTGGGCCGCGCCCCGTCCCCGGCCGTGCCCGGCCGATGCGGCGACGGGCTCGTGCTGCCGACGGCCTCCGTCGCCGCCGATGCCAAGATCAGCGGCGGTACGGTGGTCGGAGAGGGCGCCCTGATCGGCGAGGGAGCCCGGATCGACGGCTCCGCGATACTGGCCGGCGCGGTCGTCGGACCAGGAGCCGTGATCAAGGACTCGCTGGTCGGAGCCGGTGCCCGGATCGGCAGCCGTACGGTGCTCACCGGCGCGGTCGTCGGGGACGGGGCCCGGGTCGGCGCCGACAACGAACTGCGCGACGGCATCCGCGTCTGGTGCGGGGCGGTCCTCCCGGACGCGGCGGTGCGCTTCTCCTCCGACGCATAGCGAGGAGCGGTCCCGCGAACGGCGCGGACCGACGAACAGCCGGACACCGGCCGCAGCATTTACCCTCGACAGGCACCCCGACGACCGAGGACCTCACCGTGGCAGGACGATTCGCACCCCGCAGTGCACCCCGCGCGGCCGTCCCGCACCAGGCGGCGGCTCCGGCGGCGGACGCGCTGACCCGTGAGTGGACCCCGCCCGGCCCGCTCGACCTGCGCCTGGTCGTCGGGCCACTGCGCCGCGGCCCCGCCGACCCCACGTTCCGGATGACCGGCGACGGCACGGTCTGGCGGGCCAGCCGCACACCCGCGGGCCCCGGCACCCTCCGCCTCACCGCCCGGGGCGGCCGGATCGACGCGGCGGCCTGGGGCCCCGGCGCACCGTGGCTGCTGGACCGGCTCCCGACGCTGCTCGGCGCGACGGACGACCCGGACGCCTTCCGCCCGCGCCACCGCCTGCTCGCCCTGACCCGGCACCACCGCCCCGGCCTGCGTCTGCTGCGCACCGGCCTGGTCATGGAGTCCCTGATCCCGTCGATCCTGGAACAGAAGGTCACCACGGACGAGGCCTACCGTGCCTGGCGCCTCCTGGTCCGGAAGCACGGCACCCCGGCGCCCGGCCCCACGGACCACGCCGCGTTCACCGCGCTGGGTCTCCACGTCATGCCGGACGCCCGCACCTGGTCCCTGATCCCGTCCTGGGAATGGCACCGCGCGGGCGTCGACGCCAAACGCTCGGGCACGATCCTGCGCGCGGTACGCGTGGCCCGCCGCATGGAGGAGGCGGCTGCCATGGAGCTCCCCGAGGCCATGGCCCGCCTGGAGCTGATCCCCGGCATCGGCCCCTGGACCTCCGCCGAGACGCTCCAGCGCTCGAACGGCGCCGCGGACGCGGTCACCGTCGGCGACCTCCACCTCCCCGGCATCGTCGGCCACGCCCTGGCGGGCAACCGGGACGCCGACGACGAGGAGATGCTGACCCTCCTGGCCCCGTACGAGGGCCAGCGCCACCGGGCGACCCGACTCATCCTGCTGTCGGGCCACACCCCGGCCCGCCGCGCCCCGCGCATGACCCGGGGCGACATCGCCCGCCTGTAGAGCCGCCCGCCCCGGCCCGGCTCCCGGAGCGCCCCCGCCTCAGAGCCTGTCGGGTGACCTCCGACCGGTCGGCCACGCCCTGGCACGCACGCTTCCCGCGCTGTCGTCGGTCGCCAACGCTCCGCGTCGACTCGCTCCTCCGCCTTGGAACCGCACGCACCGGACCGCGTCCGCTTTTCCGATCCGAGGTCACCCGACAGGCTCTCAGCGCACCTCGACGAACGCCTCCGCGTCCCGCCCCGGCCGCGCCGCGGGTTCGGCCGCCGCGCGCCCCACCGCCACCGCCCCCAGCGGATCCCACGTTCCCGGCAGGTCCAGCACCTCGCGCACCACGGAGCGGCAGAACATCGTCGACGACACCCACGCCGAGCCCAGCCGCTCGCCCGCCAGTGCCACCAGGAAGTTCTGGATGCCGGCCCCCGCGGCCACCACGAACATCTCGCGCTCCGCCGTGTCCCGCCGCTCGTCCCCGTACGTGTGGGAGCCGTCCATCACCAGACACGGCACCACCAGGTACGGCGCCCGGCGCAGCACATCGCCCCGCCGCACCCGCTTGGCGATCGACTCCTCGCTCCTGCCGTCACGTCGCAGATCCGCGATCCACGCGTCCCGCATCGCGTCGAGCAGCCGGGTCCGTGCCCCCTCGGACTCCAGCAGGACGAACCGCCACGGCGTCGTGTGATGCGGCGCGGGCGCCGTCACCGCCGCGGCCACGGCCCGCCGCACCGCACCCGGGTCCACCGGTTCGTCGGTGAACTCGCGCACCGTGCGCCGCAGGGTCACCGCTTCCCGTACCGCCTCCGACGTGCCGAGCCGGAACATGTCGTCGGCCGCGACCCGCACCATGGCCCGAGCGCCGCCCGCGGTGTCCGCCGGGTCCACCACATGACCGAGCCCCCGCACGACCGCGACGGGCAGTCCGTCCGCCTTGCCCTTGACCAGATCACCGGCCGAGGCCAGCTCGTCGGCGGTGGCGACCACGGTGGCGCTGAGCGCATTGCCGTACGCGTCCGTGCCGCCGCGCAGATCGTCCAGCACCCGGACCCCGGCCGCCCCGATCGCCACATCGGTCAGTCCGTTGCGCCACGGCCGCCCGAAGGTGTCCGTGACGACGACCCCGACCTCGACGCCGAGCGTGTCCCGCAGCCCGTCGCGGATCGCCCGCGCCGAGGCGTCCGGGTCCTCGGGCAGCAGCAGCACCGTCCCGGCGGGGGTGTTCGAGGCGTCGACCCCGGCCGCGGCCATGACCAGACCCTGCCGGTTCTCGACGATCCGCAGCGCGCCGCGCCGCGCCACCACCCGGACCGTCTCGGCGTCGATCGCCGCCTCCCGGTCGGTCGCCTCGACGATCCGGCCCTCCGCCTTGGAGACGATCTTCGAGGTGACCAGCAGGACGTCACCGTCGACCAGACCCGGTCCGGTCGCGGCGATCAGCTTCGCCAGGTCGTCCCCGGCCCGCACCTCGGGCATCCCGGGCAGCGCCCAGACCCGGTACGAGGGCGCCGCGCCGGAGGCCGCGCCGGCGCTCACGCCCGTACCTCCTCGGCCAGCACCAGCGCCTGCCGGGCCATCTCGGCCGTCGCGTCGACATCGGTCATCATCAGCGGCACGGAACGGCAGCGGATGCCCGCGGCCTCCACCTCGCCGACCGCCCCGGCGTCCACCGTGTCGACGAGCCAGCCGTCGAGCAGCCCGGAACCGTAGTGCGTGGCCACGGCCGACGCCGTCGACTCGACGCCCACCGCGGCGAGCACCTTGTCCGCCATGCCGCGCACGGGCGCGTCCCCGACGATGGGGGAGAGGCCGACGACCGGCACTCCGGCCTCGGCGATGGCCTCCCGGATCCCGGGCACGGCAAGAATCGTCCCCACCGACACGACGGGGTTGGACGGCGGGAAGAGGATCACGTCGGCCTCGGCGATGGCCTCCAGCACTCCCGGAGCCGGCTTCGCCTGCTCGGCGCCGACCGGGACGATCGCCTGCGCCTCGACGGAGGCACGCAGCTTCACCCAGTACTCCTGGAAGTGGATCGCTCTGCGCTCGCCGTCCATGTCGACCGCGACATGCGTCTCGACCCGGTCGTCGGACATCGGCAGCAGCCGGACCCCCGGCTTCCAGCGCGCGCAGAGCGCCTCGGTGACGGCGCTCAGCGGATAGCCCGCGCCCAGCATCTGCGTGCGGACGATGTGCGTCGCGAAATCACGGTCGCCGAGCCCGAACCACTCCGGCCCCACGCCGTACGCCGCGAGCTCCTCCTTGACGTGGAAGCTCTCGTCCGTACGCCCCCAGCCCTGCTCCTCGTTGATGCCACCGCCGAGGGTGTACATCACGGTGTCGAGGTCGGGGCAGACCTTCAGCCCGAACAGATGGATGTCGTCACCGGTGTTGCCGATCACCGTGATGTCCGCGTCGGGCGCGGCCTGCTTGAGGCCACGCAGAAAACGAGCACCACCGATACCGCCGGCCAGAACCACAATGCGCATGCAGACAGTCTGTCAGGCGCAGCCTGGTCCTTGCGGGGGCGGTGGTGGGCGACGGGTGGGCTGTCAGGCGCAGCCTGGTCCTTGCGGGGGCGGTGGTGGGCGACGGGTGGGCTGTCAGGCGCAGCCTGGTCCTTGCGGGGGCGGTGGTGGGCGACGGGTGGGCTGTCAGGCGGGTACGACGTCCACGGCTGCCGGGGCGCACTGCGCCGCGTGCATCGGCATCTCGGTCAGACCCGGGTAGTAGATGTGCAGACTGACGGCCGGTTCGAGGGAGTCGTTGACCACCTCGTGCGCATAGCCGGGCGCGAAGACCCGCTGCGCACCCGCGTCCAGCGCGCGGGTGGTGCGCTCGGTGCGCTCGGTCAACCGGCCGTCCAGGACGGTCAGTACACCGGAGGACCGGCCGTGGTCGTGGAGCCCGCTGCCCTGGCCGGGCACCCAGCTGAGCAGCCAGACCTCGTAGCCGAGTCCGGTGCGCAGCCGGTGGTACCAGCGGGTGGTGGTGTCGTACCGGACGAGCGGTGCCCACTGGGCACGGTCGGCGGCGATGGTGCGGGCGAGTCCGACGAACTCGGCCACGGTGGAGGGGTGCTCGCGGGCCGGCTGGAGGAGGTGCTGGACCTCGAGGATGTCGCCGGCGATCTGAAGGTCGCTGTCGCTGTTCATGGGTGAGGTGGTTCCTCGGCATGGGGGTGCGTGTGCGGGGTGTCGCGGAGCCCGGAGAACCTCGGCCGCGCGGAGGACCGCGGATGAAGAAGTCCTGCGGAAGCGGAAGTGCTGCGGAGAAGCTCTGCGAGAGGAGCTGGATCAGAGCCGGTGCCCTGGGGGCATCAACAGCTGTGACAGCTGGAACAGCAACAGCGGGCCTGGACAGCGGTGCGGAACCCACGGACGTGGGTGGCGTACATCGCGGCGGTCGCTGGCATGCAATAAAGGAGACCGGCTGGATCCGTCGCTGTCAACTCGATGCCCGATTTGGGGGTAATGTTTCACCTCATCCGGTTACTGGATGAGGTGAAAGGTTTATGCAGCCGCCGCGACGGAGATGTGGCGCATCAACCGTGCCCCCAAACCTCGTTGAGCTCCCGTGACCCGACTGTGATCTTGGTCGCTTCGGTGATCGAATCGAAACATCGGGGTGACTCCGGTCGTCTCACTCGGTGAGAAGCGGGGCACGGTGAGGCCCATGGCATATGTCAGGTTTTTGGTGATTTGCACACTTTTCGCATACGCTTGGTTCCGCAGAGTGAATACCTGGGCCAATAGCAGATCTTCGCTTGACTGGCCCGGAGCTACACACTTGTAATTTCACTCGTGTCGTTCGGCCGCAATCAGTAACGGCTGCATCACGGGGACGCAAGAGACAGACGAGGGGCGCACATGACCGAGCTGTTCCAGCAACTGCTGGTCGAGGACGCGGACGAGGAACTCGGCTGGCAGGAGCGCGCACTGTGCGCCCAGACCGATCCCGAGTCCTTCTTCCCCGAGAAGGGCGGATCCACCCGCGAGGCCAAGAAGGTCTGTCTCGCCTGTGAAGTCCGGTCCGAATGCCTTGAATATGCCCTTTCCAATGACGAACGCTTCGGAATCTGGGGCGGTCTCTCGGAACGTGAACGGCGCCGCCTGAAGAAGGCCGCCGTCTGACCGCGGAACCCCGCGGCGACGAAAACGCCTCATCGCCGGAACGCCCTGGCAACCGCACACCCCGACACCGGACATCCCGGACCGCGACCGACCATGGCCCGCCGCCTGCGCCCTGCCCGCAGACGACGGGCCATCGCCGTATCCGCCGCGGCTCCACCACCGCCCGGCCGCGGTCCCGTTCGAGCGCTCGGCGCCGCCGCGGTTATCCGTACCGTTAGTGTGGGGCCCCGTCCGAGACGCGCCAACGCCCCGACAGGGCGCGCGTGTACACCGATGCAGCCCCCGGGGTGACGCCCCCCGGACCCGGCCGGAGGGCCCGTACCTCGATGTCCGTGCACAGCCAATCGGCGGCGCCGTACGCGGCCGCCGCCGCCCCAGAGTTCCCCCGGCATGTCGTCACCGCCGTGCTCGTCTCCCACGACGGCGCACGCTGGCTGCCCGACGCGCTCGCCGGGCTGCTCGGGCAGGAACGCCCCGTACAGAACGTCGTCGCCGCCGACACCGGAAGCGCCGACGACTCCGCGCGGCTGGTCACCGAGGCGCTCGGCGCCGAACGGGTCCTGCACCTCGCGCGCCGTACGAGCTTCGGCACCGCCGTCGACGAGGCCACCCGCACGGCCGGCGCCCTCACCCCCGAGGACCTGCCGTACCTGAAGCGCCCCAGCAGCTGGGACCCCGTCAGCCGGAGCTGGCGCGACGACGCCTACGACCTGCCCGAACTGCCGCACGGCGAACCGGTGCAGTGGCTCTGGCTGCTCCACGACGACTGCGCACCCGAGCCCGACGCGCTCGCCGAACTCCTGCGCGTCGTCGACGCCGATCCGCACGCCGCGATCGTCGGCCCCAAGCTGCGCGGCTGGTACGACCGCAAGCAGCTGCTGGAGGTCGGTGTCTCCATCGCCAACAGCGGACGCCGCTGGACCGGACTCGACCGCCGCGAGCAGGACCAGGGCCAGCACGACCAGGTCCGTACCGTGCTCTCCGTCTCCACCGCCGGCATGCTGATCCGCCGTGACATCTGGGAGGAGCTCGGCGGGTTCGACCGCAGGCTCCCCCTGATGCGTGACGACGTCGACCTGTGCTGGCGCGCGCACGTCGCGGGACACCGGGTGCTCGTCGCCCCCGACGCCGTCCTCAGGCACGCCGAGGCCTCCGCCCGCGAGCGCCGCCCCATCGACTGCGCGGGGCGCTCCGTCGCCTCCCCGCACCGCGTCGACAAGGCCGGCGCCGTCTACACGATGCTGGTCAACGCCCGCGCCAAGGTACTGCCCTGGGTGATGCTCCGGCTCGTCCTGGGGACCCTGCTGCGCACCCTCGCGTATCTCGTCGGCAAGGTGCCCGGCCAGGCCGTCGACGAGGTCGCCGGGCTCTTCGGCACCCTGCTGCGCCCCGGGCGGATCCTCTCGGCCCGGCGCAGCCGTGGCAAGGGAGCCGTCGACCAGGCCGAGTTGCGCGGCCTCTTCCCGCCGCCCGGTGCCACCGTCCGCGCCACCGTCGATCAGGTCGCCGGGAACTTCGGCAGCGGCTCCGACGCCGACGCGGGCGGCTCCCGGCACGGCGCCGTGGAGTCCGGTCCCGGTGGCGACGACGCGGACTTCCTGGAGATCGAGCAGTTCGCGCGGCTCAAGCGGATCGGGCGCAAGCCGGGCCCGGTGCTCTTCGCCGTCCTGCTCCTCGTCTCGCTCGTTGCCTGCCGCGGCCTGCTCGGCGGCGGGGCGCTGACCGGCGGCGCACTGCTGCCCGCCCCCGCCGACGTCTCCGACCTGTGGAGCAAGTACGCGGACGGCTGGCACACGGTCGGCACCGGCGGCACGCAGACCGCGCCGCCCTACCTCGCCGTGCTCTCGGCCCTGTCCGCGCTCTTCCTCGGCTCGACCGGCTTCGCGCTCACCCTGCTGCTGGTCTGCTCCGTACCGCTCGCCGGACTCACCGCGTACTTCGCCTCCCGGCCGCTGCTCGAATCGAGGCTGCTGCGGGCCTGGGCGAGCATCGCGTACGCCTTCCTGCCCGCCGCGACCGGCGCCCTGGCGACCGGCCGTCTCGGCACCGCCGTGCTGGCCGTGCTGCTCCCGCTGATCGCCCGCGCCGCGGTCTCCGCGCACGGCATGCGAGCCACCGGTGACGCCCGCGGCAGCTGGCGCGCCACCTGGGCGTACGCCCTGCTCCTCACCTTCGTGATGGCGTTCACGCCGATCGTCTGGCCGCTCGCCGCGGTCCTCGGCATCGGTGTGCTCGCCCTGCGCCGCGACGACATCGCCGCGTACGGGCTCCGCTTCCTCGCCGCGATCGGCACCCCGCTGCTCGTTCTCGCGCCCTGGTCGCTCTCGCTCCTCACCAGCCCGTCCGGCTTCCTGAAGGAGGCGGGCCTGGACATCGGTACGGGCACGGCCTCCGCGCTCGACCTGCTCTCCATCAGCCCCGGCGGCCCCAAGGCGGCGGGCAGTGTGCTGCTGCTCGGCATCGTGCTCGCCGCACTGGCCGCGCTGTTGCGCGGGGAACGGCAGTTCGCGGTACGCACCGCGTGGGCGGTCGCGCTCGTGGCGCTGGTCTTCGCCGCGCTGGCCAACGGCTCGGGCTGGGCCGGTCCCGCCACCCTGGTCTACGGCATCGCGCTGATCGCCGCCGCGCTGGTCGGCGCGGACGGTGCCCGGGTACGGGTCGCCGAGCTCAGCTTCGGCTGGCGGCAGCCGGTCGCCGTGCTGATCGCCCTCGCCGCCGCGCTCGCCCCGGCGCTGGCCGCCGCGGGCTGGATGATCAGTGGCGCGGCGGGCCCGCTGGAGCGCCGCGACCCGGTGCAGGTGCCCGCGTTCGTGGCGGAGGAGAGCACCACCCGGGACCAGCCGCGCACCCTGGTCCTCGGCGGCACCTCGCCCGCCGCCGTCTCGTACACCCTGGTACGCGGCTCCGGCGCGCGGCTCGGTGACGCCGAGCTGGTCGAGGCGGGCGGCAGCAACAGCCACCTCGACAAGGTCGTCGCCAACCTGGTCGCGGGCTCCGGAGCCGACCAGGGCAGCCAGCTCAGCGGCTTCGCGATCCGTTACGTACTGGTCCGCGACGGCGCTCCGAAGGAGATGAGCCGGGTACTCGACTCGACCCCGGGGCTCAGCCGGCTGAGTCAGCTGGACGGCAGCGCGCTGTGGCGGGTCGACCGCCAGGTCGCCCGAGTCATGATCGTCCCGTCCGGCACCGACGGGGAACCGCTGCCCGTCGGCTCCCTCCCCGTCGAGGCGCACACCAGGATCCCGGCGGGCGGCTCCGGCCGCGTGCTGCGGATCGCGGACGCCGCCGACCCCGGCTGGCAGGCCACGCTCGACGGCCGGGCGCTGACCCCGAAGACCGTCGACGGCTGGGCCCAGGGCTTCGAGCTCCCCGCCGAGGGCGGCACGCTGGACCTCACGTACGACACCCCGCTCACCCACACCGCCTGGATCTGGGCCCAGTCCGCGCTGGCCGTCGTCCTGCTGGTCCTCGCCCTGCCCGGCCGTCGCCGGGAGATCGACGACGACCTTCCCGAGGAGACCGTGCCGGTCCCCGCGGAACCGGTCGCCGGCGAGGGACGCCGGGCCCGCAGGCTGCGCGCGGCCGCCCAGGCGGAGGCGGAGGCCGAGTCGGCCGGGAACGGTCCGGCCGAGGAGGCACCGGACGCGGCGAGCCAGTACATCCCGGCCCAGCAGGCGGGGGAGCACACCCCCGCCGAGCAGACCGCCGAGCCGCAACCGCACGGGAGCGACGACCGGGACGCCTTCGTCCCGCAGGCCGACGACCGGGACGCCTTCGCCCAGCAGGCCGACGACCAGGACACCTTCGTCCCGCAGGCCGACGACCAGGACACCTTCGCCCCGCAGGCCGACACCGGCCGGTACGCGGCGGTGCCGCAGCAGCAGTACGGCGAATGGGACGCGCAGCAGTACCAGCAGACCGGCTACCAGCAGTACCAGGGCGAGCAGTACCAGACCGGCCAGTACCAGGACGGTCGGTACGACCCGCAGCAGAACGGCCAGTACGGCACGCAGCAGGACCACCTCGCCGCCGATCCGTACCAGCAGAACACCTACGACCCGTACGGCTACGCCGCGCAGCAGCAGTACGACCCGCAGGCCCAGGCCCAGACCCCCCCGTACGACCCCCAGGCCCCGTACGACCCCCAGGCCCACTACGGGCAGCAGGGCGGACAGCAGGGCGCACCACAGGGCCAGTACGACCCGCAGAACCCCGACGAGAACCCCGCCCCGGGCCAGAACCCGTGGCCGACCGGCAACGCATCGCGAGGCGAGTCCGAGTGAAGTCCACCAGCCTGTCCCTCATCGCGGGCACCGTCGCCCTCGCTGCCGTCACCGGATTCGCCGCGCTCACCGCGCCCGGCGACGGGGACGCGGCACCGGCGAAGTCCGCCGCACGGCTGCCGGTGGAACGGTCCAGCCTGCTCTGCCCGGCCCCCGGCCTCTCGGACCTCGCGGAGACGACCTACACCTCCGTCACCCCCGCGGGCGGCAGTGGCGGCGAGGCCGGCGCGGCCGAACTGCACAACTCCACCGCGGCCGACGGCGGGAAGAAGGGCGGGAAGGACGAGAAGGGCAAGAAGAAGGCGGATCCCGGAAAGCCGGTCATCTCGCTCAAGGAGCCCGGCAAACCGGCCACCGCCGAGGTGTCCGGCGCCGACGCCCCCGCGCTGGTCGGCACCGCCACCGGCCGCCTGGCCCCCGGCTGGACCACCCAGCAGACCACCATGGTGGAGGCGGGCGGCGCCCGCGGCCTGCTCGGCGTCAGCTGCACCGGGCCCGGCACGGACTTCTGGTTCCCGGCCGCGAGCACCGCGAAGACCCGCGAGGACTACGTCCACCTGACCAACCCGGACGACACCGCGGCCGTCGCCGACATCGAGCTGTACGGTCCGGACGGCTCCCTGAAGTCCGATGTCGGCGAGGGCATCACGGTGCCCGCCCGCTCCAGCGTGCCGGTCCTGATCTCCACGCTGACGAGCAAGGCCGCCGAGGACGTGACCGTGCACGTCACCACCCGCACCGGACGCGTCGGCGCGGTCGTCAGGACCGCGGACGAGGGGACCGGCAGCGACTGGCTGGCCGCCTCCACCGACCCGACGGGCACCCTGGTGCTCCCCGGTATCCCCGCGGACGCCACCTCGGTCCGGCTCGTGGTCTTCGCACCGGGCGACGGCGACGCCGATCTGAAGGTGAAACTGCTCGGCAGGACCGGCGCGATCTCCCCGGTCGGGCACGAGGCCATCCACGTCAAGTCGCGGATGACCGCGGGTGTCGACCTGAAGGACATCACCAAGGGCGAGGCCGGCTCCCTGCTGCTGACCCCCGCCGAGGGCGGGAAGGGCACCCCGGTGGTCGCCGCACTGCGGGTGGTCCGCGGCACCGGCGACAAGCAGGAGGTCGGCTACATCCCGGCGACCGGCCCGGTGGGCGCGCGGGCGAGCGTGGCCGACAACCGGGACAAGGGCTCGGTCCTCTCGCTCACCGCGCCGGGGGCCACCGCCACCGTCAAGGTCACCGCGTCGGCGGGCAGCGGGGGCGGCGAACAGGCCGTCAAGAAGTACACGGTCAAGGGCGGTACGACGCTGGCGGTCACCCCGCCCGTACCGTCCGGCCTCAAGGGCGGCTACGCCCTGACGGTGGAGACGGAGTCGGGCGGCCCGGTCCACGCCGCACGCGCGCTCACCCTCGCGCAGGACGGCGTCCAGATGTTCACCGTGCAGACCCTGCCGGACGACCTCGGAACGGTCGAGGTCCCCGCGGCCGAGCAGGACCTCTCGGTCCTCGACGACTGAGCGGGCGGTACGGGCGGGGGCCGGGACACCGGGCTCCCGTCCGTACGGCCGGCGCTACTCCTGCCCGTACCTCGGATCCACGGAGTCCGGCGCGAGCCCGAGCAGCTCCGCGACCTGCTCCACCACGACCTCGTGGACCAGCAGGGCGCGCTCGTCGCGGTTCTTGGTGCGGATCTCGACGGGCCGCCGGTAGACCACGATCTGCGCGGGCCGGCCCTTCTCCGCGGAGACCGCCCGCCCCAGCGGCACGGTCTCCTCCTGTGTCCCCGGCACGTCGAGCACCATGAAGTCGACATCGGCCAGCTGCGGCCAGCGCCGTTCCAGCCGTTCCACCGAGTCCTGCACGAGATCGCGGAAGTTCTCCGCCCTGCTGGCCGAGAGCGGCACCTGGGGCGGGGCGACGGGCCCCCGCATGCCGCGGCCATGGCGGTCACGACGACGTGGGCGCGGCTCGGGCGGGTGGGGAGGTACGGGACTGTCCATCACTGACGCAGGGTAACTCTCCACGGGTCGGGCGGACCGCCGCTCCCCGACAGGGCATCGGCGTTTTCCGGGACAGGGCAACGGCATGTCAAATCCTGAACAATCCGGCCAATCGGGGGCCCGTTTCAGACCCTGCTCCTGACCGTTGATCTCTAGCTGTATGACAGCTTTTGTGCCGAGTGGTGACCGGAATCGTTGCCGCCAGGGCCGGTCTTTTTCCGTTCCCTCGCAGGTCGGATGGTCTGTCCGGAAGGCGCTCGTGCCGGAGTTCACAGGGCGACACGGTGGGGTGACCTGAGGGAGAGTCGTCGCAGCCCGCTCAAGAGTGCGGTACCGTCCAACATCGTGAGCCCTGTACGTCGCTGTTCGCGCACCGCGTGCGGCCGCCCTGCCGTCGCGACACTGACGTACGTCTATGCCGACTCGACTGCGGTCCTCGGCCCGCTCGCCACCTATGCCGAGCCCCACTGCTACGACCTCTGCGCCGAGCACAGTGAACGGCTGACGGCACCACGCGGCTGGGAGGTCGTCCGGCTCTCCGACCCCTCCGCTCCCACCCGCCCCAGCGGCGACGATCTCGAAGCGCTCGCCAATGCCGTACGGGAAGCGGCGAGGCCGCAGGACCGTGGCGCCGACAGGAGGGCCGGCGGTCCGCACGCCGCCGATCCGAGGGAGGTCGCGCGCCGCGGCCATCTGAGGGTGCTGCGTTCACCGGACTCCTGAGCCGGTCCGCTTCGGGTCTTCAGCCACCGAAGTCACCGAAGTCACCGAGCCATCGACCTGTCCCACCGGTCAGTACGATCCATTGATCCATTGATCCATTGATCCATTGATCCATGTTTGTCGTGAACACGACTATCCCCTCATTCGTGGGAACGCGCTTTCCGCGTCACGGAATCCGAGGGGGTCTGTGTGTTTGTCCAGCAATTCGAACCGTAGCCGATTCGCTCGTCCGGTCCTCCCTCGTCGCATCGCTTCCCCTGGTCACCGTGCTGGTACTGCTCGGGGCGGTCCGGATGCGTGCGCACCGGGCCGGGCTCGTCGGACTGGCCGTCGCGGTGGCCGTCGGCTCGTTCGCGTACGGGATGCCGCTCGGCCAGGACCTCGCCGCGGGCGCCCAGGGCGTGCTCTTCGGGCTCTTCCCCATCATGTGGATCGTCGTCAACGCCCTGTGGGTGTACCGGATGACCGTGCGCACCCGGCACTTCGACATCCTCATCCTCCGCCGGTCCTTCGGCCGGCTCTCCGGCGACCCGCGCATCCAGGCGCTCGTCATCGCCTTCTGCCCCGGCGCGCTCCTGGAGCCCTCGCGGGCTTCGATGCGTCCGTCGCCAGCTCCTCCCTGATGCTGGTGGCGCTGGGCTTCGACCCGGTTAAGGAGCTGCTGGCCAGGGCGCCCCGGGTCTTTGACTGGCCCTTCCGCGACGTCGTCGGCCCCTCGGGCAGACCGGCCGGCGCCAATCTCTTCTGGCGCTCGCGCACGTCATGAACCTCTCCGACAGGCCGCCACCATCGGCCAGTCCGTGGCCGCCGCAGGAGCCGGACTCGCCTCCCTCTCCCCGGTGCTCGGCTGGTTCGGCGTCGCCGGCTCCGGCTCCGACAGCTCCGGCTCCGACACCTCCGCGAACGCGCTCTTCGGCGCACTCCAGGTATCGGCGGCACGCGAGTCGGGCCTCCGCCGGAGCTGCTCGCCGCGGCCGACAGCTACGGCGGGGTGCTCGGCAAGATGATCTCCCCGCAGAACCAGACGATCGCCCGTGCGGCGGTCGGCCTGACCGGACGCGAGGGTGCCCTGCTGCGCAAGGTGCTGCCGTGGAGCCAGGGGCTGCCGCTCGTGATGTGCCTGATCGTGGTGGCGCAGAGCGCGGCGGTCCTGGGCCGGATGCTGCCCTGAGCACGGCGTACCAGCCCGCCGGGTAGTTTGGGCGGTCCGAAGAAATCTCAGGAGGACCGGCCCGTGGCTGCTGATCTGTCGCAGATCGTGAAGGCGTACGACGTGCGCGGAGTGGTGCCCGACCAGTGGGACGAATCGCTGGCCGAGCAGTTCGGGGCGGCGTTCGTCGAGGTGACGGACGCGGACGCGATCGTGATCGGCCACGACATGCGGCCCTCGTCGCCCGGCCTCTCGGGGGCCTTCGCACGTGGAGCCGCGGCGCGTGGCGCGGACGTCACACTCATCGGCCTCTGCTCGACCGACCAGCTGTACTTCGCCTCGGGCAGCCTGGGTCTCCCGGGCGCGATGTTCACCGCCTCGCACAACCCGGCGCGCTACAACGGCATCAAGCTCTGCCGGGCGGGCGCCGCACCCGTGGGCCAGGACACCGGGCTCCTGGAGATCCGCGCCCTGGTCGAGAAGTGGTCCGGGACCGGCGTCCCGCAGCCGGTCGCCGCCCCCGGCACCGTCACCGAGCGCGACACCCTCACCGACTACGCGGCCCACCTGCTGTCCCTGGTCGACCTGACGTCCGTCCGGCCGCTGAAGGTGGTCGTCGACGCGGGGAACGGCATGGGCGGCCACACCGTCCCCACCGTCTTCGCGGACCTGCCCGTCGACCTCGTACCGATGTACTTCGAACTCGACGGCACGTTCCCCAACCACGAGGCCAACCCCCTCGACCCGAAGAACCTCGTCGACCTCCAGGCCCGGGTCGTGGCCGAGGGCGCCGACCTCGGCCTCGCCTTCGACGGCGACGCGGACCGCTGCTTCGTCGTCGACGAGCGGGGCGAGGGCATCTCGCCGTCCGCGATCACCGCCCTGGTCGCAGCCAGGGAACTCGCCCGCAACGGTGGCAAGGGCACCGTCATCCACAACCTGATCACGTCCCTCTCGGTCCCTGAAGTCGTCCGCGAGAACGGCGGCACCCCGGTCCGTACCCGCGTGGGCCACTCCTTCATCAAGGCGGAGATGGCCGAGCACGGCGCGATCTTCGGCGGCGAACACTCCGCGCACTACTACTTCCGCGACTTCTGGAACGCCGATACGGGCATGCTCGCCGCGCTCCACGTCCTGGCCGCGCTGGGCGGTCAGCCGGGCCCCCTGTCCGAACTGGTCGCTCGGTACGACCGCTACGCCGGCTCCGGCGAGATCAACTCCACGGTCGCCGACCAGCCGGGCCGCACGGCCGCGGTACGCGCGTCCTTCGCACCCCGCGACGGCGTCACGACCGACGACCTGGACGGCCTGACGGTCACGGCCCCCGACTGGTGGTTCAACCTCCGTGCCTCCAACACAGAACCCCTGCTGCGCCTGAACGTGGAAGCCCGCGACGAACAGACAATGACAGCCGTACGCGACGAGGTCCTGGCCCTGGTCCGAACCCCGGCCCCCTCCCTCCCCCCCCACGCTTGAGACACCGCCTCCGACCTGGTCCGGCTGCTGGGGACTCCGCCTTCGGCGTCCCGGTCGCTGGGGGCTCCGGCTTCAGCCTGGTTTGTCCGGTGCCGGGGGCTCCGGCTTCAGCACCCTCCGGCCACTTGGGGCTCTGCCTTCAGCCCATCCGTCCGCTTGGGCTCTGCCTTCAGCCCCCGGTGCCCCCGCCCTCCACCCCAGTCCCTGGGCCCCGGCCCCATTCCCAGAGCCTCCGCCGCTTGTTTTCAGCCCCTCCGGCGCTTGAGGAGCGGGGTCCGGGGCAGAGCCCCGGTTACGGGAAGGGGCGGGCAGGGGAACAGGCCCGCCGCAGGCGCACCCACCCGCACCGCGCACCCGCACCAGCCCAACACCGCACCGCACCGCGCAACCGCACCGCGCACCCACCCGACACCGCACCCACCGCACCGCACCGCGCACCCACACCGCACCCCCCACCCGCGGGCCCCCGGCCCGCCCCGCACCCCACCGCCCCCGGCGGTAGGCTGACGTCGCCTGATCCGTTGCTTGAAGGGACCCGCCCATGCCGCTCGAAGCCGGCCTCCTGGAGATCCTCGCCTGCCCGGCCTGCCACTCCCCGCTCGATGACCAGTCGGCAGCCGACAGCCCCGAGCTGGTCTGCACCGGCAAGGACTGCGGCCTGGCCTACCCGGTACGGGACGGCATCCCCGTCCTCCTCGTCGACGAGGCCCGCCGCCCCGCGTAACGGACTCCGGGCCCGCAGCGGGCCCGCCGCCCGCACCCCGCACGGTGATCAGCACGTGATCGGAGGACCGTCCCCATGCTCGACGAGTCGCTGCTCGACGCCCCGGAAGCCCTGGCCCGAGCCGACCGCCGCGGCCTGCTCCGCGGCGCCGCCGAGGCTGGGGCCCGGGTCCGTACCGCCGCCCGGCACACCACCGAGGCGGGGATCGCCCAACTGAACCCGGAGGGCCGCCCCCGCGCCGTACTCGTCGCGGGCTCCGGCACCGCCGCATCCGGCGTCGCCGACCTGATCACCGCCCTGGCAGGCTCCTCCGCGCCCGTCACCCGCATCCACCCCACCGGCGTCGCACCCGCCGCGGGCGCGATGCGCTGGACGCTGCCCGGCTGGGCCGGCTCCGTGGACCTGCTGCTGATCGTCACGGCAGACGGCTCCGAGCCGGGCCTCGCCCTCCTCGCCGAGCAGGCGTACCGCCGAGGCTGCAGCGTCGTCGCCGTCGCCCCCCGCCAGTCGCCCCTGCGCGAGGCGATCGACGGGGCGCACGGACTCGTCGTACCGATGGCCTCCGCCCCGCACGGCGAGTACGACGCCGAGACATCGGCCGCGGGTCCGGGCACGCTCTGGGCCCTGTTCACCCCGTTGCTCGCGCTGCTGGACCGGGTCGGCCTGCTCACCGCGTCCGCCGAGGCGCTGCAGAGCGTCGCCGATCGCCTGGATCGCACCGCGGAACGCTGCGGTCCGGCCATCGCCACGTACAGCAACCCGGCCAAGACCCTCGCGGCCGAACTCGCCGACAGCCTGCCCCTCATCTGGACGGAGGGCGACGCCGCTGGACCGGTCGGCCGCCGATTCGCCGCCGTCCTGGCCGAGCTGGCCGGCCGCCCGGCCCTCGCCGCCGAACTGCCCGAGGCGCTTCCCGCCCACGGCACACTGCTGGCGGGCACCTTCGCCGCCGGGGCCGACCCCGACGACTTCTTCCGCGACCGGGTCGACGAGCCGGAGCCGCTGCACGCCCGCGTCGTACTGCTCCGCGACCGTCCCACCGGCGGTCTGAGCGCGGCCCCCGCCGCCCGCGAACTGGCCCTCGGCCACGACACGGCGATCAGTGAACTCGAACCCGACGAGGGCACCGAGCTCGAAGCCCTCGCCGAACTGCTCGCGGTCACCGACTTCGCCGCCGTCTACCTGGCACTCGCGTCGGCAGCCGGCGCCTGACCCCGACGAGCCGCCCGGTCGACCGCACCTCACCGGAAGCGCAGCCGCCACCAGAACACGGGCAACCGCCACCAGAACACAGCGCACACAGCGCAGAGCACACAGCGCAGAGCACACAGCACACAGCACCGCACCCCCGATCCACGCACCTCACAAGGACGAACACCATGGACCGGCTCTCCAACACCGTGCGCCCTTACGCCTGGGGCTCCACCACCGCCATCCCCGAACTGCTCGGCATCGCCCCCACCGGCGAACCCCAGGCCGAGATGTGGATGGGCGCCCACCCCGGCGCCCCCTCGCTCCTCACCCGCATAACTGGCACCGGAGAGGCCGGCTCCGAACAGCCCCTCACCGATGTCATCGCCGCCGACCCCGAGCGCGAACTGGGCCGGGCCACCGTCGAGAAGTTCGGCCCCCGCCTCCCCTTCCTCCTCAAACTGCTCGCCGCGGGCGCCCCGCTCTCCCTCCAGGTCCACCCCGACCTCACCCAGGCCAAGCGGGGTTACGAGGACGAGGAGCGCCGGTCCGTACCGATCGATGCGCCCCACCGCACGTACAAGGACGCCAACCACAAACCCGAGCTGATCTGCGCGCTCACCCTCTTCGCCGGTCTGTGCGGCTTCCGCCGGCCCACCGAGGCGGCCGAGGCGATGGCGGCACTCGGCGTCGACTCCCTCAAGCCGTACGTCGACCTGCTCGGCGCCCACCCCGAAGAGGCCGCACTGCGCGAGGTCCTCACCGCGATCCTCGGCGCCGACCCCGCGGAGATGGCCGAAACGGTGAACCTGGCCGCGGCCGCCGCCGAACGCCTCGGCGGCGCCCACGCCCCGTACGCCCGGATCGCCCACCACTTCCCCGGCGACCCCGGTGTCATCGCGGCGATGCTGCTGAACTACGTGGAACTCCAGCCCGGCGAAGCCCTGTTCCTCGGCGCGGGCGTCCCGCACGCCTACCTCGACGGCCTCGGCGTCGAGATCATGGCCAACTCGGACAACGTGCTGCGCTGCGGACTCACGCCCAAGCACATCGACGTACCCGAACTGCTGCGCATCGTCCGCTTCGAGGCGACCGAGCCCGGCGTCCTGCGTCCCGAGGCCTCGCCGTCCGGCGAGGAGCTGTACAAGACGCCCGTGAACGAATTCCGGCTCTCGCGCTTCGACCTCTCGCCCGGCGCCGCCCCCGTCGACCTGACCAGGGACACCCCGCAGATCCTGCTCTGCACTGGGGGAGCCCCGAAGGCGGGCGAGCTCGACCTCGCACCCGGCGCCTCCGTATTTGTACCCTCCGGCGAAAAGGTCGAAGTGTCCGGTACGGGGACTCTGTTCCGTGCCACAGTGGTGGCCTGACGTACCGTCCGCACCAGCGACTGCAACAATGTCCGGCCGTACCGCGGCGCCAGGGCCGCAGCACCGAAGAAGGGACACCAGGCACCCATGAGTGCGTCAGGCGGAACCAAGGCGATCGTGGCGGCACTCGGCGCCAACCTCGCGATCGCAGTGGCCAAATTCGTGGCGTTCCTGTTCAGTGGCTCGTCGTCGATGCTCGCGGAGAGCGTCCACTCGGTCGCCGACTCGGGCAACCAGGGCCTGCTGCTGCTCGGCGGCAAGAAGGCCCAGCGCGAGGCCACCCCCCAGCACCCCTTCGGCTACGGCCGTGAGCGCTACATCTACGCATTCCTCGTCTCCATCGTGCTCTTCTCGGTCGGTGGCATGTTCGCGGTGTACGAGGGCTACGAGAAGATCAAGCACCCGCACGAGATCGAGGCCTGGTACTGGCCGGTCGGCGTACTGGTCTTCGCGATCGTCGCCGAGGGCTTCTCCTTCCGTACGGCGATCAAGGAGTCCAACCAGACCCGCGGATCGCTCTCCTGGAGGGAGTTCGTCCGCCGGGCGAAGGCCCCCGAACTCCCCGTCGTCCTCCTGGAGGACCTCGGCGCGCTGATCGGTCTGGTGCTCGCACTCGCGGGCGTCGGCCTGGCCCTCGCGACCGGCAACGGCGTCTGGGACGGCATCGGAACCCTCTGCATCGGCATCCTGCTGATCATCATCGCGATCGTGCTCGCCGCCGAGACGAAGTCACTCCTGCTCGGCGAGGCGGCCGGCGCCGACCAGGTCGAGAAGATCAAGGCCGCGGTCGTCGACGGCGACACGGTCACCGGCGTCATCCACATGCGGACGCTCCACCTCGGCCCGGAAGAACTGCTCGTCGCCGCCAAGATCGCGGTGCAGCACGACGACACGGCCACCGAGGTCGCCAACGCCATCAACGCCGCCGAGAGCCGGATCCGCGCGGCGGTCCCGATCGCCCGGGTCATCTATCTGGAACCGGACATCTTCAGCGAGGCCGCCGCAGCAGCCGGCACCAACCCCGGCAAGGCCCCGGGCGACGCCCCCGGCGGGATCGACGGCGGCACCCCGGACACCCCGACGGAATCCGGCCACTGACAGCCCCACCGCACTGCCCGCCCAACACGACCGCCCTGCGCGACCGCCACACCGGCCCACCGCACCCTCCATCCACCTGCCCATACGCCCTCCGAGCACCCTCCCCGCCCCTGCCTGAAACCCTCCCGACCCTTTCCAGACCGCCTCTCGATCCACCCTCCCTTCCGCTCCCGGTACGTCACCCCGGCCGCTTCCCGGTCACTTCCCGTCCCGGGGCGGACTGGGAGCGGCTGGGCCGATCGGTGTAGATTCGACGGCAGTGTCAGACGTCGCTGCTGATGGCGGTCGATCGGTCCGTATGCGCGGACCGGCCGAGGGAGAGAGGGCCTCCGACGGACTGCGCTGCGAGCGCTCGGGCATTCCTGTGCCCGCCGCCGCAGAGCCATCCGTGCCCCACCTCGACCCCATTACGAGGAGCAGCCCGTTATGACGACGGTCGCCAATCGACAGGACTTCAAGGTCGCCGACCTCTCCCTCGCGGCGTTCGGCCGCAAGGAGATCACCCTCGCCGAGCACGAGATGCCCGGCCTGATGTCGATCCGCAAGGAGTACGCCGCAGCGCAGCCGCTGGCCGGCGCCCGCATCACCGGTTCGCTGCACATGACCGTGCAGACGGCCGTGCTGATCGAGACCCTGGTCGCCCTCGGCGCCGAGGTCCGCTGGGCCTCCTGCAACATCTTCTCCACCCAGGACCACGCCGCCGCGGCCATCGCCGTCGGCCCGAACGGAACCCCGGAAGCCCCGGCGGGCGTCCCGGTCTTCGCCTGGAAGGGCGAGACGCTGGAGGAGTACTGGTGGTGCACGGAGCAGGCCCTGACCTGGCCGAACACCTCCACTGGCGGCCCGAACATGATCCTCGACGACGGTGGTGACGCCACCCTCCTCGTCCACAAGGGCGTCGAGTTCGAGAAGGCCGGCGCGGCCCCGGACCCGTCGACCGCGGACAGCGAGGAGTACGGCTACATCCTCACCCTGCTGAACCGGACCCTCGGCGAGACCCCGCAGAAGTGGACCCAGCTGGCGTCCGAGATCCGCGGCGTCACCGAAGAGACCACGACCGGTGTGCACCGGCTGTACGAGATGCACCGCGACGGCACCCTCCTCTTCCCGGCGATCAACGTCAACGACGCCGTCACCAAGTCCAAGTTCGACAACAAGTACGGCTGCCGCCACTCGTTGATCGACGGCATCAACCGCGCCACGGACGTCCTGATCGGCGGCAAGACCGCCGTCGTCTGCGGTTACGGCGATGTGGGCAAGGGCTGCGCGGAGTCCCTGCGCGGCCAGGGCGCCCGGGTGATCGTCACGGAGATCGACCCGATCTGCGCCCTGCAGGCGGCGATGGACGGCTACCAGGTCGCCACCCTCGACGACGTCGTCGGCCAGGCCGACATCTTCGTCACTACGACGGGCAACAAGGACATCATCATGGCCGCCGACATGGCCAAGATGAAGCACCAGGCCATCGTCGGGAACATCGGCCACTTCGACAACGAGATCGACATGGCCGGTCTGGCGCAGATCGACGGCATCGTCAAGGACGAGGTCAAGCCGCAGGTCCACACCTGGACGTTCCCCGACGGCAAGGTCCTCATCGTGCTGTCCGAGGGCCGCCTGCTGAACTTGGGCAACGCCACCGGCCACCCCTCGTTCGTCATGTCCAACTCGTTCGCGGACCAGACGCTGGCCCAGATCGAGCTGTTCACCAAGCCCGAGGAGTACCCGACCGATGTCTACGTGCTGCCCAAGCACCTGGACGAGAAGGTCGCCCGTCTCCACCTCGACGCGCTCGGCGTGAAGCTCACGACGCTCCGCCCCGAGCAGGCCGCGTACATCGGTGTCGAGGTCGACGGCCCGTACAAGCCCGACCACTACCGCTACTGATCCAGCCCGTCAGCGACCGCACCCGCCACCACCGGTCAGTGACGACCGGCCGCTGACAGACGGAACAACCTCAGCAGCAGCTACGAGCGCAGGCCCCCGCACCCCCGTGTCGGGGGCCTGCCCCGTACCGCGCCCGCTCAGCCCGTGGAACCCCGAAGGACCCCATGCCCCGCGGCCGATATTCGCTCCACGATCTCCACGATCACACCCCCCTCGGCGAAGAACACTTCCAGTGCGCACCCGGACCCTCCGGCTGGCGCTACCTGTCCCGGACCACCGCCCCTTCCGGTGACCACCTCGGCTCCGTCGACCTCACCCTCGACGAACTCGGCCGTCCCATCCGCCTCGAACTTCATGCCGCGAGCTGGCAGGTCCGCGGCGCCGCCCTCGAAGGCGTCACCTGGGTCCGTACCGATCCGACCGGCACTCATGCCACCGAAGGCAATGTCCGCGCCCACGCCTTCACCGGCACATCCCCCGCGTTCCTCATCGCGACCGCACGTCTGCTGCGCCTCACCCCCGATTCCCCCGCGACGCGCGTCCGCCTGGTCGCCTTCACCGACCCGGTCCTCGCACCCCGCACCGTCGACCAGTCCTGGGCCCTGGTGAACAGTGAAACGCACGCCACTGACAACGGCCCCCTGAGCGTGGACGAATACCAGGTCAGCGCCCTGGACACCGGCGAGCAGCACACCGTTCACATCGCCGGCGACGTGGTCCTCGCGGCCCCGGGCATCGAGCTCGAAGACCTGGAGTCCCCACCCTCACCCCTCTAGGGCCTGTCCGGCGGATCATGGCCGGGGGCGTGGCGTCTGGCACGGCACCTCGCGGCGTTGCCGAAACGCCCAGAGTGCTCCGCCATCAGGATGCTCCGGCGCCTTGCGATGCACCGCACCAGCCGCCGCGCCCTGCCCGACCCTGATCCGCCGGACAGGCCCTAGGAGGGCGGCGCGAATCCCGTGGCGGCAGGCGGCACCTGACCGCCCTCCGCCCCCGCGCGCGGTACGGGCGCACCCGCCCCGGCGGCCCCCGCGGAAGGCACGGCCCCGACCGGTGCCCAAGCGGCAGCCCCACTTACCGGAGCCTGATCCACCACCCGCCCCTCGGAACCAACGCGAGCAGCACCGTCCTGAGCGGCGACGAACAGCCTCCGGGCATCCCGCGCCTGCCGCTCGTTCACCACCGCCGCCAGATACGCCCCGGCAGGCACCCCCTCCGGCACCGGCACTCCGGTCCGCTCCGCCAACTCCCCGGCCAGCCGCCCCGCCATCGACCAGCCCACCTGCGCATCGAGCTGATGCATACGGGTCAGGTACTGCCGTACGGCCAGCCACAGAGAATCCGGCACCGCCGACAGATCCAGCCCGGCGAACCGCCCGACCAACCACGGCGGCGGAGGCGGCACGGCGGCCGCCCGTCCCGCGGGCACCCGCTCCCGTACGACGAGCGTCCCCGAGAACACATCCCCGAGGCGCCGCCCCCGCGCCGACACCAGCGAGGCGATACACGCGACGACCCCGAGCGTCATCAGAATCTCGACGACCCCCATGGCCCCGCGCACCAGCGCATGCCGGAACCGGATCGGCCCCCCGTCGTCCCGGACCACCCGCAGCCCGCACGCCAGCTTCCCCAGCGAACGCCCGTGGCTGAGGGTCTCCACCGCGATCGGCCCGCCCACCAGCACGAGCAGGAAGGCCGCCACGGAGACCGCCGCGAGTGCCGCGTCATCCAGCGCCGCCGTCGCGACGGCCAGTCCGATCGACACCAGGACGAACGCCGCCCCCACCACGGCGAGATCGATGGCCAGCGCCAGCGCCCGACTCGGCAGTTTCGCCGGCCGCAGCCCCAGCACGACCGCGTCCCCGGTCACGAGCTCACTCATCGCCGCCCCACCCTTCGCCGATCATCCCTGCCCCTCGGAGCCTCAGTCTGCCAAGCTGACCCGCAGCGCGCCGCCGTAGTACGAACCCGTACGCACCCATGCCTGGAGCAGCAGCCGATCATGGATCTCGATGTCTTCGTGACCGCCCACCGCACCGAGTGGGACCGCCTGGACCATCTCCTGCACCGCGGGCGCCGGCTCACCGGCACGGAAGCGGACGAACTCGTCGAGCTCTACCAGCGCACGGCCACCCACCTCTCGCTTCTCCAGTCCAGCACCCCGGACCCGATGCTCACGGCGCGCCTCACCCAGCTCGTGGCCCGCGCCCGAGCCACGGTCACCGGCACCCGCCGAGCCTCCTGGCGCGATGCCACACGCTTTCTCACCGCCGGTTTCCCCGCCGCTGTCTACCGGTCCAGGCACTGGTGGATACCCACCGCGGTTCTTTCCACCGTGCTGGCGGCAGTCATCGGCTGGTGGATCGGTACGCACCCGGAAGTCCAGTCGGCCATCGCGGCTCCGGAGGATCTCCGTCGGATGACCAACCCGGGCGGGGAGTACGAGACCTATTACTCCAGCCACCCGGCCGCCTCGTTCGCCGCTCAGGTATGGACGAACAACGCCCAGGCCGCAGCCATGTGCCTGGTCCTGGGAGCGTTCCTCGGCATCCCGGTGATCTGGATCCTGTTCATCAACGTGCTCAACCTCGCGGTCGGCATCGGACTGATGTCATCGGCCGGCCGGCTCGACACCTTCCTGGGGCTGATCCTCCCGCACGGCCTGCTCGAACTCACTGCCGTCTTCGTCGCCGCGGGTACGGGCCTGCGCCTCGGCTGGACGGTCATCGACCCGGGCCCGCGCAGCCGGCGCTCAGCCCTCGCACAGCAGGGCCGGGCCGCGATCGGCATGGCCATCGGCCTCGCGCTGGTCCTGTTCGTCTCCGGTGTCATCGAAGGCTTCGTCACCCCTTCCGGCCTCCCGACCTGGGGGCGCATCACCATCGGCATCGCGGCCGAGCTGGCCTTCCTCGCCTACGTCTACATCCTGGGCGGCCGAGCAGCGCGAGCGGGAGACGGTGGCGACGTCGATCCCATGGAACGCAGCGCCGAGCTCCCGGTCGCAGCCTGATGTGCATACGACCCCGCTGACCTGCTAGTCTCCTCCTCGCCCCAAAAAGCCATTGACATGGCCGACGCGGGGAGGTAGATTTTAACGGTTGCCTCGGACTGGACAAGTCCGGGCCCGGCGGTTAGTGTCTAGCTCGCTCTCACCGGAAATCGAATTTCCGCAGAGCCATCGATTCCTTAATCCGAATCACGAAGCCGATTTTTCGGCCGAATGTTTCTGATAAAGTCGAATCAGTCGAAAGGCAAAGACCACTCCAAAGGTCACCGGAATTCAAATTCGGACCGGAAACGGAACGAAAAAGAGTCTGGTAAGGTTGGAACCGCCGGAAAGGGAAGCGCGAAAGCGAAGAACTGGAAAGCAGCAAAAACTCTCCTGCTCCGCAGGGGGCCCGCTTCGACCGGGAATCGGACACGAAAGAGTCTGATAGAGTCGGAAACGCAAGACCGAAGGGAAAAGCCCGGAGGAAAGCCCGAGAGGGTGAGTACAAAGGAAGCGTCCGTTCCTTGAGAACTCAACAGCGTGCCAAAAGTCAACGCCAGATATGTTGATACCCCGGCCTGCTTCGGCAGGTTGGAGGTTCCTTTGAAAGTCCCGCGGGGTCACTGACCCAGTGGGCAATTTACACAGCGAGGACGCTGTGAACGACCGGTCTTATTCCGTCCGGTCGTTCCGCTCTCGTGTTGTGTTGTCCCGATCACGGGAAAACATTCACGGAGAGTTTGATCCTGGCTCAGGACGAACGCTGGCGGCGTGCTTAACACATGCAAGTCGAACGATGAAGCCCTTCGGGGTGGATTAGTGGCGAACGGGTGAGTAACACGTGGGCAATCTGCCCTTCACTCTGGGACAAGCCCTGGAAACGGGGTCTAATACCGGATAACACTCTGTCCCGCATGGGACGGGGTTGAAAGCTCCGGCGGTGAAGGATGAGCCCGCGGCCTATCAGCTTGTTGGTGGGGTGATGGCCTACCAAGGCGACGACGGGTAGCCGGCCTGAGAGGGCGACCGGCCACACTGGGACTGAGACACGGCCCAGACTCCTACGGGAGGCAGCAGTGGGGAATATTGCACAATGGGCGAAAGCCTGATGCAGCGACGCCGCGTGAGGGATGACGGCCTTCGGGTTGTAAACCTCTTTCAGCAGGGAAGAAGCGAGAGTGACGGTACCTGCAGAAGAAGCGCCGGCTAACTACGTGCCAGCAGCCGCGGTAATACGTAGGGCGCAAGCGTTGTCCGGAATTATTGGGCGTAAAGAGCTCGTAGGCGGCTTGTTGCGTCGGTTGTGAAAGCCCGGGGCTTAACCCCGGGTCTGCAGTCGATACGGGCAGGCTAGAGTGTGGTAGGGGAGATCGGAATTCCTGGTGTAGCGGTGAAATGCGCAGATATCAGGAGGAACACCGGTGGCGAAGGCGGATCTCTGGGCCATTACTGACGCTGAGGAGCGAAAGCGTGGGGAGCGAACAGGATTAGATACCCTGGTAGTCCACGCCGTAAACGTTGGGAACTAGGTGTTGGCGACATTCCACGTCGTCGGTGCCGCAGCTAACGCATTAAGTTCCCCGCCTGGGGAGTACGGCCGCAAGGCTAAAACTCAAAGGAATTGACGGGGGCCCGCACAAGCAGCGGAGCATGTGGCTTAATTCGACGCAACGCGAAGAACCTTACCAAGGCTTGACATACACCGGAAAGCATCAGAGATGGTGCCCCCCTTGTGGTCGGTGTACAGGTGGTGCATGGCTGTCGTCAGCTCGTGTCGTGAGATGTTGGGTTAAGTCCCGCAACGAGCGCAACCCTTGTTCTGTGTTGCCAGCATGCCCTTCGGGGTGATGGGGACTCACAGGAGACTGCCGGGGTCAACTCGGAGGAAGGTGGGGACGACGTCAAGTCATCATGCCCCTTATGTCTTGGGCTGCACACGTGCTACAATGGCCGGTACAATGAGCTGCGATGCCGCGAGGCGGAGCGAATCTCAAAAAGCCGGTCTCAGTTCGGATTGGGGTCTGCAACTCGACCCCATGAAGTCGGAGTTGCTAGTAATCGCAGATCAGCATTGCTGCGGTGAATACGTTCCCGGGCCTTGTACACACCGCCCGTCACGTCACGAAAGTCGGTAACACCCGAAGCCGGTGGCCCAACCCCTTGTGGGAGGGAGCTGTCGAAGGTGGGACTGGCGATTGGGACGAAGTCGTAACAAGGTAGCCGTACCGGAAGGTGCGGCTGGATCACCTCCTTTCTAAGGAGCATCTAGATTCCGCAAGGAGTCCAGAGGCCATTACGTCGGCAAATGTTCGACGGTGGTTGCTCATGGGTGGAACGTTGACTATTCGGCACGACAGGTTGTTTTTCACTAGTACTGCTTCGGCGTGGAACGTGGGGGATGGCAGGTCGGGTCGGGCACGTTGTTGGGTATCTGAGGGTACGGCCGTATGGTCGCCTTCAGTTGCCGGCCCCAGTGAACTCGCCTGTGAGGGTGAGGTGATGGGTGGCTGGTCGTTGTTTGAGAACTGCACAGTGGACGCGAGCATCTGTGGCCAAGTTTTTAAGGGCGCACGGTGGATGCCTTGGCACCAGGAACCGATGAAGGACGTGGGAGGCCACGATAGGCCCCGGGGAGCTGTCAACCGAGCTTTGATCCGGGGGTGTCCGAATGGGGAAACCCGGCAGTCGTCATGGGCTGTCACCCGCTGCTGAACACATAGGCAGTGTGGAGGGAACGAGGGGAAGTGAAACATCTCAGTACCCTCAGGAAGAGAAAACAACCGTGATTCCGGGAGTAGTGGCGAGCGAAACCGGATGAGGCCAAACCGTATGTGTGTGATACCCGGCAGGGGTTGCGCATGCGGGGTTGTGGGATCTCTCTTTTGCGGTCTGCCGGCCGTGAGACGAGTCAGAAACCGTTGATGTAGGCGAAGGACATGCGAAAGGTCCGGCGTAGAGGGTAAGACCCCCGTAGCTGAAACATTGACGGCTCGTTTGAGAGACACCCAAGTAGCACGGGGCCCGAGAAATCCCGTGTGAATCTGGCGGGACCACCCGCTAAGCCTAAATATTCCCTGGTGACCGATAGCGGATAGTACCGTGAGGGAATGGTGAAAAGTACCGCGGGAGCGGAGTGAAATAGTACCTGAAACCGTGTGCCTACAAGCCGTGGGAGCGTCGCTGTGTGTGCTTGCACATGCAGTCGTGACTGCGTGCCTTTTGAAGAATGAGCCTGCGAGTTTGCGGTGTGTTGCGAGGTTAACCCGTGTGGGGAAGCCGTAGCGAAAGCGAGTCCGAATAGGGCGTTTCAGTAGCACGCTCAAGACCCGAAGCGGAGTGATCTAGCCATGGGCAGGTTGAAGCGGAGGTAAGACTTCGTGGAGGACCGAACCCACCAGGGTTGAAAACCTGGGGGATGACCTGTGGTTAGGGGTGAAAGGCCAATCAAACTCCGTGATAGCTGGTTCTCCCCGAAATGCATTTAGGTGCAGCGTCGTGTGTTTCTTGCCGGAGGTAGAGCACTGGATAGGCGATGGGCCCTACCGGGTTACTGACCTTAGCCAAACTCCGAATGCCGGTAAGTGAGAGCACGGCAGTGAGACTGTGGGGGATAAGCTCCATGGTCGAGAGGGAAACAGCCCAGAGCATCGACTAAGGCCCCTAAGCGTACGCTAAGTGGGAAAGGATGTGGAGTCGCAGAGACAACCAGGAGGTTGGCTTAGAAGCAGCCACCCTTGAAAGAGTGCGTAATAGCTCACTGGTCAAGTGATTCCGCGCCGACAATGTAGCGGGGCTCAAGCGTACCGCCGAAGTCGTGTCATTCACACATGAAGGGCCAACGCCTGTGTGGATGGGTAGGGGAGCGTCGTGTGCCGGGTGAAGCAGCCGCGGAAGCGAGTTGTGGACGGTTCACGAGTGAGAATGCAGGCATGAGTAGCGATACACACGTGAGAAACGTGTGCGCCGATTGACTAAGGGTTCCTGGGTCAAGCTGATCTGCCCAGGGTAAGTCGGGACCTAAGGCGAGGCCGACAGGCGTAGTCGATGGACAACCGGTTGATATTCCGGTACCCGCTTTGAAACGCCCAATACTGAATCAGGCGATGCTAAGTCCGTGAAGCCGGCCCGATCTCTTCGGAGTTGAGGGTAGTGGTGGAGCCGATGAACCAGACTTGTAGTAGGTAAGCGATGGGGTGACGCAGGAAGGTAGTCCAGCCCGGGCGGTGGTTGTCCCGGGGTAAGGGTGTAGGACGCACGGTAGGCAAATCCGTCGTGCATATAGTCTGAGACCTGATGCCGAGCCGATTGTGGTGAAGTGGATGATCCTATGCTGTCGAGAAAAGCCTCTAGCGAGTTTCATGGCGGCCCGTACCCTAAACCGACTCAGGTGGTCAGGTAGAGAATACCGAGGCGTTCGGGTGAACTATGGTTAAGGAACTCGGCAAAATGCCCCCGTAACTTCGGGAGAAGGGGGGCCATCACTGGTGAGTGGATTTACTCCATGAGCTGGGGGTGGCCGCAGAGACCAGCGAGAAGCGACTGTTTACTAAAAACACAGGTCCGTGCGAAGCCGTAAGGCGATGTATACGGACTGACGCCTGCCCGGTGCTGGAACGTTAAGGGGACCGGTTAGCTGACTTTCGGGTCGGCGAAGCTGAGAACTTAAGCGCCAGTAAACGGCGGTGGTAACTATAACCATCCTAAGGTAGCGAAATTCCTTGTCGGGTAAGTTCCGACCTGCACGAATGGCGTAACGACTTCTCGACTGTCTCAACCATAGGCCCGGTGAAATTGCACTACGAGTAAAGATGCTCGTTTCGCGCAGCAGGACGGAAAGACCCCGGGACCTTTACTACAGTTTGATATTGGTGTTCGGTTCGGCTTGTGTAGGATAGGTGGGAGACTTTGAAGCGGCCACGCCAGTGGTTGTGGAGTCGTCGTTGAAATACCACTCTGGTCGTGCTGGATGTCTAACCTGGGTCCGTGATCCGGATCAGGGACAGTGTCTGATGGGTAGTTTAACTGGGGCGGTTGCCTCCTAAAGAGTAACGGAGGCGCCCAAAGGTTCCCTCAGCCTGGTTGGCAATCAGGTGTTGAGTGTAAGTGCACAAGGGAGCTTGACTGTGAGACCGACGGGTCGAGCAGGGACGAAAGTCGGGACTAGTGATCCGGCAGTGGCTTGTGGAAGCGCTGTCGCTCAACGGATAAAAGGTACCCCGGGGATAACAGGCTGATCTTCCCCAAGAGTCCATATCGACGGGATGGTTTGGCACCTCGATGTCGGCTCGTCGCATCCTGGGGCTGGAGTCGGTCCCAAGGGTTGGGCTGTTCGCCCATTAAAGCGGTACGCGAGCTGGGTTTAGAACGTCGTGAGACAGTTCGGTCCCTATCCGCTGTGCGCGTAGGAATATTGAGAAGGGCTGTCCCTAGTACGAGAGGACCGGGACGGACGAACCTCTGGTGTGCCAGTTGTTCTGCCAAGGGCATGGCTGGTTGGCTACGTTCGGAAAGGATAACCGCTGAAAGCATCTAAGCGGGAAGCCTGCTTCGAGATGAGTATTCCCACCCTCTTGAAGGGTTAAGGCTCCCAGTAGACGACTGGGTTGATAGGCCAGATGTGGAAGCCCGGTAACGGGTGGAGCTGACTGGTACTAATAGGCCGAGGGCTTGTCCTCAGTTGCTCGCGTCCACTGTGTTAGTTCTGAAATAACGAACGGCCGTGTTTTTCCGGTGTTGGTTAATTTCATAGTGTTTCGGTGGTCATTGCGTTAGGGAAACGCCCGGTTACATTCCGAACCCGGAAGCTAAGCCTTTCAGCGCCGATGGTACTGCAGGGGGGACCCTGTGGGAGAGTAGGACGCCGCCGAACTCCTTTTACGGGAAAGCCCCGTGCCCTTGTGGCACGGGGCTTTTCTGCGTTCCACGGCCGGCTCGGAAGCCCCTTTCCCTGCGGATGCTTGGTTCGTGGCGGCGGGATGGGTCAGAGCCGACCCGCTCCCTTGAGGGCGAGGTAGGCATCGGCGAGAGCAGGGGCGAGGTTGTCAGGAGTGGCATCGACAACCACCGCGCCCTGCCGTTGGAGCTGCTCTGCGGTGCGGAGTCGCCTTGCTTGGGCCTGTGCGCCCGCGGCAGCTTCGTAGATTGCGTCCACTGTGCCTCTTGCGCCCGCCATCTGCTCGACGTGCGGGTCCGCCACGGATGCCACCAGCACGGTATGGCGCTGGGTCAGACGACGGAGTACAGGGAGCAGACCTTCTTCCACGGGGGCTGCGTCCAGACCGGTGAGAAGCACGATCAGGGAGCGACGAGGCGCACCGGCGAGCACGGCAGCGACGAGACCTCGGGCATCTGTTTCCATAAGGGCCGGTTCGATGGGCGCCAGCGCGTTCACCATGGCCGACAGGACCTCTCCCGCGGACCGGCCCTGAACCTGTGCGCGGACGCGACGGTCGTAGGCCAGTAGATCCACGCGGTCCCCCGCACGAGTGGCGAGTGCCGTGAGCAGCAGGGCCGCGTCCAGAGAGGCGTCGAGACGGGGCACGTCCCCGACACGCCCCGCTGAGGTACGGCCGGTGTCCAGGACGACGAGGATGTGACGGTCCCGCTCTGGGCGCCATGTGCGCACTGCGACGGCGGCCTGACGTGCAGTGGCCCGCCAGTCGATGGAGCGGATGTCGTCGCCGGGCACGTACGCACGCAGGCTGTCGAACTCCGTGCCCTCCCCACGGGTGAGAACACTGGTGCGGCCGTCGAGTTCGCGGAGTCTGGCGAGGCGGGACGGCAGATGCTTCCGGCTGGTGAAGGGCGGCAGGACCCGCACTGTCCACGGGACCTGGTGATTCCCTTGTCGGGCGGCAAGCCCCAGAGGTCCGAACGAGCGGACGGTGATGCGCTCGGCTCGGCGGTCACCCCGCCGTGTAGGTCTCAGGACGGTGGTCAGCCGGCGGCGTTCGCCTGCCGGGACCGCAAGTGTGTGCCGCGAGGAAGTCTGTTCCGTACCGGTGGGCCAGCTGCTGGGTGGCCAGGCGTCACGAAGGTGTGCCCGCAGTCTGCGACGGGAAGGATTGGTTACGGTGAGTTGCAATTCGGCGGTTTCGCCAAGTCGAACGCTTGTGTCACCGGATCGGGTGAACTGAAGCGTTCGCACTGGTGCAGCGAGGGCATAGTCGCAGAGAATTGCCAAAGAGAGCGGTGCGTTGACTGCCAGCATCCCGGTCCAGCTGGGGGCCAGGATGCCTACAGGGAGTGACCCCAGGGCGGCCAGCAAGGCGGTACGTCCGGTGAGGGCCACGGTCACCGCCTCATCGGGGTACGGGGACGTGGGCGAGGACGGCTGTGATGACGGAGTCGGGTGTGACACCCTCCATCTCCGCCTCGGGCCGCAGTTGGATGCGATGGCGAAGTGTGGGGAGCGCCAGTGCCTTCACGTCGTCCGGAATGACGTAGTCGCGGCCGGTGAGCCAGGCCCAGGCGCGGGCAGTCGACAACAGGGCGGTGGCGCCTCGGGGAGAGACACCGAGGGATAGCGAGGGGGATTCACGCGTGGCACGACAGATATCGACGACGTAACCGGCGATCTCGGGAGAGATCTTGGTCCGGGCGACCGCGTTGCGGGCGGCTTCCAGGTCGGCGGGGCCGGCGACGGGCCCTATGCCGGCTGACTTGAGGTCACGTGGATTGAAGCCGTCGGAATGACGGGTGAGGACGCTGATCTCCTCTTCCCGCGAGGGCAGGGGCACCGTCAGTTTGAGGAGAAACCGGTCCAGTTGGGCCTCGGGGAGAGGGTAGGTGCCCTCATATTCGACGGGATTCTGCGTGGCGGCCACGAGGAAGGGGTCGGGTAGCGACCGGGGGGTTCCGTCGACGGTGACCTGGCGCTCTTCCATGGCTTCCAGGAGGGAGGACTGCGTCTTGGGAGGGGTGCGGTTGATCTCGTCGGCGAGAAGCAGATTGGTGAAGACAGGGCCGGGCTGGAAGGAGAACTCGGCCGTGCGGGCGTCGTAGATCAATGAGCCGGTGACGTCGCTGGGCATCAGATCGGGGGTGAACTGGACGCGCTTGGTGTCGAGTTCGAGCGAGGCGGCGAGAGCCCGGACCAGGAGGGTCTTGGCCACTCCGGGGACGCCTTCGAGGAGGACGTGGCCACGGCAGAGCAGAGCGACGACGAGTCCGGTGACGGCCGGGTCCTGGCCGACCACGGCCTTGGCGATCTCTGAGCGCAGCGCTTCCAGGGATGCGCGGGCTGTGTCGCCGTTCCCGAGGGGCTCGGTGGTCTCGGCGGGCACTGGGGGCGGGGCGCTCATGACGTGCGTACCTCACTTTCGAGGGTGTCGAGTTGGTCTGCCAGGTGGATGAGAGCGGCGTCGTCGGACGGGGCGGGTCCGAAGAGCAGGGTTTGGAGGCTGTCGTCAGTGTTGCCCAGGCGGGCGGAAACGGCAGGGACAAGTGCTGAGGGGGAGTGGGCGTCGCGTGGGGAGACGCCGATGAGTGGGGCGATGCGGGTGCGGGTCGCGGAACGCAGTGAGTCGGCGGCCCGGTCGCGGGCGTTCGTCTTGCGGTAGAGCCGGGCCCGGCCCTCGGTGGATTCGGAGGCCCGGATGGCCACGGGCAGTCGCTCGGACACCAGGGGGCCCAGACGACGGCCACGCCAGATGGCAGCGAGCACAGCGGCCAGTGCGAGTTGCAACGTCCCCCACAACCAGCCCCGGGGGATCAGGTCGGCGAAGCTGCGGTTGTCAGGGGCGCCGGCACCACCGGTGCCCCCGTTCTCGGTGGCACCGGATGAATCAGCGAGCGAGGGGAGGTACCAGATCAGATGCGGGCGGGAACCGAGAAGTTGCAGGGCCAGGGATGCGTTGCCCTGGATGGCGAGCCTGTCGTTGAGGAGAAGGTCGGGGGAACCGAGGAGCACGGTGTCGCCCGCGCCCTGTTCGACCAGGAGCACGGTGGGAAGGCCGCCGCTCGGGAAGCAGCCGATGGTGCCGGGGTCGGCCGAGGCGTAGCGGAAGCCTCCCGTTTCGACGTCGCCGGCACTGCGGGCGGCGGGCAGGGAGCATTCGGGGGCGCGGGGGGACACGGGGCCGGCGGACTCCGCCGTGACACCTGGGACCAGCGTGCGCACGGAGGGCGGGCCTGCCGCGAGGAGGATGGTGCGACCGGCCGAGCTCTCGGTCGCGGCACGGAGTTCGCTCTGCTGGCGCGGTGCCAGCAGATTGGGGGAGGCGACGAGCAACGTGGTGTCGGGGCCGACCTTGGCGGTGGCGTCGTCGAGCGTGGTGACCACGTGAACGGAGACGCCGCGTTCCTTGAGGAGTTCGGCGACGGCCCGGCTGCCGTAGCGGTCGGCGGAGCGAGGGTCGAGGCGACCGTGCTGGTCACCGGAGCGGATGGTTGCCAGGGCGATACCGGCGGCGACGAGTACGAGGAGGGCGAGGAGCAGACCGCGGATGCGGACCCAGATCTGGTGATGGGTGAGGGCCGCCGAGGTGGAGGCAGCGGTGACCCCGGTCATTCGGCTGCCGCCTGGGCCGCGGTCGTCAGGAGAGGCTTGGCGGTTTCGAGATCGAGGTCCAGAGCTCGTACGGCCAGATATGCCTGCTGGTCGGCGGTACGACCGCCGTATGTGACGTCGTCGAATTCTCGGGCGGCAGCGTGGAGTCGCGTCGCATGTGTGGGCAGCGGGCGGCCTGCTTCGGCGGCGGCCTCGTCGGCGGTGCGCCCGGGGCGGGGGTCGAGCAGGGCTCGCTCTTCCAGGGAGCGGACGATGGCGCGCATCCGTTCCTGGACCGCCTCGTTCCAGCGTCGGGCGGCGGCGTGGGCCTCGGCGGCCTTCCGGTGTTCGGCCGCGCTGCGGGGGCTGTCGTCGAAAAGGGCGTCCGAGGAACGCACGGTGCGGCTCGGAGTGCCCAGCCGCCACCAGAGTGCGGCGACCAGGCCTGTGACGACCAGCACGAGCACGACAAGACCGACCGGGCCGCCGGGCGCGGCGCCGGAGGCCGTGTCCAGGAGATCGCCGATCCAGCCCCAGAGCTTGTCGAGGCCCTGCTGGAGGAGGTTGGGATCGTTCTCGTGGTACATCGGTTTGGACAGTTCGTGCTTCGCGGCCTCGCGGGCGGGGACACGTGGAGTGTCCACAGGTATGTCGCCGCTCGAGTGGATCAGTAGCCGTACTGCTGTGGTGCCCCCCGCCCCCGACACGGCATCAGCTCCTGGTGTCGTATCCGGGCAGGCCCGCTGCCCGGGCGAGTTCGAGGTCGAGTGCCTCGCGGCGGATGCGCTGATCGATGTAGAGCAGTGCCATCCCGCCGGCGGAGAGCGGGTACGTGATCGTCGTGATGATCACCTGGCCGATGCCGGAGACGATCAGGAACGGCCAGCCGAAGTCTGCGGAGCCGTTCGTGAGGGCGGAGCCGATTCCGTCGCCGTCCACGACCATCGCGATGACGCCGAACGGAATGGCGATGACCACGGCCACGATGAGCGTCAGCAGCCCGGTCAGCGCCAGGATGCCGAAGGTCCGCCACCAGGCACCCCTGACGAGCTTTGCGGAACGGCGCATGGAGGTGATGATCGACTGCCGCTCCAGCATCAGGGCCGGCGAGGCGAGGCAGAAGCGGACCATCAGCCAGATGACGACGACGAACGCGGCCATGAATCCGATGAGGACGAGTCCGGCACCCGCGGCCGATCCGGTGAGCATGCCCGGGAGCAGGCCCGCCGCCATGATGGCGGCGCTGATCAGGGCCACCAGCAGGGTCAGACCCAGCATCTGAGGAAGCCGGGGCCGGGCCTCGGTCCAGGCGTCGGAGAGCGTCACGGGGCGGCCCAGCACCGAGCGGCTGATCACCACGGTCAGCACAGATGTCGTGATCAGCGTGGCGATCATGGTGATGAGCATGGACGGCACGCTGTTGAACACTGTCGACTGGGCAGAGTCGGCGGCCTGCCGCAGCGCTTCCGTGCCGGTGGCGTTCGGATCGATCTGCGCAGGTTTCGGCAGCAGGAAACGTTCCACGAGAATGGTCGCGATCTGGGCGATCACGGACACGGTGAGTGTGATGCCGAGGACCGTGCGCCAGTGGGCGCGCATCGTGGAGACCGCACCGTCGAGGATCTCGCCGACGCCGAGAGGCCGGAGTGGGATGACGCCGGGCTTGGCCGCGAGGGGCGGCTGCCTCCAGCCGGGGCCCTGCGGTCCGCCGCCCCAGCCCGCGGCGGGGGGCGGTGCGCCAGGACCTGTGCCGGGAATGCTCGGTGGGGACCACTGCTCCGGGGGCGGCTGAGTGGGAGACCAGTTCCCTGCCGGGCCGCTGCCGTCGACGGGCTCGGAGGGCCGGGGGACGTCGGCGCCCTGACCCTCGGAGGGGGCAGATCCGGGCGAGGCCCAGCCCGGAGTGTCGTTCATTCTCGCTCCTTCATGGTCCTGTCCGCTCATCGGGGCGGCAGGTTGGCAGCCATCGTGCCACGCGCTGCTCCGGTATGGGCCGGGCGCTCTATCTCCTTCGTACCTTCATTTGTGGGTGGCTCACCGGGCAGACTGGGCGGATGGCTGATCAGGACGCGCAACCGCCGGTGGGCATCGAGCCTCCCGCGCTTCCCGTACTTCGCTGGGCCGAGCCTCCAGAAGGTCCCGCACTGGTGCTCCTCGACCAGACGCGGCTGCCGGCGGAGGAAGCCGAGTTGGTGTGCACCGATGTGCCTGCTCTGGTGCGGGCGATCCGGACGCTGGCGGTGCGTGGTGCCCCGCTGCTGGGGATCGCGGGGGCCTATGGGGTGGCTCTCGCGGCCGTGCGGGGAGACGACGTGGCGGTGGCCGCGGAGCTGCTGGAGCGGGCGCGGCCCACCGCGGTGAATCTCGGGTACGGGGTGCGGCGGGCCGGCGGGGCCTATCGGGAGGCCGTCGGGAAGGGGGCGGATCCGGAGCGGGCCGCGGCCATGGCGCTGGCCGAGGCCAGGGCGCTGCACCGGGAGGACGCCGAGGCCAGTGGGCGCATGGCTCGGCACGGCCTCGCCCTGCTGGACGAGCTGCTGCCCGGTGGCGGTGGGCATCGCCTGCTGACGCACTGCAATTCGGGAGCCCTGGTCTCCGGCGGTGAGGGCACTGCCTTCGCGGTGGCGCTCGGGGCGCACCGGGAGGGGCGGCTGCGGCGGCTGTGGGTGGACGAGACGCGTCCGCTGTTGCAGGGGGCCAGGCTGACGGCGTACGAGGCGGCGCGCAATGGCATGCCGTACAGCCTGCTCACGGACAGTGCCGCAGGTTCGTTGTTCGCTGCGGGGGAGGTGGATGCCGTGCTCATCGGGGCGGACCGCATTGCCGCAGACGGGGCGGTGGCGAACAAGGTGGGGAGCTATCCGCTGGCGGTGCTCGCGAAGTACCACCACGTACCGTTCATCGTGGTCGCGCCGACGACGACCGTGGATCTGGACACTGCGGACGGAGCGTCGATCATCGTTGAGCAGCGGTCGGCGGTCGAAGTGACGGAGCTCACATCGTCGCGGGTCGGGGTGGCGGGCGCGGATGCCGGTCGGCTGCCCGTGGCACCGGTGGGAACCCCCGTGTACAACCCCGCGTTCGATGTCACGCCGCCGGAGCTGGTCACGGCGATCGTCACGGAGGAGGGTGCAATTTCCCCGGTCACGGGGGTCGGACTGGCAGAGCTGTGTGCCAGATCATCGCAGGTAACGATTAGCTAATGGGATGATGTCGATTATGAAGGGACGCGTCCTTGTCGTCGACGACGACACCGCACTGGCCGAGATGCTCGGGATTGTGCTGCGTGGTGAAGGGTTCGAGCCGTCGTTCGTAGCGGACGGCGACAAGGCACTTGCCGCATTTCGTGAGGCCAAGCCGGACCTGGTCCTGCTGGATCTCATGCTGCCCGGTAGGGATGGCATCGAGGTCTGCAGGTTGATCAGGGCCGAGTCCGGTGTGCCGATCGTCATGCTCACTGCCAAGAGCGACACGGTTGACGTGGTGGTGGGTCTGGAGTCCGGGGCCGACGACTACATCGTCAAGCCGTTCAAACCTAAGGAGTTGGTTGCCCGGATCAGGGCACGCCTGCGGAGGTCCGAGGAACCGGCGCCGGAGCAGCTGGCCATCGGGGACCTGGTCATCGATGTGGCCGGTCACTCGGTGAAGCGGGAGGGGCAGTCGATCGCCCTCACCCCGCTGGAGTTCGACCTGCTGGTCGCGCTCGCCCGTAAGCCGTGGCAGGTCTTCACCCGTGAGGTGCTGCTCGAGCAGGTGTGGGGATACCGCCACGCCGCCGACACCCGGCTGGTGAATGTCCATGTCCAGCGACTGCGTTCCAAGGTGGAGAAGGACCCGGAGCGCCCGGAGATCGTGGTGACCGTCCGAGGGGTCGGTTACAAGGCCGGACCGAGCTGAGATGCCCCCGAGTAGCACTGCTCCGCAGCCCGGGGAGCCGGGACCCCGTGCGGAGCGGGCTGCCGGTCCACGACACAAGGCGTTCCAGATGGGGCGCCTCCTGCAGGGCGGCCGGTTGTTCCACGACCGGGCGCCCGGCGGCCCCGTGCCGCGATTGCTGATGCGTTGGGTGCGGCGTCCGTTGCTGCCCGCCGTACGGCTCTGGCGGCGCAACCTCCAGCTGCGGGTCGTCGCGGGCACGCTGCTCATGTCGCTCGGTGTGGTGCTGCTCCTCGGGCTGGTGGTGATCGGGCAGGTGCGCAACGGCCTGCTCGACGCCAAGGGCAAGGCTGCACAGACGCAGGCGGCCGGCGGTTTCGCCGCAGCCCAGGAGAAGGCGAACGCCCCGCTCACCCCCGGCGGCCAGGGCGGCGATACGACGGACGGCACCACTGCCAACAACTCCTGGCGGACCGAGCTCGTCGACCAGCTCGCCAGCGGCGGAAAGAACGCCTTCAACGTGGTGGCGCTCAGTGCCGACGCGGGGACCCGTGCCCCGCGCGGCTCGGGCAGCGTGGAGGCGGTGAGCATTCCGCAGAGCCTGCGGGACGCCGTGAACAAGGGGCCCGGGGCGTACCAGACATACTCCGAGATCCAGTATGCGAACGGGCAGCAGCCGCAGCCCGGACTTGTCGTGGGCAAGCGGCTCTACGACATCGACCACAATCCGTACCAGCTCTATTACCTCTTCCCGCTGACGCAGGAGGAGAAGTCGCTGACGCTGATCAAGGGCACGCTGGCGACCGCGGGACTCTTCGTGGTCGTGCTGCTCGGGGCCATCGCCTGGTTCGTGGTGCGGCAGGTCGTCACGCCGGTACGCATGGCGGCCGGTATCGCCGAGCGGCTTTCCGCCGGCAGGCTCCAGGAACGGATGAAGGTCACCGGCGAGGACGACATCGCCCGGCTCGGTGAGGCCTTCAACAAGATGGCGCAGAACCTGCAGCTGAAGATCCAGCAGCTGGAGGAGCTCTCCCGGATGCAGCGGCGCTTCGTCTCCGACGTCTCCCACGAGCTGAGGACACCGCTGACGACCGTGCGGATGGCCGCCGATGTCATCCATGAGGCCCGCAGTGATTTCGATCCTGTGACGGCCCGCTCCGCGGAGCTGCTCGGGGACCAGCTCGACCGGTTCGAGTCGCTGCTCTCGGATCTGCTGGAGATCAGCCGGTTCGACGCGGGCGCCGCGGCGCTGGAGGCGGAGCCGATAGATCTGCGGCAGGTCGTACGGCGGGTGATCGGCGGGGCCGAGCCGCTGGCCGAGCGCAAGGGCACCCGGATCCGGGTGGTCGGCGACGAGCAGCCGGTGATCGCGGAGGCCGACGCACGGCGCGTCGAGCGCGTGCTGCGCAACCTTGTGGTCAACGCCGTCGAACACGGTGAGGGCCGCGACGTCGTGGTGCGGATGGGGGTGGCCGGAGGCGCGGTCGCCGTGGCCGTCCGGGACTATGGAGTGGGGCTCAAGCCGGGCGAGGCGACGCGGGTGTTCAACCGATTCTGGCGGGCGGACCCGGCCCGCGCGCGGACGACCGGTGGTACCGGTCTCGGGCTCTCCATCGCAGTGGAGGACGCCCGGCTGCACGGCGGGTGGCTGCAGGCATGGGGCGAGCCCGGCGGCGGTTCGCAGTTCCGTCTGACTCTGCCGCGCACGGCGGACGAGCCGCTGCGCGGATCACCGATACCGCTGGAGCCCGAGGACTCCCGTAGCAACCGGGAGAACCGTGAGCGGGCCGCGACCGCGCCGAAGGCCGGGAGCGAGCACCGGCTGACGGCTGTGCCGGCCCAGCCCGGCGGCAATGACAGGTCCGCACTGCCCGTACCGTCCCGCACGCCTGCGGCTCCACGGACGGCGCCGGCCTCGGTGCATCCGGCGGCCCTTCCGGGGAGCGGCGCACGGGTGGTCGCGCGCCACGCCGAGGACCGGTCGGGCGGCGAATTCGACACTGCGGTGCAGGACCCGGAGCGGGGGGACACGAATCGTGGGCACTGACCGTCGCAGGGACGGCCATGGACGCGTGCTGGCGCTGTTCGCGTTGTTCGGATGCGGTGTGGTGCTGCTGTCCGCGTGCGGCTCGATGCCCGTCACCGGGGATGTCAAGGCCGTCGACGCCTCGCAGCCCGGCGACTCCCAGGTGCAGGTGTATGCCGTCGCGCCGCGTGACAACGCCACCCCCAACGAGGTGGTCGACGGCTTCCTGGAGTCCATGACCAGTGATGACCCGCGCTTCAGGACGACCCGTCAGTACCTGACGAAGAAGGCGGCCGAGACATGGAAGCCGAACGCCTTCACCACCGTGCTCACCAACGCACCGAACAGGAACGACCGGCCGCTGCGCGACAGCGACCGCAACATCACCGAGGTCACCTACACCCTGACCGGTGAGAAGGTGGCGACGGTCGACGCCGAGAGCGCCTATCAGCCGCTCGCGCCCACCGACTACAACCAGACCCTGCATCTGGTGAAGGAGAACGGGCCGGACGGCAAGGAGTGGCGGATCGACCTCGTGCCGGACGGTCTTCTGCTCGGGCAGTCGGACTTCAAGCGCCTCTACCGTTCCGTCAACAAGTACTACTTCGCGACGGGGCGGCCGGAGGTGCAGTCGACCCTGGTCGCCGACCCCGTCTATCTCCGCAGCCGGACGGATCCCGTCACGGGGATGGACACCGTGACACAGTCCGTCCGCAGCCTCCTTGCGGGGCCGACCAGCTGGCTGCGGCCGGTGGTCGCATCCCGGTTCCCTCGCGGTACGGCGCTGAAGAAGGGCGTCACCTCGCTGGCACCCGACGACCGCAACGTACTGAAGGTCCCGCTCGACAAGAAGGCGGACGGCGTCGGGCAGAGTTCCTGTCGCATGATGGCCTCGCAGATCCTCTACACCCTGAGGGATCTGACGTCCGCACGGGTCGAGCAGGTCGAGCTGCAGCGCTCCGACGGCTCCCCGTTGTGCCTGCTCGGGGCGGATCAGGCGGAGGAGTTCGCCCCTGACGGTTCGTCGAGCGGTCCGGACAGCCAGTACTTCGTCGATGCCAAGGGGCATGTGGAACGAATTCCCGGCAGCACCAAGGGCAGTGGAACCCCGGAGGCGGTGGCCGGTCCGCTCGGTGACGGGCCGGTGCGGATGGGCGCGGTCGGTGTGGCCAGGGACGAGCAGTCGGCGGCGGCGGTCTCGAACGACGGGGCGTCTCTCTACGTGTCGTCCATCGTCTCGGACGGCGAGCTTCCCGCGGCCTCGGTGACCAGCGGTGCCCACGATGCGAAGCACCGTCTGTCGACCCCGAGCTGGGACGGGCGGGGCGACCTGTGGGTGGCCGACCGGGATCTCGACAGGCCCCGACTGCTGCGGCTGGCCGGTGGTACCGGCAAGCCGCAGGAGGTCGCCGTGCCCGACCTGGGCGGTGGGCGGATCGAGGCGTTGCGCATGTCCGCGGACGGAGTTCGGATCGCCCTGCTGGTGACCCAGGACGGCCGCAACACGCTGAAGATCGGCCGGATCGAGCGGCGCGGGCCGGCATCGGAGCAGCAGGTGTCGGTGGTGGAGCTGCGTCAGGCCGCGCCGCAGCTGACGGATGTGACCGCGATGTCGTGGTCGGGCCGCAGCCGCCTCGTGGTGGTCGGCAAGGAGCAGGGGGGCGTGCAGCAGGTGCGCTACGTGCAGGCGGACGGTTCGACGTCCGCATCGGGTGTGCTGCCGGGTGTGAACCAGGTGTCGTCGGTCGCGGCGGCGGACGACGAGCAGCTTCCGCTGATGGCGGCCACGTCCAGCGACGGGATCGTGAAGCTGTCGCCCGGTGACAACTGGCAGACGGTGGTCAAGGAAGGCTCGTCGCTGGTCTACCCGGGCTGAGAGTCGCAGGGCCCGTTCCGCGTTTTCCACAGGGGTGGCCCGCTCGCTCCGGGAAGAGCACAGTGGAGTCATGCGGGGGTGGTGGCGGGAGCTCTCCGGCCTGGTGCTGCCGGTGTCCTGCGGCGGCTGCGGCAGGCCGCGCGTGGAGCTGTGCGAGGAATGCGGTGCGGAGCTCCACGGCGGGGTGCCGCGCCGGGTGAGGCCCGTCCCGGAACCTGTGGGCCTGCCGGTGGTGCACGCGGCCGCCGCGTACGAGAACGCGGTACGTGCCGTGCTGCTGGCCCATAAGGAACGGGGTGAGCTGGGGCTGGCCGGAGCGCTCGGCAAGGCGCTGGCGGGGGCCGTACGGGCCGGGACGGGGCAAGTGGGTGTTGTCGGCCCGCTGCTGCTCGTGCCCGTGCCGTCGGCGCGGTGCGCGGTGGCGGCGCGAGGCCATGATCCGACGCGCCGGATCGCGCTGGCCGCGGCAGGAGAGCTGAGACGCGGCGGCACCCGGGCCCAGGTGGTCGCGGTGCTTCGGCAGCGACGCGCGGTGGCCGACCAGGCGGGGCTGGGCGCCCGTCAGCGGCAGGTGAATCTGGCGGGGGCGCTGCAGGTCGTGGCCGGGGGTGAGCGGCTGCTTGCGGCCGGACGGGTGGTGCTGGTGGACGACCTCCTGACGACGGGAGCCTCGCTCACCGAGGCGGTCCGGGCGGTGGGGGCGGCGTGCGGGCACGAGGGTGCTGCCCCCGGCAGCGGGCAGGCGGCCGTTGTCGCAGCATCTCCGTCGGCCTTCGAAATAAACCGGAACTGTCAATGAACCTGCATCGTTGCAGGTAATGAGTAGGGAAAACAGCCCGATCGGAGGTACGTGCGAGTAGCGGGTGCCGACATCCGGCCAGGCAGGCTATGTTCGGTTGTGAGGAATGGTGAATGCCGGACCTCGATGAATGCACCGCCAGGTTTCGGGCAGGCAACACACCGGTAGTCCAGAAGCTGGAATTCGGTGGGGTGGAGTCCTCACCGATGGGGGAGGAGGAGGTGGAAGTCACCGAGTCCGCGGCTCCGGTTGTCACCGGGGCCTGGTGCAAAAGGGAGATGCTCCGCCCCTGAGCGGAGCGATCCGGGAACGGAGTTCTGCGTGGACATCGTCGTCAAGGGCCGCAAGACCGAGGTGCCCGAGCGGTTCCGCAAGCACGTGGCCGAGAAGCTGAAGCTGGACAAGATCCAGAAGTTCGACGGCAAGGTGATCAGCCTCGACGTCGAGGTGTCCAAGGAGCCGAACCCCCGTCAGGCCGACCGTTCCGACCGGGTGGAGATCACGCTCCGCTCGCGTGGTCCGGTCATCCGGGCGGAAGCGGCCGCAGGCGACCCGTACGCAGCGCTGGACCTGGCCACCGGCAAGCTGGAGGCGCGGCTGCGCAAGCAGCACGACAAGCGCTACAGCCGCCGTGGCAATGGCCGGATTCCCGCTGCCGAGGTCGCCGAGACCGTGCCGGGTGCGGCGTCGTTCAACGGCGAGGGCGACCTGATCGCCAATGAGTCGACCGAGTCCGTGCCCACTACCAGGTTCGGCTCGCTGGAGATTCAGGGCGAGGGTCCGCTGGTGATGCGCGAGAAGACGCATGTCGCCGCACCGATGTCGCTCGACCAGGCGCTCTACGAGATGGAGCTGGTCGGGCACGACTTCTATCTGTTCGTCGACTCCGAGACCAAGGAACCCAGTGTCGTCTACCGACGGCATGCCTATGACTACGGTGTCATCCACCTGAGGACCGACCCGCTGGCCGCCGACGAGGCGGGCGGCGCGGGCGGTGCGCTCGGCGGCTGACGCCACCCTTCCGCGGTGCCCCTGGAGTGCCTGTGCGCCCCCAGGGGCACCCCGCGTGCGACCACACGATCACCGTTCTGACGTCCAGGCATGGAATCATGGCGTTCCAAGCCAATCGGTGCTCTGTGAACTGCCGTTGGCGGACAGTGTGTACTTCAGGCCACGGCCTTCAGGGGGAGGAACGATGGCGGACGCCTTCGGGCCCGTGCGTGATGCGAATGATGCCGACGACATCGCCGGTGCCGGCACCGGCGCGGGCAGCGGTTTCCGCAAGGAGCCGATCAGGGTCCTCGTGGTGGACGACCACGCGCTCTTCCGCAGAGGCCTGGAGATCGTCCTCGCCCAGGAGGAGGACATCCAGGTCGTCGGCGAGGCGGGTGACGGGTCGGAGGCGGTCGACAAGGCCGCCGACCTGCTCCCCGACATCGTGCTGATGGACGTACGGATGCCCAAGCGCGGTGGCATCGAGGCCTGCACCTCCATCAAGGAGGTGGCCCCCAGCGCGAAGATCATCATGCTGACGATCAGCGACGAGGAGGCCGACCTCTACGACGCGATCAAGGCCGGAGCCACCGGTTATCTCCTCAAGGAGATCTCCACGGACGAGGTGGCCACGGCCATTCGTGCGGTCGCGGACGGGCAGTCCCAGATCAGCCCCTCCATGGCGTCCAAACTGCTCACCGAGTTCAAGTCGATGATCCAGCGGACCGACGAGCGCCGGCTGGTACCCGCGCCGCGGCTCACCGACCGGGAACTCGAAGTCCTCAAACTCGTTGCAACGGGCATGAACAATCGCGATATCGCGAAGGAACTGTTCATTTCCGAGAACACCGTGAAGAACCACGTCCGCAACATTCTGGAGAAGTTGCAGCTGCACTCCAGGATGGAAGCCGTGGTCTATGCCATGCGGGAGAAGATCCTGGAGATCAGGTGACCTGCCCGGAGACACGCCGGACAAGGCCGGATACGACAGGACGGCGGGACAGCGTATCGGGACAGCGGGACAGCGGGACAGCGGGACAGCGGGGCGGAAGAGCGTAACGCCAGGTGAAGGTTCGGCCCGTGAAGTCCGGTCCGGAAAAGGGGCGGGTGAGGGCGGGGGAATGCGGGCTCAGGCCAGGGCGCGGGCGATTTCCTGAGCGAGCGGTCCGCGCAGTTCCGGTGCGTCGACCCGCTCCAGCCGGACATCCGTACAGCCGACCCAGGACGCGGCCTCCACCAGCGCCTCGGCCATCGGCACCACGGCCTTCCTGCTCGCCAACGACACCTGCCGGGCGACCAGCGTGCTGCCCTCGCGCGCCGGGTCGACGCGGCCCTGCAGCTTTCCGCCCGCCAGCAGCGGCATCGCGAAGTATCCGTGGACCCGCTTGGGCTTGGGGACGTAGGCCTCCAGGCGGTGGGTGAAACCGAAGATCCGCTCGGTGCGCGCCCGCTCCCAGACCAGTGAGTCGAACGGCGACAGCAGCGTCGTGCGATGCCGCCCGCGCGGCTCCGAGGCCAGCGCCGCCGGGTCCGCCCAGGCCGGCTTCGCCCAGCCCCGCACCGTCACGGGAACCAGTCCGGAGTCCGCCACCACCGCGTCGAACTGCTCACCCTTCAGCCGGTGGTAGTCCGCGATGTCCGCCCGGGTGCCCACCCCCAGGGACTGTCCCGCGAGGGCGACCAGCCGGCGCAGGCACTCGGTGTCGTCCAGATCGTCGTGCAGCACATCGTCGGGCAGGGCCCGTTCGGCGAGGTCGTACACCCGCTTCCAGCTGCGGCGCGCGGTGCACACCACCTCGCCGTACATCAGTGCGCGCTCGACGGCGACCTTCGACGCCGACCAGTCCCACCACTCCCCGCCGTTCTTCGCGCCGCCCAGCTCCGTTGCCGTCAGCGGGCCCTCGGCGCGCAGCTGCTTGATCACCGTCTCGTAGGCGCCGTCCGGCAGATCGTGGTGCCAGTGCGGGCGCGAGCGGTAGGCGCGGCGGCGGAAGGCGAAGTGCGGCCACTCCTCGACCGGCAGGATGCAGGCCGCGTGCGACCAGTACTCGAAGGTACGGCCACCCGACCAGTACGCCTCCTCGACGGTGCGCCGGCCGACCGCGCCGAGGCGCGCGTACGGAATCAGTTCGTGTGATCGCGCGAGCACCGAGATCGTGTCGAGCTGTACGGCGCCGAGATGCCGCAGCACGCCCGGAACCCCGGACCGGCGGTCCGCGGTGCCGAGGAAGCCCTGGGCGCGCAGAGCGATCCTGCGCGCCTGGTCGGCGGAGAGTTCAACGGCGGGAGGCGGCACAGACGTCATGCCTCGCACCCTAGAGGCAGGCACTGACAGCCGGCCGAGGAGTCGTGGAGTCCGTGGGGATCGCGATCTGCGGGGATCTCGATCCGTCGGGACCGGAGACCGGCGGCAGGCCCCGGAGGGGTCAGGGGGCGGGCAGATAGGCGTGGGTGCCCGGCAGGCCGAGATCGGAAGGGAGCAGCGCACCGATCCAGGCGTCGCGCCGTACTCCCTTGTTGAACAGGCCCGACCGCTGTTCGCCCTCCATCCGGAATCCCGTCCTCAGCGCCACGGCACGCGAGGGGACGTTGCCTACCTCGGCGCGCCACTCCAGCCGGTCGCCGCCGAGTGCGGTGAAGGTCCAGCGGGCGGCGGCCAGCACCGCCTCCGCCGTGTAGCCGCGGCCCCGGTGCTCCTGGGCGGTCCAGAACCCCACCTCGTACGTGCCCGGAAGGTTGCGGCGGTTGATACCGAGGGCGCCGGCCAGGGCCCCGCTCTCGCGCAGGACCACTGCGAAGTTGTACACGGAGTCGTCGTGCCAGCCGCCGGGAGACAGCTTTTCCGCGAAGAGTTCCGCGTCGGCACGGCTGTACGGGGAGGGCACGACCGTCCACCGCTGGATGTCGGGGTCCTGACAGGCGGTGTGGATGGCGTCCGTGTCGCCGCCGCCGAGGGGGCGCAGCAGCAGACGGTCGCTGGTGAGGGTGATCGGCTCCATGTACGGATTCTGGTGAGGCGCCGCTCGTGAAGCGAACACTTTTCGGACTTCCCGGCACCTTCGGCACTCCCCGGCCGTTGACTCGGAGGGGACAGCGGGGCCAACGCGGCGGCGGCCCTCCCGGCGCGGCGGGGTCCTCGCTTACGATGGCCGTTGCGGTGGGGCCCACCTGCCGTGCCCGCGCCAGTGTCCGTAACACGACCCAGTGCCAGGCCCGACCGGCAAGGAGACCAGCCTCAGTGTCCGTCTTCAACAAGCTCATGCGTGCAGGCGAAGGCAAGATCCTGCGCAAACTGCACCGCATCGCGGACCAGGTCAGCTCCATCGAAGAGGACTTCGTCAACCTCTCCGACGCCGAGCTGCGGGCGCTCACCGACGAGTACAAGGAACGGTACGCGGACGGCGAGAGCCTGGACGACCTGCTCCCCGAGGCATTCGCGACCGTCCGTGAGGCCGCCAAGCGGGTCCTCGGACAGCGCCACTACGACGTTCAGATGATGGGCGGCGCAGCGCTCCACCTCGGCTATGTGGCCGAGATGAAGACCGGCGAGGGCAAGACCCTCGTCGGCACCCTGCCGACGTATCTCAACGCGCTCTCCGGCAAGGGCGTGCACCTGATCACGGTCAACGACTATCTGGCCGAGCGCGACTCCGAACTGATGGGCCGCGTTCACAAGTTCCTCGGCCTCACCGTCGGCTGCATCATCGCCAACATGACGCCGGCCCAGCGCCGTGAGCAGTACGCCTGCGACATCACGTACGGCACGAACAACGAGTTCGGCTTCGACTACCTCCGCGACAACATGGCGTGGTCCGCCGACGAACTCGTCCAGCGCGGCCACAACTTCGCCGTGGTCGACGAGGTCGACTCGATCCTCGTCGACGAGGCCCGTACGCCGCTGATCATCTCCGGCCCCGCCGACCAGGCCACCAAGTGGTACGGCGACTTCGCCAAGCTGGTCACGCGGCTGACCAAGGGCGAGGCGGGCAACCCGCTCAAGGGCATCGAGGAGACCGGCGACTACGAGGTCGACGAGAAGAAGCGGACCGTCGCCATCCACGAGCCCGGTGTCTCGAAGGTCGAGGACTGGCTCGGTATCGAGAACCTCTACGAGTCGGTGAACACCCCGCTCGTCGGGTACCTCAACAACGCCATCAAGGCCAAGGAACTCTTCAAGAAGGACAAGGACTACGTCGTCATCGACGGCGAAGTCATGATCGTCGACGAGCACACCGGCCGTATCCTCGCCGGTCGCCGCTACAACGAGGGCATGCACCAGGCGATCGAGGCGAAGGAAGGGGTGGACATCAAGGACGAGAACCAGACGCTCGCCACGATCACCCTGCAGAACTTCTTCCGCCTCTACAGCAAGCTCTCCGGCATGACCGGTACGGCGATGACCGAGGCCGCCGAGTTCCACCAGATCTACAAGCTCGGTGTGGTGCCGATCCCGACCAACCGGCCGATGGTCCGTGCCGACCAGTCGGACCTGATCTACCGCACCGAGGTCGCGAAGTTCGCCGCGGTCGTCGACGACATCGCCGAGAAGCACGAGAAGGGGCAGCCGATCCTCGTCGGCACCACCTCGGTCGAGAAGTCCGAGTACCTCTCGCAGCAGCTCTCCAAGCGCGGTGTCCAGCACGAGGTCCTCAACGCCAAGCAGCACGACCGTGAGGCGACGATCGTCGCCCAGGCCGGCCGCAAGGGCGCGGTCACGGTCGCGACGAACATGGCCGGACGAGGCACCGACATCAAGCTCGGCGGCAACCCCGACGACCTCGCCGAGGCGGAGCTGCGCCAGCGCGGCCTCGACCCCGTCGAGCACGTCGAGGAGTGGGCGGCCGCGCTGCCCTCCGCGCTGGAGAAGGCCGAGCAGGCCGTCAAGGCGGAGTTCGAAGAGGTCAAGGAGCTCGGCGGGCTGTACGTGCTCGGCACCGAGCGGCACGAGTCGCGGCGTATCGACAACCAGTTGCGCGGTCGTTCCGGCCGTCAGGGAGACCCGGGCGAGTCCCGCTTCTACCTTTCGCTCGGCGACGACCTGATGCGTCTGTTCAAGGCGCAGATGGTCGAGCGCGTCATGTCGATGGCCAATGTGCCGGACGATGTGCCGATCGAGAACAAGATGGTGACGCGGGCGATCGCGTCGGCCCAGTCGCAGGTCGAGCAGCAGAACTTCGAGACGCGGAAGAACGTCCTGAAGTACGACGAGGTGCTCAACCGGCAGCGTGAGGTCATCTACGGCGAGCGTCGCCGGGTCCTGGAGGGCGAGGATCTGCAGGACCAGATCCGCCACTTCATGGACGACACGATCGACGACTACATCCGCCAGGAGACTGCCGAGGGCTTCGCGGAGGAGTGGGACCTGGACCGGCTGTGGGGCGCGTTCAAGCAGCTCTACCCGGTGAAGGTCACCGTCGACGAGCTGGAGGAGGCGGCCGGCGACCGGGCCGGGATCACGGCCGAGTTCATCGGCGAGTCCATCAAGGACGACATCCACGAGCAGTACGACGAGCGCGAGAAGCAGCTCGGCTCGGACATCATGCGTGAGCTGGAGCGGCGTGTGGTGCTGTCCGTCCTGGACCGCAAGTGGCGCGAGCACCTCTACGAGATGGACTACCTCCAGGAGGGCATCGGCCTCCGTGCCATGGCGCAGAAGGACCCGCTGGTCGAGTACCAGCGCGAGGGCTTCGACATGTTCAACGCCATGATGGAGGGCATCAAGGAGGAGTCCGTCGGCTACCTGTTCAACCTGGAGGTTCAGGTCGAGCAGCAGGTCGAGGAGGTGCCGGTGCAGGACGAGGCCGAGCGGACCTCGCTGGCCAAGGAGGACGCCGTGCCGGCGGCGCGTCCGGAGATCCGGGCCAAGGGGCTCGAAGCTCCGCAGCGTCCGGACCGGCTGCACTTCTCCGCTCCCACGGTGGACGGGGAGGGCGGGGTCGTCGAGGGCGACTTCTCCAACGGTGACGGTACGGCCGGGTCCGAGTCCGACGGGCTGACCAGGGCGGAGCGGCGCAAGGCCCAGAAGAATGGTGGGGGCGGGCGGCGCCGTAAGAAGTAGCCGGTGCGGGTGCGGGAGGCGCGGGTGCCGGTGACGTCGGTGGACGTCGTTGCGGTGGTCGGGCTGTAGTTGGGTTGTAGCCGGGGTCGGGCGCGTGGTTTGGGCGTCCGGCCCCGGCGTTTTGGGGTTTGAGCCTGTGGGAGTGCGGGTGTGGGGCGCGGGGGTGTGGGGACGCGTGGGCCCGTGGGGTCCGTGTGGGTGGAGTGCTTGGAGGCTGGGGTGGGTGGGGTTGCTTGGCGTGGGTGGGTGGGCTGCTGCGCGGGGCCTGCCCCTCCCCGCCCCTTCCCGGAACCGGGGCGCTGCCCCGGACCCCGCTCCTCAAACGCCGGAGGGGCTGGGGTGTACGTGGGGGTGCTGCCCGGGGCCGTTGCTCTTCGATTGCCGGAGGGGCTGGGGGTGTACGTGAGGCGCTGCCCCGGACCGCTGCTCCTCGATCGCCGGAGGGGCTGAGAGGGGCGGCGAGGGGCGGTGGGCCAGAAAGGGCCGGGGAGGGATGGGGGAAGCGGGGAGGGGCTGAGACGTGGCCGGAGGGGCTGGGAGGGGGCTAGAGAGGGCGGAGGCTGCTGGGTGGGAGTCGGGGAGGGCTGAGGCGGGCGGGAGAGCTTAGACGGCCCTGGAGAGGCCGAGAGGGTGAGACGGGGGCAGGAGGGGGGAGCCGGTGTGGCTGGGTAGGGGGCGGTGGGTTGAGGAGAGGGAGTGGAAAGAGGGCTGGGGAGAGGAATGTGGCTCGGGGGTCCCGTAGGTTTCGTTGCTTGAGCGCCATCGGGCTGGAAGAGGTTGGAACGGGGTCCGGGCGGGCCCGCTCTTGACGCCGGACTGCTGAGAGCGGGAGTGCAGGTTCCGGGGCCTGTTGTCCGTTTGCCCCTGCCCGCGCTGCCCGCGCTGCCCGCGCTGCCCGCGCTGCCCGCGCTGCCCGCGCTGCCCGCGCTGCCCGCGCTGCCCGCGCTGCCCGCGCTGCCCGCGCTGCCCGCGCTGCCCGCGCTGCCCGCGCTGCCCGCGCTGCCCGCGCTGCCCGCGCTGCCCGCGCTGCCCGCGCTGCCCGCGCTGCCCGCGCTGCCCGCGCTGCCCGCCTCGCTTCTTGGCGTCGGAGCGCTGGAAGCCGTTGTGAGTGGCTCTGCTCATGAGTTCAAACTCGTGGGCAAAGCCATTGTGAGCTCGCCGCAGCTTCGGTTCCGTTTCGTGCTGCCCCCGATCCTGCCCCGGCCCTGCCCCGGCCCTGTTCCGTAAGGTCTGCCTGCTTCTCGGCGTCCGGCACGCACGCTCGCATGCCGGACGCCGCGGCGCTCCGTTTCCCGGGCGGGCGCGTTAGCGGGTTGGGGTCGTTTGTAGGTGTTCGTCGCCGAGTTCCACCGCTGAGCAGCGCCAGCGGAGGTCGGTGCCCTGTTCCAGGCGGAAGGCCATCGCCCGTACCTGTTCGCCCGCCGCGATGCTTGCGCAGGCCTCCACCACCCCGGGAGCCGGTTGGGCGCCGTGGCACATGCGGATGACGGGGCGGGCCCCGCGGGCCCTGAGAGGGGTGCGCGGGGCCAGTTCGGCCAGTTGGTCGTAGGCCTCGCCGATGGTGTGTCCGAGCATCCAGTGCACCGGACGCTGGCCGCTGAGGACCGCCAGGAGGCGCTCGGCGAACCAGTGGTGCGGGCGGACGCGCCGGGGAGTCCGGGCGCGCTGCGGTGGTACGGCTTCGGGCCTGCGCTGGTCGCGTCGTCCAGTGGGCCGGGTCCTGTTCGTGCTCATCGATCATCGCCCCCGTGCTTCAGAGGCCCGGTCCAATACCGGGCGGTAACTTCTGCTGGGGACCTTCTACGGCGACGGTCGAGGCGGCCGCAAGCGGCGACGGGGTGCCGGGAGTGATCGGGAGGAATCACCTATCCGGGTGATGCGTCCGCTGCCGGGCGGGGCGTGAGACGGGCGCAGGGAGGGTGAGGGGCGGTTGCCGGGTGGACGGCGGGGTATCGGTGCACGTGACCCCAAAGGGGGACGTCGCACGTATCCTGAGGGCGTTTCCGACTACGAAAGCGACCCGGCCATGCGCGTGTACGTCCCCCTGACCCTGTCCGGTCTCGCAGCGGCGCACCGGGCGGGCGAAATCGGCCCCGGTCCGCTCACCGCGTACGCGGTGACCCCCGCACTGCGCGAGTGGTACGTCTCGGACGACATCGAGGAGCTGGAGTACGCGGCGCTCAACCGGGCCGCCTCCGCCTCGCTGCGCATGATCGCGCAGAACCCCGACGCGGTGCGCAGGCGCGTCGTCGTGGCCGTCGAGGTGCCGGACGGCGCGGCCGTCGCCGACCCGGACCACAGCTTCGACCCGTCCTCGCTCGGCGAGGTGCGGATCGCTTCCCCCGTGGCGCTCGCCAAGGCCGCCGCGGTGCATGTCGACGCGGACGACGCGGAGAAGGACGTCACGGCGGCGGCCGCGGCGCTGGGGGCGGCGGACCTCGGTGACGACGACGCGCAGTTCACCGTGGACGGCGCCGAGGACCACGAGCTGCTGTGGTTCGGCATCCAGGAGATTCCGAACCTGATCGGCTGAAGGGGAGAGGCCGGGGGAGATCGGGGGAGGCCGGGAGCGGACCGGGCCGACTTCGAACGGGTGTCGGAGGCGACGGGTACTTTCTATGCATGGGGACGCATGGGAAGCACCGCACTCATCTGGTCTGGGACTGGAACGGCACACTGCTCGACGACAACGACGCGGTCGTCGGCGCGACGAACGCCGCGTTCGGCGAGGTCGGCCTGGAGCCGATCACGCTTGAGCAGTACCGCGAGATGTACTGCATCCCGATCCCCCTCTTCTACGAACGGCTGATGGGCAGGCTGCCCACGGAGGCCGAGTGGGAGCGGATGGACGGGATCTTCCACCGGTACTACACCGAGCAGCGGGCCGCCTGCGGGCTCACCGAAGGCGCCGAGGAGCTTCTCACGCAGTGGCAGCTGGCCGGGCGCAGCCAGTCGCTCCTGAGCATGTACGGGCACGACCAGCTGGTCCCCGTGGTGCGGGGGTACGGCATCGAGCGGCGCTTCGTGCGGGTCGACGGGCGTACCGGGCCTTCCGGTGGCAGCAAGGCCCGGCACATGGAGCGGCACATCGCCGCCCTGGACGGGATATCCGCCGAGCACACGGTGGTCATCGGCGATGCGGTGGACGACGCCGTGGCCGCGGCCCATGTCGGTGCGAAGGCCGTGCTCTACACCGGCGGATCGCACAGCAGGGCCAGCCTGGAGGCAGCCGGGGTGCCGGTGGTGGACAGCCTGGCCGAGGCCGCGCAGCTCGCCGAGCAGCTGGCCGGATAGTGGCGATCGGGTGGCAGTGATCCGATAGTGGCGATCCGAAAGTGGTGATGCGAGTAGTGGCGATCCGAGCAGTGGTGATCGGATCGCGGCGCATCGGGTGGCAGCCGTCGAACCGGGGTGGAGGGTGAAGAGGGGGCGGGTGAGGCGGCCGGACGGGGTCAGGTGGTGACCGGGGCCTTTGTGCGGAGGACCTTCAGGAATTCGCGCATCCACGCCGAGTGGTCCGGCCATGCCCGGGACGAGACCAGGGTGCCGTCGACCACTGCCTCGTGGTCCTCGAAGGTGGCGCCCGCCGTCTGCATGTCGAGCTCCAGCGCGGGGTAGGCGGTGACATGCCGGCCGGCCAGCGCGCCGACCGCCGCCGTCATCAGCGGGCCGTGGCAGATCTGGGCCACCGGCCGGTCCGAGTCGAAGAAGGCCTTGAGGATCTTGCGGAGCTCGGCGTCGTTGCGCAGGTACTCGGGCGCCCGGCCTCCCGGGACGACCAGCGCCACGTAGTCCCCGGCGTCGACCTCGGAGAAGGCCAGGTCGGCGGGCCAGGTGTAGCCGGGCTTCTCGGTGTACGTGTCGAAGCCGGGCTCGAAGTCGTGGACCACGAAGCGGAGCGTCTTGCGGGCGGGGGCCGCGATATGGACGTCGTAGCCCTCCTCGCGCAGCCGCTGGTACGGATAGAGGACTTCCAGGGACTCGGCGGCGTCGCCGGTGACGATCAGGATCTTCGGTGCCATGGCGGGGCTCCCACGGTTCGTCGGCCTGTTCCGACTACCAGAGTGCGGCAACACGGACCCGCGCGCTGTCCAGAGTGTCAAAGTTCGGGTCCATCTTTTTACACAAACGGCTCGTGACGGTCACGGGGTGGGGCGATATAGCCTGGACCCCGTGATCAGCGCGATACGCCTCGGGGGCAGCGAAGCCCCCGGCCTGCGCCCGGAGTGCCACAGCACCCGGGCCGTCGCTGATTCCCACAGCCCGGTCCGACTGCCAAAAATGGCCAATATGGTCCCGGGCGTCTCTCATGGCGGCATAGCGTCGACTCAGACCGGAAACCCCGTGTCGTGGCGGTACGTCGTCTTTTCACCTACGTCTCGCAACGGCGCGTGACAGGAGCCAGAGGACATGCAGACCAAGCTGGACGAAGCCAAGGCCGAGCTGCTCGCACGGGCCGCCAAGGTAGCTGACAACAGCCCGGGCGGTGGTGTCGGTGGCCCGGGAGGTAACTCCCGGGCGCGTGTTGCGGCCGCCGGGGCCGAGCAGGAGCGTCCCGGACAGGACGTGCTCCTCCCCTACCTCCAGCGCTACTACCTGCACACCGCTCCGGAGGACATCGCGGGCCGCGACCCCGTGGACGTCTTCGGTGCCGCCTCCTCCCACTACCGCCTCGCCGAGACGCGCCCGCAGGGCACGGCGAACGTCCGGGTGCACACCCCGACCGTCGAGGAGAACGGCTGGACGTGCAGCCACACGGTCGTCGAGGTCGTCACCGACGACATGCCGTTCCTGGTCGACTCCGTCACCAATGAGCTGTCCCGGCAGGGGCGCGGCATCCACGTCGTGATCCACCCGCAGGTCGTCGTACGCCGCGACGTCACCGGCAAGCTCATCGAGGTCCTCGCCGAGGGCAACGGCATCGCGGGGGGCCCGCAGGGCCGCAAGGGCGGCGCGGGCGCCAAGGACGCGAAGAACGAGCTGCCGCACGACGCGCTCGTCGAGTCCTGGATCCACGTCGAGATCGACCGCGAGACCGACCGCGCCGACCTCCAGCAGATCGCCGCCGACCTGCTGCGCGTGCTGTCCGACGTGCGGGAGACCGTCGAGGACTGGGACAAGATGCGTGATGCCGCGATGCGCATCGCCGACGACCTGCCCGGTGAGCCGCTCGACGACCTCGCCGACGAAGAGGTGAACGAGGCCAGGGAGCTGCTGCGCTGGCTCGCCGCCGATCACTTCACCTTCCTCGGCTACCGCGAGTACGAGCTGAAGGACACCGACTCGCTGGCCGCCGTCCCCGGCACCGGCCTCGGTATCCTGCGCTCCGACCCGCACCACAGCGTCGACGAGGCGCACCCCGTCAGCCCGTCCTTCGACCGGCTGCCCGCCGACGCACGGGCCAAGGCCCGCGAGCGCAAGCTCCTCGTCCTCACCAAGGCCAACAGCCGGTCGACCGTCCACCGCCCCAGCTACCTCGACTACGTCGGCGTGAAGAAGTTCGACACGGACGGCAACGTCATCGGTGAGCGCCGCTTCCTCGGACTGTTCTCCTCCGCCGCCTACACCGAGTCGGTGCGCCGGGTGCCCGTCATCCGCCGCAAGGTCGCCGAGGTGCTGGAGGGCGCGGGCTTCTCGCCCAACAGCCACGACGGCCGTGACCTGCTGCAGATCCTGGAGACGTACCCGCGCGACGAGCTCTTCCAGACGCCCGTCGACCAGCTGCGCTCCGTCGTCACCTCCGTGCTGTACCTCCAGGAGCGCCGCCGGCTGCGGCTCTACCTGCGCCAGGACGAGTACGGGCGCTACTACTCCGCGATCGTCTACCTGCCGCGCGACCGCTACACCACCGGTGTGCGGCTCCGCCTGATCGACATCCTCAAGGAGGAACTGGGCGGCACCAGCGTCGACTTCACCGCCTGGAACACCGAGTCGATCCTCTCCCGGCTGCACTTCGTCGTCCGCGTCGCGCCCGGCACCGAGCTGCCCGACCTCACCGACGCCGAGGCCGACCGCATCGAGGCCCGGCTCGTCGAGGCCGCCCGCTCCTGGGCCGACGGCTTCCAGGAGGCGCTGGGCGCCGAGTGCGGCGAGGAGCGCGCCGCCGAGCTGCTGCGCCAGTACGGCCACTCGTTCCCCGAGGGCTACAAGGCCGATCACACGCCGCGCTCCGCCGTGGCCGACCTGGTCCACCTCGAAGCGCTCAAGCAGGACGAGAACGACTTCGCCCTCAGCCTGTACGAGCCGGTCGGCGCCGCCCCCGGCGAGCGCCGCTTCAAGATCTACCGGACCGGTGAGCAGGTCTCCCTCTCCGCCGTGCTCCCGGCCCTCCAGCGGCTCGGCGTCGAGGTCGTCGACGAGCGTCCGTACGAGCTGCGCTGCGCGGACCGTACGCACGCCTGGATCTACGACTTCGGGCTCCGGATGCCGCAGACCAACGGCAACTATCTCGCCGACGACGCCCGCGACCGCTTCCAGGACGCCTTCGCCGCCGTGTGGACCGGTGAGGCCGAGAACGACGGCTTCAACTCGCTGGTGCTGGGCGCCGGTCTGAGCTGGCGCCAGGCGATGGTGCTGCGCGCGTACGCGAAGTACCTGCGCCAGGCCGGGTCGACGTTCAGCCAGGACTACATGGAGAGCACGCTCCGCAACAACGTCCACACCACCCGGCTGCTGGTCTCGCTCTTCGAGGCCCGGATGTCCCCGGAGCGGCAGAACGCCGGCACCGAGCTGACCGACGGCCTCCTCGAAGAGCTGGACGGGGCCCTGGACCAGGTCGCCTCGCTCGACGAGGACCGCATCCTGCGGTCCTTCCTCACCGTCATCAAGGCCACTCTGCGCACCAATTTCTTCCAGAGCGCAAGCGAGGGAAGCGGCAGGAGGGGGCAGAGGGCGGACAGCGGCAAGCCGCATCCGTACGTCTCGATGAAGTTCGACCCGCAGTCCATCCCGGATCTGCCGGCGCCCCGCCCGGCCTTCGAGATCTGGGTCTACTCGCCGCGCGTCGAGGGCGTGCACCTGCGCTTCGGCAAGGTCGCCCGAGGCGGTCTGCGCTGGTCGGACCGGCGCGAGGACTTCCGTACGGAGATCCTCGGCCTGGTCAAGGCGCAGATGGTGAAGAACACCGTCATCGTGCCGGTCGGCGCCAAGGGCGGATTCGTCGCCAAGCAGCTCCCGGACCCGGCCGTCGACCGTGACGCCTGGATGGCCGAGGGTATCGCCTCGTACCGCACCTTCATCTCGGCGCTGCTCGACATCACCGACAACATGGTGGCCGGCGAGGTCGTGCCGCCCAAGGACGTCGTCCGGCACGACGAGGACGACACCTACCTGGTCGTCGCCGCCGACAAGGGCACCGCGAGCTTCTCCGACATCGCCAACGAGGTCGCCGTCGGGTACGGCTTCTGGCTCGGCGACGCCTTCGCCTCCGGCGGCTCCGCGGGCTACGACCACAAGGGCATGGGCATCACCGCCCGCGGCGCCTGGGAGTCCGTCAAGCGGCACTTCCGCGAGCTGGGCCACGACACCCAGACCGAGGACTTCACCGTCGTCGGCGTCGGTGACATGTCCGGTGACGTGTTCGGCAACGGCATGCTGCTCTCCGAGCACATCCGGCTCGTCGCGGCCTTCGACCACCGGCACATCTTCATCGACCCGACCCCGGACGCCGCCACCTCGTACGCCGAGCGGCGCCGCCTGTTCGACCTGCCGCGCAGCTCCTGGGCCGACTACAACAAGGACCTGCTCTCCGCGGGCGGCGGCATCCACCCGCGCAGCGCCAAGTCCATCCCGATCAACGCGCACGTCCGCGAGGCGCTCGGCATCGAGCCGGGTGTCACCAAGATGACGCCCGCCGAGCTGATGCAGACCATCCTCAAGGCCCCCGTGGACCTGCTGTGGAACGGCGGCATCGGTACGTACATCAAGTCCTCCGCCGAGTCGAACGCGGACGTCGGCGACAAGGCCAACGACGCGATCCGCGTCAACGGCGAGGACCTGCGGGCCAAGGTCGTCGGCGAGGGCGGCAACCTCGGCGCCACCCAGCTCGGCCGGATCGAGTTCGCCCGGGGCGGCGGCCGGATCAACACCGACGCGATCGACAACAGCGCCGGCGTGGACACCTCCGACCACGAGGTGAACATCAAGATCCTGCTCAACGGCCTGGTCCGGGACGGCGACATGACCGTCAAGCAGCGCAACAAGCTGCTCGCCGAGATGACCGACGAGATCGGCCGTCTCGTCCTGCGCAACAACTACGCGCAGAACGTCGCACTCGCCAACGCCACGTCCCAGTCCTCCTCGCTGCTCCACGCCCAACAGCGCTTCATGCGCCGGCTGGGCCGTGACGGGGACCTCGACCGCGGGCTGGAGTTCCTGCCCAACGACCGCCAGATCCGTGAGCTGCTCAACGGCGGCAAGGGGCTCAGCCAGCCCGAGCTGGCCGTGCTGCTCGCGTACACGAAGATCACCGCGGCCCGGGAGCTGATCCGGACCAGCCTGCCGGACGACGAGCACCTGCAGAAGCTGCTGCACGCCTACTTCCCGCAGCAACTGCGCGAGCAGTTCCCCGAGGCGGTCGACGGACACGCGCTGCGCCGCGAGATCATCACCACGGTCCTGGTCAACGACACCGTGAACAGCGGTGGTTCGACCTTCCTGCACCGGCTGCGGGAAGAGACCGGTGCCTCGATCGAGGAGATCGTGCGGGCGCAGTTCGCGGCCCGCGAGATCTTCGGTCTCGGCCAGGTGTGGGACGCCGTCGAGGCGCTCGACAACCAGGTCGCCGCCGATGTGCAGACCCGGATCCGGCTGCACTCGCGCCGGCTCGTCGAGCGCGGTTCGCGCTGGCTGCTCGGCAACCGGCCGCAGCCGCTGGAGATCGCCGGGACGATCGACTTCTTCAAGGCGGGCGTCGACCAGGTCTGGGCCGAGCTGCCCAAGATGCTGATGGGCGCCGACCTGGAGTGGTACCAGTCGATCCTGGACGAGCTCACCGAGGCGGGCGTCCCGGGCGAGCTGGCCCAGCGGGTCGCCGGATTCTCCTCCGCCTTCCCGGTGCTGGACATCGTGGCGATCGCGGAGCGCACGGGCAAGGACCCGCTCTCCGTCGCCGAGGTGTACTACGACCTCGCGGACCGGCTGGGCATCACCCAGCTGATGGACCGGATCATCGAGCTGCCGCGGGCCGACCGCTGGCAGTCCATGGCCCGCGCCTCCATCCGCGAGGACCTGTACGCCGCGCACGCCGCGCTCACCGCGGATGTGCTGTCGGCGGGCAACGGGACCTCGACGCCGCAGGAGCGGTTCGAGGCGTGGGAGGAGAAGAACGCGGCGATCCTGACGCGGTCCCGCTCCACCCTTGAGGAGATCCGGGGGTCGGACGCCTTCGACCTGGCGAATCTGTCGGTCGCGATGCGGACGATGCGCACGCTGCTCCGTACGCACGCCTAGCCGGTCGGGAGGGGAGGCGGTCGCCGGGTCTTCGGTGGCCGCCTCCCCTCCCTGTTGCCGCAAGGCGTGCTGCCCCGTTGCCGTGAGGTGCGCGGCCCCCGGCGTCAGTACAGGCGGGTTTCGCCCGCCGCGTCCGGCGGGGGCGGTTGGCGGCGTTGCCATTCCTGGGCCAGCTCGGTCGGGAAGCGGCGGCCGCTGCGGGCCAGGACCACGCCCTCGACCAGTTCGAGTTCGTCTCCGCCGTGGTACTGCCGCTCGGCCGCGCCGAGCTCCTTCCACGGGCCCGGCCCCGATTTCCCGGCGGTCGAGCGCCACCGGGTGCCGTAGGTGCTGTGGTCGCGTACGTGGACGATGCCGCCGGTCACCCGCAGCTCGACATGGGCGCGGCTGAGGCCGGCGGTGCGGCGCTCCGGGATCAGGCCGTGCAGGGCTATGCCGCCCTCGCCGGGCGCCCTGCCCACCTTCACGTTCGTGCCGTCCTCCAGGGTGAACCGGGCCTTCACGTCGCCCTCCACCAGGAGCTTCAGCTGGACGGTCGCGGTGCGTGGGCCGTCGTCGACCAGCGGGGTGCCGTGGCTCTGGCAGTGGGGTACGCCCCTGAGGACGCGCGGCAGCAGGGCGGCGCTGCCCTTGCGGGTGTCGTAGAGCGTGCAACGGCGGTCCTCGCAGCGCCAGTTGCGGCTGACCATGTCGAAGCGAGGGCTGCGGTGCGGGCCCAGCAGCCCCATCTTCTTCAGCACGTCCTCCTCCATCTTCCTGGAGATGTCCAGCGCGCTGGCCACCCCCATGTCGACGGGGACCAGCCGGACCGTGCCGCCGCGGGCCGGGACCGGCTCCAGGAAGTCGTCCGTATTGCCCTGGAGCCAGGGGTGCGACTCGCGATGGCCGCGGAAACGGTCGCCGGTGATGACGGGGATGCCGGTGTACGCGCACAGTTCGAGCAGGCGGTCGTCGGCGTCCGGCAGCTCCTCGACCAGGCCGCGGTCCACCCAGCGGCCGAGCAGCCGGATGTCGGCGGGATCGGTGAACTCCCGCCGTCCGCCGAGCCGCAGGCCGGCATCGGCGACCAGATACAGCGTGACGTCCGGATCCCGGGCGAGCTCCTCGGCGGCCTCCACGAGGAGCCGCAGCCGGCGCAGCGAGCGCGCACCGGGTTCGCCCAGCGTGCGGTTGCGCACGACGTTGGACAGATCCACCAGGAAGCAGGCTGCACCGAAGTCCGTGGTGAGGTGGTTCTCCATCGGAGGTCGCCTTCCCGGTGGTCCCTGAACGGGAGCTGACGGCATGTGAAACTGCCGCGCCAGGTCAACAAGGACGGCAACCGCTGGTTCTGCCGTTCGTGCGGCTACGAGGCGGTCGAGGTCGTCGTCGAACCGCCGGTGCCCGAGGGGCTGGACGCCGGTCCGGTCCTGGTCACCGTGCAGCACGGCTACACGGTCCGGGCGACCGTCATGGTGCCGTCGCAGGGGCTGACACTGGGCCGGGCCTCGCGCAGCCGCCCCGGGACCACCGATGTCACCGAAGGGCTCGGCGCCGACCGGGCGGCCGAGATCAGCCGGGCCCATCTGCGGATCTTCCTCGACGACGACGGCAGACCGCTCGCCGAGCATCTGCCCGAGAACAACGCCTCCTTCCTCAACCCGGAGCTGGACTTCGACGGACTGCCGCGCACCGCCCGGCTGGCCGCCGGGACGCCGTACGCGCTGGAGGACGGCGACGAACTCCACCTGGGCCCCGGCACCGTACGGCTGCGCATCAGCAACGGGGCCCGGACCGGTGACGAGCCCGGAAGCGAGTACGCCAGGTGACCCCGTTCCAGCCCGGCTGGGTGCACGCCGAGCATCCCGACACCCTGGGCTCGCCCCGGCTGGCCTGGCTCCCCGAGGCCTACGGCGAGGACGGCCGCTTCCGTACCAGGCGCCTGCTCGCCGGTGCCGGCCAGGGGTACGCCGTACTCGCCGAGGACCGCTGGTCCGGCGGCGACGTGGTGATCAAGGGCATGTGGTGGTCCCAGTCGGACCTCGACGACCCGCGCAGTGTCCACGGAGCGCTGGGCGAGCAGAAGAAACAGCGCGACCAGGGGCTGCGGGCCGCCCGGCAGGCCGCACAGCTCACCCAGCAGTGCCCCGTCGTGATCAGCGTGGAGTCCCAGCCGTCCCCCTCCCTGCTCGCCGACGGCAGGCACGGCAGGCCCGGCGGGCGGCCGGGCGGCGGCATGCCGGGCGAGGTGCCGTACGAGAGCTTCGTGGTGCAGCAGTTCATCGGGCACCACGGCGGCGTCTCACGCACCCACCACGGCGGCGTCTCACGCACCCTCCAGGAGGAGATCGACGAGCGGGCCGCATCGCACCGCCGCTTCAAGCCCGATCAACTCCTCGACCTCGCCGAGCAGTTGTGCAACACCCTCGCCGCGCTCCACGCCGACCGGCACAACGGGGACGAGCACTCCAAGGGCTGGATCCACGCCGACATCAAACCGGAGAACATCCTCGTCCTCGGGCCGCCCGCCCGGTACGTGCTCATCGACTACGACGCGGCCGTCCAGATCGGCGACCGCATCCGCACCACCACGAGGGCCTACGCCCCGCCCTCCGCCGAAGGCACCGACGAACCCTCCGAACTCGCCCCGGCCTCCGAGCGGTTCGACATCTACATGCTGGGCGCCACCCTCGCCCACGCCGCCGCGCTGCGCAGGCTCACCGACCGGCAGGCGCGCGAGCTGTACGCGGAGGACTTCGACGTCAGCGCCCCGGCCCGCCGCTTCATCGCCGGTCTGCGCTACGGGCCGATCCTCACCAATGCCCTCACCACCTGCCTGTCGGCGAAGAAGTTCCGGCTGGCCACCGTCGACCGGGTCAGGACCGACCTCGCCCGCGCCCGCAGCGCCACGGCCCTGCAGGCCGCGCTCCGCACCCTGGGGGAGCACCGATGAACCAGCCGGGAGCCGCGATGACCCGCCGTACCGGAGCCAATGCCACGCTCACCGGGCTGCTCACCCGTATCCCCGGCCGCTCCGGCCGCACCTGGGAGCCGCACACCGTCCAGCTGCGCCCCGGCCATCTGCGCTCCTCGGCCGGCGCGGCCGTCCGGGCCACCCGGCTCGTGAAGGACGAGGACGCCGACGTGTACGGCGCGCTGCGGGTCTTCCCGAACCGCAAGCAACGCGGCAGGACCGCGGCCCTCCTCGCGGCCGGCAGCCCCGTCACCCCCGCCCTCCTGGACATCGTCGACCATCCGGGGCTGCCGCCCGCCCTCGTCACCGCCTGGTCGCCCGGCGCCTCCTCCGTACCGCTGCACGCGCTGCGCGAGCGCGACGACCTCGACACCATGCTCGCCGCCGGGCACCGCTGGACCCCCGCCGAGGCGCTGCACACCCTCGTTCCGCTGGTCCGTGCCCTGGACGACATGGCGCACGCCGGATTCACCCCGCTGGAACTCTCCCCGGACCATCTCGTCCTCAACTCCGGCTCCCTCGCCCTCGTCGGCCTCGGCCGGCACGGCTACGTACCGACCGAGGGCCGGATGCCGGGTCCGCAGGGCATGTCGCTGCCCAGTGCGCTGCTGCTCGGCGAGGACCTGCCGCCCGCCTCCGCCGCCGGCCGGGACACCGCGGTGCGCTGGCGGGAGGTGCAGCTGCGCGCCCTGACCCGGCTGGCCGGCTGGATGGCCTGCGGACTGCCGCCCGCCGCCTGGGGCCCGGTGCACGGCCCCGCCGACCTCGGCGGCTATCTGTCGGCCGCCGGATTCCAGCGGGTGCCCGCGCTGCGCCCCGGACAGCTCGCCGACACCCTGGCCCGCGCCGCCCGGCACGAGGAGGAGGCCCGCGCCCTGCGCGACTTCGCCGAGGCCGAGGCGCTGCTCGTGTACGACGACGCCGCCCAGGGCTCCGGCGGCGGCGACCGGCTCGACATCAACCCCGAGGTGCTGCGCCTGGGCCTGCTGCACGACCACGGGCCCAAGGTGATCGCGCTGGCCGCGTTCGAGCAGCGGCGCCTGGGCACCCGCACCGCCACCCTGCTCTCCGGCGCGGGCTGGGTGCTGCTGAACCCGAAGGACTTCGCCGCCCAGGTCTGCCGGGCCGCCGCCGCGCCCCGGGCCCGGCTCGTCGTCGCGGGCCGGATCGGCGGCGAGGACCTGCGGCGGATCGAGGCGGTGCGCGGCGGGCGCGCCCCAGCGCGTCGACCCGGACGACCTCGCGGGCGCCGTACCGCGCATCGCGGGCCGCCCCGCCGACCAGCTGCCCTACCTCACCGACCGGGACATGGACGCCTACTCCGCCGAACTCCTCGGCGGCGTCGGCGGCCAGGCGATGCGGCGGCGGACCTTCGCGGCGGGCTGGACCCTGGCGCTGGGCGGCGCCGACCAGATGCCGCCCCGCCAGCGCGGCAAGCTCCTGGACCAGATGACCGACTGCTTCGGCACCAACACCGAACTGCTCGTCGCGGTGCGCGCCCGGCAGAACGCCCCCGGCATGCGCAAGCAGAACCGGCTGCTCGACGAGGCCCGGATGCGGCGCCTGGTCGCCGCCCTGTCGGGCGTCCCCGGCTCCGTCTTCCGCGACTGCCTGATGTCCGCGCTGCTGGGCCCCGCCGCCGAGGACCTCTACGACGAGGCCGCCCGCCGGCTGCTCCCCGTCGCCACCCGGCTCGCGACGGTCTTCGACCCGGACCGTCCGGTCGCCGCCGGGGCGCTGCCGATGGAGGACGCCCTGCGCGAGCGCCCCGGCATCCGCCGGGTCGGTCTCTACGGGCGGCTGTGCACCGCCGTCACCGGGGTCGACCCCGCCAGGCTCGCCGCGGCCGTCGCCTCGATGGACGACACCCTCGTCGCGGTGCTCTCCGAGATCCCGGCGCCCAGCCTCCAGTTCCTCGCCGGACGGCTGGAGGACCCCGAGCTGCTCGAACTGCTCGGCCCGCACCTCCAGGGCGACGACCTCGACCTTCTCAGCCGCTACACCCCGCAGATGTGGCGGATGCTCCTCGACGGGCTGCGGCAGCCCGAACACCTCGGCGCCCTCGGCCTCGGCTGGGTCCAGATCGCGGTCCAGGACCCGGCGGGCACCGTCGACGCCCGGGTGCTGCTGCGGATCGCCGCCGACGCGGAGGTCCCGGGACCCGACGCGGTACGCGCCCTCCTCGGCACCGGACCCGAACACTGGGCCACCGTCTGCGCGCACCCGCTGCTCGCCGCCCGCTGGCTCGCCGAACAGGGCGACCTCGACATCGCCGAGATCGTCGCCGCCTTCCCCGACCCGGCGGACGCCCTCGCCGAACTCGGCACCGAGGGGCTGCGGCACGCCCATGAACTCGGCCTGGACCAACGGGCGATGAGCATCCTCGGCGGATACGCGGAAGGGCTGCGGCGCCCGCTCGACGAGGTGCTCGTCGCCTTCCAGGAGCGGGGCTACGAGAGCGAGCAGGCGGGCCCGTTCGCCACCGCGGCGGCCGTCGAGTGGTCGCGGCGGCAACTCGGCCGGGGCAAGGCGCTGGGCTGGATCGTCGGCAATGTGGTGGAGCGCCCCGGCAAGATCCGCGACTGGGCGGTGGACGGCACGGGGCTGGGGCGCCGGGTCACCGAGGCGGTGCTCGGCGCGCCCGGGACGGCCGCGCCCGTGCTGGAGTCTCTGCTGGCCACCCCCGCCCTGCTGCCCCTGCTCGCCGGCCTCGGCAGCCCGCGGCAGCGCGCCGCGCTCCTCGACCTGTACGCCGCGGAGCCCGAGGCCGTACTCGACCCGCGGGCCCGTCGCGAACTCCCGATGATCCTCGCCGCCCCGGACCCGGGCGACGCCCTGCGGACCCTCCTGCGCGAGTGACTCGGGGTGATCGCCCAGCAGTTCGCCGACCGGCTGCGGCTCAGCCCCGAACAGCGCCGCACCCTCGCCGGGCTCGCCCCGCTCACCGGGGTGCTGGCGCCGCCCTCGCTGGAGGCCGTGCTGACCGTCGGCGTCCGGTTCGGGCCGCGCGTCGCCGTCACCGCGGGCGTCGTCGAACAACGGCTGCCGGGCGCCGCCGACGCCCTCACCGTCTGGGGCCCGCGCTGGCTGCCGCTGCTGGCGGGCCCGGCGGGGGAGCGGGTGCTGCGGCTGCTGGTGGAGCAGCGGGAGCGGCACGGCGGGCAGAGCGGCCGGCTCACCCCGTGGCTGCTCGCGGCGGGCGAGGACGGGCTCGCACTGGTGGAGCGCTTCGGCTCGGACGCGCTCGACCTGGTCCTCGCCACCGACGCACCGCCCGCCGACGCCCGGCTGCTCGGCGAACTGCTGATGCTGCCCGGCCCCTCTCCCGTACTCCACCGGATGATCACCGCTCACGGGCTGCCCGCCGCCACCTGGTCGCGGGCGGCGGCGCTGCTGGCGGCGGGGGAGTCGCGGGAGCGGGTGCTGCTGCGGCTGTGGAGCCGCAGTGGCGGTGTGCCTACTGCTGCCACAGGGTGAGTTCGGTGAAGTAGTCCGGCAGATCGTTGGTGGCGCGCTTCACCACCTTGGTGATCTTCAGCATGGCGAGATTGCCGTCGGACGTCACCGTGCAGAGCCGGGTGCCCACCGGCAGGGTCTGGCCGCGCTGGAGTTCCTTCTCCCTGATCTCGGACGGCAGCACGTCGGACTGCGAGCCCTGGAGGCACTGCTCGGGGGTCGCTCCGGTGCTCTTGCCCATCGGCGTGCGGAATTGCCACTTGCCGCCCGACACCTCGCTCAGCTCCAGCTCGTCGTCGCTGTCGGTGAATTCGCCGGGGCCCGAGATCCGTGGTTCGTCGAGATCGACTCCGATGACACTCGGCTCGGCGGGTGCCCGCAGCGCGAACGGCCGGTCCTTGAAGATCACCTTGTAGCTGCTCTGCTGCGCGGGCGGTCCGGACGAGGTGGAGTCCGATGCCTTCGGATCGGGGCCCGGATTCGAGGGCCGGTCGCTGTGTTTGTCGTCGGCGTTCGTGGTGTCGCTGCCCTTGTCGTTGCTGCGGGTGGCGATCACCCACGTCCCCGCGACCAGCAGCAGCGCGACCCCGGCGGCCGCCGCGACCCGCACCGGCCCCCGGGACTTCGGGGCGGGTGCGGTCGCCGGTGCCGGGCCGGGCACCGGCGGCGGCACGGTGGGGTAGCCGGGCTGCGGCGGGGCCTGGGTGGGCGGCTGGTGCGACAGGGTGTGCGTGGGCGGCTGGTGCGGCACGGTCGTCGCGAATCCGGTCTGCGCGCCCGGCGGCACCGGGTCGGCGGGGGCGGTGGCGCCGGTCGGCGACGGGCCCGTGCCCGGCGGGTACGTGGGTGCCGCCGCCGGGTCCGCCGGCCGCGGGGGCAGCTGCGCGGCCTGCTCGCGGCGGGCGATCTCCGCGGCGAGCGGCTCCGGCAGCCAGTCGGCCGATTCGCTCAGCGGCCGGCCGGCCGACTGCTCGCACAGGGCGGCGAGTTCGGTGGTGCCGATGCGTGCTCGCGGATCCGCGGCCAGGCAGCGTTCCAGCAGCGGGCGCAGCTCCTGCGGATAGCCGTCGAGCCGGGGCGGCCGGTGCTCGGTGTTGGCGATCTGGGCGGCGACGGTCATCGCCCCGCCCGTTCCGTACGGATGACGGCCGGTCGCCGCGAGCGCCGCGATCAGACCGAGCGAGAAGACGTCGGTGGCCGGTCCGACCTGCTCCCCGAGCGCGTGCTCGGGCGACATGAACTGCGGGGTTCCGATCAGCCCGCCGCTGCGGGTGAGCTGGGTGGCGTCGGCGGCGCGGGCGATCCCGAAGTCGATGACGTACGGGCCGCTCGCCCCGAGCAGGATGTTGCCGGGCTTCAGATCGCGGTGGACGACCCCGGCCGCGTGGATGGCGGTGAGCGCCAGTGCCGTACAGCCGATGAGCCGGAAGACCGTGGGCAGCGGCAGCGGCCCGTGGTCCGTCAGCGCCGCATGCAGCGACATGCCGGGCACGAACGCCGAGGCGAGCCAGGGCTGTTGACCGGAGGTGTCGTGGTCGACCACCGGCACCAGGTGGTAGCCCTGCACCCGGCGGGCTGCCTGCACCTCCTGCTCGAACCGGCGGCGGAACTCGGGATCGTCGCCGAATTCGCGACGGATCAGCTTCAGCGCGACGGCCTGGCCGCCGCGGGTGTGCGAGAGGTAGACGGTCCCCATGCCGCCCTCGCCGATGCGGGCGAGCAGCCGGTATCCGGCGGCCTCGCGCGGATCGTCCGGTCCCAGAGGTGTGAGTATGTCGCCCGTGCCGGTACTGATGGGAGCCTCCCCCGCTCGCATGACCGAAATCTGACCGGATGGAGCCTACGGCAGGTGGCGGGCCGTCAATTCATCATTCGGGGCCGGACGTTCGGCGCAACCGATGGGGCCGGTCGGCGGCCGACGGGTCGCGCACGGTCGGCACATGGGTGGGGGTGTACGAGGACGGGCGGGGCCGCGTCGCCGCCTCGATCCGGGCCACGGCCGACGCCACCGGGTCCGGCAGCCAGCCGGTGAAGTTCCGCAGCCCCGGTCCGCCGTCCCCGCCGAGCGCCTGCTCGCACAGCTCGGCGACCTCGCGGGCGGCGGGGCGCTCCTCGGGCCGGGCGGACAGGCAGCTCCGGAGCAACTGCCGCAGCGGCTGCGGGTGATGGTCCAGGCGAGGGGGTTCGCGGTCGGTGCCCGCGATCCGGGCGGCGACGGCGAGGCCATGGCCCCGGCCGTAAGGATGCTGCCCGGTGGCGGCCTCGGCGGCCAGCAGCCCGAGCGCGAACACATCGGACGCGGGGGTGAGCCTTCTGCCCAGCGCGTGCTCGGGCGACATGTTCTTCGGGCTGCCGATCAGCCGCCCCGCCGTGGTGAGGGTCCGGGTGCCGGCCGCCCGTGCGATCCCGAAGTCGAGCAGCCAGGGGCCGCTCGCGGCGAGCAGCAGATTGCCGGGCTTGATGTCGCGGTGGATGACCCCGGCGGTGTGGACGGCGTCCAGCGCGCGGGCGAGAGCGCCGGTCAGCCGGAGTACCGCGGCCGTCGGCAGCGGTCCGTGCGCACCGAGGACGGCGTCCAGCGGCAGGCCGGGGACGTAGTGGGTGGCGAGCCAGGGCCGCGGCCCCTCGGTGTCGTGGTCGACGACGGGCACCAGGTGGTACCCGGAGACCCGGCGGGCCGCGGCCACCTCACGGGCGAACCGCACCCGGAACTCCGCGTCCTGCGCGTACTCCCGGCGGATCACCTTCAGGGCCACGGGCTGGCCGCCCCGGGTGTGCGAGAGATAGACGGTGCCCATCCCGCCCTCGCCCACCCGGGCCCGCAGGGCGTAGCCGGAGATCTCCCGCGGATCGTCCGCCCGCAGCGGTCCCGGTACGCCGTCCTGCATGTGCCCCCCTGAGCGGTTCGAACGCAACCCCGTGGTGCGGCAGGGGAGTTTATCGCCCCGGCCGCCGCGCCCTACTTCCTGCCGGAGGTGAACTTCTCGTACGCCGCCACGACCTCGTCCGCCGGACCGTCCATCCGCAGCGTTCCCGCCTCCAGCCAGATCGCCCGGTCGCAGGTCTCGGTGATCGACTTGTTGCTGTGGCTGACCAGGAAGACCGTGCCGGCCTCCTTGCGCAGTTCGATGATCCGTTCCTTGCTGCGCCGCTGGAACCTGGCGTCGCCGGTGGACAGCGCCTCGTCGATCAGGAGGACGTCGTGGCTCTTGGCGGCCGCGATCGAGAAGCGCAGCCGGGCGCCCATGCCGGAGGAGTACGTGCGCATCGGCAGGGTGATGAAGTCACCCTTCTCGTTGATGCCGGAGAAGTCGACGATCCCCTCGTAGCGCTCGCGGATCTGGGCGCGCGTCATGCCCATCGCGAGGCCGCCGAGCACCACGTTGCGCTCGCCGGTCAGATCGCTCATCAGCGCGGCGTTCACCCCGAGCAGCGAGGGCTGGCCCTGGGTGTGCACCCGGCCCTTCGTGGCGGGCAGCAGACCGGCGATGGCCTTGAGCAGGGTCGACTTTCCCGAGCCGTTGGAGCCGATCAGGCCGATGGCCTCGCCCTTGTACGCCGCGAAGCTCACCCCCTTCACGGCGTGCACCTCGCGCACCCCGGGGGCCTGCCGGCGCGAGGCGATCCGGCTCAGCGCCGAGGTGGCGCTGCCCTTTCCGGTGCGGGCGCCGTTGACCTTGTACGTGATGTGGACGTCGTCCACGACGACGGTCGGTACCCGCTCGTTGTTGTCAGCCACGTCCGTACCGCTCCTCCGCCTGCCAGAAGTACACGAATCCGCCGACCCCGCAGACCAGCGCCCAGCCCGCGGCGATGGCCCACACATGCGGCGGGAGGTGGGACGCGCCGAAGCTGTCGATGAGCGCGAACCGCATCAGATCGATGAAGACGGCGGCCGGATTGCACTCCAGCATCACCATCACGTAGTGCGGAACCCGGTCGCCCTTGAGCATCGTGTCCACGCTCCACATGACCCCGGACGCGTACATCCAGGTGCGCAGGATGAACGGCATCAGCTGGGCGATGTCCGGCGTCCGGGCGGCCAGCCGGGCCACCACCATGGAGACACCGGTGTTGAACACGGACTGCAGGAGCAGCGCCGGGACGGCCAGCAGCCAGGACGGCTTGGGGAACTGCCCGAACCCCACCAGGATCAGCACCAGCGCGCCCAGCGAGAACAGCAGCTGCTGGAGCTGCTGCAGGGCCAGGGCGATCGGCAGCGAGGCGCGCGGGAAGTGCAGCGCCCGGACGAGCCCCAGATTGCCGCTGATCGCACGGGTGCCCGCGGTGATCGAGCTGCTGGTGAAGGTCCAGATGAAGACGCCGGTGACGAGGAACGGCACGAAGTCCTCGACGTTGCGCTTGGTGTTCATCAGGACGCCGAAGATGAAGTAGTAGACCGTCGCGTTCAGCAGCGGCGTCATGATCTGCCAGATCTGGCCGAGCTTCGCCTGGCTGTACTGGGCGGTCAGCTTGGCGGTGGCGAACGCCGTGATGAAGTGCCGGCGTCCCCACAGCTGCCGGATGTACGCCACCAGCGAGGGCCGGACCCCGCTCATCGTCAGTCCGTGCCGGGCGGCGAGCGCGGCGAGCTCGCCCGGCGCGTACACCGGGAAGGGCGCACCGGCAGGGGTGTCGGCCGGGGCCGCTGGGGTTGCTGTCTGGCTCACCACGATCGCTTTCGACGGGAGGGCAGGAACGCGAAGACCGACGGAACGGGACCGTATCGTCGCAACGCCGAGGGTAGGACGCATCCACGTCGCAACGCAACCGTTTCGTCGTTACGGACTATGATTCGGCCATGACCACCGACCCGGGAACCCGCCGCCGTGTCCCCGCCGGAGCCGCCGTGCTGCGCGAGGACGTCACCGATGCGATTCGTGGCGCCGTCTTCGAGGAGCTGGCCGCGGTGGGCTTCGCCCGGATGTCGATGGAGGGGATCGCGCGGCGCGCGGGCGTCGGCAAGACCGCCGTGTACCGCCGCTGGAAGTCCAAGCTGGCCCTGGTCCTCGACCTGGTGTCCGCCGTCGCGGTCCAGGGCATGCCGGCTCCGGCCACCGGTTCGCTGTACGGGGACGTCCGGGCCGTGCTCGAACTCGCCTCCTACGCCCTGCGCCACCCCGTCGCCTCGCAGGTCATCCCGGACCTCTTGGTCGAGTCGGCCCGCAACCCGGAGATCTCCGACACGATCAAGGCCGCCCTGCTGGACCCGCAGCAGGGCATCGCCGCCGTGGTCGTACGGGACGCCGTGGCCCGCGGCGAGCTGCCGGAGGGAAGCGACCCGGACCGGGCGCTGGACCTGATCGTCGGCCCGCTCTACTGGCGGCTCGCCGTCGTCCGCGCCCCGCTGCCCAAGGGCTACCTCGACGACCTGGCGGCGTCGGCCGTCGCCGCCCTCAAGAGCTGAGAGGCTCTACCCCTCGGCCAGCAGCCGGTCCGCGACCCGGGCGGCCGCCCCGCCGTCGTCCAGGTCGCAGAAGTCCCGGCGGAAGCTCTCGTACGCCGCCGCGTGCTGCGCCGACGAGGCGTCCAGGGTGCCCGTGTCCCGCAGACACACCGCGATCTCGTCCGCGTCGGCGAACAGCGGGCCCGGCGCCCGGGTCTCGAAGTCCAGGCAGAAACCGCGCACCGTGTCGCGGTAGTGCTCCAGGTCGTAGGTGTGGAAGAGCATCGGGCGGCCCGTGTGCGCGAAGTCGAACATCAGGCCCGCGTAGTCCGTGACCAGTACATCGGCGATCAGCAGCAGCTCCGCGGTGTCCGGGTGCGCCGACACGTCGCGTACGCCCGGCCGCTGCGGCACGCTCCCGGTCACCCGGGGATGGCGGCGCACCAGCACCGTGTGGACGTCACCGATGGACCGCGCCAGTGCGGCCGGGTCCAGCGCCGGGTCCCAGCGGTAGCGGGGCCGCTCGTCGGTGCCGGAGGGGTGGGCCAGCTGGTCGCGGTAGGTCGGCGCGTACAGCACGACCCGGCGGCCGTCCGGGATGCCGAGCCTGTGCCGTACCCGCTCCGCGGTCTTGGCGCGGTCGGCCGAGAAGAGCAGATCGTTGGCGGGGGAGCCCGCCTCCAGGACCTCGCCCCGGTACCCGAGCGCGCGCCGCAGCAGCGGGGTGGAGTGGCTGCTGGGGGAGACCAGGACGGACCACTGGGCCGAGCGGTGCGCCAGCGTGGCGAGCTGCTGGTGGTCGGCGTACAGGGTGCCGTCCAGATCCGTGCCGAAGCGGCCGAGCGGGGTGCCGTGCCAGGTCTGCACGACGGTCTGGCCGGGGCGGCGCTCGAACCACTCGGGCAGCTGCTCGGCGGTGACGATGCGGCGGGACCGCGCCAGCGCCTCGTACCAGGCGGCGCTGTGCTCGACGACCGGGACGGTGGTGGACGGGACGTGTCCATGGACTCCGTCGGTGACCCAGAGGTGCTCCGACTCCACCCCCCGGCGCAGGAGTTCGGCGTGGACGGCGCGCGGCGAGTCGCCGCCCGTGTAGAGGACCGCGTCCCGCAGCGGCATCGCGCGCCGGGCCGGATAGTGCGTGGCGCGCAGTTCGGCCCGGCGGTACGCGCCGCGTTCGGCGGGCGCGAGCACCGGTCCGGCCAGTACGGTCAGCCGGTCGCCGGACCGGCGGTCCAGGGCGAACTCCCGGCCGGGCACGGGGGCCGCGGCGACCGGGACGCTCCGGCGAAGCGGCAGCCGGGCGGCGAGCGAGGTCAGCACCCGGACCGGCCGGCCGCCCAGATAGGCGTCCCAGCGGCCCTCGTGCAGCCCGGCCGCCACCGACGGCGCCAGGAACGCGGAGAAGCGGCACCCCCCGCCGCCCCCTTCGCGGGCCTCGCCGCGCGCGCCCCGCGCGCGCCGTTCGTCGTGGGTGACGGGCACCGACACCGTCTCGCGCAGCGTCTCGTGCCGCAGGACGAGACGGTCCGGGCCCTTGTCCTGCGGTACGCCCGTACCGGCGCCGGTCACCCCCTCCACCCGCAGCGCACCGTCCGGCGTCCACACGGCCCCGTCCACGAACGGCTGCCCGCTCAGGTCCAGCACCAGCTCGCCCGCCGCATCGGCCACGACCGGCGGAGCCGACTCCCCGGCCGCCGCGAGCGGTACCCGGGACCCGTCGGCCATGACCAGCCGCGCCTGCCACCGCCCGCCGGGCTCCGGCTCGACCTCGCGCGGCGCCCGGTGCGGCGCCGGTGGCGCGGCCGCCATCCCGGCGAGATCGGCGAGCGGGATCCGTACCGTGAAGCGGCCGTCCGGTCGGCACTCGACGGGGTGGCCGAACTCCTGGTCCGCCACCCCTTCGCAGGTCAGCACCAGGGCCTTCGGCCGGGCACCCCCGTACAGCCGGCCGGTCAGCTCCAGGTCCTCGCCGAAGCGGTGGGTCTCGCAGCGGGCGGGCAGCTGCGCCAGGGTCAGCCGGAGCCGCCCGCCCCGGTAGTCGAGCACCGCCCGCCGTCCGTCGCCCAGGTCGTGGACGAGCGGCTGGACGGCCCCCGCCTCCACGGCGCGCACCGCCACCCGGCGGACCGTGCCCTGGGCGGCCACCATCATGCCCACCAGCCAGCCGCCGGGCCGCAGCCGGCGCGGGTCGAGGGTCATCTCGAAGCCGGAATGGTCGTAACCGTGCACCTGCTGGCCGGAGTCGACGGTCGCCTCGGGCGCGGGCACACCGCGTACCGGCACCGTCCGCACCTGCTGTCCGCCGGCCGCCCGCACCATGCCCACCTTCAGCGAGTGACGCGGCGTCGCGGCCGGCAGATTGCGGATGTAGGCGTAACCACGCAGCCGCAGCTTCCCGTCGTCGCTCCACCGCGCCTCCAGCAGCCGTGCCACGGCCGGGAGATCGGCACGGGCCAGGCGGGTGGTGTCCGGGATGCCGGGGAATCCCGCCTGCCGCCGCCCCGGCACGCCGCCGACCGTGAACGTCCCGGCGCCGTTGGCCCGTTCGAAGGCAAGCACCTCCAGCAGCTCCGGAAGCCGACGCTCCTTCACCAGCCGCCACTTGATCCGCAGCTCCGCAGGCAGCTCGTGGGCCACGGCCCGGTCCGCGCGGCTTGCCCCGTCCATCCGCTCCATCCGGTCCAGGAACGCCCCGGCGTCCGCCATGAACGCCTCCCGGTACCCCGGCCCGCCCAGGGCGAGCCCCTCCAGGAAGTACACGAAGTCGTCGCGCAGGCACGAGAGGTCGTAGCGGCGCCGCGCACCGCCGTTCGCCACTCCGCCCCGGCCCGCGAGGAACGCGCTGACCTGCTCGCACGCCGCGATCCGGTCCCGTACGCCGGTCACGTCCGTACGGCGCCGGGTGATCGAACCCTCCCGCATCCGCCAGTAGTAGACGTGCTCGTGCAGCACGTCCACCGAGCCGGCGAGGTAGTGCGCCGGGATCATCACCGGGGTGTCCTCGTAGAGCTTCCCCTCCGGGAAGGTGAAGGCGTGCCGGTCCCAGAAGGAGCGCCGGAACACCTTGTTCCAGGCGACCCGGTCGGCGAGCAGCCGCGGATCGCGGCTGATGTGGGTGCGCGCCCGGGTGCCGGTCAGCCACCGGTACTGCCAGGCCTGCTGGCGACCCTGTTCGTTCAGCCGCCACACATTGCCGGTCGCGAGGTCGGAGCCGGTCGACTCCAGTGAGGCCAGCATCCGCGCGTAGGCGTCGTGGACGACGATGTCGTCGCTGTCGACGAACGCCAGGTACGGCACGTCCGGCGTGGTGTGCCGCACCCCCGTGTTGCGGGCCGCGCTCAGCCCGCCGTTGGGGCGGCGCACGAAGCGGAAGCGGCGGTCGCGGGCGGCGAAGTCCTCGGCGATGGCCGTACTGCTGTCCGTCGAGCCGTCGTCCACGAGGACCACCTCGATGTCGGTGACCGACTGCTCGGCCACCGAGTGCAGGCAGTCCTCCAGATAGTCCTCGACGTTGTGGACCGGGACGACGACACTGAGGCGCGGCTTCATGCCCGGTCAACCGGGGCGGACGCCCCGGGTCACCGGGACTGCCCCGAACGGGTGAACACGGGTTCGGCGCAGGGTGACGGCGCGATTACCCTCGGCTGCCATGCTTCTCAGTGTTGTCGTGCCCGTCCACCGGGTGCAGGGCTATCTCCGGGCGACCTGCGAGTCCGTGCTCGGCCAGGTTTCCGGTGAGCCGGAGCTGCTCGTCGTGGACGACGGGTCCCGGGACGGCAGCGCGCGGATCGCCGCCGAGTTCGCGCGGCGCGACCCCCGGGTCAGGGTGATCACCCTTCCCGAGCACCTCGGCGCGGGCCCGGCCCGCAACGCCGGGGCGGCCGCGGCGCGCGGACGGTATCTGCTCTTCCTGGACGGCGACGAGCTGCTGCGACCGGGCGCGCTGGCGGCGATCACCGGTCGGCTGACCGCGAGCGATCCGGACGTCCTCCTCCTCGGACACGACCGTATCGACTGGTGGGGCGAGGTCCCGGCCCCGCGGCCGACGGGGTCCGGCCCCGCGGCCGACGGCCTCTCCACCGCCGTCCCGAGGCTCTTCCGCCGCGCCTTCTGGACCGGGCACGGGCTCCGCTTCACCGAGGGCCCCTACGCGGACGTGCTCCCCGTCCACCGGGCCACCCTCCTCGCCGCCGACGCCGGCACGCTCGACACCCTCGACCGGGTCTGCGTCCGCCACCGGGTCCGTCGCTCCGGCACCCCCGCCACCACGCCGGGCCGCCACCACTTCGCGATCCTGGACGCATACCGGCGGCTGCTCGCCGAGACCGGCGACGACCCCCGGATCCGGGCGGCGCGCACCCGCCATCTGCTCGCCGTCCTCGACGACCCCGGCCGGATCGCCCCCGGCGACCGCGCCGCCTTCCACCGCGCCGCCGAACTCCCCGGCAGCTACACCGCCCACCGCGTCCGGGAAGCCGCCGACGCCGCCCGAAGCCGCACCCGGGCCGCTCTGGTCCGCGGCAGGAGGACGCTCCGGGCCGGCCTCACCCGCGCCGTCTACCGCACCGACCTGCTGCGCCCGCTGGACCCGAACCTCGCGGTGTACGGCGCCTACTGGAACCGCGGGGCCGCCTGCAACCCGGCCGCGATCCACGCCAAGGCCCTCGAACTCGCCCCGCACGTCCAGGGCGTCTGGGCGGTCTCCTCCCGGCACCGCGACCGCCTGCCGTCCGGCACCCCGTACGTCATCGAGGGGTCCCTCGCCTACTGGCGGGTCATGGCCACCGCCACGTACCTGATCAACAACTCCAGCTTCCCCGGCGGCTTCACCAAGCGCCCCGGCCAGTGCTACCTCCAGACCCACCACGGCACCCCGCTGAAGACCATGGGCCTGGACCAGCGCGGCTACCCGGCCCTCACCAACGGCATCAGTTTCGAGAAGATCGTCGCCCACGCCGACCAGTGGGACTTCTCCCTCTCCGCCAACCCCCACAGCACCGAGATCTGGGACCGGGTCTACCCCGCCGGGTACGAGCATCTGAACCTCGGCTACCCGCGCAACGACATCTTCTTCACCGCCACCCCGGAGCGGACCGCCGCGATCCGGCGGGAACTCTCCCTCGACCCGGACCGGACCGTGCTGCTGTACGCGCCCACCCACCGCGACTACCGCAAGGGCTTCGTCCCCCAGCTCGACCTGGAACGCCTGGGCCGCGAACTCGGCCCGCAGTACGTGGTGCTGGTCCGCGCCCACTACTTCTACGGCGGCTCGGCCCGGCCGGCCGGAGCCCGGGTGGTGGATGTGACGGAACATCCCTCCGTCGAGGAACTCTGCCTGGTCTCCGACGCGTTGATCACCGACTACTCGTCGCTGATGTTCGACTACGCCTGCCTGGACCGTCCGATCATCAGCCACGCCCCGGACTGGGCCGCCTACCGGGCCTCGCGCGGCACCTACTTCGACCTGCTCTCGGGACGCCCCGGCGACACCCCGGGCGCCGTCGCCACCACGGAGGACGAGCTGCTGGAGCTGTTCAGGACCGGCGAGTGGCGCTCGGCGCGGACGGCCCGGCTGCGCGCGGCGTTCCGGGAGCGCTTCTGCCCGTACGACGACGGGCGCGCGGCCGAGCGCGTGGTGCGCCGGCTGTTCCTGGGCGAGACGGAGATCCCGATCGGGACGGGGTTCCCGGGCGACGCGGAGCGGGGCCGGACGGCAACCGGGGCGCAGTCGATGTCACCCGTTCGGGAGAGACCGCGACCGGTGACCCCCGGCCCGTCACGGGGTTGAGCCATACGGCCAACCAGGCCCCGATGAACGGACGTGCTCAACATGTCGCCACGGCTCAGTGTCGTCGTACCCGTCCACAACGTCGAGCTCTACCTGACGGACTGCCTGAAGTCCCTCGCGGAGCAGACCATGGCCGACCTGGAGGTGGTGATGGTCGACGACGGGTCCACCGACGACAGCGCGGCCCTGGCCGCCGAGTTCGCCGAACAGGACGGCAGGTTCCGGCTGGTGAGCCAGGAGAACGGCGGGCTCGGCCACGCCCGCAACACCGGGGTCCGCAACTGCGACCCGGGCGCCCGCCATCTGGCCTTCGTCGACAGCGACGACGTGCTCCCGCCCCGCGCGTACGAACTCCTCGCCGGCGCCCTGGACGAGACCGGCTCGGACCTCGCGTCCGGCAATGTGCTGCGGCTGCGGACCGGCGGCCGGCTCCAGCAGTCGCCCAACTTCCGCAAGCCCATGGCGACCACCCGGCTGCGCACCCACATCTCCCGGGACTGGGACCTGGCCGCCGACCGGATCGCCTGCAACAAGGTCTTCCGCCGGTCCTTCTGGGACGAGCACGCCTTCGCCTTCCCGGTCGGCGCTCTCTACGAGGACATCCCGGTCGTCCTGCCCGCCCACTTCCTGGCCCGCTCCGTCGACGTGCTGAAGGACGCCGTCTACCACTGGCGCGACCGGCCGGGCTCGATCACCACCCGCCGCGCCGTCGTCCGCGGCGTCCAGGACCGGGTCTCGCACGTGCTGGGCGTCTCCGCCTTCCTCGACGAGCACCGCAGCGCCGACGACAAACGTCGGTACGAGTCGCATGTGCTCGCCAACGACCTCTGGTACTTCATGGAGGCGCTGCCCGACGGCGACGAGGAGTACCGGCGCGCCTTCGGCACGTACGCCAACGAGTTCACCGACCAGGTCGACCCGGCCGTCCTCGACGCGCTGCCGCTGCGGCTGCGCCTGATGTGGCACCTCGTGCGCGAACGGCGGACCGACGAACTGCTGGACCTGATCGCCTTCGACAAGGCCGAGCCGGGCGCGTTCGCGGTACGGGGCGTGCGCCGCCGCAGCGCCTCCTTCCCGGCCGTCACCCGGCCCGTGCCGCGCCCGGTGCTGCGGGTGAGCGACCGGGACCTGCCGCTCACCGCCCGGCTGCGGGACGCCTACTGGCAGGGCGGCAAGCTGCACCTCAAGGGGTACGCGTACATCCGCAACCTGCCCGCCGGCTCGCGCGCCGCCGAGTTCCGGGCCGGCTGGCTGCGAGCCGGGCGCCGGCACGTGGTGCCGCTGCGGCTGCGTACGGTCGACGAGCCGGAGGCCACCGCCCGGTCCCGGCAGAGCCTGCACGACTACGACCGGTCGGGCTTCGAGACCGTCGTCGACCCGGCCAGGCTCCGCATCGACCCGCGCGGCAGCCTCGAACGGCTCACCTGGCGCCCGGAGATCGGCATCGCCGGCCACGGCATGCTGCGCCGCTCCGAGCTCTCCACGGACGAGGCGGCCGCTCCGCCTCCCGTGCACCGCCCCGACGGCGACCACCGGATCGTGCCCGCCTTCGACGGCGGCAAGCTGGTGCTGCACGCCGAGCGGATCGACGCCCGCTTCGAGACGCACCGCGCGGGCGACACCGGCGACGGAACCGCCGCCGTGGTCATCGACGGGATGATCCGCGACCGCCTCGGCAAGGGGCCGCTGCGCCTCGCGCTCACCCACCGCCCCTCCGACACCTCCTTCGACTGTCCGGTGACGGTGCACGAGGGGGCCGTGCCCTCGGCGGCGGGATGGCGGCGGTTCACCGCGGACATCCCGCTCGGCGCCTTCGCCGAAGCCCGGCCGGACACGGCACGGGGGGCGGGGCGCGCCCAGGTCCCGTACAGCCTGCACCTCGTCGGACCGGACGGGCGCCGGACGCCGGTCGACGTGCCGGGGCCGGTGCTGCCGGGCCGCTACCCGCTGGCCGGGAGCGGCGACGAACGGCGCGAACTCGGTCTCACCACCAGCTCCCGCGGCAATCTGCTGATCAGCGACCGCACGGTACAGCCCGCCGTCGACCTGGCGACCTGGACGGAGGACGGACAACTCCTCCTGGAGGGCGGCTTCCCCGGCCTCCCGGAACGGCCCGTCGAGCTGGTGGCCCGGCACAGCGGACACGGCGAGGAGGCCGTCCTCCCCCTCACCCTCTCCGGGGCCGCCGACGCCCGGCGGTTCAGGGCCGCGCTCCGGCCCGACGCCGTCGAGGGCCCCGGCGGGAAACTGCCGCTGGGCCAGGGGAACTGGTACCTCTTCCTCCGCGAGCAGGGCGCCCGGGACGAGGCGGACGACGCCCCGCTGCGCATCCCGGCCGCCCTCCACCGCACCCTGCCCGCCGCCCGCACCCTCGCCGGCCGGACGTACATCGTCGAGCGGCGCTTCCACGACCAGTTGCTGATCAACTGCGCGTCGGTGCTCACCGCCGGGGAACGCGGCCCGCGCGGCGAGCGGCTGCTGCGCGACGGGTACCGGACCCGGCGCACCGCACCGCTGCGCGACACGGTGCTGTACAGCAGCTTCGACGGCCGCCAGTACTCCGACTCGCCGCGCGCGATCCACGAGGAGGTGGTCCGGCGGGGCGCCGAGCTGGAGCATCTGTGGGTGGTGCGCGACCAGCAGGCCCGGGTCCCGGCGGGCGCCACGGCCGTCGAGCACGGCTCCGCCGCCTGGCACGAGGCGCTGGCCCGCAGCCGGTACGTCGTCACCAACACCCAGCTCCCGGAGTGGTTCGAGCGGCGCGAGGGCCAGTGCGTCGTCCAGACCTGGCACGGCACCCCGCTCAAGCGCATCGGTCTCGACCTCGCGGGCACCGCGCGGGCCAACGCCTCCTACCTCGCCACCATCGAGCAGCGCGCCCGTCAGTGGAGCTTCCTGGTCTCCCCGAACAGCTTCTCCACCCCCGTCCTGAGGCGCTCGTTCGGCTACCGGGGCGAGGTCCTGGAGTGCGGCTACCCGCGCAACGACCTGTTCCACGCCCCGGACCGGGCCAAGGTCGCCGCAGCGGTACGGGAGCGGCTCGCCGTCCCCGAGGGCAGGCGGATCGTGCTGTACGCGCCGACCTGGCGCGAGGACCAGCCGCGCGGCGGTGGCCGCTACGCCCTCGGTCTGCAACTCGACCTGGCCGCCGCCGAACGCGAACTCGGCGCGGACACCGTCCTGTTGGTGCGCCGCCACTACCTGGTGTCCGACCGTCTCCCGGACAGCGGCAGCGGCTTCGTCCGGGACGTCTCGCGCTACGGGGACGTCGGCGAACTGATGCTGATCAGCGACGCCCTGGTCACCGACTACTCCTCGCTGATGTTCGACTTCGCCCAGACCGGCCGCCCGATGCTCTTCCACACCCACGACCTGGCGCACTACCGCGACACCCTGCGCGGCTTCTGCTTCGACTTCGAGGCCCGCGCCCCCGGCCCGCTGATCCCCGGTTCCACCGGACTCGTCGAGGCACTGCGCGACCCGGAGCGGGCCACCGCGGGACACGCGCAGGCCTACAAGGCATTCCGCCGGGACTTCTGCGACCTGGACGACGGGCACGCGGCGGCGGGCGTGGTCGACCGAATGCTGTAATCCGCGCCGCCCGGCCGGTGCCGCCCCCGGCCGGGCGAAGGGACCGGAGTCACCGCGCCCTCCCTGAACCGTTCGAGTGATTCAAGGGTGCGAATGTTTGCGCGAATATGCAGCGCATTCAAGTAATGGTCCATACAAGTGCGGTCATCGTTGCGTTGCTCAGCGTCTTCTGGTTGCTACGTTCTGCTTTCATGGGTATCCGAATGCGATGCGAAACCTGGGACGTGCCACGCGCAAGGGCGGCGGTGCTCATTGCCGCGGCTGCGGGTCTTCTCACCCGAATGCTGATCGCGGCGAATATGCCGGGCCCGGCCGACGTGCGAATCTTTCATGGTTTCGCAAAGGCGATCGTGCGTTACGGGCCCATTCGGATTTACGAACAGCCGCTGCCGGGACTGCCCGTCTACAACCACCCGCCACTGGCCGGCTGGATGCTTCTCGGCCTCAATGAACTCTCCGAACTCGGCATCCCGTTCGGAACGCTGATCAGATCGCCCGCCTCGATCGCCGACTTCTTCTGCGCGCTCATCGTGTTCGAGATCGTGCGCCGGCGCGCTTCCCTCGGTGCCGCCGTCGCCTGCGGTGTGGGCGTGGCCGTCAGCCCCGTGTTGATCGCCACCTCCGGCTATCACGGCAACACCGACGCGGTCGCCATCACCTTCGCCCTGGCCGCCGCCCATCTGCTCGTCGACCGGAAGGCGCCGCTGGCCGCCGGGGTGGCCGCCGCGCTCTCGATCAGCATCAAGTTCATCCCCGTGGTGGTGATCCCGGCACTGTTCCTCGTCGCGCTGCGGGCGGGCCGGCCGGCGTTCGTCCGCCTCTCCGCCGGGTTCGCCGCCCTGGTCGCCCTCGTCTGGGGGCCGGTCCTGGTGACCGTGCCGGAGAACCTCAAGGAGAACGTCCTGGAGTACGCGGGCGGCGGCTACCGGCTCTGGGGGCTCGTCCGCTTCGCCGACATGTTCGGCCTGCCGCAGTCCTTCATCACCTACATCGAGGGCGACGGCCACTTCTTCTTCGTACTGGCCTGCGTGGCGGCCGGGGTCTGGCTCGCCCGGCTGCGGCCCGCGCAGCTGCCCGTCGTCGTCGCCGTCACGATGGGCCTCCTGCTGCTGCTCTCCACCGCGTCCGCGCTGCAGTACCTGACCTGGGCCGCCGCCGGGCTGTTCGTCGTCGGGTTCTGGGAGGGCGCCGCGTACAGCTGCCTGCTCGGCCTGACAGCGGTCCTCGGCTATCAGGGACGCTCCGCCGTGCGCTGGAGCGAAACGGTGCTGCACCTCGGCGAGGCCGGCTGGGTGGTTCTCGCCGTGGGTCTCGGCAGCGGAATCCGCAAGATCCTCGCCACGCGATCGGACCCGCCCGGACAGCCCCCCGTCGAGGGGACCCCGCTCATGGCGCCCCGCACCTGTCAGCCCACCGGTTCCGCCATCAACTGACCGCCCCGAGCACTGAGCACCGCCCCCCCGAGCACTGAGCACCGAGCACCGAGCGCAACTGGAGAACGCCCCGTGAAGGAAAGCCCGAGCCCCAGGATCGGCATCCTGGTGGTCGCGTACAACGCCGAGACGACGCTGGAGAGGACCCTCGACCGCATTCCGGTGGACTTCCGGTCCAAGGTCGCCGAAGTCCTCATTCTCGACGACGCGAGCCATGATGCGACCTTCACCGCGGGCTGCCGCTGGTCGCAGACGGAGGGAATGCCGCGGACCGTGGTGATGCGGCACACCAAGAACCTCGGATACGGCGGAAACCAGAAGGCCGGATACGCACTGGCCGCCGAACACGGACTGGACATCATCGTGCTGCTGCACGGCGACGGACAGTACGCCCCGGAATTCCTGCCCGACATGGTCGCGCCGATCGAACGCGGCGAATGCGAGGCCGTCTTCGGGTCGCGGATGATGAAATCCGGCTCCGCGCTCAAGGGCGGCATGCCGATGTACAAATGGCTCGGCAACCGCATTCTCACCCGCCTGGAGAACACCCTTCTCGGCTCGCAGCTCACCGAATTCCACTCCGGATACCGCGCCTACAGCGTCGCGGCACTCAAGAAGCTGCCGATCCACCGGAACACCGACGCGTTCGACTTCGACACCCAGATCATCGTCCAGCTGCTCAACGAGGGGATGCGGATCAAGGAGATCCCCGTCCCCACGTACTACGGCGACGAGATCTGCTACGTCAACGGCATGAAGTACGCGAAGGACGTCGTCAAGGACGTCCTCGAATACCGGCTCGCCGTCAAGGGATTCGGCACCTGCGGCTGGATCCCCAAGCCCGTCGAGTACGCGTTCAAGGAGGGCGACGGCTCCTCGCACGCCGTCATCCTGGAGAAGATGCGCAGCCTCCCGCCCGGCCGCGTCCTCGACCTCGGCTGCTCGGGCGGCCTGTTCGCCCAGCGCCTGGAAGCCCTCGGTCACGAGGTGACGGGCGTGGACTACATCGAGGTCCCCGGCGTACGCGAGAAGTGCACCCACTTCCACCTCGCCGACCTGGAGGAGGGGCTGCCGGTCAAGATCGGCGCCGACTACGACTACGTGGTCGCCGGCGACGTCATCGAGCACCTCTCCCGCCCGGAGCGGGTGCTCGCCGAGGTCGTCGAGGTGCTGCGGCCCGGCGGCCATGTGCTGCTCTCCGTACCGAACTTCAGCCACTGGTACTCACGGCTGCGGGTCGCGCTCGGAGTCTTCGGCTACGACCGGCGCGGCATTCTCGACGAAACGCATCTGCGCTTCTTCACCCGGGCCAGCCTGCGCCGCACGGTCAGGGACGCGGGCTACGACGTCCTCGACATCGCGTCGACCGGGGCCCCGTTCTGGGCGCTGCTCGGCGGCGGACCGCTCCCCGCGGTCCTGGGCGGAATGTCGAAACTGCTCACCCGGATCCGGCCGACGCTGTTCGGCTATCAGCACGTCGCACTGCTCACCCCGCATGCGGCCGAGACGATCATCGCTGGAGAGCACGTCGATGTACAGGACATCCTCAACCGACAGTACGCCCCTGCCGACCGGGTCGGCGTCTGAGGCCGCCGTCCCCCGTCCCACCCCCGCCCCGGAGTCGGAATCCCCGGCCGCCGCAGTCAGGAGCAAGGTCTTGACCCTCCCCAGTCTGATGCTGCTGCTGTTCGCCGTGTTCTCGTCGGCGGGCGGCCAGATCATGCTCAAGCACGGGATGAAGAGCGCCGCGGCCGCCGCGGGACACGGCGGCGGATCCCTCGCCCTGCGCGCCGCGACCAGCCCCTGGGTCGTCCTGGGCCTGGTGGTCTTCTCGGTGTCCGCCCTCGCCTGGATGGCGACCCTGGCCAAGGTGCCGCTGTCCATCGCCTACCCGTTCAACGCCCTCGGGTATCTGCTGATCGTGCTGGCCGGGGCGACCGTGCTGCACGAGCGGACCTCGATGTGGACCTGGGGCGGCTCGCTGCTCGTGGTCATCGGCCTCGTCACGGTGATGGCGGGCCAGCAACGCTGAGAGCCTGCCGGGTGACCTCGGACCGGGCGGCCACGCTCGGTCCGAGGTCACCCGACAGGCTCTGAGGCGCCGCCGTCGGACGGGTTGCCCCTCAGGCCCGTCCGACGACCGGCTCCGCCTCGCCCAGCAGCACCTGCCGCACCACCCGCTCCGCGGCCCGCCCGTCGCCGTACGGACAGAACCGGGCCCGGAACGCGGCCCGCAGTGCCTCGTTCTCCGGGCTCCGCCAGCTGCCGTCGAGGAAGATCCGGGCCAGCCCGTCCGTGGTCGTGGAGATCGCCCCGGGGGTGTCGCCGGGCGCACCGGACAGCAGATCGAAACAGACCCCCCGGACCGTGCGGTACGTCTCCCAGTCGGGGGCGTGCACCACGATCGGCCGGTCCAGATGGGCGTAGTCGAACATCACCGACGAGTAGTCCGTCACCAGCGCGTCCGCCGCCAGGCACAGCTCCTCGATCCGCGGATGCTCGCAGACATCGATGAGCGAGGGGTGGTCCGGCAGCCCGGCACCCTCGTAGAAGTAATGGGCGCGGACCAGCACCACCGACTCCGGGCCCAGCGCCTCGCAGAACCGGGCCAGATCGAGCCGGCTGGTGAACGCCGTCTCGTAGTCGCGATGCGTCGGCGCGTACAGGATGGCGCGCTGTCCGGGGCGGACACCGAGGTCCCGGCGGATCGCCGCGATCCGGTCGCCCGGAGTCGTCGCGAGGACGTCATTGCGCGGATAGCCCGATTCGAGGGACCGCGCCGCGTTCGGATAGGCGCGGGCCCACACCTCGGTGGAGTGCGGATTGGCGGAGACGCTCCAGTCCCACCGGTCCACGCGCTGGAGCAGCCGGTCGAAGTTCAGCCCCTGGGCCGCCGCCGGGTAGTTCTGCTGATCGAGCCCCATGATCTTCAGCGGGGTGCCGTGATGCGTCATCACATGGACCTGGCCGGGGCGCTTGACCAGGTGGTCGGGGAAGTTGACGTTGTTGAAGAAGTACGTGGCCCGCGCCAGCACCTGCCAGTAGCGGCGGGTCCCCGGCACCACGTGGTCGACGCCCTCGGGCACCGAGCCCACCTGGTTGCGCGACACCACCCACACCCCGCGCACCTGCGGGGCCAGCTCCCGGGCCTTGCGGAAGATCGCCTCCGGATTGCAGCTCAACCCGCGGTTCCAGTACGCCGCGTAGACGGCGAGCCCGCCGTCCAGCGGGAGCCTGCGCTGCCACCAGTAGTAGTGCCCGGGGAGGCTGCGCCGGGCCCGCGCCCGGACCGCGCCGGGTGCCGCCCGCAGGCTCCGGCGCAGGGCCAGCACCGTGTCGAGCGCACCGAGCGCGGCGTACCGGCCGCCGCCCATCAGCCGGGGCCGAAGCCCCTGGGCACCGCCCTGGAAGCGGTGCTCCCCGGGCCGGTGCGCACGGTGGAACGCCGCCACGGAGCGTACGTAGCGCCTGCGCCGCCGGGTCACCGACGGGTATCCGGCAAGGAGTTCCTGGACCGCCCGCTCGAAGAGCAGGGTCCGTACGGGAGCCAGCGGCGGCCGGTCCCGCACGAACTCCATCAGGGCGGCGTACGCCTCCACGAGCTGGTGCGGTGCCGAGCCGTCCGCCGGTTCCGCCGCGTCGGCCCCGGGCGGCCGGCGCCGGCCGCGGTGCTCGACGCAGGGGGTGGCGAGCACGGCGACGGACTCGGCGGCGGCGAGGGTCTGGAACGCGTACATCCGCTCCCCGTGCTGCCCGGGACCGAAGCTCAGCTTCTCGCCCTCGTGGAGGGTGCGGCGCACGGCGCGGTTCCAGGAGACCGGTGCGATGTCCAGCAGCACGGGGTGCTCGGCGAGGGTGAGCCGGCCCTCGGGCAGCCCGTCGAGCAGCTCCAGCGAACGGGTCGGCCGGGGGCGGCCGCGGAAGGGCCGCCGGTGGTGGCCGAACAGCAGCAGCTCGGGGTCACCGGTCGCCTCCAGGCGGTCGGCGACGGCCTGGAGGGCGCCCGGCAGGTGGATGAAGTCGCCCTCCAGGAAGAGGAGGTAGTCCCCGAGGGCCCGCTCGGCCCCGGCATTGCGCCGCCCGTCCGCACCGGCCCCCGGCGGCAGATGGATGGCCTGCACCCGGCAGTCCCGGGTGGCGAACTCGTCGAACAGCAGCCCCGAACCGTCCGGCGCCCCGTCGTCGACCCCGATCACCTCGATGTCCGTGAACGACTGGGTGAGCACCGACTCCAGGCACTCGCGCAGCCGGCCTCGGACACGACGGACGGGGACGATGACACTCAGCCGGGGCATACGGGCTCTTTCTCGGACACGGATCCAGCGGATGCGACGGACCTGACTGATCCACGGGGCGCTCAGGGGTGGTTGGTGGGCCGGGCACCGGCGAGGCCGAGGTCCGCGGACGCCTTCCGGTCCCCGGGCACCGCGGCGGTGGCCGGTACGGGGGCCGGTACGGGGGCCGGGAACCGCGCCGGGTTCCCCGCCGCCGGCGCGGGACGCCGCCGCTCCGGCGGAATCGCGGGCGGCTGCACGGCGGTGTCGTCGAGGAAGACCCGGCGCACCACCCGCTCCGCCGCGAACCCGTCGTCGTACGGGCAGAAGCGCGCCCGGAACGCCGCCCGCAGCCGGGCGGAGCGGGTGCCGCACCAGTGGCCGGTGGCGAAGACGTCGAGCAGTTCGTCCTCGCTGTGCGCGATTGCGCCGGGTGGGCAGGAGTGCAGATCGAAGTAGGTGCCGCGGGCCGCTTCGTACGCCTCGCGGTCGCCGCAGTGGAGGACGATGGGCCGGTCCAGATTGGCGTAGTCGAACATCAGCGAGGAGTAGTCCGTGATCAGCGCGTCCGAGGCGAGCGCGAGCGACTCGACGGAGGGATGGCCGCTGACGTCGATGATCCGGGGGTGCGGTTCGCGGTCCATCGGGGCGTCGTACGAGTAGTGCGCGCGGCTCAGGACCACGTAGCCCGGACCCAGGACCCGCAGCACGCGCGCCAGATCGAGAGCGGGGCACTGGGCGCGGCGGTAGTCCCGGTGGGTGGGCGCGTACAGCAGGGCCACCCGGCCCTCCGGGATGCCGATCAGCTCGCGCAGCCGCGCCACGTCGTCGGCGGTGGCCCGCTGGTAGACGTCATTGCGCGGGTATCCGTACTCCAGCGTCGCGCAGTTCGCGGAGGCCGACGGGTAGGCCTTCTCCCAGACGAGGGTGGAGTGCTGGTTCGCCGAGAGGGAGAAGTCCCACTTGTCGACATTGGCCAGCAGTCGGCCGAAGTCCGTCGCGCGGGCCGCCGCCGGACGGTCCTGGAGGTCGAGACCCATGGTCTTGAGCGGGGTGCCGTGGTGGGTCTGGAGCAGCACCTGGCCGCGCCGCTTGACCAGCCGCCGGTCGAAGTTGACGTTGTTCACCAGGTATCGGGAGCGGGCCAGCGCCCGCCAGTAGCCGTACGTCCCGGGGGTGAGCCTGCGGGTCGCGGTCGGCACGGTGTGCGCGTCCTCGGGGCGGCAGATCCAGGCGGTCCGCAGCCCGGGGACGAGCTCGCGGGCCTTCGCCTCGATCGCCGCCGGATTGCAGGCGTAGCCGCGGTGCCAGTACGCGGCGAACACTGCCCGGTCCGCCTGGACGGGCAGCGTCAACTGGACGCGGTAGTAGGCATGGAGCGCGACCGCTCGCACCGTCCGCCGGACCGCCGCGGCGATCCGGCGCAGCCGGCCGCGGAGCGTCTGCGCGCTCCACAGTGCTCGGTACGTGCGGTGGGCGCCCAGCCGGATCAGGCCGTGGCGCAGCCGGGCGCGGAGCGGGACGGGGGCGCCCGGGGTCCGGTAGCGGCGGGAGTGGGCGCGGGCCCGGCGCAGGAACTCGCCGTGCCCGCCGCGCGGCAGCCGCCCCCGGGTGGTGAACAGCGTGGAGAAGTGGTCGAGCATCCTGCGGAAGATCACCGGCCGCCAGCGGGCGAGCGGGGGGCGGGCGTCGATGAACGCGAAGACCCGGTCGTACTGCTCGAAGATGTCGAAGTGGCTGCGGCTGGTGGTGGACAGGATGTTGCCCCGGCGCCGCTGCCGGTAGCCCACGCACACCCGGTCGAGGACCGCGATCGAGCCGGCGGCCATCAGTACCGGGTAGGTCCAGGGCGTGTCCTCGTAGTAGCCGGGCGGAAAGGTGAACCCCTCGGCCTGGACGAACGCGCGGCGGTACGCCTTGTTCCAGGCGACCATCAGCACCTTCAGCAGGGCGGGCCGGTCGGCGAGCGTGAAGGCGGGCGGGCCGGTCTCGGCGAGATGCTCGGCGTAGCTGTTGCGCACGCTCTCGCCCGTCCAGTAGGTCCGGGCGTAGTCGTAGACCAGTACGTCCGGTTCCCCGGTCGCTCCGATCCGGTCGGCGACGGCCCGCAGGGCGCCGGGGGTCAGGGTGTCGTCGCCGTCCAGGAAGACCAGGTAGTCGCCGGTGGCCTGCGCGATCCCCGCGTTACGGGCCCGGCCCAGGCCCACGTTCTCCGGCAGGTGCAGGGCCCGCACCCGGCGGTCGCGGGCGGCGAACTCGTCGATGACGGTGCCGCAGGCGTCCGGTGAGCAGTCGTCCACGGCGATGATCTCGAAGTCCTCGAAGGACTGGGTGAGCACCGAATCCAGGCTCTCGTGCAGATACGCCTGAACCCGGTACGCGGGCACGATGACACTGAACCGGGGCACAACACATCCATGGGTCGTTCGCTGCGCGGGCGGGTGGTCCACAAACGCCCCATGGAGTGACCGGGTTACGTCAAAACGTGGCAAATCCACGAAATGGCAGGTGGGGCGGGGTTGCCGTGAAGGGCAACCCCGCCCCGTGTTGACGTACAGCTGTGCGCATTACGCCACCGCTTGCTCGCGGCTCACTTCACCGCGCCCGCCATCACGCCGGAGACGAACTGGCGCTGGAAGGCGAAGAAGACCGCCAGCGGAATCACCATCGACACGAAGGCACCGGGCGCCAGCACGTCGATGTTGTTGCCGAACTGTCTGACCTGCTGCTGGAGGGCCACCGTGATCGGCGGCGAGTCCGAGTCGGCGAAGATCAGCGCGACCAGCATGTCGTTCCAGACCCAGAGGAACTGGAAGATCCCGAGCGAGGCGATCGCCGGACCGCCCAGCGGCATCACGACCCGGGTGAAGAGCCGGATCTCGCCCGCCCCGTCCAGCCGGGCCGCCTCCAGCAGCTCCCTCGGGATCTCCGCGAAGAAGTTCCGCAGCAGGAAGATCGCGAAGGGCAGACCGAAGGCCGTGTGGAAGATGACCACGCCGAAGGTCGTCTCGAAGATCCCGACCGCACCGAAGAGCTTGGAGACCGGGACCAGGGCGACCTGCACCGGGACCACCAGCAGCCCCACGACCACCAGGAACCACCAGTCGCGGCCGGGGAACTCCATCCAGGCGAAGGCGTACCCGGCCAGTGAACCGATCACGACGACCAGGACGGTCGCCGGGACGGTGATCATGACCGTGCTCAGGAGGGAGTGGGTGATCGTCGAATTGTCCAGCAGTCGGGAGTAGTTGTCGAAGGTGAGCTGGGACGGGGCCGTGAAGACCTTCCACCAGCCGGTCGCCGCGATGTCGTCCGCGCCGCGCAGCGAGGACAGCAGCAGACCGATCGTCGGCATCAGCCAGAACAGGCCCACCAGCACGAGGAAGATCCGCATCGCACCGCCGCCGGCGCGGGCGGCGAGGCGTGCGCCGAGGGACCGCTCGGCCTTCACCGGAACGTCTTCGGCCGTCGTGCTCGTGGCCGTGGTCGGCGCTGTCGTCATCGGCGCCCCTCCTTCCGGATCCGGCGGATGTTGACGTACATCACCGGGAGTACCAGCAGCAGCAGGAGTACGGCGATGGCGCTGCCGATCCCGAGGTCCGCGTCCGTGCCGAACGAGGACCGGTAGAGCTGGAGCGCCAGCACGTTCGCGTCGTCCTGCGAGGAACCCGGCGCGATGATGAAGACCAGGTCGAAGATCTTCAGCACGTTGATCATCAGCGTGACCAGCACCACCACGAGCACGGGCGCGAGCATCGGCACCGTGATCCGGCGGAACACCTGCCACTCGTTCGCGCCGTCCACCCGGGCCGCTTCGAGGAGTTCACGGGGCAGCCCCGCGAGCCCCGCCGCGATCAGCACCATCGCGAACCCGGCCCACATCCAGACGTAGGAACCGATGATCCCGGGGGTGACGAGGGTCGGGCCGAGCCACTCGACCCCGTTGTACGGCTCCTTGAAGTTCGAGGCGGGGAGCCGGAGTCCGGCGCCGTCCGCCGACGCGGGCAGGGTGAACGTACCGTCCGCCGCCGCCGTCGCCGAGGCGACCACCTTGCCGTCCTTGACCGCCTCGACCTTGAGGCCCTTGAGCCCCAGCTCCTTGGCGTCGATGACATTGGGCCGGCCGCCACCGCCCTTGGTGAAGTCCAGCCACGCGGTGCCGGTGATCTCGCCGTCCGCCGCCGCGGCGGCCTTCGCGGGCTTCGCGTCCTTCGGCATGTTCGCCGGGATCACACCGACCAGTGGCAGCTGCACGGGCTGCCCGGCCCGTACCGGCGCCTTGGTGACGAAGGAACCGCCGTCGCCCGCCCTGAGGGGGTGGACGGGCAGCGGATGTGCCTTCGGGTACCCCGCCGACTCGGAGAACGTGTCGTGCACACCCACCCATACGGCGTTGGCGACCCCGCGCTCCGGAGCGGCGTCGTACACCAGCCGGAAGATGATGCCGGCGGCGAGCATGGAGATCGCCATCGGCATGAAGACGACCAGCTTGAACGCCGTGCCCCAGCGGATCCGCTCCGTGAGCACCGCGAAGATCAGCCCGAGGGCCGTGGAGACCGTCGGGGCGAGCACGACCCAGATCGCGTTGTTCTTGACCGCCGTACGGATGGTGTCGTCCGTGAACAGCGCCTTGTAGTTGTCGAGTCCGGCGAAGCCCGTACCCGTCTGGTCGAGGAACGACCGGTAGACGGAGTACACGATCGGATAGACCACGAGCGCGCCCAGCAGCACCAGCGCGGGTGCCAGGAAGAGGGCCGCGAAGAGCCGGCGGGTGCCGGTCACGCTCCGGCGGCTGCGTCCCGGGCCGCCGGACGGCGGATCGGACGGCTTCCTGGGCGCGGGCACCGACGGCTCCGCGGACGATTGCTTGTCGGCGGGGGGCACCGCGTCGGCGCCCCCCGCTGCGGCTGTCGTCATCCCGTCAGCTCTTGTACGCCTTGGCCGCGTCGGACTCCAGCTTCGCTTGAGTCCCCGCGATGTCCTTCGGGTTCTTCAGGAAGTCCTGGAGGGTCTTCCATTCGCCCTTGCCGGGCGTCCCGCCGAACGACTGCGGTGCCTGGTCGGACATGTCGAACCGGACGGAGTCACCGGCCGAGATCAGCGCCTGCGCCATCGTGCGCTGCACCTCGTTCGGGTACGCGGAGGCGTCCAGGGACTTGTTCGGCGAGATGAACCCGCCCTGCTCGGCCATGATCTTCGCGGCGTCGGCCGAGGCCAGCCAGGTCAGCAGGGCCTGGGCGCCCTTGCCGTCCTTCAGCGCCACCGCCGCGTCGCCGCCGGTCACGACGGGGGACTCGGCGCCGACCGCCGGGAACGGGAACACCTTGGCGTCCGTCCCGATCTTCGACTTCGTCTGCGCGATGTTGACGCCCACGAAGTCGCCCTCGAAGACCATCGCGGCCTTGGGCTGGTCACCGCCGGTGAACGTCTGGGTGACCGAGGCGGGGAACTCCGTCTGCAGGGCGCCGTCGGCGCCGCCCGCGATCAGCGAGGGCTTGCCGAAGAGCTGCGCGAGCGTGGTCAGCGCGTCCTTGACGGACGGGTCCGTCCACTTGATCTTGTGCTGGGCCAGCTGGTCGTACTTCTCCGGACCGGCCTGGGAGAGGTAGATGTTCTCGAACCAGTCGGTCAGCGTCCAGCCGTCCGCGCCACCGACCGAGACCGGGGTGACACCCGATGCGGAGACCGTCTCGGCCGTCTTCAGGAAGTCCTTCCAGGTCTTCGGCTCGGCCGCGCCCGCGTTCTCGAACGCCTTGGCGTTGTACCAGATCAGGGACTTGTTGGCGGCCTTGAAGTAGACGCCGTACTGGGTGCCGTCGACCGCGCCGAGGTCCTGCCAGACCTTCGCGTAGTTCTTGGCCAGCTGGGCCTTGGCCTCGGGGCCGACCGGCTTCGCCCACTTCTTCTGGGCGGCCTGCTGGATCGCGCCGACCTGCGGGATCATCGCGACGTCCGGCGGCTGACCTCCCGCGATCTTCGTACCGAGGAAGTTGACGATCGGGTCCTGCGCCGGGACGAAGGTGACCTTCGCGCCCGTGCGGTTCTCGAACTCCTTGAGGACCTTGACGAAGTTGGCCTGCTCGGCACCGGTCCAGACGGCCGCGACCGAGAGCTTCTCGCCGTCCAGCTTGGGCAGCGCGACGCTGGAGGGGCTCCCCTTGCCGCTCCCCGAGCTCTTGTCCGGCTTGTCCTTTCCGCCGTCGTCACTGCAACCGGTGAGGGCCAGTGCGCCGACGGCGGTGAACACCGCGGCGGCCCTGCTGATCCGAAGGGTTGTGCGCATTGCTTCCCCGTCTCTCACATCGTTGTGTGCGCACAGTCCTACGCCCGGTGCACGGACGCCGCAATACCGCTTCTCGTGTCAACTCCTTGATCGTGATGGGCTCGTGACGCGATGTCAGTGGATGTCCGGACCCGACAGCCTCTCAGGAGTGGACGGGCCCGAACGGGGCTATCGGCTCGGCGTTCACCGAACGGGCCGCCCACTCCAGCGCACTGGCCAGCAGCGCCAGGTCGGTCGGTCCGTTGCCCAGCTCACGGACCGGGCGCCGGGTCGGCGGATCGCCCATCCGCTCCCACTCCAGCGGCACGACGGTGGGCCGCAGCGTGGCGGTGCGCGGGATGCGACCGGTCACCCGGCCGCCCTGGAACGGCGTCACCCGCCCGTCCGGATGCCCGAGCCGGCCCCGTCCGGGCGCCGGGCCCTCCGGCGACGGCGGGACCACCGGTGCGTCCAGCACGATGCGCAGCCGGGCCCCGTGGGCCAGGTCCGTGTCCTCCGTACGGTCCGGGCGGGCGGACGCCGCGACCAGGTGGACGCCCAGCCGGCCGCCTTCCCTCGCCACCGCCTCCAGGGCCCGCACCACCGAACCAGCGGCGGGGCGGCCGGGGCTGCCGAGCGCCGGGGCGACCAGCGCGTCGAAGTCGTCGACCAGGACGACGAGCCGGGGCAGCGGGGACGGCCCGGGGGCCGAGGAGCGGGCGGCGGGGCGCAGCCGGAGCGTCCCGCTCATCGGGGCGTCCACGTCACCGCGCTGTTCCGCGGTGGTCGGCGGGCGCTGGCCGACCATCCGCCGCGCCACCTCGTGCCGGTGGTGCCATTCGGTGAAGTCGTACGGGCCGAGCAGCTCGGCGCGGCGCTTCAGCTCACCGCCCAGCGCCTGGGCGAACTCCCGCATCCGCACCGGATCGGAGGCCACCAGGTGCGTGAACGCGTGCGGGAGCTCGGTACAGGGGCGAAGGCCCTCGCCGCGGTCGCCGCCCGCGCCGTCGACCAGCAGGATGCCCAGCAGGTCGGGCCGGGCCGCCGCGGCGAGCGAGGCGGCGACGGCCCGCAGCAGCTCCGTGCGTCCGCTGCCGGCCGGTCCCTCGATGAGGAGGTGGGGTCCCTCCTCCGCCAGATCCACGCTGACCGCGCCCCGGGGCCCGGCGCCGAGCACCACCACGGGCCGCCCGACGGCCGCGGGTGTGCCGGTGTCCGGGTCGGCGCCCGGGTCCGCTGCCGCCCCGGCGGCGGTGCGTCCGGCCGCGGCGGCGCTCTCGGCGCCTCGCGCGGCGACCCGGGGAGTGTCGCCGCCGCGCGGCCCGCTGACCCGGTTCGAGCCGCGCCCGGACCCGGCGGACCGGAGACTGTCGGCGCCCTGGACGTCGCCGGCGCGGTCACCGTCGCCGGCACCGGTGCGGTCACCACCACCGGCCCAGGAACCGGTCCCGGTCCCGGGAACGGTCCGCGAGCTCGGGGTGTCCCCGGGCGAACTGCCGTACCGCTGCCCGCCGACCCGGCCCGCGGAACCGCCGGGATACGGGGTGCGCCCGGAGTCGGGGTACGGGGTACGGCCCGAGTCCGGGTACGGGGTGCGCCCGGAGCCGGGGGTGTCGTGGCCGTCGTCGGGGGCGAGGGGGTGGCCCGGGGTGCCGATGTGGGTGGCGTTCTCGCTGCCCGGGTACGGGGTGCGGCCCGAGCCGGGGGCGTATCCACCCGTGCCGTCCGGGCCCGGCGCGGCGCCCATGCGCTGGGCGCCCACGCGGGGACCCGCGCCGCGCGGGTACTCCGTACGGCCCGAACCGCGGGTGCCCGCATCGGCGCCGTCGTCCGCGCCGCCGCCCGCCGGTCCGCCCGTCCAGCGGCCCGAGCCGCGCACCGTGGCGCCGGGCTGGTCGTCCGCGGTGGAGGCCCAACGCGCCATCAGGGAGGCCGGGGTGGCACGGGCCAGGCCCAGCTCGTCCAGCAGACGGGCGGTGGTCGGCAGCGAGGCCGACGCCGATCGGCCGTGGGCCGTGGCCGAACCCTCCGTACGCAACGGGGCCAGCGCCCGGCCGAACCGCTCGGCCCAGTGCGCCGACACCGCGTCCACCGCGGCGACCGTGCCGCGGCCCGCGGCCCGGCCGTCCGCCGTCCGCAGCAGCCGCAGGGCCGTCGCCACATCGCCGCTGAGCATCGCCACCGCCCCGCACTCGCGGAACGCGATCGAGGCGTGGCAGGCGGCCTCGTACGTCGCCGCGACCGGTGAGGTGGGTGTGGCGGCCGGGGTCTCGGCCAGACAGATCAGATGGATGCCGGCCGCGGCACCGGCGGCGGCCAGCCGGGCGGTGTTCTCGCGCAGTGCCGCCGAGCCCGGGTCGCCGTCGACGATCACCACGGTGTACGGACCCGCGTACCGCTCCGCGGCCTCGGTGACCGTACTGCGGTCCAGGCTCGCCCAGCCGGGCCCGAGCGGACCGTCGTCCAGCCGGCGCACCAGCTCCGTCACGCGGGCGGTGGCCTGGTCGCGGTCGTACGCGAGGAGCAGCCGGCAGTCCTGGCCGTGCATCGGCCGCAGATGGGGCAGCCAGCCGAGCCAGGCCCACTCGCGCCTGCGCTCGTCCGCGCCGCGGGCGCGGTCCGTGCTGATCAGGACGATCTCCAGATCGGCGGGGGAGTGCAGCGCGGCGAGCTGCGCCACTGTGGAACGGGCGAGTCCGGCCAGCCGGGTCCGCGGCCCGGCGAGCCCGAGCGAACCGGCCTCCCGCAGCCCCACCGTCACCGGCACGGCGGGCAGCTCGGCCCGGTCCGTCGTCCCGAGGCGCACCACGAGCGCCTCGGGGTGGGTGGTGCCGCGCTCCCACAGCCGGGGGCCGGGGCCGAGCGCGGTCAGCAGCACGGCCGCCGGGTCGGGCCAGACGCTCTGCGCGGCGGCCCCCGACGGCGCCGCCGGGAGGGCCGGGAACGGCGGCTCGGCCGCGCCCGCGCCGTCGGGCGTCGCCTCGTGCACGGGCTCGCCCCTGTTGCCCGCGAGTCTGCGCGCCCAGGCACCTATCCCGCCCCGTCGCGGCGTCCCGTCGTCCGGGACGGGGGCGGGGTGCCCGGAGGAGGACGCCCGGCGGGCGCCGGTCCGCCCGTCGTCGCTCCCGTACGCGTGACCGGTGCCGGAATCCCCGTGGGGGACGGGCCCGGGGCCGGGGGAGACGGCCGGGGCGTATCCGTGACCGGAGCCGTCGTCGGCGCCGGCCGTGCCGGACACCCGCAGATGACCCTCACCGTCCGGGGCCGTCGCCAGCGTCGGCGCGGGCGCGCCGGAGGTCAGCCGGAGCGTGGACTCGCCGAGCCGCAGCAGCGCACCGGGCTTCAGCCGGACCGGGCGGTCGCGGACCTCCGTACCGTCGAGCAGGGTGCCGTTGGTGGAGCCGAGGTCGGCCACCGAGACCTGGCCGTCGGCGGAGACCGTCACCGCGCAGTGCAGCCGGGACACATCGGGGTCGTCGAGCGGGACGTCCGCGTCGGCGGAGCGGCCGATCCGGATCCGGCCGCCGTGCAGCAGATGGACCCCGCCCGCGTCCGGCCCCGCGACCACGTGCAGCCGCGCCGGGACGGCGTCGTCCACCGCCTCGTCCTCGCCCGGGACCTGGAGCGAGAGCATCGCTCCGTCCACCAGCGGTGGTTCGCCCAGCGCGCACCGCTGGGCGTCGAGCCGCTCGCGCCCGGCGAACAGCACCACCGCGCCGCTGCCGAGCGAGCCGTCGGGCCCCAGGACGGCCGCGGCCAGGTGGGACGCCACGGTGGCGAGCGCCGTCCCCGAGGGGGCGGTGACCAGCACGTCGCACGCGCGCGCCGGGGTCTGGCCGCTGCGCGGCGCGAGGACGGTCAGCCGGATCTGCATCGCCGTCAGCGGTCCCTTCTGCGCGGGGCGCCGGGCAGGGGAAACGCCCTGTGATTCCCCCCACCCGACACGGACGCGTCGTCCGGTACAGGTTCGTCACGTGCCGCAGGGCTCCCGACCCCACAGTTCCGTGCTGGAGGCATCCTCGCACCTGCCACCGACAACACGCCCGGGGGCCACCGCTAAGTGATCTTGAAACGTCGGCTGTGCGCCCATAAGTGCCTGCTTGGAACGTCGTCCACGGGGACGGAACCGTTCCGGAAGGGCGTCCGAAACGATTCGTCGCACATGAGTGCGGCAACCATTCGTCCGATGTGAGCGTCTTGTCCTGCGACCGGCCGGTGCCTCCCCGGGGCGGCATCCGGCCAACGGCGGACAGGGCGACGAAGGCAACCGGACGGAGCTGCCTGGCCCCGCCGGACAGGCCCTAGAGTAGGCGGAACTCCCGGGCGGATCCGGGAGCACCGCAATCACCACGATCTGCAGGGAGCGCATGACGTGCGGCCGGTAGGCAGCAAGTACCTCCTGGAGGAGCCGCTGGGACGCGGCGCCACGGGCACCGTCTGGCGTGCCCGCCAGCGGGAGACCGCGGGCGCCGAGGCGGCCGTCGCCGGCGAGCCCGGCGAGACCGTGGCGATCAAGGTCCTGAAGGAGGAGCTCGCCAACGACGCCGATGTCGTGATGCGGTTCCTGCGCGAGCGCTCCGTGCTGCTCCGGCTCACCCACGAGAACATCGTGCGCACCCGCGACCTGGTCGTCGAGGGCGACCTCCTCGCCCTCGTCATGGACCTGGTCGACGGCCCCGACCTGCACCGCTACCTCCGCGAGAACGGCCCGCTCACCCCGGTCGCCGCCGCACTGCTCACCGCGCAGATCGCCGACGCACTCGCCGCCAGCCATGCCGACGGCGTCGTCCACCGCGACCTGAAGCCCGCCAACGTCCTGCTCGACGAGCGCGACGGCCAGATGCACCCGATGCTCACCGACTTCGGCATCGCGCGCCTGGCCGACTCCCCGGGGCTCACCCGGACCCACGAGTTCGTCGGCACGCCCGCCTACGTGGCGCCCGAGTCCGCCGAGGGCCGCCCGCAGACCTCCGCCGTCGACATCTACGGCGCGGGCATCCTGCTGTACGAGCTGGTCACCGGCCGCCCGCCGTTCGCCGGCGGCACCGCCCTCGAAGTGCTGCACCGGCACCTCAGCGAGGAGCCCCGCCGCCCCAGCACCGTCCCGGCCCCGCTGTGGACGGTGATAGAGCGCTGCCTGAGCAAGGACCCCGACCGGCGGCCCAGCGCCGAGAACCTGGCCCGCGGCCTGCGCGTCGTCGCGGAGGGCATCGGCGTGCACGCCAGTTCCGCCCAGATCGCCGCGGCCGACGGCGTGGGCGCCCTGCTCGCACCCGATCCGGCACCCGCGGCCGTTCCGGAGACCCCCGGTGCGGCGGACCCGACGCAGGTGCTGCCGAGCAACGCGGGCTCGTACGACCCCAACGCCGCCACCAGCCTCATGCAGCACACCCCCGGCCAGGGCCAGGGCGCGGGCGGGCACGCCGACCCGACCTCGGTCATGCCGCCCGTGCCGCCGCGTCCGGACGGCTCTCCGCAGCCCGAGGGGCCGCACCCCTGGCAGTCCCAGCTCCAGGCGGCCCGCGACCGCAACGAGCAGACCCAGGTCCAGTACCTCGACCCGGGCCAGGACCCGCTGCGCCGCCGCCCCCAGCGCGCCCAGCCCCAGCAGCCACAGCACCAGCAGCCACAGCCGCAGCGGCGGCAGCCGCCTCCGCAGCATCAGCAGTACCAGCAGCCGCAGCAACAGCAGTACCCCCAGCACCACCAGCAGCAGTACCAGCCGCAGCCCCAACAGCAGCCCCAGCGCCAGCAGTACGCGCCCCCGCAGCAGCCGGTGGCGCCCCAGCCGCCGGCCCCGCGTCAGCCCCGCGAGCCGAGGCAGCGCAGCGCCAACCCGATGAGGATCCCCGGCCTCGGCTGCCTCAAGGGCTGTCTGTTCACCCTGGTGCTGCTGTTCGTCGCGGGCTGGCTGATCTGGGAACTGACGCCGTTGCAGGACTGGATCGGCCAGGGCAAGAGCTACTGGCAGGCGATCAGCGACACGGTCTCCACCGTCACCGACTGGATCTCGAAACTGGGCGGCAGCAGCGACGGCGGCGGCAACACCAACCCCTGAGCAGCCGCACCACCATCAACTCTGTAGCTATATCGACTTCCGCGGGCCAGTTTCCACCGCATATCGCCCGCGGAAGTGAAGGTTGGCACCATCCCGGGCACTCAACCCCCCGGCCGACGCGTAACTTTGTCGACCGGGGGTCATGAGCGACGGTCCATCGCCAGCCGCTGAGGGAGCAGTCTTGGCACGGAATATCGGCAGCCGGTACACCGCACACCAGATCCTGGGGCGCGGCAGCGCAGGCACGGTCTGGCTCGGCGAAGGGCCCGAGGGCCCGGTGGCCATCAAGCTGCTCCGCGAGGACCTCGCGTCCGATCAGGAACTCGTCGGCCGCTTCGTCCAGGAGCGCACCGCCCTGCTCGGTCTCGATCATCCGCATGTCGTTGCCGTCCGCGACCTCGTGGTGGACGGCAACGACCTGGCACTGGTCATGGACCTGGTACGCGGCACCGACCTGCGCACCCGCCTCGACCGCGAACGCCGCCTCGCGCCCGAGGCCGCCGTGGCGATCATCGCGGACGTCGCCGACGGCCTCGCCGCCGCACACGCCGCCGGCGTGGTCCACCGCGACGTCAAGCCGGAGAACATCCTGCTCGACATGGAGGGCCCGCTCGGACCCGGCGGCTCGCACCCGGCGCTGCTCACCGACTTCGGCGTGGCCAAGCTGATCGACACCCCGCGCCGCACCAAGGCCACCAAGATCATCGGTACGCCGGACTATCTGGCCCCCGAGATAGTCGAGGGGCTGCCGCCGCGCGCCGCCGTCGACATCTACGCCCTCGCCACCGTCCTGTACGAACTCCTCGCAGGCTTCACGCCCTTCGGCGGCGGACATCCCGGCGCCGTCCTGCGCCGCCACGTCACGGAGACGGTCGTACCCCTCCCCGGCATCCCCGACGAGCTCTGGCAGCTCCTGGTCCAGTGCCTGGCCAAGGCCCCCGCCTCCCGGCTGCGCGCCTCCGAGCTCGCGGCCCGGCTGCGCGAGCAGCTCCCGCAGCTGGCCGGCATCCCGCCGCTCGACGTGGACGAGCCGGACGCCGAGCCGGAACCCCAGACCTACGACGAGCAGCAGTACACCCCCGCCCCCGAGGAGCCCCGCCGCCGCGGCGCGGTCCCGCTGGTGCCCGGCTCGTCCGCCGACTCCAACCGCGACACCCACACGAGCATGCGCGTCCCGGCCCCCGACGAACTCTCCGGCGGCCCCCGCGGCACGGCCAGGGCCCCCCGCTCCCCGGGCACGCCCCGCCCCGGCTCGGCCCGCAACAAGTCCGCCGCCGTCCGCAAGCGCCGCCTCACGCTGGGCGCCGCGGCCCTGGTGCTGGTGGCGGCGCTGGGCGTGGGCGGCTGGCTGGCGCTGAGCGGCGACGACGAGGGCGCACCCGCCCAGGACACGGGGAACTCGGCGCCGGGCACGCCCTGACCCGAGCGCCCGCGAGGGCGCCGCGCACGTGATCGCCGGGACGTGATCATGCGGCCCGAGGAACGTCCGTCCCGACAGCCGTTACGCTGGACCCGTGGCAGTCGTCGATATTTCCGAAGAGCTGAAGTCCCTCTCATCGACCATGGGGTCGATCGAGGCCGTCCTGGACCTGGATGCGCTGAGGGCGGACATCGCCGCGCTCGAGGAGCAGGCGGCCGCGCCTTCCCTCTGGGACGACCCCGAGGCGGCGCAGAAGATCACCAGCAAGCTTTCGCACCTCCAGGCCGAGGTCCGCAAGACCGAGGCCCTCCGCAACCGGATCGACGATCTCGAAGTCCTCTTCGAGCTCGCTCAGGACGAGGGCGACGCCGATGCCCTGGCCGAGGCGGAGTCGGAGCTGGAGTCCGTCCGGAAGGCGCTGGACGAGATGGAGGTCCGTACTCTCCTGTCCGGCGAGTACGACTCCCGCGAGGCCCTGGTCAACATCCGGGCCGAGGCCGGTGGCGTGGACGCGGCCGACTTCGCCGAGAAGCTCCAGCGCATGTACATCCGCTGGGCCGAGCGGCACGGCTACAAGACCGAGGTCTACGAGACGTCGTACGCGGAAGAGGCCGGCATCAAGTCGACCACCTTCGCCGTCCAGGTGCCGTACGCCTACGGCACGCTCTCCGTCGAGCAGGGCACCCACCGGCTCGTCCGGATCTCGCCCTTCGACAACCAGGGCCGCCGCCAGACGTCCTTCGCGGGCGTCGAGGTGCTGCCGGTGGTCGAGACGACCGACCACATCGAGATCGACGAGTCCGAGCTGCGCGTGGACGTGTACCGCTCCTCGGGCCCCGGTGGTCAGGGCGTCAACACCACGGACTCCGCGGTCCGTCTGACCCACCTCCCGACCGGCATCGTCGTCTCCTGCCAGAACGAGCGCTCGCAGATCCAGAACAAGGCGTCCGCGATGAACGTCCTCCAGGCGAAGCTCCTTGAGCGCCGCCGCCAGGAGGAGCAGGCCAAGATGGACGCCCTCAAGGGCGACGGCGGCAACTCCTGGGGCAACCAGATGCGGTCGTATGTCCTGCACCCGTACCAGATGGTCAAGGACCTGCGTACGGAGTTCGAGATGGGCAACCCGGAAGCGGTCTTCAACGGTGAGATCGACGGCTTCCTGGAGGCGGGCATCCGCTGGCGCAAGCAGCGGGAGAAGTAGAAACAAGCGTTCACGGCGGTGCCGGAGACCCCGCGGGGTCTCCGGCACCGCCGTTTTTGTCGGGGCGACCTCATGACCGGGCCGCCCCTGAAGGGGAGTTGGGGCTCCTGGTTGCGCGGGAGCTGTGGCGAGTGCGTCACAGTCGTGATTCCGAATGAAGGTCAACTGCGAACAAACCAGTGCATATTGCACGGAACGGCCTTGACGTAGTCCTTAACTGTGGACAGGGTGCTAGGGCAGCATGCGTATGTCTGGGACGGGTGTGAACGGGGGCGGGCGGCATGACCACGGCTCTGTGTGGCGCCGTTCGGAGCGAACTCCGGAGAGCCGGGGCCCGCATATGGCTGCTCCACTGACGAGAACAGCTACTGGGGGTAGCAGCACATGACGAAGAAGACGCGAGTCCGCGTCGCGCGGATCGCCGCGGGCGCGGTCATCGCCGCGGGCGCCTCGCTCACCGCCGCCGGTGCAGCTTCGGCGGTCGGCATTGGCGTCGACCTCGGCGTCGTGTCCACGAAGGCCGAGGTCGACGAAGGCGGTCTGGGCATCGACGCCGACATCAAGGGTCCGCAGGGCGATTCCGACGGCGGTGGCCCCGGCGGTGTCGACGAGGGACAGACGTCCGGCACCGGCACGTCGGGCACGGAGGGTTCTTCCGGCACCGAGGGCACGTCGGGCACGGAGGGTTCTTCCGGTACCGAGGGCACGTCGGGCACGGAAGGCACGTCCGGCACGTCGGGTACGGAGGGCACCTCCGGCACGTCGGGCACGGAGGGTTCTTCCGGCACCGAGGGCACGTCGGGCACGTCGGGTACGGAGGGTTCTTCCGGTAACTCGGGTACGTCCGGTAACTCGGGTACGGAGGGTTCTTCCGGTAACTCGGGTACGTCCGGCAACTCGGGTACGGAGGGTTCTTCCGGTAACTCGGGTACGTCCGGCAACTCCGGTACGGAGGGTTCTTCCGGTAACTCCGGTACGTCCGGCAACTCCGGTACGTCCGGTAACTCGGGTACGTCCGGTAACTCGGGTACGTCCGGCAACTCGGGTACGTCCGGTAGCTCCGGCACGGAGGGTACGTCGGGCACTTCCGGGAGCGGCTCGTCCGGTACCACCGGTAACGCCTCCACCGGCTCCACCACCGGCGGCGACGACGCCAGCACCTGCACCGTCGACCTCGACGGCGCGAAGTGCGCGGACAACACCACTCCCGACTCCGCCGGCAACCAGCCGGTCGAGCAGGGCAAGGGCAAGGACGAGCTCGCCGAGACCGGTGCCGCCGAGACCACGTTCCTGCTGGTCGGCGCCGCGACGATGATCGCCGGAGGCATCGGCTTCCGGATCCTGCCGCGCCTGATGAACGGCCGTACGGTCGCCTAAGGGGCACCCGCGGTAACAACTGCACAGCTACGCACAGAGGGGCCCGGGACGCCGATCGGCATCCCGGGCCCCTCCACGTACACGTACCGGCGCCTGCGGGCCGACAGGCGGGGCGCGCGGCTACACGGTCTGGTGCGCCAGCAGTGCCAGCGCGCCCAGCAGCACCACCAGCAGGGCCACGAGCATCACCGGGTTCAGCCCGGCGAACATTCCCTGCTCCTGTTCCTGCTGCAGCCGCGCGCGGCTTGCCCGGCAGACGGGGCAGCGGCCCTCGTTGACGGGCGCCGCGCAGTTCGCGCACACCAGTCGGTCATAGGTCATGCGCTTTCCTCCTCCCGCGCGGCGGAGCCGCATACACTCTGTCTCCGCACAACGCTCATGGAAACGCAACCGTTCCCCCTACCACTGTGCCAGCTCGCGCGGATTTCGGCGCGGCCCGCCGGAGATCACCCGTTCCGTCGCACTTCGGACCCGCTTCCGGCCGGTACCGTTCCGCCATAAATCACCCATCCCCGGACGCGCGCCTGCACGCCTCAGTCCGGTTCGCGTATGGTCACGCACACCTACTCCCGGCCGACCGTGGTGCATCCGTGATCCGATTCGACAACGTCTCCAAGACCTACCCGAAGCAGAGCCGTCCCGCTCTACGGGATGTGTCTCTCGATATCGAGAAGGGCGAGTTCGTCTTCCTGGTGGGCTCATCCGGCTCCGGCAAGTCCACCTTCATGCGACTCATCCTCCGCGAGGAGCGTGCCAGTCAGGGCGCGGTCCACGTCCTGGGCAAGGACCTCGCGCGCCTGTCCAACTGGAAGGTGCCGCACATGCGCCGCCAGCTGGGCACGGTGTTCCAGGACTTCAGGCTCCTCCCCAACAAGACCGTTGCGGAGAACGTGGCGTTCGCGCAGGAGGTCATCGGCAAGCCGCGCGGTGAGATCCGCAAGGCGGTGCCCCAGGTTCTCGACCTGGTCGGCCTCGGCGGCAAGGAGGACCGGAGGCCCGGTGAGCTCTCCGGTGGTGAGCAGCAGCGCGTGGCGATCGCGCGGGCGTTCGTGAACCGCCCGATGCTGCTGATCGCGGACGAGCCGACCGGCAACCTCGACCCGCAGACCTCCGTCGGCATCATGAAGCTGCTGGACCGGATCAACCGGACCGGTACCACCGTGATCATGGCGACCCACGACCAGAACATCGTCGACCAGATGCGCAAGCGCGTCATCGAGCTGGAGCAGGGCCGTCTTGTACGTGACCAGGCCCGCGGCGTCTACGGCTACCAGCACTGAGCATCGAGCACTGAAAGGACGCCATGCGCGCCCAGTTCGTCCTGTCGGAGATCGGCGTCGGCCTCCGTCGGAACCTCACGATGACCTTCGCCGTCGTCGTCTCCGTCGCCCTCTCGCTCGCCCTGTTCGGCGGCGCGCTGCTCATGCGCGAGCAGGTCAGCACGATGAAGGACTACTGGTACGACAAGGTCAACGTCTCGATCTTCCTCTGCAGCAAGAGCGATGTGACCTCGACGCCGAAGTGCGCCAAGGGTGCTGTGACCGCGGAGCAGAAGAAGGAGATCGAGGGCGACCTCCACAAGATGGACGTCGTCGACACGGTCACGTACGAGTCGGCCGACCAGGCGTACAAGCACTATCAGGACCAGTTCGGCGACTCACCCATGGCGAGCAACATCACGCCGGACCAGATGCAGGAGTCGTTCCGGGTCAAGCTCCACGACCCGAAGAAGTACAAGGTCGTCGCCACCGCCTTCGCCGGCCGTGACGGGGTGCAGTCCGTCCAGGATCAGAGAAGCATCCTGGACAACCTCTTCCAGCTGATGAACGGCATGAACGTGGCCGCCCTCTTCGTGATGGCGCTGATGCTGGTCATCGCGCTGATGCTGATCGTGAACACCGTCCGGGTGTCCGCGTTCAGCCGACGGCGTGAGACGGGCATCATGCGGCTCGTCGGCGCCTCCGGCTTCTACATCCAGATGCCGTTCATCATGGAGGCCGCGTTTGCCGGCCTCATCGGCGGCGTCCTGGCCTGTGTGATGCTGCTGGCCGGCCGGTACTTCCTGATCGACGGCGGACTGGCACTCCAGAGCAAACTGAACCTGATCGACTTCATCGGCTGGGACGCGGTCTTCACCAAGCTGCCCCTGGTCCTGGCAATCGGCCTGCTGATGCCCGCCGTTGCCGCGCTCTTCGCACTCCGCAAGTACCTCAAGGTGTGACATGCGCCCCCTGGGCACGCGGCCAACCGGCCGTGTGCCCAGGGGGCGTTGTCCTAGACTCGGCGACATGTCGGGCCCCACGCAGTGTTTCGGGCCCCGCGGCGTGCGCCGCGGGGCGGCCCTGACATTGGTTTTCGCGAGCGTGCTGGCCACCGCGGCGGTCACCGGGGCGCTGCCGCGCGGCAGCGCGAAGTCCGAGGACTTCGCGACCCGTTCCGTGGCCTCCACCGTCGACCGCGACGAGGTTGCCGCCGCCGCCGCCCGAGCCGTGGCCGACGGCAAGTCCGGCAAGGAGGCGGCCGAGGAGGTCGTCAGCCGCAGCGGCGACCGCTGGGGCGCGGTGTACGACGAGCGGCAGTACGAGGAGTTCGAGCAGGCCCTGGACGGCTCGTACACCGGCGTCGGGATCGCCGCGAAGCGCTCCGCCGACGGGCTGGTAGAGGTGGCCCGGGTGCAGCCCGGCGGCCCGGCCGACCGGGCCGGCATCGAGCCGGGCGACCTGCTCCGTACGGTCGACGGCCACCGGGTCGACAGGCGCCCCGTCGCCGAGGTCGTCGCCCTGCTGCGCGGAGACCGTACGGAGGCCGCCGCGGGCAGCACCGTCGTCCTGGGGGTCGAGCGCGGCGCGGGCCTGCGGACCGAGACGCTGCGCCGGGCCAGGCTCACCACCGAGGCCGTGACCGTGCGACGGATCGGACCGACCCGTCCCGCCTCCTCCACCTCTCCCGACTCCTCCGACTCCTCCGATTCCTCCGGTTCGTCCGGCGCCGTCATGATCGAGGTCGACTCGTTCACCAGGGGCTCGGGCGCCAAGGTCCGTGACGCGGTCCGGGACGCACCGTCGGACGCCGGGGTGCTCCTCGACCTCCGCGGCAACTCCGGCGGACTGGTCACCGAGGCCGTCACCGCCGCCTCCGCCTTCCTGGACGGCGGCCTGGTCGCCACGTACGACGTGCACGGTGAGCAGCGCGCCCTCTACGCACAGCCGGGCGGCGACACCGACCGGCCCCTCGTCGTCCTGATCGACGGTGGCACGATGAGCGCCGCCGAGCTCCTCACCGGCGCACTCCAGGACCGGGGCCGCGCCGTCACCGTCGGCTCGCGGACCTTCGGCAAGGGTTCGGTCCAGATGCCCAGCAAGCTCCCGGGCGGCTCGGTGGCCGAGCTGACCGTCGGCCACTACCGCACCCCGGCGGGCAGAGGCGTCGACGGCCGGGGCATCACCCCGGACCTCGCGGTCGGTTCCGGGGCCGAGCAGCGGGCCGAGACAGTATTGAGTGGCCTCGGGGGTGGGTCGTAGTGCGAAAATGGCCGCACTATGGCTAAGGAAAAGGACACAGGGCGCAAGCTCATCGCGCAGAACAAGAAGGCGCGGCACGATTACCACATCCTCGACACCTACGAGTGCGGCCTCGTGCTCATGGGTACCGAGGTCAAGTCGCTGCGGCTGGGCCGGGCCTCCCTGGTGGACGGCTTCGTCCAGATCGACAGGGGCGAGGCATGGCTGCACAACATCCACGTGCCCGAGTACGTGCAGGGCACCTGGACCAACCACTCGGCCAAGCGGAAGCGCAAGCTGCTGATGCACCGGGCCGAGATCGACAAGCTGGAGTCGAAGTCGGGCGAGACGGGCCACACGATCGTGCCGCTCGCGCTGTACTTCAAGGACGGCCGGGTCAAGGTCGAGATCGCGCTCGCCAAGGGCAAGAAGGAGTTCGACAAGCGGCAGACCCTGCGCGAGAAGCAGGACACGAGGGAGACCAACCGCGCGATCTCGGCGGCGCGCAGGCGCCAGCGGAGCGCGTAGGACCGGGTCCTGCCGGGCGTCGGCAGGAATGGGCTGGCATCGTTGCGCGTTGGTCACGTACGATGGCACTGCACTCCACAGCGGGTGCGCGCATTTGAAAAAACAACATGGGGATGATCGGTTTCGACAGCGGATGTCGAAGCAGGGGAAGCGTGTCGAGGAAGCGGCAATGATCTCGTAAACCATATGTCGCAACCAATAATCGCCAACACCAAGCGCGATTCCTTCGCCCTCGCTGCCTAAGTAGCGACTTGCGAAGTGTCAGCCCGGGGGTGATCCCGACCCGGATCCTGGCATCATCAAGGGATCTAAACTTCTAGACCCGGTCACGGGGCCTGGAAGGAAATCAAACAGTGGCTGAGCCCGTCGGAGACTTGTTCGCGTGATCTCCGGGGCTGAGAAAAGCGCAGCGAACTGCACACGGAGAAGCCCTGATTCTGCACCGTTGGACGCGGGTTCGATTCCCGCCATCTCCACAATTCCCATGTGAACGAGGACCCCGTTGCCACCGGCAACGGGGTCCTCGTTTTTGTACCGGTCATCGGTTCCGGGGAGTCCGGACCCCGGCCGCCGCGACGGTCAGTGCCAGTGCCGCCGCGCAGACCGGTACGACGTACCCCGGCGCCTGTCCCGTGTGCTCCACCATCCAGCCGCCGGTCGCCGAACCCGCGGCGATGCCGCCCAGCAGTGCGGTCACGGCCAGTGTCATGCCCTCGTTCAACTGGCCCTCGGGGGTGAGGCGTTGCACCAGGGTCATACCGGTGACCATGGTCGGGGCCGTCGCCGCGCCGGCCAGGAGCAGTGCGCCGGCGAGGGCGAGCAGGGAATCGGTCGAGGCGGCGGCGAGCAGGGGCAGGGACATCAGCGCCGTCATCCCCGTCAGGCAGAGCAGCAGCCGGCGACGGATGTCCGCGGCCGGGCGCAGCGACCCGTAGAGCAGCCCCGCCGCGCACGATCCGGCCGCCTGGAGGGCGAGGATCGCGCCCCCGGCGTGGGCGATGGTGACGACCTCCATCGCACCGAAGACCGCGCCGGTGGCGAGGAAGGCGGCGAGCAGTGCCGGCATGCCCCGGGTGCGGAGCGGGGAGCCCGCGTGGGTGCGGGGCGCCACCGGTGGTTCGGTGGCGCGCTGGGCGGCGAAGATCAGTACGCCGGTCATCAGCAGGATCGCCCCGACGAGTGTTCCGGCCTCCGGGAAGAGCGCCGCGCACAGCAGTGCGGCGAGGGCCGGGCCGAGCATGAAGCAGAGTTCGTCCGCGGCCTGTTCGAAGGAGTTCGCGGTGTGCAGGGCGGCCGGATCGCCCCGGTGCAGATGGGCCCACCGGGCCCGGGACATCCCGCCGGTGTTGGGCGTGGTGGCGGTCGCGGCGTAGGAGGCGAAGAGGGTCCAGGTCGGGGCGCCGTAGTGCACGCAGATCAGCAGGGCCAGCGAGCCGAGCGCGGCGATCGCGGTGGCGGGCACCGCGACCCTGGCCTGTCCGTACCGGTCGACGAGCCGGGCCGTCCAGGGGGCGACCACCGCCGTGGCGGCGAGGCCGGTCGCGGTGACGGCTCCGGCCAGGGCGTACGAGCCGCGCGAACCGGCGATCATGATGACCGCGCTGACGCTGAACATCCCCATGGGCAGCCGGGCGAGCAGATTGCCCGCGGTGAAGGCGCGGGCGCCCGGGGTGGCGAGCAGCCTGCGGTACAGGTTGGTGGACGCCCGCCGGGCGGGGGTGGTGCGCGGGGCGATGACCAGCAGGTCACCGGAGACGGTGAGCAGGGGGGCGGTGGCGGGGGTTCTCTCGTACGGCATGGGCCAAGCCTCGGGGCGCACGGTCTCCGGGGTCCAACACCTTCTCCGTACCGATTAACGCATCTGTGTTGTAAATTCTGGGGGTGGCCTCCTTCGCTGCCGATGCGGGCACCCAGACGCATACCCATACTGATCCCCGGCTGCTCCGGGCCTTCGTCGCCGTCGCCGAGGAACTGCACTTCACCCGCGCCGCGGCCCGGCTCTACATCGCGCAGCAGGCGCTGAGCCGGGACATCCGCCGGCTGGAGCGCGAACTGGGCGCCGAGTTGTTCGTACGGACCACCCGGCAGGTCTCCCTCACCCCGGACGGTGACCGGCTCCTCCCGCACGCGCGGCGGGTGCTGGAGGCGCACGACGAGCTCGCCGCCGCCTTCGCCGATCCCGCGGTCAGACCGCTCTTCGTCGACCTCAACACCGACGGCATGACGGCCGCCCGCGTCCTCGCCCGCGCACGGGAGCTGGCCCCGGCGTGCGAGCTGATGGCGCGCTTCGAGAGCGGCCTGACCTGGGCCGCGGGGGAGATCCTCGCCGGGCGGCTCGATGTCTCCTTCGGCCGCGCCGCCGGACTCGACCCCGCGGTACGGGCACGGCTCGGCGTGCAGCCGGTGCGGTACGAGCCGATGGCCGTGCTGTTCCCCGCCGATCACCCGCTCGCCGCGCACGAGGCCGTCGCGTTGGACGATCTGGCGGGCGAGACCGTCTACGCGGGCGCCGGAAACCCCCGCACCCCGGAGTGGACGGACCTCGCCCGGCTGCTCTTCGCCGAATGGGGCATCGCGCTGGCGCCCCCCGTCCCGCTCGCGATCGGTGTGGCCGAGTTCCAACGGGTCATGGCCAAGTCGCCGCGTTACCCGATCCTGTGCGTGACCGACTTCCCTCCGATGCCCGGCACCGTGTTGCGACCGCTGGTCCGGCCCGTACCGCTCTCCCCGTTCCTGCTGGTCTGGCGCAAGGGGCTGCGCCACCCCGGCCTCGACGCCCTGCGCGAAGCCGCGGAACAACTGGGTGCCGAGGAGGGCTGGCTGATCCGTCCCGGCGGCAGCTGGCTACCCGGGCCCGACACGTCCCTGATGGCGAATCCCGACTGACCGCGCCAGTCGTCGACCGGGGAGACCGTCAACCGCGCGTATACCTTCGCCGGACCCGATCCCACCGGACCCGAGGCCGGGAAGTCGCTGTTCAGCGGCGTCGGGGCAGGACCATGTCCGCTCGGTGTCAGGTGACGTAACCGGCGGGAAATACGGGTGAACCAGCCCTGTCACGCATCATTGGCAGGCTCGCCCCTCGGCATCATCGGGCAGCAGCGGTACGAGAGCCGGGAAGACCATATGCACGACATGCACGAGGACGAACAGCACGGGCCCCTCGCGGGCTTCACCGTCGGGGTGACCGCCGCACGGCGCGCGGAGGAGTTCGGCGCGCTGCTCGAACGACGGGGCGCCACGGTCCTGCACGCACCCGCCCTGCGGATCGTGCCGCTCACCGACGACGGCGAACTCCTCGCCGTCACCCGGGCAATCATCGAAACCGTCCCTGACGTGGTCGTCGCCACCACCGCGGTCGGCTTCCGCGGCTGGGTCGAGGCCGCCGGGGGCTGGGGCCTCGGCGACCGGCTGCTGGAGGCCCTGCACGGTACCGAACTGCTGGCCCGCGGCCCCAAGGTCAAGGGCGCCGTCCGGGCCGCCGGGCTGACCGAGGCGTGGTCACCCGCCTCCGAGTCCATGGCCGAGGTGCAGGACCGGCTCCTGGACGAGGGCGTGGCGGGCCGCCGCATCGCCCTCCAACTGCACGGCGAACCCCTCCCCGGCTTCGTCGAGTCGCTGCGCGCCGCGGGCGCCGAGGTCCTCTCGGTACCCGTCTACCGCTGGACGGACCCCGAGGACATCGCCCCGCTCGACCGGCTGCTCGACAGCACCCTCGCCCGCGACCTGGACGCGCTCACCTTCACCAGCGCCCCGGCCGCCGCCTCGCTGCTCGGCCGGGCCGAGAAACGCGGACTGCTCCCGGAACTCCTGGGCGCGCTGCGCGACGACGTCCTCGTGGCCTGCGTCGGACCGGTCACCGCCCTGCCGCTGCAGGCCCGCGGCATCGACACCGTCCAGCCGGAACGCTTCCGGCTCGCCCCGCTCGTCCAGCTGCTCTGCCAGGAACTCCCCGCCAGGGCACCCGCGTTGCCGGTCGCCGGACACCGGGTCGAGATCCGGGGGCACGCCGTGATCGTCGACGGCGAACCGCGCCCGGTGCCGCCCGCCGGAATGGTGCTGCTGCACGCCCTGGCCCGCCGGCCGGGCTGGGTGGTGGCCCGCGCCGACCTGCTGCGCGCACTGCCCGGCGGCGGCACCGACGAGCACGCGGTGGAGACGGCCATGGCGAGGCTGCGTACGGCACTGGGCGCGCCCCGCCTCATCCAGACGGTCGTCAAACGCGGCTACCGGCTGGCGCTGGACCCGGCGGCCACGGACGGCCCGGACGCCGGTCCGGGGAGCGGTCCGGCCTGCTAGGGCCCCGTTGACGTCCCCTTGCCGACCCTGTTGTCAGCCCTCGTTGTCAGTCCTCCTTGCTAGAACAGAGGCAAGCAGGAAAGACCATGGAAAGACCAGTGGAAGGGGGCTCCGTGGGTACCTGGGGCAGTGGGAATTTCGACAGTGACACGGCTGCGGATCATCTGTCGGGCATCACCGGACGGCTCGTCTCGGAGATCGAGGAGGCGATGGCCGACGACCCGGTCGTCCTGGAGGCCGACGAATACTGGGGCGTCGCCGTGCCGTGCAACGTCGAGCTGCTGTCCCTGATCGCGGAGCAGGGGTATGTCGGCGCGGGCGTGCCGGAGGTGGCGGTGGTCGAGGGCTGGAAGAAGAAGTTCATGGACGTGTGGGAGCGGACCATCGACGACCTGGAGCCCAAGCAGGAGTACAAGGAGGACAGACGCGCCGAGCTGATCCGCACCTTCGACCGGCTGACGGCCCTGGCGGAGCGGGAGCACGCGGCGCAGTGAGGGGGCGCGGGGCAGGCGTGGGCCGGAACCGCACCGGCCGTGGGGCCGGAACCGCACCGGGATAGCGTGCGGGAATGATCCAAGACATCCACCGGCTCGACGCGGAGGTACGACTCCGTCCCGCCGCCCCGGCCGATGCCGCTTCCCTCGCCGTTTCGCTGACCCGCAGCCGCGCGTACATGCAGCCCTGGGAGCCCGTGCGGCCCGACTCCTTCTACACCGAACAGGGGCAGCGGGAGCGGCTGGCCGGGATGCTCGCGGACCGTGACGCGGGGCGTGGGATGCCCTGGGTGCTCGCCGACGAGGCGGACCGCGCGATCGGCGGGTTCAACCTGAACAGCATCGTGCTCGGGCCGTTCCGCAGCGCGACGCTCGGCTACTGGGTCGATGTCGAGTACGCGGGCCGCGGTCTGGCCACGACCGCCGTGCAGCGGATCTGCGAGGTGGCCAGGGACGGGCTGCGCCTGCACCGGGTCGAGGCGGGGACGATGGTGGACAACGTCGCCTCGCAGCGGGTGCTCGCCAAGTGCGGCTTCGAGCAGTACGGGACGGCCCCGCGCTACCTCCACATCAACGGCGAGTGGCGCGACCACTTCCTGTTCCAGCGGATCCTGCACGACGGCCCGCCCACGGGCTGAGCGGCCGGCCGGGGACGGACGGCTACGGGCGGAGATCCCTGGTACGCCGCACATCCCCGGCGCGCAGCCGCACATGCCGGTGCCCGTCCAGCGGCCACGGCGGCCGCGCCGGAAGCACCTCCACGAAGCCGTAACCGCTCTTCTCCGCGACCCTGCAGGACGCCTCGTTGTCGATCCGGTGCAGCAGGTCCAGCCGCGTCAGCCCGTCCCCGGCGAACGTTTCGAACGCCCAGTCGCCGAGCGCCCCGAGCGCCAGCGGCGCGACCCCCCGGCCGCGGGCGGGCGCCGCCGTCCAGTAGCCGACCTCCGCGCTGTCGGAGCCCGGTGCGGGGTACTTGAGCGCCACGTTGCCGACCAAGGCACCACCGCGGTCGCGGTCCACCACCGCGAAACCGAAGCGGCTGCCGGACTCCCGCCCCTCCTGCTGCGCCCGCAGCCACTGCTCCGCCCCCGCCTCGTCCATGACCTGCGTCAGCAGCATGGCGCGCATCGCGGGATCGCGGTACGCCTCGACCAGGGCCGGGGCGTCGTCGGCTCGCCAGGGCCGGAGCAGCAGCGGGCCTGCCGAAAGGACGGTGGTACCGAGATTGTCGCTCATCCGGCCACCGTACGGCCCCGCGCACGACGACCCGTGGGGCAGCAGGGGTTCCGGGTGGGCCCCGCGAGGGGCACCCTGGGGGAGACCCACCGGTGACCCGAGGCGGTGACATGCGCATGGCGGCCGGCAAGAGCTCGTGCGACTGGCGGTTCGACTCCGGTCGGCCCTGCCTCGACCTGGTGGCGACAGGGATCGGGACCACCGGTGCATGTGAACTGCTCGACGGCGCCGAGCGGCTCGCCGACTGGCTGGTCGCCGCCCGACTCGTACCGGGCGGCACCCGCCTCGACGCCGTGGACGAGTCCTGGGTGGTGCGCTTCCGGCAGCTGCGTACCGGCGTCGACCGGCTGCTGACGGCCGAGCTCGGCGGCCGCGGCGCCGGGAGCGCCCTGGAACGGGTCAACGCGCTCGCCGCCGGGGCGCCGCCGGGGCTGCGGGCCGTGCGCGGCAGGGGCGGCAAGCTGGTGCGGGCGCTGAGCGCCGATCCCGAGTGCGGGGCGCTGCTGGCCGCCGTCGCCCGCGACGTCGTGGAACTCCTCACCGACCCCGTGGCACGGGCCGGACTGCGCCGCTGCGAGGCCGACAACTGCCGCCGCTTCTACCTGGACACCTCGCGCGGACGCCGTCGCCGCTGGTGCTCCAGCGAGGTGTGCGGCAATCGCGAGCGGGTGGCCCGGCACCGGCGCCGAACGGCGGGCGCGGCGATGCCGGATGCGACCGCGACGGTGCCGGACGCGACCGTTCCGGTGGTGGACACGACCGTGCCGTAAAGAATCCTGAGGCTGCTTTGAACGGATCGCGGCCCGCCCCCGTATTCGATGACCGAGGAGCTCCACAAGGCCGACCGGGAGGTGCGGGTGCGCAAGGAAGCGGCCGTGGCCGATGACCGTCCGCACAGGGCTCGACATCGCAACGAGCCGCGCCCATCACCGCATCCGTCGCCGCATCCGCCCCCGTCCCCGGAGCCTTCCGCCGTTCCGGACGAGGAGCTGATGCGGGCGCTCTACCGCGAACACGCCGGGCCGTTGTTCGCGTACGTGCTCCGCCTGGTCGCCGGCGACCGGCAGCGAGCCGAGGACGTGGTGCAGGAAACGCTCATCCGCGCCTGGAAGAACGCCGGGCGGCTGGGCGGCGCCACCGGATCGGTCCGCCCCTGGCTGGTGACGGTCGCCCGGCGCATCGTCATCGACGCCCACCGCAGTCGGCAGGCCCGGCCGCCCGAGGTCGATCCCTCGCCGCTGGAGGCCATTCCGGCGGAGGACGAGATGGACAAGGCGTTGTGGCTGATGACGCTCTCCGACGCGCTCGACGATCTGACCCCGGCGCACCGGGAAGCCCTGGTCGAGACCTACTTCAAGGGCCGTACGGTCAACGAGGCGGCCGATGTGCTGGGCATCCCGAGCGGGACGGTACGGTCCCGGGTCTTCTACGCACTGCGTTCGATGAAGCTCGCCCTGGAGGAGAGGGGGATCACGGCATGAACGACGACCACGAGTGGGAGCCCTTCGGCCTCAGGCCGACCGGCCCCTCCGCCCCTTCCACCCCCTCCGCCCCTTCCAACCCCCGCAACCCCCGCACCCCCTCCAGCCCCCGCACCCCCTCAGGGCACGACGCCGCCGGTGCGTACCTCCTCGGTGTTCTCGACGATGCCGAGGCATCCGCCTTCGAGGCGCATCTGGCCGGCTGCGAGCGGTGCGCCGCCCGGCTCGACGAGCTCGCCGGCCTGGAACCCGTGCTCGCGAGGCTCTCCGGGCCCCCGGCCGCCGTGCCGGGCGCCCGCCCCGTCCGGTACGTACCGGGCCCGCCCGGCCCCCGCGTGCTGGAGCGGCTCGTCGACGAGGTGGCGGCCGGGCGGGCCCGGCGCAGGCGCCGGTCCGGGTATCTGGTGGCGGCGGCGGTGGCGCTGATCATCGGCGGCCCGGTGGTCGCGGTCATGGCGAGCGGCAACGGCGGCCCGTCGACGCGGGCGGCGGGCCCGTACCCCACCGGCACCGACGAGGGCACCCCCCTCCGGCGCATGCCGGAGAAGGTACGGGCCACCGACCCCGTCACCAAGGCCGACGCCACGATCGGCATGGAGAGGAAGCCCTGGGGCACCAGCACCGTGCTGGAGCTCAGGAATGTCACGGGTCCGCGGAAATGCCGCCTGATCGCGGTGTCGAAGACCGGCGAGGAGGAGGTCGTCACCTCCTGGTCCGTACCGGAGCGGGGATACGGCATCGAGGACTCCCGGCACCCGGGCGCGACATACCCGCTCCGTGTCCAGGGCGGCGCGGCCATGGACCGGGGCGACATCGACCACTTCGAGGTGCGTACGTTCGACGGCAGGCGGCTGGTCGAGGTCGATGCCTGACCGAGATCGTCTGCGGACCATTTCGATATGCGCGGCAGGTGCGCGGCGGGTCCCCCTTCGCATAAGGTTGACGGCTGCCCAATGCACGTCAGAAGGGGGCCTCGGTGGCCGCGCAGGATGCCGCTGTCGATTCGTTGCGGGACCGGGAAATCGGTGTCGAGCAGGAACATCTCGACCGTGTGTACCACCGCCTTGAGGAGAAGATCCACGAGGCGGAATTTCTCATGCATGACGCCGTCAAGCGCGGCCAGGTCGGCACCCCGGGAGCGCTCGCCGAGCGCGACGCCCAGGTGTTCCGGGCCGGAATCCACCTCAACCGGCTGAACAGCGAGTTCGAGGACTTCCTCTTCGGGAGGATCGATCTGCTGCTCGGCAAGGACGGCGAACGCGGCCCGGACGGCGCGTACACCTCCGTCGAACCCGCCGACGACGCCGTCCGCGACGACAGCTCGGCCGATATCGCGGAGACGCTGCACATCGGCCGGATCGGGGTCCTCGACTCCGACTACGCGCCGCTGGTCATCGACTGGCGCGCCCCGGCCGCCGCACCGTTCTACCGCTCGACGCCGAAGGAACCCGGCAGGGTCGTACGCCGCCGGGTCATCCGCTCCAAGGGCCGCAAGGTCCTCGGCGTCGAGGACGACCTGATGCGCCCCGAGCTGACCGCGCACCTGGGCGGCGACAAGCTGCCCGTCATCGGCGACGGCGCCCTGATGGCGGCGCTCGGACAGGCCCGCAGCCACACCATGCGGGACATCGTCTCCTCCATCCAGGCCGAACAGGACCTGGTGATCCGGGCCCCCGCCGCCTCCGTCACCGAGGTCTCCGGCGGCCCCGGCACCGGCAAGACGGCCGTCGCCCTGCACCGTGCCGCGTACCTCCTCTACCAGGACCGGCGGCGTTACGCGGGCGGCATCCTCGTCGTCTCGCCGACCCCGCTCCTGGTCGCGTACACCGAGGGCGTGCTGCCCTCGCTGGGCGAGGAGGGGCAGGTCGCGATCCGCGCGGTCGGCTCGCTCTCCGACGAGGCGGCCGGCGTCGAGGGCGCCACCACCTACGACGAGCCCGCCGTCGCCCGGATCAAGGGCTCCTCGCGGATGCTCCAGGTACTGCGCAAGGCGTCCCGCGGCGCGCTGGAACAGCCCGGCACCTCCCGCAGGGCGGCGGCGGACCGGGACGGCCAGCTGTCCTTCGGCGACGCGGCGGACGGGGCGGACGGGGCCGGCGACGGCGACCGGGCCCCCGCCACCCCGACCCGGCTGCGGGTCGTCGCGTTCGGCGCCCGCGTCGAGCTGAACGCCGACGAGCTGCACCGCATCCGGCAGGCTGTCCTCGGCGGCACCGCGCCGGTCAACCTGCTGCGCCCGCGCGCCCGCAGGATGCTCCTGGACGCCCTGTGGAACAAGTCCTCGGGCCGGGGCCGCTACACCGACCCCGAGCTCGCCGCCGAACTGCGTTCCTCCTTCGACGAGGACGTCTCCACCGAGACGGACTTCCTCGACTTCCTGAACGCCTGGTGGCCCGAGCTCACCCCGCGCGGGGTGCTCGCCGCGATGGCCGACGAGAAGCGGCTCGGCCGCTGGGCCCGCCGGGTCCTCAACCAGGGCGAGGTACGCCGCTTCGCCCGCTCCCTGAAGCGGCTCGACCGCGACGGGAACGGGCCGCTGTCCGTGCACGACGTGGCCATCCTCGACGAGTTGCAGACGCTGCTCGGCACACCGCACCGGCCGAAGAAGAAGCGCGAACTCGACCCGCTGGACCAGCTCTCCGGTCTGGAGGAGCTGATGCCGCAGCGCGAGGAGACCCAGCGCGAGCGTGCCGAGCGGCTGGCGGCGGAGCGTACGGAGTACGCGCACGTCATCGTCGACGAGGCGCAGGACCTCACGCCCATGCAGTGGCGGATGGTCGGCCGCCGCGGCAGGCACGCCACCTGGACGATCGTCGGGGACCCGGCGCAGTCCTCCTGGTCGGACCCGGACGAGGCCGCCCGCGCGCGCGACGAGGCGCTCGGCAACCGGCCGCGCCGCCGCTTCACCCTCACGGTCAACTACCGCAACCCGGCGGAGATCGCCGAGCTGGCCTCGAAGGTCCTGGCGCTGGCGATGCCCGGAATGGAGTCACCGGCCGCGGTCCGCTCCACGGGCGTGAAGCCGCGCTTCGAGACCGTACGGGACGGCGATCTGGCCGCCTCGGTGCGCGAGGAGGCGCGGCGGCTGCTCGCCGAGGTCGACGGCACGGTGGGTGTGGTCGTCGCGATGAACCGCCGGGCCCAGGCCCGCGGCTGGCTCGCCGAGCTCGGCGAACGGGTGGTGGCGCTGGGCAGCCTGGAGGCGAAGGGCCTGGAGTACGACGCCACGGTGGTCGTCTCGCCCGCGGAGATCGCGGACGAGTCCCCGGCCGGCCTGCGGGTGCTGTACGTGGCGTTGACGCGTGCGACGCAGCAGCTCACGGTGGTCTCGGGGGAGCGGGACCTGCCCGACGAGGACGGTGTCCCGGACCTGTTGAGGGACTGAGACGGGGCCGGGCGGGGGCGGCGAGGACCTGGGGCCTGTCCGGCGGATCAGGGGCGGACAGGCCGGGGCCTCTCGGGGCGGACTGTTTTCGGGTCAACCTGTGCTGCGGGGAATCACTTCTTCGGGGTCTTTGTTAGCCTGGTGTCGGCACCGGCTCGATCCAAGCCCCCGGGCCCAACCTTCGTCGCTACGAGCGACCACTTGCCGCGAGGCGAGCATGGCGGGTCGGTGCCGCTCGACCAAGAAGACAGACCCGCGTCACCTTCCGGTGGCGCGGGTCTGTTCGTGTTTGCGGAGTCCGTTCCCGCGCAGGGGGCGCCCCCGCTCCCGCGCAGGTGGTGCCCCGCCTCACGGCGATGGCCGGTACCGAATCCGGCCGGGGCCGGGTGGGGGTTCCGCTGAAGCGGTCATATCTCGTATGGTGGAAAGTACTTTCCGAAGAGTGGCAGTCATTACCGGCTACCGGCCAGTAGGTGCGACGATCGGGAAGCGTGTCCGAGGCGAGCGCCCCGGTCGCGCGGCAATGAAGCTAAGGAAAGCGAAGGACTCGGCCATGGCAACGGCGCCCAGCGTCTCGTACTCGATGACGGTCAGGCTGGAGGTGCCCGCGAGCGGCACAGCGGTCTCCCAGCTCACCACGGCCGTGGAGTCCTCCGGTGGATCGGTCACCGGCCTCGACGTGACCGCTTCCGGTCACGAGAAGCTGCGGATCGACGTCACCATCGCGGCCACCTCCACCTCGCACGCGGACGAGATCGTCGAGGGCCTGCGCGGCATCGAGGGTGTCGTCCTGGGCAAGGTCTCCGACCGTACGTTCCTGATGCACCTCGGCGGCAAGATCGAGATGGCGTCCAAGCACCCCATCCGCAACCGTGACGATCTCTCGATGATCTACACCCCGGGCGTGGCCCGGGTCTGCATGGCCATCGCCGAGAACCCCGAGGACGCCCGCCGCCTCACCATCAAGCGCAACTCCGTCGCAGTTGTGACGGACGGCTCCGCCGTGCTCGGTCTCGGCAACATCGGCCCGATGGCCGCCCTCCCGGTGATGGAGGGCAAGGCGGCCCTCTTCAAGCGGTTCGCCGGCATCGACGCCTGGCCGATCTGCCTGGACACCCAGGACACCGACGCCATCGTCGAGATCGTCAAGGCGATTGCCCCCGGCTTCGCGGGCATCAACCTGGAGGACATCTCCGCCCCCCGCTGCTTCGAGATCGAGGCACGGCTGCGCGAGGCCCTGGACATCCCGGTCTTCCACGACGACCAGCACGGCACCGCGATCGTCGTCCTGGCCGCGCTGACCAACGCGCTTCGCGTGGTGGGCAAGGGAATCGGGGACGTACGGGTCGTCATGTCCGGAGCCGGAGCGGCCGGTACGGCCATCCTGAAGCTCCTCATCGCCGCGGGCGTCAAGCACGCCGTCGTCGCCGACATCCACGGTGTGGTGCACGCCGGTCGTGAGGACCTCGTCTCCGCCGACGCCGACTCGCCGCTGCGCTGGATCGCCGACAACACCAACCCGGAGTCCATGACCGGCACCCTCAAGCAGGCCGTCGTGGGCGCCGACGTCTTCATCGGCGTCTCCGCCCCGAACGTGCTGGACGGCTCCGATGTCGCCGCCATGGCCGACGGTGCGATCGTGTTCGCGCTCGCGAACCCGGACCCCGAGGTGGACCCGGCAATCGCACGTCAGACGGCGGCGGTTGTCGCCACCGGGCGCTCCGACTTCCCGAACCAGATCAACAACGTGCTGGTCTTCCCGGGTGTCTTCCGCGGCCTGCTGGACGCTCAGTCCCGCACTGTCAACACGGAGATGATGCTCGCCGCGGCGGGCGCCCTCGCCGACGTGGTCGCCGAGGACGAGCTGAACGCGAACTACATCATCCCGTCGGTCTTCAACGACCGGGTCGCGGGCGCGGTCGCCGGCGCAGTCCGGGGCGCCGCGAAGGCGGCCGGCGGCACCGCGAAGGCCTCGGGCGACCTCGGCTGACCCGCCTCCGCCGGCAGGACCCGGCAGGCCTCCTGCGGGCGTCGTCCGCGCCCCCGGCGCCGCACGTCGGTCCGGACTACGGCGCGTCGCGGGTCGCGGCGCCCCAAACGCCCCTTTAGGGTGGGCGGGCGGCGCGTCCCGCCGAGGCCCGCATCCGCTGCGGAACGCTTTCGGAGAGTCGACGGAACGTCACCACGACGAGGCAGTGGCGCTTTTCGTGTGACTCCGGAGGGTGCCGGATTGGCGTTACCGCCGCAGGTGGGGGCAGGATGCGTAATCGGGCGCGAGGGTCTGACGACAGACCCGGGTCCGGGGACTGTCCGAGGGCCCTGGCAGCATCGGCTTCGATCTCACGCCTCACAGGCAAGAAGAACACGGGAGTAACAACATGAACCGCAGTGAGCTGGTGGCCGCCCTGGCCGACCGCGCCGAGGTGACTCGCAAGGACGCCGACGCCGTGCTGGCCGCCCTCGCCGAGACCGTCGGTGAGATCGTCGCCAAGGGCGACGAGAAGGTCACCATCCCCGGCTTCCTGACCTTCGAGCGCACCCACCGTGCCGCTCGCACCGCTCGTAACCCGCAGACCGGCGACCCGATCAACATCCCGGCCGGCTACAGCGTGAAGGTCTCCGCGGGCTCCAAGCTCAAGGAAGCCGCCAAGGGTAAGTAAGCCCCACAGGCGCGCCGAAGGGCGGTCACCCCACCAGGGTGACCGCCCTTCGGCGTACCGGCCCGAGAGGCCCCGTTCTGGGCCTCTACGGCCCGGTATCGAGGGGCAGGGGCCCGGTCGGCAAGGAAACGGGGGCCCGGGGCAGCGCCCCGAACCCCCGTCAGCAGCCGTCCGGCGCCCGGTACCCGGCAGGGCCCGGCCCGGTCCCGGACCGGCGCCCCGCCCGGTCTCAGACCAGCGCCCCGCCCGGCAGCTCCACCTTCGCGCCCAGCTTCTCCAGCTTGTCCATGAAGTTCTCGTAGCCGCGGTTGATCAGGTCGATGCCGTGCACCCGCGACGTGCCCTGCGCCGCCAGCGCGGCGATCAGGTACGAGAAACCGCCGCGCAGGTCCGGGATGACCAGATCCGCGCCCTGCAGCCTCGTCGGCCCGGACACGACCGCCGAGTGCAGGAAGTTGCGCTGGCCGAAGCGGCAGTCGGAGCCGCCCAGGCACTCGCGGTAGAGCTGGATGTGCGCGCCCATCTGGTTGAGCGCCGAGGTGAAGCCGAGCCGCGACTCGTACACCGTCTCGTGGACGATGGACAGGCCCGAGGCCTGCGTCAGCGCCACCACCAGCGGCTGCTGCCAGTCGGTCTGGAAGCCGGGGTGCACGTCCGTCTCCAGGGCGATGGCGTTCAGCGCGCCGCCCGGGTGCCAGAAGCGGATGCCCTCGTCGTCGATCTCGAAGGCGCCGCCGACCCGGCGGAAGGTGTTGAGGAACGTCATCATCGAGCGCTGCTGTGCGCCCCGTACGTAGATGTTGCCCTCGGTGGCCAGGGCCGCGGACGCCCAGGAGGCCGCCTCCAGGCGGTCCGGGATCGCCCGGTGCGTATAACCGTCCAGCCGGTCGACACCGGTGATCCGGATCGTCCGGTCGGTGTCCATCGAGATGATCGCGCCCATCTTCTGCAGTACGCAGATGAGGTCCTCGATCTCCGGCTCCACGGCCGCGTTGGACAGCTCGGTGACGCCCTCGGCGAGTACCGCCGTCAGCAGCACCTGCTCGGTGGAGCCCACCGACGGGTACGGCAGCCGGATCTTCGTGCCGCGCAGCCGCTGCGGGGCCTCCAGGTACTGCCCGTCCGCCCGCTTCTCGATGGTCGCGCCGAACTGCCGCAGCACGTCGAAGTGGAAGTCGATCGGCCGGCCGCCGATGTCGCAGCCGCCGAGCCCCGGGATGAACGCGTGGCCGAGCCGGTGCAGCAGCGGGCCGCAGAAGAGGATCGGGATGCGCGACGAGCCCGCGTGGGCATCGATGTCGGCGACGTTCGCGCTCTCCACATGGGTCGGGTCCAGGAGCAGCTCGCCCGGTTCGTCACCGGGCCGGACCGTCACACCGTGCAGCTGCAGCAGCCCCCGGACCACCCGCACGTCGCGGATGTCGGGCACGTTGCGCAGCCGGCTGGGCCCGCTGCCGAGCAGCGCGGCGACCATTGCCTTCGGCACCAGGTTCTTGGCGCCTCTGACGCGGATCTCGCCCTCGAGCGGGGTTCCGCCGTGGACAAGCAGGACATCGTCTGTGCCGGTCATGAATCTCGCGTTCCGGAGTGGTCGGGCAGGGGGCCAAACGAAAGAGTAATGGCCCACTGCCCCCATTCCGTAAGAGAACAGGGGGTGTACGAACGTCATGAATCCGCCACAACACGCTCTGCTTCCCCGGCCTTGCGGAGGGTGACCGTCCGCATGGTTCTCCGGAATGCGCGCTCCCCGTGCACCCGTGCGCCCTGAGCTGCGCCGCGGCCCATCCGGGGACCGGGCGGCCCACTTGGTCCCCGCAAGGAGCGAAGATGCGGGATCATTTCTGCCATGACCGAGGTGTCCTCGCTCACAGGGCGACTGCTCGTGGCCACACCCGCGCTCGCGGACCCGAATTTCGACCGCGCGGTGGTGCTGCTCCTCGACCACGACGAGGAGGGCTCACTCGGCGTGGTCCTGAACCGCCCGACCCCGGTCGGCGTGGTCGACATCCTCACGCCCTGGGCCGGCCTGACCGGCGAACCGGACGTCGTCTTCCAGGGCGGCCCGGTCTCGCTCGACTCGGCGCTCGGCGTGGCCGTCATCCCCGGCGACGAGGGGCCGCTCGGCTGGCGCCGGGTGTACGGGGCGATCGGCCTGGTGGACCTGGAGGCACCGCCGGAGCTGCTGGCCGCGGCGCTCGGCTCGCTGCGGATCTTCGCCGGGTACGCGGGCTGGGGACCCGGTCAGCTGGAGACCGAACTGACCGAGGGCGCCTGGTACGTGGTCGAGTCCGAACCCGGGGACGTCTCCTTCCCGCGCCCGGAACACCTCTGGCGCGCGGTCCTGCGCCGTCAGCGCAGCGAACTGGCGATGATCGCCACGTACCCGGACGACCCTTCGCTGAACTGAAGCTCCGGGCTGTCGGTACCCTTGGCGGTTATGAGCACTCTTGAGCCCGAGCGCGGGGCAGGTACCGGAACCCTCGTGGAGCCGACGCCGCAGGTGTCGAACGGCGACGGCGACCACGAGCGCTACGCCCATTACGTCCAGAAGGACAAGATCATGGCGAGTGCCCTGGAGGGCACCCCCGTGGTCGCACTGTGCGGGAAGGTCTGGGTACCGGGGCGCGACCCCAAGAAGTACCCGGTCTGTCCCATGTGCAAGGAGATCTACGAGTCCATGGGCGCCGGTGGCGACAAGGACAAGGGCAAGGGCGGCAAGGACAAGAAGTAGTCCGGAGCCGTCCGGCGACCACTGCTTCGGGCCCCCGGGGCGCGCGTTGAAGCGCGCCCCGGGGGCCTTTTGCGTTGCACGGACTGCTTCCCCGGGTCACAGAGTGGTAGAGACCACTTGTCGGCGTCTGCGTGCGCACCTACTCTCCTGCCAGTTGTGCGGAACGAAACGCACGTTGCGTATGTTGCAACGCCTACCGGAGGGGTTCCCGGATGAAGCTGTCTGCCCGAATTGCCGCCCCGGCCGCGGCGCTTGTGCTGGCGGGTCTCACCGCCACCGCCTGTGCGCCGCAGACCTCCGACACCGGAGCCAAGGGGGACGAGAAGACCGGCACGCTGCGGGTCTGGCTGTTCCAGGAAGTCGGCAACAAGCCCAAGGAGCAGGTCGTCGACGCGGCGGTCGCCGACTTCAGGAAGGCCCACAAGGACGCGGAGGTCGAGATCGAGTACATACCGGTCGACACCCGGGCGCAGCGCATCAAGGCGGCGTTCAACGACCCCAAGAGCGCCCCGGACCTCATCGAGTACGGCAACACCGACACCGCCGGATACGTCAGGGACGGCGGACTCGCCGATGTGAGTGCCGAGTTCGCCGCCTGGGACGAGGCGAAGGACACCGACCCGACCGCCAAGCAGTCCGTGACGGTCGGCGGCAAGATCTACGGGGCCCCGCTCTTCGTCGGCGTACGGGCCCTGTACTACCGCACGGACGTCTTCGAGGAGCTGGGGATCGAGGCCCCCAAGTCCCAGGCCGAGCTGATCTCCACCGCGAAGAAGATCCACAAGAAGAAGCCGGACCTGTACGGACTGGCGGTCGGCGGCGCGTACACCTACGGCGCGATGCCGTTCATCTGGGCGGCCGGCGGCGAACTCGCCGACGAGAGCGGCGGCACGTACCAGGCGGCCATCAACGGCGACAAGGCCCGCAAGGGCATCGAGGCCTACACCTCGCTCTTCGGCGACGACAACTGTCCGGCCGCCAAGTGCGCGGCCATGGGCGGCAACGCGACCGTCACCGCGTTCGCCTCGGGCAAGGCCGCCATGGCGATCGGCGGCGACTTCAGCCACGCGGCCGTCGAGGCGGGGTCGGTGAAGGGCAAGTACGCGGTGGTGCCGCTGCCCGGTGTCGCCGAGGGTTCCGTCGCCCCCGCGTTCGCGGGCGGGAACAACATCGGCGTACTGAAGAGCAGCTCGCACCGCACCCTCGCCGTGGACCTGATGAAGTCCCTGACCGGCAAGCGGACGCAGACGAAGATGTTCGACGCGATGGGCTTCCTGCCGACGTACACCGACGTGCGGGCCGCGGCCGCGAAGAAGGAGCCGTTCGTCGAGCCGTTCGTCAAGACGCTCGGCGCGGGGGCGAAGTCCGTCCCGGCCTCGCCCGGCTGGGGCCAGATCGACTCCTCGCTGGTCCTGCCGACGATGTTCCAGGAGATCGTCAGCGGCCGTAAGGACGTGGCGAAGGCCTCGGACGACGCGGCGAAGAAGATGGACGCCGCGTTCGCCGACGCGGGCTGATCATGACCGCGAACAGTACGGCGTACAAAGCGCCCGGCACGTCCGGAGCGGGCGGCACGTCGGGAGCGGGCGGCACCTCCACCCGCCCGCTCCGGCGGCGCCGCCCGGCCCCGTCCGCGCGCCGCTCCGGCTGGACCCCCTGGCTCTATCTCCTGCCCGCACTCGTCCTCCTCGGCGGGCTGCTCGTCTACCCGATCTACCAACTCGGTCTGATCTCCTTCCTGGAGTACACCCAGGCCCAGGTCAGCGGTGGTGAGCCGACCACCTTCCAGGGGTTCGGGAACTACGCGACCCTCTTCGGCGACAGCCAGTTCTGGCAGGTGCTCCTGGCGACCGTGGTCTTCGCCGCCACCTGCGTACTGGCCACCCTCCTCGTCGGCTGCGCGCTCGCCGTCCTGCTGACCCGCATCCGGGCCCTGCCGCGGCTCGCGCTGATGATGGCCGCGCTCGGCGCCTGGGCGACCCCCGCGATCACCGGGTCCACCGTCTGGGTGTTTCTCTTCGACCCGGACTTCGGCCCGGTCAACCGGGTGCTGGGGCTCGGCGACTTCTCCTGGACGTACGGGCGCTACAGCGCCTTCGCCCTGGTGCTCCTGGAAGTCCTGTGGTGCTCGTTCCCGTTCGTCATGGTGACGGTGTACGCGGGCATCCGGGCGATCCCCACCGAGGTGCTGGAGGCGGCGGCGCTGGACGGCGCCTCGCAGTGGCGGATCTGGCGGTCGGTCATGGCCCCGATGCTGCGGCCGATCCTCGTCGTCGTCACCATCCAGTCGATCATCTGGGACTTCAAGGTCTTCACCCAGATCTACGTCATGACCAGCGGCGGCGGCATCGCCGGCCAGAACCTGGTGCTCAACGTGTACGCGTACCAGAAGGCGTTCGCGTCCTCGCAGTACAGCCTCGGCTCGGCGATCGGCGTCGTGATGCTGGTGATCCTGCTGGCCGTCACGCTCGTCCATCTGCGCCTGGTGCGGCGCCAGGGGGAGGAACTATGAGCGCACGGAGCATGCTGCGCATCCGCCGGCCCGGCCGGCTGGCCGCCGAGGCCGCGTCCCTGCTGATCGCCGCCGCGGTCGCCTTCCCGCTGTACTGGATGGTGCTCTCCGCCCTCAAACCGGCCGGCGAGATCCAGTCCACCGACCCCCGCCCGTGGACGCTGTCGCCGTCCCTGGACTCGTTCCGCCGGGTCTTCGAACAGAACGACTTCGGGCGGTACTTCCTCAACAGCCTGCTGGTCGCCGGAACGGTCGTCATCGCCTCCGCGCTGATCGCCTTCCTGGCGGCGACGGCGGTGACCCGGTTCAGGTTCCGCTTCCGCACCACGCTGCTGATCATGTTCCTGGTCGCGCAGATGGTGCCGGTCGAGGCGCTGACCATCCCGCTGTTCTTCCTGATGCGGGACTTCGGCCAGCTGAACACGCTCGGCTCGCTGATCCTGCCGCACCTCGCCTTCTCGCTGCCGTTCGCGATCTGGATGCTGCGCGGCTTCGTCAAGGCCGTACCGGATGCGCTGGAGGAGGCCGCGTACATCGACGGGGCGAGCCGCACCCGCTTCCTGTGGCAGATCCTCTTCCCGCTGGTCTTCCCCGGCCTCGTGGCGACCAGCGTCTTCTCGTTCATCTCCACCTGGAACGACTTCCTGTTCGCGAAGTCGTTCATCATCAGCGACACCTCCCAGTCGACGCTCCCCATGGCGCTGCTGGTCTTCTTCAAACCCGATGAGAACGACTGGGGAGGGATCATGGCAGCCTCGACGGTGATGACCATTCCCGTGCTGGTCTTCTTCGTACTCGTACAGCGCCGCCTGGTCTCCGGACTCGGCGGAGCGGTAAAGGACTGACGCCATGGACATGGACATGGACCCGACCACCGACCGGACTGCCGCCCCGATCACCGGCCTGATCCCGGCACCCGTGCGCGTCGGTGGTGAAGGGCGGTGCGGCTTCCAGCTCGACCCGTCCACCACCATCACGGCGGGCCCCGGCACGGAGAGCACCGAACGCTGGCTGCGCACCACGCTCGGCGCCGCCTTCGGCCTGCCGCTCTCCCCGCAGCCGGCTGCCCCGGGCGGCGAGCCCGCCGCGAACACCGTCCGGCTGGCCATCGACCCGGCACTGGAGCCGGAGGGCTACCGGCTGAGCACCGGCGCCGGCGGGAGCGTCGAGATCACCGGAGGCAGCTCCGCCGGGGTCTTCTGGGGCGCGCAGACCCTCCGTCAGCTCCTGGGCCCCGAAGCCTTCCGCCGAGCGCCCGTCAGCCCCGGCGCGCGGCGCACGATCCCCGTCACGGACATCGAGGACAGCCCCCGCTTCGCCTGGCGCGGCATGATGCTCGACGTGGCACGGCACTTCATGCCCAAGGACGACGTCCTGCGCTATCTGGACCTCCTCGCCGCGCACAAGCTGAACGTCTTCCACTTCCACCTCACCGACGACCAGGGCTGGCGCATCGAGATCAAGCGCTACCCGCGGCTCACCGAGATCGGCTCCTGGCGGCCCCGCACCAAGCACGGCCACCGGGCGTCCGAGCTGTGGGACGAGACCCCGCACGGCGGCTACTACACGCAGGACGACATCCGCGAGATCGTCGCGTACGCCGCCGAGCGGTATATCCGCGTCGTCCCCGAGATCGACGTACCGGGCCACTCGCAGGCCGCCATCGCCGCGTACCCCGAACTGGGCAACACCGACGTCATCGACACCACCACCCTCTCCGTCTGGGACACCTGGGGCATCAACGCGAACGTACTCGCCCCCACTGACAACACCCTGCGCTTCTTCGAAGGCGTCCTCGAAGAGGTGCTCGACCTCTTCCCCGCCGCCACCTCGCCGTTCATCCACATCGGCGGCGACGAATGCCGCAAGGACCAGTGGAAGGAGTCGCCGGTCGCCCAGGCCCGGATCGACGAATTCGGCCTGGCCAACGAGGACGATCTGCAGTCCTGGATCATCCGGCACTTCGACACCTGGCTCACCGCCCGCGGACGCCGGCTGATCGGCTGGGACGAGATCCTGGAGGGCGGCCTCCCGGCGGGCGCCGCCGTGTCGTCCTGGCGGGGTTACGGGGGAGGCATCGCCGCCGCCGAGGCCGGCCACGACGTCGTCATGTGCCCGGAGCAGCACGTGTACCTGGACCACCGTCAGGACGGCGGACCCGACGAGCCGATGCCCATCGGCTTCGTCCGCACCCTGGAGGACGTCTACCGCTTCGAACCCGTACCGGCGGGCCTCTCCGAGGAGGCGGCCCGTCACATCCTGGGCACCCAGGCCAATGTCTGGACCGAGGTGATGCAGAACCGGGCCCGCGTCGACTACCAGGTCTTCCCGCGCCTCGCGGCGTTCGCGGAGGTCGCCTGGTCGCCGCTGCCCGCCCCCGGCGACCGGGACTTCGCGGGCTTCGAACGCCGAATGACCACGCACTACGGCCGGCTTGACGCCCTCGGTGTCGACTACCGGCCGCCGAGTGGTCCGTTGCCCCGGCAGCAGCGCCCCGGTGTGCTGGGACGACCCATCGACGGGGCGCCGCCGAACGTGTGATCCCGACCGCACCCGGACTCCGGCCGGCAGTTTTTTTGTCCGGAACTCGCCCTGCTGGAATGGAACACGGCAACGGAACACCGCAATGGCCACCGCAACGGAACAATCGGCGGCAAGGCATGGCGAAGAGTCACAATTCACACTCTGCGTCGAAGCGGACCGAAGCGGGCCGAAACGGGAACATTCCCCTGATCAGGGATGGATACGCCCTTCGCGGACCCTCGCGTCGGTCCGATCCGAAGATGTGCCAGAGTTGCCACGTCCAGGCTTTGAGCACGTACCGTACGGCGAAACAGCCGGACAGCCGGGACACCGGGAAGGGGCAGCTGGGTTGACCACGCACGCACCGCAGGCGACGCAGTCCGTGACGCTGCCGGCCTCGCTCGACGAGGCCGTGGCGGCGCTCGGCGCCATGCCCGCCGCCGTTCCCGTGGCAGGCGGTACAGACCTGATGTCGGCCGTCAACAAGGGGCTGCTGCGCCCCTCCGGTCTGGTCGGCCTCGGCCGGATCAGCGAGCTGCGCGGCTGGCACTACCAGGACGGCCACGCCCTGCTCGGCGCCGGACTCACCCACGCACGCATGGGGCGGCCCGACTTCGCCGCCCTCATCCCCGCGCTGGCCGCGTCGGCACGCGCCGCGGGCCCGCCCCAGATCCGTAACGCCGGAACGCTCGGCGGCAACATCGCCACCGCGGCCCCGACCGGCGACGCCCTGCCGGTGCTCGCCGCGCTGGAGGCCGAGCTGGTCATCGCGGGTCCGGGCGGCGCCCGCCGCGAGATCCCGGTCTCGCACCTGCTGGCCGGCCGCGACATGCTCGAACCCGCCGAACTCATCGGCTTCGTCCGGGTCCCGCTGCTGCACGCCCCCCAGGTCTTCCTGAAGGCCACCGGCCGCACCGGTCCCGGCCGGGCCACCGCATCCGTCGCGATCGTCCTGGACCCGGCCCGGCGCGGGGTGCGCTGCGCGGTCGGCGCCATCGCGCCGATGCCGCTGCGGCCGCTGGAGGCCGAACGCTGGATCGCCTCACTGATCGACTGGGACGGCGAACGGGGCCTGGCTCCCGACGCGCTGGCCGCCTTCGGCGAGTACGTCGCCGCGGCCTGCATCCCGGACCAGGTACCGCCCGCCGACGGGGGAGAGGCGCCACCGCTGCCCCCCGCCGTACTGCATCTGCGGCGGACCGTCGCCGCGCTGGCCCGACGCGCGCTGGGGAGGGCACTGTCGTGAGCAACGAGGACCACAACGAACAGCACGGGCAGCAGGAGCACCTGCAGCACGGGAGCTGGCAGCCGACGCCGCAGGGCGGCGAGTACGACGACGGGGCGACCGCCTTCGTCCACCTGCCGCCGGAGGACCTGGCGAACATCCCGCTGGCCGCGCCCGGCCAGGGCTACGTACCGCCGATGATCCTGCCGCTGACACCGGCGGCCGGGCTCGACCCGTCGGCCACGGGCAGCTGGGTCGTGCAGACGCAGAGCCAGCAGGAGCGCGGTACGGCAGCGGAGCAGCCGGCACCCGGGACGGTGCACTGGCCGGACCCGAACCAGCAGCAGGGCCCGTACGACTACGGGTACGAGTACCAGCAGTCCCCTGATGCGCCTCAGATGCCTCAGGCTCCTCAGGCCCCTCACGATCCGTTCTCGCAGGAGCAGTACCGGGAGACGCCGTCGGCCACGGGCCAGTGGAACTTCACCGAGTCCACGGAGTTCGGCGTCCACACCGGTCAGGCCGGTCAGGCCGGTCAGGCCGGTCAGGCCGGTCAGACCGGTCAGACCGACCACGCGGGTCACGCGGGTCACGCGGGCCAAGCCGACCAGGCCGACCACACCGGTCAGGCCACCCACGCCACCCACGCCAGCCACTCCAACCATGATGGCCACACCGGTCAGTGGACGATCCCGGTCGCCGACGGTGATCTCCCGGAGGAGTCCGGCGAGTTCGCCGCCTCGGCCCTGGCCGCCCAGTGGTACGGGGACCGGACTCCGCCGGCCACGCTGCCGGGCGGGGCGCCCGCACCGTGGGCGACGCAGCAGCCCGCCTCGGAGCCCGGTCCTGAGCCCGAGCTCGTGGCGGAACCGGCACCCCCGGCCGACATCGAGCCGGAGCATGCGCCGGGAGCCGAATTCGAACAGGCCCCCGAGGCGGCACGGGCCCCTGAGGCGGCACGGGAGACGGAGCCCGTCGAGGACGGCCCCCTCCCCCTATCCGTCCCCGGAGCGAACCTCGCGCAGGAGACGGCCCCCGCCGTCGCCCCCGACACCGCCCCGGCCACCGCCGCGGGCGAGGCTCCCTCCGATCATCCGGCGGAGGCCGCGCCCGAGCCGTACCCGGCCGGACAGTCACCGGAGACGGCCCTCGACGAGTCGCACGACGTCGCCGCCGGCGCCGCCACCGACACCGAGTCCCCGGAATCCGGGCCGCCCGACACCGACTCCCCGGAATCCCAACCGTCAGACTCCCGACCGGCAGACTCCCCGCCGGCCGAATCCGGACCGGTCGAACCCGAGCTGGTCGAATCCGAGCCGGTCGAAGCCGGGCGGGCCGATTCCGAGCAGGCTGATTCCGAGCAGGCCGATTCCGGGCTGCTCGGCGCCCCCAGCGAGCACCCCGCCGCCTCCTACGTCCTGCATGTGAACGGCGCCGACCGCCCCGTCACCGACGCCTGGATCGGCGAGTCGCTCCTCTACGTGCTCCGTGAGCGCCTCGGCCTCGCCGGTGCCAAGGACGGCTGCTCGCAGGGCGAGTGCGGCGCGTGCAACGTCCAGGTGGACGGCCGGCTGGTCGCCTCCTGCCTGGTCCCCGCGGCGACCGCGGCCGGCAGCGAGGTCCGTACGGTCGAGGGCCTCGCCGTGGACGGCGAGCCGTCCGACGTCCAGCGTGCCCTGGCCAAGTGCGGCGCCGTCCAGTGCGGCTTCTGCATCCCCGGCATGGCCATGACCGTCCACGATCTTCTGGAGGGCAACCACGCCCCCAGCGAGTTGGAGACGCGCCAGGCGCTCTGCGGAAACCTCTGCCGCTGTTCCGGCTACCGCGGCGTCCTCGACGCCGTCAACGAGGTCGTCGCAGGCCGTGAGGCGACCACCGACCCCGCCTCGTCGGACTCCACGTCCCCGGAGCCCGACGAGGCCCGCATCCCGCACCAGGCGGCCCCCGGCGCCGGTAGCGTCCAGTCGCACCCGCAGGACGGAGGCATGGCGTGAGCAACGACGCAGCCACCGCTGCCAACGCGACCAGCACACGGATCACCACCCCGGCGACCGAAGGCCCCGAGACCGAGCCGCCCGCACTCGGCCTCGGCGTCTCGCTGCCGCCCGCCGACGCGCGCGCCAAGACCGAGGGCACCTTCCCGTACGCCGCCGACCTCTGGGCCGAGGGCCTGCTCTGGGCGGCGGTCCTCCGCTCCCCGCACCCGCACGCCCGCATCCTGTCCATCGACACCTCGGCCGCCGTCGAGATGACGGGGGTACGCGCCGTCATCACGCACGAGGACATCCCGGGGGAGGGCTCGTACGGCCGCAGGGTCGTCGACCGCCCGGTCTTCGCGTCCGACCTGGTCCGCCACCACGGCGAGCCGATCGCCGCGGTCGCCGCCGACCATCCCGACACGGCCAGGCTCGCCGCTGCGGCCATCGCCGTCGAGTACGAGGTCCTCGAACCGGTCACCGACCCGGAGAAGGCCTTCGCCGCCGAACCGCTGCACCCCGACGGCAATCTGATCCGCCACATCCCGCTGCGCTACGGGGACCCGGACGCCACCGGCGAGGTCGTCGTCGAGGGTTTGTACCGCATCGGCCGTCAGGACCCGGCCCCGATCGGTGCCGAGGCCGGACTCGCCGTGCCCCGTCCCGACGGCGGGGTGGAGATCTACACCGCCTCCACCGACCCGCACACCGACCGCGATCTCGCCGCCGCCTGCTTCGGCCTCGAACCGGACCGGGTGAAGGTCGTCGTCACGGGTGTCCCCGGCGCGACCGGCGACCGCGAGGAACCCGGCTTCCAGCTTCCGCTCGGCCTGCTCGCCCTGCGCACCGGCTGCCCGGTCAAGCTGGCCGCCACCCGTGAGGAGTCCTTCCTCGGCCACTCCCACCGCCACCCGACGCTGCTGCGCTACCGCCACCACGCGGACGCCGACGGGCGGCTGGTGAAGGTCGAGGCACAGATCCTGCTCGACGCGGGCGCGTACGCCGACTCGTCGTCCGAGTCGCTCGCCGCGGCGGTCGCGTTCGCCTGCGGCCCGTACGTCGTCCCGCACGCGTTCATCGAGGGCTGGGCGGTCCGTACGAACAACCCGCCCTCGGGCCATGTGCGCGGCGAGGGCGCGATGCAGGTCTGCGCGGCGTACGAGGGCCAGATGGACAAGCTGGCCGCCAAGCTCGGCATCGACCCGGCCGAACTGCGCCTGCGCAACGCCCTGTCCACCGGCGACATCCTGCCCACCGGCCAGACGGTGACCTGCCCCGCACCCGTCTCCGAACTCCTCGCCTCCGTACGGGACTTCCCCCTCCCCGCCCTCCCCAAGGACGCCCCGGAGGACGACTGGCTGCTGCCCGGCGGCCCCGAGGGCGCGGGCGAACCCGGTGCGGTGCGCCGAGGGGTCGGCTACGCGCTCGGCATGGTCCACATGCTCGGCGCGGAGGGCGCCGACGAGGTCTCCACGGCCACGGTCAGGGTCCACGACGGCATCGCCACGGTCATCTGCGCGGCGGTCGAGACGGGCCAGGGTTTCTCGACCCTCGCCCGCCAGGTCGTCCAGGAGACCCTGGGCATCGAAGAGGTCCACGTGGCGTCCGTCGACACCGACCAGCCCCCGGCGGGCCCGGCGACGCACGGCCGCCACACCTGGGTGTCGGCAGGGGCGGTGGAACGAGCCGCCAAGATGGTCCGCACCCAGCTCCTCCAGCCCCTGGCCCACAAGTTCGGCATGTCCACGGAGCTGCTGCAGATCGCCGACGGCAAGATCACCTCGTACGACGGCGTGCTGTCCACGACGGTCACGGAAGCGATGGACGGCAAGGAACTCTGGGCCACCGCCCAGTGCCGCCCCCATCCGACCGAACCCCTCGACGAATCCGGCCAGGGCGACGCCTTCGTCGGCCTCGCCTTCTGCGCGATCCGCGCGGTGGTGGACGTCGACATCGAACTCGGCTCCGTCCGGGTCGTGGAGATGGCGGTCGCCCAGGACGTCGGCCGGATCCTCAACCCGTCCCAGCTGACGACCCGCATCGAGGCCGGCATCACCCAGGGCATCGGCGCCGCCCTCACCGAGAACCTCCGCAGCGCCCGCGGCCTGATCCGCCACCCCGACCTCACCGGCTACGCGCTCCCGACCGCCCTGGACGCACCCGAAATTCGCATCGTCAAACTCATCGAAGAACGCGACGTAGTGGCCCCCTTCGGCGCCAAGCCCGCCTCGGCGATCCCCGTGGTGACGTCCCCGGCAGCAGTGGCCGCAGCCGTACGCGCCGCCACCGGCCGCCCAATAAACCGCCTCCCCATCAGACCCCAGGCGGCGGTGGCGGCCCCCAACTCCTGAGCCCTGCACGGGTGGCGTGATCCGATGCAATCCGGGTTGCAGGTGCAACCCGGAGATGCGCACTGTCACCGCTGCTGGCTAAGGTGAACCCCGAAGCAGTAGGCGGCTGTTGCTGAACGGGGGAGGGCACTGTGGGAGAGAGTGATTTGGGGACGGAGTCTTCGGCGTATCCCCTGGCGGTCTTGGGCGGCATCGGCGCGATCGGCGCGGTGGCCCAGAACGCCGCGGGTGAGCTGGTCACCGAGCTGTCGTCGTTCACCAAGTTCCGTACCCGTATCGACGAACTTCTCCGGGATCTCAAGGCATCCCCGGCGGACTCGAAGACGGTGGGCGAAGTCTCCATCGGCGCGACTCAGTTCGGGGACCCTGCGTGGACAGAGGCATCCGGCTTGCACGCCTCGTACCAGAAGGTCGTCACAGAGCTGGAAACCCTCTCGAAGCTGCTGTCGGATTCCATAGAGGGTCTGGGCATCGCGGTTCTTGCATCGCACAAGGGCTACGAGAACCTCGACGATGACATCCGCGACCGCATGCTCGCGATCAAGAGGGACACGCAGGAGCACTACGACGGGGTGTACAACCCGGTCCCCGAAGAGGGGAAGCCCACCGGTGGGAAATCGTCTACTGAAAAGCCGACGGGAGGCGACACGGCGGGCGTCGGGGGCATCTGACGATCGCGATCACTGGTTCGGCAGCGACGGAAACGGGGGAGTGAGATGGGTACGACATCGTTCGACGGCATGTCGCACGAGCAGATGGCCGCGTGGCTGGAAAAGGCCAACAGTGCGGCTGTCCAGGCCGCCGCCGACCGTTTGTCGAGCGCGGCGACCGAGATCGACAGGATCGGCGAAGAGCTGAAGATCCGTCCGCAGATCGTGAACTGGAAGGGTGCCGGAGCGAACTCGTTCCGCACCTGGAGCGCGGACCTGGCCAACGCCACCCTGCGTCTGGGCCTGTACAGCAGGGAGGCGTCGAAGCGACTCGGCGAAGCCGCTGAGGCGATTGCGTCAGCCAAGGCTGCGGCGCCTCGTCCCGAGGCAGGCGCGAAGGCGAACCTGGAGGCAGCTCTCTCGGCACAGAACGACCCGGACGCGTCAGCACTGGCGGCGAAGCTGCGCACGGAGAAGGACGCGATGGCCAGGGAGATGACGAAGCTCTCTCAGGCGTACAACCAGTCGGTGGACAGAATCGGCGCCTTGAAGAAGCCGGAATTCCCTCCGCCGCCGCAGGCGATCGCGCCGAGCGAAACAGTTGAGGAACGCGGCCGCGCCGGTAGTTATGTCTCTGGCGAGGGGGCGGTAGGCGGCGCCGGTGCGGTGTCACGCAGTGTTTCGATGCCCGGCGCCGGCCATGAATCGCCTGTTGGGTCGGCAGTACCCTCAACCGCGCATTCAAGCGTCACCGCTCCGGCCGGCGGTACCGTGCCGCGCCCGGTGGACATGGAGATCGATGGAGTCGCGACGCTGCCCAAGGCCGCACCGAATCCTCCAGCGCATCCGCCTGAAGTGCCGGGCCTGGCGAAGCCCGATGGCGGCCTGCCTGTACCGCCTGCGGTTCTGCCGCCGAGCATTGGCGACAGAACCGCAGTGCAGCCTCCGTCGACAAATGCGGGTGGCAGGACAACGGGTATTTCTCGTCCATCGATACCTTCGGCTACAGGGAACCCGGTGGCAGGGCCCGTGGGGAGGCCGTCCCGGGACACTGGAATCGTGGGTGGCCGTCCGGCCGCGCAGACAACTGGGCGTCCCACGGGGGGCCTTCCTCGCGGCACCGTGATCGGCGGCGAGGGCGCTCACGCCGGTCGCGGAATGATGGGGCACGGCGCCGGGATGGGCGGGGCCGTGGGCAGCGGCCAGAGCGGGATCGCCGGTGGCCGCCGATTGGCGGGCGAGACAGGGGGCGTCATGGGGGGCCGCCCCCAGCAGCCCGGCCGCACGGGCAATCGCCCCTTTACGCCCGGTGGCACCGGTCTGGTGCGGGGTACGGCAACGGGCGACGGGAGCCGAGGAATTGGACAGGTAGGTCGCGGGGCCTCCCATAGTCCGAGAGCCGGAGACCCACGCCGTGATGAGCGGGAACGCCCGGATTACCTCGTGGAGGACGAGGAAACCTGGCAGCAGGGTGACCGACGGGTTGTCCCGCCGGTGATCGACTGAGTAACCGAAACCAGAAAAAGGGAATGGGATGCGTACCAGCAGTGCAGCGGCCATCCGTCGTGGAATCGCCGTCTCGTCCGCAACGGCGCTGCTGCTGTTGGGCGCCAGTCCTGCGTACGCGGACACCATCCGTTCGCGCCAGTGGTACCTGGATGCGATGCAGGCCGAGCAGATGTGGGAATTGAGCACGGGAGAGAACGTCACCGTAGCTGTTATCGATTCGGGCGTGGACGCATCCATCCCGGATCTCAAGGGGCGCGTTCTCAAGGGGTTGGATCTGGCGAAGGATTCCCCAGGGGATGAACACACGGACTACCGTAATCACGGGACCGGAATGGCGAGCATTATTGCCGGAACTGGTAATGCGCGTGGTGGCGGTGGTTCTTTTGGGCTCGCACCGGGGGCAAAAATCCTACCGATTCGCCTGAGAGACAACCTCGGTAAGGTGAACGGGGCTACAGCGGACAAGCATTTCAATGATGACTTGTCCATGGCGATTCGCTTCGCCGTCGACCATGGTGCGAAAATCATCAATGCTTCGATCGGGAAAAGTGTTGGGTCGCAGCAGCTCACGGATTCCGTGAAGTATGCCCTGGGCAAAGGTGCACTCATTTTTGCGGCTGTGGGGAACAGTGCTGATAAGGAAAACCTGATCGAGTACCCTGCCGGGACTCCAGGGGTCGTCGGCGTGGGGGCGATCGGGAAGAACCTGCACAAGGCAGATTTCTCTCAATATGGCTCGCAGGTCGATCTCTCGGCCCCAGGCGTGGACATGGTGCACGGTTGCAGCGGTGGCACGAGACTATGTAAAACCAGTGGTACCAGCGATGCCACAGCTGTCATTTCCGCTTCTGCCGCGCTGATCTGGTCCAAGTATCCGGACTGGACCAATAACCAGGTACTGCGGGCTCTGCTCAACACAGCCGGCGCTCCGACCAGTGGCGCTCTGCGCAACGACTATGTCGGATACGGGGCCGTCCGCCCGCGCATCCCTTTGAAGGCCCCCGGCGACCCCGGCCCTGCCGATGAGTACCCGCTCCCCGACCTTGCCGCGGCGGCGTCCCCGTCTCCGTCCCCCTCCGCCCAGCCGTCCAAGGCCGGTAACGGCGCCGAGGAGAGCGACAGGCCCTCTGCTGGGCCCCCGGTGGCCGACGGCCAAAGCGACAACACCGCACTCTGGATGGGCCTCGGTATCCTCGTGGCCGCTCTTGCCGGTGCCGTCGTGACCTTCGTCGTCATCCGCTCCCGCCGCCGCCAGGCTGCAGCATCGGCCCCGCCGCCGCATCAGCCGCCGTACGCCCATCAGCCGCCGCCGTATGCGCCCTACACTCCGCCGCCGGGCGACCCAGGAGCCAACTCGCCCTACGGTGGCGCTCCGAACCAGGGCGGCCCGACCAGGTGAGTGTGTTTCGCCGCGCCTGCGAGCGAGGCATGCCCATCAGCGTCAGGCGAAGGAAGAGGAAGTGGCATAAGGCGGTCCTGCCAACTGCGTTGGCACTGCTGCTGGTCGGCTCCTCGGCCACGACGGGGTCCGCCGCGACCGTCCTGTCCCGGCAGTGGCACCTCGGCGCAATGCAGGCGGAAACGATGTGGCGCACGAGCACCGGCGAAGGCGTGACCGTCGCCGTCATCGATACCGGGGTGCGCGAGGTGCCCGAGCTGGCCGGGCGACTCCTCGAAGGCAAGGATTTCACCGACGGGGTTGCCGGGGAACACGACGAAGCAGGCACCACGGCCGCCGCTGTGATCGCCGGAACCGGGAAGGGGGCGGGCGGTAGGGAAAGCGCGTACGGGCTCGCTCCCGGCGCGAAGATCCTTCCTCTGAAAGTATCGGACGGAAGCGAAACCCCGGATTCCGGCGAGCGGTCGATAGCGGTCAATAGTGACTTGGTGCCCGCTATCCGGTATGCGGCGGACTCGGAAGCGAAAATAATCAGCATCTCGGTAACTGCCAGTCTGAGTGGTGGTGGGGCAGTGAATGAAGCCGTGATTTACGCTCTGTCCAAGGGGAAATTGATCTTCGCTGCTGCAGGTGACTCCGAATTTCCGAAACGGCCGGTGAAGAACCCGGCAGCGATTCCAGGCGTCACCGGAGTCGCTGCTCTGAGAAAGGACGCGACAGCCCTCAAATCGTCTGCAGTCGGTCCCGAGGTGACACTCAGTGCTCCTGGTGAGGACGTGCTCAGCGCATGCGCTGAGCGCGAGGGTCTCTGTACAAGCAGCGGTACGGCCGTGGCCACAGCCGTCACCGCGGCGTCCGCCGCGCTGATCTGGTCCAAGCACCCGGATTGGACCAACTACCAGGTTCTGCGCGTCTTGCTGAACACGGCCGGCGCTCCCAAGAGCGGTGCCGTGCGGAACGACTACGTCGGCTACGGGGCGGTTCGCCCCCGGATCGCGCTGAAGACCCCGGGTGACCCGGGACCAGCTGACAGCTACCCGCTCCCTGATCTCGTCGAGACGCCTGATGCGCAGCCCGGCGTGGGCAGTGGTGCCGGAGCGACCACACCGGCAGCATCCGCTGAGACCGACCACCGCGGCACTGCCCTCCTGGTCTCCCTCGGCGTGTGTGCGGCTGGCCTGATCTGCCTCGCCGTCGCGGTTCCGCTGCTCATCGCCGACCGGCGACGTACCGGGCTCAGCCGTCCTTGAACTGCCATGCCGCCGTGCCACCGCCCACGGCGAGCGCTGCCCCTCCGAAAGCGAGCGCGGTCAGGAACCGGCGTCGGGCCCGGCCCGGATGCGGGGCTGGAACCGCTGCCGCTGGGACGAGGCGGCGTACCTCCGCATGGTGCCGGTCGATCACCGCGCCCAGACGCCCCTGCCGCCAGATATCGCCCGTGCCACGCGCGGGTGCGAAAGCGGCTTCGATCTGGCCGGGGTTCGGGCGTAGACCGGCTTCCTTGACGAGGCAGGGGGCGATGAGCGCGCGAAGCATCTCAGACACCTGTTGCAACTGTGGCTGTCCGTGCACCACTTCGTACTGGACCGCGGCGATATGGCCTCCGCCGAAAGCGCGTTGCCCGGTCGCGGCGTACACCAGCACGGCACCCAGGGAGAAGACGTCGGCGGCTGGGCCCACCCGTTGGCCCAGTACCTGTTCGGGCGCGCCGTATCCGGGAGTGACGGGAATTTCTCCCGTTGTCGTCAGGGTGAGCCCGTGCTCCGGCCGAGCGATGCCGAAGTCGATGACCCGGGGGCCGTCCGACGTCATCACGATATTCGCCGGTTTCACGTCGCGGTGTACGAGCCCCGCGGCGTGGATGTCCCCCAGAGCGCGGGCGAGGTCGGCGGCCAGGGTGCGCACCATAATGTCGTCGAGCGGACCGTGAAGGCTGACAGCCTCGTCCAGGGTGGGACCGACCAAGAACTCGCTGGCGATCCAGGGACGCCCCTCCACGGTCTGCGCATCCAGCACCCTGGCCACACCGGTGCTGGTGACGGACCGAGCGGTCCATGCCTCGCGTACGAAGCGCTGTGCCAGGTTCTGGTCGTATGACATCTCGGTGCGGAGAACCTTCACAGCGGCGCAATCGCCGAGGCTGTCCTGCCCGAGATAGACCTTGCCCATCCCGCCCTCACCGAGGACACCGAGAAGGCGATAGGGGCCGATCCGAAGGGGATCTCCGATGCTGAGCGGTTTCATGGGGTTCCTCGGGGGCCGGGCGTATCAAGCGATGGGTCGACTTCTCTATTTCATGCGCAGGGCCGTTACTCTCTCCTCGCCGACCCCGATGATCATGCGGTTATGAGGATCAGTCGCGAGACGTCGCAAAGATGCCGCCTGAGTCCGTACATGCGCATGGGTACGCAGGTCGATCGCTCCGAGTCCCGCCTTGCCCGTGTAGTAGAGGTAGGACGCGCTGAGTACGGGCGGTGCGCCAAGGAGGGGCGCGTTCTCCTCGGGTGCGGGGGTCTCCCACAGCAGTTCGCCGCGCCGGGTGTCGACGGCGACGATTGCACCCGTGCGCTCTGCCGCGTACACGACTCCCTTCCGAATGGCGGGGGCTCCATAGTGAGTGGCCAGCGGCGAGGCATCTCCGAAGTCGCGGAAGTTGCCGAACTCCCAGATGACTGTGCCGTCGGATACCCGTATGGCCTGGACGAGACCCGCTCCGATGTATATGTGCCGGCCGTCATCCGCGAGTTCCGCGCCGGTGGTGACCGGTGCGGTGGTTTCGTCCATCCAGTCGGATACTGCGCTCGACCAGAGATGCTTGCCTGAGCGGTTGTCGTATGCGTGAAGCTTGAGCTGATCGAACTCGCCGCCCAGAACCAGCACGTCTCCGATGGTCTTGGCGAACCACACGCCGACCTCGAACGAGGGATCCTCCGTCTCATTGAACGGTGCCTGCCAGCGAATCTTCCCCGACGTGGTGTCCACCGCGAGGAGATGCCAGTCCTCGGTGTGCGGTTCTGCGTCGCGTCCGGCAGCGAGGTAGACCGTGTCGTTCGATGCGTGCAGAAGCGCGGCGGCCGTGGTGGAGGAGCCCAGGGCCTTCACGTCGGGCAGTGTGACGATCGTGCGGTCCGTCCCGCCGGTTTTGCCGAGGGAGAGGAGCGACAGACGATCCTTGCTGTCCAGGACGAGGCAGTAGATGCGAGATCCGTCTGAAATGGCCTGATTGCGCGTCGACAGTGACATTGAGTGCCAGCTGTCCTTGCCGGTTGCGGGGTCGAGGCCCACCAGCCGGTTGATGTCCATGACTACGGGGGTATCGCCGACGAAGAACGGGGTCCCGTAGTCCTGGGCCCTGGCGGTGTAGTTCGTCCACAGGGGGCGGAGCAGATCCTGTTTCCCCGGTCCCACCTGTCCGTGCGACGCGGCAGCGTCCGGTTTGTTCGCGCCGAGGAGTTCCACTCCGGCCCAGACACCCGCCCCCACGGCTGTCGCCGACAGACCTGCGACGCTGAGGAGCCGGCGGCGGGACATGCCGACACGGCGTGGCACGGTCGGCTCGGGCAGGGGGCCCGCCTGCTCCGGTGGCGCAGGCAGGCGGTGGGATCTGTACTGCCAGACCTCCGCCGAGAGGCGGGCGATCTCCGTGAGCACCTTGGCGGGAAGGTGGTCCGCGAACTCGCCGTGACCGTCATGCAGTTCCGTGACCAACCGCTGGGTGGTCGGGCGCAGAGCCGGGTCCTTGGAGAGGCACCGGGCCAGCAGTGGGGCAAGCGAGTGCGGTACGCCGGTGAGGTCCGGGTCCGCGTACCGGACCCGGTAGATCAGGTCCGCGGCTTGCCCGCCACCAAAAGGACCGTGGCTCGTGGCAGCGAAAACGAGGACGCCTGCGAGGGCGAACACATCACCGGCGGGCGTCTGCTCCTGCCCGCTCGCCTGCTCCGGCGACATGTACGCGGGTGTGCCGGCGGCGGTTCCCGTGCGGGTGAGCCGGTCGTCACCGAGGGCACGGGCGATACCGAAGTCGATGACCTTCGGGCCGTAGGCGCTGAGCATGACGTTGGACGGCTTCAGGTCACGATGCACCACCTCCGAGCTGTGCAGCTGACCGAGCGCGCCGCACAGAGCCGCCCCCACCGCACGCACCGCCGTCTCCGGAAGCGGACCGCAACGGGAGACCGCCTCGTCCAGGGGCGGGCCGAGGACGTACTCCGTGGCCAGCCAGGGTGTCTCGGCGAGCGGATCCGCATCGAACACCCGGGCGCCGTGCAGACCTCCGATGACGCGGGCGGCGTCCACTTCGAGATGGAAGCGGGTACGGAAGGTGGCGTCTGCGGCGATGTGTGGGTGGACGGTCTTGAGCGCCACTGTGCGACCGCCCGGCGAGCGTGCCAGATAGACCGTGCCCATACCGCCACTGCCGAGCCGGGCTGCCAGCCGGTAGGAACCGATGCTGTGTGGATCGTCGTGGAGGAGGGGCTTGAGCACGGTCAGCTTCCGAGGGGCAGGGGGAGGTCTGCGGCGAGGATTTCCGCAGACTGGCGAGCCAGGGCCGCGATCACACGACCGGGGAGGGGGAACTCTCTCGATCCTGGATCGATGACGGTGGGGGAAGGAGCTGTGCCGGACGTGGAAGGGGCCAGCGCCTGCAGGACGTCGATGGCGCGCGGCCGGGCGGTCGGGTCGCGAGCCAGGCAGGCAGGTACGAGTGAGCGGAGCAGGGAGGGGAGCTCCTCGCGGTCGGGAACCGTGTGCCCGGTGGCCGCGTACGCGAGGACCGCGCCCAGTGCGTAGACATCACCGGGAGGACGCGGGCGTCCACCGGTGGCCTGCTCCGGGGCCAGGCTGCCGGGTTCGAGTCCGGGGAGCCCCGAGCGTGGTTGTCCGTCCTCGGCAGCGGCCCGTACTGCGCCGAAGCAGGTGAGTTGTGGCCCGTCTCCGGCCAGCAGCACAGCGGCGGGGGACACCCCGGCGTAGGTCAATCCGGAGGCGTGGGCGGTGACCAGCGTCTCGGCCAGGCAGACGCCCAGGGCCCGCAGCGTGTCTCCGGTGAACGGTCCCCCATGGACGGCCAGAGCCGTCGGAAGAGGGACGGCCGGCACGTACGGGCGCGCACACCACGCGAGCACGCCGGGCTCCGCGTACTCGGTGACGGGGGCGAACCAGGGGCCGAGATGGCACCGGGCGGCCTGAGCCTCCACGAGGAATCGGGCGGGGTCGACGCCGTCGAGCGGGACGCTCACCACGGATGTCCGGTCGCCGTCCGCAGCACGTGCGATGAAACGCTGCTCGGGGACGGGCATCGTACCGGGGCCGGTCGGATCAAGCCTCGTGATGACGGTGTAGGGGCCGATCTGCCGGGCGGAGGTGCGGCGCGGCTGTTGCATGTATCGGAAATCCCCCCGGACGTCATCAGAACAAGGGAAGCCTACTCAGTCCCTCGGAAGCCGATCTCAAGGGTGTTGGCCGTGGCCACTGTTGATGAGTGTCTCGACCGGACGGCTGGTGCGAAGGGAAGGCGGCGCCGGCGAAGCCACGGCTTCGGCGTCGACTGGCAAGCAAGTGAGGAGACGGAGTCCTGCGGGTCCCTGAGCCGAGGGCGATCGCCGCGGCGCGGCCCAACTGGTCCGGATCGCCGCCCCTGAGGGCGCGCCAGGATGTCGGCGACCAGGGTGTCAGTGAAGTCGAGCAGGATCCCGAACTCGTCCGTCGCGGACCGGCCCCGGTGGATGTCGATACCGCCGTACGCCTCACCCCTCCTCCGGCGCCAGCTGTGCCATCACCAGCCCGTACAGCAGCTCCACGTCCACGAACTCCCCTTCCCTCGGCGCCCCGCACCGCCAGCTCAGTGGGTACGTGTTGCCGTCAGGTGCGGGGATTCCCACGTACTGGTCCCGGGCAGCCGGCCCGAAGCACCTGGCGCCCGGCGGCCAGTCGTACTCCTTGCTCGAACCGGGCGGGATCAGGAAGTACGTCCACCGGGCGCCCGCGATCTCCCGTACGACCGGGCCCGGTTCGCCTTCGGTGAGTGTTCCGAGGTGCTGCAGTACTGCCTCGCCGCGTACGCCCCGCAGCCGGATGGCGTCGAAGTGGATGCCGGTCAGGTGGAGTTGGTGTCCGGCTGCGGGAACCCATTCGGGGAGTTTCTTGCTCGTCATGACTCCAAGGATTCCGGTGGCTGCATAGCGTGACCAGGAGGACGCGGTCCACATCGACGCGATGTGGGGAGGGAGAGGGTGGCTGTGGGGACGAGTGGTGAGCCGTCGCAGGTGCGGCGGCTCGTGGGCGAACTGATCCGTATCCATCGGGTGCGAGCCGGGCTCACGCAGAAGGACGCGGCGGACAAGTTGTTGATCTCGGAGTCGTTGATGGGGGCGGTCGAGCGGGCGGAGCGTATTCCGACGCTGGAGCTGCTGGCCGACGCGGACCAGGTCTTCGACGCGGGTGGTGCGCTGAAGGCGTGCGTCGAGCTGATCGACGAGGAGAAGTACCCGGCGAAGTTCCTGGGCTGGGCGCGGCTGGAGCGCAAGGCGCGGGTCGTCAGCGCGTACGAGACGATGCTGATCCCGGGGCTGCTCCAGACGGAGGCGTACGCGTACGCCCTGTACCGGGCACGTAAACCCGCGTACACCGAGGACGAGATCGTCCGGCACGTCGAGGCTCGACTGGAACGGCAGGCGGTGCTGATGCGCACGCCACCGCCGTACGTCGGGTTCGTCATCGAGGAGTCGATCCTGGACCGGACGCTCGGCGGCGCGGAGGTGTTGAAGGAGCAACTGCTGCATCTGCTGGAGTGCATGCGGCGGATGAACCACCTCACGGTGCAGGTGATGCCCTCGGATCAGCACACCCACGCGGGGTTGAACGGGCCGATGCAGTTGATGTGCACGGCGGAAGGCCGCAATCTGGTCTTCGCGGAGAGCCAGGGCGGCGGTAGGTTGATCTCTAAACCGGAGCAGGTGGGCGATACGTTCGACCTCTTCGGCATCCTGCGGGCCCAGGCGCTCAACCCCTGGAAGTCGGCAGAGATCATCGAGACGAAGGCGAGGCAACTGTGACCACCGGGCCCGATCTCTCCTGGTTCAAGTCCAGCTACAGCAACAACGAGGGCGAAGCCTGTGTCGAAGTCGCTTACGACTGGAGCAAGTCCAGCTACAGCGGCAATGAGGGCGGAGCCTGCGTAGAGGTCGCCACCTGCCCCCACACCGTCCATGTCCGCGACTCCAAGGTCGTCGGCGGGCCCACCTTCGCCGTCGCCCCGGCCGCCTGGACCGCCTTCCTGGCCGGCGCTGTCACGGGCTGACCGCGAACGTGTTGCGAACTGTTGATCCCGGACCCGCCGTCGTCCTCATCACCGGTGCGATGGCTTCCGGGAAGTCCACCGTGGCCCAGGCCCTCGCCGAGCGGTTGCCGAAGGCTGTTCATGTGAGGGGGGACGTCTTCCGACGGATGGTGGTGTCGGGGCGGGCCGAGATGGTGCCGGGGGCGTACGAGGAGGCTGCCGCACAACTCCGGCTCCGGTACAGGTTGTCCGCGATGACGGCCGACGCGTACGCGGGTGAGGGCTGGACCGCCGTGGTTCAGGACGTGGTGCTGGGGGAGGAGCTGTCCGCGTATGTCGAGCGCGTGCGGACGCGGCCGCTGTACGTCGTCGTGCTCGCTCCCGATCCGGGAGTCGTTGCCGAGCGGGAGGCCGGGCGGAGCAAGAGCGGTTACGGGGCCGGGTGGACGGTGGAGTCGCTGGACCGGGTGCTGCGGGAGGAGACGCCGCGGATAGGGCTCTGGCTGGATACGACCGGGCAGACCGTGGAGCAGTCGGTGGACGCGGTCTTGGCGGGGCTCGAACGGGCGCGGGTAGTGGGAGCGTCAGAGGGCTGAGGAGGCGGGAGGTTCGATCACTCGCTTCACATCCGTCGGCACGCGCATTCATCCCACCGGCCACGACCGCGGCGGCACCCCCGGCTACTCCTCGTCGTCTTCGTCGTCCTCGTCGGTCTTACCCAGCACGTCGGAGAGGTGTTGAGCGATGGGGTTGCCCAGCTCGTCTTCGGCGGCGAACAGTCCGTGCACGGGGCGTTCGGCCAGCCACGCCAGCAGGTCGGGGTGGGGCTGCGAGTCGATGACGTGGTCTGTGCGATCAGCCATGCCGCCGACTGTAGAGAGCCTCTCGGACAGTGGGAGCGAACTGTCCACCCTGGCAGACCAGTTGACGCGATACTCCTCAACAAGCCGAACGGCCTGCGCCTCCCCTGCCGGGCCATCCCGGTTGTAACTCAGTTACGGCTGGGGATGGTCGGGGCGCACGCCGACGTGCGGAGGGGTGTCAATCCGAGAGTGTCGGCGGTTCCGATCGGGTGCGGCGAGGAGCCAACGAATGGTGGATCCGGCTGCCCACTGAGTCGCCTTTTGTCCAGTTGTGCTCGAAAAGTGAGCACCTCTCGGAGTGCGCCGACTGAAACCGAGCGGCTAGCGTGAGTGTCGGCGAAAATGGCTTCGGCGGCATCCAGGAATGGTCTACGGGGGAATTCGTGACGTTCGACGCAGAGTGGGCGAATCTTCGTGCCGAATCGACACAACGGGTCAACATGCGACTCAATGGTGTCGATGACGGCGCTGGCGGTCATGGTGGTCCCACTCACGCTGATCTGGCAGTCAATCAAGACCACTTGGGTGCCATTGGGCATGATGCGTACGGTTTGCGTACCCGGCTGTCCAAGGAGGGTGACCACGCTCGGCCCTCGACCTTCGATGCGGCGATCGCGCTCACCAATGGGAACTTTTCGAGTGGGTCTGCGCTGTTGAAGGTCCATGATCGTTGGAACACTCACCTGAAGACCCTTCTCGATGCCTGTGCGCAGATCTCGAACCATCTCGACTACACCAAGTCCGCCCATGCGAAGGACGATGTGCAGATCGGCGGCGACCTGATTTCTGTCTCCAAGCTCAACGAATACCTGAAGTAGTACGTGGGGGAACAGGCGCATGCTGAAGTTCGAGGACATTGTCGACGCGCCCGTGGCCAAGCTGAAGGCGGCGGCCGAGGACTGGTCGGAGATGGTCGCCAAACTGGACCGACTGGCCGAGGACGCCCGTGACGGTATGAAGGCCAAGGCGGACAAGGCCGAGTGGGAGGGTGTCAACGCGGGCGTCACGAAGAAGTTCATCGGCAAGACGGTCAAAGAGTTCAAGGACGCTGCTGCCGAAGCCAAGGGGGTCAAGCAGATCCTCGAAGACGCGTGCGCGGCCATCAAGAAGGCCAAGGATGAGCTGATCAGCATTCGCGACGACGAGGGACCCTCGGCCGGTATCCATGTGGATGCCAAGGGCAAGGTCACGGCTCGGCACCCTTACGAAAAGTCTGGAGTCTCGCCCAACCAAGATCCCGACTATTTCGAAATTCTGGGCCAGCAGAAGAAGGCGATCGAGGCGTGGCAGAAGAAGATCGACCTCATCGTCGACAACTGCAATGACACCGATGTCGCTTTCAAGAACGCCCTTGAGGCCAACGTCACCGAGGGGCGCGACTTCACCGCGCCGAAGTACGAGAACTTGGACCAGGAGGAGGCGGCCCGCGCCGCCGCGCTCGCTGCCAAGGGCCGCGACATCACCCACACCGAGCTGCAAGCGCTCAACGAACTGCTCCACGACAATGGCAAGTCGAAGGAGTTCGCGAAGAACTTCTACGAGAAGCTGGGCCCGGAGAAGTCGCTCGCGTTCTTCGGCCAGCTCTCGACGGACACGTACGAGTACGGAAAGGTCGACAAGGAGCGGCTGAAGGACGTCCAGGCCCTCCAGAAGAACCTGGGTCTCAACCTGGCCATGGCCTCCCACGACAAGGCGTTCACCGCCGAGTGGGGTCCGGAGCTGCGCAAGCTCGGCACGGAGCGCATTCCGCTGGCCAAGAACGACTACAACGGACCGTTCGGCTACCAGCTGCTCGGCGGGATCATGCGGTACGGGGACTACGACGCGAAGTTCCTCAATCCGATAGCCGAGCACGTGGCGCAGCTGCATCAGAAGAACCCGGACATGTTCCGCGGGAACAGTCTGGTGGCCATCCCCGGCAAAAACCCCTTCAACCCGTCCGGGGTGAACGGTTCCGGTTTCGACCCGACCGTCTCCATGCTGGAGGCGCTGGGGCACAGCCCGGAGGCGTCGAAGCACTTCTTTTCCGACCCGCCGACCGCGTACAACGAGGACGGCACGGTCAACAAGGGGGCGACGGCCAACCTCGGCAAGAAGGACGGCCAGGAGATCGACAACTATCTCGACTTCTTCGGCAACGAGAAGTGGCAGAACTTCGGGGACGTCGACGAACACACACCGAAGGAGATGGAGAGATCGCTTGGCTACATGCCGGACGCGCTCGGGCATGCACTGGAGTCAGCAGCCCTCGGGTATCCGTACGACAGTCCGGATGCCAGCGTCGTGCGGGACGCGAATAACGCCACGGTCATGCGGGACGTCATGGAGAAGTACGGCGCGGATGCGGGCCTGCTCAAGAAGCAGGAGGCGATGGCCGACAGCCTTGGGGCCATGGGCGCCGGGTACATCGATGACATCAACTGGTCTCTCGAAAAGAATGACTCGGAAAGTATCTTCGCTCCGGGTAAGAACCCTGAACGGCACCTCGACTTCTCCATCGAGAACAGTGACGGCATCAGGGACAACGGAAGAGATGTCGCGCGTCAATTTCTCAGCACCCTGGGCCAGCACCCGGACGCATACGCCACGCTGTCCACCGCTGAGCAGGTGTACACGGCCAGTGCGCTGGAGGCCCAGGTAGGTCCCGACGGTAAGCCCGACCCCGGGGCCGCCAGGTCGGTCGTGTTCCGTGGCGCCGAGGTGCAGGGCATGCTCGACCAGTCCCGTGCGGACCAGGTCCAGGCGGATCACATGAAGACCCACGAGGATTACGAGAAGGCCGTGGCCAAGCGGTCGGGCTGGGTGGAGTTCGGCGCTGTGGCGGGCGTCGCGGCCGGTGTGGCGTTCCTGCCTGCGACGGCTGCAGTGGGCACGGCCGCCGTGCTCGTTACGTTGGCAACCGACACAGCCACCGGAGCTACGGAGCAGGTCATCGGTCAGGTCGTCGGAGACGTCTCAGACAACTCGGTGGACAAGAGCAAGGAAAAAGCCGAGGAACTCACCCGAGAGGAATGGAACAAGATCTATCGGTCCGGCGAGTCCATGGCTGAGGCTCCGATGGAAAGCTTCCTCGAACGTCACGCATCCGGAAAAGAGAACCATGCTTTTCGTCAGGACATGATTGAGTCCATGGGGCTCGGCTACGTGCAGGGCAATAGCCGTGAGAATCAGCAGGGCAGTGATCCCGAGACCGGGGACTGAGCCAGGAATAGTGCAGGACGGGGCCCGAAGGTGAGGCTTATGAGAGCGGGACAGTTGAGGCGGGCATTGTGTATCACCGGCTTGGTGATGGCTGTCGGTGCCAGTGCGGTTGGGTGCGGCGGCGAGGAGAAGACGCCGGATTACGTCGGCGCGGAGGAGGTGTGTGACGGCCTTTTCAAAGGCCCTTTGGCGAAGACGATCGAGTCCGTCACGGGGGCGACTTCGTTCGCCTGGACCAATCCGAATAGCATGGACCGTGTCGTCGATGCACTCAAGGCCGGGTACGAGTCCGGCCATCGCTGGGCCGGAGGTGACACGTTGTGCCGGCTCTCCCCGGAGGGCGGTGGGAGAACGAGCCGGGCAGGAATCGCGTTTTCCATGTACGCGCCGCAGGACGTGGGGGATCTGCGCCTTCCGGCAGGCGGGCGGCTCTACACCATGGGGGAGCAGTCCGAGGCGACTCCTACGTCCGCTGCTCTCTACTTCGAGTGTTCGAGCCCCCAGTTCAGGGGGTCGAAGGGGCGTCCGATGCGCATACTTGGCACATTTGGCCGCCCGAAGGACCGTGAGCAGAACAAGCCTGATCCCCGGGAAGTAAATCTCACGGTTCTCCATGCTGCGTCCCTTGCCGTGGCAAAGGAGCTGCAGTGCGAGAACAACGGCGGGCTGCCCGAGAAGCCCGTGCTGAAGCCCCGGACCTGACACGGGCTGGACCGCCGGACGAGCTTCCGTCGGTGGCAGGGCTGGGACACCAACGAGGGCGTGTAGCGCAAGGCAGGTTTCACGGCGTAGGACGCTGTCGGGGACACTGCGGCCCGCGCCCCGGACCGGAGCAAGCCGCCTGCTCCGGAAATTCCCCGGGGCGGGCGGCTTTGTCTGGGGGCCGTAACCGGATTCGAACCGGTGTCCGAACAGGGGTGGCGGCTCGGCGCCCTTCACGGCGAACGGCTCGAACTTCCACACCGCCCCCTGGGTGCGGCGGGGCTGGAGGCTCAGCCATCGCTGCCCAGAGCACAGCGAAAGGGCCGCCCCCCTGCCAGGGGCGGCCGTTTCGCCGCGCTCTGCGTTACGCCTGGAGGCCGTGACCGGATTCGAACCGGTGTAACTCGAGTTGCAGTCGAGCCCCTGAACCACTCGGGCACACGGCCGTGTGTTCCTCGTCGTGGTTCGACCGTAGGGCCGGGTGTCCCGGCCGCTCAAGAGTGCGGGGCGGGGTGCAATGCGACTGCCATACGGCGTTCACGATCGGCGTCGCGGTCCTACGACCAACGTAGGACCGGAGGACCGTCTCGCGACAGGGTCCAAACGAAACCTTGCCCCTTACTCTTGGGCTCATGAGTGCCCTGGAACCGCGTGACGACATCGATGCCCCGCCGCTTGCCGCGGAGGCTCCTGTCGCCGTCGAATCCGGAGGGGTGCTCGGGCGGACCTACCGGGCGCTCAGTGTCGGCATCGTCTCCGTCGTGTTCCTGATCGCCTTCGAGGCGACCGCCGTGGGGACCGCGATGCCGGTCGCCGCGCGTGAGCTGCACGGCATTCCGCTGTACGCGTTCGCATTCTCCGCGTACTTCACGACCAGCCTCTTCGCCATGGTGCTCTCCGGGCAGTGGGCGGACCGGCGCGGTCCGCTGGGGCCGCTCGCCGCCGGGATCAGCGCGTTCGCGGCGGGACTGCTGCTCTGCGGGACCGCCGGGACCATGTGGATCTTCGTCGCGGGGCGGGCGGTTCAGGGGCTCGGCGGCGGGCTGGTGATCGTGGCGTTGTACGTGGTGATCAGCCGGGCCTATCCGAAGCGCCTGCAGCCGTCGATCCTGGCCGCCTTCGCCGCGAGCTGGGTGATCCCGTCGGTGGTCGGGCCGCTCGCCGCCGGGAGCGTGACCGAGCACCTGGGGTGGCGCTGGGTCTTCATCGGCATCCCGGTCCTCGTGGTGTTCCCGCTGGCGCTCGCGCTGCCCGCGATCCGGCGGCGGGCGTCCGGGCCCGCCGACCCCTCGGCGCCCGTCGAGCCGTACGACCGGCGGCGCATCCTGCTCGCGCTCGGGATCTCGCTGGGTGCGGCGCTGCTCCAGTACGCCGGGCAGGAGCGGAACTGGTTCGCGCTGCTGCCGACGGCCGTGGGTGTCGCACTGCTCGTGCCCGCCGTGCGGGGGCTGCTGCCCCCGGGGACCGGCCGCGCGGCGCGCGGGCTGCCCTCGGTGGTGCTGTTGCGCGGGGTGGCAGCCGGCTCGTTCATCGCCGCCGAGTCGTTCGTACCGCTGATGCTGGTGACCCAGCGCGGGCTCAGCCCCACGATGGCCGGGTTCTCGCTCGCGGCCGGGGGCGGGACCTGGGCGCTCGGTTCGTACGTGCAGTCCCGGCCGCGCCTGGAGCCGTACCGGGAGCGCCTGATGGTGGGCGGCATGGTGCTGGTCGCCGCGGCGATAGCGGCCGCGCCGTCCGTGCTGATCGACTCGGTGCCGGTCTGGACCGTGGCCGTGGCCTGGGCCTTCGGGTGCTTCGGCATGGGCGTGGTGATCGCGTCGACGAGCGTGCTGCTGCTGAAACTGTCGGCTCCGGAGGAGGCGGGGGCGAACTCGGCCGCCCTCCAGATCTCCGACGGGCTGTCGAACGTGCTGCTGCTGGCCGCGGGCGGAGCGGCCTTCGCGGCGCTCGGCGGCGGTGCGGTGGGGGCCGTGCACGAAGCGGCGGAGGCGGGGGCCGCGGGGTCTCATCCGGGTGCGTTCGTGGTGGTCTTCCTGCCGATGGCGGGGGTGGCGCTGGTGGGGGCCTGGGTGGCGGCCCGGGTGCGGACAAAGGCTTAGTGTCACGTGGTACCACGCGGTACCATCCATGCATGGCTGGTCTGAATCTGCGGTTCACCGAAGAAGAGCTGGACGCACTGCGCGCGCGCGCCGAGTCGGAGGGGCGGAGTATGCAGTCGTTCGCCCATGACGCGGTGATCACCGCCATAAACGAACACTCGCGCCTCTTCAACGAGGCTGCGGACCACGTGCTGAAGGTGAGTGAGGAGCTCAACCGGAGGCTCGCCTGATGCAGTACCTGACACTTCCCGAGCTGCTCAACCTCGCCGAGCGTCTCGGGGCCGCCGAGGTGCGGGACTACGGGCTGCTCGATTCGGCACTCGCCCGTCCGCAGGCGAGCGTGTTCGGCCAGGATGCCTATCCGGACGTGTGGCAGAAGGCCGCGGCACTCATGGAGTCGCTGGCGCGCAATCATGCGCTCGTCGACGGGAACAAGCGCATCGCCTGGTATGCCACCTGGGTCTTCTTGCACATCAATGGGCATCGCCTGAGCGCGGACTTCGATGTCGACGCGGCCGAGAAGTTCGTGCTGGACGTGTGCCAGGGGGCCCTCGACATGCCCAGGATCGCGGAACGGCTCCCCGGGTTCGCCGCGTAACGCGCTGCTCTGTGAAGAGGGTCTCAGCGGCGCCGAACCACCGTTCGTCCGTACAGGGTTCCGCGCCGCCCCCCGGTAAGGTGGCCCGGTTGTCGTATCGCGTGCGGGTCCGTCCCGGCCGTGCGGACAGCGCCCCACGTACCCGAGAGACCCGAACCGGAGACCGTGACTACTACCGCCTCCCACCACCTCTCACCCGCCTTCCCCGGCCGCGCCCCCTGGGGCACGGCCGGCAAGCTGCGAGCCTGGCAGCAGGGCGCCATGGAGAAGTACATCCAGGAGCAGCCGCGCGACTTCCTCGCGGTCGCCACCCCCGGCGCGGGGAAGACCACCTTTGCGCTGACCCTCGCGTCATGGCTGCTGCACCACCACGTCGTGCAGCAGATCACCGTCGTCGCGCCGACCGAGCACCTGAAGAAGCAGTGGGCCGAGGCAGCGGCCCGGATAGGGATCAAGCTCGACCCCGACTACAGCGCGGGCCCGCTGAGCAAGGAGTACGACGGCGTCGCGGTCACCTACGCCGGCGTCGGCGTACGGCCGATGCTGCACCGCAACCGCTGCGAGCAGCGCAAGACCCTCGTGATCCTCGACGAGATCCACCACGCCGGTGACTCGAAGTCCTGGGGCGAGGCGTGCCAGGAGGCCTTCGACCCGGCCACCCGGCGGCTCGCGCTCACCGGTACGCCGTTCCGGTCCGACACCAACCCGATCCCCTTCGTCGTGTACGAGGAGGGCAACGACGGCATCCGGCGTTCCTCGGCCGACTACACCTACGGTTACGGCAACGCGCTCGCCGACGGCGTCGTCCGGCCAGTGATCTTCCTCAGCTACAGCGGCAACATGCGCTGGCGCACCAAGGCCGGTGACGAGATCGCCGCCCGGCTCGGCGAGCCGATGACCAAGGACGCCATCGGGCAGGCCTGGCGCACCGCCCTGTCGCCCACCGGCGAGTGGATCCCCAATGTGCTGAGCGCCGCCGACAAGCGGCTGACCGAGGTGCGCAAGGGCATTCCGGACGCGGGCGGCCTGGTCATCGCCACCGACCAGGAATCGGCGCGCGAGTACGCCAAGATCCTCAAGCGGGTCACCGGCGAGAAGGCCACCGTGGTCCTCTCCGACGAGAAGGCCGCTTCGAAGAAGATCGACCAGTTCAGCGAGGACGAGTCGCGCTGGATGGTCGCGGTCCGCATGGTGTCGGAGGGCGTCGACGTGCCACGCCTCGCCGTGGGCGTGTACGCCACCACCATCTCCACGCCGCTGTTCTTCGCGCAGGCCGTCGGGCGTTTCGTGCGCTCGCGCAGGCGCGGCGAGACCGCTTCCGTCTTCGTGCCGACCATTCCGATGCTGCTCGACTTCGCCAACGAGATGGAGGTCGAGCGGGACCACGTCCTCGACAAGCCCAAGAAGGGCAGCGACGAGGAGAACCCGTTCGCGGAGGAGGACAAGCTCCTCGCCGACGCCGAGAAGCTGGAGGACGAGGAGACCGAGGAGCAGCTGCCCTTCGAGGCCCTCGAATCCGACGCGGTCTTCGACCGGGTGCTGTACGACGGTGCCGAATTCGGCATGCAGGCGCACCCCGGCAGCGAGGAGGAGCAGGACTACCTGGGGATTCCGGGGCTGCTGGAACCCGACCAGGTGCAGCTGCTGCTCCAGAAGCGGCAGTCCCGGCAGATCGCGCACAGCCGCCAGAAGCCGGCCGGGGAGGCCGACCTGCTGGAGAAGCCGGCCGAGGCGCGGCCGGTGGTCACGCACAAGCAGTTGCTCGGGCTGCGCAAGCAGCTCAACACGATGGTGTCGGCGTACACGCACCAGAGCGGCAAGCCGCACGGAGTGATCCACACCGAGCTGCGGCGGGTGTGCGGCGGGCCGCCGAGCGCGGAGGCCACGGCCGGGCAGATCCAGCAGCGGATCAAGAAGGTCCAGGAGTGGGCCACTCGCATGACGTGAGCGCGCCCTCTCGTACGGAGCGAGTGGGAGTGCGGGTGCCGGCCCGGGGCGGGGACAGCGGTCCTCGCCCCGGGCCGGCGTCGTACGTGCGGATGAGGGGGCGGGGCCGCTACCAGACGAACGGGGCGGACTGGTTCGCCGTGGCCACACACGGAACCGTGGCCGACGTCGGGGACGACGCCACGATCTGCAGTGACCAGTTGGTGGCGCTCGGGGGAGCGGGCAGCACCACGGAATTCGTGCTGTCACCCGCCGCCAGGGTGCCGGAGGTGAGCTTCAGCGGGCCCAGGGTGATCGGGTTGCCGCCGCTCAGGCCGGGGTTGGTCTTTCCGGAGAACTGCACCTGACTGGTGACGCCGCCCGAGGTCTTGGTGAGCTTGAGCGTCGTCGTGATGCTGTTCGGGTCGGCGCTGGTACCGGTCGGCATGGTGATCGCGGTGGACGTGATCTTGATGGTCTTGGACGTGCCCGAGTCGGTGGCGGTCAGGGTGGCGAGACCGCTGCCCCAGGCGCCGCAGTCGTACGTGGCCGTCGCGGTGAGCGGAGTCACCGCATGGGCTGTCGGGGCCAGCGCGAGCGCGCCGGCCACGGAACAGGCCGCGGCCAGTACCAGGGGGATGTGTCTTCGATTCGACGACATGACGGGGGGAACTCCTTCCGGTTCTGAATTCCGCAGATTCACCGAAGAACTGAAGAGGTGGATCTGCGTGCCGGGCCCGGCATGTCGGGTGCAGTGAAACTGTGATCTTCAGAGAAGTCAAGAGATGTCAACAGGCACCCTTGAAATTTCCGCAGAAATGCTTTCCGGGCATTTCAGATAAGGATCAATCAGTTAAGGATCAATCAGTTCTCTCTTGACTTCTCTGCACCCGCCCTCCTCAATGTGCGCAATCAATGGGCCATGGAGGGGTGTCTGGTGATACGACGACGAAGACCCGGCGTGACCGGTCTGCTCGCTGCCTGCTTCGTGATGTCGCTGAGCTGCGCCGGGGCCACCGCCCAGGCCGCACCGCCGGCCGGGGGGCAGGCCGCCGGTACGGTCACCCCGACCGTCCACTGCACCCTGCCCGCGGGCCAGGGCGAGGCGACCGGGCCGCAGCAGATGACCGTCGAACTGTCGCCCGCGGTCGTCGCCCCGGGCGGGAAGGTGCATGCCAAGGTCACGCTGGGCCCGTCCCCGGCCACCAGCGCGCTCGCCCTGGAGGACGTACCGACCATCCCCAGCCTCGACCTCGCCATGTCCGGCGGGGCGACCGGCACCGTCACGGTGCGGGGCGCCGAGTTCACTATGGACATCCCGGCCGGCAAACCCATCGAACTCCCGCCGTACGAAGGTGACTTCCTGGTCCCGGCGGATGCCTCCGGGGACCTCTCGTTCACCCCGCTCCGCACGCTGACGCAGACCAAGGTGCTCGGCTCGGTCTTCGAGACGCCGTGCGACGTCGTCGACGGCGGCGGCAGCATCGGCACCGTCACGGTGGAGGGCACCGGCTCCGAGCCCGCCACCCTGAGCGCGCCCGCCGACCCCGTACGCCCCAACACCGCCGTGACACTGGGTGGTTCGGGCTGGACGCCGGGCGGTGCGCCGGTGCCCTCGCTCTGTGCGGTGGGCGGTGGCGGCTGCGATCCGCTGAAGTTCAGGAGCCACACGCTCACCATCGACGGTTCCGGGACGCTGCACGGCACGGCCACCCTCGCGGAGGCCGGTGCGGTGCCGGACGGCGCGTACGAGGTGAAGGTCAACGACGGCACGAAGGAGGCCACGGCTCCCCTCACCGTCAGGGCCGTCGCGGCCGGCGACCGCGAGATCTCGCTGTCGCGGAGCAGCGGCCCGGTCGGCAGTGTGATCACGGTCAGCGGCAAGAACTACAACCCGGACCGCTGGATCAATGTCATCGGCCTCGACGCGACGGGCACCGGGCTCGACGACAGCGCGGTCTACGTCAAGAGCGGCCCGGACGGCACCTTCGCCGTCGAGTTCACCGTGATCTCCGACGCCGTCGTCGCCGTCCAGGCGGACGAGGGCAACGACCCGGCGACCGTACGGACCGCCCCGTTCACCGTCTCCACGGATGGGGGAGGCGGCGGCAGCGCCGACCAGAAGCTGAACACCTCGGTCAGGGCCGGGACGCTGTCCATGGTCCAGGACGGCGACACCGTCGACTTCGGTACGACGGTCCTGGGCACCGGCAGCGGTGTGCAGCGCTCCCGGCTCAACCGGGTCGAGGTGGAGGACGCCCGCGGCGTCGACAGCGGCTGGTCCCTGACCGCCACCCTCACCGGCTTCACCGGCTCCGACGGCGGCACCATCCCGGCCGACGCCGTCCGCTGGACGCCCAGATGCACGGCGCAGAGCGGCAGCGTCGGGGTGCCGGTGGCCGGGGCGCCCGCCGCGCTCGGGAGCGAGGCCGCGAGCCTCTGCCGGATGGACCCGGACGGCTCCCGCCCGTTCACCGGCGGCCGGTTCGACGCCGACGCCGATCTCACCCTCACGGTTCCCGGATTCACCCGGCCCGGGGATTACAGCGCCACTCTCACCCTCACTCTTCTCTGAGAACCGGCAGGAAGAACGTCGGGGAGAACCGCCAAGGAAAGTCCCGGAGGCGCCCGCCCGCTCCGTATCGCATCGGAGCGGGCGGGCGCCTGCCTTTCGAATTCGGAGCATTCCCGCAGCCGTGTCCCGGTCGCGGACGAAACCCATGGAGGAGCAACATGCCTGCCCGACAACAGAGAAGAACCGAAAGACCGGGTGCGGTGTTACGCCGTGCCGTGGCCCTCACCGCCGGGGCCGTGCTCGTCTGGACCGGCGGCACCGTCGCACTCGCGCCCGCCGCCGAGGCCGGCACCGTCACCCCGACCGTCCACTGCTCCCTGCCCGCCGGACAGGGGGAGGCGACCGGGCCGCAGCAGATGAGCGTCGAGCTCTCGCCGGGGATCGTCGACCCGGGCGGCAAGGTGCACGCCAAGGTCACCCTCGGTCCGTCCCCCGCCACCAGCGGCCTCAGCCTGAGCGATGTGCCCACCACCCCCAGCATCGACTTCGCCATGTCCGGCGGCGCCACCGGCACGGTCACCGTCACCGGCCCCCAGATCAACCTCGACATCCCGTCCGGCAAGCCGATCGAAATCCCGCCGTACGAAGGGGACTTCATCATCCCCGCCGACGCGAGCGGCCCGATCTCCTTCACCCCGGTGCGCAATCTGACGCGTACGAAGGTGCTCGGCTCCACCTACGAGACCCCGTGCGACGTGGTGAGCGGCGGCGGGTCCATCGGCACGGTGACCGCCGAGGGCACCGCGGGCCATCCGGCCACCCTGAACGCTCCCGCCACCGCCGTCCGGCCGTCCACCTCCGTCACCCTGTCCGGCAGCCTGTGGACCGCGGGCGCCACTCCCGTACCGTCGCTGTGCGCGGCGGACGGCGGCGGCTGCGACCCCGGCAAGTTCGTCTCCGGCACGCTCGCGATCAGCGGCTCCGGGGAACTGTCCGGCAGCGCGGTGCTCGCCGCCGCGGGCGCCGTGCCCGACGGCTCGTACCTGGTGAAGGTCGGCGACGGTACGAAGGAGGCGACCGCGCCCCTGACCGTCAAGGCCTTCGTCCCCGACGGGCCGCGGGCCATCGCGCTCTCCCGCGCCGGCGCCCCGCTCGGCAGCGTCATCGAGGTCACCGGCACCAACTACTTCCAGGACCGGTGGATCAACACCGTCGCCCTGGACGCGAGCGGGGCGACGCTCGACGACACCGCCGTCTATGTGAAGAGCACCCCCGACGGCACCTTCAGCGCCGAGTTCACCGTCTCCGACCCGGCCATCGCCTCGATCCAGGTCGACGAGGGCAACGATCCGGCCACTGTGCTGACCACACCGTTCACCGTGACCGACGCCTCCGCGACGCTCTCCGCGGGCGCGGCGAAGGTCAGGCCCGGTGGGACGATCGCCCTCTCCGGCGGCGACTGGCCGACCGGCACCACGCCCACCGCCACGCTCTGCGGCGCCGACGGCGGCTCCTGCGACAGCGCCCGGATCAGCGGCTCCACCCTCCGGATCGGCGCCGACGGAACGCTCGCCGGTACGGTCACGGTCGCCGGATCCACTCCGCGTGCCGAGTACACGCTCCAGGTCACCGCCGGGGGAGCGCAGGCCCTCACCCCGCTGACCGTCGCCCCGTCCTTCGTCGTGCTCACCCCGTCGGCCGGTCCGAAGGGCACCGCCGTCACCGTCATCGGGCAGGGCTTCGCGAAGGTGGCGACCGTGTCCATCGTCGGGCTGCGGGCCGACGGATCGCAGACGTCCGATCCGGCGAGGACGAAGGTGGTCGGGCTGGACGGGGCGTTCTCGCAGACCTTCAAGGTCGACGCCGCCGACACCGTCGCCATCCGGGTCCGGGAGGTCCTCGTCAACCCGCGTACCGAGACAGCGGCGTTCACCGTCCAGGACGGGACCGTCCCCGCCGGACCGTCCTTCGCGCTCTCGCCGCCCGAGGGACCCGTCGGCACGGCGGTCCAGGTGACCGGCCGCGGATTCGCCCCCGTCGCCACGGTCTCGGTGACCGGCCGCACCGCGGACGGGAAGCAGACCGCCGACCCGTACGTCACCCGGGTCATCGGACTGGACGGCACCTTCGCCCTCGTCTTCACCGTCCGCGACCCGGCGACGCGGGCGATCCGGGCCTGCGAGGTACTCGTGAACGGAAAAATTGTGCAGCAGTCGTTCACCGTGAGTTGACGACAGTTCACTTCAGGTACGTGAAGTGCCGTGAAGGCGTCGGCCGACCTGGACGCGCGTAGACCTCCGGGCTTCGGCCGACGCCGCGCTGACCGGCACTTATGCTGCTTCAAGACAACCTTGCCCCGGACAACGCCCGGATTCTGGACGAGGCCTTCCGCTGAGCGGACTCGCTCGCTACTGTCCCAAAAAATGAACGCCCCGTGGCAGAGCCGCCCCGGGGCGCAGCCGGTGCCTGGTTAGGCCGGCGGCCTCTCCGTGCGTCGCCGCTGGGACCGGCGGCGCACATTCCTGGGAACCAGCCGCTGCCGCTCATCAAAGAGGAGAGGGCGTCGTGACCGCGGAAACCTCCCAGACGCTCGACCGGGGCCTGAGGGTCCTCAAACTGCTTGCCGACACCGACCACGGCCTGACCGTCACCGAGTTGTCCAACAAACTCGGGGTCAACCGGACCGTGGTCTACCGTCTGCTCGCCACCCTGGAGCAACACGCCCTGGTGCGGCGCGACTTGGGTGGCCGGGCCAGAGTGGGCCTGGGTGTGCTGCGCCTGGGCCGCCAGGTGCATCCGCTCGTCCGGGAAGCCGCGCTGCCCGCGCTGCGGTCGCTCGCCGAGGACATCGGGGCCACCGCCCATCTCACGCTGGTCGACGGCAGCGACGCGCTGGCCGTCGCGGTCGTCGAGCCGACCTGGACGGACTACCACGTGGCCTACCGGGCGGGTTTCCGCCATCCGCTGGACCGGGGCGCCGCCGGCCGGGCGATTCTCGCCGCACGCCAGAAGCCGGTCGGCGAGACCGCCTTCACCCTCACCCACGGCGAGCTGGAGGCCGGGGCGAGCGGGGCCGCGGCGGCGCTGGTGGGGGTGACCGGGGTCGAGGGCAGCGTGGGCGTGGTGATGCTCGCGGACTCCGTGCCCGAGCGCGTCGGCCCCCGCGTGGTGGACGCCGCCCGCGAGGTCGCGGACGCGCTCCGGTAGCGCGGGCTCGGCGGGGCCTCGCAGGGGTCCTGGCGCACCGGGAGCCCCTGGCGCTCCGGCCCCCGCCGCACGGGTTCCGCCCTCAGACGCCGGGCGGGCCGAAAAGATGCCCTCAATCGCCGGGCGGGCCGGATGTGCCACCGGGCGGGCCGGTGTGTCCCCGGGGCGGGGCACTCGGTGACCGGGGCCGGTTAGATTGGGCGGGTGCTCACTCGTCTCTCGCGCCCCCGTGCCCTCGTCCTGTGCGCCCTGCCCGTCCTCGCCCTGTTCGGCGTGGCCGCCTTCGCGCCGCTGCCGTTCACCCTGGCACAGCCCGGCTCGACGGCGAACGTGCTCGGGAACGATCACGGCACGCCCGTGATCAGCATCAAGGGCACACCCACCCGCACCACCGAGGGTGAGCTGCGGATGACGACGATCGTCGCGACCGGGCCGACCGCCGATGTCGGCATCGGCGATGTGATCGACAGCTGGTTCCGTACGGACCGGGCGGTCCTGCCCCGTGACTCCGTCTACCCGACCGGTGGCTCCGAGAAGGAGATCGAGAAGCACAACCTCGACGACATGGTGAAGTCGCAGGACTCCGCGGTCGACGCCGCCCTGAACTACCTCGGGAAGAAGCCCGGCTCGGTCGACGTGACCCTGCATCTCGCCGACGTGGGCGGCCCCAGCGCCGGTCTGTTCTTCGCCCTCGGCATCGTCGACAAGCTCGACGGCGACGGCTCCGGCGGCGATCTCACCGGCGGCCGCACCGTCGCGGGCACCGGCACGATCCAGGCGAACGGCGAGGTCGGCGCGGTCGGCGGGGTGTCGCTGAAGACCCAGGCCGCACACCGCGACGGGGCGACCGTCTTCCTCGTGCCGAAGGCGGAGTGCAGGGAGGCGGGCGCCGAGCTCCCCAAGGGGCTGCGGCTGATCCCGGTCACGACCCTGAAGAACGCGGTGTCCTCGCTCCGGGCCCTGGAGCAGGGGCACAAGGTTCCGAGCTGCTGATCTCCCCGGCCGGTGACGGCACGGGCGCGGGGTCCGGCTCCGTCACCGCCACCGCCCCGTCCATCGCGCGCCACGCCGGGAACACCAGCGGGCTCAGCGTCGCCAGCAGGTACACCCCGCCCATCGCCAGCAGCGCCCCCTGCACGCCCGCGCTCTCGACCAGCAGCCCGGCCGCGAGACCGCCCACCGGCATGGCCAGTTCGCCGCCCGCCGTGAGGACCCCGGAGACCCGGCTGCGCAACTCGTCGGGGACCGTTCCGTAGATCACCGTCGTCAGGATCGGGTTCAGTACCCCGCCCGCGAGACCGCTCAACGCCATGGTCACGGCGAGCGGCAACGTCGTCCCGGTCAGCGCCGCGACCACGTACCTGGGCGCACCGCACAGCACCACGCACACCGTGAACACGGCCCGCCGCGAGAAGCGGTGCCCGACCGCCCCGTACAGCAGCGCCCCGGTCAGCCCGCCCGCGCCGAACAGGGCGGTGAGCAGCCCGATGTCCCTGGCCCCGCCCAGTTCGGCGGCGGCGTGCACCGGCAGCAGGACGGCGTACCAGCCCTGGTCGGTGCCGTTCATGAACATGACCATCGCCACGACCGCCAGCAGCAGCCGGTTGCCCAGCAAGTAGGCGAAGCCCTCGCGCAGTTCGGTGCGGTACGCCCGCAGCGAGACCGGCGCCGCGGCCTTGCGCGGCTCGGCCGCGCGCACCCCTTGTACGCCTGCCGCGATCAGCAGCGCGGACGTCAGGAACGTCGCCGCGTCCAGCAGCAGCACGCTCTCCGCGCCGACGAGCGCGATCAGCACGCCGGCCAGCGCCGCCCCGACCATCCGGGCCCCGCGCGAGACGGCGTCGAAGAGGCTGGCGGCGCGGGCGAGGGTGGTGCCGGCGTGCTCGGCGAGATCCGGTACGAGGACGTAGCGCGCGGTGTTGCCGGGGGTGTGCAGGAGTCCGCCGACCGCCATCAGTACGCACAGCATCCAGAAGGCGAGGGCGTCCGCGTAGTGCAGCAGCGGAATGGCGGCGACGGCGAGGCCGCACACCAGGTCGGAGGCGACGGAGACCCGGCGCCGTCCGATCCGGTCGATGACGGGACCGCCGATCAGGGCGGAGACGACGATCGGCAGGGTCGCGCAGAAGGCGACGACACCGGCCCGGCCGGCGCTCCCCGTGGTCTCCAGGACGAACCACGGGACGCCGATGAGGGTGAGTGAAGTACCGGCCGTGGATATGGAGTTGGCGGTCAGTACGGCGATGAGCGGGATACGGCTGCGGTCCCCCCGGACGTTCACGCCGTACCGGCTGCGAAGGGAGTGCGGCCGGGGTGGCGGGGCAGGATGCGCAGTCCCAGGTCGACGAGGGCCCAGCCGAGCCGGGTGCGCAGTCCGGTGCGCGACGCGGTCGGCGCGAGGTGGAACTCCGCCGCGTGTTCCCGTAGTTCGGCGGAACGCAGGCTGTGCAGCAGCAGATGTGTGTGGGAGTGCATGACGGTGTCCTTCCGGTCAGGAGGGGCTCGTTGCCCGCGGGTTCGTCGCGCTGCGGGCTCGTTGCTCCGCGGGCTGGTTACTCCGGGGGGCGCGGGAAGAAGTGCACATGGCTGCGGACGGTGGCCGATCCCTCGGTGCCTTCCGGGACCCGGCCCCGGTAGCTCTCGATGAGGTCGTGGATCTTCCGGATCAGTTCCTCGGAGAGATCGGGGGTGAGGCGTACCTGGAAGTCGCTGATGTCCCAGCCCTCGCGCCATTCCTCGGGCCATTCCCGCATGGTGCCGATCCAGGTGTTCAGCTCCCTGGCGTGTGCGGTGGCCATCTCATGGAGTACGACGTCCACCGCGCCGCGCACCTCGGGGTCCGGGTGGCTCAGGAACCTGCCGCTGTCGAAGATGGTGCCCCGGTGTGCGGCCCGCCACCAGCGCTCGCGGCCCTTGCCGCGCCCCGGGTCGTCCTCGACGAAGCCGTATGCCGCCAGCTGCCTGAGGTGGTAGCTGGTGGCGCCGCTGGACTCGCCGAGCCGGTCGGCGAGACCGGAGGCGGTGGCGGGGCCGTACTCCCGCAGGGTGGCCAGCAGGCGCAGCCGCAGGGGGTGGGCCAGTCCGCGCAGGGTGCGGGCATCGACCTTGTGGATGTTCTCGGCTTCGGCGGGGGTCTCGGCGCCGTCCTCAGGTGCGGGCATGGGTAAACCGTAGAGTTGCAAAGCTCTCTTTGCAACATGTTCTTTGCATTATATTCTTTGCAACGGAATCTTTGCGAGCGGCGGGCGCGGCCCGGGGGAGGGCGGTGACGGAGGCTCCCGGCTCAGCCCTGCTTGATGAACCCCTCCTGGATCAGCCAGTCCTTCGCGACCTCGTGCGGGTCCTGCCCGTCCACGTCCACCTTGGCGTTGAGCACCTGGGCGACCTCGGTGGTCAGCTTCTTGCTGACCGGGTCGAGCAGCCCGGCGATCTGCGGATACTTCTCGAAGGTCTTGGTGTGGATGACCGGTGCCGCGTTGTAGTTGGGGAAGAAGTGCTTGTTGTCGACGAGCACGTCGAGGTTCATCGCCTTGATCCGGCCGTCCGTGGTGAACACCTCGCCCAGCAGGCAGGAGTTGGACTTCGAGACCTGGGTGTAGATGATCCCGGCGTCCATCTTCTTGATGTTGGCGGCCGGGAGCGACATCCCGTAGGCCTTCTCCATGCCCGGCAGCCCGTCGTCGCGCGAGGCGAACTCGTTCTCCACGCAGATCGTCACCGCCGACGGGTCCTTCTTCGCCAGCGCCGCGACGTCGGAGAGCGTCTTCAGGTGGTACTTCGCGTTGTTCTTCCGGCTGATGGCGAGCGCGTAGGTGTTGTTGAGCGTGGACGGCGTCAGCCAGGTCACCCCGTTTCTGCGGTCCTGGTCGCGGACCGCCGCCCACTGCTTCAGCGGGTCGGGGATCGGTTTCGCGTGGCCCAGGTAGGTGATCCAGCCGGTGCCCGTGTACTCGTACATCGCGTCCGCGTCACCCTTGACGATCGCCTCGCGCGCACTGATCGAGCCGGGCAGGTTCGTCCGGTCCAGGACCTCCGCGCCGGCGGCCTTGAAGACCAGGCCGATCATCTGGCCCAGGATGATGTTCTCGCTGAAGTTCTTCGAGGTGACGGTCAACGAGGCACCGTCCAGCGGCTTCCCCCGGCCGACCGAGCCCGGCTCCACGTCGTCCACCATCGGCGAGCCGCTCTTCAGCCCGCACCCGGAGAGCAGCAGCGCCAGCGCCGCCGCCGTCACCGCCAGGCCGGCCCGTACCTTCCACGGACCCATCACCCCACCTCCAGTCCGCGCGGCGTCAGCGCCACCTCGACCAGTGAGGCCAGCCAGTCCACCAGCAGCGCCAGCACCACCGTCAGCACGGAGCCGAGCACCAGCACCGGCATCCGCTGGGTCTGGATGCCCGAGGTGATCAGGTCCCCGAGGCCGCCGCCACCGACGAAGGTGGCCAGGGTCGCCGTGCCGACATTGAGCACCAGCGCCGTGCGTACCCCGGCCAGGATCAGCGGGACGGCGAGCGGCAGTTCGACCTTGGTGAGCGTCCCCGTCGCCGACATGCCGATGCCGCGCGAGGCCTCGACCAGGTTCGGCTCGATCGCCTTGAGACCGGCCACCGTATTGGAGAAGACCGGCAGCACCGCGTAGATCACCATGCCGATGATCGCCGTGGAAGGACCGATGCCCAGCCAGATCACCAGCAGCGCCAGCAGGCCGATCGCCGGTGTCGCCTGCCCGATGTTGGCGACCGCCGTGACCACCGGGGCACCCTTGCGCAGCCTGCGCCGGGTCAGCGCGATCCCCAGCGGAATGGCGATGATCAGCACCCAGAACGTCGAGATCGCGGTCAGCCGCACATGCTGCCACCAGCGCAGCTGCACATTGCCGCCGGTCAGTGAGTTCCGCGCGATCGAGTCGAGATGGACATGGGTGATCCACAGATACGTGATGACCAGCACGATCGCGAGTGCGAGCGGCATCATCACCAGCTTGCGCCAGGTCAGCCGGCGCGGCGGACCGGCCGGGGGCGGGGCGGGCTCCTCCTCCTCGTCCCGGAAGGCATGGCCCTTGACGTCGTGCTCGCCGGGCGGGCGGTCCTTGTCGGAGGACGGCACGGGCGGTCCGGAGCGTGCCCGGCGGGAGGATTCGTGGTTCAACGGTGAGTTGGGGGTCATACGCCCGCACCGCCCTCCAGCTCCGCCTCGGTCTGGTGGCTGCGCAGCTCCTCCAGGTCGTGCTGGTGCTCGATGGCGGCGAGCCGGTCGGCCTCCAGCAGTTCATGGACGGAGTTCATCAGGGTCTGCATGTCGACGACCCCGATGAACTCGCCGCGCCGCCCGGTCACCGCGACCCGCCCGCCGCTGTCGATCAGCACCGCCTCCAGCGCGTCGTGCAGCGTCGCGTCGCGCGTCACCGTGTCGTGGACCAGCTGCCCGGCCCGTGCCAGCGAACCCCGGGCCCGCATCAGGTCGCCGCGCCGCAGCCATTTGTACGGGCGGTTCCTGCGGTCCAGCATCAACAGCTCGTTGTGCAGGCCGCTGCGCAGCTTGTTGAAGATCGACTGGAGCGGGTCGTCGACCGTCACCGTCGGGAACGTGGCCATCTCCACATCCCGTACGCGGGTGAGGTTGAGCCGCTTCAGTGCCGCGCCGGCCCCGACGAAGCCCGAGACGAAGTCGTCCGTCGGATTGGTGAGGATCGCCTCCGGGGTGTCGAACTGCGCGATGTGCGAACGCTCCCGCAGCACGGCGATCCGGTCACCCAGCTTGATCGCCTCGTCGAAGTCGTGGGTGACGAAGACGATCGTCTTGTGCAGTTCGTGCTGGAGCCGGATCAGCTCGTCCTGGAGGTGGTCACGGGTGATCGGGTCGACCGCGCCGAACGGTTCGTCCATCAGCAGCACCGGCGGATCGGCCGCCAGCGCCCGCGCCACGCCCACCCGCTGCTGCTGACCGCCGGAGAGCGCGCGGGGATAGCGCCCGTGGAACTCCCGTGGATCGAGCCCCACCAGATCGAGCATCTCCTCGACCCGGTCCTTCACCTTCGACTTCGACCAGCCGGCCATCTTCGGCACGAGGGCGATGTTCTCGGCGACCGTCATGTGCGGGAAGAGCCCGGACGACTGGATCGCGTACCCGATCTTGCGGCGCAGCTTCACCGGGTCGATGTCGGTGACGTCCTCGTCGTTGATCCTGATCCGCCCGGACGACGGCTCGATCAGCCGGTTGATCATCTTCAGGGTGGTGGACTTCCCGCAGCCGGACGGCCCGACGAAGATCACCGTCTCGCCGGCCTTGATGTCCATCGAGACACTGTCCACCGCCGGGTTCGGATTGCCCGGGTAGTGCTTGGTCAGGTCCTCCAGCTGGATGGTGGCACCGGAAGTGGTCCTCTCCGTTCCGGCGCCGTCGGTGTCCGTGCTCCCGGTGGCGGTCTCAGACACGAATCCCCCTTGGAATGGTGAGCCGCCCGAGCAGTACGTACGCGGCGTCGAAGAGCAGAGCGAGGATGACGATGCCGAGCGTGCCCGCGAGGACCTGATTGATCGCGTTGGCGCTGCCCAGCGAGGCGATGCCGCGGAAGATCTCGTTGCCCAGGCCGGGCCCCGAGGCGTACGCGGCGATGGCGGCGATGCCCATCAGCATCTGCGTGGAGACCCGGATCCCGGTGAGGATCGGCGGCCAGGCGAGCGGCAGTTCCACCCGGCACAGCCGGGCCAGCCGCGACATCCCGATGCCCTTCGCCGCGTCGACCAGTGCCGGATCGACGCCGCGCAGCCCGACGATGGCGTTGCGGACGACGGGCAGCAGCCCGTACAGCGTCAGGGTGATCACCGTGGGGGCGACCCCGAGGCCGACGAGCGGGATGAGCAGACCGATCGCGGCGAGGGAGGGGATGGTGAGGATCGTCGCCGTCGACGTGATGGCCAGCGACCCGGCCCAGCCGCTGCGATAGGTGACGACCCCGATCAGGATGCCCAGCACGGTGGCGATGACCATGCACTGGAACACGGCGCTGACATGCTGGTACGCGTCGGTGAGCAGCTGTTGGTGGCGGTTGCCCAGGTACTCCCAGAAGCTCACGCGTCACTCCTCGGCTCAGTCGTTGTCCTCCGCGGCCTGCTCGACGAGCGGGATGATCCGCAGCGGGACCGGGTTCTCCATGACGATGGCCGTGGAGGCCCGGACGATGCCATCAAAACCGACAACCCGGTCGATCACCCGTTGAAGATCGGCGTTGGAACGCGCGACGAGACGGCAGAGCATGTCGCCGTGCCCGGTGGTGGTGTGCAGCTCCAGCACTTCCGGTACGCCGGCCAAGTGGGCCCGTACGTCGGAGCCTTGGCCCTGCTTGATCTCCAGCGTGGCGAACGCGGTGACCGGATAGCCGAGCGCCGCCGGATCGACCGCCGGGCCGAATCCGCGGATGACTCCATTCGACTGAAGCCGGTCGAGCCGGGCCTGCACCGTCCCGCGGGCCACACCGAGTCTGCGCGATGCTTCCAGGACGCCGATGCGGGGCTCGCGGGCCAGCAGCACGATGAGCCGCCCGTCCAGGTGATCGATCGCCATGGTCTTCTCCGGAGGGCCGACGTGATGGTCATCATGTACAGATAGCCCGCTCATCATCCCTATCCGCTGTACAGATTGCCCAGCGGATTCGCAAACTATTGCGCACCTTGCGAAGCGGCGAGAGCCTTCGGACATGACTGAGACTCTGCACACCACCCCCGACACAGCCCGGCAGGCCGACCCCTTCCCGGTCAAGGGAATGGACGCGGTCGTCTTCGCCGTCGGCAATGCCAAGCAGGCCGCGCACTACTATTCGACGGCGTTCGGCATGAAGCTGGTGGCCTACTCCGGACCGGAGAACGGCAGCCGCGAGACGGCGAGTTACGTACTGACCAACGGATCGGCCCGTTTCGTCTTCACCTCCGTCATCAAGGCCGCCACCGACCACGGCCGCTTCCTCGCCGCCCATGTGGCCGAGCACGGCGACGGCGTCGTCGACCTGGCCATCGAGGTCCCGGACGCCCGCGCGGCCTACGCGTACGCGGTCGAACACGGCGCCCTCGGCCTCGACGAGCCGCACGAGGTCAAGGACGAGCACGGCACCGTCGTGCTCGCCGCCATCGCCACCTACGGCAAGACCCGCCACACCCTCGTCGAGCGCTCCGGCTACGAGGGCCCCTACCTCCCCGGCTACGCCGCGGCCGACCCGATCGTCGAGCCCCCGGCCAAGCGCACCTTCCAGGCCGTCGACCACTGCGTCGGCAACGTGGAACTCGGCCGGATGAACGAGTGGGTCGGCTTCTACAACAAGGTCATGGGCTTCACCAACATGAAGGAGTTCGTGGGCGACGACATCGCCACCGAGTACTCCGCGCTCATGTCGAAGGTCGTCGCCGACGGCACCCTCAAGGTCAAGTTCCCGATCAACGAACCCGCGATCGCCAAGAAGAAGTCCCAGATCGACGAGTACCTGGAGTTCTACGGCGGCGCCGGCGTCCAGCACATCGCGCTCGCCACGAACGACATCGTCGCCTCGGTACGGGCGATGCGGGCGGCGGGCGTCCAGTTCCTGGACACGCCCGACTCGTACTACGACACCCTCGGCGAGTGGGCGGGCGAGACCCGCGTACCCGTGGAGATCCTGCGCGAGCTGAAGATCCTCGTCGACCGCGACGAGGACGGCTACCTGCTGCAGATCTTCACCAAGCCGGTCCAGGACCGCCCGACCGTCTTCTTCGAGATGATCGAGCGCCATGGCTCGATGGGCTTCGGCAAGGGCAACTTCAAGGCCCTGTTCGAGGCGATCGAGCGCGAGCAGGAGAAGCGCGGCAACCTCTGACCCCCGGGTCGGCGCGCCACAGGCTCCGGGCTCCTCAGCGGCTGCCCGGGGCCTGTGGCGTTGTCGCGGGCTTCTGCGGCTCCGGCTCCTGCGGCTTCTGCGGCTCCGGCCTCTTCGGCTCGGGTTTCTGCGGCTCCGGCTCCTGTGGTTCCGCTTTCTGCGGTGCGGGAGCCTCGGCCGCGGGCACCGGCTCGGGCTCGGGCTCCGGGGCGGGCCGCATGTCGTGCGGGGCGACCGGCGGGGGAGGCGTCAGGCTGTCCAGGGCCTCCCGAGCGGCCGGACCGGCCAGCGGCGAGAACCGCGGGTTGGAGCGCAGGGCCTCCTCCAGATTGCGGCGCGCCGGACCGTACTCCCGCAACGCCTTCTGGACCACGCCCAGGTGGTACGCGTACGAGGCGTTCTGCCCACCCGTGTCGACCGCTTGGGCCGCGTACTCCAGCGCGGCGGACGGGTCGCCGGAGCGGTGCAGGGCCCAGCCCAGCGCGTCCGCCACCGCCGCGCTGCGGTGCGAGCGCGCCCACGCGGCGTCCAGCAGCTCGACCGCCGCGTCCGGGTCCCCGTGATCGGCCTCGTAACGGCCGCGCAGGAGCGCGTTGTCCACGCCCTGGGCATCGTCCTGGGCGAGCGCCTCGCGGAGCCGTTCGTACTGGCTGCGGGCCTCGCCGTCCAGCCCCAGCGACTCGTACAGCTCGCCCAGCTCCAGCATGTACTCGGGCCGGGGGAGATGCGCCAGCGCGGCCCGGTAGTCGCGCTGCGCCTCGTCCGTACGGCCGAGCGCCGCCAGTGCCCTGGCCCGGCCCGCGAGCGACGGATGGTGGGCGCGGTCGGTCCGCAGCGCCGCGCTGTACTGCGCCACCGCTTCCTGCGGCTCGCCCCGCTCCCAGGCCAGTTCGCCCAGCAGGGCCAGGCATTCCGCCTTCTGCGCGGGTGCGGCCGCCCGGTCCGCCGCGTCCTGGGCGTTGGCCAGCGCGTCCTCGCGCCAGCCGCGGGCCAGGTACATCCGTGCCGTCTGCAGGAGCGCCGGGACCCCCGCGCGCAGCGCCGTGAACCTCGCCACCGCCGTGTTCACGGACTTGTAGTCCCCGAGACCGCTGTACGCGTCGATCAGCGCCGGATACACGGTCCACTGCTTCGGCTGCCGCGCCCGTACCGTCTCGCCCCACTTCTTCGCCGTGGCGAAGTCGTGCCGGGCGTCGGCGAGCTCCGCGAGTCCCACCCAGGCCGCCGTGTTCCCGTTCTCACCCGGCCGGACATTCAGCGAGCGCTTCAGCGCCTGCTCGGCCCGTCCGTAGTACGCCGTGTCCGCGGAACGCCGCGCCCACTCCACGTAGGCCGTGCCGAGCACCGCCCAGGACCGCGCGTCGGACGGATGCGTGCCCACCCACTGCTGCCGGTCCCGGATCAGTGCCGTCAGATCGGAGAGCGAGGCCGGGGAGCCCGCGGCCGTCGCTGTCAGCGCACGCGAGACCGGGCCGGGCACGGGCGGCGTCGAGGCCTTCTTCCCGTCCTCCGGAACGGCCACCACCGCACCCGTCACCAGCACCGCACCCGCCACCACGCCCAGGGCCGCCCTGCGCAGCGTCGTACGCAGCGAGAGGGGCGGGAGCTCGGCCGGTGACGCCGGCTCGGAGAGCGCGGAGGCGCCGGAGAAGCCGTAGAGCGCGGGGTCGTCAAGGGGAGGGCGGCTCGGTTCGGGGGGCTGCGGAGGCTGCTGCGGCATGACATCCATGCCGATCACTCTGCGTCAGTAATAAGAGCACACCGCGTCTTACGAAGGCTGCCGCAGACGGGTTCACACCAATGGGCCCGGGTGCCACGCTGGGATCATGAACGGTCTTCTCGAACAACTGCGTGCGGGGCTGCCCGCCGAGGCACTGATCACGGATCCCGACGTCACCGCCTCGTACGCCCACGACATGGCGAGCTTCTGCGACGCGGGCACGCCCGCGGTCGCCGTGCTCCCGCGCACGGTCGAGCAGGTCCAGCACGTCATGCGCACCGCCACCGCGCTGCGCGTCCCGGTCGTCCCGCAGGGAGCCCGCACCGGCCTGTCGGGCGCGGCCAACGCCTCCGACGGCTGCATCGTGCTGTCCCTGGTCAAGATGGACCGGATCCTGGAGATCAGCCCGGTCGACCGGATCGCCGTCGTCGAGCCCGGCGTCATCAACGCGGTGCTGTCCCGGGCGGTCGACGAACACGGTCTCTGCTACCCGCCGGACCCCTCCAGCTGGGAGATGTGCACCATCGGCGGCAACATCGGCACCGCGTCCGGCGGCCTGTGCTGCGTGAAGTACGGGGTCACCGCCGAATACGTACTCGGCCTGGAGGTCGTCCTCGCCGACGGGCGTCTGCTCACCACCGGCCGCCGCACCGCGAAGGGCGTCGCCGGATACGACCTCACCCGGCTCTTCGTCGGCTCGGAGGGCAGCCTCGGCATCGTCGTCAAGGCCGTGCTCGCGCTGAAGCCCCGGCCGCCGCAGCAGCTGGTCCTGGCCGCGGAGTTCCCGAGCGCGGCGACCGCCTGCGACGCGATCTGCCGGATCATGGAGCGTGGTCACACTCCGTCACTCCTCGAACTGATGGACCGTACAACGGTCCAGGCCGTCAACAAGATGGCCAACATGGGCCTCCCCGACACCACCGAGGCGCTCCTGCTCGCCGCTTTCGACACGCCGGACCCGTCGGCCGATCTGGCCGCCGTCGCCGAGCTCTGCACCGCGGCGGGCGCCACCGACGTGGTCCCCGCGGAGGACGCCGCCGAGTCCGAAATGCTGCTCCAGGCCCGGCGGATGGCGCTCACGGCGCTGGAGACCGTCAAATCGGCCACGATGATCGACGACGTCTGCGTACCCCGCTCGAAGCTCGGCGCCATGCTGGAGGGCACCGCGGCCGTGGCCGAGAAGTACGGCCTCACCATCGGCGTCTGCGCGCACGCGGGCGACGGCAACACCCACCCCGTCGTCTGCTTCGACCACACCGACGCCGACGAGTCCCGGCGGGCCCGCGAATCGTTCGACGAGATCATGGCGCTCGGCCTGGAGCTCGGCGGCACGATCACCGGTGAACACGGCGTCGGCGTCCTGAAGAAGGAGTGGCTCGCGCGCGAGCTCGGCGAGGTGAGCGTCGAACTGCACCGGGGCATCAAGCAGGCGTTCGACCCGCTGGGGCTGCTCAACCCCGGCAAGGTGTTCTGACGGTCGGCGTTCCGGCGGCCGGGCGGAACCGCGCCCGCTCACGCCTCGCCGTCCTGCGACTCGTCCGACGGCCACGGGTCGCGCATCCACAGGTCGTCGGCCGGCAGCGGCGCGAGCAGCTCGGCGAGGCCCTCGTCGATCCCGAGCAGCTCGGCCTCCGTGCCGGGCGGGACCACCCGCAGCGTCCGCTCCACCCAGGCGGCCACCGCGGCGGACGGCACCTCCAGGAGCGCGTTCCCGTCGGGCGAGGTCAGCGCGACGAAGAGGACGTTGCGCCGTTCGACCTTGGTCGGCCAGATCCGGACATCCCCGTGACCGCACGGCCGGAACACCCCCTCGACCAGCAGATCGCGGGCGAACGTCCAGTGGACCGGGAAGTCGGAGCCGATGTGAAAGGCGACGTGCACGGCGTACGGGTCTTCCGTGCGGTACGTCAGACGGGCGGATACGGGGATGCTGCGCTCGGGCGACAGGACCAGCTTGAGTTCCAGCTCGCGTTCCACGACGGTGTGCATGAGTGCGTCCTTCCGGTGCCTGTGGGCCGGTCCCTTGACCGGTCCGCACAAGGAGAGAGCGCCCTCCCCGCCATCTATTACGCGACTTCCGAAAAATATTTCCGGGCGACGGGAAAGTGGCCCAAACCCCTGGAGTGGCCCAGGGGTACGCGGGCGTCTGGTAGATGTGGACCCGTTGCATTCAGGCCTCGAAGAGATACGGGACCACGGTGATGAGCGCCCCAACCCCGGCACCCGGTGACGAAAGCCCCCGCGAGGGGTACTACCCCGACCCGTCCATTCCCGGATATGTCCGGTACTGGAACGGTGCTTCGTGGGTGCCCGGCACGAGCCGCCCCGCTCCTCAGCAGGGCGAGTCGATGCCTGCGGCGCCTTCCGGAGCAGAGCCCTCCACCCCGGCGGCCGAGCCGCAGTCGCAGCCGCTCCCGGCGGTCCCGGCACCGGTGGACGAGACCGGCCCGGTCTTCCTCGACGAGGAGCCGCACGCGGGCAACCGCCCCGAACCGGCCACCGCCTGGCAGGCCGACGCCTCCCGGCAGACCGGATTCGGCGGGGAACGCGACCGACGGGTCTCCTGGGGCGGCCCCGGCCGGCCCGACGAACAGGGCGGCCAGGGTGAACAGGCCAGGCCGTCGGGGCCGGAGTCCGGAGCCGGTACGGAGCCCGGCCACGATCCGCGTATGCCTGCCGACCTCGTCCCCGTGAACCCCGTACCCGTGAACCCCGTCCCGGCCGCCCAGGTGCCGGACGACCGCGCTCCCGCGGTCCGTGCCCCCGCGGACCCGCGACGGCCCGCCGCCGCTCCCGTTCCCTCTCCCTCCGAGCCGGCGGACGGTGCGCTGCCGGGCGCGCGGGACGCCGGTGGCCAGGTCCCCGAGAACACCGTGGCGATCCGGGTCGGCCCCCGGCCCGCTCGCCGGACGCCGGAACCGGCGGCCACGGAGGGGACGATGACGATCCGCGCGAGTGCCCCCGCCACGGCCGCACAGGCCCCCGCCCGGACGCCGGAACCGGCGGCCACGGAGGGGACGATGGCGATCCGCGCGAGTGCCCCCGCCACGGCCGCACAGGCCCCCGCCCCGGCCCCCGCGCAGAACCCCGCCCCCTGGACGCAGCAGTCCAATCCGCCCGCCCAGCCCCAGCTCCCCGCCCAGCAGCACCAGCCTCAACTCCAACCCCAACCCCAACCCCAACCCCAGCCTCAACTCCCGGTCCAGCAGCACCAGCCTCAGCCCCCGCCGCAACTCCAGCACCAGCCCCAGCACCAGCCCCAGCAGCCCCGCCCGCAGTTCGGTGCGCAGGGTGCGCAGGGTGCCCAGCCGGACCAGCCCGTCGTGCCCTGGAAGCCTCCGGTCGACGACCCCTTCCAGCAGCTCGCGCAGGCCCAGGCGGCGGCCAGGCCCGCCGGGCTCGGCAAGCGGTTCGCCGCCCGGCTGATCGACACCGTCGTACTGATGGCGCTCGTCGGCGGGGTCGGCTTCCCGCTCGTCTCGCAGGCGCTGGACCACATCGACGAGAAGATCAACGCGGCGAAGCTGTCCGGTGAGACGGTCACCGTCTGGCTGGTGGACTCCACCACGGCCGGTCTGTTCGGCGGGGTGCTCGGCGCGTTCCTCGTGCTCGGCGTCCTGCTGGAGGCGCTGCCGACGGCCAAGTGGGGGCGCACGCTCGGCAAGAAGCTCTGCGGACTCGAAGTGCGGGACATCGAGTCCCACGGCCCCCCGGCCTTCGGCGCCGCGCTGCGCCGCTGGCTGGTCTACGGCGTGCTGGGCGTCCTCGTGATCGGCGTGGTCAACGTGCTGTGGTGCTTGTTCGACCGGCCGTGGCGTCAGTGCTGGCACGACAAGGCGGCACACACCTTCGTGGCAGGCTGACTGCACCCATCCGGCCGACGGCCCATCGGGTGAGGGGCCGTCGGGCCGCCCGTTCCCCCGAACGCACCTGAGCCGTTGCGGGCACCCCCGGGGCGGGGTGCACTGCCCCCATGAGCAACGATCAGCCGACGTCCGGTCAGCCGCCCGAGGACGACCCGTTCCTCAAGAAGCCGCACGAGCCGCCGCCGTCATCGGGTTCGCCGTACGACAGCGCTCCGCCGCCCCCGCCGCCGCCGTACGATCCGGGCCCCTTCGGCGGCGGCGGACCGTACGGCGGCGTGGATCCGCTGGCCGGCATGCCCCCGCTCGCGGAGCCGGGCAAGCGCATCCTGGCCCGGCTGATCGATTTCCTGATCATCTCGATCCCGCTCTATCTGATCTCGCTGCCGTGGGGCGGCGCGGTCGAGGTGTCGGACAACAACGGCAACGGCAACGGCAACGGCGTCGGCGACGTCTTCAGCCAGACGTACAGCGGGCACCAGCTGCTGTGGTCGCTGATCGGCCTGGTCGTCTACGTCGCGTACGACACGTATTTCACGCACAAGGACGGCCGGACCCTCGGCAAGCGGCTGCTGAAGCTGCGGGTCGCGATGCTCAACGACGGCCGGGTGCCGGACACCGGTGCGTCGTTCCTGCGGGCCGTGGTGCTGTGGCTGCCGGCGCTGCTGTGCTGCCCGTGCCTGTGGTGGCTGATCAACATCGTGCTCATGTTCACGGACAAGCCGTACCGGCAGGGCCTCCAGGACAAGGCGGCGAAGACGGTGGTCGTGCAGACCAACTAGAGGACGCGCGCGTCCGCGGCGGACGCGGAAGGCTGTGCGGCCTCGCGGGGCGCGGGGATCGGGGACTGGACCCCGTCGCGGGCGAGGCCCTCGGCCTCGACGGCCGCGGAGACCGCGTCCTGGTTCACCCGGACCGCGGAGCGGGCCCTCGCCTGCTTCGCGGTTTTCGCGCGTGACGGCTGGGGTACGGTCACGGCCACCAGCAGACCGAGCGCGAGCGCCGCGGTTCCGATGACGGCGATTCCGACGCCCGAACCCGTACGGGAAAGCAGCAGCATCGCGAGGGTCGCGAAGACGACGGTGACCGAACCGTAGGAGAGCTGTGCGGCAGTGGGACGCGGCATGGCGGTATCCGTCCTCGGGGCATCGGATGGGCAGTCTCTCAACACGGTCGCACTGTCAAGCGACTCTACGACGGTGGATGCCCGAGAGGGACCACTGGTAAGCACGACCTAACCCACGGCACTGGTGCACGGGGGGCGCACGGAGTCACGCTCCGCTCCAACCGTGGTCCATGACGCACCGGTTGCCCGCTCGATGAACGTCCGGATAACGGAAGCGTTCTCCTACATAGTGCACTTGGCCTGTTCAAGTCAAGATCTGTCTTTTCTCGCGTAACTCCGGTCGAATGTCGTCACTTGTGACGCGTATTCGCGCGCGGCCCCACACCACCCTGGCCGCAGCGGCGAGTGCCGGGGAGGACTGCATCAAGTGACCAAGAACAGACGGGCGCTTCGCGCTGCAGCGGTTGTCGTGGCCATGGCCGCCACTGCCGCCACGGCGTCAGCTTTTGCCACGGCCCAGGCAGATGACAAGACGCCGGCAGCCAAGAGCACCACCATCGACCGCCGCGACCCGGGGTCGGCCAAGGGCAACGAGCACGACCTGAAGGGCCCGTTCAGCAAGCAGCAGGACGCGCAGCGTCAGGCCGCCCTGGAGCAGGTCATATCGGGCGACAAGAAGATCTCGAAGAAGGGCGGCTCCAAGGTCGTCAAGCTCGACGACAAGAAGTACGTCGAGCTCGGCCGCGAGAAGACCGACAAGATCTTCACGATCCTGGTGGAGTTCGGCGACAAGGTCGACAACACCACCATGTTCGACCCGGACGGCGACGGCCCGAAGCCGGCCGTTCCGAAGTACGGGGGCACGCCCGGCCCGCTGCACAACAAGATAGCCAAGCCGGACCCCAAGAAGGACAACAGCACCGCCTGGCAGGCCGATTACAACCAGGCGCACTTCCAGGACCTCTACTTCGGTTCGGGGGCCGGCAAGGACTCGCTGAAGACGTACTACGAGAAGACGTCCTCCGGGCGCTACTCGGTCGACGGCGAGGTCTCCGACTGGGTCAAGGTGCCCTACAACGAGGCCCGTTACGGCTCCAACTTCTGCGGTGCGACCAACTGCGCCAACGCCTGGGACATGATCCGGGACGGCGTGAACGCCTGGGCCGCCGACCAGAAGGCCAAGGGCCGTACGGCCGAGCAGATCAAGACGGATCTCGCCAAGTACGACCAGTGGGACCGTTACGACCACGACAACGACGGCAACTTCAACGAGCCCGACGGCTACATCGACCACTTCCAGATCGTCCACGCCGGTGAGGACGAGTCCGCGGGTGGCGGCGCCGAGGGCAAGAACGCCATCTGGGCCCACCGTTGGTACGCCTACGGCACCGACGCCGGCGCGACCGGCCCGGCCGACAACAAGGCCGGCGGCACCGAGATCGGTGACACCGGCATCTGGGTCGGCGACTACACCGCGCAGCCCGAGAACGGCGGCCTGGGTGTCTTCGCCCACGAGTACGGCCACGACCTGGGCCTGCCGGACCTCTACGACACCACCAACACCGCCGAGAACTCGGTCGGTTTCTGGTCCCTGATGTCGGCCGGCTCCTGGCTCGGCACCGGCAAGGACTCGATCGGTGACCTGCCCGGCGACATGACCGCCTGGGACAAGCTCCAGCTGGGCTGGCTCGACTACGCCGAGGCCAAGGCCTCGACGAAGTCCACCCACAAGCTGGGCGTGTCGGAGTACAACACCAAGAACAAGCAGGCGCTCGTCGTCACGCTGCCCGAGAAGCCCGTCACCACCGCCGTCACGAAGCCGGCGGAGGGCTCCAAGCAGTGGTGGAGCGACATGGGCGACAACCTCGCCAACACCCTGTCCCGTTCGGTCGACCTGACCGGCAAGTCCAAGGCCTCCCTGGACCTTGCGGGCTGGTGGGACATCGAGAAGGACTACGACTACCTCTACACCGAGGTTTCGGAGAACGGCGGCACCAGCTGGACCGCGATCGACGGCACGGCCGACGGCAAGGCGATCCCGCGCGACGCCAGTGACAAGCCGGCCCTGACCGACGTCTCCGGCAAGTACCAGAAGCTCTCCTTCCCGCTGGACGCCTACGCGGGCAAGAAGATCGACATCCGCTTCCGCTACGCCACCGACGGCGGCGCCGGCGGCATCGGCTTCGCGGCCGACACCATCTCGGTCAACGCCGACGGTGCCGTGCTCTTCACGGACAACGCCGAGGGCGACGACAACGGCTGGACCGCCAAGGGCTTCTCCCGCGTCGGCGAGTCGTTCGAGAAGGACTACCCGCAGTACTACATCGCGGAGAACCGCCAGTACGTCAGCTACGACAAGACCCTCAAGGTCGGCCCGTACAACTTCGGCTTCTCCAAGACCCGTCCCGACTGGGTCGAGCACTACCCGTACCAGAACGGTCTGCTCGTCTGGCTCTGGGACAAGTCCCAGAAGGACAACAACGTCTCGGTCCACCCGGGCCATGGCCTGATCCTGCCGGTCGACTCCCACGCCAAGCCCCTGAAGTGGGCCGACGGCACGATCATGCGCAACAAGATCCAGCCGTTCGACGCCCCCTTCAGCTGGTACGCGACCGACGCCTTCACGCTGCACAACGCGGACGCACCGGTCCGGGTGAAGTCGCAGCACGGTGTCCCGGCCTTCGACGACCACAAGGGCACCTACTGGTACAAGGAGAACCCGACCGGAAGTGTTCAGGTCCCTGACACGAACACCCGGATCTCGATCGTCAAGGAGCCGCGCAGCGGCTCGACGATCACCGTCAAGGTCGGTCCCTCGCACAAGTAGTCCCGTATAACCGCAGGTCAGAGCATGATCGGCCGTCGCCCTCTAGCGGGCGGCGGCCGATCGTGTTTAGGTGCGTCTTGTTCGGATCCTTATTGACACGACGTCTCACGGGGGAGCGCGGAGTATGGCAGGCGGAGGATTCTGCAAGTTGCCGAACGGCAGTGTGGTGGTGGCGATCACCCTGCCCAGTCCGACGGACGGAGCGGGTCCGGGCGCCCCGGTCCGGGTCCTGGTGCACGCGGCCAACCGGGCCCGCGCCCTGACCCGGCTGCGCAACGCGGGCCTGCGCGCCGTCTACCTCCGCGGCAACGCCGAGCCGCCCACACCCGACGAGATCACCGCCGTGCTGCACCACCCCGACGGGCTGCTGTGGCGGGCGAGACCGGAGAAGGCGCAGGAGCTCTGGCACCCGATCCGGGCCCTGGTGCGCCCGGCCATACCCGTACGACGGCCGGCCTGAGGCGCGGGGCCGGCCCGGATCGCGGGGTCCGTGCCGCTACACCACCGGCTTGCCGGACAGCTTCACGCCCGCCCTGCGGAGCTCCTCCAGGGCCCGCTCCGTGGTCGCCTCGGCGACCCCCGCGGTCAGGTCGAGCAGCACATGCGTGGTGAAGCCCGCCCGGACCGCGTCCAGCGCCGTCGCCCGCACACAGTGGTCGGTCGCGATGCCGACGACGTCGACCTCGGTGATCCGGCGGTCCCGCAGCCAGTCGGCCAGCCCCACACCGTTCTCGTCGAGGCCCTCGAAGCCGCTGTACGCCGCGGCGTAGGCACCCTTGTCGAACACCGCTTCGACCGCCCCCGAGGCGACCGCGGGCGCGAAGTTCGGGTGGAAGCCGACCCCCTCCGTGCCGGCCACGCAGTGCGCCGGCCAGGACTGCTCGAAGTCCGGCTGGGCGGAGAAGTGATTGCCCGGGTCGATGTGGTGGTCGCGGGTGGCCACCACATGGCGGTACCCGGCCTGGGCCTCCCCGATCAGATCGGTGATGGCGGCGGCGACATCGGCGCCCCCCGCCACGGCGAGGCTGCCGCCCTCGCAGAAGTCGTTCTGAACGTCGACGACGATCAAGGCGCGGTGCATGGCGGGTGTCCTTCGGTGGGGGACGGTCGGCGGTCGTGGGGGGTGTGATTCGAGCCTAGGGACTCCGGCCCCGGATAGGGAGGGGACGGAACGGAGCCCGCGCGGCGCCCCGGGGCGCGGTGGTGGCCGGGCGCGCCCGCCCACCACCGCGCCCCTCGCTCACGCGTACTCCGTGGGAATCACCGGCTCTCCGCGGGAGAGTTGCAGCGCCGACATCGGCAGCCCCGCCCGTGCCGCTATGTGCCGCTCGCGCGCCGCGTCCAGCGGCTCCCGGGCTATCACCTCTCCGCCCTTGACCAGCTCGACCAGCAGCTGCCGGTCGGCCAGCTCCGCGGGCACGGCGCCGGTGCCGACCACCTCCGCCTCGGCCACCCCGTTCTCGTCCAGCCGGCGCGCGGCCCACTTGCGACCGCCCACCGACGACTTCGCGCCGAGCGACTTCTTGGCGACCGGACGCAGCGGCTCCGCGGGGTCGGCGGACCCGGCACGGGCGACGAGCTTGTAGACCATCGAGCAGGTGGGCTGCCCGCTGCCGGTCACCAGCTGCGTGCCCACCCCGTACGCGTCGACCGGCGCCGCGGCCAGCGAGGCGATGGCGTACTCGTCCAGATCCGAGGTCACCACGATCTTCGTCTCCGTGGCGCCCAGCTCGTCCAGCTGCTGCCGCACCCGGTGCGCGACCAGCAGCAGGTCCCCGGAGTCGATCCGTACCGCGCCCAGCTCGGTCCCCGCGACCTCGACCGCCGTACGGACCGCCTCGGTGACGTCGTACGTGTCGACCAGCAGCGTCGTGCCCCGGCCCAGCGAGTCGACCTGGGCCCGGAACGCGTCGCGCTCGGTGTCGTGGAGCAGCGTGAAGGCGTGGGCGCTCGTCCCGACGGTCGGGATGTTGTAGCGGAAGCCCGCCGCCAGGTCGGAGGTGGTGTCGAAGCCGCCGATGTACGCGGCACGCGCCGACGCCACCGCCGAGAGCTCATGGGTGCGTCGTGCACCCATCTCGATCAGGCCACGCCCACCGGCCGCGGCGGACATCCGGGACGCCGCGGCGGCGATGGCCGAGTCGTGGTTGAGGATCGACAGGATCACCGTCTCCAGCAGCACGCACTCGGCGAAGGAGCCCTCGACCCGCAGGATCGGCGAGCCGGGGAAGTACACCTCGCCCTCCGGGTAGCCCCAGATGTCACCGCTGAAGCCGTAGTCGGCCAGCCAGGCGAGCGTGGGTCCGTCCACGACGTTCTGTTCGCGCAGGAAGGTGAGCATCTCGTCGTCGAAGTGGAAGTTCTCCACCGCGTCCAGCACCCGTCCGATGCCCGCGACGACGCCGTAGCGCCGCCCTTCGGGCAGCCGACGCGTGAACGCCTCGAAGACCGACCGCCGGTCGGCCGTGCCGGCCTTCAGCGCGGCCTGCACCATCGTGAGCTCGTACTGGTCGGTGAAGAGCGCTGTCGACGGCACACCGACCCGTCGCCCAAGGTCCGCAGAGTTCATGTTCCGGATGCTACCCCTATTTCGTCAGAGTGACGAGATCTCGGGTCGTTTGTGCGATGCACCCTCCCGAGTGGCAGCATGGGGTGGGTGAGCGTCGCCCCCACAGAGATCGAGCGTCCCGAATCGGCCGAGGAGACTGTCGTCGTCCCCGAGCCCGACGTCCCCTGGGTGACGCTGGTCCACAACGACCCGGTCAATCTCATGAGCTATGTGGCCTATGTCTTCCAGGCCTACTTCGGCTACTCCAAGGACAAGGCGCACAAGCTGATGCTGGACGTCCACCAGAAGGGGCGCGCGGTCGTCTCCAGCGGCAGCCGCGAGGAGATGGAGCGCGACGTCCAGGCCATGCACGGCTACGGGCTGTGGGCCACCCTCACGCAGGACCGCAACTAGACCGATCGTCCGCCGCCCCGCCCGACTCCTGCCCCGCCCGACCCACCATCGGAGAAAACCCATGGCCGGCCACTTCGAGGCCACCCCCGGCGGCGGCGCGGCCGTCGCGCTCGACGAGGTGGAGATCGCGATCCTGCGCTCCCTCGCCGTCCAGCTGCTGGAACTGATCGGTCCCGGCGACGAACCCGCCGAGGGCGCGGACCCGCTCGCCGCCCTCTTCGCGGAGGGCCCCAGCGAACCGCCCACCGATCCCGCCCTGGCCCGTCTCTTCCCCGAGGCGTACGGCGACGAGGACAGCGAAGTGCGGGCCGCCTCCGCCGAGTTCCGCCGCTTCACAGAGAACGATCTGCGCGCCCGCAAGCGCGACGACGCCCTCACTGTCGTGCGCACCCTGGACGCCCTCACGATCGCCGGGAACGGCGGCGCCGTGCTCGAACTCACCGGCGACGAATGCCGCAACTGGCTCGGTGCCCTCAACGACCTCCGGCTCACCATCGGCACCCGCCTGGAGGTCTCCGACGAGGATGAGGGCGAGGCCGAGGGCGGGGGCGGGGGTGGGGGCGGCGCCGGATCGCTCTACCGGCTCCCCGACAGCGACCCGCGCAAGCCGATGGTCATGGCCTACCTCTGGCTCGGCGCGCTCCAGGAAACGCTCGTGGAGACGCTGATGCCGTAGCGGCAGCTGCCCGGGATGCCGCCGGATGCGCGCCGGGCGTTCGCTCAACGGACGCTCAAATCCGAATAACGATCCCGTCACCCGAATGGCCTTTTTGCTGCGGCAGGAAACTCTTGTCCGCTTTTTACTGTGGTGTGCACCACATAACGCCCGGTGGGTCTCCCAGGTGGTCGTGATAAATCTTCACGACCACTCGGGGGACGCCACACCTGTTCCCGAGGACGCCACGAGCCGGCCACCGCCGGCGGCACTCCATCCATATCCGGGGGGATCAGGACCTGATCCGCTGCCTCAACGGCGCGGATCGGCGTGGAGAAAGGCGCAGCACATGACATCGGCACAGGTCGACAAAGGGCAGGACGGCCGGCGGGCCGTAGAAGTCGCGGATGCCGGCCCGGCGGGCGAGGGATACCAGCGGGCCCTCGGCGCCCGTCAGATCCAGATGATCGCCATCGGCGGAGCCATCGGCACCGGGCTCTTCCTCGGTGCGGGAAAGGCGATAGCCAAGGCCGGACCCAGCCTCATCCTGGCCTACGCCGTCGCGGGCCTGGTGATCTTCTTCATCATGCGGGCCCTGGGTGAACTCCTCATGTACCGCCCGGTCTCGGGTTCCTTCTCCGAGTACGCCCGTGAATTCATCGGCCCCTTCGCCGGATTCGTCACCGGCTGGACCTACTGGCTGTTCTGGGTCGTCACCGGAATCACCGAAGTCACCGCCGCCGCCCAGTACATGACGTTCTGGTTCAGCATTCCCCAATGGGTTTCCGCACTGGTCTTCACGATCATTCTGTACGGCGTGAACCTGATCTCCGTGAAGCTCTTCGGAGAACTCGAATTCTGGTTCTCCATGGTCAAGGTGACCGCCATCGTCGGCATGATCCTCATCTGCGCCGGAATTCTCACCCTCGGCTTCTCCGACGCCGGGGACACCGCGTCCGTCACCCATCTCTGGTCCGACGGCGGATTCTTCCCGAACGGCATCAAGGGCACCTTGATGACCCTGCAGATCGTGATGTTCGCCTTCCTCGCCGTCGAACTCGTCGGCGTCACCGCGGGCGAGTCCAAGGACCCGAAGACCGTGCTGCCCAAGGCCATCAACACCGTGCCGTGGCGCATCGCCGTCTTCTACGTCGGCGCCCTCGTCATGATCCTCTCCGTGGTCCCGTGGACCGAGTTCTCGCCGGGCGTCTCCCCGTTCGTCGAAGCCTTCGACAAGATGGGCCTCGGTCTCGGCGCCGGGATCGTCAACTTCGTCGTGCTGACCGCGGCGCTCTCCTCCTGCAACTCCGGCATGTACTCCACCGGCCGCATGCTGCGCGACCTCGCACTCAACGGGCAGGGGCCGAAGCTCTTCACCCGGCTCACCCGGAGCGGCACCCCGCTCGTCGGCACCACCTTCTCCGCCGCCCTGATGCTCGTCGGCGTCTGGATCAACTACCAGTGGCCCGGTGACGCCTTCACCTACGTCGTCTCGTTCGCCACCATCTCCGGCATGTGGGCCTGGATCATGATCCTGATCAGCCAGATCCGCTACCGCCGCCTCGCCGACCTCGGGGTGCTTCCGCAGTCGGGCTTCCGGGCCCCCGGCGCCCCGTACACCAGCGTCTTCGCACTGGCCTTCATCGCGGTGGTCGTCGTGATGATGGGCATCGACAAGGACACCAGGATCTCGCTGTACTGTGCCCCGCTGTGGGCCGCCCTCCTCGGCGTCTCGTACCTGGTCCTCAAGGCCCGCAACCCCGAGAACAAGGCCTTCGCCAAGGACTGAGCCGCCCCGACCGGCCGCCCCGACCGACCGCCCCGGCGGTTGCGTCCACCATGCGGGCCCCTGCGTACCACACTTCGGTACGCAGGGGCCCGCATGCCTATCCTGGCGAAATGCTGACCATCACCAAGGCGCTCCACGACCAGATCGTCGCGCACTCCCGCGCCGACCACCCCGACGAGGCGTGCGGCGTGGTCGCGGGCCCGGCCGGGACCGGCCGGGCCGAACGGTTCATCCCGATGCTCAACGCCGCCCGGTCACCCACCTTCTACGAGTTCGACTCGGCCGACCTCCTCAAGCTCTACCGCGAGATGGACGACCGCGACGAGGAGCCGGTGATCGTCTACCACTCCCACACCGCGACCGAGGCCTACCCCTCCCGCACCGACGTCACCTACGCCAACGAGCCCGGCGCCCACTACGTCCTCGTCTCCACGGCGGACACCGACGACGCGGGCCCCTTCCAGTTCCGCTCGTACCGCATCGTGGACGGCGAGATCACCGAGGAGGACGTCGAGGTCGTCGAGGCGTACGAAACCGCCTGACCACGCCGTACCGCCGGACACCGGCAGGCCGCCCACCGGCGGACGGGACCGGACCCACCACGGCCCCGTCCGCCTGCCGAACGCCCACCATCCATCAGGTGAGATCACACTCGGGATTACGGACCGGGAATCGATACGATGAGCGCATGGTTCCCCATGACGTGAGCGACAAGACGCCGGGCATGCTGCTCGTCGCGCGCCTGCACGTCGACCTGTGCAGGCTCTCCAGCGCGATCTGTACGTGCCGCCTGCCCGCCGGCCGCAAGGCCTGAGCCGGGCCCGCGGCCCGAGCACCACACGTCACGCACCGACCCCCGCGCGGGGGCAGAGCCGCGCGCCCCACGCCACCTCTCCGTTTCCGACAGGAGCCCACGCCATGGCCATCGAGGTCCGCATCCCGACCATCCTCCGCACCTACACCGACGGCGCCAAGTCCGTCGAGGGCAACGGAGCGACCCTCGCCGACCTCCTCACGGACCTGGAGAGCCGCCACAACGGCATCCGCGAGCGCATCGTCGACGGCAACGAACTCCGCCGCTTCGTCAACGTCTACCTCAACGACGAGGACGTCCGCTTCCTCGACGGCATCTCCACCGAGCTCAACGACGGCGACAACGTCACAATCCTCCCGGCCGTCGCCGGCGGCATGAACTGATGCGGTACGACAGCCCGCTCGCCGCGGTGGGCAACACCCCGCTCGTCCGCCTGCCGCGGCTGTCACCCTCGGACGACGTCCGCATCTGGGCCAAGCTGGAGGACCGCAACCCCACCGGCTCGATCAAGGACCGCCCCGCGCTCCACATGGTCGAACAGGCGGAGAAGGACGGCCGGTTGACCCCCGGCTGCACCATCCTGGAGCCCACCAGCGGCAACACCGGCATCTCGCTCGCCATGGCGGCCAAGCTCAAGGGCTACCGCATCGTGTGCGTCATGCCGGAGAACACCTCCCAGGAACGGCGCGACCTGCTCGCCATGTGGGGCGCCGAGATCATCTCCTCCCCGGCGGCGGGCGGCTCCAACACAGCGGTGCGCGTCGCCAAGGAACTGGCCGCCGAGCACCCCGACTGGGTCATGCTCTACCAGTACGGAAACCCGGACAACGCGGGCGCCCACTACGCCACCACCGGCCCGGAGATCCTCGCCGACCTCCCGTCCGTCACCCACTTCGTGGCCGGCCTCGGCACCACGGGGACGCTCATGGGCGTCGGCCGCTACCTGCGCGAACACAAGCCGGACATCCGGATCGTCGCCGCCGAGCCGCGCTACGACGACCTGGTCTACGGGCTCCGCAACCTCGACGAGGGATTCGTCCCCGAGCTCTACGACGCCTCGGTCCTCACCACCCGCTTCTCCGTCGGCTCGGCGGACGCGGTCACCCGTACCCGCGAACTCCTCCAGCAGGAGGGCATCTTCGCGGGCGTCTCCACCGGCGCGGCGCTCCACGCGGCGATCGGAGTGGGGAACAAGGCCGTCAAGGCGGGGGAGCCGGCCGACATCGTCTTCGTCGTCGCGGACGGCGGCTGGAAGTACCTGTCGACGGGCGTCTACACGGCCCCGACCACGGAAGCGGCCATCGAGACGCTGCACGGCCAGCTCTGGGCGTAGGGCCCCGGACCTGTCCGGCGGATCAGGGCCGGACAGGCCCAGGGCGCGGGCGAACCCCGCCCGCGCCCACCCCGCCCCACCTCATCCGAGCCCCCGCACCCGCTCCCACACCGCCGCGTCCACGACCCCCACCCGTCGCCGGAACCCGCGCACGGCGACCTCCCGCAGCTCGTCCGTCTCCAGGAAGCTCGCCCGTCCCTGCGCGTCCCCCACCGTCCCCGCGGGCAGCACGATCACCCCGGGCCGGTCCTCGTGACGCTTGCTGGTGATCTTCGCGACGAGCGCCGAGTCGCCCCGTACCGACAGCACCAGACACGGCCGGTCCTTCCCCCCGGGCCCGTCCTCGTACGGCACCTCGGCCCACCAGATCTCGCCCGGCCGCGGCCTCCGCTCCGGCCCCGGCCCCCGTCCGGGCCCCGCCGGCGGGCGGGTCCGCCCACCCGGACGCCCACCGGTGCGCGTACCCGCCGTACCCGCCGACCTGCGGGAACGCCCACGAGGGCCGCGACCGCCCCGCCCCCGCCCATCGGCGACCGCCGCGACGAGCGCGAGCAGCACGACAAGAACGAGCGCGATCCACCACCAGGACATGTCCATGTCCCGACCGTACCGGCGTCACCACCGCTTCCATCGAACCGGTGACAGAGCAGGTGAGTTCCCCCACAACGGACGGCCGTGGAGGAGCGACCGGCTGTTTCGCGCCTTACGCTCGACAAACCGCTCAACAGACCGCACGAACCCTCCCCGTTCCCACGTCTCGGAGGTTCACGCTCCATGAAGCTCACCGTCGTCGGCTGCTCCGGCTCGTTCCCGTCCGCGGGATCAGCGTGTTCGAGCTACCTCGTAGAGGCCGACGGCTTCAGGCTGCTCCTCGACATGGGCAACGGCGCCCTCGGCGAGCTGCAGCGCCATGTCGGTCTCTACGACCTCGACGCCATCTTCCTCAGCCACCTCCATGCCGATCACTGCATCGACATGTGCGCGTACTTCGTCGTCCGCTACTACCGGCACGACGGGGGCCGCTCCGCCCCCCTCCCGGTCTACGGGCCCGACGGCACCGAGCAGCGGCTGACCACCGCACACGCCGACACCCCGTCCGAGCACGCGATGAGCGAGGTCTTCGACTTCCACACGCTGAAGCCGGGATCGTTCGAGATCGGCCCCTTCTCGGTCCGTACGGAGAAGGTCTGCCACCCCGTCGAGACCTTCGCGATCCGGATCGAGCACGGCGGCCGCTCGCTGGCGTACTCCGGTGACACGGGGATCTGCGACGCCCTGGACGAACTCGCCGAGGGCGTCGACCTGTTCCTGTGCGAAGCATCGTTCGTCCATGGCAAGGAGGACATCCCGGACCTCCACCTCAACGGCCGCGAGGCGGGCGAGACCGCCGCCCGCGCCGGAGTGGGCCGCCTCGTCCTGACCCACATCCCGCCGTGGACCGACGCCGACCGCAACCTGGCCGACGCCCGCACGGTCTTCCACGGACCGGCGGAGGTAGCGGTGCCGGGAGCGGTGTACGAGGTCTAGGGTCTCTCGTTCGGATCAGGCCGCACGACGAAGCCCTCACCTCCCGCCGTGGGAGATGAGGGCTTCGTCGTGCGGTGGCGAGGGTTACTTCGCCTCGGCCTTGAGCAGCTCGGCGAGCTCCTCGTCGGACTCACGGCCCGGAGTGGGCAGGTTGAACTTGGTGATCGCGAAGCGGAAGACCGCGTAGTAGACCACCGCGAAGCAGAGGCCGACCAGCACCAGCAACCACGGTTTGCTCGCGATGCCCAGGTTCAGGAAGAAGTCGACGGCACCCGCGGAGAAGCCGAAGCCGTCCTTCATACCGAGCCCCCAGGTGAGGGCCATGGAGACACCGGTGAGCACCGCGTGGATCGCGTACAGCACCGGGGCGATGAACATGAACGTGAACTCGATCGGCTCGGTGACACCGGTCACGAACGCGGTGAGCGCGAGCGAGAACATCATGCCGCCGACGACCTTGCGCCGCTCCGGACGGGCGCAGTGCACGATCGCGAGGCACGCGGCCGGGAGGGCGAACATCATGATCGGGAAGAAGCCGGTCATGAACTGTCCGGCCGTCGGGTCACCGGCCAGGAAGCGGTTGATGTCGCCGCTCTTGCCGTGGTACTCACCGGCCTGGAACCACGGGAACGAGTTCAGCAGGTGGTGCATGCCGACGGGGATCAGCGCACGGTTGGCGACACCGAAGATGCCCGCGCCGACCGCGCCGGAACCGACCAGCCACTCGCCGAAGTTGTGCAGCCCGGTGCCGAGCACGGGCCAGATGTAACCGAAGACGACGCCGATGACCAGACCCGCGAAGGCGGAGAGGATCGGGACCAGGCGGCGGCCGCCGAAGAAGCCCGCCCAGGCGGGCAGCTTCGTCCGGTAGAACTTCTGGTAGAGCAGCGCCACGACGATGCCCATCACCACACCGCCGAGGACCTTGGCGTCCACGGGGGCGTCCGTCATGACTATCTTGCCGTCGACCACCGTCGCGACCTGCGGAAGGTTGCTGTCGGTGAAGGTGGCCAGCACCTTCTGGAAGACCAGGTAGCCGGTGACGGCCGCGAGCGCGGTCGAACCGTCCGACTTCTTGGCGAAGCCGATCGCGATGCCGACGGCGAACAGCAGCGCCATGTTGTCGAGGATCGCGTTGCCACCCGCGTCCATGAAGCTCGCGATCTTGGTGACGAAGTCCGGGAACGAGGCCCTGCCGAGCATGTCGTCGTGGCCGAGACGCACCAGGAGCGCGGCCGCCGGCAGCACCGCGACCGGCAGCATGAGGCTGCGGCCGATGCGCTGCATGACCGACATCACGCCGGCACCCTTCTTCTTGGTGACCGCGGGTGCGGTGTCTGCCGTGGACATCAGCTTCCTCCATGGGACAAGGCGCCGCCCAGGTCGTTTGAGGGGGGAGGCGACGACTCGACAAACGCGGCAGAACGCCACGTGGTCTGGACCACTCAGTGGTGTAGACCAGTTTTAGCATGGTGAGCTACAGATAAGGAACCTGCAAATTCCGATTACTTCGCATGAGCTATCACCCACGCTCGGTGACATGCCGAAGGCCCCCGGACCGCGTGGGTCCGAGGGCCTTGGGGGGACTGCTCCGGCGGGGCCGGAAACCTTTTCGACCTGCTACTTCGTGAGGTTCCTCTCGATCTCCTCCTCCAGCTCATCGGGCTCGCGGCCCGGCGTCTGGAGATTGAATTTGGTGATCGCGAACCGGAAGATCACGTAGTACACGGCGGCGAATACCAGGCCGATCGGAATGATCAGCCAGGGTTTGGTCGCCAGGCTCCAGTTGATGACGTAGTCGATCAGACCCGCCGAGAAGCTGAAGCCGTCCTTGACCCCGAGTGCCCATGTCACCGCCATCGAGACACCGGTGAGCACCGCGTGGATGCCGTACAGCAGTGGTGCGACGAAGAGGAACGAGTACTCGATCGGCTCGGTGATGCCCGTCACGAACGACGTCAGGCCGACCGAGAGCATCATGCCGCCGACCGCCTTGCGGCGATGCGGCTTGGCGCAGTGGTAGATCGCCAGCGCCGCCGCGGGGAGGGCGAACATCATGATCGGGAAGAAGCCCGAGGTGAACTGGCCGGCCGTCGGGTCGCCCGCCAGGAAGCGGTTGATGTCACCGTGCACGACCGTGCCGTCCGGCTTGGTGAAGTCGCCGAACTGGAACCAGACGAACGTGTTCAGGAACTGGTGGAGGCCGATGACCAGCAACGCGCGGTTGGCGAGACCGAAGATGCCGGAGCCCACCCAGTCCAGGTCCACCAGCCACTTGGAGAAGCTGGTCAGGCCGTCACCGATCGGCTGCCACAACCAGGCGCACAGGCCCGCGAAGAGGAGGCCGACGAAGGCCATGATGATCGGGACGAGCCGGCGGCCGTTGAAGAAGCCCAGCCAGTCCACCAGCTTGACCCGGTGGTACCGCTGCCAGAACCAGGCGGACAGCAGGCCCATCACGATGCCGCCGAACACGCCGGGGTTCTGGTACTCGGCGGCCGTGACCTTGGCGTCGCCGGTCACGCAGGTACCGAACCAGGTGCCGCCCGAGGTGAACGTCGAACCCGGGGCGCAGTCCACCGGGAAGGCGTGCAGCACCGCGTAATAGACGAGGAAGCCGGCCACCGCGGCGAGCGCGGTCGAGCCGTCCGACTTCTTCGCCATGCCGATCGCGACACCGATGCAGAACAGCAGTGGAAGGCCGAGGCCCGAGTCGAGCAGCGCACCGCCCGCAGCCGCGAACACCTTGGCGATGTTGTTCCAGCCCAGGCCCTCGTCGCCGAATACGTCCGGCTGGCCCAACCGGTTGAGAATGCCGGCCGCCGGCAGCACGGCGATCGGGAGCTGGAGGCTGCGGCCCATCTTCTGGAGGCCTTGGAAGAGGCCGTTCCACCACGTCTTCTGCGGCACTGCGGCACTGCTCGAGCTCATCGGCATCCTCCCGGAACACGGTGCGTTCGGCGGTCGTTGCAGACTGGTGTAGACCAGTTGAGGTACGGTGCGTAACCCGCCTGGAAGACAGGGCGCCGGTGATCGTCATCATTGAGGACGGTCCGGCCACCCGCTCGCGAAGCTGGGCCAAACGTGCGTTACGGTGACGAAACGGACCCAGAGCGGGCCGTCGCACGCATGTGAAGAACCAGGGAGAAGGCCATGGCCAGCAAGGCTGAGAAGATCGTCGCCGGGCTCGGCGGTATCGAGAACATCGACGAGATCGAAGGCTGCATCACCCGCCTCCGCACCGAGGTCCACGACCCGAGCAAGGTCGACGAAGCCGCGCTCAAGGCCGCCGGAGCCCACGGCGTCGTGAAGATGGGCACCGCGATCCAGGTCGTCATCGGCACCGACGCCGACCCCATCGCCGCCGACATCGAAGACATGATGTGACCGGCCGCCGGACCCCCCGCTGAGCCGACCGCTCGGCACCGTACAGGCCCCGCCCACCCCGACGGGGCCTGTGCCGCACCCGGACCGGGTGCGGACCGGGACCGCCCCGCACCCGAACGGACGCCACGCCCGCACCCGATAAAGTCGACGCCATGTCTCGTATCGACGGCCGCACCCCCGAACAGCTCCGCCCCGTCACCATCGAACGCGGATGGAGCAAGCACGCCGAAGGCTCCGTACTCATCTCCTTCGGCGACACCAAGGTCTTCTGCACCGCCTCCGTCACCGAAGGCGTCCCGCGCTGGCGCAAGGGCAGCGGCGAGGGCTGGGTCACCGCCGAATACTCCATGCTGCCCCGCTCCACCAACACCCGCGGCGACCGCGAATCCGTCCGCGGCAAGATCGGCGGCCGCACCCACGAGATCAGCCGCCTCATCGGCCGCTCCCTGCGCGCCGTCATCGACTACAAGGCGCTCGGCGAGAACACCATCGTCCTCGACTGCGACGTCCTCCAGGCCGACGGCGGCACCCGCACCGCCGCCATCACCGGCGCCTACGTCGCCCTCGCCGACGCCGTCACCTGGGCCCAGCACAAGAAGATCGTCAAGCACGGCCGCAAGCCGCTGACCGACACCGTCTCCGCGATCAGCGTCGGCATCGTCGACGGCACCCCCCTCCTCGACCTCTGCTACGAGGAGGACGTCCGCGCCGAGACCGACATGAACGTCGTCTGCACCGGCGACGGCCGCTTCGTCGAGGTCCAGGGCACCGCCGAGGCCACCCCCTTCGACCGCAAGGAACTGGGCGCCCTCCTCGACCTCGCCACGGCCGGCTGCGCGGACCTGACCGCCATCCAGCACGAGGCCCTCGCCCACACCCTCGGCGAGTAAAGAAGCAACCAAGTACGCACCACAGCGCGTCGTTACGAACACGGGCGCACGGGTCGAACCGTGCGCCCGTCCGCGTATCCGCATCCGGGGAGGAACCGCACCATGGCCAAGGCCGCCCGCCATCGCCGCATCACCGTCGCGCTGACCCTGACCGCCCTCGCCCTCACCGCAGCGTCCGGCTGCGGCGCCGTCGACAAGGCGCTGGACTGCGTCCGCACCGCCGACGACATCGCCACCAGCGTCGACAACCTCCAGCAGGCGGTCTCCAACGCCACCAGCGACCCCACACAGGCCTCCGAAGCCCTCGACGAGATCGAGAAGGACCTCGGCGACCTCGGCGACAAGACCGACAACGCCGACCTCGGCAAGGCCGTCGACGACCTCCAGAAGGGCGTCGGCAACGTCCGCGACTCCATCGACAAGGGCGACGCCACCCCCGACATCACCCCGGTCACCGACGCCGCCGCGGAGATCGGCAAGGTCTGCACGCCCTGACCACCCCCGATACTGGGTGACATGACCCGCCTCATCCTCGCCACCCGCAACGCCGGGAAGATCACCGAACTCCACGCGATCCTCGCCGACGCCGGCCTCACCCATGAGCTCGTCGGCGCGGACGCGTACCCCCACGTCCCCGACGTCAAGGAGACCGGCGTCACCTTCGCCGAGAACGCCCTGCTCAAGGCCCACGCCCTCGCCAAGGCCACCGGCCTCCCCGCCGTCGCCGACGACTCCGGCCTCTGCGTGGACGTGCTCGGCGGCGCCCCCGGCATCTTCTCCGCCCGCTGGGCCGGCACCCACGGCGACGACAAGGCCAACCTGGACCTGCTCCTGGCCCAGCTTTCCGACATCGACGCGCCCCACCGCGGCGCCCACTTCGCCTGCGCGGCCGCCCTCGCCCTGCCCGACGGCACGGAACGCGTGGTCGAGGGCCGCCTGACGGGCACCCTGCGCCACACCCCGTCCGGCACGAACGGCTTCGGCTACGACCCGGTCCTCCAGCCCGAGGGCGACACCCGCACCTGCGCGGAACTGACCCCGGCGGAGAAGAACGCGATCAGCCACCGGGGCAAGGCGTTCCGGGCACTGGTGCCGGTGGTGCGGGAGCTGGTGGGGTGACGCGGCAACGCCCGGCCCCTTGTTGAGAGGGCCGGGCGTGCTCGGCTATTCGGTGCGCCCGGTCGGACTCGAACCGACACAAACACGACTACCTAAAAGTCGCCGCTCACCAGTTGGCGTACGGGCGCAGAACGAAGCCAAGGTTACCGTGCTACGCGGAGCCGGTGGGAGCGATTGGAGAAGCTTGGGGTTTGGCTGTGGCAGGACGGGCACAGGTAGCGCAGGTTCTCGCGGCGGTTGTCGAGCCGATCGCCATTGATGTGGTCGATCTCCAGGACGAGGCGCTTGCCCTGCCACACTCCTCCCAGACCGCATTCGCCACAGGCTTGCGGTGCCCCGGTCTCGTCGAGTGCTCGTCGCAGCAGGGCCGTCTTTGTCCTCGGCGCCCCGGCAGGGAGTCGTTGCAGGATGTCCTGCGCCGAGCGGCGGGTGGAGGGAGAGCGGCCTGCGTTGTGTCCTTGTCCCACGAAATGGGCTGTCGACAGTTCGTACACCGCAATGCTTCGCTGGGCCTTTGCTCTTCCTGCGCCACCGGAGGGATGCTTCCCGAGCACGCGCATCACCCCGGCCATGCTGAGTGATTCTGCGACGGCCCGAGTGATCTCTTCGCGAGGGAAGCAGAGCCGGTCGCCCTGGCGGCGGGGGCCGGTGAAATGTGCGGTATCTATGCCGAACTTCTCAAGCTTTCGGCTGATGTGGGAGTAGAGGCTGTCATACGGCACGACGCCCATGAACTCAAGCATCTCGCGGATGCTGTGTGAGTTGGCTGCTGCCTCCTGCAGGCGTTCTCTGGGGTACGAACGGGCTGGCTGAGGAGGTAACGGCTCATCCATGAAGTGCGACGTGTCGATGTCGTAGTGCGCCAGTCTGATGCGGAGGTACCGGCGAGGTCCGCTGGCGAGAGGGGCGTCGAGTCGACGCATGAGATCGACAAGGCTTGTCGCCGCAGCTGCCGCCCGGGCAAGCAGCTCGGGTGTGTACCGCGGCCTGTTCAAATCGTTGCCCGCCGCTTGCGTCCACGGTAAGTGTCCGTCACCGCATGGCAGTTGGGGCACAGTAGTCGCAGGTTGCCCGGACGATTGTCCCACCAGTCGCCATTCATGTGGTCTACCTCAAGCCGCAGCGGCTTGTTGTTCCACTCGGTGCCTGTGCCACACGATGCGCAGTGTTCCGGCACCCCGATGCGGATGAGTTCCCGGCGGAGCCGGTCGCCGGGAGTCCTTCCATCCAGTGGCGACTTCAGAGTGAGCAGATTGCCGCGTGGGCCCTTTGGGCAGCGCGGGGGCGTAGAGAAATGCGATGTGTCGATGCCCAGTGCTGCGATTCGGCGGCTGATGTGAGTGTGGTTGCCTCCAACCGGGCTGATGCCCAGGCGTCGGAGGACATCAGTCATGCTGGCGGACTCGGCGACCACCTCGCGCAGCCGCGTTTCCTGATGGCGGATCCGCCCTGTCGTGAAATGGGATGTGTCTACGCCTGCCTGCGCCATCTTCTGGCGCAGATAGCTCCGGCTCCCCGGCGTCGGTGTTCCCCCGCACCAGCGGACCGCATCGTTCGTGTTCGTGGTCTCCCGCGCCGCCTCTTCGAGTAACTCGCGGGTGTATCGAACCGCCACGTTCCCCTCCGTATCCGGCCGCGTGTTCGTGGCCTCGTACGGATCAACGAGCCATTTATCGGAGTGTCACGTCCGATATCCGACAAGATGTGGAATGCCCTGTGCCGCTTCGGTCGAGGACGAAGCGGCACAGGACATTCCGGGGGCCGGGAGACGGTCGGCTCAGATGCCGAGGTCCTTGATGATCTTGGCGACGTGGCCGGTGGCCTTGACGTTGTAGAGGGCGCGCTCGACCTTGCCCTCCTCGTCCACGACGATCGTGGAGCGGATGACGCCCGTCACCGTTTTGCCATAGAGCTTCTTCTCGCCGAAGGCGCCGTATGCCTCAAGGGTCTCCTTGGACGGGTCGCCGACCAGGGTGACCTTGAGGTTTTCCTGCTCGCGGAACTTGGCGAGCTTCTCGGGCTTGTCGGGGGAGACGCCGATGACGTCGTATCCGGCACCGGCGAGCAGCTCCAGGTTGTCGGTGAAGTCGCAGGCCTGCTTGGTGCAGCCGGGGGTGAGGGCGGCCGGGTAGAAGTAGACGATGACCTTGCGGCCCTTGTGGTCGGCGAGCGAGATCTCGTTGCCGTCGGCGTCGGGGAGGGTGAAGGCGGGGGCGGTGTCGCCGGGCTGGAGTCGCTCGCTCATGGTTCTCCTCAGGTGGCACGTGGGGTGTACGGGACCGAGCGTAATAGGGGTGCCGCCGGGTGCGCGGGTGGTCGAGCTGACAGACTGTCGATGAAGGTTTACCGGACGAGGACCACGGAGGCGGCGCAGTGTCGGATGCCAGGACCCCTGCGCAGATCGAGGCGGACATCATCAGCAGGCGCGAGCAGCTCGCGGTGGTGCTCGATGAGATCGGGGTGCGGGTGCACCCGGATACGATCATGGGTGATGTGAAGGCCAAGGCCGTCGAGGCCGTGGACCGGACGGCCGGGCGGGCTTTCGTCGCGGTGAACCGGGCGGTGTCGGACGTGAAGGCACAGTTCGTGTCCGAGGACGGGGCCCCGCGGCTGGAGCGGGTGATTCCGGCGGCGCTGCTCGCGGTGGGTGTCGTGGGTCTGGTCGTGGCGTCGAAGCGGCGCCGGAAGAGCTGATATCGCGGCCCGTGCACCCCGGAGGGGTGCGTGGCCGCGGCGGGCAGGTAGGTTGCGGGGCGTGAGCGAGAACACCGACGACAAACTGCCCATCCGCATGCTGCACGACCGCGTGCTGGTCCGGTCCGATACGCCCGAGGGCGAGCGGCGTTCCGGTGGCGGCATCCTGATTCCGGCGACGGCCGCGGTCGGCCGTCGGCTGGCCTGGGCCGTGGTGGTCGCGGTGGGTCAGAACGTGCGGACGGTGGAGCCGGGCGACCGGGTGCTGTACGACCCCGAGGACCGTGCGGAGGTCGAGGTGCGGGGTGTGGCGTACGTGCTGATGCGCGAGCGCGACCTGCATGCGGTGGCGGCGGACCGGTTCGAGGGATCGGTGGATTCGACCGGGCTGTATCTGTAGACGCGCAGCAGTTGTGAGTGGGGCCTGGTGACCGGTGTCACCAGGCCTTTTGCATGTTCTTTGCTACGGTGGGGTGACCCCGACGAGACGCGCCGTACCGGGCTTCGAAAAGACGACGCACCCGTGTTGTTCGCGTGTTCTGTCTGGTCGGAGGTGCCGTCATGGCCTGGGTTCTGCTCGTTGTCGCCGGTCTGCTGGAAGTGGCCTGGTCGATCGGGATGAAGTACACCGAGGGGTTCACCCGGCTGTGGCCGAGTGTGTTCACCGGCCTCGGGATCGTGGCGAGCATGGTGATGCTGTCCCATGCGGCCAGGACGCTGCCGATCGGTACGGCGTACGGCGTGTGGGTCGGTATCGGTGCGGCCGGTGCGGCGATTCTGGGCATGGTGGTGCTCAACGAGCCGGTGACCGCCGCCCGGATCTTCTTCGTCTGTCTGCTGCTGGTCGCCGTCGTGGGGCTGAAGGCGACCTCGGGTCACTGACGCGGGGCCGCCGGGGTGCCCCGGGTGCCGGGGAGGAGCGCGTTGCCGTCCCCGCCGATGTCGTTCCCGCCCGCGCCCCTGCCCCCGCCGTTGTCGCCGCCGCGGGGGTCGCCGTTGTCACCGCCGCCGTTCTGCGCGCCGCCGTGGTCCGTCGTGCCGCCGGCCGGGCTGCCGGTCTCCGTGCCGCCGGTCTCCGTGCCGCCGGTGGCCGGTGCGCTGCTTGTGGGGGTCGAGGGGCTGCCGGGCGGGGTGCTTCCGGGGCTGCTGGGCGGGGTGCTGGAGGTGGTTTCGGAGGGCGTTCCGGTGTTCTCGGGGCTGGATTCCTCGCCGGTGGGCGGGGCGGGTTCCTCGGCGCCGCTTTCGAGTTGGAGGTCGAAGTCCGTGGCCGTGGTGGAACGCAGGGCGGCCTCGGTGTACTGGGCCCAGGTCTGGGCGGGTGCGCCGCCGCCGTTGATGCGGGCGAGGCCGAGTGCTCCGTACAGCGGTTTCTGTACGCCGGTCTCGGGGTCCTGGCCCATGACGGCGACGACGGTGGTGAGGTCGGGGGTGTAGCCGGCGAACCAGGCGGCCCTGTCCTCCTCGGCGGTGCCGGTCTTGCCCGCGGCGGGGCGTCCCGCGCCCTGGGCGGCGGTGCCGGTGCCGCCCTCGACGACGCTCTGGAGGATCGCGGTCGTGGTGTCGGCGGCTTCGCGGCTGACCGCCTGCTCGGTGTGCCCGCTGTCGGGGAGCTTGAGGTCCTCGCCGTCCTTGCTGATCCGGTCGACGAGGGTGTACGCGCGGTGCCGGCCGTGGTTGGCGAGGGTGGCGTACGCCTCGGTCATGTCCAGGACGCTGGCGGTGGAGACGCCGAGTGCGATGGACGGGGTGGCGGTGAGGTCGGGGGTGTTCTTCGGGAGGCCGAGGCCGATGGCGGTCTGCTTGACCTTGTCCGGGCCGACGTCCTCGGCCATCTGGGCGTAGACGGCGTTGACGGACTTGTCGGTGGCGGTGGAGACGGTGATGGGCCCGTAGTCGATGTCGTCCTCGTTGGCGGGGGCGTATCCGGTGGGTCCGTGGGGGCCCTGGACCATGCGTTTGTTGGTGCCGTCGTAGAGGGTGTTGGGGGTGATGAGCCGGCCGTCCTGGGTGGTGGAGCCATTGGCGACGGCGGAGGTGAAGACGAAGGGCTTGAAGGTGGAGCCGACCTGGTAGTCGCGGCGGGTCGCGTTGTTCACGTACTGCTTGGTGTAGTCGATGCCGCCGTACATGGCGACGACGCGGCCGGTGCCGGGGTCGATGGAGGCGCCGCCGACGCGGACGTTGCGGTCGGCCTTGCGGTCGGGGCTGGTGTGGGACATGACGTTGTCGTCGACGGCCTTGACGAGGGCGTCCTGCTTCTTCTTCTCCAGGGTGGTGGTGATGCGGTAGCCGCCGGTGGCGAGGGTGTTCTCGTCGATGACGTCGTTGCCGGTGAGGTAGTCCTCGACGGCCTGGACGAGGTAGCCGCGCTGTCCGGAGAGCCCGGTGGACGGCTTGACCTTGCCGGGTACGGGGAACTTCATCGCGGCGCGTTCGCCGGCGCCGAGCCACTTCTCCTTGACCATGCCGTCGAGCACGTAGTTCCAGCGTCCGAGGGCCGCGGCCTTGTTCTCGGGGTGGACGACGACGTCGTACGCGCTGGGGGCGTTGAGCAGGGAGGCGAGGTAGGCGCCCTCGGCGGTGGTGATGTCGCCGATGTCCTTGGAGTAGTAGGCCTGGGCGGCGGCCTGGATGCCGTAGGCGTTGCGGCCGAAGTAGCTGGTGTTGAGATAGCCCTCGAAGATCTGGTCCTTGGACTCCTCGCGGTTGAGCTTGACCGCGATGAAGAACTCCTTGATCTTGCGGATGACGGTCTGTTCCTGGCCGAGGTAGTAGTTCTTGACGTACTGCTGGGTGATCGTCGAGCCGCCCTGCTTGCCCTTGCCGGTGAGCGTGTTGAAGGCGGCACGGGCCATGGCCTTGAGGTCGACGGCCCGTTCGGAGTAGAAGTCGCGGTCCTCCGCGGCGAGGACGGCGTGCTGGACGGTGAGCGGCACCTGGGCCAGCTTGACGTTCTCCCGGTTGACCTCGCCGGAGCGGGCGAGGACGCTGCCGTCCTTGTAGAGGTAGACGTTGGACTGTGCGGTGGCGCTGGTGTTGGCGGCCGGGATGCCGACGAGTTCGTATCCGGCGATGAAGCCGCCGATCAGGAGCGCGGCGACGAGGAGGACGGCGCCGAGGACCATCCGCCAGGTGGGGACGGCGCGGCGCCATCCGGTGCGCTTGGGGCGCTCGGGTTTCTTCGCCTTGCCGCTCCCGTTGCCCGTACCGCCGGACGCCCCGTCCTCGCCGCCCGTACCGCCGGGCGTCCCGGCGGCGCCGTGGGCAGCAGGGTCCCTCGGGTCCCAGCCCCGGGGTTCGTGTTCCCCGCTCGGCTGCTGTGGCTCGTCGCTCATGTCCGTGCAGACTCCTCGGCCGCGGTCAGTTCCCCCATAGTGCCCTTTTCTACGGAATAAGCACCGGATCGACCCCGAATCGCCCCCCGAAAAGCGGTCGCGGCGACCGTCCCTGTTGAACTAGGGTCGTGCGCTTTGGTGTCCAAAGCCGTTGGGCACCTGGCGAGGGGGTGCATGCGGTGCGGTTATACGCGGTGGTGGCGGCGGGAGGGTTCCGGCGCTACGCCACCTACCGGACCGCCACGGCGGCGGGAGTGTTCACCAATACCGTCTTCGGGTTCATCCTGGCGTACACCTACGTGGCGTTGTGGGACGAGCGCCCGCAGCTCGGCGGCTACGACATGTCCCAGGCGCTCAGCTACGTCTGGCTGGGGCAGGCGCTGCTGATGACCTGTTCCATGATGGGCGGCGGCTTCGAGGACGAGCTGATCGAGCGGATCCGCACCGGCGACATCGCGGTCGATCTCTACCGGCCCGCGGATCTCCAACTGTGGTGGCTCGCAGGCGATCTGGGCCGTGCCGCGTTCCATCTGCTGGGGCGCGGCATCGTGCCGATGCTGGTGGGATCGCTCGCCTTCGATCTGGCGCTGCCGTCGTCGCCGGGGGTGTGGGTGGCCTTCCTCGTCTCGGTGGCGCTCGGCGTCGTGGTGAGTTTCGCGATCCGCTATCTGGTGGCGCTCTCCGCGTTCTGGCTGCTGGACGGGGCGGGGACGGCGCAGATGGCCTGGCTGGCCGGGATGTTCTTCTCCGGGATGCTGCTCCCGCTGACGCTGTTCCCCGGGGTGCTGGGCGACGTCGCGCGGGCGCTGCCGTGGTCGTCGCTGCTCCAGGTGCCGGCCGATGTGTTCCTCGGCAAGTACCCGGGGTGGGAGCTGGCGCGGGCGTACGCCTTCCAGGCGGGCTGGGCACTGGCGCTGCTGCTGGTGGGGCGGATGGTGCAGTCGGTGGCGACGAGGAGGGTGGTGGTCCAGGGTGGCTGACACGACCGGTGCGGTGGAGGTGGCCGGGGCGGCGGACGCGCCCGGTGGCCGGCCCGCGGACTGGCCCGAGGCGGTGTTCGCCGAACGGTCGAGGCTCGTCGAGGGTGTCCGGGCGTACGGGCTGATCGTGATGATGTGGCTGCGCTCGACGATGGCGTACCGTGCCTCGTTCGCCATGACGGCGTTCGGGAACTTCGCGGCGACCGCCTTCGACTTCGTCACGATCCTGCTGATGTTCTCGCACGTGGACGAGTTGGGCGGCTACACACTGCCCGAGATCGCTCTGCTGTACGGGGTGTCGGGCACCGCGTTCGGCCTCGCCGACCTGGTGCTGGGCTCGATGGACCGGCTGGGTCGGCGGGTGCGCGACGGCACGCTGGACACCTTGCTGGTGCGGCCGGCCCCGGTGCTCGCCCAGGTGGCGGCGGACCGGTTCGCGTTGCGCAGGCTGGGGCGGGTGCTCCAGGGGCTGTTGGTGCTGGGGTACGCGCTGGTGACGCTGGACATCGGCTGGACGCCGCTGAAGGTGGCGATGGTGCCGATGATGCTGCTGAGCGGGGCGGCGATCTTCGGGGCGCTGTTCGTGGCCGGGGGAGCGTTCCAGTTCGTCGCGCAGGACGCCGCCCAGGTGCAGAACTCCTTCACGTACGGCGGGAACACACTGCTCCAGTACCCGCCGTCGGTCTTCGCGAAGGACCTGGTGCGCGGCGTGACATTCGTGGTGCCGCTGGCCTTCGCGAACTGGCTGCCCGCGCTGTACGTGCTGGGCCGGGAGTACCCGCTGGGGCTGCCGGACTGGGTGGCGTTCCTGCCCCCGGTGGTGGCGGGTCTGTGCTGGCTGCTCGCCGGTCTGGCCTGGCGCTCGGGCCTGCGCGCGTACCGCAGCACCGGAAGTTGATCCACAACATCGAACGAGGCAGGGCATCGGACATGGACGCGGGAACCCCCACCGGATTCATCGAACTCGACAATGTGGAGAAGGTCTTCGACGTGCGTCGCAAGACTGGTTTCATGCGCAGTGAACGCCGCCAGGTGCGGGCGGTGGACTCGATCAGCTTCCGTGTCGCGCGCGGCGAGATGGTCGGTTACATCGGCCCGAACGGCGCGGGGAAGTCGACCACGATCAAGATGCTGACTGGCATCCTCACCCCGAGCGGCGGCCGGCTGCGGGTGGCGGGCATCGATCCTTCCCGGGAGCGTACGAGGCTGGCGCACCGGATCGGTGTGGTGTTCGGCCAGCGCACCACGCTCTGGTGGGACCTGCCGCTGCGCGACTCGTACCGCCTGATGCACCGGATGTACCGGATTCCCGACGCGCGCTACCGGGAGAATCTGGACCGCTGTGTCGAACTCCTCGATCTGGGCGAGCTGTTGGACGTTCCGGTGCGGCAGTTGTCGTTGGGGCAGCGGATGCGCGGCGACATCGCGGCGGCGCTGCTGCACGATCCCGAGGTGCTGTACCTGGACGAGCCGACGATCGGGCTGGATGTCGTCTCCAAGTCCAAGGTCCGTGGGTTCCTGCGGGACCTGAACGCCGAGCGCGGTACGACGGTGCTGCTCACGACCCATGATCTGACGGACATCGAGCAGCTCTGCAAGCGGGTGATGGTGATCGACCACGGCCGCCTGATGTACGACGGTGCCCTCGCCGGTCTGCATGAGGTGGGTGAGAGCGAGCGGACGCTGGTGGTCGACCTGGAGCGTCAACTGCCGCCGATCCGGCTGGAGTCGGCGCCCTCGGTCCGTACGGTGAAGGTGGAGGGGCCGCGGCAGTGGCTGGCCTTCCCGGCCTCGGAGTCGGCTGCTCCGCTGGTTGCCCGGATCGCCGCGGACTACCCCTTGGTCGACCTGTCGGTGCGGGAGCCGGACATCGAGGCCGTGATCGCGAAGATGTATGAGTCCGCCACCGGCATCTAGGACTGTGACGGCGATGCGGACGTTCAATAGGCTGCGCGGTATGACAAGTGACCTTCCGGAAATGCGTGCCTCCGATGCCGAGCGCGAGCGGGTCGCCGAGACCCTGCGCGAGGCGGTCGCCGAGGGCCGGCTGGAGATGGAGGAGTTCGAGCAGCGGCTGGACGCGACGTACAAGGCGCGTACGCACGGGGAGTTGGAGCCGCTGGTGCGGGATCTTCCGGCGCCGGGCGTGGCGGTGGCCCCGGTGGGGGCGGCTCCGGCGCAGACCGGATCGCAGCGGCGGTGGGCGGACCGGATCGGCAAGCCCGCCACGTCGGGTGGCGCGTTCGCGCTCTGGGGCGGCTTCGGCCGCCGGGGGAACTGGACGGTGGGCCGGAAGTTCACCGCGTTCGCGATGTGGGGTGGCGGTGAGATCGATCTGCGCGAGGCGAACTTCGAGGACCGCGAGGTGGTCATCCGCTGTTTCACGATCATGGGCGGCATGCAGGTGACGGTTCCGCCGGAGCTGGACGTCCAGGTCAAGGGCATCGGCATCCTGGGCGGCTTCGGGGAGCGGACGAAGGACGACGGGGTCCCGTCGCCGGACTCCCCGCGGGTGCGGATCACCGGGCTCGCGCTGCTGGGCGGCGTGGGCGTGGAGCGCAAGCGGAGCAAGGCGGAGAAGCAGCGGCTGCGGGATGCGGAGCTGGCGCGGGTGCGGGAGCTGGACCAGGAGCGCGGGCGGGGCCGGCTGGAGAAGGGCCGGGGTCCGTCGGACCGGTCCGACGACTGACCGGCGCTCAGGAGGTCAGAGCTGGTCGGAATCGGGCCGGTCGGGCACCAGTGCCGTCAGGTCCACCAGCGAGCCCAGCAGCCGGTAGCCGGCGTCGTTCAGATGGAGATGGTCGCCGCTGTCGTAGGCCGTCCGGAGCCTTGTCGGGCGGTGGGGGTCACGGGCCGCCGCGTCGAAGTCGATGACGTGGTCGAAGATCCCGCCCGCCCGGATCAGCCCATTGACCCGTTCCCGTACGTCGTCGCGCGCGGGTGTCCAGGTGCCGAATCCCTCGTACGGCATCAGTGTCGCCCCGACGACCCGCAGTCCGCGCGCGTGGGCGCGCTGCGTCATGGACCGCAGGCCGTCCGCGATGCGCTGCGGGTCGGTCTCCTGCGGGGACTGCTGCACGTCGTTGATGCCGAGCGCGATGACGACGGTCTTCACTCCGGCGACGTCCAGTACGTCGCGGTCGAAGCGGGCGCTCGCCCGTACGCCGCTCCCGTCGCGCAGGATTCGGTTGCCCGCGATGCCCGCGTTGGCCACCCCGTGCCGGCCGCGCAGCCGGTCGGCGAGCACATCGGGCCAGCGGCTGTTCGTGTCGAGGGTGGAGCCGGTGCCCGCGGTGAGCGAGTCGCCGATCACGGCGATCGTTCCGGCGGCGGTCGTGGTGTGCACGTCGACGGAGGTGAGGTAGCGCCAGTCGTCGGTCTGCCGGGCGCCCCACGCGGTGTCCACGTACGAGGTCTGGTGGCTGCGCCGGTGGATGGTGACGGGCCCCTCGGCGGTGGGGGTGCGCAGGGTGACCACGAGGTCGGAATCGGCGGCGACCGGGACGACGACGGGGTCGCTGACGATCTGCCCGCCGGCCGCGACGGTCACGGTGCCGGCGCCCCGGAAGGTCACGGGGCGGCCGGCCACGGCGGCGTGGTCCACGACCAGCGGACGGGTGCCGAAGACATTGGAGAGGGTGATGCGGGCCGCGTCGCCGCCGATGCTGGTGTGCACGACGTTACGGATGGTGCGTCGGTTCAGGGCGCTGCCGTTGTAGGAGTCGACCACCCCGGCGACGGGTGCCGCCGCCCAGGTGGCGGCCCAGAGGCCGGTGGAGTGGGCGGGGGCGGCGGGCGTACGGGCCACGGACCGCGGGTCGGGTGCGGTGAGCTGCTTCGGCCGGGTGCCGGAGCCGGAGAACAGCAGGGGGCCGGCGAACGCCACGGTGGCGGCGAGCGCGGCGGTGCCCGCCACGAGGGCGATGAGCAGGGCGTACCCCTGGCGCCTGGGCATGGGCGGTGTTTCTCCTCGTGATCAATCGGACTGTCCCATGATGGGGCAGGGCATCGGGAACTCGACGTGCGGCCCGGGAGTAGGTCAGGTAGGGACAATGCGTACGGGACACCGGGGGCGAGGCGTACGCGGACGGGTGGAGCGGATGGAACGGATCGATCGGACCGGCCCCGGGGAACCGGGTGCGCGGCAGCAGGAGAGTGCCGGGGAGCAGGCGGCGGGTGCGCCCCGTCCCGTACCCGGTGGCCGCCCTGCTCCGCTCGCCTCGTTCGCGTACACCGCGGCCGACGAGGAGAAGCGGCGCGGTGTGCGCCGGATGAAGACCACGGCCACGGGCCTCCTTCTGCTGGTCGCGCTCGTGTACGTACTCGCCACCTGGGCGAAGAACGCGGGTGTGGGCGGCTGGCCGGGCTTCGTCGCCGCGGCCGCCGAGGCGGGGATGGTGGGTGCGCTGGCCGACTGGTTCGCCGTCACGGCGCTGTTCAAGCGTCCGCTCGGCCTGCCGATCCCGCACACCGCCATTATCCCCACCAAGAAGGACCAGCTCGGAGCCTCTCTGGGTTCCTTCGTCGGCGAGAATTTTCTCTCCGGCGATGTCGTACGGGGCCGGATCCACGCGCTCGGTGTCGGCCGCCGCCTCGGTGCCTGGCTGGCCGAGCCGGACCACGCGGACCGGGTCACCGCCGAGCTGTCGACCGCGTTGCGCGGTGCGCTGAGGGTGTTGCGGGATTCCGATGTGCAGGCCGTGGTGGCTGAGGCGATCACCCGGCGGGCCAACGCGGCGGAGATCGGGCCGGGTCTCGGCAAGATGCTGGAGAAGATCGTTGCCGACGGGGGCCACCGCAAGGTGGTGGACCTGATCTGCGTACGTGCCCACGACTGGCTGGTGCTGCACGGCGATTCGGTGATGGACGCGGTGCAGGGCGGGGCCCCCGGCTGGACGCCGCGGTTCGTCGACAAGCGGGTGGGCGAGCGGGTCTACAAGGAGCTGCTGCGGTTCGTCACGGAGATGCGGGACATGCCGGGACACCCGGCGCGCGCTTCGATCGACACGTTCCTGACGGACTTCGCGGCCGACCTCCAGACGGACTCGGACACCCGGGCCCGGGTCGAGCGGCTGAAGTCGGAGATCCTGGGGCGCGGTGAGGTCCAGGACGTCATCGCCTCGGCCTGGTCGTCCGTACGCACGATGATCATCGCGGCGGCGGAGGACGAGCAGAGTGAGCTGCGGCTGCGGGCGCGGGCCTCACTGATGGCGCTGGGGGCGCGGCTGGCGTCGGACGACCGGCTCCAGGCGAAGCTGGACGGCTGGTTGGAGGACGCGGCGGTCTACGTCGTCACGACCTACCGCGCGGAGATCACCTCGCTGATCAGTGACACGGTCGCGAGCTGGGACGCGGATCAGACGTCGAAGAAGATCGAGGCGCACATCGGCCGCGACCTGCAGTTCATCCGGATCAACGGCACGGTGGTGGGCGCCCTGGCAGGGCTGCTGATCTACACGGTGTCGTGGGCGCTGGGGGCGTAGGGGCGCCCGGCCGGAGCGGACGGAGCGGAAAGGGGCGGGGGCTCCGGATGGTTTCCAGGAGCCCCCGCCCCTTTTCGTACGCCCGTACGCCCGTACGTGCTTCAGGCGGCCCGGCGGGTGACCGCCCACGACGCGGCGGCCATGCTGCCCGCCACGGCGAAGACGGCGGGCCAGGCGCCGACCTTCTTGGCCAGCGGGTGCGAACCGGCGAACGCGGCGACGTACGCCGTGGTCAGCCCGACGGCCGCGCGCGGCCCGGCCTGCCTGTTCCACTCGTACGCGGCGACGGTGCCCGCGGCGGCGAGGGCGACCCCGCCCAGCGGCCGCTTCCTGGTCCACCGCGCCACGGCGTACCCGCCGACCAGCCCGCTCGCCGCCACCGCCGCTGCCGGAACCTTCGCCATCGCAGCCACCTTCGCCTTCTCGTCCGTGTTGTCCGGGCCCGGAGCCCGGGTCTTCGAGGCTAACGCGACGCCGGGGATTCCGGTCGCCGAGGGGGTGCACAAGCGTTTACCCTGGGGGTGAACACGCGTGCACCCCCGCGCCGCACCCTCGCGCCCCGCACGACGCCCTTGCCGCCGAGCACCGTACGGAGAGCCATGCCCGCGGACATACCTGCCCCGACGCCTGCCTCGACCACCGTCTCCGAAGAGGCCCCGCACCCCCGCTTCGCCGTCGGTGTACTGGCGTTCTGCGGTGTCGTGGTCGCGGTGATGCAGACGATCGTCGTCCCGCTGCTCCCGCACATCCCGGCCCTCACCGGTGCGAGCCCGGCCGCCGCGAGCTGGCTGGTCACCGTCACCCTGCTCACCGGCGCCGTCTTCACGCCCGTCCTGGGCCGGGTCGGTGACATGTACGGCAAGCGGCGGGTGCTCGTCGCCTCGCTCATGGTGCTGGTGGTGGGTTCGGTCCTGTGCGCGGTCAGTTCCCACATCGGGGTGCTGATCACCGGCCGCGCCCTGCAGGGTGCGGCGCTCGCCGTCCTGCCGCTGGGCATGAGCATCCTGCGCGACGAACTCCCGCCCGAGCGGGTGCTGTCCGCCGTGGCGCTGATGAGCTCGACGCTCGGCATCGGCGCGGCGGTCGGGCTGCCGGTCGCGGCCCTCGTCGTCGAGAACTTCGACTGGCACACGATGTTCTGGGTCTCGGGCGCGATCGGCGTCATCGACATCGTGCTGGTGCTGTGGTGCGTACCGGAATCGCCGCTGCGCACCCGTGGCCGCTTCGACGCCCTCGGCGCGCTGGGCCTGTCCGGGGCCCTGGTCTGTCTGCTGCTCGCGGTCACCCAGGGCGCCGACTGGGGCTGGACCTCGGCCCGGACGGTCGGTCTGCTGGCGGCGGCCGTCGTCGTGGCGCTGTTCTGGGGCGCGTACGAGCTCCGGGTGGCGTCGCCCATGGTCGACCTGCGGGTCTCGGCCCGCCCGGCGGTGCTGTTCACCAATATCGCCGCCCTGCTGATCGGTTTCGCCTTCTACGCGAACTCCCTGGTCACCGCGCAGATGGTGCAGGAACCGAAGGAGACGGGCTACGGGCTGGGCGCCTCGCTCGTCGTCAGCGGCCTCTGCCTGCTGCCGGGCGGCGTGATGATGGTGGCGCTCTCACCGGTCTCGGCGCGGATCTCCGCGAAATACGGCCCGAAGGTCAGCCTGGCGCTGGCGGCCGGGGTGATCGCCACCGGTTACGTGGTGCGCTACTTCACCAGCCACAACCTCTGGCTGATCATCGCCGGCGCGACGGTCGTCGCCTCGGGCACGGCCATCGCGTACTCGGCACTGCCCGCGCTGGTCATGCGCGGCGTCCCGGTGAGCGAGACGGGCGCGGCCAACGGCCTCAACACACTGATGCGGTCGATCGGACAGGCCTTCTGCAGCGCGACGGTGGCCGCGGTCCTCGCCAACATCACCTTCCGGGTGGGCGGCCGGACGGCCCCGACGCTCCACGCGTACCAGCTGGTCTTCCTGATCGCGGCGGGCGCGGCCCTCGCGGCACTGCTGGTCACCCTGTTCCTGCCGGGCAGCCGCACACCCGCGACGGGTACGGTCGAAGGGAACCGCGACGTCCCGGGCGACCGGAAGGACGGTGTGCGGACGATGCCGATCCAGGAGGGCGCATGACCAGCGGCCAGGCCACCGCACCGGCCCCGGCCCGGCCCGGTGCCGATCCGGGCACCGGCCGGGACGCGATCCTGCGCGCGGCCCGCCGGGCGTTCACCCAGCGCCCGTACGCCGAGGTCACCATCAGGGGGATCGCGGCCGACGCCGGAGTGAGCCCGTCCCTGGTGGTCAAGTACTTCGGCCGCAAGGAAGAACTCTTCAACACCGTCGCCGACTTCGGCCCCGCCGCCGCGGAACTCTTCGACGCGCCGCTCGGTGTCCTGGGCCGCCACATGGTGGTGACGCTGGTGAGCCGCCGCCGCGAACTGCAGTCCGACCCACTGCTGCGCGTCGTCTTCTCGCTCGGCAACCGCGACGAACGCTCCCTGCTGCGCGACCGCTTCCAGGAACAGGTCACCGACGCCCTCACCGCCCGCCTCCCCGGCCGCGAACGCGCCCTGCGCGCCGAGCTGATCGCCGGCCACCTTCTCGGCCTCGGCGCCACCCTCAGCCTCCACCGTGAGGGCGCCGGCGCGGACGCCACCCCCGAACACCTCGCGGACCTGTACGCGCCCGCGCTGCAGTCCTTGATCGACGGGTGACGCGGGGCCGGACCGAGCAGGGCGGGGCCGAACAGGGCAGGGCCGGGCCGCCGGGCGGTGAGGCACCCGCGACCGCGTCCACACCTGGATGCAGGGCCACCCGGAGGACTACCGCTGACCGGCGGGCGCCGTCACGGGCGGTAGAGCGCCCGGCACCGGACCGGGTCGGCCGCCTCGCCCTCGCGGACCGGCAGGAAGTACTCCACCTGCCACTCCTGCGTACGGCCGGCCTGGCGATTGGGTGTCGTCACCCACGGCGGATAGACGCGGAACGCGCGCTTCCCGCCGGAACCGTTCCTCGACACGATGTTCCGCTCGCAGAGCACGTCACGGGGGAACACGAACTGCCCGAAGCCGTCGGCGTCGCGGGTGCTGATGACGAAGAGGTCGACCGGGTCCCCGGAGTCGTAGGGCCGGATCGGGCCCTCCGCGGACCGCTTCCACACCGTCACGAACTGGCCGGCCTTCGTCGGGGTGGTCCGGGCCACCCGGAACCTGACGGCGGAGCCGTCCACGGTGAAGGAGTGTGCCCCGTACTCGGCGCTCTCCGCTTCGGGCACCGGTCGCGTGCACACGAATCCGCTCGGGTCGTAGACCAGCGCCTTCGCCGCGAGGAGGTCGGGGTGAAGGGGCTCGCCGTACGGCCAGGGGTCGGGCCAGGGCTCGGTCCGGGCATCGGGCGAGGGTTCAGGAGGTGTTGCCATTTCGCCCATTCTGTCAGCGGCTGTCCCGTCGTCGAGCCGTGGGCGGGCGATGAGTTTCCCCGGCGGCCGGAGTCCCACCACTGTCACCGCAACGGCACCGCGACCGCGGCCCCGACCGCCGGCTGCGGGCCGTCGGCCACGACCTGCGGGGCACCGCCTGCTTTGTGCCCGACATCGCCGCGCTGACCGTCGCCCCGACGCGCGTCGTCGTCGGGGTCGGCGCCGACTCGGGAGGCCTGGTCACCTACCGGACGTCCGTCGCCCTGGCCGAGCTGCTCGGCACGCCGCCGGTCGAGTTCACCGGCGACCACGGAGGCTTCCTGGGCCGGCCCGAGGAGTTCGCCGAGGCACTGCGGCGGACGCTGGAGGTCTGACCTCTACCTGTCCCGCTCGACCTCCGCGGCCCGTTCCGTGAGCAGCGTGAGCACCTGCCCGAGCTGCTCACGGGCGCCCGGATCGGTGATGACCCCGTCCGGGCCGACCGCGTTCCGGTCCACGGAGATCCGTACGCAGGCCGGCTCCACGATGTCCGCACCGGTATAGCCGAGCACCGTACGCAGCGTGGCCGCGGCGCCCTGGCCGCGGCCGGGAGCCGCGGCGTTCACCCAGGCGGTCGGCTTGTCGCAGATCTCGGTACCGCCGACCGTCCAGTCCAGCAGGTTCTTGAACGCCCCTGGCAGGGTCCCCGCGTACTCCGGCGTGCAGACCAGAACGGCATCCGCCTCGTCGATCGCCGTACGCAGCTCCGCCACCGGACCCGGCAGCGGATCGGCATCGTCATCCGGGTTGAAGTGCGGGAGCGCCGCGAGGCCGCCGTAGAGAACGGTCCGTACCTCCGCGGGCGCCACGGCCCGCGCGGTGCGCAGCACGGTCTCGTTGGAGGAGCCGCTGCGCAGGCTCCCGGACAGCAGGAGGATCACGGGGGGAGTCGACATGCCCGGTCAACCTGCGACGACCGAACCTCATTCCCGCATGCGACACCACGCATGACGCCACCCCGGCACGGGCGCGGGGCGGGCTCGTACCGGGGTGGTGGTCGGGTGGTGCGGCGGGATCAGCTGAAGACGACCGAGCGGAGCTTCAGCCGCTCGGAGGCGTGGCCGCCATGGGGCCGGAGAGTGAAGTAGGGGCCTTCGCAGTCGGCGCCGGCGAAGACCGTCGCGCTGGAGTCGGTGAAGTTCCACGGAGTGTGGGCGGGGTTCGACGAAGCGGGGTCGGCCACCTCGGGCAGGGTGATGCACACCCGGCTCGGCGGGTCGACGAGGAAGCCGACCTGCGGCGAGCCGTCGAGGCCGGAGTAGGTGTACGTGAAGTCTCCGGTGGCCGCGCCGGCCGAGGTCGGCACGGCGACAATGAGCGCGAGGGCGCCGAGGGCGGCAGCAACGGTGGAACGAAGACGCATGAAGGGAACTCCTTGTGCGGGGGATCGGAAACGGCCCAAGTCTGTGCTGTCGACCTGCGGCCACTGTCGAATGTGGGGTTCCGTCACCCGGACGGGAGCTGCTGAATCGGTTCTGCCGACGGCCAAGTGGGTCATGGGCCGGTCCCACCACGTTGACCGCCGAGGGGCGGGCGAGCCGACGAGTCCGCGTCGGCCCCCGCTGCCGTACTACTGCACCGGCTCGCTGTCAGGTCCTAGTGTGGCCCGGTGAAGACGCAGATGATCGTGCTCAACGGTGGCTCCAGCTCAGGGAAGTCCGGGATCGCCCGGTGTCTTCAGGCGGTGTTGCCGGATCCGTGGCTGACCTTCGGGGTGGACACACTGGTTGAGGCGATGCCCGCGTCCATGCGTGCGTCGGACGCGGGCATCGAGTTCGCTCCGGACGGCGAGGTGATCGTCGGCCCCGAGTTCCGTACGCTGGAGACGGCTTGGATCGAGGGGGTCGTCACGATGGCCCGTGCGGGAGCCGGGGTCATCGTCGACGAGGTCTTCCTCGGCGGCGCGGCCTCCCAGCAGCGGTGGCAGAAGGCGCTCGGCGGGCTTCCGGTGCTGTGGGTGGGCGTCCGGTGCGAGAGCGCCGTCGCCGCAGCCCGTGAGATCGCGCGGGGTGACCGCGTCCCCGGGATGGCGGCCGCACAGGCGGACGTGGTCCACGAGGGCGTGACGTACGACATCGAGGTGGACACGACGCGGAGCGAGTCCATGGAGTGCGCGCGGATCATCGCAGCCCACATCGGGTGACCGGGCGCGGTCCCACCGCCGTACCGTCCGCCGCCCCACTGATCGTTTCCGGCCACGGCACTGCACGTCACGCCCTTACGCGTCGTCGAGCTCCAGCTCACCGACGACCTGATTCCCGCTCGTCTCCCCGGTCAGCCGGAACCCGAGCCTGAAGTAGAACTGCTCGGGCCCGTGCTCACCGGGGACCCAGCTCACGGTCGCACGCGTCTGCCCCCGTCGCCGGATCTCCTCGCACACCGCCTCCACGGCGAAGCGGCCGTATCCCTGCCCCTGCTGATCGGCGGCGATGTTAAGCCGCCAGAGGCCGGAGCGCAGCCTGTTGTCGTTCGGGTCGTCCGGGTAGAACCGGACATCGAAGAAGGCCATGACGAAGCCGACGAGCTGCTCGCCGTCGAAGACCAGCCGGGGCCAGGCGATGTCGGGGGTTGCGTAGGCCTGAGCCAACGACCAGGCGACCGGCTTCACGAGCCCGTCCTGGTCAGGGCGTACGTTCAGTTGGCAGGCGGCCTCGACGTTGTCCGAGGTGACCTTTTCCAGGCGCAGCGATGAAGGCATGCGGGCAACCTACCGACCGGCGCCCGGCCGCATCGAACGGATGCCCGGTGCCGCCGAGGTGGCGGAACCGGGCATCGAACGAACTCCCTTGTGACAGAGGTCAGTTCGCGGGTGCCTGGTAGAGGCCCCGGCCGGCGCGGTGGGCCCGGGAGGTGGCGACGAGTCGGTCGAGGGTGCTGCGAACGGTGTTGATGCCGTTGGGGGTGAGCTCGCGACCCAGGGCCTTCGTCACGTCACGGGCCCGGACGGGGGTGTCGCCGGATGCCGCGAGCACCTTCATGGCCAGCTCGGTGAGGCTGCCGCTGTCGTCGACGGCCGGTGCGGCGGTCGCGGAGGTCGCGGCCTTCTTCGGCGCCCTGGCCTTCGCGGGCTTGGCGGCCTTGGTCGCCTTGGCTGCCTTCGCCGGTGCGGCGGGCTTGCTGTCCTTGACCGTCTTGGTCGCCTTGGCGGGCGCGGCGGACTCCGCGTCCTTGCCGTCCTTGGCGTCCTTGACCTCCTCGGCGGGCTTGGCGGCGACGGCCTTCTTGGCCTGGCCGCGCTGGGCCCGCGGCTTGGCGGCGGCCTGCTTGCGGCCCTTGGGCGCAGCGGGCGCCTTGCGGGCGGCCCGGCGCGCGGGGGCCGCCGCCTGCTCCTGCGGGGCCTCCACCTGGTCGGTGGAGTCGATGGAGTCCTGCGCCTGCTGCGGGATCTTGGGAGCGGGAACGCTCGCCGCCCCGGCCTTGGCGGCGTCGGCCTCACCCGACTCCGTCACGTCTGCCACCGTCTCCGCCACCGCGCTCGCGCTCGCGGAGGGTGCCGGAGCGGGAGCGGGGGCGGCCGACAGCGTACGCAGTGCCGTCAGAGCGGTCCGCACCGACTCCAGGCGTTCAGTGACGGTCGCGAGCTCCTTCTCCAGGGTCTGCTGGTGCTGCTCCAGGCGAGGAAGTTCCGCCTCCAGCAAGGTAGTTGTGGCATCGATGGTGACCAGTGTGTTGGTCTCGGAGGTCATGTTGTCGCCCTTCTGTCCCGGCCGACCGTTGGTGACCGATGTATCGCAGGGTAAGGGGTGTTGTGTTGTGGCCGGAAATCGCCTCTCGCTGTGAACCGTTCAAGGGACACCGCCGGCACCAACCGTCAGTCTTCCGAAAGACCTGGCATCGCGCCCAGGAGATGGCGCGGGAGGCACTCTTTTGGCGGCATCCCACGCGGCCTGAACGACGCGGCGCGGCCCGTGAGGAACGAACGCGTCCCTCGTCCCCCGGCAGGAGCGGGGGACGAGGGACGCAGAAAGCGGGAGCGGGGAGCAGGGAGCGGAGAGCGTGGGTGGGGCCGGGGCCGGGGCCGTCAGCCGTTCCGGCTCACCGGCACGGAGGAGGTGGAGCAACTGGTGCCGTTCTCCAGGGTGTTGGGGATCTCGCGGCTGAGCCGGCAGTCGCAGTCCACGACGTTCCAGCGCGGATGCGCACCGGTCACGCTGCCGGTGGCGCCCGAAGTGCCGATCTGCTGCCCCTGCCCCTGTCCCTGCCTCTGTCGCCTCGCCTCTCAGACCCCGACCTCCCCGGCCGCGAGCGAGCCCTGGTCGTCCGGCGCCACCCGCCGCTCCCCGACGCGTTCCCACTGCAGCCGCAAACCCATCACGATCAGCGCAGCGACCGCGAACCCCGCCCCGGCCCAAGCAAGTTGACGAGCTCCGTACTCGGCCAGGACCCAGCCGCCGACCGCGGTGCCGACGGTGATGCCGAGGTTGGAGAACGAGATGAAGAGGCTGTTGCCGAACTCGGGTGCGTCGCTCGCGTCCCGCCCCAGCCAGCTCTGGCTCACGATGAGCCCGCCCGAATGCACGGCACCCCAGACCAGGACCGTCAGAACCATCGGCGCGAGCATCGGCCCGACGGCGTACAGAAGGACGTAGACCAGCAGGCACAGCGCCGGGTAGGCGACGACGGTGCGGACGAGGTTGCGTCGCAACAGGCTGCCGAAGGCGAAGTTCCCGAGGATCATCACGATGCCGAACGCCATCAGCATGGCGCTGACCCACGTACCGTCCATGTGCGTGACCTGCCCCAGGTACTCGGCGAAGTAGCCGTAGACCGAGAACATCGCCGCGAAGACGAGAACGATGGAGGCAATGGTCAGCCACATCTGCGGCCGCTTGAGGACCTTCAGCTGAGTGCCGTACGAGACGCGTTGGCCGACGGGCATCGACGGTACGAACCGCAGGATGCCCAGGAAGGCGATCAGGTTGACGAGCGCGCCGAACCAGAAGGCCGAAGCGAGTGACAGATGCTCGGCGAGGTACGAGGTCAGCGGCACACCGAACGCGAAGCCGACGGTGACTCCGGCGAACACGGTCGTCGTGGCCCGGGTCGCGTCCTTCGCAGGTACCAGCCGTGCGGCGGTGGCGAGCGCGACCGCGAAGAACACGGGATGGAAGAGGGCGGGAACGACGCGGAACGCGAGCATCACCTCGTACTGCGTGGTGAGCGCGTAGACGGCGTTGGAGACGGCGAACACCGCGATTGCGGCGGCGAGCACCTTCTTGCGGTCGACACCGGAGGCGAGCAGCGTGGTGAATGGTCCGGACACCGCGATGACCAGGGCGAACACCCCGACGAGCCAGCCGGCGGCGGACGGTGTGACACCGAGTTCGGCCGAGACCTGGGGCAGCACACCGACCATGCCCATCTCGGTGGTGATGATCCCGAACACGCCCAGGGCGAGCACCAGGACGGTGAGGGAGATCTTTCTCATCGGAACGATCAGCACCTTTCATCAAATCTAGAAAAGTAGATACATTGGATCAGGGCTCGACGCCGTACAGGGGGAGGGCGAGCTACAACTCGTCGCGGACGTGTGCGGCGAACTCGGCGATCACCGGCTCGTTGCGCCGGTAGTACGTCCACTTGCCGATGCGTTCCGAGGTGAGCAGCCCGGCGTCCTTCAGGGTCTGCAGGTAGCCGGACACCACCGACTGTGCCAGCCCGGACCGCTTCTGGATGTCGCCGACGCACACACCGATATGGAAGCCGAGCCCCTGCTGCCGGTAGGAGTCCTCGTCGAAATGCTTCTCCGGCTCCCTCAGCCACTGCATGAACTGCAGGCGCGCGGGATTGGCGAGCGCCTTGTGTACGGCCAGCGGATCCATCGCTCCACCCTTCCACAGTCTCTCGACGTTACGTATCTAGCTTTCGCGATATGTAGTGCCAAGTCAAATCACACCGTCCAGGTCAATGCGGCTAGGGTCCCCCGGGTGAGAAACAGGCGTGCGACGGGACCGGCGGGCTTCAGGTAGCCCGCCGGGAGATCCCCGGCGGCTCCCATCGTTCGGAGCCCCATGACGCGCACTGCCCACCACCTCCCCCCTGCGCAGGCCAGGAAGAGCTACGGCGACAGCCCGGGTAGCCCCTGGCACTCCGTGATCCTGCGCGACCTCCGGTACAGCGCCCGAAGCCTCGCCGAGGCGGCAGCCGAGGCTCGCAGACCCTGGCCGCAGGGCGTCCGCCGCCGGGTGGATGTCTACTGCTTCCCCCGCCACAACCGCGACCGTGGCCTCGCGCGCGCCGCCACCCTGGCGGAACGCCGGGCCCGCCAACGCCTCCGCGCACGCGCGGGCGTCCTCCGACGCCTGGTGAACACCCCCACCGGGGAGCTGGCCCTCGAAGCGGCGGACACGGTCGACATCCCACCGCCGAACCACCGCCACGGCGAACTCTGGCTGGCCTGACCGGCGCCGGGGATGAAGTCCCGTACGCGTGGCGGCAGATGAGGAAGATGCGGTACGGTGACGAAATCATCACGCTCTGTGTGTTCACGCGCACATAGGGCGGCCCCCGGCGGTGCGCCAACACCAACCCGAGGGCCTACACCACCAGTGGAACTGCGAGGCCACCGGAAATGCTGCGTCATGCTATCGCGCCGTCCGCGCGCTATACGAAGGCATCACACGATGTCGTCCGCCACCCGCGTCTGAGCAGTGACGCGAAGATCCTGCTCCTGTACGTCCAGGGCCTACCCGACACCACCACCTTCAAGCCGTTGAGCGAACTGGCCCAGAAGTTGGGCATCAAGGGCCGCGCGTACCAGAAGGCGAAACAGCAACTGGTCGAGAACGGGTACGTGCACGAGTGGCGCAGCCAGGCCGACGGCGGCCGCTGGATCACCGAGCAACTGGTCGCGAACACCGCGCTGACGAGTGAGCAGGCGACCCACGTACGAGGAACTCCACCAACCCCTTCCCCCGCCGCCATGCCACCGAGTACGCACTCTCCGACGGTCGGCGAACCGGCTCCCCGGACGGCCGGTGGCTATGAACCGGTAGAAGACCACAGTGATAAAACCACTCCCCACCCACCCTCCGAGCCCTCCGAACCCTCCGAGCCGGAGCGCCCGGCCGCAACGGCGGACCCAACCCAACTGGCCCGCGCCGAACGCGTCCTGCTCTCCCTGCGCCACTCCCGCCGCGAACTGCACCTGGGCGTACGCGAGGCCGCCAAGCTGGCCGTCGACGCGGTCAAGTGGCTGGAGCGCGGCCTGAGCGAGTCCGACCTGCGCCAGGCCCTGCTCGCCGAACGCCCGAAAGAAGGCGTGCGCTCAGCAGTCGGCTTCCTCCGCTACCGCCTCGCCCAAAAACTCCCCGAAGCCCGGACGACCCCCCAATCCTTCGAGCCCGCACGCCCCCGCGAACTGATCGAATGCCAGGGCCCAGGCAAGACACACAACTTCCGCCCCCTGCTGGACGAGACGGAATGCACCCCGTGCCGCCTGATCGCAGCGAACACCATGTACTCCGAAGCCCCCGCACCGGAGCCCGAGCCCCTGCCATGGCGAGAACGCTTCGCAAGGATCAACGCAACACCGACGGCTCTACCGGGCGAAGGCTGACGGCTACAGTGCCACTGGCGGCTAACCTCGTGCTTTCATGAGCGTGCTCGCCCATGGCTTGATCAAATAAGCGGAGAGTGCTTCTGACCTGCAACGATGGGACTTGTCTAGGGTCCTGTCAGCTGCACGGAAAGAAGCACTCTCCAGGTGAGCAAGCGTATCGGGTTGTACCCGCGTGTCCGCGTCGGGGGCGGCGGCAGCGGGGCGGTCTCGCAGGCCGGGGCAGTGCTGCTGGTCGAGACGGTCCGCAAGTCCGGGCTGGACGGCGCGATATCGGCGGCGCTGGCGCCGTGGCGCAAGCCGCGGACGGTGCACGACCCGGGCAAGGTCCTGCTGGATATCGCACTCGCGACGGCTCTGGGCGGGGACTGCCTCGCCGATGTCGCCATGCTGCGGGCCCAGCCCGACGCGTTCGGCCCGGTAGCATCCGACCCCACGGTCTCCCGCCTCGTCGACGCCCTCGCCGCAGCCGGGCCGAAGGCGCTCACCGCGATCCGCGCGGCGCGAGCCGAAGTACGCACGCGGGTCTGGGAGTTGGCCGGTGAAGACAGTCCGGCTGCCGGTGACAGCGTGATCGTGGACATCGACGGCGTGCTGGTGCTTGCGCACTCCGAGAAGCAGGACGCCACCGCGACCTGGAAAAAGACCTTCGGCCACCATCCGCTCGTTGCGTTCGTCGACCACGGCCAGGCCGGTTCCGGGGAACCGGTGGCCGCGCTGCTGCGGCCTGGCAACGCAGGCTCCAACACCGCGAGCGATCACATCGAAACCACCCAACTCGCTCTGGCCCAACTGCCCAAACACCTGCGGCGGGGCCGGCAGACGCTGGTCCGCACCGACTCCGCCGGCGGCACCCACGCCTTCCTCGACTGGCTCTCCCGCCGCGGCCGGTGGCTGTCCTACTCGGTCGGAATGACCATCACCGACGCCATCCACCAGGCTGTGCTGAAGATCCCGAAACGGACCTGGACACCGGCCTACGACTCCGACGGCACCGAACGGCCCGGCGCCTGGGTCGCAGAGATCACCGACATGCCCGACCTGAGCACCTGGCCCAAGGGCATGCGGCTGATCGTCCGCAAGGAACGGCCACACCCCGGCGCCCAGTTGCGCTTCACCGACGTTGACGGGCTGCGGCTGACCTGCTTCGCGACCAACACAAAGGACGGCCAGCTCGCCGACCTCGAACTGCGTCACCGCAGGCGGGCCCGCTGCGAGGACCGCATCCGAAACGCCCGCGACACCGGCCTGCGCAACCTGCCCCTGCACGACACAGCCCAGAACCGGATCTGGCTGGAGATCCTCTCCCTCGCGCTCGACCTCCTCGCCTGGATGCCGATGCTCGCCCTGACAGGCGAAACCCGCCGCTGGGAGCCGAAGCGCCTCCGCCTCCGCTTGTTTTCCGCCGCCGCCCAGCTCGTGAACACCGGCCGCCGCCGCTGGCTCCGCCTGGCCGCCCGATGGCCCTGGACATCCGTGATCACCAGCGCCATGGACCGGCTCCAGGCCCTACCGAACCCCGGCTGACCAGTAAATTCACCCGTCCCAACAACCCGCACGACCACCCCGGGAGTGGAACCCGGCGCCCACCCGACGCGACAACCGGGCCATCAGCCTGCCCCGCCTCGATAAAACCCGCACCCCGCACGCACAGAGCCCCCGCCAGCGAACCGACGAGGACTCATGAACAATCGAGGCTAATGGTTGAGGGTTGACGAGAAGCCGTGTCTCTTGCTGAATTCCACGAAGGCGGACCAGGATTCAGGTGGAATCAGCAAAGTGGCCCGCTCTCGGTTCTTGCTGTCCCGGACCATGACCGCGGCGGGTTGGTTGTCGGAAACCTCGACGCAGTTGTCATGAGTGGTGTACGTACTGGTGTGCCAGATCGGTGCTTCAGGCATTCTTGCCTCCTAAAATCGGTCGAAATGTTGGATCGCGGCGAGGATCAGCTCCCTTGCCGCTCTTCCGTAAACGGCTGACTGCTTCAATGAGGCGAAGGCCTTGGCGTAGAGCTCGACCTCCCGAGGCTGGGTGACCGAGAACTCGGCAGAGTAGGTCTCGACGAGAACGAGTTTGTTGTCGAACATTGAGAATGAATTACCAGGCCAGATGCTCAGGGGTGAAGACCGCGGCACTAGCCCCAGACTCAGCCGTGGAAGGCCCATCACTGCGAGAAGCCGGTCGAGCTGTCCCTTCATTACCTCAGGGCCACCGAAATTTGAGTAGAGAGCCTGCTCGGCGAGCAGTACGTTGAAGATCCGGTTGCCTTGGGTGAGATATCGCTGTCGCTCCAACCTCTTGGCCGTGGCAGCCTCGGAATCATCTGGGATTTCATAGAACTCCACGACCTGTTTGAACGTTTCCGCAGCGTACTCCGCTGTCTGAAGCGTCCCCCAGATGAGAGTGGGGTGCCAGATGCGAAATACTTTGGTTCTGGCGTAGACCGGCAGAGCCTTTCTCTGGCGCTTCTCAGCCCCGGTGGAGAGTTGTCGACGCCATTCCAGCCACAGCTCATCGATATGTCGGACCGTGGCGATCAAGTCGGTGGCCTGGTCCTGGGTGTTGGTCTTTTCGCACCAGATGCGAATGTCGTCTTCGCTGGCGGCCTGTCGGCCGAGTTCGATGCGGGAGACCTTGGATTCCTGCCACCCAGTGGCATGGGCGAATGCCCGGCCGCTTGCGAACCCTGCATCCTTGCGGGTCGAGCGAAGCCGGGCACCCAACGCCTCGCGTGCTTCCTGTGCGTTGGTGCTCACCGATGAGTCAGGGCTTGTACTCGGTGTGCGGGGTGGCTACGGACCAGAGTAGATCCCGAAGTCGAACGCATTCGGCCACGGTGTCGCGATCCTCGATGATCTCTGATCCCAGAACTCGACCCTCCGGGTCGAAGTGGCCGACTGCGAGCAGGCGGTCGTCGTACAGCCACCAGTCATTGCCCGCTACGGGGTACGAGACGCCTTCCGGGACCATGTGCCGAGGTAGCCAGCGGATGTCTTCGCCGGCCTCGATGTTGAGGTGGGTCAGCGAATTCTCCCATTCGACGTATCGGGAGTGCGGCTCCGTGACCACCCGGACCCGACGCACGGTCTTGCCCCCGCCAGTCACCCGCTGCATGAGCGTCTTCCACGGGGCGAGCCACGCGTAGTCGTCGGAATCGCCCCTCAGCCATCGTGCATAGGGTGTGTCTTCGATCGGCGATCCGTAGTCGTCCCTCAGTTCCAGATGGAATGCGTCGCGCTCGAAGCTTTTGAACAGCTCGTCACGCTGGGCGCTGGTGATCAGGTCCACTGTTCTCCTTCAGCAGTGCAGTGATCGAGGACGTGGGGACCTCGATGCAGTCCTCGTAGTCAGGCAACCGCATCTGGCCCAAGGCCTCGGTGTCTCGCATCTTCGGCCCCTGCACGATGCATGTGCCTTGCTCTGTGATGAGCATGATCGGCGCCTCGAAGTTCTTGATCTCGCCGGATGGCAGGCCGTCTTTGGTCAGGTACTCGAACAGTTCGGTCGGCACCTCGACTGCGGTATGACCTTCCGGCAAGTCGAGCTTCATCAGCAAGTCTTGGGCGTAGATCTTCCAGCCTTGAACGACGTAGCTGTCCCGGTCGCTGGCGTACAGGGTGGGGCTGTCTCCGGGAGTGGAGTTCTTACCGAGGAATCGTAACTTCATGGTTGCTCTCCAGTCCGCTGCCTTGCGCGGGTTTGCGTGACAAGCCGATCGTCGACCAGGCATTTGGGCCCGTCAATCGAGATGCTGCAAACTCTCGCAATCTTCTTGGGAGTTGGTTGCGCCCCGGTCTACGTTCGTCTTCGCATCGTCGTGAGGAACCGACCGCTGACCAGGAGCCACCGATGCAGACCCCTCGCAAGGACCGGTCGACGAACGTCGGAGGTGCGCACGACCTCGGATTGGGCCACTGGTCCCATCCGCTGCTGGGCTGCCTCGTCATCGATCACGCTCACGGCGCTCGGATCGGCATACTTCGTGGGCTCGCCCCCGACGTGGCAGAGGCCGACATCGGTCCGTCCCGCTCGATTCCGAATGCCCCACCCGTGGCGTGGCTCGCCCCGGAGAAGGGCGGAGTGGAGTGGACTACCGATCCCGCCTTCATCGAGGCAGCGGGTCCAGCGGCGAACAGCGCGATCTTGCGTACATGACGCGCCCCACGTGTCTGCAGGCCGGGTGCGGCAGGTGGACGGATGGGTCTCAGTGCACCACGGCGCGGAGAACGAGTCTTCGCACACTCCATGCATCGGGAGGACAATTCCATGGCGACGAATCTCTACAGCCTTCCCACAGAGGGCGTCCTGTTCGAGAACTTCTGTGGCGGCAACCTGGGCGGCGAGCACGAATCGTGTGTCGAGGTCGGCGTGATCCCCGGATCGACCTCCGCCTTTACCCTCCGCGACAACAAGCCCGAGGGAGCTGGCATCGAACTGCGATTCACAAAGGCAGAGCTCGACGACTTCGCGGTCGGCTGGGCCAAGAAGCAGGGGCTCGCGCTCTGATTCGGCAGTTTCCCGCGTCGCACCAGTCGGGCTGCTCTGCTTCGGCAGGGCGGCCCGGCACATTCTGGAGGGGAAGAAATGAGCTGGTCAGGACACTGGCACGGGTACGGGCCATGGATCGGGACCGGGGCCGCGTACGCGCAAGAGGGAAACCGTCGGCCCCCGCACCCCGGCGGCCCACCACAGCAAGCCTCGCCGGAGGACAAGGCTGCATACAGGGTGCTTGAGCGATACCGCGAGGCTGCTGCGGACTTCCAGGCGGGCAACTTGCCGCCCTTGATGACGGGTCACTGGTTGCTCAAGCGCACCCAGAGCGCGGCCGATCGCACGTGGACCGATGTTGGCATCGCGTTGGCGTGGCTGACGAAGCACTACGAGGAGAACCCTCCGTTTGGGCGCGAGGACGGCAGACAGGCGTATTGCGGCCTGGAGGAGAAGTTGGAGTATGCCTGTGACGTGCTGCCTCGTGGTGTCGATGTGAGTTGGGTGCACTACACCAAGTCGAAGAGTCTGTTCTCGCTTTCCGCTGTGTGCTGCCCGAACCGCTTCCACCCGGACGTCCCCTGCCCCCTCCCACCTTCATAGCGCGAGAGGAGACTCCGTCATGTCGCTACGCCTCCTGCTGCCCGAGAACGGTGTCGTCGATCTCTTGACGACTTGGCCCGATGAACCCCGCGTGTACGAGCGTGGGTCGACGGAACTGGATGCCACGGTCACCGCTGAATTCCTCGACGAGTACGTGGAAACCGGCTGCGTGCCCGCGAGCGAGATCGCAGTCGTCAAGGCTCCCAACCCGTCGCTGAATCGCGATGCATTCATGCGCAACGGGCGTACTGATGCCGCCAAGCTGCGGCAGCTCCACGACCGAGGCTTCACCATCCGCTTGGGGAACCTTCAGCGCGTCGTGCCGTTCTTGGCACGTGCCTCCCGCCGCATCCAGGAGGAGACGGCGGGCTACTCGAACTATGTCCACGCCTTCCTCACCCCTCCTGGCAACCAGGGATTGCGCCACCACTGGGACCAGCAGATGGCCGTGATCGTGCAGGTGGCCGGGGTGAAGCGGTGGCAGTTGTGGCGACCTCCGGTGGTCGCTCCCATGCGGGAGTACAACGAGAGCTGGCGGGTGTGGCGCGATGACTACATCCCGAGATGGGAGGCAGCCGGACCTGACCTTGAGTTTGATCTGAAGGCCGGCCAGTCCCTCATCCTGCCGCGCGGCTGGGTCCACAACCCGAGCGTGGCCGAGTTCGACAAGCGCAGCCTTCACCTGACCTTCGCGATCAGGGAGCGGACCCGGTTGTGGTTGGCCGAGCAGTTGCTCGCCGGAGCCATCGAACGCGAAGAGTTCCGGCGCATCGTCACGCCTGGTGAGATGCGCGGAATGGAGCTGAGTCGCCAACTTGCCGAAACTCGTGCGGCCTTGATGGATTACGTCGCAGATCTCGATCTGCCTGAGGTTGCATCGGCGGTTGGCCAGGCAGCCATGACGGAGCTGGAGTACACGACATGAATGAATAGGCGGTGGTCGGGCGGCGGGAGCAGGCACCTGGGCTTTCCTCACGCCTTGGAGGAGCCTGCTCAGTCACCCCGCCCACTCGGGCCGATGCTCTGACTGCTGCCGTGTCGACCATGAACATGTCCGACTCCGGGACGAGTGGGACGGCCCGCGCCGACTGCTGCCAAGGGTGTGGTTCGGGGACGGGCAGTAGCTTTGCATGCTGGTAGATGTGGCAGGCCCTGAGCGAATCCGCTGTGTCCGGAGCCGAGGCGCAATACGCGATCGGCCAGGCGAGCCGGAGCGTCGACGTTCGCTGGCGATCGGCGCCACGCTCGATCGGATGCCGGCCTACGGGGTGTACAGAGAAGCGATGAACCGTGCCCATGCGCTGCGACGTACGGATATGTGGGGTCCGCGGGGCTGCTTGGAGTCCCGTACGTCGACCGTCGAGTGCAGGTCCGCGACCTCGACGCACTCCCCGCCGGTGCCATTGCTGTAGCTGCTCTTTCGCCACCGGGCGGGCGCAGGGGGTCGGTTCATCGGGAGTGCTCCTTCAGGATTTCGCGGATCAATGCGCTCGAACGCTCAGGGCCGAGCGCCAGTGCCCTGAGATGGTCGAACGCCTTTGTGTACAGGCTGACATCTGCGGCACTTTCCAGGTAGACCGAGTCAGTCAGACCTTCGCGGTAGACGACGTCCGGGTCCTCCTGCTCGGGGAATCCCAGAATGGTGAACGGCCCTGTAGCCGGGTAGGCACCGGAGTCGTACGGCAGCACCTGGATGGTGACATTGGGCAACTCCGCCAGATCCCCGATGCGTTCGAGCTGCCCGACCATCACCGATCGGTTGCCGACGACGTGTCTGAGCGCGCTCTCGTGGATCACGGTCCAGAAGTCCGGTGGTGCCTCGGCGGTGAGTAACTGCTGCCTGCGCATGCGCACCTCGACCAGGCGCTGGATCTCCTCGCGGGACTGTTCGGCGGACGCGCGGCTCAGTTCCGTCGCGTACTCCGGTGTCTGGAGCAGCCCGGGGACGAACTCGCCCTGGTAGCTGCGCAGCCCGGAGGCGGCCTGTTCCAGGCCCACGTACACCGAGAACCACGAGGGGATGGCGTTGCCGTGAGCGTGCCACCACCCTTTGGTCTTGGAGTCTTTCGCGAAGGATCGCAACAGGTCCCGCAGGTCGGCCGAGGTGTCGTAGAAGCGGCAGAGCGCGTCCACATCGGAGGGCTGCACACGCCCTTGGCCGGTCTCCAGGCGATTGACCTTGGAGCCGCTCCAGTCGAGCTCCTTGCCGATTTGGTTGCAGGTCAGACCGCTCTCTTCGCGCAGCTTCTTCAGCTCGATCGCCAGACGTCGGCGGCGAGCAGTGGGTGAACCGGCCACTTCAAAACCTCTCTCGGTAACGGGAGTTACATCCCACCGGAAGTGGCGGCGATCGCCAATCACCCTAAGGGGGGAATCTCGCCGTGCACATTGCATATCGGGACGGGAGGTTGGCATTCTCTGAGCCTGAGCAACTGTGAGTCACGGCTCTTCACGAAGGGTGAGGTGTGCGATGGCTCGGGCATGGCGAAAGGCGTGTGCTCGTGGCGAACGGAAACGACGGCTGTATGACGCGGAAGCCCTGGGAGCTGCCCTTCCTGGCGGAGCCCGAAGAGGTTGCGGCCCTGAGGCGCATCATGCGGCTGCACCTGCGGTTGTGGGGCCTGTCGGATGTGTCCGACGCCGCTGAGATCTGCGTGAGTGAACTGGTGTCGAATGTGATCAGGCATGTTGGTGCGGGGACGCCGAGCACGCTCGTGGTCGAGATGAACGGCACGCGTCTACGGGTCGCGCTCCGCGACCCTGAAACCCGCGCCCTTCCCACACTTCTGTCCGCCGGCCCGAACGACGAGTCGGGGCGTGGCCTGGCGATGTTGGACTCCGTGTCGGAACGGTGGGGCGTGATTCTCGGCGCGGAGTCCAAGCTCGTCTGGTGCGACCTGGCCACCGGCCTCCGGTCGTCGAGCGATCACGTCGATGGGCCCCAAGTGGCGAAGGCGGAAGCATTGTTGGGGATTTGCGGGTTCGACGGCGTCCCGGCGGGCTCGTGTCGTGAACGGCTGAGTCTGACATCGAGGTGGGAGATGGTGATCGACCTCATCGTCGCCCTTCTGCATTGGCTCCGCGCCCACGGTTGTGATCCGGACGACGCCCTCGACTGCGCGCAAACGCACTTCGAGGCTGGGGAGGCTGGCATGGCGTGAAGCGGCCCGTGGCTGAGGGGGCTTGTCGGCATTGGTGAAGAGTGGGGTGAAATTACTCACGCCCTTCCGCAAGGGCGCTGAGAGTCGTCCCAGCGAGTAGTCACAGCCGATCGCCGACGTCTCCCTCTGGCTGCACGGGCGGCCACGGCCCCGACGAGGTGCCGGACCGGGCGCAATCAGTGGATACTTTTAGGCCAAGTGGCGAGGGAATCAGGCCACTTGGCCTCTCGGGACGGCAGGAGTGATTGAAAATGATCGAATGGCCGGAAGCATGTTCGCATGGCTGCGTACAGAGCTTTCTTCGGACATGTGGATGAGTTTCCTCCGGGCGCCCATTTTGATTCCCGGCAGGCTGTCAAGGAGGCCAGGCTTCACAAGGAGCGCGAGGCGGGTATCTCGTGGGGGCTCGATGGCGACGGGGAGAGAGCCGCCGATGCGATCGTGCTGAATCAGGGCTATGAAGACGATCTCGACAATTGGGATGAGGTCGTCTACACGGGTGCTGGTGGCCGGGACCGGAATACTGGTCGGCAGATTGAGGATCAGACTTGGGAGAACCGTGGGAACGCGGGTCTTCGGAGAAGTCGAATATCGGCCAACCCCATACGGGTCATCCGAGGCAGTGAAGGGGAGCGAGACTATTCGCCCGCAGGCGGGTACCGGTATGACGGCCTCTACGAGATTGTCGAGGAGTGGACCGAAGTCGGCAAGGCCGGCTTTCGGATCTGCCGCTTTAGACTGAGGCGCCTCTCAGCTGAAACGCAGGAACTTACGCCTGTTGAGCAGCAGGTCCGAGACATCCTCGACCAGCAAGGTCAAGGCACAGCTGATCAGAACAGTGCTGACGTGCCCGAGGTGGCTACGCAGCGCCGGACGGCCACGGTCGAACGCATCGTCCGAGACACGGCTGTTGTCCGCCGTGTCAAGCGGTGGCATGAGTACACGTGTCAGATCTGTGGCCTAGCGCTGACAGTTGGGGCTGAGGGCAAGAGCTATGCCGAGGGAGCGCACATACAAGCACTTGGGGGCTCCGCCGGGGGCCCTGATGTCGAAGGGAATGTGTTGTGCCTATGCCCTAACTGCCATGTGCGACTCGACCGTGGTGCCCTCTATCTGACCGATGATTTTCATGTTGTGGATCGCTACGCAGAAGGTCTGACCGCGCGAGCGGCTCCGTTGAGGACGGTGGAACAGCATCGCATTGGGGAGCGATTCCTCAGAGCACACCGCCGCTTCTGGCGCATAAGTGATCTGGATCGCTAACCCGCAGCGATTGCTGAGTAGGTCCACACATCGGCTGGCATCTCGTGGCGGAGGTTCCAGACGATGCCCATGGGTTTGCTGCCCTTGTGCTCGACGTACTCGGCAGGGCCAAGGAGCATCCACGGTTGTGGCCCGCCGATGTCTGTCTTCTTGTAGCGGCGGACGAAGAGGAGGACGTGGGTGCCTTTCTCCTTGTGGGTCTGGTAGCGGATGCCGGTAGGGGATGTCTCCGAGGTCTGGTTTTGGGACTCCCAGTGGAACAGGTGCTCGTTCCGAGCGTAATCCTTGTAGCGAGTTTCCGGGGAGAAGTCCTTCTCGTCCTTTTCGAGGGTGATGAGCAGTGCATCGGTCTGGATGTTCTCGCACCACTTCACGCCTTCGCGGAAGTGGCCCGGCATGAAGCCACCGACGTAGGACTGTCCAAGGGCGGGGAGGATCTCCTCGCGGCTATATGAGGCGTGGACTGACAGTGGCAGGCTCGCGTGCTCGCCGAGCAGCGGGACGGGTACGTGGTCAGCCTGGTCTAGAACGTGAGCAAGGACCTGGCGGAGTTCATCGCGAAAGGCGTGTTGAGGGCGGAGGGTGTCGAAGCCCTCTTGGTAGCTGCTGAATCCGCCGCCCAGTGGCCATAGCGAGAAGAAGAACATGCGGGCATAAGCCTGGTCTTGCTCGCTGAGGTCGCTGTACGCGGGGGCGTCGCCGACGAGCAGCTTGCTGTACGCGGCGACTCGGAGCGGGTCATCGACGTGGAGAAAGGCTGAGACGCGCTTCAGCAGCGAGGTTTCTCCGTCTGGCCCGGACTCGGGGAGGAGCTTGGCTCGGCGAAGCAGGCCTGTCCACGAGTTCCCGCTGCCCCGGTACAACTCCTTGAGCTCGCGGCGGCTCTCCTGGAGGTACTTGGCGAGTCGAGGCTCGGCGTAGTCGGCGACCTCGCGAGCGAGCTGCGTGACGTTGACACCGATCTGGCTGCGGATGTTGTCAATGATCAGTTCCTTGGCCTTCGATTCAAGGATGATCTGGCAGCCAGATGGCAGCTGTGGGAAGTCGTTCTCGATGTTGGCGAGCAGACGGTTGCGGGTGAGGTTGGTCAGCGCGCGGAACTGCTCCTCGAAGCGGAACTCCTTGCGGTGCTGACCGATGAAGTCCAGGACAGTGAGGACAGCCTTGTCCTCGGTCCGGCGCAGGCCTCGTCCCAGCTGCTGGAGGAACACTGTGGCGCTGGAAGTAGGGCGCAGGAGAAGCAGGGTGTCGACGTCTGGGATGTCGAGTCCCTCGTTGAACAGGTCGACAGAGAAGATGACTTGGAGTGTTCCGGCTTTGAGCTGGTCCAGAGCGTCCTTGCGCTCGTGGCGTGGGGTCTCGCCGGACAGGGCGACCGCGTTGAGGCCGGCTCGACGGAAGAAGTCGGCCATGAAGATTGCATGCGCGACCGACACGCAGAAGCCCAAGGCGCGCATCGAGCCCGGGTCGGCAACCTTGTCCCTCACGGCCTGCACGACGAGCCTGGCTCGTGCGTCATTGCCAGTGAAGAGATTGCTGAGATCCGTGGCGTCGTACGATCCTCGCTTCCAGGCGATGGCGCTCATGTCGGTGTTGTCGGTGACGCCGAAGTAGTGGAAGGGGCTGAGAAGGTCGTTCTCCAGGGCTTCCCAAAGGCGCATCTCTGCTGCGATCCGGCCGTCAAAGAACTCGTCCTGGATGTTCAGCCCGTCCATGCGTTCCGGGGTTGCAGTAAGCCCAAGGAGCTCCTGCGGCTCGAAGTGAGCCAGGATCCTGCGGTACGTCGGGGAGGTGCCGTGATGAAACTCGTCGATCACGATGACATCGAAGTGATCTGGGGCAAGGCGGTCCAGCGCACGTGAGTTGAGTGACTGGACGCTGCCAAACACATGCGTCCAGTTGTCTGGGATTTCCCCACCGACGAAAAGTTCGCCGAAGTTCGCGTCCACCAACACGTTCTGGTAGACGCGCAGTGACTGTTCCAGGATCTCCTTGCGATGAGCGACGAAGAGGAGCCGCGGATCGCGGCCCAGGGTCCGGCGCAGGCGCTTGAAGTCGAGTGCTGCCATCACGGTCTTGCCGGTCCCCGTCGCGGCAACGAGGAGGTTGCGGTGCCTGTCGTGGACGATGCGCTCCACTTCGAGACGTTCAAGCATGTCGCGTTGGTGGGGATAGGGGCGGACTTCAAGCCCAGAGAGCGTGATGGTGGGGCCTCCGTTCTGGCTGGATCCGCCAGCCTGGGAGAGCGCTTCGTCGAGTCGTGGTGCGTCACTGTCTGGGTCGTACAGCTCGAAGGAGCGCTCGCTCCAGTACGCATCGAATGTTGCCTCGAACTTGCGGATGACTGCGGGGGTGGCAACCGACGACAGCCGCACATTCCATTCGAGCCCGTCGAGCAACGCAGCCTTGGACAGGTTCGAACTGCCTACGTACGCCGTATCGAAGCCACTGCCGCGACGGAAGAGCCATGCCTTGGCATGGAGACGCGTCGAGCGGAGCTCGTAGTTGACCTTCACCTCAGCGCCGAATTCACGGACCAGACGGTCCAGCGCGCGACGCTCGGTGGCTCCGATGTAGGTGGTTGTCAGTACGCGGATGGGGACGCCGCGGTCGCGCGCGGAGGAGAGTGACTGCTCAAGGACTCGGAGTCCGTGCCACTTCACGAAGGCGCAGAGAAGGTCAACGCGGTCTGCCGTAGCCAACTCGGCTCGCAGCTCGAATCCCAGGCTCGGGTCTTCGGGAGAATTAGTGATCAGTGCTGTCTCGGAGAGGGGCGTCGCCGGGCGAATGGCGTAGACACCAGGAGCTTCCTGCTCTGCGACTGCGAGCAACTGTCGGGGACCTTCGATGACGAGGTCGACCCACTCGGTCGCGCCGTCGATGGTGCTGAGCGAATCCAGGATGTGGTTGGCGGCGACTACCTGCTCCGCAAGTGACAGGCCCTGGAGGACCCTTCGTACGATGGTCGCAATGTGGCGTGTCAGTACGTTTGGCGCAGATTCAGCGCCAACCACTTCGTCGATGGAGCGCCAGCCTGCGGAGTCGAACTGCTTCATGCGATCTTCGAGGCGTTGGGTGATCAGCGTCTCGTACAGCCCAGCGACTGGAGCTGCGTTGCCTGCCGCCTCGTTGGGCATGACGGAATCCCCTTATCTCGTCAGCTACGCATGCAGTTGTATCAAGTCGGACTGACAAACCGCTGGGCGCCTGCGTCGTCGCTTGAGGTGGTGGCTATCAGATCCCGTCTTCGGGACCTCTACTCAAGTCCCGCACGTAGCCCGAGCCCGGCCGGTCGCCCAGTTGGACCTTCTCTCCCGTGGGGACGAAGCCCGTGCGGGTCAGGACTGTGCGGGAGGCCGTGTTGTCGAGGGCGGCTGCTGCGCGGAGTGTGGTCAGGCCGTATTCCGTGGCTGCCAGTGTGCAGAGGTGGAGGACGGTGGCGGTGGCCAGGCCTCGGTGGGTGGCCTTCTCGGCCATGCGGAATCCCAGATCGGCGGAGCCGTCCGCGACGTCGACCAGGTTGAAGCGGCCCAGCACCTCGCCGTCGGTGTCGACCAGGACGTGGAAGTGGCAGAGCCCGGTGGCCTGTTCGGCGAGCAGGGCGGTGAGGCGGGCGTCGAAGTCGGTGAAGTAGGCGTCGCCGCGGTCCGGTATGGATGCGGCGAAGAACGCGCGGTTCTCCTGCTCGAATGTGAGGAGGGCGGGCGCGTGGTCGGGGCGGAGGCGCTGGAGCTCGGGCATGGCAGAACCATACGGATACGCATTCCGGTGGTGCGGGTGATTTCTTTGTCCGGAGTGCGCACGACCCCCTGTGTCCGTTCGCGCAGTGATGGGTGACCGTTGGGGCACGTCCGGGTTCTTGGGCCCGTTGGTCTCTTCCTCGGGCCTTCCCGGGCTTCGTATCTTCCTTGTTGGGCTTGGTGCGTCGGCCGGCATGGCGGGGAGGGCGGATGAGGACGGTTCCGGAGAAGGATCCTGACTCCGTGTCCGGCCGTGGAGGTACCCCCGTCAGGAGAACGTGACAGTCACGCCCGATGTGTCACGTTCGCAAGCACCCCCACTCCGTCGGCCGTCCGGGGACCGCCCCGCCCCGGACCCGCGCGGTCTTCAGCGTTTGCAGCGTGCGGCGGGGAACGCGGCCGTGTCGCGTCTGGTCGCGCAGCGGTATACGGCGCCGGTGAAGCCGTCGCCGGCGCAGGCGCCCGGTTTCCGCAAGGCGAAGGCGGATGTGGCGGCGAAGAAGGTTCGTCTGGCCCACCGTGTCCCGGCCGTCACGGAGTCGAAGTCGGCGCAGGGCGCGGCGGTCGCGCCTCCCGACGACAAGGAGGCCCAGGGCAAGGCGGCGAACGCGGAGAAGATGAATGCCGCGAAGCCGGGTGAGTTCAACAAGCAGGCGTTCATCGACGCGGTGAACAAGGTGGCGTGTGATGGTCGCCCGCAGTCCGGACCAGGCGGCCGATGAGCTCCGGTGCGTCATGGCTGTCGCGGACGACCCGCCGCCCGACCTGGTTCCGGTCATGAAGCAGTACGGGTCCGTCTATCTCTACCGCTGGAAGAAACACGTCCGCGTCCTGTACAGCGACGCAGAGTATCTCGAATGGCTGCGGCGCATGGTGCACGACTTCCGAGAGATCGCGGAGGGAGCGGGCCTGGAGCCGCGTTGAGTGCGTATGCGCTCAACGCGACCCCCGTACCTCTGTACCGATGCCTCACTCCGCCCCGTGGCACTCCCGGTACGTCCGCCCCGATCCGCACCAGCAGGCCGCGCTGCGGGCCGGGGGCCAGGGGGCTGCCCGGCCGCGGGCGGCCAGGGTGGTGGCGTACTGGGGGAGGAGGTCCGGGTCGGTCGGGGACGTGGCCTCCGAGGCGGCGAAGGCCTCGTACGACGGGACCGTGCCGGTCACGATGCCGAGGTTCGGGGTGCCGGCCTGGTGGAGGTCGCGGAGTGCGGCCTCCAGGCGGGCCAGGTGCTCGGGGTGGGAGGGGTACTCGCTGCGCAGGTCCGGGTAGGCGGTGAGGAGCTCGGCGAGCTCGGCGGCCGGCCAGTGCAGCACCGCGACCGGGAACGGCCGGGACAGCGCCGTGCGGTACGTGCCCAACTCGGCGCGGAGGCGGGTGATCTCGGCCCGGAGCTCGCCCGGGTCCGAGGAGCCCAGCGACCACAGGCGCTTCGGGTCGTGGAGCTCGTCCAGCGGGACGGCGGCGGTGTGGAGGGTGTCGGCCAGCTCGTCCCAGGCGTCGTGGCCGACGCCCATCAGCCTGCGTACCCGGTGGCGGCCGAACAGCAGCGACTGGGTGGCGTACGGGACTTCCTCGCCCGGCGTCAGGAGCAGCGTCAGCGCGGTCGAGAAGTAGTCGTGGGCGGCTTCCAGCTCGTCGTGGGCTTCGAGGGTCTCCGCCGCGATCTCCCAGGGCCCGGGGTCGAGCGGGCCCGCGGCACGGATGCCTTCGATGATCGCGCGGGCCTCCGCCTCGTGGCCGTACTCCCACAGGTTGGCCGCGTTCAGGGCCTTGACCAGGTGGGGGTGGTCGAGGTCGGGGTAGCCGAGGAGTTCGTCGTAGAGGGTGGTGGCGCGGGCGCGGTCGCCGGCGAGTTCCAGATGGGCCGCGGCCTGGAGGAGCAGCGGCTCACGGTCCTCGGGGTACCGCGCCGCGGCGCGCAGCAGGCGCTCGGCTTCGGTGGTGTGGTCGGCAGGCGTGTCGGGGCGCATGAACCACACCGTACTGCTGTACGGCTCCGGGGCGGAGGCTTGTTCCAGGCCTGGAGACTTACGGGCCATGGGCCTATCGTGCGGGCCGTGCGGGAGCGGATACCGGTTGTGGTGCAGCAGAAATCGCGAGGGCGCAGGGTCGCCGCGCGCGGGCTCTGGACGGGTGCCGAGCTGGTGGTGACCCTGGGTGTCGTCCTGTTGTTGCTCGTTGTTCATCAGCTGTGGTGGACCAACCGGCAGGCCCGCGCCGGAGCCGAGCACCAGGTGCGGGCCCTTCAGCGGGAGTGGGGGGAGGAGCGCGGGGGAGCGGTCGGCGGTGATCCTGAGGGCGGTTCCGACGAGTCGGGTGATTCCGGAGAGCCCCGTGGGTCCGGTGGCCGGTCGGCCGGGAGCGGCACCGCGCACTCCGCGCCCCGCTGGGACCAGGCGTACGCCGTCATCCGCATCCCGCGGCTCGGGCTGGTCGCCCCCGTCGCCCAGGGCGTCAGCAAGAGCGGCGTCCTCGACAAGGGGTACGTCGGGCACTACCCGCGCACCGCGCAGCCCGGCCGGGCCGGGAATTTCGCGCTCGCCGGACACCGCAACACCCACGGCGAGCCCTTCAGATACATCAACCGGCTGCGGCGCGGGGACCGCATCGACGTCGAGACCCGGGACGCCGTGTACACGTACACCGTCGACCGGACGCTCGCGCGGACGAGCGCGCGCGACAGCGGTGTCATCGCCGCCGTCCCGCGCAGCAACGTGAAGCCGTACGCCGGGTACGCCGAGGCCGGTTCCTATGTGACGCTCACTACGTGCACGCCCGAATTCACCTCTCGGTACCGGCTTGTCGTATGGGGAAAACTCATGGATGTCCGGTCGCGGTAGCGGTACCGCACTAAGGTTTTCCGACGTGCTCAGACGACGTCCGCAGTTGTTGTGGTTGCTGGTCCCCTACGTGCTGTACCTGGGGGTGCTGCCGCTCGTGAACCGGGTCCACCCGGTGGTTCTCGGGCTGCCGTTCCTCTTCGTGTGGCTGCTCGGGGCGACCCTGCTGACCCCCGTCGCCGTATGGCTGACCCGGCGGGGGGACCGCCGGTGAACGCCACGGTCGCGACCTCCGTCTTCGGGGTCTTCATGGTCGCCACCGTCGCCCTCGGGCTGCTCGCGACGCGTGGGCGGCGCAAGGGGAACGGCGAGGGCGGCGGGCTCGCGGAATGGTCCGTGGGCGGACGCAGCCTCGGGACGGTGTTCATCTGGGTGCTGATGGCCGGCGAGGGCTACACCAGCTTCAGCTACCTGGGCGCCGCGGGATGGGGCTACAACTACGGGGCGCCGGTGCTCTACGTGGTGGCGTACATGTCCTGCGGGTACGCCATCGGCTACGTCGTCGGGCCGATGCTCTGGGCGTACGCGCGCAAGCACGGGCTCGTCGGGATCACCGACATGGTGGCGCACCGCTTCGGACGGCCCTGGCTCGGTGCGCTCGTCGCCGTCCTCGCGACCGTCTTCCTGCTGCCGTACATCCAGCTCCAGATCACCGGCATGGGTGTGGTCGTCTCGACCATCTCCTACGGTGCCATCAGCCTGAACCAGGCCTACTTCATAGCCTTCGCCGTCACCACCGGTTTCGTGGTGGTGAGCGGGCTGCGGGGCAGCGCCTGGGTGTCCGTGCTCAAGGACGTCCTGGTGATCGCCACGCTCGGCTTCCTGGCCTTCTACGTGCCGATGCACTACTTCGACGGATACGGGCCCTTCCTCGACCGGCTCGTCACCGAGAAGAGCGAGTGGCTGACCTTCCCCGGGCACGGGGACAGCGGGCTCGGACAGGCCTGGTTCATCACCACCTCGTTCCTCAACTCGCTCACCGTGGTGATCTTCCCGACGACCGTCGCGGGCTACCTCGGCGCGAAGAACGCCGACGTGCTGCGCCGCAACGCGATGCTGCTGCCCGCCTACAACGTGCTGCTCTTCGTGCCGATGCTGCTCGGCATGGCGGCCCTCTTCGTCGTGCCGGGACTCGTCGGTGCCGAGTCCAACCTGGCGCTCTTCCAGCTCGTCGTGGACTCGCTGCCCGCCTGGGCGGTCGGCGTCATCGGTGTGGCGGCGGCGCTGTCCTCGATCGTGCCGATGGCCGTCTTCATGCTGGTCATCGGCACGATGTGGGGGCGCAGCGTGCTCTCGCTCGTACCGCGTCTGGAGCGGCGGCAGAAGGGCGCGGCGCAGGTGGTCGTCGTGATCGCGGGGAGCCTGGCGCTGCTGCTCACGTACACCGCTCCCAACACCCTGGTGCGGCTCTCCCTCATTTCGTACGAGGGAATGGCGCAGCTGCTCCCCATGGTGCTGCTGGGGCTGATGTGGCGGCGGCTGACCCTGCTCGGGGCGATGAGCGGTCTCGTCGTCGGCGTGGGCGTGGTGTGCGGGTTCGTGTTCACGGAGAACGATCCGGTGTGGGGGGTGAACGCGGGCATCGTGGCGCTCGGCGCCAACCTCCTCGTCGCGCTCGCCGTGACGTACGCGGGGCCGCGCGAGCGCGACGACCGGCCGGACGACGAGGTGCTCGCGCGGGACGAGATCCGGCCCCCGGAACAGCAGGCGGAACCCGACGGCGTTCCCTCGGGAACGGGCCACTGACCGACGCCGGGCGGGCCGGCGCGCCGGACCCATCGTGTATAACGGCTGGAGAGCATCAGGCGCGCGCGTGTGCGAACGAACACGGGCGTACGAGCCCGGCCGACCGGCCGGACGGCCGACTGGCCGCGAAGGGGAAGAGGGGAGGGGCCGATGAACGGCGACACGAGCCGTCTGCGCAATGGCCTCGCCCGGCTGCTCCGCCCCGCCGGACTGCTGCTCTTCCTCATCACCGAAGTCCTCCTCGCCGAGGGCGGCAGCCTGTCCGCCGCGGTCGCGCTCGCCGCGACCGCCGCCGCGGGCTCCGCACTCGCCGTCGCCTCGCTCATCAGCGCCCGCTGCGCCGCCCCGGTGCCCCGCACCCGGGTCCGCACCGCCATCCGCGACCGGGAGAAACGCACCGCGTTCCTGCCGCAGCGGGACCCTGACGCCAAGGGGCGCAGACGCCCCCGAGCCCCCGGCCGCGCCCTTCCGACGGCCGCGTAGGGGCTCGCAGCAGCAACCACCCCAGCAGGTGCCCCCGTAGGCGCGCCATGGGCGCCCCGCGCGGTTCGTCATGCCGAGTCCGTTCTTCCTCCCGGCACGACGAGACCCCTCGGAGGGCTCACCCATGTCCGTCTTCATGTCCGCATTCGCCGGCCTGGTAGGCGCGCTGGCAGACGCGCTGCACCCGCTCTTCCAGACCGCGTCCACCGCCGCCGCCATCGTGCTGTTCACCGCACTCGTACGGCTCGCCGTGCACCCCCTGTCGCGGGCCGCGGCGCGGGGGCAGAAGGCCCGCACCCGGCTCCAGCCGCAGATCGCCGAACTGCGCAAGAAGCACGGCAAGAACCCCGAGCGCATGCAGAAGGCGCTCATGGAACTGCACAAGGAGGAGAAGGTCTCGCCGCTCTCCGGCTGCCTGCCAAGCCTGTTGCAGATGCCCGCCTTCTTCCTGCTCTACCACCTCTTCTCCAGCCAGAAGATCGGCGGCGACCCCAACGAGCTGCTCGGCCACCAGCTCTTCGGCGCCCCGCTCGGCGAGCGCTGGCAGGACGCGCTCGCGCACGGCGGGCTGTTCGGCGCGCAGGGCATGGTCTATCTCGGCCTGTTCGCGATCGTCGCCGTCGTGGCCACGTTCAACTTCCGGCGTACGAAGCGGCAGATGGCCGCCAACCCCGTCACCCCGGCCGCCGGCCCCGACGGACAGCCGGTGCCCGGCATGGGCGCGATGACGAAGCTGATGCCGCTGATGTCCTTCGCCACCCTCTTCACCGTGTCCGTCGTACCGCTCGCAGCCGCGCTGTACGTCGTCACGAGCACCACCTGGACCGCGATCGAGCGGGCCGCCCTCTACCGCGACATGCCGGCCGCCGGAACCGCCATGGCCACCGCGGCGTGACCGGGGCGGCGAGTGCGCCGGTCCAGTGTGTGAACAGGGTCTTGCGGAGTGATCGGACGTCTTGGACGATCGGACAAGCCTGCGATGGCCGCCACCCATCCGACGGGCCCGATCTCGACCAAGGGGAGACAGACCGTTGAAGCTGCTTCGTGTGGGTACGGCAGGCGCGGAACGACCGGCGCTGCTGGATGAGGACGGAACCCTGCGCGAACTGTCGGGAGTCGTCACCGACATCGACAGCGCCCTGCTCGCCGACGAGCCGGCGCTCGCCCGGGTACGGGCCGCCGCGGCCGCGCCCGGCGAGCTGCCCGAGCTCGACGCCGAGGGGCTGCGGGTCGGGCCGCCGCTCGCCCGGATCGGCAAGATCGTGTGCATCGGGCTGAACTACCACGACCACGCCACCGAGACCGGTGCGGCGATCCCCACCGAGCCGATCCTGTTCTTCAAGGCGCCGGACACCGTCGTCGGGCCCGACGACACGGTGCTGGTGCCGCGCGGCAGCGTCAAGACCGACTGGGAGGTCGAGCTCGCGGTCGTCATCGGGCGCACCGCCCGCTACCTGGAATCCGCCGAGGAGGGGCTGGCGCACGTCGCCGGATACGCGACCGCGCACGACGTCTCCGAGCGCGAGTTCCAGATCGAGCGCGGGGGCACCTGGGACAAGGGCAAGAACTGCGAGACGTTCAACCCGCTGGGGCCGTGGCTGGTGACGGCGGACGAGATCGCCGACCCGCAGGCGCTGCCGCTGAAGCTCTGGGTCAACGGTGAGCTGAAGCAGGACGGCACGACGGCCGACCAGATCTTCCCGGTGGGCGAGGTGGTCCGGTACCTGAGCCACTTCATGACGCTGTACCCGGGCGATGTGATCAACACCGGGACGCCGGCCGGGGTCGCCCTCGGCCAACCCGAGCCCAAGCCGTATCTGCGGGCCGGGGACGTCGTGGAGCTGGAGATCGCCGGGCTGGGGCGGCAGCGGCAGGAGCTCAAGGACGCGTAGCGCGGTGGGCGGGGGCGGGGGCGGGGCGGTCGCCGGGTGGGTCCGGCAGCCGCGCCGCCCCCGTCCCTCGACGCGTCCTTTCCTACGCGTCGAGCGTCGTCGCGAACTGCTCCAGCGCCTCGACCACCATGGCGTGGTCCTCCGCCTGGGGCAGGCCCGAGACCGTGACCGAGCCGATCACGCCCGCGCCCTCGACCGCGATGGGGAACGAGCCGCCGTGCGCGGCATAGACGCTCGGGTTCAGCCGGGAGGAGTCGTCGAAGGTCGTCCCCTTCGCCCGGAACCGCGTTCCGACCAGGTACGAACTCTCGCCGTACCGTTCCACGACCTTGCGCTTGCGGTCGATCCAGGCGTCGTTGTCCGCGCTCGACCCCGGCAGCGCGGCATGGAACATCTGCTGTGCGCCGCGGCGGATGTCGATCGCGACCGGGGCGTGCCGTCTCCGGGCCATCGAGACGAGCAGGTCGCCGAGCGCGTACGCGTCGGCGTAGCTGAAATGCGGCAGCGTCAGTCGGCGCTCCTGGGCGATGAGCTCGGAGATGGTCGGAGCGTCGGGGCTCATACGGGCTGCTCCTCTGTATCGGCGGAGGCGGAAGCTGCACTGGTGGAAGCCGCGCCGACGGAGGCGGAGAGCTTCACGGTGACGCCCTCGCGGGCCGACCGGCGGGCCGCTTCCAGAACATCCAGCGCCGCCGCGGCCTGCAGGGCGTTCACCGGATTCTCGCCCTTTCCGCGCAGCGCGTCGGTGACCGCCGCGTAGTACGCGGGATAGTCGCCCGGCAGCGTGCGGACCGGGGTGCCGCCGCCGGTCAGCGGGGACTCGCCCGAACCGATCCGGCCCCACAGCTCCTCGGGCTCCTCGCCCCACGGCCGGTCCGCCGTCGGACGCACGCCCGCGCGCAGCTCGGCCTCCTGCGGATCGAGCCCGTACTTCACATAGCCGGCCCTCCGGCCGAGCACCCGGAACCGCGGGCCGAGCTGGGCCGTCGTGGCGCTGACGTACAGATGCGAGCGGACCCCGTTCACATGGGTGATCGCGAGGAACGTGTCGTCGTCGGCGGCGGCGCCGGGGCGGCGTACGTCGGACTCCGCGTACACCAGCGCCGCCGGCCCGAACAGGGTGAGCGCCTGGTCGACGACATGGCTGCCCAGGTCGTACAGCAGCCCGCCGATCTCCTGCGGGTCGCCCGACTCGCGCCAGCCGCCCTTCGGCTGCGGGCGCCACCGCTCGAAGCGGGACTCGAAGCGCTGTACCTCGCCCAGTTCGCCGTCCGCGACCAGACGGGCCAGGGTGCGGAAGTCGTTGTCCCAGCGGCGGTTCTGGAAGACCGAGAGCAGCAGCCCGCGCTCCTCGGCCAGGGCCGCGAGCCCACGCGCCTCGGCCGCCGTACCGGCGATCGGCTTGTCCACGACGACCGGCAGACCGGCCTCCAGCGCGGCGGTCGCGATCGGGACATGGGTCTTGTTCGGCGAGGCGATCACGATCAGATCGAGTGCGTCCGCGCGCTCCCACAGCTCCTGCGGCGACGCGGCGAACCGTACGCCGGGGAACTCGGCGCGCGCCTGCGCCCGCCGCTCCTCGTCCGAGGTGACGACCGTGTCGAGGACGAGGCCCTCGGTCGCGGCGATCAGCGGGGCGTGGAAGACGGAACCCGCCAGGCCGTAGCCGACGAGTCCGACGCGCAGGGGGGTGTCGGACGGTCCGGGCGTCTCGTGAGTCGCGTTGCCAGTCATGCCTGCCACTTAAGCAACGCTGTTGCCATAGTGCAAGCGACAGGGACAATGGGGTGGTGAACAGGAGCAATAGCGGCGCGAACCTGCCGACGCTGCGCAGCCACAACGCCGCGCTGGTGCTGGATCTGCTGCGGGTGGCGGGCGCGCGCGGCATCAGCAGGCTCGAACTCGCCGAGCGCACGGGGCTCACGCCCCAGGCCGTCAGCAAGATCACCGCCCGGCTGCGGGCCGGGGGCCTGGCCGCCGAGGCGGGTCACCGGGCGTCCACCGGAGGCAAGCCGCGCACCGTGCTGCGGCTGGTGCCGGACGCCGGGTACGCGATCGGCCTGCACCTGGACCGCGACGAACTGACGGCGGTGCTCGCCGACCTGTCCGGCACGGTCGCCGCGAGCCGCACCGCCCCGCTGGACCTCGGCGCCCCGGCGGACCAGGTGCTCGCGGCGGCGACGGACGCGGTGACGGCGGTACGGGGCGGGGGCACGGGACCGGGGGACCGGCAGGTGCTCGGGGTCGGCGTCGCGGTGCCGGGCCCGCTCGACCACCGGGGCGGGGTGCTGCACCGCGTCACCGGGTTTCCGCAGTGGGACGGCTATCCGTTGCGGGACGCGCTCGCCGTACGGACCGGGCTGCCCGCCGTCGTCGACAAGGACACCAACGCCGCCGCCCTCGGGCTCGCCCTGCGGGCGCCGGGCGGCGGCGACTTCGCGTATCTGCACCTCGGGACCGGGCTCGGCGCCGGGCTGGTCCTCGGCGGGGCGCTGCATCGCGGGGCCCGTACCGCGGCCGGTGAGTTCGGGCACCAGACCGTCCAGCTGGACGGGCCGGTCTGCGGCTGCGGCGGGCGCGGCTGCATCGAGGCGCTCTGCCTGGCCGCGGTCGCCCGGGGCGATGTGGCGGAGGCCGCCCGGGTGCTGGGGACCGGCGCCGCCAACCTCGTAGGGCTGCTCGACATCGACCGGGTGGTGCTCGGCGGACGTACGGTGGCCGCCGATCCCGACGCCTACGTACGGGGCGTCCGCGCCGTGATCGACGCGCGCGCCGGGCTGGGCGGTATCGACGCGCCGGTGCCGGTCGTCGCCGCCGGGGGAGGGGACCGGCCGGTCGCGGAGGGAGCCGCCCAGCTGGTCCTGGCCCCCCTGTTCGGGCGGGCCGGCGGCGCGGACGGGGCGTGAGCGGCGGGCGGGGCCGACCGGCGAGACGAGCGGCGGCGCGGGCGCGGGCGGCTGGGCCGATCGGGCGGATTCCGGTGGCCGGCCGGGCGGCCCGTCGGCATGTCGGCGCCGGCCGCCTCGCGCGTGCGTGGCAGCGTCGCGGCCCAGAACCGGTGAACTCCGGCGCTCGGGGTGAGCCGACCGTTTCGCGAGCAGCGAAGGATGATCCCCCCGATGTCCCCCGCCCCCACCCCCGCCCCGACCCCCGCCCCGTCCGGCACGCCTTCCGGGCCCGCCGCACCGGACGGCTCCGCGACCGGCTCCGCGACCGGTTCCGCGACCGGTTCCGCGACCGGTTCCGCGGACGGCTCCGCGCCGGGCCGAGTACTCGGTTCGATGCCCGGCCGCGTCGCCGATCCCGTCCCCACCGCATTGCCCGGCCGCGCCACCGCCCCCGGGCCCACCGCAATGCCCAGGACCGCGTCGGCCCTGGCGTCCTTCCCCACCGCCAGCCCCACGTCCGTCCCCGTGACCACGGCCGCGTCCATCCCCGTGTTCGCCGCCCCGGCGTGTCCGCCCTCGCCCTCGCCCTCGCCCCCGCCGCCCCCCGGGCGGACCCGGCACGGATTCGCGCTCGGGCTGGTCGCGGCGAGCGTCGTCCTCGGCGGCACGGCCGTCGCGCCCGCCTCCGCCGCGTCCTCGGCCACCCCGGTCTCGTCGCCCGACTCCACCACCGCCGACCAGCAGCCCACCTGCGGTGATCCGGCGGCGAAGGACTTCCCCATCAGCACCCGCATCCACGGCGGCCCGGACACGTACGCGTCCGGCGGCGGCTACGGAACCTGGTACCTGGACCTGACCAACACCACCACCGAGTCGTGCCGGGCCATCCACCCGGTGCTCGTCCTCACCGACGAGGACCGGAAGCTGACCTCCGACCAGATCCAGCTGAAGTTCTCCGAGCAGGCCCGCCCCGGCACGGAGCACCGCGTCACCTGGGAGACCACCGACCGGGACGAGCACATCGGCGTCTTCGGCGGCGTGGGCGGCGACTCCTTCGGCGGTTTCACCGTCCCGGCGGGCCGCACCATCACCATCCAGGTCAGGATGGCGTTCACCTCCGACACCCGTCCGGGCCGGATCACCGTCAACGCCGCCGTCGTCCAGCGGCAGCGCGTGGTGAGCGGCACGGCCGGCAAGGCGGGCAAGGACGACGGGGCTTGGGTCGGCGAGTCCGAGGACTACCCCTTCACCGTCGTCGACGACAGCGACGGAGGCGAGACCACCGAGACCGGTGAGACCTCCGAGCCCTCCGAGACCGGTGAGACGGCCGAGACCGGTGAGACGGCCGAGACCGGTGAGACGGCCGAGACCGGTGAGGTCGGCGGCACCGGGGACACCCCGCGCGAGGGCCTGCCGGACGGAACCCGGCCCAGCACCGGCACCACCGACGGCACCGGCACCACCGGCACCACCGACGGCACCCGGCGGTCGGCCGAGCCCGGCCGGACCCCGGCGGAGAGCGGTCGCCCGGAACTGGCCGCGACCGGCGCGGGCATCATCCCGGCGCCCGGCCTCACCGTCACCGGGCTCCTGATCGGCGGCGGGGCGATGGTGGTCCGGGCCCGACGGCTGCGCCGAGCCCAACCCTGAACCGGACCCCGAACCGCCTGTTCCGCGCCTGGACGTTCACAGATGTTCATGTCCGTCTGCCACCATCGGGCCGTGGACTACCCGCACGACCAGGCACCTGGCGCACCCATCCGTTCCGGCATCCCGGAGCACGGCCGTATTCCCAAGTACTACGCCGTCAAGGCTCATGTCTCCGTCCTCATAGCGGAGTTGGGCGAGGGCGGCATGCTGCCCACCGAACGCGATCTCGCCGAACGCTACGAGGTCTCGCGCGAGACGGTGCGCCAGGCGCTGCGTGAACTCCTGCTGGAGGGAAGGCTCGCCCGCCAGGGGCGCGGCACCGTCGTGGCGGGCCCCAAGCTGGAACAGCCGCTCTCGCTGGCGAGTTACACGGAAGGCGTACGCCGCCAGGGCCGTACGCCGGGCCGCCACCTCATCGGCCTGGAGCGCTTCCCCTGCCCCGACGCGCTCGCCGTCGACATCGGGGTGGAGCGCGGCGAGCCGGTATGGCACCTGGAGCGGGTGCTGCTCGCCGACGACGACCGGGTCGGCCTGGAGAGCACCTACGTCTCCGTCGCCCGGGTACCGGATCTGGACACGGAGTTCGACCCCGACTCGTCCTTCTACGCCTACCTCCGCGACCGGCTCGGGATCCCCTTCGGTGATGCCGACGAGCGGATCGAGACGGTGCTCGCGACGCCGCGCGAGGCGCTGCTCATCGGTACGCCGCCCGCGCTGCCCATGCTGCTGATCCACCGCATCTCGCGCGACACGGCCGGGAAGCCGCTGGAGCGCGTACGGACCCTCTACCGCGGCGACCGGTTCTCCTTCACCGCGCACCTGGGCCCGCAGGACGGCCACTGAACGACCACCCCGGGGCCGCCTCCGGAGATCGACTCATCATGATAACGAGAACGTAACGGGTCTAGGCCAAACTTGGGGCCCAGTTCACCCTCCCGTTGCCGTAGGGATCCGTACGGGCCACCCGCTCCGAGGAGCGTAGCCGTCGTGAGAGTCATCGTCGTAGGAGCCGGCGTGGTGGGAACCATGCACGCCTGGCACGCAGTGAACCGCGGCCACGAGGTCGTACAGATCGAGCGCGAGAGCGAGGCGCGCGGGGCATCGCTCCGCAATTTCGGACAGATATGGGTCAGCGGCCGGGCCGGTGGTGAGGAGCTGGAGACCGCGCTGCGCGCCCGTGAGCTGTGGGAGGGCATCGGGGCGCAGGTCCCCGGCCTCGGCTTCCGGGCCTGCGGCTCGCTCACCCCGCTCCGTACCGGGCGGGAGATCGCCGTCGTCGAAGCGGCCGTCGCCCGCCCCGACGCGGCGGCCCGCGGCTACAAGCTGCTCACGGCCGACGAGGCCCGCGCGATCAACCCCGCGCTGCGCGGGGACTTCGCCGCCGCCCTGTGGTGCGAGCGGGACGCCGCGGTCGAGCCGCGCACCGCGCAACTCGCCCTGAAGCGGGAGCTGTTGAAGTCCGGCCGGTACACCTTCCTCGGTGGGCGCGAGGTCCGCGAAGTGGTGGGCGCCGCCTCCGTCCGCGACGACCACGGCGACGTGCACACCGGCGACGCCGTGATCCTGGCCACCGGCGCCTGGCTCGGCGGCCTCGTCCGCGAACTGGCCGGCCCCGATCTGCCGGTGCGCCGCGTCCGCCTCCAGATGATGCAGACCGACCCGCTCGGCGAGCCGCTCACCACCTCCGTCGCCGACGCGGACAGCTTCCGTTACTACCCGGCGTACCGGAGCGAGGCGCTGGACGCCCTCAACGCCGAGCAGGCCCAGGCGCCCACCGCCGCGGCGCACAAGATGCAGCTGCTGATGGTGCAGCGCCGTGACGGCGGACTGACCATCGGCGACACCCACGAGTACGAACACCCCTTCTCCTTCGACACCGTCGAGGAGCCGTACGAGCACCTCACCGAGGTCGTCGAGTCCTTCCTCGGCCGCCCGCTGCCGAGGATCCGCCACCGGTGGGCCGGGGTCTACGCCCAGTGCACCGACACCAGCCGGGTCGTCCACCGCCAGCAGGTACGGGACGGCGTCTGGCTGGTCACCGGACCGGGCGGCCGGGGCATGACCTGCTCGCCCGCCATTGCCGAAACGACCGCCGACGAACTGGGCTGGTGAAGAAGTTGACCACGCAGAACCCCCACAACCTGATCGTCCTCGACATGGCCGGCACCACCGTCGCCGACGGCGGCCTCGTCGAGCAGGCCTTCTCCGCCGCCGCCGGACGCCTCGGCGTCGAGCCCGGCTCCGCCGACCACGCCGAAAAGCTCGACTACGTGCGCGCCACCATGGGCGAGTCCAAGATCTCCGTCTTCCGGCACCTCTTCGGCGACGAGGACCGGGCCCAGCAGGCCAACACCGCCTTCGAGGAGGCGTACGGGGAACTGGTCGACGGCGGTCGCATCGCGCCGATCCCCGGCGCCCGCGAAGCCATCGAGCGGCTCAAGGGCGAGGGCCGGAGCGTGGTCCTGTCCACCGGCTTCGCCCGCACCACCCAGGACGCCATCCTGGCCGCGCTCGGCTGGCAGGACCTGGTCGCCCTGACCCTCTGCCCGGCCGACGCGGGCGGGCGCGGCCGCCCCTACCCGGACATGGTCCTCGCCGCGTTCCTGCGCACCGGCGCCGTCGACGGCGTCCAGCAGATCGTGGTCGCGGGCGACACCTCGTACGACATGCTCAGCGGCGTGCGCTCCGGGGCCGGGATCGTCGCAGGGGTGCTCACCGGAGCCCACGGCAAGGACCAGCTGACCCGCAACGGCGCCACGCACGTGCTCGGCTCGGTCGCCGAGCTCCCGGACCTGATCGCGCGGGCCGAGGCATGACGGGCGGAGAGCGGTCCGTCCGCAGCGGAATCAGGTTCGACCAGGTCAGCGTCGAATACGGCGGCAAAACCGTCCTCGACCGGCTCGATCTGACCGTCGAACCCGGCGAGGTCATGGCCCTGCTCGGCCCCTCCGGGTCCGGCAAGACCACCGCCCTGCGCGCCGTCGCCGGATTCGTCCGGCCCGCCTCGGGCCGGGTGTACCTCGGCGACCGCGACGTCACCGGGCTGCCGCCGCACAAGCGCGGCATCGGCATGGTCGTCCAGCAGTACGCCCTCTTCCCGCACATGCGGGTCCAGGACAACGTCGCCTTCGGGCTCAAGGCCCGCAAGGTCGCGAAGGACGGGATCCCGGAGCGGGTCGCCGAGGCCCTCGAAATGGTCGGCATGGCCGCCTACGCCAAGCGCTACCCGCGCGAACTCTCCGGCGGCCAGCAGCAGCGCGTCGCCATCGCCCGCGCGCTCGCCATCCGGCCCGGCGTCCTGCTGCTCGACGAACCGCTCTCCGCCCTCGACGCCCAGCTGCGCTCCGGAATGCTCGCCGAACTGGCGCGGCTGCACCGCGAGTTGCCGGACGTCTCCATCCTGTACGTCACCCACGACCAGGTCGAGGCACTCACCCTCGCCGACCGGATCGCGGTCATGGACCGGGCAAGGCTCCAGGACTGCGGCACCCCGCAGGACCTGTACCGCCGCCCGCGTACCGAGTTCACCGCCTCGTTCGTCGGCAACGCGAACCTGCTGCCGGTCACCGTCGCCGACGGTGCCGACACCGTCGACTTCGCCGGACGCGCGCTCGACGTACCGACCGGCGAGGTGTCCCGCGGGGTCACCGCCACCCTGTGCGTCCGGCCCCACCTGGTCGGGCTCGGCGACGGGCCCAACGCGCTGAGCGGCACGATCGCCGAGGTGCAGTGGCGGGGCTCCACGCACCGGCTGTACGTCGACGTCGCCGGCCACCGGGTCAAGGCGGACCTGCGGGAGCTGCGCGAGACGCCGACGCTCGGCGACCGGGTCACGCTGCACTTCGCGGCCGAGGACGCGGTGCTGCTGCCCGCGGGCGCGGCGCCGGGAGCCGGGGGAGGGGCCGATGGCTAGCGCCGCACACCCCGCCACGCCCGGCATCACGGCGACGAAGACGCCCCGCCGGCGCAGCGGCGACAGTGCAACCGGCCCGTCCGGGGCGACGCCCCCGGCGACCGGTCCGCAGGCCCCGGCCCGCGAGGCCCGCCGCGTGCCCCGCTTCGTCTGGGCGCTGCCGCCCGTCGCCGTCCTCGCGCTCGTCTTCCTCTACCCGCTGGCCCTCGTCGTCCAGCAGTCCGTCAGCCCGGACGAGGGCGGCACCTCGATCGCCCCGTACGGCGACGTGTTCGCCTCCGAGTCGTTCCGCTCGGCCCTGACCACCACCATCTGGCTGGCGGTCGGCTCCACGGTCGGATGTCTGGTGCTGGGCTTCGTCCTGGCCATGATCATCGCGTTCGTGCCGTTCCCGGGCGGCCGGGCGGTCGCCAAGTTCATCGACGTCTTCCTCTCCTTCCCGTCGTTCCTGATCACGCTCGCCCTGCTGTTCATCTACGGCAACGTCGGCATGGCCAACGGCGTCTGGACGGACCTGACCGGGGCGGCCAACGGCCCGTTCGACTTCCTCACCACCCCGTGGGGCGTGCTGCTCGCCGAGATCACCTACTTCACCCCGTTCGTGATGCGCCCGCTGCTCGCCGCGTTCTCGCAGCTCGACAGCGCGCAGCTGGAGGTGGCGTCCTCGCTGGGCGCGAAGCCGGCCCGGATCGTGCGGCAGGTGATCCTCCCCGAGGCGCTTCCCGCGCTCGCCGCGGGCGGCAGCCTCGTCCTGGTGATGTGTCTCAACGAGTTCGGCATCGTGCTCTTCACCGGCGCGAAGGGCGTCACGACCCTGCCGATGCTCGTCTACAGCAAGGCGATCCTGGAGTCCGACTACCCGGCGGCCTGTGTCGTCGCCGTCGTCAACATCGCGATCTCCGTCGGTCTCTACAGCCTGTATCGGATGGTGAGCCGCCGTGTTGGTGCATAGCCGTACCGGGAAATGGGCCACCTGGGCCGTGTTCTTCGTGCTCTTCGTCCCGCTGTTCGCGGTGCCGCTGCTGGTCATCCTCGCCGCGTCGTTCACCACCAACTGGTCCGGCGCCTTCCCCTCCGGACCGACCACCAAGCACTACGTGGCGGCGACCGGCGGCGACTCCCTCCAGGCGCTGACCACCAGCCTGATCACGGCCGTCAGCGCCAGCCTGCTCGCCCTGACCATCGGCTCCTGGGCCGCGCTCGCCGCCGCCTCGATGCGCAGGCGCGGCAGGAGGTTCCTCGACGCGCTGTTCATGCTGCCGGTCGCCGTGCCGTCCGTCGTCGTCGGCCTCGCCGTGCTCGTCGCGTTCAGCAAACCGCCGATGCTGCTGAACGGGACCCGCTGGATCGTGATCCTGGCGCACACCATTCTTGTCACGGCGTTCGCCTATTCGTCGGTTTCGGCGGCAATAGTGCGTCTCGACCCGATGTACGAGCAGGCGGCGGCCAGTCTGGGCGCCCGCCCCGGTTACGTCCTGTGGCGCATCAAGCTGCCGCTCCTGCTGCCGTCCCTCACGGCGGCCGCAGGGCTCTGCTTCGCGCTGTCCATGGGCGAGTTGAGCGCCACGATGATGCTCTACCCGCCGGACTGGACTCCGCTCCCGGTGCAGATCTTCGCGGCCACCGACCGTGGCTCGCTCTTCACCGGAGCGGCCGTCGCCGTGGTCCTGATGGGAACGACGCTGCTCGTACTGCTCGGCGTCTCCCGGATCCGCACCAGGGCCTCGTACCGCTGATCCGCCGACACCCCCGTACCGACTCCGGCCGGCTTCCGGCCGACATCCAGGAGATACGACTGCCATGCGCAAGAACCACCTCAAGCCCATAGCCGCCGTCACCGGCTGCCTCGCCCTCGCCGCCACCCTCTCCGCCTGCGGCGGCTCCTCGGCCGCCTCCGACGAGAAGGTCGTCACCGTCTACAGCGCCGACGGCCTCAAGGGCGAGAACGGCGACGGCTGGTACGACAAGGTGTTCAAGGACTTCGAGAAGAAGACCGGCATCAAGGTCAAGTACGTGGAGGGCGGCTCCGGCGAGATGGTGCAGCGCGCCGTCCGCGAGAAGTCCAACACCCAGGCGGACGTGATGGTCACCCTGCCGCCGTTCATCCAGCAGGCCGACAGCAAGGGCCTCCTCGCCGCGTACGCGCCGGCCGGCTCCGACCAGGTCGACGGCGCCGACAAGGCGTCCGACTCCAAGTGGACCTCGGTCGTCAACAACTACTTCGGCTTCATCTACAACAAGAAGGAACTGAAGTCGGCGCCCACCACCTGGGAGGAGCTGCTGGACGGGAAGTTCAAGAACAAGATCCAGTACTCCACCCCCGGAGTCGCCGGTGACGGCACGGCCGTGCTCATCAAGGCCATGCACGACTTCGGCGGCAAGGAGCCGGCGATGGCGTACCTGAAGAAGCTCCAGGCCAACAACGTCGGCCCGTCCGCCTCCACCGGCAAGCTGGCCCCCAAGGTCGACAAGGGCGAGCTGCTCGCCGCCAACGGCGACGTCCAGATGAACTTCGCGCAGTCCAAGGACATGCCGAACCTCGGCATCTGGTTCCCCGCGAAGCAGGGCGGCAAGTCCACCACCTTCGCCCTGCCGTACGCGGCCGGCCTGGTGAACAAGGCCCCGCACAGCGACAACGGCAAGAAGCTGCTCGACTTCATGCTCTCCGAGCAGGCCCAGAAGGACGTCAGCGCGGTCGGCGGCGGCTTCTCCGCCCGCAAGGACGTCGAGGCCACCGACGCCAACGCCATCGAGCTCGCCAAGCTGATGGACGGTGTGGAGGTCTTCGAGCCCGACTGGTCGGACATCGGCACCAACCTGGACACCTACGTCGAAGCCTGGAAGTCGGCCACCGGCAGCTGACCGTTGCCGGAGGATTCACGGCAGGGGTATGGACCTCCGGCGGATCATCGCGAAATGATAACGGGTCTAGTCCCGCGTTCAACTCCCCTTCGACTGGTGGGGAGTTGAACGCGTCCCCCCCACCGCTTCGACCGGAGGGCCCCGTGACCACAGGCATGTCCCGCCGCGCTCTCCTCATGAGCGCCGCCGCCCTCGCCGCCGCCGCAGGACCGCTCGCCACCACCACCGCCCGAGCCGCGGCCCGTACCCCGAAGGTCCTGGTCATCGGCCTGGACGGCGCCCTGCTGAACCGGAGCAAGGACGCGGACGCACCCCATCTCGACGCGCCGATGGCCGCCGGACTCACCTCGGTCAGCCCCCTCCGCTTCCGGTACACCGGCGGCAACAACTGGTTCTGGGCGATCGACGGAGTGACACTCACGCCCGCGTGATCCGGCCGTTCCTGCCCGTCGAACGGACGGCCTAAAATCGGGGGCGTCGGCGCTGCACAACGCGGTGCCGCCGGCGTCCCCGCACACGGCGTACGGCAGGAGTCCCACACATGGCAGAGCGCAAGCCGATCTCATCCTGGCTCACCGACATGGACGGAGTCCTGATCCACGAGGGAACGCCGATCCCCGGGGCGGACGCCTTCATCAAGCGGTTGCGGGAATCGGGGCTGCCCTTCCTGGTCCTCACCAACAACTCCATCTACACCGCCCGCGACCTGCACGCCCGGCTGAACCGCATGGGCCTGGACGTGCCCGTGGAGAACATCTGGACCTCCGCCCTGGCCACCGCCCAGTTCCTGGACGACCAGCGGCCCGGCGGCACGGCGTACGTCATCGGCGAGGCCGGCCTCACCACCGCCCTGCACGACATCGGCTACGTCCTCACCGACCACGAACCCGACTACGTGGTCCTCGGTGAGACCCGCACGTACAGCTTCGAGGCGCTCACCAAGGCGATCCGGCTGATCAACGGCGGCGCCCGCTTCATCTGCACCAACCCCGACGAGACCGGCCCGTCCGCCGAGGGCCCGCTGCCCGCCACCGGGTCCGTCGCCGCCCTCATCACCAAGGCCACCGGCAAGGCCCCGTACTTCGCGGGCAAGCCCAACCCGCTGATGATGCGCACCGGGCTCAACGCGATCGGCGCCCACTCCGAGTCCAGCGCCATGATCGGCGACCGGATGGACACCGATGTGCTGGCCGGACTGGAGGCGGGGATGCAGACCTTCCTGGTCCTCACCGGTCTCACCACGGTGGCCGACATCGACAAGTACCCCTTCCGGCCGTCCACGGTCGTCGACTCGATCGCCGATCTGGTCGATCTCGTCGACGCGGGCTGAGCCCGGCGGAACACGGCCACCGGAGAGCGGGGGACGGCTCCGGGCGGGTGCCCGCGGGGCCGTACCCCGCGCTCCTGCGGATGCGAAAACCCTCCGGAGGCGTGAACCTGCACTGAGGAGGTTCACGATGCGTTCCATACACCTCACATTCTGTGCCGTCGCGGTCGTCGCGGCGACCCTGGTGCCGGCTTCCGCCGCACTGGCCGACTCCGGATCCGGCTCCGCCCAGGAGAAGGACCGCGCCTCACTGACGGCCACCCCGTCCTCCACCGTGCCGGGCGGCGAAGTGGATCTGCGGCTGGAGGGCTGCAAGGCCCGCGAGGCCACGGGCCGATCCGATGTCTTCGTCTCCGAGGCGCGCTTCTCGCCCGCCGCGGACGGGGGCCTCTTCGCCGAGGCCCGGATCAGCTCGGACGCCTCCCCGGGCGACCACGACATCCGGGTCGACTGCAAGGACGACAAGGACGCCGGGGCCACCGGCACGGTCACCGTCGTGGACCGCGGCCGGGCCACCCCGCTCGCCCCGGTCGCCGCGGGCGGCGGCGGCACCGCCCTGTTCGCCGGCCGAGACGCCCGGCAGGAAGGCCCCGGCACCGTGCACGCGGTGATCGGACTGGTCCTGGCAGCCGTCGCGGCGGTCGCCGTCGCGTTCCGCAGCGCGCGCCGCCGCCGGCCGGCCACGGACTGACATGTCCGCCCCGGACCGCCCGGCGGATCACGGCAGGCTGCTCGCCGGAGTGGTCTGGGCCGTCCTGCTGCTGGGCCTGTGGCTCTGGGGCCGCGGCATCACCGACGGCTCCGGCGCCAGCTCCGCCCCGACCACCGGCGATGTCGCCGCGGTGGGGCGCCCCCTCGGCGTACCGCTGCCCCCGCCGCACGCCCCGATCGCGGGTGCCGTGCCGGAGCGGGTCGAGATCCCGTCGATCGGTGTCGAGGCACCCGTGGTCGCCCGCGGCCTGGACAAGGACGGGGCGATCGAACCGCCCTCGTTCGACACGCCGCAGACCGTCGGCTGGTACGGCGACGGCACCAAGCCCGGCGCGAAGGGGCCGGCCCTCTTCGTCGGCCATGTCGACACCGAGACCAGACAGGCCGTCTTCTACGGGCTGAGCGCGGCCCGCCCCGGCGCCAAGGTCGAGATCACCCGAGCGGACGGCACCGTCGCCGAATTCACCATCGACGACGTCCAGGTCTTCACCCGGGCGCGCTTCGACGCCGACAAGGCGTACGGCCCGCGCAAGGACGGGCGGGCGGAGCTCCGCCTGATCACCTGCGGCGGCACCTACGACCGACCATCGCATTCGTACGACGCGAATGTGGTCGTCTCCGCCTACCTGACCGGCGAGAAGTCCGCAGGTGACCACGCCTGAGCTGTCAGGACGGAACGGATGCGGCAGCGCACCGACGTCAGCACCGAGGGGAGCGGACGTACGGCACTCACGACGGCCGGCTGAGGGTTCGGACGGTTACGGGGCCGACGGGCGCGGCGCGGACGGGTACAAGGCGGACAGGCACGGGGCGGTCGGTCGTGGTGGCCGCGGCGGGGGCGGTGCTGCTCCTCGCGGGATGCACTTCCGGTCCGAGCTCCGGTCCCGACCCGCGCCCCGGCGGTGGCAAGGACGCGGCCGGCAACCCGTACTGGGCCGACCCGGACGGCAACGCGGCCAGGCAGGTCGCCGCGTACACCCGCGACGGCGACGCGAGGAGCGCCGCCCTGATCCGGAAGATCGCCCGGCAGCCGGTCGGCCAAGGGATCGGCTCGGACACCCCCGAGGCCCAGGTGAGGGGCTTCACGGAGGCGGCCCGGAAAGCGGGCCGGGAAGCGCTGCTGGTGTACCAACCCGACGGCACCAGCGCCCGGTTGCCCGGCACCGTGACCGTGATCCCGCCCGCCGGACAGGCCCTAGCCCGCCGGCCGCTCCAGCCCCAGTGCCACCGATCGCTGGTCGGTGTCCGTGACATGGGTGACCGCACTGGGCCGGATCAGCTTCGCCGAGGTGATCGCCGTCCCCCGCGCCGTCGTGAAACTGCCCGTACCGCCGCGCCGGATGCTCTTCGGCCTCGCCGTCAGCACAGGCTGTGAACTCCGGTACAGATAGGGCGGGGTGTAGATCTCGATGCGCTGCTCGAAGACGCCCGGCCGGGTGTTCGCCCGGTCCGCGCAGAGCGGGTCCGAGCCGAAGATATGACGCGGCCGTCCGGTAACGGCTCCCCAACTGCGCGGCTCATCGGCCTGGTTGGAGCCGATGACCACTGGACAGGTTGTCCGACCCCGGTCCCGACCGGAGGTGAAAAGAGTGGGTTGCCAGTCGTACGTACGATGTGTGGCGACCTTGTGGAGGGGGCGTATGGGGACACCCTTCGTGCCGCTGGGTAACCGCGTGGTGACTGTGTGCCAGTTGTGCGATGGCTGTGCGCCGCCTGCGCGGGTAGTGGTTCAAGGTGGCGCCGTGGAGGGCGTCGGGGCGGGGGCCCGGCGCGAGGCTTCGGTGCGGGGGCTTCTGCGTGGGAGGTTCATGAACGAGCAAAGCCCCCTCACGCGTGGTGAGGGGGCTTTGACTCTGCGTGCGCCGCCAGGGACTCGAACCCCGGACCCGCTGATTAAGAGTCAGCTGCTCTAACCAACTGAGCTAGCGGCGCCTGCTGACCCGGAGAACTCTACCCGAAGGCGGGGGGTGCTCCTGACCATTTACCGTCCATCGCGGCCTGTCGGATGGTCGTTTTTTCTCTTCTGTCCGTCAAAATGCGATATGTCAGGAGAGTTGAGACACTGGCGCCCGTGCAGATGCGTCCAAAATCTTGACGAGTGCGGAGGGGAATCGCATGACTGTGCCGGCTTTCGAGGAGTACGTGCCCGCCATCGACTGCACCTGTGCGGGGTGCGCCGCGCAGCGGCGGGCCGCCGCCAGCGCGCTGCCCATGCGGTACGGAGGTCATCCGGCCGCGCACGGCGCACGCCGCGCCCTGGTGCTGGCCACCGCGGCCGGAGTGGTGCTGAGCTCCGGCGTCGCCGAGGCGGCGAGCGCGACGGGCACGACGGGCACGACGGGCGACCGGGCGGCGGAGGCGGCCGGAGCCGCCCGGACGGACCCGGACGGGGACAGCCCGCAGGGCGGGCCCGGACCGCTGAGCGGCGGCGGCGCCTCGGGACCGCCCTCGTCCACGACGACCACGCCCAAGCTGCGCAAGAGCAGCCGGGCCGACATCATCAACCGCGCGAAGAAGTGGGTGTCCGCGGAAGTTCCGTACAGCATGCTCAAGTACTGGAACGACGGCTACCGGCAGGACTGCTCCGGCTTCGTGTCGATGGCCTGGGACCTGCCCGGCAACGAGTGGACCGGCAGCCTCGCCGCGTTCGGGACGCGGATCGCGCGGGAGGAGCTGCAGCCCGGCGACATCCTGCTCTTCCACAACCCGGCCAACCCCTCGAAGGGCTCGCACGTCACGATCTTCGGCGGCTGGACCGACTACACGCACACCCACTACACGGCGTACGAGCAGACGAAGCCGCACACCCGCAAGAAGACGACGCCCATGGCGTACTGGACCAACTCCGGCAACTACGTCGCGTATCGCTACAAGGGCCTCAGCGGCGGAAGCGCCGGCAGCGGTTCGTCGGTGACGGGGTTCCCGGGGGCCGGGAAGTTCGGTCCCGGTGCCAGCAACAAGTACGTCACCCAGCTCGGCCGGATGCTCGCGGAACGGGGCGGCAAGCGCTTCTACACAGTCGGCCCCGGGCCGGGCTGGGGCGACGCCGACCGGCGCGCGACCCGGGCGTTCCAGCAGGCCCAGGGGTGGCGGGGCAAGGAGGCGGACGGCATCCCCGGCCCCGACACCTGGCGGCTCCTGGCCAACGGAACCGGCCGGGACATCCCCGCCGCCGGAACCGGCAGCGGAACAGGAGCCGGCCACGGCGACTCGAATTCGGATTCGAAGTTCCCCGGGCGGGGCTATTTCCGGCCCGGACAGTCCAACAGCCATGTCGACAGGCTCGGCAGGCAGTTGGTGAAGAAGGGATTCGGCAAGTACTACACGTCGGGCCCCGGACCCCGGTGGACCGAGGCGGACCGGCGCAATGTCGAGGCCTTCCAACGGGCGCAGGGCTGGCGGGGCGGAGCGGCCGACGGCTACCCCGGTCCGGAGACCTGGCGGCGACTCTTCGGGTGACGACGGACATGACGGAGGCGGGTATGCGATCCACGGTGTCGGGCAGCTCCGGAACCCCGGAGGACGGAAGGTCAGGGAAGGGGGCGCGGGAGCCGGAGCCGGTCCGGGTGTGCGGCCCGGACCGGGTGGCGCCGCCCGAGCGGGCGGACGACGGCCCGGACGGGCCCGCCGGAGCGACGGATCCGGCGAGGGCCGCGGGTGCCGGCGGGGGGCCGGGTCCCGTTCCGGGACCGGGGTCCGAGCCGGCCGCCGGTCCGGACTCCGTGGTCGACCTCGTGCTGGATCTGGTCCCGGGCGAGGACACTGACGCGGCGCTCGGCGCGACCTCCGCCTCGGTGTCGGTCCCGGCCGCGGTGCCGGGCATCGCACCCGTCCCGTCCTCGACCCGGATCCGCACGGCCCCCGACACCGTCTTCGACTCCCTGCCCGTCTCCGGCGGCGACGGGGCCGAGCAGTCCGGCGAATCGCTGTGGGGGACCGGGCGGCACCACGCGGTCATCGCCAATGAGCGGACCGCGACCATCCCCGTGCACCTGCTCTTCCGCGAGGACGCCGCCCGTGTCGACGCGGCCGCGCTCCCCGCCGGTGTGGTGCGGCGGGAAGCCGATGGCGAGCAGCCGCAGGCGGGGGTGCGGCGGCCGCCCGTGCCGAGGGGGCCGCAGGTGCGGCCCTCGACGCGCCCGGCGCCGGTCGGCGATCCACGGCTCGCCGAGCGGCCGGGGCCCGCGCTCCCCGGCTGGCTCGCGCTGCTCGCCGGGCTGGCCGGGGCCACCGCCGGTGGCGCCGTGCTCTGGCGGGTCGGCGCGCTGCCCGCCGCCGCGCTCGCCCGGTTCGGGATCGGCTCGCGCCCGTACGACGGGATCGGAATCGGCGCCTGGGCGGCGCTCGCCGCGCTGGTGTCGGTGGTGCTCTTCACGCTCGGCGGCCTGAGCCGCGGACGCGTGGGGTACGCCTGGGTGCTGACGCTGTTCGGCGAGTACCGGGGGAGCGTGCGGCGGACCGGGCTGATGTGGATCAGCCCCCTGCTGCTGCGCCGCCGGGTCGACGTACGCCTGCGGCACTGGCGCAGCGAACCGCTCCCCGCCGTGGACGCCAACGGTACGGCGCTGCGCGTCGTCGTCCTCGTGGTGTGGCGGATCAAGGACACGGTGCGGGCGACGCTCGGGGTCGCCGACCACGAGGCGTATCTGCGCGAGCAGGTCGAGGCGGCGATGGCCCGGGTCCTCTCGCAGCTGCCCGCCGACGCCTTCCACGAGGACGCGCACACCCTGCGCAACGCCGAGGCGGTCGGCGACGCCCTGACCCGGATGCTGAAGGCGGACTGCGAGCCCGTCGGCATCGAGGTGTACTCGGCGCAGCCGACCGGAATCGAGTACGCGCCGGAGGTCGCCGCGGCGATGCAGCGCCGCCGGATCGCGGCCATCGACGCCAAGCACCGCGACAGCGTCTTGACTTCGGTGGTCGACGCGGTCGACGACACGGTCAACCGGCTGACCGCCCGGGGCATCGTGGAGCTGGACGACTACGAACGGAAGTCCCTGGTCAAGGACTTGACGGTGGCCTTCTACACCGGACGCAGCGGCGGGGAGGGTGCCTGAGGGCCCTACGGGACCGCTGAGCGGCTAAGCGGAATCGGACTCCCATTGGTCTGGACATGTTCATATCCCGTCAATAATCTAAGTCTTGGTCTAGACCGCAGGACACGCGCGCAGCACAACTCATGGAACCTCCCCCACGTTCTTGAGGAGCGACAGTAATGCGTAAAAGGGCAAGCGCGGCCGTGGTCGGCCTGGCAATCGCGGGCGTCTCGATGTTCGCGACGAGCAGTGCCAGCAGCCACGGCTACACCGACAACCCCATCAGCCGTCAGAAGCTCTGTGCCAACGGCACGGTGACGGGCTGCGGCAACATCCAGTGGGAGCCGCAGAGCGTCGAGGGCCCGAAGGGCTTCCCGGCGGCAGGTCCGGCCGACGGCAAGATCTGCTCCGGCGGCCACGGGGAGTTCGCCCAGCTCGACGACCCGCGCGGCGGCAACTGGCCCGCCACCCAGGTCACCGGGGGCCAGGGCTTCAACTTCCGCTGGCAGTTCACCGCGCGCCACGCCACGACGGACTTCCGCTACTACATCACCAAGGACGGCTGGGACCCCACCAAGCCGCTCACCAGGGCGGACCTGGAGCCGCAGCCCTTCATGACGGTGCCGTACGGCGGCAAGCAGCCCCCGGCGACCCTGACCCAGCAGGGCACCATCCCCACCCAGAAGAGCGGGAAGCACATCATCCTGAGCGTCTGGAACATCGCTGACACGGCGAACGCGTTCTACGCCTGCTCCGATGTTCAGTTCTGACGCATAGTCAGTTACCGTGCGGCGCCATGAGGAGCGCAGGCACCGTAGCGGAGCTCGTACAGCGGCAATGGGGCGACCACCGGCCCGGACTGAGACATCGGGACACCGTCCTCACTCATCACCAGGTCGCCTCGGGCGCTGCCGCACGGGCCGCGCTCCTGGCGGATCTGCTGTCGGCGGACGGCGAACCGCACCTCGGGGTGCTGCTGGACAACACCCCCGAATTCCCCCTCTGGTTGAGCGCGGCGGCCCTGGCCGGGGCCGCCGTGGCCGGTATCAACCCCACCCGGCGCGGCGCCGAACTGGCCCGGGACATCCTGCACACCGACTGCCGGGTCCTGGTCACCGAGCGCGCCCACCTGCCGCTGCTCGACGGCCTGGACCTCCCGGGTGTCCGGATGCTGGTCACCGACACCGACGCGTACACCGAACTCCTCGCCCCGTACGCCGGAGCCGAGCCGGCCGACACGGTCCGGCCGGACATCGGCCCCGGCACCCGGATGCTGCTCTACTTCACCTCCGGATCGACGGGCGCGCCCAAGGCCGCGATCTGCACCCAGGGACGGCTGGCGGCGGCCGGACGGTCGCTCGTCGACCACTTCGGCGTCCGGCGCGAGGACGTCCACTACATCTGCATGCCGATGTTCCACGGCAACGCGGTGATCGCCGACTGGGCGCCCGCACTGGCCGGCGGGGCCGCCGTCGCACTGCGCCGCCGCTTCTCGGCCTCCGGATTCCTCGACGACGTGCGGGCGCACGGGGCGACGTACTTCACCTATGTCGGCCGTGCCGTGCAGTACCTGCTGGCCACCCCCGAGCGCCCGGACGACCGCGAGCACCCGCTCCGGCTGGGCTTCGGCACCGAGGCCGGTGCGGTGGACGCGGCCCGGTTCCGGGAGCGGTTCGGGGTGCGGCTGGTGGAGGGCTACGGCTCCTCCGAGGGCGGTGCGGCGATCCAGCGGACCCGGGACACCCCGGAGCGGGCGATCGGCAAGGCGTCGGCCCGCGACGATCTCGCGGTCGTGGACCCGGAGACCGGCGAGGAGCGGGCCACGGCCGTCTTCGACGGGGCGGGCCGGCTGACCAACGGGGACGAATCGATCGGGGAGCTGGTCAACCGGGGGCGTACGCCCTTCGAGGGCTACTGGCGCAACGCGGCGGCGGACGCCGAGCGGGTGCGCGGCGGCTGGTACTGGACCGGGGACCTCTTCTTCCGCGACGCCGACGGCTTCCTCTACTTCGCGGGCCGCACCGACGACCGGCTGCGGGTGGACAGCGAGAACCTGGCCGCCGCGGTGATCGAGAACATCCTGGCCCGCTGGGAGGAGGCGGCGGCCGTGGCGGTGTACGCGGTGCCGGACCCGGTTGCAGGGGACCAGGTGATGGCGGCGCTCGCCATGCGGGCGGGGGCCGCCTTCGACCCGACCGCCTTCGCCGCGTTCCTCGCGGCGCAGACGGACCTGGGCACGAAGATGGCCCCCGCCTTCGTACGGATCGTCCCGTCGATGCCGGTGACGGCGACGAACAAGGTGCACCGCGTGGGGCTGCGCCGGGAGGGGTTCTGGTGCGGTGATCCCGTGTGGTGGAACGGGACCGGCATCGGGTACGAGCCGTTCGGCGACGAGCAACTGGGCGCTCTGCTGCGCGAGTACGAGGCACACGGGCGTGCCGCATTCCGTCCTAGATCGCCGGACGGGCCGAATGCGCCGGACGGGCGTGGAATTCAAGCCCGTCCGGCGATCGAGGACACAGCGGCGGCGCGGGTGGACCCGCACTAGTTCGTCAGGGCCGGCTCCCCCTGCGCGTCCGCCCCCGCGGCCCCCGCCCTCCGCAGCAGCGTCGCGGCCAGCACCGCGCCCGCCAGCAGCAGCGCGGCCCCGGCCACCGAGGCGTACTGCATGCTGTGCACGAAGGCCTCCCGCCCGATCGAGATCAGCGAACCGTCCCCCGTGGCCACCGCACCGGCGAGGGTCTTGCGGGCGACCTCCGGAGCCGAGCCCGGCATGTCCGCGGTGTAGATCGCGGTGGCCACCGCGCCCAGCAGGGCCATCCCCATCGCACCGCCGAACTCCTGGCCGGTCTCCAGCAGCGAGGCCGCCGAACTCGCCTTCTCCGGCGGGGCCGTGGACAGCGCCAGGTCCGATACGAGCGCCATCACGGTGACGATGCCGCAGCTCATCACGGCACAGCCGCCGAGCAGCAGCCACAGCGAATCCGTACCGGTCAGGGCGAGGACGGCGAAGCCGGCGGCGGCGATGACGAAACCGGCGCAGATGACCCGCGCACGGTCGGTCCGCTGGGCGACGGCCGTGGCCGTCGGGGCCGCGGCGCCCACCGCGAGCGACGGTGCCAGGCTCCACAGCGCGGCCTCCATCGTGCCCATGCCGAGCACCGACTGCAGATACTGCGTGGTGAAGAACGAGGAACCCATCATCGCGAACGCGGCCAGCGCGTTCAGCCCGATGCCCACCGAGAAGCCGCGGTCGCGGAACAGTTCCCGGCTGATCATCGCGTCACCGCGGACGCGCTGGCGGCGGACGAAGAACCAGCCGACGAGCAGCCCGGCAGCGATGATCAGCCCGTTCCGCACATCGAGCCCATGGGCGGCGCTCTCCTTGATGCCGTAGATGACCGGCAGCACGGACCCCATCGACAGCGGCACGCTCAGGAAGTCGAACCGTCCGGGGTTCGGGTCCTTGAACTCCGGGACCAGCACCGGGACCAGGACCAGCAGCAGCACCATCGCCGGCACATTGATCAAAAAGACCGAGCCCCACCAGAAGTGCTCCAGCATGACCCCGCTGAGCACCGAGCCGAGCGCGATTCCGCCCGCCATGGCCCCTGACCAGATCCCCACGGCCCGGCCGCGCTGGCGCTCGTCGCGGAACATGTTCCGCACCAGCCCCATGGTCGACGGCATCAGCGTCGCCCCGCCGACCCCGAGCAGGGCGCGGGCCGCGATCAGCATCTCGGCGCTGTTGGCGTACGCGGCGGCGACGGACGCGGCACTGAACGCGAACGCGCCCAGGAGCAGCAGCTTGCGACGGCCGATCCGGTCGCCGAGCGAGCCCATGGTGATGAGCAGGCCGGCCAGGGCGAAGGCGTACACATCGAAGATCCAGAGCTGCTGGGTGGCGCTGGGGGCGAGGTCCCGGTCGATGGACGGGATCGCGAAGAAGAGGACGGAGATGTCCATCGAGACGAGGAGGAGGGGAAGCAGGAGGACCACGAAGGCGGTCCATTCCCGGCGACCGGCGAGGTGGCCGCGCTCGGCGGTGGTGCTCGTAGCGTTCGTCATGCCAGGAAATGTACGAGCGTTTAAAACGCTTGTCTAGTACGAGTGTGTAAAACGCTCGTACATCTCGCCGGGCAGCAAAAAACGCACTGGGCGGTTCACGTGTGTACGTGAACCGCCCAGTGCGTTGTCTGTGCGCCGCCAGGGACTCGAACCCCGGACCCGCTGATTAAGAGTCAGCTGCTCTAACCAACTGAGCTAGCGGCGCCTGCTGACTCGAAAATAATACCTGCTCCCGAGGGGTGCTGATGACACCCCTGCCGGGCGGATCCTAGAGCGCCAGCGAGAGGAGGACCGGCGCCGCCCGCCGGTTCAGCGTGTCCGCCGCCGAGCGCAGCCGGTGCGCGTCCTCGATCGGCAGCGACAGTGCCAGGCAGCCCGCCGCCGACCCGGCCGTCAGCGGCACCGCCGCGCACACCGTGCCGACCGCGTACTCCTGGATGTCGAGCACCGGGACCGTCGCCGGCTGGCTGTCCAGCTTGGAGAAGAGCACCTTCTCGTTGGTGATCGTCCGCGAGGTGAGCCGGGGCGTCTTGTGGCGGGAGATGTGGTCGCGGCGGCCGTTCTGGTCGAGCTGGGACAGCAGGCACTTGCCGACCGCCGAGGCGTGCGCGGCCGACCGGAAGTCCACCCACTCGTTGACCGCGGGGGTGAGCGGGCCGTCGGCGTACTGCGTGACGCGGATCTCGCCGTCGACATACCGGCTGATGTAGACCGCCGCGCCGACCGAATCGCGCAGCTGCGCCAGTGTCCGCTGGAGCTTGGTCTCCAGCGCCTGTCTGCGGGCGGGGCCGGAACCGAGGAGCAGGAGCGAGGAGCCGGTGACGTACGCGCCGTCGGTGACCTGCTCCACGTAGCCCTCGCGGCGCAGTGTCAGCAGCAGGGAGCGGAGATGCCCGATGGGCAGTCCCGTCTCCCGGGAGATCTGGGTGCCTGTCACGCCGTTGCCATGCTTGGAGACCGTTTCGAGAACACGAAGGGCGTACTGCACCGAATGGAACGGTGCGGTCGGTTCGGGCTTCAACGTCACGGTTTCCCCCTACCAGGTTGTGACCGCAAGCTCTGCCCTCACGATAGCCGCCAAGGCCCCTGTCCGGGGCGGCTGTTGGCGACTCGTCGGAGCGCCCCGGCTCCGTGAGCTGGGGCGCATCCGTACGGCATATGCCAGCGTCATTGTCGGGAGAAGGGCGGCGAGGTCACAGCACTGCGTCGAGGAATTCGCGGGTGCGTTCGTGCTCCGGATCGGTGAAGATTTTCTCCGGTGATCCGGATTCGATCACCCGTCCCGCATCGAACATCAGTACCGTCTCCGAGACGTCCCGGGCGAAGTTCATCTCGTGGGTCACACAGAGCATGGTGATGTCGGTGTTCCTGGCGATGTCGCCCAGCAGGTCCAGCACGCCCGCCACCAGCTCCGGGTCGAGCGCCGACGTCACCTCGTCCAGCAGCAGGATCTCCGGCCGCATCGCCAGCGCGCGGGCGATGGCCACCCGCTGCTGCTGACCGCCGGACAGCTGGGACGGGTGCGCGTCGATCTTCCCCGAGAGCCCCACCAGGTCGAGCAGCTCCCGGGCCCGGCTCTCCGCCTCGTCGCGGTCCATGCCCAGCACATTGACCGGGGCCTCGGTGATGTTCTGCAGCACCTTCATGTTCGGGAAGAGGTTGAACTGCTGGAAGACCATGCCGATCTTCTTCCGGGCCTCGCGCAGATGCTTCTCGCTCGCGGGCTTCAGCGATCCGTCGGGCGCCGCGATGTGGGACAGCGGGTTGCCGTCCACCCAGATCACGCCGTCGCTCACCTTCTCCAGCGTCATCAGCAGCCGCAGGATCGTGGTCTTGCCCGAACCGCTGGGGCCGATCAGGGTGATGTGCTCGCCGCGCCGCACCGAGAAGTTCAGCCGGTCGAGGACGACATGGTCGCCGTACCGCTTCACGACGTCGTCGAAACGGACCAGCGGTTGGCCGGTCTCCGGCGCGGCTTCGGGCACGGCGGCCGGCACGGCGCCCCGGGGGGCCGCGGGCGCCGGCTTGTGCAGGGGGAGGGGTTCAGTGGCCAAGACGCTTCTCCAGCTTTCTCATCAGGAGCGAGGTGGGGTAGCTCGCGACCAGGAAGATCAGGCCGGCGAGCGTGAAGACCTCGGTGTACGCGAAGTGGTCGGCGCCGTACTTGCGGGCCTCGAAGACCATTTCCTGCACCGTGATCACGGCGAGGAACGGGGTCTCCTTGAACATCGAGATCGCGTAGTTGCCGAGGGCGGGCAGCACACTGCGCACCGCCTGCGGCAGGATCACGGCCTGCCAGGTCCGCCGCGGGGTGAGCGAGAGCGCCCGGCAGGCCTCCCACTGGCCCTTCGGCACACCGTCGATCCCGGCGCGGTACACCTCGGAGGTGTACGTGGCGTAGTGGACGCCGAGCACCACGATGCCGATCGTCAGCGGCTCCACCGAGGTGAACAGGGCGGCGGCGCCGACCAGTTGGACGAGCAGCGGGGTGGACCGGATGAACTCCATCACGACCCGCACCGGCACCGTCACGAACCTGCTCGGGGCCCGTCCGGCGACCGCGATGGCCAGCCCCAGGACGGCGGCGACGAGCGTGCCGAGGACGGTCGCCAGCAGTGTGACCTCGAAACCCTGGAGCAGCAGGGGCAGGGCGTCCCCGACGGCGTCCCAGTCGAAACCGTTCACCGGGCACCTCCCGTCGTCGTGGCGACGGCTTCGGTGGCGCTGCGGCTGCGCAGCAGCGAACCCGCGCCGGTGTGCAGCCCGAGCCGCCGCTTGGCGCTCCGCTCCAGCAGATTCATCAGCAGGGTCAGCGCGTAGGCCAGCACGAAGTAGACGGCCAGCAGGGTCAGGTACGCGGTGAGCGTCTCACCGGTGCGGTCGCGCAGCTGCTGGACCACGGTCATCAGGTCGGACGCGGAGATCAGCCACAGCAGCGGGGTGCACTTCAGCAGCTGGATCAGCAGATTGGTGAAGGACGGGATCATCTGCACCCAGGCCTGCGGGAGGATCACCTTCCGCATCCGGTGCAGCGGCGACATGTTCAGCGCGACGGCCGCCTCGTACTGGCCGCGCGGCACGGAGCCGATCGCCCCGCGCACCACCTCGGCGCCGTACGCGCCGTAGTTGAGACCGAAGGCGACGACACCGCAGAGCAGCGGGTCCAGCTGGTACCCCGTCAGCGTCGGCATCGCGTAGTAGAGCCAGAACAGCTGGATGTAGAGCGAGGTGCCGCGGAAGAACTCCACGACCACGCGGGACACACCGCGCAGCACCAGCAGCCGGCTGATCGACATCAGGCCGAGGACGAACGACAGGAGCAGGGCGGCCAGTGCGCCCAGGACGGTGGCCTCCAGGGTCACCCACAACCCGGAGCGCAACTGTGGCAGATCGTCGAGGAAGGCGGAGAAGAAATCACTCATGCGGCGCGGTCCGTCCCCGTCAGCCCTTGCACAGATCGGCCGTCTTCAAAGTGGCCGGCGGAAGCTCGGTGGCCCCGAAACCGTACTCCTGGAGCAGGCCCACGTAGCGCGACTTGTCCGCGACGATCTTCTTCAGCTCGCGGTTGAAGGAGTCCCGCAGGTCCTCGTTGCCCTTGCGGAAGACGGCGCCGCCGGGGCTGTACTGCTTCTTGCCGTCGAGCTCCGGCAGGAAGGCCTCGGTGACCTCGGTGTCCGGGTTCGTCTTCGCCAGCCAGCGCAGCGAGATCCCGGTGAGCAGGAACGCGTCGATCCGGCCGCCCTTGAGCGCGTCGGCGCCGTCCTGCGGCTTCTGCAGTGTCTTGATCCGGTCCGCGGAGATGCCGGCCCCCTCGGCGTACTTGGCCTCGACGGCGCCCGACATCACCCCGACGGTGATCCCGGCGGCCTTCGCGGAGGCCAGGTCGGTGACCTTTTTCGGGTTGCCCTTCTTCACCATCAGAGCGGTGGGGGAGATGAACTCGGGCTCGGAGAAGAGGGCGTTGGAGCAGCGCTCGGGCGTGATCGCCATCCCGGCGCTGACCACGTCGTACTTGCCCGCCTGGAGTCCGGGGACCAGACCGTCCCACTCGGAGAGCGTGGGCTTGAGCTCGTCGACGCCGAGCGCCTTGAAGATCTCCCGGTGCAGGGTGGGCGCCTCGCCCTTGAGCTCCTTGCCCTCCAGATAGCCGTACGGGGCCTCATTGGCGTACGCGACCCGGACGAAGCCCTGCTTGCGGAGCTTGTCGAGCGCTCCCGCGCCGTCCGCGGAACCGGCGTCGGTCTTGCTGCACGCGGAGAGCAGACCGGGAACGACGAGCAGGCCCCCCACGGCTGCCGATCGGTTCAAAAAGCCCCGGCGGGACAGGTTCGGGAAGTCAGCCATGGTTCGCAATCTCCTGGAGGGGTCGAACAGTCCGGACAGGGTGAGCGCCTGCCCGATCCCGTACGTCTATGCAGGAAGGGGCCGCATGTAATCGAACGGTGTCCGGACGGTGACCTTCCCGTGTCCCGTGCAGGCGTGGGGGCGATGTCCGGTCACGGCGCGTACACCCCTATGCGGAACGGTCCATGACGGTCGGTCATGGACAGGGGCCGGTGGCGGGAGGGCCGGGTCGGCCATCGGTCCCGACCGGCCCCGGTCACTCGCCCGGCTCCCGGACGGGGACGTAACCGCGCCGCTTGTCCACCACGTTCGGCAGGGGCTCCCCGGCCGCCCAGAGTTCGTACATCGCCACGAACTGCTCGCTCAGCCGGTCCCGCCAGCCGACGGTGTCGCCGCTCATGTGCGGTGACACGATCAGATCCGGTACGTCCCAGAGCGGGCTCTGCGGCCCCAGTGGTTCCTGCTCGAACACGTCGAGTGCCGCGCCCGCGATCCAGCGCCTGCGCAGTGCCTCGGCCAGATCCTCCTCGACGACCATCGGCCCGCGCCCCACGTTGATGAAGCGGGCCGACGGCTGCATCAGCCCGAAGAACCGGGCGTCGAACATGGCGCGGGTCGACTCGGTCAGCGGAGCCGCGCAGATCACCCAGTCGGCCAGGGCGGTCAGCCGGTCCAGATCCTCGGCGCCGTGGATGGTGCGCCGCGCCCTGCGCCCCACGAGGGCCACCTGGACCCCCAGCGCGATCAGCAGCCTGGTGATCTCCCGCCCGATCGGGCCCGCGCCGACGACCACCGCGCGGCTGCCCGCGAGCCGGGTGCTCTCGCGGTGGCGCCACTGCCGCCGCCGCTGGAGCTCCAGCGTGCCTGGAAGGTCCTTGGCGAACGCCAGCACCAGGCCGGTCACGTACTCGGCGATCGGCCGCTCGAAGATGCCCCGGGCGTTGGTCAGCACCGTGTCGGAGGCCGTCAGTTCCGGGCAGAGCAGCCGGTCCACGCCCGCGCTCGCCGTGTGCACCCAGGCCGGGCGCGGGCCGTCGCCGGGCCAGGCGGCCCGTACCGCGTCGGAGGCGAAGTCCCACACCAGCAGCACATCGGCCGACGGGAGCCGCGCGGCGAGACCGGCCTCGTCGGTGTACCGGATCCGGGCCCGGCCGGTCAGCCGGCCGAGACGCGGCGACGGATCGGTGTCCAGGACGAGCAGGGTGGGCTCTGTCATGAGAGGCGGTCGCTCCGCTACGTCTGGGAGGTGCGGATTGACCACGCTCGCACCCGGGCCCGTACCCGTCAACAAGGCGCCGTGGGAGTCACGACATATGGGGGAATACTTGGAGGGAACGGGGCATGCGGGAGCGGGTGACGCTCCCCGCCCCGGACCGGAACAGAAAGGGCGGACCTGTGGACATGACGACCGTCGGATTTCTCTACCCGGGCCACTTCGCGGAGGACGACTTCCCGAGGATGGAGGTCCTGCTCGACGCCGTCAGGCTGGTGGTGAGCCGCACCGACGTCGAGGAGGACGCCTACGGGATCGACGCGCTGATCCGGACCGGCGCGCCCGAGCGCCTGGCCGCCGGGGTGGAGGAGCTCCAGCGCGCCGGTGCCGAGTCCGTCGTGTGGGCGAGCTGCGGCGGCAGCTTCCTGTACGGGTGGGAGGGCGCCCATGAACAGACCGCCGCCCTGGCCCGAGCGGCCGGCGTGCCCGCCTCCAGCACCTCCTTCGGCTTCGCCCACGCGGTACGGGAGCTGGGCGCCGAACGGGTCGCCGTCGCCTCCACCTACTCCGAACGCGTCACCGGCCTGTTCGCCGACTTCCTGCACGCCGCGGGCATCGATGTCGCCGTCACCCGTGCCGCCTCGCTCGGATCGGCCACCGAGGCCGCCGCCTGGGACCTGGACCGGGTGAAGGAACTCGCCGCGGCCGCCGACCGGCCGGAGGCGGACGCGGTGCTGCTGCCCGACACGGCGCTGCACACCGCCGGGCACGAGGCGGAACTGGAGGAACTCCTCGGCAAACCGGTCCTCACCGGCAACCAGGTCACCGTCCGGGAGGGGCTGCGGCTGGCCGGCCGCCGCGCGTGGTCCCCGAGGCTGGGCAGGCTCTTCGCCGCCCGGGAGGCACCGCCGGCCCCGGTGGCCGCCTGGGGTGAGGGCCGGGAACGCGCGCACAGCGGCAGGCGCGGGTGGCCCGGAAAGTAGCCAGGCCTTTGCCCGAGACGTACGGGGAGCTGCCGGGGAATAAAACGGAGACAACCTCCTGTTATGCGCTTCCGGACATACGAGCCGGACGCAGGCGCATCACCGGAGAGGCCAGGACGTGGACGAGATTCGAGGCGACGAGATCCGTGGCAAGGCGGAGGGAACGGCTGCCGTTCCGCTCTCCGTGCTGGACCTGGTGACCGTGGGGCAGGGCCGCACCGCCACCCAGGCGCTGCGCACGAGCGTGGACATCGCACAGCTCGCCGAGCGCCGCGGATTCCACCGCTACTGGGTCGCCGAGCACCACTCCATGCCGGGCGTCGCGTCCTCCTCACCGGCCGTGATCCTGGCCCACCTCGCCGCACACACCGAGCGCATCAGGCTCGGCTCCGGCGGCGTGATGCTGCCCAACCACGCACCGCTCGTCATCGCGGAACAGTTCGGCACCCTGGAGGCCATGGCCCCCGGCCGCATCGACCTCGGCCTCGGCCGCGCCCCCGGCACCGACGGCCCGACGGCGGCCGCCCTGCGCCGCACCGACCGGCTGAACGAGGGGGCCGACGACTTTCCGCAGCAGCTCGCCGAGCTGACCCGGTTCCTGGACGACGACTTCCCCGACGGCCACCCCTACGCCCGTATCCACGCGGTCCCCGGCCCGGTCCAGGCCACGGCCGACGGCGGCGTCCAGTCGCCGGCCCGCCCGCCGGTCTGGCTGCTCGGTTCCTCCGGCTTCAGCGCCCGGCTGGCCGGTGTGCTCGGCCTGCCCTTCGCCTTCGCCCACCACTTCTCGGCCCAGAACACGGTTCCGGCGCTCGACCTGTACCGGGAGTCGTTCCGGCCGTCCGCGGTGCTCGACGCCCCGTACGCGCTGATCGGCGTCTCCGCCCTGGCCGCCGACGACGAACGCGAGGCCCGCCGCCAGGTGCTCTCCGGGGCCCTGTCCATGGTCCGGCTGCGCACCGGCCGCCCCGGTCTGGTCCCGACGCCCGAGGAGGCGGAGGCGTACGCCTTCAGCCCGATGGAGCGCGAGTTCGTCGACAGCTGGCTCGTCAACATCGTCCACGGCACGGCGGACCAGGTCCGTACCGGCCTCGAGGACCTGGCCAAGCGCACCGGCGCCGACGAACTCATGATCACCGCCAACGCCCACGGTGGCGAGGCGAGGCTGCGCAGTTACGAGCTGATCGCGGACGCGTACGGGCTGCCCACGGCCTGACCCCGGCTTCCTCGGCGGCCGGACCGCGTCAGCCCTGCATCGGGCGGGTGCCGATCAGCTCGGCGATCCGCTCCGGGGCCACCGCGCGGGAGTACAGCCAGCCCTGTCCGGTGTCGCAGCCGATCCTGCGCAGCCGCTCGGCCTGGCCGGCCGTCTCCACGCACTCCGCGGTGACGGTCAGGCCCAGCCGGTGCGCCAGCTGCACCATCGCCTCGACGATCGTCTCGTCGGCCGGGCTCGGGTGGGCGCCGCCTTCGTAGCGGAAGCCGCGCACGAAGGAGCCGTCCAGCTTCAGCACCGAGACCGGCAGCCGGCTCAGATAGGCGAGGTTGGAGTAGCCGGTGCCGAAGTCGTCGATGGCGATCCGCACGCCCATGTTGCTGAGCGACTGGAGTGCCTGGATGGGCCGGCCGGCCGAGCCCATCACCGCGGACTCGGTCAGCTCCAGCTGGAGCAGCGAGGGATCGAGGCCGGTCTCGGCGAGGATCTCCGCGACATCGGTGACCAGGTCGGAGTCCCAGACCTGGCGCACGGCGACATTGACGCTGATGAACAGCGGCGGATCGGTGGGGTGTTCCAGCTGCCAGCGCCGGGCCTGGCGGCAGGCGGACTGCAGTACCCACCGGCCGAGCTGGACGATCGAGCCGTCCTCCTCGGCAATCGCGACGAACCGATTCGGCGACAGCATGCCGAATTGGGGGTGGTTCCAGCGGACCAGGGCCTCCACCCCGCGCACGACTCCGTCGGCCATGCCGACCAGCGGCTGGTACTCGATGGTGAACTCGCCGCGCTCCACGGCGGGCCGGAGATTGGACGAGAGCGTCTGCCGGGTCATCCGGTGGGCGTTGCGCTCCGGGTCGAAGACCGTCCAGCGGTCCTTGCCGTCCGCCTTCGCCCAGTACAGCGTGGTGTCGGCGGCCTGCATCAGACCGGTGGCCGAGGTGCCGGTCACGGCCCGTTCCACCACCCCGATCGAGGCGGACACGGAGATCCGCTGCCCGGCCAGGTCGAAGGGCTGCTGCAGTGCGGCGAGGACCGTGCGGGCCAGGTCGGTGAGCTGCTTCGTACCGGCCGAGTCCTCGACCAGGATCGCGAACTCGTCGCCGCCGAGGCGCGCCACGAGATGGGCGCCGGAGCGGTGCGGGCCGTCCTGGGCCGCGCAGTCGGTGAGCCGCGCGGCGACGGCGGCGAGCAGCCGGTCGCCGATCCGGTGCCCCATCGTGTCGTTGACGGCCTTGAAGCCGTCCAGGTCCAGGTAGCAGAGCCCGACCCGGCCGTGCCCGGAGGTGCTGTCGTCGTACGCCGGGCTCTCCAGGACGGCCGAGAGCCGTTCGAAGAACAGCGTCCGGTTGGGCAGCCGGGTCACCGGGTCGTGCATCTGGAGGTGGCGCAGCCGCTTCTGCAGCTCCCGCCGGTCGCTGATGTCCGAGACGGAGAGCAGCACCCGGCCGGGCCCGGAGCCGTCGCCCGCGCCGGCCTTCTGCTCGGGCATCGGTACGACGGTGACCTCGGCCCACAGCGCGCGTCCGTCGGGGTGCTTGAGCCGGTGGGTGCAGCGGAACCGTGAGCGCCGCCCGTGCAGCACCTCGCGGTACGCGTGCCAGGTACGGCCGTCCGCCGCGAGGTCGAGCAGATCGGCGGCGGACTGGTTGGTCAGCCCCGCGGCGGGGAGGCCGAGGAGGCCGCCGAGGGCCTCGTTGGCGGTGACGACCAGGCCCTCGCGATCGACGACGGCCATCGGGAGCGTGGCGGCCAGGAACGCGGCCCGGTAGCCGTGCGGCTCGGAGCACTCGGCTCCGGCAGGCGGCCACGGAGTGTGACGATCCGTGGCCGCCGGTCCTGCGGAATACCGGGGTGTGCCCGCCGCGGGCCCGGGGCCTTCGGAGGTTCCGCTCACCGTTCGCTCCCGCCGTGCAGTTCTGTCCTGAACAGGTGTGGCCGGACTGGCCCGCCGCGTGGAGCGCCTGGGTCGAAGGCGGAAACCACGCGGGAAAGCCTGGTGAAGCATAGAGGTTGGTGCGTCGGCCGTTCCAGCGCCCGACGCTTCCACGCCCCGCGTTCGCCCCACATGGGCCATTCGTACGCGGCTCCGTTTTGCCCGTAACCGATCACTTCTGAGTAATTATGTTCTCCTGCAATGCCTCGATGATCGATTGTGACTGTCTGTGAGGGTCAGGGCCTCGGCCGACCGCTGACTCGACTGGGGCAGCTCAACAGGACGAAAGCCTTGAATCATCACAGGGTGGGTGGGTGACCGCATCTCGTACCCGGAGGTAGATGTGCCGCGTCAGCACAGATCCGGGGGAGTGGAGAGGCCGACCCTGCGCGCTGTGGGTGCCGCCGTGACCTCTCTTCTGGCGCTCGCTGCCACCTCCCTCGTCGCCGGGCCCGCCGTGGCCGCCACCGGTGAGGCGGGCCCCTGCGCCCTGCCCCGGACCGAGGCACACCACTCGCTCGGCGTCAGCGACTGGAACGGCTCCTACCCCCGCCCCGACCATCCCCTCGACGCGGTCATGATCTTCCTTTCCTTCCCGGACCACACCCCCGTCATGACCCCCGGAGAGCTCGCCGCCGACCACTTCCCCGCCACCACCCGGTTCTTCCAGCGCGCCTCGTACGGGAAGTTCACCCTGCGCCCGCACCCGATGCGGCAGTGGATCCGGATGCCCAGGACGTCCGACCAGTACGGCATACGGCGCGACTGGGACAACGACCGGCGCAGCAGCTATCTGCGCGACGCCGTCGCCGCGGCCGATCCGAAGGTGGACTTCTCCCGGTACGACATCGTCTATCTGGTCGCCGACCCGGACGCCCCGGGCGTCGACTCCGACGCCACCAAGGTCGTCAACTTCGAACAGCCGCTGCACGCCGACGGCGCGGCCATCCGCCGCGTCGTCACCGTCTTCGAACAGCACCCGCCGGACCGCAATGTGCTGGCCCACGAGACCGGGCACGTCTTCGACCTGCCGGACCTCTACCACCGGCCGTCCGACGGCAAGGGCGACTGGGACACCTACGTCGGCGACTGGGACGTGATGGGCAGCCAGTTCGGACTCGCGCCGGACTTCTTCGGCTGGCACAAGTGGAAGCTGGGCTGGCTGGACCGCAAACAGGTGATCTGCGTCCAGAGCAGCCGGGACATCACCCTGGAGCCGATGGCCGCCGTGCCCGAGCCCGGGGCCTCCATCGGCACCCGGCTCGCGGTGATCCGGACCGGCGAGGACAGTGCCGTGGTCATCGAGGCCCGCAGCGCCACCGGCAACGACAGCACGACCTGCACCGAAGGCGTCCTGCTCTACCGGGTGCGCAGCAAGACCCCGTCCGGCGGCGGTCCGGTCGAGGTCATCGACACCCACCCCCGCACCGACGCCTGCTGGGACCGCTCGGTCTACGCGCCGCTCGCGGACGCCCCGCTGCGGGTCGGCGAGACGTACAGCATCCCCGGCGGGCACACGAAGGTCGAGGTCGCCGACCGGACGCCGTCGGGTGCCTGGACGGTCCGGGTCACCACCGGAACGTAAGGGGTGGTTCTCCGGGCTTCCTCGCACGAAGAAGCCCCCTCGCTTCCGCGAGAGGGCTTCTTCCGTCTGTGCGCCGCCAGGGACTCGAACCCCGGACCCGCTGATTAAGAGTCAGCTGCTCTAACCAACTGAGCTAGCGGCGCCTGCTGACGTCGTAGACATTAGCATCCGGATCGGCGGGAGGAAAAATCGAATTCCTGGCCACCGACGAGGGCGCCGACCTGGTCACCCGCACACAGGCCCAGAGCAGCACATCGGGGCCAGGCAGCCAGGGGCTGCGGGTGTCGGGGGCGACCAGCCAGCGGGGGCCGGGGGTGGTGGAGGTGCAGATCAGGGGCGGTACGGTCACCGCGTCCCCGGTGCCGTGGCAGAGCAGCGGCGGGACCTTGCCGTCGCCGCCGTCCCGCCCTCCCGGGCCCATGGCGGCCCGCGGTTCGGGTCCGCCGCCCCACTCCTCCCAGTCGAGCAGCGAGGGGAGCCGCTGGGCGGTGCCGGGCGAGGCGAACAGCAGCATCCGGCCGCGGTGCGTGGCCACCGGCCCGGAGCCGGGACCGTCGGACCACAGGTGTTCCAGCATCCGGCGCCCGAAGAGGGTGGGCACGTTCACCACGTCGAAGGCCGACCCGCACGGCAGCACCCCGGGCGAGGAGGGGTGGGCCTCCCACTGGGACAGCGTGCTGCGCGGATACGCGGCGGCGCCGGCGAGCCAGGCGGCACCGGCCGCCGTGACGTGCGCCGTCTGGTTCGCGCCCTGATTCCGCAGAACGGCGAAGACATCGGCGCCGTGGTGGAGGGCGTCGCCGTGGTGCAGGGTCGAGTTGTCTGGCAGCCATGCGGTCATGCCGACATATCTACCTGGAGTGATCGAGTGGATTCCGAGAGTTGCCGGAAACCGGGACAGGCCGGGGTGGGGAGGAGTATCTTGCGCTCGGGCATATGCCAGTGGTGCTACCCGGAGTCAGAACCGGGCGGGACGGGCGGTCCGCCCGGGGTGCCGGCCGGGGCCGGTCACCTGCCCAGCGGCGGGGCGTCACCGGTCCGATGGCCGTGCTCCGGCCGCCCGCGACGGCCGGCCCGGTACGGCCTCAGGGCGTGGCACCGCCCAGCAGGCTCCGGCCGAACTCGACCATCTTCTTGGCATAGTCCTCGGTCCACTGCGCGCGCTGCGCGATGTCCGCGGTCGTGAGCCGGTCGAACCGGCGCGGATCGGCGAGCTGGGCGGCGGCGACGGCCTGGAACTCGACCGCGCGGTCGGCCGCGGCACGGAACGCCAGGGTCAGCTCGGTGGCGCGGGACAGCAACTCCTTCGGATCGTCCATCGACTCCAGGTCGAAGAAGTGCTCAGGATCGGCGGCCGCCGCCGACGGCTCGAAGAGCAGGGGCGCGGGGCGCAGCCGCTGCTGCCCGTTCCGCTCGGGTTGTGCCATGTGGTGTTGCCTCCTCGGGTCGGGCCGATGGCCACCTTCCATTCTCCAACGTCCCGCAAGAGGGCCCGGCGCACGGCGAGGCCCCGGGCCCTCGCCGCCGTCACCCCGCCCACCGCACCCGGTGCTCCGCCAGATGCGCCAGCACCGCGTGGTTCGCCTCCCAGCCGTCCGGGAACTTCACCGTGACGCCCAGCTGCACCGGCTCCGTCGACGGATGTTCGTCCAGCAGCTCGGCGACGCCCGCCCGGCACACCACGATGCAGGCGTGCCGGTGGCGCGAGGCCAGCACGCAGAGGCGGCCCGTCTCCAGATGGAAGGCCGTGGCGTCGGGCCGGCCGGACAGCGGGTGCAGGACCACCGTCACATCGAACTCGCGGCCCTGGAGCCGGTTCGCCGTGTCCACCGCGACGCCCGTCACCCCCAGCTCCGCGAGCGCCGCCCGGACCGCCGCGGCCTGGTCGCGATGGGCGGTGCCGACCGCGACCCGGTCCGCCGTCACCGGCACCGGGTCCGGGGAGCGCTCGCTGGTCGCCGCGCCGCCCCGGTCCAGCAGTCGGCGGACGACCAGGGCCACCGCGCGCACCGCCTCCGGGTCGGTGCGCGGGGTGTGCCTGGCCGGGAGTTCGAGCAGGCCCCAGCCGGACTCCGCGGCCTCGTCCAGCACCCGGTCCGGGGCCGAGCCGTCGGACGCGACGCCGAACGACAGCCGCCGGTCGCCGTGGTCCGTACCGCTGCGGAACGGGGTGTACGGGTAGAACGCGTCCGAGACCAGCGGTGCCGCGGACGCGGGCAGCCGCCACGACACCGGCAGCCGGTGCTGCGGCAGATGGGGATTGTGCGCGAGCAGCGTGGAGACCGCACTCGCGGACGGGTCGTACGAAAGCCCCGCCCACTGGTCCGCGCCGACGATCGAGAACGGGTCCAACTGGCCCGGATCGCCGACGAACAGTGCCCGCTCGAAGAGCCCCGCGACGGCCAGCAGCGCGTCCGAACGCATCTGGTACGCCTCGTCGACGATCGCGTGGCCCCACGGCTCGACGTTCTTCACATGCGCCCACTTGGCGGCCGTCGAGATGACGACGTCGAGCCCGGCGAGATCGGACGCCTTCGCCGACTTCCGTACGTTGGCCAGCCCGTCCAGGACCTTGTCGTACGGGTCGGTGTCATTGCTGTGCAGCCGGCCGACCGGCAGCCCCGGATCCTTCTCGGCCAGCCGCACCACCAGGTCGTCGACCTGGGCGTTCGTCTGCGCGACCACCATCAGCGGATGGCCGGCCGAAGCGAGTTCGAGTGCGGCGCGCACCACGAGCGTCGACTTGCCGGCGCCCGGCGGGGAGTCCACCACGATGCCGCGCGACGTTCCGCCCAGGGTGTCGGCGAGGATCGCGTCGGTCGCCCGCGCGGCCTGGGCGCCCGGGTCGAATACGGCCGTCACAGGAGGTCCTCCGCGGTCACGGGGTCGGGGCTCTCGGCATGCCCGGCCGCACCCGGCGGGCCGCCGTGCGTCCAGGGAGTCTGCTCCGGGTCCGGCAGCTTCGGGCCGCCGCGCTGATCGTGCTCGAAGAGCGTCCAGGCGATCCGGTCACCCTGCTCGGGCACCGAACCCGGGGCCGGCTCCTTGCTCCGGCCCATCCGGTCGAGGATCCGCAGCACCAGCAGGGCCGCTCCCCCGCCTTCCGGCTCGGCGTACCGCACGAACTCGGCGGTCTGCGGCCTGCCCTCCAGCGAGCGGTACACCTTGGTGCGCTCGCCGAGGTGCGGGTGCTCGTCCGTGCGGACCGTGACCAGCGGGCGCGGCGACGGGCGCTTGGACTCGCTGTACGCCATCACCACCTCCGTCACCTCGGCGAGGAAGGCCTCGCCGGCCAGCCGCCGCCCGGCCAGCACCAGCGGATCGTCCAGCGCCTCCTGGGCCTCCAGCTGGGCCTGGGCCGTCTCCCGCGAGGCCAGCTTCTGCGCCGCCGTCACCGCGTCGTCCCGGCGCGGCTGCGGCGGCTCACCCGAGCGCACCCGGTCCCGGTGACCGGTGAACGACCAGCGGTCCCTGGTCCAGCGGTCCTCGGCCCTGGCCCCCTCGGGGAGCTCCCTCAGCAGGTCGAGCCCCCGCCACACCGCGTCCCACGTCGGCCGCGTCACCCCGGCCAGCCTTGCCCTGATCTCCCGCTCGGCGGCGGTCAGTTCGGCGAGCCGGGCATCGGCCGCCGGACCGTCCTCGGCCGCCGCGAGCGAGGTGCGCGCCCGGTCGTACTTCTCGATGGCGGGCGCCAGCAGCCGGTTGTCGAACGCCGGGTCCGTCGCCGGACCGGCCGGCGGGCACAGCAGCTGTCCCTCGCCGTCCCGCGCCAGCTCCGCACGGAGCGCCGCCGAGGCGCCCGACTCGCCCGCCGGGGCGTCGATCCAGGCCAGCAGCGCACCCAGGTGCTGATCCTCCAGGCTGCTCTGCCCGGTCGCCCAGTGCCGGTTCAGCAGATCGGTCGCGGCGAGCAGCAGCGAGGAGCCGGGCACCCTGGCCCGCTCCCCGTAGTGCGTCAGCCAGCGGCCCAGCAGCGGGACCCGGGCGGGCGCGGGGTACGGGGTGTCGGGATCGTCCTCGGCGGTACGCCGGAACCGCATGGAGCGGCCCAGCAGCCGTACGAACTCGATGCCCGCCCGGCTCGGCACGATCAGCTGCGGCGCGTCCGCGCACAGCTCGACCTCGACCTTGACCTTCTTCCCGGTCTCCGGATCGGTCTCGTTGCGCTCGGCCGGCTCGACGACGTCCTCGTACGCCTCGATGTGCGGCAGCACCGCCTCGGCCAGCTCGGCGAGGAACGCGAACCGCAGGTCCCGGTCGCGCGGCTGCGAGACCGTCAGCAGCCGGGGCGCCGCCCGGTCGGTCCCGACGAGCGCGCCCAGCGGGGCACCCGCCTCACCGGCCGTGGTCAGCGGAACCAGGACGAGGGGCCGGTCGGTGAGATGGCGGTGCAGGACCGTCGCCATCGGCCGGGCCCGGCCGCTCTCCACGGCCTCCAGCCGGGCCAGGGTGCTGATCAGCGACATGCCGGACCGCCCGCCAGCGCCTCGGCGCGCAGGGCCGCCGCGCGCCGCAGGGCCGCGACCGTCGGATCCGCCGGGTCGCCCTCCTTGCCCGCGGCGGCGGCCAGCACCTCGCCCACCGTGGTCAGCCCGCCGAGCTCACCGCGCACACTCCGCCCCAGCGCCTCCACGGCACCGGCCTCGCGCGCCTTCGCCCGGCAGTGGAAGGCCAGCTCGCAGGCGGCCAGGCACTCCGGGGCGTAGGCCGCGCCGACCGATTCGACCGCGGCGTCGAGCTGCTGCCGGGGGCACTCCGGGTCGAAGGTGGTGCCCTCGGGCAGGGCCGCCGCGATGTCCTCGATCCGGGTCAGCCTGGTCAGCTGGCGGCGGGTGACCGCGCGCTGTTTGCGTACGTCGACGACCGAGGCGGTGGGCAGGTTGGAGAAGTCCTTCGGACAGACCAGCAGCACCCGGTGGCCGACCTCGGCGCCCTCGGTCAGCTCCGCGATCCGCTCCAGCGCCAGCACATAGACGGCGGACTGCCGGGCCGCCGCGCCGACCTTGGCCGCGTCGGCCGAGCCGTCGACCATGGGGAAGGACTTGATCTCGACGACCGTCCAGGTGCCGTCGGGGTGCACCGCCACCGCGTCCGGCTCCAGATAGGCGGGCGAGCCCGCCACCTCCAGGGCCAGCATCGGGTGGTCCAGCAGCGCCCAGCCGCCCGCCTCGGTCGCCTCCCGCAGCGCCAGCGCCGTACGCGCGGTGCGGCCCTCGGGCCCGGCCGCGGTCAGATCGGGCACCGCGACCTCGTGCGGCGCCCCGCCACCGCCGCCGAGGCGCTCGTGCAGCAGCCGCATCAGCTCCGTGCCCCCGTCGGCCTTGACCTTGGCCTCGAAGGCGTTGCCCCGGATGAAGGCGAACTGCGACTGGCCGAAGGGGGCCGGCGAACCGAGCGCCGTGGCCAGCGCGGCCTTGTCCACCCCGGCGCCGTCCAGCAGGGCGCGCCGCCGGCAGCCCGGATTGGCGGCGAGGGCGGCCAGCGCGCGGGCGTCCAGCGGACGGGGCGGGACGGCCGGTCCCCGCAGCTCAGCGAGCCGTTGCCGGAGTGTCGTCCCCCGCCGCTCCCGCTCCTGCGGGGGCGCCGGTGTCGGCCCGGGGTGCGCGACCGGCCGAGGCGTCTGCGTCGGCCGATGCCGCGGCATCGGTGGAGTCTGCGGAGGTGGTCCGCTGGCCAGGGATTCGCTCACCCGCGGAAGTCTTGCATCCGGCACTGACAATCGGGGACTTCGCGACCGGGGCGACCCGCGGGAAGCGGGCTTCGACCCGGTCCCTGATCCGGTCCGCGAGGCGCATCACGGGCCGGGCCAGCAGGGCTCCGACGCCCATCACGGCGGCGCCCGCGACCGCGTCGAGGAGGTAGTGGTTGGCCGTGCCCATCACCACGAACGTGGTGATCAGGGGGTAGGCGACACCCGCGGCCCGGACGTACGGGTTCTTGCTGTGGCGCCACAGCAGGATTCCGCACCAGAGCGCCCAGCCGACGTGCAGGCTCGGCATCGCCGCGTACTGATTGGTCATTCCGCCCATGCCGCGCGGGGCGCTGGCCTCCGTGCCCCACCAGCCGTACGAGCTGTACTGCGCCATCGTGTCGACGAAGCCGTGTTGGGCCTCCAGCAGCCGGGGCGGGCAGGTCGGCATCAGCGTGAAGCCGATCAGGCCGAGCAGGGTGGAGGTCATCAGCCAGGTGCGGGCCTTGCGGTAGACCTCCTGGCGGCGGCGGAAGAGCCAGATCAGGACGGCCGGGGTGACGAGATAGTGCAGGGACGCGTACGCGAAGTCGGAGGGTATGCCTATCGAGGGGTGCGCGGTGAGCAGCCGGTTGAGCGGATGTTCGAGGTTGATGTGGAGCGTCTTCTCCAGGCGCAGGATGCTCAGGCCGTGGTCGACGGCGGTGGACACGTCGCCGCGCGCCACCAGCCGGCCCGCCGAGTAGGCCCCGTACACCAGGGCCAGCAGTGGCAGCTCGGTCCACCAACGGGGCCGCGGGCGCGGCACGGGCGCGGTGCTGGCATGCTGCATCCGGAAGTTCTCCATCATGTGTTCATGCGACCGACGGCGGGCGTTCAACCGTACGGTGCGGCTCGGTCGCGATTCCCCCGGGGGCCTTTCGGAGCCCCGTGCGCGCGCAGATTTCTCTGCGCAGAGTGGGACGTCGGTCCGGCCCGGGAGGTTGCCTCGCGATCACGTGCGCGATGATGGGAAAACCGGATGATCCGTATCGTCTCGATCGCCGGCCTCAGATCTCAGTTCAGGGAGAGCCGTCATGGCACCGCGTATCCTGCTCGCCCGGCACGGCCAGACGGAATGGTCGGTCAAGGGCAATCACACCGGCAGGACGGACATCCCGCTGCTCGACACCGGCCGTGCGGGCGCGAAGCTCCTAGGCGAGCGGCTGCGGCACGGGCCGTGGGCGGACCTGCCGGGCCTCGAAGTGCGCACCAGCCCGTTGCTGCGGGCCAGGGAGACCTGCGACCTCGCGGGATTCGCGGACCGGGCCGAGCCGTGGGACGCGCTCATGGAGTGGGACTACGGGGCGTACGAGGGGATGACCCCGGCCGAGATCAAGGCGATCCGCCCGGACTGGTTCATCTGGCGCGACGGGGTGCCGGAGGGGGAGACCCTGGCCGAGCTGTCCGCCCGCGCCGACGAGATCGTGGCGTGGGCCCGCTCGGCCGACCGCGATGTGCTGGTCTTCGCCCACGGTCACATCCTGCGGGCGCTGGGCGCGCGGTGGCTCGGCGAGGACGTGTCGTTCGCGGCGCGGATCCGGCTCGATCCGACGTCGCTGTCGGTGCTGGGATGGGCGTACGGAGCCCCCGCGATCGAACGCTGGAACGACACGGGCCACCTGGACCGCTGAGAGCCTGTCGGGTGACCTCCGACCGGGCGGACGAAGGTCACCCGACAGGCTCTGAGGCCTACGCGGACGTGGCGGCCTCCGCCATCTCCGCGTACCGCTCCAGGAACTCCCGTACCTCCGCCACGCCCCGCTGCGGCATCAGCACTCCTACCGCCTCCGCCAGCATCGCCCGGATGCGGGTCGACTGGACGCGGTCCAGCAGGTCCAGCACCTGGTGGCCCGCCGTCGCCGCCTCCGTGGCCCGGCCCGCGCGGGCCAGGTCCCAGGTCAGCTCGGCCCGGTACAGCGCCAGGTTCCGGGTGAAGTGCGGGTCCTGGAGCCGGGTGGCCCGCCGCGCGTGCCGGGCCGCCCGCGACCAGTCGCCCAGCGCCGACCAGCACTGCGCCTCCAGCATCTCCAGCTCCGCCTCCCGGAAGAAGGTCATCCACTCCGGATCGGCGTCGCAGGGACCGCGCCCGAACGCGGTGTGCGCCCGGCCGAGGGCCCGTTCGCAGCCGGTACGGTCCCCGAGCCCCGCCCGGCCCCCGGCCTCCCGCAGCGCGAGCAGTGCCAGCAGCCGGGGCGAGCCCAGCGGCTGGGCCGCCCGTTGTCCGGCCTCCGCCGCGCGCACGGACTCGCGGGGCCGCCCGGTGTCCCGGGCCAGGAACGACGTATTGCAGAACGCGTGTGCCTCCAGCGCCGGATCACCGGCCACCCGCGCCGTGGCGAGCGCCTCCGCGTAGTGCGAGCGGGCGTCCTCGAACCGGCCCGAGTCATGGGCCAGCCAGCCCACCGAGATGGCCAGTTCGCCCGCTCCGGCACGCAGTCTGTCGGCGGTGGAGCGCTTGGTGGCCGCCCCGGAGTCGAGCAGCGCGTACGCCGCCCGCAGCGGCCGGGACGCCCTGCGGTACAGGCCGTCACCGCCGTGCCGGTCGTCGAGCAGCCGGATCTGCCGCACCGCCTTCTCGACGGCGCTCACCTCGCTCTCGCCGACCCGGTACGGGTCGGGCGGGGCGGCAGAGGCGGATGTGGAGCCGAGGCACGGGCCCAGGGTCGCGGTCGCCATCGTGGTGGTGCCGCTCGTCATGAATACGCGACGCAGCACGTCGCTCTCCTCGTCGGGGTCGCTGTGGAGCGTAGGGGGCGGTGGACTTTCGGCAGTGGTCCGCGCCCCCCGGCCGCGTACGGTCTCGCGCGGTGAGAAGCCCAGGTCCGCCAGGGTCGTTCCGGGGAACATGTGCAGGAAGACCCGTTCGTACGCGTAGTTGGGGCAGCGGATCTCCCCGGACTCCACGCGTCCGATGTACCGGGCGTCGCACGCGACCTGCTCGCCGATCTCGCGGGCCGATCTGCGTACCGCGGCAGCGAACTCCCCGGCGGAGCGCCGGCCGCGCAGCCGCCGGAAGGTGAGGTTGGGAACTGCCCCTGTCGACACCATGGGCGGGGACCTCTCTTCTGCAGCCGGGCCTCCTGCTTCCGGTGTCCCGGCGGAGCAAGAACGTACCCGCTGTGACGAGTCACACACGGAGCGATTGCCAACAAAGCGGGCATCTCGCCCGCAATCCGCCATGAACTGCCACCCTTTGCGGCGGCGTGGCACCGTAGCCCTTGACGCCGTCGGCGCGTTGGTCCATGCGGAGACGGAATCCGGCTCCGCCCGGCGATGAGAGGAGAGGTCCCTTGTTGCATCTCGGCACGGAGACCGACTCGCGGACGACTGCGACGACCCCGGCCGTATCGGGCGCTCCGGCGCCCACCACGGCCACGGAGGACCACGGTGCCGAACCCTGCGACCTGGTGACCGTCCCGGCCCGCCAGGGCCTGGAGGCCGTGGACATCCTGCGCCGGGACGCCGAGCAGGACATCGGCCCGGTCCTGCACGACGGCGCCTGCGACACCCTCGGCTTCCTCGTGCCGCCGGGGACCGCCGAGGCATGGGACGTACCGGGCAGCGCCTGTACGCAGACCGCCGGCCGCGGGCTGCGCATCCCTGCCGAGCCGCCGGTCACCGGCAGCGGCTGGCTGCTGCCGCCGGAGGACGACGCCCCGGTCACCGACCCGGCCGTGCTGCGGGCCGCGCTCGACCAGGCGGCCCGGCTGATCGAAGCCGCCGACAACTGCCGCTGACGTCCGGTCCTCGCCCGCGTGCCCATAATGGGCAGGTGGGCGGGTTTCCCCGGCACGGCCGGTCCTGTACCGGTCCGGAGCGAAGAGCAGTGAGCGGGCACGAGCAGCGGTGGCACGTCGAGGAGCGTCGAGCGGGGGTGCGGGCGCCCGCAAGCGGTCCGACCGCAAGGCCGGGAGCAGAGCCGGGAGCACGGCCGAGGAGAAGAGCGGGGGCAGGGCCGAGCGCGGCGGACGCGGGGCGGAGCCCCTCGCCGAACCGGTGGACGGCTCCCTCGCCGAGCTGGTCCCCGACCGGGAGCGGGCACGCGCCTGGACGCTGACGCTGGACGGCGCACCGCAGTCCCATGTGGATCTCGACGACCCCACGTTCCTGTCCTTCGAGTACCAGCGCAGGATCGGCCACATCGCCGATCTCGTCGCACCTCCCGGACAGCCCCTGCACGTGGTGCACCTGGGCGGCGGGGCCTTCACGCTCGCCCGCTACATCGCCGCGACCCGGCCCCGTTCCACCCAGCAGATCGTCGAGGTGGACGCCGCGCTCGTCCAACTGGTCCGCCGGGAGCTGCCGTTGGACCCGCAGGCCAGGATCCGGGTCAGGGCCACCGACGCCCGCGCCGGGCTCGGGAAGATCCAGGACGGCTGGGCGGATCTCGTCATCGCCGATGTCTTCAGCGGGGCCCGTACCCCCGCACACCTCACCAGCACCGAGTTCCTCGCCGAGGTCCGCCGGGTCCTGAAGCCCGGCGGGAGCTATGTGGCCAACCTGGCGGACGGGCCGCCGCTGACCCATCTGCGCGGCCAGATCGCCACCGCGGCCACGGTCTTCCCCGAGCTGGCGCTCGCCGCCGACCCGACCGTGTGGCGAGGCCGCCGCTTCGGCAACGCCGTGCTGCTCGCCTCGGACCTGCCGCTGAAGGTCGCGGAGCTGACCCGCCGGGTCGCGACCGATCCGCATCCCGGACGCGTCGAACACGGGCGGGCCCTCGCCGACTTCACCGGCGGTGCGGCGCCGGTGAGTGACGCGGACGCCAAGCCGTCCCCGGCGCCGCCCCCCTCGGCCTTCGGATAGGCGCTGATGACCGGTCAGGCGATCTCGACCTGTGGCGGATGGTCGTTCCAGGTGCAGAAGACCGACACCGTCGTACCGCCGTCCCGGCCGAAACCCACCCGGATCCAGGTCGAGTTCGTCCAGATCCGCACCGACCAGTCCGGTGCCGGGGTCGCCGAGACCAGCTTCGCCGAGTGCCCGCCGAGCTCGAAGACCACCCGGCCGCCCTCCGTCGTACAACTCCTCACCGTGCCCGCGCCCGTGGCGGAACGGGCGGGCGAGGGGCGGCCCGTGCGGGCGCGGGACGGCCGCCGGAGCGGGGCGGCGGAAGGCTTCGGGGCGGCGCGGGCGGCGGCCTCGCCGACCCGGTGGCGGCCGTCACCCGCGGCGGCAGCGGGCGGGGCGGGGCGGGGCGAGGGGCACGAAGGGCGCGGTGGGGTCGACCGGGCTCGGTCTCGACATCGTCCGCGCATCCCGGCCGCCCCCCCCACAACCGGCCGGGATGCGCGCCCCTATGCGGTGCGGCCGTGCGTCCCCTCCGCCCGGTTCACCGCCGACAGCACCGCCAGGATCGAGGCCGTGAGGACGGAGGTGTCCTGGCCCGCTCCCCAGCACACCTCTCCGCCCACCCGGCACTCCGCGTACGCCATCGCCGGGCTGCCCTGCCCCGGACCCGTCGCGTGCTCCGTGAAGTCGAGGATGTCCACCTCGATGCCGGCGGCGGCCAGCGCACGGGTGAACGCCGACACCGGACCATTGCCCGTGCCCTCGTAGTCGCCCTCCCGTTCGTTCACCCGCAGCGTGCAGACGAACCGGTGCTCACCGGCCGGGTTCCGGTCCGTGGACCAGGAGGTCAGGGCCACGCTCCCGTCCCGTCCGGGCGTCAGGTACGCCGTGTCGAACAGCTCCCACAGATCCTTCGGCGTGGCCTCCAGACCGCTGTCGTCGGTCGCGGCCTGCACCGTGCGGGAGAAGTCCGCGCGCAGCCGGGCCGGCAGATCCATCCCGTAGTTGCTCCGCAGCAGATGGGCGATGCCCCCCTTCCCGGACTGGCTGTTGACCCGGATGACCGCCTCGTACGTACGTCCCACGTCCGCCGGGTCGATCGGCAGATACGGCACCGACCACAGCTCGGAGCCACTGCTCGCGTGGTGGGCGAAGCCCTTGCTGATGGCGTCCTGGTGGGTGCCGGAGAACGCCGTGTACACGAGATCGCCGCCGTAGGGGTGGCGGGGCGGCACCGGCAGCCGGTTGCAGTACTCGACCGTGCGGCGGATCTCGTCGATGTCGGAGAAGTCGATCATCGGGTCGACGCCCTGGGCATGCAGATTGAGGGCCAGATTGACCAGGTCGACGTTGCCGGTGCGCTCCCCGTTGCCGAACAGGCAGCCCTCCACCCGCTGCGCGCCCGCCAGGACGGCGAGTTCGGCGCACGCGGTGCCGGTGCCGCGGTCGTTGTGCGGATGGACGGAGAGGATCACCGAGTCCCGCCGCTCCAGATGACGGTGCATGTACTCGATCTGGTCCGCGTACACGTTCGGCGTCGCGATCTCCACCGTGGCGGGCAGGTTGTGGATGACCGGCCGGTCCGGGGAGGCGTCCCACAGCTCGGTGAGGCTGTTGCAGATCTCCAGGATGAAGTCCGGCTCGGTGAGGACGAACACCTCGGGGGAGAACTCGAACCGGATGTCCGTCCCGGGCCGCGCCCGCGCCAGCCGCTCCATCTGCCGCGCGGACTCCAGCACCGTGCCGTGCACCTCGGCCCGGCTGCGGCCGAGCACCACGTCGCGCCAGACGGGGGCGGTCGGGATGTACAGATGGACGACCGCGCGGTCCATCCCCTCGATGGACTCGAAGGTCCGCTCGATCAGATCCTGCTTGGCCGGGGTGAAGACGACCACGGTCACGTCGTCCGGTACGGCGCCGCTTCCGGCCAGGTGCCGGACGAAGTCGAAGTCGGTGCGGCTCGCGGAGGGATAGCCGATCTCGATCTCCTTGAATCCCATCGCGACGAGCAGATCGAACATCCGGCGCTTGCGCGGCGTGTCCATGGGCTCGGCCAGCGCCTGGTTGCCGTCGCGCAGATCCACCGGCACCCAGAGCGGGGCATGCTGGATACGGGCCTGCGGCCAGGTACGGCCGGTCAGCGGGACCTCGACGCGGTCGAACGCGGAGCGATAGCGGTGGGAGGGCATGGAACTCGCCCGCTGCGGATTCCAGCGGGGGGCGTCGGCGGGCACGGGCCCGCGCGGGGCGCAGATGGTGGGGAAGCCGTGCATCGGTGACTGACGGTCGGACATGAGGACGGTCTCTTCTCGCATCGCCGGACGCGACCGGCGCAGCACGGCACCCCGCGGCGGGGTGCCGGTCGCTTCAGGCCCCGCCGCGGCAGCCGAGAAGAAGGAGACCGCTGTGCGTCATGGCCGGTAGAGTAGCCACACAACAAGTCCTCAGACAACCTGACAGGTGAACCCCGTGTCCTCGCTCGGTCCGCTCCGCCCCAGCCCCCTGGTCGAACAGGCCACGAACCATCTGCGCGAGCAGATCACCGAGGGGCACTGGCCGGTCGGCACGAAGATCCCCGGCGAGACGACCCTGGCCAAGGCGCTCGGCGTGGGCCGCTCCACGGTCCGTGAGGCGGTACGCACCCTGGCCACGCTCGGACTGCTCCAGTCCCGCCAGGGCGCGGGCGTCTTCGTCATCGCCGACCGGGTGACGGAGGACTGGCCGACCCGGCTGCGCCGGGCCGCGGTCACCGATGTGTACGAGGTGCGCATGCTGATCGAGGTCCAGGCCGCCCGGCTGGCCGCCCGGCGCCGTACGGACGAGGACCTGATCGCCCTCGACGCGGCGCTCGCCGCACGGCGGGCGGCGGGGGCCGGGGGAGACGCGGAGTTCGTGGACGCGGACATCGCACTGCACCGGGCCGTGGTGGCCGCGGCCCACAATCCCGTACTCACCGATCTCTTCGGCGAGTTCGCACCGGCACTGCGGCAGGGGCTCATCGACCTCGTGGAGCTGTTCGGCCTGCGCCGCGAGGATCCGGACCACGGCGACGCCACCCATGACGCGCTGGTACGGGCCGTGGTCGCCGGGGACGCGGAGTCGGCGGGGCAGGCCGCACAGGCCGAACTCGAATCCACGCTGGCCCGGCTGCGGGCGGCTTAGAGCCTGTCCGGCGGATCGGGGTCGGACGGGCCCCGAGGCGAATCGACTCCAAGAGGGCGGGGCGACTCCAAGGGGACGCGGGAGACCGGCTTCGGAGGGAAAAGGCGGGCCCGCCCCCGACCGCCCCGCCGTACGGCACCCCGTTCACCTTCCGGCGGGCGGGCCGGTGTGAACCGGGGGTGACGAGGGCCGCTCCCGGCGGCGGGCGGAAATGCGGCGCGGCGGGTGCGGTCCCGGGCGACCGGTGTGGTGGACCTTCCCCGCCGGGCCTCTGGCCTGCGTGCTCTCCGGGCGGTGCGAAATCCCGGGCGGCGTATGCGGGTTGTGGCAAGACCGCGGCCGGACACGGTCCCGTGACTTGCCGGACACGCTCGGGCAACGGAAGCGTCTTCAACTCTTGACACCCACCCCTTCAAGGCAGGAACCTTCCGACATCGACGCATGGGAGCGCTCCCACATCGGACGGTCCTCCCGCCCGAACGGCACTGCCCGTGCCCTCCCCCTTGAACCGCGCGGCACCCGCACTCACCGGCGACCCCGCCGCGCAGTCAGAACGCCAGCCCCACCCCGGAACGTCCCACCCGGAACAAGGAGTAGTGGAATGCGCATCACCCACACCGTCGCCGGCCGGAGCCGCAGAGCCGCGGTTCTGGCCACCACGGGCCTGACGGTCCCGGCCCTGCTGCTGACCGGCTGCAGCAGCGACTCGGACTCGTCGGGCAGCACGGGCCCCGACGCGAACGGGAACATCACGCTGACCGTCGCCGACTTCGGGCAGTTCGGCTACAAGGAGGCCGGACTCTTCGCCAAGTACCACGAACTGCACCCGAACATCACGATCAAGGAAGACGTCACCGCCGACGAGAAGATCTACTACCCCAAGCTGCTCCAGCAGCTGAACTCGGGCAGCGGTCTCGCCGACATCCAGGGCATCGAGGTCGGCCGGATCAAGGAGATCGCCGACACCAAGGCGGACTCCTTCGTCGACCTCGGCAAGGTGATCGACGTCGACGACTGGGTCTCCTGGAAGGCCAAGCAGGCCACCGCGCCCAGTGGCGCGGTGATCGGCGCGGGCACCGACATCGGTCCGATGTCCCTCTGCTACAACACCGACCTGTTCAGGAAGGCCGGTCTGCCGACCGACCGCGCGGAGATCGCCAAGAAGGTCGGGGGCGGCTGGGAGGACTACATCAAGCTCGGTGAGGAGTACAAGAAGAAGGCCCCGGCGGGGACGTACTTCATGGACTCCGCGAGTGCCATGTTCAACGCGGTCGTGAGCTCGAACGCCGAGCAGTACTACGACGAGAGCGGCAAGCCGATCTACAAGGAGAGCCCCAGCGTCCAGCAGGGCTGGGACCTGGCCGCCGAGGTCGCGTCCAAGAAGCTCTCCCAGGGCCTTGCCCAGTTCGACACCAACACCTGGGTCCCCGCGCTGCGCAAGGGCACCATCGCCACCGTCGCCTGCCCCGCCTGGATGGCCGGTCAGATCTCTGCCAACGCCGGTGAGGGCAACAAGGGCAAGTGGGACATCACCACCGCGCCGGGTGCGACCGCCGCCAACTGGGGCGGCTCCTTCCTCACCGTGCCCAAGTCGGGCAAGAACGTCGAGGAGGCCGGCAAGCTCGTGAAGTGGCTGACCGCGCCCGAGCAGCAGGCGGCCGTGTTCAAGGCGATCGGTGTCTTCCCGTCCAACAAGGGCGCGTACGAACTGCCGGACGTGAAGAACGCGAAGCTCCCGTACTTCAACGACGCCCCGATCGGACAGATCTACGCCGACGAGGCCAAGTCCATCCCCGAGGCGGTACTCGGCCCGAAGGACGGTGTCATCAAGGACACCATCTCGACCCAGATCACCAACATGGAGCAGCGCGGCACCAGCCCCGACAAGGCATGGAAGGCAGCGACCGACGCGATCGACAAGGCGATCGGCTGACCGCCGCCGGTGCGGGCGGCCCTCGGAGCCGCCCGCACCGGCCCGCCCGCCCCGCCCCGTACCCGCGCGAACCACCCAGCCCCAGCACCAGCCCCAGCACCACTCCAGCACCAGCCCCGGCCCACGCCCCGCCAGGGCGCCCCGTCACCCAGGGAAGGACTCCCGCCCGTGGCCACCTCGACTCCCACCCGGGACGCATACGCCCCGCCACCCGGCGGATCCCCGCCCGCGTCGGCCCGATCCGGCCGGCAGACCTGGCGGAGCCGGCTGTGGCGGTTCGACGACAAGGCATCGCCGTACGCCTACATAGCCCCGTTCTTCCTCGTCTTCGGCGCGTTCGGCCTCTATCCGCTGCTCTACACCGGATGGATCGCGCTGCACCGGGTGGAGATGACCGGTCTGAATCAGATGGAGTGGGTCGGCTGGGACAACTTCGACAAGATCCTGCACGACGCGGAGTTCTGGACGGCCGTCACCAACACCTTCCTGATCGGCGTCATGTCGACGGTCCCGCAGCTGCTCGTCGCACTGGGCCTGGCCCACCTGCTGAACTACCGGCTCCGCGCCAGCACCTTCTGGCGGACGGTCGTCCTCACCCCGTACGCCACCTCGGTGGCCTCCGCGGCCCTCGTCTTCGCCCTGGTCTTCCGGGCCGACGGCGGACTGCTGAACTGGGTACTGCACTTCGCCGGGCTCGGCGACACCAACTGGGCCAACGGCCACTGGACTTCGAAGATCGCGATCTCCGTCATCGTCATCTGGCGCTGGACCGGCTACAACGCCCTGATCTATCTGGCCGCCATGCAGGCCGTGCCGGCCGATCTGTACGAGGCGGCGTCGCTGGACGGCGCATCGCGCTGGCAGCAGTTCCGCAAGGTGACCATCCCCTCGCTGCGGCCCACGATCCTCTTCACGATCGTCATCTCGACCATCGGCTCCATGCAGCTGTTCGGCGAGCCGCTGCTGCTGGAGGGCGGCAGGCTCGGAGCCACCGGCGGCAATGAGAATCAGTACGAGACGCTCAGCGTCTACCTCTACAACTACGGCTGGAATCTCGGGCACCTCGGTCCGGCCGCCGCAGTGGCCTGGGCGATGCTCGCCCTCCTGCTGATCATCGCCGCGGTCAACCGGCTCATCGGCCGCTTCGTACGCACATCCGCGGTCTGACCGGGAGCGAATTCCATGACCATGACCAGTACCGTCAAAGCCCCGGAACCCGCGGTCCCGCCCGCCCGCCGACGGGACACGCGGCGCCCGAGCCGGTTCAGGCCGGGCGCGGGCAAGCAGTTGCAGGGCGGCCCGTTCGCCTACATCGCCCTGGCCGTCGTCGGTATCGGCTCGCTGCTGCCGCTCTACTGGACGCTGGTGGCCGCGTCCCACACCCAGGACGAGGTGCTCGCCACCACACCGCCGTTCCTGCCGGGCGGGCGGCTGCTGCACAACCTGGACGCGGCCTGGAACCAGGCACACCTCGGCAAGGCGATCGTCAACAGCTTCCTCGTCGCCGGCTGCATCACGGCGGCGACGCTCTTCTTCTGCACCCTGGCCGGCTACGCCTTCGCCAAGATGCGCTTCCGGGGCCGCGGCGCGCTGATGACCGGCGTCATCGCCACGCTCACGATCCCGCCGCAGCTCAGTGTCGTCCCGCTGTTCATGATGATGTCCGACATCGGCTGGGGCGGGCAGCTGGAGTCGGTGATCTTCCCGACCCTGGTGAGCGCCTTCGGGGTGTTCTTCATGCGGCAGTACCTGAGCGAGGCGCTGCCCTACGAACTCGTCGAGGCCGCCAAGATCGACGGCGCGAGCAACTTCCGCATCGTGCGCAGCGTGGTCCTGCCGGTGGCCCGCCCCGCCATGATGGTGCTGGGGATGCTCACCTTCGTGCAGGCGTGGAACGACTTCTTCTGGCCCTATCTCGCCCTCAACCAGCAGAACCCCACGCTCCAGGTGGCCCTCGGCCAGCTGAGCGCCTCGTACACCCCGGACCAGAGCATCGTGATGGCCGGTGCGCTGATCAGCACGCTGCCGCTGCTCGTGGTGTTCGTGATCTTCGGCAAGCGGATCGTCGGCGGGATCATGTCCGGCGCCGTGAAGGGCTGACACCGCGTCATCCGCTTTCTCCTGCCTGTCCCTGCCCGTCCCCCTGCCCGTCCCCCTGCCCGTCCACCCCTGGGAGCGCTCCCGCATGACTGCCGTCCGACCCGACACCGCCCCGAAGGCCGCACCCGAGGCAGCGGAATTCCCGACCGGTTTCGTCTGGGGGGCGGCCACCGCCGCCTACCAGGTCGAGGGCGCCGCGGCCGAGGACGGCCGCACCCCTTCCATCTGGGACACCTTCAGCCGCACGCCGGGCAAGGTCCGCAACGGCGACACCGGAGACATCGCCGCCGACCACTACCACCGCTACCGCGACGACGTGGCGCTGATGAAGCGGCTCGGCCTGACGGCCTACCGCTTCTCCGTCTCCTGGTCCCGGGTGCAGCCCACCGGCCGCGGTCCCGCCGTCGAACGCGGCCTGGACTTCTACCGCAGGCTCGTCGACGAGCTCCTCGAAGCGGGCATCGCGCCCGTCGCCACCCTCTACCACTGGGACCTGCCCCAGGAACTGGAGGACGCGGGCGGCTGGCCCCAGCGGGTGACCGCCGAACGCTTCGCCGACTACGCCGACATCATGGCCGGAGCCCTCGGCGACCGCGTCAGCACCTGGACCACCCTCAACGAACCGTGGTGCTCGGCCTTCCTCGGCTACGGCTCCGGCGTGCACGCCCCCGGCCGCACCGAGCCCGCCGCCGCGCTGCGCGCCGCCCACCATCTCAACCTCGCCCATGGCCGGGCGACCGGGGTCCTGCGCGACCGCCTCCCCGCCACCGCGCAGATCTCGGTCACCCTCAACCTCCACCACGTCCGCCCGCTGACCGGCAGCGCGGCCGACGCGGACGCCGCCCGCCGGATCGACGCGGTGGGCAACCGGATCTTCACCGGTCCGATGCTGCGCGGCGCGTACCCGGAGGACCTGCTCGCCGACACCGGGCACCTGGTGGACTGGCCGGAGCTGGTCCGGGACGGCGACCTGGCCACCATCTCCGGCCCGGTCGACGTCCTGGGCGTCAACTACTACACGCCGACGCTGGTCTCCACGCCCGCCGACGGCTCCGGCGACTCGCGCGACGACGGGCACGGCGACAGCGACCACTCCCCGTGGCCCGGCTCCGAGCACGTCGCCTTCCACCTCGCCGAGGGCAGGAAACGCACCGCGATGAACTGGGCGATCGACCCGGACGGGCTGTACGAGCTGCTCGCCGACGTCTCCCGGGACCACCCCGGCCTGCCGCTGATGGTCACCGAGAACGGCGCCGCCTTCGACGACGACCTCTCGCCCGAGGGGCTGGTGGAGGACCCCGAGCGGATCGAGTACCTGCACGGCCACCTCGACGCCGTGCGGCGGGCCGCGGCCGACGGGGTGGACGTCCGGGGCTACTTCCTCTGGTCCCTGATGGACAACTTCGAGTGGGCGTACGGGTACTCCAAGCGCTTCGGTGCCGTCTACGTCGACTACGACACCCAGCGCCGCATCCCCAAGGCGAGCGCCCACTGGTACGCCGACGTCATCCGCCGCCACGCGCTGCCCCCGGCCGCGTCCCCGGCCACCGGCCTCGGCTGACCGAGCACCTCCCCGCCCGGACCCGGCCGCCCGCGGCCGGGTCCCCGGCGTTCCCCCACGCTTGGGTTTGCCCATCCGGCTGTGAGAAATTGACCGCGAACGGGAGGCAGCCATGACGGCAGCGCGAGTACGGAGCGGTGGCCGGCCCACGCTCGAAGAGGTCGCGGCACGGGCAGGGGTGGGGCGCGGCACGGCCTCGCGGGTCATCAACGGCTCACCACGGGTCAGCGCGCACACCCGCGAGGCGGTGGAGGCGGCCGTCGCCGAGCTGGGCTACGTACCGAATCGCGCGGCCCGCGCGCTCGCCGGGAACCGCACGGACGCCATCGCCCTGGTGGTGCCCGAGCCGGAGACCCGCTTCTTCGCCGAGCCGTACTTCTCCGACATCGTCCGCGGTGTCGGCGCGGCGCTCGCCGACACCGACATGCAACTGCTGCTCACCCTCGTCGGCAACGACCGCGAGCGCCGCCGGCTGGCCCAGTACCTGACCGCGCACCGCGTCGACGGCGTGCTGCTGGTCTCCGTCCACGCCGACGACCCGCTGCCGGACCTGCTGGAGCAGCTCGGCATGCCGGCCGTGATGAGCGGCCGCAGATGGGCCTCCGAAACGCTCGCCTCGGTCGACTCCGACAACTTCGGGGGCGCCGGCGCCGCGGTCGGCCATCTCGTCTCCCGGGGGCGCCGCGCCATCGCCACGATCACCGGACCCCGGGACGTCTACGGGGCGCAGCGCCGTCTCGACGGCTACCGCGAGGCGATGTCCGGGGCCGGTCTCGAACCGGACGAGCGGCTGATCGCCCCGGCCGACTTCACCGAGGAGGGCGGTGCGCGGGCCATGCGCGAGCTGCTCGCCCGCCGCCCCGACGTCGACGCGGTCTTCGCGGCCTCCGACGTCATGGCCGCGGGCGCCCGTCAGGTGCTGCGCGAGGCCGGCCGGCGCATCCCGGACGACGTGGCCCTCATCGGCTTCGACGACTCGGCGGTGGCCCGCCACATGGACCCGGCCCTCACCAGCGTGCGCCAGCCGATCGAGGAGATGGGCCGCACGATGGCCCGCGTACTGCTCAGGGAGATCGCGAGCGAGAGCCAGGAGCGCCCGCAGATCGTGCTCCCCACCGAACTGGTCGTCCGCGACTCCTCGTGACGGCCGTCACACGGCCGCCCCCTGAGAGGGGCTCAGACACGAGAAGGGCCCCGGTCCGAAGACCGGGGCCCTTCCCTTCAGGGTGAGTAACGGGACTCGAACCCGCGACATCCTGGACCACAACCAGGTGCTCTACCATCTGAGCTATACCCACCATGTCCGGTCTTTTTCTGACCGGCCGAGAAAAAGTGTACAGGGTCCGAGAGGGTGCTCGCTCCCCAGTTGTTCAGCCGCTGATCCCGGCCCCCGAAAGGGCCATGACCAGCGGCTTCACAAGGTCCTACGGCGCGGGCGGCGCGACGCGTGCCGCGATGGCCTTCGCACGCTCCGAGTCCGGACCGGGCTGCGGCACGAAGACCGCCTCGCGGTAGTAGCGCAGCTCCGTGATGGAGTCACGGATGTCCGCGAGCGCCCGGTGGTTGCCGTTCTTGGCCGGGCTGTTGAAGTACGCCCTCGGGTACCAGCGGCGCGCCAGCTCCTTGACCGAGGAGACATCGACGATCCGGTAGTGGAGGTAGCCCTCCAGGGCCGCCATGTCCCGCGCCAGGAAACCGCGGTCGGTGGAGACCGAGTTCCCGCAGAGCGGGGCCTTGCCGGGCTCCTTCACATGCTCGCGGACGTAGTTCAGCACCTGGGCCTCGGCGTCGGCCAGGGTGGTGCCCCCGGCCAGCTCGTCGAGGAGGCCCGAGGCGGTGTGCATCTGCCGCACCACCTCGGGCATGGTCTCCAGGGCCGCGTCCGGCGGGCGGATCACGATGTCCACCCCTTCGCCGAGCACGTTCAGCTCCGAGTCGGTGACCAGTGCGGCCACCTCGATGAGTGCGTCTTCCGTCAACGAGAGCCCGGTCATCTCGCAGTCGATCCACACCATGCGATCGTTCATGGCCCCACCCTACGGGGCGCTCCGCTGGCCCGGCAGGGTCGGGCGCCCGGTCGTGTACGCGTCGGGGCCGGGTTTCCCCTGCTCCGGCTGGACCGTACCGACCGTCGGCGCCGCGACGGCATGCGGGCCCGGCGAGGTGGCCGTGGCCGCGGCACGCCGGATCGCCGCATTGCCCTGGGCGGGTACGACCGGCTCGGTCGCCGTGGTCACCGGCTCCGCGCCACCGCCCTGCGGACGACGGGCCCGGTAGGCGGCCCGGTACGCGGCGGGGGAGGAGCCCAGTTGACGCCGGAAGTGTCCGCGCAGCGCGACCGGCGAGCGGAAGCCGCAGCGGCCCGCCACCTCGTCGACCGAGTACTCGGACGTCTCCAGCAGCCGCTGCGCCTGCAGCACCCGCTGGGTGATCAGCCACTGGAGCGGTGCGCTGCCGGTGAGCGAACGGAACCTGCGGTCGAAGGTCCGCCTGCTCATGTAGGCGCGCGCGGCCAGCGTCTCCACGTCGAACTGCTCGTGGAGATGCTCCAGTGCCCAGGCCACGACCTCGGCGAGCGGGTCGGAGCCGATCTCCTCGGGTAAAGACCTGTCGAGGTAGCGCTCCTGGCCGCCACTGCGCCGCGACGGCACGACGAGCCGGCGGGCCAGTGCCCCGGCGGCCTCCGTGCCGTGGTCCGTGCGGACTATGTGCAGACAGAGATCGATCCCCGCCGCTGTCCCCGCGGAGGTGAGCACATCGCCGTCGTCGACGAACAGCTCACGCGGATCGACATGGACCGACGGATAGCGCTTGGCCAGCGTCGGTGCGTACATCCAGTGTGTGGTCGCCGGGCGGCCGTCCAGCAGGCCGGCGGCGGCGAGCACGAACGCGCCCGTGCACAGCCCGACGATGCGGGCGCCCTCCTCGTGGGCGCGGCGCAGCGCCTCCAGCGCCTCGGCGGGCGGCGGCGAGGTGATCGAACGCCAGGCGGGCACCACGACGGTGCCGGCCCTGCTGATCGCCTCCAGCCCGTAGGGCGCGGTGAGTTCGAGTCCCCCGGTGGTCCGCAGCGGTCCTTCTTCCCCGCCGCAGACGAGGAGTCGGTAGCGCGGAACTCCCGCGTCCTGGCGGTCGATTCCGAACACGGAGAGCGGGATCGAACTCTCGAAGATGGGGCCGCCGCTGAACAGCAGCACGGCGACGACTTCTCGTCGTCGACGTCCACTGAGCTTCCGTACAGCCTCCGTTGCGGCGGCGGAGTCCTGGCTCATGACGCTAAGCCCCCCTCGGTGTTCGCGTCTCCCTGGTCCTTACGGGCCTGTCGCACCTGCACTTTTCCCCTCGGTCCTGCACGAGTTCCCCAGACTTCGATACCCAAGATCGAATCTACTGCGTCCCGTGGTGCCGGCGTGACAAGTTCACCAACCGGCGTTATGTCGACAAGGCCACTTGGCGGGAAGCATTCGATCACGAAGCGTTTCATCCGAAAGCCGTGCAGGGAAGTGCGTCTGGCGTTGATGGCCCGTCCCCGTTGGGTGGAAGCGTACCGCGCGGTCTCTTCCTGCCTGGTGGCAAGGGGGTTGATCGGCCAATTCGGCAAGGAATGGGCACGGGTATGAAGTTGGCCGAAAATAGACGGTTGTGCATACGTGATTCAGTCATTGCACCGGCGCACAACCCGGGTGATCAACCGCTTCTTTGCGCCCCCTGGGCAGGTCGGACGGCTGATCGTACGGAATCGGGTGGTGGCAACCGACAGCGACCGGATTCCGCCCGCCGGACCGGTGTCGGTTCCCGGCCCGGCTGATCGCCGGGAGCGGGGCGGACGGGCCGGAGCGGGTGCGGTGGGGCGCCCGGGGCGGGGTGCCGGCCCCGGCGGTCGGCAGCGGGGCGGTGATCCGTTCCGGGGTCGCCCCGGGGGCGCGGGGGCCGCGCTCGGGTCCGGGGGATGACGGATCCGGATCCGTCCGGTCACCGAGGGCAGCCGTCCCGGCCCGGCGGCGTCGGTGTACAGCACAAGCGGCATTGCCATACGGGTCCGCCTCGGGCATGCTCCGTGAAACGTCGCGCGCGCTTTGCGCGGGTCTGGGCAGTGGAGGAGTGGCGCCGTACCCTTGGGGGTAAGGGGTTGGGAAGATGATTCCCGGACACCGCAACACCGCCCGCTGACCCACCTTCCCCAAGTCGCTCTCCTCACGAGGACTCTCTTCGCCGAGACACCGATGGCCGGTCACGAAATCCCCGAACCCGCCGACCGCAAGCAGGTAGCCGACCCCATGTCGGACCCGCAGACGGTCGAAGAAACACGTCACTCCTGCGATCCCGCGTTCCGCCATGGGGTCGTCGTCGGCTTCGACGGCTCGACCTCCAGTGAACGCGCCCTCGCCTATGCCATCGGGATGGCCCGAAGATCAGGCTCCGGCCTGATCATCGTCCATGTCGCCAACCGGCTGCCGACCACGGTCTGGGCAGGTTGCGAGCCGCCCGTCTTCGTGGACGTGCCCGATCACCGCACCGAGGTGCTCGGTCTGGAGCTCGCCTGCGCGGACTACCTCTCCGAGGTTCCCTGGGTCCTCGTCGAGCGGGGCGGGGACATCTGCCACGAGCTGGAGGAGGTCGGCCGGGAGTACTCGGCCGACGCCATCGTCGTCGGCTCCACGCACGGCATCGTCGGCCGCATCTTCGGCTCGGTGGCGGGACGCCTCGCGCGGCGTGCGCAGCGCCCGGTCGTCGTCATCCCCTGAGAGCCCGTCGGGTGACCTCTTTCGTCACTCCTGTGATCCGTCGATCGGTCCCTCGTTCGACATGGCGTCAACTCGTCTGCGTAAACCGGCAATTCATGTCGGGCGGAGGTGGATGGCGCGCTCGCGGAGCGGCCTGCCGCGGACAACGGCGTTCCCGCGGGAAGCGCCCGGCACCTCCACCCCCGGTCATCTCGCCCCGGGAGTCGCCCCGTTGGCGTTCGGTATCGGTCACCCCGGCGCCGTGGAGGCTGGCGCAGGAACGGCCCCGTACCCGCGCTCGCGGTGGGTACGGGGCCGTTCCTGCGCGCCGGGCGCGCGCGTGAGCTGTTGTGTGCGCGGGCCTATTCGACGGTGACGGACTTCGCCAGGTTGCGCGGCTTGTCGATGTCACGGCCCATGGCCAGCGCCGTGTGGTACGCGAAGAGCTGGAGCGGGATGCCCATCAGGATCGGGTCCAGCTCGTTCTCGTTCTTCGGCACGACGATGGTGTGGTCGGCCTTCTCCTGCACCTGGTGGGCGACGGCGAGGATGCGGCCGCTGCGGGCCTTGATCTCCTCCATCGCGGCGCGGTTCTTCTCCAGCAGGTCGTCGTCCGGCACGATCGCCACCGTCGGCATCGCGGGCTCGATCAGCGCCAGCGGCCCGTGCTTCAGCTCGGAGGCCGGGTACGCCTCGGCGTGGATGTACGAGACCTCCTTGAGCTTCAGCGAGGCCTCGCGGGCGACGGGGTAGCCGCGCACCCGGCCGATGAACATCATCGACTTGGCGTCCGCGTACTCGGCCGCCATCTTCTTGATCTCGTCCTCGTTCGCCAGGATCTCGCTGATCTGGGCGGGCAGCCTGCGCAGCCCCTCGATGATCCGCTTGCCGTCGGCGACCGACAGGTCCCGGATCCGGCCCAGGTGCAGTGCGAGCAGCGCGAACGCGACGACCGTGTTGGTGAAGCACTTGGTGGAGACGACGCACACCTCGGGACCGGCGTGGACGTACGTACCGCCGTCCGCCTCCCGGGCGATTGCCGAACCCACCACGTTGACGACACCGAGCACCCGGGCGCCCTTGCGCTTGAGCTCCTGGACGGCGGCCAGCACGTCGTACGTCTCGCCCGACTGGGAGACCGCGACGTACAGCGTGTCCGGGTCGACGACCGGGTTGCGGTAGCGGAACTCGGAGGCGGGCTCGGCGTCCGCGGGGATGCGGGCCAGCTCCTCGATCAGCTGGGCGCCGATCTGGCCCGCGTGGTACGAGGTGCCGCAGCCGAGGATCTTGATCCGGCGGACCCCGCGCGCCTCCCGGGCGTCCAGGTTGAGGCCGCCCAGGTGCACGGTGGCGAAGCGGTCGTCGATCCGGCCGCGCAGCACCCGGTCGACGGCGTCGGCCTGCTCGGAGATCTCCTTGTGCATGTACGTGTCGTGGCCGCCCATGTCGTACGACTCGGCCTCCCACTCCACGGTGGTCGGCGTGGCCGTCGTGGACGAGCCCTCCGTGGTGTACGTACGGAAGTCGTCGGCCTTGAGGGTGGCCATCTCGCCGTCGTCCAGGGTGACGACCTGGCGGGTGTGGGCGACCAGCGCGGCGACGTCCGAGGCGACGAACATCTCCTTCTCGCCGATGCCGAGCACGACCGGGGAGCCGTTGCGGGCGACCACGATGCGGTCGTTGAAGTCGGCGTGCATGACGGCGATGCCGTACGTGCCCTCGACCGAGCGCAGCGCCTCGCGGACCTTCTCCTCCAGGGTGTCCGCCTGGGCGCGGGCGATCAGGTGGACCAGCACCTCGGTGTCGGTCTCGGAGAGGAAGGCGACGCCGTCGGCGACGAGCTTCGCACGGAGCTCGGAGGCGTTGTCGATGATGCCGTTGTGGACGACGGCGACCTTGTTCTCGGCGTCCAGGTGCGGGTGCGCGTTCTCGTCGCTCGGGGCGCCGTGGGTGGCCCAGCGGGTGTGGGCGATACCGGTGGTGCCGGTGAAGCGCTTGGGAACGCGGGCCTCCAGCTCGCGGACCCGGCCCTTCGCCTTGACCATCCGCAGGGCGGCGGGCTTGCCGGCCGACGCCTTGCCGGTGATCACGATGCCCGCGGAGTCGTAACCCCGGTACTCCAGCCGCTGCAGCCCTTCCAGCAGCAGCGGAGCCACATCACGCTTCCCGATATATCCGACGATTCCGCACATAAAGTCTCTGCCCCTCCATCGACGTACCTGTGGTGCCCGTTGTTCAGCCGTAGACGATGCGGCGCAGCTGGCGGAGCGAGAGCTCCGGCGGTGCGACCGCGCGGTGCGGCAGCTCGGCCGCGATCCGCTCGAAGATCTCCGCGTTGACCAGGCCGCCGGACTGCAGTTCGCGGTGGCGGCGGCGGACGAAGTCGTCGGTCGTCTCGTCGAAGTACGCCAGCACGTCGAGGATCACCCGGGCGGCTTCACCGCGCTGGAGCGCGGTGCTGCGCACCAGGTGGTCGATGAGGTCGTCATGCGACGGGCGGCGTTCGAGCACTCGTTGATATTGCGATGAGTGGGGCGCTTACGCAACAATTCTGCCCGATATCGGGCAGGGTCGGGTGTGATTGCGCTCTCGCACGGGCCCGGGACGGCGTTCCGGGCCCGTGCTCGCGACAGCTCCGGGCTGCCTACAGGCGCTTGAGGACGGCCTGTTTGGCGGCGCTGAACTCGTCGTCGGTGAGCACCCCGGACCGGTGCAGCTCACCGAGCTCGCGCAGCCGGCGCAGCAGTACGTCGTGATCGTCGCCGGACGAGGCGGCCGGGGCGGGTGCGGCGGGTGCGGCCGGGGCCGTGATCTCCGCGGGGGCGGGTCCCGCGCCCGCGGGCAGCCGTACCAGGACCGCCGCCGCGACCAGGGCCGCCGTGTACTCCTTCTTGGACAGCCCCCACAGATCCAGCGAGTACGGGTCGTCCTCGGCCGCCGGGGCCGGCGCCGGGCCCTCGCGCCGCACGAAGCGCAGATGCCCGTTCTCCAGACCGATGGCGGGCACCCAGTGCACGCCGGTCACCTCCGAGACCGGGAACGCGACCGGGCCGCCCGAGGTCTTGACCTCGTTGGCCTTCCAGTTCCAGGTGAGGCGGACGGTCTCCCCGTCGAACGAGGCCGTGCCGTCCCCGCCGCCACCGGCGACCGGCACCGCGGGCCCCGGCAGCAGGAAGCCGTCCACCGCGCCGGTGGGCACCTGCTCGACCAGCAGGGCGCTGCGCACCTCGTCGACGAAGTACTCCGCCAGCCCGCTCCGGTCCTTCTCCACGGTCAGTTGGTAGGGGTCGGCGGCGTCCCTGAGCCTGCCGTCGGCCGCGCGCAGCACCGGGCACGCGCCGTCGCGCAGCCGCAGTCGCAGCCGGCCGCCCTTGCGGTCCGGTTCGAAGGAGATGCCCGCCAACGCCCGCAGCGGGACGACGCATTCGCCCAGCTCCTGCCGGAGCGGATGAATGCCCTTGCCCCGGCCCGGCACGATCCGCACCGTTTCGCCGTCGAAGGTCCACGTCCCGTCGCGCTGGGTTATTTCCGTCATGCGGCGGATTCTCTCAGCCGTGCAACGGGGAAGTGGTCTACACCTTGACCATACGTGAGGTGCACGATACGCATGGTGATGGTTCGGTTGCTCAGGAGATCCACAGGTGTGAACCCGTCGAAAGGGACCCGGCTTGTGAGACTGCACAGGACACAGCGCACCGCCCTTCCCCGCCTTCTCGGCTCGCTGCTGCTCGTCACGGCGGCCGGGATCTCCACTGTCGGCGCGACAACGGAAAGACCGGTGGCGAACAACGGTCCGGCCGCCGCCTCGCCCCGTCCGCTCGGCCAGATCGTGCCCGCCCCCGCCGAGGCGAAGCCCGGCGGCTCCCCGTACACCATCACGGCGGACACCAGGATCCGCGTCGACGGCTCCGGCGAGGCCCGACGGGTCGGCGACTACCTGGCGGGTGTGCTGCGCCCGTCCACCGGATACTCGCTGCCGGTCACCGGCGACGCCGGCAACGGCATCCGGCTGCGTCTCGACTCCCACAACGGCGCACTGGGCGCCGAGGGCTACAGCCTGAAGTCGAGCCGCGGCTCCGTCACCATCACCGCACGCGGCCCCGCGGGACTCTTCCACGGCGTCCAGACGCTCCGCCAACTGCTCCCGGCCGCCGTGGAGAAGAAGAGCCCCCAGAAGGGCCCGTGGACGGTCGCGGGCGGCACGGTCACGGACGCGCCGCGCTACGCGTACCGCAGCGCGATGCTCGATGTCTCCCGGCACTTCTTCTCCGTCGCCGAGGTCAAGCGCTACATCGACCAGCTCGCCCTCTACAAGATGAACAAGCTCCATCTGCATCTCTCCGACGACCAGGGCTGGCGGATCGCCATCGACTCCTGGCCGCGGCTCGCCACGTACGGCGGGCAGACGGAGGTCGGCGGCGGCCCCGGCGGCCACTACACGAAGAGCGACTACAAGGAGATCGTCCGGTACGCCTCCTCCCGCTATCTGGAGGTCGTGCCGGAGATCGACCTGCCCGGCCACACCAACGCGGCACTCGCCTCGTACGCGGAGCTGAACTGCAACGGGGTCGCGCCGCCGCTGTACACCGGCACCAGTGTCGGCTTCAGCTCGCTCTGCGTCCCGAAGGCCGTCACGTACGACTTCGTGGACGACGTGGTGCGTGAGCTCGCCGCGCTCACGCCCGGCAAGTACCTCCACATCGGCGGCGACGAGGCGCACTCCACCAGCCACGAGGACTATGTGGCGTTCATGGACAAGGCGCAGGCCGTCGTCGGCAAGTACGGAAAGACCGTGGTGGGCTGGCACCAGCTGACCGGGGGCACGCCGGTGAAGGGCACGGTCGCCCAGTACTGGGGTTACGACCGGACGGGCGCGGCCGAGCGCAAGCAGGTCGCGGACGCCGCCGTGAACGGCACGAAGCTGGTGCTGTCCCCGGCCGACCGCAGCTACCTCGACATGAAGTACGACAAGGACACCGAGCTGGGCCTGGCCTGGGCTGGCTACGTCTCCGTCCAGCGCTCGTACGACTGGAACCCGGCGACCTACCTGGCCGGCGCACCGGAGGGCTCGGTCCTCGGGGTCGAGGCGCCGCTCTGGTCGGAGACCCTGACCGACAGCGACGAGATCGAGCAGATGGCGTTCCCCCGGCTGCCCGGGGTCGCGGAGCTCGGCTGGTCGCCCGCGGCCACGCACGACTGGGACGCGTACAAGGTGCGGCTGGGAGCGCAGGGGCCGAGGCTCTCGGCGCTCGGCGTCGACTACTACCGGGCGCCGCAGGTCCCCTGGGCCGCCGAGTGAGGCGACCGGGACCGTCCGGCGACCAGGTACCTTCCCGGTCGCCGGACGGTCCCGGTGCCCGCGCTCTACTCGTCCCCGGCCGCCGCCTCGCGCAGCTGCTCCTCGCTCATCCCGCGGCGCCAGTACCCGACGAACGTCACGCGTCCGCGGTCGAACCCGCGCTCACGCACCAGGTGCCGGCGCACCGCCCGGACCTGCGAGGACTCGCCCGCGATCCAGACGTACGGCGTCCCCCCGGGCAGTTCGGCCGCCTCGACGGCAGCGGTGGCCGGGGGTGCGCCCTCGTCCCGTACGAGCCAGGTGATCCTGGCCCTGGCGGCGGTGTTGAGGGCCTGGCGGTCCCGGGTGTGCTGAACCTCCAGCCAGACCCGGGCCTTCATGCCTGCGGGCAGCCACTCCAGGGCGGCGGCCGCGGCGGGCAGCGCGGTCTCGTCGGCCCAGATCAGCACCCAGTCGGTGTCCTCGGGAGGGCGGAAGCGGACGGCCGTGTTGTCCTCGACGGCCGGGCCCAGCGCCGTGAGCCGGTCGCCGGGGGAGGCGTCCGCGGCCCAGCGGCAGGCGGGGCCGCCGTCCCCGTGCAGCGCGAAGTCGATGTCGATCTCGGTCGCCCCGGGTCGTCGAGCAGCCGCAGCTTCTCCGACTCGTCGTGGACGAAGGTGTGCACGAGCAGTGTCATGCCCCGAACTCCTCCCGGCAGCCGTCGAGTCCCTCGACGGTGACCTCGATGCTCCGGCACTCCTCCCAGCGTGCCCGGTCCATCCGCAGCCGTTGCAGGGTGACGGGCGCTCCCCGCACGGCGGCGACCGTGAGGCCGTCCGGCAGATAGCCGAGCCGGTGCGAGACGCCCAGCGAACGCGGGTTGTCGGTCATCGCGGCCGACACCGCGGTCCGGGCCCCGAGGCCGGCGAAGGCGAGATGCAGGGCGGCGGCCCGCATCTCGGTGCCGATGCCCCGGCCCTGGTGGGCGAGGCCCAGCCACGACCCGGTGCTGACCTGGCCGGTCACGGCGAAGTCCTTCGCCATCAGGTCCTGCCGCCCGACCACCTTGCCCTCGCACAGCACGGCGAGGCTCAACGCCCAGTCCCGTACCGACCAGTTGGCGACGGTGGACAGCACGTGCTGGAACACCACCTTGCCGCGCTCCTCGGGCGGTACGGCGGTCCAGGGGACCGTGAACGGCATCTCGTCCGGCGCGTGCACCCCGTCGGCGGCGACCGAGGCGAGCTCGTCCAGCAACTCCAGGTCGGGGAGGCGTAGTTCCAGGCGGGGCGTGCGGAGGCGGAGCCCGTACAGGGGCCAGTGCTGCGGCTTCATGGACGGACTCTGCCGGGCGGGGCGGCGCCCTGTCGAACGGATTCCATCGGATTCCCGGGCGGCCCGCGAACGGTCAGGGGCGCGGCCAGGGGCGGCCGCCCAGGCGCTCGATGTCGGTGTTGAAGCGCCTCAGGTAGGCGGCGAAGCCGGAGATGTCCTCGTCCGACCAGTTGGCCATGACCCGCTCCAGGGAGCTGACGAGGCCCTCGCGTTCCGCGTCGAGCATGCGGGCGCCCTCGGCGGTGATCCGGAACTTGCGGGCCATGCCGCCCTCGGGGTCCGGGATGCGTTCCACGAGTCCGGCGCGCATGGCCGCCGCGGTCTGCCGGTTGAGGGTGGAGGCGTCGAGTCCGAAGGCGTCGCTGAGCTCGCCGATCGACATCGGCCCCTGAATGCGGACGCGGCTGAGCAGGATGTAGGCGCTGTGGTCCATCAGGCCGTCCTTGCGCCGCCCGCCCTTGTTCTGCAGGAGGCCGTGGCGGCTGAGGAGCATCTGCTCGTACTCGACCTCGTGGGTGGGCCTGGTCATGCGCCTGCCGCCTCCTGCTGTCGTCCGGGCGTCCCGGCGTGTTTCCGAATGTCGGCTTCCATTCTCCCATAGGCCCATGCAGCGTACATATAACGTGCTCGATGCATGAAGTGTGTACGATGCATAGTCTTCTTCCGACACACACCCGAGGAGTCCCGGATGGGTGCCCCCCAGCCATCAACCCGCCCCGGCGGCGTCGTCGCCACGCTGGCCATCGCCGGTGTCACGGCGGCGATCATGCAGACCCTGGTCACCCCGCTCATCGCGGAGCTGCCGCAGATCCTGAGCACCACCCCCTCGAACGCGGCATGGGTGATCACCGTCACCCTGTTGGTGTCCGCCGTCTGCGTGCCCGTCTCCGGACGTCTGGGCGACATGGTCGGCAAGCGCCGGATGCTCCTCGTGTGCTCCGTGCCGCTGATCGTCGGCTCGGTGGTGTGCGCGCTCTCCTCGTCCGTCGTCCCCATGATCGTCGGCCGCGGTCTGCAGGGCATGGGCATGGGCGTGCTGCCGCTCGGTATAGCCCTGCTGCGTGACGTGGTCCCGGCGGAGAAGCTCAGCTCCTCCATCGCGCTGGTCAGCGCCTCCATGGGCATCGGCGGCGCGCTCGGCCTGCCGATCGCCGCGGCCGTCGCCCAGTACACGGACTGGCGGGTGCTGTTCTGGGGTTCGGCCGGCCTGGCCACCGTGGTCGCGGTGCTGATCTGGTTCCTGATCCCCGACGTGCCGGCCGGGGCCAAGGGGCAGCGGTTCGACGTGCTCGGTGCGCTCGGTCTCGGGGCGGGCCTGGTCTGCCTGCTGCTCGCCGTCTCCAAGGGGGCCGACTGGGGCTGGGACTCGGCGACCACGCTCGGCCTGTTCGCCGCCGCCGTCGTGGTGCTGCTCGCCTGGGGTGCGTGGGAGCTGCGTACCCGGGACCCGTTGGTCGACCTGCGCACCACCGCGCGTCCCCGGGTGCTGATGACCAACCTCGCCTCCGTCTTCGTCGGCTTCGGCATGTACGCCAGCATGCTGATCTCGCCGCAGCTCCTGCAGTTCCCCTCCGCCACCGGCTACGGCCTGGGCCAGTCGATGCTCGCGGCGGGCCTGTGGCTGGCGCCCGGCGGCATCATGATGATGATCGTCTCCCCGCTCGGCGGAAAGCTCATCGACGCCCGGGGCCCGAAGTTCACCCTGGTCTGCGGCATTCTGGTCATCGCGGTCGGCTACGGCCTGGCGCTGGTGCTCATGGGCTCCGCGTGGGGCCTGATGGTGGTCGGCATGGTGACCAGCAGCGGTGTCGGCCTGGCGTACGGGGCGATGCCCGCACTGATCATGGGCTCGGTCCCGCTGTCCGAGACCGCTGCCGCCAACGGCTTCAACACGCTCATGCGCTCCCTCGGCACGTCGATCGGCGCCGCGGTGATCGGCGTGGTCCTCTCTCAGATGACCGTCACCATGGGCGGCCACACCTTCACCTCCGAGAACGGCTTCCGTACCGGACTCCTGGTCGGCTGCGGTGTCGCCCTGGTCGCGGCGGTGATCGCCGCCGTCATCCCGGCGGCGCGCCGCGTCGAGGCCGGCGCCGACGCCGCGCCCGAACAGGCCACGGTCAAGGCCTGACCTACGGTTCGCGGTTCGCGATCGGCGTGACGTCGCCCGGTATCCGTACCTGTGCAGCGCAGGCGGAACACGGACCGGGCGGCGGTATCGCCGCCCCTCCCGGTAAGGTGACGATCTTCGGACGGCGTCAGCCTCCGGAGCCCCGAAGGCGAACGTCCATGACACACCCTGTCCCGCGCTCCGCCCGCCGTCGCCTCGACGCCGCACTGGACGGCCTCGCGATCACCTTCCGCGGAATGACCGCCCACCCCGACGAGAACAACTGCGAGTGCCACTGGGGCAGTGCCGAGGAGCTCGCCCGACTCAAGGTCCCGGACGTCGAGTTGGACCACGATCTCCTGCGACGCACCTGGCAGGCTCCCGACTGGAGCGACCACCCGTCGGTGCTGCGCCGGATACTCCCTCAGTTCGCCCGGTCCCTGGTCGCGGGCCGCGCCGATCCCTTCTGCGGCCCGGAGGAGATCGGCCGCTCGTTCGACCGCGGCCACTGGCAGCAGTGGCCCGACGAACAGGCCGCTGCGGTACGGGAGTTCCTCCACGCCTGGTGGTCCCACACACTCACCGACCCGGCCCCCGCCGTCCCGGCCCATGACCTCCTCGCCCTGAACACCAAGGCGTCCGGCACGCTCCGCCCGTGGCTCGCCCACTGGGAGACGCAGACCGGCACCCCGGCCACCCGGCACCTCGCCGAGGCCGCCGCCCACTGGGAGTACGACCTCCTCGGTGACGAACTCCCCTGGGCCGCCTGGGACGACGAGGACGACGAGGGCGAGAGGCGCGCCGAACTGACGGCCTGGCTGCTGCACCACGCCCGCCCCCGCCTCATCGCCCACGGCGCCCCCGACGAACTGCTCCACCGCATACGCCTGCTCGGCCTCACCGGCCCAGCCCGCTGGGAGGACCCGCACTGGCCCGACTACCGCCACTGACGCACCGGCCCCGCCCAGGAGGACTCCGACGACGATCTGGGGCTGTGCCGGGCCGAGGCGGTGCACCGCGGTCTGTTCGGCGTGCGGGGCGAGCAGGCCCTGCAACTCCCCGGCCGCGGCGGTGAGGAGACGGCCGTCGCGGGCGGCGTGGAGGGTTTCGAGGACGAAGGCGACGTGCGTGGAGCGGCAGGCGGTGTGCCGTGCCTCGATCCGGGGGTCGGTCTCGTCGGCGGGCGCCGGGATCCCGCTCAGGTCAGGGCGAGGAGGCCGACGGCGACGGCGGCGGTGCCCAGGCCGACGAGCTGGCCGCGGTGGATGCGTTCGGCGAGCACGCCGCGGGCGAGCAGGACCGTGCCCGCCGGGTAGAGGGCGGTGACCACGGCGACGACGGTGAGGTCCCCGCTGCGGGCGGCGAGCAGGAACAGCAGGTTCGCCATGGAGTCCAGCATGCCCGCGGCCGCCGACATCGCGTACGCGGGCCGCTCGGAGCCCAGCTTGCGGTGCATCAGCCCCGCCGCGACCAGGGTGACGGCCGAGGAGACCGCCCGGCCCACGATCAGCGGGGCCACACCGCTGTCGGACGGCGCCTGGTGCAGAAAGACCAGCTGGAGGGCGATGGCGGCGCCCGCGCCCAGGGCCAGCAGCAGGGCGGTACGGGAGGGGCGCACCGTCCCGGCGCCGTGCCCGGCGCTGACCAGCACCACCGCCGCCAGCGCGAGCGGCAGACCCACCAGGCCGGCGGCGCCCAGGTGCTCGCCCTGCGTCAGCCCCACCCCGACCGGCAGCGCGGCGGACACCAGCGCGGTCACCGGTGACAGCACGTTCATCGGGCCGATCGCCAGGGTCCGGTAGAGCATGGCGAACGCGGCGGCCGAGGCGACCCCCGACGCGGCACCCCAGCCGAGGGCACCGGCACTGAACGAGGCGCCGAGGAACGGCCACAGCAGCAGCTCGACCGCGAGACTGGCCGGGGCGGCGATCATCACGGTCCGCAGCACGTGTGCCCTGCGGGCACCGAGACCGCCGAGGAAGTCGGCGCACCCGTAGGCGAGTGAGCTGCACAGAGCCAGCAGCAGAGCGAGCACGGCACATCCCTTACTATTCAGTGGAACGACCGCACCGTACAACGGACCGACCGTGTCGTGTCAACCAAACGACCGCGTGGTGCATTGAAGTGGTCCACTTGCAAGGATGGTGATCAGGTGGCCGAGACAGCCGCAGCTCTGCGGACGGTCGCGCGCAATGTCCGGGCGGCCCGCACCCGCGCGGGCCTGTCCCTGGAGGAACTCGGTCGGCGCGCCCAGGTCAGCAAGGGTGCTCTGGTGGGGCTGGAGAAGGCCCAGGGCAACCCCAACCTGGCCACGCTGGTCCGGCTGGCCGACACCCTCGGCATCTCGGTGTCCGCCCTGATGCAGGGGTCGCCCGAAGGCCGCGTCCGGGTCGTTGCCGCCGACGCCGTGCCGCCACTGTGGACCGGAGCGCGGGGCAGCGAGGCCCGGCTCGTACTGACGACCTCGGGCCCGGCCCCCGTCGAGCTCTGGCGCTGGCGGCTGCAACCGGACGAGGAGTACCCCAGCCATCCCCACCAGGCCGGAGTCGTGGAGACCGTCAGCGTCACCTCCGGCCGGATGACCCTGGTCGTCGACGGCACCGAGCACGCCCTCGAAGCCGGACAGACCGCCACGTTCGACGGTGACACCTCACACGCCTACCGCGGCGCGGGCACCGAACCCTGCGACCTGATCATGACGGTCCACCTGCCGGCCGGCCCCGCCGCCACGGCCTGAGCCGGCCCGCGCGACGAACGGTGTTCAGCGCGGGACCCGGCGGTCCGTCGGGCCGAACATCACGTTGTGGCGCCCCACCGGGCCTCACCTGGCAGAGCCGTTCGACCTCCGTGCGGCCCGGTACCGCGTACGAGCGTCGGCAGTTGCGGGCGATCGAGGTGCTGCATCGGCTGCGGCACAAGGGCTCGGGTGGGTGACCGGGGCCGGAGGGCATCTCCGCCGACCGGTGGGCGGGGGGCCCGGCATACGATCCGCGCATGATCGAAGGCGAGTTGGTCAGGCTCCGCGCACTGCGGGCGGCGGACGCGGAGCACCATCTCCGGTGGCGCAACGACCCGGAGGTGGTGCACTGGGCCACCGGTGGCGACCCGTGCTTCGGGCCGGTCACGGCGGAGGCCATCGGGCTCGCCTTCGAGACGATGCTGCGGCTGGTCCCGAGGGAGTCGGCCGTCCTCACGGTCGAGGACCTGGCCGACGGCACGGCCATCGGCATGGTGGACTACCGCGATCTGGACCCGTTCGCCGGGCGGGTCACCGTCGGCATCACCATCGGTGAGCGGGACCGCTGGGGCCGCGGCCATGGATCCGACGCGCTGCGCCTGCTGGTGGGGCACCTGTTCGGGGCCTTCGGGCTGCACCGGATCGAGCTCGACACCTGGAGCGGCAACGAGCGGGCCGTCCGCGCCTTCGCCAAGGCGGGCTTCCGCGAGGAGGGCCGGCGCCGGGGTGCCGTGCTGGTGGCGGGCAGGCGGTACGACACCGTGCTGTTCGGGATGGTGCGCGAGGAGTGGCCGGGCGGGACGAGCTGACCGTCTGCCCGTCCGCCCGCCCCCACCCACGCCGTCAGCGCGTCAGGCCGGGAGGCCCAACTCGCGGGCGATCAGCATCCGCTGGACCTCGCTCGTGCCCTCGCCGATCTCCAGGATCTTGGAGTCGCGCCACATCCTGGCGACCGGGTACTCGTTCATGAAGCCGTAGCCGCCGTGGATCTGGGTCGCGTCGCGGGCGTTGTCCACCGCCACCGTCGAGGAGTACAGCTTGGCGATCGCCGCCTCCTTCTTGAACGGCTCGCCCGCCACCATGCGCGAGGCCGCGTCGCGCCAGCCGACCCGGGCCATGTGGGCCCGCGTCTCCATGTCCGCGATCTTGAACTGGATGGCCTGGTTGGCGCCGATCGGCCGGCCGAAGGCGTGGCGCTCCGCGGCGTACTTCACCGACTCGTCGACGCAGCCCTGGGCCAGGCCCGTGGACAGGGCGGAGATGGCGATCCGGCCCTCGTCCAGGATGCGCAGGAACTGGGCGTAGCCGCGGCCCTCCTCGCCCAGCAGGTTCGCCAGCGGGACGCGGACGTCGGAGAAGGACAGCTCGCGGGTGTCCGAGGCGTTCCAGCCGACCTTGGAGTACGGGGCGGCGACCGTGAAGCCGGGGGTGCCGGACGGCACGATGATCGAGGAGATGCGCGGGGCGCCGTTCTCCTTGCGGCCGGTCACCGCCGTCACCGTGACCAGCTCCGTGATGTCCGTACCGGAGTTGGTGATGAAGCACTTGGAGCCGTTGATCACCCACTCGCCGGTGGCCTCGTCGCGCACCGCCGTCGTCCGGGTGCCGCCCGCGTCCGAGCCGCCGTCCGGCTCGGTCAGGCCGAAGGCGCCGAGCGCCTCGCCCGAGCAGAGCCTCGGCAGCCACTGCCGCTTCTGCTCCTCGGTGCCGAAGTGGTAGACCGGCATCGCGCCGAGCGAGACCCCGGCCTCCAGCGTGATCGCCACGGACGAGTCGACCCGGGCCAGCTCCTCCAGGGCGATCCCGAGGGCGAGATAGTCGCCGCCCATGCCGCCGTACTCCTCCGGGAACGGAAGCCCGAACAGGCCCATCCGCCCCATCTCCCGCACGATCTCGTACGGGAACTCGTGCCGTTCGTAGAAGTCGCCGATCTTCGGCGCGACGACGTCGTGCGCGAACTCCTCGACGGTGCGCCGCAGTTCCTCGTGTTCGGCGGTCAGCCGGTGGTCCAGGGGCATGGCAGGGGTCACTCCTTGTGGGACGGTGTCTATCGCACCGAGAGCGCGCGGACGGTACGGGACGGGCTGGGTCGGCCCAGTTGATCGGCGAGCCACACGCTGGTGGCGGTGAGCGCGTCGAGATCGACCCCGGTTTCGACACCGAGGCCCTGGAGCATCCACACGAGGTCCTCGGTGGCGAGATTTCCGGTGGCGCTCTTCGCGTACGGGCAGCCGCCGAGGCCGCCCGCGGAGGCGTCCACGGTGGTCACCCCGTGCTGGAGCGCGGCGAGGGTGTTGGAGAGGGCCTGCCCGTACGTGTCGTGGAAGTGCACGCCGATGGTGTCGGTGGGTACGCCTTCCTCGTTCAGCTCGGCGAGCAGGGTCTGTACATGGCCGGGCGTGGCGACGCCGATGGTGTCGCCGAGGGAGAGCTCGTCGCAGCCGAGGTCCATCAGCGCCTTGGCGACCCGGACGACCTGGTGGACGGGGACGGGCCCCTCCCACGGGTCGCCGAAGCACATCGACAGATAGCCGCGGACATGCACCCGGTCGGCCTTGGCGCGGGCGACGACCGGCTCGAACATGGCGAGCGACTCGTCGACGGTGCGGTTGAGATTGCGGGCGGCGAACGTCTCGGTCGCCGAGCCGAACACGGCGATCCGGCGGGCACCGAGCGCCAGGGCCCGGTCCAGGCCGCGTTCGTTCGGTACGAGGACCGGCAGGGCGACGCCGTCGATGTCGGCCAGGCGGGGGAACAGGTCCTCGGCGTCGGCCAGTTGGGGCACCCACTTGGGGTGCACGAAGCCGGTCGCCTCGACGGTGGTCAGGCCCGAGGCGGCCAGCCGGTGGATGAACTCCGCCTTCACCTCGGTCGGTACGACGGTCTTCTCGTTCTGCAGCCCGTCGCGGGCACCGACCTCGTGGATGCGTACCCGGGCGGGCAGGTCCTGGGCCGGCACGGTCATGGGCAGGGTGCGGGACGTGGTCATGCTTCCTCCCCGGGCGCCTCGACGGGGGCCACCACGGCCAGGATCTGGTCCATCGCGACCGTGGCACCGGCGCTGACGTCCAGCTCGGTCACGGTCCCGGCGTGCGGGGCGGAGATGACGTGTTCCATCTTCATCGCCTCCACCACCAGCAGGCTCTGCCCGGCCACGACCTCGTCCCCGACCGCCACCTTCACCACGGTGACCGTCCCGGGCATGGGCGCGGCGAGCGTGTCCGCCCCGGACCGGCCCGCGCCGGCCAGGGACGCCTCCACCGGGTCGTGATCCTGTACGTGCCAGCTGTCGCCGTCCCGGCCGAGCCATCTGCCGTCCGGGGAGGCGGCATGGGTGAACGCGTGGGTGACACCGGCGAGTTCGAGGGTGAGGCGGTGCCCGGAGACCTCGACCAGCCTGGCCGTCTCCCTGCCGCCGGGCAGCGGGGCCAGCGGGCCGCAGGCCCCCGTCACGGGCTCCGGCGGCTGCGCGCCCTCCCCGACATGGCCGAAGGCCAGCTCCGTACCGGCCAGGCAGGAGCGCAGCGAGACCTGCACCGGGTCGTGGCCGGGCAGCCGGAAGTCGAGCACCGTGCGGGCCGGGGTGCCGCCGAGCCGCCAGCCGCTCGCCGCCGAGAACGGGTCGACCCAGCCGGAGGCGTCGGTGGTGCCGGTCCGGGCCCCGTCCGCACCGGCGGACCGCCGCAGCAGCGCCGCCGCCGCGTACACCTCCTCGGGCACCCCCTCCGGCACCAGCGTGTCCACCTCACGCTCCACCAGGCCCGTGTCCAGATCGCCCGCCACCACCGCCGGGTGGGCGAGCAGCCGGCGCAGGAAACCGGCGTTGGTCGGGACGCCGAGGATCACCGTGTCCGCGAGCGCCGCCCGTAGCCGGCGCAGCGCGGTGGCGCGGTCGGGGCCGTACGCGATGACCTTCGACAGCATCGGGTCGTACAGGCTGCCGACCTCGCCGCCCTCGCCGAGCCCGGAGTCCGTCCGCACCCCGTTGCCCTGCGGCTCGTGCAGCGCGAGGACCGTGCCGCCGGAGGGCAGGAAGCCGCGTGCCGGGTCCTCGGCGCAGATCCGGGCCTCGATGGCATGGCCGGTGAGCGTGATGTCCCGCTGCTCGTACGGGAGTCGCTCGCCCGCCGCGACCCTCAGCTGCCACTCCACCAGGTCCAGGCCGGTGATCAGCTCGGTGACCGGGTGCTCGACCTGGAGGCGGGTGTTCATCTCCATGAAGAAGTACGAGGCGGGGTCGTTGCCCGGGACGATGAACTCCACCGTGCCCGCGCCGACATAGCCGCAGGAGCGGGCCGCCTGGACGGCCGCCTCGCCCATCGCGGCCCGGGTCTCCTCGTCGAGCAGGACCGAGGGCGCCTCCTCGATGATCTTCTGGTGGCGGCGCTGGAGCGAGCACTCGCGCTCGCCGAGGTGGACCACGTTGCCGTGGGCGTCCGCCAGCACCTGGATCTCGATGTGCCGGGGCCGGTCGATCCACCGCTCCACCAGCAACGTTTCGTCGCCGAACGAGGCCCGTGCCTCGCGCCGGGCGGCCGCGATCTCGTCCCCGAGCAGCGCCTCGTCGCGCACCAGCCGCATGCCCTTGCCGCCGCCGCCCGCCGAGGGCTTCAGCAGCACCGGCATCCCGATCTCGCGGGCCGCGTCGACCAGCCGGTCGTCGGTGAGCCCGCTCCCCGAGGAGCCGGGCACCACCGGAACCCCGGCCGCCGCGACCGTCTCCTTGGCCCGGATCTTGTCGCCCATCAGCGTGATGGCGGAGGCGGGCGGTCCGATGAAGGTCAGCCCCGCCTCGGCGCACGCCCGCGCGAAGCCCGCGTTCTCGGCGAGGAACCCGTATCCCGGGTGGACGGCCTGCGCGCCGGCGCGGCGGGCCGCGTCCAGCAGCGCGGGCACACTGAGATAGCTCATGGCGGCGGGGGCGGGCCCGATCCGTACCGCTGTGTCGGCCTCCCGGACGTGCCGGGCATCCGCGTCCGCGTCGCTGAAGACGGCGACCGAGCGGACGCCCAGCTCCCGCAGCGTGCGGATGACACGTACCGCGATCTCGCCGCGGTTGGCGACCAGAACGGTGTCGAACATCGTCATCTGTTCCTCACATCCGGAAGACGCCGAAGCCGGCATCGCCCAAGGGGGCGTTGGCGCACGCGGTCAGGGCCAGCCCCAGCACCTGCCGGGTCTCCAGCGGGTCGATCACGCCGTCGTCCCAGAGCCGGGCCGTGGCGTAGTAGGCATTGCCCTGGGTCTCGTACTGCTCGCGGATCGGGGCCTTGAAGGCCTCCTCGTCCGCCGTGCTCCAGTCGTCGCCCAGCTGGTCGCGCTTGACCGTCGCGAGGACGGACGCGGCCTGCTCGCCGCCCATGACGGAGATCTTCGCGTTGGGCCACATCCACAGGAAGCGGGGGGAGTAGGCCCGGCCGCACATGGAGTAGTTGCCCGCCCCGTACGAACCGCCGACCACCACGGTCAGCTTCGGTACGCGCGTGCAGGCGACCGCCGTCACCATCTTGGCGCCGTGCTTGGCGATGCCGCCGGCCTCGTAGTCCCGGCCCACCATGAAGCCCGAGATGTTCTGCAGGAAGACCAGCGGGATGCCGCGCTGGTCGCACAGCTCGATGAAGTGGGCGCCCTTCTGGGCCGACTCGGAGAACAGGATGCCGTTGTTGGCGACGATGCCGACCGGGTGGCCGTGGATGTGGGCGAAGCCGGTGATCAGCGTCGTGCCGTACTCGGCCTTGAACTCGGCGAACCGGGAGCCGTCGACGACCCGGGCGATCACCTCCCGTACGTCGTACGGCGTCCGCGAATCGACCGGGACGGCGCCGTACAGACCCGCGGGGTCGACCTTCGGCTCCTCGACGGGGCGCACGGACCACGGCAGCGCGCCCCGGTCCGGCAGGGTGGCCACGATGTTCCGCACGATCCGCAGCGCGTGCGCGTCGTCCTCGGCGAGATGGTCGGTCACCCCCGACGTACGGGAGTGCACCTCGCCGCCGCCCAGCTCCTCGGCCGTCACGACCTCGCCGGTCGCGGCCTTCACCAGCGGGGGGCCGCCCAGGAAGATCGTGCCCTGGTTGCGGACGATCACGGCCTCGTCGCTCATCGCGGGGACGTACGCCCCGCCCGCCGTGCACGAACCCAGCACCGCCGCGATCTGCGGAATCCCGGCCCCCGACATCCGGGCCTGGTTGTAGAAGATCCGCCCGAAGTGCTCCCGGTCCGGGAAGACCTCGTCCTGCATCGGCAGGAACGCACCGCCCGAGTCGACGAGATAGAGGCAGGGGAGGCGATTCTCCAGCGCCACTTCCTGGGCGCGCAGGTGCTTCTTCACCGTCATCGGGTAGTACGTGCCGCCCTTGACGGTCGCGTCATTGGCGACGATCACGCACTCCCGGCCGCTGACCCGGCCGATCCCGGCGATCACCCCGGCCGCCGGGGCGGCGCCCCCGTACAGCCCCTCGGCCGCCAGCGGGGCCAGCTCCAGGAACGGGGACCCCGGATCGAGCAGGGTGTCCACCCGGTCCCTGGGCAGCAGCTTGCCGCGCGCCACATGTCGGGCGCGGGCCCTCTCACCCCCGCCGAGCCTGGCCGTGGCGAGCCGCTCCCGCAGCTCGTCGGCGAGCGCGTGATGCGCCGCCTCGTTGGCCTTCCAGGCCTCGGAGGCGGGATCGGCCGCGCTCGCCAGCACCGGTGCCTGCTGCATCGTGTCGAGCCCCCTTGCCCGTACCGCAGTAGTTAGTGACCGTTAACGTCCGACTTCAGGTTAACGAGCGCTAACAGCCTTGTCCAGGGCGCTCGGCCGGTGCCCGCAGCGCTTTCGGCAGCCGTCCGCGGTGCTTTCGGCGGGTATCGGCCAAGTGCGACCGGCCCACGGGGGGTGGCCCGCGTGGACCGGCCGGAATAATGGCCCGCACCGCTCCCTGACCCGGAGCGGCGCCGGTCGCCGACCGGCGAAGGGCTTCGGGTGGGGGAAACGGCAGATGACACAGCAGTCGCAGACGGTGCCGGGTGTGGACGGAGGGGCGGCCGGGGGAGTGGCCGGGAGGCCGCGCATCCTCGAAGTGGACGCCCTGCGCGGGTTCGCGCTCGCCGGGATCCTGGTCGTGAATCTCATGACGACCGCCGGACCTCCCGGCGCCAGGGACGGTCTCGCGGGGGTGCACGCGGCGGACGGAGCCGTGCAATGGCTGGTCGTCCTGCTCGCGCAGTCGAAGTTCTACCTGCTCTTCTCCTTCCTCTTCGGATACAGCTTCACCCTCCAGATGGACTCGGCCGCCCGAGCCGGGGCGCGCTTCGCGCCCCGGATGTCACGGCGGCTGGCCGCGCTCCTCGTGCTCGGGTTCGCGCACGCGGTGCTGCTGTACACCGGCGACATCCTGATGATCTACGCCCTGCTCGGGCTGGTCCTGCTGGCCGTCCGGAACGCCGGGCCCGCCGCGGTCCGGCGGGCGGCGCTGTGGGTGTTCGGCGTCGCCGGCGGCTTCCTGTTGCTGATCGGGCTGGGTGCGTCGCTGTTCGACCCGGGCGACCTGGGCGAATCCGCCACGGTGAAGGCCGAGCTGACCGCCGCCTACCGCGGTGGATTCGCCGACGTCGTCGGCGCCAACATCCGGGCGCTGCCCGACATGCTCGCGGCCGTCCCACTGATGGGCGGGTTCGTCGTTGCCGCCTTTCTCATGGGATTCGTGGCCGGTCGGCGGCAGTGGCTCGGTCCGGCCGCGCTCGCCGACCGGGCGCGGCTGCGCCGCATCTGCCTGACGGGTCTCGCGATCGGGGTTCCCGGGGCGGTCTTCTCCGCCGCGGGGCTCGTGGGGCCGCTGTCGGAGCGCTGGGTGCTGCTGGGCCTGGCGGTCGGTATGGTCGCGGCCCCGGCGCTCTCGGCCGCGTACGCCACCGGGCTGCTGCTGTGGTTCACCACACCGCGCGGTGGAGCGGCGGCCCGGGTCCTCGCGCCCGCCGGACGGATGGCGCTGACCAACTACCTGACCCAGTCCCTCGTCATGGCCCTCGTCTTCTCCGGGTACGGCCTCGGGCTGTACGGCCGCACGGGCGCCGCGGCGGCGGTCGGCGGGGCGCTCGTGCTGTACGCCGGCCAGCTCGCGCTCAGCGGGTGGCTGATGCGCCGGTACCGGCTCGGGCCGGTGGAGTGGCTGCTGCGCGCGGTGACGCTGTGGGCGCGGCCCCGTACCAGTTAACGTTCGCTAACCGCACTGTCTAGAATCGAATCCATGACCACGAGGACGGACGCCCCCACCCGCCGCGAGCAGATCCTCAAGGAGGCCGCCCGCCTCTTTGCCGAGCGCGGCTTCCACGGCGTCGGTGTCGACGAGATAGGTGCCGCCGTCGGCATCAGTGGCCCCGGGCTCTACCGGCACTTCCCCGGCAAGGACGCGATGCTCGCCGAGCTGCTGGTCGGCATCAGCGAGCGGCTGCTGGCGGGCGGGCAGCTGCGCGTCTCGGAGGACGCGGCCTGCGAGGGCGGCTCCCCGCAGGCCCTGCTCGACGCGCTCATCGAGGGGCACATCGACTTCGCCCTCGACGACCGCCCCCTGATCACCCTCCACGACCGCGAGCTGGACCGGCTGCGGGACGCCGACCGCAAGCGGGTCCGCCAGCTCCAGCGGCAGTACGTCGAGGTGTGGGTGGAGGTGGTCCGCGAGATGTACCCGGACCTGCCCGAGCACGAGGCCCGCGCCGCCGTCCACGCCGTCTTCGGCCTGCTGAACTCGACCCCGCACCTGGGCCGGCCCGGCGCGCAGCCGGGCCGCGCGGACACGGCGGCGCTGCTGCACCGGCTGGCGCGCGGGGCCTTCGAGGCGGCGGCCCGCGCGTAGGGCGCTACGGCGGTGCCCGGCGGGTGTGTCCGCGATTTCCGCCGGCCCTGACGCCCGGCCTTGAATATATGAATTGATGCGAAAGGGGTGAGGTGTCTCCTCATATTCCCTTTCCTTTTCCTCGACGAGCTCCGTCGGTCGCAGTGTCGCGAGGCCCCCAGGCTTATGGTTTGAGCTGTCCCACCCACACCTGATGGGGAATTTAAATGAAAACATGTCAGGTTTCGATCGTTGTCCCCTGTTTCAATGAGGACGAGGTCATCGAGGTATTCCACCGTGCGTTGATCTCCGCCCTCGAACCGACTCGGCGGACCTTCGAGATCTGTTATGTCGACGACGGCAGCAGCGACCGGACCAGGCTCCGGATCGGTTCGCTCGCCACTGCGGACCAGCGGGTCCGCTATACCTCCTTCAGCCGTAATTTCGGCAAGGAGGCCGCCATGCTCGCGGGACTGCGCATGTCCCGCGGCGACGCCGTCGTCCTCATGGACGCCGACCTCCAGCACCCGCCCGAACTGCTGCCCCGCATGCTGGAGCTGCGGCAGCGCGGCTACGACCAGGTCGTCGCGCGGCGCGACCGCGCGGGAGAAGGCGCCCTGCGTACCTTCCTCAGCGCCCTCTACTACCGGGCCATGGGCCGGTGCATGGACGTCCAGGTCGTCGACGGCGAGGGCGACTTCAGGCTGCTGTCGCGCACCGCCGTGGACGCCGTGCTCGCGCTGCCCGAGACCAACCGGTTCTCCAAGGGGATCTTCTCCTGGATCGGCTTCGACACCGTCGGTTTCACCTACCGGAACATGCAGCGCGCGGCGGGAGATTCGAAGTGGGGCGGCAGACGCCTGCTCAACTACGGGATCGACGGGCTGATCTCCTTCAACAGCCATCCGCTGCGCCTGGCCATCCACATCGGCCTCGCGCTCGCGCTGGCGGCACTGGGATACGCCGTGTGGACCATCGTCGGCGTCGTGCTCCACGGTGTCGTCGTACCCGGCTACACCACCCTGCTGACCGCCGTCGTGGCGCTCGGCGGAATCCAGCTCGCCACGCTCGGCGTCATCGGCGAATACGTGGGACGGATCTACTCCGAGTCGAAACGCCGCCCGCACTACCTGGTGCGGGAGACGGACGAATCTCCGCACGTCCGCCCGGTCGATATTCCGGCAGAGGCGCGTTCGGGCCCGCCCGCCCCCGAGGGCGGGAGACCGTCGGTGCGACGCACCGGGGCGACCGCTCTCGGAGCGTCGAGGAGGCGCACCGTACGCCAGTTCATCGAATTCGGGTTGATCGGAATCATCAATACGGCGGTATATCTGGCGGTATACGCCTCGTTGAATGTCTGGATTCCCTATCTGGCCGCACATGTCATCGGATACTCGGTCAGCGTCGTGGGATCATTCCTGCTCAACTCCCGCATCACCTGCCGCACGAAGCCGACCTGGCAGGCCTTCGTCCGGTATCCCCTGTCGAGCGTCGTCAATCTCGTACTCACCGGAATTCTGCTCTACCTCGGCGTGAGCAGGCTGGGCATGGACAAGAACATCGCCGCCGTGGCCGCGGGGATCCTCGCCACCCCCTTCTCGTTCCTGCTCGCCCGCTGGGCCATCGACTCCGGTGCCGCCCTCGCCCGGCAGGGCGGCGGACCGGCCGGGAGCAGTACTGGACACACCACACCGTGAACCCACCACCTGAACTTCTTGGCGTGCAAGACGCGAGCAGCGTACGAAGGGCACCAGTGCACATGACTACGGACACGTCGAAATCCGCCGGCACACAGGCGGAGAGCGAGGAATCTTCCCGGCCGGAACCCCGTCCGGGCCCCGCGCGGCGGTGGGCGGCGATCGGGACGTCGGGCCTTGCCCTGCTGCCGCTCGCCCTGCTCGGCGCGGCCTTCTGGATCGGCCGGCTGGTCCGCCCGGGAGGGGACGACTGGTGCTTCCTCCCGGTCGTACGGGACGGGGGCGCCTCCGGGATGATCGGGAAGTTCTTCCTCCATGACAACGGGCGCATCGCCAACGCGCTGCTCGTCATCGGGTACGGATCCTTCGGCGTCCCGGGCCATCAATGGTTCGCCCTGGTCAGCGGGGTGCTCATGCTGGGCATCCTCTGGGCGCTGATCGCCTCCGCGCTCAAGAGGGCCGGGCTGACCGCGCCACGCGGGCTGGCGCTGCTGGTGGGCGCGACGACGGCGGCGCTCCTCTTCTTCGCGACGCCCAACCCGTACAAGGCGTTCTACTGGCCCGCCTCCTCCGTCTCGCACACCGTCGCACCGGTGCTGGCCTGCGCCGCCGTGATCCCGCTGCTGCGCGCACGGACACGACGGGGACGCGACTTCGCGCTGGGCGTCGCGTACCTGGCGGGGATCTTCATCGGCACCCTGTCGGAGGAGACCGCGATCGTCGCGTGCGTCGTGCTCGCCGCCGTCCTGCTGATGAGCCTGTGGGCCCTTCCCGGGGCCGGCCGGACCCGTACGCGCGTCTGGTGCGTGGTCGCCTTCGCCGGGGTCGCCGTCGGGACGGTCATCCTGTACCTGTCGCCCGGCGCACGCACCCGGCGTGGACGGTTCGGCGCCGACAGCGCCTCCATGTTCGGCCCGGAGGCGCTGACCACGGCGATGCGGGCGTTCGGACACGTCCTGGGGACGATCTTCACGACCTGGCAGTACCTGGGAGCGGTCGCCGTCGGCGTGCTGCTGGGCCTGCTGGTGCGCGGAGGCGAGCGGGGAACGGACGCGCCGGAGGGGTCCCTGCGCCGCAGGCCCTTCCTCCTGGTTCTCGTCGGATTCCTCGCCTTCCTGGTCTCCGGCTACCTCTGCGTCGTCGTCGCCCACCCCGCCTTCGGGGCGAGCGTGGCGACCGCGTCGCGCATCTGGGGCGACTTCCTCCTCTTGTACGTGCTGCTCCTGGTCGGCGTCGGTGCCCTGTCGGGACGGGCGTTGCGGGCCCGCAGGTGGGGGATCCGCGCGGCGACGGCGGCGGTCGCCGGAGTCGTGTGCGCCGCGACCTGTGTCGGCCTCGCCGTCCCGCTGCACCGGCTGGAACGGCAGATGGAGGTGCGCGCCCAGCGGTGGGACCGGCAGGACCGCTCGCTGAGGAACGGGGCGGCGCGCGGCGCCAAGGTGCTCCCGTACACGCCGGTGTCGGTCAGCGGGATGCTGGAGCCGTTCGGCAACCACGGCCGGCGGGCGTGGCCGGCGCAGTGCGTCGCCCAGTACTACCACCTGAAGAAGATCACGCACTCGACCCGGCTGCCCTGACCGGCGGGCCGGGCCGATCGGTCAGTCGTGCAAGACACCCGGCACACTGTGCACACCTGACGGCACAATGGGTTCATGCCGATACCCAGCCGCGCCGCCCTCGTCGAACACCTCGTCCGCACGCGTATAGCCGGAGACGTCGCCACACCGCGCGACAACAACCTCTCCCACTACCGCAAGCTCGCCAACGGCGACCGTCACTACTGGCTGGGTCTGGAGCTCGGCGACCGGTGGCGCGACGAGCAGGACGTGCTGGCGGTGATGGCCGAGCGCTGCGGGGTCAGCGACGACCCGGAGCACCGGTTCGGGCAGGACACCATCGACCCGGAGCTGACGGTCGACGCCCTGGAGCGGATGGCGGCGCGGCTGCGGAAGGCGGCGGCGGGATCGGAGCGGGTGCTGTTCGCGACCGGGCACCCGGGCGGGCTCCTCGATGTGCACCGGCAGACCGCGGACGCGCTGCGGGCCGCCGGATGCGAGATCGTACGGATCCCCTCGGGGCTGATCGCCGACGAGGGCATGGTGTTCCAGTTCGCGGACGTCGCGGTGCAGGAGCGCGGCGCGACCCTCTGGCACACCCACTCGCCCGCCCCGATGGCCGCCATCCTGGACGGTCTGGAGCGCGAGGGCCGACCGCTGCCGGACCTGGTCGTCGCCGACCACGGCTGGGCGGGGTGCGCGGCGCAGCGCGGGCTGGACGCGGTGGGGTACGCGGACTGCAACGACCCGGCGCTCTTCCTCGGCGAGGCGGAGGGGACGCTCCAGGTGGCCGTCCCGCTGGACGACCATGTGCTGGACCCGCGGTTCTACGACCCGATGACGGAGTACCTGCTGGACGCGGCGGGGCTGATCCAGGACTGATCCAGAGCGGATCCAGGACCGATCCAGAACGGATCCGAGGCCGGTCCCGGCCGCACGGCCCGGTCAGACCGATCCGGTACCGGTACCGGGCCCGCGCAGCCGCTGCCTCAGGCCCGGGGTCGGGTCCAGGTACACCCGGCGGATCGACGGATAGCGCTCCCGCAGCTGCTCCTCCGCCTCCTCGCACGCCCACTCGATCTGCTCGGCGGTCGAGGCGTCCCGGAAGTCGACCTTCGCGGCGATCAGGATCTCGGCCGGCCCCTGGATGAGCGTGGTGAGTTCCAGTACCTCGATGATGTGCGGGACGGAGAGCAGTTCCTCGCGGATGCCGGCGCGCATCTGCTGCGGCACCGGACGGCCGATCAGCAGCTGGGCGTTGGACCGGCCCAGCACCCAGGCGACGTACACCAGCAGCAGACCGATCAGGATCGATGCGATGCCGTCCCAGACCCCGGAACCGGTCAGCTGGCCGCCGAGCAGTCCGCCCGCGGCGAGCAGCAGACCCGCCAGCGCCGCCGAGTCCTCCATCACCACGGCCTTGACCGCGGTGTCGGGGGTGTGGCGGAAGTAGTGCCCGACCGGCGCCCGCAGCCGCGCGGCCTCGCCGCGGACCTGCCGGAGCCCGGTCCGCAGCGAGTAGCCCTCCAGCAGGAAGGCCACCGCGAGCACGAGGTACGAGACGAGCGGATTGCCGAGCTCCTCGCCCGCCGCGAGGGTGTGGATGCCGTCGTAGACGGAGAAGACCGCGCCGCCGACGAACGTGGCCACGGAGGCGAGCATCGCCCAGATGTACCGTTCGGGGCCGTAGCCCAGCGGGTGTTCCTCGTCCGCGGGCTTCTCGCTGCGTCTCAGCGCGGTGAGCAGCAGCAGCTCGGTGACCGTGTCGGCGACCGAGTGCGCCGCCTCGGAGAGCATCGCGCTCGATCCGCTGATCAGCCCGGCGACGGCCTTCGCCACCGCGATGCCGAGATTGGCGGCGGCCGCGACGATCACCGTGACCGTGGACTCCCCACCACCGGTCTTCGCGTCGCTCATGGTCTCGTCCATGGTCTCGTCGCTCATGGTGGGGAGTATGTCCGAACCGGCGCCCCGCGGCCCGTCGGCGCAGGGCGCGTCAGTCCCGGGGGACGCGGACCACGCCCTCCTGGATGACGGTGATCGCCAGCCGGCCGTCCTGCGTGTAGATCCGGGCCTGACCCAGCCCGCGCCCGCCGGACGCGGACGGCGACTCCTGGTCGTACAGCAGCCATTCGTCGGCCCGGAACGGCCGGTGGAACCACATCGCGTGGTCCAGGCTCGCGCCGACCACGTCGCCGACCGCCCAGCCCCCGCGCCCGTGGGCGAGGAGCACCGAGTCGAGCAGCGTCATGTCGGATACGTACGTCGCCATGCAGACATGGAGCAGCGGATCGTCCGCGAGCTTGCCGTTGGTGCGGAACCACACCTGGGAGCGGGGCTCGCGCGGTTCGCCGACGCTGCCGAAGGGCGGGGCGTCCACGTAGCGCAGGTCGACCGCGGCCCGCGCCTCGATCAGCCGGTCCACGACCCCCGGCTCGCTGAAGCGGTCCGCGTACCGGGGCAGCAGCTGCGCCGCCGTGGGCAGCGTCTCCGGGTCCGGGGCGGGCGGCATGGCCGCCTGGTGCTCCAGGCCCTCCTCGTACGTCTGGAACGAGGCCGAGAGATGGAAGATCGGCTGGCCGTGCTGGACGGCGACGACCCGGCGGGTGGTGAAGGAGCGGCCGTCGCGGATGCGGTCGACGCTGTAGACGATCGGCGCGCCCGGGTCGCCCATACGCAGGAAGTAGGAATGCAGGGAGTGGGCGGTCCGGTCGGCGGGGACGGTGCGGCCCGCGGCGACCAGGGCCTGGGCCGCGACCTGGCCGCCGAAGACGCGGGGCACGACCGCCGAACGGCTCGTACCCCGGAAGATGTCCCGCTCGATCTGCTCCAGGTCGAGCAGATCGAGCAGGGAGTCGAGTGCTGCGCTCATGGAACGAACGTAGCCGCTCTCACAGGCCCATGGACTTGGCGATGATCGACTTCATGACCTCGCTGGTGCCGCCGTAGATGCGGTTGACCCGGTTGTCCGCGTACAGGCGGGCGATCGGGTACTCGTTCATGTAGCCGTAGCCGCCGTGCAGCTGGAGGCAGCGGTCGATGACGCGGTGCGCGACCTCGGTGCAGAACAGCTTCGCGGAGGCGGCCTCGGCGGCGGTCAGCTCACCGGCGTCGTGGGCCTCGATGGCGCGGTCGCAGACGGCTTCGGCGGCGTCCACCTCGGCCTGGCAGGCGGCCAGTTCGAACTTGGTGTTCTGGAAGGACGCGACGGTCTTGCCGAAGACGGTGCGCTCGGAAACGTACTGCTGGGCGAACCGGACGGCCGCCTTGGCCTGGGCGTACGCGCCGACGGCGATGCCGAGGCGCTCCTGCGGGAGGTTCTGGCCGAGGTAGGAGAAGCCCTTGTTCTCCTCGCCGAGGAGGTCCTCGACCGGCACTTTGACGTCGACGAAGGCCAGCTCGGCGGTGTCGGAGGTGCGCAGGCCCAGCTTGTCGAGCTTGCGGCCGACCGAGTAGCCCTCGGCCCTGGTGTCGACGACGAGGAGCGAGATGCCGTGCCGCCGGTCGTCCGCCCTGGGCGCGTCGGTGCGGGCGCAGACGATGACCCGGTCGGCGTGGACGCCACCGGTGATGAAGGTCTTGGCGCCGTTGAGGATGTAGTGCGTGCCGTCCTCGGAGAGCTTGGCGGTGGTCTTCATGCCGGCCAGGTCGGAACCGGTGCCCGGCTCGGTCATGGCGATGGCGTACATCGACTTGCCGGTGACGAAGTCCGGCAGCCAGCGCTTCTTCTGCTCCTCGGTGGCGTACGCCTTGATGTACGGCAGGCAGAGCAGCACATGCACGCCGGAGCCGCCGAAGTTGACCGCCGCGCGGGCGCACTCCTCGGAGATGATCGCCTCGAACTTGAAGGACTCGACCCCGGCGCCGCCGAACTCCTCCGGCACCTCGATGCCGAATATGCCCAGCTCGGCGAGCTTGTAGTAGAAGTCGCGGGGCACCTGGCCGGCCGCGAACCACTCGTCGTAGACGGGGGCGACCTCGGCCTCGATGAAGGCGCGGATGGTCTCCCGGAACGCCTCGTGGTCCTCGTTGAATACCGTACGGCGCACGGGGTGCCTCCTTGGTCTGCTTCGGGCGAGCTTCGGCCAGCCTGGCTAAGCGCTTGCTCAGATACGTTTAGAAGTTACCCGGGGGTCACCGAGGCTGTCCAGGGTGATGCGCAGCACGCCCACGCGGGCCGTACGGCCGCGGACATGCGGAAAGCCCTCCCCGGCCACCGGCCGGGAAGGGCTCCTGGCACGCCTTGCCGCCTACTGGGGCTTGAAGGAGCGGATCTGGTAGTTCCCCTGGAGGTTGCCGCCGTTTCCGGCGGGGGTGGATCCGACCCGGGCGTTGTAGTTGGTCTGGGTGTAGTACTGGACGCGGTGCCCGGTCGCGTTCCACACGGAGCGGACGTTCTGGCCGCGCTGGATGAACGAGCAGTCGTCGGCGGTATTCGCCCGCTTCTTGTCGGACCACTGGCAGCGGGTGCCACCTCCGTTCCAGTCGCTGTAGATACAGAAATATCCGGGGCTGCAGCTGTAGGAAGCCCTGGCGCTTTCGACGGCGGCGTTCTCGGCCGCCGCGACGGCGACGGGCCCGGCGCCGAGTCCCAGGGCCAAGGCGATCGAGGTGACGGTGAGCGCACTGATGCGATGCATGGCGGAAACCTCTTCTCCTGACGGTGACCAGGGCACCGGACCCTGGTCACCAGCAGCGTGGCACGGCTGCGACCTGCGCAGACAGGCGGAATCGGGGGCGCTCGAAGCCCGCTTCGAAGGTCGCGGTGCTCCTGTGCGCACCGGCGCGAACGCCCGCCCCGGACGGCCGGCGGCGGGTGCCCCGTGCCCGGCCGGCCGCGCGTCGTAGGGTGGGTTCCTCTGGGGGTGGACCATGTTCGACGGCGTACGCACCGTGATGGTTTTCGCGGCGGACCCCGAGGCTTCCGCACGGTGGTACGGGGAGCTGCTCGGCGTCCCGGTGCGGGTCGATGTCGGTGACACGGGCGCCGTCTACGCCTGGGTCGTGGCCGGCGGGGTCGAGCTCGGCTTCCACCCCGTCGACGACGCGCGCAACCCGAGGGGCGGCAGCCCGGTCGTGTACTGGAGCGTGGCCGACGTGGCCGCGGTCCGGGAGCGGCTGCTGGCCGCCGGCTGTGAGCACCACCGAGGCCCCCTGGTGATCGAGCCGGGCCGCCGCATCGCGCAGCTCCGCGACCCGTTCGGCACGATCATCGGCATCGACGGCCCGTAGGGCCTCTCGCGGGGCCTCGTCCGGGCGCCCCCGGCGGGCTGATCGCGCGGCTCGGGCAGCGGTCGCACGGGAGAGCGGTGGTGATCCGTGAACCGTGCGACGGCGCGGCCGACTGCGCTTGTGCCGCAGGGATCACGCCAAGCGCACACCCATCCATCATATGACTAATGGTCATTTTCCTTTCAGCTGGTGTTGCTGCGGGAAATGAGCTGGATGAAGGGCCTGAGCAGGCCGACACAGGCGAGAAGGACGGTCCCGCACCCGTCCGGCGCATCCGGTCCGACCGCGAGCTTCGCGGGCACCGCGCGCCACATCACATGAATCTGCGGATCACACAGAACGAACCAGGGCCTCTCACGGCGCCCGAGTCGGTCCGCGGCACCAGCTCCGCGGGCTCATCGGGCGATCCGTGGGCTGCCCCGCCGTGCCGGAACCACGACACACGGAGGTCCCATGCCGGGGGTGAAGCACCTGGAGGCGAGCTGGGTTCACGAGGGGATCACCAGCGCCGACCTGCCGGTCGTGGAGGCCAGCGACAGCCTGGTGTGCAGCATCATTGTGTGCGCGTCGACCATCTGTGGATCCGGCATCGGCTGCTGACGGCTCCCCGCCGGACACCGCCCGCCCACCGTTGAGTTGAACGGAGCCACCCGGACCCGTTCCGGGTGGCTCCCCGACCCGGAGGTCCGATGCCCCCACCCGGCCACGGCCCGTACCGCGCGGCTCTCGACATGGCCGTCCGACTGCTCGACGAATTCCCGGAGGTTCGCCACGCGACCTCCGATCCCGGCATTCCGGTACTGGCCGCCCTGGTCGCCCGGACCGATGACCCGGCCGCGGCGGCGAGCGCCCGGCGCGCGGTGGCCGCCTGGTCCCGGACCGTCGGCCGCGGCCTGTCCCACGACGGTCTGTACGACGGCGGCCTGGCCGGAACCTTCGTCGGCCTGCGCATGGCCGCCCAGGTCCACCCACCCCTGCACCGCGCCGCCGACCGGCTGCGCGACCACCTCCTGAACAGGGCCTCGGCGCGCCCCTGGCGGACGGCGGACGTCGGCCTGCCCGACTACGACCTCATCGGCGGGCCGTCCGGCACACTGCTCGCGCTCTGCGCCGGGACCCCGAAGCCGTCCGGTCGCCAACTCCTGCCGTTCGCCGCCCACTTGGCGGTGCTGTGCGACAGTGACGAGCTGCGCCGGCTGCACACCGGCCAGTACGCCGGCCATCCGCGACTGGGCTGGCTCCACGGCCGGGTGAACACCGGGATGGGCCATGGCGTGGCGGGACTCGCCGCCGGGCTCACCGCGACGGTCCGCCGCGCCGGGCCACGACCGCGCCTGACGGCCGCCCTGCGCCGCGCCACCCGCTGGCTGGTACGGCAGTCCTTCGACGACGCCCGGTCCGTCCGGAGCTGGGACGGCGCCGGCCTCGACGGCCCGCCGCCCGCCGGGGCACGGGCCCGGCAGGCCTGGTGCTACGGCACCCCCGGCGTCACCTGGGCGCTCTGGGACGCGTCCGACGCGCTGGGCGACCGGGCGACGGCCGACTGGGCGGCGTCCGCCTTCACCACCCTCGCGGAGCGGTACGACGAGGACTTCCATCTCTTCGGCGATCCCCTGACGGATCAGCTCGCGCTGTGCCACGGCGCGGCGGGCGTGCTGGCCGTCGCGGACGCCTTCCACCGGTGGGCCCGGCTGCCGGCCGCCGCCGCGCTCCGCGCCCGGCTCGCCGAGCACCTGAGCACACGACTGCCGGCCGCCCTCGCCCCCGGCGTCCCGCAGACCTCCCTGCTCGAAGGCGCCCCGGGCGCGCTCAGCGCCCTGCTCACCGCCACCCACGACACCCGGCGCGACTGGCTGCCCTGCCTCGGCCTGCGCTAGCGAACACCGCTCACCGCTGCCGCAGCGCGAACCACAGCTCCGTCCGTACGTCCATGTCGTCCAGGTCCGCGTCCAGCAGGGCCGCGCAGCGGGCGATGCGCTGACGGACCGTGTTGCGGTGGATCCGCAGGGCCGTGGCCGTGCGGTCCCAGCTGCCGTGGAGGCTCAGCCAGCAGCGCAGGGTCTCGCTCAGAGGCTCGGTGAGCGGGGCGAGGAGCGCACGGGCGTGGGCCTCGGCCCGGTCGGCGGGGACCAGCGCGGCAAGGCCGGTTCCGGTGTCGGTGTGGTGGTGGGCCAGCGGGGTGCGGGTCGCGACGGCGCGGCCCAGGGCGCGGGCGGCCTGGCCGTCGGCGAGGTCGAGCGCGGTGATGGGGGCGGAGGCGGACGCGCCGAGGGTCCAGCCCGGCTGCGGGGTGATCCGGTCGGCGCCGGGGATCAGTACCCGTACGGCGTCGCCGCCCCGGCCCGCGTCGACCAGGGCCGAACCGAGGGCGGCGCCCAGTGCCCCGGTGGTGAGCGGGTCCACCGGACCGTCGCCGCTGCGGCGCGCGTGCACCACCGTCCACTGCTCGGCGCCCCCGAGCAGCGGTGCGACGTCCTGCGGGTCCGCGCCCAGCAGCATCCGTACCAGGGCGGCCGACCGGCCCGCGGCGTCGGCGCCCTGATGCGGGGCGGCCAGCAGCGAGAGCAGGACGACCGCGACCCCGGCGATGGTGTGGTCGCCCGCCTCGCGCCGGCCCGTCGCCAGCGCCAGGACGAGCCCCTGCCCGCCGCCCAGCGCGTACGCGGAGAGATGGGTGTCCCGCAGCGTGTCGGTGGCGGACGTCGGGGCGGGGCGCGCCCCGGCGGCGACCACCCGGGTGAGCCTGGCCAGCGCCGCCCCGACGTCGGGGGCGGGGCGGCGGCCCGCGGCGTGCAGCTCCTCGCCGTCCCCGGCGAGCAGCGCCGCCCGGCCCTCCAGCTGGGCCGCCAGCTGGTGCAGCACCGCCGGGACCGGGTCCGGCCGGGCCGCCGCAGTGGCCAGGGCCTGCTGGGCGCGCGTCACCCGGCGCAGCTCGCGGTGCCGGGCCTCGGCCATCAGCCGCCACACCGCACGGGCGATCGCCGTGAACGGGGTCTCGGGCGGCACCTCCAGCAGCGGCAGGCCGTGCCGGTCGCACGCCTCGATCAGCTCCCGCGGCACCGTGTCGAACACCGGCGTCACCCCGAAGCCGAGCGCCGCCGCCCCCGCCTCCACCAGCCGGGCCACGAACGCGTCCGGGTCCTTCAGCAGCACCCCGGCGCTCAGCAGCAGTTCACCGCCGAGCAGATACGGGTACGGGTCGGCCATCTCCGAGGTGTGCACCCACAGCAGATCCGCCTCGGCCGGACCCGCGATACGGCGAAGTCCCAGCTCTTCGTGGGCGAGCAGCTCGCCGAGCGGGATCGGGGGAGTGGGCGGCGGGGTCGGCCCGCCCGAGGCTTCCGGCATGGACGATCCATCCATCAGAGACTTCAATTATGGATGAAACGTACTCTTCAGCGTCGCTTGCGAGCCACCTACCGTCTTCTTCACATAAGACATGTGCACTTGTGACCGAAACGGAGGAAGCCCATGGCTGTCGACTACGCGGTGATCATCATCTATCTGGCCGGCATGCTCGCCATGGGCTGGTGGGGCATGCGCCGCGCCAAGTCCAAGAGCGAGTTCCTGGTGGCGGGCCGCAGGCTCGGCCCCGGGATGTACTCCGGCACCATGGCCGCCATCGTCCTCGGCGGTGCCTCCACCATCGGCGGCGTCGGCCTCGGTTACCAGTACGGACTCTCCGGCGCCTGGATGGTCTTCACCATCGGCCTCGGACTGCTCGCCCTGTCCGTCTTCTTCTCCGCGCGGATCGCCCGGCTGAAGGTCTACACCGTCTCCGAGATGCTCGACCTGCGCTACGGCGGCCGGGCCGGGATCATCTCCGGCGTCGTGATGTGGGCGTACACGCTGATGCTCGCGGTCACCTCGACCATCGCGTACGCCACCATCTTCGACGTCCTCTTCGACCTGAACCGGACCGTCGCGATCATCCTCGGCGGCGCCATCGTCGTCGCGTACTCCACGCTCGGCGGCATGTGGTCGATCACGCTCACCGACATGGTGCAGTTCGTCGTCAAGACCATCGGTGTGCTGCTGCTCCTGCTGCCCATCGCGGTGATCAAGGCGGGCGGCTTCAGCGAGATGAAGGCGAAGCTGCCCACCGAGTACTTCGACCCGCTCGGCATCGGCGGCGAGACGATCTTCACCTATGTGCTGATCTACACCTTCGGCATGCTGATCGGCCAGGACATCTGGCAGCGGGTGTTCACCGCCCGCAGCGACAAGGTCGCCCGCATCGGCGGCACCGTCGCCGGTACCTACTGCCTCGTCTACGCCATCGCCGGCGCCGTCATCGGCACCGCTGCGAAGGTCATGTACCCGACGCTGCCCAGCGCCGACGCCGCGTTCGCGACCATCGTCAAGGACGAGCTGCCCATCGGCGTGCGCGGGCTGGTGCTGGCCGCCGCGCTGGCCGCCGTGATGTCCACCTCCTCCGGCGCGCTGATCGCCTGTGCCACCGTCGCCAACAACGACATCTGGTCCCGGCTGCGGGGCGCGGTGTCCCGGGGCGGCGGGGGCGAGGAACACGACGAGGTGAAGGGCAACCGCGTCTTCATCCTCGTCATGGGCGTCGCCGTCATCGTGATCGCCATCGCGCTCAACAACGTCGTCGAGGCCCTGACCGTCGCGTACAACCTGCTCGTCGGCGGCCTGCTGGTGCCGATCCTCGGCGGTCTGCTGTGGCGCCGGGGCACCGCGGCGGGCGCGCTGGCCGCGGTGTCGGTCGGCGGCATCGCGGTGATCGGCCTGATGGCGGCGTACGGAATCCTTGCCAACGAACCGGTCTACTACGGTCTGCTGGCCTCGCTCGCGGTATATGTGATCGTTTCCCTGGCGACGAAGCCGACCGACGCGGCCGTACTGGCGGCCTGGCGCGAGCGGCTCGCGGGGCGGGGCGCGGACGCGGAGGAGCCGGCGAGCGAACCGGTCACCGCGTAACGGCCTCCAGACCCCCGAGCGCGGGGCGGGACCCATCCGGATCCCGCCCCCGCACACCGAACAACGCATGAAACCCGAAGGAAAGGCACTTCACATGAGCAGCAACGAAACGCCGCGCGGTCCCGTCGACTCCTCCCGCGTCCCGCGGTACGCCGGACCCGCGACCTTCGCCCGGCTGCCCCGCCTCGACGAGGTCGGCACCGCCGATGTCGCCGTCGTCGGCGTGCCCTTCGACACCGGTGTCTCCTACCGCCCCGGCGCCCGCTTCGGCGGCAACGCGATCCGTGAGGCCTCGCGCCTGCTGCGCCCGTACAACCCCGCGCAGGACGCCTCGCCGTTCGCGCTCGCGCAGGTCGCCGACGCCGGTGACATCGCCGCGAACCCGTTCAACATCAACGAGGCCGTCGAGACGATCGAGGCCGCGGCCGACGATCTGCTCTCCACCGGCGCCCGCATGATGACGCTCGGCGGCGACCACACCATCGCGCTGCCGCTGCTGCGCTCCGTCGCCAAGAAGCACGGCCCGGTCGCGCTGCTCCACTTCGACGCGCACCTCGACACCTGGGACACCTACTTCGGCGCCGAGTACACCCACGGCACCCCGTTCCGCCGCGCCGTCGAGGAGGGCATCCTCGACACCTCCGCGCTCTCCCACGTCGGCACCCGCGGCCCGCTCTACGGCAAGCAGGACCTGGACGACGACGCGAAGATGGGCTTCGGCATCGTCACCTCCGCCGACGTCATGCGGCGCGGCGTCGACGAGGTCGCCGACCAGCTGCGCCAGCGCATCGGCGACCGGCCGCTCTACATCTCCATCGACATCGACGTCCTGGACCCGGCGCACGCGCCCGGCACCGGCACCCCCGAGGCCGGCGGTCTGACCTCCCGCGAGCTCCTCGAAATCGTCCGCGGGCTGTCCTCGTGCAACCTCGTCTCCGCCGACCTGGTCGAGGTCGCCCCCGCGTACGACCACGCCGAGATCACCTCCGTCGCCGCCTCCCACACGGCGTACGAGCTGACGACGATCATGTCCCGCCAGATCGCAGAGGCCCGTACGAAGTGAGCCACGACCACCACGACGAACGGCCGCGGCTCACCCCCGAGCAGATCGCGGCCGCCCTGAACCCCCCGGCCGGGCGCAATGGCGGCGACCTCGTCGTCGAGACCCTCCAGGGCCTCGGCGCGACCACCGTCTTCGGCCTGCCCGGCCAGCACGCGCTCGGCATGTTCGACGCGCTGCGCCGCTCCTCGCTGACGTACATCGGACTGCGCGTCGAGAACAACGCCGGCTTCGCCGCCGACGCGTACGGCCGGGTCACCGGGGAAGTGGCGCCGCTGCTGCTCTCCACCGGACCGGGCGCCCTCACCTCCCTCGCGGCGCTCCAGGAGGCGGCGGCGGCCTCCGCGCCCGTGCTGGCGATCTCCAGCCAGATCCCGACCGCGGGCCTGGGCGGCGGACGCCACGGCTACCTGCACGAGCTGCGGGACCAGAAGGCGTCGTTCCGCGACGTCGTGAAGTCGGTCCACACCGTCCGTACCGCCTCCCAGATCCCGTCGGCCATCGCCGCCGCCTGGGAGTCCGCGCTGACCGCCCCGCACGGCCCGGTCTGGATCGAGATCCCGCAGGACGTACTCCTGGCGGAGACCACTCTGCCGGTCGTCACGGCGATGGACGCCACCCCGCGCGAACTGCACGCCCGTCCCGAACTGACCGCCGTGGCGGCCGACCTGCTGTCGAAGGCCGGGCGTCCGGCGATCATCGCGGGCGGCGGAGTCGTACGGTCCGACGCCTCCGGCAAGCTGCTGGCCCTCGCGGAGAAGCTCGACGCACCCGTCGTCACCACCTTCGGCGGCAAGGGCGCCTTCCCGTGGGAGCACCCGCTCTCGCTCCAGTCCTGGCTGGAGGACCGCTACACGACGGACTTCCTGGAGTCCGCCGACGTGCTGCTGGTCGTCGGCTCGGGACTCGGTGAACTCTCCTCGAACTACCACACGTTCGCCCCGCGCGGCCGGGTGATCCAGATCGAGGCCGACGCCGGGAAGCTGGAGTCCAACCACCCCGCGCTCGGCATCCACGCCGACGCCCGCGAGGCGCTGTCCGACCTCCTCGAAGCGGTCGACCGCCGCGAGGACCCGTCGGCGCCGGACCGGGTCCGTACGGTCCTCGAAGCGGTACGGGACAGGATCGCCGCCCAGGAACTCACCCTGGAGCAGCGGCTCATCGCCTCGGTCCGCGAGGCGCTGCCCGACACGTCCCCCAGCTTCTGGGACATGACGATCCTCGCCTACTGGGCCTGGTCCGCCTTCGACGCCCGCCACCCGAACACGATGCACTCGGCCCAGGGCGCGGGCGGCCTCGGCTACGGCTTCCCGGCCGCCCTCGGCGCCGCGGCGGCCGACCGTACGAGGCCGGTCCTCGCGGTCTCCGGGGACGGCGGCGCGATGTACTCGATCGCGGAGCTGGCCACGGCCCGCCAGTACGACCTCCCGGTCACCTGGCTGATCGTCGACGACGGCGGCTACGGCATCCTGCGCGAATACATGACAGGCGCCTTCGGCGAGGCCACGGCGACGGAGCTCGCCCGCCCCGACTTCGTCGCCCTCGCCGAGTCGTTCGGCGTCCCGGCCCTCCGTACGACCCCCGAGACGCTCGCCGCCGACCTGGCGAAGTCCTTCGCTCAGCCGGGTCCTTCGGTGGTCGTGCTTCCGGCCCTGCTGAGGATGTTCGAGCCGACGCATCTGTAGGCACCGGCCCGCTGCCCGCCCGCTCACCCGGCCCCGGGTGCGCGGGCGGGGTTCAGCGGGTTCAGCTGCGGGGCGGGTGCTCCTTCGCGATGAGTGCCGCCTGGTCCTCCCTGCCCCGGTGGAAATCCGGCCGCTCGTCGGGATGGAGGCTGGTGGGCACGTTCTTCGCCGGTGGCAAGAAGTCGGTCAGCGACCGGAAGACCGGGTCTGCCGCCGCTCCCCGGCCGCGGATCCGGGCCTGCACCAGGTAGTGGACGATCTCCCGCAGGGGCTCCCGCAGCTGAGGTTCCGGCCGCGCGGCGGCCTTTTCCGCGGCTCCCGGCTGTCCCAGCCCATGGTGTTCGTTCTGCGCGAGCCTCTGCAGGGCCGCGACCGCCGCGTAGAGCCGACCGCAGCGGTATGCCTCGGCATGCCGGACCGGCTGAGCGCTCGTCAAGGTTCCCCCTCGGTCAATGTGCCGGGTCGCACCCGGTGACCGATACCCGCGCGTGACGGGCGACGAACCGCACAGCCCGCAATGCACAACTTTCCGGCCGGTCATGAGTCGTTACTCACGGGTGCGCCGGGAGCGCACCGTACCGATCCGCTCATGGGGGAGAAGCCGCATGAAAGAACAGCCCTGCATATCCCGTCGCGCAAAGGCCGCGCTGTCCGTCGCGCTCGCCGCGGGCGTGCTCGCACCCGTGGCGCTCGGCGCCGCGCCCGCGGTGGCGGCGACGCCGACGGTGAGCTGCACGTCCGGCAAGGCCGGGCTCGCGGCGAAGCTGACGAAGGACATCACCGCCGCGCTCAAGGGCCGGAAGTCGACGACGGCCGTGGCGCTCTACGACCGGAAGACCAAGACCAACTGCTCCCTGCGGGCGACCACCAAGTACGACTCCGCCAGCGTCGTGAAGGCGACCGTGCTGGCGACGCTGCTCTGGGACAACAAGAAGCACAACCGCTATCTCACCCAGCGCGAGATCAACCTCGCCACCGCCATGATCACCAAGTCCGACAACAACGCGACCACCAGCCTGTGGAAGCAGCTCGGGGCGACCAAGGTCAAGGCGTTCCTCAAGGCCGCCGGGATGACACACACCGTGCCCGGCTCCGGTGGCTACTGGGGGCTGACCCAGATCACCGCCCAGGACGAGCTGCGGCTGCTGACCCTGCTGACCGCCAAGAACTCCGTGCTGAGCGACAACGCGCGCTCCTACGAGCTGGGCCTGATGCGCAAGGTGATCTCCTCGCAGCGCTGGGGCACGCCCGCCGGAGCCCCGTCCGGGGCGACCGTCCAGGTCAAGAACGGCTGGCTGCCGCGCGCCACCCACGGCTGGCGGGTGCACAGCATCGGTGCCTTCACGGGCAAGGGGCACGATTACGGGATCACCGTGCTCACGCAGGACAACAAGACGATGAACGACGGCATCAACACCATCCAGGCCGTCGCCCGCGCCGTGCACAAGGACCTCAACCCGGCCGTCGCCGCGAGGACGACCTCGACCGTCGCCCCGCCCGCAGCCCCGCAGGAAGCGGTGCCCGCGGTGCCGGAGGCCCCGGCGGTACGCATGCTCACCGCGACGCCGCGGTCGTAGCGCCGGCCGGCGGGCCGGTCCTACGCCGGTCGTCGCACGCCCCTACGCCGATAGCACTGTCTTCGGCCCCGTCTTTGTAACAGCGGGATGAAATCCGCTGCCCACCGCGTTGGTGCCTTCCGGAAGACCAGGTCCAACGGGAGGCACCGGTGACGGACGCAGGGGACGTACAGAGCGCGACGCAGGCCCCGGGCTGGGCCCGGCGGCTGTGCGGCTACGCATGGCGCTACCGGCGCAATGTGCTGCTGGCGCTCGGCTCGTCGCTCGCGGGAATGGCGGTGATGGCCCTCGTCCCGCTGATCACCAAGGTGATCATCGACGACGTCGTCGTCGGCCACACGCGGTCCCTCGCCGTCTGGACCGGGCTCCTCGTAGTCGCCGCCGCGCTGGTGTACATATCCACGTACATCCGCCGGTACTACGGCGGCCGGCTGGCCCTCGACGTGCAGCACGATCTCCGTACCGAGATGTACGGGACGATCACCCGCCTCGACGGGAAACGGCAGGACGAGCTGTCCACCGGCCAGGTCGTCGGCCGCGCCACCAGCGACCTGCAACTGATCCAGGGACTTCTGTTCATGCTCCCGATGACGATCGGGAACGTACTGCTCTTCATCATCTCCCTGGTGATCATGGCGTGGCTCTCGCCGCTGCTCACCCTGGTCGCGGTCGCCGTGGCCCCCGCCCTCTGGTTCATCGCCCGCCGCTCCCGCACCCGGCTCTTCCCCGCCACCTGGTACGCCCAGGGACAGGCCGCCGCCGTCGCCGGAGTCGTCGACGGGGCCGTCTCCGGGGTCCGGGTCGTCAAGGGGTTCGGGCAGGAGGAGCAGGAGACCGGCAAGCTGCGCGAGGTCGGGCGGAAGCTCTTCGCCGGACGGCTGCGGACGATCCGGCTGAACTCCCGCTACACCCCCGCCCTCCAGGCCGTCCCCGCGCTCGGCCAGGTCGCGATGCTGGCCCTCGGCGGCTGGCTCGCCACCCGGGGCGAGATCACCCTCGGCACCTTCGTCGCGTTCTCCGCCTACCTCGCCCAGCTCGTCGGCCCGGTCCGGATGCTCGCCATGGTCCTCACCGTCGGACAGCAGGCGCGGGCCGGCGTCGAACGCGTACTGGAACTGATCGACACCGAGCCGACCATGAAGGACGGCACCAAGGAACTCCCGGCCGACGCGCCCGCGAGCGTCGAATTCGACGACGTTCGGTTCGGCTATGAAAAGGACCGCCCCGTCCTCGACGGCTTCTCGCTGACCATCGAGCCCGGTGAGACCGTCGCCGTCGTCGGCGCCTCCGGCAGCGGCAAGTCCACCGTCTCGCTGCTGCTGCCCCGCTTCTACGACGTGACGCACGGCGCCGTCCTGGTCGGCGGCCACGACGTCCGCGAACTGACCCACGAATCCCTGCGCGCCGCCATCGGCCTCGTACCGGAGGACAGCTTCCTGTTCTCCGACACCATCCGCGCCAACATCGCCTACGGCGTCCCCGACGCCACCCGGGAGCAGATCGAGGAGGCGGCCCGCGCCGCCCAGGCCGACCGGTTCATCGCGGACCTGCCCGAGGGCTACGACACCAAGGTCGGCGAACACGGACTCACCCTCTCCGGCGGCCAGCGCCAGCGCGTCGCGCTCGCCCGCGCCATCCTCACCGACCCCCGGCTGCTCCTCCTCGACGACGCCACCTCCGCCGTCGACGCCCGCGTCGAGCACGAGATCCACGAGGCGCTGCGCCAGGTGATGGCAGGGCGGACGACCCTCCTGATCGCCCACCGCCGCTCCACCCTCGGCCTCGCGGACCGGATCGCCGTCCTGGAGCACGGCCGGCTCGCCGACATCGGTACGCACGAGGAGCTGGAGCGCCGCTCCCCGCTCTACCGGCGGCTGCTCACCGACCCGGACGAGCTGGGCGGCACCTCGCCCGGACACCAGCGGCTGACCACCGCCGACACGACCCCCGACGACGACCGCGCGCTCCAGGAAGAACTGGACGCCGAGTTCGACGCCGAGCGCGGCATAAGCCCCCACCTGTGGGTCCGCAAGGAGGAGCCGCGCGACACCGGGGCGGCCGGCATGCCCGCCACCCCCGAGCTGCTCGCCCAGGTCGAGGCGCTGCCGCCCGCCACCGACACCCCCGACATCGACGAGGCGCGGGCCGTCGGCGCCGAGAACTCGTACGGGCTGCGCAGGCTGCTGCGCGGCTTCGGGCTGCCGCTGCTGGTGAGCCTGGCGCTGGTCGCGGTCGACGCGGGCGCCGGTCTGCTGCTGCCGGTACTGATCCGGCACGGCATCGACCAGGGCGTCTCGCAGCTGGCGCTCGGCGCGGTCTGGGCGGCGTCCGCGCTGGCCCTCGTGGTTGTCCTGGTGCAGTGGGCCGCCCAGATCGGCGAGACCCGGATGACGGGCCGCACCGGCGAGCGGGTGCTGTACTCACTGCGGCTGAAGATCTTCGCGCAGCTCCAGCGGCTCGGCCTGGACTACTACGAGCGCGAGCTGACCGGCCGGATCATGACCCGGATGACGACGGACGTGGACGCGCTGTCGACGTTCCTGCAAACCGGACTGGTCACGGCCTTCGTCTCCGTCGTCACCTTCTTCGGCATCATGGTCGCGCTGCTGGTCCTGGACGTGCAGCTGGCCCTCGTCGTCTTCGCGACACTGCCGGCGCTGGTCGTCGGTACGTTCTTCTTCCGCCGCAAGAGCGTCAAGGCGTACGAGCTGGCCCGCGAGCGCATCGGCGTCGTCAACGGCGACCTCCAGGAGTCCGTCTCCGGGCTGCGGATCGTGCAGGCGTTCCGCCGCGAGCGCGACGGCGCCGACCGGTTCGCGGAGCGCAGCGACCACTATCGCGAAGCCAGGGTCCGCGGCCAGTGGCTGATCTCGGTCTACTTCCCGTTCGTGCAGCTGCTGTCGTCGGTGGCCGCGGCGGCCGTCCTGATCGTCGGCGCGGGCCGGGTCGACAACGGCACGCTGACCACCGGTGCGCTGGTCGCGTACCTGCTCTACATCGATCTGTTCTTCGCCCCGGTGCAGCAGCTCTCCCAGGTCTTCGACGGCTACCAGCAGGCCACCGTCTCCCTCGGCCGCATCCAGGAACTGCTGCGCGAGCCGACCTCCACCGACGCCGCGGACGAACCGCTGGACGTGCTCTCGCTGCGCGGCGAGATCGCCTTCGAGGACGTGTCCTTCGCGTACGGCTCCGGCGACGACGCCGAGGAGGCCCTCATCGGCGTCGACCTGCGGATACCGGCCGGGCAGACGGTCGCGTTCGTCGGCGAGACCGGCGCGGGGAAGTCCACCCTCGTCAAGCTCGTCGCCCGGTTCTACGACCCGACGGGCGGCCGGGTCACCGCGGACGGCACCGATCTGCGCCGCCTCGACCTCACCGCGTACCGGCACCGGCTCGGCGTCGTGCCGCAGGAGGCATACCTCTTCGCGGGCACGGTCCGCGACGCCATCGCCTACGGGCGGCCCGAGGCCACCGACGCCGAGGTGGAGGCGGCGGCGCGGGCGGTCGGCGCCCACGACATGATCGCCACCCTGGACGGCGGCTATCTGCACGAGGTCGCCGAGCGGGGCCGCAACCTCTCGGCCGGTCAGCGCCAGCTGATCGCCCTGGCCCGAGCCGAACTCGTCGACCCGGACATCCTGCTGCTCGACGAGGCGACCGCCTCGCTGGACCTCGCCAGCGAGGCCCTGGTCAACCAGGCGACCGACCGGCTCGCGGGCCGCCGCACCACCCTGGTCGTCGCCCACCGGCTGACCACGGCCGCCCGCGCCGACCGGGTCGTGGTGATGGACCACGGCCGGGTCGTCGAGGACGGCACGCACGACGAACTCCTGGCCGGGGAAGGGCACTACGCCGTGCTGTGGCGCACGTTCATCGGGGAGGACGAGCCCGCGGGGGTGTGAGCGCCGGGCCCGTCCACCGGGTCACTCGCCGATGCCGGAGATCTTCCCGGTCCGCAGGTCCGAGCGCACGGTCAGGTACGAGTACGTGGGGTGCTTGCCGCCGCTCCAGGTGAGCCGCACCGTCGACCAGGTGTGGCCGGCGGCGCTGTCGTCCGGGGTGACCCGGAAGGCGATCGGGGTGTTCTGGGCGCGGAGCACACCGTCCGCGTGGTTGCGCTGCTCCCAGGTGTTCAGCTGGGAGCGCAGGTGAGGGGTCAGATAGAAGGTTCTGAGGGCAGTGGCGAGTCTGCCGCCGTCCTCCGCCGTGACGGCATCGATGTACGCGCCGTAGAAGTGGGCGACCTGCTGGTAGGCGGGGGCGCCGACGTCGCTGCGTACCGACGCCGGGGCCGCCGGGGCATGCGGGGCCTGCGCGACCGCCGGGACCGCGGCGGCGGCGGTGAGGAGAGCGGAGGCGAGCAGCGTCCGGCCGATGAGACGTCGGCCGGGGCCCTGTGCGTTGCGGAGTTGAGGCATGACAGTTCCTGCCTTTCGTATGGCTCTGTCCTGTTGGAGCCATGCTGTGGCGCTTCGGTTGCCCCGGGGGCGGAGCACGCCGGATGCAACCTTCGGATGGCCTCCTGCGTCGTACGCATGTATGCGTACGTGCCGAGCAAGGGCGTAAATGTTCGACTGGTGATGGGGTTGCTGGTGATCGTAGGGGTGGGGAAGTCCGGAAAGGTCGAATTGTCCAATAGGGGCGACGGCAGAGGCAGAGACGAAGCCGGGAGCGGAGCCGGAGGGGGGAGCCGCGGTACCCGCCGGATGCTGGTGTGCTCGATCGTCCTGCCGCTGGTGGCCGCCCTCGGCCTGGTGCTCGGCGGCCCCGCGGCCGGCCGCGCCGACGCCGCGACGGTCTGCGCCGGGCGCCCCGCGAAGACGGTCCCGTTCAAGACCGGCGAGCTGCGCGTCTACAAGAACCGCTCCTACGCCTGCGCGACAGCCGTCGCCAAGAAGCCGGGCCCGCGCCGCACCATGTCCGTGACGATCCAGGCGCGCGGCGGCAGTCCCGTCGTCGACCAGGGCAAATACACCAAGCAGGCCGGCCCGGTGACGGTCCACGCGCTCAACCGGTGCGTCAGGGCCTCGGCCAAGATATCGGGGAAGTCGGGCTCCACAGGCTGGATCCTCTGCTGACCCACGGGCCGGAACACCCGATCTCTCCGCGCCGACAGGGTCTGGCGGTACCCGTGTCGCCCCGCTAGGTTCACGACGAATGTCGTGATTCCTGGGAGGGCGTATGCGCAAGGCGTTCAGAGGGTTCCTGTCGCTCGCGGTGCTCATCGGCACAGCGGGTGTCACGGGCGCCTCGGCCGGGGCGGCCACCGCCGCGGAACCGGCCGCGTCCCTGAGCCGGTCCGTCAGTGACGACGGCACCGGCGCGGACATCAAGGACCGCATCCTGGCCATCCCCGGGATGAGCCTCATCGAGGAGAAGCCCTACGCGGGCTACCGGTACTTCGTCCTCAACTACACCCAGCCGGTCGACCACCGGCACCCGTCCAGGGGCACCTTTCAGCAGCGCATCACCGTGCTGCACAAGGACACCTCCCGCCCGACGGTCTTCTCCACCAGCGGATACAACGTCTCCACGAACCCCGGCCGCGCCGAGCCGACCCGGATCATCGACGGCAACCAGGTCTCCCTGGAGTACCGCTACTTCACCCCCTCCCGCCCGGCGCCCGCCGACTGGTCCAAGCTCGACATCCGGCAGGCCGCCGGCGACCAGCACCGCGTCTTCACCGCGCTGAAGCGGATCTACACCAAGAAGTGGCTGACCACCGGCGTCTCCAAGGGCGGCATGACGGCCACCTACTTCGAGCGCTACTACCCCGAGGACATGGACGGCGTCGTCGCGTACGTCGCGCCCAACGACGTGGTCGACAAGGAGGATTCGGCCTACGACCGGTTCTTCGAGCACGTGGGCACCAGGGAGTGCCGCGACCGGGTGAACGCCGTCCAGCGCGAGGCACTGGTCCGCCGCGGGCCGCTGGAGAAGAAGTACCGGGAGTACGCCGCCGCCAACGGCTACACCTTTGCCACCACCGGCTCGCTCGACAAGGCGTACGAGGCCGTCGTCATGGACTACGTCTGGGCGTACTGGCAGTACAGCCTGCTGTCCGACTGCGACACCATCCCGGCCGACGCCAAAACCGCCCCCGGCCAGGCGATCTGGGACTCCGTCGACTCGATCTCCGGCTTCTCCACCTATACCGACCAGGGCCTGGAGAACTACACCCCGTACTACTACCAGGCGGGCACCCAGCTCGGTTCGCCCAGTATCCGCCAGCCGTGGCTCGGCGGTCTCAGCCGGTACGGGTACCAGCCGCCGCGCACCTTCGTGCCGCGCTCCATCGCGATGAAGTTCCAGCCGTCGGTGATGCGCGACGTCGACAACTGGGTGAAGCGTCACGCCGATCGGATGCTGTACGTGTACGGGGAGAACGACCCGTGGGGCGCGGAGCGCTTCCGGCCCGGTGCGGGCTCCCGTGACAGCTACGTCATGACCGTGCCCGGCGGCAACCACGGCGCTGCCGTGGCCGGCCTCGCCGAGGACGACAGGGCGAAGGCCACCGCGGCCATCCTGCGCTGGGCGGACGTCGCCCCGGCCGCCGTGCGGGACGACCCGGCGAAGGCCGCGCCGCTCGCGACGTTCGACGCGCGGCTCGACAAGCGGGACGTGATGAACGAGCGCGGGCAGCGGCCGTAGCGGCTCTCCGAGCCGGGGGAGGGGCTGTGCTGAGGGGCTGTGCGCGCGGCGCACAGCCCCTCCGTGCTTCCGGTTAGTACCTGAGCCCGTAACCGACCGGGTGCAGCACCCGGGCCGGGTCGTCCGCGCGCTGCACCGGGACCGGCAGGGTGCCCCGCGGTTCGGCGCGGCCCGCGATCACCCGGGCGGCGGCCCGCAGTTCGACATCGGTCCAGGAGTACGTGGCCAGGTTCGCCGCGAACCCGGTCCCGGACAGCTGGGCGACGTCGTACGGATTGCGGATCGCGACCGTGATCACCGGGATGCCGGTCGCCGCCAGCGCGCTCACCAGGGTGCGCTGCGAGCTCGTCGCCGAGACGTTGTACGTCGCCACGACCACCGCGTCCTTGCCCTGGGCGGCGGCCACCGCCTCGTCGATCTCGGCCTTGGCGGGGGCGGTGCCGGTGGACAGCGCGGTCGCCGCGTAGCCCAGTTCGCCGAAGGCGGTGGCCAGCGTGGTGGTCGGCGGTCCGGTGGTGCCGGACGGGGAGGCGGGATCGGCGCCGACCACGAGCAGGTTCCGGTGGGAGCGGCGGGAGAGCGGCAGCACCGCGCCGTCGTTGGCGAGCAGCGTGGTGGTGCGCTCGGCGATCCGGTCGGCGGCGGCGAGGTGCGACCGGGTGCCGACGGTGCGGTCCACCCCCGAGTGGCTGACGAACGGGTCGTCGAACAGCCCGAGCTTCCCCTTCAGCCGCAGGATGCGCAGGATCGATTCATCGATCCGGGCCTCGCTGATCTCACCGTTCTTCACGGCCTCCAGGACGGCGTTCCAGGAGACGTCGAGGCGCGGCGGGTTGAGCAGCTGGTCGACGCCGGCCTTGAGGGCGAGGACCGGCACGCGCTCGTCGCCGTACTTCGTCCGCACCCCCTCCATGCCGAGCGAGTCGGTCACCACGACACCGTCGTAGCCGAGCTCCTCGCGCAGGATGCCGGTGAGGATCGGGTGGGACAGCGTCGCCGGGTCCTCCGACGGGTCCAGCGCCGGGACCACGATGTGCGCGGTCATGATCGAGTCGATGCCCGCGGCGATGGCGGCCCGGAACGGCGGCTCGTCCAGCTCGGCCCACTGCTCCCGGGTGTGGTTGATGACGGGCAGCCCGGTGTGGCTGTCGGTGCTGGTGTCGCCGTGGCCCGGGAAGTGCTTGGCGGTCGAGGCGATCCCGCTGCTCTGATACCCCTTCACCTGCGCGGCGACCAGGCCGGCCACGGACTGCGGGTCGGAGCCGAAGGAGCGTACGCCGATCACCGGGTTGGCCGGGTTGACGTTGACGTCGGCGTCCGGGGCGTAGTTCTGGTTGATGCCGATCGCGGCCAGTTCGGCGCCCGCGATCTGGCCGGCCCGGCGGGCGTCGGAGCGCGAACCGCCCGCGCCCAGCGCCATCGCGCCGGGCATCAGGGTGGCGGGCTCGCCGACCCGGCAGACGATGCCGTGCTCCTGGTCGGTGGAGACGAGGAGCGGCAGCGGGGTGGGACCGGCGAGACCGGCGCGCTGGATGCCGTTGGAGAGGTCGGCGATCTGGTGCGGGTCGCGGGTGTTGTGCGCCCAGGCGAAGTAGATGATCCCGCCGACGTGGTACCTGTCGATCATCTCGGCGGCCGTGCGGACCCCGATCTCGGCCATGTTGGCGTCGATGTCGGCCTGGTCGGGGTCGGTGGCGGAGTGCCCGTACACCCGCATCACGAAGAGCTGCCCGACCTTCTCCTCCAGGGTCATCCCGGAGATGATCCGCTTGAGGCGCTTGGTGGTGGCGGCCGCATTGTGCTGCCCGCCGCCGTGTCCGCTGCTCGCGGACCTCTGGGCGGCGACGGCGCCGGGGGCGAGGCCCACGCCCGTGACGGCGGCGACTGCCGTCGCGGCGGTGGCGGTGAGAAGGGTGCGTCTGGAGGTGCGGTGGTGCACGTGAGCTCCTTCGGCCGTACTCGGGGACGAGAGGTGGTGAAAGAAACTGCCAAGGAGCACGGATATCCAGAAAATAACTTCCGGTCAAGGGTCCGGACCGTTTTGAGCCCCTGCGGCGTGGCAGCGACCCCTGCCACAGCCCCGCCCCCGCCTCGCCCCCGCCTCAACCGCCCCTCAGTCCTGCCTCAGCCCCGCCGCGGCCCCGTGCGTCCGCAGCGCGGACACCGCCGCCGTGATCGCGGGCCGCCGGGCCGCCTCCGTACGCCACAGCGCGTACAGCCGCCGCACCGGTACGGGATCGAGCGGCACCGCCACCACCCCCGGCGGCAGGTGACCCCGCCCCAGACGCGGGATCATCGCGACCCCGAGGCCGGCGGCCAGCAGGGCCAGCTGGGTGTGGTTCTCCTCCGCCTGGTGCCGGATGTCCGGCTCGCAACCGGCCGCCCGCAACGTCCGTACGAGCCAGTCGTGGCAGACCGTCCCCGGCGGCTGACAGATCCACCGCTCCTTCGCCAGCTCCTCGCGCCGCACCGCGTCCCGCCCGGCGAGGCGATGCCCCTCGGGCACCAGCAGATCGCAGTGGTCGTCACCGATCACCGCCTGCGCCACACCCTCGGGGGCGGGCAGCGGGGCGATGTCCCAGTCGTGCGCGACCGCCAGATCGATCACGCCCTTGGCCACCAGGTCGACCGAGAGATGCGGATCGACCTCGGTCATCCGGACGTCCACGGCCGCGTGGTCCCGGTCCAGCTCCGCCAGCACCCCGGGCAGCAGCCCGCGGGCCGCGGACGCGAACGCGCCGATCGACAGCCGCCCGGTCGGCAGCCCCCTGCGCTCCTCCAGCGTCGTCTCGGCGCGCTCCACGATCGCCAGCAACTGCTGGGCCGTCGCGGCCAGATGGAGCGCCTCCTCGGTCAGCGCGACACCGCGTCCGCGCCGTTCGAGCAGCGTCGTACGGGTCTCCCGCTCCAGCTTGGTGATCTGCTGCGAGACCGCCGACGGGGTGTAGCCGAGCGCGGCGGCGGCGCCCGCGACGGAGCCGTGGACGGAGACGGCGTGCAGGGCGCGCAGCCGGGCCAGATCGAGCATCGGACCTCCCGTGCCATTCGTTGGCGATTCGTGGCGACTCATTAGCGACGCTCAATTCCACCATGAAGATATCCGCGCTGGTGCTACATGGTCGGCGCGGGTGATCCTCGGTGCATGCGTCCCCTCCACATCGCCCTGGCCGCCCTGGTGGCCGCCGTCTGGGGTGTCAATTTCGTCGTCATCGAGGTCGGCCTCGGGCACTTCCCGCCGCTGCTCTTCTCCGCCCTGCGCTTCCTGGTCGCCGCGCTGCCCGCGGTCTTCTTCGTCGGCCGGCCCAGGGTCGCGTGGAAGTGGATCGTGGGCGTCGGGCTGGCCCTCGGGGTGGCGAAGTTCGGTCTGCTCTTCATCGGCATGGACCGCGGCATGCCCGCCGGTCTCTCGTCCCTCGTGCTCCAGGTCCAGGCGGTCTTCACGGCCCTCTTCGCCGCCGTCGCGCTCGGCGAACGGCCGGGAAAGATACGGGTGTTGGGGATGGTGGTGGCCCTCGCGGGCATCGGCGTCGCGGCGGTCGACGAGGGGGCGGGCGGCCCCGTGCTCGCCTTCGTCCTGGTGATCGTGGCGGCGGCCTGCTGGGGCGTGTCCAACGTGCTGACCCGCAAGGCGGCCCCGCCCGACTCGCTCAACTTCATGGTGTGGGTCTCGACCGTGCCCGTGATCCCGCTGCTCGGCCTCTCCCTCCTGTTCGAGGGCTGGGACCGCGACGCGGACGCGCTGGCCGCGCTGGACTGGAGCGGCGCCGGGATCATCGCCTACGTCGCCTGGATCACCACCGTCTTCGGCTTCGGCGCCTGGGGCTTCCTGCTGCGCCACCACCCGGCCTCCTCGGTGGCGCCGTTCACCCTGCTCGTCCCGGTCTTCGGGATGTCGTCGGCCGCGCTGCTGCTGGGCGAGTCGGTGAGCCCGCTGCGGTGGTGCGCGGCGGCGCTGCTGGTCGGCGGGGTGGCCCTCACCTCGCTGGCGGGGGCGCGACGGATCCGGCCGACGGCGGTGGCGGGGCCGGATCGGGCGACGGATCGGGCGGCGGGCTCGGAGGTCGAGGCCGGGGCGGGAGTTCCGGCGGTCGCGGGAGACGGCGGGGCCGGTGTGGCGGGCCGGTGACGGGGGCAGGCGTGCTGCCGGACGCTCTGGGAAGACTGCCCCGGCCCGTCATGGACCTCGACGTTCGGGCTCCGATGCGAAGCCGACTGGACATGATCGCCATTTCTCCCTTGTTGGCAACAAACTGTCGGAAAGTGCACTCTTGTGGTGCAAGTAGGATCTGCCGTCAACGACGTTGCATCTACGAGGAGTTGACGGCAGTGGGTCAGCCTGTGGTGATTGTCGGATCGCGAGCGAGCAACCTGGCCAAGGCCCAGGTGCGTGAGGTACTGGCCCCGCTCCGCAACCAGTTCCCAGATGTGGTCTTCCGGCAGCGCGTCATCCTGGAGGGCGGCGACAAGGACCGGCGCACACCGACCCTTGCCGAGGTCGCGAAGACGGCCGGCGGCTCGGCGTTCTCCACCAACCAGGAGCGGGCGCTCCTGGACGGCGAAGTCGACGTGATCGTGCACTCCCTCAAGGACCTGCCGACCGTCGGCCCCGAGGGGCTGATGCTGCTGACCACGCCCGGTCCGCGCGCCGACGCCCGTGATGTTCTGTGCGGACACACCCTGGAGTCGCTGCCGATCGCGGCCCGCGTCGGCACGGGCGCCCCCCGCCGCACGGCGCAGCTCCTGGCGCTGCGGCCCGACCTGGACGTCGTCCCGATCCGGGGCAACGTCCCTGGTCGCGTGGCCCGGATCAAGGGGGCGGGGGCCATGGATGCCGTGGTCCTGGCCGCCGCCGGACTGCACCGGCTCGGCTTGGGCGACCGGATCAGCCAGTACCTCGACCCCACGGCATATCCGCCGTCACCCGGGCAGGGCGCGCTGGGCATCCAGGTGCGTGTGGACAGTGAAACCGCCCGGCTTCTCGCGGGCATCGGCGATGCCACGGTGGACAGTGCTGTGCGTGCCGAGCGGGCTCTGCTCGCGGAACTGCACGGCGGGTGCTCGGTGCCTGTTGGCGCATACGCCGAGCCCCGCGCCGACGGGACGCTGCATCTCACGGCCGCAGTAACCAGCGTCGATGGTGCCCACCAGATCACCTCAGCCGGGACCGGACCGGCTGACGAGCCGGACAAGCTTGGCCGCACTGTAGCGGCCGAGCTCCTGGCCAAGGGCGCTGAGGCCATTCTTGCCACTATCCGCGCGTAGCCGCCCTGGCGAGGTCCATCGCCCCGTAGGTGATGATGCGCTCCGCCCCGGCACGCTTCAGCATGGTGAACGCCTCCGAGAGAAGCCGACTGTCGCGGGTGCCGTCCCCGGCCTGGCTGGTGAGACGCAGGTACTCGCCCGACACGGAGAAGGGCACCAGCGGCACAGGGGTGGCTGCCTTCAACCGGACCAGGAGGTCCACCGCGAACAGTGCGGGCTCCAGCAGCAGCATGTCGGCCCCCTCACCGATGTAGTCCAGGCCGGTCCGTATCGCCTGCTCGGCCTGGCGCGGAATGATCTGGAACGCGCGGCTGCCCGAAACCGGGGCCGCCCCCATGGTCGCCCGGTACCCCTCGTACAGGGCGGAGTCGAAGATCAGGTGCGGCATGATCGAGACATCCTCGTGCCCTGCCGCGTCCAGGGCTGCGCGCACGGCTCGCACGGAGCCGGGCACCATCGCCGCCGGACCGACGATGTCGGCCCCCGCTGCCGCCTGCGCCACCGCCTGCTCGGCCAAGGCTTCGATCGTCGAGACAAGGTCCAGGCCGCGCCCCCATGGCCCAGCGATGAAGCATTCGCCGGTATCGGTGTGCGAGCAGACGCAGGTCTCCGTCATGACCGCCATCTCGGGCGCGGTGTCCTTGACTGCCCGGATCGCCCGCATCATCAGCCCTGTCGGTGAGGCGGCCTGGGACGCGCCCGCGTCCCGGACCCTGCTTCCCGCGAAGACCTTCACCGATCGGACCCCACAGCCAGTGAGGTCGCGGACGGCCTGCGGGATCTGTTCCACGGTGACGGTCGGCATGGGACGAGGGGCAGTGTCGTCGTCCTCCCGGACGAGGAAGACCATTGTCAGGTCGGCGGGCGCCAGTCCCGGTCCTTCGAGGAACCGGCGAACGGGTAAGCGGTGGGTGGGCATTGGGTCTCCTTCAGTGTGATCGAACGATCGACTCACCGTGCTGGGCGAATCGGAAGGATCGGAAGCAGTGGTCACTCCGGGGCGCACTGCGCTGACGTGGCCAGAATTCGGGCAATCGCAAGTGCCTGGTCCGGGGTGACTGATTCGAGCTGGATATGCTCGTCGCCCCCGCACCGCGGGCAGCAGCCGTAGAACGCGGCGTCGAGAAACCCACCGGCCGTCACTTCCCTCAGAAGCGTGATCAACCGGTCGGCGACTTCCTCCGGCTCTTCGACGGCCTCCTGGACCGTGTCAGCTGGGCGCAGGAGCGCGTCGAGACGCTGGGCGGTCTCGATGTCGATGACACCCAGGTGCACGCGGCGCCCGAAGACAAGCGGCGGCTCCATCTTGAGGCCCACCGCATGCGCCGCGTCGCGGACCGCGTTCGCCGCCCCGTACTCCTTCACCAGGCCCTCGCGGAGCACCTGTGCCAGGGCAGCGGCGGACTCGGCAGTGACGGTCCCCAGCGACACCGAACCGTCCGCATGCGGCTGCCACTCCGGAAGTGTGATCCCGGCGGCCCTCAGCGCCGAGTCAAGGCGAATCGTGCCGCCCGCAAGGTCAACCCCGAGACGGGCCAGCGTGGTCAGTGCTTCGGGAGACGTCACAACGCCTCCGGAGCCGTGGCGGACAGAGCGGGGCGCCCGCCATGCATGACAGTGGTCCTGCCGTCTTTCCACGCTCTCCACAGCCCGAGGAAGCGGCGGAGCTGGTACGGCCGCATGGTGTAGCGGGCCGTGTCAGGCGTCTGCCACAGATAGCCAGACAAGTCGGGCTCGGCGTTCTCGGCCGCAGACGGAAGGACGATCTTCGCCATCGACCGGACACCGCCGCAGAGGTAGATGAAGTTCTGCCCCGTGGCCACGGTCGTCAACGGGTTGTGCGGCACCCAATCCGTGCCCAGCAGCCGGATCGGCGCGGGATCGATTCCGGTCTCGTACCGGACGTGGGTGACCATCGCGGCCAGGTTCGACTGCTGCTCACCGGCGTGCCCGCCCGGCAACTGGTAGCGCCCAGCCTTCTCGCCGTAGTTCGCGCACATGGTCAGAACCTCGCCGTGCTCGTTCGGAATCCAGGCGAGCCCGCTGATACGGCACGCGGGTGGCGCAGACAGGTCGATGGGAGGTGGCTTCATGTTGATTCCGTCTCGTAGTCGTCTCGAACGCTCGGACAAGTGCGGGTCGCCCCCGCCGCGTGCAGGTAGGCGAGGGCCGCCCTCCCGAACGCCCGGGACAGCGCGGGGGCGTCAGATCCGGCCGACGCGCCAAGCAGCCGGAACGGGGGCAGAAACCGCACCGGACCGCAACGTGGATGAGCAACGGGTGGGTGCGGTGGTCAGGAGATCGGCTGCAACTCGTCGAGCAAGTCGACAGCCGTCAAGGCCATGCGCCTCAGGAGCCCCTTGGGCCCGACGGGGCCGTCTGCCGATGAGGTGGAGATCAGGTGTCTCGCTCTGTCGATCACGTCATCGACCGGGCCGGGCCCTACGCCGGAATCGGGTGCAGCCGCGACGAGTTGCAGGGAGCGACCCACGGATTCGGCACAGGAGTACGTCGACCTCGGCCTCGTCGGGAAGGCACTGTTCCCCGAGCACCTGCTCCAGGTCCTCGAAGACGCCGTCCAGCACTGTTTCGGACAAGGGCCACCGGCGGGTCTTCAGCCCGGCAAGCACCCGCTCGGCGGTTTCGGTGCTGTTGTCGACAGCACCGAAGACGGGGCGTTCCTCGTCCAGGAATGCCGTCCTCGCTGGGGTGATGGCAAGCATCACCGGCCGGCTCCAGAACCTGCCCCGATCACGCACCAGGTGATGCAACCGTCCTCGCTGACTCCCCACTCGTCGGCCAGCACGCCGACCAGGAGCAGGCCGCGGCCTCCCTCCTGGTCGTCTGCGGGGGAGCGAGGCTCGGCCCGTAACCCGGGCGTGCGGTCGTTCACAGCAACGCGGACCTTGCCCTCAAGACAGTCGTACGCGACGGACAGCCCAACCGACCTCATTCCGCCGTACAGCACAGCGTTCGACAGGAGTTCGCTGACCACTGAGACAACCGCGTCCACCGGCTCACACGCGACACCCGAGAGCCGGAGGAACGCGGCGACACCTCGGCGCTGATCACCGACGTACCGGGGCACCCTGGCCATCTCCGCCACGTACCGGCGAACATGCGGCTTCAGCCTGAGGCCGACCGGAAGAGCGGCCGACTCCACCGACGGGTTGTCGGCCGCCGCAGGCTCGGAAGCTGGGCAACACGTCCTATGCGCGGGCACCGTCACGGGCCAGATCACTGGTTCCCACCAGCCAGGGCTCGCGTCAGTCTCGCGGCGGTCCTCGTCAGCCTCGGGCGGGCGACAGGGCGCGCGACGGTTCCCTTGGCCTTTGTCGAGAGCAGGTTCACTGATACCCCTCACCGGCGGCTTGGCCACAAGGCCCAGCCGCCCTTTTCCAAAGTGGTTCGGCGTGACGGCATGTGCCGCGCCTGCGGATGGTGGTTGCGATCGCCGCCGCAGTACGCTCGGGCCCTCCAGAAGGGCCGTAAGCCGTGCTCTCACGTTACGCAGACAGGCGTTGGGAGAGGACTGACTACGGGTACGAGTAACAGCAGGCCCAACCGCCAAGGGGAGGCGTCATGGCCGTAAGTAGCAGAAGAGCCCCTGACGCAACACTGACTGGGCGCAGCCCCGCGCGCCGGCCACGTGAAGGCGCAGTCACCGGCCACCTCTTCAAGGTGATACGCGAGCATGTACCTCGCACTCAGGATGAACTGGCTGAAGCTCTTGGCGTGGACAAGACGACCGTCCAGGGATGGGAGTCAGGACGCCGCCCTCTCACCTCGACCCAAGCCGGGAACCTCCGAGCCGTCTCCCGCACCCTGCTGCGACTCGGTGCGCCCTCCCTGATGCTGACACTCCTTGACGAGGCTGTGGACGCCGACGCAGTGATCACCCACGCCCTGTCCGGGCCGCCATCGTCCATGCTCTCTCACCACCCCTTGTCCAGTTGGGTGTTCACCCGCGACACCACACACATGCTGGCGTGGGCACTGAACGGCGCCCCACCGGCTGCGCTTCCCGCCCCCGCGCCAAAGAGTCGGCGTGGGCCGTCTCGTTCCTCACCACTCCTCGATCCCAGCGACCAACGAGCCTTCTACGACCACATGCGGCGAGCTGCCGAACTCGCAGACCACGCGGGGGAGAGCGGTGCCCTGCTACGCCGCCAGGCCCTCTACCTGTGCTCGTACGACACAGCTCCGGACACGCGAGCATGGCTTGCCGACATGCGCCGCCACACCCCAGGTATTTGCTCCGGCTGGACTCCCCACTGGGCAGACACCCGCTCGGTCGCCGCGTCACTGACCCGGCACGGCGATCGTGAAACGCTGTGCGCCTTCATCCGGAACGGCATGGGCGACGAGGCCGGCGAAGTCGCCAACCTCAACTACTGGGCGTACTGGCTTGGCATCGACCAACTCCCCCGACCTGACGACACCTTCATGCTCGACCGCTCCGACACCACATGGGACGGACTCGCGCTCCTCCGGAAGCTGGCTGATCGCCTCGCCCCAGATCTGGGTTGCGTCGACCTCAACGCCCACACTGTGTGGGCCTTACTCGCTTCCCGCCGCGGCCTACTCACGGCCGACCCGCATCTGAACCGCCTCCTCGCCGACCAAGTCACCGTCCTCCTGGACGGCGATGCAATCTCCGCACAGACCAGGCGCGAGATGGAATCCGTGCATTACGGTCTGAGCCTGCACACCTGATCAACTCCACTGGAGGGGACGCCATGACAGACGCCAGCAGCACCAACCACGACATGGGAACAACTGGCTACCTGCTGGAGATGGGAGCCCTGAAGCGAGGCAAGCGCAGCGGCTGGTGGATCGCAGGCATCAAGGACCCAGAGACGATCGCCGAGCACTCCTGGCGCACCGCGGTCGTCGGGTCCGTCCTGGCCATGATGGAAGGTGCCGACCCCGCCAAGGTCGCCCTCCTGTGCACTTTCCACGACACGCAGGAGACCCGCGTCGGCGACATCCCGTGGATCGGCCGCCGGTACATCGACGTGGCCAAGAACGAGGACGTCACAGCCGATCAAGTCGCCGACGCGCACCCCGCTGTCGCCGACGGCATCAAGGCCATCGTCGACGAATACGAGAACAGCGACTCCCTCGAAGTCCTCGTTGCCCACGACGCCGACAAGTTGGAGTGCATGATCCAGGGGCTGGAATACCTTCAGCAGGGTTACCCGGCAGCGCAGGAATGGGTGGACTCCACCAGGGCGAAACTCAAGACGCCCTCTGCTCTCGCGCTCGCCGAGGCTGCACAGACGATGTCCCTCGCGGAATGGCAGCGCACCTACCTCCGCTAGGGCCCGGCCGGAAGCGCCCACATGAGCACTGGTGGTCGGTCCGAGCCTGCCACGCGTCCATACCGATCACCCTTCATGGAAGGTGAATCGGTCCGCATGGAAATGGTCGGATGGGCTACCACTTCGGTTACCGGGCTCGGCGGGTGTGTTCAAGGCCGTCTCACTGTGGCCGGTGCCCGGCCAGGCGGGGGGCCAGTCGTCTGCTGGGTGCCCTACCGCCCCGTCGCACCCAGCCGCAGCAGATGCTCCCGCCCGGCGGCCAGCAGCCCCGGCAGCTCCGCCGCCCCCGGGTGCCAGCGCTTCTCGTACTCCCAGCAGACCCAGCTGTCCGGGTCCAGCGTGTCCAGGCAGGCGCCCAGCGGCAGCACCCCGGCCCCCAGCGCCAACGGCTCGGTGTCCTCGGCCGACGCCATGTCCTTCACCTGTACGTATCCCAGGTGCGGGGACAGCACCGCATGGCTCGCGGCCGGCTCCTCGCCCGCCAGCCAGGTGTGCATGATGTCCCACAGCGCGCCGACCTGGCCGTGCCCGACCGTCCCGACGACCCGGGCCACATCGACGCCGGCCCGGTGCGAGTCATGGGTCTCCAGCAGGATGCGTACGCCTTTGTCGGCGGCGTGCGGAGCGGCGGCGGCCAGTCGCCGGGCAGCGGTCGCGTCGGCCACGGCGGGGTCCTGGCCACCGCCGCCCGGGAAGACCCGGACGTTCTGTGCGCCCAGGTCGTGCGCCAGGTCCACCAGCCCGGCGAGCTCCTCCAGCACCGGCGCGTCGTCGCCCTCGGCGGCGGCCCGGACATACCCGGCGACGGTCAGGATCTCGACGCCGCCCTTCCTGAACTCCTCCACGACGGCGGCCCGTTCGGGCGCGGAGATACCCGGGTGCACCGGCTCCTCGGGGTGGGCGCGCAGCTCCACCCCCTGGTAGCCGTGTCCGGCGGCGAGCCGGACGACGTCGGCGACCGGCATCCCCGGCACTCCGAGGGTCGAGAAAGCGAGCTTCACGTGCGTGTCCTTCCGTCGGTACGTGCCACTGCACCGTACGGACCGGGCAGCGGCCGGCACATCATGGGCCCGGGTCGCGGGTCGCGGGTCGCGGGGCGCGCGGCGTAGGGCGTGGGTCACGGGTCACAGGTCACAGGTCGCGGGGCGCGGCTCACGACCGCGGCGGCGCCGTCGACCCCCGCACCATCAGTTCGGCCGCGATCGTCGCGATGCCCCCGGGCGGCGGCGTCTCCTTGCCCATCGCGAGGCGGCCCGCCCGCGCGCCCGCCTCGAAGAGCGGCAGCCGCACGGTCGTCAGCGCCGGGACCGCGTCCACCGAGAACGGCAGGTCGTCGAAGCCTGCCACCGAGATGTCCTCGGGGATACGGAGACCGCGGTCCCGGATCGCCGCGCTCGCGCCCAGGGCCACCGTGTCGTTGGCGGCGACGACCGCCGTCACCTCCGGTTCGCGGCGCAGGAGTTCGAGTGTGGCGTCGTAGCCGGAGCGGCGGTCGTAGGGTCCGTGGACGGTGAGGCGCTCCTCGTCGCCGACGAGCCCCGCCGCCCGCATCGCGTCGCGGTGGCCCTCCAGCCGGTGGCGGGTGGTCGTCCGCTCCAGCGGGCCCGCGACATAGCCGATCCGCCGGTGGCCGAGCGAGAGCAGGTGCTCGGTGAGGCGGCGTCCGCCGCCCCGGTTGTCGAAGGCGAGCGCGGCCACGACCGCCTCGCCGTCCGGCAGCGGGGGCCGCCCGCACAGCACCACCCGGGTGCCCGCGTCCGCGAGCTTGGCCAGCTTGGCGGAGACGGCGGCCTGGTGCGCCGGGTCCTCCACGGCGCCCCCGGTCAGCACGACGGCCGCGGCGCGCTGGCGCTGGAGCAGGGTGAGATAGGTGAGTTCGCGCTCGGGGGAGCCGCCGGTGTTGCAGACGACGGCGAGCTTCTCGCCACCCGCCCGGCCCGAGCCGTCCCCGGGGCCGCCGATCTCGGTCTGCGCCGCACCCGCCATGATCCCGAAGAACGGGTCCGCGATGTCGTTGACCAGGATGCCGACCAGGTCCGACGTGGCCGCCGCGAGTGAACTCGCCGGCCCGTTGAGCACATAGTCCAGGTCGTCCACCGCGCGCAGGACCCGCTCGCGGGTGGACGCGGCCACGGGGTAGTTGCCGTTCAGCACGCGGGAGACGGTGGCCGGCGACACCCGGGCGCGAGCCGCCACATCCGCCAGGGTGACTGTCATCGCTTTCCTCCGAGGGTTTTGGGCCGGGCCCTCTTGTCCGCGCCGCTGTCGGCAGGCTAGCGTCATCCCGGATAGAAAGCGCTTGCTACGGTTGTTGGAGGAAGTTTCGTGACACGCAGGACAGTGCGCATCGCCATGAACGGCGTCACGGGTCGCATGGGATACCGGCAGCACCTGGTGCGCTCGATCCTCGCGATCCGCGAGCAGGGCGGCCTCGACCTCGGCGACGGCGACGTGCTGTGGCCCGAGCCCGTCCTCGTCGGCCGCCGCGCCCACGCGCTGGAGGAGCTCGCCGCGCAGCACGGCCTGACCGAGTGGTCGACCGACCTCGACGCGGTCCTCGCCGACGACACGATCGACATCTACTTCGACGCCCAGGTCACCTCGGCCCGCGTGGACGCGATCAAGAAGGCCATCGCCGCGGGCAAGCACATCTACACCGAGAAGCCCACCGCCACGGACGTCGAGGGCGCCCTGGAGCTGGCCCGGCTGGCCGGTGAAGCCGGAATCAAGCACGGCGTGGTCCAGGACAAGATCTTCCTGCCGGGCCTGCTGAAGCTGAAGCGCCTCATCGACGGCGGCTTCTTCGGCGAGATCCTCTCCGTGCGCGGCGAGTTCGGCTACTGGGTCTTCGAGGGCGACTGGCAGGAGGCTCAGCGCCCGTCGTGGAACTACCGCGCGGAGGACGGCGGCGGCATCGTCGTCGACATGTTCCCGCACTGGGAGTACGTGCTCCACGAGCTGTTCGGCCGGGTCTCCACCGTCCAGGCGCACGTCCAGACGCACATCCCGCAGCGCTGGGACGAGCAGGGCAAGCCGTACGCCGCCACCGCCGACGACGCCGCGTACGGCATCTTCCAGCTGGAGAGCGGCGCGGTCGCGCAGATCAACTCCTCCTGGACGGTCCGCGTCAACCGCGACGAGCTCGTCGAGTTCCAGGTCGACGGAACCCACGGATCCGCCGTCGCGGGCCTGCGCAACTGCCGTGTCCAGCACCGCTCGGCCACCCCCAAGCCGGTCTGGAACCCCGACCTCCCGGTCACCGAGTCGTTCCGCGACCAGTGGCAGGAAGTCCCCGACAACGCGGTCTTCGACAACGGCTTCAAGGCCCAGTGGGAGCTCTTCCTGCGCCACATCGTCCTCGACGAGCCGTACACCTGGGACCTGATGGCCGGCGCTCGCGGCGTGCAGCTCGCCGAGCTGGGCCTGAAGTCCCACGCCGAGGGCCGCCGCCTCGACGTACCGGAGCTGTCGCTGTGACGAGCCACCCCACGCACGGCACATCGGAGCTGATCTGAGTGACCATCCACCTCCCGCAGGGCCCGTACGAACCCCGCGCCACCCCGCTCGACCTGGCCCCCGGCACCGGCCCGCTCGCCTCGCGCACGGTCTTCTCCGCCGCCCATGTCGTCGCCGACCCGTACGCCGACATCAGCCCCGACTCCCCGGCCGCCGTCGACTGGGACGCCACCCTCGCCTTCCGCCGCCACCTCTGGTCGCACGGCCTGGGCGTCGCCGAGGCGATGGACACCGCCCAGCGCGGCATGGGCCTGGACTGGGCGGGCGCGGCCGAGCTGATCCGCCGCTCCGCCGCCGAGGCCAAGGCGGTCGGCGGCCGCATCGCCTGCGGCGTCGGCACCGACCAGCTCACCGGCCCCGCCTCCCTCGCCGAGGTGCGGTCCGCGTACGAGGAGCAGCTCGCCCTCGTCGAGGAGAGCGGCGCCCAGGCCATCCTGATGGCCTCCCGCGCGCTCGCCGCGGCGGCGAAGGGGCCCGAGGACTACCTGGAGACGTACGCCCACCTGCTGCGCCAGGCGTCGGAGCCGGTCGTCCTGCACTGGCTGGGCCCGATGTTCGACCCCGCGCTGGACGGCTACTGGGGCTCCTCGGACCTCGACACCGCGACCGACACGTTCCTGAAGGTCATCGCGGAGCACCCGGACAAGGTCGACGGCATCAAGATCTCGCTCCTGGACGCCGAGCGCGAGATCGACGTCCGCCGCCGCCTCCCGGGCGGGGTCCGCTGCTACACCGGCGACGACTTCAACTACCCCGAGCTGATCGCGGGCGACGACCGGGGCTTCAGTCACGCCCTGCTCGGCATCTTCGACCCGCTGGGCCCGCTGGCCGCCCACGCGGTACGGGTCCTCGACACGGGTGACACCCAGGGTTTCCGCGACCTTCTCGACCCCACGGTCGAGCTGTCCCGCCACCTCTTCCAGGTGCCCACCCGCTTCTACAAGACGGGCGTGGTGTTCCTCGCCTGGCTGGCCGGCCACCAGGACCACTTCACGATGGTCGGCGGCCTGCAGTCCGCCCGCTCGCTGCCGCATCTGGCGAAGGCGTACGAACTCGCCGACCGGCTCGGCCTGTTCCCCGACCCGGAGCTGGCCGAATCCCGGATGCGCACCCTGCTCGCGGTCAACGGCGGTAACGGAGGCACCCGATGAGCGACGGCCGTCTCTCCATCAACCAGGAGACCATCAAGCAGTGGTCGCTGCCCGAACTGGCCGAGGGCTGCGTCAAGGCGGGCATCGACAAGGTCGGCCTGTGGCGGGCCCCCGTCCAGTCGTACGGCATCGAGCGCACCGCCCGGCTCCTGGCCGACTCCGGCCTGTCCGTCACCAGCCTGTGCCGCGGCGGCTTCTTCACCGCCCTGGACCCGGCGGAACGGGCCCGCGCCCTGGACGACAACCGCGCCGCGCTCGACGAGGCGGCGGCCCTGTCCACCGACACCCTGGTCCTGGTCTCCGGCGGCCTCCCGGAGGGCAGCAAGGACCTGCACGGCGCCCGTGAACGCATCGTGGACGCTCTGGGGCAACTGGCTCCGTACGCGGCCGAACGCGGTGTACGCCTCGCCATCGAGCCGCTGCACCCGATGTTCGCCTCGGACCGCTGCGTCGTCTCCACGCTCTCCCAGGCCCTGGACATCGCGGAGCACTTCCCCGCCGAACAGGTCGGGGTGGTTGTCGACACGTACCACATCTGGTGGGACGACCAGGCGCCCGCGCAGATCGCCCGCGCGGGCGCGGGCGGCCGCATCCACTCCTTCCAGCTGGCCGACTGGATCACCCCGCTCCCGGCCGGCGTCCTGGTGGGCCGCGGCCAACTCGGCGACGGAGCGGTGGACTTCCGGGCGTTCCGCACCCTGGTCGAGGCCACCGGCTTCGGCGGCCCGATCGAGGTGGAGATCTTCAACGAGGGCCTCTGGGCCCGGGACGGCGCCGAAGTCCTCGCGGAGGTCGCGTCCCGGTACGCCGAACACGCCTGCTGAGAAGGCGCTTTGCCACCAAGGCAAAGAGATCGTCAAGGCATGCAACCGTTCGGCACCCAGCCGAGTCGTATGTGGAGTCGGGTGCTTCCGGGGAGGGATCTGGGGGGATCGGGAAGCCCTGACGGTGGGGGAAAGCGAGGGGGGTCCGGTCTTTGACCGGGCCCCGTTTCGTTTTCCGGGAACCGTGTGCGGACCCATCCTCGACCGCGTCGCTCCGCCTCCGGCGGGATGCCCGGAAGGTCGTGACCGCCCCGGTGGTGACCGGGCGGAATGACCCGCGAGCCTACCGAAGGCGGCAGTATCGGCACCGCGCTGCCGAGGCCGGTGGTGTCCGAAGAGTTGGCCCGCCCTCAGGATGCGGCTGCCGCCGGCACGCCCGGCGGGAGGGGGAGTTGAACGGTCCATATAAATGGCTGCGCATACATGAGAGTTGCCCTACGCTTCCGATAGCACACCAGTGCGAATCGTGCTCACCGAAAGGCAACAAGAGATGTCGCAGAATCCTCAACTGACCGGAAAGCTCGACTCCGTGGAAGGGCTCAAGGAGCTCTTCGGGGGCGGACTGTTCGGGAAGCGGGCCAAGAAGAATCACGCCCTGTTCTCGCAGGCCACCGCGAAGGGCGTGGCGCGGGCCACCGTTCTGGCCACCCGGGACTACGGCGACGACAACGTCTACCACGTCGTCGCGTTCAGCACCGGGCAGGAAGCCGTCGCCGAGGCCCGGATCGCCGGGTTGCGGCAGCGGGCCGAGGGCATCGCCGACGAGCTGCGCACGCATGGGTACTTCTACTACGACACGCCGACGGTCTGGGACGGCGACGGCAAGATCTGGATCAGCAAGAAGCCGCTGTTCCGCGACCTCGGCGCACCGGCGGAGGGCCTCTATGTCTTCCCGCTCCAGGAGAGCGCGACCGCGTCGACGCCGACCGACGTGGCCTGGGCCGTGATCGACGGCAAGCTGCACATCGTGGTCCCCGCGAAGTAGGGAAGTCCCCGGAGGAACAACGAACCGGGCGAGCGTCCCTTCCGGGCAGGACGGGGGCCGGTGGCTCGGGCAGCCGGCGCACCGGACGAACGGTCGCCGCCCGTCGCCGCGGAGCAAGCGGCCGTGAGCAGCGGCGTCGTCCACTGAGGCAGCACCTGAGCCGGCCGACGGCCGCCGAGGCCGGGAACGCGGTGTCAGTGGGAACCGATACCGTCGGTCCATGTCCACCATGCCGAACCTGGCCGTCCTCGAAGGTGTGCTGGAGCGCATCACGTACGCCAACGAGGAGAACGGGTACACGGTCGCGCGCGTCGACACCGGTCGCGGTGCCAACGATCTGCTCACCGTGGTCGGTTCGCTGCTCGGTGCGCAGCCCGGTGAGTCGCTGCGGATGGAAGGGCGCTGGGGCTCGCACTCGCAGTACGGCAAGCAGTTCACCGTCGAGAACTACACGACGATCCTGCCCGCCACCATCCAGGGCATCCGCCGCTATCTCGGCTCCGGCCTGATCAAGGGCATCGGCCCGGTGATGGCCGACCGGATCACCACCCACTTCGGCGTCGACACCCTCGACATCATCGAGAACGAACCGAAGCGGCTCGTCGAGGTCCCCGGTCTCGGCCCCAAGCGCACGAAGATGATCGCCGCTGCGTGGGAGGAGCAGAAGGCGATCAAGGAGGTGATGGTCTTCCTCCAGGGCGTCGGCGTCTCCACCTCCATCGCCGTCCGTATCTACAAGAAGTACGAGGACGCGTCGATCTCCGTCGTGAAGAACCAGCCCTACCGGCTCGCCGCCGACGTCTGGGGCATCGGCTTCCTCACCGCCGACAAGATCGCCCAGGCCGTCGGCATCCCGCACGACAGCCCGGAGAGGGTCAAGGCGGGACTGCAGTACGCGTTGTCGCAGTCCACCGACCAGGGGCACTGCTTCCTCCCGGAGGAGCGGCTGATCGCGGACGGGGTGAAGCTGCTCCAGGTCGACACGGGACTGGTCATCGAGTGCCTCGCCGAACTGGCCGAGGACCCGGAGGGCGTCGTACGGGAGAAGGTGCCGTCGCCCGAGGGCGGCGAGTTCGTCACCGCCATCTATCTGGTGCCCTTCCACCGTGCCGAGATCGCCCTCGCCGCCCAGGTCCAGCGGCTGCTGCGGACGCCCGAGGAGCGGATGCCGGCCTTCGCGGACGTGGACTGGGACAAGGCGCTGGCCTGGCTCGGCACGCGTACGGGGGCGAATCTGGCCCCCGAGCAGGAGGCGGCGGTCCGGCTGGCGCTCAGCCGGAAGGTCGCGGTGCTGACCGGTGGGCCCGGCTGCGGGAAGTCGTTCACCGTCCGGTCGATCGTGGAGCTGGCGCGGGCCAAGAAGGCCAAGGTGGTGCTGGCCGCGCCCACCGGGCGGGCGGCCAAGCGGCTCTCCGAGCTGACCGGGGCCGAGGCGTCCACCGTGCACCGGCTGCTCGAACTGAAGCCGGGCGGCGACGCCGCGTACGACCGGGACCGTCCGCTGGACGCCGATCTGGTCGTCGTCGACGAGGCGTCGATGCTGGATCTGCTGCTCGCCAACAAGCTGCTGAAGGCGGTGGCGCCCGGCGCCCACCTCCTGCTCGTCGGGGATGTCGACCAGTTGCCGTCGGTCGGCGCGGGGGAGGTGCTGCGCGATCTGCTCGCCGACGGCAGCCCCGTCCCCGCGGTCCGGCTCACCACGATCTTCCGCCAGGCCCAGCAGTCCGGCGTCGTCACCAACGCCCACCGGATCAACTCCGGGATACCGCCCCTCACCCAGGGCCTCAAGGACTTCTTCCTCTTCGTGGAGGACGAGACGGAGGACGCCGGCGTGCTCGCGGTGGACGTCGCGGCGCGCCGCATTCCCGCCAAGTTCGGCCTCGACCCGCGGCGCGACGTACAGGTCCTCGCCCCGATGCACCGGGGCCCGGCCGGCGCGGGCACGCTCAACGGACTCCTCCAGCAGGCCATCACCCCGGGCCGCCCGAACCTCCCCGAGAAGCGGTTCGGCGGCCGGGTCTTCCGGGTCGGCGACAAGGTCACCCAGATCCGCAACAACTACGACAAGGGGGAGAACGGCGTCTTCAACGGCACGGTCGGCGTCGTCACCGCCCTCGACCTGGACGAACAGAAGCTGACGGTCCTCACCGACGAGGACGAGGAGATCGGTTACGACTTCGACGAGCTGGACGAGCTGGCCCACGCGTACGCCATGACGATCCACCGCTCCCAGGGCAGCGAGTACCCGGCCGTCGTCATCCCCGTTACCAGGAGCGCCTGGATGATGCTCCAGCGGAACCTGCTGTACACCGCCGTGACCAGGGCCAAGAAGCTCGTCGTGCTGGTCGGCTCGCGGCAGGCGATCGGCCAGGCGGTCCGCACGGTTTCCGCAGGCAGACGCTGTACGGCGCTGGATTACCGGTTGTCAGGGGGCTCGGGCGGAGGATCGGCGGAAAAATGATCGATCAAATCGGTGGGAAACATCACGCAGCCCTTCCGGAACCGGAACCGAGGGGGCAGGATGAGTAAGTTCGCGGCACTCAGTGCCGCGAGTAGGTCCAATGGACGACCCCGAGTGCACTCTCCTGAGCCAAATGGGGGAGGGTGGAGACAGTCAGGGAACCTCGAAGAAGAGGCACTACGTCGGTGAGGGATGACGTGAGCGACAACTCTGTAGTACTGCGGTACGGCGACGGCGAGTACACCTACCCGGTGATCGACAGCACCGTCGGCGACAAGGGCTTCGATATCGGGAAGCTCCGGGCCAATACCGGTCTGGTGACGCTGGACAGCGGATATGGCAACACCGCAGCCTATAAATCCGCCATCACCTACCTCGACGGTGAGCAGGGCATCCTGCGCTACCGCGGCTACCCCATCGAGCAGCTCGCCGAGCGCTCGACGTTCCTCGAGGTCGCGTACACGCTCATCAACGGCGAGCTTCCCAAGGTCGACGAGCTGTCGACCTTCAAGAACGAGATCACCCAGCACACGCTGCTGCACGAAGACGTCAAGCGTTTCTTCGACGGCTTCCCGCGCGACGCCCACCCGATGGCCATGCTGTCCTCGGTCGTCAGCGCGCTGTCCACGTTCTACCAGGACAGCCACAACCCGTTCGACGAGGAGCAGCGCCACCTCTCGACGATCCGGCTGCTCGCCAAGCTGCCGACGATTGCGGCGTACGCCTACAAGAAGTCGATCGGCCACCCCTTCGTCTACCCGCGCAACGACCTCGGGTACGTCGAGAACTTCCTGCGCATGACCTTCTCGGTCCCCGCCCAGGAGTACGACCTGGACCCGGTCGTCGTCTCCGCGCTCGACAAGCTGCTCATCCTGCACGCGGACCACGAGCAGAACTGTTCGACCTCCACCGTGCGTCTGGTCGGCTCCTCGCAGGCGAACATGTTCGCCTCGATCTCCGCCGGCATCTCGGCGCTGTGGGGCCCGCTGCACGGTGGCGCCAACCAGTCGGTGCTGGAGATGCTCGAAGGCATCCAGGCCAACGGCGGCGATGTCGACTCCTTCATCCGCAAGGTGAAGAACAAGGAGGACGGCGTCCGGCTGATGGGCTTCGGCCACCGCGTCTACAAGTCCTTCGACCCGCGCGCCAAGATCATCAAGGCCGCCGCCCACGACGTGCTGTCCGCGCTCGGCAAGTCCGACGAGCTGCTCGACATCGCGCTGAAGCTGGAGGAGCACGCGCTCTCCGACGAGTACTTCGTCTCGCGCAACCTCTACCCGAACGTGGACTTCTACACGGGTCTGATCTACCGGGCCATGGGCTTCCCGACCGAGATGTTCACCGTGCTCTTCGCGATCGGCCGTCTCCCCGGCTGGATCGCCCAGTGGCACGAGATGATCAAGGAGCCGGGTTCCCGCATCGGCCGCCCGCGCCAGATCTACACCGGAGAGGTCCTGCGCGACTTCGTCCCGGTCGAGGCCCGCTGAGCCTCGTCGCACCCCCCCCGCACGACCCCCGGCCGCCGAGGCCGGTCGACTTCGCCCCGCGTACCGCGCTTTCGCACAGAGCGCGGTGTCCGGGGCGATTTGCGTACCCGGCGGCGGCACGGCGAGCGCCTGACAACAGCGAGAAGCGCCCCGCCATCGATCCCCCCACGGGCCGACAGCGAGGCGCTTCCCATGTCCCGGAGCGGATTCCCCCCACGGGATCCGGCCGGGCGTCTGTGGGAGCCGGAGCTCCTGCGTTCCTCAGCTACTGCGAACTGCGCTCTTCACTTGTCCTGCTGGTGCGGTCTGCCGGGGTACGTACGCACGGGAGGGCCGCTCAAAGCTCCCCGGTGCACGTGCCCCGGCCAACGCTTGCCCGGAGCGTCCCCCAAGACCCTCCGATGGATGTCCCCCAAGACATCCTTGGCATCGCACTCTTAGACTCACGAACCCGCCGGATGGTTACCCCGAAATCCATGTGATCTGGATCTCTTTGTGGAAATTACGTGAAGGCGCGCAACCGCAGGCTGTTCGTCACGACGAAGACTGAGGAGCACGCCATCGCCGCTCCCGCAATCATAGGGTTGAGCAGGCCAAATGCCGCAAGGGGCAAGGCGGCTGCGTTATAACCGAATGCCCAGAACAGGTTGCCCCTGATGGTGGTCAGGGTGCGCCTGGACAGCCGGATCGCGTCGGCGGCCACCTTGAGATCTCCACGAACCAGGGTGAGATCGCTCGCCTCGATCGCGGCGTCCGTGCCGGTGCCCATCGCCAGGCCGAGGTCGGCGGTGGCGAGGGCGGCGGCGTCGTTGACCCCGTCACCGACCATCGCGACCGAGCGGCCCTCGGCCCGCAGCCCCTCGATGACGTGCACCTTCTCCTCGGGCAGGACCTCGGCGTGGACCTCGTCGATCCCGACGGCACGGGCCACGGCGTCGGCCACGGCGCGGTTGTCACCGGTCAGCAGAACGGGGCGGAGGCCGAGGGCGCGGAGCTCGGCGACGGCCTCCGCGCTGGTGTCCTTGATCTTGTCGGCCACGGCGAGGACGCCGCGCGCCCGCCCGTCCCAGGCGACCATGACCGCGGTGCGGCCCTCGGCCGCCGCGTCCGCGACGGCGCCTGACAGGGCGTCGGAGGTGTCGATGCCCGCGTCGGCGAGCAACTGCGGACGGCCGACGAGTACCCGGTGCCCGTCGACGACGCCCTGGACGCCGAGGCCGGGGATGTTGGCGAAGTCCTCGGGGGTGGGGAGGGGGGTGCCGGTGCGTTCGGCGGCTCCGGTGGCGACGGCCTGGGCGATGGGGTGTTCGGAGGAGTGTTCCAGGGCGCCGGCGAGGCGGAGCACGTCGGTTTCGTCGGTGTCTTCGGTGGTGTGGACGTCGAGGAGGGTCATGCGGCCGGTGGTGACGGTGCCGGTCTTGTCGAGGACGATCGTGTCGACGCGGCGGGTGGTCTCCAGGACTTCGGGGCCCTTGATGAGGATGCCGAGCTGGGCGCCGCGTCCGGTGCCGACCATGAGGGCGGTGGGGGTGGCGAGGCCCAGGGCGCAGGGGCAGGCGATGATCAGTACGGCCACGGCGGCGGTGAACGCGGCGGTCACGTCGTCCGTGACGAGCAGCCACGCGACCAGGGTGACGAGCGCGATCACCAGCACCACGGGCACGAAGACCGCGGAGATCCGGTCGGCGAGGCGCTGCACCTCGGCCTTGCCGTTCTGCGCGTCCTCGACGAGCTTCGCCATCCGGGCCAGCTGGGTGTCGGCGCCGACCCGGGTGGCCTCGACGACGAGCCGGCCGGAGGTGTTCACGGTGGCCCCGGTGACGGAGTCGCCGACACCCACCTCCACGGGCACGGACTCACCGGTGAGCATCGAGGCGTCCACGGCCGAGGCACCCTCGACGACGGTGCCGTCGGTGGCGATCTTCTCGCCGGGGCGGACGACGAAGCGGTCGCCCGAGGCCAGCCGGGCGACGGGGACGCGTACCTCCGTACCGTCCCGGAGGACGGAGACGTCCTTCGCGCCCAGGTGCATCAGCGCGCGCAGGGCGGAACCGGCCTTCCGCTTGGACCTCGCCTCCAGATAGCGGCCCAGCAGGAGGAAGGTGACGACCCCGGCCGCGACCTCCAGATAGATGGTGGACGAGTCACCGGCGCGCGAGACGGTGAGGTCGAAGCCGTGCCGCATCCCGGTCATGCCCGCGTCGCCGAGGAAGAGCGCCCACAGGGACCAGCCGAAGGCGGCCAGCGTGCCGATCGAGACCAGGGTGTCCATGGTGGCCGCGCCGTGCCGGAGGTTGGTCCAGGTCGCGCGGTGGAAGGGCAGTCCGCCCCAGACGACGACGGGAGCGGCGAGGGTGAGCGAGAGCCACTGCCAGTTGTCGAACTGGAGGGCCGGGACCATCGCGAGCACGACGACGGGGGCGGCGAGGACGGCCGAGACGATCAGCCGCTGCCGCAGCAGGGCGAGAGCCTGGGCGGCGCTCCGCTCGTCGGGGTCGTCGTCCTCGGCTTCGGTGCCGGCCCGGGTGTCATCGCTGGTCGGCGGGGCGGACGGGGGTGGTTCCGGGTGGTGCACCGGCTGCGCCGTGTAACCGGTCCTCTCGACCGTGGCGATCAGATCCGCGAGGCCGGTCTCCGGGCTGAAGGCGACCTTGGCCTTCTCGGTCGCGTAATTGACGGTGGCGGTGACGCCGTCCATCCGGTTGAGCTTCTTCTCGACGCGGGCCGCGCAGGAGGCGCAGGTCATGCCGCCGATCGTGAGTTCAGCGGTCGAAGCCTCCGCCGCCCGGGTCCCGGCCTCTGTTGCGCTGTGCATGTCCGAACTCCTGAAATGCCGACCGGGCCGTGCCCCACCAGTATCTGCTGGTCGGTCCGGCCCGGCGGCAAAGGGGGCGACGCGGATGCGTCCGGCGTATCGGGGAGTGCCCCGATGGTGTTCAGGCCCGGCCGACGAGCTCGTAGCCCGCTTCGTCGACCGCGGCGCGCACCGCGTCGTCGGCCAGCGGGGCCGCGGAGACGACGGTCACCCGGCCCGTGGAGGCCACGGCCTTCACCGAGGCGACGCCCTCGATACCGGAGATCTCCTCGGAGACGGAGCCCTCGCAGTGTCCACAGGTCATGCCGGACACCTGGTAGACGGTGGTCACGTCGCCCGCCTGCGCACCGGCGTCCGCGCCGTCGTGGCAGGAGCCGCTGGGGGAGCAGCAGGAACCGGTGGCCTGGGGGAGCTGGGTCTCGGCGGTCATGGTGTTCTCCTCTTCGACGAGCACAAAGGGTTGCGGTGTCGGGGAGGCCCGGGAAAGTCCCGTGCGTCCCAACACACTCCACACTATACCCCTAGGGGGTATGAACGCGAGTGCCCCGCCCCTCGCTCGCGCCGGCGTTCCGCGCGCCGTGGGCCAGCGACCGCAGCCAGGCCAGCGCGACGAGCGTGATCACGACGATGCCGCCGACCGAGAAGAGGGTGAACAGATGCTGCTGCTCGGAGGTGGGGGCCGGGATGTATCCCTGCGCGAAGAGCGCACGGCTCAGGCCCGTGTCGGTGATCTCGGCGACCAGCCAGATCGCGATGCCGTGCATCGAGTCCCAGAGCGAGTGCAGCACGGCGACGCCGAGATATGTGCCGATCACCGGCGCGGCGAGGCGGAAACGCCCGTTCGGCTTCCGGAAGGAGCGGAAGGAGCGGAAGGAGCGGAAGGAGCGGAAGGAGCGGAAGGAGCGGAAGGAGCGGAAGGAGCGGAAGGAGCGGAAGGAGCGGCGGGTGACGGACTGTCGGGGTCGCTGTACCAGTTCACGCGGACTCCCTCTATCTATCGTGTATATCTCCTAATTTGTCCGAATCTTATGGTGTGTGGCGCTGTACGGCATTCGGGCGAGGGGGCCCTGTACGGCGGCGGGTGCGGGGTGCTCGCCGCCGTACGGGTACGGGGCCGGAGGTGTCAGTTCCGAGGGCCGTTCGGCGTGTTGGGGCGTCCCGGCCGCGGGGGCGCGCCGCAGGAGCGGAGGAACTCCCGGGTGCGGCGGGCGATGGGGAGGGGTTTGTCGGGCGGGCACGGGTACATGTCCTGCTCGACGATGGCGAACAGATCGGCGTCCAGCCCGCGGGCGGCGGCCAGCACGGGCTCCAGCGCGGGCACCCCGCCCGGCGGTTCGCACATCACCCCGCGCGCCACGGCCGGCCCGAACGGCACCTCGTCCGCCACGACTTGGGCCAGGACCTCCGGGTCGACCTGCTTGAGGTGCAGATAGCCGATCCGTTCGCCGTAGGTCTCGATCAGCTTGACGCTGTCGCCGCCGCAGTAGGCGTAGTGACCGGTGTCCAGGCAGAGCGAGACGAGATCCGGATCGGTGGCGTCGAGGAAGCGGCCGACGTTCTCCTCGGTGTCGATATGGGTGTCGGCATGCGGATGGACGACGATGCGCAGCCCGAAACGGTCCCGCACCTCGCGGCCCAGCCGCTCCGTCTGAGTGGTGAGGTCGCGCCACTGCTCCGCGGTGAGACTGCGGTCCTCCAGGACCTCGCCCGTTTTGTCGTCGCGCCAGAACGAGGGGATGACCACCAGATGCCGGGCGCCCATCGCCCGGGTGAGTGCCGCGATGTCGGCGACATGCGCCCAGGTCCGGTCCCAGACGTCCGGCCCATGGTGCAATCCGGTGAAAACGGTCCCGGCCGAGACCGAGAGCCCGCGGCGCCGGGTCTCGTCGGCGAGGCGGGCCGGGTCGGTCGGGAGGTAGCCGTACGGGCCGAGCTCGATCCATTCGTAACCCGCCGCGGAGACCTCGTCGAGGAAACGCCGCCAGGGCACTTGGAGCGGATCGTCGGGGAACCACACCCCCCACGAGTCGGGTGCCGAACCGATACGGATACGGGCCGGGGCCACTGCGGAGGAGGTCATGCCGTCAAGACTTCCGGCCGGGGGAGCGGGTGTCAATCATTCGTCCGTATGTCCGGACAAAGCATTGACACGGTTCCGGGGGGAGGGCTAGACCTGGAGGCAGTCACGCCGGTCGAAGGGATGGTTATGCCTGAGCGGTACGACGTCATCACCATGGGCCGCATCGGTGTGGATCTCTACCCCCTTCAGGCCGGTCTGCCACTGTCCCGGGTCGACACCTTCGGGAAGTTTCTCGGCGGCTCACCGTCCAATGTCGCCGTCGCGGCGGCCCGGCTCGGACGGCGGACGGCGGTGGTGACGCGCACCGGCCGGGACGCCTTCGGGGAGTATCTCCACCACCAGCTGCGGGAGTTCGGGGTGGACGACCGGTGGGTGACGCCGGTCGACGCGTATCCGACACCGGTCACCTTCTGCGAGATCTTCCCGCCCGACGACTTCCCCCTCTACTTCTACCGGCAGCCCAAGGCCCCCGATCTGGAGATCCACACCTCGGAGCTGGACCTCGAAGCCATCCGGTCCGCCCGGGTCTTCTGGATGACGGGCACCGGGCTGTGCGCCGAACCGAGCCGGACCGCGACCCTCGCCGCGCTGCGTGCCCGCGACCGCTCCGGCATCACCGTCTTCGACCTCGACTGGCGCCCGATGTTCTGGGACACCGCGCAGGACGCGTCGCAGGACGGCCCCACCGCCCGCTACCGCGAGGCCCTGGCCCTCGCCACCGTCGCCGTCGGCAACCTCGACGAGTGCGAGATCGCGACCGGCGAGCGCGAACCGCACGCGGCCGCCCGCGCGTTGATCGGCGCCGGCGTCGAACTCGCCGTCGTCAAACAGGGTCCCGAGGGCGTCCTCGCCGTCCACCGCGACGGCGCGGTGGCCGAAGTACCGCCGCTGCCCGTCGAGGTCGTCAACGGCCTCGGCGCCGGCGACGCCTTCGGCGGGGCGCTCTGCCACGGACTCCTCGCGGGCTGGGAGACCGGGCGCATCATGCGGTACGCCAACGCCGCGGGGGCCATCGTCGCCTCCCGGCTCGCCTGCTCGTCCGCCATGCCGTTCCCGTACGAAGTCGAAGCGGCCCTGACCGAAGGTGCCGTCACCTCCCGTCCCACCGGAGCCACCCCATGACGCCCGCGGCCTCCTCCGTCTCCGAACTCGTCCAGTTGCGCATGCGCCACCCCGAGGCCGTCGCCGAGGCCGCCGCGCGCCGCCGCAGACGCCCCCTGGTCGGCAGCGGCGGACGGCTGATGATCATCGCGGCGGACCATCCGGCCCGTGGCTCCCTCGCCGTCGGCGACCGCGCACTGGCCATGGCCAACCGCTTCGAGCTGCTGGAACGGCTCCGCCTGGCCCTCTCCCGCCCCGGTGTCGACGGAGTGCTCGCCACCGCCGACATCCTCGACGACCTGCTGCTCCTCGGCGCGTTGGAGAACAAGGTCGTCATCGGCTCGATGAACCGCGGCGGACTCGCGGGCGCGGCCTTCGAACTCGACGACCGGTTCACCGGCCACCGCCCCGAGGACCTCGCCCGTCTCCGCTTCGACGCGGGCAAACTGCTGCTCCGCATCGACTACGACGACCCCGGCTCGCTCGACACCATGCATGCCACCGCCCGCGCCATCGACGCCATGGCCGCACACCGGCTGCCGGTCTTCGTCGAACCGTTCCTCTGCCGCCGCACCGACGGCCATGTCCGCAATGACCTCGGCGCGGAAGCGGTCACCACCTCGATCGCCATCGCGTCCGGGCTGGCCGGGACTTCCGCGTACACCTGGCTCAAGGTCCCCGTCACCGAGAACCCCGACGACATGTCCCGGGTGATGGAGACGTCGACGCTGCCCGCGGTGCTGCTGGGCGGGGAGGTGGGCGACGACCTCGACGGAGCGTTCGAGAAGTGGCGCACGGCGCTGCGGCTGCCGACCGTCCAGGGGCTGGTGGTGGGGCGTTCGCTGCTCTATCCGGCCGACGGAGAGGTGGCCGCGGCCGTCGACACGGCTGTTTCGCTGCTGGAGCCGAGAGAAATGGAGCCGAGAACATGACGACGGACCACGAACCGCGCCACCACCTGAAGGCCGGGAGCACGGCGAGCGGCTCCTGCACCCTCGACATCGACCCGGAGCGGGCCGGCTGGGACCGGTCGAGTCTGCGTGTCCTGGAGCTCGGGCCCGGCGAAGTTCACACGCTCGTCACCGGAGAGAGCGAGTGGATCGTTCTGCCGTTGACCGGTGGCTGTACGGTGCACTCCTCAGGTGAGATCTTTGAACTGCTGGGCCGGGAAAGCGTGTTCAGCGGGGTATCCGACTTCGCCTATGTACCGCGTGACGCCCGAGCACAGATCGCCTCCGGCGCAGGAGGCCGCTTCGCCCTGGCAGGAGCGAAGTGTGAGCGACGACTCCCCGCTCGCTACGGCCCCGCGCCGGAGGTGCCCGTCGAGCTGCGCGGCTCCGGGAACTGCTCCCGCCAGGTCAACAACTTCGCCGCCGCCGACACCTTCGACTGCGACCGGCTGATCGCCGTCGAGGTCCTCACCCCCGGCGGCAACTGGTCGTCCTACCCACCGCACAAGCACGACGAGCACCGCCCCGGCGCCGAGTCCGTGCTGGAGGAGATCTACTACTTCGAGGTGGAGCACGACGGCCTCGGCTACCACCGGGTGTCGCCCTCCCGGGACGGCGGTACGGATGTCCTCGCCGAGGTCCGCAGCGGCGACGCGGTCCTGATCCCCGACGGCTGGCACGGCCCCTCCATCGCCTCACCCGGCCGCACCCTCTACTACCTCAATGTGATGGCGGGCCCGGGGGAGCAGCGGGAGTGGCTGATCAGCGACCACCCGGACCACGGCTGGATCCGCGACACCTGGCCCTCGCAGCCGGTGGACCCCAGACTGCCGTTCTACGGGACGGAGGCACGCCCATGAGTACCCGCCGCCTCACCACGGCACAGGCCCTGGTGTCCTTCCTGTCCCGCCAGTACACCGAGCGTGACGGCCGGCGCCGGCGCCTGATCGGCGCGACCTGGGGCATCTTCGGCCACGGCAACGTCGCCGGGGTCGGCCAGGCGCTCGTCGAGTCCGGCCGTGCGATGCCCTACCTCCAGGGCCGCAACGAACAGGCCATGGTGCACGCCGCCGTCGGCTACGCCCGCCAGTCCGGCCGGCTCTCCGCGCACGCCGTCACCACCTCCATCGGCCCCGGCGCCACCAACCTCGTCACCGGCGCCGCCCTCGCCACCGTCAACCGCCTCCCCGTCCTCCTCCTGCCCGGGGACACCTTCGCGACCCGGCCCGCCGATCCCGTGCTCCAGCAGCTGGAGGTCCCGTCCGCGGGCGACGTCTCCGTCAACGACTGCCTGCGCCCCGTCTCCCGCTACTTCGACCGGATCACCCGCCCCGAGGCCCTGGTACCGGCCGCCCTCCAGGCCATGCGGACCCTGACCGACCCGGCGGAGACGGGCGCGGTGACGCTCGCGCTGCCGCAGGACGTACAGGCCCAGGCGTACGACTGGCCGGAGGAGTTCTTCGCCGAGCGCGTCTGGTACGTACGCCGCCCCGCCCCCGATCCGTACGAACTCGACCGGGCGGTACGGGCGGTGCGCGGTGCCCGCCGGCCGCTGATCGTGGCGGGCGGCGGGGTCCACCACAGCGCGGCCGAGGAGACCCTCGCCGCGTTCGCCGCCGCCACCCGCATCCCCGTCGCCTCCACCCAGGCCGGCAAGGGCTCGCTGCGCCACGACCACCCCGCCGACGTGGGCGGCATCGGCCACACCGGCACCGCGACCGCCGACGAGCTGGCCCGCACCGCCGACCTGGTCATCGGCATCGGCACCCGCTACTCCGACTTCACCACCGCCTCCGCCACGCTCTTCTCGAACCCGGCGGTCCGCTTCCTCAACGTCAACATCACCGGCTTCGACGCCCACAAGCTCGGCGCCCTCCCGCTCGTCGCCGACGCCCGCGCCGCCCTCGAAGCGCTCACCGCCGCGCTCGCCGCCCGCAACCACCGCGTCGACCCCGCCTACGAGACGGAGTACACCGACGCCAAGGAGCGGTGGGAGCAGCGCGTCACCGCCGCGTTCACCGCCGAGGACCCGCACGCCCGGCCCACCCAGGCCCAGGTCCTCGGCCTGCTCGACGCCCTCGTCACCGAGGACGACATCCTGATCAACGCGGCCGGTTCGCTCCCCGGCGACCTGCACAAACTCTGGCGGGCCCGCTCCCCGCACCAGTACCACGTGGAGTACGGCTACTCCTGCATGGGCTACGAGATCCCGGCCGCGATCGGAGTCCAGCTGGCCGCCCCCGACCGCCCCGTCTGGGCGCTCGTCGGCGACGGCACGTATCTGATGAATCCCACCGAGATCGTCACCGCGGTGCAGCAGGAACTCCCCGTGAAGCTGGTCGTCCTCCAGAACCACGGCTACGCGTCCATCGGCGGCCTCTCCGAGCAGGTCGGCGCCGAGCGCCTCGGCACCGCCTACCGGCACCGCGCCGCGGACGGCACGTTCACCGGCCCGCCGCTCCCCGTCGATCTCGCGGCCAACGCCGGCTCCCTCGGCATGCGGGTGCTGCGTGCCAAGACCGTGCGTGACCTGCGCGAAGCCCTCGCCGAGGCGCGGGCCGCGGACCGTCCCACTTGTGTCTACGTCGAGACCGAAACGGCAGACATTGTGTCGGGCCCCCCTCCGGCACAGGCGTGGTGGGATGTTCCCGTAGCCGAAACGGCCACCCGGCCGTCGGCCGTGAGAGCCCGGGAAGAGTACGACCGCCACGTCGCCGACCGACGCCACCACCTCTGAAGGAGTTCTGTCATGAAGACCGTCAACCACTGGATCGGTGGCAAGACCGTCGAGGGCGCGTCGGGCAACTACGGCCCGGTCACCGACCCGGCCACCGGCGCCGTCACCACCCAGGTCGCGCTCGCCTCCCTCGAAGAGGTCGACGCCGCGGTCGCCGCCGCCAAGGACGCCTACGCCACCTGGGGCACGTCCTCGCTGGCCGCCCGCACCGCGGTCCTGTTCCGCTACCGGGCACTGCTCGACGCCCACCGCGACGAGATCGCCGCGCTGATCACCGCCGAGCACGGCAAGGTGCACTCGGACGCGCTGGGCGAGGTCGCCCGCGGTCTGGAGATCGTCGAGCTGGCCTGCGGCATCACCACCCAGCTCAAGGGCGAGCTGTCCACCCAGGTCTCCAGCCGGGTCGACGTCTCCTCGATCCGCCAGTCGCTCGGCGTCGTCGCGGGCATCACCCCGTTCAACTTCCCGGCCATGGTGCCGATGTGGATGTTCCCGCTCGCCATCGCCTGCGGGAACACCTTCGTGCTCAAGCCCAGCGAGAAGGACCCGTCGGCCGCCATCCTGCTGGCCGAGCTGGCCGCCGAGGCCGGTCTGCCGGACGGCGTGCTGAACGTCCTGCACGGTGACAAGGTCGCCGTCGACGGGCTGCTGAACCACCCGGACGTCGCCGCGGTCTCCTTCGTGGGCTCCACCCCGATCGCCCGGTACATCCACGCCACCGCCTCCGCCAACGGCAAGCGCGTCCAGGCGCTCGGCGGCGCGAAGAACCACATGCTGGTGCTGCCGGACGCGGATCTCGACGCCGCGGCCGACGCCGCCGTCTCCGCCGCGTACGGCTCCGCCGGTGAGCGCTGCATGGCGATCTCCGCGGTCGTCGCGGTCGGCGCCATCGCCGACGAGCTGGTCGCGAAGATCAAGGAGCGCGCCGAGAAGATCAAGATCGGCCCCGGCAACGACCCGGCCTCCGAGATGGGCCCGCTGATCACCGCCGCCCACCGCGACAAGGTCGCCTCCTACGTCACGGGCGCCGCGGCCCAGGGTGCCGATGTCGTCCTGGACGGCACCGGCTTCACCGTCGAGGGCTTCGAGGACGGCCACTGGATCGGCCTCTCCCTCCTCGACAACGTGTCCACCGACTCGGACGCGTACAAGGACGAGATCTTCGGCCCGGTCCTGTGCGTCCTGCGCACCGAGACCTACGAGGAGGGCGTCGCCCTCATGAACGCCTCGCCGTTCGGCAACGGCACCGCGATCTTCACCCGGGACGGCGGCGCCGCCCGCCGCTTCCAGCTGGAGATCGAGGCCGGCATGGTCGGCGTCAACGTGCCGATCCCGGTGCCGGTGGGCTACCACTCCTTCGGTGGCTGGAAGGACTCGCTCTTCGGCGACCACCACATCTACGGCAACGACGGCGTGCACTTCTACACCCGCGGCAAGGTCGTCACCACCCGCTGGCCGGACCCGGCCGACGCCCCGGCGGGCGTGGACCTGGGCTTCCCCCGCAACCACTGATCCCTCATCCCGGCCGACGGCCCGTACGGACGCATCCCCCGTCCTTGCGGGCCGTCGCCGTGTCCGTACGGGCCCTCGCCCCGCGCTCTCACATGCGCCGCAGCCCCGCGTACTGGACCGCGCCCATCGCCCCCACCACCAAGGCCTGGAACACGATCCAGCCGTTGCCGACCGTCGTGGCGGTCAGCGCGTCCAGGACGACGGTCACGACACCGGCCACGGCCCAGGCCGCGTTCAGGGCGATGACGACGGTGACCGCGCCGCGGCTGATGTCCTCCTGCCGCGAGACGGTCAGCACCCACAGCGCGTACACCGTGAGGAAGACGCCCACCGCGTACTGGACGGGGAGCGGCACGCCGAGGAGCGAGTCCAGGACGGTGGCGAGCGCGAGATAGCCGATGCCGTTCGCGCCGGTGAGGATCACATCTGCCACGAGGGCAGCCCGGAGAAGGCCGTCGGAGCGGGCGGTGCCCGTCGCCGGGACCGTACTCGCGTTCTGGGACGACATCACTGGGTCCTCCTGTCGTTGTCATGCGGTCGCTCTGGTCATGCGAACGGTAAGGATGGGCCCGGCGTCCGCTCAATTACCTCTGAGGTCATGGCCGCCCCGGGGCGGCCGACGAGCGCCCGGCGGAGACCGTCGCAGGGCCGGCGACGGGCAGACGATTCACCGCTCGCAATCAATGCGGTGTGCTTATTTCGCATTACGGTGAGTCAATGGCCCGCTCTTTATATGACGCAGGCCACGTGGCGCGCGCCACTCTTGTGGCGATTTGGAGCGTTTGCCGTGTGTGGTGGGCCACGTGACGGGCGTCACTATGATGCGGAATAGTAGAGGGGCGACGCTGTCGTCCGGGCTGTCGTGCGCATTCCTGGATCATTTCCGACGCCACATACGATTACTTTTAGTAAAAGGCCATCATTGACCTGGATTTCCTCTTGGCATAACAATTCTTGGCATCGCCCCACCGACGAAAGAGGAAATTCCGAATGCAGATCACCGCGATGCCCGAGAAGTTCGCCCGCATGACCCGCACCAAGAAGGCCTCGCTGGGCATGCTCGCCGCTGGTGCGGCGATCGTGGCCGGCACCGTCGCCGGCGCCCCGAGTGCCTCGGCCGCCACCCCCGCCAAGGCCGCCGGCGGCAACGTGGACACGTGGATCAAGCAGGCGCTCGAGGTCATGCGTGCGAAGGGCATCCCGGGCACGTACGAAGGTATCCACCGCAACCTGATGCGTGAGTCCGCGGGCAACCCGAACGCCATCAACAACTGGGACTCCAACGCTGCCAAGGGCATCCCGTCCAAGGGGCTGCTCCAGGTCATCGACCCCACCTTCAACGCGTACCACGTCAGCGGCACCTCCAAGAACGTCTACGACCCCGTGGCCAACATCGCCGCCGCCTCCAACTACGCCGCGCACCGCTACGGTTCCATCGACAACGTCAACTCCGCCTACTGAGCGGGGCAGGGTATCCACGTCGCATGACCGTGCCGGGGGCGTCCCGGGCCGGGACCGAAGAGAAGCCGGGGAAAGGGAGCCGTCATGGCTCCCTCTCCCCGGCTTCTTCTGTTTCTCCGGCCCCTCTCCGGCCCCTCTCCGGCCCTGGCCCGTCAGCGCACGGCGTCCGCCGCCTTCGCGGCACCGGCCTCCTCGGCGATCATCCGCTCCATCGGGACCGCGCCCACCCGCCCCGAGACCAGGAACGCGAGCACCAGGGTCGCCACCATGATCACCGTGCCGAGCCACACCATCGTCTCCACCGGCACCGTGTACGCGCCCACGGCCCGCACCACGCACTCGCCCAGCAGCGCCGCACCCCACACCGCCGAGAACCGGATCTCCGCCCGCCGGAACGCCGCCGACCCGGCCGAGAGCCGCTGCCAGGCGGTGTCCTTGGCCGCGTCGCCCTTGACCAGCATCGGCCGCACCCCCGCGCTCATCATCGGCTGCCCCTTCAGCGCGGTCACCAGGATCACGAGCCCGATGACGCTGCTCACCCCGCTGTCCTTGGCGAGCATCAGCCGGGGGTCCCCGACCACCAGGCTCGTCACCAGGCTGACCGCGTTGACCGTCACCATCAGCGCCGCCAGCCCGTTGAGCTGCCGCTTGCGCACCACGCCCCACACGGTGCGCAGGGCCGGCAGCACACTGCTCCAGGCCAGCGCGGCGAAGGTGCTCAGGCCCGCCGCCTTCAGCGCGTAGTACGAGACGAGCGGCACCCCCACATCCACGAGCAGCGGCATCAGGCTGTCCAGCAGACCCTTGCGCGGCGCGAACGGGGCGGTGGCGGCCGGAGCATCTGCGACAGGGGCGGTGACGGTGGCTGCCGGGCTGGTCATGAGGGGTTCCTCTCCCGTATCGGCGGGTGCCTTCGCGGCCCCGCTCTCGATACGTACAGACTGGCCGCCGGGGCCCGGTGCCCGGCAGAGCCGGGTGTACCGAGCTCCGTATGACGAATGTCAGCCCCCGCCGGTGACGCGCCCGTTCACCACCCGGCGGAATCCCGGACTCCGGTGCGCCGGTAAACCGTTCGCCGCGCCCGGCGGACCGGTGCTCTGATGGGGGCCATGACCGCTCCGACCAGGCCGCAGTACGAGATCCGCGCCCAGCACACGGACACCACCGTCACCGTGTACCAGGCATACGCACCCCTCATCGGCCTTCCCGCCGTGCGTGACGGGCGCTTCCCCGACGCCTGGAAGCGCGACCGCATGACATGGATCAAGCCGAGCTTCCTGTGGATGATGTACCGCTGCGGCTGGGCCGTGAAGGAGGGTCAGGAGACCGTCCTGGCCGTCGAGATCACCCGCGAGGGCTTCGACTGGGCCCTGGGGAACGCCGAACTCTCGCACTACGTCAGGGGAGTCCACCCGGACCGCGACACCTGGCGGCGGAACCTGCGCCACGCCCCGGCCCGCGTCCAGTGGGACCCCGAGCGCGACCTCCGCCTGGACCGGCTGCCGTACCGCTCCCTCCAGCTCGGGCTCTCCGGCGAGGCGTCACGGCGGTACGCGGACGAGTGGACGGTGTCGATCCGCGATGTCACCCCGCTCGCCCGGCAGGCCCACGAACTGGTGCGTGCCGGGCGGCTCGACGACGCGGCAGGACTGCTGCCCACGGAGTCGCCGTACCCGCCGGGCGGTGTTCCGCACCCGGCATCGACCGCCTGAGAGCCTGTCGGGCCGAACGGCTGGGGGCGCGGGAACATGGCACGTACTTGCGACTCGGGCGAGCGGGCAAATGCCGCATCAGGTGCATATCCATCGATACGCTCCCGGGATGATCCACCATGTCATCCCCCTGGCGGCATCCGGCCTGAAGATCGACTGGGCCAGGATGCCGACGTACAACACGATCATGTCGGTGGCCGCCGGCGCGGGGCTGCTGCTCGTGGTGGCGCTGGGGCGCCAGCTCCTCACGCCCGGACGCACCATCAACCCCGAAGGCTGGGTCCTCGCGTTCGGGGCCCTCGGCTTCACCCTGGTCACCACGGGCCTCCACATGACCCTGACCTGGCCGCTCGCCGGACAGGGCTTCCCGTTCGACAACATCATCTTCGGCGAACCGGCGCTGGCCTTCGGTGTCTTCCTCTTCGCCGCGTCCTTCTACCTCTGGAGACGCGGAGCCGAACTCAACAGCGCGGACCGCATCGTCCGATCGGCCCGTGTCGCCATGCCCATCTCGGTCTTCGTGTTCGGGCTCGGGCTCGCCTGCTTCGGAATCGCCGCCGCGGGCTGGAAGTACACCCTCTTCGCCGCACCGCCCGAGGAGCCCATCTCCGGGGAGTTCGCGCGGTGGCCGATCCTGGAGGCGAGCTTCATGTCCGGGCTGTACGTCCTGGTGGGCATCGGCGCCCTGCTGTTCCCGTTCGTGCTGCGCCGGCCGTCGAGCTGGATGGCTCCGGTGACCGGGGTCGTCTGGGGGCTGTCCGGTCTGGCGTTCCTGCTCTTCGGCGGGCTCAACTACTTCACCCACATCGGCCTCATCGTCAACACCATGTGAGCCGCCCGCCGCTGTTCCCGGTGCCACGCGCTCCGCATCCGACGGCCCTGCGCACGCGAACGGCCCGGCATACCGCGCATGGAGTACGGGCGCCGGACGCCGTACGCCGCAAGGAGGCCGGAGACTTCCGCCCAGTGGCGGGCCGTGCGCCGCGGCGGCCCGCTTAGGGTCGCAGCATGGAGACTCCCGAAGCGAGCAGGTCCCGGTGGCGGTGGCTGCCGCACCGCAGACGCGGCCGGTGGGCCGCGGGCCTGGCGGCGCTCGCCGTGCTGGCCGGTGCGGGCACCTGGAACGCCGCGGCCGACGACAGCGGGCCCGCCGTGCACCGCCAGGACCGGATGATGAAGGCCGACGGGGTGTCCATCGACACCTCGTACTTCACCGCCGGGGGCAGCGGGCGCCGGCCCGCCGTGCTGATCGGGCACGGCTTCGGCGGCAGCAAGGACGATGTGCGGGCGCAGGCCGAGCAGTTGGCCCGCTCCGGGTACGCCGTGCTGACCTGGTCCGCCCGCGGGTTCGGCAAGTCGGGCGGCGACATCGGGCTCAACGACCCCGACCGCGAGGTCAAGGACGTGTCCCGGCTGATCGACTGGCTCGCGGACCGGCCCGAGGTGGAACTCGACGCGAAGGGCGACCCCCGCGTCGGGATCACCGGGGCCTCCTACGGCGGAGCCGTCTCGCTCCTCGCCGCCGGGTACGACAAGCGCGTCGACGCCGTCGCACCGCAGATCACGTACTGGAACCTCGCCGACGCCCTCTTCCCCGACGGGGTCTTCAAGAAGCTCTGGGCCGGAATCTTCGTCACCACCGGCGGCGGCTGCCAGAAGTTCGAGAAGCGGCTCTGCGAGATGTACGAACGGGTCGCCGTCAGCGGAAAGCCGGACGCCGCCGCGCGTGCGCTGCTGACCCAACGGTCACCGAGCGCCGTCGCCGACCGCATCGAGGTGCCCGCGCTCATCGTGCAGGGACAGTCCGACTCCCTCTTCCCGCTCGGCCAGGCCGACGCCATGGCCAAGGCCATCAGCGGCAACGGCGCACCGGTCGCCGTCGACTGGATCGCCGGCGGGCACGACGGCGGCAACCTGGAGACCGACCGCGTCCAACGGCGGATCGGCGACTGGTTCGACCGCTACCTCAAGGACGACAAGGGCGCCGACACCGGGCCCGGCTTCCGCGTCACCCGCACCGGAGGCATCGACTCCACCGACGGGGCCACCCTGGTACGCGGGGCGAGCAGCGACACCTACCCGGGGCTGGACAACGGCACGCGCAACGTCGACCTGGGCCGTCGCACGCAGACCTTCCGCAACCCCGCCGGGGCCAACCCGCCCGCCATCTCCGCCGTCCCCGGAGTCGGCGGCGGTCTCGCCCAGCTCTCGTCGCTCGGCGTCGGGCTCTCGATCGACTTCCCCGGGCAGTACGCCCGCTTCGACTCGGCCCCGCTGGACAGCACGCTGAGCGTCACCGGCTCACCGACCGTCCGGGTCGACGTCGAGGCGAGGCAGGGCGACGCGGTGCTGTTCGGCAAGGTGTACGACGTGTCGCCGGACGGCAAGCAGCAGTTGCTGCCCTCCCAGCTGGTCGCCCCCTTCCGGATCACCCCGGACCAGCAGGGCAAGGAGATCCGGCTGACCCTCCCCGCCATCGACCACCGGTTCGACGCGGGACACCGGCTCCGCCTCGTCCTCTCCGCCACCGACCTCGGCTACGCCTCACCGGCCGAGCCGACGACGTACACCGTGACCCCGGCCGGCCCGCTGACCCTCCCCACCGCACCCGGCCTGAAGACCGCGCCCGCCACCCTGCCCTGGTGGACCTGGGGGCTCCCGGCCGCCGCCGTGGTGATCGCCGCCCTGCTGCTGCTCACCGCCCGCCGCCGCACCGCGACGCCCGCCCCCGACCCGGCGCTCGCCGACGTACCCCTCCGGATCACCGGCCTGTCGAAGAAGTACGCCAGGTCCAGCGACCGGTACGCCGTGAAGGAACTGTCCTTCCGGGTCGAGAAGGGGCAGGTGCTCGGCCTCCTCGGTCCCAACGGCGCGGGCAAGACCACGACGCTGCGCATGCTGATGGGGCTCATCACCCCCGACGACGGCGAGATCCGGGTCTTCGGGCAGGCCATCCGGCCGGGCGCACCCGTACTGTCCCGGGTCGGCTCGTTCGTCGAGGGCGCCGGATTCCTGCCGCACCTGTCCGGGCGCGCCAACCTGGAGCTGTACTGGCAGGCCACCGGGCGTCCCGCCGAGGACGCGCACCTGGAGGAGGCCCTGGAGATCGCCGGGCTCGGCGACGCCCTGGCCCGCGCCGTCCGTACCTACTCGCAGGGCATGCGGCAGCGGCTCGCCATCGCCCAGGCCATGCTCGGCCTGCCGGACCTGCTCATCCTCGACGAACCGACCAACGGCCTCGACCCGCCCCAGATCCGCGAGATGCGTGACGTGATGATCCGCTACGCGGCCGGGGGCCGGACCGTCATCGTCTCCAGCCACCTGCTCTCCGAGGTCGAGCAGTCCTGCACCCACCTCGTGGTCATGGACCGCGGCCGGCTCGTCCAGGCGGGCCCGGTCGCCGAGATCACCGGCTCCGGCGACATGCTGCTCGTCACCACCGCGCAGGAGGTCGCCGAACCGCTCGTGGAGAAGATCGCCGCCCTGGCCGGGATCGGCTCGGCGGTCCGCACCGCCGGCGGCCTCGGACTGCTGGTCCGGCTCGACGGCGCCACCTCGTCCGGGCTGATCGCCGAACTGGTCCGGCTGGACGTGCCGTTGACCGGTGTCGGACCGCACCGCCGCCTGGAGGACGCGTTCCTCACCCTGATCTCCGGAGGCTCCGCATGAGTGCCGCAGTCGAACTCACCGGGAGCGCCGAAGCCCCCGGCTACCGCGCCCGGCACACCCTGCCGCTGCGCGTCGAGGCGGTACGCCAGCTGCGCAGGCGCCGCACCCTGCTCATGGGCGGGGTGCTGGCCGCGCTGCCGTTCGTCCTGATCATCGCGTTCGCGATCGGCGGCACCCCGGACTCGCGGGGCGGCGCCGGCGACCGGATCACCCTGATGGACACCGCGACCGCGTCCGCCGCGAACTTCGCCGCGACCTGCCTGTTCGTCTCCGCCGGCTTCCTGCTCGTGGTCCCGGTCGCGCTGTTCTGCGGGGACACCGTCGCCTCCGAGGCGAGCTGGTCGTCGCTGCGCTATCTGCTGGCGGCGCCCGTGCCACGGGCCAGGCTGCTGTGGAGCAAGCTCGTCGTGGCCCTCGGCTTCAGCCTGGCCGCGATGGTGCTGCTGCCGCTCGTCGCGCTGGCCGCGGGAGCCGTCGCGTACGGCTGGGGGCCGCTCGAACTGCCCACCGGGGGAGCGCTCGCGGCCTCGCAGACCGTGCCACGGCTCGCGCTCGTCGTCGCGTTCGTCTTCGTGTCCCAACTGGTCACCGCCGGGCTGGCGTTCTGGCTGTCCACGAAGACCGACGCCCCGCTGGGCGCGGTCGGCGGCGCGGTCGGGCTGACCATCGTCGGCAATGTGCTGGACGCCGTCACCGCGCTCGGGTCCTGGCGCGAATTCCTGCCCGCGCACTGGCAGTTCGCCTGGGCGGACGCGCTCCAGCCCGGCATCGAATGGGGCGGCATGGTCAAGGGCGCGGCGATCTCGGTGACGTATGCCCTGATCCTGTTCGCTCTCGCCTTCCGCGGGTTCAGTCGTAAGGACATCGTGTCCTGAACCTGACGTTCCGCCGCTCTCCCGGCCCCCGTTGCCGCATCGAGACCCATCCGCAATGTCTTCGTCTGCTCCCCGGCGCCGTCTCGCACGTCACATTCACAAGTGCTGGCACGACGACGTCGGGGGCAGGCGATGGAACGCCGGACAGGCACGTACGCGAAACGGTACGTGCGGACATGGCAGGGTGCGCTCGGGGTGCTGCTGGCGGGCGGGGTGCTGCTCACCGGGTGCTCGGGGACGTCGACCGGGACCAAGTCCGCCTCCGACGGCCGGGGCGGCGGCGGCCCGCTCCCGGCGCCCGCACCCGCCGCGTCGGGCGGCGCCGCCGACAGCGACGGGGCGAAGAAGCAGGACGGACTGCGGGAGTCCGCACCGCCCGACTACCTCTCCACCTTCGCCCTGGACGTCGACACCGCCTCGTACGGCTACGCGCGCCGCACCCTCGGCGACGGCGGCCTGCCGGACCCGTCCACCGTGCGGCCCGAGGAGTTCGTCAACAGCTTCCGCCAGGGCTACCGGCGCCCGGACGGCAACGGCTTCACCGTGAACGTCGACGGGGCCCGCGCCGGGGGCAAGGGCGGCGACTGGTCACTGGTGCGGGTGGGCCTGGCCACCCGGGCCGCCCCCGCCCGTGACGAACGCCCGCCCGCCGCGCTCACCTTCGTCGTCGACGTCTCCGGCTCGATGGCCGAGACCGGCCGCCTCGACCTGGTGAAGAAGTCGCTGGGCATCCTCACCGACGAACTCCGCGACGACGACTCGGTCTCCCTGGTCACCTTCAGCGACGAGGCGAAGACCCTGCTGCCGATGACCCGGCTGCGGGACCACCGCGGCAGGATCAGCGACCGGGTCGACTCCATGGAGGCCACCGACTCCACCAACGTCGAAGCCGGTATCCGCCGCGGCTACGAAGAGGCGGTCGACGGCCGGGTCGAAGGCGCCAACAACCGGGTCGTCCTGCTCTCCGACGCCCTCGCCAACACCGGCGAGACCGACGCCGATGCCATCCTGGAACGCATCGGCTCCGCCCGCCACGACTACGGCATCACCCTCTTCGGGGTCGGCGTCGGCAGCGACTACGGCGACGCGCTGATGGAACGGCTCACCAACAAGGGCGACGGCCACACCACGTACATCGCCGACGAGGACCAGGCCCGCAAGGTCTTCGTCGACCAGCTGCCCGCACACCTCGAACTGACGGCGCGCGACGCCAAGGCCCAGGTCGCCTTCGACCGGGACACCGTCGAGCAGTTCAAGCTCATCGGGTACGAGGACCGCAAGGTCGCCGACGAGGACTTCCGCAACGACCGCGTCGACGGCGGCGAGGTCGGCCCCGGCCACACGGTGACGGCGCTCTACGCCGTACGCCTGAGGGCGGGCGCCTCCGGCCATGTGGCGACGGCGACCGTGCGCTGGCTGGACCCCAGGACCCGGGCACCGCACGAGCAGCAGGGCGCGGTCGGGACGAACGCGATCGACGGCCCGTTGTGGGGCGGTGGCAGCAAGCGCCTCCAAGTGACCGCGGTAGCCGCGTACTTCGCCGAGGCGCTGCGCGGCGAACAGCTGCCGGGCGCGCCCGGACTCGGTGAACTCGCCTCGCGGGCAAGGGAGCTGGCGTCCGGGACCGAGGACGAGTCGGTGCGGAAGCTGGCGACCATGATCGGACAGGCCGACCGGCTCAAGGGCGGCTCGGGCGACGGCGGTTCCGGGGGAGCGCCGGAGGGCGAACTGGACTGAACGGGGAGCGGCCACGCGCCCGCCGAGGACATGATGGCCACCATGTCCTCCTCCCTGTTCCTGGCGCTCGCCGTGATCACGACGGGCCTCTACGCCGGATTCATGCTGACGTTCCTGATCGCGGTCATGCCGGGCATCGCGGCACTGCCCGACGAGCGGTTCACGGCCGCCATGCGCCGCTTCAACGAGAAGGTGCCGGGTCCGGCCTTCCTGGTCCTCTTCCTCGGTGTGATCGCCTTCCCGGCCGTCGTGGTCCTCGGCGGCGACGGCGGCTCGGACCGGGCGCTCGCCGTCGCGGCGCTGGTCTGCGCGGTCGCCGGCCACCTGATCACGATCGCCGGCAACATCCCGCTGAACAAGGCACTCGCGGAGTCCGAAGGAGGCGACGACAGCGCGGCCCGCGCGGCGTTCGAATCCCCCTGGAACAGGCTCCACCGGGTCCGGACGGTCCTGTCCCTCGCCGCGTTCGCCCTGCTGGCCGTGGTCGGGGCGGAGTTCTAGGCCGGTGGGCCGGTTCCTTCGCGCGAAGGAACCGGCCCACCGGACGTCACGCCGCTCAGAAGTTGAACGTGTCGATGTTCCCGCGGTCGAAGACGGTCGGCTTGCCGAGGATGACCTCACCGTCCTTGCCGACCGTGTACTCACCGAGCCTGCCCGCCTTGAACTTCTCCCCCTCGGTGCCGTTGATCTGCCCCGACGCCAGCGCGGCGGCGGCGTACGAACCGAGGAGGCCCAGCTCCTCCGGATTCCACAGCGAGAACTGCTCGACGGTGCCGTCCTTGACGTACTTGCGCATCTGGTTCGGCGTGCCCAGTCCGTTCAGCACGACCTTGCCCTTGTACGAGGAGTCGCTCAGGTAGCGGGCGGCGGCGGCGATGCCGACGGTGGTGGGCGAGATGATGCCCTTGAGGTCCGGGTACGCCTGCATCAGGCCCTGCGTCTGCTGGAACGACTTCTGGTCCGCGTCGTCCCCGTACGCCACCTTCACCAGCATCATGTTCTTGTACCTGGGCAGCTTCAACTCGTCCTGCATGAAGCCGATCCAGGTGTTCTGGTTCGTGGCGTTCTGGGTGGCCGAGAGGATCGCGATCCTGCCCCGGTAGCCGATCTGCTCACCGAGGTGCTGGACCAGGCTGCGGCCGATCTCCTCGGAGCTCGCCTGGTTGATGAAGAGCTGGCGGCAGTCCTTCGCGGTGTCGGAGTCGTACGCGACGACCTTGATGTTCTTCTTCATGGCCTGTTTCAGCGGGCCGCACACCGCGTTGGGGTCGTTGGCCGCCACCAGGATCGCGTCCTGGCGCTGCTGGATCAGCGTGTTGATGTAGCTGACCTGCGAGGAGGCGCCGGCGTCGGACGGGCCGACCTCCTTGCCCGTACCGCCGAACTCCCGGGCGGCCGCGATGCCCGCGTCGTCCACGATCTTCTCGTACGGGTTGTTGATCTGCTTGGGCAGGAAGGCGAGCTTCAGGCCCTTCTTCAACGGCGCGTCCGGATCGGCCTTCGCCGTCGTCCCGGCCTTCGCGGAGCCCTGGTCCGCGCTGTCCTTCGTGGTGCCGGAACAGGCGCTCAGGGCGAGAGCGAGCGACACGGCGGTGGCGGCGGTCGCGACGGCGCGGCGTCCGGCGGCGGTGCGGAGCATCATGGCGACGGTGTGCCTTTCGACGGGATACGGGAGGGAAGTTCAGGACTGGGCGTTCGCGGCGCGCCGGTGCCGTCGTTCGACGACAGCGGCGATCACCCGGGGGGTGAGGACGGACGCCACGAGCAGCAGGCCGGTCACGATCACCTGCACCTCGTTGGCGATGTCGTTGAGCGTCAGGAGGTTCTTCAGCACCCCGATCAGCAGCACCCCGGCGACCGCGCCGAAGAGGGTGCCCCTTCCGCCGTCGAAGTCGATGCCGCCGAGCAGCACGGAGGCGATGACGAGCATTTCGAAGCCGAGCCCGTTGTCGGCGCGGGCGCTGCCGTACCGCAGGGTGAACAGGACACCCGTGAACGAGGCGAACAGCCCCGTCACGACGAACAGCAGCAGCTTGATCCGCTTGACCCGGATGCCCGCGAAGTACGCCGCCTCCTCCTGGGCACCGATCGCGAACAGCGAACGGCCCAGGCCCGTGGCGTGCAGCACGATCGCGGTGAGCACCGCGAGGACGGCGAACAGCAGGACCGGGTACGTGACGAAGGTGCCGGGCACCGTGGTGGTGTCGACCGCCCAGTCCGCGTACGTCCGCGGGAAGTCGGTCACCGCGTCGCTGCCCAGCACCACCGAGGCCAGCCCGCGGTAGAGGGCCAGGGTGCCGATGGTGACGGCCAGCGAGGGCAGCCCCACCCGGGTGACCAGCCAGCCGTTGAGCAGCCCGCCCGCCACGCCCACCAGCAGCACCACCGGCACGATCGTCTCGAAGGCCCAGCCGGCGTTCCACAGCGCACCGGTCAGCGCGCTGCCCAGGCCCAGCATCGAGGCGACCGAGAGATCGACCTGACCGGCGACGACGAGCAGCGTCATCGGCAGGGCGATGATGGCGACCTCGGCGATGTCGTTGAAGGCGAACGCGAGGTTCTCGCCGGAGCCGAAGCCGTCCGTGGAGCCGAGGCCGATGACGAGGACCGCCACCAGGAGCACGCCCACCGCGGTGTCCCAGCGCAGCGCCAGGCTCCGTATGCGGCCACCGGCGTCCCTGCCCGTCGTCCGGGCGGCGTCCGCCGCCTCCCGCGTCTCAGAGGCTGTCGGGTGACCTCGGACCGGGCGGCCACGCCCTGGCACGCACGCTTCCCGCGTTGTCGTCGGTCGACGACGCTCCGCGTCGCCTCCCTCCTCCGCCTTGGAATCGCACGCACCAGACCGCGTCCGCTTTTCCGGTCCGAGGTCACCCGACAGCCTCTCAGGCGCCGTTCCCATGCCGGGCGCTCCTCTTCCTCAGTGCGGCGGTCATCCGCAGGTTCACGATCCGGTCGGCGCTGATGGCGAGCAGCAGCAGCGCACCGGTGATGGCGCCCTGCCAGAAGGAGTCGACCTTCAGCACGACCAGGACGCTGCCGATGGTGGTGAGCAGCAGGGCGCCCAGCGCCGCGCCCCAGACCGTGCCCGTACCACCGGTGATGGCGACACCGCCGACGACGACGGCGCTGACGACGGTCAGTTCCCAGCCGTGCGCGTTGTCCGCGACGACCGTGCCGAACCGGGCCAGCCACAGGGCCCCGGCGAGACCGGCGACGGCCCCGGAGAAGGCGTACGCGGCAAGGATCCGGCGGCGGATCGGGACCCCGGCGAGCACGGCGGCCTCGGGGCTCGAACCGATCGCGTACAGCTCCCGGCCCGAGCGGTGGTTGCGCAGGAAGTACGCGGTCGCGGCGAGCAGGACCAGGGCGATCAGCGGCAGATACGGCACGCCGAGGACGCTGCCGCTGCCGAGCCCCAGAATCGGGTCGGGCACCTCGGCGGCGCCGATCTGGTCGCCCTGCGCCCACCAGTAGTCGACGCCCTGGATGATGTAGAGCATGCCCAGCGTCACCACGAGCGCCGGGACCCCGCCGAAGCTGACCAGGGCGCCGGAGACGAGCCCGCAGACCACGCCGACGGCGACGCCGAGCAGCAGCACGGCGAGCACACCGTGGTCCGTCCCGGCGACGAACCTGCCGCAGGCGAAGGCGGAGAGACCGACGACGGAACCGACCGACAGATCGATGTTGCGGGTGATCACGACGGCCGACTGGCCGACCGCGAGCAGCACCAGGATCGAGGCGTTGAGCAGCAGGTCCTTGATGCCCTGGTCGGACAGGAACCGCGGATTGGCGACGTACGTGCCGAGGACCAGCAGGACGAGCGCCCCGGCGATGGAGATCTCACGGGCCCGGAACACCGCGTCCACGAGCGAGGAGGCGCCGCGCGCCGGAGCCCCGGAGCCGATGTCCGGCGGGCCTTCGACGGTGGTGGTCATGCCACCGCCCTTTCGCCCAGTCCGGTCGCCGCGGCCATGACCGTCTCCTCGGTGGCGCTCCCGCGCGGGAGTTCGGCGACGAGCCGGCCCTCGCGCATGACGAGCACCCGGTCGGCCATCCCGATCACCTCGGGCAGATCGGAGGAGATCATCAGCACCGCGAGCCCGTCCGCCGCCAACGAGGAGAGCAGTCGGTGGACTTCGGCCTTGGTGCCGACATCGATGCCACGGGTCGGCTCGTCGACGATGAGTACGGACGGTTCGGTCGCGAGCCACTTGGCGAGCACGACCTTCTGCTGGTTGCCGCCGGACAGCACGCCGACGGCGTCGGCGAGGCGGTTGTACTTGAGCTGGAGGCGCACGGCCCAGTCGGCGGCCCGGTCGTGCTCCAGGGCGCGGCGGACGAGCCCGCGCCTGCGGACGTCGCCGAGGCCGGTGAGGCCGATGTTGCGCTCGATGGACAGCTCCATGACGAGCCCGCGCTGACGGCGGTCCTCCGGTACGAGCGCGAGTCCGGCGGCCATCGCGGCGGTGGGCGATCCGGGGCGCAGCACGGTGCCGTCCACCCGTACCTCCCCGGCGTCCGCGCGGTCGACGCCGAAGACCGCCTGGGCGACCTCGGTCCGTCCGGCGCCGACGAGCCCGGCGAGCGCGACGATCTCCCCGCGCCGGACCTCGAACGACACATCGCAAAAGACGCCCTCGCGGGTCAGCCGGCCGACCGACAGGGCGACTTCGCCGACCGCCGCGTCCTGCTTCGGATAGAGGGCGTCCAGATCGCGGCCGACCATCCGGCGCACCAGATCGTCCCCGGTCAGTCCGGCCAGCGGCTCGCAGGAGATCCGGTGGCCGTCGCGCAGCGTCGTGACCCGCCCGCACAGCTCGAAGATCTCGTCGAGCCGGTGCGAGATGAACAGCACGGCCGCACCCTCGTCGCGCAGCGTCCGCACCACGGAGAAGAGCCGGGCCGTCTCGCCGCCGGTGAGCGCGGCCGTCGGCTCGTCCATGATCAGGACCCGGGCGTCGAAGGAGAGCGCCTTCGCGATCTCGACGATCTGCTGGTCCGCGATGGAGAGCCCGCGGGCCGGCCGGTCGGGCGCCAGGTCGACACCGAGCCGGCGCATCAGCCCCGCGGTGGTCCCGCGCACGGCGCGGCGGTCGATCCGGCCGAGGCCGCGCCGGGGCTGACGGCCCATGAAGATGTTCTCGGCGATCGACAGGTCGGGGAAGAGGGTCGGTTCCTGGTAGATGACGGCGATCCCGGCGTCGCGGGCGGCGGCGGGCCCGTGGAAGGCGACGGGCTCGCCGTCGAGCAGTATCTGTCCGCTGTCCGGGCGGTGCACGCCGGCGAGCGTCTTGATGAGGGTGGACTTGCCCGCGCCGTTCTCCCCGGCGAGCGCGTGGACCTCGCCGGGGAGGAGGGACAGGGACACATCGTGCAGGGCGCGTATGGCGCCGAAGGACTTGCTCACGTCCTTCAGCGCCAGGACCGGGGCGACGGGGACCGGGGCCGGGGGCGGGCCCTTGGCGGGCTGGTTCATGGAGGCTCCTCAGCGGTGGCACACGCGGGTGGAGCGCGGTGTCCACACCGTGAAAGGATTCAATGAGGTAGCTCGGAAGCTAGACGGGGACTGCGGGCGCAGTCAATGGTCCGGCGGTGTGCCTGTTGCCTGTTGCCTGTCGCCGTTCCGCGCCCGCTCGTCAGGGGCCGGGGTAGGACGCCAGCGTGCGCTCGATGCCGGTCCGGACGAAGGCCCGCGCGAGACGGCCGCGCCTGATGCGCCACGCATCGGACGTGCGGTGCGGACCGGTGCCGTACCGGCGGTGGTGGATGTCGCGGACCACCTCGTCCGGCGCACCCCACTCGGCCAGCACCTCCAGCGCCTGCCCCTTGGTGATGAGCCGTCCGTCCCGCAGGGTGACCGAGGCCCGCGCGAGCGTCAGCAGCCCGAGGTCCACCCAGATGTCCCTCAGCCAGAGCGAGGGCCGGGCGCTCGCCGGATACCAGAAGCCCTTCAGGTCGCCCCGGACGAACTCCGCCAGCTCCCGGTCGGTCACCTCCGCGACGAGCCCGGCGGGCCCCGGACCGAAGAGCGACAGCCCGCCCGTGCTCAGCTCCCGCCTGCTGACCGGCGTGACCGGCCGCTCGAAGAGGCGGGACTGTGCCCAGGTCACATGGTCGCGTCCGGCTTCCGGCAGCTGCGAGCGCACCACGTAGGAGCAGTGCAGTCCGGCCGCCTCCGGCCCCTGTGAGATCAGCGTGCGGTGCAGCTCTTCGAGCTGCTTCCGCTGCGGGCCGGTGACCGGCGCGCCCACCAGGGCCACGAGGTCGAGGTCGCTGCGTCCGGGCTGGTAGTCGCCCAACGCCAGTGATCCGTGCGCCCAGAGGGCTTCCAGGGGGACGACGCGACCGGCGTCGGCGGTGAACCGTTCCAGCAGGTGCCGGGTGGACTGCGCCTCGGAAGCATCCATGAAACCGACCATGGCACGGACCGGGTCCGGCCGGACAGTGCCCCGGAGGGCCGTGGCGCGCGCATCCTGCTGCTCAACTCCGGCCCCGGTGGCCGGATTTCGTCGCCCGGTGTTCGCCGGTCGTTCGCGTGGCAGAGCTGTAACGGTCGCTTCGGGGAGGCAACCGTCGCGTGCCGCGGCCGGTCTGAGACTGCACGGTGCCGGTGCTTCATCGACGCACCGCACTGTTCACCCGAACCTTCCGAAACCTGAACGAAGGAGTCCACGTGGCATCCCGTGCCCTAGGAACCGCCGTGGTCCTCGCCATCACCGTGGCAACCGCCGTGACCACCTTCCCCACCGCCCAGGCGTCGACGCCCGCCCGCGCCACGACCTCGGTGTCGGCGTCCGCGAACGGGGCGGTGCCCGCACCGACCCCGCGCCGCGACGACTTCAACGGGGACGGCTACCCGGACCTCGCGTTCACCGCGCCGGGTGCCACGGTCGACGGCAAGGCCAAGGCCGGATACGTGGGTGTGGTGTACGGCTCCAAGAACGGTCTGCAGACCGCCACCAAGCAGGTCTTCACCCAGAACTCGGCCGGAATCCCGGACTCCGCCGAGACCGGTGACGCGTTCGGCAGCTCGATGGTCTCCGCCGACCTGGACAAGGACGGCTACAGCGACCTCGTGGTCGGCGCGGGCAAGGAGCAGATCGGCACGTTCAAGGAGGCCGGGTCGCTCACCGTCATCTGGGGCGGTGAGAAGGGGCTGTCCGGCGGCGCGACCCTCCTGACCGGCGATCAGGAGTACGACGGGGTCGGCTCCCAGACCGCCGTGGGCGACTTCGACGGCGACGGCGCCATGGACGTCGTCACGCTCGGGCTGGGCAACATCCGCGTCCTGCCCGGCCCGTTCAAGCGCGACGGCAGCGCGGCGGCCCCCGCCCGGAAGATCCCCGACATGGACGATCTGCGCTACATGGACATCGCCGCGGGCGACTTCAACGGCGACGGCCGCGACGACCTGGCCGCCGTCGTCCACGACGGCGACGAGTACGACGCCCGGCGCATCCTCATCCGCAACGGCGGCGCCACCGGCCTCGCCGAGGACTACACCACTGTCAACCGGCCCAACGGCTACCGCCTCCAGGGCGGCGAGACCATCACGGCCGGCCACATCAACGGGGACAAGTACGCCGACCTCGTCGTGGGCCGCACGGTCGAGGGCTACGACAGCGATCTGGACTACCCGCTCGCCCTGGGCGGCATGATCACCTACGTACCGGGCAGCGCCACCGGGCCGCGCGGCGACCGGGCCAAGGTCTTCAACCAGGACAGCGCCGGTGTCCCCGGCGCCGCCGAAGTGCATGACGGATTCGGCGCGTCCCTGTCGATCGGCGACATGAACGGCGACGGCTACGGCGACATCGCCGTCGGCGTCGCCCAGGAGGACATCGGCACGAAGAAGGACGCGGGCTCGGTCCTGGTCCTCCCCGGCACCGCGTCCGGCCCGACCGGGACCGGCACGGTGGGCTTCAACCAGGACACGGCGGACGTCCCCGGGGCGGCCGAGGCCGGCGACCTGTTCGGCAGCGCCGCCAAGCTGGTCGACGCCAACCGCGACGGCCGCAGCGAACTGGCCGTCGGCGCCCCCGGCGAGAACAGCGACGCAGGCTCCCTGTGGGTCTTCCCGACCACGGCGGCGGGCCTGACGGCCAAGGGCTCGTTCACCTTCGGCCACGGCGCGCTGGGCACCGTGGGAACGTCCGCGACGCTGGGATCGTCGTTCAACCGCTGACCGCACGGGAACGGGGGTGGGGCAGGCCCCACCCCCGGGAGTCGGGCAGCGGGTATGTCCCGCCCCGGGACCGCCTCCTACGGTGAGGCCATGAGCCGAACGAGAGGCCCCCGCACCGTGTGGCGGGCCCTGCCGTCGCCCCGCTTTCCGCTGACCTGCTGGCCCTGGCGGTCGGCCGGCTACCTGATCAGCGGTGCCCTGGCCGGCGCGGCCGTCCTGGTGGTGACCGTGACCGGTGCGGTCGTGGGCGGTGCGCTCTCCGTCGTGCTGATCGGGCTGCCGCTGCTCGCACTCCTGGCCCTGACCGGCATTCCGGTGGCAGCCCTGGAGCGGCGCAGGCTGGGCCTGATGGGCCCCGTCCCGGCCCCGGACCCGCACCGCCGGCCGGCCGAACCGGGGCTGCGGAGCTGGGCGGCCTGCCGGTTCCGGGAACGGGCGACCTGGTGGGAGCTCGGGTACGCGCTGCTGTTCGCCGTGGTCCTGTGGCCGCTCGACGCCCTGGCGGTGGCCGTCTGTACGGCCGTACCGCTGGCGATGCTGAGCACCCCCGTACTGATGGAGGTCTACGGGGACGGCTCGGAGTTCCGCGTGGTGAAGCTGTGGACGGTCACGACCTGGCCCGAAGCCTTCGCGGCGGCGGCCTGCGGACTCGTCCTCCTGCTGCTCGGCAGCTACGCCCTGGGCACGCTGGCCGGAGCCAGAGCGGAACTGACCCGCCTCCTGCTCACTCCCGGACCGGCCGGGCCGGACGAACGGGTCATGGAACTGGCCCGCTCCCGGGTCCGGCTGGTCGACGCCTTCGAGGCCGAGCGCCGCCGCATCGAACGCGATCTGCACGACGGCGCCCAGCAGCGCATCGTCGCCCTCACCATGATGCTCGGCCTGGCCCGGCTGGACGCCCCGCCGGGCCCCCTCGCCGACCAGCTCACCAGGGCCCACGAGGAGGCCGGCAAGGCGCTCGCGGAACTGCGTGAACTGATCCATGGCATCCACCCCCAGGTCCTGGCCGACTACGGCCTCCAGGCCGCGGTCGCCGACGCCGCCGAACGCTCCGTGATCCCCGTCGGGCTGGACGTCGAACTGACCGGCAGATTCCCCGAAGCCGTCGAGGCGGCCGCGTACTTCGTGGTCTGCGAGGCGCTGGCCAACGTCGCCAGACACAGCGGCGCGAGCCGCGCCGAGGTCCGCGGAGGCCACCGCGGAGGCCGGCTGTTCCTGGAGATCCACGACGACGGACGGGGCGGGGCGAGCACGTCCGGAGGCGGCAGCGGACTGACCGGCCTGGCCGACCGGGTGTCCGTGCTCGATGGCAGACTTGCGCTGTCCAGCCCGGCCGGGGGCCCGACCCGATTGCGTGTGGAGATTCCTTGCGAGTGGACCGATCGCTCCGCGTAGTCCTGGCCGAGGACAGCGTGCTGCTGCGCGAGGGACTGACCGGTCTGCTCGGCCGCTTCGGCCACGAGGTGGTCGCCGCCGTCGGCGACGCGGAAGCGCTCGTGGCGGCCGTCGCCGAACACGGACCGGACATCGTCGTGACCGACGTCCGGATGCCACCCGGCTTCCAGGACGAGGGCCTGCAGGCGGCGGTCCGGCTCCGCGAGAGCCGGCCCGCCCTCCCGGTACTGGTCCTGAGCCAGTACGTGCAACGCGCCTACGCCGCGGACCTCCTGGACTCCGGGGACGGTTCGGGCGTCGGCTATCTGCTCAAGGACCGGGTCGGCCAGATCGAGGAGTTCATCGACGCGCTGCGGGAGGTCGCCGACGGCGGCACGGTCGTCGACCCGGAGGTCGTACGCCAACTCCTGCGCCGCCGCCGCGATCCGCTGGAACGCCTCACCGCCAGGGAGCGCGAGGTGCTCGCCCTGGTGGCCCAGGGCCGGTCGAACGGCGCTGTCGCCCGCGAACTGGTCGTCTCCGAGGCGGCGGTGGGCAAGCACATCGGCAACATCCTCGCCAAACTGGACCTCCCACCGGCCGACGAGACCCACCGCAGGGTCCTCGCGGTCCTGACCTTCCTGCGGTCCTGACCGTCCTGCGCGCCTGGCCTTCCTGCGGTCCTGGCCTTCCTGCGCGCCCGATCGTCCTGCGGTCCTGATCTTCCTGCGCGCCCGATCGTCCTGCGCGCCTGACGACCGACCCGCCGCCCGCTCCGTCGGCATCTGCGTCCAGCCATACGCCGCCGCCACGCCGCGCTCGCTAGCGTGCCCCGGGCCGAGAAAAAGGCCCCCCGGTACGGAGGGCCTCGTGATCATGCGCGCTGTGCGCCCCCGGCAGGACTCGAACCTGCGGCCAAGCGCTTAGAAGGCGCCTGCTCTATCCACTGAGCTACGGGGGCCGGGTGGTGGCCTCGGCGGCCGGAAGCCCTGGGGCCGGGCCGGTCGGTGACCTGCCGGGACAAGGATAGGGCTCCGATCGCCTCGTCCTGGTTGCTTCACCTGCGTGGCACGATGTGGAGGTTCGGTGAAGCGAACCGATAATCGCAGGTAGGTGGGATTCGTGCAGCGCTTTTCGCGCCTCGCGCCCCGGGTGTTGTGCACTCGTTATGCCTGCGCCCCACTCGTCCCGTCTGTCCCGACTTGGTTCCTGGGAGAGAACCGGCGCGCAGAGGTGGCTATACGCTTCAAAAAGGCGCCAAAATTGGGCATTCTTCGCATGTGGTGACCTTGGACGTACGGCCTCAGCTCATCGACGCACTTTCCGCCCTGCGCGACCGTGTCGCTGCCGTGCGTCTTCCACTCCCGCTGCCGGGGGCCGCGCGCGCCCGGCAGACCCGGAGCGAGCTGCTCGCCCAGCTCGACGACTATCTGCTTCCCCGGCTCAGGGATCCTGAAGCACCCCTGCTCGCGGTCATCGGCGGGTCGACCGGGGCGGGGAAGTCGACGCTGGTCAACTCGCTGGTGGGACGACCGGTCAGCGAGGCCGGGGTGCTGCGGCCGACCACCCGGACACCCGTGCTCGTCTGCCATCCGGATGATCACCACTGGTTCGCGGGAGTGCGCGTACTGCCGCAGCTGACCCGGGTCTGGCTGCCGCCGGAGGAGTCCGGGGAGCCGGGCCGGTGCGACGACCTCGACGGGCTCGACGGACTGGACGGGAGCGAGGTAGAGGACGGAACCGCGTTGCGGGTCGAGACCTCGCCCGGACTGCCGCGCGGGCTCGCGCTGCTCGACGCGCCCGACATCGACTCGCTCGTGGTGCGGAACCGGATGCTGGCCGCCGAGCTGATCTGCGCCGCGGACGTGTGGGTGATGGTGACCACGGCCTCCCGGTACGCGGACGCGGTGCCCTGGCATCTGCTGCGTACCGCCAAGCAGTACGACGCCTCGCTCGTCACCGTCCTCGACCGGGTGCCGCACCAGGTGATCGCCGAGGTGTCGCGGCAGTACGGGGCGCTGCTCACCCGGGCGGGCCTCGGCGAGGTGCCGCGCTTCACCATTCCCGAGCTGCCCGAATCGGCCGGTGGCGGCAGCGGGCTGCTGCCCACGACCGCCGTCGCCCCGCTGCGGGCCTGGCTCAGCCACCGCGCCCAGGACCCGGCGGCCCGTCAGCAGGCGGTCGGGCGTACGGCGGCCGGGGTCATCGACTCGCTGGACGTGCGGATGCCCGAGCTGGCCGGGGCGGTCGCGGCGCAGTACGCGGCGGCCGTGCGGCTGACCGGCGTGGTCGAGGACGCGTACCGCGCGGAAGGCGCCCGGGTCCGGCGCAGGCTGCGCAGCGGCGGCGTGCTCGCCGGGGACGCCCGGACCAGATGGCGCGGATACCCGCTGTACAGCACCTCCGGGGAACTCCTCGAAGCGCTGGTCGAAAGCCTTTCCGCGCTCCTGCAGTGCGCCGTGGCCGCCGCCGACGAACAGATCCGTACGACCTGGCAACGCGAACCCGCGGCCGGGGAGTTCGGCTTCGAGGACGTCGGCCGGGAGGCCGGGGGATGGGGACCCGCCGAGGACATCCGGGGCCGGATCACCATGGCCGTACGGCGCTGGTGGCGGGTTCTGGAGGAGCTGGCCGAGGAAGAGGTGCGCCGTCCGGAACGCAATGCCGCGCCCGACGCCGAGACCGTGGCGGCGCTGCTGGCCGCCGCACTGCTCGGTGGCCGCCGCACCCGGGGCGCCGGGGAGCAGCTCGCCGAACGGATCGGCGCCCAGGGCGCGCTGCGGCTGCGCGACAAGGGCGGGGTGCTGCTCACCGACTGCCTCGACCGGGTGCTGAACGGCGAGCGCGACCGGCGGCTCGCACCGCTCGACGCGCTCGACGTGGCCCCGGAGCCGCAGGCCGAACTGATCGCCGCGCTGTCCGTACTGCAGAAGGAGAGGTGGCAGCGATGACTGCCGTCACTGACGAGGGAACCGGCCGGATCGGGAGTCCCGCTTCCCACGAGGACCGGGACGCGGACGGGCGGGGCCGGGTCCCGGAGGCGGGCCGGGTCCCCGGGGCGGGCCGGATCCCGGGGGCGGGCCGGGACTGGAACGACGGGCTCATCGCCCGGCGGGCGGCGGCCAAGGCGGCGGACCCGGAGCCCGGGACCGCCCTGGACGACGACGCACGGCCGCCCCAGGTCGAGGCCTACGTGCCTTCCGGCGGCCCGCTCCGGCCGCGGCTCGACGCGCTGCGTGAACTCGTCGGGCTGTCCAGGGCCCGGCTCGACGGCGACACCCTCGCCGAAGCGGGACGTGTGCTCGACGAAGCGGCGGCCCGGCAGCGGCTCTCCTCCCGGCACACCGTCGTCGCCATCGCCGGGGCCACCGGCAGCGGCAAGTCGACGCTCTTCAACACCCTCGCGGGCGCCCAGATCTCCGACACCGGGCTGCGCAGGCCGACCACCGCCGCCCCCATCGCCTGCTCCTGGACCGACGGGGCCGCCGGACTGCTCGACCGGCTCGCCATTCCCGGACGGCTCAGGCGCAGGCCGCAACAGGGCGGGGCGGACACCGACGAGGCGCTCCGGGGCCTCGTCCTCGTCGACCTGCCCGACCACGACTCGGCGGCGACCGAACACCGGGAGCAGGTCGACCGGGTGCTCGCGCTGGTCGACGCGGTGATCTGGGTGGTCGACCCGGAGAAGTACGCGGACGCGGCCCTGCACGAGCGCTATCTGCGGCCGCTCGCCGGGCACGCCGAGATCACCTTCGTCGTCCTCAACCAGATCGACCGGCTGCCGGGCGACGCAGCCGATCAGGTCCTCGACGATCTGCGCCGGCTGCTCGACGAGGACGGCATGGCGCTCGGCGAACACGGCGAACCGGGCGCCACCGTCATGTCCCTGTCCGCGCTCACCGGCGACGGCGTCGGCGAACTGCGCGAGGTGCTCGGCCGGTTCGTCCAGGAGCGCACCGCAGCGGCGCGCCGGCTCTCCGCGGACGTGGACGCCGCCGCGGCCAGGCTCCGCCCGGTGTACGTGGCCGAGGGGCGCCCCGGTCTCGGGGAAGGGGCCCGCGAGGAGTTCGCCGACCGGCTGGCGGAAGCCGTCGGGGCGGCCGCGGCGGGCCAGGCGGCCGAGCGAGAGTGGCGCAGGAACGCCGGACGGGCGTGCGGTACGCCGTGGCTGCGGCTGTGGCGCTGGTACGAGTCCACCCGGCGCCCCGGAAGCCTGGAGCGCCCGGCGCAGCCCGAGCCCCCCGAGGAGCAGCTCACCGCCCGGCAGTGCGTCGAGCAGGCGGTACGGACGGTCGCGGACGAGGCAGCCGACGGGCTGCCGGGCCCCTGGGCGCAGGCGGTCCGCGAGGCCGCGGTGCACGGTGCGGACGGGCTGCCGGAGGCGCTCGACGCGCTGGTGGAAAGGGCCGGCACCGAGCACGCCCAGGCCGGTTCGGCGGTGGTGGCGACGGGCGTCGCCGGGGCCTCCGGCGTGGCGCACAGCGGCCGTGTGGGCGGGAAGCCGCCGCGGCCGAAGTGGTGGCCCGCCGCGGTGCTGGCGCAGGCGTCGATGACCTTGCTGCAGATCTTCGGCGGTCTCTGGCTGGTCGGCCAGATCGTCGGCGTACTCGAACCGGGATTCCTCACGCCCGCCCTGGTGATGCTGGCCGGGGTCGTCGGCGGTCCCCTGGTGGAGTGGTCGTGCGCGGCCGCGGCACGTGGGCCGGCGCGGCGGTACGGGCAGGAGGCCGAGCGGCAGTTGCGCGAGGCGGCGGCGGCCTGCGGCCGGGCCCGGGTGCTCGATCCGGTGGCCGCCGAACTCGTGCGGTACCGCGAGGTGCGGGAGAGGTACGCGGCGGTGACGGAGATTTCCACAACCGGCGGGTAGTCCACAGGCCCCAGCAGGATTTCCGCCTCCCCTTCAACCTGGGATCAGTGACCGCGTGGACGCGATTGCTGATCCGAAGGCCGAAGGGGAGGCGGAGCCATGAACGACACCTTGGTGACACTGGTGGGCAACGCGGCGACGGGCGTGGAGTTCCGGGAGACCGCGACCGGCGGAATGGCGCGATTCCGGTTCGCGGTGACGCCGCGCCGCTGGGACCGCGAGAAACAGCTCTGGACGGACGGGCACACCAGCTTCTACACCGTGTGGGCCTGGCGGACTCTGGCCTTGAACCTGTCCGGTTCCGTTTCCGTCGGGGAACCACTGGTGGTCCACGGCAGGCTGAAGGTGCGCGAGGAGGAACGGGAGGGGCAGCGCCGGACGTTCGTGGACATCGAGGCGGTCGCGGTGGGCCACGATCTGACACGGGGGACTGCCGCGTTCCGGCGGGTGATGAGGGGGGAACCCGCGCTGACGGCACGGGTGGGGAGCGTGGACAGGGCGGGCGGATCGGGCGGACCGGAAGGGGGCGCCGGGACGGAGGGGTTCGACGGGCCGGACGGCCCCGGTGAGTCCCGGGAGCCGGACCGTTCCAGGAGCAGGCGGCCGACGGGGCGTCAGAAGGCCGCGCAGGAGCTCGCGTCGGTGCCGTGACGGGTCGAGAACGGGCCGGGAGGCGGGCCAGGGACGGGCCGGGGAGACGAACGCGAGTGATACCGGCGATAACGATTCCGATTCGGAATGGTTGTACGACGGTATGACGGGGGACTGTTCATCGCTTCGTCCTTAGGATTCCCCAGTACTCACGGGGCACTTGAGTCGACTGGCGGGGCAGTCCCCACACGCGCATCAGGCGCGAAGGGTCCCGCCCGGAGGGGAATTCTGTGTTTTCTGCTTCTTCAGCGACCGCTTCGTCGTCCTTGGAGACGACGGCCAATTCTCCACGGCGGCGCGGCATGGCCCGGCTGGCCGCATCAGTGGTGGCATCCGGTCTGGTCATGGCAGGCGCCCTCGTCGGCGCGGGCAGCGCGGTCGCCGACGAGACGCCGCAGCACCAGGGCGGCGCGGCCGCGGTGCTGGACGGGTTGAAGACCTTCGACCGCGCCGTGCTGCACGCGGACGGCAGGAACCAGCAGCTGCCCGCCGGCCTCTTCGAGATGACCGTCGACGGCGGCGGCCAGCTCAAGACGTACTGCATCGACATCCACAACCCCACCCAGGACCAGGCGAAGTACCTGGAGACCCCCTGGAACCAGACCTCGCTCGGCAGCAACAAGAACGCCGGCAAGATCCGCTGGATCCTGGAGCACTCCTACCCGCAGGTCGACGACCTCGCGGCGCTCGCCAAGGAGGCCGGCTCCGGGCCGCTCACCGAGAAGACCGCGGCGGCGGGCACCCAGGTCGCCATCTGGCGCTACTCGGACAATGTCGACGTCGAGGCCTCCGACGCCCAGGCCGAGAAGCTCGCCGACTGGCTGGAGCACAGCGCCGTCGACCAGGCCGAGCCCAAGGCGTCCCTCGCCCTGGACCCGGCCGCGGTCTCCGGCCGGTCCGGTGAGCGGCTCGGTCCGGTCACTGTCCGTACCAACGCCGGCCAGGTCTCCGTGACCCCGCCCGCCGACGCCGCCAGCGGTGTCAAGGTCACCGACAAGGCCGGCAAGCCTGTCAGCGCCGCGGCCAACGGCGCCGAGCTCTACTTCGACGTGCCGGACGGCGCCGCCGACGGCACCGCCTCGCTGACGGTCCAGGCCACCACCTCGGTGCCGGTCGGCCGGGCCTTCGCCGGTGTGACCAAGAGCCAGACCATGATCCTGGCCGGCTCCAGCGAGACCACGGTCTCCGCGACCGCCACCGGGACCTGGGCCAAGAAGGGCGCCATCCCGGCCGTCTCGGCGAAGAAGAACTGCGCCAAGGGCGGCGTGGACGTCACCGCCGCCAACGAGGGTGACGAGGCCTTCACCTTCGAGCTGGCCGGTGTGAAGCACACCATCGAGGCGGGCAAGTCCGAGACGATCACCGTCCCGGTCGCCGAGGACCAGGCGTACGACTTCACGATCACCGGCCCCGGTGGCTTCACGAAGACGTTCAAGGGCGTCCTGGACTGCAAGACCAGCGGCAGCGCCACGGGCGGCACCGAGACCCAGACCGGCGGGGACAAGACCCCGGCCACGTCCGGCGGCAGCTCCTCGACCGGTGGCTCGGGCGACCTCGCCGAGACCGGTGGCTCCAGCGCCACCCCGGTCATCGCGGGCGTTGCCATCGCTCTCGTCGTCGTCGGCGGCGGCGCGGTCTTCCTCCTCCGCAAGCGCAAGGCCCAGCCCTCCGCGCAGTAACCCCGCACCACCCCTCCGCAGACTGACGGCGGAGTGACGAACGAGGGGCGGACGGTCACGTCCACCCGATGACGGCCCCGGCACGCAGACGCGTGCCGGGGCCGTCGCATGCCGGGAGGTGGGGTTCAACTGCCGGAAAATAAGAGGCGGTTGAGGCATCCGCAGGGGACCATTGGGCCCGAAGCGGGCCACCGGATCCGGTGGCCGGTCCGCCCTGTGCGCATCGCCACGGTGATGCCGGATGATGGGGGATATCCGAGTGAACCTTCGAAGAGCCATCGCCGTCGTGTTCAGCGCGGCACTGTCGGTCGTCACGCTCGTGACGCCGGTCGGCGCGCAGCCGGTGCAGACCGGAGCCTCGACCACTTACCAGATCAACGCACGGCACGACGGCAGCCTCGTCGATACCGCTGTGGGAGCGCCGCCACTCAGCCAGAAGTGGTCCCGCGACCTGGGCGGGAACGTCTCCTACCCCATCGTGGCCAGCGGGCGCGTCTTCGCCACCGCTGCCTCGCCGGATGGGCACGGCACCATCCTCCACGCCCTTGACGCGGCGACGGGCGAGAACGCCTGGGAGCCCGTCGACCTCGGTGGTACCTACCGGTGGTCCGCGCTCGCCTACGGGGGCGGTCGGCTGTACGCCCAGAACTACGACGGCGTGCTGACGGCGTTCAACCCGGCCACCGGGGCGAAGATCTGGACCGTCACGCTGCCTGAGCAGTATTCCTTCACCTCGCCGCCCACCTTCGCCAGCGGCGTGGTGTACACGGGCGGCGCCGGCTCGGGCGGCACCCTGTACGCGGTGGACGCTGCCGGCGGTGCCGTGCTCTGGACCCAGCCTGTCGCGAATGGGGACAACAGCTCGCCTGCCGTCACGGCCGACGGGGTCTACGTCTCCTACGCCTGCGAGCAGACATATGCCTTCGACCCCAAGTCGGGCAACCCGATCTGGCACCACCGGACGGACTGCTCCGGCGGCGGGGGCCGCACCCCCGTTCTCGCCGACGGCGGTGTCTGGATTCGCGACGATGCCGGGATGACCCCCTCGGTCCTCGACACCGCCGACGGGAAGGTCCGCGGCACTTACGAGGCCACCGGCTGGTCCCCGGCACCGGCCTTCGACGGCCGCCAAGGCTACTTCGTCGATGACGGTGTCCTTCAGGAGCGACACAGCCGCACCCTGGCCACTCGCTGGAAGTTCGAGGGCGACGGCCAGATCAGCACGGCGCCGATCGTCGTCAACGGCTACGTCTACGTCGGCTCCCGAACCGGTCGGCTGTGGGCGCTCAACGGCGCCACTGGTCAGTCCGTCTGGTCCACCGACGTCGGCGCGCCGATCAACGAGCCCGACGAGCACAATGTGTCCGAGCCGCTGACCGGTCTCGGTGCGGGCGGCGGGCTCGTGGTGGTTCCGGCCACCAACCTGCTGGTCGCGTACGGGCAGTGAGCAGCGGGGTGGCGGCCCGTCGGCGCTCCTGCTCGCAGCCCATGGGCCGGGCTCCCGAACGACCGTGAACCCGGACGGACAGGCCCGTGCAGAGCTGCGAAGCCTGCACCCTCTCGGCTCACGGCGAAAGAGGGGTACGGGCCAAGCCGTGAAGCCCCGGACATCGGTCCGGGGCTTCACGGCCGTCGGATGTGAGATACCGCCGGCCGAAGGCTGCCGCCGGGAGCCGAGGGCCCTCGTTCTCTCCTGCGCAGGAAGGGGTCGGCGGCGACGACCGGTGACGGATCGGCTACGCGCGGGGACAGCGAAGGGGCAGGTCACAGGTCCCTGCTGATACGGGTTTCCGTCAAGAGGTAGCCGTCAGGCAAGATGGGGTGTTTCTTTCCGGGGGAGGGCACAAAATAGCCCCTCACCAGCAGTTTTCCTGCCGATGAGGGGCCGTGTCAGGCGGCCTGGGCCGTCTCTGGGCCGTCGTGGGCGTGACCGGCGGCCCGATACATCTCGCTGATGGCTTTCCGGGTGCGGGTCTCGCTGCTCGGCATCAGGTGCGTGTACACGCGAAGCGTGAACCCGGGGTCGCTGTGGCCGAGGTAGAGACTCAGCGCCTTGACGTTCTCGCCGGCGTCCAGAAGGACCGAGGCGTAGAAGTGCCTCAAGGCGTGCATGCCGTGTTCACGGGCTGCCGCGTATCGCTGCCCCTTCTCCGGAACCGGGATGATGCCCGCGGCGGCAAGCGCGGGCTTCCACCGCTCGTCGTTGAAGCCGTTGCTCCATAGAGCCGTGCCGACAGTGCTTGTGAAGGCGAGCCGATGGGTGACCTTGGGGCCGGTGGGCGTCACCCAGGGCAAGGTCACGTCGACCGGCGGGAAGCGCTTCAGATGCTCGGTCAGGGCCACGGACACCTCCGGGTCCAGCGGAACATCCCGGAGCTTGCCTCGCTTCGGCGGCGCGAAGACGAGAGATCCGCGGACCTTCTTCACTTGCTGCCGGACGTAGAGCCAGCCGAGGTCCCCGATGTTGTCGACCGCCAGACCGAAGATCTCGCCCTGGCGGAGACCACAGCCGCCTCCGACGTCGGCCATCGCCCGGTATCGCTTGGGGAGGCCGGCCCGCACGGCGAAGACTTGCGAGGCCGTCCACGGATGGATACGAGAGGGCGCAGGGCGGGGCGCCTTGACCGAACGGGCTCGGCAGGGATTCGAGGCCAGCAGACGGTCGTCCACGGCCGCGGTGAGCACGGAGGAGACCGCATCGAAGATCAGACGCCGGTAGGCGGCTGACGCCACGGCACTTTCGAGTTGACGGTTCCAGTCACGGATGTGCTCCGGTTGGAACGAGCCGATCGGACGCGTTCCGAGGTAGGGAAGGGCATGAAGGCGCAACCGTCCCTCCACCGCGGCCCGGCTCGTCAGGTCGGTGGTCAGTGCCGCGATCCATCGTTCGGTGTACTCACGGAAAGTGGTTCGTGCCGCTCGGGGGTCGATGTACTGGCCGCGTGCCATGTCGGCTTCGATGTTGGTCAGCCACACGTCGGCCAGGCGCTTCTGCTTGTCCGGGAAGCTCTTGGCCTTCTCGGTGCCGATCCGGGCCGATGTACCGGGCGCGGTAGCGGAGACCGATGCCGTATCGGTCGCTCTGCACCTTGCGGGACGTGCCGTCTGCGCTGATTTCGACCTTGTACCAGCGGTCCTGGATATGTCCGGCCGTCAGGCAGCAGCCCCTTCCTGGAGGCACTCGACCCAGGCGCGCACGTCATCCGGGTCGTAGCGCAGGTGCCGGCCGACACGGAATCCGCGAGGACCGACCCGCTTGCGGCGCCACTGGTAGACCGTCTCGACGCTGGGGAGGTCGAACATCTCCACCAGGTCGTCAGGTGTCAGGTAGCGGACCGGGAGCCGCGTGGCCATGGTCACCACTCCCTCTCGTCGGACGCCGACCGAAGTTCCTCGCGCGAGGTCTCTCGGTTGTGCTGGAGGTCGCGGGCGATGTCCCGGTGGCGTCCTCGAACTCGACGAGACCCCGGAGGCGGGCGTCGTGCGCGAGGTCCTGGAGGAGACGGGTATCCACGTCGAGGTGGACGAACTCACCGGGGTCTACAAAAACACGACCCGGGGCATCGTCGCCTTGGTCTTTCGGTGCAAGCCTTCTGGGGGCACCGAGCGCACATCCGCGGAATCCACGGCAGTCGAATGGCTCACCCAAGAGCAGATCACCGAGCGCATGTCCGAGGTCTACGCGATCCGCCTGCTGGACGCCCTCGACGGAGCCGGACCCCACGTGCGAAGCCACGACGGCAAGCACCTGATCCCAGCGCGGTAGAACTTTCCCTACTTCATCAAGCACCTGATCCCAGCGCGGTAGAACTTTCCCTACTTCATCAAGTGCCCGCGCAAGGCGCGGGCTGGCCCCTTGTGCCAGGCCCTCCGCGCCTTCGGCGCCCAGGCCGGACCCCTGGGGCCGCAGCGAACTACGGCCCCTGAGTCGAGAACCAAGCCCGCGGCTTCAAGACATGCCTCCGGCGGGGGCGCTCAGACTCCGGGATGGATAGGGCACCGTTCGCGAGTGCCGGCCGGAGCGTGGCGAGCGTCGTGGGGCTCCCATCCCGACCACCTTCGACCCAGGCAGAGCCGAGCAGTCGCGGCCTAGGGCGTCAAGGTCGTTCGTACAGTGGCGCGCTCCACCTTGACGCCCTGAACCACGCCCGCTCCACGGTGTGTGGGTCGAAGGCGGACGGGATGGGAGCTGGGGTGAGTGGTGGGTTGAGGACCGCTTCAGAACGCGGGTGGTGTCACACTCAAGTCCTCGCCGCCGTAAAGGGATTCGTAACGGATCTCGATCACCAGGCGTCGGGTGATGAGATCCCAGAACCAGCCATGCTCGTCATCGCTGAACTCGTCCAGAGACAACAAGAAGATGGTCTGCCCGGCTAACACCACGGCGCCTGGGCGTAAGGAATGTGCCTTGGGTCGCGTTGGGAACGAGCTCAGTATGCGTTGCTGCGTGTGGTAGTCCCACTGCCCAACGGCCTCTCCGTCCAACCGCACCACCGAGCTCGTCACGATGGCCGGCCCAAGACCAGCATTGACGACGTTGAGCCCCGCTTCAGTGCCTTCGTACTCCTTGACGCGGCGTATCTGGAGCACAGGCCTCACCGACTGGCGGCTATGTCGCCTACTGTCCCTGGCCTGTGTGTAGCTGACCCAAAGAGAGCCGAGCGCTATGACTGTCGCTGCAACAGCGGTGACCGTGTCTGAGTTCATATGGCTGCCCCCATGCGACACCGTGGATGTGATCGGTTCTTCCCCACCTGACCACCGTTCCAGTCCGCAACCGGCGAGTCTGCTGGGCCAGAAGGCGCCCGTGCCCCTGTCGTGCCCGATCGGCCGGGAACTGGCGGGGAACCACGGACACTGACGGACAGGACGCACGAGAATGGCCCCCGACCGAATCGGGCGGGTTCTAGCGATCCCCGCAACACCCTGGATTTCAGGGAGTTGCGGGGATCGTGGATTTTGAGGAGTTGAAGGCGCGGTTCTTCGAGGCGCTGGACCGGGAGAACGGGAGTGTCTCGGGTGCTGCTCGGGCGGTTGGGGTGAGCCGACACACGGCGGCGGGCTGGGCGCGGAAGGCCGGCGTCCGTGGTCGTGGGAAGACGGGCACCAGTGGGCATCCGGGGCGGGCGGAGTACGACCGGCTTCGCGCGTCGGGGGTGCGACGACGGGATGCCGCGGCGCAGGTCGGGGTCCACGAGCGCACAGCCAAGGACTGGGACCGCGGGATCCGGAAGATCGGCAACGCGCGCCTGCACCCCGATGGGCGAAGGATCGACTACACAACGGGCATGACCAGCACCGTCGCCGTCACGTCGGCGCCCTCTCTTGCGGCAGTCGAAGCCGAGCTGCACCCACGGTTCCTGACGGTGGCCGAGCGGGAGTTGATCGCCGACATGCGTCGTGAGGGCCGCTCACTGCGGGCGATCGGACGGGCACTGGGCCGGCCGGCATCCACCGTCAAACGTGAGATCGATGCCCGTTGCGTCGAGGGCGTCTATCAGCCCCACCGGGCACAGCGGGCCTGGGCGAAGAGCCGGGCACGCCCCAAGCAGTCCAAGCTCGCCCACGACGGTCCGCTGCGCGAGTACGTCGCGGGCAGACTGCAGCAGCAGTGGTCACCCGAGCAGATCTGTCACGCTCTGGTCATGGAGTTCCCCGACGACGAGGGTATGCGGGTGAGTCCGGAGACGGTCTACCAGGCGATCTATGTCCAGGCCCGTGGCGGGCTGCGGCGCGAGATCGCACTCGCGCTGCGCACCGGGCGCACCCGCCGCAAGCCACACCGTGGCCCGGAGCAGCGCACTCGCCGGTTCGTCGACGAGATGGTGATGATCTCCGAGCGGCCTGCCGAGGTCGAGGACCGGGCGGTGCCCGGCCACTGGGAGGGCGATCTGATCGTCGGCCCCCGCAGCGAGAGCGCGATCGTGACGTTGGTCGAGCGTTCCACCCGCTACGTCATGCTCGGGCATCTGCCCGGCGGACACACCGCCGAGGAGGTCCGTGACGTGCTGGTGCCCTTGATCCAGACCCTGCCCGCGCACCTGCGCGGCTCGCTGACCTGGGACCAGGGCTGCGAGATGGCCGCGCACAAGCAGTTCACCGTCGCCACGGGAGTACCGGTCTACTTCTGCGATCCGCACTCCCCTGGCAGCGCGGATCGAACGAGAACACCAACGGTCTGCTGCGGCAGTACTTCCCCAAGAGCACCGACCTGTCCGTGCACAGCGCCGCAGACCTCGAACACGTCGCTCAGCAACTCAACGGCCGACCACGCAAAACGCTCGGCTGGAGAACCCCAGCCGAGCGCCTGCGTGATCTACTGACGACCGCATAGGCCATCAGGTGTTGCGAGGACCCCGAGAATCCGCCTCGCCTGGTCAGGGGCCGTTCACATGCGGTGGGTGTGGGATTTGAACCCACGGTGACATCGCTGCCACGACGGTTTTCAAGACCGTCGCTCTGGGCGCGTCCTCTGTTCTGTGACCTGCTCAGATGCCTGTGTGCTGACACTTCTCTGGCCCGCTGGCCCATAGATGGCCCATGAAGCCTCCGCACCGGGCAGGACACCCGCCTCGACCAGCACCGGCCGAGAGCTAAGAAGCATGACCGCTTTCCTTGTATCCAGAATTGCAGTAGGGGTGGGCCATCTGCCCATTTCCCGGGTCTCCCGTACCGCCATCTTCTTTTCTAATCTTGTGGTCGAATGTCATTGCTCGGAGATGCAATCGCGCCCCACAGATATTGCACCTTGGGGAGGAATCTAGAGTCGCCTTCAAGACGATTGCATTCTTGGTCTCACTTGAGAAGTTTCGCCCATGCTTCCGGTCTTCATCTGTGATGATCTTCACCGGCAAGCGAGGGTTCAAATTCTTCCGCATTCGCTCAATGATTTCTTTTTCGTCAAGTTCATCGACTAGCGAGCCAAGAAGCATCCTGTACATTTCAAGGATAGCTGGCACCGACCTCTGCAGACTTCCATAAGCCTGGACGATCTGATTCAGGAAGTGCTTATACTTCACTAGGAATTCTTCAAAACTGGACCGTAGGCCAGTGTACTTGTTCAAGTGCCGCCGCTCGACAAGTTCCTGCGTGAAGGCAACGGCTGCCAAGAATGCGGCGGGCTGAAACCGCCCGGTGGCGCTATAGAAGTAAACGGACGGATGGAGACCCAGAGATGCTGGCGAATTGCCGGCTATCTTCATTGCGGCCTTTTTGGTTGCCCGCATGAACTCTATGGTGGCGGCACCGTCCAAGTCGTCAGCGAGGGCGGTTATGGATCCCTGGCTGGGCAGAGTTCGCTTCCTTCCATTTACCTCACTCCGCCACATCTCCGGGCGCAACTTGTTTACAAAATTTACCAACTCAAATACCATCTTCAGGCTATCTGCCGAGTACTCCTGTCCGGCGACCGGGAGGTCCGATGACCTAATCGAGAGATCAAGAGTCGGCCTAAAGATCAGATCGTAGACGTCCTTGGCATGAGACTCGATCTCAAGCTGAACGGAGTCGTCAAATGATGACCAATATTTGTGTCCAGTCCCTGCCCGAATGAAGGCTCGTGCTGCAAGCGCATTCGGCTTGCGCCGCGCCTTAATCATGTCAAGCTCTGTGGGGTCGATGGGGGTCGCCTGCTGGTTAATGCGAAAAAACGAGCTTTCCGCCTTTTCGGCCTCACCATTTACCCATTGAAGCTGCAGCGCGAAAGCGCTGAGATTTCGCGCAAGCCGCAATTTTTCCTTAGGTGTTGTGTCACTGTTCTGCAGAGCGATTTTCAGTTCACTAAACGAGCCAACACTGCCTTGGATTAGCTTCCTGGTTGCCTCGGCAGCCTTTTGCTGCTCGACAGGAATTACCCCATCAAAGAATCGCAGCGACCGATGCTTGTCCCCATAGTCGTCGTGGACCCAAGCAATCAATGCGCTCAGCCTATGAGCACCGTCGATAGTGAAGATATTTCCACTCTTAGGGGAGCGCCATAGAATGACAGCCGGAATTAGGTCACCCTCTAGGAAACTTCGAACCAGTGCGGCTACTTTGTCAGGCGTCCAATTCGCGGTTTCTCTCTGAAAATCCGGCTTTCGAAGGACGTTATACATGAAACTCTCGGGGCCCAACTCGGATACACCAAGATTTGCCATCAGGCCCGATGGTTGAGCAAGCACATCAGGTGCTGCAGCATCGAAATCTTCACGACGGATCAGAGCGTCAAGGTTGACCAAATGTTTCGCCATACAGTGCTCCCATGGAGTGACCGCGCTGATATCCCGCTAGCCTAGCGGTTCCAGAGTAAAAAGATACCGGTCTCGCAATAAATCGTCTGGGCATGGGAGCGCGGTTGCGCTCTCGCGATCGAATCAGCCTCTGATGCAACGCTGTACTTGGGGACCTTTGACATCCACTTCTGACATAATGGGTGCGGTCGCTCACGGCTGGGACGCTGCTTGAGCATGTGGTCCAGGTTACTCACGGCCTCGCACTGAACGTCCTGGACGACGTGGGTATAAATGTTCATCGTGACCGCGATCGGGCTGTGGCTGAGGATTTATCGGCCATCCGGTCCAGGTAGTGAAGGCGAAGCGGGTACAGACCCGGAGTGTGCTAGTCCTCAAACCGTGATTACGTAAGAGGCCGCGTGCGATCACATCCAGAGGATCAACGCGACAATCACAATGAGCACCAGAAAAGGGCCGGCTACTGCCTTGCGGAGCTCCCGTTCTCCTTTTCCGGAGAACATCGGGTCGTCGCCTTCGTCGGTAAACCTTGTGGGTCCGCTTGCCGCGCTGGTCAAGATATCGCTGGCCTCCTTGACAATCGCCGCCGCCGATTTTACGTCGCCGGACTCCTTTAGCATCGCATCCAGCTTGGATAGCATCTCAGGTGATGCAACCGCGAGACGCCGCACTTGCTGCTTGGTCGCCTCATCGACTCCCGTATTATTGATGATCGTCTGGTAGACGCTTCCGTTGTTCGTCTGAATGTACTGATCAATTGCCGGAATTTCTGCCACCCCCGCCACACTTCGTTTTACTCACAAGCGAAGGTGCCTTATTTAAACTCAGTTGAAATGAAGATTCGCATTCACCCTTGGATCGAGACTGTCCGAGTGGGCCCGCCAAAATAAGCGCCACCAGTACGGCCGCGACGGCTGAGACGGTAGCTACGCCAATCCTCGCAAATGGGTTAAGGGCCTGGCCCGCTGTCTTGATCAGGGTTGGCCATTTATGCGTAACCCACAGAAGGAAAGCGACGCCAACGACAGCGAAGACGAGGATCCGATCACGCGCAAAGGTGGCAACATGTTCATCAGACGAGAGTTGCACCACGTAATCTATGAACTTCGCGATTTCGGGAACCGCGTTGGGAAAAAACCTATGAATCAGCCCAATGCTGAAAAAAATCATCAATGCCGCGAGGATGACGCGAAGAACCGAGTAGGCTATCTCGATTAGGCCTTCGCCTGGAAATCTCAACGCTTACCGTCTCGGTAATTCGTTTGCGAGACGGTGCCGTTATTGTTCTGAATGTACTGTCCAGCGTTAATCGAAGCATCCGGCTGAGAGTTCCCGTGTGCAGGGGGCGTGTTCGGGCTTGAATTGCTCGATCCGGTATCGCTGGTAAGGGCTGGCTGGTTCGATGTAGAGTCACTGGCTGAGCGCGATCGCGCCCACCGCACAGTGACTACAGCAGCTCCGACCCCGAACACTCCAGTGACGAATGCTGCAATGATCTCGGTCATGACGTTCCCCCCTGGAATTGCTCGACTCATCAGCAAAGCCCCGCTCGGGGACAGCGTTTGGCGAACGCCACTGAAGATCAACGGCTGAGGCGACGAGACGCTAGATAGCATCATCAAGTCAATTGCCGCCTGTCGCCGCCCCAACGACCCCTGGTTCAACAACCACTCCCCGACCTCTGATTTTGACACATCGTGCGCCAACTGGTTAGAGAAACCTGCCGAAGTGGCTGGATCTTGTATCACGGCATCCGGAAACAGGCAGGTCAGCGGCCGCCCAGAACCGTGGGTTCCCTCGCGCCTTGCGCAGCCGTGATCGAACTTACAAGCAGATGTCGGTGGTTCGAACCGCCCACTCCAACCATTGCGAAGGCCCCGACCAGCCACGGGCGTGCCACTTCTGGTGGCCGGCGGGTTCAGCGGTCCGCTGCCGGGGCGCCGGGAGGAATCTCTTCGGATCCGCTCGTTGTCCTGGCCTTTTGTCCGCGCTGTCGACTGGCGGTGAGCAGAGGAGCGGACCCAACCGAGGAGCCCCAGAACCGGTCTGAGGCTCCTCGGTTGGGTGTGTGTTACCGCTAGCCGAAGGCTGCCGCAGGGAGCCGAGGGCCTTCGTTGCCTCCTTCGTGGGCGGGCGTCGGTATCGGTAGGCGTTGGCCGCGGCTTGTTGCCACACGGAGCACGTTGTGGAGGGCTTCAGTCAGGTCCGTCGCCAGGTGTCGCAGCTCTTCTGGCTCGGCCTCTTCGTCTCCGAGTACTTCGGACGCGTGCTCCAGGAGCTCGGCCGTCATGCCGAGTTGTACTGCTTCGATGTTGTCTGCCAGGCGGGACAGGTGGCCGCTGTTGTCGTCGGTGCTCAGGAAGCAGGGCTTGCCCTCGGGGCTCGGCCACGGGAGGAGTCGCATTTCGTTGTGGGGTGTCATCCTTCTGTCCTCCTGCCTCCGCTCATCGTGTGGTGCGTGAAGAGCGCATCGGCGCGATCGCCGGGAAGTACTAGGCGCGCTGCCTCGACGACGCGTCCAGTGGTGTCGGTCGCCACGCGGGTGACTGCGAGTACGGGGAGGGCTGAGCTGATGCGAAGGGTTGCCGCCTCTCTAGGGGTTGGGAAGCGTGCGCCGACCCGCTCCTGTACCTCGGCAAGCGGGGGGCGCAGATCCGTCAGCCTCACCAACACCCCCTCGCAGAAGGATGACTCGCTTGGACCGTCGGCCGGCGCCAAGTCGCGGGGGACGTAGATCCGAGCCAGGCTGTGCGGTGACTTCCCCTCGTGGCTGAGGCAGAGGAATTCGGTCAGTGGGCTGCTCGCTGACACCCTCAGAAGAACGGTCAGGTTTCCTCGCGCCGGGAGATGCCTGGTGCGGACGGTCATGCGTAGTGCCGCATCGGTCGCGGTCTGAGCGTCGGGCGTGCGACCGCCGCCGACGTACGTGATTCTTTGGACGGGGTGGCGGACGAAGTTTCCTCTGCCGTGAACCTTCTCGACGAGCCCTTCGCCTTGGAGTACGGCGAGGGCGCTCCGCAGCGTCGGCGTGCTGACTGCATAGCGGGAGGCGAGTTGTGCCTCAGAAGGGAGGCGTTCGCCGGCCTTGATTCGTCCGGTTGAGATCTGCGTCCGGAGGTCGTCGGCGATGGCATGGCGGCGGGAAGCCATGGATTGAATCACCTCCTTCTCAGCATTCGAAGGGCGACGAATCGAGTCCGGGAGTGCATGGTCAGCAGCTCGCCCGTCTCGAAACGAAGTCGCTTTGCCTCACCTGGCAGTTGGAAGAGGTCTGCCACGCGGCACGGCTGACCGCCGATCTGGATGACGTCGCCACGCTGCACGCTGGCCGAGGTGATCTCGACGTTGGCGGCCAGTGCGCCGCTGGGTGCCCATCTCCTCACTGGGTCACCTCTCCCGGTGCGATGGGGGCGACCGCCGGGTGGCAGGGGCAGTCGCATGCTTCGTAGACCACGGGGACGCCGACCGGTGCCACGGCGGGGGAGGAATGCGCGCACTGACGGTGCGTACCAATCAGGCACGAGCTTGACCTGTAGGGAGTGGCATTCGCCTTCGTCACGCCTGGTCGCTTGTGAGAAGGCATCAGTTCGCCTCCATCGGTGCGGGCCAGGTTCGCGCGAAGGGTGTGTGAGCTACGGACGTTGAGCGCTGCCTCGCACCTTCGCAGCTGGCTAGCACGTACGGGCGGACGAGCTGGTTCTCCTCGTCGGCGAGGACGTCCATTCTGTCCCGAAGCTGCCCCATGCGCAGAGTGGGGGAGTCGGTGAGGTCGAGGGGAGCGACCCCGGAGCAGAAAGCCGTTAAGGGGCGGCGGTGACGGCCCCTCGGGAAGTACCGCTCACTGGTGCGTGAGACGGCACCGCGGATACGGTTGAACATGCTGATCAGCTCCTATCGCTGATGGCCAGGTCCCCGGACATCGCCCGTCGCGGGGACCGCTTTGTGTACGGCGGCCCATAAGACGCGGCCGTCCACGTTGCTCGCGAAGAGGCCGAATCGATCGGCCTTCGCCACTGCATCCAGGACCTCCCGCCATGAGTCGGCGGGGAAGTCGTCCGGCACCTCCGCTTCGATCGATATGTGGTGGTCGTGCTGTGTTACGCGTGTGGTCAGTCCGGCGGCGGACAACCGGGCGGCGATGTCCTCGACGCTCAGTTCAGAAGCGGGCACAGGTATCTCCGTCGCCGAGTGATCACGTTACGTGAAGCTAGTTAACTAGGTTAGAGCTAGTGGACTAGATTTTCCATATGCCTGAGCAGCCGCCTTATCTCCGCATCGCGGACGTTCTCCGACAACGGATCGCGGAGCATGAGTGGACACCGGGGGACCGGCTGCCCTCACGTGCTCAGATCGGCGAGGAGTGCGGCGTCGGCGAGAACGTGGTCCGTCGGGCGCAGGAGCTGCTGATCTCGCAGGGCGTTCTGGAAGGCCGCGCAGGTTCCGGTACGTATGTCGCCGAACCACGTCGGCGTGTCCGGGTGGTGCGTTCCTCGGCACGCGAGCAGCGTGACGATTCCCCGTTCCGTGCGGACATGCAGGCTGTGGGCAGGCACGGGGACTGGGAGAGCCGGACCGAGGCCAAGATCCCGGCACCGGCGGAGATCGCGGCGCGGCTCGGTGTCGCCGATGGCGATCTGTGTGTCCGGACCGTGTATGAGTTCCTGGCCGACGGGAAGCCGGTGCAGTTGTCGACGAGCTGGGAGCCGTACGACCTCACTGCCGGCACGCTCGTCGTCCTCCCCGAGGGAGGGCCGCACGCCGGGGCGGGCGTCGTGAACCGTATGGCTGCGATCGGCATCACGGTCAGCCACGCCGTCGAGCAGCCGGAGCCGCGGCAGGCGACTGCCGAGGAGGCATCGCTCCTCGGCATCCAGAAGGCAGCTCTCGTCACCCACATCAGGCGGACGTACTACAGCGACCAAGGTCGACCCGTGGAGACTGCGGACATCGTCGTGCCCGCAGCCCTGTGCGAGATCGTTTACGAGATTCCCACCGGGCGATAGCGGGGTAGCTGTGGCTGTGCCGACCTCAGTTCTGCAGGTGCGGCCAGCCGTCCTTGTTGGAGAAGGTCTCGAAGCAGTACCGGGTTGAGCGGTCCCACTCCTGGCCAGTGGCCAGCTCGTATGCCTTGTCCGGCACGTAGAGCAGCCACTCGGCGTCGTACTTGGTGGAGGTGTACGGGGCGAACTTGTCGACGTCGAAGAAGACGCTTTCCCAGACGGCTCGGCCAGCGGCGACCACGGCGCAACGCGTGTACAGGAACTGGTCGGTCGACTGAGGGAACGGGCTCCCGTCGCGATCCGTCAGGTCGGCGACTGGCAGGACACCGAACTTTTCCTGGTCCAGACGGTAGAGAGCCTCGGCATGGCGTTCGGTGAAGCCCACGATGTCCGCGACCGAGCGAGAGCCCAGCTCTTCGGCGAGCCGCTGGCAGTTCGCCTCGCTGGCCTCACCGTTCAAGGTGTCTATAAGTGCCCAGAAGGCGACCCATGTCATTCTCACGGACGCAGGATGCCAGGTTGGGAACCGACCGTACCCGGCGGGCCGAGAAGCTGTCTGTCAAGGACGGCCTTGCAGTCTTTCCGCTCCGGACGGTCTTGATGGTCCTCGACCGCTTTCCGGAGGCGGCGGCACTGGCCGCAACCGGAGCTGCCCGCTCTCAACCCCCACGTGGGCGGTGACGTCCTCCGGCGCGCCGGGCACAACCACCACAGGTGCAGGCCGGGCTCGGCGAGGGGACGACGTACGCCGAGTGATCGTTCCTGGGCCGTCCCTGGGCCGTGCGAGGGCGCTCAGTACTGATCGAGGGCGACAACGAGTGACAGGTCAGCTACCAGCGTGGATGGCGAAGGGGCAGGTCACAGGTCCCTGCTGATACGGGTTTCCGTCAAGAGGTAGCCGTCAGGCAAGATGGGGTGTATCTGCCCACACATCGATTGCCGGACGGTTTCTCTTGGCTGAGTACATCTACACGATGCGCAAGACGCGCAAGGCGCACGGCGACAAGGTGATCCTTGACGACGTCACGCTGAGCTTCCTGCCCGGGGCGAAGATCGGTGTGGTGGGTCCCAACGGTGCCGGTAAGTCCACGGTGCTGAAGATCATGGCGGGCCTGGAGCAGCCCTCCAACGGTGACGCGTTCCTGACGCCCGGTTTCAGCGTCGGCATCCTCATGCAGGAGCCGCACCTCGACGAGACCAAGACGGTCCTGGAGAACGTCCAGGACGGCGCCGCCGAGGTCATGGGCAAGCTCAAGCGCTTCAACGAGGTCGCCGAGCTCATGGCGACCGACTACTCCGACGCGCTCATGGACGAGATGGGCAAGCTCCAGGAGGACCTGGACCACGCCAACGCGTGGGACCTGGACGCCCAGCTGGAGCAGGCCATGGACGCGCTGGGCTGCCCGCCCGGCGACTGGCCGGTCAACAACCTCTCCGGTGGCGAGAAGCGCCGTGTCGCGCTCTGCAAGCTGCTGATCGAGGCCCCCGACCTGCTGCTCCTCGACGAGCCCACCAACCACCTCGACGCCGAGTCGGTCAACTGGCTGGAGCAGCACCTCTCGAAGTACGCGGGCTGCGTCATCGCCGTCACGCACGACCGGTACTTCCTGAACAACGTCGCCGAGTGGATCCTCGAACTCGACCGCGGCCGCGCCATCGCCTATGAGGGCAATTACTCCACGTACCTGGAGAAGAAGCAGGCCCGCCTCAAGGTCGAAGGCCGCAAGGACGAGAAGCGCGCCAAGCGGCTCAAGGACGAGCTGGAGTGGGTCCGCTCCAACGCCAAGGGCCGGCAGACCAAGTCCAAGGCCCGTCTCGCCCGTTACGAGGAGATGGCGGCCGAGGCGGACAAGATGCGGAAGCTGGACTTCGAGGAGATCCAGATCCCGCCGGGCCCGCGGCTCGGTTCCATCGTCGTCGAGGTCGAGAACCTCTCGAAGGCCTTCGGCGACAAGGTCCTCATCGACGACCTCTCGTTCACGCTGCCGCGCAACGGCATCGTCGGCATCATCGGTCCGAACGGCGCGGGCAAGACCACGCTGTTCAAGATGATCCAGGGCCTGGAGACCCCGGACACCGGCTCCATCAAGGTCGGCGACACGGTCAAGATCTCCTACGTCGACCAGTCCCGCGCCAACATCGACCCGAAGAAGACCCTCTGGGCCGTCGTCTCGGACGAGCTGGACTACATCAACGTCGGCCAGGTCGAGATGCCCTCGCGCGCCTACGTCTCCGCGTTCGGCTTCAAGGGCCCGGACCAGCAGAAGCCGGCCGGTGTCCTCTCCGGTGGTGAGCGCAACCGCCTCAACCTGGCGCTGACGCTCAAGGAGGGCGGCAACCTGCTGCTCCTCGACGAGCCCACCAACGACCTCGACGTCGAGACCCTGTCCTCGCTGGAGAACGCCCTCCTGGAGTTCCCGGGCGCCGCAGTGGTCATCTCCCACGACCGCTGGTTCCTGGACCGCGTCGCCACGCACATCCTGGCGTACGAGGGCGACTCCAAGTGGTACTGGTTCGAGGGCAACTTCGAGTCGTACGAGAAGAACAAGGTCGAGCGCCTCGGCGCGGACGCGGCCCGCCCGCACCGTGCCACGTACAAGAAGCTCACGCGAGGCTGATCGTCTTGGCTCGTCACATCTACAACTGCCCGCTGCGCTGGTCGGACATGGACGCCTTCGGCCATGTGAACAACGTGGTCTTCCTCCGTTACCTGGAGGAGGCACGCATCGACTTCATGTTCCGGCTGGCGCCGGGGGACGGTTCGCCGTCCTTCTCGGGCGGTTCCGTCGTGGCCCGGCACGAGATCGACTACGTACGGCCGCTGGTCCACCGGCACGAGCCGGTGACCGTCGAGTCGTGGGTCACGAAGATCGGCGCGGCGTCGCTGACGATCGCGTACGAGGTCAAGGACCCGGACCAGGTGTACGTACGGGCCTCGACCGTCGTCGTGCCGTACGACCTGGCCGAGGAGCGGCCCCGGCGGATCTCCGCCGAGGAGAAGCTCCACCTCCAGCAGTACCTGGCCGAGGAGCCGGCCGCAGCATGACGGTGCCCGTACGGTCGCTGGAGTTCGCCGACCCGAGGGAGGCCGCGGATCTCGCGGCCTTCCTCGGCCGGCTGCTCCACTACGACCGGGCCGCCGCGGTGCGGATGCAGGCGGGCGGCGGTGCGCTGGCCGTGTTCGGCAGGCCGCCGTCGTTCGAGGTCCTGGCGATCCGGGCGGCGCGGCTGGCCGTGCCGGACGACTTCGACATCACCGTGTCCGCCGGTGAACTCCTCGAATCCCTCGACGTCGAGGGCACGGCAGCCGGTTCGGGCACCCTGCCCGCACCCGTCACCGGGCCGCCGTGGACGGGTGTCCTCCCGCCCCGCGGGGGCTGGCACGAACTGCCGGGCCTGCCCGACCCGGTCTCCCTGCGCACAGCGGTCACCGCCGCGGTGGCGGAGTTCCGCTCCCGCGACGAGGCCCTGCCCGAGGACCGCCGCACCCGGGCCGAGCGGGACCTGATCGGCCGCGAGATCTGGTCGCGCACGGTCGCCGGTACCGAACTTCCGCTGCGGGCCGTGCACGCCGCCCAGTCCCTCGGCTTCCTCCGCCCGGCGCCGGACTTCCCGGTCGCCCTGCTCGCGGCAGGGGCCTGGCTGCGGCTGCGCACCCCGTTCGGCTCGATCGCCCTGCGCGGCCCCGGCAGCGGACTCGGCACGCTCGCGGTGACGGTCGGCGCGGGCTGAACGACCGGCCCGACGACAGGACCCGTCCGGACGGACCGACTGACAGGACCTAACCGGTCAGGGCCCTGTCCACCAGCCGGAGCGCGGCCAGGTCCTGGGCGTCCTGTGCCGGATCGCCCATCCGCAGGGTGAACGTGGCGCTGGTCGCGGCCCGCGCGCCGTCCGGCGTCACCCCGCTCTCGGAGACGATCCCCAGATGGGTTCCGCCGTGGAACCAGATCCCGCCGCTGCTCCCCGCCACCGGGCGCCAGGCGATGCCCAGTCCGTAACGCACCCCCGGCGCCGGACTCCAGTCCTCTGCCACGACCGTCTCCTTCATCGCGGCCAGCTGGGCCGGGCGCAGCAGCCGGCCGCTCATCAGGGCGCGCAGGAAGACACCGTGGTCATGGGTGGTGCTGATGACGGAGCCGTCCGCCCCGCCGCCGGACGTCAGCGTCGTGTCGGTCGGCCGGGCGCAGCCGGGGAACCAGGTGTACGAGGTGGCCGTGGGGCGGGGGACGTACGGCGAGGTTCCCGGTGTGACCGTGTGGCGCAGGCCCAGGGGTTCGATGATCCGGTCGTGGATCTCCTGCGCCCAGGGGTTGCCGGTCACCTGCTCGATGATCAGGCCCGCCACCACGTAGTTGGTGTTGGAGTATCCCCAGCGCCGTTCCCCGGTGGGTTGTCCGGGGTCCGGCACCCACAGGGGCGGCCGGCCCAGAGCCGCCTTCAGCTGGTCCTCGGGGGCCGTGGTGCGGAACCGCGACCGGCGGTAGCCGTCCGGGGTGAACGCATCGGCCGAGTCCGGTGCGACGGCGAGATAGTCGTTCAGCCCGCTGGTCTGGCGCAGCAGATCGGCGACCGTGATCCTGCGGCCGTCGTTTCCGTTGCCCCGCACGGCACCGGGCAGCCACCGCTCGACGGTGTCCGTGAGCGCGAGCCGCCCCTCACCCGCCAGTTGGAGGGCGAGCGTGGCCGTGAAGGTCTTGGTGTCGCTGCCGATCCGGTAGTAGGCGTCCCAGGGGACCGGGTGGTGCGGGGCCCGCAGGCCGGCGGATCCGGCACGGGCCGTCGTCCGGCCGTGGGCGCTCTGCACCTCGGCCAGTACGCCGGTGGCGCCGGTGGCCAGGATCGCGTCCGCATCCCTCTGGAGACGGCCGCGGAGGCCGGGGGCGCGGTGGGGTGCGGCGGCCGTCGCCGCGGTTCCGGACGCTCCGGTGAGCAGGGCGGCCGCCGTGGCCGCCAGGCCCGTACGTCTGCTGATCACCGGTCCTCCCCGGTGCGGGGACAGGTCAGGTCGGCGCCGGGCAGTGTGCCGTCGCGCAGATAGTCGTCGACGGCTTCGTCGGCGCAGGGTACGGGGGTGAGGCCGTCGAGTCCGCGCCCGTACACCCCGTGCGAGCGGATGTCCGCCGTCACCAGCCGTGAACCGGTCAGCCGGTGGTGCAGAGCCAGCGCCCCTTCGTAGGGGACGTTGTTGTCCCGCCGGGCCTGGAGCATCAGTACGGGTACGTCGTTGCCGATCACCGTGGCGGGTTCACGGGATGTGCTCGTCCAGAACGCGCACGGGGCCATCATGCTGTTGACGAGCGGGCCGAAGACGGGCTGGGTGGCGCGGCTGCGCTCCATGTTCTTCCAGTACGTCTCCGGGTTCTTCGGCCAGCCACCGGCCGGCCAGCCGTTGTCGCCGCACATGAAGAGGGCCCCGCCCAGCATGCTGTCCGCCAGCTCGGGCGACGCGAGCAGTTCGAGCATGGCGGCGAGCTCCGGACCGGGCTCGACCGGCCTGCCCGCGGCGGCATCGGTCAGGTCGCGCACCGTACCGGCGAGCGCCGGGTCGTACTCCTCGTGCTGGATGAGCTGCCGCAGCACCAGCCGCAGCAACGGCGCGTCGAGCCGGACGCCGGAGACGGTGACCGGGCGCTGCTCGGCCCCGTCGAGCAACCGCTGGACATTCGACCGCACTTGGGCGGGCGTCCTGCCGAGCCGGTACGTGCCGTCGTGCCGTGCGGTCCATCCGGCCCAGGCGTCCAGCGCCTCTTCCAGCGGCCTGCCGGCCCGCTGGAAGAGTTCGTACTGGGTGGCCGTCGGGTCGGTCGAGGAGTCGATGACGATGCGGTCGGCGCGGCGGGGGAACATCTGGGTGTAGACGGCGCCCAGATCGGCACCGTACGAGACGCCGTAGTACGACAGTCTGCGCTCGCCCAGCGCCGCGCGGATCGCATCCATGTCGCGGGCGACGTTCCTGGACGTGGCGTGCGGGAGGAGCCGTGCGTTGTCCCCGTGCTCCTCGCAGCGGCGTGCGGTGTCGCGGGCGGACCGTACCGACCGCTCGAAGTCCTCGCGGCGGGTCGTGGCCGGGCCGGGCGCGGGCGTCGGGGCGGCGGGGTCGCAGGCGATGGGGGTGGACTCGCCGAGGAAGCGGGGATCGAAGCCGATCAGGTCGTAGCGGTCCGCGACGTCCTTCAACGCGGGCCGCAGGTAGAGGGTGTTGGCGAGACCGGTGCCGCCCGGACCGCCCGGATCGGACAGCAGGACGCCCCGCCGCTTCCCGTGCTTCGCGCCGGCCTTGATGCGGGAGATCGCGATCTCGACCGTCGGGCCGCCGGGGTCGGAGTAGTCGAGGGGAACGGTCACCTTCGCGCACTGTGCGCCCGCCTCGTTCAGCTCCTGCTGCTGCGGCGAACAGGGGCCCCAGACGAGCCGCTGGTGGGCGGGTGCGGCGGGTGCGGCGGGTGCGGCGGGGGTGGCCGACGCGGGCACACCGCCCGCGAGTAAGCCGGTCAGGCCGAGACCGGCGGTGAGCAGTGGGGCGACGCGCATCGTGCTCCTCGGATCAGGTGGATGACTCCCGCACGACGCTAGGGGCGTACGCGGTGCGAGAACATCGGGCCACCCGGCCGAAGCGACCTGGGGCCAGCACCACCAACACCCGTCACGGGCGCGACTGGTCGTCCGGCCAGACCCCGATGTGGTCGTGCTCCAGCTCCAGCATCACCCGGTGCTCCATGCCGAGCGCCTCCGTGTAGTCGGCGGGCAGTTGCAGCCGGCCCGCCCGGTCGAGCATCGCGTACTCCCGGGCCACCTGGGACTCCAGGCCCGTCGCGGCGTCGACCTCGGTGCGGCGCAGCACCTCGGAGGAGGTACGGCCGTCGCGGATGGCGACCGTGCGGCGGACCTCGTCGGCCACCGCCTGGTCGTGCGTGACGATCACGATCGTGGTGCCGAGCTCCTCGTTGGCGCGGCGGAACGCCGCGAAGACCTGCTCGCCGGTGGCCGAGTCGAGCTCGCCGGTCGGTTCGTCGGCGAGCAGCACCGACGGGTTGTTGGCGAGCGCGACCGCTATCGCCACCCGCTGCTGCTGGCCGCCGGAGAGCTGCTGCGGGCGCCGGTCGCGGCAGTCCGCGACCTCCAGGATCCGGAGCAGTTCTTCGGCGCGGGCGGCCCGTTCGGCACCCCGGACCCGGCCCCGGCCGCGCAGCTGCATCGGCAGGGTGACGTTCTGGATGGCGGTGAGGTACGGGAGCAGATTGCGGGCGGTCTGCTGCCAGACGAACCCGACGACGTCCCGCCGGTAGCGGAGCCGTTCCTTCGGCCCCATCGACAGCAGATCGCAGCCCGCCACCTTCGCCGAACCGGCCGTCGGCACATCGAGGCCCGCCAGGATGTTCATCAGGGTCGACTTGCCACTGCCCGACGCGCCGACCAGGGCCATCAACTCGCCCTCGGTGACCAGGAGATCGAGGCCCTGGAGGGCCTGCACCTCCACCCCGTCCGCCGAGAAGATGCGGACCAGCCGGTCGCAGGCGATCAGCGCGTCGTGCCCGTACGAGGGCCGGTCGCGGCGCGTCGCGGCGCGCTGTTCGAGCTCGGCGAGCGTGGTGTCGGGCGACGTCATCGGGGGTCTCCTGACCTGAGTTCGTTGATCGGTCCGCGGCGGCCGGCCCACCAGGCCTGGACGGTGGCCACCGCGGCGGTGAGGACGACCACGCCGAGCGCCGGGAGCGTCAGCGACCACGGATCGGCCCGCAGCGGAGCGGCGTCGAGTGCGGTGGAGCCGGGCCCGGCGGAGAGCGCCAGGTCCAGCAGATCGACGCCCGGCGCCAGCAGGGCGATCGTCGCCCAGCCGACGAGCACCCCGCCGAAGGCCGCCAGCAGGGCCTGCGGCAGCGATTCGAGGCCGAGCAGCCGCCTGCCCTGCCGGGAGGTGAGGCCCATGGTCCGCAGCCGGGACAGCAGGGCCGTGCGTTCCGGGGCGGTCCGCAGCAGCGACAGCAGCACGGCGATCAGGGCGTAGCCCGCGCCGGCCGCGATCGCCGCCGCGTAGATCGCCCAGGCACCCCGCTGCAGGGGGGTGTCGACGAACGTCGCGCGCTCCTGGGAGCGCAGCCGGACGGAGAAGCCCTCGCCCGCGTGCCGTGCCGCCGCCCGCAGCGCCTTCGCGTCCGGGGAGCCGCCGGTGACCAGCAGGGCGGTGGTCTGCTTGCGGGTCAGCGACGCGGCGTCGACGATCAGGAAGTCGCTGTCGGGGACGGCGGCGGTGCGCGGGACGACGCCGGCCACCCGCACCGTGAGGTCCCCGGCCGGCGTGGACAGCTCGCGCGGCCGGTCGCCGAGCTCCGCGGCGACGGACGGCGACGCGATCACGGGCAGCACCGCGTCCTTCGACGGGGCGGCCCCCTTCGCCGCCGCGCCGCCCGCGGCCCTCAACCGGTCGGCGGGGAACGGGCCGAGGCCCGTCGACCGGGCCAGCCGGGCGTACGCCGCCGGGTCGACCCCCAGCACGGTGGCGCTCTTCATGCGGCCGTTCCCGTCCTGGTCGGCGGGCAGCGGCACGCCGGACACGACCTGGACCGCCGCCACCTCCCGTACGCCGTCCGCCGCCCGGACCTCACGGATCAGCCGCTCCGGCAGTGGCACGGCGTCGAGCACGCCGCTGATCCGGGCGTCCGCGCCGACCGTGTGCAGGGCCGCCCGGTCCCGCGCGTCCGCGACGCCCGCGAGCACCGAGCCGCCGAACGCCGCCGTGGTCAGCGCGAGCAGCAGCGCCAGCAGCGGCAGCGCGCCGCCTGCCGATCCCCGCCCGGCGCGGGCCAGCGACAGGAAGCCGACCGCACCGCGCCGCCGGGCGACGGCGCGCGAGGCGAGACGCAGCGGCAGCGGAAGGAGCCGTACCAGGACCAGGGCGGCGATCAGCCCGACGAGTACGGGGGCGGCGCTGACCAGCAGGTCGCTGCCGCCGTCGCCGCCCGTGCCGCGTCGGCGCAGGCCGACGACCGCGCCGACGGCCAGCACCAGCAGGGTGAGTTCGGCGACCGTGCGCCGCCGGGACGGGCGGGCGTCCATCAGGTCGTCGCGGGCCCCGGGCAGTCGCGGCCTGCGGTGCGGCAGCACCGAACCCAGCGGCAGGGCGACGCAGACCAGCGCGGCGACGGCGGCCGGCCCGACGACGGAGGGCCACAGCCGGGCCCGGTCGAAGACCGCCACGGCGATCAGCAGACCCAGTGCCGCCGCGGGCACCGCGATCACCACCGTCTCGGCGAACAGCCGGCCGCCGATGCCGCGCAGCGATCCGCCGCGCGCACGCAGCAGCGCCAGTTCGGCGCGGCGCCGCCCGCCGATCAGCCCGGCGATCATCAGCAGCACGACGCCGGCGACGGCCCCGATGCCCACCGCGGCGACCGTGACGACCGGGCCGATCGCCGTACGCAGGGTGTCGTACCCGGTGAGAATCTTGTCCAGATCGGTGGTGAAGGTGGCGTTGTCGCCGGCCACCGCGCGCATCCTGACCAGCCCGGGACCGCCCTCCAGCGAGGCGATCGACGAGCGCAGCCCCGTTACGTCGGAGGCGGTGAGGCCGGAGGCGTCCGGCGCGAACCGCCAGAACATCTCCGGCTCGCCCGTCGTGGCGAGCAGCGCGGGCGCGGCGTCCGGCGGCAGCAGCACGGCCGCGGTCCAGTAGTTGCGCGGGGGGTACAGATTCGGTTCGGGGACCAGTGCCGGGGTCCGCAGCAGCGGCTGGGCCGACCAGTAGGCCGTCCGGGGGTGCTTCGGGGCGACGATGCCGGTGATCCGGACGGTCAGCCGCTTCCCGTCCTGGGTCGGTACGGTGACGGCCGCGCCGGGCTTCGCCCGCAGCGCCTTCGCCGTCTCCTCGGTGACCGCGCCCTCCACCTCGGGCGTGTTCTCGGTGACCTCGCCGCGGACGGCGGGCCATTTCCCGGCCCGCAGGATGGCGTGGCCCGGGAGGTCCGACAAGGTGGAGTAGCTCAGCTGGGGGTCGACGAGGTCCGGCCGCGGCAGCCAGCGGTCCTGCGCGGCGATCGGCTTGCCGGTGCGGAAGCCGTACGCGGAATCGGCTGTGCCGGGCAGCACCGCGGCGGGCAGCACGGACCGCACCTGGTGATGGACGGACGCCAGCGCCGCCTCACGCACGGCCGCCTCGCGCTCGTCCGGAGGGCTCTGGAGTTCGGGCTGCGGATTGTTCAGCTCCAGCACACTGTGCCGGGGGTCCGCGGCGGCGATGTCGTGGCGCAGTCCCTCGTTCGCGTGCTGCTCGACGGCGCGCGGGAAGGCGGCGGCGAGGCACGAGGTCAGCAGTACGAGCAGGCCCAGCGCCCAGGCCGTGCCGGGAGCGGTGCGCAGCCGGGTACGGACCCAGGGCGCACCGGCGGGGGCGCCGCCGTCTCGAACGGAACGCGGAGTCATGTCAGTTGTCCCCCTGGACACGCAGCGAGGCCGCGGGGTCGGCGCCGCGCAGAGCGAGGGATACGACGATCACCAGCGGCAGCGCGGCCACGCCTGCGAGCAGCGCCGCGATCTGCCCGGCCGGCAATTGCACCAGCACCCCGGGCACCGGCGCGGTGGCCTGTCCGGTCAGTACGACGAGCGGTACGACGGCGCGGTTCAGCACCGCCCCGAGCACGGTCCCGACCAGCAGCGCGATGGCGATCAGCACGCCCTGCTCGACGGCGATCATCCTGGTCAGCCGTCGGCGCGGGGTGCCCAGCGCCCGCAGCACGGCGAACTCGGCGGCCCGTTCCCGCTGCGCGCCGACCGCGCTCACCGCGAAGCCGACCGCCGCCAGGGCCGCGGCGACCACCGCCACCGCGGGCAGCGCGGACTGCGGCCCGGCGCCCAGCGGATCGCCGACCAGCTCCCGCGCGATCTCGTCCCGCACCAGGACCTGGGCCGGCTCGGTGTCGGGCTGCGCGCGCAGCGCGGCGGCGGCCTTCGCGGTCTGTCCGGGGGCGGTGCTCAGCCACCACTCGTTGGCGGTGAGCACGGCGCCGGGGCGTTGCGCGAAGACCTGGCCGACGGCCCTGAAGTCGAGCAGCAGGGCCCCGCCGTCACGGTCCTTGACGCGCCCGGGAGCGGAGTCGTCCGCGCCGGTGCCGGTGGTCGGCAGCCGGCGCACCACGTCCACGATCCTCACCCGGACCGTCTCGCCGGCCAGCGTGACATCGACACTCTGTCCCTTCTTCGCTCCGGCGGCCTTCAGATACGCGTCGGTGACGACGGCCTTCGGCATCGGCGCCTCCGGGCGGGGCGCGGTGACCCGTACGGAGAAGGAGGGCGTGTAATCCCACATGTTCGGGGCGGAGCCGGTGTCGTACCCGAAGGCCAGCGGGCTCTTCGCGGAGGCCGTCGCGTCCACCGCTTCGCCGGGCTGCGCCTCGGCACCGGATCCGGTGGCGGTCATCTCGGCGTGCCAGCCGAACCCCTCGGGGACCGGGACCGGTCGCTCGGTGCCGTCGGCCGTCACGGTCCGCAGGCCGCTGACGTCGAGCCGGTGCGATTCTCCCGGGCCGGTCGGCCGGTTGCCGTTCAGCTCGAAGCCGGTTACGGCAAGGTCACCCGCGGCCGCCACCGCGAAGGTGACCGGATGCGCCTTGCCGTCCACGGGGACGGCTCCGGCCGGCACCCGGTAGGGCAGGCCGTAGCGGTCCTCCAGCAGCACGGCCAGGACCGGATCGTCGCCCTTCCCCGCGTGCGCCCCGGCCGTCGTGATCCGTACGTCGAACCGGAGCCGCTCGCTGTTCCCCGGCAGCGCCAGCCCGGCCCGCGCGGTCCTCGGCGGATCGAGCGGGTCGAACAGCCGCTCGCGCGGCCGGTCGCCGAGGTCGTCGCGGATCAGCATCCGCTCGGTGGCGTGCGCGGTGTCCAGGGCGAGGACCGCGGCGGTGCGGTCGCCCGAGAGTTCCGTGGTCGCGCGGAACGCGGGCGCGGCGTCCCGTACCCCCGGCAGCCGCGCGTACCGGCCCGACTTCGCCGGATCGTCGTCGGCACCGGTCAGCACGCGCACCGACGCACCGGCCCTGAAGTCCGCCTGGTCGCCCTGCGAACGGTCCCAGGACGCGCGCTGCCCGATGGCCAGCATGCCCATCGCCACCGCGAGGACCAGCAGCAGCACGGGCCCCGCATTGCGCAGCGGGCGCCGGCTGAACTGCCAGCCGGACAGCGCCGCGATCAGCCCCCGGCCGCCCGCCGCACCACGCTCCGCGAGCCGGGCCGCGGGCGGCAGCAGCCGCAGCGTCAGTACGGTGCCCGCCAGCAGCAGCAGCGCGGGAGCCGCGACCAGCAGCGGATCGACGCCGAGCCGGCCCTGCCGGTCCCCGCTCAGCGCACCGCCGCCGACATCCGTGGCCCGGCGGTCGAGTTGCCAGTACGCCACCGCCGCGATCACCAGCAGGCCGAGGTCGGCACCGGCCCGCAGCGGCGCGGGCAGCGATGCGGCACGGCCGCCCCGACGCTCCCCGGCACCCGCCGCCAGCGCGGGCGCCACGACGGCCAGCGCGCAGGCGAAGGCGGTGACCACGGCGACCAGCCAGACGGTGGCGGTGGCGCCGCCGTCGAGCCGCAGCCCGATCCGGGACAGCGCGCCGCGCCCCGCGAGCAGCCGGGTCAGCGGCCCGGCGAGCAGCGGGGCGACGAGCGCGGCGGGCAGCGCGAGCAGCAGCGCCTCGATCGCGGCGAGTGCCGTGATACGGCCGCGCGATCCGCCCCGGGCGCGCAGCACACGGGTCTCCCCGTCGCGCTCGCTGCTCAGCAGCCGGGCCACCAGCAGCAGCGCGTAACCCGCGAGCAGCACCAGCTGGACGGCCACGATCATCAGCGTCGAGCGGGAGACCAGCAGCGCCCGGTCGATCTGCTCCAGCACCCGGGGGAGCGAAGTCCGCGCGGTGGCCCCGCTCTTGAACTCGGGGGCCGAGGTCACCGTCTTCGGCGCAGCCGTGGCGGCGCTGTGCAGCGAGTCGATGCGGCCCGTGGTGACCGTGCGGAAATCGGCGGCGGCCAGCCAGGACATCGTCCCGGAACTGACCCGTCCGGAACCGGTCGTGCCGGGGGCGGTGAGCAGCGGACCGTAGGTCGTGAAGGCGAGTTTGCGGATGCCGCGCCCGCCCAGCTCGTCCAGCTGCCAGTACGGATCGGCCGGGTCGGACACCTCGTACACGCCCGTGACCAGGACATGCAGCGGCTTGTCGGTCAGCCGGTCGGTGACGGTGATCCGCGCACCGGGCTTCAGCTTCAGCGCCTCGGCGGCCGTCCGCGGCAGGGCGACCTGGACGGGATCGCCGGACTTCCCGCCGCCCGACGCCGGCATGCGGCCCGCGGCGATCCGGACCCGGCTGCGGTCGAGCGAGGCGAAGTGGGTGAGATCGGGCTCGCCGCCCCGGGCCCGGGGGGCCCGCAGATCGCGCGGCAGCGCGTACGCCCCCGAGGTCTCCAGCGTCCGGACGGTCACCGGAAGGCCGTCGAAGGCCTCACGGGCCGCTCTGCGGGCGATCACGTCGGCCGCGTCCCGCTGCGCGGGCGCCACCTGCGCGGACATCACGAGGGAGGCGGCGGCAGCCGAACGGTGGGTGAGGGCGTGGCGGAGCGCCGCGTCGCCGACGGAGCCGGAGAAGGCGGTGAGTGCGGCCAGCACCGATGTGGTCAGCAGCACGGCGAGGACGGCCGCGGAGAGCAGGAGCCGATGGGCCCGCACCCGGAGAAAGACGAACCCCGTCACTCACGCCCCCCTGGGCCCTCAGCACACACACGCCCCCCGGCGTTGTATGGATGCTTTCAAGCCGCAGGGGTTCTTGGAAACCGCTTGCGTACGTACTTGATGCGATTGTGATCGTTTATCGGTGATGGAAGACCGAATTCCGCGCCGACGGCGGCGGACGGGTGGGGGTTCAGCCCTGGGTGTTCACCATCGAGGCCGCGGCGTAGGTCAGGTAGTCCCACAACTGCCGCTCGTGCTCCGGCGCGAGCCCGAGCTCGTCGAGGGCCACCCGCATATGGCTCAGCCAGGCGTCGTGCGCCGCCCGGTCCACCCGGAACGGGACGTGCCGCATCCGCAGCCGGGGGTGTCCCCGCTGCTCGCCGTAGGTACGGGGCCCGCCCCAGTACTGGATCAGGAACAGCCTGAACCGCTCCTCGGCCGGGCCCAGATCCTCCTCCGGGTACATCGGCCGGAGCAGCGGGTCATCGGCGACCCCCTGGTAGAAGCGGTGCACCAGGCGCCGGAAGGTCTCCTCGCCGCCGACCTGCTCGTAGAAGGTCTGCTCCTGCAGCGTGTCGCGCGGAATCTCTGTCACCCGTCCATCGTCGCAGACGCACCGGCCGAGGACCCGGGTCCTAGGACTACCCGACGGTCCCTCGCCCGCCCGGCTTCCTGGCCCCCGGGCCCCCGGCGCAGGAAGGTGGAGACATGGACGCGCACACCGACCGGTTCGCCGCGGCCGCCGCCGAGGAGCGGTGGGCGATGGTGCGGGGCATCGTGGCCGGCGGGGCGCTGGGCGATCCCGGCTGGCGGGCCGCCTTCGAGGAGGTGCCGCGGCATCTGTTCGTGCCCTACTACTTCGTGGCCGGCGGCTACGACCGCCTGTGGTGCGAGGACCCCGACCCGGACCGGCGGGCCCGGTGGCTGCGCGGGGCGTACGAGGACGGGCCGCTGGCCACCCGGATCCGGGACGGCGAACTGATCTCGTCGAGCAGCCAGCCGTCGCTGATGGCCCGGATGCTGGAAGAGCTGGACGTACGGGAGGGGCAGCGGGTCCTGGAGATCGGCGCGGGCAGCGGCTACAACGCGGCGCTGCTCGCCCACCGGCTCGGCGACGACGCCGTGACCACCGTCGACCTCGACCCGGAGATCACCGAGTCGGCCCGCCGGCACCTGGCCGCGGCCGGGTACCACCCCGCGGTGATCACCGGGGACGGGACACGGGGCTGGCCCCGGCGCGGCCCGTACGACAGGATCATCGCGACCTGCACCCTGCCGTGCGTACCGTGGCCCTGGCTGGAGCAGTGCGTACCGGGCGCCCGGATACTGGCCCCGTTCGCCACCGGACTGATCGCGCTGCGGGTACGGGAAGGGGCGCACGGGAAGTACGCCGAGGGCCGGTTCCTGCACACGGCCGCCTACTTCGTACCGCTGCGCGGCACACCGGCGCAGACCGCACGGCGCCCGCACACCGGCTCGGTGCCGAGGCGCATCAGTGAGAACGATCTCTTCCGGTTCATGCTGGCGCTGACCGGGGGCTCCCTCGATCCGCGCGAGGCCCACTCCCTCTGGCAGCGCGAGAAGCGCCCCGAGCGGGAGAGATTCGGCATCACGGTCACGGACGGGCGGCAGTGGGCCTGGCTGGACGACCCCGAGGGACCGTACGCCTGGCCACTGCCCACCGTGTGACGCGGATCAGCCCCGGCGGATCGTGATCGTCGTCCACGCCCCGACATGCACCCGGTCACCGTCCTGGAGCGGGACGGGGACATAGGGCTGGATCGGGTCCTCGGCGCCGTTGAGCGTGGTGCCGTTGGTGGAGTTCTGGTCGACCACGGCCCAGCTGCCGTCGGGCTGCTGCACCAGCACCGCGTGCTGGTGCGAGACGCCCGGGTCCTCCGGCGGCACGGACAGATCGATGTCGGGGGACTCGCCGGTGCTCTGCCTGCGGCGACCGATGGTGATCTGGTTGCCGGACAGCGGAAGCTGCTGTTCCGGGGAGTACGCGGGCAGGTTCAGCCCGGTCGCCTCGGGACCGCTGCGCTGCATCATCGCCAGGAAGTACTCACGGTCCGGGGCGATGACCGCGGTCCAGCTCGCGGGCGGCTGGTTCTGGCCCTGCCCCGGGAACGGCGGCTGCTCCTGTTGCGGCGGGCCCGGCTGCTGCTGCGGGGCCTGGGTACGCGACGGCGGCGACAGCATCCAGTCGTCGTCGCTCTGCGGCCCCTGCGCTCCCTGCGGCCCCTGCGGCGGGGCGGGCGGCTGCGGAGCCGGTGGACCGGGCTGCTCGAACACGGGCGGCGCCGACTGCCGCTGGAACGGCGGCGGTGCGGACTGCTGCTGGAACGGCGAGGGCGGCGGGGACTGCTGCTGGAACGGCGAGGGCGGCGCGGACTGCTGCTGGAAGGAGGGCGGAGGCGGCGGAACCTGCTGCTGGAACGGCGGCGGGGGCGACTGCGGGCCGGGGGCCGGGTGCGACTGCGGGCCCGGACCGGGCGCCGGGGGACCCGGGCGGTTTCCCTGTTCGGAGGAGAGCGGCTCGGCCGGGCGGTTCATCTGCGAGGGCCGCGAGCCCTGGTACTCGAACGGATCGCGCTGCTGCGGCGGAGCCGGCGGCTGCTGCGCCTGGAAGCCGGGCGGCAGGTTGAGTCCGGGCGGCGGGCCGGGAACGCCGTGGGCCGGGGCCAGCGGCGTGTACGACGTCGCGGTGTTCGTGAGGAAGTTCCAGCGGCACTCCTCGCAGAACGGCGCCATCGCCTCGCGGGGCGTCCGGCACTGCGGGCAGAGCTCCGCCTGCTGGGTCGCGTCGGATCCCGGGCCCGGCGGGTAGCCGTAACCGGGAGCGGGCGGCGGAGGCGGCGGGGGGACCGCACCCGCAGGCGCGCCCGCGCCGGTCATGCGATGGCCGCAGACCTCGCACCAGTCATCGGAACCCGACTGGTGTCCGTTCGGGCAGGTCGGCATGTCGGCGCTTCCCCCTCTCCTGGGCCGGCCCCGGGGCCGGCGATTTTTCTTGCTCTTCGCCTCCCGGTGGATCGCTCCCGGCCGGGCGGCTCGACTGTGTGGCTCTGTGGTTACTTGCTGTACGGCTCTGTGTTCACTTCTTGACGCGAACGGTCTTGGTCGAGCGCGTTTCGAGCGTCATCTCGTCGGCGTCCGCGACCTTGGCCTTCAGCCGCACAGTACCGGTCGCCGCGTCCACGACGTCCACCACCTTCGAAAGCAGTTTCGCAGTGTCCTCGTTCCCGGACGCCGACGCCAGCTGCACCGCGCGGCCCAGTTTCGCGGTCGCGCCGTCGAAGTCTCCCGACTTGCGGGCATCGAGCCCCTGCTGGATGACTTGTGCCAGTTCCGCCTGGCCGGTGTAGTGCGCGACCTGCGGATTGATCGAGGTGGACGCCACCATGTCCTCGGTCCACACGGCCCGGACCAGGCCCTGCGAAAGCGTCTGCGGAGCCCCGCCCGCGGGGTCGGGGAGGACCAGCGAGACCCGGGACGCCAGCATCTCCTGCCCGATCCCGGCCTGCGGCACCTGCACGCACACGTGGTAGTCGCGGGACTCGTCGCCCCAGGAGCCCGTGGGGTAGTCCCCGGCGCGGGGGCCCGCCTCGGTGCGCCGGCCGGTCAGGTCGACGACCGTCGGTGCGACCTGTTTCACAAACTTGATCTCGACCCCGACGGGCGTCCAGAGCCGCAGCGCGACATCCGCGACCTCCTTGCCCATCGCGTTCTCCATCATCTGCGTGAAGTCGGTGGCCAGCCCCGAGGGGTCGGCGACGATGTCGGCCGTGCCGAGCAGCGCGGAGGCGATGGCTGTGACCTCTTTCACCTCCCAGTCGGTGCCGACACCGCGGGCATCACAGGTGAAGCGGCCCGCGCAGGATTCGAGCGCGGCCCGCAGGTCCTCCGGCGCCTCGTGCTCGTTGCGGCCGTCGGTGAGCAGGATGCCGTGCCGGATGTTCACATCGGCCGCGCCGAGCAGCCGGTCGGCCAGCCGCAGCCAGGTGCCGATCGCCGTACCGCCACCGGCGCTGAGCGCGCGCAGGGCCTCCTTCGCCTGGGCCTTGGTCCGCGAGTCGGCGATGGCGAGCCTGCCGTTGCCGGGGTAGACCTCCTTGGCGACGTGCGTACCGCCGACGACGGCGAACGAGGTGCCGTCGCGCAGGGTGTCGATGGCCGCGGCCGTCGCGTCGCGGGCGTTGCGCATCTTCGTCGGCGGATAGTCCATCGAGCCCGAGCAGTCGACCATGATCACCACAGCGGCGCCCGGCGCCTGCCCGGGAACGCGCGGGGGCGGCACGGCCGCACCGGACAGCGGGACGCCGCCGGTGGTGCCGCCCCCGGTCGAGGTGACCGTGACGATCGCGTTGACCTCGCGACCGCCTTCCGGCAGGCACTCGTTCTGGTACACCTCGACGGAGAACTGCGGCACGTTCGACTTGGAGAAGTTGGCCATCTGGTCGGCTCCTTGGGGCTCCAGGTGTCGGATGAAGACAGCTGTGAGCGAAGAAAAACGGGCGAAGGCGGCGGTGGCGGGCTGGGCGGTCGGAACTGGAACCAAGCGTTACGGAACGGGACTCACGTGGTACCGCAGGCCGATCCTGCCCCCTGAGGCTCCACGGCGAACGGCAGCAGAGCCACTGTTACGTTGTCGTGGCCCCCACCGTCGAGCGCGTGACCCACCAGCACCTGGGCGCCGTGCAGCGGCCGTTGATGCGCGTCGGCCGGCACCGCCGCGGCCATCTCGGCCGCCGACTCCGCGTAGTTCCACAGGCCGTCCGTGCAGACGACCACGAGACCGGACCGGTCCGGTTTGAAGGACGCGGTGTGCGGTTCCAGCTCGTACGCGTCGGCGCCGAGCCATCCCGTGATGGCGTGGGCGCGCTCGTCCGCGTACGCCTCGGCCTCGTTCATCAGGCCCGCCGCCACCATCTGCGCGGCCCAGGAGTCGTCCTCGGTCAGCCGGGCGGGCGGGTTGGCGCGGTCGTCGGGCACCCAGTAGACGCGGCTGTCGCCGACCCAGCCGACGACCAGCAGGTCGCCCGCCATGATCGAGCCGACCAGGGTGCACGCCGGGGCGTTCTGGTGGCGGTGCCGGTCGTGCTCCATGGCCCGGCCGGGCTCCTGCGCCAGCACGTTGACCGCCTCGGCGGCCACGAGGATCGCCTCGTGCATCGCCTGCTGCGGATGGGTGCCGCGCGGCAGCGACTCCAGAAGCGCCTCGTTGGCCGCGCTCGCGGCGGCCGCCGACGCCTCGTCGGGGCGGCTGGCGGAGGAGACGCCGTCGCAGACGATCGCGACGACGGCCGGCGAACCGTCGGGCAGGGCGGTGGTCGACACCGCGAACGAGTCCTCGTTGCGGTGATGGCGCAGCCCCCGGTCGCTGACGGCGGCCACCGAACCGAGCTCCTGCTCCATGTGGTCGCGCTCGCGCGGCTGGGCGTGACCGCAGTTCTCGCAGTAGCCGTCGATGTCGACACTGCCGGCCCGGCAGGCCACACACAGTCTGGTGCCGGCCGACGGCGTGGCCGCCACCGGTTCCGCGGCGGGGGTACGGGGGTCGGGCGCGGGCGCCGGGACATCGGCGGACGGCGTACCGGCGGACGGCGTACCGGCCGGCGCGGGCGCGGCCAGCTCGAAGTCGCCCGAGCCGCCCGGTCCGGCCGATTCAGGCGGCCCGTCCGATTCAGCGGGCCCGTCCGGTCCGTCCGATCCAGCCGGTCCGTCCGATCCAGCCGGTCCGTCCGATCCAGCCGGTCCGTCCGATTCGGCCCGCCGGTCGAAGCGGACCTCCGCCGCGCGGCCCGCCGCACCGTTCTCCGCCGGTGCGGCCATGGCGATCGTCGGGTGGTCCTGCGGAGCGGGGGGCACGGCCGACAGGTCGTACCCGCACGCACCGCAGAACAGGTCCCCCGGCTCCAGCGGCTCCTCGCAGCCGGGGCACTTCGACAGGGCCGTCTCCTGGGGCTTCTGCGACATTTTCACACCCACGTCCGGGGGCGGAAACGGTTGGCCCGCTCCACCAGTTCGATCCTCTCATCGCCTGGCTCCGCAAGCCTGGCGAGCATCCGGTACGAACGCTCGAGCCCGAAGCGCAGGCCCCGCTCGTCCAGCTCACTGCCGAGCAGCGTTCTCGGCCCGGTCGTCCCGGCAGGCGCGGGCGACTGGGCCGAGGGCCGGGCCGTGGGGCTACCGGAGAGTACCCAGTCGAGCGCCGTACCCAGCACCTCGGTCGACAACTGCTCCCGGCGCACCGCGTCCAGCCCGAAACCGGCCAGCCCCGAGACCTGGGCCGAGGCGGCCATCAGATCGACGATCAGCGGCTCGTCCGGGGCCCGCTCACGCAGCCGGGCACGTACCGCGGCGACCCGTGCCGCGGTGTAGTGGATCGACGCCTCCGGCACCGACTCCAGCGCCCCGACGGCCCCGGCCCGGTCCCCGGCTGCCATCTGCACCCGGGCCAGCCCGAAGGCGGCGCTGACGAAGCTCGGGTCGGTCGTCCACACCAGCCGGTAGTACTCGGCGGCGTTGTCCAGCTGGCCCAGGACCTCCGCGCAGATCCCGAGCGCCAGCTTGGGCGCCGGCTCGCCGGGGAACGCGTCGTACACCGCGTCGAAGGAGAGTGCCGCGTTCTCGTTGTCACCGGTCACCAGCGAGGTGATGCCGCGGTACCAGACGACCCGCCAGTCGTCCGGGTACTGGCCCTCCAGCGCCGTCAGGGTCTGGCCCGCGGCGCCCAGCTCGTTCATCTCCAGGCGGGCCCGCAGCTCACGCAGCCGGGTCTCCAGCGAGGCCACCGGCACGGCGCCCAGCGCGGTGATCAGCTCGGACGGGGCGGTGGTCATCAGCCCGGCGAGGAACCCCGCGTTGGGGTCGCTCGCGTCGACCCGGGGCACGGGCAGCGCGAGCGAGGTGGACCGCACGTCCAGCCTGACCAGCCGGGGGCCCTCCGGGACGGGTGCCCCCGACGGCGCGCCGGGGGCACCGGCCGGGACCCGGGGGGCCGGGATCACGGCCTGCGTCTGCGCGTACGCGAGGACCTCGCCGCTCCGGCCCGGCGCGCCGCCGGGGCGGACGTGGGTGGGCGGAGCGGTCAGCGGACCGGCCCCCGGCGCGACGTACCCGGGAGCGGGCGGGGCCCCCGCGGGCAGCGCTCCCGACACAGGCGCGGCGGCCGTCACCGGCGTCATGGCCGGGGCGGAGCCCCTCGCCGCGCCGCGCCGCCGCCCGAACCGGACGGACGGAGCCGGAGCGGCTGCGCGGGCCCCCAGCCGCGACACATCGTCCATCAGCTCGGGGAACAACTGCGTGTCCGTGACCCGTACTTCCGTGCCGAACAGCGTCGACAGCGCCGGGCGCGGCCGTCCCGTCTGCAGCGACACCACCTCACGCAGCACACCCGTCAGCTGCTCGGCCATCTCCGCCGCCGAGGCGAACCGCCGCGCCGGATCCGGGTCGGTGGCCCGCACCAGCAGCCGGTAGAACGACTCGTAGGTCCGGAACACCTCGATGTTGTCCGGGTCCGGCAGCGAGTCGACGAAGACGTTGGTGTAGCCCTGGAAGTCGAAGGTGAGCACCGCGAGCGTCCGCGCGACCGTGTACAGATCGGAGGCGACCGACGGGCCGACCTCCGCGACCTCCGGCGCCTGATACCCCACCGTGCCGTAGATGGCCGACTCGTCGTCGTCCATCCTGCGGACGGCGCCCATGTCGATCAGCTTCAGCTGGTCCTCGGTCTGGATCGCGTTGTCGACCTTGAAGTCGCAGTACAGCAGGTTGCGGCTGTGCAGATGGCCGAGCGCCTCCAGCGCCTCGATGCCGTACGCGCAGGCCTGCTCGACCGGCAGCGGATCCCGCTTCCCGGCGGCGGTGCGCCGCTCGTTGGCGATGTCCTTGAGCGCCTTGCCGCCGACGTACTCCATCACGATGTAGCCGTCGAGCGAGCCGGTGCGCTGGTCGAGATGCTCGACGAAGTTGTAGATCCGGACGATGTTGGAGTGCTCGATCTCGGCGAGGAAGCGGCGCTCGGATATGGCGGCCGCCATGGCGTCCTGGTCGCCGGTGTCGAGCAGGCCCTTGAGGACCACCCAGCGGTCGGAGACCGCGCGGTCGACCGCGAGATAGACCCAGCCGAGCCCGCCGTGCGCCAGACAGCCCGCGACCTCGTACTGGCCGTGCACGATGTCGCCCCCGTGGAGCTTGGGCACGAACGAGTAGGGGTGACCGCACTTGGTGCAGAACCCCTCCGTGCGGCCCACCCGTTCACCGCGGGACCGGCCGACCGGGGCCCCGCAGTCGGAACGCGAACAGAATCGCTTCCGCTCCGGCACCTCCGGGTTCTCCATCACCGCCGAGCGTGGGTCGGGACGCGGTACGTCCGGCACCTGCACCAGGCCCACACCCAGCCTGCCCCGGGCGGAGGCGCCCGAGGACGAACCCGAGGAACGCACCGAGACCGAGGGGGAGGTGGCGGCGCCGGACAGCGAACGCGAGAGCCGCCCCGACACCGAACGCCGCGAGGTCGACGAACGGGACGAGGCCCGCGAGGACGCCCGGGACGAGGACCGCGAACTGCTGTTGCTGCCCCGACTGCCCCTGCTGCCCCGGCTGTTCGCGCCGCCGCCCGCGATCCCGGTCGGCGGCGAGCTCACCATTCCATCCCCAAGTTCTCGGCTGTGCTCGAACAGGGGAGGCCCCACTGGCGACACGACCGGAGCCAGACCGCAGGTGTCGCAGTACAGCTCACCGCCGCCCATGTCCTCGTAACTGCCCTCGCACGCGGGGCGCTGGCACTGCGTACTCATGGTCGGTCCCCCTGATCGCCCCGCCGCCGCAGCGGCCCTTCCACCTTGCGTACCCCTGTGATCATCGCCGGTCCTCCGGCCCCGGTGCCCGGCGCTGGGACAGCAGTTCGGCCGCCGCCTCCTGGTAGCGCAGCACCGCCTGTCCGGCGACCCGCAGATCGCACGGCGCGCTCCACAGCATCCGGCGCGCCGCGTCGTACCGCTCGATCAGCAGCGGGTCCTCGGCCAGACCGTGCCGGGCGACCTTCGCCTTGTACGCGTCGAGCCTGCCGCGCAGCTCCGCCCGTACCGCCAGCGGGGCCGTGACCGCGGTCAACGACTCGCGGGCCCGCAGCAATTCCTCCTCGGCCTCCCGCTCCAGCGTCTCCAGGAGCGGGGACAGCCGGTGCCACTGGGCATGCCTGCGGTACTCCGAAGCGGCGGCCAGCCGCTCCTGGAGTACGGTCGCCGGGCCGCTGACCGCGGGCACCTCGGAGGCCGCGATCTTCGCCAGCACCTCGCCGCGCGCCGACCGGGCCTCGGTCAGGGTGCGGTCCGCGCGGGAGAGCACGTCGCGCAGCTGGACCAGGCGCTGCTCGGCGTCCTGCCGGACCGCGAGCACCGCCTCGATCTCGCGGCGCACATCGTCCAGGGCGCGGGCCGCCCGGTCGTAGCGCGCCGTGTCGGGACGGCCGCCTCCGGGCGCCGAACTGCCCGGTCCCGGCAGCCAGAACGCCAGCGGATCGGAGATCACCTGCACCCGGAGCGTGGTCAGTTCGTGGGTGATCGCCTCCAGGTCGTCGCCCGCCGGGTGCTCACCGGGCCGCACCCCCACGGAGTGCGCCAGCGAACGGGTGCGGTGCAGCTCGGCGGCGAGCAGATCTATCCGGGCGGGCAACGCGGACCATACGGAGTCGGAGGCGACGACCATGTCCAGCGAGCGGGCGTACAGCTCGTTCATCCGGGCGACCAGCTCCTCCAGCGTGAACCGCTCGGAGAGCCTGGCGGGACCGGAGATCGACGGATCGGGGCGCGCCGCGGCGTGCGCCACGGTGACTCCCTGGCCGCGCAGCAGCTCGGTGAGGGCCACCAGATCGTCCCGGTTGGGATAGCGGCGCCGGGCCCGCACCGCACGCGCCTGGGCGAGCGCCCCCGCGTAGGCGTCGAAATACCCCCACAGCAGCGTGATCGCCTGATCGGTCGAGGCCCAGCGTTCCTTGGTGACACCGGTCAGATCGGCGCCCTCCAGGAGCCGGCGGCCCGCGTGGTCCTGGAGGGCGAGGAGCGAGGTCTCGATCGCCTCGTGCTCCGCGCCGAGCCGGGCCAGCGCACGGTCCGCCTCGTCCCGGTCCATGACCGGGACGGGGGGCCCGGCCGCATGGCCGGGAAAGGGGCCCGCGACGCCCATCGATCACCTCTCCGCTCTTCCTGCCGGGACGGGGCCCGGCAGGATCAGTGCCACTGTCTCTCCGGCCGGGTCCGCTCCGTCGCGTCCACCCGGCCGGCCCGGTGTCAGTTGCTCCGGTACTTGGGGGCCGGCGGCCCCGCTATCCCCGGCAGACCGTCCTGCAGCCAGTCCCGGTACGACTGCATCCAGCGGCTGTCCTTGCCGCCACTGCGGTAGTCGACCAGTACCTGGTTGACCCGGGCCACCAGATCGTTCGCGCCGCGCTTCGTCGCGACGCCGTAGTACTCGGTGGTGAACGGCTTGTCGCCCTTGAGCTCGACCGCCGGGTCCTGGGCGGCCTGGCCGGCCGCCAGCGCGTTGTCCGTGACCACGGCGTCGGCCTCGCCCAGTTGCAGCCGCACCAGGCAGTCCAGCTGGTTGGGGACGGTGAGCTGGTTCTCGTCCTTGTCGGTGCCGTCGTGCGGATCCTCGAAGACCGCCCCGAACGACTGCTTCTTCAGCGCGTCGTAGGCGGTCGAGCCGTTGGCGGTGCACACCCGCTTGCCGGCCAGGGACTTGTCGTACCCGGTGATCGTCGATTCCTTCGGCGCGAGGACCTGCTGCCCGGCCTGGAAGTAGGCGGTGGAGAACGAGACCTTCTGCAGCTGCTTGCAGTTGATCGTCATCGTGCGCACGACGACGTCGACCGTGCCGTTCGCCAGGAGCTCGGCCCGCTTGTTGGTGGGAATCGCCCGGAAGATGACCGCGTTCCGATCGTTCAGGATGTTCTCGGCGATGGCCCGCACCAGATCGATGTCGAAGCCTTCGATCCTGCCGCTCTCCGGGTTGCGGTACCCCCAGCTGAAGCTGTTCTGGTCGATGCCCGCGATCAGCTTTCCGCGCGCCTTGATCTTCTCGATGCTCGGACCGCTGTCGGACCGCGGTGGAAGGCTCGCCTCCGGGTCCGTGCACTCGTCGGCCCTGGTCTGGACCGCCTGTGCGGCACCCTGGCCCGCGACGGCCCCGCGGAACGCCTCGGCGCCGCCGTGGGAGAGCGGCAGCAGGGTGAGCGAGGCCGTCACCGCGCAGGCCGCGGCCATGGCCGTCACCCCGCCCCAGCCGCGCAGCCTCACCCGGGCGGACCACGCGCCCGCGCGCTTCCTGGTCATCGCTACCCCTCTCACCGGTACTCCGAGAGCCTGCGGTTGACCCCGACGATCGCGGCCACGGCCCCCAGCGCGGCCAGCGCCGCGGCCCCGGCCGGCAGACCCCACAGCGCCCCGCGCCCGTCCTCCGCGGCCCGGGTGAACTCGTCCTGCTCATGGGCGAGCGCCTGCTCCAGGGCCTTGTCCACCCGTTCGAAGGACTCGCCCGTGGAGTCCTTCGCCCCGATGATCTGCGTCCGCGCGCCCTCGTAGTCGCCGCTGTCGTCGGCCGTGCGGGCGGTCCGGTGACGGCCCTGCCACTCGGAGACGGCATCGACGGCCTTTGCCACCGGTCGGCTCCCCCCGTCGTCGTCACCGGCGAGCTGCCCGGCTCTCCTCAGCTCTTCACCGAGGGCCTTCATGCCCGTGTTGTAGTCGGTCTCGTACTTGTCGTGCTTGCCGTCCGGGGTGAGCACCGCGCCACGGGCGACCAGCGTGAGGTTCTCATTGGCGCGCGCCTTCAGCGAATCGATCCGCGCGTGGTTGAGCACATCGAGGGACTGCTGCCCGTTCATATCGGCGGCATGCAGCTCGGACCGCGCCACCGTGTGCCCCACGGCCAGCCACAGCAGCACCACGGTGGACGCCGCGGTCGCGACGAGCAGCCCGTGGTTGAACACCCGGTTAGTCCGGCGGTAGTTGCGCCGCTGCGCCCAGCACAGCGCGGCCAGCGTCACGACACCGAGCCCGAACGAGAAGAACGGCCAGGTCCTGGCCGAATCGCTGTCCTCGCCGAGCCGGCCGGTCTCCGCCGCGTACAGCCGCTCGGCGGCCGGCAGCAGCACATTGCTCATCTTCTGGTTGGCGTACCGGAGATAGGCCCCGCCCAGCGGCAGGCCCTGCCGGTTGTTGGCGCGGGCCCGCTCGATCAGGCCCGTGTAGCGGGGGAGTTCCACGTTGAGCGTGGTGATCTCCTGCCCGGACTCCGTCGACGCGTCCGTGTTGGCGGCGGCCCTCACCAGCAGGCGGGACGCCTCCTTGATGTCCTTTTCGTACTGGGCGTGGACATCGGCCGGCTCCTGCGCCCCGGCCAGGAAGCCGCTCGCCGCGGCGGTGTCGGCATCCGCCAGCGAGCGGTAGACGGCCGCCGCGTCGGCGCTCAGCGGCTGGCTGCGGCCCACCACGTCGTCGGCGGCGGACGCCCGGTCGGCGATCTCGAAGGCCGTCACGGCCCCGAACGCCACGACGAGCAGGGCCAGCACGGCCCCGATGATCTGGAGCCTGCCCGGCTCGGTGGTGGCCGCGGCCCGCACCTTGTCGGCCGTCACGGACAGCGCACCGCGCTGCGGCGGAGCGGGTACGGTCGCGGGCACGGGCGGCTGTGCCCGCTCGTGTTCCGGCGCCGTGCGCACATTCGGCGGGTATGTCACTCGACCTCCCCCTCGGTCACTGACGGTGGCCCGACCCCGGCCGATCGGGGACTGGTGCCCGGCCATGAAGTATGGCCGCAGGGACCGACATCCACACCAGGAACGTCTGGATCGTGCATCGGCCCATGGATGCGATCACACGCATTCGATCAAGGCCTGCGCCGCCGATCAAGCCGATCGGCGGACCAGTACCCGGTGCGGGCCGATCTCCCCACTCATGAACACGTCCGGGACAACTGAACGGTTCCCGTGCGCAAGGGGCGTCCCGCGGCGCGAGAACGCCGCGGAACGCCCCTTGGCCGGGAACGACCTGTCAGCTGTACTGTGCGCGCAGCCTCTCGTGGACCGCGGCGGGCGCGCCCGTGCGGTCCAGGCCGAGCAGCGCGGCTCCCAGCACCGGCGGTTCCGCCACCACCCGCAGCACCGCCTTCGGGGCGCGTACCGCGAGGAGTTCGGTGATCTTCGCGTCCAACTGCGGGTGGCGGGCCGCCAGCACGCTGCCGCCCAGCACCACCGGCGCCTCCTCGCCCAGCAGGTCCAGCCTGCCCAGCGCGACCGACGCCATCGCGACGACCTCCTCCGCCAGCCGGTCCACCAGCGCGCCCGCCACCGGGTCCCCGGCCGCCGCGGTCGCGAAGAGCACCGGAGCCAGCTCGTGCCGGCGCTCGAACTCGATCCGGCCCAGATGCAGCGCCTCGATCAGCGCGTACATCGAGCCGAGCCCGAAGTGCGCGGGCAGGGTGCGGGCCAGCTCGGTCGGTTCACCGCGGCCGTCCTCCGCCCGCGAGGCGAACCACATGGCCTCCTCGGCCAGCCCGGCGCCGCCGCCCCAGTCACCGGACATCCGGCCTATGGCGGGGAACCGCGCGGTCCGCCCGTCCGGCACCATGCCGACACAGTTGATCCCCGCACCGCAGACCACGGCCACACCGCGCGGCTCGTCCACCCCCGCGCGCAGTATCGCGAAGGTGTCGTTGCGCACCTCGACCGTGCGGCCCCACTCCCTGCGGACCAGGGCCTCGGTCAACTGGGTCTCCTCCACCGGGAGATCGACGTTGGCCAGGCACGCCGACACATGCTCCACGCCGTCGACGGGCCGCTCCGAGCCGGCCAGGGCCTGTGCGAGCAACGGGGCCAGGACGTCCAGCGCGGCCTCCACGCCGACGACCGGCGGCTGGAAACCACCGCCCCGGGCCGTCGACAGCACCGTCCCGTCCGCACCGATCAGCGCCACGTCGGTCTTGCTGTTCCCCGCGTCGATCGCGAGGACCAAAGCGTTCACGCCCACGCCAGGTGCTCCCGGTTGTGCGCGATCAGCTTGTCGGTGAGCGCCTCGGCGTACTCGAACTGGCCGATCAACGGGTGCGCGAGCAGCGCCTTGAACACCCGGTCCCGTCCGCCGCGCAGCGCGGCCTCCAGGGCGAGGTCCTCGTACGCCGTCACGTTGGCGATCAGACCGGCGTACAGCGGGTCCAGCCCGGGAACGGCGAGCGGCGTGGCGCCCGTGCCGTCGACCCGGGCCTGCACCTCGATCACCGCGTCGTCCGGCAGGAACGGCAGCGTTCCCCTGTTGTAGGTGTTGACCACCTGCACCGGGGAGCCGCCCGAGCCGAGCAGCGAGGACGCCAGGTCCACGGCCGCCTCCGAGTAGAAGGCGCCGCCGCGCTTGGCGAGCAGCGCGGGCTTCTCGTCCAGCGCCGGATCGCCGTACATGGCGAGGAGTTCCTTCTCCATCGCGGCGACCTCGGCCGCGCGGGACGGCTTGGTGCCGAGCTCCCGCACGACCGCGTCGTGCGCGTAGAAGTAGCGCAGGTAGTACGAGGGGACGACGCCGAGACGGTCGGTGATGGCCCGGGGCATGCGCAGGTCGTCCGCGATCGCGTCGCCGTGCTCGGCGAGCAGCTTCGGCAGGACGTTCTCGCCGTCCGGGCCGCCGAGACGCACCCCGAGCTCCCAGGTCAGGTGGTTGAGCCCGACATGGTCGAGGTGGACCTCGGCCGGGGTGACGTCGAGCAGCCGGGCGAACTTCCGCTGGAAGCCGATCGCCACGTTGCACAGGCCGACGGCCTTGTGCCCGGCCTGGAGCAGCGCCCGGGTCACGATGCCCACCGGGTTGGTGAAGTCGATGATCCAGGCGTCCGGGTTGGTCCGGCGGACCCGCTCGGCGATGTCCAGGACGACCGGCACGGTGCGCATTGCCTTGGCGAGACCACCGGCGCCGGTGGTCTCCTGGCCGATGCAGCCGCACTCCAGCGGCCAGGTCTCGTCCTTGTTGCGGGCGGCCTGGCCGCCGACGCGCAGCTGCAGCAGGACGGCGTCGGCGTCGGCGACGCCCGCGTCGAGGTCCGAGGTGGTGACGATCCGCCCCGGGTGGCCCTGCTTGGCGAAGATCCGCCGGGCGAGGCCGCCGACGAGCTCCAGGCGGTCGGCCGCCGGGTCGACGAGCACCAGCTCCTCGATGGGCAGCGTGTCCCGCAGCCGGGCGAAGCCGTCGATCAGTTCAGGTGTGTAGGTGGACCCGCCACCAACTACTGCCAGCTTCATAGGTCAGCCCTTTACTCCGGTCAGTGTGACGCCCTCGACGAACGCCTTCTGGGCGAAGAAGAAGACGAGGATCACGGGGGCCATGACCAGTACGGTCGCGGCCATGGTCAGGTTCCAGTCGGTGTGGTGTGCGCTCTTGAAGGACTCCAGGCCGTAGCTGAGCGTCCAGGCGGCCGGGTTCTCCGAGGCGTAGATCTGCGGGCCGAAGTAGTCGTTCCAGGCGTAGAAGAACTGGAAGAGGGCCACGGCGGCGATGCCCGGCTTGGCCATCGGCACGACGACCTTGAGCAGGGTGCGCAGCTCGCCGCAGCCGTCGACCTTCGCCGCGTCGAGGTACTCGTTCGGGATGGTCAGCAGGAACTGCCGCAGCAGGAAGATGGAGAACGCGTCGCCGAAGGCCATCGGGATGATCAGCGGCCAGAGCGTGCCGGACAGGTCCAGCTGCTTCGCCCAGAACAGATACATCGGGATGACGACGACCTGCGGCGGCAGCATCATCATCGAGATGACCAGCATCAGCGACAGATGCCGGCCGCGGAAGCGGAACTTGGCGAGCGCGTACGCCACGGGCAGCGAGGAGACGACCGTGAGGACGGTGCCGAGCCCCGCGTACAGCAGGGTGTTCTTCCACCAGGTCAGAAAGCCGTCGGTGTCGAACACCCGCTGGTAGTTGCTCCACTCGAAGGGGTGCGGCCACAGATCGCGGGTCAGCGCCTGCTGGCCGTTCATCAGCGAGGTGAGCACCAGGAAGACGAACGGCAGCACGAAGAAGAGCGCGGCGGCGACCCCGAGCGAGTGCACGGCGATCCAGTTCAGCAGCGACTTGCGGCGCGCCCTGCGTTCGGCCGGGGTGACCGGGCCGGTCGCGGGGTCGGCTTCCTTGACGGCGTCGAGTACCTGCGCCACGTCACTCACCTGCCTGGATCAGTCCGCTGCGGCGTCGCATCAGCAGTGCGGTGAACGCCATGGCGAGTACGAAGAGAACGAGCGCGACCACGCAGGCGGAGCCGTAGTCGAAGCGCTGGAAGCCGAGGTTGTAGACGACCTGCGGCAGCGTCAGTGTCGACTTGTCGGGATAGCCCGGTTCGAACTGCTGCCCGGAGCCGCCCATCACACCCGAGGCGACCTTCCCGGCCACGAACGGCTGGGTGTAGTACTGCATCGTCTGGATGATCCCGGTGACCACCGCGAACAGGATGATCGGCGAGATGTTCGGCAGGGTGACGAAGCGGAACCGCTGGGACGCGGTCGCCCCGTCCAGCTCCGCCGCCTCGTACTGCTCCTTCGGTACGTCGAGCAGCGCGGCCATGAAGATCACCATCAGGTCGCCCACCCCCCAGACCGCGAGCGCGGTCAGCGCCGGCTTGGACCAGGTGGCGTCGGTGAACCAGCCGGGCGTGGGCAGCCCGATCTCGCCGAGGATCGAATTGACCGGCCCGGTACCCGGGTTGAGCAGGAAGACGAAGCCGAGGGTCGCCGCGACCGGCGGGGCCAGGTACGGCAGGTAGAACAGGGTCCGGAAGACCCCGGCACCCGTCTTGATCTTCGTGATCAGCAGCCCGACACCGAGGCCGAACACCACCCGGCAGGTGACCATCACCACGACCAGCCAGAGCGTGTTGCGCAGCGCCGGCCAGAACAGCGGGTAGTCGTTGAAGACGAACGACCAGTTCTTCAGCCCGCTGAACTCGGGGGCCGAGAAACCGTCGTAGTCGGTGAAGGAGAAGTAGACGGTGGAGATCAGCGGGTAGGCGAAGAAGACGCAGAACCCGATCAGCCACGGCGACATGAAGGCCGCTGTCCGCAGCGCCGACCGGCGGCGCTTCGCACGGAGTGTGTACGTGGTCATCGCGGCGCTACTTCGCCTGCGCGATGGCTGCGTCGATCTCCTCGGCGGTCTTCTTCAGGCCCGCCTCGATGTCCTTCTGCTTGCCCGTCTCGATGTCGAATCCGAGGTTCTTCAGGGACACCAGGTACGCGCCGCCGTTCACCGAGGGCGGGGTGGTGGTGCTCTTCGGGTTCGCGGCGATGTCGAGGAAGGTCTTGAACCGCGGGTCGTACTTCAGCTTCGGCGACTTCAGCGCCGCCAGGGTGGAGGGCACGTTGTGGATGGCATTGGCGAAGTTCACCACGGCGTCGGTGTCGGTCGTCATGAACTTCACCAGCTCCCAGGCCGCGTTCTGCTTCTGGGAGGTGGCGGCGATACCGGCGATGGTGCCGGTCAGATAACCCTTGCCGTAGGTGTCGGCCTCGTCGTCGGCGACGGGCATCGGGGCGACGCCGATCTCGAACTTCGGCTTGGTCTCCTCGGCCATCCCGAGCCGCCACTCGCCGTCCAGCTGCATGGCCACCTGGCCGGTGTGGAACGGGTGCTTGGCGCCCCACTCGTCACCGAACGACGTGCGGTACGTCTCCAGCTTCTCGTAGCCGCCCAGGTCGTCGACCAGCTTCTTCTGGGTCTTGAGCATGGCGGCGAACGCCGGGTCCTCGGCGATGTTCGACTTGCCGTCCGCGTCGAAGTACTTCGGGTCCCAGCCGCCGAGGTAGTGCTCGGTGGTCGTCTCGTAGCCGTGGTAGTTCGGCATGAAGCCGAGCTGCTCGTACGAGTCGCCCTTGGTCTTCGTCAGCCGCTTGGCGGTCGCGGCCAGCTCCGACCAGGTCTGCGGGGGCCGCTTTATGCCGGCCTTCTCGAACGCGTCCTTGTTGTAGTAGAGGCCGTACGCGTCACCGAGCAGCGGCACGGTGCAGCGCACCCCGTCGAACTGGGTGTACTCGTTCATCGCCTTGGGGAAGGTCTTGTCCGGGTCGATCCCGTCCTTCTTCAGGAAGGGGTCGAGATCGACGAACGCCTTCGACGAGCAGAACTTGCCGACGTTGTCCGTGGTGAACGACGAGATGACGTCCGGGGCCTTCGAACCGCCCGCCCGCAGCGCCTGGTTGATCTTGTCGTCGGTCATGTTGCCGATGACCTTCACATGGATGTTGGGGTGCGCCTTCTCGAAGGCGTCGACCGTCGCCCGGATTCCCGCGACCTCGTTCGGGGAGACCCAGCCGTGCCAGAAGTTGATGGTCGTCTCCTTGGACGGGTCATCACTGGCACCGGAGTTGCTCTGACCGGTACAGGCCGAGGCGAGCAGAGATATGGCGGCGGTCGCGGCGAGCGCGGCGGCCGTCTTCCGGCGGTTTCCGGACATGGCGGTCTCCCGGTGAAGGATGGGGGCGGGGGTACGGAGGAAGAGGGCGGGCCGAGAAGGGGTCAGCGGGACGTGTCGAAGACTTCGTCGCGGGTGGTGGCGAGTGCGCTCTCCAGCGCGCCGCGCAGTACGGGGCGGCGCTTCACGTCCCCGGCGATCAGCCGGGGCCGGGAGGCCGCCAGCTCGGTGAGCTCGGACGCCACCCGGCAGCGCAGCGGCTCCCCGCCGGCCGCGATCACCTCGCCGGACAGCACGACGACTTCCGGATCGAGCACGGCGATCATGGAGGCGAGACCGGTCGCGAGGCCGGTGGCGAACAGATCGAGCAGCCGGGGGTACGGGCCGTCCTCGCCCGCCTCCGCGGCCTCGGCGGCGCGGGCGAGCAGCCGGGCGGCGACCTCGTGGTGGGTACCGGGGGCGCGGATCAGCTCGTCGTCGATGCCGAGCTCCCGGCCCAGCCGGGACAGCACCTGCGCGCCCGCCAGCTCCTGGAAGCCGCCCGCGTTCACCTTGGTGACCTGACGGACCAGCGGGGTACCCGGCACCGGCAGGAAACCGACCTCGCCCGCGCCACCGGTGAAGCCGCGGTGCAGCCGTCCGTTGATGACGAGGGCGGCACCGAGCCCCTCCTCGTTCCACAGCAGGACGAAGTCCTCGTGCCCGCGCGCCGCGCCCGCCCGCTGCTCGGCCACCGCGACCAGGTTCACGTCGTTCTCGTACTCCACCGGCATCGGCAGGAAGGCGGCCAGCTCCTCCAGCAGCGTGGGGGAGTGCCAGCCCGGCAGGTGCGAGGCGTACCGCAGCCGTCCGGTGCCGGGGTCGAAGGCGCCCGGGGTACCGATGACGACCCGGTGCACATCGGAACGGGTGAGTCCGGCGTCCTTCACCGCCCCGTCCAGCGCCTCCGCCACCTGCCGCACCACGCTGTCGGCGCGCCGTCCGGGGGTGCGCAGCTCGAAGTGCCCGACCGTCTCCCCGGTCACATCGGCGACGGCGGCGACGATCCGGCGGGCGTTCACATCCAGCCCCGCGACATGGGCGGCCCGCGCGTTCACCCCGTACAGCTGCGCGTTGGGCCCCGGCCGCCCGGCCACGGTCCCGGTCGCGACGACCAGCCCGGCCGCCTCCAGCCGTGCCAGCAACTGCGAAGCGGTGGGCTTGGAGAGCCCGGTCAGCTTCCCGATCCTGGTCCGCGAGAGGGGACCGTGCTCCAGCAGCAGATCGAGGGCGGCCCGGTCGTTCATGGCCCGCAGAACGCGGGGGGTACCCGGTGTGGTTCCGGCCATGAGTGCTGCACCTGCCCTCTGTTAGGAAAGTTTCCTATTCGGTGAGAGGACGGTATGCGCGCGTCACCTGGCCGTCAATGGGAAGCGCCGCGGTGGCAACCAAAGCGTTACCTGGAACACTTCCGGAATGTTCGGGTCCATGGTGACGCATGCCCAACCGGTCGTCGGCGAACCGAGTTGAGCTCCCATCGGCCCGCCGGACACCCGTACGGTGCGTACTACTTCGAGATGTTCGGCGGGGTGATCGGGGTCGTGGCCAGGGACTGGGGGGAAGTGGCGGAGGCGTAGGCCGAGGGGGCGGCCATGCCGGCCGCCGGGTCGGCCGTGGAGGGCTCGTCCGCCTGGGCCGGGACGCCGCCGACGATGCGGATGCCCGCCTCGTCGAAGGCCCGCTTGATCCGCCAGCGCAGCTCGCGCTCCACGCCCAGCGCCTTGCCCGGCATCGTCTTCGCACTCAGCCGGACCGTCATCGAGTCCAGGAGCACGGCGTCCAGGCCCAGGACCTCCACCGGCCCCCACAGGCGCTCGTTCCAGGGGTCCTCCTTGGCCATCGCCGCGGCGGCCTCGGTGATGACCGTACGTACCTTGTCGAGGTCCTCCGTGGGACGCACCGTCACATCGACGCCGGCCGTCGACCAGCCCTGGCTGAGGTTGCCGATCCGCTTCACCTCGCCGTTGCGGACGTACCAGATCTCGCCGTGGTCGCCGCGCAGCTTCGTGACCCGCAGGCCGACCTCGATGACCTCGCCGGAGGCGACGCCCGCGTCGATGGTGTCGCCCACGCCGTACTGGTCCTCCAGGATCATGAAGACACCGGAGAGGAAGTCGGTGACCAGGTTGCGCGCACCGAAACCGAGTGCCACACCGGCCACACCGGCGGAGGCCAGCAGCGGGGCCAGGTTGATCTGGAACGCGCCCAGGATCATCAGGGCGGCCGTGCCGAGGATCAGGAACGACGCGACCGAGCGGAGTACCGAACCGATCGCCTCCGAGCGCTGACGGCGGCGTTCCGCGTTGACCAGCAGCCCGCCGAGCGCGGTGCCCTCCACCGCCTGGGCGCTGCGGTTCATCCGTTCTATGAGCTTGGTGAGAGCACGCCGGATCGCGATCCGCAACACGATCGCGATGGTTGCGATGAGGATGATGCGCAGACCGGTGTTCAGCCAGGTGGACCAGTTCTCCTCCACCCAGCCCGCGGCGTCGCCGGCCTGCTTGGCGGCTTCGTCCAACGAGCTGCCGGGCTCGGGTGACGGGGCTGCGGCCAACAGGGCGGACAGGGACACGGTGGAACCTCCAGATGGGCGACGGCGGCCCGACCACACTAACGGGGCATCGGGAGTACTCCGTTGTCGCGACCGAAGGGAGAGACGCGTCTCACGGGGGGATGCCGGGGGCCGGCAGCGGCCTTCTGTGGCCGATCGCACACCGGCCGCGGGCCGCCGCGACAGCGGGCCCGAAGCGCCCGTTCCGCCTGTGGCCGCGGCGCGAGCGCGGGGGACCGGGGCAAAAATCCTTCCGGCCCGTTACCCGCACGTGGTGGCGCTTCCACCAGGCAGGAGTAGAGACTGAGATCGGATCGTCCCGGCGCGAGCCACGCGCCGCCGGCGTACAAGGAGGCATCCACCGTGCCGCATGTCCTGGTTCTCAACGCGTCGTACGAGCCACTCGGCGTCGTACCGCTCCGCCGCGCGCTCGTCCTCGTCCTCGAAAACAAGGCCATCTGTCTCGAGGAGTCCGGCGCCTTCATGCACAGTGCCAGCCGGGCCGTCCCGGCCCCCAGCGTCGTCCGCCTGAAGCGGTTCGTCCGCGTTCCCTACCGGGGACCCGTACCGCTGACCCGCAGGGCGCTGTTCGCCCGGGACGGGGGCCGCTGCATGTACTGCGGCGCCGCCGCGACCAGCGTCGACCACGTGATTCCGCGCAGCCGCGGCGGACAGCACGTCTGGGACAACGTCGTCGCGGCCTGCCGCCGCTGCAACCACGTCAAGGCGGACCGGCACCTGCCGGAGCTCGGCTGGCGGCTGCACCAGCAACCCGCCCCGCCGACGGGCCTCGCCTGGCGGATCATCGGCACGGGACACCGCGACCCGCGCTGGTTGCCGTACTTGCAACCGTTCGGCGCGGACGACGCCATGGCCCGGATCGACGGCATTTCTGCCTGAGGATCCGGGCCTTCGTCGTCCCGGGGCGGCAACGGCCCGGATCGCTACTCCGTCGCGGCGACGGCGTACGCCTCCACCGACCAGAGCGAGTAGCCGAACTCGGTGCCCCGGGCATCGCCCTGGACCCGGAGGTAGCGGGCGTCCTTCGCGTCCATCCGGACCGACTCGCGCCCGCCCCTGCCGTCCCGGACGGTCGCCGCCGTGCGCCAGCTGCGGCCGTCCGAGGAGACCTGGACGCGGTAGCGGGCGGCGTACGCGTCCTGCCAGTGCAGCACCACCTGGCCGATCCGGGCGGGCCGCGGCAGTTCCGCCTGCCACCAGGCGCCGTCCTCGGCCGGTGAGGACCAGCGGGTCCCCGGATCCCCGTCGGAGGCGGCCGCCGCCGGGAAGTCCGGGGTCTCGTCGCCGGACGAGGACGCGGTGGCGGTGCCCAGCAGATCGGGGCCCGCGGTGCGCGGGAACGCCCGGACGGTGAGCGTGCTGCGTTCGTCGCCGAAGCTGAACGGCACCTCGTACTCCCCGGCCGGGGTGCCCGCCGGGACCGTGATGTCGACGGGGACGTCGGTACGGGAACCGCGCGGCACCCTGGTCTGCTTCGGGACGTCCACCTTGATGCCCTTGGGCGCCTTCGCGGTGAGCGCGCCCCGTACCTCCGCCGGGCGGCGGGCGGCGAGGCGCGCCTCGACCCGCTGCGGCCCGCCGCCGATCTCGGCCTCCGTCTCGCCGCCCGCGAGATCGAGCCGGGCCGCGGGCTCGTCGCCGAACCAGGGCACGAGCGCGTGCACCCGAGGAGCCGGTACCCGGGCGCTCCCGGAGACATCGCCGCCCGGGGCCATCGGCGCCAGGGTGCGGGAGAGGACCGGGGGCAACGACGGATCGCCCGTGGGCCAGCTGATCCGGATCGCGTCGGCCCGCAGCCCCTTCGCCGCCGTGTGGGTCCAGCCGGTCGCCGACAACGCGCCCAGGCGGCGCCAGCCCTCGCCGGGCACCCGGGCCTCCAGCGCCGCGCCGGCCAAGGTGCCGCCGCCGGGCAGGGTCATCGCCGTCACGGCCTCCACCGGGCGGGCCCGGTCCAGCCGGACCGTGTAGCTGCCCGGAGCCTTCGTCACCGTACCGTCGCCGCGGTCCGCGCCCGTCCAGGCATCGGCCTCCCGGCGCACCCGGTCCAGGAACGGGCCCAGGACCCCCTTGCCGACCGTGGCGCCGTCCGCCTTCGCGGCCTTGCGCACCGGTTCCAGGGCCAGCGAAGCCTGCCAGGCGGCGGCGCCGTCGCCGCGCGACTGGGCCTGGAGCAGATCGACGGCCAGCTCGCCCGCCCGGCCGTACCGGGACAACTGCTCGGACCACGGCCGCACTTCGTCGTCCAGACGCCCGTCCGCCAGGCCCTTCAGCCGCTGCGGGGCCTCCCGCATCACGGTGAACGCCGCCCGCAGCCTGCGCGCCGCGTCGGCCCGCGCCGTGGCGTCGTGCGCCGCGCGGGACTTCCAGAACGCGGCCAGCAACGGCCGCAGATACGCGGACTCGTCACCGCCCAGCACGGACGTCGCGCTGTTCCCGGCCAGCGCGCGCAGCGCGTCCCCGGTGCGTGCGTCACCGCCCGCCAGATCGTCGATCGCCGCCTGCCAGGACTCCTGCGGCCGGTAACCCTTCGGGTTCCAGGCGAAGTCGGCGGCGGTGAAGAGCGGAATGCGGGACGCGGACGGCTGCTCCATCGCATTGGCGAGGAGCGCCGCGGAACCCGTGGCCACCGCGGGGTCCCGGCCGGTGTACGGGCCGAGGAAGATCCGGTCCTGGGCGTAGTCGTTGACCGGGTAGTTGTCCATCGTGACCAGCGGATGCCCGAACGCGGCGCGGGCCCCGGCCAGCTCCCCGCCGGTGATGGTCCTCGGTACGACCCCGACACCGGTCCAGGCGATCTGGACCCGGTCGTCCAGTTCCTCGGCGAGCGCTTCGCGGTAGTCGGTGGAGCCGTCCTGGTAGAACTCCGTCGGCATCACCGACAGCGGCTGCGAACCCGGATAGCGGTCCGCGAGATGCCGCGCCACCTCGCCGGCCACCCGCGCCTGCGCCCTGGCCGCCGCCTGCGGGCCGCTGCCGAAGGTGTCGGCGTCGCTGTCGCAGTGCCATTCGCTGTAGCTGACGTCCTGGAACTGCAGCTGGAAGGCGCGCACACCCAGTGCCCACATCGCGTCGAGCTTCTTCGTCAGCGCCTTCACGTCGCCGGCCGAGGACATGCACATGGCCTGGCCGGGGGCGACGGCCCAGCCGAGCGTCACATGCTCGGCGCGGGCCCGCTCGGCCAGCGCCCGGAAGCCGGCGCGCCGGTCGGCCGGGTACGGGTCGCGCCAACGGGCCTGCCGGTACGGATCGTCGCCCGCCGCGTACAGATACCTGTTCTGCTTCGTACGCCCCATGAAGCCGATCTGGGCCAGCCGCTCCTGGAGGGTCCACGGCTGCCCGTAGAAGCCCTCGGTCGTTCCGCGTACGGCGGTGCCCGGCCAGTCCCTGACGGTGACCCCGGCGACGCCCCCGTCCCGGATCAGCTGACGCAGTGTCTGCACGCCGTGGAAGAGGCCGTCCTCGCCGACACCGTCCAGGGCGACGGTGTCCCGCCCCGCGACCCGGCCGACCGCGATCCGGTAACCCCCGGAGGGCAGATCGCCGCGCTCGGGGGCGTGCAGCGTGCGCAGCGCGTCCCGGGCGCCGTCGCCGCCGAGCCGGATCACCGGGCCGCGGCCGGGCAGGGCCTCGTGGACGGTCCGCACGCCCGCGTCCCGCAGGACCTTCCGGAGCGCGTCGACCGCGTACGGATCGGCGTGCGAGCCGGCGACGAGGGTGACCTCGGCGGAGAGCGGTACGGACGCCCCGGCGGCCTCGATGGACTGCGGCCGGGGCCACACGGCGGGCAGCGCGGCGTCGCCCGTGCGGTCGGGGGTGGCGACGGCGGTGGAGCCGGGCTCCGAAGGGGCCGCGACGGCGGCCGGGGCTCCCGTGGAGAGCAGTCCGCCGAGCACGGCGACCGCGATGGCCGCTGCCTGCTTTCCGCGCCTGAGCCGCATCGCTCGTCTCCCTCGTCACCGCCGGTGGGCTCCGAGCCCACCACCCGGGCGCGAGGGTGTCAATGCGCGTGGGTGGTGTGCCGGAAATGCCCGATGCGGCAGGTGGGGCACGGGCCGGCGGGCCGGGGCGGCGGACGCCAAAGATGACGCCGGATGGCCGAAAACAGCGGACAACTTACGGAGAACGGGCCTACGGGGAACGGAATGTGACCCAGAGCACGTTGAATTCGTTGTGATAACGCCTACGTCTGTGGTCGAGCCCGCCGGGTAGGCCTGCTGTGTCCTGCTTTCCCCACGGCCAGGAGGCCGCCATGCCCGCCGCCGCGAAGCTTCTGCTCCCCGCCCTCTCCGCACAGGTACCCGGCCCCGCCGCCCCGTGGCCCGACGCGTTCCCGGCTCCCGCGCCCGGCCCGCTGACGAGCGAGCCGCCGCTCGCCGATGCCATACCCCTCACCAGCGAGCCGCCGCTCGCCGACGCCACACCTCTGACCAGCGAACCCCCGCTCGCCGCACATGCCCCGCTGACCAGCGAGCCGGCCACGTCCGGCGGCGCGTGGGGCACGGAGTTCCCAGGAGTCTGAATGGGCTTGTCCCGGCTTGCCGCACTGCACGGCGTCGCCACCTCCTACTCCCCGTCCGCCGATGTGACGGTGTCCGTTCCCGACGAGACGGTCGTCGCCGTGCTCGCCGCGCTCGGTGTGGACGCCGGCACGCCCGGAGCGGTACGGGAATCGCTCGCCGCCGCCGAGTCCGCGGCCCGCTCCCGGCTGCTTCCGCCGACGGTGGTGGTGTGGTCCGGTGAGCCGCTGCCCGATGCCCTGACCGCCCTGCCGCCCGGCACCACGCTGGACATCGGCCCCGAGGACCCCGGTTCGGCCCCGCCCCCGCGGATGCGTATTCCGGCCGGCCGACCGGATCCGGCCGTTTCGGTACGGGGCGCCGTCGACGGGCCGGCGGACGCGGCGGGGGCGGGAGCGCCCGCGGTCCCCGCCTGGTGGGCCGAGCCGCCGTTCGGGGTGCACCGGCTGGCCGTACGGGCCCCCGGCGGCCGGCACGCGACCGGCACACTCGTCGTCGCCCCGCCCCGGGCGCCCCGGCCGCCCGCCCGCGGTCACGGCTTCCTCGTCCAGCTCTACTCCCTGCTCTCCGCCCGCTCCTGGGGCATGGGCGACCTCGGGGATCTCGCCGACCTCGCCGCCTGGTCCGGACGGGCCCTCGGCGCCGGATTCGTCCAGGTCAACCCGCTCCACGCCGCCGTGCCCGGCCGCCCCACCGACCCCTCCCCGTACCGCCCGTCGTCGCGGCGCTTCCCCGACCCCGTGCATCTGCACCTGGAGTCCATCCCCGAGTACGGGCACGTGACCGACCGGGGCACCCTCGACGACCTGCGCCAGGACGCCGCGACGCTCAGCGACACCGTCCTCAACAAGGGCGCCCTGATCGACCGTGACGCCGTCTGGGAGCTCAAGCGCCAGGCTCTCGAACTCGTGCGTCGGGTGCCCCTCACCCCGGGCCGTCGCGCCGCGTACTGCGACTTCCTGGCCGAACAGGGGCAGGCCCTGGAGGACCACGCCCTGTGGTGCGCCCTCGCCGAGGTGCACGGCTCCGACTGGCACGGCTGGCCCGCCGGGCTGCGCGACCCCCGCTCCAAGGAGACCGCCCGCGCCCGCGGCGAACTGCTGGACCGGGTCGACTTCCACTGCCGGCTCGCCTGGCTGACCGACGGTCAGCTCGCCGATGCCCAGCGCGCCGCCCTCGACGCGGGCATGGCCGTCGGCATCGTCCACGACCTCGCCGTCGGTGTGCACCCCGGCGGCGCCGACGCCTGGGCCCAGCAGGACGCCTTCGCGCACGGCATGTCCGTCGGGGCGCCCCCGGACGCCTTCAACGCCCGGGGCCAGGACTGGGGCCTGCCCCCGTGGCGCCCGGACGTCCTCGCCGCCTCCGGCTACGCCCCGTACCGCGGACTGCTGCGCGGGCTCCTCGCCCACGCGGGCGCCCTGCGCATCGACCACGTCATGGGCCTGTTCCGGCTCTGGTGGGTGCCTGAGGGGCGTCCGCCCACCGAGGGCACCTATGTCGCCCACGACGCCGAGGCGATGCTCGCCGTCCTCGTCCTGGAGGCGCACCGGGCCGGCGCGGTCGTCATGGGGGAGGACCTGGGCACCGTCGAGCCGGGGGTCCGCGAGGCGCTGGCCCGGCGCGGCGTGCTCGGCACCTCCGTCCTCTGGTTCGAACGGGACTGGGCCGGCACCGGCCGCCCACTGGCCCCCGAGGAGTGGCGCGAGGGCTGCCTCGCCACCGTCACCACGCACGATCTGCCGTCCACCGCGGCCCGGCTGACCGGCGACCATGTGACGCTCCGCCACCGCCTGGGCCTGCTCACCCACCCCCTGGACCAGGAACTGACGGCGGACGCGGCCGACACCACCGAATGGCTGGGGTATCTCGCCAGGCTCGGGCTGCTCCCCGAGGGCGAGGGCGACGAGGAGGGCGCCGTCCGCGCCGTGCACCGCTTCCTGCTGCGCACCCCCGCCCGCCTGACCGGCGTCTGGCTGCCCGACGCGCTCGGCGACCGCCGCCCGCAGAACCTCCCCGGCACCTGGGACCAGTACCCCAACTGGCGCCTGCCCGTCGCCGACGCGGAGGGTCACCCGGTCACCCTGGAGGAGCTGGCCGCCGCACCCCGCCTGCACCGGCTGATGGAGGTCTTCCGCCCGAGCGGGGACCGCCCGGAAGGCCACCCGGAAGTCCGCCCGCACCCCCGCCCGTGATCCGTTCCCGACCCCGTACGGCACCCCCGGGCGCGCGCCCCTCGCAGGCGTTCGCTACGTTTGCACCGTGGACAAGAAGAACGCTATGCGCGCCGGCGCCGTCGCGGCCGGAACGACGCTGATGATGCTGCTCATGTCGTCCCCCGCGCTCGCGCTCACCCGCGACGACGGCGACGACCCGGGGCCCGGCCTGAGCGCGATGGAGACCATCGGCCTCTACGTCGTGGCACCCATCGTCCTGTTCCTGGTCATCACGGGCCTGGTCATGGTCCTGGACAAGTCCAAGAAGCAGGCCTAGTACCCACACGCTCGTCCCGGGTGCGCCGCAGGTACTCCATGAGTACCGCGCGGCGCACACGCATGTCCGCGGCCGGGCACCCCGCCCTCGGCGCCGGGTAGGTTGCGGCCATGATCGAGTGGGACCTCAAGAAGCTCCGCATCCTCCGCACCCTGCGCGACCGGGGCACGGTCACCGCGACCGCGCAGGCCCTGCTGATGACGCCCTCCGCGGTCTCGCAGCAACTGTCCAGCCTCTCCAGGCAGCTCGGTGTGCCGCTCCTGGAGGCCCAGGGCCGACGCGTCCGGCTCACCGACGCCGCGCATCTCGTGCTGCGCCACGCCGAGGCCGTCTTCGCCCAACTGGAGCGCGCCGACGCCGAACTGACCGGCTATCTGCGCGGTGAGGCCGGGGAGGTGCGGATCGCCGCGTTCTCCACGGCCGTGCCCGTCCTCGTCGTACCGGCGATCCAGCGGCTGCGCGCCGAGGAGCGCCCGGGGCCCGATGTGCGGGTGCGGGAGGCGGAGGCCGCGCAGGCGTACGAACTCCTGGTCGCCGGTGACGTCGACCTCGCCCTGTCCCTCGCCGCGCACGCCCCGACGGCCCGCGACCCCCGGTTCGCGGTGCTGCCCCTGCTCGCCGACCTGCTGGACGTGGCCCTGCCCGCGGACCACCGTCTCGCCGCCGCGCCCGCCCTCCGCCTGGCGGACCTCTCCGGCGACCCGTGGATCTTCGGTGGTTCGGGCCCCTGGTCGCAGATCACCACGGCGGCGTGCGAGGCCGCGGGATTCGTGCCCGAGCAGGCGCACAGCGCCTCCGGCTGGACGGCGATCCTGGCCATGGTCGAGGCGGGTCTGGGGGTGGCGCTGATCCCGCGCATGGCGTCGGCGGAACGGCACGGCCGGGGCGGCGTGGTGATGCGCGCGCTCGACGCCGACCAGCCGCGCCGTCATGTGGTGGCGGCGGTGCGGCAGGGCGCCGAACGGGGCCCCGCGGTGGCCAGAGTGCTCGCGGCACTCACCGCGACCGCCGAATCGTTCACTTCAACTGAATAAACGATGCAAAAACTTTCGATGGACCTGATGGGTTATGGGCCGTGACAGTAGGTGCATGACCTTCGACCAGAATGAGAACCACCACGACGACCCCCACGCCAACGACGCGGCCCCGTACGGCGGTGGTGACCCGTACGCCGACTACCGCGGCACCGACCTGCCCTTCACCGAACTCGTCGACCTCGCCGACCGCCGCCTCGGCGCGGGCGTGATCGCCGCCAACGACGAGTTCTTCGCCCAGCGCGAGAACCTCCTGGTCCGGGAGCGCGCGGCCTTCGACCCCGAGCACTTCGGCCACAAGGGCAAGATCATGGACGGCTGGGAGACCCGCCGCCGACGCGGCGCGGACGCGGACCACCCGTTCCCGGCCCCCGACGAGCACGACTGGGCCCTGATCCGGCTCGGCGCCCCCGGCATCATCCGCGGCATCGTCGTCGACACGGCCCACTTCCGCGGCAACTACCCGCAGCGCGTCTCGATCCAGGCCACCGCGGTCGAGGGCTCGCCCAGCCCCGCCCAACTCCTCGCCGACGACGTGAAGTGGGAGGAGATCGTCCCGCCGACCCCCGTACGCGGCCACGCCGCCAACGGCTTCGAGATCACCGGTGGCCGCCGCTGCACCCACGTACGCCTGTGCCAGCACCCCGACGGCGGCATCGCCCGCCTCCGCGTCCACGGCGAGGTCCTCCCCGACCCGTCCTGGCTCGCCACGCTCGGCACGTTCGACCTGATCTCGGTGCTGAACGGCGGCAGTTACGAGGACGCCTCGGACCGGTTCTACTCCTCGCCGACCCAGATCATCCTGCCCGGCACCTCCCGCAAGATGGACGACGGCTGGGAGAACCGCCGCCGCCGGGTCCGCGACACCAACGACTGGGTCCGCTTCCGCCTCCCCGCCCAGGGCGCGGTCCGCGCGGTCGAGATCGACACCGCCTACCTCAAGGGCAACGCGGCCGGCTGGATCGCACTCCAGGGCCGCAACGGCGAGACCGGCGAGTGGTTCGAGATCATCCCCCGCACCAGGCTCCAGCCCGACACCCCGCACCGCTTCCCGCTCCGCGCCCAGGCGATCGTCACCCACGTCCGCCTCGACGCCTTCCCGGACGGCGGCGTCGCCCGCATGCGCCTGCACGGCAGCCTGACGGAGTCCGGCGCGGCCGAACTGGCCCGCCGCTACGAGGAGTCCGGCGCGTAACACCCCCGGCTCCGTGCCCCCTGCTCCCGCCCGTCGGACGGCTGCGCGACCGCGCCCGCCCGGCGGGCGGGTTTCCAGCGCCGGGCCGTCCGGAGCACGAACGAAGGGGCGCCCCCCGTCGCGGGAGGCGCCCCTCACTGTCTCACCGGTCAGCGCGTCACGCCGTGGCCGCCGCCGCGTCCGCGGCCTGGGCCCTCAGGGCGCGCTCGACGCCCGAGCGGGACTCCGACATCAGCCGGCGCAGGGCCGCGCTCGGGTCCGTCGAGGAGAGCCAGGTGTCCGTGGCGTCCAGCGTGGCCTGCGAGACCTGGAGGGTCGGGTAGAGGCCGATGGCGACCTGCTGTGCCATCTCGTGGCTGCGCGAGTCCCAGACATCCTTGACCGTGGCGAAGAACTTCTCCGTGTACGGAGCCAGCAGTTCGCGCTGGTCGGTCTGGACGAAGCCGGCGATGACCGCCTCCTGGAGGGAGTTCGGCAGCTTGTCGGACTCGATGACCGAGGCCCACGCCTCCGCCTTCGCCTCCTCGGTGGGGCGTGCCGCGCGGGCGGTCGCCGCGTGGCGCTCGCCCGCCGCCGTCCTGTCGCGCTCGTACTCGGCGGCGATCTCGTCCTCTTCGAGGAGACCGGTCGCGGCGAGCCGCTCGACGAACGCCCAGCGCAGCTCCGTGTCGACGGCCAGGCCCTCGACCGTCTCCTTGCCGTCGAGCAGCGACTGCAGCAGGTCCGTCTGCTGCGGGGTGCGGGCCGTCTCCGCGAAGGCGCGGGCCCAGGCCAGCTGGTGGTCGCTGCCCGGCTCCGCCGCACGCAGGTGCGCGAGGGTGGCCTCGGTCCACTGCGTCAGCCCGGCCTCGCGCCACTCCGGCGCCGCGTACAGGTCCAGCGCCAGCTTCACCTGGCGGTGCAGCGACTGGACGACGCCGATGTCCGACTCCTTGCCGATGCCGGAGAGCACCAGGGCGAGGTAGTCGCGGGTCGCCAGCTCGCCGTCGCGGGTCATGTCCCAGGCGGAGGCCCAGCACAGGGCGCGGGGGAGGGACTCCGTGAAGTCGCCGAGGTGCTCGGTGACGACGCGCAGCGACTCCTCGTCGAGCCGGACCTTCGCGTACGAGAGGTCGTCGTCGTTGAGCAGGATCACGGCGGGGCGGGCGGTACCGGCCGGGAACGGCACGGTCGTGCGCGCACCGTCGACGTCCAGCTCGATGCGGTCCGTACGGACCAGCTTGCCGGAGCCGTCGAGGTCGTAGCAGCCGATGGCGATGCGGTGCGGGCGCAGCGTCGGCTCGCCCTTCGCACCGGCGGGGAGGGCCGGGGCCTCCTGGAGCACGGTGAACGAGGTGACGTGACCGTTCCCGTCCGTGGTGATCTCCGGGCGCAGGATGTTGATGCCCGCCGTCTCCAGCCACGCCTTCGACCAGGTCTTCAGGTCGCGGCCGGAGGTCTCCTCCAGGGCGCCCAGCAGGTCGGACAGCCGGGTGTTGCCGAACGCGTGCGCCTTGAAGTACGCCTGGACGCCCTTGAAGAACTCGTCCATGCCGACGTACGCCACCAGCTGCTTCAGGACCGAGGCGCCCTTGGCGTAGGTGATCCCGTCGAAGTTGACCAGCACGTCGTCCAGATCACGGATGTCCGCCATGATCGGGTGCGTGGACGGCAGCTGGTCCTGGCGGTAGGCCCAGGTCTTCTCGGAGTTGGCGAACGTGGTCCAGGAGTTCGGCCACTTCGAGCCCTGCGCGTACGCCTGGCAGGCGACCGAGGTGTACGTGGCGAACGACTCGTTCAGCCACAGGTCGTTCCACCACTCCATGGTGACGAGGTCGCCGAACCACATGTGCGCCAGCTCGTGCAGGATGGTCTCCGCACGCCGCTCGTACGCCGCGTCCGTCACCTTCGAACGGAACACGTACTGGTCGCGGATGGTGACCGCGCCCGCGTTCTCCATCGCGCCGGCGTTGAACTCCGGGACGAAGAGCTGGTCGTACTTGGCGAACGGGTAGTCGTAGTCGAACTTCTCCTGGAACCAGTCGAAGCCCTGCCGCGTGACGTCGAAGATCTCGTCCGCGTCGAGGAACTCGGCCAGCGACGGACGGCAGTAGATGCCGAGCGGGACGGACTGGCCGTCCTTCTCGTAGCTGCTGTGCACCGAGTGGTACGGGCCGACGATCAGGGCCGTGATGTACGACGAGATGCGCGGCGTCGGCTCGAAGGACCAGACGTTGTCCCGCGGCTCGGGCGTCGGCGAGTTCGAGATGACCGTCCAGCCCTCCGGCGCCGTCACGGTGAACCGGAACGTCGCCTTCAGGTCAGGCTGCTCGAAGCTCGCGAAGACCCGGCGCGCGTCCGGCACCTCGAACTGGGTGTAGAGGTACGCCTGCTGGTCGACCGGGTCGACGAAGCGGTGCAGGCCCTCGCCCGTGTTGGTGTACGAACAGTCGGCGACGACCTTCAGCTCGTTGGAGCCCGCGACCAGGTGCGGGAGCGTGATGCGCGAGTCGCGGAACACGGCCGCGACGTCCAGCGCCTTGCCGTTCAGCTCGACCTCGTGCACGGCCGGGGCGACCAGGTCGATGAAGGTCTCCGCACCGGCTTCGGCGGAATCGAAGCGCACGGTGGTCACGGACCGGTAGGTGCCGCCCTCCTGCGCTCCGGAGAGGTCGAGATCGATCTCGTACGCGTCCACGGTCAGCAGGCGCGCCCGCTCCTGTGCCTCTTCGCGGGTCAGATTGGTGCCAGGCACGCGGTCATCTCCTTGGTATGTGACGTTTCCGGTCATCCTTCCACGTCGCGCGCTCCGGCGGGGGGCCCCGGTCCGCGGTGGGTGCGCGCATACGAAAGGGCGGCCACCGCACACCGGTGGCCGCCCGTTCCCGCATGCCTCAAGCGTCAGCTGCGTGCCTCGGGCGTCAGCTCCGCCGCGACCAGCTCCGCGATCTGCACCGCGTTCAGCGCCGCGCCCTTGCGCAGGTTGTCGTTGGAGACGAAGAGCGCGAGGCCGTTCTCCACGGTCTCGTCGACCCGGATCCGGCCGACGAACGCGGCGTCCTTGCCGGCCGCCTGGAGCGGGGTGGGGATCTCCGAGATCTCGACGCCCGGCGCGTCCTTCAGCAGCTCGTACGCGCGCGCCACGCTGATGGGACGGGCGAAACGGGCGTTGACCTGGAGCGAGTGACCGGCGAAGACCGGGACCCGGACACAGGTGCCGGACACCTTCAGCTCCGGGATCTCCAGGATCTTGCGGGACTCGTTGCGGAGCTTCTGCTCCTCGTCGGTCTCGAAGGAGCCGTCGTCCACGATCGAACCGGCCAGCGGCAGCACGTTGAAGGCGATCGGACGCTTGTAGACGCCCGGCTCGGGGAACTCGACGGCCTCGCCGTCGTGGGTGAGCCTGTCGGCGTCGGCGACGACCTTGGACGCCTGGCCGTGCAGCTCGGCGACGCCGGCCAGACCGGAACCGGACACCGCCTGGTAGGTGGCGACGGTCAGCGCCTGCAGACCGGCTTCGTCGTGCAGCGGGCGCAGCACGGGCATGGCGGCCATCGTGGTGCAGTTCGGGTTGGCGATGATCCCCTTGGGCCGGTCGGTGATCGCGTGTGCGTTGACCTCGGAGACGACGAGCGGGACCTCGGGGTCCTTGCGCCAGGCGGAGGAGTTGTCGATCACGACGGCACCCTGTGAGGCGACCTTCTCGGCGAGCGCCTTCGACGTCGCGCCACCGGCCGAGAACAGCACGATGTCCAGTCCGGTGTAGTCGGCCGTCGAGGCGTCCTCGACGGTGATCTCCCGGCCCTGCCATTCGATCGTCGAGCCCGCGGAGCGTGCGGAGGCGAAGAGCCGCAGTTCGTCGGCAGGGAACTTCCGCTCGGCCAGGATGCTGCGCATGACTGTGCCGACCTGACCGGTGGCGCCGACGATTCCGACCTTCACAGGGACTCCTTCGGACGTACGAACTGAGACGGTTGCCGCTCCATGATGCGTATGTCCACGGCTTTCTTGTCCAATCCATTGTCCGCGGTACGGACGGTGCCCGCCCGGCCGGGCACACGGCAGTGGGGCGGGAGCTCCACCGAGCGCCCGCCCCACTGCTGTACATGTTGTACGGATCACACGGTGGCCGTTACGGCGTGACCTTCTCGATCACGACGCTGGCAGTGCCCGCGGCGGTGCCGCGGCCGTTCACCAGGTGGACCTCGCCGAAGAACTGCCGGCCCTCGGGGGCCGCCCCGGCGACCGCGACCTCGGCGGTGATCTGGGCGGAGGCGCCGTTGGCCAGGTTCACGGCCTTCGACTCGTCGACCTTGATCGTGCCGAGCGACGGTGCGTAGTACACGTCGCGGTAGTCGTACGTGGTGGTCCCGGCCGGGACGTCGTAGCCGTCGATCACGACGGTGTACGTGCCGGCGGCGGGCTTCGCCAGGCTGACCGCCTCCTCGGAGCCGGCCGTGGTGGACTTGCCGACCGTGGCGCTGCCCCGGTAGACGTACAGGTCCAGGTCGGCGTTGGCGTCCGCCGTGCCGCCGATGGCGACGTCCAGCTTCTCGACGCCCTCGCCGATGGTGACCGTGTACTCCTGGCGGTCGCCCGTCCTGATCGACGGCTTCGCGACCTTGGCCGAGCCCAGCGAGCCGCCCTTGAGCGCGCCCTCCAGGTCACCCGCGTTGTTGGTGACCTTCCAGTTCACCGCGGCCGGCGTGCCGATCTTCGCCTCGGCGATGGTCTGCACCGCCGGGTCGAAGGTGGCACCGAGCAGCGAGACATCCAGCTTGTACGGGTTGTCCAGCAGCGGCGACGTACGCCGTGCCTCGACCTCGATCTCCCAGACGCCCGGCTGCGGGTCCTTGTACGAGCGCACGTCCGGACGGCAGGTGTTGGCCGGGTTCTCGTAGTTCGGGTAGCAGAACGGCGTACCGCTGTCCTCCATCTGCACCCCGTACGGGTGGATGGAGATGAAGCGGGTCTGGCTGCCCGAGCGCAGCGCGCCCATGGCGACCTCAAGGGTCTTGGCGCCCTCCGGCACGGTCACGAAGTACGACGTGGTGCTGTTGCGCTGCACCGAGCCGGACGCCTTGAACGCGTAGGCGGGCTTCACGAGCTTCGTGGAGACGACCACCGTGGTGAGGATCTGCTGGTCCACACCGACGGTCTTGCTGTCGTCCACCTTCAGGATCGCGCTGTGCACGCCCGCGCTGCCCGGCTTCGCCTGCACCTTGACGGTGACGGGCTTGCCCAGCGGCAGCGAGACCGTGCTCGAACCGGTCAGCTTGAAGGTGCCGTCGTTGTTCTTCCACGACAGCTTGTGCTTGACGGCCTTGTCCGGGCCCGTGGTGCGGGTGATCGTGACGTCGTACGACTTCGTCTGGCCGGCCTTCAGGCCGCCCTCGCGGTCGTACAGACCCGTCCCGAAGCCGGGGGTCTTCAGCGCGAAGTCGATCGCGGTGTCGACGGGGGCCTTCACCGAGTACTCGTGCGCCGGGGCGCCCTGCTTCTCGATCTGCTTCCAGGCGCCGACGATGTCGATCAGACCGGAGCCCTGGGCGTGCGCGGGCACACCCTTGATGTGGGTGGCGGTGCTGGTCAGCGCGGTCCGCAGATCGGCCGGGGGCAGCTCGATGTGCTTCTGCTTCGCGGCGGACAGCAGCAGCGCGGTCGCGCCCGCGGCCTGCGGCGAGGCCATCGAGGTGCCCTGCAGCATGGAGTAGCCGGCCGGGAGCGAGTAGCCCGACTCCTTGACCGGGCCGCCGGGCAGCCAGGTCTGGGTGGTGTTGATGGCCGCGCCCGGGGCCGTCAGGATCGGCGCGAAGCCGCCGTCCTCACGCGGACCGCGCGAGGAGAAGGGCAGCATGTCGTACTTCTTGGTGACGTTCGAGCCGTAGTTGGCGGCCCAGGTCTCCTTGGAGATCGACGCACCGACGGAGATGACGTGGTCGGCGAGGCCGGGGTCACCGATGGTGTTGACGCCCGGACCCTCGTTGCCGGCCGAGATGACCAGCTGGACGCCGTAGATGTCGATGAGCCGCTTGTAGAGCTCGGCACGGGCATTGTTGCCGTCGTTGAGCGGGGGCAGTCCGCCGATCGACATGTTGACGACATCGACACCGCGGTTCACGACGAGGTCGATCATGCCCTCGGTGAGCGCGATGTTGGTGCAGCCGCCGTCCCAGGTGCAGGCCCGCGAGGAGACGATCTTCGCGCCCGGCGCGGCACCGTTCATCTTGCCGCCGAACAGGCCGTTCGCGGCGGTGATGCCCGCGACGTGGGTGCCGTGCTCGCTCTCGATGACGCCGATGCTGACGTAGTCGGAGGTGTCGCCGGCCGCGTTGTAGACGACGTCCTTGCGGGTCTCGACGACGAACGGGATCCGCTCGACGACATCGGTCCGCGGGTCGTCCTTGCCGAAGTAGGAGACCTGGTGCTTCTCCTTGTACGGCTTCAGGACGGCGTCGTCGGAGAAGTCCGCGTTGTTGTTCAGGTCGACGCGGGTGGTGCCGGTGACCGGGTCGTAGAGCACGGCCCACACATCGGTGGTGTCGCCGTCCCGGTTCAGGTCGCCCTTCATGTCGCCGCCCTTGGTGGCGGCCTCGGCGAACAGCTTGATCCGGTAGTCGCCCTTGGGTGCCTTGTACGTACGGCCCTCGTACGTGAACGTCGGGCCGGACACGCCGTCCGTCATCCGCAGCCAGGTGCCGTCGTCGTCACTGACCGGGTCGGTCGCGGTCACCCAGTCGACGATCTTGCGCTCGCCGGTGGTGGTCTTCTGCAGCGCCGGGTGGCCGAGGTCGACACCCGAGTCGAGGACACCGATGGTCACCCCGCGGCCGTCGGCCTTCGGGTGCTGCTGGACGAAGTCGACCGCGCCCGTCTCGAAGGACGGGTTGTACGGGTTCTTCGCCGGGGTCTTCTTGCCGGGCGCCGGGTAGGAACCGGTCGACCTGGTGGCGGCCTTGGCTCCGGTCGCCCGGTCGCCGGTGGGCGTCGGGTCGTCCAGCTTGATCTCCTGCTTGAGATCGATGCCGTGGACGGACGGCAGCTTGGCGGCCGCCTTGATGGTCGCCTCGGCGGTCGCGGTGGGCACGGTGGCCCGTACGTAGCCGAGCTTGTCGTACGCACGGCCCAGCACGGAGCCCTTGACGGCGTCCAGCTGCTTGGTGACCTGCTCGGTCGCACCGGGAGCGGTGGCGACCATCATCGTGACGTTCTTCTGGCCCTTGGCCTTCGCCTTGGCCAGAAGCTGCTCGTCGTTGGTACCGAGCTTGTCGGCCGTGGCACCCTCGGCGGCGGACTTGACCGGAGCCGGGGCAGGAGCGTCGGCGGCGAAGACGGGGGCGGCGCCGGTGGCGGCCAGCGCGGCCACCAGGCCGGCGGCAGCCGCGACTCGGGCCGCGCGTCTCGCCCCGGGTATGGAACTGGGGGACTCGGTGGTCATCAGCATCCCTGGATATGAAAGAGAGAGTCCGGAATTCGGTACCGGATGACCGCTCACCCTTTCGTAGATGACAGGGGTTTGTGGAGAGTTGGAGGGGGCGAGATGGGGACATGGCGGGCTTCCGCCAGCGGGGCTGATGCGCCATCAGGGACGAAGTGACAGATAAGTGACGCCTGTGATTCACTCCACCGTTCTCAGCGGGGCAGGATCACCACATACGCCGCCGGTTCACGGTCGGCCGCCGCCATCAGCGCCGTGCGCACCACGACCGCCTGCTCCTCGCTCGCGTCGCGGAGCTTCCTCGGCGCGAGGCGGACGACGGTGACGCCGAGCCGCTCCAGATGCTCCCGCTCCGCGGTGTGCCCGGACCGCTCGGTCCCGTGCTCCCGCTCCTCCCGGCACCGCCCGTCGTCGGGCCCGTCGCGCCTCGGCGCCCTGATGTCCAGCTCCACGGCGACCGCCTGCTCGGGCCAGTAGGCGTCCACGCCGCCGAGACAGGGGCCGCCGGGCAGCCGCAGGTCCACGTTCCACAGCGGCTCCGGCAGGCCGTACGTCCGCACCATGTCGTACAGCCGGGCCTCCGCCAGCGCCCGCCCCTCGGCGAGGAAGGAGTCGACGGCCTGCACCACCTGCGGCCGGCCCAGCAACTTCGCGCGACTCAACTCGCGTACGACGGCGGCCGGTTCGCAGTGCCCGCCGCGCACCGCCTCGATCAGCAGCCCGCGCACGGCCAGGGGGTCGCCGAGCCCGGCGACCGCGTCCGCGAGCGCCCGCTCCACGGGGGCCACCGGCAGCCCGCGCACCTGCTCGGCGCGGGGCGTTCCGGAGGAGCGCACCAGATGGACGTACCCGACCGAGCGCAGCCGCCGGGTGCGCGGCACCAGGACGTCGATCCCGGCCGCCGGCGCGGCGGCGAACCCGTGCAGGGCGAGCGCGGCGAGCCCGGTGAGCATGGCCTCGCCGTAACCGGACTCCGGCTCGGCCTCCCGCCCCGGCTGTGCCGGTACGCCCCGGCGGCCGGAGGCCGGTGGCCGGCCGGCGTACAGCAGGGCGGAACGCAGCCGTTCCTCACCGGTGGGCGGCTCCGGGTGCAGGACATACACGCCGGGCAGCGGCTGCTGCCACGGCCCACCGGCCCGGCAGTGCGCGGCGGCCTCCGCGGCGGACACCCCCTGCGCCCTCAACTGCGCCGCGGACAGCACGCGTTGGCGGACATCGTCGGCGATGCGGGGGTGGCAGGGGGAGAGTGGGGTGTTCTGGGTCATGTTCCGGGGTATCCCGCATGCCGTGGCGGAGCTAACCCCTGTTACACGCTCGTCGACAATTCAGGACAACGCCGTCCTAAAGTACGCACGTTCGACGACCGAAAAGGCCCGACCCGGCCTCTTCCGGCCGCTCACGCCGGTCGAGGACGGCGCCGGGACCACCCGGCCCCGGCGCCGTCCGCCGGACGTCAGATCCCGGCCCCGGCCTCCGCCGCGCCCGCGTCGCACGCCTGCGCCCGCAACGCCCGCGCCAGGTCGTCCCGGGCCTCCAGCACCAGCCTCCGCAGCGCCGGCGCCGCGTCCTCGTGGGCGGCCAGCCACGCGTCCGTCGCGGCCAGCGTCGACGGGTCGTCCTGAAGCGCCGGGAACAGGCCCTTGACCACGATCACCCCGATCTGGATCGACCGCTCGGCCCAGACCCGCTCGATCGCGTCGAAGTACTTGCCCGCGTACGGCGCGAGCAGCTCCCGCTGCGACGACTGCATGAAGCCCGAGATCGTCGCCTCCACCAAGGCGTTGGACAGCGCGTCCGACTCCACGACGCCCGCCCAGGCCTGCGCCTTCACCGCGGCGGAGGGCCGCGAGGCCAGGCACCGCACCTGGTGCCGCTTGCCGGACGCCGTGTCGTCGCGGGCCAGCTCGGCATCGATCACCGACTCGTCGGCCACCCCGTGCGAGGCCAGCGGGGACAGGAACGCCCACCGCAGCTCCTGGTCGACGTCGAGCCCGTCGATCCGGGCCGAGCCGTCCAGCAGCCCGGACAGCAGCTGGAAGTCCGCCGCCGAGTCGGCGACCGACGCGAAGAACCGCGCCCACGCCAGCTGGTGCTCGCTGCCCGGCTCGGCGATCCGCAGCTCCCGCAGCGCACCCTCGGACAGCGCCCGGCCGCCCTCCTCGCGCCACCCGGGCGTCGCGTACTGCACCAGCGAGGTCCGGGTCCAGGTATGCAGCATCTGCAGCACGCCGATGTCGGATTCCCGGCCCGAGAAGGCCAGCACCAGGGAGACGAAGTCGCGGGCCGGCATCAGCCCGTCCCGGGTCAGGTTCCACAGCGCCGACCAGCACAGCGCCCGCGCCAGCGGGTCCGTGATGTCGCCCAGGTGGGCCCGCAGCGTGGCCAGCGACACCTCGTCGAAGCGGACCTTGCAGTACGTGAGGTCGTCGTCGTTGACCAGGATCAGCTCGGGCCGCTCGGCCCCCGCCAGCTCCCCGACCACCGTGCGCGGCCCCGCCACGTCCACCTCGGCGCGCGCGTACCGCACCAGGTCGCCGTCGGCGGTCCGCCGGTACAGCCCGACCGCGACCCGGTGCGGCCGCAGGTCCGGGTGGGAGTCGGCCGCCTCCTGGAGGACCGCCAGTTCCGTGATCCGGTCCGCCGCGTCGTACGTCGCCACCGGCGTCAGCGAGTTGACGCCCGCGGTCTGCAGCCACGACCGCGACCAGGCGGCCATGTCACGCCCGGACGTCTCGGCCAGCACGGACAGCAGATCGCCCAGCTGCGTATTGCCGTAGGCGTGCTTCTTGAAGTAGCGCCGGGCGCCCTCCAGGAACGCCTCCCGCCCCACGTACGCCACCAGCTGCTTCAGGACCGAGGCGCCCTTGGCGTAGGTGATGCCGTCGAAGTTCAGCTTGGCGTCCTCCAGGTCACGGATGTCGGCCGTGATCGGGTGCGTGGACGGCAGCTGGTCGGCGCGGTACGCCCAGGACTTGCGGTTGTTGGCGAAGGTGATCCAGCCGTCCTCGAAACGGGTCGCCCCGACCATCGCGAAGACGCCCATGAAGTCGGCGAAGGACTCCTTCAGCCACAGGTCGTCCCACCACTGCATGGTGACGAGGTCGCCGAACCACATGTGTGCCATCTCGTGCAGGATGACGTTGGCGCGGCTCTCGTACGCGGCCTGCGTCACCTTGCCGCGGAAGATGTACTCCTCGCGGAACGTGACACAGCCCGGGTTCTCCATCGCGCCGAGGTTGTACTCGGGCACGAACGCCTGGTCGTACTTCCCGAACGGGTACGGGTAGTCGAAGTTGTCGTGGAAGAAGTCCAGGCCCTGCTTGGTGATCAGGAAGACGTCGTCCGCGTCGAAGTGCCGGGCGAGCCCCTTGCGGCACATCGCGCCGAGCGGGATCTCCAGGGTCGTACCGTCCTCGAACGTACGGCTGTAGGAATCCGTCACGTAGTGGTACGGACCGGCGACGACCGCCGTGATGTACGTGGCGATCGGCTTCGTCTCGGCGAACCGCCAGGTCCCGCCGTCCCGCGACTCCTCCGCCCCGTTGCTCCAGACCGTCCAGGCCTCCGGCGCCGTCACCTGGAAGCGGAAGGGGGCCTTCAGATCGGGCTGCTCGAAGTTCGCGAAGACGCGCCGCGCGTCGGCGGGCTCGTACTGCGTGTAGAGATAGACCTCGCCGTCCTCGGGGTCGACGAACCGGTGCATGCCCTCGCCGGTCCGGCTGTACGCGCACTGCGCGTCGACCACCAGGACGTTCTCGCCCTCCGGCAGCTCGTCCAGCGCCACCCGTGCGCCGTCGAAGACGACGGCGGGATCGAGCGACCGCCCGTTCAGTGTCACCGCGTCCACGGACGGCGCCACCAGGTCCGCGAAGGTCGACGCCCCCGCCCGCGCGTTGCGGAACCGGATCGTGGTCACCGAGCGGAAGGTCCGCGGACCGGCGGCGGCGTCCCCGTCACCGTCGGGCCCGTCCACGGCGGAACGCAGATCGAGTTCGACCTCGTAACCGCCGACGGTCAGCAGCTCGGCCCGCACACGGGCCTCGTCACGGGACAGGTTCTCACCGGGCACGGGCACACTCCTTTGTGTCACGTTCGAATGGTTTTGATCCTCCCATGCCGCTGCTCGGCCCGGAACTGGGGAATGGCGGGCGCCTCCGGGGACGTTCCGTGCACAGATGCGATCACCCTTATGAGGAGAGACGATGCCCGACAACAGCACGGCGACCGGCAAGACCCCCGTCGATTTCTGGTTCGACCCGCTCTGCCCCTGGGCCTGGATGACCTCCCGCTGGATGCTGGAGGTGGAGAAGGTCCGCGACGTCGAGGTCCGCTGGCACGTGATGAGCCTGTCCGTCCTCAACGAGGACAAGATCGACGAGCTGCCCGAGGAGTACCACGAGCTGCTGGAGAAGGGCTGGGGCCCGGTCCGCGTGGTGATCGCCGCCCAGCAGAAGCACGGCGACGAGATCGTCGGCCCGCTGTACACCGCGCTCGGCACCCGCTTCCACAACCAGGGCGAGGGCCCCACCCGCGAGGCGGTCGTGGGGGCGCTCCAGGACGTCGGCCTGCCGGCCGAGCTGGCGGACTTCGCGGACTCGGACGTGTACGACGCCGAGCTGCGCGCCTCCCACAAGGAGGGCATCGACAAGGTCGGCCAGGACGTCGGCACCCCGGTCATCGCCGTTCCGGGCGCGGACGGCGAGCAGATCGCCTTCTTCGGCCCGGTCGTCACCCCCGCCCCGAAGGGCGAGGAGGCGGCGAAGCTGTGGGACGGCACGCTGCTGGTGGCGTCGATCCCCGGCTTCTACGAGATCAAGCGGACCCGGACCCAGGGCCCGATCTTCGACTGACCTGCCGGGCGCGGTGCGGGTCCCGGCAGCCGCCCGGCCCCGCGCCGTCCTCGACCCCGCCGCCGACGGTGAACCACCAGCGGGCACCGTCCCGCCGCGGGTCCCTGCCGCACAACAGCAGCAGCCGGTCATGCCCGTCGATCAGCAGAACCCGTGACGTCCACCGCTGCCGAAGCTCCATGTTCCGAAGTCCCATGGGGCGCAACGCTGTCCACCGCTCCCGCGGCCCGGCGCCCGGCCGCGGCCAGAGCCAGGGTGACCGTGATCGAGGCCGCCGCCATCACGGTCATCGCCGTCGCGGGGGAGGTCCACTGGGCGACGGTGCCGGCCAGCGCTGCCGCGACGCCCTGCATGGTGAGCATCCCGGAGGAGTGCAGGCCGAGCGCCTGGCCGGTGAACTCGTCCGGGGTCAGGGCCATCAGCCGCTCCTGGAACAGCAGACTCGCCGAGAACCCGACCGAGGCGAGCACCGCCAGGGCGAGCGCCAGGGGGAGCGCCGGGCGCGCGGCGAAGAGCAGATACGGGACGGCCAGGAGCAGTTGCAGGGGAGTGGCCAGCCGCCCCCGCCACTGCCGTGCGAAGAACCGGCCCGCCGCGGTGTCCCCGATGAGCATCCCCAGCGCGGCGAAGGCGAAGAGGAGCCCGGCCTGCTCGGGGGCGTACGGGACGAAGAGCGACTCGCAGCCGACGATCAGCCCGTTCGGCACCCAGAGCGCGAGATAGACCCGGCGGCGCGGGCCCGAGGACCACAGCACGGCGTTGACCCGCCAGGTCTCGGCGGCCGACGGCCGCCCGGAGGCGCGCGGCGCCCTGCGCACCAGCCCGAACCGGGCGACGGCCGCACCCGTCAGATACAGGGCGGCGGCGACCAGCAGCGTGCCGCGCGCGGACAGCGTCGCCACCAGGAGCCCGCCGAGCGCGAACCCGCCGATCTGCATCAGGCCGGAGCACATGTTCAGTACGGAACGCCCCAGCAGATAGCCGTCCTTGGGCAGCACCTCGTTGAGCAGTCCGTACCGCACACCGCCGCCCACGGCCGCGACCACCCCTTCGGCCAGGATGATCGCGAAGACCACGGGCAGCGGCAGCCCGGGGACGGCCAGGACGGCGGTGGCCAGTCCGAAGGCGAGCGCCATGCCGGTCATCGCGGCCCGGGGCGGCAGCCGGTCCGCCGCCGACATCAGCAGGGTCGCCCCGATCATCTGGGCGAGCGAGGAGCCGAACATGGACAGGGCGGCGAGCAGCGGCGAGTCGGTCGCGGTGTAGACGAGGGTGCCGAGGGCCAGCCCGCTCGTCGTCGACGCGGCGACCTGGACGGCGCTGGTCGCGAAGAGCGGTCCGAACTGCGGCGTACGGAAGAGTTCCCGGTAGGTGCGCATGCGGGGAGTCTCGGCGGCGGTCCGGGACGACCGTTACAGTTTCGCGCGGAGGCGAAACGTGGAGGCATGACGTCGTGGGCCTGTGGCAGATCAACACGGACACGCTGGCCGGGAGCCGGTTCGTCGTCTCACCGCTCGCCGAGACCCTCTCCGCCCTGAACTCCCTGGAGCGGGGCCGGCCCGAGCACCCTGGCCAACGGGCCTGGCTCGACGCCCATCTGCCCGCCTACCGCGCCCGGCAGGCCGCCGACCCGGTCGCGGCCCTTCTCGTACCGGCGGCGCTCGGCGGCAGCTGGAACGCGGACTTCATCACCCCGACACCGACGGGCGAGGGCGCCCCGTCCTTCGAGGAGGAGCTGGCCCCCGTCCGGGCGACCACCCCCGAGCGCGCCCGAGCGGACCTGGCGGTGTCGCTCGGTGGCGGCCCCCTCCCGGCGCTCCTGGACCGCGACGACCTGGCCCGGCGGGCCGCCGACGCCCTGCACTGGGTCTGGCTGCACACCGTCCTGCCGGACTGGCCGCGCCGCCGCCGGATCATCGAGGCGGACATCGTCGCGCGGACCGGACAGCTGAGCCAGGGCGGCTGGGCGGCCGCCCTGAGCGGTCTGCGCCCGGGGATGCGGTGGCTGGGCGACAGCCGGCTCCAGATCAACGCGCACGACTACCCGCCGAAGCAACTGTCCGGCGTACGGCTACTGTTCGTCCCGGTCACCCAGCGCTCGGGCTGGGTCTCCTGGGACGACGAAGCCCGGCGCTACGCGGTCGTCTACCCCTGCTCCGGCACCCTGGCCGACGCGGACCGGGCCCGGGTCCCGGACAGCCTGTCCCGCCTCCTCGGCCCCGCACGAGCGGCCGTCCTCGTCCTCCTCGCCGACCCGAAGAGCACCACCCAACTGGTCGCCCTGACCGACCAGGCCCTGGGCTCGGTCGGCCGCCACCTCAAGATCCTCCTCGACGCGGGCCTGGCAGACCGCCGCCGAACCGGCCGTTCCGTCCTGTACTTCCGCACGGAGGCGGGCGACGTACTGGTGGGGGCTCAGGGGGGCGGTTGAGGGCGCACTCTCTTCGCCCTCGCTCGCGAACTTGGGGTCGTGGTCATCCCTGGATGCCTCTCTGGCAGGGTTGGCGGATGGTCGAGCGCGAAGAATCCGACCCGGACGACCGGTCGGCACAGGCACTCCAGTCGTTCCTCGCCACGCTGTGGGGCATGGTCGTCGATGAGGACAGTTACACCGATGGTTACCCGTCCTGGCTCGAACCCGAGCTCAGGGGCCACCAGCAGGGCAGCGGTCCCGCCGACGTGGGGGCGAGTGCGCTCCAGCGGGTTCTGGCGTGCGGTGTGGACCCGGACGATCTGACCGACGTAGTACGGGAGGTGCAGCACGCAGTCCTCTACAACGTCTGCCAGTTGATCGACGATCCCGGACTGTTGGGAATCGGGCTCGACCACGAGGGGGCCCGGCCCGCGGATTTCCGCTGGGAACTCGTGGCGGTCCGCGACGAGGAGCCGGCCGGGCGAGCGCCGGTCCACGGGCTGCACTCCTCGCTCGACGAACTCGACCCCAGCGGCCGCCACGGCGAGCCGCGCGGCCGCCCGATTCCCGCCCGGCTGCCGGGCCACCCGCTCCACGCGAGGCTCGCCCTCGCCCACGCGCGGGCGGGTGACCGCATCCAGGCGATCAAAACCTGGCGCAAGGCGACCGGTGCGACCGTGACGGAGGCGAAGGCGGCCATCGATCTTCTGCTCGACCGGGCGGGGGAGGGGCCGGGAAGCGCGCCCTGAGCCGACTCGGGGTGAACAGGAGGTGGGCGCCGCGGTATTCGCACCGCCACCGCCACCAACGCGACCGCCGACCCGGTGATCCTTCTCGGCGGCATCGAAGTCACCCGAACCCGCCGGCCACAGACCTGAACCGACCGCGAAGTACGGGTCCAGGGGAAAGAGCCTGTTTCCACGGGTCAGGGCATGACCAGCGTGACGTGACGGATGTGGCATGCCGACTCACTGGTCATGCGCTGTGCTTCCTCTCATGAGGCGAAGGCCGCGGAGAGGATCTGGTTGACCAGGGCGAGATCATTTCCTCCGCCGTTGGTGGGGTTGAAGGAGTACACCAGGCGGCGACGCAGGTCACGGGTCGTGAACATGCCGTCGGTGTAGCCGAAGGTGCTGCCGGTCTTGCCCCATACGGTCACTCCGTTGGACAGGGTCGCGCGCATCAGTCCGGCGCTGTAGTAGGCGCGGCCGTGACCCGGGTCGTGGGCGTTGCCGTCGAGGTAGGAGACATTGGGGACGGTGAAGAGTTCCGCTTGCTCGGTCGGTGGCAGGAGTCGTCCTCGGAAAAGGGCGGTCAGGAAGTGGTCGAGGTCAGCCGTGGTGGCGATCATGCCCCCGGCGCCCGGGTTCTGTTCGGTGATATCGACCAGTTGCGTCCCGCCGTCCGGCTGGGGCACGGCAATGTAGCCGTGGGAGTGAGGGCCCGGGATCGTGGGGTCGGTCTCCGGGGCGGTGGTGTCGCGCAGGTGCAGCGGCCGCAGGATCCGGTTGGTGATCTCCTGCTGGTAGGTGTGTCCCGTGAGGTTCTCGACGAGCAGTGCGGCGACGTAGTAGCCGGTAGCTCCGTACGCCTGCATGGAGCCGGGCACGGCGAACGGTCGCTCATGCTGAACGGCCTTGGCGATCAGTTCCGCGAGCGGGTGGTCGTCGAAGCGGTGCTCGACGATGCCGTCCGGGGTGGTGGGGATGTCGTCCGGTGTCAGTTCGGGAAGGCTGCTGGTGAAGTTGAGCAGGGTGCGAACCGGGATCGGCGGGTAGCTGTCAGGCAGTACGTTCGGCAGGTACCGCTGGACGGGCTGATCGAGGCCGACGCGGTCTTCGGAGGCAAGCTGCAGCACCACGGTGGCGATGAAGGTCTTGGTGACGCTGCCGAGGCGGAACCTGCCGTCGGCCGGAACCGACGCCCCGGTCGCAACGTCGGCAGTCCCGTACGTGCCGACCCAGTGACCGTCCGGGCCACTCACCCGCGCAAGCACTCCTGTGACCCGGTCAGGTGCGCTCGAGAGCGCCCGTTGTAAGACCTGCGGGTCCAAACCCGGCAACTGGCCACTGGCGCGCTCGACCGCCACCGTGGGCCGCTCAGCAGGAGTCGCTGCCGCCGGAAGGGCCGTGCCCAGCGCCACCGCGGCAAGAACCGCGCAGGCAAGTGCCGCCACCGGTACCCGCCTGCGCCGGACCCTCGTCGTAGTTGCCTCGGTATCGGAAAGACATGGCTTGGAAGTCATGCCTACGACGGTGTCGCACAACCGCTGTGTGACTCATCAGGGAACACCCCCGAGAGGACCCGCATTAGCCCCTGAGACCGCTTCAGCTTGATTCGGTGGGTGGTCAGGGCCGACACGGGCCGGTACGGGTGGGATGCTCGCGCCGATCGGGGCGGGAGACCGCCGATCCAGCCACCCGATCCACACGAATCAACGACCCGCGAAGTACGGGGCTGGCGTCATTCGTTGGGATCAGGCCAGACCCCTGCGCCGCGAGCACGCCCGCCACCAGAGCGCCGAGCTCAGTGGTCCAGCAGACCGGCCGCGTCGATCCGGTGCAGATGGATGAGCACATCGTGCGAGGGCAGCAGCGATACGGGGTACACCGCGTGATCCGGGTACGAGGTGCCGATGCTGCGGGTCGGCCGGGCGACCGCCAGCCAGTTGCGGGCCGCCGTCGGCGTGGTGCGCAGGTCCACCATGTAGTCCCGGTAGCGCACCGCGTCCAGGGTGCGCTCGTTGCTGCCCTGCTCGGCGGGACCGACGGTGTACCGGGTCGGCGCGCCGTTCGGCCCGTCGGCGTTGAACGAGCCCTGGTCGAAGGTGAACCCCACGCTCAGATAGGACGAGCCGATCTCGTCGCGGATGAACGCGCCCTGCATCCTCGGGTACTCCTTCGGGGAGTAGGTGTCGTAGGCGACATGGGCGTTGTGCGCGGAGAGCAGCACCCGGTCCCCGGTGTGCCGCTGCCACCACACCGTGTTGTCCGCCATCACCTGGTCGCGGTAGCGCATGGCCGCGGCGCCCTGGGTGGGCTTGGTGAAGTCGTAGCTGTACCCGGTGGCGGTCTGGTCGATGGCACGGGCATGCTGCACCGCCCGGGTGTACGCCTCCTGCTCGGCCTTCCCGCCGCCCGGCCGTTGGCCCTGCAACAGTGCCAGCGCCCGCCCGGTGCGCTGCGCCATCTCCTTCCGCTCGGCGATCGGCCTGGCCAGATAGGCGTGGACATAGGTGTCCACGTCGGTGGTCGGGCGCAGCCCCTGGTACAGAGCGGTGAACTGGGGCAGTAGTGCGGGGAAGCGCTGCCCGACGTACGAGGTCACCAGGTCGTACAGGTCGGGCCCGGCGTAGCCGAAGTCATTGCCCATGAACTGCACCGGGTCGCCGGGGTGCGCCACGTTCCACGAGCGCATCCACTCGATCAGCCGCAGGTATTCCTGGTTCTGCCAGACCTGGTAGGAGTTGCGGAACTCGTCCCGCATGATCTGCCGCGGGTCGCCCTTGCCGTACCGCACATAGTCGTTGAGTCGCTGACCGGTGCTCCAGGGTGCCTCCAGCGCGAAGGTGCGGAAGCCCTTCTCCTGGACCAGATAGCGGAACGCGCGGTGCTTGAAGGAGAAGAACTCGTGTGAACTGTGGGTGGCCTCGCCGATGCCCACGATGGTGGCGTTCCCCACCATCCGCCCGAACGGGCGCAGATCGCGGAAGCCGCCGGTGGGTTCGGTGGACAGCAGCGGATGCGCGGCGCGCTCGATGGCGCGCACCGCGTCCTTCTCCTGCGGATCGCCGGGGGTGGCCGGGCCGCGGAGGTGAGCCGCGGAGGTGGTGGCGGGGGCGTACGTCGGTGCCGGCCCCATCGCCTGGACCGGGGCGGCGGCCACCACCAGTGCGCTGGTGCACAGGGCCGCGGAGACCAGGAGTCTGTTCTGCTTTCGCGTTAGCCGTGTCATGGCTTCCAGCGTGGCGAGCGGCCCGGTGACGATCCATCCGCCCCACTCCCGGATCCGGGGTGGGGCTGGGTCCACCGGGGGGTGGAGGCAGCCCCACCCCGCTGCTTGCTGTGCGCCTGGACGAGTAGTTCCGATGTAATCAGTGGTCATAGGCGATCAGTGAGCGGTGACTGCTGCGCCGATCAGATTGATGTGCCAGATACCGACGGCCATCGTGAGCACACGCTGGGTCACTCGGATGGCCACGCCCTCGAAGGTCCGTCCGCCGTGTCGCTCCAGGTCAAGCTGCCTTTGAGGGTGTCGTTGAACGACTCGATCAGCTGGCGGACCTTCTTGAGCATCGGCTCTCCGTAGCGCTTCTTCTCCCGCTTGAGAGACGGCCGCAGCAGCTCGATGCCCTGTGTGACGAGGTCCTTCTCGAACGGCTTGGACGCGAATCCCTTGTCCGTGATGAGCAGGATGCCCTGAGCAGCGGCGGTCTACCGAGGCGCCGGGTTCCTCCAATTTCGTCGTCGATCTTCACGTAGAGTGCGGTCAGGAGGGTGTTCAGGTCTGTGGTCACACACGGGTCTTGGGCGCCTTCTGCCCGCTCCGGAGGCCAAACGCAGAGCCACGCGTCGTTGCGCTCGGCGGGACTGTGCGTAGCCATTTCAGGATCGAGGTCGGCACCAGGTGGAGGCCGCAGTGAAGTGCCCTGACATGTCGCGCGGTGCGCGTCTGACCGCCCATAGTGCCGTGTCCACATCCCTGGCCTTGTGCAGTGATCGCGCCCTGCGCGAGCTCGTGGACACGGCCGTGCCGATCGGATCCGGCATCGGCGGGAAGTCGGCCCTGCTGGAGGTCGCCGGAACGCCGGTCTTCGTGAAGCGGGTGCCCCTCACCGATCCGGAGAGGCAACCTGAGCACGTCCGGTCCACGGCGAATCTGTTCGAGCTGCCCGTCTTCTGCCAGTACGGCATTGGGACCATCGGCGGGCCGGGCTGGGGGGCCTGGCGAGAGCTCGCCGTGCACACTATGACGACGAACTGGGTGCTCGCGGCGGAATACGAGGGCTTCCCCCTGATATATCACTGGCGGGTGCTGCCGGACTCAACGCCCCTGCCCGAAGAACTGGCCGACATCGAACGGGCCGTCGCCTACTGGGGCGGCGGATCGCAGGTGCGCCGCCGGATCGAGGCTCTCCAGCAGTCCTCGGCGAGTGTCGCGCTGTTCCTGGAGTACATCCCGCAGAACCTGCACCAGTGGCTGGGCACCCAGGTCGAAGCAGGAGACGAGACCGCCAACCGAGCCTGCGCCATGGTGGAGAGGGACCTGGCAGCCGGCACCTCGTTCATGAACAGCCGCGGGCTCCTGCACTTCGACGCGCACTTCGAGAACATTCTGACCGACGGCCGGCGCCTCTACTTCGCGGACTACGGCCTCGCTATTTCCTCCGGGTTCGAGCTGTCGCAGGACGAAGCCGATTTCTTCGACCGGCATCAGACCTACGACCGCTGTTACACCGCCACGTATCTGGTGAACTGGCTGGTCACCGGTCTGTACGGATACCAGAAGGAGGACCGGGAGGGCCGCTACGCGCTGGTGCGCGCATACGCAGAGGGCAAGCGCCCTGCAGGAATCCCAGAGGTGGCCGCGGCGATCCTCGCCCGGCACGCGCCGATCGCCGCACTGATGTCTGACTTCAACCTCAAGTTCCAGCGCCAGAGCAGGCAGACCCCATACCCGCTGGAGGAGATCCGTCAACTTGGCGGGCTGTACAGCTCCTTCATTTACTGACGGACGCCTGGAGGCCGGCACTCGACATGGATCAGTCACCCTACGTCGGCCTCCAGCAGCGCCCCGGAGCGTCCTAATAGCGGAGCTATTCGGACGTTTCGGCAACGCTGCGAGGTGCCGTGTCAGCCGCCGCGACCCCGGCCGTGATCCGCCGGACAGGCCCTAGCGGTGGGCTGATCCCGAAGCATCGGCCGGGCGGGGCGGTGAGCCGGCCAGCGGCGAGGCGTCTTCGTAGCGGACCTCGTAGACGCGCTCCGTGAACCTCCAGCCGTCGCCGGTGCGCTGGTAACGGTCGTGGTAAATCGCGTAGTTCAGACCTCCGCGGCCGTCGCGGCCGCGCACCACCTCCGATATGTACGCGCGGCCGGACGCGGTGTCGCCGTCGAGCCGGATCACGCCCGGGTGCGTGTTCTGCACAAAAAATTCCACAACATCCGGCACCCGCCTGCCCCAGGCGCGGATCGCCTCCCGCCCTTCGAGTTCAACGGGAATGTTGGGCATCCGCAGAACACCGTCCGGTGTGAACAGCGAAGCGATGCGGCCGTAGTCGCGCATCATCGCCCCGTCGGTGAACTCGCCGCGCAGCGCCTCGATCTCCACGCGGTCCGCGATGGCCTGAAAGTCAGTCATCGGTCTCCTCCTTGTCGCCTTGGACCCGGTGGACGAACGACACCTCTTGGATGGCGCGTCCGTCCCGGCAGTACGACGACACGGACCTCCGGAATGTGACACGGCCCCGCTCGGAGCGCACCGCGATGACGATCCGCCGGCACGAACGAGGGTGCGGACAGAGCGCACGACGACCGAGCGGGTGCGGGCCTCCTGCCCGGTCGCGGACGGGGTTAGGCTGCGGCACGGCGTCGAAGGAGCGTGCGCCGAAGGGCGGCCGAAGGGAAACCTAACTCGCCCTGGAACCAGCGGGATACGACGGAGGACCGGGATGGGGGCCATGGTAGATCCGGGCAACGGGAACGACGAACGGCGGCGAACGGCCGATCCGGAGGAGCTGGGGCCCGTTCTCGCGCGCTACCGGGAACGCCCGACGATGGGCAAGCTCGGCCTGACCGTCATCCCGGTCGCCGCCTTCCTGCTGTTCGGCGGCATACCCGACTCCATGCCGGGCACCGGCCACCTCATATTCGACGTCATCTGCCTCCTGCTGTTCGTCTGGGGCGTGTATGAGCTGCCCCACTCCCTCGCCTCCTGGCTGATCCTGCACGAGGGCGGAATCGTCTACCGGGGCCGGCGCAAGGTGCGGTGGGCGCACCACTGGGAGGACTTCAAGGACGTCGTCCTCTCCCGTGAGGCCACGTACGTCGGCCCGTCCTCCCGGCCGATCTCGGACAAGATCGTCGCGCGGCTGTGGACGGCGACCGGCCAGGGCGCGCGCGAACTGTCCGGCAACTACTTCCTGACCGATGTCGGCGCGGGTCTCCTGCGCACGTTCCTGCGCTCCCCGGGGAACCTGACGCCGATGTTCGCAGGCATCATCGACCGCGTCGCCGAGGCGCGTGTGCGGCACGACCTGCGCGAACTGGCCACCGAGGGCGGCAAGGTCCAGTACGACCACTTCGAGCTCGGCGGTACGTACCTGTACGTCAAGGGCGCCGCCGACGAGATCCCGTGGGACGAGGTCACCCGCCTGGCCGTGGACGCCAACCAGGTCGCCATCACCGTTCCCCACCTGCGACGCCGCATGAAGGGCCTCAAGCTCAAGGCGGACGGCCGCCGGGAGAACTACCGGGTCGGCGCGGACAACACCCTGTACATCGAGGACAAGGGCCTGAGCAACTGCCGGAAGGCGATCATCTGGTCCGTCATGTCCCACATCGCGGAATCCATCGACGCGGAACCGCGGTGACCGTGGCTACGGGCAGGACCCGCACGGGGCGCGCGGACCAGTCGACGACGCGTCCGCCCGCGCGAGCGGTGTAGGCGTACGGCTCGCCGGCCCTGAGCCGTATGACGGCCTCCCACTGGCTGTGGTCGAGCCAGCCGAAGGTGCGGTCGCGGTGCTCCGCGTCGAACCCGGAGAGCAGGGTCCGTACGGAGACCCGCATCCAGATCAGTGCCTGTGTGGGGGTGGCGGCGTGCTCGGCCCGTACGAGCAGTCCGTCGGCGGTGACCTCGCACCGCCAGGCGGTCCTGAGGGGCCGCCTCACGTCAACTCGGTTTGACCGATGGTCAGATGGACCCAGACGGTTTTGCCGGGGTCGCGCGGCCGTACGCCCCACTTCGCGGCGACCGCGTCCACGATGACCAGGCCACGGCCGGAGAGGTCGTCGAGCGTGGGGGTGCGGAGCGTGGGCATTCGCCACTGGTACGAGTCGGAAACCTCCAGTAGGAGCGTGCCGTTGCGACGGCGTAAACCCAGCTCGAAGTAGTCGCCGGCCCCCTTGGCGTGGTTGACCACGTTGGTGCTCAACTCGCTTGCCAGGAGGGTTGTTTCGTCGATGAGCCCGCCGAGTTTCCACTCGGTCAGGATGCTCTCGACGTGGCGTCGAGCGGCGGGGACGGAGTCCCTGCGGGCCCGGAATCTCTTGATGTGCGTGCGCCCGGACATGGGTCCCCCAAGGTCGTGGGTGGGCAGGCGGATTCATGGTCACGGAGTGCGCCCATTCCGCGGCGCGGTGTGACGCAAGCCACGCTAGAGGTAGGTTCTGACGAAAGGCAAGCGAGTCGTAGGTGCAAGCTTGCATTCACCCGCGAGGGTCAAGTCGCTAGCGTCTGCGAACAGTTAGTGGGCACACTGGCTTGGAGAGTGAGGGGGACGTATGCCCGCAGGTGGGAAGCCCACGGTGCGCAGCCGCCGGTTGGGGGCGGCGCTGAAGCGCCTGCGCTTGAACGCGCTCCTGGACCAGGAACATGCCGCCGAGGCGGTGGCGTGCTCAACGGCCAAGATCAGTCGGATCGAGTCCGGGACGGTCAGCGCGCGTGTGGGTGATGTGCGTGTGCTGCTCGACCTGTACGAGGTCGAGGACGCGGCAGAGCGCAAGAGGCTGGAGAAGCTGGCCCGTGACAGCAACAAGCGTGGTTGGTGGCTGAACTTCCCGTTCCAGTCGCCCGCACTCGACCGGCTGGGCGACTTCCTCTCACTGGAGACGGACGCCACGTACATCCGTGCCTGGCAACCGGTCTTCATCCCCGGCCTGCTCCAGACGCCGGACTACACCCGGGCATTGACCGAGGCCAACCCCGAAGTGCTCAGCAGCGAAGCGGCCGATGAGATCGTGAAGGTGCGACAGGAGCGGCGCCGGGTGTTCGAGGAGTCGGGTGCGCGGTTTGCCGCAGTCATCTGGGAGCCGGCCATATCCGGCCCGATGCCCTCGGCGAACGTTCATCGCGATCAACTTGCCCATCTCATCAGGATGGCCAAGCAGCCGAATGTGACGCTCCAGGTGCTGCCCCACACGGAGTGGGCGGCAGCACGCGTCGCGCCGGCCTTCGTCGCACTGTCCTACGCGCACGAAGCCTCGCCGGAGGCCATCGTGCAGGACACGCTGGTCAACAGCGTCATTCTGGAAGATCATGAAGACATGGCGGGGTACGTCCACGCCTTCGACGCGCTCCGGTCCGCAGCTCTCACTCCGGACCGGAGTCTCACCTTCATCCGGAAGACCATGAACGGCATCATCGCGGAGAACGAGGAATCGTGAGCAGCCAGGAAGTTGTCAGCCCATTCGTGAAGTCGTCCTTCTCCGGCGGCGGGTCGGCCAACGAGTGCGTCGAAGTCGCCCGGACCGCCGACGGCGGCCGGGCTGTGCGGGACAGCAAGAACCCTGGCGGCGGGCTCCAGTTCTACGCCCCCGAGGGGTGGGCCGCGTTCGTCGACGGGGTGAAGGGCGGGGCCTTCGGGCGCTGACGCACCCGGGGCGGGCTACGCTAGACGTGGGTGAGCAGGCGCTCCAGCGGCCCGGGTACGTGCTTGAGGTCCAGGTGTGCGATCAGCGCCTGCGCGTAGAGCGCCTTGCGGCCGCTGTGCGTGCCCATGAACCGTCGTAGCTGGTGTTCCACGGGGCGCTCCCGCTGTGCCGGCTGGCCCTGGAACGTATGGAAGGGGCGCATCTCGCCCTGGTCCTCGATGACCTGCTGCACGCCCTCGGCCCCGAGGGCGCGGATCAGCTCGTCCTCCAGGTCGGCGACGCACACCTGGAACCCGAGTGCCTCCAGCCCGGCGTGTGTGAGACCGGACCCGAGCCCGACCCGCTCCAGATGGCGCCGGAAGTGCCGCTCCTCGCCGATGTCGCAGAGACCCGCCAGTGGGAGGCCGAGCCCCGGAGGGCCGCACACGTCCAGGAAGCGCCCGATGCTCATCGCGCCACCGAGCGGTACCACCGCGACGCCCTCCGCGCCCAGGTCGCGGCCGTAGCGCGTGGCCAGGGCTTCGAGGGCGACCTGGTCGCTGCTTCCCTCGACGAGCACGACCGTCCGCACACCGCCGGCCAGCTCCCGCGCCACCGCGGCTGCCGCATCCGACCCCGCTCCGCCTGCCGCCCATACGACCGCCGCCTGGCTGAATCGCCTCAACTCGTCCACGAGACCTCGCCTCCCCGGCGCCATCCTGCACGGCGGGGATCCCGTACGCATACACGTTTTCCCGGCCCGTGTCGTCCAGGGTCACTCTGCCTGGGACCGCCGACCGGATCACCGGGCGACAGTCCCCGGCGGGAACGAATGCGGGCCCACGCGCACCACGCGTGGGCCCACAGTCGTCGGTGTCCGGGATCAGCTCGGCTGGTCTCCGGTGTACCGGTAGATTCCGCCTGCCGAGTTGACGTGCCATACGGTGCCGTCGGCTGCCGCGCCGATGTCGACGGCCCTGCCGGGGATGCCGACCCACGGATTGGAGTCGTGGCCCGTGTACCGGTACATCTGGCCCAGGGAGTTCACACCCCAGACATGAGTCCTGGACCCGACCGAGATCGAAGTGAGACCACCGGAGACGTTCTTCCAGTCAGCCACGTTCCTGTCCCCTTACCTCGAACCTTGCGAGGGGAATCTTGCTGCTCGGAGGGGTCACCCAAACGGCCTGATATGCCGATTGGCTACAGAGATAAACCAAAAATCGCCGTTTGGCCTTCCTCGCTCCTCTGCCTGCTGGGCGGGTGGCCCACTCGCCTCACCGCGAGGAGGCTGAATCTGCCGTAACCCACAAGGGAACGAGAGCGGCGCCAGGACTCCGGTCCGCCGGATGATCCGAACGAAACAACTCAGCCCAGGGTGCGGGCCCGTTCGAGCACTTCGGCCGGGGCCTTGGCCACCGAGCCGGTATCGAAGGGGGGTTGTGGGTCGTACTCGGTGTAGAGCTGGATCGCCTGGGCGGTCACGTCGTCGGTGAGCAGGGCGGCCAGCCGGACGGCCATGTCGATGCCGGAGGAGACTCCGGCCGAGGTGATCACCCGGTCGTGCCGTACGACCCGTTCGGGGGTGTAGACGGCGCCGTACGACTCCAGGTCGGCGGCCGCGCCCCAGTGGGTGGTGGCGGTCAGGCCGTTCAGCAGGCCGGCCGCGCCGAGCACCAGGGAACCGGTGCAGACCGAGGTGGTGAAGCGGGTGCCGGCGTGGATCCGGCGCACCCAGTCGAGGAACGCGGGGTCGTCCACCATGGTCCGGAAGCTGCCCCCGCCCGGGACCAGCAGGACGTCGCAGCGTTCCACGTCGGAGTACCCGGTCGGGACGTGCACCGGCAGGGATCCCAACACGTCCTGCACCAGGCCGGGTTCGGCTGTGACGAACTTGACGGTGGCGCCGGGCACGTACGCGAGGATCTCGTACGGACCGATCGCGTCGAGCGGTTCGAAGCGGTCGAAGAGCGGGATCACGATGTCCATGCTCGGCAGCCTAGCCATCGCCGGGGGCGGTGGAGTCCGGGGCCTTCACGCGCCCAGCCACTCCGCCACCTCGACCACGTCCCCGACGCTCACCGTGCCCTCGCAGACCACGGCGTTCTTCGCGCCGAAGCTGACCCTGTTCCCGTACTCCGGCTCGCGCCGGTAGGTCGACAGGGTGCGGATCGGTTCCGGGCCCGCGCGGTGGCCGGTGGCCTGGTCGACCATGGGGACGGCGCACCGCATCGCCCGTACCGAGTGGGCGAGTTCGACGGAGCCGATGGTCATCCGGCGTACCCGGTCCTCGAAGTGGGGTCCGTCGTTGCCGGTCAGGACGATGTTGGGGCGGAAGCGGTTCATGGGGACGGGCTTCGCGTCGCCCCGGGCGCTGATGCGGGCGTTGAGGTCGTCCAGGGAGGCCGTCGAGGCGACCAGCACCGCGTGCGCGTCGGCGAAGTTGACCTTGCCCGGGGTGTCGCCCCAGCCGTCCCGGTCGAAGCCGGGAGCCACGCGTACCAGGCGGGACTTCACGCCGAGCGCGTCGGAGAACCACTCCGCGACCGCGTCCCCCTGGTCGATGGCCGCGCCGAGCGGGCGGTCGAACATGCTGACGTCGAGGCGCGGGCCGTGCGGGTCGACGTCGAGGTGGAGTGGTTCGACGCCGGCGGTCGTCAGGGCCAACGTCGCGCCCGCGTCCAGGACTTCGACGCTGATCGCGGCCATCGCGGGGTGGGTGCGCTGACTGCGGAAGGCGCCGTCCGCCACGTCCACCACCATGAACGTACGGTCGTGTTCGAGGCCGGTGCCGAAGACCTGCGCGGAGTCGACCGTGGTCCCGGCGCAGCCCTTGACCGGGTAATAGGCCAGCTCGCGGACGGTGATTGTCATGGTGTCCCCTCCGGGGCGGCCGCTTCGAGGGCGTCGACGCTGCCGGACATGATGGTGCGTATGTGGCGGGTGAGGTGCTCGGTGGGCCAGTCCCACCAGGCGACGGCGAGGAGCCGGGCGACGGTCTCCTCGTCGTACCGGGTGCGGATCAGCCGGGCCGGGTTGCCACCGACGATGCCGTAGTCGGGTACGTCGGAGGTGACGACGGAGCCGGCGCCGATGATCGCGCCGTGCCCGATCCGTACGCCCGGCATCACCATGGAGTTGTAGCCGAACCAGACGTCGTTGCCCACGACCGTGTCGCCCCGGCCCGGCAGCCCGGTCAGCAGGTCGAAGTGGTCGGCCCAGGAGCCGCCCATGGAGGGGAACGGGAAGGTGGACGGGCCGTCCATCCGGTGGTTGGCGCCGTTCATGATGAACCGCACCCCGGTCCCGAGCGCGCAGAACTTCCCGATGACGAGCTTCTCCGGACCGTAGTGGTACAGCACGTTGCGGGACTCGAACGCGGTCGCGTCGTCGGGGTCGTCGTAGTACGTGAAGTCCCCGACCTCGATCAACTCGGACTTCACCAGGGGCTTCAGCAGGACGACCCGGGGCTGGCCCGGCATCGGGTGCAGGGCGGTGGGGTCGGCGGGGGTCGGGCTCGTGGCGTTCATGGCGCTCATCATCGCATTCGCCTCGCATGATGTAAGTTCCCTTTGGGAACCCATTGGGATCGAGAGAGGAACTTGCCGTGACGCTGGCGCGATGGACCGAGGTCGACGACTACTTCAACGGTCTGCTGGTGGGCCCGGACGAGGCCCTGGACGCGGCCGTGGAGGCCAGTGAGGCGGCGGGACTCCCGGCGATCCAGGTCGCCGCCAACCAGGGCAAGCTGCTGAACCTGCTGGCCAGGCTCCAGGGCGCGCACACCGTGCTGGAGATCGGCACCCTGGGCGGCTACAGCACCATCTGGCTGGCCCGCGCGCTCCCCGAGGGCGGCAAGGTCGTGACGCTGGAGGCCGATCCGGGGTGTGCCGAGGTGGCGCGCGGGAACATCGAGCGGGCGGGGCTCGCGGATGTCGTCGAGATCCGGGTCGGTCGCGCCCTCGACACACTGCCGGAGCTGGCGGCGCAGGGGTACGGACCGTTCGACGTCGTGTTCATCGACGCCGACAAGCCGAGCAACCCCGACTACCTGGCCTGGTCCCTGAAGCTGACCCGGCCCGGCAGTCTGATCGTCGCCGACAACGTCGTACGCGACGGAGAGGTGGTCGACGGCGCCAGCGAGGACCCGAAGGTGCAGGGCGTACGCCGGTTCACCGAACTCGTCGCGGCCGAGCCGACGTTGACCGCGACCGCGCTGCAGACCGTCGGGAGCAAGGGGTACGACGGGCTGCTGATGGCGCTGGTCACCGGCTGACATCCGCCGGCGTCGGCCGGGAAGCCCGCGGTGAGTGGTCCGGGCGGGGCGCCCGCCGGGCGGGGACGCCCCCCGTACGCGCAACGTGACAGGGAGACCCCCACCTGCCACGTTTCGGGCAGGAGGCCCCTCATCCCACCGGCCCGGCGCCCTCCTCCGTACCCCCTCGATGTCCCGACCGGGGACGCGGGCAGTCCGAAGCGCGCCCGGAACGGGTCGGGCGCCGACGTTTCCGGGCCGGCCGAAATGGTGGAAAGCCTCCAAGGACTGGTGAGTATTACTGTGTCCGGCGAGGTGACCACCTGTGTTCGTACGGTCGCAGACTTGCGGGGTGCGGTGCATGCCCTCGCGGTCGCCGCTTCCTCGTCCGTGACGAACCGAAGGACCCGAGCCCGTGAGCGAACGCGTCATCGCCCCCAAGAACCGCGGTTTCCTCTTCCTCGACTCCCACCCGGCCGGCTGCGAGCGCCTGGTGGAGGACATGTGGCAGGCCGTCCCCGCCCCTTCCCGCGTGCCCGACCGGGCACCCGTGGCGCTGGTCATCGGCTCCTCCGCCGGGTACGGGCTGGCCGCGACGATCGCGGGTCTCGCCCGTGCCGGGATCCGTGGGATCGGGGTCTGCTTCGAGAAGGCCCCCGGACGGCGCACGGGTACGGCCGGTTGGTACCGCACGGCCGCGACCGCCGAACTCGCCCGTCGGCACGGTCACGACATGGTGTTCCTCAACGGAGACGCGTTCTCCGACGAGATGAAGAACCAGGTCGCGCAGGTGCTGGAGGAGCGCTTCGGCGGCCGTCTGGACCACCTGATCTACTCGGTGGCTGCCCCACGCCGTACCGACCCCGACACCGGGACCACCTACGCGTCCGTCCTCAAGCCCATCGGTGAGGCGTACAGCACCAAGACCCTCGTCTTCGACGACGGGGGCACCGGCGAGGTGCGGGAGGTCGGGACGCAGCCGGCCGACGGCGACGACATCGAGCAGACCGTCGCCGTCATGGGCGGAACCGACTGGGAACGGTGGATCGACCACCTCGCCGACCGCGGACTGCTCGCCGAGGGATTCACCACCGCAGCCCTCTCCTACATCGGCTCCGCCCTGACGGCCGCGATCTACCGGCAGGGCACCATCGGCGCTGCCAAGTCCCACCTCGAACAGACCGCCCGCACCCTCGACGAACGGCTCGGCAAGCTGGTCGGGGGGCGCGCGGTCACCTCGGTCAACGCGGCTGCCGTCACCCAGTCCTCGACCGCGATCCCCGGCATCGCCCTGTACGTCGGGCTGCTGCGCGGCGTCCTCGGTGATGCCATGGTCCCGCCGATCGGGCAGCTCACCGATCTGTGGGACCAGCTCACCGGTGTCCGCCCGCTCGACCTCGACGACGAAGGGCGGGTGCGCCTGGACACCTGGGAACTCGCCCCCACCGTCCAGACGGCCGTCACCGAGCGGTGGCAGGCCGCCACCACCGAGAACATCACCGAACTCGCCGACCTCGACTGGTTCCACACCGAAGTGCAGCGCCTGTACGGATTCGCCGTGCCCGGCATCGACTATGCCGCGCCGGTCGAGACCGACGTCTCCTGGCCGGACACCGCCGCCCCCTGAGGCGGTCCGGTCCGGGCTCCGGGGAAAATCCTTCGACGCGGGCAGCGGATCCGATCATGATCGGGTGCATGTCTTCGAGTGTGAGTGACCCGGTTCGTGTCGGTACGGAACAGCTCCCGGGCGGGCGGTCGCTGGGCTGGGCCGAGTGGGGGCCGGGGGACGGGGTGCCGGTGCTGTTCTCGCCGGGTGCGGCCACCAGCAGGCATCTCGGGTTCGGCGCCGATGTGCTGGACGGGCTCGGGGTGCGGCTGATCGCCGTCGACCGCCCCGGTCTGGGGGTCTCCTCGCCCGTGCCGGGGCGTACGTTCGGTGACTTCGTCGACGACGTCCGCGCGTTCGCCGGCCTGCGCGGCCTGGGGCGGCCCCTGATGGTCGGCAACTCTCAGGGGGCGCCCTTCGCGCTGGCGTGCGCCGCCGCCGGAGCGGTCCGGGCGCTCGCGGTGGTCTCCGGTGCGGACGAGGTCGCCGAGCCGTGCTTCGCCGACGTGCTTCCGGAGGAGTTGCGCCGCCTCGTCGGCCTGGCCGTGGCCGACCCGGCCGCCGCCGAGCAGGTCTTCGCCGGGTTCACCCCGCAGGGGATGTGGGACATGGTCATGTCCAACAGCCCGGAGTGCGACCTCGATGTGTACCGGCAGCCCGCGTTCGCCGCCGCCTACCGGCGTGCCCTCGACGAGGCCTTCGCGCAGGGGGCGGCCGGCTACGCCCGGGACACCGTCCTGGCCATGGGGCAGTGGGGGATCGGGCTGTCGGACATCGCCGTACCCGTCGACCTCTGGTACGGGGAGAAGGACACCGGTCACTCGCCCGACCAGGGGGTACGGCTGGCCTCGCGCATCCCGGGCGCGGTCCGGCATCTGGTGCCGGAGGCCGGCGGGGCAGTGCTCTGGACCCATGCGGAGCAGGTGCTGAGCACGTTGCTGGGGCGCGTCGCGGCCCCCTGAGTCCTCGAACATGACAGAAGGGCCCTCGCCTGTCACGTCCAGGCGAGGGCCCTCCCTTCATCCGCCTGCCCGGTGAAGGTTGAGAAGACGATCACGAGGCAGGACGTATCTGCGCCTCCCGGTCAGGGGGCGAGCAGCAGCACGTCGGCGCGCTCCTTGGCGGCCGCGTAACGCTTCGCCACGTCCTGCCAGTTGACGACGGCCCACATCGCCTCGATGAAGTCGACCTTCTGGTTCTTGTACTGGAGGTAGAAGGCGTGCTCCCAGGCGTCGAAGACCAGGACCGGGACGGAGCCCTGGCCGACATTGCCCTGGTGGTCGTAGACCTGCTCGACGATCAGCTTGCCGCTGACCGGCTCGTACGCCAGGACGCCCCAGCCGGAGCCCTGCGTGGTGGCCGCGGCCTTCGTCAGCTGGGACTTGAAACCGGCGAAGGAGCCGAACGACTCGGTGATCGCGTCCGCCAGGTCACCGACACCGTCCGCCGCGAGCGGCTCGCCGCCGCCGTCACCGGTCATGTTGTGCCAGTAGATCGAGTGCAGGATGTGGCCGGAGAGGTGGAACGCGAGACTCTTCTGGAGCCCGTTGATCGCCCCCCAGGCCTCCTTGTCGCGGGCCTCCGCCAGCTGCTCCAGGGTGTCGTTCGCACCCTTCACATAGGCGGCGTGGTGCTTGTCGTGGTGGAGCTCGATGATCTGCGGATTGATGACCGGTTCGAGCGCCGCGTAGTCGTACGGGAGTTCCGGGAGCGTGTACGTGGCCATGTGGTCGAACCCTCCAGCTGCTGTCCTGTTGTTATTGCAACCTATATGCAGGAGCAGGCTAACAGTAGGAGGGGGCGATAGTGATCAGCCCTTCGACGTAGGACCGGGCGCGCCCTCACGCACGGGCGCGCGTAAGGGCCTCCGCGAGTCGGTTCAGGTGGTCCTCGTACTCCTTCGCGTAGTGCGCCGCGTGCGCCGGGTCCGGTTCGACGACCGAGGTCGGGGCCGTCCACGCGGCCGTGTCCAGCTCCGCGCCGAAGCGCCGGGCCGCCGCGAGCACCGCGCCGCGCGCACCCACCTCGCCCTCCACGATCCGGACTGGGCGGCCCAGTACATCGGCGAACAGCCGCATCCAGGCGGGGGAGCGGGTGCCGCCGCCGCACAGGGCGAGGGTGCCGGTGAGGCCCGCGGCCTCCAGGCAGTGCCGGGCGGCGAAGCCGATGCCCTCGCAGACGGCGCGGATCAGATCGGCGGGGGTCGTCTCCAGGGACACGCCGGTGAACTCGGCGCGCAGCCTCGGTTCGACGAACGGGGCGCGTTCGCCGGACGGGGCGAAGTAGGGGAGCACCCGGACCCCGTTCGCGCCGGGCGGGGTGGCGGCGAGCAGCGCGTCGACCTCGGTGTGGCGTACGCCGGTGGTGGTCAGGACCCAGTCCAGGGCCGCGGTGCCGACCATCGCGGGCATGGCGCGCAGCCAGTGGCCCGGACGGTCGGTGGAGATGTGCAGCCCCGCCGGTTCGCCGTCCAGGTCAAGTCGTTCCGTGGCCACCAGCGCGGCCAGACAGGTGCCGACGATCAGCAGTCCGTCGCCGGGACGGGTGACGCCCGCGCCGAGCGCGCTGGCCGGCAGGTCGTACGGGCCGTTGGAAATCCGTAACCCGCAGGGGAGTTCGGCGGTGGCGACCGGGTCGCTGACCGGGGCGAGGAGCGGGGACCGGTGGGCGAGGCCGAGCGCGGCCACGACATCGGGGGCGTACGCACGGGTCATCGGGTCCAGGAACGGCATCGACGCGTCGGAGACATCCGTGGCCCGGACCCCCGTCAGCCGCTGGAACACCATGTCCTTGCAGTACAGGGCGGTCGTCGCGGCGTCGAGCGAGGCGGGTTCGTGCCGGTCGAGCCAGGCCAGCACCGGGCCGGGACAGCCCGGGAACATCGCGCTGCCGGTGCGCCGGTAGACCGTCTCGAAGACGCTGGACGCCAGCCAGGCGTCGACCAGTTCATGGGCCCGGCCGTCCATCCAGGAGATCGCCTTGCGGACCGGCCGGCCCGCCGCGTCGACCAGCCAGACGCCGTCGCCCTGGCCGGTGAGTCCGGCGAACGCCACCCCGTCGGAGCCGAGCGCGTCCAGCACCTCGCGGACCGCCCCGTAGACCTCGTCCATGTCCTGCTCCACGAACCCGTCGTGGATCGCCAGCCCCACCGGGCGGGACTCGACGGCCAGCGTGCGGCCGAGCGGGTCGAAGGCCGCGGCCTTCACCACGGACGTGCCGACATCGATGCCGATGTAGCGAGGCTCGGTTCCGGTCATGGTCACAGCTCCCCTCACAGCGCGTGGGCGAGCGGCTCGCCCCGCACGTAGCGCGCCACCTCGGCCGCCGCGATCCGGGCCGCCTTCTCCGCGACGGCCCGGCTGGCCCCCGCCACGTGCGGGGTCATCAGCAGATGCGGGGTACGGAAGAGCCGCGACGAGGCCGGGGGCGGCTCCTGCTCGTACGTGTCGAGCGCCGCGGCCCGCAGCTGCCCCGAGTCCAGGGCGTCGCACAGCGCGTCCGTGTCCAGCAGCCCGCCCCGGGCCGCGTTCACCAGCACCGCACCGCGCGGCAGCAGCGCCAGCTCGCGGGCGCCGATCAGATGCCGGGACTCCGGGGTGAGCCTGGCGTGCAGGGTGAGGACGCGCGAGCGGGCCAGCAGCGCCTCCAGCGAACCGGCCCGCATCCCGAGGACGTCGCCGCGCACATACGGGTCGTACACCTCGACCTCGGCGCCGAACGCGGAGAGCACCCGGGCCACCCGGCTGCCCACCGCGCCGTAGCCGATCAGGCCGACCGGGGTGTCCTCCAGTTCCAGGCCGCAGTTCTCGTACGTGTAGTGGGAGGCGTCCCAGCGGCCGTCGGAGGCGAGGGAACGGTGCGCGTCGGGGATGCGGCGCAGCGCGGAGAGGATCAGCCCGACGGTGAACTCGGCGGTCGCCGCCGCATTGCGCCCCGGCGCGAAGCACACCCGCACGCCCCGGGCGCGTGCCGCGGCCGCGTTCACATTGACCGGGCCGCCCCGGCAGACCACGATCAGCCGCAGATCGGGGGCGGCGGCCAGTACCCGCTCCGTGAACGGGCCCATCTGCGTCACGCACACCTCCACCCCGTCCAGGGCGGCGATCAGCGCGTCCTCGGCGTCGCTCGCCTCGTCGACCTCGGCGACCTTGCCGAAGGGTTCCAGGGGCCAGGGCAGAGTGAGTTCGCCGAGCTGCGGCTCCGTGCCGAGCGGGTCGAGCACGTGGTGCAGGGCCTCGGCGAGCAGGGAGTTGAGGACGAAGTGGTCACCGGCGAGCAGAATCCTCGTCGCGGGGCGGACCGTCTCGGGGCGGGTCATCGCAGAGCGTCTCCTGTCTGGGCGTCGAAGACATGGACGTGCCGGGGATCGGCGGTGATGCGTACGGTGTCGTCCCGGTCGAGCCGTACCTCCGGACCGGTCACGACGACCAGCGGCTTCGCCACCCCGTCGAGCGACAGCGTGGCGATGCCGGATTCCAGCAGGGGTTCATGGGCGGCGACCCGGGCCCGTGCACCAGTGTCGTCCAGGCGCAGGTCCTCCGGGCGGATGCCGAGCACCACCGCGCGTCCCGCCGCGATCCGGTGCGGTACGGGGACGCGCACGGAGTCCGAGAGGCGCACCCCGCCCGATCCGTCGGCCGTGCCCGGCAGCAGATTGACCGCCGGCTCCCCGACGAAGTCGGCGACGAACAGATTCGCCGGGGCGTCGTAGATCTCCTCGGGCGTGCCGAGCTGCTGGATCTCGCCGTCCCGCATCACCGCGATCCGGTCGGCGAGCGACAGCGCCTCCTCCTGGTCGTGAGTGACGAGGATGGTGGTGTGGCCGCTGTCGCGCTGGATGCGTTTCAACTCCCGCCGGGTGGTGTCCCGCTGGGCGGCGTCGAGATGGGAGAGCGGTTCGTCCAGGAGGAGGACGTCGGGGACCCTGATCAGCGCGCGGGCCAGCGCGACGCGCTGCTTCTGGCCGCTGGAGAGCCCGGCCGGGCGGGCGCCCAGGAGGTCGGTGATCCCGATGCGTTCGGCCATCCCCGTGACCCGGCGGCGGATCTCGGCCCGGCCGCACCCGCCCCGGGCGGCGAGCCCGAAACCGAGGTTCTCCGCGACCGTCAGCGGCGGATAGAGCGCGTAGTTCTCGAACGCCACCCCGATATTGCGCTGCCGGGCCGGGAGCCGGACCACCGACGAACCGCCGATGAGGATGTCGCCGCCGGTGACCGTCTCCAGGCCGGCGATCATCCGCAGGGTCGTGGACTTGCCGCAGCCGGACGGGCCGAGCAGCCCCAGCAGCTCGCCGGAGCGCAGCTCGACGTCGATGGACCGGACGGCCTCGACGGCGGCCCGGCCCCGCCCGGTGTAGGTCTTGCGCAGTGCGCGCAGGGCCAGTTCAGTCATCCGTCATCGCCGCCTCGCCCTCACCCGTCATCGCCGTCCCCCGCTCCGGAGTCCCGGCCGGTGGAGCAGACCTCGTAGGGCACCTTGTGCTCGTCGAGCTCGCGCAGCGCCTGCGGGGACGCCCCGTCGTCGACCAGCAGCAGATCGAAGCGGGACAGCGGGGCGAGGCGGTGCAGGGCGACCCGGCCGAGCTTGGAGTGGTCGAGCAGCAGCACATTGCGGCTCGCCGAGTCGAGCATCGCGCGCTTCACGGAGATGATGTGCTGCTCCTGGTGGTAGGCGAAGCCGCCGGACGCGGCGGAGGTGGAGGTGAAGCAGATGTCGACCTGGAGCGACTGCACCGCCTCCACGCACGAGACGCCGAGGAACGAGGAGTGCAGCGGGTCGAAGTCCCCGCCGAGGCCCATCAGATGGATGCCGCGCTCCTGCGACAGCAGGTTGATCGCCTCCAGGAAGTTGGTGACGACGGTCAGCGGGGTGATGGAGCGCAGCCTGCGCGCGATCTCCAGCGTGGACGTCGAGTCGTCGAGCATCACCGCCATGCCCGGCTCTATGAGCTTCAGGGCCCGTTCGGCGACGGCGGCCTTCTCGGCCCGCATCGTCTTCAGCCGGTAGGAGACGTTCGACTCGAAGACACCGGACGGCTGGGCGGTGACGCCGCCACGGAACTTGCGGACGATGCCCTGCCGTTCCAGCTCGTCCAGATCGCGGTGGATGGTCATCAGGCTGACGTCGAAACGCTCCGCCAGTTCGGCGGCGCTCACCTCGCCCTGTGCGAGGACGTACTCGGCTATGGATGCCTGGCGCGGGGCGGGACCCCGCTGCGGAACGTTGCTCACGTGCTGATCCTTCGTCCTGGACGTGCCGGCCGGTCGGCCTCGAACAGCAGCAGACTCTCAGGCGGTACGGAGAGCCGGACCGGATGGTCGGGGCTCAGGCCGGCCGCCTCGGCGCGCGGGACGACGAGGGACAGCTGCTGCCCGCCGATCCGGACGGTGACCTCGGTGGCCCGGCCCAGCAGCTCGGTGACATGGACGGCGCCGGTCAGCTCCAGGGCCGGGCCCCCGCCGCCGGTCTCCGCCGGTCCCCGGAGCCCGATGTCCCGCGGCCGTACGCCCAGTTGGACGGCGGTGCCGGGCGGTGCGGGCACCGTCAGCGGCAGCTCGTAGGCCCCGTCGGGCGACCGGAAGTGCCCCTCGGGCGTCACCGTCCCCGGCAGCAGATTGATCCGCGGCCGGCCGAAGGACCGGGCCACGAAGGTGTCGTGCGGGCGGTGCCACAGCTCCTCGCGGGTGCCGGTCTGCACCATGCGGCCGTCCCTGATCACCCCGATCCGGTCGCCGAGCGCCAGCGCCTCCACCGAGTCGTGGGTGACGTACAGCGTGGTGGTGCGCCGGACCGCGCCGATCGCCCGCAGCTCCGCGCGCATCGCCTGCCGCAGCTTCGCGTCGAGGTGCGACAGCGGCTCGTCGAGCAGGAACGCCCTGGCCGGCCGCACCAGCACCCGGCCGAGCGCCACCCGCTGCCGCTGGCCGTTGGAGAGCCGTCCCACCTGGCGGTCCAGCAGGGCGCCGATGCCCAGGAGTTCGGCGATCTCCCCGATCCGCTCGCGCGCCTCGTGCGCGGGGAGGCGGTGGCGCGGCGAGCGGAGCGGGGAAGCGAGATTGTCGTACGCGGTGCGGTGCGGGTAGAGCGCGTACGACTCGAAGCACATGGCCACGCCCCGGTCGTAGGGCTCCACGCCCGCCATGTCCGCCCCGTCCAGCTCGACCGTCCCGGCCTGCGGCTGCTCCAGGCCCGCGATCGTCTTGAGCGTGGTCGTCTTCCCGGCGCCGGACGGGCCGAGCAGACAGAAGAACTCGCCCTCCGCCACCTCCAGGTCCAGGCCGTCGAGTGCGGTGCTCTTCCCGTACCGCTTACCGACACCGCGCAGTGCGATGGCTGCCGGGCCGGTCATGACTTCACCGCCCCGAACGACAGTCCGCGCACCAGATACCGCTGGATGGTGAGCGCCAGCAGCAGCGGCGGGATCACCGAGACCAGGGCCGCCGCGGCCGTCAGGTTGTACTTGGGCCGGTCGCCGCCGAGGAAGGACAGCGCGCCGACCGTCACCGTCTGCGCGTTCGACGAGGTGAGGATCAGCGGGAAGACGAAGTTGTTCCACGCGAAGATGAACGCCAGCAGCGAGACGGCCGCGATCCCCGGCTTCACCAGCGGCAGCGCGACCTTGAAGAACGCCTGCTTGCGGGTGTAGCCGTCCAGCAGCGCCGCCTGCTCCAGCTCGGGGGAGAGGTCGGAGAAGTACGACCGCATGATCCAGACGATCAGCGGGAGCGTCACCAGCTGCAGCACCCACACCATGCCGACATAGGTGTCGAAGAGCCCGAGCTGCTGGTAGAGCACGAACAGCGGGATGATCACGGTGAGTTCGGGCGCGAAGCGGAACGAGAGCAGGGTGAACATCAGGTTCTCCGAGCCGCGGAACCGCCACCGCGCGGCGGCGTACGCGGCGGGCAGCCCGATCACCAGCGACAGCGCGACCGCGCCCAGCGACACGACGAGGCTGTTCACGAAGAACCGGAGGAACGGCACGCCCTGGTCGTCCCCGGCGCCCAGCACCGTGCGGTACGAGTCGAGGGTCGGGGTGAACGAGAAGTACGTGCTGAACAGCTCGTTCGTCGGCTTCAGCGACAGGACCACCATCCAGGCGACCGGGAACAGCGCGAAGACGAAGTAGGCGATCAGCGCCAGGTCGGCGACGACGGAGAGCAGCCCGCGCTTCATCGCGCCACCTCCGCGGCCCGGCTCTGGATCCGGCCCAGATAACGCACCAGCACCATCGTGACCAGGTAGACCACGGCCCACAGCACGATCATGTAGCTGATCCCGAACGAGTAGCGCTGGAAGCGGATCGCCTCCAGATAGGCGCGGATCTGGAGCACCATCGTCGAGTCGCCGGGGCCGCCCTCGGTCAGCGCGTAGATGATGTCGAAGACCTTCAGCGAGTCCATGAACCGGAAGATCACGGCGACCAGGACGTACGGCCAGAGCATCGGCAGGGTCAGGCGCCGGAAGGTGAACCACCAGCCCGCCCCGTCGACCGCCGCCGCCTCGAACGGCGAGGCGGGCAGCGAGCGCAGACCGGCCAGCGCGAGGATCGCGACGAACGGTGTGTAGACCCACACGTCCACGGTGATCGACGAGAGCAGCGCGCCCGTCGGGGTGTCCGTCCACTGCACCCCGCCGAGGCCGAACGGCTCCAGGAGGTGGTTGATGACGCCGACCGAGGGCTGGAGCATCAGCTTCCACATGATCGCGGCGATCACCGGCGCGATCATCAGCGGCAGGATCAGGACCTTCTCCAGCACCCGCCCGACGAGGCTCGACCGGTGCAGCAGCAGTGCCACGGCCACCCCGAGCACCGTCTCGACGGCCGCCGCGCCGACCGCGTACGCCACCGTCACCCGCGCCGAGTCCCAGAACGCGGGCTGGGTGAAGATCCGCCGGTAGTTCCCGAGGCCCACCAGGTCCGGCTGCGGCTTGCTCGCCGCGAAGTCGAACACCGTGTAGTAGAGGCCGAGGCCGAACGGGTAGAGGATGCCGCCGGTCAGCAGCAGCGCGGGCACGATCAGCAGATACGGCCGCAGCGAGCGGCGCCAGGCCGGCACCGCCCGCACCGCACGCTTCCCGGTCCCCGCGCCGGAGGCCGCCCCGTGGTCGGCCACCGGTACGGGGGCCGCGCGTCCCGGCACCGGTCAGCCGACCTTCGACGCCAGATCGCCGGCCAGGCCGTTCAGCACGGACGAGGCGTTCTTCCCGCCGTAGATCTCCTGGAGCGCGGCGGCCCAGCTGGTCGTCGCGTCGAAGAACTGCTCCTGCGGGGTGAACTGGATCCGCGTCCGGTCGACGACCGTCTCGAAGGTCTCGATGAAGCCGGGGATGGCCCGCATCTTGTCCTTGTACGCGGCGTCCTGGCCGACCGACTTCCGTACCGGGTCGATGTGGTTGTGCTCGATCGCGCCCTTGCGCAGATGCTCCTTGCCGGTCGCCCACTGGAGGAACAGCCAGGCGGCGGACTTGTTGCGGCTCCTGGCGTTCATACCGAGCGACCAGATCCACATGTTCGTGGCCAGCGAGCCGTCGGGGCCCTTCGGCCCGGGGTGGAAGGCGATCTTCCCGGAGGCGGGGGAGGCCCCCTTCACCGCCTGGAAGTAGGCGGCGGTGTCCGCGTCGAAGAGCATCCCCGCCTTCTTCGCCCCGAGGTCGCTGGAGCACTGGTACCAGGTGTACGAGGTCCAGGACGGCGGCCCGCCCTTCCGGACCATCTCCGCCCAGTCCCGGGTGAACGCGACCGCCTCCGGGGAGTTCATCGCGGGCTTCACCTTCCCGCCCTCGACGGTGAAGTCCTTCAGGCCGTTGCGGGCGTACATCGTCATGAAGCCGGGATGGATCGTCGCCCAGCTGCGCGAGCCGCGCACCGCGACCCCGTACATCCCGTCGAAGCCCGCCCCCGGCGCCCGGCGGGTGATCGCCCCGGCGACCTCGCGCAGCTCGTCGAAGGTCTCGGCGGGCTTCAGGCCGAGCTTCTTGAACACCTCGGTGTTGTACGCGACGACATTGGTCTCCCAGCCCCACGGCAGCGCGTACTGCCCGCCCCGCCCGAGCGGCGCGCCCGCCTTCAGTGACCACTGGTCCGCCGAGAGGAGGTTGGGGAAGAAGTCCTCCTGGTCCCATTCGGCCCCGGTGGCCGAGGAATTGCGCATCCACGGGCCGAGGTCCTCCAGCCACCCCGGCGGTCCGTACTGCCACACCATGTACGCGCCGAGCATGAACACGTCGTAGGAGGCGCGTCCGCTGGAGAGGTCGACGGTGAGCTTGTCGAAGTAGTTGTCCTCCGGGAAGACGTCGTACTCGACCTCGATCCCGGTCTTCTCGGTGAACGCCTTCAGATCGGCGATCAGCGCATCGGTGTACGGATGCTTGTTGAGCAGCGCCTTGACGGTCCTGCCCTTGGCCCGCTTCCAGTCGAAGGAGCCGGTGATGTCGTCGGCCGCGGAGCCGTCGTTCCCGGCCTTGTCGCCGCCGAAGCCCGCGCCGCAGGCGGTCAGCAGCGGGGCGGCGGACGCGGCCGTGGCCGCGCCGATGGCGAGGAACCGTCGCCGGTCGTGCGCGTGCATGTCCATCCGTGACCTCCACGGTCCGGCCGGAGATGGGTGGGGGGCCCGTTCACACGTTGAATCGACTGGTTAACAGAGCTTGGAACAACGGAAGTTGGCCGTCAATCCCTCGCGCAACGGAAATTCTCGGTGCAGAGTGAGAAGTTCACAGAGGGGACCGATATGTGGATGGGCATCGATCTCGGCACGCAGAGCGTCCGGGCGGTGGTGGCAGGAGACCGCGGTGAGATCCTCGGCAGCGGCTCGGCCCCGCTCACGGGCAGACGTGACGGCGTACGGCATGAGCAGCGGCCCCTCGACTGGTGGACGGCCGTGTGCGCGGCGGCCCGTCAGGCGCTGCGCGACTGCCCCGCCCCGCGCGCGCTCGCCGTCTGCGCCACCTCCGGCACCGTGCTGCTCGCCGACCGGGAGGGCCGGCCGCTGACCCCCGGGGTGATGTACGACGACGGGCGGGCCGTCGCGGAGGCGGCCAGGGCCAAGGCCCCGCCGAGCTGGGCCCTGCCCAAGGTGATGTGGCTGCTGCGGGAGTACGGGGGAGCGGCGGACGGTGCCGTACGGGTCATGCACCAGGCCGATCTGGTCCTGGCGCGGCTCGCCGGAACGCCGCTGCCCACCGACTCCAGCCACGCCCTGAAGACCGGCTACGACCTGGCACGGGACGACTGGCCGCGGCGGAGATTCGGCAAGCTGGGCCTGCCCGACGGGCTGTTCCCGGACGTGGTGCGGCCGGGCACGAGGATCGGTGAGGTGGGGCGGGCGGCGGCCGAGGAGACCGGGATTCCGGCGGGCACGCCCATCGTGGCCGGGATGACGGACGGGTGCGCGGCGCAGCTCGCCTCCGGTTCGCTCACCGTCGGCTCCTGGAATTCGGTGCTCGGCACGACGCTGGTCCTCAAGGGGGTCACCTCGTCACCGGTCGAGGACCGGGCCGGGGTCGTCTACAACCACCGCGCGCCGGACGGGAGCTGGCTGCCGGGCGGAGCCTCGGGGGTCGGCGGCGGGGTGCTGACGGCCGCCTTCCCGGCCGTGGACCCGATCCGCATGGACGCGCTGGCCCGCGCTCACGAACCGGCGCGAGTGGTGGCGTATCCGCTGGTGGCGACGGGGGAGCGGTTTCCCTTCGTGGCGCCGGAGGCCACCGGGTTCCTGCTCGGCGAGCCCGCCTCCGACGCCGAGCACTGGCTGGCCCTGCTGACCGGGGTGGGCCTGATGGAGCGGCTCTGCCTCGACTACCTCGACCTGCTCGGCGCCCAGCAGTACGGCCGGCTCACCTTCACCGGCGGCGCGGCCCGCAGCGGCTACTGGAGCCGGCTGCGCGCCGACATCCTGGGCCGGCCCGTGTATATCCCGCAGTACAGCGAACCCGCCCTCGGCATGGCGATTCTCGCCGCGTACGGGGCGGGGACCGGGACCGGGACCGGGACCAGCCTGATCAGGACGGCGGGTGCGATGGTGCGGCTGCGCCACGTGCTGCACCCGCACCCGGTGCGCACGGCGTGGTACACCGAGCCGTACCTCACGCTGGTGGACGAACTGGAGCGACGCGACTGGCTCCCCGGCCCGGTCGCCGCCCACGCCCGCACCCGAACGGAGCAGCCGTGACCACCCGCGACCACCGGAACCCGAACGGAGCAGCCATGACCGCCCGTACCCGAACGGAGCAGGCATGACCAGGAACCCGGCCACCCTGCTGCTCGCCCGCCACGGTCAGACCGTCTGGCACGCGGAGAACCGCTACGCCGGGGTCAGCGACATCGCCCTGACCGACGAGGGCCGCCGCCAGGCCCGGCAGCTGGGCGAGTGGGCCGCCCGGAGCGAGGTCGACGCGATCTGGACCTCCACGGTCAGCCGCGCGATCGAGACCGCACGGCCCGCGTGCGAGGCGCTCGGCCTCACCCCCCGGCGCGAACACGAGCTGCGCGAATGCGACTTCGGCGAGGTGGAGGGGCGCACCCTGGCGGAATTCGCGGCCGAGCACCCGGAGCGGGCCCGGGAGTACCGCGCCGACCCGGTGGCCCATCCCTTTCCCGGGGCCGAGGACCCGCGGGCCGCGGCGGCCCGGGGGACGGCGGCGCTGCGCCGGATCGCGGACGGACACCCGGGGCAGCGGGTGCTCGTCGTCGCGCACAACACCCTGCTGCGGCTCGTGCTGTGCGAACTGCTGTCGATTCCGCTGGGCGCCTACCGCCGGGTCTTCCCGCGGCTGCGGAACACGGCGGTGAGCGAGGTGCGGATCGGGGCGGAGGGCGGTGCGCTGCTCTCCCTCAACGTGCCCTGCGCACCGGACGGCCTCGGCGCACAGGGCGTACCGGACGTGCCCCGCGTACCGGGCGTCAGCCCTTGACGGCCGCCGCCCGCCGCTGCCGTACGAGACCGATGACGCTCAGCACAAGGGTCAGTGCGCCGGACGCCACCAGCTGGTCACGGGTGCCCGGCTGGCGCAGCATCAGGACGAAGACGCCGGCCATCGCCAGGAGCGCCAGCACCGTCAGGACCGGGAAGAGCCACATCCGTACGACGAGCTTCTCCGGGGCCTCGCGCTCCAGCCGGCCGCGCAGGATCAGCTGGGAGACGGCGATGAAGATCCAGACGACCAGGATCACCGCGCCGATCATGTTGAGCAGCCAGGGGAAGACGTCGTCGGGACGCCAGTAGCTGAGCAGCACGCACAGGAAGCCGAACACGGACGAGACCAGCACCGCGGTGCGCGGAACACCCGAGGAGACCTTGCCGAGCCGCTTGGGGCCCTGGCCCCGGGCGACCAGCGAGCAGGCCATCCGCGAGGCGCCGTAGATGTTGGCGTTCATCGCGGAGAGCAGGGCGACCAGGATGACCACGTTCATGATCTCGGCCGCGCCGCTGATGCCGAGGTGGTCCAGGGCGGCGTAGAACGGACCGACCTTCACGACCTTCGGGTCGTCCCACGGGACGAGCGTGACGACGACCGCCATCGAGCCGACGTAGAAGAGCGCGATCCGCCACATCGCCGTCCGCACGGCCTTGGCGACACCCCGCACCGGGTCCTCGGACTCCGCTGCGGCGATGGTGACGGTCTCCAGACCGCCGTACGCGAAGACGGAGGCGAGCAGTCCGATCACCAGTCCCTCGGCGCCGTTCGGCATGAAGCCGCCCTCACCGCTGAGGTTGGCGGTGCCGGGGGCGTCCGTACCGGGCAGCACGCCCAGGACCGCCAGCACGCCCAGGACCAGGAAGAGCGTGATCGCCACGACCTTGAGGGTGGCGAACCAGAACTCGAACTCGCCGAACTTCGTCACCGAGGCCAGGTTGGTGCCCAGGAAGACCACCATGAACAGCGCGACCCAGGCCCACTCCGGGGTGCCGGGCAGCCAGCCGGTGACGATCTTCGCGGCGCCGATGCCCTCCAGGCCGACGGCGACACAGAGCAGCACCCAGAACGCCCAGCCCGCGGTGAACCCCGCCCACGGTCCGATCGCCCGCTCCGCGTGGACGGAGAAGGAACCGGAGGCCGGGTTCGCGGCCGACATCTCACCGAGCATCCGCATCACGAGCATCACCAGCAGCCCGGAGACGGCGTACGCGATGATGATCGACGGTCCCGCGGCGGCGATGCCCGCGCCCGAGCCGACGAAGAGTCCGGCGCCGATGACACCGCCGAGGGCGATCATCGACAGATGGCGCTGCTTGAGCCCGTGGGTGAGAGCCGAATCGGCCCCGGCCCCGGTGTCGGAGACGGCGACCGGGGAGCCGGTGGGGGGAGACGCGGAAATCCGAGACATGGACAAGCTCTGTTCGGTAGGCGAGACGTGGGGACGTGGGGGGACATGCGCGGACAGTCTGGGCACGCACCCCGCCGACGGGGAACCAGTGTCCGCCATACGGGCACGATGCTCACACAAGGTGCACACCCGGACACAGGGGGGCGATGGCCCGGGTCGCGGCCGGCCCGGCGCCCGGTCGGCCGCCGGTCGATCCCGGGTGGAATTGGCGGGAACCTACAGTCCCTCCCGGTGGCCGCTTCCGGCCGGATCCAAGCCACTCCGCCCCCACCTCAGTGACGAGCATCACGCCCCCGCGTGATTGCGTACCGCCCTTTGTTCGAACCCCACCAATGCCTCGGTCATCGCTTTGTGGGCCACTGATGGTGATCGGGCGTTAACCCGTGGGCTAACGTCGGGCTCAGAGGCTGTCGGATGACCTCGGACCGGAAAAGCGGACGCGGTCCGGTGCGTGCGATTCCAAGGCGGAGGAGGGAGGCGACGCGGAGCGTCGTCGACCGACGACAACGCGGGAAGCGTGCGTGCCAGGGCGTGGCCGCCCGGTCCGAGGTCACCCGACAGCCTCTCAGTCTGTCCCCACCTGCCCTCACCCCCGCGGAGTCCCGATGAGTACTGCTGCCGCCGCCCCTGCCCGCACCGGAGCGGTCCTCGCCGACCTGCTGCCCGCCGTCAGGCACCGTTACGCCGTCGACACGGCCCTGGTCCTCGGCGGCGCCGCGCTCACCGGCATCGCCGCCCAGATCGCCGTGCCGGTCCCCGGCTCCCCGGTCCCGGTCACCGGCCAGACCTTCGCCGCGCTCCTCGTCGGCACCGCGCTCGGCGCCCGCCGCGGCTTCCTCTCCCTCGCGGTGTACGCGCTGGTGGGCATGGCGGGCATGCCGTGGTTCTCCGAGGGCACCTCGGGCATGGGCTTCCCCTCGTTCGGCTACGTCCTCGGCATGCTGCTCGCCGCCTCCGTGGTCGGCGGCCTCGCCCGACGCGGCGGCGACCGCTCCGTGCTGCGCACCGCGGGCACGATGGTGCTGGGCTCCGCGATCATCTACGCGGTCGGCGTCCCGTACCTGGCGCTGGCCACCGGCATGTCGGCGAGCGCCGCCATCGCGGCCGGCCTGGTGCCGTTCCTGCTCGGCGACGCGCTGAAGGCGGCGCTGGCCATGGGCGCGCTGCCCGCGGCCTGGAAGCTCATCGGCCGCCGGGGCTGATGCCGTAACTCCCTCCGAAGAGGCTCGCCGGGTCGTGACGCGACACCAGACCGGCGAGCCTCCGCTGTGTCCGCGGGTCGTGGAAGCCCTCGGTCCGGTCCCCGCCGCCGAACGAGAAGTTCAGCGAACGGCCCAGGGCGACCGGGGCGAGCACCTCGGCCACCTCCGCGTACAGGGCCCGTACCGAGGCCACGTCCGTACCGTCGAGCGGTGAGAGCAGCCGCACCAGGAACCCGGCCTCGCGGTACGGCACCGCGTTGTCGACGGCGGGCCGCGCGGCGAGCGCACCGCCCAGGTGGTTGATCTGGACCACGGTCATCATCGGGGCCTTCGGCCCGGTCAGCTCCAGCACGCGCCCGGCGCGGTCCTCGTCCAGGCCGCCGAGCACCACGCTGTCGCCGTAGTAGGCGTGCGGGAACGGCGGGTCGCTGTGGATGGTGTGGCTGTCGGTGTACGGCATCTCCCGCAGCGAATCCGCGAGCGCGGGCCCGATCGCCCGCAGCGGCGCGACCAGCCGCTCGCCCTCGGCCGCGCTGCCGGTGTACGCGACCCGTACCGAGATCACGTACCGCCCCCGCAGCGGCTCCGGCAGCTGCGGGACGTCGGGGTACCGGATCGCCGCCAGCGAGGAGGTCAGCGTGTCGGGCACGGCCCCGGCCCACTCCAGATAGCGGCCGACCACCTCGGCGGCGCTCGTCCCGGCCGCCTCCCCGTCGAAGGCGACCGAGCCGCCGTACAGCCGCCCGGCCCGGACCAGACCGATCTCCATGCCGGTCACCACGCCGAGCCGGTGGCCGCCGCCGCGCAGCGCCCAGAAGAGATCGGGCTCGCTGTCCGGGGAGACATGGCGCACCGCCCCGTCGGCCGTCACCACGTCGAGCGCGTGCACATGGTCGGCCGCGTAGCCGAACTCCCTGGCCAGCACGCCCAGCCCGCCCCCGAGGGTGTAGGAGACCGCGCCGACCGACGGGGACGAACCGTTCAGCGGGGCGAGCCCGTGCGGTGCGGCGGCCTCGATCACCTGCCCCCAGGTGGCGCCCGCGCCGATCCGCGCGGTGCGGCGGACCGGGTCGACCTCGACGGAGTCCATCCGGCGGGTGCTGATCAGGACCCCGCCCTCGACGGCCCCGGGCAGCCCGTGGCCGGTGGCGTGGACGTGGACCGGGAGTCCGCGCGCGGCGGCGCCGGCCACGGCGGTGCGTACGTCGTCGGCGTGGGCGGCCTCGACGACGAGGTCGGGCCGGACCGCGAAACCGGTCTGGAAGCCGGCGGGGGCGGTGGTGGTCATGGAAAGGCTCTCCGATCGCTCGCTCGGTGGCGTTGCGAGGGAGAGTCTTTCCGGTAAACCTGACAAGGTCCGTCAGGTATTGGCGGGCGTTTCCAGGGCCGTGCGGTTCTTGCGGTTCCTGGCCTCACGGACCAGCGAGATCGTTACCACCAGCGCCGCGACCAGCAGCGAGAGCAGTACCTGCTGACGTCCGTCGTCGTCGGTCAGCATGTAGACCAGGACGAACGAGATCATCGCGATGGTCGCCCAGGTCAGATACGGGAAGAGCCACATCCGTACGACCAGCTTCTCCGGCGACTCGCGCAGGATCATGCCGCGCATCCGCAGCTGGGTGAAGCAGATGACCAGCCAGACGAACAGGGCGACCGCACCGGAGGAGTTCAGCAGGAACTGGAAGACGGTGTCGGGCCACTGGTAGTTGAAGAACACGGCGACGAAGCCGAAGACGACCGAGGACAGGATGGCTGCCTGCGGCACGCCCCGCTTGTTCGTCCGGGCGAACGCCTTCGGCGCGTCCCCGCGCCCGCCCAGCGAGAAGGCCATCCGCGAGGCGGTGTAGAGGCCGGAGTTCAGGCAGGACAGCACGGCGGTGAGGACGATGACGTTCATGACCTGGCCGGCGTGCGGGATGCCGATGGAGTTGAGGGCGGCGACATAGCTGCCGTCCTTCACGATCGACTTGTCGTTCCACGGCAGCAGGGTGAGCACGATGAAGATCGAGCCCAGGTAGAAGACGGCGATCCGCCAGATCACGCTGTTGGTGGCCTTCTGGACGGCGCGCTGCGGGTTCTCGGACTCACCGGCGGCGAGGGTGACGATCTCGCTGCCCATGAAGGAGAAGACGACCATCAGCACCCCGGTGAGGATCGCACCCGGGCCCTCGGGGAAGAACCCGCCGGTGTCGGTGAGGTGCGCGAAGCCCGCGCCGGGGTTGTCCGAGCCGGGCAGCACCCCGAAGACGGCGAGCAGTCCGACGACCACGAAGGCGCCGATCGCCACGACCTTGATCCCGGCGAACCAGAACTCGAACTCGCCGTACGACCCGACCGAGACCAGGTTCGTCGCGGTCAGCACCACCATCACGATCAGCGCCCACGCCCACTGCGGGACGCCCGGCACCCAGCCCTCCAGGATCTTGGCACCCGCCGTGGCCTCGACGGCGAGCACCACGACCCAGAAGAACCAGTACAGCCAGCCGATCGAGAAACCGGCCCAGCGGCCCAGCGCCTGGTCGGCGTAGGCGGAGAAGGAGCCCGAGCTGGGGCGGGCCGCGGCCATCTCGCCGAGCATCCGCATCACGAAGACGACCATCAGGCCGACCAGGGCGTACGACAGCAGGATGGCCGGTCCCGCGGCGGCGATACCGGCGCCGGAGCCCACGAAGAGGCCCGCGCCGATCACCCCTCCGATGGCGATCATCGAGAGATGCCGGTTCTTGAGTCCTGCCTGGAGTCCGTCCGAGGAGCCCGGGGAGCCCGGGGCGTCCGGCCCGTTCGACCGGTCCGGCTCGTGGGGGTGGTGGCCCGGTCCGGCCGTAGTCGTCTGCGACGTCATGGATCGAATCCTTACGTTCTCGGATCACGCGATGCGCGTGCCCGGCCGCGGCAGTGGGGTGCGGCAGCGAGTGATGCATTGAAGCCCGGCGAACCCGAAAAGCGGAACCCTTTCCTCCGAATCGTTGACCAAATCGTTGCCCGGATCGTTGCCCGGGTGGCCTTGCTCACACCGGGCCCGCACATTGCGATCACATGAGGTCCGCCGCAGGTCCCCGGCGGACCGGTCGGAGCGTTCCGACCCCGATGGCGGCTACCCGGTGTCGCACGTGCCACACTCGGAACATGCGCGTGTACCTCGGCTCGGACCATGCCGGCTATGAACTCAAGAACCACCTCGTCGAGTGGCTCACGGCCCAGGGCCACGAGGCCGTCGACTGCGGTCCCCACATCTACGACGCCCAGGACGACTACCCGCCGTTCTGCCTGCGTGCCGCCGAGCGGACGGCCGCGGACCCGGACAGCCTCGGCATCGTGATCGGCGGCTCCGGCAACGGCGAGCAGATCGCCGCCAACAAGGTCAAGGGTGTCCGCGCCGCACTGGCCTGGAGCGAGCAGACCGCCGCCCTCGGCCGCGAGCACAACAACGCCAACGTGGTCGCCATCGGTGGCCGGATGCACTCGGTGGAGGAGTCCACCAAGTTCGTCGAGATCTTCCTCGCCACCCCGTACTCCGGCGAGGAGCGTCACACCCGTCGCATCGAGATGCTGACGGCGTACGAGACGACCGGCGAGCTCCCCCCGATCCCGGCCCACCACCCGCAGCAGGGCTGACCGGCCCCACCCCTGTGCCGCCGGTGCTCCCGGCGGCACAGCCATTTCTCCGCATCACCGCATCACCCCGTCGCCGCGTCCCTACGTCACCGAGGAGAGCCGCCGCCGTGCCCGAGGGACATACGATCCACCGCCTCGCGGCGGACCACCGGGACAGGTTCGCCGGGCGGCCGGTGCGGGTGAGCAGCCCGCAGGGCAAGTTCTCCGCCGGCGCCGCGCTGCTCGACGGCCGGCCCCTCACCGGCGTCGACGCCCACGGCAAGCACCTCTTCCTCGGCTTCGGGGGCACCGGCTGGGTCCACATCCACCTGGGCCTGTTCGGCAAGCTCGGATTCGGTACGGTCCCGGCCCCGCCGCCCACCGACACGGTCCGGCTGCGCCTGCTGAACGAGGAGCACCACGCGGATCTGCGCGGTCCGACGGCCTGCGCGCTGCTCACCGATCCGGAGAAGCGCGCGATACACGACCGCCTCGGGCCGGACCCGCTGCGGACCGACGAGGACGGCGAGCGGGCCTGGCTGCGGATCTCGCGCAGCCGGATCACCGTCGCGGCCCTGCTGATGGACCAGAAGGTCATCTCGGGGGTCGGCAACGTCTACCGCGCGGAGGTGCTGTTCCGGCACGGGATCGACCCGTACCGCCTCGGCAGGGACCTCACCCGCGCGCAGTGGGACGCGATCTGGGCGGACCTGGTGGCGCTGATGCGCGAGGGCGTGCGGAACAACCGGATCGACACGGTCCGCCCCGAGCACCTGCCGGAGGCGATGGGGCGCCCGCCGCGGGTCGACGACCACGGCGGCGAAGTGTACGTGTACCGCAGGGCCCGCCAGTCCTGCCACATCTGTGGCGGCGAGATCCGCACCGCCGACCTCGCCGCCCGCAATCTCTTCTGGTGCCCGGGGTGCCAGAAGGCCTAGGGATTTCCTAGAACCCCCGGGGCAGCCACGGGGCCGTGTCCGACAAGAACGCCGACGACGTCTCCGCCAGCGTGCCCGCCCGCAGCTCCCGTACCCGCCCGGCCAGACCCAGCGAGCTCAGCGACTCGCCGCCCAGGTACGCGGAGCCCAACTCCCTTACCGAGAGCGCGAGATCGGCCGGGTCGTCGGTGCGCCGGCACGATGCGACGCCCTTCTCGTCGGCCGTGAGCCGCCAACGCCCCGCGTTCCAGGGGCAGAACGCGTCCTCCACCTCGAACACCACGTCCAGCGGGCCCCGGTACGTCCGGGCCTCCAGCGCCGCCCCCAGCTCCACCAGACGCACATGGAGCGAATCGCGGACCCGGATGTTGCACCGCCGCACGTCCGACACCAGGTGCAGCACCGCGTCGTCGACCGGGCGGTTGCGGGCCACGATCGTCGTCATCAGGTCGATGTCGAAGACGAACCGCCACAGCGCCGCGTACGCCGCCGGGTCCAGCGCGGCCAGGTCGTTGACCACGACGGTGCCCTTGGGGCCGGCCGGCTCCCACTCCGGCTTGATGTGGTACGTCACATTGCCGACGATCTTCCCGTCCCGCTCCGCCAGCACGCACTGCTGCGCCGAGGAGCCCTGCCGGTTGGCGACCGGGTCGACCATGGGCTTGCGCTCCCAGCCGGGCGCGTGGGCCGGGACGCCGGGACGGCCGGAGACCAGCTGCTCGTACACGCCCTCGCACGCCGCCATCGCCTCGTCCGGCTTCGCGTAGCGCAGCCGCACCTCGTCCGTGCCCGGCGGCACGTCCAGCCGGATCCGGTCCTTCTCGATCGTCAGGGACATCTGCCGCGAGGCGGCGCCGTAGCCGAACCGGCCGTAGATCACCGGTTCCGAGGCCGTCAGTACGGCGAACGGCTCGCCCAGCGCGCGGATGTCGTCCAGCTGCCGGCGCATCATCGAGGTCAGCAGCCCGCGCCTGCGGTGCGTGGAGGCGACGCTCACCATCGTGATCCCGGCGGCGGGCACCAGTGCCCCGCCCGGTACCGCGACCCGGAAGCTGAACGCCCCCGCCGTGCCGACCACGTCGTCACCGTCCCAGATACCGAGCGACCGCTCGGGCTCGGTCAGCTGCTCGAACAGCTCGCGCTCCTCGGGAGTCTCCGGGTCCCCGCCGAACGCCAGCTCCAGACACCCGAACCATTGGTTCCATTCGGACGGACGCAGTACACGAAGCTCAGTAGTCATGGGCCATGCCTACCAGGGGGCAGGACGGCGGGGCGACCCGATTTCGAACGCATTGTCACGGGGTCCCCCTGCACCTCGGGCCGCCGGGTAGATAGGGTCCCGGCAATGGCCCGTCGCGCAGGAGCAGACACGTACCCGGCCCGATTGCGGAAATCGGCGCACCGGGCACGCATCGCGCTGCGCAAATCCGGTGTCGACTACTTCCGCGGCGACGGCTCCGACTGGATCGCGCTGGTCGGCCTGCTGCTGACCATTCCCGCCATCACCTGCGCCACGCTCTTCTACCCGGTGTGGTGTTCACCGGCCGCGCTCGTCCTGCCGATCGTCGCGGGCGGCCTGCTGCTGCGCCCGGCCAGTCTGCTGGGCCTGTACGCGACCGCCGCCACGGCCCTGATCGTGGAGTCGATCGGACTGGGTCCGTACGACGACGGTCCGGCCCGGGTGACACCGGGAATCGTCCTGGTGGTCGCGGCCTGCGGCTTCTTCGGGCTGGTCCTCGCCCAGTTCCGGGCCAGGGTCGGTGTGCCGTGGCGGCGCGGCGGCACCATGCTCTTCGACCTGCGCGAACGCATCCGGGTGCAGAGCGCCCTGCCCAGGCTGCCGCAGGGCTGGCACCGCGAGATGGCGCTGCGCCCGGCGGGCGGGCAGTCCTTCTCCGGGGACTTCGTCGTCGCCGCCCGCACCAACGGCGGACGGACCCTGGAAGCCGTGCTCACCGATGTCTCCGGCAAGGGCATGGACGCGGGCTCCCGCGCCCTCCTGCTGTCCGGGGCCTTCGGCGGTCTGCTCGGTTCGCTGCCCCCGCACGGCTTCCTGCCGGCGGCCAACGGCTATCTGCTGCGCCAGGACTGGGACGAGGGGTTCGCCACCTCTATCCATCTGGTCCTGGACCTCGAATCGGGCGATTACGAACTCCTGTCGGCCGGGCACCCGCCCGCCCTCCAGCTCCACTCGGGCAGCGGTCAGTGGGAGGAGAAGGCGGCCGAGGGGCCGCTGCTGGGGGTGTACGACGGGGCGCAGTTCGACGCCGTGAAGGGCTCGCTGGCCCCCGGCGACGTGCTGATGCTGTTCACGGACGGCCTGGTCGAGGCATCGGACCGCGATATCGCGGAGGGCATCGACCGGTTGACCGGTGAGGCCGACCGCTATGTCAGCACCGGGTTCGAGGGCGCGGCCTGGCACCTGATCGAGGCGTGCGCCAAGGACGTCAACGACGACCGGGCGCTGTTGCTGTTGTCGCGCAGATCCTGAACCGTACGCAGATGGTGTCGCGCGGATCCTGAACCGTACGCAAACGGCCTGAACCGGGCGCGGGTCAACGGCGATCGGCCCATCACCGGAACGTGGACACCGGCATGTCGGGGTACGGGGACGGCGAGGCCCGTCCCCGTACCCGGAACACCGCGGGCGTCGTCTCAGGCCGGGACCGCGAGTTTCCCGGCGCCGTCGTCGCTGTCGCTGTCCTCGCCCCGGCCCCGCCCGCCCGGCAGGATGCGGGCCAGCCAGTGCGAGCGCCCGGCCGCCAGCGGTGCGAGGACCGCGAGGAGGAGCACATAGCCCGCGATGAACGGGGAGAGCCGCTCGTCCAGTCCCGCGGCAGCCGCCATCGTCGCGAGGATCAGGGCGAACTCGCCGCGCGCCACCAGCGTGGTGGAGATGTTCGCCGTGGCCTGCGGGCCGAACGCGTACACCTTCGCGGCGGCGAGCCCGGCGAAGACGTTCATGACCAGGGTCACCGCGACGGCGGCCAGCACCGGCCACAGCACGGTCGGCAGATCGCCCGGGTCGATGGAGAGCCCGAAGGCGAAGAAGAAGATCGCGCCGAAGGCGTCCCGCAGCGGGTGGACCAGCTTGAGGATGCGCTCGCCGGAGGTCGTGCTGCCGAGCATCAGGCCGACCATGAACGCGCCGATCGCGTCCGCGACCCCGAACCACTCCGAGACGCCCGCCACGAAGACCGCGGCGCCGAGGAAGGAGATGACGAGGAGTTCGTCGTCACGGGTGTTGATCAGCTTGCCGATGACCCGGGTGCCGAAGCGGGCGGCCAGCGCGAGCAGCAGCAGGAAGCCGAAGGCCTTGCCGCCGTCGACCGCCGCGGCGGACAGGCTGTCGGCGCCCGACAGGATGGGCTGGAGCGCGGCCAGGTAGAGGGCGAGGAAGACGTCCTCGACCACGATGATGCCGAGGATCGGCTTGGTCTCCGGATTGCCGATACGGCCCAGGTCGACCAGGACCTTGGTGACGATGGCCGACGACGAGATGCCGAGCACACCGGCGAGGACGAGTGCTTCCGACGTGCCCCAGCCGAGCGCGAAGCCGAAGCCGAGCCCGGCGCCGACGTTCAGGGCGAGATAGGTGCCGCCGGCGATGGCCATCTTGCGGCCGCCGGTCTTGAGGTCGTCGAGGTGGAATTCGAGACCGAGGTAGAAGAGCAGCAGCACCAGGCCGAGCGCGGAGAGCATCTCCAGCTCGTGCGGGTCGGCGACGAGCACGATGCCGGGTGTGTGCGGGCCGAGCAGGATTCCGGCCAGGATGAACAGGGGGATGGTCGGCAGTCCGATGCGGCTGCCCACGCGGGCGAGAACGGCGGCGGCGAGGAAGGCGCCGCCCATGGCGATGAGCGTGTCTGCGTGTCCGATGGGCCCGATCCTTCGATAGGTCAAGAGAGCGTCAAGGAAGCGTCAGTAATTAGTTTACCGAACGATTGACGTTGCAACTTTCCCCCTCCGGGAAAACGTCGGGAATGCCTCGGGAACCCCTCGCGAATCCGCCGGGAGAACGTCGGCGTTCCGTCCGCCGCGGTCCGCCTGCCCCCGATACGACCTGGGGTTTTCCCCACCCCCGATCCGCCAGCAGCCGCCATGTTCCGGACCCGCCCCCGATCCGTAGGTTCGAGTCGTGGTCGAAGAAGCGGCCGATGAGCGACGGAAGGCGGACATCATGGGGCTGCGACGCACCAGGCAGCGCACGCAGGACAGGCAGTACTCGACGGACATCCACCAGGGGTCCGGGCCCTCGGACCTCGCCGTCGAACTGCGCGGCGTCCGCAGGCAGTACGGCCGGGGCGGCTCCGCCGTCCACGCGCTGCGGGGCATCGACCTCGCCCTCCCGCGCTCCAGCTTCACCGCCGTCATGGGACCGTCCGGCTCCGGGAAGTCGACCTTCCTCCAGTGCGCGGCCGGACTCGACCGCCCCACCGAGGGCTCCGTACGCCTCGGCGGCACCGAGATCACCGGCATGAGCGAGAACCGGCTCACCGAACTGCGCCGCACCCGCCTCGGCTTCGTCTTCCAGGCCTTCAACCTGCTGCCGTCCCTGACGGTCGAGCAGAACGTCGTCCTGCCCATGCGCCTGGCCGGACAGCGCACCGGCTCCGCCCGCAGCCGCCGCGAAGCCACCGAGATGCTCACCCGGGTCGGCCTCGGCGACAAGGGCGACCGCCGCCCCGGCCAGCTCTCCGGCGGCCAGCAGCAGCGCGTCGCCGTCGCCCGCGCCCTGGTCACCCGGCCCGATGTGATCTTCGCCGACGAGCCGACCGGCGCCCTCGACACCACCACCGCCGCCGAGATCCTCGCTTTGCTCCGCAACGCGGTGGACAACCTCGGCGCCACCGTCGTCATGGTCACCCACGACCCGGCCGCCGCCGCCTACGCCGACCAGGTGCTCTTCCTCGCCGACGGCGCCATCGCGGACAGCCTGCCGCGCGCCGGCGCCGCACAGATCGCCGCCCGGATGACCGCGCTGACCGTGCGCACCGCCCACGCCCACGCAGGAGCAGCAGCCTGATGTCCATCCCGCACGCCCCGAACGGCCTCGCCCGCGCGGCCGTCCGCTTCAAACCCTCGTCGTTCATCGGGACCTTCGTCGCGCTCCTGCTGGCCGCGGCCGTCGTCTCCGCCTGCGGCATCCTGACGGAGTCCGGCCTGCGCGCCTCCGTACCCGCGGACCGCTACGCGAAGGCCTCCGTGGTGGTCGCCGCCGACCAGAAGATCCATCTGAAGTCCGGCAGCGGCGACAGCACGGAGGAGACCGACGTACTGATCCCGGACACCGCGCGGCTGCCCGAATCCCTGGTGGCGAAGGCCGCCTCGGCCTCCGGCGCGGCCACCGCGATCGGGGACGTCGGCTACGCGGTACGACAGGACGGCACCCCCCTCACCGCGCACGGCTGGGGCTCCACCGCCCTCACCGGCACGCGGCTGGTCACCGGCGACGCGCCCGGGGCCGGCGAGGTCGTCGTCCCGGCCGGCACCAAGAGCCGGGTCGGCGACACCGTCGCCCTCGACACGCCCGCGGGCGTAAGGGAGTTCCGGGTGTCGGGCACCACCGCCGCCGACGCCACCGTCTGGTTCGCCGACCGGCAGGCCGTACAGCTCTCCGGCCACCCCGGCCGGGTCGACGCCATCGCCGTGCTCGCCGACCGGGGCACCGCCACCGACACGCTCGCCGACCAGGTCCGCAAGGCCGTCGGCCACACCGCCACCGCCGAGGTCCACACCGGTGACGACCGGGGCGCCGTCGAGACCCCGGCCCTCGCGAGCACCAAGGACATCCTTCTCGGGCTCGGCCTCTCCTTCGGCGGCGTCGCCACCATGGTCGCCGTCTTCACCGCCGCCGGCACGGTCGCCCTCTCCGTGGGCCAGCGCAGCCGCGAGTTCGCCCTGCTGCGCGCCATCGGGGCCACCCCGCGCCAGCTGCGCCGCACCATCGCCACCGAGTCCCTGCTCGTCGCCCCGCTCGCCGGAGCGCTCGGCTGCCTGCCCGGAACCGCCCTGGCCACGTGGTGGTTCGGACAGCTCCAGGACCGGGGAGCGGTCCTCGACAGCGTCGCCCTGCACATCTCCTGGCTGCCACTGGCCATCGCGGCGGCCACCACCATGCTCACCGCGCTGGGCGCCGGCTACCTCGCCGCGCGGCGCCCCGCCAAGCTGAAGCCGGGACTCGCCCTGGCCCAGACGGCCGTGGAGCGCGCCCCGTTCGGCGTGATCCGCACCCCGCTCGGCATCGCCGCCTTCGTCGGCGGCGTGGTCCTCGCCGGAGTCGCGGCCTCCACCTCCGGCGGCGATTCGGCCAACGCGGCCCTGGGCGTCGTCATGCTCTTCATGGTCGCGGTCGGGCTGCTCGGCCCGGTGATCGCCCGGATCTGCGCCGCCGTCATCGGCTTCCCGCTGCGCGCCGCCGGCGCGTCGGGCTCGCTGGCCGCCGCCAACTCCCGCACCAACTCCCGCCGGCTGGCCTCCGCGATCACCCCGATCGTGCTCGCCATGGCCTTCTCGTCGACGCTCGTCTTCATGCAGACCAGCCAGGAGCGGGTGACCGCACACCAGCAGCGCGACGCGATCACCGCCGACCACATCGTCTCCGCCCCGGCGGGACTCGGCTCCGACGCGACCGGACGGGCCGCCGCCACCCCCGGTGTCTCCACCGCGGTCGGACTGCTCCGCGGCTCCGTCCTGGTGCCGGCCGGCGAAGGCCTGGCACTGCAGAGCGCCTCCGCGCAGGGCGTCATCGGCTCCGGCAAGGAGCTCGCCAGGGTCCAGGACCTCGACGTCAGGACCGGCTCCCTCACCGGCCTGCGGCCCGGAACCGTCGCCGTGGACACCACGCTCGCCGACACGGCGGACGTGCGCACGGGCGACCGGCTCGCCCTGCGGCTGCCGGACGGCACCAAGGCGAACCCGAAGGTCGTCGCGGTCTACGGACGCGGCCTCGGCACCAGCCTCGTCACGTTCCCCGCAGCCGACCTGAAGACCCATATGACCTCGCCGTACGCCACCGACATCCTGGTACGGGCCACCCCCGCCGCCGCTCAGAAGCTCACCGCGCTCGGTACCGTCACCGACTCCTCCGGCTACGCCGCGGCACAGGACAAGGACCGCGAGCTCAACGCCTGGGCCAACACCGTCATGGCCGCGGTACTCGGCGGATTCGCCGCGGTCGCCGCCATCAACACCCTGGTGATGACCGTCCTCGACCGCCGCCGCGAACTGACCATGCTGCGCCTGGTCGGCTCCACCCGCAGACAGGTCATGGGCATGATCCGCTGGGAGGCGCTGCTGGTCACGGTGGCCGGCGTCGCGCTCGGCACCGGCATCGCGATGGCCACGCTCTTCCCGATGATGAAGGGCCTGACGGGCGAGTCGCCGTACATCCCGCCGGTCCTGTACGGGAGCTTCGTCGCCGCGACCGTCGGCCTCGGCCTCCTCGCCATGGTGGTCCCGGCCCGAGCGGCCCTGCGCGGAACGGCCGCCCGTCCGTAGAGTCGGGCCATGACCGCGCCACACGCACACCTGACCCTGGCCGAAGTAGAAGCGATCGCCCGTGAGGCCCACGCCCGGCAGCGGGACAAGGCGGGACGCCCGTACACCGAACACCTCGCCGCCGTCGCCGAGGGGGTACGGATCAGGGGCGGCAGCGACGAACAGATCGCCGCGGCCTGGCTGCACGACGCGGTCGAGGACGACGCACTGTCGACGCGGTGGCTGGCCGACGCCGCGCTGCCGCAGCAGGTGAAGGACATGGTCCTCGCCGTCACCAAACGTGACGGCGAGGACCTCCGTTCGTACACCCGGCGCATCCTGGACACCCCGGGCGCGCTGCTGATCAAGGAGTCCGACCTGGCACACAACGCGGACCCGGCCCGCCTCGCCGTGCTGGAACCGGCGACCCGTACCCGGCTGACCGAGAAGTATGCGCTGGTACGGGGGTTGCTGGGTCTCACCCCGGGCGAATCGCCCGCCGAGCAATCGGTTCAAGCCAACACGGCGAAGGACTGATCCACTCGGCGGCTCGGCTCAGAGCCTGGCCGAGTCCCGCCGGAACGCCCAGTCCATATCGGGCTCGGTCACCGGGCGCAGCACCCGCCGCACCGGCGGCGTGCACATCAGCGTCACGGCAACGGCCGCGACCAGGGAGACGAGGACCAGGCCGACGGGCGCCGAGAGCCAGTCGTAGATGTCGAACACCCCGGCGTATCCGGCTCCCTTGATCAGGAAGCCGTGCAGCAGATAGCCGCAGATCGTCCCGGAGCCGAGCACCGTGAACCACATGTGGCGGCGCGGCACCCAGGACAGGAACCCGATGGTGAGCAGCAGCGCGCAGCCGAACATCGCCAGCGTCATCACGGCACCGGACCACCACGGGGCGCCCATCTCCTGCGCGCTGTTGCTGCGGTAGAACCAGCCCAACTGCATCCGTGGCGCCGCCCAGTACGCGAACACCAGGGCCCCGGCGAACAGCGGGAGCGCGAGCATCCGCACCTCGCGCCGGCGCACCAGCTGGAAGTGCTCGGGCCGCAGCCGGAGCCCCAGCACGAAGAACGGCAGGAACTGCAGAACACGCTGGAGATCGAGATCGTCGCCGATCGCCGGGGAGAAGGAGGCGAGTACGGCGATGGCGAGCGCGACCGGCAGCGGATGGCGCAGCGCCTGCCACAGCGGCGTGGTGATCCGCCAGATGAACAGCGCGATCAGGAACCAGGTGAGGTACCAGGGGTCGAGCAGGGTGATCGACAGATCGGCCTGGTCGTCCGCGTACCGCTTGAACAGCGAATACGCCGTCTCGAACACCACATAGGGCACGGCGACGCCGGTGACCAGGCGCTTCACCTTGGCGGCGGACATGTCGAACGAGCGGGAGAAGTAGCCGGAGACGATGATGAACGCCGGCATGTGAAAGGTGTACGCCACCATGTACAGCGCACGGGCGGTCCGGCTGCCGTCCATCACCGGTTCCCACGAGTGCGCCACCGCGACGAGCACGATGGCCAGATATTTGACGTTGTCGAAGTAGGCGTCACGCCTCTTCGCCGGTGCGGTCGCCGGAGGCTTGTTCGCCACCGGTGCGAGGGGTGCCGCGGTGGCGGTCGTCCCTCGGGGTCTGGGCTCCGACTCCCGGGTCGCCGATGGGAGCGGGGCCCTCTGAAATACGTTCGGAGCGTGGAACATCTCATGCACCTTAGACGCCTCGATTGGAATTCGTAAAACCGCTCAGGGATATCGCGTGTTCCCGACCAATCGAAAGTGAAACCACCGGCAACCGCCCGATATGCGCCGATTCATCCACCTTAAATGGTGCATATCGGGAGGCTGTTGAGGGGCGTGAATTTCATCGCACTTGAACCTTGGAATTGCATGTGAATGAAGTGTGTGGATATGGAAACCGTCACATTCGCACGTCATTGCGATTGATGGATTCACAGTTCGCTCACAGGTGTGCGGGGCATCGGCAGGGCCCCGTGCGACCCCTCGTGCGGGCGTGCGCCCCAGGCGCGCGCGGGGCGCAAGGATGGCGCGATCCCGTCAGTTCGATCCGTCACCTGGCAGCGACCACAGGGGAGTTGGTGGCACGATGGACGTGACGGAGGAGTGCTCGGATGCACCCCTCCGGGCCGGCAAGGCGGACCGACCAAGGGTGTGATCAGTCGTGGCCATTTCACTGTCTGTGGTGCTGATGTTGGCGATCATCCTGGTGGTCCTGATCCGGGGCGGCTCCATCAAAGCCGGGCCGGCGATCGTCGCGGTGCTCTTCGGCTTCTTCCTGGCATCGACCGGCATGGCGCCGTCGATCAACAGATTCATGAACTCGATAGCGGAGACCATCAACCAGATCTCCTTCTGATCCGGCAGATCGGGCCGAACCGGTCGAATCGGTCGCCTGTGCTCCGGCGCGGGCGACCCGGCACCACGCGGACAGAACGCAAAAGGCCCGGTCCGGCGAGGAATTCGCCGGACCGGGCCCAAGCATGGAGCGGGCGACGGGAATCGAACCCGCGTAGCTAGTTTGGAAGACTAGGGCTCTACCATTGAGCTACGCCCGCAAAGCCGCACCACAGGTCCGGAGGGCCGGCGGCACGTGAAGCATCGTAGCGGGTCACGGGCGCTGCCCGCACACCCGATTGCGGCCACCCGGTGTCGCGTTGGGTGCCGCCCGCGCAAAGCGGCCGATGCACTGCCTGACTGCATGTACCCTACGTGTCGCACCGACGGGGTGTGGCGCAGCTTGGTAGCGCGTCCGCTTTGGGAGCGGAAGGTCGTCGGTTCGAATCCGGCCACCCCGACCACCGGCAAGATCAGGGACCATCGCAAGCAGGACCAGGGACCACCCGCAAGATCGCAGACCACGGGCAAGATCGCATTGTGGGAGTCCGACTCCTTGCCGTTACTATGCAAAATGCGTGCCCGTGTGTCTGATGTACCGGGCTCGGTCCGCGAAGCCGCCTCCCGTGCGGCGGAGCAGAACCCCAAGAAGTCAGCCACAAGGAGACCGAACCGTGAAGAGCGCCGTGGAGACCCTGAACCCGACCCGGGTTCGGCTCACTGTCGAGGTGCCCTTCGAGGAGCTCAAGGACAGCCTCGACGCGGCGTACAAGAAGATCAACCAGCAGGTCACGGTGAAGGGCTTCCGCAAGGGCAAGATCCCTGCCCGGGTCATCGACCAGCGCTTCGGCCGCGGTGCGGTGCTGGAGGAGGCCGTCAACGACGCCCTCCCGAAGTTCTACACCGAGGCCGTCAACGAGGGTGAGCTCAATGTCCTCGGTCAGCCGGAGGTCGACATCACCGAGCTGAAGGACGGCGAGCTGCTGGCCTTCACCGCCGAGGTTGACGTACGCCCCGAGATCGAGATTCCGGACTACTCCGGCATCGAGGTCACCGTCGACGCCCTCGAGGTCAGCGACGAGGACGTCGAGAAGGCCGTGGAGCAGCTCCGCGAGCGCTTCGCCTCCACCAACCCGGTCGAGCGCGCCGCCGCCGAGGGCGACGTCGTGACGATCGACCTGCAGGCCAAGGTCGACGGCGAGGTCCTGGAGGACGGTGTGGCCGAGGGTGTCTCGTACACCATCGGTTCCGGAGAGCTTCTCGACGGCATCGACGCCGCCGTCACCGGCCTGGAGGCGGGTGGCGAGGCCACCTTCACCTCCGAGCTGAAGGGCGGCTCCGCCGAGGGCAAGGAGGCGGAGGTCACCGTCAAGGTCGCCACCGTCGCCGCCCGTGAGCTCCCCGAGCTGGACGACGAGTTCGCCCAGATGGCGAGCGAGTTCGACACCCTCGACGAGCTCAAGGCGGACAGCCGCAAGCGCCTCGAGAACACCAAGCAGTACGACCAGGCCACCCAGGCCCAGGAGCGCGTCCTGGACGAGCTGCTGAAGCTCGCCGAGGTCCCGATCCCGGAGAAGCTGCTCGCGGACGAGGTCCAGACCCGCAAGCACAACCTGGAGCACCACCAGCTCGGTCAGATGGGTCTGACCCTCGACAAGTACCTGGAGATCCAGGGCAAGACGGCCGAGGAGTTCGACGCCGAGACGTCCGAGCAGGCGATCAAGGGCATCAAGACCCAGTTCATCCTGGACGAGATCGTCAACAAGGAGAAGCTGAACGTCAACCAGGAGGAGCTCACCGAGCACCTCATGCGGCGCGCTGCTTCCTCCGGCATGAGCCCCGACCAGTTCGCCCAGGCCGTCGTCGAGGGCGGCCAGGTGCCGATGCTCGTCGGCGAGGTCGCCCGCGGCAAGGCGCTGGCCGTGGTCGTCGAGGCCGCCAAGGTCGTCGACACCAACGGTGAGCTCGTCGAGCTGGAGGACGACGAGGAGGAGGCCATCGAGGCCGTCGAGGCCGCCGAGGGCACCACCGAGGCCGCCACCGACGCCGCCGAGGCCGCCGAGGAGAAGAACGAGGCCTGAGCCTCGCGCTGAACCCGAACGACGGGCTCCGGACGCTTGTGCGTCCGGAGCCCGTCGTCGTATGGCGTACGGTGCCCCGCAACCCTTGTGCGGACTGCGGAGCTTGCGCTCCCAGCGAACAGTTGCGGAAGCGGGATGGCGTTGTCCTACCTGCGCGTTAGGGTCCATGAATAGGAAGGGCAGGGGAGTCCCCGCCCACCCGGTACGAAGACGCTGAGACGGCCGGAGCCGTCAGAGACGAGCAGGTGGATACGTGACGAATCTGATGCCCTACGCCGCCGGAGAGCCGTCCCTCGGTGGAGGCCTCGGTGACCAGGTCTACAGCCGGCTGCTCGGCGAGCGCATCATCTTCCTCGGCCAGCAGGTCGACGACGAGATCGCCAACAAGATCACCGCGCAGCTTCTTCTTCTCGCCGCGGAGCCCGAGAAGGACATCTACCTCTACATCAACAGCCCCGGCGGTTCGGTGACGGCCGGCATGGCGGTCTACGACACCATGCAGTACATCCCGAACGACGTGGTCACCATCGGTATGGGCATGGCGGCCTCGATGGGCCAGTTCCTGCTCACCGGCGGCACCGCCGGCAAGCGCTTCGCGCTCCCGAACACCGACATCCTCATGCACCAGGGTTCGGCCGGCATCGGCGGTACGGCCTCGGACATCAAGATCCAGGCCCAGTACCTGCTGCGCACCAAGCAGCGGATGGCGGAGATCACCGCCCGTCACTCCGGCCAGACCGTCGAGACGATCATCCGCGACGGCGACCGCGACCGCTGGTACACCGCGGAGGAGGCCAAGGAGTACGGCCTCATCGACGAGATCATCACGATCGCATCGGGCGTTCCGGGCGGCGGCGGCACCGGCGCCTGATCCGGTACCCACCGGATCCGGCTCCACCGCCCCGCGCACCTCTCGTACGCCGAGACACCCAGCCACAGAACGCCACCAGGATGGTGAACACCCACATGAACAACTTCCCCGGCGCCTCCGCGAGCGGCCTCTACACCGGCCCGCAGGTGGACAACCGCTACATCGTGCCGCGCTTCGTGGAGCGCACCTCGCAGGGCGTGCGTGAGTACGACCCGTACGCGAAGCTCTTCGAGGAGCGCGTGATCTTCCTCGGCGTGCAGATCGACGACGCCTCCGCCAACGACGTCATGGCGCAGCTGCTGTGCCTGGAGTCGATGGACCCGGACCGGGACATCTCGATCTACATCAACAGCCCCGGCGGCTCGTTCACCGCGCTCACCGCGATCTACGACACGATGCAGTTCGTGAAGCCGGACATCTCCACGGTCTGCATGGGCCAGGCGGCCTCCGCCGCGGCCGTGCTGCTCGCCGCGGGTACGCCCGGCAAGCGGATGGCGCTGCCCAACGCCCGTGTGCTGATCCACCAGCCGTCCTCGCAGACCGGCCGTGAGCAGCTCTCCGACCTGGAGATCGCGGCCAACGAGATCCTGCGGATGCGCACCCAGCTGGAGGAGATGCTGGCCAAGCACTCCACCACGCCGATCGACAAGATCCGCGACGACATCGAGCGTGACAAGATCCTGACCGCCGAGGACGCCCTCGCCTACGGTCTCGTCGACCAGATCGTGTCGACCCGCAAGCAGGCGGCCACGGCCGTCTGACGTCGGCCTTCACCCCTTGGCACGCCACGTTCGCCCGGTCTTGACCGTGTGAACCGTGCCAAGGGGGGCCCGAACGGGGGCCAAGGCAAGGTACCGTCGGATAGAGGCACCAGGAGCCGCTGAACCAAGCTGCTCCCAGGCGAAGGGGAAGCACCTCGTGGCACGCATCGGTGATGGCGGCGACCTGCTCAAGTGCTCGTTCTGCGGAAAGAGCCAGAAGCAGGTGAAGAAGCTCATCGCGGGACCCGGTGTGTACATCTGCGACGAGTGCATCGATCTCTGCAACGAGATCATCGAGGAGGAGCTCGCCGAGACCTCCGAGGTGCGGTGGGAGGAACTCCCCAAGCCGCGCGAGATCTACGAGTTCCTCGAGGGGTACGTCGTCGGGCAGGAGCCCGCGAAGAAGGCCCTCTCGGTCGCTGTGTACAACCACTACAAGCGGGTCCAGGCGGGTGAGAACGGCGGCGCCCAGGGCCGGGACGACGCCATCGAGCTGGCCAAGTCCAACATCCTGCTGCTCGGGCCCACGGGCTCGGGTAAGACGCTGCTCGCGCAGACGCTGGCCCGTATGCTCAACGTCCCGTTCGCCATCGCCGACGCGACGGCGCTGACGGAGGCCGGCTATGTCGGCGAGGACGTCGAGAACATCCTGCTGAAGCTGATCCAGGCCGCGGACTACGACGTCAAGAAGGCCGAGACCGGGATCATCTACATCGACGAGATCGACAAGGTCGCCCGCAAGAGCGAGAACCCGTCGATCACCCGCGATGTCTCCGGCGAGGGCGTGCAGCAGGCCCTGTTGAAGATCCTGGAGGGCACCACCGCCTCCGTACCGCCGCAGGGCGGCCGGAAGCACCCGCACCAGGAGTTCATCCAGATCGACACGACGAACGTGCTGTTCATCGTGGGCGGCGCCTTCTCCGGTCTGGAGCGGATCATCGAGTCCCGGGCGGGTGCCAAGGGCATCGGCTTCGGCGCCACGATCCGTTCCAAGCGGGAGATCGAGGCGAGCGACCAGTTCCAGGAGGTCATGCCGGAGGACCTGGTGAAGTTCGGGATGATCCCGGAGTTCATCGGCCGGCTGCCCGTCCTCACCTCGGTCCACAACCTGGACCGTGAGGCGCTGCTGCAGATCCTCGTCGAGCCGCGCAACGCGCTGGTGAAGCAGTACCAGCGGCTGTTCGAACTCGACGGCGTCGAGCTGGACTTCGACCGCCCGGCCCTGGAGGCCATCGCCGACCAGGCGATCCTGCGCGGCACCGGCGCGCGTGGCCTGCGGGCCATCATGGAGGAGGTCCTCCAGTCCGTGATGTACGAGGTGCCGTCCCGCAAGGACGTCGCCCGCGTCGTCATCACGGCGGACGTCGTCCGCAACAACGTGAACCCGACGCTGGTCCCGCGCGAGCCGCGGACGATCGGCAAGGGTGACGGCGGGCGGCACGAGAAGTCCGCGTAGCCGCGGTTCCGTACGTACGCGAAGGGGCGCCCGCCGGTTCAATCGGCCGGGCGCCCCTTCGCGTTGCGTGGGTCAGATCTTGGTGCGGGAGGTGTTGTAGAGCTTGGCGGTCAGGGCGGCCAGTTCGTCCTGGGGCATCGCCTTGTTGGTCAGAGCGCCGCCGACGTCCATGCCCACGACGACACCGACCGTGCTGTAGTCGGCCCACACACAGACGGGCATGACGAACTCCTTGGGGCCCTTCGCCGCCGTGCCGTCGCCCTTCTCGTTGATGCCCTTGAGGTTCTGGCACTTCATCAACGCGCCCTTGAAGCCGGGGGGAGTGACCTGTTCGGCGCTGCCGATCAGCGAGACATTGGAGTTCTCGCTCTTCTTCATCTCCAGCTCGGCGCTCGCGAAGGAGCCGTCGATGACCTTGGCCGGGTCGCTGACTTCGCCCCATGTACCAGTGAGGTAGAGGAACTTTGCGGTCAGCGGGTTGTCCTCGCTCCCGCTGAGGTACTGGGCGCCGGTCTCATGGGGGTTCTTGATTCCCATGGCCTCGGCCTTGGCCTTCTTCTCGCCTGTCACAGGACCCGACGGTTCGGCGGCCGAACCGCTGGTGTCTTTCTTGTAGTCGTCCACAGCCGCAGCCGGCGTCAGCTTGTACCCCTTGGTGGAGTCCGCGACGGAGCCGCTGCCCCCGCCCGACGTCAGGAAGTACACGCCGCCCGCGATGACCGCCAGCGCCACGACGACTCCGCCGATGATCAGGCCGGTCTTCTTCTTCGGGGCCTCGGGAGGCATGCCGTAGGGCTGCTGCGGACCGCCGTACGGGGGAGTCGGGGGCTGCTGGCCGTACGGGCCGGGCTGCTGGGCCTGCGGGTAGCCGTAGCCCGGCTGGGGCTGCTGCTGCGGGACACCCTGGGGAGCCTGCTGGGGGTAGCCGTAACCGGGCTGGCCCTGCGGGGGCTGCTGGCCGTACGGACCCGGCTGCTGTCCGTACGGGCCGGGCTGACCCTGCGGCGGCTGGCCGCCGTACGGACCCGGCTGGCCCTGGGGCGGCTGGCCGCCGTACGGGCCCGGCTGGTTGTAGCTCATTTGCGGTGTCCCCTGTTCGTCATGCTTATGCGTTCCGAACATCCTGGCGGAAGGGTCGCCCGTATGGAGCACCGGGCGTCACTCCGTTACTCAACAAACCGGTTTCAACGCATGACTGTGACAGCCCTAAACTGTCCCCCGTGACCGAGAAGACTCAGCAGACGCCAGCCAGCAACCCCGAACTGCCGACCCAGTACGCACCGGCCGAGGTAGAGGGGAAGCTGTATGAGCGCTGGGTAGAGCGGGGTTACTTCGAAGCCGACGAGCACAGCGAGAAGCCGCCGTACTCCATCGTCATCCCGCCGCCGAACGTCACGGGCAGCCTGCACCTCGGGCATGCCTTCGAGCACACGCTGATCGACGCCCTGGTCCGCCGCAAGCGCATGCAGGGCTTCGAGGCGCTCTACCAGCCCGGCATGGACCACGCCGGCATCGCCACCCAGAACGTCGTCGAGCGCGAGCTCGGCAAGGAGGGCAAGTCCCGCCACGACCTGGGCCGCGAGGCCTTCGTCGAGCGTGTCTGGAAGTGGAAGAACGAGTCCGGCGGCCAGATCTCCGGTCAGATGCGCCGGCTCGGCGAGGGCGTCGCCTGGTCCCGTGAGCGCTTCACCATGGACGAGGGCCTGTCCACCGCCGTCCAGACCGTCTTCAAGAAGATGTACGACGACGGGCTGATCTACCGCGCCGAGCGCATCATCAACTGGTGCCCGCGCTGTCTGACCGCGATCTCGGACATCGAGGTCGAGTACCAGGACGACGACGGCGAGCTCGTCTCCATGACGTACGGGGAGGGCGACGACACCATCGTCGTCGCCACGACCCGCGCCGAGACGATGCTCGGTGACACCGCGGTCGCCGTCCACCCCGACGACGAGCGCTACAAGCACCTGATCGGCAGGCAGATCAAGCTGCCGCTGACCGACCGCACGATCCCCGTCGTCGCCGACCACCACGTCGACCCGGAGTTCGGCACCGGCGCCGTGAAGGTCACGCCCGCCCACGACCCGAACGACTTCGAGATCGGCAAGCGCCACGACCTGCCGTTCCTCACGGTCATGGACGAGCGCGCGGTCATCACCGTCCCCGGCCCGTTCGAGGGACTCGACCGCCTGGAGGCCCGGTCCGCCATCGTCGGCGCGCTGCGCGCCGAGGGCCGGATCGTCGCCGAGAAGCGTCCGTACCTCCACTCCGTCGGCCACTGCTCGCGCTGCAAGACCACCATCGAGCCGCGCCTGTCCCTCCAGTGGTGGGTCAAGGTCGCCCCGCTCGCCAAGGCGGCCGGTGACGCCGTCCGCGACGGCAGCGTCAAGATCCACCCGCAGGAGATGGAGAAGCGGTACTTCGACTGGGTCGACAACCTCCACGACTGGACGATCTCGCGCCAGCTCTGGTGGGGCCACCGCATCCCCGTCTGGTACGGCCCGAACGGCGAGGTCGCCTGCGTCGGACCGGACGACGAGGTCCCCACGGGCGAGGGCTGGACGCAGGACAGCGATGTCCTGGACACCTGGTTCTCCTCCGGTCTGTGGCCGTTCTCCACGCTCGGCTGGCCGGAGCGGACCGACAGCCTCGCGAAGTTCTATCCGAACTCCGTCCTGGTCACCGGCTACGACATCCTCTTCTTCTGGGTCGCCCGGATGATGATGTTCGGCCTGTACGTCAACGACGGCGTCCCGCCCTTCAGGACCATCGTCCTGCACGGCATGGTCCGCGACGAGTTCGGCAAGAAGATGTCGAAGTCGTTCGGCAATGTCGTCAACCCGCTGGACTGGATGGACAAGTACGGGTCCGACGCGCTGCGCTTCACCTTGGCGCGCGGTGCCAACCCGGGCACCGATGTCCCGATCGGCGAGGAGTGGGTCCAGGGTTCCGCCAAGTTCGCCAACAAGATCTGGAACGCCACCCGCTTCGCCCTGATGAACGGCGCCACGATCGAGGGCGAACTGCCGTCCGCCGACGAGATGTCGGTGACCGACCGCTGGATCCTGTCCCGCCTCAACAAGACCGTCGCCGAAGTCGACGCGTACTACGACGACTTCCAGTTCTCCAAGCTCAGCGAGGCGCTCCGGCACTTCGCCTGGGACGAGGTCTTCGACTGGTACGTCGAGCTGTCCAAGACCACGTTCTTCGCGGGCGGCCGACCGGCCGAGGTCTCGGGCCGGGTCCTCGGCGAGGTCCTCGACGTGATGCTGCGACTGCTGCACCCGGTCGTCCCGTTCGTCACGGAGACGCTCTGGACGGCCCTCACCGGCCGGGAGTCCGTCGTCATCGCCGACTGGCCGAAGGCTGCGTCCGTTCCTGGGGCTGACGCCCCGGGCGGATTCCGCGACGACGCGGCCGAGCAGGAGATCGAGCTCGTCCAGCAGGTCGTCACCGAGGTCCGCCGGTTCCGCTCCGACCAGGGCCTGCAGCCCGGCCAGAAGGTTCCCGCCGAGCTCACCCTGACCGGCACGCCGCTCGCCCCGCACGAGGCGGCCATCCGCCAGCTGCTGCGGCTCCAGCCCGCCGAGGAGGGCTTCCACGCCACCGCGTCGCTGCCCGTCGCGGGCGCCACGGTCGCCCTCGACCTCTCCGGCACCATCGACGTCGAGGCCGAGCGCAAGCGCCTGACGAAGGACCTGGGCGCCGCCGAGAAGGAGAAGGCCCAGGCGGTCGGCAAGCTCTCCAACGAGGCGTTCCTCGGCAAGGCCCCGGACAACGTGGTCGACAAGATCCGCGGCCGGCTCGCCAAGGCCGAGGCCGACATCGAGCGGATCTCCGGTCAGCTGGCGAACCTGCCGAAGAGCTGATGACCTGAGCACGGAGCCCCCGTTCCCCTGACCGACCAGGGGGACGGGGGCTTCGCCCTTTTCCGCGTACGGTTCAGGACTCCAGCGCCACCGGGCCCGCGGTCACCGGCTCCGCGTTGCGCCGCGTCTTCGCCCAGCCGTTGCGGCCGCGCAGCATGCGCACGAAGGCCCGCGCCGAGACGACGAACAGGTGGTCCGGGCTCGGCAGAGAAAGCAGTTGTTCCCTTCCCGATTTCCCTGAACGATCTGGGTGTGACGACGTTGTTCCTGACAGTCGGCCTGCCAGGGGCCGGGAAGACCACAAGAGCTCGGCAGCTGGCCACGGAGCACAGCGCGCTGCGGCTGACCCCGGATGAATGGATGATTCCACTGTTCGGAGAGCCGGAGGCGGACGGGAAGCGCGATGTGCTGGAAGGACGGCTGCTCTGGCTTGCGCTGGAGGCCCTGAAGCTGGGATCCGACGTGGTCCTGGATTTCGGATGCTGGTCTCGTGACGAGAGGTCCGCGATCCGCTGGTTGGCGGAGTTGGTGGGCGCGTCCTGCCGCCTTGTGTACATGCCAGTTGACCACGAAACCCAACGTGCTCGGATCGCTCGTCGCCAGTCGGCCACCCCGGATCAGACCTTTCCGATGAGCGAGGCGGACCTCCTGCACTGGAGGACGCTGTTCGAGGAGCCCGACGCCGCGGAACTCGACAGGCATGAGGTTGGCGGACCGCCTCACGGGTGGTCGGATTGGCTGGAGTGGGCCGCCGATCGGTGGCCGTCGCTCGTGTGACTGTCCAGCCCATCGATGCGCCGGCGTCTGGCCACGTACTGGTGAAGAGACGTCGTTCCGACCGTGCGCTATTCGGTCGCCCGGAGGGCCGCGAGGTAGTCGGCCCATCTGCACGGCGCGCGAGGTGCCGCCGATGCTGCTGAGCACCTCGGGACGGGGCAGCCCCAGTTCCTGGAGGAACCGGCCCGACATGGCGTCGTCCCAGTGCTGGCCGGTGTGGATCAGCCGGGTGGCGTCGCCGAGCCGGTGGATGACGGGCGCCAGCTTCACCAGTTCGGGACGGGTGCCCAGAATCACGGCGACGGAGCGGGCAGGCAGTGCGCTGTACATGGAGTTCTGTTTTCCTTCTCGCCGTTCCCGGCCTCGGGGGAGCCCCGGACTGGGCGACGGCGGTGGCAGCACCGGTGTGTGCGGGTTGCAGCCGGGTTGCGGCGCGACGGGGAGCGCCGGTGGGGACCTGTGTCCGGGACCTTGTGCCCCGAAGGACGCCGGGCGGTGGGCCGGTGCGGACGACCAGCGTCTCGTACCGCGGGTCGGCGGGCAGCCGGGCGAACGCCGGGTGCTGGCCGTCGGGTGCGGCGACCAGGATCAGAGGACGGGGGCGCACACTTCCCACCATGCGCCCGCTCGGCACGACATGCCGACAGGGGTCCCGGCGCGGGTGATCCGTGTCCGCCGCCGGGTGCCGCGCGCGATGTCCGTGCCCATCCGTAGACTGGCCCCGTGAGTGAGCCCCGCCCTTCCGACCGGCACGACAACTCCGATTCCGACGACACCTTCGCGGAGATCGTCGACGAAGAGACCCAGCGCGACCCCGACCTGGCGGTGATCGAGGCCGGGAGCCGCACGCTGCGCACCCGCTCCGGACCGCCGCAGGGCGACGAGGTCCCGGCCCGCCCCGCCGACCCCGAGGTGGACAAGGCGCTGCGCGCCGTGGAGCAGGAGCTCGCCGGACGCTGGGGCGAGACCAAGCTGGAGCCTTCCGTCGCGCGCATCGCCGCGCTGATGGACGTGCTCGGCGAGCCGCAGCGCGCGTACCCCTCGATCCACATCACCGGGACCAACGGCAAGACGAGCACGGCCCGCATGATCGAGGCGCTGCTCGGCGCCTTCGATCTGCGTACCGGCCGCTACACCTCGCCGCACGTCCAGTCGATCACCGAGCGGATCAGCCTGGACGGCTCCCCGATCGCCCCCGAGCGGTTCATCGAGGCGTACCAGGACATCAAGCCATACGTGGAGATGGTCGACGCCCAGCAGCCGTACCGGCTCTCCTTCTTCGAGGTGCTGACGGGCATGGCCTACGCGGCCTTCGCCGACGCGCCGGTCGACGTCGCGGTCGTCGAGGTCGGCATGGGCGGCAGCTGGGACGCGACGAACGTCATCGACGGCTCGGTCGCCGTCGTCACCCCCATCTCGCTGGACCACACCGACCGGCTCGGCAACACACCCGCCGAGATCGCCGGCGAGAAGGCCGGGATCATCAAGCAGGGCGCCACGGTCATCCTGGCCCAGCAGCCGGTGGACGCCGCGCAGGTCATGCTGAAGAAGGCCGTCGAGGTCGACGCCACGGTCGCCCGCGAGGGCATGGAGTTCGGCGTCGTCTCGCGCGAGATCGCCGTCGGCGGCCAGCTGCTGACGCTGCGCGGCCTCGGTGGCGAGTATGAGGAGATCTTCCTCCCGCTGTACGGCGCCCACCAGGCGCACAACGCCGCGGTGGCGCTCTCCGCGGTGGAGGCGTTCTTCGGGATCGGCGCCGAGCAGCCCGGCTCGCTCGACGTCGACACGGTCCGCCGGGCCTTCGCCTCGGTGATCTCCCCGGGCCGCCTCGAAGTGGTCCGCAGCAGCCCCACCGTCGTCCTGGACGCGGCACACAACCCGGCGGGAGCCCGCGCCACCGCCGACGGGCTCTCCGAGGCCTTCGGCTTCTCCCGGCTGATCGGTGTCGTCGGCACCAGCGGAGACAAGGACGTCAAGGGACTCCTCGACGCCTTCGAGCCGATCCTCGCCGAGGTCGTCATCACGCAGAACTCCAGCGGCCGCGCGATGGACGTCGACGAGCTGGCCGCCATCGCGGTCGAGGTCTTCGGCGAGGACCGCGTCCAGGTGGAGCCGCGCCTGGACGACGCCCTGGAGGCGGCGATCACCCTCGCCGAGGAGGAGGACGAGTACGCGGGCGCCGGTGTCCTGGTGACCGGTTCCGTGATCACGGTCGGCGAGGCCCGGCTGCTTCTGGGAAGGGGCTGACCCATGCGTACGCTCTGTGCATCCACGCTGATCGGCGAGTTCTTCGTGATCGGCTTCGCCGGACTCGTCGCGATGAAGTCCGACGACCTGACCGGTGCCACGGTCTGGACGGTCTGCGGCATCGGCATGCTGCTCTCCGTGCTGCTCTGCGGGATGATCACCCGCCCCGGCGGGATACAGCTCGGCTGGGCGCTGCAGATCGCCCTGGTGCTGAGCGGTTTCGTCGTCCCGATGATGTTCATCCTCGGCGTGGTCTTCGCCGGCCTGTGGTGGGCCTCGGTGCACTACGGCCGCAAGATCGACGAGGCGAAGGCCCGCTGGGCGGCGGCCGAGGCCCCGGCCGGTGGCTGACCCGGTACCCGGTGGCCAAACCCGGCCGCCGGCCCGGCTCCGTACCCCTGTAGCCTCGGTTCACCGCACCCGCATGCCTGCAAGGAGCCGCACACCATGACCCAGCGCACCCTCGTTCTCCTCAAGCCCGACGCTGTCCGGCGCGGACTGGTCGGCGAGATCGTCGGGCGGATCGAGCGCAAGGCCGGCTGGCGGATCACCGCACTGGAGCTGCGCACCCTCGACCGCGCCACGCTGGAGCAGCACTACGCCGAGCACGTCGGCCGCCCGTTCTACGAGCCGCTCGTCGAGTTCATGCAGTCCGGTCCGATCGTGGCGCTGGTCGCCGAGGGCGAGCGGGTCATCGAGGGCATCCGTACGCTGGCCGGACCCACCGACCCGATCGCCGCCGCGCCCGGTTCCATCCGCGGCGACTTCGGCACCATCACCCGGGAGAACCTCATCCACGCCTCGGACTCCGAGGAGTCCGCGGAGCGGGAACTGAAGCTCTTCTTCCCCGGACTCGCCTGATCGCCGATCAGCCGAACAGCGCTCAGACCTGGGGCGACCGAATTAATTCGGTCGCCCTTCGGTATAGGGTCCGGGATCGCGGGAACGCATCCCTCCGACGTAACGTCACCATGAGTGGAACGGCCACCCGTTCCGCCCACAATGGCGAAGGACCCTCGCGCGGTGTCCGCCATTACGGCACTACGATGGAATCTTCCACGCCCGCCGCGCTCACCTCGCCGACCAGAACAAGCCACATCGCTTTCTTGGAAGGCCCGACGCATCCTCATGGGGAACAAGGGGAACTCAATGTCGTTCATCGGCCGTGACATGGCTATCGACCTCGGGACTGCCAACACGCTGGTGTACGTCAGGGGGCGCGGCATCGTTCTGAACGAGCCGTCCGTCGTGGCCATCAACACCAACACCGGCGGCATCCTGGCGGTCGGCTCCGAGGCCAAGAAGATGATCGGGCGTACACCGGGCAACATCGTTGCCGTACGGCCCCTGAAGGACGGCGTGATCGCCGACTTCGAGATCACCGAGCGGATGCTCCGCTACTTCATCCTGAAGATCCACAAGCGCCGCTACCTGGCCCGCCCGCGGGTCGTCGTCTGCGTGCCCTCCGGCATCACCGGGGTCGAGCGACGCGCCGTCATCGAGGCGTCGACGCAGGCCGGCGCGCGCCAGGTGCACATCATCGAGGAGCCCATGGCGGCGGCCATCGGCTCCGGGCTGCCGGTCCACGAGGCCACCGGCAACATGGTCGTCGACATCGGTGGCGGCACCACCGAGGTCGCGGTCATCTCGCTCGGCGGAATCGTCACTGCCCAGTCGATCCGGACCGCCGGCGACGAACTGGACAACGCGATCATCCAGCACATCAAGAAGGAGTACTCGCTCCTCCTCGGCGAGCGCACCGCCGAACAGATCAAGATCACGATCGGTTCGGCGTACGACATGGACAAGGACGAGCACACCGAGATCCGCGGCCGCGACCTGGTCTCCGGACTGCCCAAGACCGTGGTCGTCTCGGCCGCCGAGGTCCGCAAGGCCATCGAGGAACCGGTCAACGCGATCGTCGACGCCGTGAAGACCACGCTCGACAAGTGCCCGCCGGAGCTCTCCGGCGACGTCATGGACCGAGGCATCGTCCTCACCGGCGGCGGCGCGCTGCTGCGCGGACTCGACGAGCGGCTGCGCCGCGAGACCGGCATGCCGATCCACATCGCGGAGGACCCGCTGGACTCGGTGGCCCTCGGATCCGGCAAGTGCGTCGAGGAGTTCGAGGCGCTCCAGCAGGTACTGGACGCCCAGCCGCGCAGGTGAACAACCCATCGGTCTGCTGTACGGACGCTGCCGCTCCGTACGGCCGATCGTTGATATACAGGCACGAACATTCCGACGAGGAAGGCACGGCCGCCGCACGTGAGGGACACACGAGAGAGCCGGCTGCTCCTGGTGCTGCTGATCGCCATCGCGTTCGCATTGATCACGGTGGACATCCGCGGTGGTGAGGAGTCGCCGGTGGACGGCGCCCGGCGGGCCGCCGCAGCGGCCTTCGGGCCGGTGGAGAACGGCGTCGCGGCAGCCGTCGACCCGGTGGGCAACGCCATAGGGGCGGTTCGCGACTCCGGGACACGGCACAACCGGATCGCCGAGCTGGAACAGCAGAACGCCGCGCTCAAGACGAAGCTCGGCAGCGACGACCGCAACCGCAACAGGGTCCGTGAGCTCGACCGGATGCTGAAGAAGTCGGCCGCCGGACAGTACGGCATCAAGGGTGCCGAGGTCATCGCCATAGGAGCGGCCCAGGGCTTCTCCTGGACGGTCACCATCGACGCGGGCTCCAACGACGGAATCAAGCGCGACATGACCGTCATCAACGGCGACGGCCTGGTCGGCCGCGTCACCACCGTCGGCCCGGACGCCTCCACGGTGCTCCTCGCCAACGACCCCGACTTCACCGTCGGCACCCGGATGGAGAAGACCGACGAGCTCGGCTTCGCCACCGGCCAGGGCTCCCGGCCGCTGTCCGTCCAGTTCCTCAACGGCAAGGCCAAGGTGAAGAAGGGCGACCGGCTCGTCACCTTCGGCTCCAGCAAGGACAAGCCCTTCGTGCCCGGCGTCCCGGTCGGCGAGGTCGTCCGGGTCGACCCGTCCGGCGGCGGTCTGACCCGTACGGTCTACGTCCGCCCGTACGTCGGCTTCACCAAGCTCGACATCGTCGGCGTCGTGGTCCAGGCCCCGCGCGAGGACCCCCGTGACATGGTCCTGCCGAAGCAGCCGGCCAAGCCCGCCAAGCCGAAGCCCACGCCCACCGTCACCGTCACGATCTCGCCCAACGGCGACATCGTCGACACCGAAGGAAACGTCGTCGGGAACATCCACGAGAGCCCGGACCCCAGCAACAGCCCGGACGGCACCGCGAACGCCACACCGGACGCCGGCACCGCGGTCAACGAGCAGAGGTAGAGCTGATTCCCATGCGTTTGAACCGGATTCTGCTCTCCGTCGTCCTGGTCGTCGTCGCCCTCGTCGTCCAGGTCTCCGTGCTCGCCCGCCTCCAGCTCCCCGGCGCGGTGCCCGACCTGCTGCTCCTGGTCGTCCTCGGCCTCGCCTTCGTGTACGGGCATGTCAGCGGCGCCCTCATCGGTTTCGGCGCGGGACTCCTCGCCGACCTGGCACCGCCCGCCGACCACGCCGCCGGACGCTACGCGCTGGTCCTCTGTGTCATCGGCTACCTCGCGGGGCTGGTGAAGCCCGAGAGCGGGCAGCTGAAGTCGGCGATGGTCCCGATGCTCGGGGTCGTCGCCGCGGCGATCGGCTCGACCCTGCTGTACGCGCTGGTCGGCGCGCTCGTCGGGGACACGGCGGCCCGTCACGTCGGCCTCGGCAGCCTGCTGTTCACCGCGGCCGTCTACGACCTGCTCCTCGCGCCCTTCGTCGTACCGCTGATCATGGCCGTCGCCAGACGCACGGTGAACGATCCGCTCGCCGACACCTCCGGCGGCGGGGACGTGGCCGCGGGCTGGCTCGCCTCCGGCACCGGACTGCGGATCGGCGGCCAGCGCGGCGGACTGCGCGTCAAGGCCGCCCGCAACCGCGCGGCCCGCGCCGGACGCATCAAGGGGGTCAAGCGACTGTGAGGCCGCACCGCAGCCAGACCACCTCGCGTACCTCCGGCCCGACCACCACCGGGGGCGCCCCGTGACCAACATCCCCGAGACCGGCCGGACCCCACGGGTCCAGATCCGTCTCATCGTCATCCAGGTCCTCGTCTTCTCCCTGCTGCTCACCCTCGGCGGGCGCCTCTGGTACCTCCAGATCCGCAACGGCCAGGAGTACAGCGACGAGGCGAAGAACAACCACGTCCAGCAGGTCGTCCAGCCCGCCGTCCGCGGCTCCATCCTCGACGCGCGCGGCGTGGCCCTCGCCGACAACGAGACCCGGCTGGTCGTCTCCGCCAGCCGCACCGAGCTGATGAAGATGAAGGACGACGGCAAGAGCGTCCTGACCCGGCTCGCCGGCGTCCTCGGCATGAAGCCCAAGGAGGTCCTCGACAAGGTCCGGCTCTGCGACTCCAAGACGCCGCAGCCCTGCTGGAACGGCTCGCCGTACCAGCCGATCCCGGTCACCGACGAGGCCACCACCCAGCAGGCCCTCACGATCCGTGAACGCGCCGAGGACTTCCCCGGCATCACCGCCGAGCCCACCGCCGTACGCCGGTACGGGGCGCCCGGCAAGGCCAACACCGCGCAGGTCCTCGGCTACCTCTCGCCGGTCACCGACGAGGAGATCACCAAGGCCCAGGACACCGACTCGCCGTACCTCCGCTCCGACCAGGTCGGCCGCTCCGGCCTGGAGCGCACCTACGACAAGGAGCTGCGCGGCAAGGCCGGCGTCACCCGCTACGAGGTCGACAACCTCGGCCGGGTCATCGGCCAGGCGAAGAACGACAAGGCGGAGCCCGGCTCCAGCGTGGTCACCTCCATCGACGCCCGGGTCCAGGCCGTCGCCGAGTACGAGCTCAACGAGGCCATGAAGACGGCCCGTCAGTCGTTCGACAAGAACACCGGGGAGAACTACAAGGCCGACTCCGGCGCCGTCGTCGTCATGGAGGCCAAGACCGGCCGCGTCGTCTCGATGGCCTCCCTGCCGAACTACGACCCCAACTCCTGGGTCGGCGGCATCTCCGGCAAGGACTACGCCAAGCTCACCGGAAAGAATTCCAACTTCCCGCTGCTGAACCGGGCCATCCAGGGCCAGGCCGCCCCCGGCTCGATCTTCAAGGTCATCTCCTCGACCGCCGCGGTCAACGCCGGCTACCCCTTCAACGGCAACTACCCCTGCCCCAGCTCGTACAACGTCGGCGGGCAGACCTTCAAGAACTTCGAGTCCCAGGGCTACGGCTCCATCACCATCGGCCGGGCCCTCGAAGTCTCCTGCGACACCGTGTACTACGGCATCGCGCACAAGGAGTGGCTGAAGGACGGCGGGATGAAGCCCAAGAAGAACGCCAAGGACTGGTTCTACAGGACCGCCCACCAGTTCGGCCTCGGCAAGGAGACCGGCATCGACCTCCCCAACGAGGTCAGCGGCCGCGTCCCCGACCGCAAGTGGAAGCAGGACTTCTACAAGGCGAACAAGGACGCCTGGTGCAAGCAGGGCAAGAAGAACGGCTCGTACGTCGAGAAGATCGCGTACGAGAACTGCCTCGAAGGCGACAAGATGCGCGCCGGTGACTCCGTCAACTACTCGATCGGCCAGGGCGACACGCTCGTCACGCCGATACAGATGGCCACCATCTACGCAGCCATCTCCAACGGCGGCACGCTCTACGACCCCACCGTCGGCAAGGCGATCGTCAGCGGCGACGGCAAGACCGTCGAGGAGATCAAGCCCAAGTCGCACGGCAAGCTGCCCTTCACGCGCAAGACCCGCAACGAGATCGACAGCGCCCTCGCGGGAGTCGCGACCCGTGGTTCGGCCGCCTGGCGATTCGGCGGCTGGCCGCAGGACAAGATCCCGATGCACGCCAAGACGGGTACGGCCGAGGTCTACGGCAAGCAGACGACCTCCTGGTTCGCCACGTACACCAAGGACTACTCGATCGTCATGACGATCTCCCAGGGCGGTACGGGCTCCGGTGCGTCCGGGCCCGCCGTGCGCAACATCTACGACGCCCTCTACGGTCTCGACGACTCCGGCAAGCAGGACCTGAAGAAGGCGCTGCTGCCCACCCCGCAGAAGTCCCTGCCGAAGATCCAGCAGGACGGCTCGATCGACGCCCCGCAGATCAAGCCCTACGACCCGGACTCGCAGAAGACCCCGGAGGAACAGACCCTCGCCGCGACGCTGGGGAGGCGCGACTGATGGCCGGCTTCTCCGTCCAGCGGTACGCCCCGGAGCGCTCCGCCTGGGGCAAACTCACCGCCCGCGACTCCCTCGTACGCAAACTCGACTGGCCGCTGCTCGGGTCCGCGCTCGCGCTCTCCTTCATCGGCTCGCTGCTGGTCTACTCGGCGACCCGGGGACGTGACTCGCTCACCCATGGCGACCCGTACTACTTCCTCTTCCGGCACGCCCTCAACACCGGCATCGGCCTCGCCCTGATGGTCGGCACGATCTGGCTCGGCCACCGCACCCTGCGCGGCGCCGTCCCGATCCTCTACGGCCTCTCGGTGCTCCTGGTGATGGCGGTGCTCACCCCGCTCGGCGCCACCGTCAACGGCGCCCACGCCTGGATCATCATCGGCGGCGGCTTCTCGCTCCAGCCGTCCGAGTTCACCAAGATCACCATCATCCTGATCATGGCGATGCTGCTGGCCGAGCGCGTCGACGCGGGCGACCAGCTCCATCCCGACCACCGGACCGTCGCCAAGGCCCTCGGTCTGGCGGCCGTCCCGATGGCCGTCGTCATGGGAATGCCGGACCTCGGCTCCGTGATGGTCATGGTCGTCATCGTGCTCGGCGTGCTCCTCGCCTCCGGCGCGTCGAACCGCTGGATCGCCGGTCTGCTCGGCGCGGGCGTGGCCGGCGCCATCGCGATCTGGCAGCTCGGCCTGCTCGACGAGTACCAGATCGCCCGCTTCGCCGCCTTCGCCAACCCCGCGCTCGACCCGGCGGGCGTCGGCTACAACACCAACCAGGCCCGCATCGCGATCGGCTCCGGCGGCCTCTCCGGGACGGGCCTCTTCCACGGCACCCAGACCACCGGCCAGTTCGTCCCCGAGCAGCAGACCGACTTCGTCTTCACCGTCGCGGGCGAGGAGCTCGGCTTCCTCGGCGCCGGGCTGATCCTCGTCCTGCTCGGCGTCGTCCTGTGGCGCGCCTGCCGGATCGCCCGCGAGACGACCGAGCTGTACGGCACGATCGTCGCCGCCGGAATCATCGCCTGGTTCGCCTTCCAGGCCTTCGAGAACATCGGGATGACGCTCGGCATCATGCCGGTCGCCGGGCTCCCGCTGCCGTTCGTGTCGTACGGAGGGTCCTCGATGTTCGCCGTCTGGGTGGCCGTCGGCCTGCTCCAGTCGATCAGGCTGCAGCGGCCGATAAGCGCCTGAGCCGGTGCGGGAGCACTGCCCATTCGCGTACAACACGTCTAGATTCGGTTCATGGCGGACTCGAAGCGTGAGATCGAGCGGAAGTACGAAGCCACCGCGGAAACCCGGCTCCCGGACCTGAGCCGGGTGGCCGGGGTCTCGGCCGTCGCCCACCGGGGCGTCAGCGAACTGGACGCCGTCTACTACGACACCGAGGACCTCCGGCTCGCGGCGGACTCCCTCACCCTGCGCCGCCGCACCGGCGGCGGCGACGCCGGCTGGCACCTCAAGTTCCCGGTCGCCTCCGGCATCCGGGACGAGCTGCGGGAACCGCTCTCCGACACCCTGCCGCGCTCCTTCGCGGGGCTGCTGCGCTCCCGGGTCCGCGAGCGCGCACTCGTTCCCGTCGTCCGGCTGGTCTCCGCCCGCGACGTCCACCACCTCCTCGACTCCGACGGCGCCCTGCTCGCCGAGGTCAGCGTCGACCGGGTGCGGGCCGAGCGGCTGACGGGCGGCGACGGCACGGCCGCCTGGACCGAGATCGAGGCCGAACTCGCCGACGACGGCGACCCCGCCTTCCTCGACGCCGTGGAGCGCCGGCTGCGCAAGGCCGGGATCCGCCCGTCCGCGTCCCCGTCCAAGCTGGCCAGGGCGCTCGCCGAGACCGCGCCGAAGCGGAAGAAGGATCCCGACGGCAGGGCCCGGCGGCCCACCGCGGGCGACCACGTCCTCGCGTACATCCGTCACCAGAGCGAGGCGATCACCGCCCTCGACCCCGCCGTACGCCGCGACCTCCCCGACTCCGTGCACCAGATGCGGGTCGCCACCCGCAGGCTGCGCAGCGCACTGCGGACGTACCGGAAGATCCTCGACCGCGGCGTCACCGACCCGGTCGGCGACGAGCTGAAGTGGCTGGCCGCCGAGCTGGGTATCGACCGCGACCAGGAGGTGCTCGACGCCCGGCTGCGCGCCCGCCTCGACGGCCTGCCCCGCACCCTGGTCCTCGGTCCGGTCCGCGGGCGGCTCCGGATCTGGTCGGTGGCCCGGCGGAACGGCTCCCGCCGCCGCACCGTCGCCGTGCTCGACGGGAAGCGGTACCTGGCACTCCTGGAGAGCCTCGACACCCTGCTCGCCGCCCCGCCCCTGCTGCCCGCCGCGTCCCGTGCGCCGGGGCGGGCGCTGCCCCGCGCCGTGCTGAAGGAGTACGGGCGCCTCGCGGCCCGCGTCGGCCATGCCCTGGAGCTCCCGCCCGGCCACGACCGGGACCTGGCCATGCACGAGGCCCGCAAGGCCGCCAAACGCGCCCGGTACGCGGCGGAGGCGGCCCGCCCCGCGCTCGGCAGGCCCGCCAAGCGCTTCGCCAAACGGATGAAGGCCGTACAGAGCCTCCTCGGCGACCACCAGGACAGCGTGGTGGCCCGCGAGGCCCTGCGCACCCTGGCCGTCCAGGCACACGCGGCGGGGGAGTCGGCCTTCACCTGGGGACTGCTCCACGGACGGGAGGAGGCGACGGCCGCGGCCCGGGAGCGGGAGCTTCCGGCCGTGTGGGAGCGGGCGTCGCGGGCGGAGCTGCGGGCGGCGCTGGAAGGCTGAGCATCGGGTTAGGCTTGATGGTCACCCTTGCCGACTCTCGAAAGTTCGCGATGTCTGTCGATTCGGTCTTCCCACAGCTCGAAGCTCTGCTCCCGCATGTGCAGAAGCCCATCCAGTACGTCGGCGGTGAACTGAACTCCACCGTCAAACCGTGGGACGAATGCGACGTCCGCTGGGCACTGATGTACCCGGACGCGTACGAGGTCGGGCTCCCCAACCAGGGCGTCATGATCCTCTACGAGGTACTCAACGAGCGCCAGGGCGTCCTCGCCGAGCGCACCTACAGCGTGTGGCCGGACCTCGAGGAGCTGATGCGCGAGCACAAGGTCCCGCAGTTCACCGTGGACAGCCACCGCCCGGTCAAGGCGTTCGACGTCTTCGGGCTGAGCTTCTCCACCGAGCTCGGCTACACCAACATGCTCACCGCCCTGGATCTCGCGGGCATTCCGCTGGAGGCCCGGGACCGCACCGTCGACGACCCGATCGTGCTGGCCGGCGGCCACGCCGCGTTCAACCCCGAGCCGATCGCCGAGTTCATCGACTGCGCGGTCATCGGCGACGGCGAGCAGGCCGTCCTGGAGATCACCGAGATCGTCCGCGCCTGGAAGGCCGAGGGCCGCCCCGGTGGCCGCGAGGAGGTGCTTTTCCGCCTCGCCAGGACCGGCAACGTCTACGTCCCGGGCTTCTACGACGTCGAGTACCTCCCGGACGGGCGCATCGGCCGCGTCGTGCCCAACAAGTCGGGCGTGCCGTGGCGGGTGTCCAAGCACACCGTGATGGACCTCGACGAGTGGCCGTACCCGAAGCAGCCCCTCGTGCCGCTCGCCGAGACCGTCCACGAGCGGATGTCCGTCGAGATCTTCCGCGGCTGCACCCGCGGCTGCCGTTTCTGCCAGGCCGGCATGATCACGCGCCCCGTGCGGGAGCGAAGCATCACCGGCATCGGCGAGATGGTCGAGAAGGGCCTCAAGGCGACCGGCTTCGAGGAGGTCGGCCTGCTCTCGCTCTCCTCCGCGGACCACACCGAGATCGGTGAGATCGCCAAGGGCCTCGCCGACCGGTACACCGAGGACAAGATCGGCCTCTCGCTGCCGTCCACCCGCGTCGACGCGTTCAACGTGGACCTGGCCAACGAGCTGACCCGCAACGGTCGCCGCTCGGGTCTCACCTTCGCCCCCGAGGGCGGCTCCGAGCGCATGCGCAAGGTCATCAACAAGATGGTCTCGGAAGAGGACCTCATCCGTACCGTCGCCACCGCGTACGGCAACGGCTGGCGCCAGGTGAAGCTGTACTTCATGTGCGGCCTGCCCACCGAGACCGACGAGGACGTCCTCCAGATCGGCGACATGGCGGTCAACGTGATCGCCAAGGGCCGCGAGGTCTCCGGGCAGAACGACATCCGCTGCACCGTCTCCATCGGCGGCTTCGTGCCCAAGCCGCACACCCCGTTCCAGTGGGCCCCGCAGCTGAGCGCCGAGGAGACCGACGCCCGGCTGACCAAGCTCCGCGACAAGATCCGCGGCGACAAGAAGTACGGCCGCTCCATCGGCTTCCGCTACCACGACGGCAAGCCCGGCATCGTCGAGGGCCTGCTCTCGCGCGGCGACCGGCGCGTCGGCTCCGTCATCCGCGCGGTCTACGAGTCCGGCGGCCGCTTCGACGGCTGGCGCGAGCACTTCAGCTACGACCGCTGGATGACCGCCGCCGAGAAGACGCTGCCCGAGTACGGCGTGGACGTCGACTGGTACACGACCCGCGAGCGGACCTACGAGGAGGTCCTGCCCTGGGACCACCTGGACTCCGGCCTCGACAAGGACTGGCTCTGGGAGGACTGGCAGGACTCGCTCGATGAGACCGAGGTCGAGGACTGCCGCTGGACCCCGTGCTTCGACTGCGGCGTCTGCCCTCAGTTCGACACATGGCCACAAGTAGGACCGACGGGCAAGAAGCTGCTCCCGCTTGAGGTCAAGAAGTAGCTGTGACCAGCAGCGATGCCGTCCAGAGGATGGCTGAGACGCTTGCCGGAGTGACCGAGCGCGGCGAGATCCTTCGAGGACTTGGAGCGAAGGGGCGTGAGCAGGCTTCTCGTCCTGCGCGGCGTACGCCGCTCCCCGCCCCTCGGCAAGGCGACGGGCGCATCGTCTCGGCCGTGGAGTGGGTGCACAGTCCGGCAGGGTGAGGGTCGTGCAACCAGGCGCAACGCGCTCGACAGGGAGGGACCTCATGGCCTTACGGTTCGTTGGTAAAGATCCTGAGTCCGGAGATCACGGATCACCTGCTGTGTGGGTGGACCAGGAGTCGAAGGATCTTGTGATCCAGGGGTGGACAGCAGACGAGCAGACCACGGGTGAAAGCTCGCAGGATGTTCTGATCCCTGGGCATGAGTCGGTGATCAGGGTTCCGAAGCGGATGGTCCCGCTTCTCAGGGAGGCGCTTCGTGTCGCAGAGTCTGACTGACTTCTCTGACCTCATCAGGTCAGTGCGGGAGTCAGCCGTGCATCTTGAGATGCGCGACGGGTACGGCGTGGACAACGAGATCGAAGGCTTCTCCGCATGGAAGCAGGGGCACCGGCTGAACCCGGATGGCCGAGCTTCATGGTGGCGTCCCTGGCTTGACCTCGTGCAAGAGGTGACGGCAAAGGGAGTGCTGATCCGACGGGCCCGCATCGTGTCCGAGCCGGTCAGCGACTACATCGCCTTCGAGCACTCAGGCACCTTCACGAACGTGGCGGCCGGCGAGCAGATTCGTTGGCTGCCCCGTCGCAGTGCCTCGGACCTTGCCTTGCCGGGCAACGACTTCTGGCTGTTCGACGGCAAGCTGGTCCAGTTCAACATCTTCGACGGGATCGGCCGGTGGGTTCACACCGACCAGACGGAAGATCCTGATGTAGCCAAGCTGTGCGCGTCGGCGTTCGAAGCGGTGTGGGAGCGAGCCATCCCGCACGAGAAGTACGCCGTCTGAATCCTGACCGGTCAGCTCATGCCCTCGTCCCCGCTCTCCAGCGCGCAAGCCGCGCGCAACGCTGTTGCCACCCGCCTGCAAGGGTTGATGAAAGACGCGGGGCTGTCAGGGCATGAGTTGGCCGTTCGGTGCGGCTGGCACCGGGCGAAGTCCTCCCGCATCGCACGGGGCATCACGCCGCCCTCGGACGCGGACATCCGCGCATGGTGCTCCGCGTGTGGAGCAGACGACCAAGCGGCCGACATAGTCGCCGCGTCGCGGAACGCCGAGTCCATGTACGCGGAGTGGAAGCAGATCCACAAGGACGGTATGCGGCGGGTTCATGAGCAGACTGTCCCGCTCTACCAGCGGACCCGCTCCTTTCGCGTGTACGCGTCGAACGTGATGCCGGGCATGCTCCAGACCGCCGGTTACGCGACAGGGCTTCTCAGGGCTATCACGTCCTTTCAGGGAACACCGGACGACGTAGCCGATGCGGTGGCTGCCAGGCTCGATCGGTCGCGGGTGATCCGTGAGGGTGAGCATCGGTTCGCCCTTCTCCTCGAAGAGACGGTTCTCCACTACCGGGTCTGCGATGACGCAGCCATGCGGGAACAGCTTGAGCATCTGCTCACTGTGATGCGACGGCCGAACGTGGCGCTCGGCATCATCCCGAAGCAGGCACGCCGCACGGTGTGGCCGCTCGAAGCGTTCTATGCCTTCGACGATCGGCAAGTGGCGGTCGAGACGCTGACGGCCGAGATCAACCTGACCACCCCTGGGGAGATCCGTACGTACCTGCGGGCCTTCGCTGAGCTGTCGCAGGTGGCTGTGCGCGGTGAGTCGGCGCGGGGTCTCATCACTGATGCGCTCTCCGCGCTCGGGTAATCCTGTGCAACGCCGTGCAACAACGTGGAGTCTTGCGCCCCTCGGTCTCTAGCGTCGTCCGTACACCGAGCTACGCGGAGGCGGCGACATGGCAACGGCGAACGAGACGGCCCCGGTCAGGGACGTGGTGGAGTACGTGACGTATGCCCCCTCGGGGCACAAGTGCTCCGCGTGCATGCGCCCTGTGAAGCCGATGGAGGCTGTCCGCCGGACCGTTGTCGACCGGTCGTCCGGGCCGCCCCTCACCACGTATCGCCACGCCAACGACTGCCCCAAGTCCGTGGCTGCCTGATGGAGATGCAGACGTGGAGGGACTCGCGGGCCACAGCAGCTGAGGCAGCCGAGTCCATACGTGCGGCTCTCACCGCTCTGGGAGTTCCCGAAAGCGCGTGGAGCAGCGTGCGGCCCGTGGTCACCCATAGCGGGGGCGCGTACGTCCACCTCGGCATGATCCGCGCTGACGCGGTCGAGCGGATCGCGGAGGCGCTACGCGTGCCGACAGGGCAGTGATGCCGGGCTTACGGCCTGGGGATGAATAGCCCCGGTGTTGGTGGGGCCGTGACGTGAGAAGGGCCGCACGGGTTGGGTGAGTTGTGACGCTTACCTGGGCCCGTGCGGCCTGCTCCCATCCTGCCCTGTCCGGGGTCTCTCGCGCACATCTCGGCGAGTTGCTCGAAGAGTTGTCGCCGCGTTGGTGGGCCCGGCGTGAGTCGGCGCTCGACCGGCAGCGGGGCTACAAACGGCGCCGGGCGGAGGGGGCCGGGCGCAAGCCGAAGCTGGAGTTCGTCGACCGGCTGCTGGTCACCCTCGTCCACCTGCGGCTCGGCCTGCCTCACGCCGCTCTGGCCGAGCTGTACCGGGTGGACCGCTCCACGGTCTCCGCCGCGATCCGCCAGGTCAGGCCCCTGCTCGCTGCCCGCGGCTTCGCCGTGCCCGACCGCCCCGGCGTCAGGCTGCGGACCTTGGAAGATGCGTTCGCCTACGCCGATTTCGAAGGCGTGGACCTGCGGATCGACGGCACCGAGGTGCAGGTCCGACGCCCACGCGCCGGACGGCCGGGGCGCAAGGCCTTCGTGTCCGGCAAGAAGAAGCAGAACACGATCAAGACCACCACCTTCAGCGACCAGCAGGGCCGCACGCTGTTCTCCGGTGTCGTCCGCCCGGGCCGGATGCACGACCAGACCGCCCTGCGCACCGAGGGCATCGCGGACCAGCTCCGCCGGCACCCGGGGGTGAAGGCCGAGGTCGACTCGGGATACCAGGGCCTGGCCAAGGAGTTCCCCAGCCAGGTCAGCGCCCCTCCGAAGAAGCCGGCCGAGGACGCCTGCGACGGGGACAAGCGGGCCTGGCGCGAGATGCGCCGCCGCCAGTCCTCGGCGCGGATCTGCGTGGAGCACACCAACGCCGAGTACAAGCAGTGGCGCCCCCTCCAGCGGTACACCGGCCGACGCGAGACCTACGCCGAGACCCACCTCGCGATCGCCTCGCTGGTCTCCGACCGCTCCGCACGACGCCCGACCCGCCGCCGGACGAACACCGAACTCGTCCTCGCCCGCAACACCGTCTGCTGATCACCCACCAGCCGAACCACCAGGCCAACACGCCCCGACCCCAATTTCACCCAAGGTCGTTAGCGAGATGGACGCTGCGCCGCGTCGGCCGGTACGCGGGTCCGCTCTACCTGGCCATGGTTCTCGGTGGCTCCGCCCTGGTTGTGGCCGGAGTCCTCGCCACGCGGTAGCTGCCGTGGAGGCTGCTGCCTTCCCAGACTCCCCGCCGGATTCCCGGCGGGTGTTCCCGAGTAGAGAGGTAAGTCCGATGGTGGAAGAGAACACCGGATCGGTGGCCCCCGAGAGGGGTGGCCTGCTCGTCGCGAAGCGCAAGATCGTGGCCGCGCGGACGCGGACCGAGCAGGAGTCCGACAACACCAGTGGCCGTTCCGACGGCAACGACTAGCGGGGTAGCCCACGATGCTCGATGAAGTCTCGTGGGCGGGGCGTCTGGGTGGGGACACGTTCCTCACCCGGACGTACCACCGCTCCTACGCGCACATCCTTAGCACCGCCGGTACGGCGGACCTGTTCTCCTGGGACGACCTGAATCGGATCATCGCCACACAACGACTGGAGCCGCCCCGGCTGCGCCTGTCCCTCGACGGCGAGATGGTCCCCCTTCACCGTTACGCGATCCCGACCACGAACCGCCGCGCGGTCTCCTGGTCCCGCATCCAGCCGGCGGAGTTCCACGCCCAGCTCAGGGACGGGGCGTCGCTGGTTCTGGACTCGGTAGAGAAGATTCATCCGGCGGTGGGTGCGGCTGCCGAGGGTCTCGAAAGGTTCCTCGGCACGTCCGTACAGGCCAACGCGTACGCGTCCTGGACCGACCGGGAGGGCTTCGGCCTGCACTGGGACGATCACGACGTGGTGGTGGTGCAGGTTCACGGCTCGAAGCGGTGGCGCTTGTACGGGTCCACCCGAGAGGCTCCGACCTTCCGGGACGTGGAGTCTCCCGAGACACCCGAGGGTGACCCGGTAGCCGACATCGTTCTGTCTCCGGGGGATGTGCTCTACCTGCCGCGCGGCTGGTGGCACGCGGTCACCGCAGACCAAGGGACGGAGTCGTTACACCTGACCTTCGGCATGGTTCCGCACACCGGTGCGGACCTCATGATCTGGGTCGTCGATCAGCTCCGGTCGTCCCTCGCACTGCGCAAGGACGTCCCGCGGTTTTTGCCCCTGGCGGAACAGTCGGACTTCATCGCGGCCTTGCGCGGTGAGGTGCTCAACATGATGGCGGACCCTCGGTTGGTGGAGCGGTGGGCGGAGTCCAGCGACACGACAGACCTGGGTCACGCGATCCCTTCCCTGCCCTACGTGGAAGGGCTGCCCGCACAGCGGGGGATCACGGTCAAGGTGACCACCGCCCGGGGCCGCCTGACGGCGAACGGCGTACATGGCACGGTCACGCTCTCGGCGGCCGGTACCGCCTGGGACTTTGCCGAGTCGGCCGAACCTGCCCTGAGCGCGCTGCTGACGGGTGCGCCCGTCACGCTCGGGGACATGGCCGACTGTGCGGGGCTGGAGGTCAAGGACGTGGCCGAGCTTGTCTCGGCCCTCATAGAGGGGCACGTCGTCGCGGTCGTGGGGACAGCGCTGTGACGGCCGTGCTGTCCCTGGGGACGTACCGCGTGCGTGCCGTGGGCCAGGCGGCACGCACCGCCCTGGCTGCGGGTAGCCCATGGGTGGACACGGCACCCAACTACGCCCACGGCTACGCACACGAGGCGCTGCGCTCGGTACTGCGGACGTACCCGACCGTGCGGGTAGCCACGAAGACGGGGTTCTTCACGGACAAGCAAGGCCACGTCGCTCAGGCTGAGAAGTGCCTCAGCCGGGAAGAGGCGTCCAGCGGGCACAGCCTTGCTCCGCCCTTCGTTCGATGGCAGACGGAGCGTTCGTTGGCGGTGCTCGGCCGCGCGGACATCGTGTTCGTGCACAACCCTGAGCACCACGGGCACGGCCTCGACCGTGCCGCTCTTCACGGGCGGGTCCGGGAAGCGTTCGCCGTGCTGGAGGAGTACGCTCAGGCTGGCCGGATCGGCGGCTACGGGGTAGCTACGTGGTCGGGTCTGACCTCCGAAGCGTTCGCGGTTTCCGAGTTGCTCGGCCTGGCCCGAGAGGCAGCGGGCTCGGTAGAGCACCACCTCACGGGCTTGCAGATGCCGGTCAGCCTGATCATGGACGACCTGATCAGACAGGCGCTCAACGGGGTTGGACCGCTGATGGACGCGAAAGACGCGGGGCTCATCACGTTCGGGTCTGCTCCCTTGCACGGCGGCGAACTGCTCAGTGCCATGACACCGGAACTGGTGGACTTCATCCGCCCCGGCCTGTCGCCCGCAGCCGCTGCCGTGCTGGCTGCCGGATCGTGCCCCGGCCTCGATGTGGTCCTGACTTCCGCGAGCACCCGCGAGCACTGGGACGATGCGGCGAAAGCTCTGGCTGCCCCTCTGACGGCCGGAGAACTCAGGAAGGTGACCGATGAACTCTCCTCCGAGTGAGGACGTGCAGACCCTGATGGAAGCCGCCCACGACCGGGCGGCGAAGGCTCTGGCCCTCACGTGCACGGGGCCGCTGGCATGGGGATTCCAGGGTGTCACCCTCGGCCGGAGGGCAGGAGACCGGTGGCTACGGGTGAGCCGCACTGCCGAGCGGAACGCGGGCAGGAAACGGGGAGAGGGCATCGTCGGCGCGTCTCTGCTGGTGCCTGACGCTGTGCCGCGTCCACGCTTGTACGTGGTGCACGACTGGACTGACGGCGAGTGGGCGTTCGAGGCGGAAGCCTTCGACTACGTGACCCAACCCGTCGTATCCCCGGACCGGGCAGACCTAGACCATGACCCCGGCTTGCCTGACGCGTGGTGGGACGACCTGTGCCAGGCACTCGGCCTGCTGAGCGAAGCGGACGGAGTGCGGGTCACCGTTCGGGACGAGTGGATGGAACGCGCCTTCCCTCAGTTCCTCGGCATCCCTGCCCCGGGCAAGGTGGAGCGGGTGGCCGGTCATGGTGATCTACACTGGGGCAACCTCACGACCATGCCTCTGAACCTGCTGGACTGGGAACGGTGGGGGCTGGTGCCCCTCGGCTTCGACGCGGGTCTACTCCACGCGAACAGCCTGCTGGTGCCCGGCGTCGCGCACCGCATCCGGCAGGAGTTCGCTTCGATTCTGGACAGTCCAGCCGGCCGAATCGGAGAACTCGCAGCCGTGGCCGAGATGTTGCAAGCCGTCGCCCGTGGCTGGTACCCGGAGCTTGCTCCCTGCCTACGCGCCCACGCGGAGATCCTTACGGGCGTTCGCCCGCCGGTACCGGCTCACTCTGAGGTCACTGTCTGACGGCCTGCTGCGCCCCACGGAAGCCGGAGAGGAAGCCTGTGCCCCCGTGCGAACGCCGACAAGCACGGGGCACAGGCGCCTCTCAGGCGCTGTCGCCTATGTGCCGGTACAACGTAGCCCGGGAGATTCCCAGTCCCTTAGCGATGGCTGTGACGCTCTCTCCCTTGGCCAGCCGGGCACGGGCTACGGCTAGCTTGTCGTCGTCCACCACGGTCGGGCGTCCTCCGTGGTTGCCCTTGCGGGCCGCAGCGTCCAAGCCTTCCAACGTCTTCTCCCGGATGCCTTCCCTCTCGACCTCTGCACTGACGGCGAGGACGGCGAACACGATGGCACCCGCGCCGTTCGGGTCGTACACACCCTGGAGGGGACCGGAGAGGAGTTCCAGTTGGATGCCGTCCGCCTGAAGGGTGGACGACAGGGACATCAGCTCTGCCGTGCTGCGGGCGAGACGCTTCATCTCGACCACGGTCAGGATGACCGGCTGGTTCGGTGCTGCCTGCTTGAACTCCCGTGCCAGCGTGAGCGCGTTCTCAAGCTCCGGCCGCTCCTTCACACGGGTACTGATCTTCTCCGAGAACACACGGGTGCACTGCGCCCCGGCAAGAGCGTCCAACTGTGACTGGAGTTCCTGCCCCACGGTCGAGCAACGGGCGTAGCCAAGCCGGATCGCTGCGCCCGCTATGGCGTCGGGTGGCTGTGCCACGGGTGCACCTGCCGTCCAGGGCTTACCCGGGTTGCGGTCGGCCGGAGTCTTCACGGTCAGTTCGGCTTTGAGCGCGGGCACCAGGGCGAAGCGGCCCGTGTGGTAGTTCGCTGCGACCTTGCCCGCTCCGGTACGGCAGGGGCTTCCTGCGGGTGCCTGGCACTTCGGGCACTCGTGGCGCTCGACCTGTTCGGCCGGGGTGATCGTCTTCGTCATGACTGGACCGGCTCATAAACGTGTCTCGAAAGCCAGTCGTGAGACGCATCTTTTGAGACGGGTTGTGAGACGGTGAGACGGGAGCGAAACGGGCACTGCCCGGGGACTGGCCGACTGTCTCACTAACGATGGTTTATGAGACGGCCCGTCTTTGGCCCTGGTGGGCGCTGTCGCGCCCTTGGCCAGCCTGCCTGTGCTGGCCAGCGTGAGCCGCTGTGCGCCTGCCTCCCGGCCTGCTGGCCAGCGCTCGACCGCAGGGCAGGCGGGCAGTCGCCCTGTCGGGCGCTCTGGTCATCGCACAGTCGTACGTCTGTCGACGGCGGGCGGAGGCGGAGGGTAAGGCAGGCAGCGGCGAAGGGGTGGGGGTATGACCCCCGAAGGGGGCAAGCTCGCATCGCCGAGTCTTAGCAGCTCAGATCCTGCCACGGTTTCAGGGTCTTTCAGGGCTGCGCTTGGGTCCCGCCGGCTGCGGGATAGTGCCAGCTCACAGGCTTGTGCCTGCCGTCTGGGCGACGGCGGAAGAGTGCAAGGAATAGGGGCTGCCTGGCCTTGCCCCGGCGGCTGCGACAGGTGGCCGCGTAGCGGCCAAAGGAGTAGGCCGCTACTGCTTGCGGGCAAGCTCTCTGGGGGCGCGGCAGCGCCCCACTGGGCTTGCTTCCCGGGCTTCCTCCTTCGGCCCTTACGGGCCGCTCTGTCGTAGTGGCTGGACTGTGGCGGCGTAGCCGCCGCCTGCCGCTTATCCCTTCGCCGTTGCCCTGCCTTGTGGGCGCTGCCGCGCCCTGCTTCCGTTCGCCGTAGAGCCAAGGGGCTACGCCCTGTCGGCCCCGGAGGGGGCCGCACTGCACTGGAGCCAAATAGATAAGAGAGGACGTGAACGTTCGTGCAGGTCAGGTGCTGTATGAGCACACGCCAGACGTGCTCTGACTACACGCGTGGTGTGCGGTCACCTGTCCTGGTGGACGCGGCAGGGTACCGGCGCACCCTTGGCCTTCTGGAACAGGTGAGCCGGGAGCACCAGGCAGGCCGCGCCGGAACGGGGCGAGATGAGGTGGAGATCTTTGGCGCGCACTACCGCGTTGCGGGTGCTCTGGTCGGACAGTCGCTTGCCGTCCTGGCCGAGTAGCGCGGCCAGTCGGCCAGGTTCGAACGCGGCGTGTCCGTGGCGGTCGGCCCATCCGATAGCGGCGAAGTGGACGCGGTAGGCGAGCGGGTGCCCATGGTTCTGCGCCATGCGCCGGTACTCGTGCTGAGAGACTCCGCCCCACGGGCGGTCATGACCGAAGCTGATAGTCACTGGTCGCGGCCCCCGTCGTTGGGGCCGCAGGTGTGGGCGTGTCCATCGATGAGGGGCGACGCGCACGCTTCGCAGGTCCAGACGATTTCGCTCGTGATGTTCAAGGGTTCGCGACTCCTGTCGGTGGAGCGCAGCACGTAGCCACGGCTCGGCGGTTGGAAGTCGCGCAGTTCCGTCCTGCGCTTCGGGAGTCCCTCGACGTCCCTGCGAGCCCCTCGGGATCGCGGCCTCTCGCGGAGTGGCCAGCTCTACCACCGCTGAACGGTGGGAGCTACGGTCCCCGCTCCGTCAAAGAGCGGGGAGGTATTCCTACGTGGCGGGTCGCTCGGCTGTCAAGCCGAGCCCCTCCCTGTCCTTGCTGTCAGAGCTCCGCTGCAAAGTCGTCGCTCTTGATGACGAGCCGTTCGCGTACGTCACGGGGAATCTTGAGACGCAGATGCACGGAGGGTGCACGCACGCCCTTGACCTTGGTGCGCGTCACCTCGCATGTAATGCCGACGCGGCGGAGGTCCTCGGCCATGACCTCCATGCCTCCGGACTCCCATGCTTCACGGAACGTCTTGCCGTTGTGGATCAGGGTCCATCTGTCCTGCGTGGTCTCGGGATCGATCGCGCTCAGTTCCTCCGAGAGCTTGTCGAAAGTCTTCTCTGCCTGCTCCTGAGTGAACCGCGTCTTCGTGTAGCGGCCTCCCGGCTCAAGTCCCTTCATGTAGTAGGCGATGGCCTCTTCGAGCCGCTTCACTTCGGCGCGAGCCTCAGCGCCCTGGGCGTACTCGCGTACTTGCACGGGGAAGTCGCCAAGCACCCGCAGTACGTCGCCCACCAGCACGTCGTACACACCCTGTGGGTCCGGTGCGCCGAGCCCCCCGCTCTTGCACTTCTGGCACCGGAGGTAGCGGTACTGGCCGAACTTGTTCGACGTGACGTGCACCGTCATGTTGGACGTGCAGTCGGCGCAGACCAGGACACCGAGGAACTGCGTCGCGCCGTGCGTCTGACGCTGGGGCTGGTTCTTGCCGCGCCGGTCGATGGCTTCTTGGAGTTCGTTGTATTCGTCCTCGGTGAAGATCGGTTCGGCCACCCTGATCGGCTTGCCATCGTGTCCGAGGATCAGCTTGGAGCGGCGCACACCCTTGTTCTTGTTCTCCTCCACCCGGTATCCCATGAGCGCCGGGTTACGAAGACGCCGGAGGAGAGTCGACGTGGTGAGTCCTCTGGACATGAGCCCGGAGCGGATGAGGCACAGAGCCATGCGCCGGGCAGACACGCCCCGAAGTGCCATGCGGCGAGCCCAGTGCAGCGCCTTGTGTGCGTCCGGCTCGACGGCCAGGGACGGCCTTCCGTTCGCCTTGGTCGTGACGTAGCCGTACGCAGGCTTGCCGACGAACCATGCATCCTGAGTCCGGGTGTAGTCCCACAGCGACGCGACGCGGGTCGATGTGTTCGCTGCCTCGATCTCGGCGATACCCCCGATGAGCGTGACCATCATCCGACCGACAGTGGATTCAAGGTCGATCGAGTCGTTCTTCGATGCCAGGTTCTTTCCGTACCGCTGGCACCACTCGATCATGGTGGAGAGATCCGACATGCGACGGATGAATCTGTCGAGCTTCCAGAAGAGCAGAGCATCGAACTCGGGAGATCGGTTGTTCAGCCACTCGCCGAGTTCCTTACGCTTCCACGGTGGAACCTTCGTTGCCGAGACGTTGAGGTCAGAGGCGACGCCGACGACTCGATACCCCTTGTCCCTGGCCAGTAGGCGAAGGTCGAGTTCCTGCCGCACCGGCGAGGTGGTGTCCTCCGTAAGTACTGACAGGCGGATGGAGAGCAGAGCGCGCGGGGCGTCCGCAGGAAGCAGAGCCTCCGCCTTCTTCAGCTCCTTGAGCAGAGCCAGGTCCGCAGCGGTCCACTCGGCTTCGATGTCGTACGTATTCATGGCTCGGAGAGTAGCGATGGATTTAGCCGTGTGTCCATCTACCCGCAGATGGACACCAGCATCCAGATCGGCACCACCGGCAAGAAGTTGCTGCCGCTGTCGGTCGTCAAGTAGCCGCCCGCGACCGTCCCGCCAGGTGACGGCCAGGTGACGAAGGCCCGGTGCGGGAAACCCCGGACCGGGTCCTCGCGTCCTGTACGGCATGGACTACGGCAAGCACCAGGCCCCCGCGCGGTACGAAGCCGGCGAGGGCTGTCTGACCACGTTGATCCGGATCCCGGTACGGATCGTGGTGCTGGTCGTCGTGCTGCCCGTACGGATGGTCTGGGACGCCCTGGTGGTGACGGGTCGCGCCGTCGACCGGACGCTGCTGCGCCCGCTGGGCCGGGCCCTGTCCTGGCTGTTCGCGACGCTGGTGGTGATCCCCGCCGGTTGGTTGTACGAGTCGGTGCTCACTCCGCTCGGGCACGGGCTGCGGTGGCTGGCCGCGGCGGTGTTCGTGTGGCCGTGGGTCGCGCTCTGGCGGTATGTGCTGGTGCCGGGGGTGCGGTACGGGCTGGTGGTGCCGGTGGTGTGGCTGTACGAGTCGGTGCTCACTCCGCTCGGGCACGGACTGCGGTGGGTGTACCGGGCGTTGCTCGCACCTGCCGGGCGCGGGGTCCGTACGGCCGTCGGCTGGGTTCTCACCGCTCTGCTCGTCCGGCCGGTGACCGGCCTGTGGCGGTACGTCCTGGTGCCCCTCGCGCTCGCTGCCGTCTGGCTGGCCGAGCACCTGGTCGTACGGCCGCTGGGCTGGGTGTACCGGGAAGCGCTCACCCCGCTCGGCCATGGCATCACCTGGCTGCTCGACCTGCTGGCGCGCGGGATCGCGGCCGTCGCGACCGGTCTGTGGACGGCGGCGGGGTGGCTGGTCACGACCCTGCTGGTCGCACCGCTCCGCTGGCTGTACCGGCAGGTCCTGGCCCCGGTCGGCCGGGAGGTCGCCGCCGCCTTCGGCGTCGCCTGGCGCGTCGCGGGGTACATCTCGCGGGCCGTCGGCCGGGCCGTCGCCTGGCTGGCATGGCATCTGGTCGGGGCGCCGGTGACCTGGGTCTACCGCACGGTCTGCACACCGGTGGGGCATTTCGTGCGCGACCAGGTCTGGGCCCCGGCCAGGCGCGCCGCCGCCGAGGGCGGTCGCGCGGCCCGGTCGGCGCTGCGCTCGGCGCGCGAGACCGTGCGCCAGGCACGCCGCGACGCATGGCGGGCCCTGGTCGGCGGGCCGCGGGTGCCCGAGCCCAGGGAACTGAAGGGGCCCCTTGCGCGTACTCTGGGTAGTACAACGACTGTGCCCAGCGTGGCGCCCGAACCAGAGATCTCCTCGCTCGGAGAGAAGAACGCCGAGCGGGGGTGAGCCGGACCGGACACCCCGGGCCACCCGCATTTCGAGGGCGGTGCGCCACCGCGTCCGCCCCGCACCGAGGAGAAGAACCACTGGGCAAGCGACAGCCCGAAGGCCCGCCGCCCGCACCGGCAGTGCAGCGCATCCGACTGCGCTACACCAAGCGCGGCCGCCTCCGGTTCACCAGTCACCGTGACTTCCAGCGCGCCTTCGAGCGGGCACTGCGCCGCTCCGAGGTGCCCATGGCGTACTCGGCCGGCTTCACCCCGCACCCGAAGGTGTCGTACGCCAACGCCGCCCCGACCGGCACGGGCAGCGAGGCCGAATTCCTGGAGATCGCCCTCACCGAGGCCCGCGATCCGGCCGTCCTGCGGGATCTGCTCAACGACTCGCTCCCGGACGGCCTCGACATCACCGATGCCGTGGAGGCCCGTACCTCGGGTCTCGCCGACCGGCTGACCGCCTCCGTCTGGGAGCTGCGCCTCGACGGTGTCGCCGTGGCGGACGCGGCCGAGGCCGTGGCCGCCTTCAACAAGGCGGAGACCGTCGAGGTCCAGCGCCGCGCGAAGAACGGCATGCGCACCTTCGACGCCCGCGCCGCCGTGGTCGACCTGCAGGCCCTTGATCCACAGGCTGATAGGCCCGAGGACAGGCCCTGTGCGATACTGCGGCTGGTTGTTCGGCACGTGACACCTGCCGTGCGACCTGACGACGTCCTGTCCGGTCTCCGCGTTGTGGCCGACCTGGCGCCGCCGGTCCCCGCAGCGGTGACCAGGCTGGCGCAGGGGCTCTTCGACGAGGAGTCCGGCACGGTGACCGACCCGCTCGCGCCCGACCGCGAGGCAGCCCCGGCCGCTCCACCCACGGCCACCGGGACCGCCGTCGCGACGGCGCCGGAAGGTGCAGGTTCCGCGTAAGGCGGTCGTTGCAGCGCAGCCTTGGACTCGGGAGCCATCCGGTTCGGGCCGCGCGATGACCCATAAGACTTTCGCCAGGCCGTACGCACCTCGCGTACGGAACCGGCGAGCCAGACATTGAGCTCCCGTGCGGCGCCCGCGCCCCGGACGGCGGAGCCGCGTACATCACGCGGACCGTGCCGGACCGGAACCAGGCGCGGCGCCCGGGAGCCTGACGGGAGAACCGCCCGCATGCCCCAGTCCAACGAACCCGGCACGACCGGGAACGCCGAAGAGAACAACGCACCCGGCGACAAGCTGCCGCCGCGCCGCAGGCGCCGCGCCGCGTCCCGCCCGGCCGGTCCGCCGGTCGCGGAGGCGCAGGGCGCAGCCGCAGAACCTGCCGCGCCGGCCATACCGGCCGTTGACGCCGCAGTGTCCGACAGCAACGCCGACGCCGCGTCGGCAGAGGCCGCGCCGCCCGCCCGTACGCGTCGTCGTGCGGTCCGCAAGGCGACCGCTCCGACGGGTGCGCCGCAGGCCGCCGAGGTGATCGAGGCCGCTGAGCCTGTCGTGGAGGCCGAGCCCGTGGCCGAGGTCCCGGCGGAGGCGGCGCCCGCGCGTCCGCGTCGTCGTGCGGTCCGCAAGGCGACGGCCCCGGCGGGTGCGCCGCAGGCCGCCGAGGTGACCGAGGCCGCTGAGCCTGTCGTGGAGGCCGAGCCCGTGGCCGAGGTCCCGGCGGAGGCGGCGCCCGCGCGTCCGCGTCGTCGTGCGGTCCGCAAGGCGACCGCTCCGGCGGGTGCGCCGAAGGCCGCCGAAGCCGTGGAGATCGTCGAGGAGGCACCGGCCGTGGCCGTGGCCGAGCCCGAGCCGGCCGCCGAGGCCGCCGAGCCCGAGCCCGCCGCGCCCCGTGGTCGCACCCGGCGCCGGGCATCTGCCCCGGCCGGTGCGCCGCAGGCCGCCGAAGCGCCTGCCGCGACCGCCGAAACCGTCGTGGCCGCGGAGGAGGAGGTCACCGAGCCCGCCGAGGCCGTCGAGGCCCCGCGCGGCCGTCGTCGTGCGGTCCGCAAGGCGACCGCTGCCGCCGGTGCGCCGAAGGCCGCCGAAGGCACCGAGGACACCGGCGAGAGCCGGCCCGAGGCCGCTGCCGAGGAGCCCGCCGCCGAGCCCGCCGAGGTCGAGGACGCCGCACCGCGCGGCCGTCAGCGCCGCCGGGCCACGGCCGCCGCAGGCCGGCCGGAGTTCACCGGCAAGGCCGAGGAGCCCGTACGCAAGAGCCGCCGCGCCGAGCGTCCCGCTGTGGCCGTGTTCCAGGCGCCGGTCTTCGCCGAGCCGATGTTCCAGACCCCGGAGACCGCGGCCGCGGCTGCTGCGGCGTCGCGTTACGACGAGGTCGAGGCCGAGGTCGAGGCCGAGGAAGAGGCGGCCGAGACGGTCGAGGAGCCGACGGCCGTCGTCGAGGCCCCGGCCGCCGAAGCCGTGCCGCAGGGCGGTTCGCGCCGCCGTCGCCGCCGTCGCGGTGAGGCCGCCGAGCCCGAGCAGGCCGCCGCCCCCGCCGCTCCCGCGGTGGAGGAGCAGGCCGAGGAGGAGTACGAGCCGGAGCACGAGGGCGACGCCGAGCACGAGGGCGACGAGACGGACGAGTACGGGGACCGGCCCTCGCGCCGTCGCCGTCGCGGAGGCCGTCGCCGCCGTCGTGGCGAGGCCAACGAGGGTGACGAGGCCGCGGAGCAGCACGGCGACGAGGCCGCCGCCGACCACACCGAGGACGAGCAGGAGCGCGCTCCGGAGTCCGAGGAGGAGGACGAGGAGCACGAGGCGTCCGCCTCCGGATCGAGCAGCAGCCGTCGTCGGCGCCGCCGTCGTCGTCGCAGCGGGGACGTCTCCGCCGACGCCGACAACGGCACGGACGACCCGGAGCGTACGGTCGTCAAGGTCCGCGAGCCCCGCCGGAAGGAAGCCGAGCGCGAGCCCGGCACCGGCTTCGACGAGGTCCAGTCCATCAAGGGCTCGACCCGTATGGAGGCCAAGAAGCAGCGCCGCCGCGAGGGCCGTGAGCAGGGTCGCCGTCGCGTCCCGATCATCACCGAGGCCGAGTTCCTGGCCCGCCGCGAGGCCGTGGAGCGGGTCATGGTCGTCCGCCAGAACGGCGAGCGCACCCAGATCGGCGTTCTCGAGGACAACGTGCTCGTCGAGCACTACGTCAACAAGGAGCAGGCCACCAGCTACGTCGGCAACGTCTACCTGGGCAAGGTGCAGAACGTACTGCCGTCCATGGAGGCCGCCTTCGTCGACATCGGCAAGGGCCGCAACGCCGTGCTCTACGCCGGTGAGGTGAACTTCGAGGCGCTCGGCATGGCCCACGGGCCGCGCCGGATCGAGACCGCGCTCAAGTCCGGCCAGTCCGTCCTCGTCCAGGTGACCAAGGACCCGATCGGCCACAAGGGCGCCCGCCTGACCAGCCAGGTCTCGCTGCCCGGCCGCTACCTGGTCTACGTGCCCGAGGGCTCGATGACCGGCATCAGCCGCAAGCTGCCCGACACCGAGCGGGCCCGGCTGAAGACCATCCTCAAGAAGATCGTCCCCGAGGACGCGGGCGTCATCGTCCGTACCGCCGCGGAGGGCGCGAGCGAGGACGAGCTGCGCCGCGACGTCGAGCGGCTGCAGCAGCAGTGGGAGGACATCCAGAAGAAGTCGAAGAGCACCGGCAGCTCCAACGCGCCGACCCTGCTCTACGGCGAGCCGGACATGACCGTCCGGGTCGTCCGCGACATCTTCAACGAGGACTTCTCCAAGGTCATCGTCAGCGGCGACGACGCGTGGGAGACCATCCACGGCTACGTCTCGCAGGTGGCGCCCGATCTGACGGACCGCCTGTCGCGGTGGACCTCCGAGGTCGACATCTTCGCGACGTACCGGATCGACGAGCAGCTGATGAAGGCGCTGGACCGGAAGGTCTATCTGCCGAGCGGCGGCTCGCTGGTGATCGACAAGACCGAGGCGATGGTCGTCGTCGACGTCAACACCGGCAAGTTCACCGGTCAGGGCGGCAACCTCGAGGAGACCGTCACCAAGAACAACCTGGAGGCGGCCGAGGAGATCGTGCGCCAGCTGCGGCTGCGCGACCTCGGTGGCATCGTCGTCGTCGACTTCATCGACATGGTGCTGGAGTCCAACCGGGACCTGGTGCTGCGGCGCCTGCTGGAGTGCCTGGGACGCGACCGTACGAAGCACCAGGTCGCCGAGGTCACGTCGCTGGGCCTGGTCCAGATGACCCGCAAGCGGGTGGGCCAGGGTCTGCTGGAGTCCTTCTCCGAGACGTGTGTCCACTGCAACGGGCGCGGCGTGATCGTGCACATGGAGCAGCCGACCTCGGTCGGTGGCGGCGGCAAGCGTTCCAAGAAGCGCGGCCGGGGCGGCGCGGACCACGAGCACGTGGCCGAGACCGAGGCCGTGGCAGAGGTCGAGACCGAGGCCGAGGTGGCTGCCGAGGTGGCCGCCCCCGTGGCGCTGCCCGAGCCGGAGTTCGTCCCGGACGAGGAGCTGTACAGCAGCCCGGCCGAGGCCGAGGCGGCCGCCACGCGCGGTCGCGGCCGACGCCGCGCGACCCGTAAGGCGACGGCCCCGGCCGGCGCCCCGAAGGCCGCTGCCGCTGCCGCCCCGGCAGTCGAGCCGGAGCCGGTCGTGGTCGCGGAGCCCGAGCCGGTCGTGGAGCCGGAGCCGGCCGCCGAGGCACCGGCCCCGGTGATCGAGGAGGCCCCCGCGGCCGAGGCGCCCCAGGGCCGTACGCGCCGTCGGGCGACCCGGAAGGCGACCGCCCCGGCGGGCTCGCCGGCCCCGGCCGAGCAGGTCGCCCCGGTGCAGGCCGCCGAGCCGGCCGAGCAGCCGGAGCCCGTCGCCGAGGCCGTGCAGCCCGAGGCCGCACCCGAGGAGCCGGCCGCCGAGGCCGCCCCGCCGCGTGCGCGCCGCCGGGTGACCCGCAAGGTCACCGCCCCCGCGGGCTCGCCCGCCGGTGCGGACGGTGCGGAGGTCGTCGTGGTGACCGGCTCGGCCGAGCCGAAGCCCGACGCCGAGGCGGCCGAGTCCGCCGAGGCGGAGGCCCCGGTCAAGAAGGCGGCCCGCAAGACCGCCAAGAAGGCCACCGCGAAGAAGGCGGCCACCAAGAAGACGGCTGCCAAGAAGACCGCCGCGAAGAAGACGACGGCCAAGAAGGCGGCGACGAAGAAGACGGTCGCCGCAAAGCAGTCATCGAAGCCCGCCGTCTCGGCCGACACCGAGGCGTAGACGACAGGGCGGCCCCCTGCGGTCACGGAGTCCTCCTCCGCGGCCGTACGGCGCAGCACGAAGGCCGGTGGGCCACACTCCGACAGGGGTGTGGCCCACCGGCCGTTCCGGCCCGCCGCGGACCCGTCGGCCACGTCGGCAGGAATGAACGCAGGAATGAACGCAGGAATGAACGCAGGAATGAACGGGGGAGCGACGGGGAAGGACACAGGGCCCGGTTTGACCCTCCGGACGGCGGCCCGTAATCTTGCCCTTCGGCGTGTTTCCATGCGCCTGTCCCTGAGCAACCCCCTCCCTTCACAGGTGAGAGGCCGCTCGCCCATTCGGATCACGTCGGGCCCCGGCCCGTGTGAGCGGCTGGCATCAGGGGCTTCGTTCCGAGCGAGAGAGAGATCCGCGTGTACGCCATCGTGCGCAGCGGTGGCCGCCAGCACAAGGTTGCTGTCGGTGACATCGTTGAGGTTGACAAGATTTCCACTGCCCAGGTTGGCGACACGGTCGAGCTCTCGACCCTGCTCGTGGTCGACGGCGACGCCGTGACCAGCGACCCGTGGGTGCTGGCCGGGATCAAGGTCCAGGCCGAGGTCGTGGACCACCACAAGGGCGCGAAGATCGACATCCTTCGCTACAAGAACAAGACCGGCTACCGCCGTCGCCAGGGTCACCGTCAGCAGTACACGGCGATCAAGGTCACCGGTATCCCCGCGGCTGCGAAGTAAGGGACTGAGGAGACATGGCACACAAGAAGGGCGCATCGTCCACCCGGAACGGGCGCGATTCCAATGCTCAGCGGCTCGGCGTGAAGCGCTTCGGCGGTCAGGCCGTCAACGCCGGTGAGATTCTGGTCCGCCAGCGCGGCACGCACTTCCACCCGGGCACGGGCGTCGGCCGTGGCGGCGACGACACGCTGTTCGCACTCGCCGCCGGTGCGGTCGAGTTCGGCACGCACCGTGGCCGCAAGGTCGTGAACATCGTTCCGATCGCCGGCTGATTTTCGGCGCTCGTCGAGCGGTTTCTGCGGAGGCGGACCTCACTTCCCGTACGGGAAGAGGGTCCGCCTTTCGCGTGTTTCTCCCATGAGAGACGGCTGTCTCCCAGCGGTACGGCACGAGCCGGAGGGACAGCGCGAGTGAGATATTTCTGCATGTATGTAACTGGAGGTTTCAACCATGACCACCTTCGTGGACCGCGTCGAGCTGCATGTCGCCGCGGGTAACGGGGGCCACGGCTGTGCCTCCGTACACCGTGAGAAGTTCAAGCCGCTCGGCGGTCCGGACGGCGGCAACGGCGGCCGCGGCGGCGATGTGACCCTGGTCGTCGACCAGGCGATCACCACGCTCCTCGACTACCACCACCACCCCCACCGCAAGGCCACCAACGGCCAGCCCGGCGCGGGCGACAACCGTTCCGGCAAGGACGGCCAGGACCTGGTCCTGCCGGTGCCCGACGGCACGGTCGTGCTCGACGGGAACGGCAATGTGCTCGCCGACCTGATCGGCCAGGGCACCACGTTCGTCGCCGGACAGGGCGGCCGGGGCGGCCTCGGCAACGCCGCGCTGGCCTCCGCCCGGCGCAAGGCCCCCGGCTTCGCGCTGCTCGGCGAGCCCGGCGAGGCCCGGGACATCGTCCTGGAGCTCAAGACCGTCGCCGATGTCGCGCTGGTCGGCTACCCGAGCGCCGGCAAGTCCTCGCTGATCTCCGTTCTGTCGGCGGCCAAGCCGAAGATCGCCGATTACCCGTTCACGACCCTCGTCCCGAACCTCGGCGTGGTCACCGCGGGCAGCACCGTCTACACCGTCGCCGACGTCCCCGGTCTGATCCCGGGCGCCAGCCAGGGCCGCGGCCTCGGCCTGGAGTTCCTGCGGCACGTGGAGCGCTGCTCGGTACTGGTGCACGTGCTGGACACCGCGACGCTGGAATCCGACCGCGACCCGGTCTCCGACCTCGACATGATCGAGGAGGAGCTGAAGCAGTACGGGGGCCTGGAGGACCGGCCCCGCATCGTCGTCCTCAACAAGGTCGACATCCCGGACGGCCAGGACCTCGCCGACATGATCCGCCCGGACCTGGAGGAGCGCGGCTACCGCGTCTTCGAGGTGTCCGCCGTCGCCCATACCGGTCTGAAGGAGCTCTCCTTCGCGCTCGCGGGCATCATCGCCGAGGCCCGTGCGGCCAAGCCGGTGGAGGTGGCGACCAGGATCGTCATCCGCCCGAAGGCCGTCGACGACGCGGGCTTCACCGTCACGCTGGAGGAGGACGGCATCTACCGGGTGCGCGGCGAGAAGCCGGAGCGCTGGGTCCGGCAGACCGACTTCAACAACGACGAGGCCGTCGGCTACCTGGCCGACCGGCTCAACCGTCTCGGTGTCGAGGACGCACTGGTGAAGGCCGGCGCCCGTGCGGGCGACGGCGTCGCCATCGGCGCCGAGGACAACGCGGTCGTCTTCGACTGGGAGCCGACCCTGGCGGCGGGCGCGGAGATGCTCGGCCGTCGTGGCGAGGACCACCGGCTCGAAGCACCGCGTCCGGCGGCGCAGCGCCGCCGCGACCGCGAGTCGGAACGCGACGAGGCGCAGCGCGAGTTCGACGATTTCAACCCGTTCTAGACGGGCAACGGCCGCCGGAGGAGCCTCTTCCGGCGGCCGTGCACGCTCTCCGCGTCATTCGTCCGGGGGAACCGAACCCGCTCAAGGGTGATTCATGCCGCTCACCCGTGTGGCGTCGGTCACCTGGCAGGGAAGCGGCAATTCCGGTATTCGCCCTGATCGCAAGGCAACAAAAGGTTTCGATACGGCATGCGGTGGCCGACGTCCACCTTGCGAGACGGTAACGGAGAGTGCAACCATCGCTGTATCTCCCAGCCCTCGCAAGGTAGGTCGTCTGTGTCTGCTCAGCACATAGCCAAAGCCCGAACCACAGCAGTCGTGCTCGCCGGCGGTACCGGCCAGCGCGTGGGTCTGTCCATTCCCAAGCAGCTGCTGAAGATCGCAGGCAAGGCTGTCATCGAGCACACGCTGTCGATCTTCCAGCAGGCCGACTCCATCGACGACGTCATCGTGCTGATGGCTCCGGGCTACGTGCCCGACGTGGAGAAGATCGTCGCCAAGGCCGGGCTCACCAAGGTCACCAAGGTGATCGAGGGCGGCTCCACGCGCAACGAGACCACCGAGCGCGCCATCGCGGCGCTCGGCGAGGGCCTGGCCGAGGGCGAGGACCGCAACGTCCTCTTCCACGACGCCGTGCGCCCGCTGCTCTCGCAGCGCGTCATCAAGGACTGCGTCGACGCGCTGGGCCGCTACCAGGCGGTCGACGTCGCCATCCCGTCCGCGGACACGATCATCGTGACCCGCACCCACGGCGGCGACGGCGAGTTCATCACCGATGTGCCCGACCGCTCCCGGCTGCGCCGCGGTCAGACGCCGCAGGCCTTCAAGCTCTCCACGATCCGCCGGGCGTACGAGGTCGCCGCGGGCGACCCGAACTTCCAGGCGACCGACGACTGCTCGGTCGTGCTGAAGTACCTCCCCGACGTACCGATCTACGTCGTGGCGGGCGACGAGTACAACATGAAGGTCACCCAGCCGGTCGACGTCTTCATCGCGGACAAGCTCTTCCAGCTGGCCTCCACGGCCGTCCCGCAGCCGACCGACGACGCCGCCTACCGCGAACTGCTCACCGGCAAGACCCTCGTCGTCTTCGGCGGCTCGTACGGCATCGGCGCGGACATCGCGACGCTCGCCGAGTCCTACGGCGCCACCGTCTACGCCCTGGGCCGCTCCACCACCGGTACGCACGTGGAGAACCCGGAGCACATCGACGAGGCGCTCACCAAGGCGTACGCCGACACCGGCCGCGTCGACTACGTGATCAACACCGCGGGAGTGCTCCGCATCGGCAAGCTGGCCGAGACGGACAGCGCGACCATCCAGGAAGCGCTCAACGTCAACTACCTGGCACCCGTGCAGATCGCCCGCGCCTCGTACAAGTACCTCGCCGAGACCAAGGGCCAGCTGCTGCTCTACACCTCCAGCAGCTACACCCGGGGCCGCGCGGAGTACAGCCTCTACTCGTCGACCAAGGCCGCCATGGTGAACCTCACCCAGGCGCTCTCGGACGAGTGGGCGGCCGACGGCGTGCGGGTGAACTGCGTGAACCCCGAGCGCACCGCCACCCCGATGCGCACCAAGGCGTTCGGCGACGAGCCCGCGGGCACGCTGCTCTCCTCCGAGGCGGTCGCCAGGACCTCGCTCGACGTCCTGCTCTCCGAGATGACCGGCCATGTCATCGACGTACGCCAGCAGGACCCGACGCGTGGCGCCTCCGAGGCGTCCGGCTTCGAGCAGGCGCTTGCCGCTGTCCTGGACCGACAGGCCGATGTGTAATACTGCTTGACAATCGACTATTCGGACCCCTGCAGTCGCCATGTGCGAACTGCAGGGGTCCGAATTCGTGAAGCTCTGTCTTCACATTCCCCTCGTAAGGTAAAAAGTCGGCACCCTCGGGAGCGGTACTTCGTGATTTCGAAAGCCATGCGCTTGGCTCGGGTGGGCAGCGGTTCGGAGCTGGCCGCCGCGCTCCTGGTGGCTCTGGGGTTCCCGTGCATAATGCTCGCGGCAATAATCCCCAATCTCTGGTTCTTCGCCGCGGCCACCGCGGTCACCTATCTCGCGGACCGGTATCTGCACCACTGCGGCAGCTATCTGATCAACCGGCTCGCCGCCGTCCGGGCGGGGCTTTCGATCCGCTTCCTGGTCCGGCAACTGCTGCTCATCCTGCTGCTGTCCCGCATGGGATACGGCGAGGAGACGCTCTTCTACGTCACGGTCGCCTGTCTGCTGGCGTTCTACGGACTCCAGGCGCCGCAGAGCGCGATGGTCACCCTGATCCGGCTGCGCCGCAAGCTTCCGGTGGTCACCCGCAACATCGACCTGGCGGCGGTGCGGATCGCCGATGCCCCGCCGCAGCGCCTGATGAGCCGGCCCGCGGAGAAGATGCTGCACCTGGACGTCTTCGCGATGGTGGGCGTGCTGGTCGCGATCGAGACCGGCAAGGAGGCCATCGCGTACGCCGGCCTCGGCCTGACGCTCGTGCTCGCGGTCTGCTACCTGACGGCGCTGCTGCCGTACGTCCGGCCGAGCCGGCTCGTGCCGCCGGAGACCAAGGTCCTCAACGCGGTGGGCGACTGGCTCGCCGAGTACCGGCCGACCGTGATGCTGTACTTCTCCGGCTCCAAGGACTCCGCCTACCAGGCCAACATGTGGCTGGAGACGATGGCCCAGCTCGGCGGGCGGCCGATGATCCTGCTGCGTGAGCGCAACATCGTGCCGCAGCTTGCCACGACCTCGGTGCCGGTGCTCTGCGTGCCCGGCGGCGTGCACCTGATGAACCTGGACCTCTCGTCGGTACGGGTCGCGCTCTACGCGGCCAACGTCGGCAAGAACATCCACCTGCTCCGGGTGCCGACGATGAAGCATGTCTTCATCGGCCACGGCGACAGCGACAAGATCGCCAGCGTCAACCCGTACAGCAAGGTCTACGACGAGGTGTGGACCGCGGGCCGGGCCGGCCGCGACCGTTACGCGCTGGCCGACGTCGGCGTGCGCGACGAGGACATCGTGGAGGTGGGCCGCCCGCAGCTGGCCGCCATCCAGTCGTGGTCCGGCACGGGGAAGAACCCGATCCCGACCGTGCTGTACGCCCCCACCTGGGAGGGCTGGGACGACAACCCGGGCAACACCTCCCTGCTGCTGGCCGGCGAGAACATCGTCAGGCGGCTGCTGAAGGCCGAGCAGCCGGTCCGGCTGCTGTACAAGCCGCACCCCTTCACCGGCACCCGCAGCGCCAAGGCCAAGGCGGTGCACCTGCGCATCACCGCGATGATCGAGCAGGCCGCCGCCGAGCGCGCCACCGACCCCCGCTGGGCGGAGCAGTCGGCCGCGCTGCAGGGCGAGCAGGCCGAGGCGCGGGCCGAGCTGGCCCGTATCGAGGCACGGCTGGCCGAGCTGGCCGGTGGCGGGCGCACCGCGCGGGACGAGGCGGAACTGTCCCGGGACTCGCTGGCCGATCCGGCGCGCGAGGCCGAGACGGCGAAGCTCAAGGACGAGTGGAACGCGGCGTCCTGGCGTGCGCAGGGCTGGTGGGAGCACCGGGTCATCACCGGCGCCCAGATGCGGCTGTACGACTGCTTCAACGAGTCGGACGCCATGGTCTCGGACATCTCCAGCGTGGTGTCCGACTTCATCGCGAGCGGCAAGCCGTACGCGGTCACGGACTCGGCCGAACTGGGCGAGGACGAGTTCCGCCGGCAGAACACCGCGGTGCGCGCCGCGGTGATCCTGTCCAACTCGGCGGCCGAGCTGGACGCCCTGCTCGCCGCGGTGACGAATCCGGCCGCGGACACCCTGGCGGATGCCAGGAGCGAGCTCAAGCAGTACCTCCTCGGCCCGGACGAGCCCACCTCGATCGTGCAGTTCGACACGGCCGTGACGGAACTCGCGGCCAAGTCCGACGCGCGGAACGCCGGAGTGGCGACGAGCCTGGGCGAGCCCGTGGGCGGCTGAAAGTCGACCATCGGCATTACCTGATCGGGAAGGCCCGGCATACCCCTCCAAAGGGTTGTGCCGGGCCTTTGTGATGAGTGTCACCATTCGGTCGTGTGGCGTCAGACAACCAACGGACCGGGCCGACTGTCTTCTGTTTGTGTGAACGAGACGCAAATTCCTGACGTGACTGTGGTTGTCGGTGCATATGAGGCGATGCCCTATCTCATACGCTGTCTCGAATCGGTGGAGGCGCAGACCATCGGTGCAGATCGGATCGAAATCGTCGCAGTCGACGACGGTTCCACCGACGGCACCGGTGAGTATCTGGAGGAATTCGCTGCGAGGTCGAAGGTTCCGACCAGAGTGGTCAGGCAGAAGAACTCCGGCGGTCCCAGCGGTCCGCGTAATGTGGGCATCGGTCTGGCCCGCGGCCGCTATGTGTTCTTCCTGGACGCGGACGACTACTTCGGCGACGAGGCCCTGGAGCGGATGGTGGCCATGGCCGACCGGGCGGGCACCGATGTGGTGCTCGGCAAGGTGGTCGGCGTGAACAGAGGGGCGCCGCAGTCGATGTGGCGGGCCACCAAGGAACGCGTCGACGTCTACAACTCCAAGGTCATTTACACCCTGAGCGCACAGAAGCTCTTCCGGCGTGAACTCCTGGAGCGTCTCTCCCTGAGGTTCGACGAGAATCTCAGAACCGGTGAGGACGCCCTCTTCACGATGGAGGCATATCTGCGCGGTGCCGGGGTCTCGGTGATCTCCAATTACGTCTGCTATTACCTGGTGGGGCGTGACGACGGGAAGCACGTCACGAAGAGCGGCACCTATGAATGGCGCTTCGACTCGATGCGAGCCATGATGGCGCTCATTCACCGGATCGAGCCCGCGGGTCCGAAACGGGATTTCCTGATGGTCCGGCCCTTCACGGTCGGGATGCTCCAGCAGTTCGGTCCCGTCGTGCTGAAGGATTCCGAGGAAGTCCGGCGGCGCAAGATGGAACTCGCGGCTCCGCTGACGGAAACGTACTGGCACGACGGCGTGGCCCGGCTGATCAAGGTGCCGGAGCGGCTGCGTCTCGCCTGTGTGGCAGGGGGCAGAATGGATCTGCTCATCGAGGTGGTGCGGTACATCCGGGCGAAGACGGTCCCGGACGTGGTCCGCTCGCGCAACGGTGACACGCTCTACCTCGCGTACCCGCACTTCCGCGACAGGTCGGCCGGTCTGGCCGAATCCAACTACGAGGTCACCGTTCCGGACTGGCACGACGGCAAGCGCATCGAACAGCCGAAGGCCGCCGCCCGCCGGGCCTCGCTGTCCAGGCGGGTGGCCCGCAGGATGCGCCGCGACTTGAGGCGATGGAAGGAGCGGCTGAGCGTGGCATGACGGCCGCTCGACCGTCGGACGGCCGCCGAGTGCGCCCGCACGACGGATTCACCGAAGATCACGAAGAGAAGCTCAGTAAAATCGTTCGGACGTCGCGCCCGCGACAGGACCGACAGCTCACCATGGGGACTGGTCACGTGAAGGCTCTCGTACTATCCGGAGGGGCCGGCACCCGCCTGCGTCCCATCACACACACCTCGGCCAAGCAACTGGTGCCGGTGGCGAACAAGCCCGTGCTGTTCTACGGGCTGGAAGCCATCGCGGAAGCGGGCATCACCGAGGTCGGCATCATCGTGGGCGACACCGCGCCCGAGATCCGCGAGGCGGTCGGCGACGGTTCCGCGCTCGGCATCGAGGTCACGTACATCCCGCAGGACGAGCCGCTCGGCCTCGCCCACGCGGTGCTGATCGCGCGCGACTTCCTGGGGGACGACGACTTCGTCATGTACCTCGGGGACAACTTCATCGTCGGTGGGATCACCGGTCTGGTGGAGGAGTTCCGCGCGGACAAGCCCGACGCGCAGATCCTGCTGACGCAGGTGCCCAACCCGACCTCCTTCGGTGTCGCGGAGCTCGACGCCGACGGCCGGGTGGCGGCGCTGGAGGAGAAGCCGAAGGAGCCCAAGAGCGATCTGGCGCTCGTCGGCGTCTACCTCTTCACCCCCGCCATCCACGAGGCCGTCCGCTCGATCGAGCCGTCCTGGCGCGGCGAGCTGGAGATCACGCACGCCATCCAGTGGCTGATCGACCAGAAGCGCGACGTGCGCTCCACCACGATCCACGGTTACTGGAAGGACACCGGCAACGTCACCGACATGCTGGAGGTCAACCGGACCGTCCTGGAGGCCGTCGAGCCGTTCCACGAGGACGCCGAGGTCGACGAGGACAGCGAGATCATCGGCCGGGTGCGGATCGAGGCGGGTGCCAAGGTCAGCGGCAGCCGCATCGTCGGGCCTGTGATCATCGGTGCCCGTTCGGTGATCAGCGGCGCGTACGTGGGCCCGTTCACCTCGGTCTCGGAGGACGTCCGCATCGAGGACAGCGAGATCGAGTACTCCATCGTTCTGCGGGGCGCCTCCATCGCCGGTGTCCGCCGCGTCGAGGCGTCGCTCATCGGCCGTGACGTCGAAGTGACCCCCGCGCCCCGATCCCCGTCCGCCCACCGACTCGTACTCGGCGACCACAGCAAGGTGCAGATCTCTTCATGACCACCAACATCCTGGTGACCGGCGGTGCCGGCTTCATCGGCTCGCACTACGTCCGTACGGTGCTCGGCCCCGAGGGCCCCGGCGACATCGCCGTCACCGTGCTCGACAAGCTCACCTACGCGGGCAACCCGGCCAACCTCGACGAGGTGCGCCACCACCCCGGTTTCCGGTTCGTGCAGGGTGACATCTGCGATCCGGAGCTGGTCGCCAAGCTGATGGCCGAGCATGACCAGGTGGTGCACTTCGCCGCCGAGTCCCACGTGGACCGTTCCATCGACGGCGGCGCCGAGTTCGTCCGGACCAACGTCGTGGGCACCCACACCCTGATCCACGCCGCGCACCTGGCGGGCATCAAGACTTTCGTGCACATCTCCACCGACGAGGTCTACGGCTCGATCGACGAGGGCTCCTGGCCCGAGACCGACCCGCTCGCGCCCAACTCGCCGTACTCCGCGGCCAAGGCGTCCAGCGACCTGATCGCGCTCTCGTACCACCGCACCCACGGCCTCGACGTGCGGGTGACCCGCTGCTCCAACAACTACGGGCACCACCACTTCCCCGAGAAGGTCATCCCGCTCTTCGTCACCAACCTGCTGGACGGCAAGACGGTCCCGCTCTACGGCGACGGGGCCAACGTCCGCGACTGGCTGCACATCGACGACCACGTCCAGGGCATCGAGCTGGTCCGCACCAAGGGCCGGGCCGGCGAGGTCTACAACATCGGCGGCGGCACCGAGCTCTCCAACAAGGAGCTCACCGGCCTGCTGCTGGACGCCTGCGGCGCCGACTGGGACACCAGCGTCACGTACGTCGAGGACCGCAAGGGCCACGACCGCCGCTACTCGGTCGACTGCACCAAGATCCGCGAGGAGCTCGGCTACGAGGCCCGCAAGGACTTCCGCACCGGCCTCGCCGAGACCGTGCAGTGGTACCGCGACAATCGCGCCTGGTGGGAGCCGCTGAAGGACCGGGCCGCGCTGTGAGCGCCGTCTGGCTGGTCACCGGAGCCGCCGGGATGCTGGGCCAGGACGTCCTGGCCCGGCTCGCCGGTGAGGACGTCACCGCGGTTGCCGCGGACCGGGCGGCCGTGGACATCGCCGACCCCGCGTCGGTGCGGGCGGCCTTCGAGAGGCACCGCCCCGCCGTGGTGGTGAACTGCGCCGCCTGGACCGCGGTCGACGACGCCGAGTCCCAGGAGGACGCCGCGCTGCGGGTCAACGGCACGGGCCCCGCGGTCCTCGCCGAGGCCTGCCGCGAACACGGTGCCGTGCTCCTCCAGGTCTCCACCGACTACGTCTTCGCCGGTGACGGTGAGAAGCCGTACGCCGAGGACGACCCGACCGGACCGCGCAGCGCCTACGGCCGCACCAAGCTGGCCGGCGAGCAGGCCGTGCTGAGCACTCTGCCGGAGACCGGTTACGTGGTCCGCACCGCCTGGCTGTACGGCGCGGGCGGCGGCAACTTCGTCCGTACGATGATCAGGCTGGAGGGCGTCAAGGACACCCTCGACGTGGTGGACGACCAGCGCGGTCAGCCCACCTGGACCGTCGATCTGGCCGACCGGCTGGTCCGGCTCGGGCAGGCCGCCCTCGCGGGCACCGCGCCGGCCGGCGTCTACCACGGCACCAGCGGCGGCGAGACGACCTGGTTCGGCTTCACCCGGGAGATCTTCCGGCTCCTCGGCACCGACCCGGAGCGTGTCCGTCCCACGACCAGCGAGGCCTTCGTACGGCCGGCTCCCCGGCCCGCGTTCAGCGTGCTGGGCCACGACCGCTGGGCCGCGGCCGGGATCGAACCGGTCCGGGACTGGCGGGCGGCGTTGGAGGAATCATTTCCGGCGCTTCTAGCAGCAGAGCGGCCATGATCATCAATTGATCGTACAGACGGTCAAATCTCGTCGAATTTCAAAGATGTTGACGACGAAGGTTTACATAGGGGAGAACGCTTACATCACAGTGCGGTCATGAGGTAACTTCGCCGGGAACCAGACCAGTTGGTTTCCTGCGAAGGGCTGCTCCACGTGAACCGCCACGACTTCCTGCGTCATCTGCACCGCGTCTACCGTCCCCGGAACTATCTGGAGATCGGGGTCAACGACGGCAGAAGCCTGGCCCTCTCACGGGTCCCTTCCGTCGCCGTCGACCCCGCCTTCCGGGTCGTGACGGACATCAGCTGTGACGTCCATCTGGTCAAGGCGACGAGCGACGACTTCTTCGCCCGCAAGGACCCTCTGCTGCACCTGCGCAACGGCCGCAACCCGTTCCGCGCCCTCGCCCGCCGCGATCCGCTCAACGTTCTCGGCGGCGACCCGAAGCTGGAGCTCGCCTTCATCGACGGCATGCACCTCTTCGAGTACGCCCTGCGCGACTTCATGAACGTGGAGAAGCACGCCCGCTGGTCGAGCGTGATCGTGCTGGACGACATGCTGCCGCGCGACGTCGACGAGGCGGCCCGCGACCGGCACACCAAGTACTGGACCGGTGATGTGTACAAGGTGGTGCAGGTGCTGCGCCGCTACCGCCCCGACCTGGTGGTCGTCGAGGTGGACACGGAACCGACCGGCGTGGTCGCCGTGTTCGGCGCCAACCCGGAGAGCGACGTCCTGAAGAACGCGTACGACAAGATCATCGAGGAGTTCGTCGTACCCGATCCGCAGGACGTGCCCCAGGAGGTACTGGTCCGCAAGAACGCCGTCCGGCCCGAGACGCTGCTCCGCGCCGACTTCTGGTCGGCCCTGGCCCGCGCCCGCAACCTGCGCCGCCCGCGCTCCGCGTTCGCGCCGCTGCGCTCGCGCATCGAGGCAGTGACGGGCTGACCCCACCCGGACGACGCGAAGCCCCCGTGATCCGTACGGACCACGGGGGCTTCGGCGTACCGGTGGCTCAGCCGCGGGCGCGCAGCTGCGCGTAGTACTCCTGGCACGCCTCGTACGTGGGCAGCAGGCCCTGCTCCTCGGCCTCGGCCAGCGAAGGCGCCGCGGCGTCCTTGTCGGACAGCAGCGGGGTGATCCCCTGCGGCCACTCGATGCCCAGCTCGGGGTCGAGCGGGTTGATGCCGTGCTCGCGGCCGGGCGCGTAGCCCTCGGAGCACAGATAGGCGACCGAGGCGTCGTCCGTCAGCGCCATGAAGGCGTGGCCGAGGCCCTCGGCGAGGTAGACGGAGTGGTGGTCGACGTCGTCGAGCCGGACGGCTTCCCACTGCTTGTACGTGGGGGAGCCGACCCGGATGTCCACGATGACGTCGAGCACCGCGCCGCGCACGCACTTGACGTACTTCGCCTGGCTCGGCGGCACGTCGGCGAAGTGCACGCCGCGCAGCGTTCCCCGGCTGGAAATGGAGAAGTTGGCCTGCGCCAGCCGCAGCGTGTGCCCGACGGCCTCGCTGAGCTCCGACGCCTTGAACCACTCGTGGAAGCTGCCGCGGCTGTCCGGGAAGACCTTGGGCTCATGCACCCAGGCCCCTGCGATGGAGAGCTGCCGCATGCGATCACGTCCTTGTTCTGTTGCTCGTGGCCGATGCACTCGGCCGGTGTGTGCTGGTGGGAAGCGTACGGAGGTACGGGGCGCGGGTCAGCCGGTGAACCGGGCGGCGAGCCGACGCGCCCGCTTGCGGCTCTTGGCGGGGAGCCTGCGCACGATGGGGCCGCCGACGGTGCGCAGTGCGCGGCGGAGCTTCGCCTTCCTGCGCCTGCCGACGATCCCCCGCATGATCTCGGCGTCGATCGCGGGCAGGCCCTGGGGGACGGTGATCCGGCCGCCCTTGCCGACAGTGACGTCGCAGAGGTGGAACGGGGGGTTCTTGTCGCCGTCCAGCCGGACCGCGAGCTTCCAGGTGCCGGGTGCGACGCCCGGCGCGCGGTCGGGCACGGTGAGGTGGGCCCGGCCGTCGGTGGGGCGCAGGGTGGTGCGGAGCTGGTGGGACGGCCCGTCCGAGCCGTCCGCCGGGCTCAGGACCAGCGTGGTCGCGGAGGGCACGGTGGCGGACGTGGTGAACAGATCGAGCCGCAGTTCGGTACGCCCGCCGGGGGAGCGCCGGACCGGACGCCCTTCGAGGTATTCGGCCAGCCGCTTGGCGCGGCGGGCCACATCGAGGGTGATGTTGCCGTGCGGGTCGGTGAAGTACGGGATGACGGCACGGGCCGGCGAACCCAGCGAGGCGGGCAGGCAGGCGGCGTCCACCTCCGGGGCGCGGTCGGCGCCGAGCCGGGCCTTGCGGACCAGACCGAGACCGCGCAGCGGCACCCAGACGTCCCAGAAGCCGCGCGACACCCGGCCGCGGCCCTTGACCGCCTCCGAGCCGATCTGGCCGGTGCCGTGCAGGACGACCTCGCAGACGTCGTCGCCGAGCTCCTCGATCCGGGCGGTGAAGCTCGCGGGGCAGGACCACTCCACGGCGGTCTCGCGGTTGCGCAGCGACAGCTCGGCGGAGAATCCGGACATGTCGTCGGTGACGTCCAGGAGCTCGCCGTCCGGCAGCAGACCCTCGGTGAGGTCGGGGTGAAGGAAGTAGCGCCCGTCGCGGCGCAGCAGCGTCAGCGGGGTCTGGTCCTCGCCGTGGACGAGGCGGCCGCTGATGGTGAGGTCGATCCTGCCGTCCGGCCGCCAGTCGAACTTCTCCAGACGGGCTGCCGCCTTGACCGACGCGGCGAAGCGGGAGATCCGGACGAGGCCCTGGCGGTCGTCGTTGCGCAGCAGCGTGGAGCGCAGCCGGAGCACCGGGCCGAGTCCGTCGTGCACCCCGTCGTCCATGAAGTCCGTGGCCAGGCCCTGGACGGCGTCGCACATCTCGTCCAGGTACGCGGGGTCGTACTTGAGGACGGCGGGCTCGCTGAGCCGGCCGAGCATCTCGACGCGGTAGAAGCGGCGCAGCAGCATGTCCCGGAACTCGCCGGGCTCGGTGTTGTCCACGACGACGTCGAGGACCTCACGGAGGTTGCCGTAGTAGCCGGACGGGACGATCTTCGCCGATCCGGCGTTCTGGCCGTCGTCCCGCCGCGAGTAGTAGTAGCAGGTGTAGTTGCCGAGGATCGAGACGACCTTGGCGGGGAAGTACGCCTGCATCATGTAGAGCTGGTCCTCGAGCCGGCGCTTGCCCTCGGGGTAGGCGATGCCGTTCTCGCGGAGGAACTCCGTACGGAACATCTTGTGCGGCGTGAGGCTGTCGTACAGGGGCGCGTCCTGCAGGGTGCACTTCTCGCGGTTCTTCTTGAACACACCGTGCGGGACGCCGCGGAAGTTGCTCGCCACCTTGCCGATGACGATGTCCGAACCGTTGCGGTGGCCCATGGCGTACAGCCGCTGCAGGGCGCCGGAGGCGAGGTAGTCGTCCTGGTCGACGAACTGGACGTACTCGCCCTTCGCCTCGTCCACACCGATGTTGCGGGGCTTCCCGGGCCAGCCGGAATTCGGGATGGTGATGACACGGAAATGCGGGTGTTCCCCGGCCAGCTTCTCGAGCCGCTCACGAGTGTCGTCCGTCGAGCCATCGTTGACGAAGAGAACTTCGAATTCCCCTGCGGGGAGGGTCTGCCGCAGCAGCGAGTCGATGCAGGGGTCGATGTACTTGCCCGGGTTGTATACAGGAATGACGACACTTACTTTGACTGGCATTGCTGCTGTCCCATGTCTGCTAGAAGTCCCTCTGGCCGGCGGCGGATGCGGGGCCTGCGGTGCTGAAAATGGGCATAGGAAGCCACCCGCCGTGCACCCTATCGGCTGTTAGATGATCGGGATGCCCCGATGGTTGCCTGCTCCGGCGCAGCGTGATTCTGCCGACAGTGCGCCGATTCTGCCCTAGGAGCCGATAGCCATTCGGTATGCGCGTGCGGTCGCGCGGACGAAAAACCCGGCGCGGTGGAGACGCGGAGCAGCACTGTTCCGGGGTGCCACGGCCCGCCGGCCGTGATCACGGGTGCGGCGGACGTGGTCCAGAGGGCGGAACGCACAGGCGCCGTTTTCGCCGCTCGCGTAGATTGCGGGGGCTGGCGAGGCCGAATCATTGGGGATGGAAGTGTCAAGGGCAAGGCAGGGCGTCACAGAGGCCCGCAGGATCGTGGTCAAGGTCGGTTCCTCATCCCTCACCACCGCGGCGGGTGGCCTCGACGCGGACCGTGTCGACGCGCTCGTCGACGTACTGGCCAAGGTGAGAAGCGGCGGGGAGCGCGAGATCGTGCTCGTCTCCAGCGGCGCCATCGCGGCCGGGCTCGCCCCGCTCGGACTGCTGCGTCGGCCCAAGGACCTGGCCAGACAGCAGGCCGCCGCCAGTGTCGGCCAGGGACTGCTCGTCGCCCGCTACACCGCCTCCTTCGCACGGTACGGCGTACGCGTCGGCCAGGTGCTGCTCACCAGCAACGACACCAGCCGCCGCGCCCACTACCGCAACGCCTACCGCACCCTCGACCAGCTCCTGGACATGGGCGCGCTCCCGGTCGTCAACGAGAACGACACCGTCGCCACCGACGAGATCCGGTTCGGCGACAACGACCGGCTCGCCGCCCTCGTCGCCCATCTCGTCCGCGCGGACCTGCTGGTCCTCCTCTCGGACGTGGACGGCCTCTACGACGGCGACCCCAGCACCCCGGGCACCTCGCGGATCGCCGAAGTGGCCGGCCCCGAGGATCTCGCGGGCGTCACCATCGGCAGCGCCGGGAAGGCGGGCATCGGCACCGGCGGCATGGTCACCAAGGTCGAGGCCGCCCGGATCGCCACGGCCGCCGGGGTCCCCGTCGTCCTCACCTCGGCGAGCCGGGCCGCCGACGCCCTGGCCGGACGCGACACCGGCACGTACTTCCACCGCACCGGACGCCGCTCGGCGGACCGGCTGCTCTGGCTCGCGCACGCCTCCACCCCGCAGGGTTCACTGACCCTCGACGACGGGGCCGTGCAGGCGGTCGTCGAACGCCACAGCTCGCTGCTGCCCGCCGGAATCGCCTCGGTCGAGGGCGAGTTCACCGCCGGTGATCCGGTGGAGCTGCGCGACCTCGAAGGCCGGCCCGTGGCCCGCGGACTCGTCAACTTCGACGCCAAGGAGATCCCGCAGCTGCTCGGCCGCTCCACCCGCGACCTGGCGCGGGAGCTCGGTCCGGCCTACGAGCGCGAGGTCGTACACAGGGACGATCTGGTCGTACTGCGCACCTGACAAACCCCTGAAACGGCTGAAAGTCCAGTCTTGGGGCAGAGACCTTCACGAAAACCGCCCCATCCCCGGCCGCGGACTGGTCAACTTTGTAGCGGGGAAACAGCGGGGTACAGCACTGCAATCGCATTCACAGGAGGCCGCCGGTGAGACGAGCGCGCCCGGGGGCGCCGCCCCGAGGAACGGGTGGCCGAGCCCTGACCAGCGTCGGAGCAGGTTCCGGCTTCGACAGGAGCCGGACCACGGAGCGAGGGGACGACCGGACCACCCGGCCCGAGCAGACGGTGGTGAAGGAGGAACGCACCCCGTCGAAGCTGTGGCACATCACGCTCAGCGTCTCGGGAGCCGCCACTCCGCTGAGTGAGATCAGACGCGGACTCGAACAGCTCGCACACGACCATCCCTTCCTGCTGACCAGCAGGTACGCCAACGACCACGCGGAGATCCGATACTGGGAAGAGGCCCGCGACCTGCACGACGCGGCGGCCGTCGCGCTGCGGCTATGGGGCGAACACCGCTCCACGGCCAGGCTTCCGCCCTGGGAGATCGTCGGCCTGGAGGTCATCGACCGCGAGACGTACCACCAGCGCATCGCCGAGGGGTACGGGCCGCCCCCGGCCGCTCCGGTCGGAGTGCACCCGTACTGACGGGACACCCGCTGCCGGGGCGGCCGTCCCGCACCACGGCTGTCCCGCAGCACGGCTGTCCCGCAGTACGGCTGTCCCGCAGTACGGCCGTCTCGCATCACGGGATAAGTGACGGATGCCCGCAGTGTGCGCACTACCCTGCGGGCATGACCACGCTCTCGCCGTACGACAACATGTCCCCGGTCGCCCAGGCGGCCTACCGGGCACGCTCCGCCGCCGCCGACATCGCGCCGCTGCCGCGCGCGGCGAAGGACGACGCGCTGCTGGCGATCGCGGACGCGCTGGAGGTGCGGACGGCCGAGATCGTCACGGCCAACGCCGAGGACGTCGCCCGCGCCCGCGAGGCCGGGACCAGCGAGTCGATCATCGACCGGCTCACCCTCACCCCGGAACGGATCCGCGCCATCGCCGCCGATGTGCGGGACGTGGCGGCGCTGCCCGACCCGGTCGGCGAGGTCGTCCGCGGCTCGACCCTGCCCAACGGCATCGACCTGCGACAGGTCCGGGTGCCGCTCGGCGTGGTCGGGATCATCTACGAGGCCCGGCCCAATGTGACGGTCGACGCCGCGGTCCTCTGCCTGAAGTCGGGCAACGCCGTCCTGCTGCGCGGCTCGTCCTCGGCGTACTCCTCCAACGTCGCACTCGTACGGGTGCTGCGCGACGCGGTCGGCGGCTCCGGGCTCCCGGCCGACGCGGTGCAGCTGGTCCCGGGCGAGAACCGTGACTCGGTACGCGAACTGATGCGGGCCCGCGGCCTCGTCGACGTCCTCATCCCGCGCGGCGGCGCCTCGCTGATCCGTACCGTGGTCGAGGAATCCACCGTGCCGGTCATCGAGACCGGCACCGGCAACTGCCATGTGTACGTGGACGCGCAGACCGACCTCGACATGGCCGTGGACATCCTGATCAACTCCAAGGCGCAGCGCCCGAGCGTCTGCAACGCCGCCGAGACGCTCCTGGTCCACAAGGACGTCGCCGCGCAGTTCCTGCCGCGCGCCCTGGACGCACTGGCCGACGCGGGCGTGACCGTGCACGGTGACGAGCGGGTGCTCGAATACGCCGAGGGCTCCAAGGCCACCGTGGTGGAGGCGACGCCGGAGGACTGGGAGACCGAGTACCTCTCCTACGACATCGCCGCGGCCGTCGTGGAGTCGCTGGACGCGGCCGTCGCGCACATCCGCCTCTGGTCCTCCGGCCACACCGAGGCGATCGTGACCACCTCCCAGGCCGCGGCCCGCCGCTTCACCCAACTGGTGGACTCCACGACGGTGGCCGTGAACGCCTCCACCCGCTTCACCGACGGCGGTCAGTTCGGATTCGGCGCCGAGATCGGTATCTCCACGCAGAAGCTGCACGCCAGGGGCCCGATGGGCCTGCCGGAGCTCACCTCGACGAAGTACATCGTCACGGGCGACGGCCACGTGCGGTGACCTTCCGGGTTCGGTGAATGTTTGCGGGCTCCCTGCCCTGCCCAGAACGACCCGGCGGGGCTAGTCTGGAGCCGTGCCGGACGACGTGGGGGGCAGGCCGTTCCCGGACGGCTGGGAGCCCGACGACGACCGCGGGGGCGCGGACGAGGACTTCGCCTCCGTGGTGTTCGACGAGGACTTCGTACGGGCCGCCGAGATCCATGAGCCGACCGCCGTCGAACGGCTGCTGGCAGCCGCCCAGGCGCGTGCCGAGGCCGAGGCCTCCCGGGCGCTGGCGGGCGGCGGCCCCATGGACGAGGACCTCTACGACGAGGGGTACGGCCCCGGCGCGTACGGCCGCCAGAGCGCCTACGGCGATCCGATGGACCCCGATGACGACGTGTACGGCACCGGCCCCTACGGGCGCCACGGCGGCGCTCTGCGGCCCTACCGGGGTGCGGCGCGCTGGCACCGGCCGGTGGCCTGGCTGCTCGCCGTGCTGATGGGCATCGGCATGGTCGCGCTGGCCTTCAGTGCCGTCTACCGCAACTCGTCCGGCAGCCGCCAGGACCCCGCCCCGCCGCCCGCCACGACCGGCGTGGACAGCGCCCCCGGCCCCGCTCCATCGGCCTCCACGGGCTATCTGCGCCCCACGGTGTCCGCGTTCCCCCGTACGGGCTGAGGCGCGCGCCGGCAGCGGGCCGGGCTCTCGTGCGTCGGCGCATGCCCACGCGTACCCGGTGTGCCGGTGTATCCGCGAATACCCTTGTATGCCCCACTCTCTTCGCATTTCATGCACGCCCTGAAGGCGCGCCCACGGGCTCTGGCGGGACTCCCGGCCGGTTCTCCCGCGGTTCTCTCGCGGCTGGGCGTTTACCCCGGTCGTAATCGACCTACCCTGAAGGTGTGACCCCTCTCTTCGAGGGGGCTTCTCACTCGTCCGTACATGCGCAGTCGTGCGACGTCATACGAACTCATGACGGGCAGGCCCTGTCCGAAGCCGATCGGCCGAAGCAGAGCGAAGCGTTTCGGCCCCGGTCGGTGACGTGGAGTCGGGAGAAGTCATGGCAGGCCGCGGAGAACCACCAGAAGGTCCGCCCGAGAGTCCGGCGGGCGGCGGTGAGGACGAGTACCGGTCACTCGTCTTCGACGAGTCGTTCGTGCGCGCTGCCCGGCTGCAGGAATTCTCCGCCCAGGAGCGCATGGAGGACCACGCCCCTGCCGTACGCAGCCTGCCGGCCCGGCGCCTGCGCACCGGATCCAGAGCCGCCATCGCCCTGGTCCTGCTGATCGCCCTGGCCTTCGGAATGGCCGTGTACATGGGCCTTCGCCACCCCTACGAGGCGCCCGCCGGCAGACGGGCCGAGCCGCTGAGGTCGACCGTCGTACCCCTGGCGCCGCAGGGCGCCGTACCGGGCGGAACCGCCGCCGCCCTCCTCGCGAAGAGCCCCGCCGCACACTTCGGAACAGGTGCCGCAGGCATCAATCTGCCGGCGGTCAGGCGGACGGACAACTTCTCGGAGAGCCAGGTGGAGACCGCCCTGACCACGGTCAAGGACTATCTGGTGGCCTCCTCGCTCGACCCCGACGTTCTCACCGGCGCCGCGGTGCGCCCGGTGGAAATGCTGCTCGGTCCGGATCAGACGGCCCAGTTCGAGCGCAGCATGAACCGGCCGCAGGACGACGGGCAGCATGCCGCGACCGGGTGGCTGGTTCGGTTCGACCCGGCGAAGGTGGCACTGGCCGGTCCGGACATCCGGGTCCGCGGCACCCTGAGCTACACCGAGGAGGGGTCCGACACGCTGGAGGTGGTGTCGGACCACACCTTCACCTACACGCTCCGCCCGGCCGTCGCGGGACCCCAACAGGCGGGTGGCGCCTCGCTCTTCACCGTACGGCGCGAGCTGCACTTCCGCTTCGACCGGGAGGACCTGCGGCTGCACCGGGCGGAGCTGCGCACCAGCTACGTCCAGGCCGGACCGGAGGCGTGCCCGGCGGACACCACCGGTGCGCTGCGACCGCTGCTCGCCGGACAGCACGCCGCCTCCCGCGGCCCCGCGGGCACCGACCCGTACGCCACGGGCCGGCCCACCGCGGCGCTCTGCGGAACCCTGGCGGTCAGCTCCCCGCAGGCCCCGACCCGGTCCCCGGTCCATCAGGGTTCCCCGGCTCCTCCGGCCTCGCAGAGTCCGCGGAGCCGTCCGTAGCGCCGCCCTTGCCGGCCGAGCCCCCGCCCTGGCCGGTGAACTTGTCGCGGAGCTTGCCGCCCAGGTCCCCGGCGCCCCCCGCTATGTCGCCGACCAGCTTCATCAGGGGATCCTTGCTGGAGCGCACCGTGTCCGCGTAGTGGGCCGCGGACTCCCGGAAGGAGTCGGTCACCGAGGTGTCCTTGTCCTCGTCGCGCCGCGGGTAGTGGCCGTCCATGATCCGCTGGTAGTCGCGGGTCTCGGACCACTTCTTCAGCTCGGCCGCGCGCACCGTGGTGAACGGGTGCGAGCGCGGCAGCAGGTTGAGGATCTTGAGCACCGAGTCGCGCAGATCGCCGCCCTTCTCGTACTCGTCGGCCTGGGCGAGGAAGGCGTCCACGTTCATCTCGTGCAGATGATTGCCGCCCGCGATCTTCATCAGACCGCGCATCGACGCCTGCAGATCCTGGCCGACGAGCAGCCCGGCACGGTCGGCCGACAGCTCGGACTTGCGGAACCATTCGCGCAACGCCGTCACGATCGCCATGATCGCGACATTGCCGAGCGGTATCCAGGCGACCTTCAGCGCGATACTGGTGAGGAACAGAAGGATCGTGCGGTACACCGCGTGGCCGGAGAGCGCGTGTCCCACCTCGTGGCCGATGACGGCCCGCATCTCCTCCTCGTCGAGCAGCTCCACCAGCCCCGTCGTCACCACGATGATCGGCTCGTCGAGGCCGATGCACATGGCGTTGGGCTGCGGGTCCTGGTTGACATACATCGGAGGGACCTTCTCCAGGTCCAGGATGTAACAGGCGTCCCGAAGCATGTCGTTGAGGTGGGCGAACTGCGCGTCGCTCACCCGGACGGAGTCGGAGAGGAAGAGCAGTCGGAGACTGCGCTCGGGCAGCAGGCCGCTCAGTGTCTTGAACACGGTGTCGAAACCGCTCAGCTTGCGCAGGGCCACCAGGGCCGAGCGGTCCGCCGGGTGTTCGTAGGCCCGGGACGAGATCCCTGCGAATCGCCTGCGCTGCCTGCTCGGCACGTTCTCGTGGCTCTCGTGGCTGCGTTCGGTCATGAATGGGCCCCCTGTTCGTACGAGATGTCGCTCGCCCCCCTGACAAATCCCAGCGTAGGTGCTGGGGCTACGGTGTGCGGGGGGCTGTGGATAACTGAGGAGACGCCCGACATGCCGCATACCGTTGCTCTGCTCGCCGCCGCGTCCGGGGAGCAGGGGCCCGGCAACACGCTTCGCATCGTGCTGCTCGCCTCGCTCGTCGGAGCCGTACTGCTCGGCTGGTTCCTGCTCCGCGGATACCGCAACGACGACAACAACGACTGAGTCGGCGTGAGCGTGCCCGGGGCTCCCGCATACGATGTGCGCGACGTCTTCCTTCCGACTCCCGATCGATAGGTCCTGCCGAAGATGAGCCTCACGAGCACCGCGCACCAGCTGGTCACTCTCGCCTCCGAGGGCGGCGAGCACGGTGGCAACCACGAAAGCCTCAGCCCGTATCTCACCGGGGGCGGTGCGTTCGTCGCGCTGCTGCTCCTGCTCTGGATCACCACTCGCTTCAACCGCGACCGCTGAGGCGAAGGCGTACAGCTGTGCCAGTAGGCTCTGCACGCATGGGAGAGCAGGAAGTGCCTACCGGCCGCGGAAAGCGCCGACTCGGCGTGATGGGCGGGACGTTTGACCCGATTCATCATGGACACCTGGTGGCGGCCAGCGAAGTGGCCGCCCAGTTCCACCTCGACGAGGTGATCTTCGTTCCGACCGGGCAGCCGTGGCAGAAGAGCCACAAGCACGTCTCCCCGGCCGAGGACCGATATCTGATGACGGTCATCGCGACGGCGTCCAACCCCCAGTTCTCGGTCAGCCGGAGCGACATCGACCGCAGCGGACCCACGTACACCATCGATACTCTGCGGGACCTGCGCGCGATCCACGGCGACGCGGACCTCTTCTTCATCACCGGTGCCGACGCGCTCTCCCAGATCCTCACCTGGCGGGACGCCGACGAACTGTTCTCGCTCTCCCACTTCATCGGTGTGACGCGGCCGGGGCATGTGCTCACGGACGCCGGGCTGCCGGAGGGCGGGGTCTCCCTCGTGGAGGTTCCCGCGCTCGCGATCTCGTCCACGGACTGCCGTGAGAGGGTCGCGCAGGGGGATCCGGTCTGGTACCTGGTGCCGGACGGTGTGGTCCGCTACATCGACAAGCGCCAGCTGTACCGCGGCGAATGAGCGACGCAGAGGGGCACCGGTGAACGACCGACAGAATCCGTACGACCCGTACTACCAGCAGCCGCAGATCATCGGCTACGACGAGTACGGGCAGCCGGTGTACCAGCAGCCGCAGCACGTCCAGCCGCAGGCGTACGACCCGTATGCGCCCCAGCAGCCGCAGCAGACCCAGCAGCCTCATCAGCCTCATCAGCAGCCGCAACAGGCGGACCAGGGGTACGGCTACGACCCGTACGCCCAGTCCCAGCCCCAGCAGCCGCAGCACGTCCAGCCGCAGGCGTACGACCCGTATGCGCCCCAGCAGCCGCAGCAGACCCAACAGCAGGCATACGGCGGCTACGAGGGCTATGGCTACGACACCGGCCGGCAGCCCGCCGCGGTCGACACCACCCAGCAGTGGAACATCCCGCAGCAGGCGGCCGTGCAGCCGTCCCCGCCCTCACCCGCACCCGCACCGGCCTCGCCGGAACCCGTGCCCGTACCCGAGCCCGCGCCCGGGTCCGGCGCCGACGCGGAGCCGGACGCGGCCGTCCCCGGGCAGCGCCGCGCCGACCGCGACTACCGCACCGAGCAGTTCTCCTTCATCGAGGAGCCCGACGAGGACTCCGAAGACGTCATCGACTGGCTGAAGTTCACCGAGAGCCGCAGTGAGCGGCGCGAGGAGGCACGGCGTCGCGGCCGCCACCGCATGGTCGCGCTCATAGTCGTGGTGGCCCTGGTCGTGGTCGGCGGTGTCGGCTACCTCTGGTCCGCCGGAAAGATTCCGGGCCTGTCCGGCTCGGACAAGGACAACACGGCGACGACGGGCCCGCAGCAGCGGGACGTCATCGTGGTCCATCTGCACAACACGAAGAAGGGCGGCACCTCCACGGCGCTGCTCGTCGACAATGTGACGACCAAACAGGGCACCACGGTCCTGCTTCCCAACTCGCTCGCGGTCGCCGACGACGACGGCGCCACGACCACCCTCGGCAAGTCCGTCGAGGACGACGGCGCCACCGGCACCCGCGACTCCATCGGCACGCTGCTCGGCACCGATATCAGCGGCACGTGGCGGCTCGACACCCCGTACCTGGAGACCCTCGTCGATCTGGTCGGCAACATCGAGGTCGACACCGACACCGAGGTGCCCGATACGAAGAAGGGCGCCTCCCCCCTGGTGAAGAAGGGCGAGGCGCAGACCCTGAGCGGCCGGATGGCCGTCGCGTACGCCACCTACCGGGGGCCGGGCGAGGCCGAGACGAAGCAGCTCATGCGGTTCGGGGAGGTCATGCGGGGCGTGTTGCGGAAGATCTCGGACGACCCGAAGGCCGCCACGGTCACCGTGCAGACGCTGGCACAGATCCTCGACCCGTCGCTTCCCGAGAAGGACCTGGGCGCCTCCCTGGCGAAGCTCGCCCAGCACGCCAAGGTCGGCGACTACAAGACGGCGCTGCTGCCGGTGCAGGCCGACGGATCACTCACCGACGCGGCCACCGAGAGCGTCGTCAAGGACATCCTGGGCGGCACGGTCAAGGCTCCGGACGCGGACGCGGCGGTGCGGGTCGGCGTCAAGAACGCCACCGGGAACAAGGACAGCACGGAGTCCGTTCGGATCAAGCTGGTCAACGGCGGCTACACCTTCGTCGGCGGTGGAACGGCCGAAACCGTGGCACTGTCCGAGGTCGTCTACAAGACCGCGGCGGACAAGGAGAAGGCGACGCAGGTAGCCAAGACCCTGGGCCTGCCGGCGGACGCGGTGAAACAGGGCAAGCCCGCCGCGAACGCCGATGTGTCCGTCCTGCTCGGCCAGAACTACAAGATCAAATGAACCGCGTCCGGCCGCCCGGATGATGTCGATTCGATCTTCGAACATTCGCTGCGTGGGCTGTCGGCGGTCCGTGAGACCCTAGAGGTCTATCTGACCGCCGACGAAAGCCTGCATGTGACCGCCACGGACCGCTCCATCGAGCTCATCAACGCCGCCGCCCAGGCGGCCGCCGACCGGCTCGCGCACGACATCATCGCGTACGACGTCAGCGACGTGCTGTCGATCACGGACGCCTTCCTCCTGGCCTCGGCCCCCAACGACCGCCAGGTCAAGTCGATCGTCGACGAGATCGAGGAGCGGCTCCAGAAGGAGCTCGGCGCCAAGCCGGTACGCCGCGAGGGCGACCGCGACGCGCGCTGGATCCTCCTCGACTACGTCGACATCGTCATCCACGTCCAGCACAGCGAGGAGCGTGTCTTCTACGCGCTGGAGCGCCTCTGGAAGGACTGCCCCGAGATCCCGCTTCCCGAGGACGCCGTCAAGACTCGCGGAAAGGCCGAGGAGCACGCCCGGCTCACCGGCAGCACGGAAGGTGAGCAGAGCTGAACGGCAGCGGAAGCGGCAGGGGCCGCAGGATCGTTCTCTGGCGCCACGGCCAGACGGCATGGAATCTGGAGCGCAGGTTCCAGGGCTCCACGGACATCGCGCTCACCGAGGCCGGAGTCGGACAGGCCCAGCGGGCCGCCCGGCTGCTGGCCTCGCTGAAGCCGGACACGATCGTCGCCTCCGATCTGCAGCGGGCGGCGGCCACCGCCGCCGAGCTCGCCGCGATCACCGGCCTCGAAGTCGCGCACGACGCGGGACTGCGCGAGACCTACGCGGGCGCCTGGCAAGGCCTCACCCATGAGGAGATCATCGGGCAGTACGGCGAGCAGTACGCCGCGTGGAAGCGTGGCGAGGCCGTGCGCCGCGGTGGCGGTGAGCTGGAGACCGAGGTCGCCGACCGCGCAGCCCCGGTCGTGCTCGGACACGCCGACAAGCTGCCCGAGAACGGCACGCTCGTCGTGGTCAGCCACGGCGGCACCATCCGCACCACCATCGGCCGGCTGCTGGGCCTGGAGGCGCACCACTGGGAAGGCCTCGGAGGGCTCTCCAACTGCTGCTGGTCGGTGCTGGGAGAGGGCGCGCGAGGCTGGCGCCTGCTGGAGCACAACGCCGGCACGCTGCCCGAGCCGGTGCTCGGCGACGACACCTAGGGCCTGTCCGGCGGATCAGGGTCGGACCTCTCGGCCGGATTTCACTTTCTGGCAGGTCACAGGCTAAAGTTCTTCTTGTTCGCAGCGCGGAAACGCAGAGAAACACAGTGAACAGCGGGGCTATAGCTCAGTTGGTAGAGCGCCTGCATGGCATGCAGGAGGTCAGGAGTTCAATTCTCCTTAGCTCCACAATCAAGATCCCGTCCCCGGCAGGGGGCGGGATCTTTGCGTTCACCCCTCCCGGCGCCGCCGCAACGCGGCCACCCGCTCCTTGCTCTCCTCGTCGGCCGGGGTGTACGCCACGATCCGGCACTCCGGCAGCCCATTGACGGACAGCGACACCGAGGTCATCCGTATCTCCCCGGTCGACGCCCAGTGCCGGAAGGTCTTCACCCGCGGTCCGGGCAGGGCGACGTTCCCACTGCGCCACAGCTCGGCGAAGTACGGGCTGGCGGCCGAGAGCTGTTCGACGAACGACTCCCAGGCGGGCTCGCCCGTATGGCGCCCGTACGCGCCCCGCAGCGTGGCCACCATGATCGGCAGCTCCTGCGCCCGGTGGACGACGGGACAGGACTCCTCGGACATCGTGAACAGCGTCCACAGCACGTTGCGTATCCCCGTTCCCATGATTTCGGGGACGGCGAACAGGTCGCGATAGGCGGGGTTGGTGGCCAGGACGTCGTATCTCGTGTTGTAGACCACGGCGGGGTGCGGATCGAGCGCGTCGATGATGCCCTGGATCTCCGGCCCCACCTCGACGACATCGTCCTGCCTGCCGGGTGCGCAGGCCACCTCCGCCAGGTGGTAGAGGTGTTCGCGCTCCGACGCGTCCAGCCGGAGCGTGCGTGCCACGGCGTCCAGCACTTGCGGTGACGCGTTGATCGGACGGCCCTGTTCCAGCCAGGTGTACCAGGTGACACCGACGCCGGAGAGCTGCGCGACCTCCTCGCGGCGCAGGCCCGGGGTGCGGCGGCGCAGTCCGGGTGCCATGCCCACATCGGCGGGGGTCACCCGCGCCCGGCGATTGCGCAGAAAGGCCGCGAGCTCCGGACGCCGCCGGTGCCGGCCCGCCCGATGCGCCGACTGATGTGTCGTCACCGTAGTCACATCCTCATGATCGGTGCCCCGCAGGGGAGTTGCCAGGTGCTGTCGGTACCAGCATCAGTGGGCTCTCGTTACCCGTATGCGGCCGGGGCCAGGCTCGATGTCATGACGACGGCCTCCGAGGCAACTCCACGTTCCGCAACCAGTAAAGACCCCACCACTGACAACCGCTCCGGGAGAGTGCTCGCCCTGGTCCTCGCGGCTCAGTTCATGGCACTGCTCGACATCTTCATCGTCAATGTCGCCGCCCCGACGATCCAGAGCGAACTCGGCGCTTCCGGCGCCGGGTTGCAGCTCATCGTGGCCGGCTACACCATCACGTACGCCGTGCTGCTCATCACCGGTGCCAGGCTCGGTGACCTGTTCGGGCACGGCCGGGCCCATCTGGCCGGGCTCGGGGTCTTCACCGCGGCCTCGCTGGCCTGCGGACTCGCGGCGGGATCCGGGCAGTTGATCGCCTTCCGGCTGGTGCAGGGCGGAGCCGCGGCGGTGATGATTCCGCAGGTGCTCAGCCTCATCCAGCGCCACTTCACCGGTGAGGCACGGATGCGGGCGCTCGGTGCCTACAGCGCGGTGCTCGCCACCGGGGCGGTTGCCGGGCAGGTGGTCGGTGGAGTGCTGGTCAGCGCCGATCTGTTCGGCGCCGGCTGGCGGCCGGTCTTCCTGGTGAACGTGCCGATCGGGCTCGTTCTGCTGGTGCTCGGCATCCGTGTGCTGCCGCGCGAACCGCGCACCGCACCCGGCAGGGTCCAGGCGCGGGCCCGCGGGCTCGATCTGCCGGGGCTGGTGCTGCTCGCCGCCGCCGTCACGCTGCTCACCGTCCCCCTGGTGCTCGGGCAGGAACTGGGCTGGCCGGTCTGGTCCCGGGTCTGCCTGGCGGCCTCCGCGGGGTTCGTCGCCGGTTTCGTCGGATACGAGTCACGGCTGGCCGCGCGCGGTGGTGCGCCCCTGATCGCACCCAGGGTGCTGCGCGTTCCCGGCATCGCCCGAGCGGCGCTGCGCATTCTCCTGGTGATGGCGATCAACGCGGGCTTCCTTTTCGCGATGACGCTGCACGTCCAGGGAGGGTTGGGCTACTCGCCGCTGCGTGCGGGGCTGATGTTCGCACCGACTGCGCTGGTATTCGGCGCGACCGGGCTGACCTGGAGACGGTGGCCCGCGGGGCTCCAAAGGGCCCTGGTGCCGGGCGGGTTCGTGCTCGTGGCCGTCGCCTCCGTGGCGGTCGGGCTGCTGATGCGTGGCGGCGGTGACGGTGGGCCCGCACTGTATGCGGCCTTTGCGGTGATGGGCGTCGGTCTGGCGCTGGGCTTCAGTCCCACCCTCACGAGGGCGCTGGCGGACGTACGTCCTGACGACGCGGCCGACGCGAGCGGCGTATTGGTGACGGTCACCCAACTCGGTCAGCTGACCGGGGTCGCCGCGTTCGGCACGCTCTATCTCAACCGCCTTGATACGCAAGGGGCGCAGGGGTCGGGGCATGCGTTGTGGATATGCGCCCTCGGGCTCTCCGTGGCCGCGACCGCAGGCGCGGCGGCGGGTCTCGTACGGCGTCGGTGAGCGGCCGGAACTCCGGCGGGCTGCCCCCCTTGCGGGGTCATGGCAGAATCGGAGCGCCGGAGGGGGCGACGGACCGAACGGGAGGGAGCGCGCGATGCCTGCGAGCCGCCACGAGGTCCCGGACCTGCTCCTTGTTCGTGAGTTCCCCGTTCCAGGATTTCCCGCAACCGCCGGAAGCCGCGCCCGCGCAGGCCACCGTGCCTCCGGTCCGTCCGATGGCGCCCGGATGCCCGGCGGGAGCGGTGGAGCTCTCCGTGTGTGCACCGCCCGCGGCCAAAGCCGGAGCTGACCCATGGGTGCACACAGGCGGAAATGCGACTGGTGCGGCAGCGGTACGCCCATCGTCAGGGACATGGATCCGATCAATCCGGAGTACCAGTACTGGTGCGAGGAGTGCGCGCGGGCGCTGGTCATAAAGGGCGACCCGATCGAGACCTATCGGGAGCTGGAGGGGGAGCCGATCTACGGTCGGCTGCTGGAGGAGCACTGCACGCTCAAGCGCTTCTACTCCTTCGCCACGGCCTGACCTCTTCAGCACCTCCGCCGATTGCGAACCAGATGCGGCAAAATCGGTCAAATCGGCGTGGGTGGGAATCGATTTGGTGGACCGGCGGGGTCACCGGTAATGTTCTCGATGTCGCCAGGGGAACCGGGCGGTACGCAGCACGGGGCTATAGCTCAGTTGGTAGAGCGCCTGCATGGCATGCAGGAGGTCAGGAGTTCAATTCTCCTTAGCTCCACAGTGAAGAACGAGAAGCGGGTCACTCATACAGGGTGACCCGCTTCTCGTATGTGACGCGTATGCCGGTGCCTCCCGTTGCCCTGCGCCCCCGCCGCTCGACCTGCCGGAAAGCCGGGAGTTCCGCCGTACGGTCGCTCCCGTCCCCCTGCCCATGGTTCGGTCGCGCCCGGCCCGATTCCGGGCCCGTGCGGTACCCTGACGCCATGCGTGCCGTACGCCTTCTGCTTAGCGAGCCGCGCTGATCAGTCCCGACCGGTGAGAATGCCTGGTCGGAATCAGCGCGGCGTCCCCTCCTGTGCGAGGGGATTTTTCGTTTCCGTAGACGCGTGTCCGTAGACATGGGCGCCGGCAGATGACGATCGATGGAGCTTTGAGGATCATGAGCGAGACGAATTCCGCAGCCGAGACGGCTGCGCCGCACCGCTACACGGCGGCGATGGCCGCCGACATCGAGGCACGCTGGCAGGACTTCTGGGACGCCGAGGGCACGTACGAGGCGCCGAATCCGACCGGTGACCTGGCGGGCGATCCGGAGCTGGCCGCCAGGCCGAAGAAGTTCATCATGGACATGTTCCCGTACCCCTCGGGCGCGGGCCTGCACGTCGGTCACCCGCTGGGCTACATCGCCACCGATGTCTTCGCCCGCCACCAGCGGATGACCGGGCACAACGTGCTGCACACCCTGGGCTTCGACGCCTTCGGCCTGCCCGCCGAGCAGTACGCGGTGCAGACCGGCACGCACCCGCGGGTCTCCACCGAGGCCAACATCGAGAACATGACCGCTCAGCTGCGCCGACTGGGCCTGGGCCACGACAAGCGCCGCTCGTTCGCCACGATCGAGTCGGAGTACTACAAGTGGACCCAGTGGATCTTCCTGCAGATCTTCAACTCCTGGTACGACACCGAGGCCGACCGGGCCCGCCCGATCACCGAGCTGGTCGCGCAGTTCGAGAGCGGTGCACGCCCCACCCCGGACGGCCGTGACTGGAGCGCGCTGAGCGCCGCCGAGCGCGCGGACATCCTGGGCGAGTACCGCCTGGCGTACGCCTCCGACGCGCCCGTCAACTGGTCGCCCGGCCTGGGCACCGTGCTGGCCAATGAAGAGGTGACGGCCGACGGCCGCTCCGAGCGCGGCAACTTCCCCGTCTTCAAGGCCAAGCTGCGCCAGTGGAACATGCGCATCACCGCCTACGCCGACCGGCTGCTGAACGACCTGGACGGGCTGGACTGGCCCGAGGCCATCAAGCTGCAGCAGCGCAACTGGATCGGGCGCTCCGAAGGCGCCCGCGTCGACTTCCCGGTCGACGGCGCCGGCAGCATCACCGTCTTCACCACCCGCCAGGACACCCTGTTCGGCGCCACCTACATGGTGCTGGCGCCCGAGCACGAGCTGGTCGAGCGGATCATTCCGGCCGCCTGGCCCGAGGGCACCCATGCGGTGTGGACCGGCGGACACGCGACCCCGGCCGAGGCCGTCACCGCCTACCGCAAGCTGGCCGCAGCCAAGTCCGACGTGGAGCGGCAGGCCGAGGCCAAGGACAAGACCGGCGTCTTCACCGGTGCGTACGCGACCAACCCGGTCAGCGGCGAGAAGGTTCCCGTCTTCATCGCCGACTACGTCCTGATGGGTTACGGCACCGGCGCGATCATGGCCGTACCGGCGCACGATGCGCGCGACTTCGCCTTCGCGCGCGCCTTCGAGCTGCCGATGCGCTGTGTCGTCGAGCCGTCGGACGACCGCGGCACGGACCCCTCGACGTGGGACGACGCCTTCGGCTCGTACGAAGCGAAGCTGGTCAACTCCGCCAATGACGAGATCTCGCTGGACGGCCTGGGCGTCGTCGACGCCAAGGCGAGGATCACCGAGTGGCTGACGGCGCACGGCGTCGGTGCGGGCACCGTCAACTTCCGGCTGCGTGACTGGCTGTTCAGCCGCCAGCGCTACTGGGGCGAGCCCTTCCCGATCGTCTACGACGAGGACGGCATCGCCCACCCGCTGCCCGAGTCGATGCTGCCCCTGGAGCTGCCGGAGGTCGACGACTACTCGCCGCGCACCTTCGACCCCGACGACGCCGACACCCAGCCCGAGACCCCGCTGTCCCGGAACGCCGACTGGGTCAACGTCACCCTGGACCTGGGCGACGGCAACGGTCCGAAGAAGTACCGCCGCGAGACCAACACCATGCCCAACTGGGCCGGCTCCTGCTGGTACGAGCTGCGCTATCTGGACCCGAACAACGACCAGAAGCTGGTCGACCCGGCGATCGAGCAGTACTGGATGGGCCCGCGCGAGGGACAGCCCACCGGCGGTGTCGACCTGTACGTCGGCGGTGCCGAGCACGCCGTGCTGCACCTGCTGTACGCCCGCTTCTGGTCCAAGGTGCTGCACGACCTGGGGCACATCTCGTCCGCGGAGCCGTTCCACAAGCTGTACAACCAGGGCATGATCCAGGCATTCGTCTACCGGGACAGCCGCGGCATCGCGGTCCCGGCGGCCGAGGTCGAGGAGCGCGACGGAAAGTTCTACCACCAGGGCGAGAAGGTCAGCCGCGTCCTGGGCAAGATGGGCAAGTCCCTGAAGAACGCCGTCACGCCGGACGAGATCTGCGCCGAGTACGGGGCGGACACGCTGCGCCTGTACGAGATGGCGATGGGCCCGCTGGACGTGTCGCGGCCGTGGGACACGCGCGCTGTCGTCGGCCAGTACCGGCTGCTGCAGCGGCTGTGGCGCAATGTCGTCGACGAGGAGACCGGCGAGGTCACCGTCGTCGACACGGAGCCGGGCGAGGACACGCTGCGTGCGCTGCACAAGGCGATCGACGGAGTCGGCCAGGACATGGCCGGGATGCGCTTCAACACGGCGATCGCCAAGGTCACCGAGCTGAACAACCACCTGACCAAGTCGGGCGGCCCGCTGTCCCGGTCCGTCGCCGAGTCGCTGGTGCTGCTGGTGGCGCCGCTGGCACCGCACATCGCCGAGGAGCTGTGGCGCAGGCTGGGCCACACCGAGTCGGTCGTGCACCAGGACTTCCCGGTCGCCGATCCGGCGTACGTCGTGGACGAGACCGTGACCTGCGTCGTGCAGGTCAAGGGCAAGGTCAAGGCGCGCCTGGAGATCTCCCCGTCGATCACGGACGAGGAGCTGGAGGCGCTGGCCCTGGCCGACCCGGCCGTGGTGGCGGCGCTGGACGGTGCGGGCATCCGCAAGGTCATCGTGCGGGCGCCGAAGCTGGTCAATATCGTCCCGGCGTGACGGCGCGCCGCCCTGGGTGAGGCGCCGACCGCGCCCGCGCGGCGGTGTGGGGGCATTCCCCTACGGGCAGGTTGGGGGTTCCGAAGGAACCCTCGGCCTGCCCTTTCCGTTTACGGTGGAGGGGCCGGCACCGGCAGCCGAAACGACATCCGAGGGGCGCTCATGGAAGCCGTGATCCTGATTCTGGGGTTGCTCTTTTTCGCGTTCGTGGCCCTGGGCGTGTACGCGGGCGTCAAAGCCATCGGCGCGGCGAAGCGCGGTGTGGATCGTACGATCACCCAGGCGCGCCGCACCGTCGAGGAAACCGCGCTGCGCGCGAAGAGCTACGGCCAGGCGGGTGTGGGCGGAGAACTGGCGCAGTTGCGGCTGGCACTGCGCACATCCATGCGGGCCACCCAGGAGGCGTTGCGGGCGGGAGCCGCCGAGGACGCCTCGCTCTCGGAGTCGCTGGGCCTCTTCCAGCGGCTGAGTGTGCACGGGCGGGAGCTGGACGAAGAGCTGAAGAAGCTGGAGCGCGAACCCGACCGGGCGACCGTCGCCTCGCTGCTGCCGAGCCTGAAGCAGCGTACGGAGCGGATCACGCACTCCGCGGATTCGCTGCGGTGGGCCGCCCGTGACAGGGCGCGGCAGTTCATCGACGACGATCTGGACGCGCTGAACGCGCAGATCGACGTGGAGGCGGGGGCGCTTCGGCACTGGACGGTGGAGACGGACGAGCCGGTCCGGGGACAGAGCCGGCCGCAGGCCGATGCGAGTGAGCAGGGGCAGGGGCAGGGGAACGGGCCGGCCGACGGCGTGGCCCAGGCGATCACGGCCCCGGACCCGCGACTGCAGACCGGATACCCGTGGCAGAAGGCGGCCCGGCCCGAAACGACGAACTGAGACGTCCGACGACCGCCGGTGACCGGACGCGGTCCGAAGACATCGGAAGAGGTCATTCGGTCGGGGTCGGACTGCCGAGACACGGACTCGCCAGGTAACCTCCCGCTCATGTCCCGCCATGTCGCGATCGTCACCGATTCCACGGCCTACCTGCCGCCCGAGACGATGGAGCGGCACGGCATCACCGCGGTGCCGCTGACCGTCGTCCTCGGTGATCAGGCTCTGGAGGACGGCACCGAGATCTCGGCCCGGTCCCTTGCGGTGGCGCTCCAGAAGCGTCGTCCCGTGACCACGTCCCGGCCGAGTCCGGAGGTGTTCGCCGCCGCGTACCGTGCGGCGGCCGAGGCCGGTGCCACCGGCGTCGTCTCGCTGCACCTCTCGGCCGAGATCTCGGGTACGTACGACGCCGCTCTGCTCGCGGCGAAGGACGCGCCGGTTCCGGTTCGGGTGGTGGATACCGGGATGGTTGCCATGGCCCTCGGATTCTGCGCCCTGGCGGCGGCGGAGACGGCAGAGGCGGGCGGAAGCCTGGACGAGGCGGTCGCCGCCGCGGAGAAGCGGGCCGCGGGCACCTCTGCGTACTTCTACGTCGACACGCTGGACTATCTGCGCCGCGGAGGTCGCATCGGTGCCGGGCAGGCGCTGCTGGGATCGGCACTCGCCGTGAAGCCGCTGCTCCAGCTCGAAGGCGGCCGTATCGAACTGCTGGAGAAGGTACGGACGGCCTCGAAGGCGATCGCGCGCCTGGAGGAGATCGTCGCGGAACGGGCGGGCAGCGGATGCGTGGACATCGCCGTTCACCACCTGGCGGCGCCCGAGCGGGCCGAGCGGCTTGCCGAGCGGCTGCGTGAACGGGTGCCGGGTCTGGTCGATCTGCATGTGAGCGAGGTGGGCGCGGTGATCGGCGCGCACACCGGGCCCGGTCTGCTCGGCGCAGTGGTCTCGCCGCGCTGATCTCGGCCGGTCGGCCTGCTTGCCTCCTGCCGTTTGTGCGTCACTCCTCGGGGTGGCCGAGTTATCCACAACTGGTTGGTTGTCCACCGGAATTGGGTCTGTTCAGCGGATTCGGGCAGATGTGCCTACCGTCGTGAGGCATGGCTCCCCGATCACATCGTGCAACCAGCGGAAGCGGCAGTGGCCCCGGCCGTGCCCCGGCCTCGGACGGCCGTGTTCGTAGCGGCCCCGGCAATGGACCAGACGTCGGCGTCGGACCGGGCTTGGGGCCGGGCCTCGGGCCCGGTCGGCGACGGTCGTCGCGCGGGCGTGCGAACGCCTTGGCCACGGCTTCGCGCCGTCGGGCGGACGCCCTCATGACAGGTGCGGCAGGTGCGGCAGGTGCGTACGGCGGACGGGTCGCGCGGCCCGTGCTGGGGCTCGCCCCGGCTCAGGCTCCGGCTTCGGGCCCGGCTTCGGGCCCGGCTTCGGCCGCGACTCCGGTCCCGAGCCCCGGGCCGGCTGCGGCCGCTACCGCAACTGCCGTTCCCGCTTCTGCGCGGGCCTCGGCCACGGTTCCGGTTCCGGTTCCGGTTTCCGGTGGTGCGTCAGAGCGGCGATGGGAGCGGCTGGTTCTCGCGTTGCGGGAGCGGATTCCGGTGTGGCTGCAGCTCAGATGCGGGCTGGAGCCAAAGAACCTTGCCGCGTTGGCGGTTGTCCTGGTCGCGGCCGGAGTCTTTGCCGCGGTGCACTTCTGGTCCGCGCGCCCTCACTCCGTGCGCGCGCCCGATCCGGTCAACGAAGCCGCGAACGCCCCGACATCGCCCTTGACACCGCCCCCGGCGTCGGACGAAGCCGAAGTGCCGGAGCCGTCAGCGGGATCACCGCCCATGACAGGGCCGGGCGGACACATCGTCGTCGACGTGAGCGGAAAGGTGCGAAGGCCTGGTGTCCTTCAACTGCCGTCCGGAGCAAGGGTCGCCGATGCGTTACGTGCGGCGGGCGGAGTCCGGGCCGGAGCGGACCTCACCGGGCTCAACCGGGCGCGGGTGCTCATGGACGGGGAGCAGATCGTGGTGGGCGTCCCATCCGGCCCCTCAGCCGTCGGCGGGGCGGGAGGAGCGGCGGCGGTGGGCGGCGGCGGGAGCTCTTCGGCCGGCCCGGTGAGCCTCAACACCGCGACCGTCGAGCAGCTGGACACGCTGCCCGGGGTCGGCCCGGTTCTCGCCCAGCACATCGTCGACTACCGCGCACAGCACGGCGGCTTCCGGTCCGTCGATGAACTGCGTGAGGTCAACGGAATCGGTGACCGACGGTTTGCCGACCTCCAACCGCTGGTGGGGCCATGAGCCACCTGGACGTCCATGCGGCGTCGGGCCGTCGGCTCGGCGCCTCCGAGCCACGGCAGGAGGGCCCGGTCGATCTTCGCCTGGTCCCGCCGGCCATGGCGGCCTGGGCCGGAGCGGCGCTGGCGCTGAGCGCGCCGGGGCGGTGGACCACCACGAGCGTGGTGCTCTGCGTGGGGGCGGCCATGGTGCTCCTGGCCATGTCGGGAGCCTCGGCAACCCATGCGCTGCGCAGGGGATCCGCCGGCACCACGTCACACAGGCCGTCCGCCGGCACCGGGGGAGTGGCGGCGGAGGGAGAGGATGAGGGGGAGAGTGGAGCTGCGGTACGTGGTCGGCGGCGGCCGCGGGCCACGGCGACCGCCACCGCTGCGGCGTTGCTCTGCGCGGCGGCCGGGGCCGCATCGGCCGGGTTGCACAGCGCGGACGTACGGCAGGGGCCGGTCCACCTGCTGGCCCAGCGGTTCGCGAGGGTCGAGGCGGAGGTGACGGTGACGTCCGACGCCCGGCGGACCCTGCCCCGGGTGCGCGGCGACCACAGCACGCCCGCGTCCCTCCTCGTGGACGCCGAGATCACCTGGCTGACCGGCCCCGACGGCGCGGTCACCAGGTTGAGTACGCCAGTTCTGCTGATCGTCTCGCCCGGCGGATCGATGGGGCAGTGGCAGCAGTTGCTGCCCTCCACGCACCTGCGTGTCGGTGGCCGATTGGCGCCACCACTGCACGACGGGGAGCGCAATGCCGCCGTACTGCGACCCGAGGGCAAGGGCCCGCCTCACATCCTCGGGCCTCCTTCCTTCCTCCAGCGCACGGCAGGCGCGCTGCGAGGCGGTCTGCGACAGGCGACCGAGCGGCTCGAACCCGATGCGCGGGCTCTTCTGCCGGGCCTGGTGGTCGGCGACACCTCACGGATCACTCCCGAACTGCACGAGGCGTTCAAGGCCGCCGATCTCACCCATCTGATGGCGGTCTCCGGTGCCAACCTGGCGATCCTGCTCGTCCTCCTCATCGGACCGCCGGGCACGGCGCTTCGCGCCGAACGCCGTGGTCTGGCGCCCCGGTTGGGGATCCCGCTGAGACTCACGGCGCTGCTCGGCGGCGGGCTCACACTGGCCTTCGTCATCGTCTGCCGACCCGAGCCGAGCGTTCTGCGGGCAGCGGCCTGCGGGCTGATCACCCTGCTCGCCATCGGCACGGGGCGGCGCAGATCGCTGATTCCCGCGCTGGCAGCCGCCGTTCTGCTGCTGGTGCTCCACGACCCGTGGATGGCGCGCAGTTACGGCTTCGTCCTCTCCGTGCTGGCCACCGGCGCTCTGCTGACCATCGCGCCGAAATGGAGCGACGCGTTGCAACGGCGCAGAGTTCCGCCCCGGCTCGCCGAGGCGCTGGCCGCGGCGGCCGCTGCGCAAGCGGTGTGCGCGCCGGTCGTCGTGCTGCTCGCCTCCCGGGTCAGTCTGGTGGCGATCCCGTGCAATCTGCTGGCCGAGTTCGCGGTGGCACCGGCCACGATCCTCGGGTTCGCCGCGCTCGCCCTGGCACCGGCCGCCATGCCGGTGGCGGAGCTGCTCGCCCGGATCGCGGGGTGGCCGGCCGGCTGGATCGCCACGGTGGCCCACACCGGGGCTGCCCTGCCGGGAGCGGAGATCGACTGGCCCGACGGTGGGAAGGGGGCGGTGCTGCTCACCGCGCTGACCGCTCTGGTGGTGCTCTTCGCCCGTCGAATCGTGCGCCATCCCTGGGTCTGTTCGGCCGCCGCGCTGCTGTTGATCCTGGCGGTGTTGCGCCCGGTGCCGCTCACCCGCGTGCTGACCGGATGGCCGCCGCCGGACTGGGCGTTCGCGATGTGCGACGTGGGGCAGGGGGACTCCCTGGTGCTGGCCGCGGGGGACGGCGCGGGGGTGGTCGTCGACGCCGGACCCGATCCTTCCCTCGTCGACCGGTGCCTTCACGACCTCGGCATCACGGAGGTGCCGTTCCTGGTGCTCACACACTTCCACGCCGACCACGTGCGGGGCCTGCCCGGTGTGCTGCGGGGCAGGGCGGTGGGCGCGATCGAGACGACGAGCCTGGACGAACCCCCGGACCAGGTCGCGTTCGTACGGAGGGCGGCGGCCGGGTCGCACGTGCCCCTGGTTCGGGCCGCCCCCGGGGAACGCCGCCGGATCGGGGCGCTCGACTGGCGGGTTCTCTGGCCGGCGAACGCCACGGGGCCCGGTGGAATATCGGCGGACCGGGGCGCCGGGCCCGTACCGCTGGAGCCGAACGATGCCAGCGTCACCCTGTACGTCCGGGCCGGCGGGTTGACCCTGTTGCTCCTGGGAGACCTCGAACCACCGGCACAGCAGGGGCTGTTGCGCAGGTATCCCGCGCTGCCGCGGGTGGATGTGCTCAAGGTCGCCCATCACGGCTCGGCCTATCAGGACCCGGCTCTGCTGCGCAGTGCGCACCCGCGGTTCGCCCTGGTGAGCGTGGGCAAGGACAACCCGTACGGTCACCCGGCCGCCCGGACCGTCGACGCGCTCAGAACGAGCGGCGCCGTGGTGCTGCGTACGGACACCGACGGCGCGATCGCCGTGACGGGTGCCGGGCCTGGGCTGCGAGCGGTGGGCCGGTCATGACCGCGCCCTCCGAGAACCGCGGCGCGTACGGAAACGGAACAAGGGGGTGGGTACGGAGCAAGACGGCGGGTACGGAGCAAGGTGGTGTGCGCGGAATGAAGGGCTTCGGGTCTGGCCGGCGGAGTGATCAATTCGGACCTTCGGTAACACCTCCACCCAAGCCCCTGCGAGCTGCTCTGTTTGCCTCGAACGCCACAATGGTGATCGAATGCATGCTCGTCGGTGGGCCGCTGCTCCGACAGAGACGTCCAGCCGCCGGGCCCCAAGGTGAATCGTCCCGGGGGGAAGGTGGAAGATGTTCGGTCGTTGGCTGAATAGCAGGCGAGCGGCGGGGGCCGCGCAGGGCAACGCCCTTGCCGGACTCGAGGTGCCGCGCACCGCCGGACTGCTCAGTTGCCGCGTGCTCGACCCCGTCAATGAGGTCGTTCCGCTGGCCGAGTTCGCGGTCACGGACGGCGCGGGCCGTAAGGTCTTCGGCGGTGAGACGGACCCGTTCGGCAATGTGCTGGCCACCGTCCCGGCCGGTGAGTACCGGTTGGCCGTCACTGCCGAGGGCTTCACCCCGTTCCATGGCTCGGCCACGGTGGTCGAGGGCGGTCACGCGAGTCTCGGCGATGTGACCCTTCAACTGTCCGCGCCTCCGCAGCTGCCCGCTCCGGGCGAGTGGGAGGTCGAGCCGACGCACTCGCAGATCGGCTTCACGGCCCGGCACATCGGCCTCGCGCGCATTCACGGCCGGTTCAACACCTTCGCGGGTGCGGTGCGGATCGCCGACCGCATGGAGGACTCGGCCATGCACGTGATCATCGACGCCGCGTCGATCGACACGAACGTCCAGATGCGGGACGACCACCTGCGCTCCAGCGACTTCCTCGATGTCGGGCGCTACCCGACGATGGAGTTCTACAGCGACCGCTTCGTCCACCGGGGCGGCACCCGCTGGGGCGTGACCGGTGCGCTCACGCTGCACGGCGTCAGCCGCACGGTCACGCTGGACACCCAGTACCTCGGCCTGGGCAACGGCCTGGAGGGCGAGACCCGCGCCGCCTGCCGGGCCACCACGGAACTGCACCGTGAGGACTTCACCCTGACCTGGCAGACCATGCTGGCCCGTGGCATCGCGGCCGTCGGCTCCAGCATCTCCATCGACATGGACATCCAGATCGTCCCCAAGAGCTGAGCCCGCCTCCGGACACCGAGGGACATCAGGAGCCGGGCGACCCCGTGCCCGCCGCCGATCCGCCGGACAGGCTCTGACCCGCCGGACAGTGACAGGCTCTGACCCGCCGGGCAACTCTGCCCTGCCGGGCAACTCTGACCCGCTGGACGGCTCCGATCCGCAGGACAGGTTCTAAGGCGCTTCGAGCCAGCCCTCGTACTCCGCGGCGAAGGCGTCGAGTGCCGAGGCGTCCAGTCGTGCCGACGGGTCCTCCACGACCACCAGCCACTGGGCGTCCTCGGCGTCGTCCTCGCCGGCCAGTGCGTCGCGTACGAGCTGGGGCTCCTCGGCGACCCCGAACCGGTCGGTCAGCTCTCCGGCCACCTCCTCCGCGGCATCGCGGTCGGGCAGCACCAGCACATGTCTCACATCGCTCACCGGCCCATTCTCCCGTACGGCGCGGACCGCCCCGCCGGCGACGGGAGCCGGACCGCCCGGCGAGCGAGGGAGTCCGGCGAGTGCGGCGAGTGCGGGAGTCCGCGGAGTCCGGGCTGTCAGTGGTGCGTGGGATGCTGGAGGGCGATGGCCACCAGAAGGAATTCCACCGACGATCCGCTCGCACCCCTCACGCTCGCCGTGGGTCAGGAGGATTTGCTCCTCGACCGCGCCGTGCAGCAGGTGGTGGCGGCGGCCCGTGCCTCCGACCCCGACACGGATGTCCGCGACCTCACCTCCGACCAGCTCCAGCCCGGCACCCTCGCCGAGCTGACGAGCCCTTCGCTCTTCGCCGAGCGCAAGGTGGTGATCGTGCGCAACGCGCAGGACCTCTCCGCCGACACGGTGAAGGACGTCAAGGCGTATCTCGGCGATCCGGTCGAGGAGATCACCCTCGTGCTGCTGCACGCGGGCGGCGCCAAGGGCAAGGGCCTGCTGGACGCGGCGCGCAAGGCAGGGGCGCGGGAGGTCGCGTGCCCGAAGACGACCAAGCCGGCCGAGCGGCTGTCATTCGTACGGTCGGAGTTCCGGGCGCTGGGGCGTTCGGCCACGCCCGAGGCGTGCCAGGCGCTGGTCGATTCCATCGGCAGCGATCTGCGGGAGCTGGCGAGCGCGGCCTCGCAGCTCGTCGCGGATGTCGAAGGCACCATCGACGAGGCGGTCGTCGCCCGTTACTACACGGGCCGTGCCGAGGCGTCGAGCTTCACGGTCGCCGACCGCGCGGTGGAGGGGCGGGCGGCGGAGGCGCTGGAGGCGCTGCGCTGGTCGCTGTCGACCGGAGTGGCGCCGGTGCTGATCACGAGTGCGCTGGCGCAGGGCGTACGGGCGATCGGCAAGCTGTCCTCGGCCCGCGGGGGGCGGCCCGCCGACCTCGCCCGTGAGCTGGGCATGCCGCCGTGGAAGATCGACCGGGTGCGGCAGCAGATGCGTGGCTGGACGCCCGACGGGGTGGCCCTGGCCCTGCGGGCGGTCGCGGACGCGGATGCGGGCGTCAAGGGCGGTGGCGACGACCCGGAGTACGCCTTGGAGAAGGCCGTGGTCGCGGTGGCGCGGGCGGCGCGGTCGGGCCGGTAGCCCCGGGGCGGGGCCGTCCGTCCGGCAGGTGCACGTGCACTTACGCCGAAAGGCCGAAGGCCCTGGTAGGAGTACGTGCCCCGGGCGCTCCGGCGCGTGCGCGTATGCCGAAAGGCCGAAGCCCCTGGCAGGAGTACGTGTCCGAAGGCTCCGGCAGGTGCGCGTACGCCGAAGGCCCCGGTCCTCGCTCTGGGGAGAGCGGAGGCCGGGGCCTTCGGTTCAAGCTTGGTGCGCCGCACCCGCGTGGCGAACGCAGGTTCGGTGTGCGGCGCGGGGTGCCGGTCAGGAGCGGGAGAGAGGGCCCGCTGGGTCCGTCCCGGCGATCACATCAGAATGCTCAGCCCTGGAGGGAGGCAACCTTGGAGGCCAGCGCCGACTTCTTGTTGGCGGCGGCGTTCTTGTGGATGACACCCTTCGAGACGGCCTTGTCGAGCGCGCGGGAGGCGTCGCGAGCGGCCGTGGTGGCCTTCTCGACGTCACCGGCGGCGGCAGCCTCACGGGCCTTGCGGATAGCGGTCTTGAGCGAGGACTTGACGGCCTTGTTGCGCAGGCGCGCCTTCTCGTTCGTCTTGTTCCGCTTGATCTGGGACTTGATGTTCGCCACGAAAGAGCCTTTTCAGGTTCGTTGGATCTTCGATGTGCGCCCCACGGCCTGAGAGAGTCGCGAGGCACAGCTGTCAACGGTACCAGCCCCACTCCGACCGGCCCAAACCGGTCTCCGCCCCGCAACCATGGGACGATGGAGGCTACGTATCGATCCGACCGAACCGACATCGACCCGAGACACGGCGTTCGGCGTCTCAAGAATCAGGACCCTGCGTGCCCGCGACTCCTACCAACGTGCCCGAGCCGAGCCGTACCGACCCGGCGCTGATCCGCAACTTCTGCATCATCGCGCACATCGACCACGGCAAGTCGACCCTTGCCGACCGGATGCTCCAGCTGACCGGCGTGGTCGACCAGCGGCAGATGCGCGCTCAGTACCTCGACCGTATGGACATCGAGCGCGAGCGCGGCATCACCATCAAGTCCCAGGCCGTGCGTCTGCCCTGGGCGCCCACCACGGGCGAGGGCCAGGGTCGCACCCATGTCCTCAACATGATCGACACCCCGGGCCACGTGGACTTCACCTACGAGGTCTCCCGCTCGCTCGCAGCCTGCGAGGGCACGGTCCTGCTGGTCGACGCCGCGCAGGGCATCGAGGCCCAGACGCTCGCCAACCTCTACCTGGCGATGGAGAACGACCTCACCATCGTCCCGGTGCTCAACAAGATCGACCTGCCGGCCGCGCAGCCCGAGAAGTTCTCCGAGGAGCTGGCCAACCTCATCGGCTGCCAGCCGGAGGACGTGCTCAAGGTCTCCGCGAAGACCGGCGTCGGCGTGGACGCGCTGCTCGACCGGGTGGTCAGGGACGTCCCGGCCCCGGTCGGCCGGGCGGACGCCCCGGCCCGCGCGATGATCTTCGACTCGGTCTACGACTCGTACCGCGGCGTCGTCACGTACGTCCGTGTCGTCGACGGCCAGCTCAACAAGCGCGAGCGCATCAGGATGATGTCCACCGGCGCCACCCACGAGCTGCTGGAGATCGGGGTCTCCTCCCCGGAGATGACCCCGGCCGACGGCCTCGGCGTGGGTGAGGTCGGCTACATCATCACCGGTGTGAAGGACGTCCGGCAGTCCAAGGTCGGTGACACCATCACCTCCCTGAACAAGGGCGCGACCGAGGCGCTGGGCGGCTACAAGGACCCCAAGCCGATGGTGTTCTCGGGGCTGTACCCGCTGGACGGATCGGACTACCCGGACCTGCGCGAGGCGCTGGACAAGCTCCAGCTCAACGACGCCGCCCTGGTGTACGAGCCGGAGACCTCCGCGGCGCTCGGCTTCGGTTTCCGTGTCGGCTTCCTCGGACTGCTCCACCTCGACGTGATCCGGGAGCGGCTGGAGCGCGAGTTCGGCCTCGAACTCATCGCCACCGCCCCCAACGTGGTCTACCGCGTCGAGATGGAGGACGGCACCGAGCACACCGTCACCAACCCGAGCGAGTTCCCCGAGGGCAAGATCGACAAGGTGCACGAGCCCGTCGTGCGCGCCACGGTCCTGGCCCCCAGCGAGTTCATCGGCGCGATCATGGAGCTCTGCCAGAACCGGCGCGGCACCCTGCTCGGCATGGACTACCTCTCCGAGGACCGGGTCGAGATCCGCTACACCCTGCCGCTCGCCGAGATCGTCTTCGACTTCTTCGACCAGCTGAAGTCCAAGACGCGGGGTTACGCCTCGCTCGACTACGAGCCCACCGGCGAGCAGTCCGCCCACCTCGTCAAGGTCGACATCCTGCTGCACGGCGACAAGGTCGACGCGTTCTCCGCGGTCACGCACAAGGACAAGGCGTACGCGTACGGTGTCCGGCTCGTCGCCAAGCTGCGCGAGCTGATCCCGCGGCAGAACTTCGAGGTGCCGATCCAGGCCGCCATCGGCTCCCGGGTCATCGCCCGCGAGACCGTCCGCGCCATCCGCAAGGACGTCCTCGCCAAGTGCTACGGCGGTGACATCTCCCGTAAGCGGAAGCTGCTGGAGAAGCAGAAGGAGGGCAAGAAGCGGATGAAGATGGTCGGCAACGTGGAGGTGCCGCAGGAGGCCTTCATCGCCGTGCTGTCCACGGACGAGTCGGGCGGCGAAAGCAAGGGCAAGAAGTAGCCCGCCCCGGCCGGAGCCGTGACCCGAGGTCCGGCTCCGTCCGCCCCTGCCCCGTGGTAGCCCGAACGGGCCCCTGTGTCGCAGCACCCCGCGACACAGGGGCCCGTTTGTTATGAAGCGGCGGCCCGTTGCCTCTTACGCGGTGGACGCGGGCGCTCTACCCTGATCACGGCTTCGTAGTTACTCGCCAGTTAAACAAGCCTCGCGCGGAACAAGCCCCGCAGAACGCGGAACAAGCCCCGCAGAACAGCGGAACAGGCGCCGCAGAACAAGCGCCGCAGGATCAAGCACGCAGACACCCGTAGGAACAAGCAGCAATCAGCAGCCGGTCGTGAAGCACCCGCAGGCCCGGAGGACGTCGTGAGCGACACACTGACCTTGATCGAGAACCGACCGCCCTCCGTGGCGAACCTCTTCATCGACCGCGTGGCGGCCACCCCGGACGGGGAGGCCTACCGCTACCCCGTCCCCTCGGCCACCGGTGCGGGACCCGATGAGTGGAAGTCGCTGAGCTGGGCGCAGGCCGCCGAGCGGGTCTACGCCGTCGCGGCAGGGCTCATCGGTCTGGGCGTGCGGCCGGAGGAACGGATCGCGCTCGCCGCCGGTACGCGAGTGGAATGGATCCTCGTCGACCTCGGTGTGATGTGCGCGGGCGCCGCCACGACCACGATCTACCCGTCGACCAACGCGGAGGAGTCGGCGTTCATCCTCTCCGACTCCGGGAGCCGGGTGCTGATCGCCGAGAACGCCGCCCAGCTGGCCAAGGCCCGCGAGCGCCGCGCCGAGCTGCCGGACCTCGCCCATGTCGTGGTCATCGACCCCGAGGACGCCGGACCCGCCGAGGGCGACCCGGAGGGCTGGGTGCTTACCCTCGCCGATCTGGAGGCCCGCGGCACCGCGTACCTGGCGGAGCACCCCGAGGCGATCAAGGAGCGGGTCGCCGCCATCACGGCCGACCAGCTGGCCACCCTCATCTACACCTCGGGCACCACCGGCCGCCCCAAGGGCGTGCGCCTGCCGCACGACAACTGGTCGTACATGGCCAAGGCCACCGTGGCGACCGGCCTCATCACCAAGGACGACGTCCAGTACCTCTGGCTGCCGCTCGCGCACGTCTTCGGCAAGGTCCTCACCTCCGGCCAGATCGAGGTCGGCCACGTCACCGCCGTCGACGGCCGGGTCGACAAGATCATCGAGAATCTGCCGGTGGTCCAGCCGACGTACATGGCCGCCGTGCCCCGTATCTTCGAGAAGGTCTACAACGGCGTCGCCGCCAAGGCGCGGGCCGGCGGCGGGGCCAAGTACAAGATCTTCCAGTGGGCGGCCGGGGTCGCCCGCGAGTACGCGACGGTCTCGCAGGACAACTTCCGGCACACCGGCACGGCCTCCGTCCCGTTCGCGCTCGGCGCCAAGCACAAGGTCGCCGACACCCTCGTCTTCGCCAAGATCCGCGAGGCCTTCGGCGGCCGGCTGCGCGCCTGCGTCTCCGGCTCGGCCGCGCTCGCCCCCGACATCGGCCTCTTCTTCGCGGGCGCCGGCATCCACATCCTGGAGGGCTACGGCCTCACCGAGACCAGCGCCGCCTCCTTCGTCAACCCGGGCGAGGCCTACCGCACCGGCACCGTCGGCAAGCCGCTTCCCGGCACCGAGGTACGGATCGCGGACGACGGCGAGATCCTGCTGCGCGGCCCCGGTCTGATGGAGGGTTACCACGGGCAGCCGGAGAAGACCGCCGAGGTGCTGGAGTCGGACGGCTGGTTCCACACCGGCGACATCGGCGAGCTCTCCGTGGACGGCTATCTCCGGATCACCGACCGCAAGAAGGACCTGATCAAGACGTCCGGCGGCAAGTACATCGCCCCGGCGGAGGTCGAGGGACAGTTCAAGGCGGTCTGCCCGTTCGTCTCCAACATCCTGGTGCACGGCGCGGACCGCAACTTCTGCACCGCCCTGATCGCCCTCGACGAGCCGACCATCCTCGGTTGGGCCGCCGAGAACGGCCTGGGCGGGAAGCCGTACGCCGAGGTGGTGGCCTCCCCGCAGGCCGTCGCGCTCATCGAGGGCTATGTGAAGCGGCTCAACGAGGGGCTGCAGCGCTGGCAGACCATCAAGAAGTTCCGCCTGCTGCCCCGCGACCTCGACATCGAGCACGGCGAGCTGACGCCCAGTCTGAAGCTGAAGCGGCCGGTCGTCGAGCGCGAGTACAAGGGCCTCATCGACGACATGTACGCGGGGACCCGCGAGGCCTGAGCCAGGTCCGCGCGGACCGGCCGCCCGGTGCGGCTGCTTCTGTTCCTCCCCGCTCATTTTCTCCGCTCACTTCGGCAACTCGCTGCTTATGGGCATGGTCCATCTGTCACTCTGTCGGTGTCGTCAGCGTCGCCCAACGAGAACAGACAGACAGCAACGAGAACAGACAGAGCGAGAACAGGCAGGAGCTGCACCGTGGGGCCCATTCCCTTGCAGCGGGACATCGTTCAGCGTCCCGGTATTCCCGCAGGCCGTGCGGACGCGCGGCCTGCCGCCCATACGTCCCTGCCCGGGAACCTCCTCGCACCCTCCGCCGCCCGCCGGTTCGTCCGGGCCGCGCTCGGCGAGTGGACCGGGCTCGGGCTGCCGGCGGCCGTGGGCTTCAGCGAGCGCGTGGCCGAGGACGCGGAGGTGGTCGTCAGCGAACTGGTCACCAACGCGGTCGTGCACGCCGGGACCAGCGTGGAAGTGCTCGCCCGGCTGGAGGAGGCCACCGAGGACGAGGTCGCGGCCCTGGTGCTGGAGGTCTCGGACCACCATCCGGCCCGCGCCGTGCGCAGCGACCGCCCGGAGACCGGAAGCGCTGCCGAAGCGGCGGAGGGCGTCGGCCTCATCGGCCCCGACGAGCCCGCCGAGTACGGTCGCGGGCTCCAGCTCGTCGGCACCCTCTCCGAGCGCTGGGGCATCACCTATCGCACCGGCCTCAAGACCGTCTGGGCCCGGCTTCCCGTGGACGACTGGAACCCGTTCCCGGAACCGGCGGCCGAGCCCGAATTCCAGCAGGGGCTGCGCGCCGCCGAGCTGCTCGCCCCCACCGCCCGGCGCGCGCTGCGCGACGACGCGGACTGGGCCGGCCGCGGCGCGCTCTCGTTCCTCGCCGAGGCATCCGACCTGCTCGCCGGCCAGCTCGACGAGGACATCGTCGCGGCGCTCTCCGGGCAGTTACTGGTGCCCAGACTCGCCGACTGGTGCGCGATCTGGCTGGAGCCCGAGAACGGCGGCCCCTCGGCCGTCCCCCGGCTCGCCAGCGTCTGGCACCGGGACGAGGCCGAGACCGGGCAGCTGCGCACCGTGCTGGAGCAGGCCCCGATCCGGCTCCCCGAGCGGGTCGGCACCGGGCCCGTCTCCATGCCGTGGCCCGGCGGCGAGGAGGAGGGCGCGGAGGCCGAGGAGCGCGCCGCGTCCGCCCTCGCCTACCGGATCACCTCGGGCGGCCGGACACTCGGCGCCGTACTGCTCGGCCGGGAGGGTCTCGCCCGTGTCCCCGACGAAGTGACCGCGCTCATCGAGGACTTCGTGCGCCGGGTCGGCCTCGCCGTCGGCGCGGCCCGCGCCTACACCCGGCAGGCCACCATCAGCCGCATCCTGCAGCGCGCGCTGCTGCCCGGAAAGGTCGCCGACATACCCGGGGTCTCCAGCTCGCTGGTGTACGAACCCAGCGACGACGGAGTCGTCGGCGGCGACTTCTACGACATCTTCCCGTGTCCCGGCGACCGCTGGTGCTTCGTGCTCGGCGATGTGCAGGGCAGCGGCCCCGAGGCCGCCGTCGTCACCGGCCTCGCCCGGCCCTGGCTGCGGCTGCTGGCCCGGGAGGGCTTCGGTGTCGGCGAGGTCCTGGACCGGCTCAACCGGCTGCTCCTCGACGACGCCATGGAGGCCGCCGAGGCGGCCGCGCTCATGGTGGCCGCCGCCGGCGGCCAGCAGACGGCGGACACCGGACAGTCCCGCTTCCTGTCCCTGCTGTACGGAGAGCTCGTACCGCTGCCCGGCGGCGGTGTGCGCTGCACCCTGGCCAGCGCCGGCCACCCGCTGCCGCTGCTGCTGCGGCCCGACGGCGAGGTGCGCCCGGCCGCCGAGCCGCAGATTCTGCTCGGGATCTTCGACGACGTCGCGTACGAGAGCGAGAGCTTCGAGCTGGCGCCCGGCGACAGCCTGCTGTGCGTCACGGACGGAGTGACGGAGCGGCGCTGCGGGCCGCTGATGTTCGACGACGGGGACGGACTGGCCCAGGCGCTGGCCGCCTGCACCGGGCTGTCGGCGGACGGGATCGCGGACCGGATCAAGCGGGCGGTGCACGAATTCGCCGAGCGTCCGCCCGACGACGATCTGGCGCTGCTGGTGCTCCAGGCCGGGTGAGGACCCGCGTCCGGGGGCGGGCGCGGCCTCAGTGATCACGGCCGTGGCCGAGGGTTCCCCGGCGGCGAGCGACAATGGGCGGTATGCCTTCCGTACTGCCCGATGGTGAACCCGTACCCGACGACGGGGCGCTGCCCCGCCATGCCCTGGAAGGCGCCGCCGGCCGGCCGCTCGGCTTCTACCTGCACGTGCCGTACTGCGCGACCCGCTGCGGCTACTGCGACTTCAACACCTACACCGCGACCGAGCTGCGCGGCTCCGGCGGCGCGCTGGCCTCCCGGGACAACTACGCCGAGCATCTGATCGGCGAGGTCCGCCAGGCCCGCAAGGTCCTCGGCGACGATCCGCGTCCGGTCCGCACCGTCTTCGTCGGCGGCGGTACGCCGACGCTGCTGGCCGCCGCGGACCTGGTCCGGATGCTGGGGGCGATCCGTGAGGAGTTCGGGCTCGCGGACGACGCAGAGATCACCACCGAGGCCAACCCGGAGTCCGTCGGTCCGGCGTATCTCGCCGAACTGCGGGAGGGCGGCTTCAACCGGATCTCGTTCGGGATGCAGAGCGCCCGGCAGCACGTGCTGAAGATCCTGGACCGTACGCATACGCCGGGCCGGCCCGAGGCATGTGTCGCCGAGGCCCGCGAGGCGGGCTTCGAGCATGTCAACCTCGACCTGATCTACGGCACGCCGGGGGAGTCCGACGACGACTGGCGGGCCTCGCTGGACGCGGCGATCGGCGCCGGGCCGGACCATGTGTCGGCGTACGCGCTGATCGTCGAGGAGGGCACCCAGCTGGCCCGGCGGATCCGGCGCGGCGAGATCCCGATGACCGACGACGACGCGCACGCGGACCGGTATCTGATCGCGGACGAGGCGATGGCCGCGGCGGGCTTCTCCTGGTACGAGGTGTCGAACTGGTCCCGTACGCCCGAGGGCCGGTGCCTGCACAACGAGCTGTACTGGCGCGGGGCCGACTGGTGGGGCGCCGGGCCCGGGGCGCACAGCCATGTCGGCGGGGTGCGCTGGTGGAACGTGAAGCACCCGGGCGCGTACGCCCAGGCGCTGGCCGAGGGGCGGTCGCCGGGGGCCGGACGCGAGATCCTCTCCGAGGAGGACCGGCGGGTCGAGCGGATCCTGCTGGAGCTCCGGCTCGCGGACGGCTGTCCCCTCGGCATCCTGGCCCCGGCCGGCCTGGCCGCCTCCCGCCGCGCCCTGGCGGACGGCCTCCTGGAGCCCGGCCCGTACGAGCGGGGACGGGCGGTGCTGACGTTGCGGGGGCGGTTGCTGGCGGACGCGGTGGTGCGGGACCTGGTGGACTGAGGGCCGGGGCCGCGGGGCGGGGGCGTGGACCGGCGGGCTACTCTGCCGGCGCCGTCACGAAGTCGATCAGGTGCTCCACCGAACCCAGCAGGGCCGGCTCCAGGTCCCGGTACGAGTGGACCGTGGCCAGGATCCGCTGCCAGGCCGCGCCGGTGTTCTCCGGCCAGCCGAGCGCGCGGCACACGCCCGTCTTCCAGTCCTGGCCGCGCGGGACCACCGGCCAGGCCGTGATGCCCGCGGAGGACGGCTTCACCGCCTCCCACACGTCGATGTAGGGGTGGCCGACCACCAGCACGTTCGCGTCCGAGACCTGAGCGGCGATCCGGGACTCCTTGGAGCCGGGCACCAGGTGGTCGACCAGGACGCCCAGCCTGGCGTCCGGGCCGGGGGAGAACTCGCGCACGAGGGCGGGGAGGTCGTCGATGCCCTCCAGGTATTCGACGACCACGCCCTCGATCCGCAGGTCGTCGCCCCAGACCCGCTCGACCAGCTCCGCGTCGTGCCGGCCCTCCACATAGATCCGTCCCGCCCGCGCGACCCGGGCGCGCGCCCCGGGGACCGCGACCGAACCCGAGGCCGTACGGGCGGGGCGCACCGGAGCGGCGGCCGAGGGGCGTACGAGGGTGACCACCCGGCCCTCCAGCAGGAAGCCCCGCGGCTCCATCGGGAACACCCGGTGCTTGCCGAATCGGTCCTCCAGGGTCACTGTCGGACCCTGGGCCGTCTTCTCGCAGCGGATCACCGCACCGCAGAATCCGGTGGAGACCTCCTCCACGACCAGATCGGGTTCGGCGGGGACCTCGGGAACGGGGGCGGACCTCTTCCACGGCGGGGTCAGGTCCGGCTGGTAGCTGCGCATCGGACGACGATAGGACGACCAGGGCCTGTCCGGCGGATCAGGGTCGGACGCGCCCCCGGCCATGATCCGCCGGGCAGGCCCTGAGGGTCACGACACGCCGAAGCGTACGGCCAGTTGTTCGCCCTGTTCCCGTACGAACGCCGCGTCCACCACCGCCCCGTGCCCCGGAACGTACACCGCGTCCTCGCCGCCCAGCGCCAGCAGCCGGTCCAGCGAGGCCGGCCAGCGGGACGGGAACGCGTCCCGGCCCGCCTGCGGCTCGCCGGACTCCTCGACCAGGTCGCCGCAGAGCACGATCGCGGGGGAGCCGGGGACGACCGCCACGAGGTCGTGGCCACTGTGTGCGGGGCCCACGTCGGCCAGCAGCACCTCGCGCCCGCCGCCCAGATCGAGCGTCCACTCGCCGCGCACCTGGTGCCGCGGCACCACCAGCGCGTCGACGGCCTCCGCCGCGTCGTGCTCGCCGACTCCGTGACGCACCGCCGAGCTGCGCAGGTCGTCCGCCCCCCGCTCCAGCAGCTCCGCCATGCCGACCGCCCCGTACACCTCGGCGCCGGGGAACGCGGCGGTGCCCAGGACGTGGTCGAAATGGGGATGGCTGAGTGCGATATGCGTCACCCTCCGGCCGAGCAGAGCCTGGGCCTGGGACCGCACCTCGGCACCCTCACGGAGCGTCGATCCGGTGTCGTAGAGGAGCACTCCGTCCGTTCCGGCCACCAGTGCGACGGTCGCGTCCCACCCGGGAAGGCGCCGCCGGCCCACTCCGTGACCGAGTCGCTCCCATCCGAACTCTTCCCAAGAGGCATCCATACCGGGACGCTATCGGCAAACGACCTGCACGGTCTCGCGGTAGCGTGGCCGGTCGCCCTTGCTAGCCCCCCACTCGGCCGCCGTACACTGGCCGGGGGATTGCTGGCACTCGCGTTGACCGAGTGCCAAGCGGATTCCTGGGCACAGGAACAGGAACGACCCGAGAACCACGAGGAAACACAGCTGGAGGTGTGCGCGATGCTCAGCGAACGCAGACTCGAAGTGCTTCGCGCCATCGTCCAGGACTATGTCGGCACGGAGGAGCCCGTCGGCTCCAAGGCGCTCACCGAGCGGCACAAGCTGGGGGTCTCCCCGGCGACCGTCCGCAACGACATGGCGGTGCTGGAGGACGAGGGCTTCATCGCCCAGCCCCACACCAGTGCCGGACGCATCCCGACGGACAAGGGCTACCGGCTCTTCGTCGACAGGCTCGCGGGGGTCAAGCCCCTCTCGTCGCCGGAGCGCCGTGCCATTCACAATTTCCTCGACGGCGCGGTCGACCTCGACGACGTCGTGGGCCGCACCGTACGGCTGCTCGCGCAGCTGACCCGGCAGGTCGCCATCGTGCAGTACCCCTCGCTGACCCGGTCGACGGTGCGGCATGTGGAGCTGCTGTCACTGGCAGCCGCCCGGCTGATGCTCGTGCTGATCACGGACACCGGCCGGGTCGAACAGCGCATGATCGACTGCCCCGCCCCGTTCGGCGAGACCTCTCTCGCCGATCTGCGGGCCCGGCTCAACAGCCGGGTCGTCGGACGCCGTTTCGCGGACGTCCCGCAGCTGGTGCAGGATCTGCCGGAATCCTTCGAGAGCGAGGACCGGGGAACCGTGTCCACCGTGCTCTCCACCCTGCTCGAAACCCTCGTCGAGGAGACGGAGGAGCGGCTGATGATCGGCGGCACCTCCAACCTCACCCGCTTCGGGCACGACTTCCCTGTGATGATCCGGCCGGTGCTGGAAGCACTGGAGGAGCAGGTCGTGCTGCTGAAGCTGCTCGGCGAGGCCAAGGACTCGGGCATGACCGTACGTATCGGGCACGAGAACGCCCACGAGGGGCTCAACTCCACGTCCGTCGTCGCGGTCGGCTACGGTTCGGGCGACGAGGCAGTCGCCAAACTCGGCGTGGTCGGACCGACCCGCATGGACTACCCCGGAACGATGGGAGCGGTACGCGCAGTGGCACGTTACGTCGGACAGATCCTGGCGGAGTCGTAAGTGGCCACGGACTACTACGCCGTACTCGGCGTACGCCGCGACGCATCCCAGGACGAGATCAAGAAGGCATTCCGTCGGCTCGCCCGCGAGCTGCACCCGGATGTCAACCCCGATCCGAAGACCCAGGAGCGGTTCAAGGAGATCAACGCCGCCTACGAGGTGCTGTCGGACCCGCAGAAGAAGCAGGTCTACGACCTCGGCGGCGACCCGCTGTCCGCCTCCGGCGGCGCCGGCGCGGGCGGATTCGGACAGGGAGGCTTCGGCAACTTCTCCGACATCATGGACGCGTTCTTCGGTACGTCGTCGCAGCGCGGACCCCGTTCGCGCACCCGGCGCGGCCAGGACGCGATGATCCGGCTGGAGATCGATCTCGCCGAGGCCGCGTTCGGCACCACCAAGGACATCCAGGTCGACACGGCCGTCGTCTGTACGACCTGCAGTGGCGAGGGTGCCGCACCCGGCACCTCCGCCCAGACCTGTGACATGTGCCGCGGCCGCGGCGAGGTCTCCCAGGTCACCCGGTCCTTCCTCGGCCAGGTCATGACCTCGCGGCCCTGCCCGCAGTGCCAGGGCTTCGGCACGGTCGTGCCGACCCCGTGCCCGGAGTGCGCCGGCGACGGCCGCATCCGGTCGCGCCGCACGCTCACCGTGAAGATCCCCGCCGGTGTCGACAACGGCACCCGCATCCAGCTCGCGGGCGAGGGCGAGGTCGGCCCCGGCGGCGGCCCGGCCGGCGACCTGTACGTGGAGATCCACGAGCTCTCGCACGCGGTGTTCCAGCGCCGCGGCGACGATCTGCACTGCACGGTCACCATCCCCATGACGGCGGGCGCGCTCGGCACCAAGGTGCCGCTGGAGACGCTCGACGGCCTGGAGGAGGTCGACATCCGGCCGGGCACCCAGTCCGGCCAGTCGGTCCCGCTGCACGGACGCGGCATCACGCACCTGCGGGGCGGCGGGCGCGGCGATCTGATCGTGCACGTCGAGGTGATGACCCCGACGAAGCTGGACCCGGAGCAGGAGCGACTGCTGCGGGACCTGGCGAAGCTGCGTGGCGAGGAGCGGCCCACCGGCCAGTTCCAGCCCGGCCAGCAGGGGCTGTTCTCCCGGCTGAAGGACGCCTTCAACGGCCGCTGACCGACCCGGCACACCGTTCCCGGACGCCGGACGGGCCCGCTCGACGGGTCCGTCCGGCGTTTGAGTACAAAGCGGACCCCGTCCCGCGCACGCCGGGCCGCGCGGGACGTGACACGATGCGGTCATGTCATCCGCGTTGACCGATCTCTGCCGGTATCCGATCGTGCAGGCCCCGATGGCGGGGGGCACGTCCTCCCCGCAGCTCGTCGCGGCCGTCTCCGAGGCGGGCGGGCTCGGTTTTCTCGCCGCCGGGTACAAGACGGCGGACGGCATGTACAACGAGATCAAACAGCTGCGAGGGCTGACCGGTCAGCCCTTCGGCGTCAATCTCTTCATGCCGCAGCCCGCGCTCGCCGACCCGAGCGCCGTCGAGGTGTACCGGCATCAGCTCGCGGGCGAGGCCGCCTGGTACGAGACCCCGCTCGGCGACCCGGACTCCAGCGGCGGCGACGACAACTACGACGCCAAACTGGCCATCCTCCTGGAGGACCCGGTCCCGGCCGTCTCGTTCACCTTCGGCTGCCCGACCCGCGACACCCTCGACGCGTTCGCCGGCGTCGGCACGTACACCGTCGTGACGGTCACCACGCCCGAGGAGGCCCAGGCCGCCCAGTGGGCGGGCGCCGACGCGGTCTGCGTCCAGGGCATCGAGGCTGGCGGCCACCAGTCCACCCACCGCGACGACCCGCAGGCCGACGGCGCCGGGATCGGGCTGCTCTCGCTGGTGTCCCAGGTCCGCGAGACCGTCCAGATACCGATCGTCGCCACGGGCGGGCTGATGCGCGGGTCCCAGATCGCCGCGGTGCTCGCCGCGGGCGCGGAGGCGGCGCAGCTCGGTACGGCGTTCCTGGTCTGCCCCGAGTCCGGGGCGAGTCCGCTGCACAAGCAGGCGCTGACCAACCCGCTGTTCGTACGGACCGCCCTGACCCGGGCGTTCTCCGGCCGCCCGGCGCGCGGTCTGGTCAACCGTTTCATGCGCGAGCACGGCCCGTACGCCCCCGCGGCCTACCCGCAGGTCCACTATCTGACCGCCGGACTGCGCAAGGCGGCGGCGAAGGCCGGGGACGCGCAGGGCATGGCCCTGTGGGCGGGGCAGGGACACCGGATGGCACGCGAGCTGCCCGCGGGCCGGCTGGTCCGGCTGCTCGCCGAAGAACTGGACGCCGCACGGACGGCAGTGAGCACAGGGAGTACGCAGTGACCGCACCGGTCTTCGTCGTCGAACAGGTCCCCGGCGGGCCCGAGTTCGTCCTGGAGGGGCCCGAGGGCCGGCACGCCGTGTCGGTGAAGCGGCTGCGTGCCGGTGAGGACGTCGTGCTCACCGACGGGCGCGGCCACTGGACGGAAGGCATCGTCCTGGCCGCCGAGGGCAAGGACCGGCTCGTCGTCACCGATCTGACCGGGATCCGGGAGGAGCCCCGGCCCGCTCCCCGCATCACCGTCGTCCAGGCCCTGCCCAAGGGCGACCGCGGCGAGGTCGCCGTGGAGACGATGACGGAGACCGGTGTCGACGCGGTCGTGCCCTGGCAGGCAGCGCGCTGCATCACGCAGTGGAAGGGCGACCGCGGCCTCAAATCCCTGGCGAAGTGGCGCAACACCGCCCGGGAGGCGGGCAAGCAGTCCCGTCGGGTGCGCTTCCCCGATGTGGCCGACGTGATGACGACCAAGCAGGTCGCCGCGCTCGTCGCCACGGCGGACTTCGTCGCCGTCCTGCACGAGGACCGGGGACACAACAGCGAGCCGCTGGCCACCGTCCGGCTCCCCGCCCAGGGCGAGATCGTGCTGGTCGTCGGCCCCGAGGGCGGTGTGTCGCCGGACGAGCTGGCGGTCTTCGCCGCGGCGGGCGCCCGGACCTGCCGGCTCGGGGCGAGCGTCCTGCGCACCTCGACGGCGGGCACGGCGGCGACGGCACTGCTGCTGGGGCGCACCGGCCGCTGGTCGTGAGCCCGGCCCGCAACTGCCGGTCGGCCGGAGCCCCTTCGCGCGCCCCGGCGGCGCCCCCCAGTACGACCGCACGCCGTCTACCGTCCGGTGGGTAACGGTGGGAAGCTGCCCGTATGGGGACATCAAGGGCATGGGGTCAGGGAAGAGGACGGCGCTTTCTGGCCGTGTCCGCACTCGTGGTCGCGGCGGTCGCGGGTGCCGTCGCCTGTGAGCCCGCGGGCGGACTGAATTCCGCGTCCATCGCCGTGACCACCGACCGGGTCGGCACCGGCGCACTGGAGCGCAACGGGGTCGACGTGCAATGGCTGAACTGCACCGCCGGAGTCGACGGGGACCGGACCGTGGGCGCGTCGCCCGCCGTGTCCGCGCGCCGGATCGCGGACGTCGACTGCACCGGCAAGTCCGCGAAGGGCGAGGCCATCACCCTCACCGGCAAGGTCACCCAGGAGCTCGGCGGGCGGTGCGTACGGGGGGACCTGGCCGCGAAGACGGGCGGGAAGGCCGTCTTCCGGGCGGATGTGCTCGGCAACTGCGACGCCGCCCCCTCGGCCGCCGTGTGGAATCCACCGCCGCCGGCCGGCGGCGCCGGCGTCCGGCCGACGGTCACCGTCACGGTGACGGTGACCGAAACGCCCATGGGCAAGTGAGCCGGTCCGGCGCGCGGCGGCCCGTCGGACTCCGGCCAACCCGGTTACGCACAGCATGGTCGCGGCCTAGGGTGATCGATGTGACGCAGCCTGCCTACCTCCGATACCCCCATGTCCAGGGCGATTCGATCGCCTTCACCGCCGAGGACGATGTCTGGCTGGCGCCGCTGGACGGCGGCCGAGCCTGGCGCGTCAGTGCCGACAACCGGCCTGTCACCCATCCACGGATATCGCCCGACGGAACCCGGGTCGCCTGGACGTCCACCCGGGACGGGGCACCCGAGGTACACATCGCGCCTGCCGACGGCGGCCCCTCCCAGCGGCTCACCTACTGGGGCGACGCGCGGACCGCCGTCCACGGCTGGACGCCCGGGGGCGAGGTGCTGGCCATCAGCGCCCAGGGGCAGGCGTCGCTCCGGCGCACCTGGGCCAGGGCCGTCCCGGTCGACGGCGGACCCGCACGGACCCTGCCGTACGGGCCGGTCGGTTCCGTCGCGTACGGGCCCGGCGGCCGGGTCCTGCTGCTCGCGGTCACCATGGGACGCGAGGCCGCCCGCTGGAAGCGCTACCGGGGCGGCACCGCAGGCAAGTTGTGGATCGAGCAGGAGTCCCCGGCGGACGGCCCGGCGGAGTTCGTACGGCTCCACGCGGAGCTCGACGGGAACATCGAGTGCCCGATGTGGGTGGGGGAACGCGTCGCCTTCCTCTCCGACCACGAAGGCGTCGGCGCGGTCTACTCCTCGCTCCCCGACGGCTCCGACCTGCGCCGCCACACCGGCATCGAGGGCTTCTACGCCCGCCACGCGACCACCGACGGCAGCCGCGTCGCCTACGCGTCGGCCGGTGAACTCTGGCTGCTGGACGACCTCGGAGGCGACGGACCCCGCCGCCTCGACATCCGGCTCGGCGGTCAGCGCACCGACCTCCAGCCGCACTCCGTGCACGCCGGCAGCCACCTCGACTGCGCGTCCCCGGACCGCACGGGCCGCGGCAGCGCCGTCGGGACGCGCGGCGCCGTCCACTGGGTCACCCACCGCGAGGGCCCGGCCCGCGCGCTCGCCGTCGAACCGGGCGTACGGGCCAGACTGCCCCGCACCTTCCAGGCCGACGGCGACCAGCACGTCGTCTGGGTCACCGACGCCGAGGGCGACGACGCCCTGGAGTGCGCACCCGCCACCGGCACCGCCCCCGGCGCCGTACCGCGCCGCCTCGCCGCGGGCCGGATCGGCAGGGTCCTCGACCTCGCCCCGGCCCCCGACGGCAGCCGGTTCGCCGTCGCCGCGCACGACGGGCGGGTCCTGATCGTCGAGCGGGAGAGCGGCGAGGTCCACGAGGTGGACCGCAGCGAGCACGGCGACGCCTCCGGCCTCGTCTTCTCGCCCGACTCCTCCTGGCTCGCCTGGTCCCACCCCGGGCCCGAGCCGCTCAGCCAGCTCAAGCTCGCGCACCTCGCCGATCTGTCGGTCGCCGAGGCCACCCCGCTGCGCTTCCGGGACTTCGCCCCCGCGTTCACCGGCGACGGCAAGCACCTCGCGTTCCTCTCCGAGCGGTCCTTCGACCCGGTCTACGACGCCCATGTCTTCGACCTGGCGTTCATCGGCACCTGCCGCCCGCATCTGCTGACGCTCGCCGCCGCCACGCCCTCCCCGTTCGGGCCGCAGCGCCACGGCCGCCCGACCGAGAAGGAGAAGAGCGGCGGCGAGGGCGACCAGGACAACCCGACCGCGCTGCCCGTCACCCGGATCGACCTCGAAGGGCTCGCCGACCGGATCCTGCCGCTGCCCGTCGAGGCCGCCAGCTACTCCACGCTGCGCGCCGCGAAGGACGGGCTGCTGTGGCTGAGCCACCCGGTGGCCGGGGTGCTCGGTACGAGCGGCGCCACGCCCGACTCCGGGCGGCCCGAGACCGTCCTGGAGCGGTACGACCTGGAGAAGCTGCACTGCGAGGAACTCGCCTCGGACGTCAGGGGCTTCGCGGTCAGCGGGGACGGCAAGCGGGTCGTCCTGCACACCCGGGGCAAGCTGCGCGTCGTACCGTCCGACAGCCGGGCCCCGGCCGACGACGACCACGACGGCGACAGCGTCACCGTCGACCTCTCCCGGATCCGGCGGACCCTCGAACCGGCCGCCGAATGGCGCCAGATGTACGACGAGGCCGGGCGCATCATGCGGGACAACTTCTGGCGCTCCGACATGGGCGGCCTCGACTGGGACGGGGTCCTGGACCGCTACCGCCCGGTGCTGGACCGGGTCGCCACCCACGACGACCTGATGGACCTGCTGTGGGAGGTGCAGGGGGAGCTCGGCACCTCGCACGCCTATGTGAACCCGCCCGGCGGATGGCAGGACGACTCGGCCCGGCAGGGACTGCTCGGTGCGGACATCTCCCGTACGGACGAGGGCAGTTGGCGCATCGACCGGATCCTGCCGTCCGAGACCTCCGACCCGGAGGCCCGCTCGCCGCTCGCCGCGCCCGGGGTGGCGGTACGCGCCGGGGACGCGATCCTCGCCGTCGACGGCAGCCCGGTCGACCCGGTGACCGGGCCCGGACCGCTGCTCACCGGCTCGGCGGGCAAACCGGTCGAGCTGACCATCTCACCGGTGGACGGCGGCGACCCCCGCCATGTCGTCGTCGTACCGGTCGCCGACGAGGAGGCGCTGCGCTACCACGCGTGGGTCGCCGACCGGCGGGCCCATGTGCACGAGCAGTCCGGCGGACGCCTCGGCTACCTCCACGTCCCCGACATGGTCGGCTCGGGCTGGGCGCAGCTCCACCGCGATCTGCGGATCGAAGTGGCCCGCGAGGGGCTGGTCGTGGACGTCCGGGAGAACCGCGGCGGCCACACCTCGCAGCTGATCGTGGAAAAGCTCGCCCGCCGCGTCGTCGGCTGGGACATGCCGCGCGGCATGCAGCCGTTCAGCTACCCGCAGGACGCGCCGCGCGGCCCCGTGGTCGCCGTGGCCAACGAGTTCTCCGGCTCGGACGGCGACGTCGTGAACGCCGCGATCAAGGCGCTGCGCATCGGGCCGGTCGTCGGTACCCGTACCTGGGGCGGCGTGGTCGGCATCGACAGCAAGTACCGGCTGGTGGACGGGACGTCGGTCACCCAGCCCAAGTACGCGTTCTGGTTCGAGGGTTACGGCTGGGGCGTGGAGAACCACGGGGTCGATCCCGATGTCGAGGTCGTGATGACGCCGCAGGACCATGTGGCGGGGCGGGATCCGCAGCTGGACGAGGCGATCCGGATCGCGCTGGCGTCGTTGGCGCAGACGCCGGCCATGCGGGCGCCGGAGTTGCCGGAGCTGCCGGGGGCGTAGGAGGAGGAGTGGGGCGGGGTGCGGGTCGGGGTGCGGTGCGCCTGCGGCGGGCTCGTTTTCCTGCCCGCCCCTTCCTGTAACCGGGGGCTCCGCCCCCGGACCCCCGCTCCTCAATCGCCGGAGGGGCTGAATGGTGCTCCGGGCAGGGGACAACACCCGCCGCAGGCGGCCCGATAGCATGCCGTACAGCGATCACCGTCACCACCTACCGAGGAGTCGCCCCATGGCAGGAGAACCGCAGCCCGACTGCCTGTTCTGCAAGATCGTCTCGGGCGAGATCCCGGCAACCATCGTCCGCGAGAGCGAAACCACCGTCGCCTTCCGGGACATCAACCCGCAGGCCCCCACCCACGTACTCGTCATCCCGCGCGTCCACCACCCGGACGCCGCCGCGCTCGCCGCCGCCGAGCCGACGATCGCCGCCGACATACTGCGTGAGGCCGGGCAGGTCGCCGCCGACGAGAAGATCGTGGACAGCGGCTACCGGGTCGTCTTCAACACCGGCTCCGGCGCCGGCCAGACCGTCTTCCACGCACACGCCCACGTCCTGGGCGGCCGCGGACTGCAGTGGCCCCCCGGCTAGAACGGTCGATCGCACACCGTGTCCGTACGCGAACTCGTGGTCCTCGGCACCGCCAGCCAGGTCCCGACCAGGCACCGCAACCACAACGGCTATCTGCTGCGCTGGGACGGCGAGGGCATCCTCTTCGACCCCGGTGAGGGCACCCAGCGCCAGATGCTGCGGGCCGGCGTCGCCGCGCACGACATCGACCGGATCTGTGTCACGCACTTCCACGGCGACCACTCGCTGGGCCTGGCCGGGGTGATCCAGCGGATCAACCTCGACCAGGTCCCGCACCCGGTCACCGCGCACTACCCGGCGAGCGGGCAGCACTTCTTCGAGCGGCTGCGGTACGCCACCGCCTACCGCGAGTCCGTCGAACTGACCGAGGCCCCGGTCGCCGCCGACGGGGTACTCGCCACCACCGACGCGTACACGCTCAGCACCCACCGCCTCTCGCACCCCGTCGAGTCGTACGGTTACCGGCTCGTCGAACCCGACGGGCGCCGGATGCTGCCCGCGAAGCTCGCCGAGCACGGCATCAAGGGGCCGGACGTCGGCCGGATCCAGCGCGAGGGCGCCCTCGGCGGCGTCACGCTCGACGACGTCTCCGAGCGCAGGCGCGGCCAGCGGTTCGCGTTCATCATGGACACGAGGCTCTGCGACGGCGTGCACGTGCTCGCCGAGGGCTGCGATCTGCTGGTCATCGAGTCGACCTTCCTCGACGAGGACGAACGGCTCGCCACCGACCACGGCCATCTGACCGCCGGACAGGCGGCCCGGGTGGCCCGGGACGCGGGCGTACGGCACCTGGTGCTGACGCACTTCTCGCAGCGGTACGACGACCCGGCCGCCTTCGAGACCCAGGCCCGCGCAGCGGGGTTCGAGGGCGAACTGACCATCGCCCAGGACCTCGGCCGGGTCCCCGTGCCCACCCGGCACCTCTGAACACACCGGCACCACATCAGCACCACCGTCTGTGAGCGTGAAAAACCCGTGCACCTCCCCAAGGCCGAACTCCACCTCCACATCGAAGGCACCCTCGAACCCGAGCTGGCCTTCGCGCTCGCCGAGCGCAACGGCGTGCGGCTGCCGTACGCGGACACCGAGGAGCTCCGCACCGCCTACCTCTTCGACGACCTGCAGAGCTTCCTGGACCTGTACTACGCGCTGATGGCGGTGCTGCGGACCGAGGAGGACTTCGAGGAGCTCGCCGACGCGTATCTGGCCCGCGCCGCCGCGCAGGGCGTCCGGCACGCGGAGATCTTCTTCGACCCGCAGGCGCACACCGCCCGGGGCGTCCCGATCGGCACCGTCGTCGAGGGGCTCGGCCGGGCGCTGGACCGCAGCGAGGAGAAGCACGGCATCTCCACCCAGCTGATCATGTGCTTCCTGCGTGACCAGTCGGCCAAGTCGGCGCTGGAGACCCTGGAGGCGGCGAAGCCGTATCTGCACCGGATCAGCGCGGTCGGCCTCGACTCGGCGGAGGTCGGCCACCCGCCCGTCAAGTTCCGTGAGGTGTACGAGGCGGCCGGGGCGCTCGGGCTGCGCAAGGTCGCCCACGCCGGCGAGGAGGGCCCGCCCGAGTACATCCGGGAGGCCCTGGACGTCCTCGGGGTCGAGCGCATCGACCACGGGCTGCGCTGCATGGAGGACCCGGACCTGGTGCAGCGGCTGGTCGCGGACCGGGTGCCGCTCACCCTCTGCCCGCTGTCCAACGTACGGCTGCGCGCCATCGACACCCTGGAGGAGCACCCGCTGCGGGCCATGATGGCCGCCGGGCTGCTCTGCACGGTGAACTCCGACGACCCCGCCTACTTCGGCGGGTACGTCGGGGACACCTTCCAGGCCGTCCGCGAGGCGCTCGGCCTGGACCACGAGCAGCTGCGCACGCTGGCCCGCAACTCCTTCGAGGCGGCCTTCCTCGACCACGACGAGGAGCGCAGGGCGCGTTATCTGTCCGAGGTCGAGGCGTACGAGTTCGACTGACCGGCCCCGCCCGCCGGGCCGGCCGTCCGGAACGCGTTCCGGACCGGGCGCCTGCGGCGCACCGGCAGGCTGATCTCCGTGACGGCCTGCTCGGGCGCGCCCAGCCTGGGCACGGCGCCGGGCACCGCTCCGGTGGTGACGGCGAGCAGCGCGGCCGGGGCGCCACCCCTGCGGCGCACCGATCCCGGCACCAGCGGGCGGCCACCGGTGTGCAGGGCGACGGCCGTGACCGGGGCCGCGACCAGGAGCGTGACGGCGCCCAGGATCAGGCCCATGACCGGGTAGCCGGCCTGTTCGGACAGCACGCTGCCGAGGACCGGACCGCAGGCCACCCCGACGGACGACGCGGAGCCCGCGAGGACCGCCCAGCGGCCGCGTACGTCCAGGGAGGCGGCCAGGCCGATCAGATACGACAGGACCACCGGGTAGACGGTGTTCCACAGGATCTCGCCGGTCGCGAATCGACCGAGGCTCCCCGCCGACGAGCTGAGCACGATGCTGGCCGCGATGACCACGGTGCCCAGACCGATCGGCACCGCCCGGCCGAGCCTCGCGCCCAGCATCCCGGCGCCCATCACCCCGAGCAGACCAGCGCCGAGCGCGGCGGCGAACACCGCTCCGATGGTGACCTCGGAGAGTCCGACCTGGACCACCCCGATCCGGCTGCTGACGCCCCACAGCGCGTTCTGCGCCATGGACCAGACGAGCATGCCGCCCGCGAGCACCAGACCGGAACGGCGGTGCGGCAGCCGGCCGGCGACCTGGGTGGTGGGGCCGGTGGGCGTGACGCCGCCGAGCCGTGCGGTGGCGGGCCAGACGAGCAGGGCGACCAGGGCGATCGAGGCGAACGGCAGCCGGTGGCCGCCGCCGAGGTGCGGGATCGTCAGATAGAGGGCGCCCGCCGTGGCGGAGACGCTGAGCAGCCCGAGCGACGAGGTCCGGTGCGGATCGCGCTGGGCGGCGATGCCCGAGGCGGCCACCGCGGTCGCCGTACCGGAGCCGAAGCCGCCGATCACCACCCCCATGACCACCAGCGGCACCGACCCGGCCAGGGCGGCGCAGCCGTACCCCGCCATGGCCAGTACCAGGCCGATCCGGGCCGGCCGCCGCGGCCCGTAGGTCTCGACCCGGCCCGCCAGCGTGAACCCGGCGGTCGCCGAACTCAGCAGGAGGGCACTGCCGACCAGGCCGGCCTGCGCCGTACTGAGGCCGAGATAGACGGAGAGCCGCCCGACGATGGTGGGGAGCAGATAGGCGGCGAGGTAGCCGGCGGTGAACACGGCGACCAGGGGCCACGCGGCGCGAGGGCGCGAGGACATGGGCGTTCCTGAAGACATGCTGGAGACGGCAGAGAAGGCAGGGGAGGGCAATGCGGGAAATACGGGGAAGTCGGGCCACTCGTCGGCAACCGTCGCCGAAGGGGCTCGCGGGCCAATTTGTATCAACCGCGGCCAGTCGCCCGAAAGGCACCCTACTGTGATCTGGGTCACATATGCGTTTGTGATCCGGGAGCGGGGGTAGTAGCGCATGTTTGCGCAGGTCGGTGTCGCTGCGCGGGACGCCGGAACGAGCCCGCCGGGACCGGCGGCGCGCGCACTCCGGTTACGGCGGTGAATCGGGCACACTGGCCAGATCTGCCACGACCGGGGAGTGCAAGGTGAGCACGGACATTCCAGGCATCGACCCTCTGGACGGGCTGCGCGCCCCGCAGGACCCGGACTGCGACGTCTTCCTCACCGGCACCGTCTTCCTCGACATCATCTTCACCGGCCTGGACAGCGCCCCGGTGCGCGGCACCGAGTCCTGGGCGCGCGGCATGGGCTCCAGCCCCGGCGGCGTCGCCAACATGGCGACCGCCCTGGCGAGGCTGGGGCTGCACACCTCGCTGGCCGCGGCGTTCGGCGACGACCACTACGGGGAGTACTGCTGGGACGCCCTGGAGCAGGGCGAGGGCATCGACCTGTCCATGTCGCACACCGTCCCCGGCTGGCACTCGCCGGTGACCGTGTCGATGGCGTACGAGGGCGAGCGGACGATGGTCTCGCACGGCCACGAGGCCCCCGGCCCCGAGGGCACCCACGGCACCGCCGTCCCGACCGGGGAACCGCCGTTCCCGCGCTGCCCGCCCCGCGCCCGCGCCGCCGTCGCCTCGCTCGCCCCCGGCCGCACCGAACCGTGGGTCGCCACCGCGGCCCGGAACGGCGCCCGGATCTTCGCCGATGTCGGCTGGGACGAGACCGGCCGCTGGGACCTGGACGCCCTCGCCGACCTGGAGCACTGCCAGGCCTTCCTCCCCAACGCCGAGGAGGCCATGCGCTACACCCGCACCGACTGCCCGCGCGCCGCCGCCCACGCCCTGGCCGAACGCGTGCCGCTCGCCGTGGTCACCCTGGGCGCGGAGGGCGCGTACGCGGTGGACTCGGCGACCGGGGCGAGCGCCGAGGTGCCCGCGATCGAGGTCGAGGCGCTCGACCCCACCGGCGCGGGCGACGTCTTCGTCGCCGGTTTCGTCACCGGCACCCTGGCGGACTGGCCGCTGGCCGACCGGCTGGCCTTCGCCGGACTGACCGCGGCGCTCTCGGTCCAGGAGTTCGGCGGATCGCTGTCGGCGCCGGGCTGGGCGGAGATCGCCGCCTGGTGGCAGCAGGTCCGCACCTTCGCCGACCAGGACCCGGCCGCGCTCCAGCGGTACGCCTTCCTGGAGGAGCTGCTGCCCGCCACCGCCCGGCCCTGGCCGCTGCGCCGGGCGGTCCCGACGATCGGCTTCCGGCACCCCGCCTGACGGCCGCGCACACCTGTTCGTGAGCGTGTGCGAAAAAGCCCTCGGTGTTGTCGGTGCGGAGTCGTAGGCTTGGTAATCCGAGAGGTTGTCGATCGGCGAGGACCTTGCAACGGGAGGTATGTGCAGGCCACAGAGCCGGCCCATGACTCAGACACCCACAGCCCAGACCCCTGCGCCGAGGCAGGCGCGAGCCCACTTCACCGTCCCTGCCAGCCACCCGATGGTGACGGTTCTGGGATCGGGCGACGCCCTGCTGCGCGTGATCGAGACGGCCTTCCCGGCGGCCGACATCCACGTCCGGGGAAACGAGATCAGCGCCGCCGGAGACGCGACGGAAGTCGCCCTGATCCAGCGCCTGTTCGACGAGATGATGCTGGTGCTCCGCACCGGTCAGCCGATGACGGAGGACGCAGTGGAACGCTCGATCGCCATGCTCAGGGCGACGGAGAGCGGCGAGGGGGACGGCGAGGAGACACCGGCCGAGGTGCTCACCCAGAACATCCTCTCCAGCCGCGGTCGCACGATCCGCCCCAAGACGCTCAACCAGAAGCGGTACGTCGACGCGATCGACAAGCACACGATCGTCTTCGGCATCGGCCCCGCCGGTACCGGCAAGACCTATCTCGCCATGGCGAAGGCGGTCCAGGCCCTGCAGTCCAAGCAGGTCAACCGGATCATCCTGACCCGGCCCGCGGTCGAGGCGGGCGAGCGGCTCGGCTTCCTGCCCGGCACGCTCTACGAGAAGATCGACCCGTATCTGCGCCCGCTCTACGACGCCCTGCACGACATGCTCGACCCCGACTCGATCCCGCGGCTGATGGCGGCGGGGACTATCGAGGTGGCACCGCTGGCCTACATGCGTGGCCGTACCCTCAATGACGCGTTCATCATTCTCGACGAGGCACAGAACACCAGTGCCGAGCAGATGAAGATGTTCCTGACCCGGCTCGGCTTCGACTCGAAGATCGTCATCACCGGCGACGTCACCCAGGTCGACCTGCCGAACGGCACCAAGAGCGGTCTGCGCCAGGTCCAGGACATCCTGGACGGCGTCGAGGACGTCCACTTCTCCCGGCTCACCTCCCAGGATGTCGTCCGGCACAAGCTCGTCGGCCGTATCGTCGACGCGTACGAGAAGTACGACAGCCGAGACAGCCACAACGGGAAGCAGTAGCAGCGCACCATGTCGATCGACGTCAACAACGAGTCCGGAACCGAGGTCGACGAGCAGGCGATCCTCGACATCGCCCGCTACGCGCTCGCGCGGATGCGGATCCACCCGCTCTCCGAACTCTCGGTGATCGTGGTGGACACCGACGCCATGGAACAGCTCCACATCCAGTGGATGGACCTCCCGGGCCCGACCGATGTCATGTCCTTCCCGATGGACGAGCTGCGTCCGCCGGCCAAGGACGACGAGGAGCCCCCGCAGGGGCTCCTCGGTGACATCGTGCTCTGCCCGGAGGTCGCCAAGAAGCAGGGCGAGGACGCGGAGACCCGGCACTCCATGGACGAGGAGCTCCAGCTCCTCACGGTCCACGGAGTGCTGCACCTCCTCGGGTACGACCACGAGGAGCCGGACGAGAAGGCCGAGATGTTCGGTCTCCAGGCCGCGATCGTCGACGGCTGGCGCGCCGAGCACGGCCTGACCGGCCCGTCGCCCGCGCCCACCGTGTCGTGAGCGTTCCTCTCGTCCTGGGTGCCGTTCTGCTGGTCGTCGTCGGCTGGCTGGCGGCCTGCGCGGAGGCGGGCATCGCCCGGGTCTCCAGCTTCCGGGCCGCCGAGGCGGTCCGCTCCGGGCGGCGCGGCAGCCGGAAGCTGGAACAGGTCGCGGCGGATCCGACCCGCTATCTCAACGTCGCCCTGCTGGTGCGGGTCGCCTGCGAGATGGCGGCCGGCGTGCTCGTCACGTATGCCTGTCTGAAGGAGTTCCCCCGGACCTGGGAGGCGCTGGCCGTCGCCATGGGCGTGATGGTCCTCGTCTCCTACGTCGCCATCGGCGTGTCGCCGCGCACCATCGGCCGCCAGCACCCGCTGAACACGGCCACCGCCGCGGCGTACGTCCTGCTGCCGCTGGCCAGGGTCATGGGCCCGATCCCGCAGCTGCTGATCCTCATCGGCAACGCGCTGACCCCGGGCAAGGGGTTCCGCAAGGGACCGTTCGCCAGTGAGGCCGAACTGCGCGCGATGGTCGACCTCGCCGAGGCGGAGTCGCTGATCGAGGACGAGGAGCGCCGCATGGTGCACTCCGTCTTCGAGCTCGGCGACACGCTCGTGCGCGAGGTCATGGTGCCGCGGACGGACCTGGTCTGCATCGAGCGCTACAAGACGATCCGGCAGGCGCTGACCCTGGCCCTGCGCTCCGGTTTCTCGCGGATCCCGGTCACCGGGGAGAACGAGGACGACATCGTCGGCGTCGTGTATCTCAAGGACCTGGTCCGCAAGACCCACATCAACCGCGAGTCGGAGGCCGATCTGGTCTCCACCGCGATGCGGCCGGCGGCCTTCGTGCCCGACACCAAGAACGCCGGTGACCTGCTGCGCGAGATGCAGCAGGAGCGCAGCCACGTCGCCGTCGTGATCGACGAGTACGGCGGCACGGCGGGCATCGTCACCATCGAGGACATCCTTGAGGAGATCGTCGGCGAGATCACCGACGAGTACGACCGCGAGCTCCCGCCCGTCCAGGAGCTGGGGAACGACTGCTTCCGGGTGACCGCGCGCCTCGACATCGGCGACCTCGGGGAGCTGTTCGGCCTCGACGAGTACGACGACGAGGACGTGGAGACCGTCGGCGGACTGCTGGCCAAGGCGCTGGGGCGGGTCCCGATCGCCGGGGCGTCGGCCGTCGTCGACCTGCCGGACGGCCGTCGGCTGCGGCTGACCGCGGAATCCCCGGCGGGCCGCCGCAACAAGATCGTCACGGTGCTGGTGGAGCCCGTGGCTTCCCGGGGGGAGGACGAGGGATGACTCCGCAGCAGCTGAGGGCGTTCTGCCTGGAGTTCAACGCGAGTGCCGAGGAGTTTCCGTTCGGCCCCGGGACCTCCGTCTTCAAGGTGCTCGGCAAGATGTTCGCGCTCAGCACGCTGGATGCCCGGCCGCTGACGGTGAACCTGAAGTGCGATCCGGACGAGGCGGTGCGGCTGCGGGAGAAGTACGACGCGGTGGTGCCGGGCTGGCACATGAACAAACGGCACTGGAACACGGTGACGGTGTCCGGGGTGCCGGACCGGGTGTTCCGCGAACTGGTCGAGGACTCCTACGACCTGGTGGTGGCGGGGCTGCCGAAGGCGGACCGGCTGCGGCTCGACCGGCCGTAGGCGGTGCGCGGACCGGCGCGCCCGGTTCGTATGCTCGGCACATGACTGAGAGCACCGACCTCGGCGCCGAGGACCGCAAGATCGTCACGCTGGCGCGCAGCGCCCGCGCCCGCAACGGTGTGCCGGAGGGCGCGGCCGTACGGGACGAGACCGGACGTACGTATGTCGCCGGCACCGTACGGCTGGAGTCGCTGAAGCTCAGCGCGCTGCAGACCGCCGTGGCGATGGCCGTGGCCAGCGGGGCCACCTCCCTGGAGGCGGCCGCGGTCGTCTCCGAGGCCGAGACCCCGTCGGACGAGGACCGTGCCGCGGTACGGGACCTGGGCGGCCCGGACACCCCCGTCCTGCTCGCCGGTCCCGACGGCACCCTGCGGGTCAGCGTGACGGCGGGCTGACGCGGACCAAATCCGCACACCGTGTACGAACGCCCCGCAGCCGACCGGCGCGGGGCGTTCGCACACCATGTGCGGGAATCGCGGATCTTGACAGCATCTGATGGGTCATCAGCCAAAGCGTTTCGCTCCCATTGACTTCTTCGGGGCCGGGGCCGTCAATGGGCCCCCGCCGGCGCGGAAGAGCCGCTGCGCCGCATCCGCAGGAGGGGGCTCCATGCGTCCGACCGTCCGAAGAATCAGCATGCGAAGATCCGGTGCCCGAAGACGGCCGGGGCACGGCCGCCGCTGGGCCGCCGCGCTGGGTGTCGGCGCGCTCGTCGTGGCCGGGGGAGGGGGGCTCGCGGGCCCCGCGCAGGCCATGGCCACCGCCTCGGTGCCGGTGGACTTCCCCACCCACTGCATCCCGCCCGCCATCGCGGGCATCCCGCCGATCGACGGGACGACGAAGGCCGAGATCACCGTCGACAACGCCGCCCCGGAGGTGGGCGACACGGTCACGGTCACCTACACCGTCGTCGAAGCCGCCGCGAGCAACCCGGTCGATCTGGCGCTGCCCGCCGACATCATGACGCCGACCGGCAAGGTCACCGTCGGCGGTGCGCAGAGCGCGAGCGTCACCGTCGCGGGCCCGAAGAAGAACGACCCGGTACCCGGCAAGGGCGCCTTCCCGTCGTTCTCGATGACCGGCACCTTCACGGTCACCGCGCCCGGACAGATCACGCTCTCGCCCGGCGACTACAACATCCACACCAGCTACATCATGGAGCTGGACACCCCCTGCACGGTGACGGACCCGCCCGCACCCGTCTCCGAGACGATCATCGCGACGGACGGCGGCGGCCAGGTCAACGAGCGCGCCATCCAGCTCGGTGCCGCGTCCGGCAAGGCGGGCGACACGGTCACCGTCACCGGGTCGAAGTTCACCCCGGGCGCGGACATCACCCTCGCCGGCCGGGCCGGTGACGCACCGACCGCCGACACGGCCACCGCCAAGGCGGACGGCTCCGGCGGCTTCAGCGGCCGGCTCACCGTCGACGACCCGGCGACCACCGGCATCGTCGCCTACGAGGGCGCCGGCTGGGACCAGGCCAAGGGCGCGGGCCCGCAGGCCTACACCGTCACCGGTGGCGGCGGGGAGACCCCGGACGGCAGCCAGAAGCTCAACGCCTCCGTCAAGGCGGGCACGCTCTCCATGGTCCAGGCCGGGGACACCGTCGAGATGTCGGCGGTCGACTTCGGCCGCGGCGGCGCCTCCCGGGGCTCCCTGCAGACGGTGACGGTCGAGGACTTCCGCGGCGGCCCCGCGGGCTGGTCCCTGACCGGAAAGGTCACCGACTTCAAGGGCCCCGGCGGCGCGACGATCGGCGCGTCCGCACTCGGCTGGACGCCGGTCTGCGCGACGAAGGCCGGCAGCCCGAGCACCTGCGCGGCGGGTTCCGGGGGACCGGTCGGCAGCGCGGGCGCCACGCTGGCGTCCACGCCGAACGGGACCGCCACCGGCGGCGAGTTCACCGTCGACGCCCGGCTCGCGCTGAACGTACCGGCGTACACCGCCCCCGGCGCGTACTCCGGCGTGCTCACGCTCACCCTCACGTGACCGAGCACTCCCGACCGAACGGCGGACCGGGCGCGCACCCGCCCGGACCGCCCGTACCGACCACCATCCGGGGGTACCGCACCGTGCGCAAGATCTACCTGCTTCTCCTGACCGGCGCCCTCCTGCTGATCGGCGCGCCCGCCGCCCACGCCGCGGACAACGGCAGCTGGTCGGTCTACCCGGCCACCGAACGGGCCGGTCAGCGCCCGTACTTCTACCTCTCGGCCGACCCCGGCGCCACGCTCCACGACAAGGTCACCGTCACCAACAGGACGGACCGGCCGCAGACCTTCCGGCTGTACGCGGCCGACGCGTACAACACCGCCCGCGACGGCGGGTTCGCCGTCCGGGCCCGCGACGAGCGACAGCGCTCGGTCGGCGCCTGGGCGAGGACCGGCAGCGACCGGGTCACCGTGGCGCCGCACGGCTCGGTCACCGTCCCGGTCACCATCACCGTCCCCGAGAACGCCGAACCGGGCGACCACCCCGGCGCCCTCGTCGCACTCGACGAGCGCGTGGACCCCGCCGACGCCGGTGCCGTCGCCGTGGGCATCCGGAAGGCGGTCGGCGCCCGGATCTATCTGCGGGTGAACGGACCGACCGTGCCCGCGCTCTCCGTGGACGACATCCGGGTCGAGCACACCCAGCCGCTGGTCCCGGGCACCGGGAGGAGCCGGGCCGTCATCTCGTACACGCTCCACAACCGCGGCAATGTCACCCTCAGCCCCAAGGTCGCCCTCAAGGCCGAGGGGCTCTTCGGCCGCACCCTGCTCGCCCGCGACCTGAAGCGGATCCCCGCCGAGCTGCTGCCCCGCCAGGAGGTCCGGCTGACCGAGCAGTGGGCCGGCGCGCCCCAGCTGGAATGGGGCGAGATCCGGCTGACCGCGAGCGCCCGCGAGACCCGCGAGTCCGCCGCGGTCTCGTACTTCGCCCTGCCCTGGCTGATGGCCGGGATCCTGCTGGTGATCGTCGGCGGGGGTACGGGGATGTGGATACGGGCCCGTCGGCGCCGTGCCCGCACCGCCTGAGACGACATCCGACAGGACCCGCCGCGGCCCTTGGTGCGGCGAGGCCGCCGGGATCGGGGACAATGGGCGCCATGAGCGTTCGACCTGACACAGAAGCCGCTGCGCAGCAGGCCGCCGGCAAAGCCCCCCACCGGGCCGGTTTCGCCTGCTTCGTGGGCCGCCCCAACGCGGGCAAGTCCACCCTCACGAACGCTCTGGTCGGCCAGAAGGTGGCGATCACCTCCAACCGGCCGCAGACCACGCGGCACACCGTGCGCGGCATCGTGCACCGCGACGACGCGCAGCTGATCCTGGTCGACACTCCCGGGCTCCACAAGCCGCGCACACTGCTGGGCGAGCGGCTCAACGACGTCGTACGGACCACCTGGGCCGAGGTCGACGTCATCGGCTTCTGCCTGCCCGCCGACCAGAAGCTCGGCCCCGGCGACAAGTACATCGTCAAGGAACTCGCGGGCATCAAGAAGACCCCGAAGATCGCCATCATCACCAAGACCGACCTGGTCGACTCCAAGCAGCTCGCCGAACAGCTGATCGCCGTTTCCCGCCTCGGCGAGGAGCTCGGCTTCGAGTGGGCGGAGATCATCCCGGTCTCCGCGGTCAAGGACACCCAGGTCGGTCTGCTGGGTGACCTGATCGCCCCGCTGCTCCCGGAGAGCCCGCCGCTCTACCCGGAGGGCGACCTCACCGACGAGCCCGAGATGGTCATGGTCGCGGAGCTGATCCGCGAGGCCGCGCTCGAAGGCGTACGGGACGAGCTGCCGCACTCCATCGCGGTCGTCGTCGAGGAGATGCTGCCGCGCGAGGGCCGCCCGGCGGACAAGCCGTTGCTCGACATCCACGCCAATGTCTACATCGAGCGCCCCAGCCAGAAGGGCATCATCATCGGCCCGAAGGGCAAGCGGCTGAAGGATGTCGGCACGAAGTCGCGCAAGCACATCGAGGCACTGCTCGGCACACCGGTCTTCCTGGACCTCCATGTGAAGGTCGCGAAGGACTGGCAGCGCGATCCCAAGCAGCTGCGCAAGCTCGGCTTCTGAGCCGTGCCGCGGGGACCCGGGCCGCAAGGACCCGGGCCACAGGGGAGCCGGTGACCCGGGTCACCGGGAGACCGGCCTCACGCGCCCTCCTTCAGGACGCGTGAGACCAGTGCCCGCTGGGCGTCGGTCAGCCTCGGGTCCGCGCAGTGGACCGTCCGGCCGCCGACCGTGATCCGGTACCGGAAGCCGTCCGGCACACCCCTGGGAGGCGTGTCGTGGCCAGCGGCCAGCGCCGATTCGGCCAGTGCCTCCCATTCCGGGGCGTCGTCCCGCCCGGCGGTGTCGACCTCGCATTGGCGTGCGATGCCGGCGAAGCCGCCGGTCCTGCTGACCTGAATCCGCATGCGATGTCCTCCAACGCCGGACGCCCGTGCCCTACGCGGTCGGCACGCCCACTTCCGACCACGCCTTCAGGACGGCCTCGGCCTCGTCGCCCTCGCCGAAGCGGCTGCGGGCCGCGGCGACCGTCAACCGGGCGAAGGACGCGAAGTCCGCGTCCACGGCCAGTTGACCACCTGTGAGCACATCGAACCAGAGCTGCCCGGCACGTTCCCACGCGTTGCCGCCGAGCGCCGTCGCCAGCAGATAGAACGCGCGGTTCGGGATGCCGGAGTTGAGGTGCACCCCGCCGTTGTCCTCGCTGGTGTGGACGTAGTCCTCCATCGACGCGGGCTGCGGGTCCTTGCCCAGCACGTCGTCGTCGTACGCCGTTCCCGGCGCCTTCATCGAGCGCAGCGCGACGCCCTGGACGCGGGGGGCCAGCAGTCCGGCGCCGATCAGCCAGTCGGCCTGGTCGGCGGTCTGGCCCAGCGTGTACTGCTTGACCAGGGAGCCGAAGACGTCGGACACGGATTCGTTGAGCGCGCCGGACTGGCCGTAGTAGCTCAGATTGGCGGTGTACTGGGTCAGGCCGTGTGTCAGCTCATGGCCGATCACGTCGATGGCGACGGTGAAGTCCAGGAAGATTTCGCCGTCCCCGTCGCCGAAGACCATCTGCTCGCCGTCGAAGAAGGCGTTGTTGTACTTCTCGTCGTAGTGCACGGAACCGATCAGCGGCAGTCCGTTGCCGTCGATCGAACGGCGGCCGTACGCCTTGAGCAGCAGTTCGAAGGTGGCGCCGAGCCCCGCGTACGCGCGGTTGACGCTCGCGTCCTTCGTCGGCTCCTGGCCCTCGGCGCGAACCTTGGCGCCGGGCAGCTGGGTGCGGTGGCGGCAGTCGTAGAGCGTCCGGTCGGGCTTGTCGGAGGCCTCCCCGTCGGTCGCGGGGGCGACGGGCACGGTGACGACCGTGGCCATCTGGCGGCGGGTGCGGCGGGCCGCGTCGCTCTCCAGGGTGCGACGGGAGGGCCCGGCGAGATCGGGGTTGTCGGACTGAGACAGCTTGTCGAGGACATGAGGCGGCACGATCGTGCAGAAGACGGGGTGGAACCCGTGCGGTGACTGAGGCTGCATACCGCCGACTGTGGCACCAGGTAATTGCGATGTCACTGGTTGCGATCAGGATTGACGCAATGGAGTGATCGGTCACTGTTGGGCGTTTCCTGCGCCCGGTCCCGCATACTGATACGGGACGGACGCATCAGGCGCCTCTCGGTTAGTCTCGTCGCATCATGCGTTTCGGGCTGCTTCTTCTTAGCTGCCGCGGCGAGGGCCTGTAGTCGTAGGCCGACCCCCTCCCCGCGGAGTCTGGTGTTGCAGCGACACAGTCGGCCGTCCCACTGGTTGGACCCCGAGGAGTCGTACGCCATGACCGACGCAAATCCCGCTCAGACCCCTGCTGAAACCGCTGTCGGCCGTCCTACGCCGATCACCAACGCGACTCAGCTGCAGAAGCCGTCCGGGATGCCGATCCACAAGTACGGCACCTACGAGGCCGTCGACATCCCCGACCGCACCTGGCCGGACAAGCGGATCACCGTCGCGCCCCGCTGGCTCTCCACCGACCTGCGCGACGGCAACCAGGCGCTGATCGACCCGATGTCGCCGGCCCGCAAGCGCGAGATGTTCGACCTGCTCGTACGCATGGGCTACAAGGAGATCGAGGTCGGCTTCCCGTCCTCCGGCGAGACCGACTTCGCGTTCGTCCGCTCCATCATCGAAGAGGGCGCGATCCCCGAGGACGTGACGATCTCCGTCCTGACGCAGGCCCGCGAGGACCTGATCGAGCGGACCGTCGAGTCCGTCGTCGGCGCCCGCCGGGCCACCGTGCACCTGTACAACGCGACGGCGCCCACCTTCCGCCGGGTCGTCTTCCGCGGCTCCAAGGACGACATCAAGCAGATCGCCGTGGACGGCACGCGGCTGGTCATGGAGTACGCGGAGAAGCTGCTGGGCCCGGAGACGACCTTCGGCTACCAGTACAGCCCCGAGATCTTCACCGACACCGAGCTGGACTTCGCCCTGGAGGTCTGCGAGGCGGTCTGCGACGTCTGGCAGCCGGAGGAGGGCCGCGAGATCATCCTCAACCTGCCCGCCACCGTGGAGCGTTCGACGCCGTCCACGCACGCGGACCGGTTCGAGTGGATGTCGCGCAATCTGTCGCGCCGCGAGTTCGTCTGCCTGTCGGTCCACCCGCACAACGACCGCGGCACCGCCGTCGCCGCCGCCGAGCTGGCCGTCATGGCCGGTGCGGACCGGATCGAGGGCTGCCTGTTCGGCCAGGGCGAGCGCACCGGCAACGTCGACCTGGTCACCCTGGGCATGAACCTGTTCTCGCAGGGTGTCGACCCGCAGATCGACTTCTCGCAGATCGACGAGATCCGCCGCACCAGCGAGTACTGCAACCAGATGGAGGTCCACCCGCGCCACCCCTACGCGGGCGACCTGGTCTACACCGCCTTCTCCGGCTCCCACCAGGACGCCATCAAGAAGGGCTTCGACGCCATGGAGGCCGACGCGGCCGCCCAGGGCAAGACGGTCGACGATCTCGAGTGGGCGGTGCCGTACCTGCCGATCGACCCGAAGGACGTCGGCCGCAGCTACGAGGCCGTCATCCGGGTCAACTCGCAGTCCGGCAAGGGCGGAATCGCCTACGTCCTGAAGAACGACCACAAGCTGGACCTGCCGCGCCGGATGCAGATCGAATTCTCCCGGATCATTCAGGCCAAGACGGATGCCGAGGGCGGCGAGGTCACGCCGACGCAGATCTGGTCCACGTTCCGCGACGAGTACCTGCCCAACCCGGAGAACGCCTGGGGCCGCGTACAGCTGCGCACCGGCCAGACCACGACCGGCTCCGACGGCCAGGACACGATCACCGTCGAGGCGACCGTGGACGGCGCGGACACCGTACTGACCGGTACCGGCAACGGGCCGATCTCCGCGTTCTTCGAGGCGCTGCAGGCCATCGGCATCGACGCCCGGCTGCTGGACTACACCGAGCACACCATGAGCGAGGGCGCCAGCTCCCAGGCCGCCTCGTACATCGAGTGCGCGATCGACGGAAAGGTCCTGTGGGGCATCGGCATCGACGCCAACACCACGCGGGCCTCGCTGAAGGCGGTCGTCTCCGCGGTCAACCGCGCCACCCGCTGATCCGGCGCCCGCGAGGGCACCGGGCCGCACGGCCGAGGACCCCGTCCACCCGCATCCGGGGGGCGGGGTTCGGCCATCTCCGGGCGGTTGTGACGGGCGAGGTACTGACGCCGCATCGCGACTGTGGTTAACATCACGTCCACACGGCAATGTTGCCGGAGGGGGCACCTCCCGTGCCCTTGGGGCCACGGGGGAGTTACGGAGGTGTGCGACGTGCGGTCAGCCCTGGGACAACGCGCCATGAAGCTGCGTATCTGCGGCATCCGCACCGTCTGGGACCCCGTCGGCGACGGGGAGTTCTTCTGCCCCGGCTGCGGCGGCGACCGCAACTACCGCCGTCTCACCGGCCGTCGGCGGTTCGTGGTGCTCGGCGTGCCCATGCTGGCGCGCGGCACCGCCGGCCCCGTCGTCGAATGCGCCGCCTGCCGGGAGCACTTCGGCACCGATGCGCTCGACCACCCCACCACCACCCGGCTCTCCGCCATGCTCCGGGACGCCGTCCACACCGTCACGCTCGGCGTCCTCGCGGCCGGCGGCACCACCTCCCGCACGGTGCTGGAGGCCGCGGCCGCCACCGTGCGCGGTGCCGGATTCGACGACTGCACCGAGGAACAGCTCTGCACGGTCGTCGAGGTCCTCGCCGCCGACACCGGCCACGGCTCCGCCTTCGACCCCGCGGCCGAGGCCTGCGGAGCGGCCCTCTCCATCGAACTGCACGAGGCGCTGGAACCCCTGGCCCCGCATCTGGCCCCCGCCGGACGCGAATCGATCCTGCTCCAGGGCGCCAGGATCGCGCTCGCCGACGGCCCGTACGGACAGGCGGAGCGCGAGGTGCTGACCACCGTCGGCGGCGCGCTGCAGCTCTGCGCCCAGGACACGGCCCGACTGCTCGCCGAGGCCGCGCGCACCCCCTCCTGACGGCCCCGGCCCCGCCGGCCCTTCCCGTACCGGACAATGGTCGTATGAGCTTGTTCCGGGACGACGGCGTGGTGCTGCGCACGCAGAAGCTGGGCGAGGCCGACCGGATCATCACGATCCTGACCCGCGGCCACGGCCGGGTACGCGCCGTCGCGCGCGGGGTGCGGCGCACGAAGTCCAAGTTCGGGGCGCGGCTGGAACCCTTCTCCCACGTCGACGTGCAGTTCTTCGCCCGCGGCGGTGAACTGATCGGCCGCGGACTGCCGCTCTGCACCCAGAGCGAGACGATCGCCCCGTACGGCGGCGGCATCGTCACCGACTACGCCCGCTACACCGCGGGCACCGCGATGCTGGAGACCGCCGAGCGGTTCACCGACCACGAGGGCGAGCCCGCGGTCCAGCAGTACCTGCTGCTCGTCGGCGGGCTGCGCACCCTCGCCCGCGGCGAGCACGAGCCGCATCTCATCCTCGACGCGTTCCTGCTGCGCTCGCTGGCCGTCAACGGCTACGCACCCAGCTTCGAGGACTGCGCCAGGTGCGGAATGCCCGGACCGAACCGGTTCTTCTCCGTCGCGGCGGGCGGTGTCATATGCGGCGACTGCCGGGTGCCCGGCAGCGTCGTACCCTCGGCTGAGGCCGTCACCCTGCTGAGCGCACTGCTCAGCGGTGACTGGGAGACGGCGGACGCGTGCGAGGCGCGTCATGTCAGGGAGGGGAGCGGACTGGTGTCCGCCTATCTGCACTGGCACCTGGAGCGCGGGCTGCGCTCACTGCGGTACGTAGAGAAGTGACACAGGCGGATCAGGCACAGGGAGCGAGACAGTTCATGGCAGTACGCGGGATGCTCGGCAGCCGTAATCGGCGCGACTACAAGACCCCGGAGCCGCACCCCTCCGGTGCCACGCCCCCGAAGATCCCCGGCGAGCTGGTGCCCAAGCACGTGGCCGTCGTGATGGACGGGAACGGCCGCTGGGCCAAGGAACGCGGCCTGCCGCGCACCGAGGGCCACAAGGTCGGCGAGGGCGTCGTCATGGACGTGCTCAAGGGCTGCATCGAGATGGGCGTCAAGAACCTCTCGCTGTACGCGTTCTCCACCGAGAACTGGAAGCGGTCCCCGGAGGAAGTGAAGTTCCTGATGAACTTCAACCGCGACGTCATCCGCCGCCGCCGCGACGAGATGGACGAGCTGGGCATCCGCATCCGCTGGGTGGGCCGCATGCCCAAGCTGTGGAAGTCCGTGGTCCAGGAGCTCCAGGTCGCCCAGGAGCAGACCAAGGACAACGACAGGATGACGCTGTACTTCTGCGTCAACTACGGCGGCCGGGCCGAGATCGCCGACGCCGCGCAGCGCATCGCGCAGGACGTCGCGGCCGGGAAGCTGGACCCGTCCAAGGTCAACGAGAAGACCTTCGCGAAGTACATCTACTACCCGGACATGCCGGATGTCGACCTCTTCGTCCGCCCCAGCGGGGAGCAGCGCACGTCCAACTATCTGATCTGGCAGAGCGCCTACGCCGAGATGGTCTTCCAGGACGTGCTCTGGCCGGACTTCGACCGCCGCGACCTGTGGCGGGCCTGCCTGGAGTTCGCCCAGCGGGACCGGCGCTTCGGCGGCGCGGTGGAGGCGGCGCAGGAGCCGACGGGCTGAGCGAGGGGGTCCGGGGGCAGCGCCCCCGGACCGTCACTTCTTCGCGCCCGCGCACTCCGCGCAGGTACCGAAGATCTCCACCGTATGGGCCACGTTCACATACCCGTGCTGAGCGGCGATGGTCTCCGCCCACTGCTCCACCGCGGGGCCCTCGACCTCCACGGCCTTGCCGCACATCCGGCACACCAGATGGTGGTGGTGGTCCCCGGTCGAGCAGCGCCGGTACACGGACTCGCCCTCCGTGGTGCGCAGCACGTCGACCTCGCCGGCGTCGGCGAGGGACTGGAGGGTGCGGTAGACGGTGGTCAGCCCGACCGAGTCACCGCGGTGCTTGAGCACGTCGTGCAGCTCCTGGGCGCTGCGGAACTCGTCCACCTCGTCGAGCGCCGCCGCCACCGCCGCCCGCTGCCGGGTCGACCGGCCGCGTACCGGGGCCGCGTTCGTTCCACTGATCGGCGCCGTCGCCACAGCAGCCTCCTCGTGTCGCCCGTACCTGTGTCGGGCCATTGTGCCAGCCCGCCCGGCCGTCGCGGTCAAACCCGGAGCGCGTCCGGGGCCGGACGGGAGGCCGGTACCTCCAGGGTGCACTCCTCGGACGCCGCTTCGCTCCGGCGTGCGCGGTTTCTGGCCAGCGGGGTCGCCAGCAGCGTCAGGGCGATGAAGACCGCGATGGCCAGCAGCACGATCGTCGCGCCGGGCGGGACGTCCTGGTAGTACGAGGTCACGGTGCCGGCCAGGGTCACCGCCGTGCCGATGACGACCGACAGCACGAACGTGACCTTGAAGGACCTGGAGATCTGCTGCGCGGCCGCGACCGGCACCACCATCAGCGCGCTGACCAGCAGCAGCCCGACGACCCGCATCGCGACGGTGACGGTCACCGCCGCCGTCACGGCGACCAGCAGATTCAGCGCGCGCACCGGCAGCCCGGTGACCCGGGCGAACTCCTCGTCCTGGCTGACCGCGAACAGCTGGCGGCGCAGCCCCAGCGTCACCAGCAGCACGAAGGCGGCCAGCACGCAGATCGAGGTGATGTCCTCGGAGGAGACCGTGGACAGGGAGCCGAAGAGGTACGAGGTGAGGTTGGCGTTGGAGCCGGTGTCGGAGAGGTTGATCAGCAGCACACCGCCCGCCATGCCGCCGTAGAACAGCATGGCCAGCGCGATGTCGCCGCGGGTGCGCCCGTACCAGCGGATCAGCTCCATCACGACGGCGCCGGCGACGGCGACCGCCGTGGCCATCCAGACCGGGCTGGTGGAGAGCAGGAAGCCGAGGCCGACCCCGGTCATCGCGATGTGGCCGATGCCGTCGCCCATCAGGGCCTGGCGGCGCTGGACGAGGTAGATGCCGACGGCGGGGGCGATGACGCCGACGAGCACGGCGGCGAGCAGGGCCCGCTGCATGAAGGGCGGATTGAGGAATTCCATGATCAGCTCAGCAGTCCCGTCCGGACGGGCTCGGAGGCCGCGTGGGGGTGTACGTGGTCGTGTCCGGGCAGGGCGTGCTGGCCCAGCGCCTTCGGGGGCGGCCCGTCGTGCATCACACAGCCGTCGCGCAGCACGATCGCGCGGTCGATCAGCGGCTCCAGCGGGCCGAGCTCATGCAGCACGAGCAGCACCGTGGTGCCGGCCGCGACCTGCTCGCGCAGGGTCGCGGCCAGGATCTCCTGGCTGGCCAGGTCGACGCCGGCCATCGGCTCGTCCATGATCAGCAGCTCGGGTTCGGCGGCCAGCGCGCGGGCGATCAGCACCCGCTGGTGCTGTCCGCCGGAGAGCGCGTCCACCGAGTCCTTGGCCCGGTCGGCGAGGCCGACGAGCTCGATGGCCCGGTCGACGGCGACCCGGTCGGCCCTGCGGAGCAGGCCCAGCCTGGTGCGGGAGAGCCGTCCGGAGGTGACGACCTCGCGGATCGTGGCGGGGACGCCGCCGGCCGCCGTGGTGCGCTGGGGTACGTAACCGATGCGTGCCCAGTCGCGGAAGCGGCGCAGCGGGGTGCCGAACAGCTCGACGGAGCCGCCGGTGAGCGGGACCTGGCCGATGACGGAGCGTACGGCGGTCGACTTGCCGGAGCCGTTGGCGCCGAGCAGGGCGGCGACCTCGCCGCGGTGGACGGTCAGGTCGATGCCGCGCAGCACGGGACGCGTGCCGAGCGTGGCGGTGGCGCCCCGCAGGGCTATCACGGGGTCGGTCGTGGTGCTCCCGGTCTCGGGCATGAGTGCCTCCGATGCTGCTGTGGCGGGTGTTACGGGGGTCACTTCGCGCCGAGCGCCTTCTGCAGGGCGGCGAGGTTGGACTGCATGACCTCGATGTAGTCGGCGCCCTTGGACTTGCCCGTGATTCCTTCGAGCGGGTCCAGGACGTCGGTCTTCAGGCCGGTGTCCTTGGCGAGGGTGCTCGCGGTTTTGTCGCTGGCGAGCGTCTCGAAGAATACGGTGGTGACCTTGTTCTTCTCCGCGACGGTGTGGATCTCGCTGATCCGGGCGGGGCTGGGCTCGGCCTCGGGGTCGACGCCGGCGATGCCCTCCTGGGTGAGGCCGTAGCGCTCGGCGAGGTACCCGAAGGCGGAGTGGGTGGTGATGAACGTCTTGGTGGCGGTGTTCTTCAGCCCGTTCGCGTACGCCGTGTTCAGGCCGTCGAGCTTGGTGACCAGCGCGTCCGTGTTCTTCCGGTAGTCCGCGGCGTGGTCGGGGTCGGTCTTCTCCAGGGACGCGCCCACGCCCTTGGCGACCTCGGCGTACTTCACCGGGTCCAGCCAGATGTGGGGGTCGGCCCCGGCCTCGTCGCCGTGGTGCTCGTGGCCGTGCTCGTCGCCGCCGGTCTCGGTGCCGTGGTCCTCCAGCGTGGTGAGCTTCGAGGCGTCGACGACGTGCTTCGCGCCGGACTGGTCGATGGCGTCGTCCACGGCGGGCTGGATGCCCTTGAGGTACAGGATGAAGTCGGCGTCGGTGAGCCCGCCGATCTGCCGCGGGCTGAGCTCCAGGTCGTGCGGCTCCAGGCCCGGCCTGGTCAGCGTGGTGACGGAGACGTGCTTCCCGCCTATCTGCTCGGCCAGGAACTGCATCGGATAGAACGAGGCCACCACGTCCAGCTTGTCGCCGTTCTTGCGGTCCGCGGCGTCGGAGGAGGAGCAGGCGGTGAGGGCGGTGAGGCCGAGGACGACTGCTCCGGCGACGGCGGCGGTGGGTATGAGGCGGCTTACGTTCATGACAGTCATTTTCAACAAAACTGGAAACGATTGTCAACAAGGCTGATGAGATGACTTCGGGACCGACGACGCCGATACCGATTTGATCCAAGGGGCGTGCCCGCCGGTAATCTGAAGCATTCGTCCGCCCGTCTCCCGATCACCATCCCCCCCACTGAGGCGCTTCGCGCCAACCCTGTCCAAATTTCGTCGTAAATGAAGAGAGCACCGTGGCCGCCGACAAGATCGACTCCATCGTCAGCCTGAGCAAGCGCCGTGGCTTCGTCTACCCGTGCAGTGAGATCTACGGAGGCCAGAAGGCCGCCTGGGACTACGGGCCGCTGGGCGTCGAGATGAAGGAGAACCTCAAGCGCCAGTGGTGGCGCTACATGGTCACCTCGCGCGAGGACGTGGTCGGACTCGACTCGTCGGTCATCCTGGCCCCCGAGGTGTGGGTCGCCTCCGGTCACGTCGCCACGTTCAGCGACCCGCTGACCGAGTGCACCTCCTGTCACAAGCGCTTCCGCGCCGACCACCTGGAAGAGGCGTACGAGGAGAAGCACGGCAAGCCGCCCGTGAACGGCCTCGCCGACCTCAACTGCCCCAACTGCGGCAACAAGGGCACCTTCACCGAGCCCAAGCAGTTCTCGGGTCTGCTCTCCACCCACCTCGGCCCGACCCAGGACTCCGGCTCGGTCGCCTACCTGCGCCCCGAGACCGCCCAGGGCATCTTCACCAACTTCGGCCAGGTGCAGCAGACCTCGCGCAAGAAGCCGCCGTTCGGCATCGCCCAGATGGGCAAGTCCTTCCGGAACGAGATCACCCCGGGCAACTTCATCTTCCGGACCCGCGAGTTCGAGCAGATGGAGATGGAGTTCTTCGTCAAGCCGGGCGAGGACGAGGAGTGGCAGCAGTACTGGATGGACCAGCGCTGGAACTGGTACACGGGCCTCGGCATGCGCGAGGAGAACATGCGCTGGTACGAGCACCCGGCGGAGAAGCTCTCGCACTACTCCAAGCGCACCGCCGACATCGAGTACCGCTTCCGCTTCGGCGGCAGCGAGTGGGGTGAGCTGGAGGGCGTCGCCAACCGCACGGACTACGACCTCAAGGCGCACTCCAAGGCCTCGGGCACGGACCTGTCCTTCTTCGACCAGGAGGCCGGCGAGCGCTGGACCCCGTACGTCATCGAGCCGGCGGCCGGTGTCGGCCGGGCGATGCTGGCCTTCCTCCTCGACGCCTACATCGAGGACGAGGCGCCCAACGCCAAGGGCGTCATGGAGAAGCGCACCGTGATGCGTCTCGACCCGCGCCTCGCGCCGGTCAAGGTCGCCGTCCTGCCGCTGTCCCGCAACCCGCAGCTGTCGCCGAAGGCCAAGGGCCTCGCCACCGACCTGCGGAAGAACTGGAACATCGAGTTCGACGACGCGGGCGCCATCGGCCGCCGCTACCGCCGTCAGGACGAGATCGGTACGCCGTTCTGCGTCACCGTCGACTTCGACACCCTCGACGACAACGCGGTGACCGTGCGCGAGCGCGACACCATGAAGCAGGAGCGCGTCTCCCTGGACCAGATCCAGGCCTACCTCGGCGCCCGCCTGCTCGGCTGCTGATCCACCGAGTCCGCTGGACGAAGCCCCCGGTTCCCCGTACGGAACCGGGGGCTTCGTTGCACACTGGGCACCCCCCACCCAGGAGGCCCCGATGCCGTCCATGACCACCAGCAAGGTCAGGAGATGGGACCAGCACGGCCGTGAACACATCGTCCACGTACGGAAGTCGGGGGTGCGGCGGCAGCTGAGCTGCGACACCTGCGGCTGGAGCGAACGGGTGCAGTTCCTGCCCTGGCTCAAGGCCGGGGAACATCTCGCCGATGCCCACCGGGCGACGGTGGACCCGGCGTCCTGAGGCCCCGGCGCGGGGCACGGCACGCGACCGGCCGAAAAGCTGGTGCGGGGGCCCGCCGGGCCGGGGTACGGTTCCGGCATGTCTTCGTTCTTCCAGATCTACGAGTGAGAGCGCGGCGGGCCCGACCACCCGCCGCCCACCGGACCGATTCCAGGTCGCTTCAGACCTCACTTCGCACTACGAACCGGAGAACGCCGTGGCCAAGAGCCGTAACAACCTGCTCGGTGTGGGCGGACAGCGCAAGAAGCTGTCCCGCGCCGAGCAGCAGGGCGCCGGCCCTGCGCGCGACGCCGACCGCAAGGCGGCGGCCGACCAGAAGCAGGAGCTGCTGCGCAAGATGCGTGAGCGCGCGCTGTCGGGTACCGCCTCGGAGTCCTCGTCGGACGACGCCGCGCAGCCGGACGCGACTGAGCAGGACGCCCCGGCGCAGAGCTGACGTCCCCTCACCACCCGTACGACCGTGGGCCCGGATCACCTCGTGATCCGGGCCCACGCCCTTGTCCGCGCCCCGTCGCCGCCCGCGCTCACGCCACCCTGCGCGGCAGCCGCAGACTGAGCAGCGTCGTCAGCACCACCGCGGCCAGCTGCACCAGCAGCGTCACGACCAGCGCGTCCCGCATGCCCGTGCCCGGGACCAGGGAGAGGAACAGCGTGCCGAGCGTGGCCACCCCGAGGGCCAGCGCGGCCTGCTGGGTCGTCGTCATCACCCCGCCGCCCACACCGGCCCGCGCGGCCGGTACGTCGGACAGCACGATGCGGAACAGGACGGGGAGCTGGAGCCCCTGCCCGAACCCCGCGATCGCCACCCCCGGCATCAGGCCCAGCAGCCCGAGACCGGACCACTCGCGCCACACGGTGAGCGCGAGCACCAGCACACCCAGCGCCTGGATCAGCCCGCCGGCCGTCACGACCCGGCTGCCGTACCGCAGGATCAGCCGCGGACCGGCCAGTGACGCCGCGAAGAACGCCACCGCCATCGGCGCCATCGACAGGCCCGCCGCCGCCGGGCCCAGCTCCAGGCCCTGCTGCAGGGCCACCGCGATGACGAACATGAAGCCGCCGAAGCCGATCGAGAACGGCACCACCAGCGTGAGCCCGCGGCGCAGCGACTCCAGCCGCAGCAGGCTCGGCGGCACCAGCGGGGTCCGCCCGCTCCGGTCGGCCCGCCGCTCGACCCGGTAGAAGGCGTACGCGGCGAACGGGAACAGGGCCAGCGAGACCCAGGTCCACACCGGCCAGCCCGCCGCGCGCCCCTCCGTCAGCGGGGCGAGCAGCGTCACCAGCGACGCGGTCAGCAGCAGCGTGCCCGGTACGTCGATCGGCGCGGGCTGCTCCGAACGGGTCTCCGGCACGGCGCGGGCGGCCAGCACCAGCCCCACCGCCGCCACCGGGACGTTCACCAGGAACACCGAACGCCAGCCCGCGCTCTCGCCGAACACCGACGACAGCGGCGCGGCGGCGACGAGGACCCCGCCGAGGATCTGGCCCGCGACCATGGAGAGCCCGGCCGTCGCCCCGTACAGGCCCATCGCGCGGGCCCGCCGGTGTCCCGAGGTGGCCGCCTGGATGGTGGCGAGCACCTGCGGCAGCATCAGCGCCGCCGCGGCGCCCTGCGCCACCCGCGCTCCCACGAGCGTCCAGGCGTCCGGGGCGAGCCCGCAGGCGAGCGAGGTGATTCCGAAGGCGGCGATGCCCAGCAGGAAGAGCCGGCGCCGCCCGGCCATGTCGCCGAGCCGGCCGCCGAGGACGAGCAGTACGGCGTAGGCGAGGCCGTAGCCCGCGACGACCAGTTCGAGCAGCGCGGGGCCCGCGTCCAGGTCGTGGTCAATCGTCGGCAGGGCGACATTCACGATGAAGAAGTCGATGAGCGGCAGTGCCGCACCGAGCAGCACGGTGAACAGTCCGAGCGTGCCGAGCACCGGAGCGGGGTGGTCGTGCCGCACCACGGGTTCGGTGGTGGCGGTTGCTTCCGTCCGTACAGTTGATTCACTCACGCCACCGAGAATCGCGGCCGTCCCAGCCTGGTACCAGTGTGTCTTTATCCTGGTACAAGCAGCACCTGGCAGAGCGCCGGGCGGTTCGGCAGGCTGGAGGCATGACGACGATGGCGAGCGATCTGCCCGATGTGCGCGTGGTGCCGGGCATCCCGCCGGCCCCGGGGCGGGAGGAGCTCTCCGAGCCCGACGTCCGGCGGCACGAACTCGCGGACTTCCTGCGCAGCCGCCGCGAGCGGATCACCCCCGAGCAGGTCGGTCTGGTCCGGGGCCGCCGCAGGCGCACCCCGGGCCTGCGCCGCGAGGAGGTTGCCCAGCTCTCCGCCGTCGGCGTCACCTGGTACACCTGGCTGGAACAGGCCCGCGACATCCAGGTCTCGCCCCAGGTGCTCGACGCGCTGGCCCGCGCCCTGCTGCTCGACCGCAGCGAACGCGGCCATCTCTTCTCGCTCGCCGGTGCCGTCGACCCGTCCCCGGGCGCGGACTGCCCGAGCGTGACGCTCGGACTGCGCGAGATGCTGCGGCAGCTGGACCCGATCCCGGCCTGCATCCAGAACAGCCGGTACGACATCCTCGCGTACAACCGGACGTACGGCAGGCTGCTCTGCGACCTGGACGCGGTCGCCCCCGAGGACCGCAACTGCATGATCCTCGCCTACACCAACGCGGAGTGGCGCTCCGCCCTCGTCGACCTCCCCGAGGTGAACCGGGTGATGGCCGCCAAGTTCCGCAGGGCGATGGCCGAGCATCTGGCCGAGCCCGCCTGGAAGGCACTCCTCGGAAGGCTGGAGGAGACCTCCGCGGAGTTCCGGGAGATCTGGGCACGGCACGAGGTGGTGGGCGCGGGCGGCCGGACCAAGATCTTCCGCAACGCCCATGTCGGACTGCTCCGCCTCGAACACACCGACCTGTGGCTCGGCCCGTCGAGCGGTCCGCGCATGGTGACGTACGCCCCCGCCGACGAGGAGACCAGAGAGCGCCTCCGGCGTCTTCAGGCCCTGGAGCTCGCCGAGGCCTGATCCCCGGCCGGTGCGCCCGTCGGCTTCTCCAGCCGCTGCGCGGTCCGGCGCGCGGTCTCCCGCGCCCAGCGCCCGCTCGTCAGCGCCCCCACCAGCAGCACGCACAGCCCGCATCCGCCGAGGATCCACCAGGCGGGCTTGCTCGCGTCCACGAAGGCCACCGCGTACCCGGCGCCGCGCGGCGACCCGGTCCCGGCCACGCCCGCCGCCAGTACCGCACCGATCACGGCGACCCCGAGCGTCCCGCCGATCTGCCGGCTGGTCGAGGCCACCGCGGCCGCCACCCCGGCCTGCGAGCGCGGCATCCCGGAGACGGCCGTGTTGGTGATCGGCGCGTTCACCATGCCGAAGCCGAGGCCGAACAGCACATAGCCGGTGAACAGCAGGAAGTTGTCCGTCTCCGCGTCGAACACGGCGAACAGCAGCCCGCACGCCGTCATGGCCACGCCCGCCACGAGCAGCGACAGCCGTGGCCCCCGGCTGCCGACGAGCCGCCCGGACAGCGGTGCGCAGACAAAGGTCAGGGCGGCCATCGGCAGCATGTACAGACCGGCGTGCAGCGCGCTCAGCCCGCGCACGTTCTGCAGATACAGGGTGTTGAGGAAGAGGAACCCGCTCAGCGCGGCGAAGGCGCAGACCGCGATGACGGTGGCGCCGCTGAACGGGGCGCTGTGGAAGAAGCGCAGATCGATGAGGGGCTCGGCACGCCGGGGCTCGTACCGCAGCAGCCCGACGAGGGAGCACACGGCGAGCGCGGTGAACACCAGGATCCGCGGCGAGGTCCAGCCCGCCGAGGGCGCCTCGATGATCGCGTACGTCAGCGAACCGAGCAGCCCGATCACCAGCAGCTGCCCCACCGGGTCGGGGCGGCGCGGCTTCGGGGCGCGGGACTCGGGGACGTACCGCCAGGTGAGCAGGAGCGCGGCGATGCCGACCGGCAGATTGATCCAGAAGATCGACCGCCAGCCGACCGAGTCCACCAGCAGACCGCCGATCACCGGGCCCGCCGCCATGGAGATGCCGACGACACCGCCCCACACCCCGATGGCACGGGCCCGCTCGCGCGGGTCGGTGAAGGTGTTGGTGATGATCGACATCGCGACGGGGTTGAGCATCGAACCACCCACCGCCTGCACCATCCGGAACGCCACCAGCAACTCCAGGTTCGGCGCCACGGAGCAGAGCAGCGAACCGAGGGTGAAGAGGACGAGCCCGATCTTGAACACCTTCCGGCGCCCGATCCGGTCGGCGGTGGAGCCCGCGAGCATCAGCAGCGAGGCCAGGACGAGGGTGTAGGCGTCGATCGTCCACTGCATGCCGGCGACGGTGGCGTGCAGTTCCTTCTGTATGGACGGCAGGGCGACGTTGAGCACGGTGTTGTCGAGACTGACGATCAGCAGACTCATGCAGCAGATCGCCAGCACCAACTGCCGTCGGCGGTGACTGAGCTCGGGCATACATGGATAGTACGGTTAACTAACGAACTCCGCTGCCGGAGAGCCGGGCTCCGTACGCGACAATGGAGCAATGACCACGCTCGCCCCCTCGCTCCCGCTGCTCCGGATCGGCCCGCACACGGTGCAGCCGCCGGTGGTGCTCGCCCCCATGGCCGGCATCACCAACGCCCCGTTCCGCACCCTGTGCCGGGAGTTCTCCGGCGGCAAGGGACTGTTCGTCAGCGAGATGATCACCACCCGGGCGCTGGTCGAGCGCAACGAGAAGACCATGCAGCTGATCCACTTCGACGCGAGCGAGACCCCGCGCTCGATCCAGCTGTACGGAGTGGACCCGGTCACCGTCGGCAAGGCCGTCCGCATGATCGTCGACGAGGACCTCGCCGACCACATCGACCTGAACTTCGGCTGCCCGGTCCCCAAGGTGACCCGCAAGGGCGGCGGCTCGGCGCTCCCCTACAAGCGGCCGCTGCTGCGCGCGATCCTCAACCAGGCGGTCTCCAACGCGGGTGATCTGCCGGTCACGATCAAGATGCGCAAGGGCATCGACGACGACCACATGACCTACCTGGACGCGGGCCGGATCGCGGTCGAGGAGGGAGTCACGGCCGTCGCCCTGCACGGCAGGACGGCCGCCCAGCACTACGGCGGCACCGCCGACTGGGACGCCATCGCCCGGCTCAAGGAGCACGTCCCGGAGATTCCCGTGCTCGGCAACGGCGACATCTGGTGCGCGGACGACGCCCGCCGGATGATGCGCGAGACCGGCTGCGACGGCGTGGTCGTGGGCCGCGGCTGCCTGGGCCGCCCCTGGCTCTTCGGCGATCTGGTGAGCGCGTTCGAGGGCACGGAGACGCGGCAGGCGCCGGAGCTCCGGAAGGTCGCCGAAGTGATGCTGCGGCACGCGACCCTGCTGGGGGAGTGGATCGGCGACGAGACGCGCGGCGTGATCGACTTCCGCAAGCATGTCGCCTGGTACCTCAAGGGCTTCTCGGTCGGTTCGGAGATGCGCAAGAAGCTCGCGATCACCTCGTCGCTGGCGGAGCTGGGCGGGCAGTTGCAGGAGCTGGACCTGGACCAGCCGTGGCCGGACGGCGCGGACGGGCCGCGCGGGCGCACTTCGGGCAACAACCGCGTCGTGCTGCCGGACGGCTGGCTGAAGGACCCGTACGACTGCGCGGGCGTGAGCCCGGACGCGGAGCTGGACACCTCGGGCGGCTGAGCGCCGGTCCGCCGGGGGCGGCACCGGGCCTTTCCCCGGCCTCCGGCCCAGCCCCGACCCCGGCCCTTCCAGGCTCTCCCCGGCCCTTCCAGGCACGCGGCGCCACAGGCACCGCGTGCCTCTTCTTTTGCCTCGCTCATCTGAGCGTCATATTCGGCCGGATTCGGCGGTAGTCCGGCCGGTGGGCGACTCGAACGGGCCGACAACATGCGTCGCACGGTGATTCCGTTCACACTCGGGCCACTTCGGTGATCGCCGCGTGACGGGCAGTTGCCGATCGGGCGTCCGGATGGTGACATCTGAGCGCCGACCGTAGAGTGATTCTCGCCACCCTGAGAGTCGGCATGCTCAGATGAGCGCAATTTCGAGGGCTTGACTTCTCAAATGATGGCACTCCGTGCCAGGGGCCTCCACTTTGATCGATCGACGCTTCCACTGCACTGCGTGATCGAACTGGCGGAAGTCCCTAGCCCTGAGTGATGATTCGTTCAAGAAGTGAAGACATGGCTCCGATCGGGCGGCAGGTCACGTCACTTTCGATCTGCTGGCGGACGGGTGGTTGAGGCCTCATGACGCGCAAGTGGACGTACCCAGACACCTTCGATCTGGGTATGTTCCTCGCCGTCAGGGCAGCCACCGCGTCCTCGAGGAGTCGAGACCCGTGTCGGAAAACAAAGATCCCCACGTAACCACCCCGGAATCCCGGGAGCCCCAGGGCGAGAAGTTCGTTTATGACTTCACCGAGGGCAACAAGGATCTGAAGGACCTCCTCGGCGGCAAGGGTGCGAACCTCGCCGAGATGACCAACCTCGGGCTCCCCGTCCCTCCGGGATTCACCATCACCACCGAGGCGTGCAAGGTCTACCTCGAAAGCGGCGAAGAGCCGGCCGCGCTGCGTGCCGAGGTCAGCGCGCACCTCGACGCGCTCGAAGCGCGGATGGGCAAGAGGCTCGGCCAGGCCGACGATCCGCTGCTGGTCTCGGTCCGCTCCGGTGCGAAGTTCTCGATGCCCGGCATGATGGACACGGTCCTCAACATCGGCCTCTCCGACGAGTCCGTGGTCGGTCTCACCGCCCAGGCCGGCGACGAGCGGTTCGCGTGGGACTCCTACCGCCGTCTCATCCAGATGTTCGGCAAGACCGTCCTCGGTGTCGACGGCGACCTCTTCGAGGAGGCGCTGGAGGCGGCGAAGGAGGCCAAGGGTGTCACCGTCGACGTCGACCTCGACGCGGCCGACCTGAAGAAGCTGGTCGAGCAGTTCAAGAAGATCGTCGCGCGGGACGCCGGACGCGACTTCCCGCAGGACCCGCGCGAGCAGATGGACCTGGCCATAAAGGCCGTCTTCGACTCGTGGAACACCGACCGGGCCAAGCTCTACCGCCGCCAGGAGCGCATCCCGGGCGACCTCGGCACGGCCGTCAACGTCTGCTCGATGGTCTTCGGCAACCTCGGGCCCGACTCCGGTACGGGTGTCGCCTTCACCCGCGACCCGGCCAGCGGTCACCAGGGCGTGTACGGCGACTACCTGCAGAACGCGCAGGGCGAGGACGTCGTCGCCGGTATCCGCAACACCGTGCCGCTCGCCGAGCTGGAGTCGATCGACAAGAAGTCGTACGACCAGCTGATGCAGATCATGGAAACCCTCGAAACGCACTACAAGGACCTGTGCGACATCGAGTTCACCATCGAGCGCGGCCAGCTGTGGATGCTCCAGACCCGGGTCGGCAAGCGCACCGCCGGTGCCGCCTTCCGGATCGCGACCCAGCTCGTCGACCAGGGCCTGATCGACGAGGCCGAGGCGCTCCAGCGGGTCAACGGAGCGCAGCTCGCGCAGCTGATGTTCCCGCGCTTCGACGACGAAGCGAATACCGAGCTGCTCGGCCGGGGCATCGCCGCGTCCCCGGGCGCCGCGGTCGGCAAGGCCGTCTTCGACTCGTACACCGCGATCAAGTGGTCCCGGTCCGGCGAGAAGGTCATCCTGATCCGCCGCGAGACCAACCCCGACGACCTCGACGGCATGATCGCGGCCGAGGGCATCCTGACCTCGCGCGGCGGCAAGACCTCGCACGCCGCCGTCGTCGCCCGCGGCATGGGCAAGACCTGTGTCTGCGGCGCCGAGGACCTGGAGGTCGACACCAAGCGCCGCCGGATGACGGTGGGCGGCCGGGTGATCGAGGAGGGCGACGTCGTCTCCATCGACGGCTCCACCGGCAAGGTGTACCTCGGCGAGGTCCCCGTCGTACCGTCCCCGGTCGTCGAGTACTTCGAGGGCCGGATGCACGCCGGCGCCGACGACGCCGACGAGCTGGTCGCCGCCGTGCACCGGATCATGGCGTACGCGGACCGGGTGCGCCGGCTGCGGGTGCGGGCCAACGCCGACAACGCCGAGGACGCGCTGCGGGCCCGCCGCTTCGGTGCCCAGGGCATCGGTCTGTGCCGCACCGAGCACATGTTCCTCGGCGAGCGCCGCGAGATGGTCGAGAAGCTGATCCTCGCGGACACCGACGCCGAGCGCGAGACCGCGCTGGAGGAGCTGCTTCCGCTCCAGAAGGCCGACTTCATCGAGCTGTTCGAGGCGATGGACGGACTGCCCGTCACCGTACGGCTGCTCGACCCGCCGCTGCACGAGTTCCTGCCGGACATCACCGAGCTCTCGGTGCGGGTCGCGCTCGCCGAGTCCCGCAAGGACGCCAACGAGAACGACCTGCGTCTGCTCCAGGCCGTGCACAAGCTGCACGAGCAGAACCCGATGCTCGGTCTGCGCGGGGTCCGTCTCGGGCTCGTCATCCCCGGCCTGTTCGCCATGCAGGTACGGGCCATCGCCGAGGCCGCGGCCGAGCGCAAGAACGCCAAGGGCGACCCGCGCGCCGAGATCATGATTCCGCTCGTCGGCACGGTCCAGGAGCTGGAGATCGTCCGCGAGGAGGCCGACCAGGTCATCGCCGAGGTCGAGGCCGCCACCGGTACCCGGCTGAAGCTCACCATCGGCACGATGATCGAGCTGCCGCGCGCCGCGCTGACCGCGGGCCAGATCGCCGAGGCCGCGCAGTTCTTCTCCTTCGGTACGAACGATCTGACCCAGACGGTGTGGGGCTTCTCCCGTGACGACGTGGAGGCCTCGTTCTTCACCGCGTACCTGGAGAAGGGCATCTTCGGGGTGTCGCCGTTCGAGACGATCGACAAGGACGGCGTCGGCTCGCTGGTCCGCAGCGCCGTCGCGGCCGGCCGGGCCACCCGCCCGGACCTGAAGCTCGGCATCTGCGGCGAGCACGGCGGAGACCCGGAGTCGGTGCACTTCTTCCACGAGGTGGGTCTGGACTACGTGTCCTGCTCCCCGTTCCGCATCCCCGTCGCCCGTCTCGAAGCGGGCCGGGCGGCGGCGGGTTCGGCCGGCAGCGACAGCCGCTGACCCGGCGCCGGACCATCTGACCCTCCGCCCCGGAGCCGCCGCCGGCGCATCACGACCCTCAATGGCTCGGCGGCAACTCCGGAACACCCGGAGACGGCGGCACCCTGTGCGGGGGTGCCGCCGTCTCGTTTTGTTCTGGGGAAAATCGTTGTTCGACGTTGTTCCTTTTCTTCACCCATGAGACAGAGTTCGTTCAATAAGCAAAGAATTAGGCAGGGAACGGACCGGGATGCGGTCCATGGATCCCCATCCATGGACCGCACCCGGGTTACCCCCGTCGGGTACGGTGCCGCACCGGCGCCCACCGCCGCCGGGTGAGCGAAACCCCCCACGGCCTTCACTCGCCCTTCCGGTGGTGCCGGATTCGTGCCCGACGCCGTACAGCTTTTCGGGTGATGGCGGGTCGGTGCGAGGCGTTTCACCTCTGGCCGAAACCCCGTGGTGACGTGCTGTTACGGATCACCTACCCTGGGGTGGGGGTAGTTGCAGGTGCAACAGGTGGGGGACCGGTGCTGCGTATCCATATGTCCGGAGCGGACCTTTCCAGAGTGCGGATGGCCACCCGGCCGGACGCGCTGTGGGAAACCACTCTGAGTTTCCATCGGCTGAGGGACCGGCGCGGTTCCGCGGTGTTCGGGAAATGGCGTACGGAAACCCGGCGTCGGTTGAATGGTGAAGTACGCCTGCTGTCCGCGGTGATACCGCCGCGCGGCTATTTCCCGGATTTTCTGACGCCTTCTCAGGAAAGCGGCGAACCGTACGGCATCGACGCGGGAATGGCGGCATTACGCGGCACCCCGCCCGGCCGGGTCCTCGCCGAACTCGCCCTGCTCGGCGCCGAACGCCGCGACGCGGTCCGCTCCCCGGACAACCGCGCCGAACCGCTCGGCCGGCTCGTCGACGTCCTGCGCAGCTACCACCGCGCCGCCATCGAGCCGTACTGGCCGCACATCCGGGCCAGCGTCGAGGCCGACCGCGCCGTACGCGGCCGCGCCCTCCTGGACGGCGGCGCGCACGAACTGCTCGCCTCGCTCCCGCCGATGATCCGCTGGCGGCCCCCCGTGCTGGAGGCGGACTACCCCGTCGACCGCGAGGTCCGTCTGGACGGACGGGGGCTGCTGCTCCAGCCGTCCTTCTTCTGCCGCGTCACCCCGGTCGTCTACCGCGACCCGCGACTCCCGCCGGTCCTCGTCTACCCGGTCACCCACTCCCGCGCCCCGGTCTTCGCCGAACCGGGCCCCTGGCTTGGCCGGCTCCTCGGCAACACCCGCTCGACGGTCCTGAGCGCCATAGGGAACGGCTGCACGACCAGCGAGCTCGCCCTCCGGGCCGGAGTGTCCCTCGCCTCGGCGAGCCAGCACGCCTGTGTGCTGCGCGAGGCGGGCCTGATCCACACCCTGCGGCACGGCGGCTCGGTCCTGCACACGCTGACGCCCCTGGGCGGATCGCTGCTCCGGGGCGGCGCACCGCTCGCCATGTCCTGAGGCGGGAGACACCCGGCGGCAGGCGGGGCGTCGGCGCGGCAGGCGGGCGGGGCTCTCCGGCGCGGCATGCGGGCGGGGCTCCGGGGCGGCAGAATTTTCTTCGCGGGCAGCGATGAGTTCCGGGAAGCCCCGCCGTCTACCAGTCGTACACGTTCGAACAACAGAGAGAGCGAAGCGGCCATGCCTCAGATGATCTTCGTCAACCTGCCGGTCAAGGACCTCGAAGCGGCCAAGGCCTTCTTCGGCAAGCTGGGTTTCTCGTGCAACCCGCAGTTCACCGACGAGAACGCCGCGTGTCTCGTCATCAGCGACACCATCTTCGCGATGCTCCTCACCGAGCCGCGCTTCAAGGAGTTCACCAAGAAGGAGATCGCCGACTCCTCGAAGTCCACCGAGGTCATCCTCGCCCTGAGCGCCGAGAGCAGGGAGAAGGTGGACGAGCTGGTCGACACCGCCCTCGCCTCCGGCGGATCCCCCGCCAACGAGACGATGGACTACGGCCACATGTACGGCCGTTCCTTCCAGGACCCGAACAACCACATCTGGGAGGTCGTGTGGATGGACCCGGCCGCCGTCCAGAGCTAGGGCGTGTTTTAGAAGTAGCGTCGTCCGCCCGGAGGGCGGGTCTCGCGGGGTCTGGCGCGTGCGATCGCAAGGCGCCGGGGTGCCCTCGTAGCGGAGCTACTAGGGCATTTCGGCAACGCGGCGAGCGTGCGTGTCAGACCCCGCGAGACAGACGGGACTTCTCAAACACGGCCTAGGACTCAGGGGGCGAGGTCCGGATACGTCACCCCCGTGAGCTGCTCGGACGCCACCCAGAGCCGCTCGCTCGTCACGTCGTCGCGCGTCCAGCCCGCCCGCCAGGAGGGGGCGGGCGCGCCGCGCCAGCCCAGCAGTGCCGGCCCGGTGAAGGAGTCGGGGCGCACGCCGGGCGCGGTGGCCGCGTACAGCGTGGGCAGCGCACCGGCCGAAGCGGGCTGGGCGATGATCCGGTTGCCGAGCTCGAAGACCCGCTCCACCGTCCTGCGGTTCTCCATCCGGGCGGCGGCGGACTGCAGATTGGTGGCCGCGTATCCCGGGTGCGCGGCGGCGGCCACCAGCCGGGAGCCGGCCTTCGTGAGCCGTCGCGCCAGCTCGTGGACGAAGAGCAGATTGGCGGTCTTCGAGCGGCCGTAGGCGATCCAGCGGCGGTAGTTCCGCTCGCCGTTGAGATCTCCCATGTCGATGTCGGACAGCGCGTGCATCCCGCTGGAGACGGTCACCACGCGGGCGCCGGGGGTGTCCAGGAGCCTGGGGAGCAGCAGCCCGGTCAGGGCGAAGTGCCCGAGGTGATTGATGCCGAACTGCCTCTCGAAGCCGTCGGCCGTCGTCCCGTACGGGAGGGCCATCACGCCCGCGTTGTTGATCAGCAGATCGAGCCGGTCGGGTACGTGCGTCGCGGCGAACGCGCGCACCGAGCCCAGATCGGCCAGATCGAGCGGTACGAACGCCACGTCCGCGCCGGTCACGGCCTTCCGGATGCGGGACTCGGCCTCCCTGCCGCGCGTCTCGTCACGGCAGGCGAGCAGGACCCGCGCCCCGCGCCGGGCCAGCTCCCGGGCGGTGTTGAGGCCGATGCCGCTGTTGGCTCCGGTGACCACGGCCGTACGGCCGCTCTGGTCCGGGATGTCGTTCGCGTTCCAGCCGTGGCTCATGGGCCCAGCGTACGGCCGCCCGGGAAGCTCAGGTTTGGCTCAATCGGATGGACGGGGCACGGATCGCGTCCTTAAGGTCGCGATCATGCCCGACATAACCTTTACCGCCCTGGTCGTCCTCTGCCTCGCCGCAGCCGCCGCAGGCTGGATCGACGCGGTGGTCGGGGGCGGCGGACTGCTTCTGCTGCCCGCGCTGCTCCTGGGGCTGCCGCACGTCCCGGCCGCTCAGGTACTGGGCACCAACAAGGCGGTCGCGATCGTCGGTACGTCGGGCGCCGCCGTGACGTACGTGCGCAAGGCTCCGGTGAAGGTCGGGACCGCGCTGCGGATCGGGCTCGCGGCGCTGGCCGGATCGATGGCGGGCGCGTTCTTCGCCGCCGGGATCAGCAGCGAGGTGCTCCGGCCGGTGATCATGGTGGTGCTGCTGGCCGTCGCGGCGTTCGTGATGCTGCGGCCCTCGTTCGGCCGGGACACGGACGACGGTGCGCGGCAGCGGGTCACCCGGGCCCGTACCGTCACCGCGATCGTGCTGGTCGGCGGCGGCATCGGCTTCTACGACGGGCTGTTCGGCCCCGGCACGGGGACGTTCCTGGTGCTGGCGCTGACCGCGGTGCTCCACCTCGACCTGGTGACGGCGTCCGCCACCGCCAAGATCGTCAACGTCTGCACCAACGGCGGCGCGCTGGCGATGTTCGCCTACCAGGGCAGTGTGCTGTGGCAACTGGCCGCGCTGATGGCGGTGTTCAACCTGGCGGGCGGGCTCCTCGGGGCGCGGATGGCGCTCAGGAAGGGCAGCGATTTCGTCCGTGGCGTGCTGCTGGTCGTGGTGTTCTCGCTGGTCGCGAAGCTGGCCTTCGACCAGTGGACGGCCTGAGCGGCGGATGCCCGGTGGCCGGGTTCACCGGACGGAGGTCAGGTGCGCGTACGCCACCACATTGCCCTCGTATCCCGTCTCCTTCGAGAAGCCGCCGCCGCAGGTGATCAGCCGAAGCGAGGCGAAGGACGAGGCGCCGTACACCCGTTTGTCGGGGAAGTCGTCGTTCTTGTAGACCTCGATCGCGTCGAGGGAGAAGACGGCGGTGCGGCCGTCCTGGCGGACCACCTCGACCGTGCTGCCCTTCTGCAGGGCGCCCAGGTCGTAGAAGACCGACCGCCCCTGCGCGTTGTCCACATGACCGGCGACGAACGCGCTGCCCCTGGAGCCCGGGGGAGTGCCGTCCCGGTACCAGCCGACGATGTTGCGGTTCCCGGCCGGCGGCACATCGAGACTGCCGTCGGACCCGAGCCCGAGACGCATCATCGGTGCGTCCACCCGGATGCTCGGGATGCGGATGCGTACGGGGGCCGAGGGCTTCAGCGGTTCGGCGACCGGGGATCCCGGCTGCGGCTCCGGGCCGCCGGCGAAGGCCTGGGCGGCGGTCGGCCGGGGCGGGACCAGCTGGGTGTCGGCACCGTTCCGGATCAGCCAGACACCCGCCAGCGCTGCGATGACCAGCGGCCAGCCCTTGGCCTTCTGGGACACGGTCGTCCTCCCGGTGACGGAATGGGAACGGTCCCGTCCCGGTGGCGCGCGGCCACCGGGACGGAGACCAGGCGGTACGGAGACGTGAATCCGTCTCCGTCAGCCGGCTCCCTGCGTGCCGCTCGCCCGGCGACGCAGGAGCCAGGCTCCGCCGACGGCGGCCGCGGCGAGAACGCCGGCGCCCGCCGCGATCTGGGTGGTGTCGGGCCGGACGCTGCCGCCGACTCCGGTTTTGACGTGCCCGCTGGGGGCGTCACCGGGGCTGTGCCCGGAGGACGACGAGTCGTCGCGCCCCGACGAGGAGCTGTCGCGCCCGGAGGAAGACGAGTCCTCGCGCTTGCCCGAACCCTCCTCCTCGGACGGGCCCTGGCTCTCACGCCCGCCCGAGCTGTCGTGCCCGGACGAGGACGAGTTGTCCTGTCCTGACGACGAGTTGTCGCGCTCCGACGACGAGCTCTCGCCCCGGTCCGTGTCCTCGTCGCCGGACGGGTTTTCGCGCCCGCTCGGTTTGTCGACTCCGCCCCCGGAGTCGAGCAGCGAGGGCAGGTTGAGGCCGGAGAGGTTGTCGAGGCTGAACGGGTTGTCCGTGCCGGACCCGGTGCCGGACCCGGTGCCGGACCCCGTGCCGTCGCCCGAGCCTTCCTCGCCGTCGGCCCGTGTCCCGAGGCCGCCGGTGGTCCGGGACGCGGTCTCGGCCGCACTGCTCCGCAGTGCGCCGGCATCACCTGCGTACGCGGGCGGCCCGGCGGTGAGGAAGCCGAGCGTGGCTATGGTGACCGCGGATGCGGCGGTTCCGGTCACTAGGCGGACAGGACGCATGGGGGGTTCCTCCGGCGATGGCGCGAGTAGGTGTGTCCTGACCCCGAGCTAACGGGCGGTCCGCCGCTCATGCCTGCTGACACCGAGTCAGCTTTCACTCGAACGGACCGGCGCGCCCTCCTTGCCAAGGTGTATTCGCGCAGGTCGCAGCGGTGATCGAAGTGGCCGGGGTGGGTGCCGTGCCGCCCGGTGCCGATCGGGTGATGCCGCCCCGGAAGAAAGTGGCGTACGTCACATGCATGACCTTGCGGGTCCCGGGCACACGTCTCACACCCCCCACGGGACGGTGCACGAGGCCGCCCCCGGCCGCCGCCCTCGCCGGGTCCATCCCCCCTGGACCCGGTGAGGGCGGATTCGTGCCGGAGGGGTCGTGCCGCACGCGCACGGTCGCGACTTCCGGTCGATTGCTGCGGCAACATTTCGGCCATGTGGCGAGAACGGTCAAACTCTGGTGCCGGTCCACGGACGCGGACTAGGTTGACGCTCGCACATTCGTGCTCGTGTTCCGCACTCAGAAAGCCCTCGCCGCAGATGCATACGCCTCCTATGCCCCGCACCCCTGAGGTGCATCTCCCACGTGCGGGGAGGAGGTACCGGACATGGTGCGCTATGTGATCCGCAAGGCGACCGGCTGGCTCCTGATGATCGTGGTCGCGACCAACGCCACGTACTTCCTGGCCAGTTGGTTCCTGGACCCCCGGTCGAACTTCAAGGAGCTCCGTCCGGTCCGCACCGAGGCCCAGATAGACCGGGCCCTCGCGCCGTACAACCTGAACCCGCAGGAGCCGCTGGTGCACCGGTGGTGGGACTGGTTCACCTCGGTGGTGTTCCACTTCGACTGGGGCAAGTCCCCCACCGGCGTCTCCGTCAACGGAGAGATCGGCTACCGGGCGCTCATCAGCGGGGAGTTGGTCATCATCGCGACCATCCTGTCCGTGGTCATCGGCGTCACGCTGGCCGTGTACACCGCGTCGCGGCAGTACGGCTGGGCCGACCGGATCTCGCAGGCCGTGTCCATCGCGGTGTTCAACGTCCCGACGTCCGTCGCCGCGCTCGCCGTGGTCTTCGTCGCCATCTGGCTGAACCAGCACGCCGGGCTGCACTTCCTCTACGTGGCCGGGGAGAACTCACCCAACGTCGAGGGGCTGCTCCCGACGATCGGCGATCGCCTGCTGCATCTGATCCTGCCGACCCTGAGCCTGACGCTGATGGGCTACGTCGGCTATCACCTGACGCAACGTTCGCTGCTGCTGGACACGATCAACGCGGACTTCGTACGCACCGCCCAGGCCACCGGGCTCACCCGGTCCAAGGCGATCCGCAGGCACGCCCTGCGCGCCGCGCTCATTCCGACGGCGACATCCGTGGCGTTCAGCATCCCGGCCATGTTCACCGGCGCCGTCATCACCGAAACGATCTTCGGCTGGAACGGCATGGGCCGTTACTTCATCCAGACCATCGGCAAGAACGACGTGCACGGCACGGTCGCGACAGCAGCCTTCGCCGCTGCCCTGACCGCGATCGGCGCGATCCTCGCGGATGTCGCCACCGTCTTCCTCGACCCCCGAGTGAGGGTGAACTGACGTGGCCACAGACGTGACAACCGGCGCCTCGTCCGGCGCGGCGGAGGACCCGGCGACGCAGCCGGCTTCCCCCGCGGGGAAGAAGGACACCTCCCACCTCGGCCTCGGCCGGCTCTACCTGCGTCGCTTCCTGCGCAACCGCCTCGCCGTCGTCGGTGTGGTGATCTTCGTGCTGCTGGTGCTGTTCAGCGTGTTCGGCGGCCTGTTCACTTCGTACGCGTACTCCGACGCCGACTTCGCCGCACTCACCCAGCCGCCGAGCGGAACCCACTGGTTCGGCACCAACCAGGGCGGGAACGACATCTACGCCTCCGCGGTGCACGGGCTCCGGCGTTCCCTGGCGATCGCCGTGAGCGTCTCCGTCCTGACCATCGTCGTCGCCGCGGTCATCGGCTCCAGCGCCGCGTACTTCGGCGGCCGGGTGGAGAAGGCGACACTCGCCGTCATCCACTTCCTGCTGGTCGTCCCCTCGTTCCTCATCCTTGCCCTGGTCTCCCACCGCCTCGCCGGCGACTGGCGGGTCCTCATCGTCGTGCTCACGGTGTTCGGCTGGATGTCCACCGCGCGGGTCATCTGGTCCGTCTCGACGTCACTGCGGGAACGGGACTACGTGACGGCGGCCGAGTTCATGGGCATCAGCGCACCGCGCATCATCCTGCGCCACATCATCCCCAACCTCGGCTCGCTGCTGATCGTCAATCTGACGCTCGGCGTCGTCGCGACCGTACTCAGCGAGACCGCCCTGTCCTTCCTCGGATTCGGCGTCCAGACCCCGGACGTCTCCCTCGGCACGATGCTCGCGGACGGTGCGAGCACCATCACGAGCGCCCCATGGCTCTTCGCCTTCCCCGCGGGCCTGGTCGTCCTGCTCACCGTGTCGATGACCTTCGTCGGCGACGGGCTGCGCGACGCCCTCGACCCCACGTCCGTGACCGGTGCGGCAGGAGGCCGACGATGACTCTCACGACCCTGGCCGCATCCCCGGCACCCACCGACGCCACCCCCGTGCTCTCGGTGCGGGACCTGCGGATCACCTTCCCCTCCGAGGCCGGCCCCGTCGAGGCGGTGCGCGGCGTCGGCTTCGACCTCCTGCCGGGCCGGACGCTCGGCATCGTCGGCGAGTCCGGCTCGGGCAAGTCGGCCACCGCGATGGCCGTGATGGGCCTGCTGCCGCCCTCCGCCGAAATGCGCGGCCAGGTGCTGCTCGACGGACGTGATCTGATCGGCCTCGGCGACAAGGAGCTCTCCGCGATACGGGGCAACTCCATCGGCATGGTCTTCCAGGACCCGCTGTCCGCGCTCACCCCGATCTTCTCCGTGGGCAGGCTGCTCTCCGACGCCCTGCGCGTCCACCAGGACCTGACGAAGCGGGCGGCCTGGGAGCAGGCCGTCGAACTGCTCGATCTCGTCGGCATCCCCGATCCGCGGGGCCGGGCCAAGTCGTTCCCGCACGAGTTCTCCGGCGGAATGCGCCAGCGCGTCGTCATCGCGATGGCGATTGCCAACAAGCCCTCCGTGCTCGTCGCGGACGAGCCCACCACCGCCCTCGACGTCACCGTGCAGGCCCAGATCCTGGACGTCCTGCGGCTGGCGCAGAAGGAGACCGGAGCCGGGCTCGTCCTCATCACGCACGACCTCGGGGTCGTGGCCGGTCACGCCGACGACATCGCCGTGATGTACGCGGGCCGGTTCGTGGAGCGCGCGGAAGTCGACGAACTGTTCCGCCGGCCGACGATGCCGTACACCGCGAGGCTGCTCGCCGCCGTGCCCACCGTGGACAGCGGGGTCCACCGGCCGCTGGTCCCGATCGGCGGGGAGCCGCCCGCCCTCGTGGACCTCCCGGGCGGCTGCCCCTTCGCGAGCCGCTGCGCCGTCGCCCAGGACGCGTGCCGGGCCGACGAGCCCGAGCTGCGCGAGATCACCGGGCACGGGCACGTCGCCTGCCTGCGCGCGGACGAGATCGCCGACGGAACCCTGGACCCCGCCGGAGACGTGGGGCCGGGCGACCTGCCGAGCGGGTCCGGGCACGCGGAGACCGGCGAGGTGGTGCTCCGGGTCGAGGACCTCGTCAAGACCTTCCCCGTCACCAAGGGCGCCCTCCTCAAGCGCCGGGTCGGCACGCTGCACGCCGTCAACCGGGTGAGCTTCGAGCTGCGCGCCGGGGAGACCCTGGGGCTGGTGGGCGAATCGGGCAGCGGCAAGACCACGACGCTGCTGGAGGTCCTCCGGCTGAAGCAGCCCGAGGGCGGGCGGATCGAGGTCGCCGGAACGGATATCGGCACCGTCGAATCCGCCGCCCGGGTACGGGAGCTGCGGCAGGACGTACAGATCGTCATGCAGGATCCGCTGGGGGCCCTGAACCCGCGGCTGCCCGTCTTCCAGTTGCTCGCCGAACCCCTCCAGGCCATCGGGCGGGACCGCGAGTCGATCCGCTCCCGTGTCCACGAACTCCTGGCGCTGGTCGGCCTGGACGCCTCGGTCAGCGGCCGTTTCCCGGCCGCGCTCTCCGGCGGCCAGCGCCAGCGGGTCGGCATCGCCAGGGCCCTGGCGACCGAGCCGAGACTGCTCGCCCTCGACGAGCCGCTCTCGGCCCTGGACGTGTCGGTGCAGGCCGGGGTGATCAACCTGCTGGCCCGGCTCAAGCGCGAACTCGGGCTCGCCTACCTGGTGGTCGCCCACGACCTGGCCGTGGTCCGGTACATCTCCGACCGCATCGCGGTGATGTATCTCGGGCACATCGTCGAGACCGGGGACACGGAGACGATCTTCTCCGATCCCAAGCACCCCTACACCCGGGCGCTGTTGTCGGCGATCCCGGTGCCCGACCCGCAGCGGGAACGCGCCCGCGAACGTGTCGTGCTCCAGGGCGAGCAGCCGAGCGCCACCCGGCCGCCCGCGGGCTGCGTCTTCGTCGACCGCTGCCCCCTGTACCGCCTCGCCGACGAGGACGTGCGCCGGCGCTGTCGCACGGAGCGTCCCGAGCCGGCGGCGGTGGCCGGACGCCCCGGCCACCAGTACGCCTGTCACGCCGTCTGAGCCCGCTCACGGCACTCCGGGGCCACCGCGCCGCCCCGCCCGCAAACACAGCTCGTCCCTACGTTCACCGAACCAGAAGGAGCCCTTCCGCCATGCGCGCAAGACTGGCCCTGCCCATCGCCCTCGTCGCCGCCGTCTCGGTCGCAGCCACCGCGTGCGACGCCTCCTCCGGGAAGGACGGGTCCGACGCGGCGGGCAAGGACACCCCCAAGGCCGCATCGGCCGCGGCCGACTACAACCCGGTGCCGTACGACCGGATCAAGGACGGCGGCACCTACACCACCGCCGGGACCTTCGACGAGCAGGGCAACCCGTTCAACGTCAACGCCACCCTGACCGCGTCCCGGGTCTGGGGCTGGTACAACGCCGACGCGATCACGTACTCGCCCACCGGCGAGGTGCAGTACAACCCGGACTACTACAGCGACGTGAAGGTCTCCGTCGAGGGCGGCAAGCAGAAGGTCACACTGACGATCAACGAGAAGGCCACCTTCAACGACGGCACACCGATCGACTGGACCGCGATCGAGGCCACCTGGAAGACCAACAACGGTTCGAACAAGGCCTACGACGCCTCCTCCACCGACGGCTACGACCAGATCTCCTCGGTCCACAAGGGCGAGAACGCCAAGCAGGCCGTCATCGAGTTCAAGGGCGTCAACGCCTCCTGGACGACCCTGTTCACCACCTTCCTGCACCCCAAGGCGGCCACCGTCGCCAACTTCAACAAGGCGTACGTCAAGAAGGCCCACCCGGAGTGGGGCGCGGGCCCGTACACCGTCGGCAAGTGGGACACCCACTCGGGCGGCATCACCTTCGTCCGCAACCCGAAGTGGTGGGGCAAGAAGGGCAAGCTCGACAAGCGCGTCTACGTCAACCTGGAGTCGACGGCCGCGGTCAACGCCTTCAAGAACGGCCAGCTCGACTACACCTCGGCCATCGACGCGGAGAGCCTCAAGCAGGTCAAGGGGCTCAAGGGGACGGAGATCCGCAGCGGCGGCAGCCCCTTCGAGTACTCGCTCTACTTCAACACGAAGTCGGCCAACCTCTCGGACACGGCCGTCCGCAAGGCCATCCAGGAGAGCATCGACCGCTCCCAGATCGCGAAGATCCAGTTCCAGGGGCTCGACTACAAGGAGCCGCTGCCCGGTTCGGCGGTGCTGTACAGCTTCCAGAAGGGCTACCAGGACAATGTCTCCGCCGTCCTGAAGTACGCACCGGACGAGGCGAAGAAGACGCTCGACGCGGAGGGCTGGAAGCCCGGCAGCGACGGCATCCGCGTCAAGGACGGCAAGAAGCTGGAGGTCGGCTACACGATCCTCGGCGACGAGCCGCTGGACAAGGCCGTCGCCGGTGCCTTCACCGCGATGCTGAAGCCGGTCGGCGTCCAGCTCGTCGTCAAGAAGGCCGACGAGGCGGACTTCTCGAAGATCCTCAGCGACCGCAGGTTCGACCTCTTCCTGTCCGGGAACCGCTCCATGGACCCGTTCGGTGCCCGCTACCTGTGCGACTTCTACTGCTCGGACCGTGACTCCAACATCACCGGCTCCGGTACGCCGGCCCTGAACAAGGAGATCCGCGCCACCGCCGACATAGCGGACCTCGACGAGCAGGTCGCGGCGGTCAACAAGGTCGAGCGGAAGGCGCTCCAGCAGTACGCCTTCCTGCCGCTGTTCAGCGGACCCTCGACGTACAGCGTGAAGAAGGGCCTCGCCAACGTCGGCGCCACCATCTTCTACAGCCCGCTCCCGGAGACGGTCGGCTGGGAGAAGTAGTCCACTCACACCCGGGTCCCGCCCCGGTGCGGCCGCGCGGCCGCACCGGGGCGGGGCGCGTCAGATCGTGTCCCACCGCGCACCGTCGTACGCCTGCCCGATCCGCTTCATCAGCTCCTCGTCCACCGCGAATTCCGTGTCGTCGATCCGCCCGACCGGCGCGATGCCCTGCGAGTTGGTGAGGAACGCCGACCGGAACGCGCCCAGCCCGTCCAGGGTCACCGGACGCCGTACGGACGCCAGCCCCGCGGCGGGCAGTTCCCGCTCCAGCAGCGCCATGGTGATGCCGAGCAGACAGGGGGCGTCCGGCCAGACGACCGAAGTGCCGTCCCAGAAGCCGATGTTGGTGATCGCGCCCTCCGTCACCGCCCCGTCCGGCAGGGTCAGCAGGGCCTCGTCGAACCCGGCGCGGGCGGCCAGCTGCGCGTAGTACGTCTGGCCGAACTCGCCGGGCCGCTTGATGTGCGGCGCGGTGCGGGCGTACGGGACGGACATCAGGCCGTGCGGTGCGGCGGACTTCCGCGCCGGCCCCCGCACCGTGACCATGACGGTCGTCTCCGCGTCGCCCGGAGGCAGATAGCCGTGGACCCGGACCGAGGCGTCCCGCACCCCGGCACTCTCCAGCGCGTGCCGGATCAGTTCGCGGACCCGTGCCCCGGCCAGGCCGCGCTCGAACAGCTCCTGGTTGGCGGCGTCCAGTCGGGCCAGATGCAGGGCCAGGCCGCGCACCTTTCCGTCCCTGACCTGCATGGCCGTGAAATGGCCGTAGCCGAGGAAGGCCGGAATCCGCAGGTCCGCCTCGGTGGCCGGATGTCCGTCGAACTCGGCGTACGGGGAGGGCGAGGGCGGGGGAGTCGTCATGCCGTCCACCGTATGCCGCGACGCCCGGCGGCGGGGCCCGGCGAAAGGACTTGACCTCAACCATGGTTGACATAGGAGCCTCTTCGCATGGACCTCACCACAGCACCCACGACCCCTTCCACCGCCCCCCTGAAGGTCGCGGTCGTCCTCGCCAGCAATCGCGAGGGACGGTTCGCCCCCGTCGTCTCCGACTGGTTCCTCTCCCACACCGACCCCCACCCCGACATCGAGACCGATCTGATCGACGTCGCGGAACTCGACCTCCCGGTCGCCCTCTCCTACCGGCCCGACGCCGACGCGCAGGCCCGACTCGCCGCCGTATCACCCCGGTTGGCGGCGGCCGACGCCTTCGTCGTCGTCACCCCCGAGTACAACCACTCGTACCCGGCTCCGTTGAAGAACCTCATCGACTGGCACCGCGCCGAATGGCAGGCCAAGCCCGTCGCCTTCGTCTCGTACGGCGGGGTGTCCGGCGGGCTGCGCGCCGTCGAGCACCTGCGGCAGGTCTTCGCGGAGCTGCACACCGTCGGCATCCGCGAGACCGTGTCCTTCCACGACGCGGGCACCCTCTTCGACGACGAGGGCAGGCACCGGGACCCGGCGGGCTGCGACGCGGCGGCCAAGGTGCTGCTCGACCAGCTGGTCTGGTGGGGGCACGCCCTGCGCGACGCCAAGGCCGTCCGGCCGTACGGCGTCTGACCCGGGAACGCTGCGCCGCGCCGCGTCGTCCCCGACAATCGAGGGGTACGGAACACACGCGACCGACCCCGCAGGAGCCGAAGGTGACGACGCCGGCATGGCTGACCGTACTGACCACGACGGACAGCGAGGAGAAGGCCCACTCCCTGGCGCAGGGCGCGGTGGAGGCGCGGCTCGCCGCCTGCGTACAGATCTCCGCGCCCGTCACCTCGGTCTACCACTGGCGGAACGCCATCGAGACCACCGAGGAGTGGCAGCTGCTGTTCAAGACGACGGCCGAGCGGTACGACGAACTGGAGGCCCACCTCCAGGAGGCGCACGACTACGAGACCCCGGAGATCATCGCGATCCCGGTGCTCCGGGGCAGCGCCGGCTACCTCGCCTGGGTCTCGGCCGAGACCGCTCCGGTCACCTCCCTGTAGCCCCGGGCCCGTCCCGGGGCTACTCCCCGTGCGCCGCCAGCGCCTCCCCGATCCCCGGCTCCCGCGGCCCCAGGAAGTACGGGTCGGGCTTGAACACGGCGTCCAGCGCCGCCTTCCCCGCCGCGAACACCTCCCGCGTCCCGCCGTAGTACCAGGTCGCGTCGTGCACGGCGTCCACGCCCACCCCGTACGCGTCGATCCCCGCGGACCGGCACAGCGCGATTGCCCGGCGGATGTGGAACCCCTGGCTCACCAGCACCGCGCGGTCGACCCCGAAGATCTTCTTGGCCCGCACGCACGAGTCCCAGGTGTCGAACCCGGCGAAGTCGCTCACGATCCGCTTGTCCGGCACCCCGTGCTCCCTGAGATAGGTGCGCATGGCATCCGGCTCGTCGTACTCCTCGCGGCTGTTGTCACCGGTCACGAGCACGACCTTCACCTTCCCGTCCCGGTACAGCTCTGCGGCGGCCTTCAGCCGGTTGGCGAGATACGGCGACGGTCTGCCCTGCCAGAGCCCCGCCCCGAACACCATGGCCACCTGCTGCGCGGGCGCGTCCGCGGTCGTCCTGACCCGGGCGTCGGCGACGGAGTACATCCAGGTCGCGGGCGCCAGCGCGAGCACACACGCGGCCATCACCCCCTGCACGGCCCGCCGCTGCCCACGCCGGGTCCGCGGCCACCGCGGCCGCAACCGCCCGAGCAGCTGTCGTCCCGGCCGCTTCACCCGCATGGGAGCCCCCTTTTCTCCGTGCCGTGCTCCGTCGTCCCACATGATCGGACGATTCACGGGCCGAAAGGGTTCTCGAACGGGCAGGATGAATGCCATGAACCGAACCGGGGCCGAGGACGACTGGGTGACGATCGCCGCGTACGAGAACCTGAAGGGTGCCCTGCACCCGGCTGCCGCCGCCCGCGCCTGACTACGGGACCGGGGCATCGACTGGATGCCGATACCCGCCGGTGAACTGCGCTGCGACCTGGCCTGCGCCCCGGGCCCGGACGGCCACTGGCGCGGCTGGATCACCGTCCGCGCCCGCGCCTCGGCGCTGCGCCACCTGGGCCTCCACCCCGACCAGCCCACCTCCCGCCCCACGGCACCCTCGCCCCCGGGGTGGTGGCACGCGGCGGCGGAGCGGGCGGCCCGGCGGCCCCGGTGAACCGGCGGCACGGAGGCTCCACGGCATCCGTCACCCGCCCGCAACGGCGCGGCAACCTCGGTCCCGCACCATCGGACCATGACGCAGCCGGCACCGGCACCAGCCCAGGAGTCCCTGCCCCTCGACAGCACGGCGCAACTGCTGACCCGCATCACCGCACAGCTCGGCACCCAGCTCGGACTCGTCGCGCTGGACGGGACCCGGAGGACCGCACCGACGCTCCCGGCGGGGGAGAACCTGATGAACGGACATCTCCCGGCCGCCCCCTGAGCCCTCTTGTCGGTCCGGCCGTTTACTGTCGGAACCATGGACGGCATGGACGGTACGCAGGGCACACAGGACCACGGCACGGCCCCCTACGGCGCGGCCGACGCCCAGCGCTGGGACACCGAGCCGGACAAACGGCCGGGCCGTACCGCGTTCCAGCGCGACCGCGCCCGGGTGCTGCACTCCGCCGCGCTGCGGCGGCTCGCCGGGAAGACCCAGGTCGTCACCCCGGGCACCCGCAGCCATGCCTGGGACGCCAGTCCGCGTACCCGGCTCACCCACTCCCTCGAATGCGCCCAGGTCGGCCGCGAGCTCGGGGCCGCGCTCGGCTGCGACCCCGACCTGGTCGAGACGGCCTGCCTCGCCCACGACCTGGGCCACCCGCCGTTCGGACACAACGGGGAGCAGGCGCTCAACGACTTCGCGTCGGACTGCGGGGGCTTCGAGGGCAACGCCCAGTCGCTGCGCCTGCTGACCAGACTCGAACCGAAGCGGTTCGTGCCCGACACCCGCACCGGCGAACTGGTCAGCGTCGGGCTCAACCTGACCCGTGCCGCCCTGGACGCCGCCACCAAGTACCCGTGGCCGCGCGGCGCGCACCCCACCGACCCCGGCTCGCCGAAGTTCGGGGTGTACGAGGACGACCTCCCGGTCTTCGAATGGGCCCGCGAGGGGGCGCCGAAGGACCGCAAGTGCTTCGAGGCCCAGGTCATGGACTGGTCCGACGACGTCGCCTACTCCGTGCACGACTTCGAGGACGGGCTGCACGCCGGGCACATCGACCCCGACTGCCTCTACGCCGAGCCGGAGCGGAACGAGATCTGGGCGGTCGCCATCGGCCGCTACGTCCCCGCGGACACCGGGCCCCAGGAGCTGGCCGACGCGCTGGACCGGCTCGTCGCCCAGGACTGGTGGCCGCACGGCTACGACGGATCCGCCGTCGCCCAGGCCCGGCTGAAGGACGCGACGAGCCAGCTCATCGGCCGGTTCTGCCTCGCCGCCGAGAGCAGCACCCGGCAGGCGTACGGGACGGGCCGCCTCGGCCGGTACGCCGCCGAGCTGGTCGTCCCCCGCGAGGCCCGCAACGAATGCGCCGTGCTCAAGGCGGTCGCCGACCGGTACGTCATGCAGCGCGCCGAACAGGAGGCGATCCGCGCCGACCAGCGGATCGTCCTCGCCGAGCTGGCCGCCGCGCTGACCGCACGCGCCCCGGAGGGGCTGGAGCCGCAGTTCCGGGCCCTGTTCGAAGCCGCCCGCGACGACAGGGCCCGCAAGCGGGTCCTGGTCGACCAGATCGCCGCACTGACCGACGCCTCGGCCCGCTCGCTGCACGCGGCGCTCACCGAACGCCGCCGATGACCGGCGCCCGCCCCGGGTCATGGCGATCCGTCCCGTTTCCGCCTTGTCTGCGAGCCGTACCCCGTCCCGCGGGCCGCACCGCGCAGACTGGCCCTGACCAACTAGGCCCTGTCCCTCCTGATCCGGCCTGATCCGAACGAGAGACCCCGGGTGTGACCTGATCGGTGTACACCCTCTTTCGCCATCACGCTGCGTGCGGGACGCTCGCAGTTGGCGGCGCCGCGCAGCAAGCACCGAGGAGGCATCAAGTGGTCGACGCACATCGGACGTTCGTCATCGTCGGAGGAGGACTGGCGGGAGCGAAGGCGGCCGAGACACTCCGGGAGGAGGGTTTCAGCGGCCGGGTGATCCTGCTCGGCGACGAACGGGACCATCCGTACGAACGGCCTCCGCTCTCCAAGGGCTATCTGTCCGGCAAGGAGGAGCGGGACAGTGTCTTCGTCCACGAGGCCGCCTGGTACGCGGGCGCCGACATCGAGCTGCACCTGGGACAGCCCGTCACCTCGCTCGACCGGGAGGCCCGCGCCGTACAGCTCGGCGACGGCACCGTCGTCCACTACGACAAGCTGCTGCTCGCCACCGGGGCCGAGCCCCGCCGCCTCCCCGTACCGGGCACGGACCTGGCCGGCGTCCACCATCTGCGCCGCCTCGCCCACGCCGACCGGCTGCGCAACGTACTGGCCGCACTCGGCCGCGACAACGGCCATCTGGTGATCGCCGGGGCCGGCTGGATCGGACTGGAGGTCGCGGCGGCGGCGCGCGGGTACGGCGCCGAGGTCACCGTGATGGAACCGGAACCGACCCCGCTGCACCAGGTCGTCGGCCCCGAACTCGGCCAGATCTTCACCGATCTGCACCGCGACCACGGGGTCCGCTTCCACTTCGGCGTCCGCCTCACCGAGATCATCGGCCAGGACGGCCTGGTGCTCGCCGTCCGCACCGACGACGGCGAGGAGCACCCCGCCCACGACGTGCTCGCCGCGATCGGCGCCGCGCCCCGCACCGCCCTCGCCGAGACCTCCGGACTCGCCATGGCCCCGCGCGCGGACGGCGGCGGCATCGCCGTCGACGCCTCCCTGCGCACCAGCGACCCGCACATCTTCGCGGCCGGTGACGTCGCCAACGTGGCCCACCCGCTGCTCGGCACCCGGCTGCGCGTGGAGCACTGGGCGAACGCGCTGAACAGCGGTCCGGCCGCGGCCCGCGCCATGCTCGGCCAGGAGGTCAGCTACGACCGGGTGCCGTACTTCTTCTCCGATCAGTACGACCTCGGCCTCGAATACTCGGGCTGGGCGCCGCCCGGCAGCTACGACCAGGTGGTCATCCGGGGCGACGCGGGGAAGCGGGAGTTCATCGCCTTCTGGCTGAAGGACCGCCGGGTGCTGGCCGGGATGAACGTCAACGTGTGGGACGTCACCGAGACCGTGCAGCAACTGGTCCGGTCCGGCCGGCAGATCGACCCGGACGCGCTGGCGGACCCGTCGGTCCCGCTGGAATCCCTGGCCTGAGTCCTGCCGGACGGGCCCGGCCGTTCCGCCCGGCGCCGCCGGACGGAACGACCCGGCCGGTCCGCGCGGCACCACCGGGTTCCACGGATCACATCGGCACGCGGCACGGCTGTCGTACCCCACCCGTAGACTTCACCCGTGGCAGGCAGGATCAATGACGACGACGTGAAGGCGGTACGGGACGCGGTCCCGATCGACGCCGTCGTTTCCGAGTATCTCCAGCTGCGCAACGCGGGCGGTGGCAACCTCAAGGGCCTCTGCCCGTTCCACGACGAGAAGTCCCCCTCCTTCCAGGTCAGCCCGAGCAAGGGTCTCTTCCACTGCTTCGGCTGCCAGGAGGGCGGCGACACGATCGCCTTCGTGCAGAAGATCGACCATCTGACGTTCGCGGAGGTCGTCGAGCGGCTCGCCGCCAAGGCGGGCATCACCCTGCGGTACGAGGAGGGCGGGTACAACCCCTCCCACCAGCGCGGCGAGCGCATCAGGCTGGTCGAGGCGCACAAGGTGGCCGCCCAGTTCTACGTCGAGCAGCTGGACGGCCCCGAGGCCGAGATCGGCCGGAAGTTCCTCGCCGAGCGCGGTTTCGACCAGGCGGCCGCCGCCCACTTCGGCGTGGGCTACAGCCCGGCCGGCTGGGACCACCTCACCCGCTATCTGCGCGGCAAGGGCTTCAGCGACAAGGAGCTGATCACCTCCGGCCTCTCCCAGGACGGCAGGCGCGGCCCCATCGACCGCTTCCGCGGCCGGCTGATGTGGCCGATCAGCGACACCTCCGGCGACGTCGTCGGCTTCGGCGCCCGCAAGCTGCGCGACGACGACAACGGCCCGAAGTACCTCAACACCCCCGAGACCGCGATCTACAAGAAGTCCCAGGTGCTGTACGGGATCGACCTGGCGAAGAAGGACATCGCGAAGGCCAGCCGGGCCGTGGTCGTCGAGGGCTACACCGACGTCATGGCCTGCCATCTCGCCGGGATCACCACCGCCATCGCCACCTGCGGCACGGCCTTCGGCGGCGACCACATCAAGATCCTCCGCCGGCTCCTGATGGACAACGGCAGCGCCCGGGTGATCTTCACCTTCGACGGTGACGCGGCCGGGCAGAAGGCCGCCCTGCGCGCCTTCGAGGACGACCAGAAGTTCGCCGCGGAGACGTACATCGCGATCGCCCCGGACAATATGGACCCCTGCGATCTGCGCCTGGTCAAGGGCGACGAGGCCGTCCGCGACCTGGTCGAACCCCGCACCCCGCTCTTCGAGTTCGCGCTCCGCCAGATCGTCGGCCGGTACGACCTGGAGACCCCGGCGGGCCGCGGCGCCGCGCTCGACGAGGCGGCCCCGGTCGTCGCCCGGATCAAGAACAGCTCCTCGCAGCACGAGGTCGCCGTCCAGCTGGCCGGCATGCTCGGCATCCTGGACACCCAGTTCGTCGTCAAGCGCGTCGGCCAGCTCGCCCGCTGGGCCCGCGAACGGGGCGACCAGCGGGGCCCCGCCCAGCCGCCCTCCCGCGCCGGCCACCAGCACCAGCAGGTCCAGGCGCCCGCCGCCCCCTCGGGCCCCGCGCTCAACCTCCGCAGCCCCGCCCACCGCACCGAGCGCGAGCTGCTGAAGCTCGCCCTGCAGAAGCCCGCCCTGGTCTCCCCGGCCTTCGACGCCTACGGGATGGACGAATTCACCGCCCCGCCGTACGCCGCCGTCCGGCAGTGCATCGCGGAGGCGGGCGGCGCGGAGCTGGGCGTCCCCGAGACCCGCGAATACCTGGTCCAGGTCCTGGACGCGGCCCCCAACGACACGGTGCGCAATCTGGTCACCGAGCTCGCCGTCGAGGTCTTCCACGGCAAGACCATCGACGAGACCTACGCGGGCATGCAGCTCGTCCAGGTCCGGCTGCGCGCCGTCGACCGCCGGATCGACGACGTCCAGGGCAGCCTCGCCCGCCTCGGCAGCAATGTCGCCCCGGACCATCTGGCGGCCGCGCAGAACGAGGTCTGGGTCCTCCAGCAGTACGCCCAGTCCCTGCGCAACAGCGGGGCCGACGCGCTCTGAGCGGGCGCCCGGCGGGGCAAGGGCCAGTCCGGCGGATCATGGCCGGGGTCGCGCCCGATCCGCCGGACAGGCCCCAGCGCCCCCGCGTAACCGACCGGTCACGGACCGGACTCAGAAAGTCGCCGCACGCCCCTCGTGGCGGCGATGTGTCTTCCCCCACACTGGGGGGCGGTGCCTGAGACATCGGAGCGCGGCCGGCCCACCGAACGGTGGTCCTCCATCCCCGCGGTCCGGCAGCGATCACCTGGAGGTCGCCCCCGTGCAGACCCGGACCCTGACCGAAACCGAGCATGTCTCGGCCATCCCCGCGCAGAACCGGGCCGTGCGCCATCCGGAGGCCGCGGTGGAGCCGCCGACACCGCCCGAGCCGCCCGAGGCACTCATGGAGGAGTCGCCCCGGGTGCCCGAGCCGCCCGAACCGCGGAGCCGTCCGGAGACCGCCGGCCCGTCCTCCGACCTCTTCCGCCAGTATCTGCGGGAGATCGGCCGGATTCCCCTGCTCAGCGCCGCCGACGAGGTGGAGCTCGCCCGCCGGGTCGAGGCCGGACTCTTCGCCGAGGAACGGCTGGCGGGCACCCCGGACCCGGACACCCGGCTGGCCGTCGACCTCGACCGGCTGGTCGTCATGGGGAGGATGGCCAAACGCCGCCTCATCGAGGCCAACCTCCGCCTCGTCGTCTCCGTCGCCAAACGTTATGTCGGCCGCGGGCTGACCATGCTCGATCTGGTCCAGGAGGGAAACCTCGGGCTGATCAGGGCCGTCGAGAAATTCGACTACGCCCGGGGCTACAAGTTCTCCACGTACGCGACCTGGTGGATCCGGCAGGCCATGTCCCGCGCCCTCGCCGACCAGGCGCGGACCATTCGGGTCCCGGTCCATGTCGTCGAACTGATCAACCGGGTCGTACGGGTCCAGCGCCGGATGCTCCAGGAACGCGGCTACGAGCCGACGGCGGAGGAGGTCGCCGACCAGCTCGACCTCACCCCGGAGCGGGTCGGCGAAGTCCTGCGGCTCGCCCAGGAACCGGTCTCGCTGCACGCCCCGGTCGGTGAGGAGGACGATGTCGCGCTCGGCGACCTGATCGAGGACGGCGACGCCGCGTCCCCGGTCGAGTCCGCCGCGTTCCTGCTGCTGCGCGAGCACCTGGAAGCGGTGCTCTCGACCCTGGGCGAGCGCGAGCGGAAGGTGGTCCAGCTGCGCTACGGGCTGGACGACGGACGGCCCCGCACCCTGGAGGAGATAGGAAGGATCTTCGGCGTGACGCGCGAACGCATCCGCCAGATCGAGTCCAAGACCCTCGGCAAACTCCGCGACCACGCCTTCGCCGACCAGCTCCGCGGCTACCTCGACTGACGGCACGAGGGCCCGCACCGCCGTCCGGCGGTGCGGGCCCTCGGGTCCGAACGGGCGGTGTTCCTAGTCGACTTCGGCGACCGCCTGCGCGAACTGCGCCGAATACAGCCGGGCGTAGGCACCCTCGGCGTCCAACAGCTCCTCGTGCGTGCCCTGTTCGACGATCGAGCCGTTCTCCATCACCAGGATGACGTCGGCGTCCCGGATGGTGGAGAGCCGGTGCGCGATCACAAAGCTGGTACGGCCATGGGCCAGGCGCGCCATCGCCTTCTGGATCAGGACCTCCGTACGGGTGTCGACGGAGCTCGTCGCCTCGTCGAGCACCAGGATCACCGGGTCGGACAGGAATGCCCGCGCGATGGTGATCAGCTGCTTCTCGCCCGCGCTGACGCCGGAGCCCTCGTCGTCGATCACCGTGTCGTAGCCGTCCGGCAGCGTACGGATGAACCGGTCGGCGTGGGCCGCCTTCGCCGCCTCCTCGATCTCCTCACGGGTGACCTCGCGCGACGCGCCGTACGCGATGTTGTCCGCGATCGAACCGCCGAACAGCCAGGTGTCCTGGAGGACCATGCCGATGCCCTGCCGCAGCTCGTCGCGCGACATCTTCGTCACGTCGACCCCGTCCAGCGTGATCCGGCCGCCCGTCACCTCGTAGAACCGCATCAGCAGATTGACGAGCGTGGTCTTGCCGGCCCCGGTCGGGCCGACGATCGCGACCGTGTGACCCGGCTCGACGCTCAGCGACAGATCCTCGATGAGCGGCTTCTCCGGGTCGTAACGGAACGACACCTTCTCCAGCGAGACGTTGCCCCGCAGCTCCTCGGGGCGCTCGCGCTCGCCGGGCGCGGGGTCGGCGCCCTGCTCCTCGGCGTCCAGCAGCTCGAAGATCCGCTCGGCCGAGGCGATGCCCGACTGCACCAGGTTCGCCATCGAGGCGACCTGGGTCAGCGGCATCGAGAACTGCCGCGAGTACTGGATGAACGCCTGCACGTCACCGATCGACAGCGACCCCGAAGCGACCCGCAGACCACCCACGACGGCGATCAGCACATAGTTCAGGTTGGAGACGAACATCATCAGCGGCTGCATGATCCCGCTGTTGAACTGCGCCTTGAAACCGGCCTCGTACAGCGCTTCGTTCTGCTCGGCGAAGTCCCTCGCGGACTCCTCCTGCCGGCCGAAGACCTTCACCAGGGTGTGCCCGGTGTACATCTCCTCGATGTGGGCGTTGAGCTTGCCCGTCACCTTCCACTGCTGCACGAACTGCGGCTGCGAGCGCTTGCCGACCTTCGTGGCCACGACCACCGAGAGCGGCACCGTCACCAGGGCGACCAGCGCCAGCAGCGGCGAGACCCAGAACATCATGACGAGCACGCCGACGATGGTGAGCAGGGAGTTGATGAGCTGGCCCATCGTCTGCTGCATCGTCTGCGAGATGTTGTCGATGTCGTTCGTCGCCCGGCTGAGCACCTCGCCGCGCTTGGCCCGGTCGAAGTACGACAGCGGCAGCCGCGACAGCTTCGTCTGGATGTCCTCGCGCAACTGGAAGATGATCCGGTTGATGATCCGGATCGACAGCCGGGTCGCCACCAGCATCAGCAGGCCGGCGCCGACATAGACCGCCAGCGCCACCAGCAGTACGTCGCCCACCGCACCGAAGTCGATGCCGTGACCGGGGACGAAGTCCACCCCGGAGAGCATGTCGGCCAGGCCGCTGCTGCTCTTGCGCAGGCCCTCGATGGCCTGGTCCTTGGTCGTCCCCTCGGGCATCTCCCGGCCGACGACCCCGGCGAAGATGAGGTCGGTCGCCCGGCCGAGGATCTTCGGCCCGACCACCGACAGGGCGACGCTCAGCACCGAGGCCGCCAGCATCACGTACAGCGGGGTCTTCTCCTTCGCGAAGCGCCTCAGCAGCCGCTTCGAGGACCCCTTGAAGTCCATGGACCGGTCGGTCGGCGCCCCGCCCGCCATCATGCGTCCGCCAGGCCCGGCCATTACGCGGCCTCCGCTTCCGTCAGCTGGGAGAGCACGATCTCCCGGTACGTTTCATTGCCGTCCATCAGCTCGTGATGGGTGCCGGAGCCGACGACCCGGCCCTCGTCCAGCACCAGGATCCGGTCCGCGTCGCGGATGGTGGACACCCGCTGCGCCACGATCACCACGGTCGCCTCGGACGTCTCGTGCGTGAGCGCCCCGCGCAGCGCGGCGTCGGTGGCGTAGTCGAGTGCGGAGAACGAGTCGTCGAAGAGATAGATCTCCGGGCGCTGCACCAGCGTCCTGGCGATGGCCAGACGCTGCCGCTGCCCGCCCGAGACATTGGTGCCGCCCTGCGCGATCGGCGCGTCCAGACCGTGCTCCAGCGCCGTGACGAACTCCTTGGCCTGCGCGACCTCCAGCGCGTGCCACAGCTCCTCGTCGGTCGCGTCCGGGTTTCCGTACCGCAGGTTCGTCGCGACCGTCCCGGAGAACAGATACGGCTTCTGCGGAACGAGACTCACGGTCTTCGCCAGCAGTGCCGGCTCCAGCGTCCGCACATCCGTACCGTCGACCAGCACCTGGCCGTCCGTCACATCGAACAGCCGCGGCACGAGCCCGAGCAGCGTCGACTTCCCGCTGCCCGTCGACCCGATGATCGCGGTGGTCTCGCCGGGGCGGGCCACCAGATCCACCGCCCGCAGCACCGGCTCCTCGGCGCCCGGGTAGCGGAAGTCCGCACCGCGCACCTCCAGATGACCGCGGGCGGCCAGCTCGCGGACCGGCTTGACCGGCGGGACCACGCTGGACTCGGTCTCCAGGACCTCCTGGATGCGCTCGGCACAGACCTCGGCGCGCGGCACCATCATGAACATGAAGGTGGCCATCATCACCGACATGACGATCTGCATCAGATAGGCGAGGAAGGCGGTCAGCGCGCCGATCTCCATGCCGCCGCTGTCGATGCGCTGGGCACCGAACCAGAGCACGGCGATCGACGAGACGTTCACGACCGTCATCACGGTGGGGAACATCAGCGCCATCAGCCGGCCCGTGGACAGCGCCACATCCGTCAGCTCGGTGTTGGAGCCGCGGAAGCGCTCCTCCTCGTAGCCGTCACGGACGAAGGCGCGGATGACCCGGTTGCCGGTGATCTGCTCGCGCAGCACCCGGTTCACCGTGTCGAGCCGCTCCTGCATCGTGCGGAACAGCGGACGCATCCGTTTCACGATGAGGCTCACCGCGATGCCGAGCACCGGCACCACCGCGAGCAGCACCGCCGACAGCGGGACGTCCTGGCCGAGCGCCATGATGATGCCGCCGACGCACATGATCGGGGCCGACACCATCAGGGTGAAGGTCATCAGCACCAGCATCTGGACCTGCTGGACGTCATTGGTCGTACGGGTGATCAGCGAGGGCGCCCCGAATCGTCCGACCTCACGGGCCGAGAACGACTGCACCCGGTCGAAGATCGACGCCCGGATGTCACGGCCGAGCGCGGACGCGGTACGGGCGCCGAAGTAGACGGCCCCCGTGTTGCAGACCACCTGGCCGATGCTGACGGCGATCATGATGCCGCCGAATTCGAGGATGTAGCCCGTGTCCCCCTTGACGACACCGTTGTCGATGATGTCGGCGTTCAGGGTGGGCAGGTAGAGGCTGGCGCAGGTCTGCAGCAGTTGGAGGAGGACCAGCAGCAGGATGGGTTTTCTGTACGGACCGAGATAGGCCCGCAGGAGTTTTATGAGCACGCGTGTCTCTCGGAGTCGGCAGAGGGCGGGAGTCGACCCATTTTCCGGCACCGGGGGCCGCGACTGCGAGTAATTTTACTCAAGACCAGGTCAAAAAACAGACCGAGTACACAAGTGGAGGGGTTCATCTCCACCGGTGTACCCGGTCATATCCGCACAGGTGGACTGCTCAGCCGGCGGAGTCGAACGCTCCGGGGTGGATCTGGTCCCGCGTCGCCACGTACTGCTGGCGTACCGCCTGCCCGACCGCCAGCTCGTCGCCCGGCTCCAGCACCTGCGCCGCGGCGCCCTGCCAGGCCGGGGGAGTGAGCGGATCGGCCGTCCCCTGCGAGACGCCCAGCGCCCAGGCCGCCTGCCGGGCCGCGCCCAGCGCCGCGTACTCGGCGGGCTGCGGCACGACCACCTGCGTACCGAACAGTGCCGGAGCGAGCCCCTGCACGGCGGGCAGCTCGGCCGCCGCCCCCAGCAGGAAGACCCGCCGCACCTCGACGCCCCGGCCGCGCAGCACGTCGAGCGCGTCGGCCAGCGAGCACAGCATCCCCTCGAACGCCGCCCGCGCCAGATGCTCCGGCTTCATCGACTCGCGCCGCAGCCCGCACAGCGTCCCCGCGGCATGCGGCAGCTGCGGCGTCCGCTCGCCCTCCAGGTACGGCAGGAGCACCAGCCCGGACGCGCCCGGCGTGGACTTCAGCGCCAGCGCGGAGAGCTCGTCGAGGCCCTCCATGCCGAGCATCTCGGCGGTCCCGCGCAGCGCCCGTACCGCGTTGGACGTGTGCACCACCGGCAGGTGCTTCCCGGTCGCGTCCGCGAACGAAGTGATCATCCCGGTCGGATCGGACAGCGCCTCGTCGTGCACCGCCATGACCGAGCCCGACGCGCCCAGCGACACCACCGCGTCGCCGACCCCGACCCCGAGCCCGAACGCCGCCGCCATCGTCTCGCCGGTCCCCGCGGAGATCAGCAGCCCCTCGGGCGTCGTCCCGGCCGCGTCGGCGGGACCGAGCACCTCGGGCAGCGCGGCCTGGTGCCCGAGCGCGAGCTCCACCAGATCGGGCCGGTAGGAGCCGGTGTCCGCCGACCAGTAGCCGGTGCCGGACGCGGCCCCCCGGTCGGTGGTCCGCCGGGCGGGACGCCCCAGCAACTGCCAGACCAGCCAGTCGTGCGGCTGGAGCACCGCGGCCACCCGCTGGGCCGCCTCCGGCTCGGTCCGCGCCAGCCAGCGCAGCTTCGACACCGGCTGCGCGGCCTGCGGCACCGCCCCGACCGCCTCGGCCCAGGGCTGCCGCCCGCCGAGTCCATCGATCAGATCGGCCGCGGCGACCTGCGCCCGCTTGTCGTTGCCGAGCAGCGCCGGGCGGACGAGATTGCCCTGGCGGTCCAGTGGCACCAGACCGTGCTGCTGGGCGGAGACGCCGATGGCCTGCACCCCTTCGAGCAGCCCGTCGGTGGCGGCCTCGCCGAGCGAGAGCAGCCACGCCTGCGGGTCGACCTCGGTGGCCTTCGCCTCGACGGGGTGTGCGGCGAACCCCCGGCGCAGCACGGCGCCCGTGTCCGTATCGCAGACGACGATGTGCGTGAAGGCGGAAGAACTGTCCAAGCCGGCGACTATCCCCATGCCCCAGATTCTGCCGCACCGCCGGAGCTTTTCCGTACCGGTGGTGCGGCAGCGGTGGGGACAGCCCTGAGAGCCTGTCGGGTGACCTCCGACCGGGCGGCCACGTGCCAGGGCGTGGCCGCCCGGTCGGAGGTCACCCGACAGGCTCTCAGGTATTGGTGGTGCCCCAGTCGTCCTCGCCGTTCCGGCCGCGGTTCCGCAGCGAGCGCATCCGGTCGGCCACCGAGGCGGGGACCTTGTCGCCGACCTTCTCGCTCACCGAGTGGTACGCCTTGCCGGCCAGATCGCGGCCGCTCTGCGCCGCGGACTCGGCGGTATTGCGCACGGCCGGATTCTGGGCGAACTGGCGTGCGGACTTCTTCAGCTGCTCGTAGCGCTCGCGCCCGGCCCGTGTCCCGATCACGTATCCGAGGGCCAGTCCGGCGATGAACGTGAGCCGGTACCGCATGGCTGCCACCCTTCCTTGCTCAGTGCGACGCTCAGTGCGACGTGTGCTGCCCGACCTACCCGCGGGCACCGGAGATCACCCCGGGGGATACCGATTGGCAAAGCACCCCCCTGCTTGCGCTAATGTATGTGTCGCAGCGAACGCGCGCCGCCCGGCAGCAGCCAGGTAGGTAGGGTTCGGTGCATACGCAGCAATCCCCTGTAGCTCAATTGGCAGAGCAGCCGGCTGTTAACCGGCAGGTTACTGGTTCGAGTCCAGTCGGGGGAGCGCGATCCCCTGTAGCTCAATTGGCAGAGCATTCGGCTGTTAACCGGAGGGTTACTGGTTCGAGTCCAGTCGGGGGAGCGGAACGGAAGAGGACCCCGAGGGGTCCTTTTTCGTATGTCCGCCGACGGTCGTCACCGTGGTGCGTGTGGGATGCGTGTGACTCTTTCGCGTGTACTTCGCTCCGTCCGGAACCGGACGGCCGACGGTGAGGTCTTCATGGTCATGCGAAGCCGACCATCCGGAGCGAGAGATCGTATGACCGGCTATGCTGCGGCAGACGGCGCGCACACTTGTACGCGCCACGCCGAAAAGGGGCGGTAGCTCAGCCGGTTAGAGCAGCGGACTCATAATCCGTCGGCCGTGGGTTCGAGTCCCACCCGCCCCACTGCCGATGTTCCGGCAGAAACGTTATGACCTGCGTATACGTAGGCGCGAGGGCCCTCACGGATTCCGTGGGGGCCCTCACCATAGCCCCGTAGCAAGATCAAGTGGCCGCGCCCCGGCCCGGCGGGTCGTGTCGGTGAGGTCCGGTCGGGGCCCGCCCGTCCCGCGTCGAAGCGTCAGTGCGTCGGTGCGTCAGTGTCCGTACGGGCGGCCTCGATTGTGTGCGGCCGGAGGACGGCCGTGACGTCGTCGCGAGGTGTGCGCCGCCGTCGGCCGCCCCGACGGATGTCCGGAGAGTCACTTATGACAACGCTCTGAAGGGCTACGGTATTTCGTCCCTTTTTATCCTTGATTTCGGCTTCTACGACTTGTTGGCCGCAGGGGTCGGACGTAGTGTCGAAAGTGCCGCAGCAAGAGCAAGGAGCGGCGCAGCGAACTCCTCCAGAGGAGGCGAAGATGAAGGTACGCAGCATCTTCGATTACAGGAGCCACGGCGGTGGCGGTGGCTACGGTGGCGGACGCGGCTTCGGACGCGGACGCGGTGGCTACGGACGCGGCTTCGGCTTCGGACGCGGACGCGGCGGTTACGGCCGCGGCGACGGCGGTGGCGGACGCGGCGGTTACGGCCGTGGCGGCGGCGGTGGGTGGGGCTACTGACCCCACACCCCCGACACCATCCCCGAAACGAGGCAGGCTCGCGCTGCGGCGCGGGTCGGTCTCGCGGTTTTGGGGTCCGCGCCTATGGAGATGGTCCATAGTCCGAGCACTTCTGTGACGTGACGCCCATGCGCCTCCGCAGCTCGTTCCGGCGCCCAGCGCCCCCCGAAGAGACTCCTCAGGACTCGGTGACGGATGTCCCGATCCGCACGGATCCCATCAGCATCGTCGTGGCGTTCCGGCGCTTCTGGCCACTGACCAAGGGTGACCGGCGCTGGCTCATCCTCATTCTCCTGTGCGCGGTCCTGGCCGCCATCGCCGAGACCATCACGGTCCTGCTCTTCGCCAGACTCACCGACACCGCTCTGCAGACCGGCTCCGTCAGCGCTTTCTGGAAGCCTGCCGGCCAGTGGCTCGCCGTGGCCGTCATCGGCGCAGTGCTGGGATATCTGGGCAACTCGCTCGCCGCCTGGGTCGCCGAACGCTTCGTGATGAGGCTGCGGGCACGGGTATTCGGACATCTTCAGATGCTTCCGCCGCACTTTTACCAGCGCAATCGCCGCGGTGACCTGGTGGAGCGGCTGACGGGTGACGTGGAAGCCATCGAAGCGCTCGTGGTCTCCGGCATCGTCGGGGCGGCATCGGCCCTGTTCGGCACGCTCTTCTATGCCGCTGCCGCTCTGTGGCTGCGCTGGGATCTGGCCCTTGCCACCTTTGTCATGGTGCCGCTCTTCTGGTTCACGACCACCCGTTTCGCCGGGCCCCTGCGCGCGGTGTCCCGGCGCGGTCGGGCGGCGGACGGTGCCATCACGGCCGTGGTCGAGGAGACGTTGGTCAACGTCGTCATGACCCAGGCGTACAACAGGCAGCACGATGAGGAGGAGCGGCTCCTCAGCAAGGCACGTATCCGGCTGAGGACAGCGGTGAAGGCCGTCCGCCTCACCGAGTTCTACGAGCAACTCGTCGAGGTCCTCGAAACGTTGTGCGTCCTGGCGATCATCGGTCTGGGGGCGTGGGAGATCTCCCGGCATCGGATGACGCTCGGACAGCTGCTGGCCTTCGCCGCCTTCATCGGCTACCTCTACCCGCCGATCCGTTCGCTGGGCCAGCTCGGCCTGACGGCCACCGCCGCGACCGCGGGCGCCGAACGACTGCTGGAGATCCTCGACGCCGAGCCGGCGGTCACCGACCCGGGCGATTCCGTGCCCGTGCCGCCGCGGAGCCGGGCGCTCGGCGAGGTGGAGGCGCGGCAGGTGTTCTTCCACTACCCCGGCAGCGACGAGATGGTGCTCCGGGACCTCTCGTTCTCCGCAAGTCCCGGGGAGCTGCTGGTCATCACCGGCCCCAGCGGTGCGGGCAAGTCGACCCTGGCGGCGCTGCTGCTGAGGTTCTACGACCCGGACGCCGGCAGCGTACGGCTGGACGGTGTGTCCGTGGACCGGCTGCCGCTGCCCTACCTCCGGCAGAACGTCACGCTGCTGCCGCAGGACACGCTGGTCCTGCACGACACCATCGAGAAGAACATCGGCTGCGGAAGTCTCGACGCGAGCCACGACGATGTGGTGCGGGCCGCGCGGGCGGCCGACGCCCACGAGTTCATCGAGGTCCTCCCGGAGGGATATGACACCGTCATATCCACCGGCACCTCCCGGCTCTCCGGCGGCCAGTTGCAGCGCATCGCCATCGCCCGCGCCATGCTGCGCGACGCGCCCGTTCTCCTCCTCGACGAGCCCACCACCGGACTGGACCGGCTGGCCGCGGAGCGCATCCTCGAACCCCTGCGGCGGCTGGCCCGGGGCCGCACCACCATCGTGATCACCCACGACCTGGCCCTGGCCGCGGACGCCGACCGCATCCTCGTCCTGGACGAGGGGCGGCTGGTGGAATCCGGCACGCACACCCAACTTCTCGACAGGAGCGGCCTGTACGCCACACTGTTCGAGCGCCGCACCCACCCGCACAACGGAACCGTGTACAAGCCTGCCAGGACGTCAGGAATCCACTGGAGATAGCCGGCCGCCGGCACCCGGCCACAACGGCCGGGCCCGACCCGGTCGTTACTATCCGGCGTGAGCGAAACGACCGAAGAACCCGCCGCCCGCCGTCGCATATTCGCCGACCTGACACCGCTGCGGAGCTCCCCCGACTACCGGCGGCTCTGGTTCGGGAACACGGTCTCCTGGATCGGGCAGGGGATGACCTCGCTCGCCGTGTCGCTCCAGGTCTACGACATCACCGGGTCCGCCTTCTCGGTCGGGCTCATCGGATTCTGCTCGTTCCTGCCGCTGGCCGTCTTCGGGCTGTACGGCGGGGCCGTCGCCGACACCATGGACCGCCGCAAGCTGGGCCTGGCCAGTTCCGCCGGGTCGTTCGTGCTCTCCGTCGCACTCGTCGCCATCACCGTCGCCGGGGTGGAGCAGGTGGGGCTGCTGTACGCGATCGTCGGCCTCCAGGCGGCCTGCTTCGCGGTGAACGCGCCCGCCCGCAGCTCGATGATCGCCCGGCTGCTGCCGCCCGAGCAGCTGCCCGCCGCCAACGCGCTCACCTCCATGACCGGCACCACCGGCACGCTGGTCGGGCCGATGCTCGGCGGGCTCGTCGTCGGCTGGTGGGGCTACCGGGCCGCGTACACCGTCGACGCCATCACCTTCACCGCCTCGCTCTACGCGATGTGGCGGCTGCCCGCCATGCTGCCGCAGCGCGAGGAGGGCGCGGGGGACAAGCGGGCGTCCGTCGCGGACGGGCTGCGCTTCCTGGGGGCCAGGCCCAACCTCCGGATGACCTTCTTCACCGATATGTGCGCCATGCTGCTGGCCCACCCCCGGGCGCTGTTCCCCGTCGTCGCCGTCCTCTGGTACGGCGGCGACGCGAAGACCACCGGACTGCTGGTCGCCGCCCCGGCGCTCGGCGCGCTGCTCGGCGGGGTGTTCTCCGGCTGGCTGGGGCGCATCCGGCGCCACGGCCTCGCCGTGCTGCTCGCTGTCGCCTGCTGGGGTACCGCCATCGCGGTCTTCGGCCTGACCCGGCAGCTCTGGCTCGGGCTGCTCTTCCTGGCGCTCGCCGGGTGCGCGGACACCACGTCGATGGTCTTCCGCAACACCATGCTCCAGGCGGCCGTGCCGGACGAGATGCGAGGGCGGCTCCAGGGCGTGTTCATCGTCGTCGTGGCGGGCGGGCCGAGGCTCGGCGACTTCCTGGCGGGATCGGTCGCCGACCTGACCTCGCCCGGCCTGGCGGTGACCGGGGGCGGGATCGCCTGTGTCGTCGCCGTCTCCCTGCTGGCGCTGCGGTGGCGCGGGTTCGCGCGGTACGACGCGCGGGACCCCCAGCCGTGACCGCCCCGCCCGCGCCTCACCCCCGCGGCACGTCCCCGGCTCCGTCCCGCGGCCCCACCACCGAGCGGGCGAAGCCCAGTTCCACCAGGTCCTGGGGGCGCAGCCGCAGCTGGTCGGCCGTGGCACGCACCTCGTCCGGGGCGCGCTTCAGGATCGCCGCCGCCGGCTCAGGGGCGATCACCGAGAAGTAGCTGTCCCGGGTGACATGGGTGTTCCCCGGTGCCGCGAGGGCCAGCGCGCCGCCCGAACCGCCCTCGCCCATCACCAGGGTGGTGACGGGGACCCGGGCCTCCGCCATCGCCGCGAAGGCGCCTGCGATGGCGGCGCCCGCGCCTGCCCGTTCCGCCTCCGCGTCGTTCGCCGCGCCCGGGGTGTCGATCAGCGTGAGCACGGGAACGCCGAGCCGGTCGGCCAGCCGGATCACCCGCGCCGCCGTGCGGTAACCGGCCGGGCGGGTCGCGGTGCCGCACTGGGCCACGTACGCGATGGACCGGCCGCCGCGCCGCCCGAAACCGCAGAGCAGCCCGGGGTCCGTACCCCCGCAGCGGTCGCCGCAGAGCGGGAGCCGCTGGTCGAAATAGGCGTCCAGATACGCCTCGGCGCGCGGCCGGGCGGGCGAGCGGGCCTGCCGGACCGCGTCCCAGCCGGTCACCGGAAGGCCGGTGGCGGACAGGGCGTCCGGCACCGGGGCGGGGAGCGCCGGGGAGCCCGGGGCCTGGAGCGCCCGCAGCCAGTGGGCCACCGTCTCCGGGAGCTCGTCCGGCGGGACGACCGCGTCGATCTGGCCCGCGGCCAGCTGGCCCTCGGCGGTGTACGCGTGGGGATCCGCGTCCGGGGGCCGTACCCGGGAACCGGCGAACCCGACCTGGGCGCCCGGCAGCGCCAGGATCACATCGGCACCCGCGCCCAGCGTGGCCCAGCCGCCCCCCGTCGTCGGGTCGCGCAGGACCGCGAGCTGCGCGGGGCCCGCCGCCCGCAGCCGCGCCGAGGCACGGGCCACCCGCTGGAGCTGGGTCAGGGCGGCCATGCCCTCCTGCATCCGGCTGCCGCCCGTCGCGATCAGCGAGACGAGCGGCAGCGCCCGGCTCCGGGCGGCCTCGTACGCGGCCTCCAGCCGGTCCCCGGTGCGCTGCCCCAGCGAACCGCCCAGGAACCCGAACTCGAACGAGACCAGCACGCAGGCCCGGCCGCCGACCGAGGCGAGGCCATGGACGACGGACTCCTCCTCGCCGGTACGGGCGGCGGCGCGGGCCCGGGAGTCCGCGTACCCGGCCCAGGCGAGGGGCCCGTCCCCGGCGCCGTCACGGCCGGGCGCGGTGGCGTCCCCGGGCTCCCCGAGCTCCTCGAAATCCGCGGTGAGGGCCGCGATGGCCGCTCTCGCCGTCAGCCGGTCAGGCATGGAGCGACCGCTTCATGATCTTGCCGGGGTCGTTGCGGGGCAGCGCGTCCAGGTAGCGGACCGTGCGCGGGCGCTTGTGCGGGGACAGCTGGGCGGCCACATGGTCCGCGAGCTCGTCCCCGGACGGCGGCGACGCCGGGTCGGCCGGCACCACCCAGGCGACGATCCGCTCGCCCAGATCCGGGTCCGGCTCACCGGTGACGGCGGCCTCGCGGACGCCGGGGTGGTCCAGGAGCGCGTTCTCGATCTCCCCGGCGCCGATCTTGTAGCCGCCGCTCTTGATCAGGTCGGTGGCCTTGCGCCCCACGATCCGTACGTAGCCGTCGGCGTCCCGGGTGGCCATGTCCCCGGTGCGGAACCAGCCGTCCTCGGTGAGTGCGGCGGCCGTGGCGTCGGGGCGGTTCAGATAGCCGGTGAAGAGGTTGGGGCCGCGCACCTGGATCTCGCCGATGGCATCGGGTCCGGTCGCGCCCTCGGCGAGGACGGTGCCGTCCTCCTCGACCAGGCGGAGCTCCACGCCGCGCAGGGGCGCGCCGACCGTTCCGGGGCGCGGTTCGCCGTCGGCCCGGACGCCCGTGTTCATCAGGGTCTCCGTCATGCCGTACCGCTCGATGACCCGGCGGCCGGTGGCCGTCGCGATCCGCTCGTGGTCGTGCACCGGCAGCGCGGCCGACCCGGACACCAGCAGCCGGGCTCCGGCCAGCGCCTTCGCCAGTTCGGCAGCCCCGGGGGCGGAGCCGTCGAGGGCCTCGGCCAGCCGGTGGTACATCGTCGGTACGCCGAAGAGCATGGTGCCGCCGGACGACAGTTCCCGGGCCACCCCGTCGGTGGAGAACCTGCCCAGGTGCCGCACCGATCCGCCCCGCCGCAGCGGCCCCAGCACGCCCAGGATCAAGCCGTGCACATGGAACAGCGGCAGGGCGTGGACGAGCACGTCGTCGTCGGTCCACTGCCAGGCGTCCTCCAGCGCGTCGAGCGAGGCCGCGATGGCCCGCCGGGGCAGGATCGCGCCCTTGGGCGGGCCCGTGGTGCCGGAGGTGTAGACGATCAGCGCGGGGGACTCGGGGGAGGGCTCGGGGAGCGCGGCGCCGGCGCCCTCCCCGGCCGTGTCGATGTCGATGCGGTCCAGCGCGTCCAGCACCGGCGGGAGCATGTCGCCCGCCCCGGCCAGCACCACGGTCGGTTCGCTGTCGGCCACGATGTGGGCGAGTTCGCGCGTCCCCGTCTTCGGGTTGAGCGGAACCGCCGGCACCCCGGCACGCAGCGCGGCCACGACGGCGACCACCGTCTCGGGGGTGGGGGTGGCCCAGACGGCGACCCGCCCGGCGCCGACGAGACGCGCGGCGAGCGCGCTGGAGGCGATGGCCAACCGGTCGTAGGTCATGGTGTGTTCGCCGAACCGGGTGGCTTCCCGGGTCGAACCGTCATCCGGCACAGAGAGAAGAGGAGTCACCCACCGCACCCTAAGGGCTGTCCCGAACGAGAGACCCTAGTCCCGCTTGAGTCCCCGCATGCGGCCGTACGCGTACACGCACCCCGCGAGCGCCAGGTCCGACAGCAGCATGAAGCCGATCGAGTACGAGCCCTTCGCGCTGTAGATCGCCCCCATCACCAGCGGCGGCACGAAGCCGCCCAGCCCGCCCATCGCGCCGACGATCCCGGTCACGCTGCCCACCTTCGCCTGCGGCGTCACCTGCGAGACGAGGGCGAAGACGCTGCCGCTCGCGGTGCCCAGGCCCGCCGCCATGCAGAGCAGCGCGATCGTGCCGCCCGGGGCCAGCGGCGGGTCGAAGGCCTGGACGATCGCCATCAGGGCGGCCAGGCCGAGCGCCGCCGCCGTGACCACGGCCGGGTGGACGCGGTCCGAGAGCCAGCCGCCGATCGGCCGGAAGACGACCGTGACCAGGGCGAATCCGGCGGCCTTCGTGCCGGCGTCGGTGGGCGACAGGTCGTACCAGGTCTTCAGATACGTGGGGAGATAGACGCCGAACGCGACGATTCCGCCGAAGCCGATCGCGTACAGCGCGGACAGCTCCCAGGTGACCCGCAGCCGTCCGGCGTCGGCCAGCCGGTGGGCAAGCGAGTCGGTCGGCACCGGGCGGCCCGGCCGGTCGGTGACCAGCACGGCGGCCAGCGCCGCGTACCCCACGAGCGCCGCCGCGACCACCAGGTACGGCAGGTTGTCGCCGTGCCCGGCGATGCGCGGGGTGAAGTACCCGGACAGGGCGACCCCGCCCATCCCCATGCCGAACACCCCGAGCGCCAGGCCCCGCTCGGCGGGCGGGAACCACGAGTTGAACCAGCGGGATACCGATCGCGAACGTGGTGCCGCCCAGGCCCAGCAGGAAGCCCACCGCGAGCATCGCGCCGTAGGAGTCCCTCGCCGGGATCAGCAGCAGCACGGGCACGATGGTGAGCGCCGAGACCAGCGGGAACATCAGCCGTGCGCCGTACTTGTCGGTGAGCGCGCCCGCCGGGATCCGGCCCAGCGAGCCGACCAGCACCGGCACCGCCACCAGCAGCGACTGCTCTAACGAGCTCAGCCCCAGCCGCTCCTTGTAGTCCCCGGACAGCGGCGCGATGAGATTCCAGGCCCAGAAGGTGAGCCCGAAACCGATCGTGGCCATCACGAGGTTGCGATAGGCGGCCGAGGACGGTCTGTCGACCGTGGTGGGGGACTGCTTGACAGCTGTATCCACCTCTTCAGTCAAGGGCGGGCGCAGGCCCTGGGCCTGCGCAAATGCGCCAAGCGGGTCACGCGCGTCCGGCGGCCGGGAGCGGGGGAGGGGTATCGCCGGGCGCGACTTGCCCAGTCACGAACCGGACAAAGCTGCGACAATCGCAGTATGGACCGTCTGGACAGAGAAATCCTCGGCGTTCTCCAGGAGGATGCCCGGATCTCGTACCGCGATCTGGGCGTACGGGTCGGGCTCAGCGCCAACGCGGCGGCCGACCGGGTACGCCGACTGCGCCGCGACGGCGTCATCCGCGGCTTCACCGTGATCATCGATCCGGCCGCCGACACCCGTACCGGCCTGGTCGTCTTCATCGATGTGACGCTGCGGATCGATACGACGAACGAGGTGTTCGAGCGGGCCGTGCTCGCCCTGCCCGGCATCACCGAAGTGGTCCATGTGACCGGCGGCCACGACTATCTCGTACGGGCCACCGTCGCCGACACCGCGGCCCTGGACGGCCTGCTGCGCAGGCTCAAACGGGAGGCGGGGGTCGCCCACTCCAGCACCCGGGTCGCGCTCAGAGCGGCGCCTGCCAGGTGACGGTCGACGGGCCCGAGCCGCCCTCCTCGCGCCCGTCGTCGGCGACCGTCAGCCGTACCGCGGCCCGCCCGTCCGGCAGCTCGGCCGTCGCGTCCACCTCCACCTCGATCGCCGACACCCCGGTCCGCCGGTGCGCGGACGCGAGGGCGCTCCGCAGCGCGGCGAGCAGCTGCCGGTCCACGGGATCCCGGACCAGTGCGTCGACCGCCCCGGTGAAGCGCACCGACGGCGGGAAGCCGAGTACGGCGGCGGCGCCCCCGGTCTCCCGCAGCACCTGGCCGCGGAAGGTGGCCGGGGCCTCGGCGGGCGGCTGCTGAAGGGCGAAGATCGCCGTCCGGACCTCCTGGATGGTGGAGTCCAGTTCGTCGACGGCCCTGCCCAGCAGCTCGTCCGTCTCCGGGGCAGCGGCCCGGCGGCGGGTCGACTCCAGCATCATCTCGGTCGCGAACAGCCGCTGGACCACGAGGTCGTGCAGATCGCGGGCGATCCGGTCCCGGTCCTCGTACACCGCGAGCTGTTCCCGGTCGTGCCGGGCGTCCGCCAGGACCAGCGCGAGCGCGGCCTGCGAGGCGAACTGCGTGGCCAGCAGCCGGTCCACGGCCGTGTACGGGCGGTCGCCGCGCCGCCGGGGCAGGGCGAGGGTGCCGATCAGCCGCCCGCCGCTCTGCAACGGCAGCATCATGCTGGGGCCGAACCGGGACCGCACATGCGTCGTCATCCGCGGGTCGGTCGCCGAGTCCTCGATGAACACCGGCTCTCCGCCCAGCAGTTGGACCAGCACCGCGGAGCCGGGCTCGATCGCCGTACCGACGATCCCGGCCGGGTCGTCGAGCGTGGACGCGGCGACGATCTCCATCCCGCCCGCCTCGTCCGGCTGGAGGACGACCCCGGCGCAGGCGTCGGCGAGCGCTCTGGCCCGTTCGGCGACGGTCATCAGCGCGTCGGCCGCGCTCCCGCCGGTCAGCAGCGCGGTGGTGACGGCGGCCGCCCCCTCGATCCAGCGCTCCCGCTGCCGGGCCGCCGCGTACAGCCGGGCGTTGGCGATGGCGATGCCGGCCTGCGCGGCCAGCGCCCTCAGCACCGCCGCGTCCGAATCGGTGAAGCCGCCGGTGTGCTTCCCGGCGAGGCAGAGGTTGCCGAAGACCTGGTCGGGGCCCTGGATCGGCGCCCCGATGAAGGGGCGCGTCGGCGGATGGCCGGGCGGTACTTTGCCGGCCCGGGGGGCGGCGGCCGGATCGTCGCGGTGCGACGGCTCCGGCCCGTCGGCGAGGACGCCGGGCATCCCCGGGTGCCCGTCCGGGAGCCGCCCGATCCGCTGCCGCTCGGTGTCGTCGAGCCCCGAGGTGTACAGCTCACCGATGGTGCCGTGCTCCGGGTCGAGCATGCCGAGCGCGCCGTACCGGGCCCCGGTCAGCGCCGTCGCGGTGTCCACGATCTGCTGGAGCATGGCCCGCAGTTCGAGATCGGAGCCGATGCCGAGCACCGCTTCCAGGAGCATCGACAGCGGGGGCTTCTCCGGGACGGGGGCCGCGGCGGCGGCCTTCTCGCCGGACGGCCCGGCGGCCGTGTCCGTCGTATCGTCGGTCATACACCGCACCCCCGGGGTGCTCAGCAGGCGAGCGGGTCGAGGACCATCGGCTCGATCTTTCCGTCCAGCATGGCACCGAGCCCCAGCACCGCGCTGACGTCCGGACGTTCCGCGATGTGCACCGACATGCCCGTCGCGTCCCGCAGCATCTGGTCGAGACCGGGCAGCAGCGCGCTCCCGCCGACCATCACGATTCCGCAGTCCACGAGGTCGGCCACCAGGTCGGGCGGGCAGTCGCGCAGGATCGCACCGAGCCCGTCCAGGACCGCGGTCAGGGGGGCGTGGATGGCCTGGCGCACGGCGGCGGTGTCGACCCGCGCCGAGCGGGCCAGACCGGTCGCCACGTCACGGCCGTGGATCTCGGTCGTGACGGGCCCCTGCGCGGTCAGACCGCTGCCGCTGAGCGCCAGTTGCAGCGGGCGCACGGACTGGCTCGGCAGCATCAGCGCATGGTGCTGACGCAGATACTGGATCACCGCGTGGTCGATGGCGTCGCCGCCGATCGGGATGCGTACGGCGCTCACGATCGAACCGAGCGAGAGCACCGCGATCTGGGTGGTCGCGGCCCCGCACACCATGATCATGGTGGCGGTCGGCTGCTCGACCGGCAGCCCGCAGCCGACGGCCGCCGCGATCAGGGTGTCGACCAGCTCGACCCGCCGGGCACCGATCCCGACCAGCGTCTCGACGGCGGCCCGCTGGGCGAGCGGATCGCTGTCGTGCGGGGTGCAGGCGGCGGCCCGCAGCCGGGGCTTGCGGCGCAGCTGGCGGCGGAGCTTCTCGCCGAGCAGATGGCGGAGCATGCGCTGGGCCATCTCGATGTCGATGACGGTTCCGCCGGAGACCGGGCGGGCCACCCGGATGTAGTCGGGGGTGCGGCCCGTCATCTGTTCGGCGAGCGCGCCGACGGCGATGAGCGACCCGGTACGCGTGTTCACCGCGGCGACGCTCGGCTCGTCGACGACGAGCCCGAGGCCCTTGACGTACACGCGGGTCCGGGCGGCCCCGAGGTCGACGGCGACATGGCAACGGCGCAACTGCTCAAGACTGACGGTCACGGCAGGTTCTCCCGGGTGCGCGGACGGTGGCACCGGCGGGCAGCCGGCTCTCTCGCATACTGCGCCGTTCGGAGTCGTGGCGCGCGCTGGGGTGAGCCGTAGGAGGTACGCGGCTGACGGGCCGACAGAAGAGGGCGGCGCGCGGGAATCAGCCCGGCAGCAGCCGCTGGAACAGGCCCCAGGTGAACTCGGCGACGTACGGCTCGCCCGTTCCCGGCGCGGTGATCGCGAGCGCCCAGCGGGTCGGCGCGCTGCCTTCCATCGGGCGGGCCGGCGGGAAGGCCCGCGCGACCTCGTCGACCGTGCCCGACCAGGGGCGCAGATCCTCGACCGCGCGCAGCTCGGGTACCGGCGCCCCCGGCGCCCGGACCAGCCACTCGTTCCACACCGCGCCGCCCGGCGCGACCATCACCTCGAACCGGAGATCCGGCCAGAGCGGCACCGGCCACCGCAGCGCGTCGCACTCCAGGTCGCCGATCGTGCGGCGTACGGACGACACGGGTTCGCCGAGCACCGAACGGTAGCGGCGCAGGGCGCCCCGTCCGCCGGGTGCCCGCACCATGGCCTGCCAGCGGCGGTTGGCCTCGCGCATCTCGGCGAGCGAGGCGCTCAGCTCGTGCCGGGCGTCCTCGACGAGACCGGGCTGGTGGTCGGCCATCCGGCGCAGCAGGACGAGCTGGAACTCACGGGGGCCGAAGGGCGCGGGCGCGGTCATGGGTCCAACGCTTCCACACCCCGGATCCAGGGCCTATCCGGCGGACGGGCCCGGCTCGCCCAGCATCCGGCGCAGCAGGTCCCGCAGCATCGTCCGGTCCCCCTCCGACAGCTCGGCCAGCGGCTCCCGCGCGAAGGTGAGCGAATCGCGCAGCTGCTGCGCCGTCCGGGTGCCCAGCTCCGTCGGTGCGGCCAGCTTCACCCGGCGGTCGGCCGGATCCGGCCTGCGCTCCACCAGGCCGCGCGTCTCCAGCCGGTCGACGATGCCGGTGACGTTCGACGGCTCGCACTTCAGCTTCTGGGCGATCTTGCGCATGGGCATCGGCTCCAGGGCGAGCAGCCCGAGCACCCTCGCCTGCGCGCCGGTGAGCGAGTGGGCTGCCGCCGCCTCGTCGTACTCCTCGTAGTAGCGCGCCACGACGGTACCGATGAGCTCGACGACTTCGAGGGCCAGAGGGTCTGTGCGGGTGGTGGCCATGACACTCAGGATAGCCGGTTGCTTGACAAGGTGAAATATTCAGGAGCATGGTTGTTTCACTGCATGAAGCATTCTGCTTCCCCGGTGCGGCCCCGACCGCCCCGGTCGGAGCTTCCCCCACCCCGTAGGACATCGAGGAGAACCCGAGCCCATGTCAGCAGCACTTCCCACGTCCGGCCGCGAATGGCACCTCGTCGCCCGCCCCCACGGCTGGCCGAAGGCCGAGGACTTCGCGCTGCGTGAGGCCCCGGTCACCGCTCCCCGCGAGGGCCGTGTCCTCGTCCGCAATCTGCACTTCTCGGTCGACCCGTACATGCGCGGCCGGATGAACGACGTGAAGTCGTACGCCCCGCCCTTCAGGCTCGACCACCCCATGGACGGCGGAGCGGTCGGCGAGGTCATCGCCTCGAACGCCGAGGGCATCGCGGTCGGCGACCACGTCCTGCACGGCCTCGGCTGGCGCGAGTACGCCGAGGTCCCGGCCGAGCACGCGGTGAAGGTCGACGCGTCGATCGCCCCGCTCTCCGCCTACCTCGGCGTGCTCGGCATGACCGGGCTCACCGCCTACGCGGGCCTCTTCGACGTCGCCTCCTTCAAGGAGGGCGACGCCGTCTTCGTCTCCGGCGCGGCCGGTGCGGTCGGCAGCCAGGTCGGCCAGATGGCGAGGATCAAGGGCGCCTCGCGGGTGATCGGCTCGGCCGGTTCCGACGAGAAGGTCAAGCTCCTCGTCGAGGAGTACGGCTTCGACGCGGCCTTCAACTACCACGACGGCCCGGTGGTGGAGCAGCTGCGCGCGGCGGCCCCCGACGGCATCGACGTCTACTTCGACAACGTCGGCGGCGAGCACCTCGAAGCGGCGATCTCCTCGCTCAATCTGCACGGCCGCGTCACCGTCTGCGGAATGATCGCCCAGTACAACGCCACCGAGCCGACCCCCGGCCCGCGCAACCTCGCCCTCGTCATCGGCAAGCGGCTGCGCATCCAGGGCATGCTCGTCGGCGATCACGCCGCGCTCCAGCCGCAGTTCGTCCAGGACGTCGCCGGCTGGCTGGCCTCGGGCGAGCTGAAGTACCGCGAGACCTTCGTCGAGGGCATCGAGAACGGCTTCGACGCCTTCCTCGGTCTGCTGCGCGGCGAGAACACCGGAAAGATGATCGTCTCCCTCGCCTGACAGCCGCCCCGGCGCACCCGTTAGGCTCATCCACAGGCCGTCGCGATCGTGGGCGCGAGTCGCGGCGCACAGCAGGAGGAATCCTCAGCATGACCATTCAGGACATAACCGTTGCCTACACCGCCGTCGCCACCGCCGAGAACGGCCGTGACGGCCGCGTCTCGTCCGACGACGGCAACCTCGACGTCATCGTCAACCCGCCGAAGGCCATGGGCGGAAGCGGCGCGGGCACCAACCCCGAGCAGCTCTTCGCGGCCGGCTACAGCGCCTGCTTCCAGGGCGCGCTGGGCGTGGTGGCCCGTCAGGAGAAGGCGGACATCTCCGGCTCCACGGTGACCGCCGAGGTCTCCATCGGCAAGACGGCCGAGGGCGGCTTCGGCCTGGAGGTGGCGATCAGCGCCACCATCCCGAACGTCGACACCGCCACCGCGCAGTCGCTCGTCGAGAAGGCCCACCAGGTGTGCCCGTACTCGAACGCCACGCGAGGCAACATCAAGGTCGAGCTGTCGGTCGCCTGACCACCCCGCTCGCAGCGGACCGGGGGCCGCATCCCGCGCAGGGATGCGGCCCCCGGGCGTGTCCGCGACAACGGCCCGTCCGGCGGCGCCCTTTCCCGCCAGTACGCTGACGCCATGCGTGATCTAGGGGCGGGCTTCGGCTACTTGATAAAGGGACAGCGCTGGGTCGGCCGGCACGGACGGTGGTTCGGGATAGGGCTGCTGCCCGGACTGATCACCCTCGTGCTGTACGTGGCGGCGCTCGTCGGTCTCGGCTACGGCGCCGACGACCTGGTGGACCGGGCGACCCCGTTCGCCGACGACTGGTCCTCGCCCTGGCTCGGTCTGCTCCGCACCACCCTGACCGTGCTGGTCTTCGGCCTCGGACTCTTCCTCGCCGTGATCACGTTCACCGCCGTGACGCTGCTGGTCGGCCAGCCCTTCTACGAGTCGCTCTCCGAGCAGGTCGACCGCACCGAGGGCGGCGAGGTCCCCGAGTCCGGGCTGCCGCTCTGGCAGGATCTGTGGATCTCCGCACGCGACAGCATCCGCATCCTGGCGCGGGTGGGGCTCTACACGGTGCTGCTCTTCGCCCTCGGATTCATCCCGGTGCTCGGTCAGACCGTCGTCCCCGTGCTCGGCTTCTGCGTCACCGGCTACTTCCTCGCCGAGGAGCTCACCGCCGTCGCGCTCCAGCGCCGCGGCATGGTCCTGAAGGACCGGCTCGCCCTGCTGCGCGGCCGGCGGCTGCTGACCCTCGGCTTCGGTGTGCCGCTGGGGCTCGCCTTCCTGGTCCCGTTCGTCGCCGTGTTCCTGATGCCGGGCGCCGTCGCCGGAGCCACCCTGCTGACGCGTGACCTGGTGGCGCCCGAGGACGAGGACCCGGCGCCCGCCCCGTACACCCTCGACAAGCACTGAGGAGACCGGCCGCCCATGAACTGAGCGACGCCCGCCGGACCCCGGTCAGCTGCTGTGCACCTCCAGCGCCGACCTGACCGCCGACTCCAGCGCCCCCTCGATCCAGGCCGGCTTGATCGAGGTGTGGTCGCCGGCGAAGTGCAGCGGTCCCTCGACCGAGCGCACATGGGCGAAGAGCTCGGTGTGCTGGCCCGGCAGCAGCACCGACGCCTCGCCGTACGCGTACGGGTCGCGCATCCACGACTGGGTGGCGCCGGCGCCCGTGTAGAAGACCTCGACGCGCTGCCCGTACACGTCCTGCACCCCGCCCAGGGCGTGCGGGTAGCGCTCGTCGTCCTCCAGCGAGTCCCACTTCAGCGCGTCGTCGGCCCAGCTGTACGAGGCGAGGACGACGCCGCCCGCGCTGCCCTCGATCGGGTGGGAGGGCTGGAACATGAAGCGGTTGGCGTTGTCGGTGACCGATCCGCCGCCGATGACATGCGCCGCCTCGGGCTGGTTGCGCGCGGTGGCCCGGTACGCCGCGTAGTGCACGCGCTGGTTGGGCGGGAGGTGGCCGGACGGTACGGAGGGGTGGGAGCCCAGCAGTGAACCGTCGGCCGGCGCCTTGCCCAGCCGGTAGGCGTCGTACAGACCGGGCTTGATCCGCTCCAGCTCGGTCTTCCAGTCCTTCTCCTCGAACTCCCACCAGCGGCGGCTGAATTCGAGCAGCACCTTGGTCGCCGCGTCGTAGTGGATCTCGGTGATCGCGCGCCGCTTGCCGTACGAGAGCGCGGGCGCGACGGGAATGTGGCGCAGCCCGGAGAACGGCACGGTGATGATCGCCCGGTCACCGCGGAAGGTCTGGCGCACCAGCGGCTTGCCGTCGCGGCCCTCGGAGATCGTCTCGACCTCGACGTGGTCGGTGCCGTAGCCGATCCTGGTGGCCCGGCGGTCCAGCCGCACCACGTCCTTGACCCGCTCGTACATCGCGTCGGCAAGCGTGCCCGTACCGCCCGGCAGCTCGAAGAACGCGGTGTCCGGGCTGATCAGGGAGGCCCCGATGAAGCTGTGCACAAAGGCGAGATGGAGCCGGGACGTGAGGTTCTCGACCGTGCCGATGAGGTCGATGGTGCGCTCGTCGAGCTTGGCCGCCTCGGTCAGGAAGCGGAACATCGACCAGTGCCCGTACCGCTGGATGACTCGCGCCCAGCCCTCGACGAGCTCCCGGCCCTCCTTGCCCTCGAACTCCTGCCGCACGGGCTTGAAGGCGTCCCGCACGATCGACGCGGCGGTCTTGTTCTCGAACTCGGCGGGGACCCCGAACGAGCGGTTGACCGCCTGGGGCTTCTGCGCGTAGTCGGCCTTGCGCATCCGGATGCCGTTGACATGGATCCAGGTGCGGTTGACGGGCCGGCCCTCGGCGTCGACGTCCACCAGGTAGAAGCGGCGGCGCTTCAGACCGAAGCTGTCCATGAGGCCGGTGACCAGCGGATGGCTGTCGGGGATGCGCATCGCGCCGGCCTCGGCGTTCTGCTTCGGGTCCGCGAACGGCGCCTTCGCCCTCTCGTGGCCGCCCTGGCGGAAGGTCTTGATCCGGCCGCCGACGCGGTTGCCGTTGGCCTCGATGACGGTGACGGTGTGCCCGGCGCTGCGGAGCAGATGGGCGGCGGTGAGTCCGGCCGGGCCGGCGCCGACGATCAGCACCTTCTTGGGGCTCTTGCGGCTGCGCGGCAGGCCCTTGGACAGCAGGACGTCGCGGTAGTGGGGGACCAGCGGCTGATCCTGTTCGTCGCGTACGAGGATGGCGCGGGCGACGTTCAGGCAGGTGTTCCAGTCCGATCCGGTGGCCGCTGGGGCTAACGCGGTGCCGGCTGCGGCGGGGGAGCCGGTGGCACCGGGCGCGGCGGCGCTCGCGGTGCCGGTCGCGGCGGAGACGGCCAGGGCGGCGGCACCGGCGGTGGCGCCCGTGATCAGGGTGCGGCGGGAGGGCAGGCCGGGGGTTCCGGCGGGCTCGGTAGTCATGCGGCAACCCTGGAGCGCCCGGAGGGCTGCCCTGCGCCCGGACGCGCGTAGACCGCCCCGAAATCACCCGCAGGTGGCGTTCATTGATCATTGTTCTACTTGCGTCGCCGCAGGCCATGTCATGATTGCGGGTTCTCCGCAGTCCCGGGTCCCGGCGGCTGCAACAGCGCCAGGAAATCCCCGAACGCCGCGGGCATGTCCACCGAATCCGGGTCCAGCAGCCACTGGTACTGGAGCCCGTCCAACACCGCCACGAGCAGCGGCGCCGCGCGCTCCGGAGTCAGCCCGCCCGGCAGTCGTTCGCCGTACTCCGCGCGCAGTATCGTCGCCATGCTCGACCGGACCTGGGTGTAGCGGCGCGTGAAGAACTCCCGCGCGGGATGTCCCTCCGTCACGCTCTCGCCGAGCAGGGCCGAGAACGTCTGGACGATGCCGGGCCGCATCGCGTTGTACTCCACGAGCGAGGCCAGCAGCTCGATCCGCCAGACGCCGTCGCTCCGGGTGGAGCCGCCGGTGTCCCACTGGTCGCGCTCCGCCAGCACGGCGACGAGCAGCGCCTCCTTGGTCGGGAAGTAGTGCAGGAGCCCCTGCTGGCTGAGGCCGACCCGCTCGGCGACCGCGCTCAGCGAGGCGCCGCGGTAGCCGCGCTCGGCGATCACTTCGAGCGTGGCCCGGACGATCTCCGCCCGCCGCTCCGTACTCCTGGCCCGCACCATCGCCCCGGCCCCTTTCGGCGCTCCATCGGTCCTGCACTGGGGACCGTACGCCATCCCCGAATATCACGGAGTGATAACGAAACCTACTGCTCTACCTGTGGTGGGGTCAATATGGAGGCATTCATTCCAGGTTCCGACGAGGAGGTACGGCCGTGGCAGGCGCGTCCACACCCACCAACCCCGATGCGGCCCGCGAGGCCGCGGTCGACGCGGCGCTCGCCGCACTCGGGCTCGACGACAAGGCGCGGCTGCTGGCCGGCCAGGACATGTGGTCGCTGCCCGCGCTCCCCGCCGTCGGGCTGCGCTCACTGGTGATGTCCGACGGGCCGATCGGGGTCCGGGGCGTCGCCTGGAGCGCCGACGACCCGTCCGTCGCCCTGCCCTCGCCCACCGCGCTGGCCGCGACCTGGGACCCGGCCCTGGCCCGCCGGGCCGGCCGGCTGCTGGCCCAGGAGGCCCACCGCAAGGGGGTGCACGTCCTCCTCGCCCCGACCGTGAACCTCCACCGGTCCCCGCTCGGCGGGCGCCACTTCGAGACGTACAGCGAGGACCCGTACCTCACCGGCGAGATCGGCACCGGCTATGTGCTCGGCGTCCAGGACGGCGGGGTCGGCACGACCGTCAAGCACTTCGTCGCCAACGACGCCGAGACCGACCGCTTCACCGTCGACAACATCGTCGCCCCGCGCACCCTGCGCGAGATCTACCTCGCCCCGTTCGAACGGATCGTCAAGAACGCCCACCCGTGGGGCATCATGGCCGCCTACAACCAGGTCAACGGCTCCACCATGACCGAGCACCGCTACCTGCAGAACGCGGTGCTGCGCGGCGAATGGGGCTTCGACGGCTACATCGTCTCCGACTGGCTGGCCGCCCGCTCCACCGTCGCCGCCGTCAACGGCGGACTCGACGTCGCGATGCCCGGCCCCAAGACCGTCTACGGCAAGGCGCTCGCCGACGCCGTGCGGGCCGGTGAGGTCGAGGAGTCCGTCGTCGACGGCGCCGTACGCAACGTGCTGCGGCTGGCCGCCCGCGTCGGCATCCTGGACGGCGCACCCCCCGTCGTCGATGAGGCGGGCCGCCCCGATGCCGTCGACGGCGACGCCCTGGCCCGCGAGATCGCCCGCCGCTCCTTCGTGCTCGTACGCAACGAACGCGCCGCCCTCCCCATCGACCCGGCGGCCGTCCGCAGGGTCGCGGTCAGCGGGGCGCTCGCCCGGGACGCCCGGGTCCTCGGCGGCGGCTCCGCCCAGGTCTTCCCGCACCACGTCGTCAGCCCGCTCGACGGACTCTTCGCCGCCCTCCCCGAGGGCGTCGTCGACTTCCGTGTCGGCGCCGACCCCAACACCGAACTCACCCCCGCCGAGAAGGGCTTCGAGCTCAGGGCCGTCTGCTACGACGAGGCCGGCACCGTCATCGGCTCCGCACCGCTGCGGGGCGGCACCCTCCAGTGGATCGGCGACGACTTCCCCGAGGGAGTCACCCGCGCGACGCTGCACAGCGTCGAGATCACCGGCACCTTCGTCCCGCGCGACAGCGGCGAGCACGTCTTCGGCACCCGCGGCACCGGGGCGCTCACCCTCACCGTCGCGGGCGAGACCCTGTACGACGGGATCCACCGCGTCACCGGCTCCGACGACCCCGGCGAGGCCTTCTTCGGCAACCCGCTGGAGCGCGGCCGGATCACGCTCACCGCGGGCGAACCCGTCCAGGTCTCGCTGCGGCAGGTCCCCGAGACCCTGGGCGACGACGCGCCGATCCCCGGCGTCTCGTTCGCCTTCTGCCACCTCGGCCCGCGCCGCGACCCGCAGGAGCTGATCGCCGAGGCCGTCGAGGCGGCCAGCGCCGCGGACACCGCGATCGTCGTCGTCGGCACCACCGAACGCGTCGAGTCCGAGGGCTTCGACCGCACCGACCTCAGGCTCCCCGGCCACCAGGACGACCTCGTCCGGGCCGTCGCCGCCGCCAACCCGGACACCGTCGTGATCGTCAACTCCGGCTCCCCGGTGGAGCTCCCGTGGCGCGACGAGGTCGCGGCCGTGCTGCTCGGCTGGTTCCCCGGCCAGGAGGCCGGCCACGCCCTCGCGGACGTCCTGCTCGGCGCGGGGGAACCGGGCGGGCGCCTCCCCACCACCTGGCCGGCCGCGCTCGCCGACGTCCCGGTCTCGAACACCGCCCCCACCGACGGCGAACTCCACTACGACGAGGGCGTCTTCGTCGGCTACCGGGCCTGGGAGAAGGCCGGCACCGCGCCCGCGTACCCCTTCGGCCACGGACTCGGCTACACCAGCTGGGAGTACGAGAGCCTGACGGCCGGCCCGGACTCCGCCACCGTCCGCGTCCGCAACACCGGCACCCGGCCGGGCGCCGAGACCGTCCAGATCTACCTCGCGCCCCGCGACGACACCGCCGAACGCCCGGTCCGCTGGCTGGCCGGTTTCGCCCGCGTCGAGGCGGCGCCCGGCGAGAGCGCCGAGACGGTGATCGCGCTGGAGCGGCGCGGGTACGAGATCTGGGACGAGGAGGCGTACGACTGGGTCCTGGTCCCCGGCACGTACGAGGTGCAGGCGGCCCGCTCGCTCGGTGACGTACGCCTGACGGCGACCGTGGACATCGAGCGGTAGCGGCCGGACGGCGGGGGGCGGGAGCGGTCCCGTCCCCCTGCCGTGCCGTCAGCGCACCGTGAATCCGTACACGGTCGTCGAGACGAACTCCTCGCCCGGCCGCAGCACCGTGCTCGGGAACGCCGGCCGGTTCGGGGAGTCGGGGAAGTGCTGGGTCTCCAGGGCGATCCCGGCGCACGGGCCGAACGGCCGCCCGTCGAAGTGGTCCGCCGTGTACAGCTGGAGCCCCGGCTCCGTCGTGGTCACGGTCAGCACGCGCCCCGAGGCCGCGTCGTACAGCTCGGCCGCCGGGCCCGATCCCGCCCCGTCCAGCACGAAGTTGTGGTCGTAGCCCGCGCCGACCGGCCCCGGCTCACGGAAGTCGAACCGGGTCCCGTCCACCGGCAGGAACTCGCCCGTGGGCAGCGACTCGGCGTCCGCCGGAGTGATCCGCCCGGCCGCGATCCGCAGCACCTGCCCGAGCGCGCTCCCGCTGTCGTCGCCCGCGAGGTTCCAGTACGTGTGATTCGTCAGGTTCAGCACCGTCGGCGCGTCGGTCGTCGCCCGGTACGCGATCCGCAGCGCCCCGCCCTCGTCCAGGGTGTAGGCCGCCGACACCGCGAGACGGCCCGGGAAGCCCTCCTCGCCGTCCTCGGAGACCAGCGAGAGCTCGACACCGTCCGCCACCTCCCGCGCCCGCCACACGCGCTTGTCGAAGCCCCGGGCCCCGCCGTGCACCTGGTTGCGCCCCTCGTTCCGCGTCAACCGGTGCGTATGCCCGTCCAGCTCGAACCGGGCACCGCCGATCCGGTTCGCGTACCGCCCGACCAGCGCGCCGAAGTACGGGCCGGAGAACGTCTCGTACCCGGCGAGGTCCGGCAGCCCGAGCGCGACACCCGCCCGCACCCCGTCCCGGTCCGGCACCTCGACCGACTGCACGATGCCGCCGTACGTCAGCACGCGCACGCGCGTACCGTTCCGTTCCAGCGTCCAGCGGCGCACGGGGGTGCCGTCCGCGAGGGTGCCGAAGTCTTCCGTGTGTATCGCCGTTCCCGAGCCAGTGACCATGATCACGGACCTTACGCCGGAGGCCGGGCGGCGGTGACATTGCGGTACGCGATCTCCGCCAGCCTCGCCTGCCCGTCGCGCCCCGGATGGAACCAGTCCCACTGGCTGAGCTGCCTGCCGGTGAACGGGTAGTCGAAGACCGCCCCGCCGTCGTAACGGCAGCGCAGGTCCTTCGCACAGACCTCCCGGAGCACCTCGTTGTACGCCACGACCCGGTCCTGCACCGATGCGCGCCGGGCCGCCGCCTGCGCCCCCATGTCGTCCGCGTCGCCCAGCATCGACCGACAGATCCCCAGCTTCCAGATCTGCTTGCCCAGCGCGTTGCCGCGCCCCGTCGACCAGAGCCGCTTGAGATCCGGCACGCTCGACACGTACACCTGCGCCTTGGGCGCCCCGGCCCGCAGCTGACGCATCGACGCCTCGAACGACGCGCGGAAATCAGCCACCGGCGTCATGTACCGCGCGGAGTCCCGGCAGGCGTCATTGGCGCCGATCATCACCGTCACCAGATCGGGTTTCTCTTTCGCGGCGAGCGCCATCTGCTCCGGCAGCTGCGCGACCCTGGCCCCCGTCTCGGCGTGGTTCCAGCTGTGCGAGGCGGCCACCGCCTCACCGAGCAGCCGCACGGCGAGGCTGCGCACCCCGCTGTCCGTGCCGGTCGCCCAGGACACCTCCGGGCAGTCCGCCAGCACCGAACAGGCGTCGAAACCGCGGGTGATGGAGTCGCCGACGGCGGCCACCGAACCCGGCTCGCGGTCCCAGACCGGGCCGGGCCGGGCGGACGGCTGGGCCGCCGCCCCCTTCGTCGTCCCCTCCTGGCCGGAGTCGCACCCGGTCAGAGCGGCCGTGCCGAGCAGTGAGACCGCCGCCAGGACAGCGGCCGCGGTACGCGAACGGTGGCGGGCGGAACGATCCTGCATCCCTTGGTCCCCTCGGTTATGCCCCCGGCAACCCCTGGTGGCACCGGTCGGAAGGCCCGGCCGCCCCGGCGGGTGAAAGCTGAGCGAATGATGGGCCCGGGACCGACCGTACGTCACACCTGGGACCCCGCCGCGCGGTAGCTTTTCCTCGTCGAACCAGCGGCGCTTTCCACCCGCCCGGCTCCACTCGGGTGGCTTTCGGGAAATCACATCACGTCACATACTTCCCCTTTTCAGGAGTTTCACCCCGATGCTGTTTACTGATGACAACCTCGGGATCCGGCCGAGAAGAGACGGTACGGGTGCGAGGCCGCTGGGGAAGGCGAACTTCGTCCCACACTGGAGGTCCCGGTGACGACACGTGGAGTTCTGTACGTTCACTCCGCACCGCGCGCGCTCTGCCCCCATGTCGAGTGGGCGGTGGGCGGTGTCCTCGGTGTGCGGGTCCAACTGGACTGGATCAGACAGCCTGCCGCGCCCGGCACCTGGCGGTCCGAGTTCTCCTGGCAGGCCCGCCCCGGCACGGCGTCCAAGCTGGCCTCCGCGCTGCGGGGCTGGGACCTGCTGCGCTTCGAGGTGACGGCGGAGCCGAGCCCCACGTCGGAGGGCGAGCGCTACAGCTCCACGCCCGGCCTCGGCATCTTCCACGCCGTCACCGGCATGCACGGCGACATCCTGGTGCCCGAGGACCGGCTGCGGGCGGCGCTGGCCCGCTCGGTGCGGGGCGAGACCGACCTGGAGGCCGAGATCGCCAAACTGCTCGGCAAGCCGTGGGACGACGAGCTGGAGTCCTTCCGCCACGCGGGCGAGGGCGCGCCGGTGCGGTGGCTGCACCAGGTGGTGTGACCTTCGCGAATCGGGGGCGCTGCCCCCGTATCCCCGCTCCTCAACCGCCGGAGGGGCTTGATTTTGCCGGGGCGGAGCCCCGGCTCGGGAAGCGGCGGAACGCCCCGTGTGACGGACGATGCCGCCTCCCCACGCAGGGGAAGGCGGCATCGTCGTACCGGAATCGCGGACCGCAGGTCAGACGCTACGGAACGCCAGCACCACGTTGTGCCCGCCGAATCCGAACGAGTTGTTGATCGCGGCGATGGAACCCTCCGGCAGCGGCCGGGGCGCATCGCGCACGATGTCCGCCTCCACGGCCTCGTCGAGGTGCTCCACGTTGATCGTCGGCGGAGCCATCCGGTGGTGCAGCGCCAGGACCGTCGCGACGGTCTCGATGCCGCCCGCGCCGCCCAGGAGATGACCGGTCATCGACTTCGTCGCGGAGATCGCGACATGGTCGAGGTCGTCGCCCAGGACCTTGCGCAGAGCCTTCAGCTCCGCGACGTCGCCCTGCGGCGTCGACGTGGCGTGCGCGTTGAGGTGCACGACCTCGGACGCCTTGAGGTCCGTCTGGTCCAGCAGGTTCTGCATCGCGGCGGCGATGCCGCGCCCGGTCGGCTCCGGCTGCGCGATGTGGTGGGCGTCCGCGGACAGGCCCTGGCCCAGCACCTCGCAGTAGATCTTGGCGCCACGCGAGGCGGCGTGCTCCGCGGACTCCAGGACGACGACCCCGGCGCCCTCGCCGAGGACGAAGCCGTCCCGGCGGGTGTCGTACGGACGGGAGGCCTTCTCGGGCTCCTCGTTGTTCTTGGACATCGCCATCATGTTGGCGAACGCGGCGATCGGCAGCGGGTGGATCGCCGCCTCGGTGCCACCGGCGAGGACCACATCGGCGCGGCCGGTGCGGATCATCTCGACGGCGTAGCCGATCGCCTCGGCGCCCGAGGCACAGGCGGAGACCGGGGTGTGGACACCGGCCTGGGCGTTGACCTCCAGGCCGACGTTGGCCGCCGGGCCGTTGGGCATGAGCATGGGCACGGTGTGCGGGGAGACGCGGCGTACGCCCTTCTCCTTGAGCACGTCGTACTGGTCGAGCAGGGTGATCACGCCACCGATACCGGAGGCGATGACCGAGCCCAGCCGCTCGGGCTGGATCTTCTCGTCCTCGCCGGCCTTGCCGGTGAAACCGGCGTCCGCCCAGGCCTCACGGGCCGCGATCAGCGCGAACTGCGCCGAGCGGTCCAGCTTGCGGGCGAGCGGGCGGGGCAGGACGTCGCCCGGGTCGACGGCCGCGAGGGCGGCGATCCGGACGGGCAGTTCGGCGAAACGTTCGCCCTCGAGAGGCTTGACGCCGGAACGACCGGCCATCAGACCTTCCCAGGTCGACGCCGTGTCGCCACCCAGCGGAGTGGTTGCGCCGATACCGGTGACGACCACGGTGCGATTGGTCGAGTTCACTGGAAAATCTTCTCCACGTGTAGAGGGTCGTGAATCAGCGGCGCCACCGCCGGGTGGCGACACAGGAGCAGGCCTGATCAGCCCTGGTGCTTGAGGATGTAGTCGGCAGCGTCGCCGACGGTCTTGAGGTTCTTGACGTCCTCGTCGGGGATCTTCACGTCGAAGCGCTCCTCGGCGGCGACGACGACCTCGACCATGGACAGCGAGTCGACGTCCAGGTCGTCGGTGAAGGACTTGTCCAGCTGGACGTCCTCGACCGGGATCCCGGCGATCTCGTTGACGATCTCGGCGAGACCGGTGACGATCTCTTCCTGAGTGGCGGCCATGTTGGCGCTCCTTCGGTGTTTATCTGCAGGGTTCGGACGTCCGGGCCTAAAAGGCCTGGTGTGCCTAGGGGAGGGTAACGACCGTCGCGGCGTAGACGAGACCCGCCCCGAAGCCGATGACGAGCGCGGTGTCGCCGCTCTTCGCCTGACCGGTCGCCAGAAGCCGCTCCATAGCGAGCGGAATCGAGGCGGCGGAGGTGTTGCCGGTGGTCTCCACGTCGCGCGCGACGATGACGTTCTCCGGCAGCTTCAGGGTCTTCACCATCGAGTCGATGATCCGCATGTTTGCCTGGTGCGGAATGAAGACGTCCAGGTCTTCCGGGGCGATCCCGGCCGCGTCCAGCGCCTGCTGGGCGACCTTCGCCATCTCGAAGACGGCCCAGCGGAACACCGCCTGGCCCTCCTGCGTGATGGCCGGGAACTTCTCCGGGCGCTCGGCGTGGAACTCGTCCCACGCCACGGTCTGCTTGATGGTGTCGGACTTGTCGCCCTCGGAGCCCCAGACGGTCGGGCCTATGGCCGGCACCTTGGAGGGACCGACGACGACCGCACCGGCGCCGTCGCCGAAGAGGAAGGCCGTCGCGCGGTCCTCCTTGTCGGTGAGGTCGCTGAGCCGCTCCACGCCGATGACGAGCACGTACTCCGCCGAACCCTCGACGACCATGCCCTTGGCGAGGGTCAGCCCGTAGCCGAAGCCCGCGCAGCCGGCCGAGATGTCGAAGGCGGCGGGCTTGCCCGCGCCGACCAGGTGGGCGATCTCGGTCGCGATGGCCGGGGTCTGCTTGAAGTGCGAGACGGTGGAGACGATCACGGCGCCGATCTGATCGGGCCTGATGCCGGAGTCCGCGATGGCCTTGCCGGACGCCTCGACGGACATCGCGGCCACGGTCTCCTCCTCGGAGGCCCAGTGGCGGGTGGCGATACCGGAGCGCGAACGGATCCACTCGTCGGACGAGTCGATCGTCTCGAGGATCACCTCGTTGGGCACGACACGGGTCGGGCGGTAGCCGCCGACACCCATGATCCGTGCGTACGGGGCGCCCTGGCTGGGCTTGATCTTCGACATTCTCTCGGGCTCCTTAGGCGCCTGCGTGCTCGGAAATGAGCGCGCGGGCCGCGTCGAGGTCGTCGGGGGTCTTGAGCGCGAGTGTCCGGACACCGGGCAGCGCGCGCTTGGCGAGACCCGTGAGGGTGCCGCCGGGGCAGGCCTCGATGAGAGCCGTGACGCCCAGCTCCTTGAAGGTCTCCATGCACAGGTCCCAGCGGACCGGGTTGGCCACCTGGCCGACCAGCCGGGAGATGACCTCGTCGCCGGTGGCGACGGCCTTCCCGTCGGCGTTCGAGACATATGTCACGGCCGGATCGGCGGGCGTCAGCTCCGCGGCGGCCTCGCGCAGCCGGTCGACGGCGGGGGCCATGTGGCTCGTGTGGAAGGCACCGGCGACCTTGAGGGGCACCACGCGGCGCACGCCCTCGGGCTTGTCCTCGACCAGCGCGGCGATCTGCGCGGCGGTGCCCGCGGCGACGATCTGGCCGGCCCCGTTGACGTTCGCCGGGGTCAGCCCGAGCTTCTCCAGGTGCGCGACCGACACGTCCGGGTCCCCGCCCAGCAGCGCCGCCATGCCGGTCTCGGTGACCGCCGCGGCCTCGGCCATGGCGAGCCCACGGGTCCGTACGAGACGCAGCGCGGCCTCGTCGCCGATGACTCCGGCGAGGGCTGCGGCAGTGATCTCGCCAACGCTGTGACCTGCGACGACGTTCGGCGACGCGTCGAGCGCGGCGGCGGACAGCAGACCTGCGGCCACCAGCAGCGGCTGCGCCACCGAGGTGTCACGGATCTCATCCGCGTCGGCCTTGGTGCCGTAGTGGGTGAGGTCGAGCCCGATGGCGTCGGACCAGGCCGCGATGCGGTCGGAGGCACCGGGAAGGTCGAGCCAGGGAGTCAGGAAGCCGGGCGTCTGAGCGCCTTGGCCGGGAGCGACGAGTACGAGCACACTCACACTCTCTCTTGTGAACGGTCCGGAACACCCGTGGGGACAGGGACGAAGAACCGTATGGGGAATTGTTGATGTCCGACAAAAGTCTAGGACTGAGGATCTCTCGCGGCCAAGCGCCCCAGGATCAGGGCGATCCGCAGCGTGAACGCCGAACGAACGTCGGACGGTGACCATCCGGTGACGTCTGTCACACGTCGGAGCCGGTAGCGCACGGTGTTCGGGTGGACGAAGAGCATCCTGGCCGCGCCTTCCAGGCTGCTCGCCTGCTCCAGATACACACTCAGCGTTTCCAGGAGCGCGGAGCCCGCTTCTTCCAGCGGTCTGTAGATCTCCTCCACCAATTGGTCCCGCGCGGCGGGGTCGCCCGCCATCGCGCGCTCCGGCAGCAGATCGTCGGCGAGCACCGGCCGCGGGGCGTCCTGCCAGGCACCGCACGCCTTGAGTCCGGCGGCGGCGGCCTGCGCGGACCGGGTGGCCGCCAGCAGGTCGGGCACCACGGGTCCGGCGACGACGGGTCCCGCCGCGTACGGGCCGATCAGCGCCTTCGCGACATGCAGCGGGTTGTCGCTGCCGCCCGCGATGACGACCAGGCGGTTGCCGAGCACTCCGGTCAGCACCTGGAGCTTCGCGTGCCGGGCGGCCCGCCTGATCGCCTCCACGGTCAGCTCGCTGTCGCCGTCCGGGGCGGTGCCGAGCACCACGCAGACGTGCTCGGGGGAGTTCCAGCCGAGCGCCGCGGCGCGTGACACGGCGCCCTCGTCGGCCTCGCCGGACAGCACCGCGTTCACCACGAGCGATTCCAGCCGGGCGTCCCAGGCGCCGCGCGCCTCGGCGGCCTGCGCGTACACCTGGGCGGTCGCGAACGCGATCTCCCGGGCGTAGACGAGCAGCGCCTCGCGCAGCACCGACTCGTCGCCGGGCGCGGCGACCTCCTCGATCGCGGCCTCCATGACCTCGATCGTCGTACGCACCATCTCGACGGTCTGCCGCAGGGTGATCGCCCGGGTCAGCTCGCGCGGAGCCGTGCCGAACACATCGGTGGAGATGGCCTGCGGGGTCTCCGGATGCCGGAACCACTCGGTGAACGCCGCGATACCGGCCTGGGCCACCAGGCCGATCCAGGACCGGTTCTCCGGTGGCATCGCCCGGTACCACGGCAGCGACTCGTCCATGCGGGCAATCGCGTTCGCGGCGAGCCGGCCGGAGGACTGTTCCAGGCGTTTCAGGGTCGCGGCATGCAGGTGGGCGGCGTTCGCATCGGGATGCTCAGGATCGGGTCGGGGCACGGAGACAAGATTGCCTTATCGGACCACGGACACGGAGGGCCGGGGCGACCGCGGGTCGTACCGGCGGGTAGCGGCGCACGGGTCGCGGGGGTGCCGCGCCCGGCTACCGTGGGCAGGTGATTTCCGTACACCGCGCCGAAGACCGTTTCCTGGGCGGGGACCAGGACGCCGGCATCCTGTCCCGGCACGCCTTCTCCTTCGGCAGCTTCTACGACCCGGACAATCTGCGCTTCGGCGCGATCCTGGCCTGCAACGCGGAGCGGCTGGCGCCCGGCGCGGGTTTCGACGAACACCCCCACAGCCATACGGAGATCGTCACCTGGGTCGTCGAGGGCGAGCTGACCCACCGCGACTCCACCGGTCACGCCACGGTCGTACGGCCCGGCGACCTCCAGCACCTCGGTGCCGCCTCCGGCGTGCGCCATGTCGAACGCAACGACGGCGACGACCCGCTGACGTTCATTCAGATGTGGCTGGCCCCGCTCGAACCGGGCGGCGAACCCTCGTACGCGATCGTCCCCGGCATCGCCGACTCCACCCCGTACGCCCTCCCGGCGGCCGGTGCGATGCTGCATGTGCGCAGGCTGGGTGCGGGGGAGCGCGCGGCGGTGCCGGACGCGGCGCGGGTGTACGTCCATGTGGTGGCCGGGTCGGTGCGGCTCGGCGACGAGGAGCTGGAGCCGGGCGACTCGGTGCGGATCACCGGCGAGGAAGGGCTGGAGCTGGTGGCGGCCGGAACGGCCGAGGTGCTGATCTGGGAACTGTCGGCCTGACCTGGGCCCTGTCGTCAAACTGCCGTCCGCCGCGCGGCGTCTGGCACGCACGCTACCGGCCGTCGTCCCGGCGCCACATCGACCACATCGGCGGCCCGGACCGGAACGTCATCTCCTCGTGCACGGTGAAGCCGTGCCGCTGGTAGAAGGTGAGATTACGGCGGTTGCTGGACTCCAGGAAGACCGGCCGCCCGTCCGCGTCCGCCCGCTCCAGCAGCCCGCCGAGCACCCGCGCCCCGCGCCCCGTGCCGCGCGCGTCGGCGCGGGTGCCGATGTACTCGACGTACCAGTGCTCGGGACCGGCCGGATGGCGGTGCTCCATGGTGAGCAACCGTCCGGCGGTACGCGGGAGTTGAGCCCGTCCCGCACGCAGGAGCGGGCCCGCGCTGCGCAGCAGGTACGTCACCGGCAGCTTCCACTTCCCGGGCTCCGCCCACACCGCCGCGACCGTGCGCTCCGGGTCGGTCCACACCCGGCCGGCCGGGATCTGCTGGGCCAGGTGTGCGGTGAACAGCAGCCGCAGCCGCCGGTCCCGGTCGCGCGGCATCAGCCACGTCCAGACGGGGTCCTCGGCATAGGCACTGGCGAGCACGGAGGCGAGCGCGGGGACGTCGGCGGCGGTAGCGCGGACTATGTCGGCCATGGCCGAGGAGGGTAGCGGGTTCCCGGGCTGCCGGACCCCGTTTCGCACAGGATGAGTCGAGCGGTCGCGTCGGCCATGGGGTCTGTCCGGCGAGCCGGCCGATTCTGCCCTCGTGTACCTGGCCCGCACCGCGTGTTCCACGTAGTCATGGAGGGGATGAACCCTGTGCACCCCTCCGGAAGGCTTCTGATGCGCGCACGCGACTCCGACCGCGCCCTCGGCGGCGGCACCCACGATTCCGCTCGCGCGCGTACGCCGGAGAGGAGCCCGGACGCGAGGGGGTTCCCCGCACACACGCCGCTCGCCCTGCAGGGCACCCTGGGGAATGCCACAGTCGTCCAGCTGCTCCGGCAGGCGGGCCACCCCTGGGCACAGCACGAAGAGCAGCAGCACGAGGAGCACCAGCACGACGTACAGCGCTCCGCCGTCCACGACGTCCTGCGCACCGGCGGCAAACCCATGGGCGCCGGGCTCCGGGAGGAGATGGAGGCCCGTCTCGGCGCCGACTTCTCCGACGTACGCATTCACGACAACGGCGCCGCCCGCGCCTCGGCCGCCGAGGTCGGTGCCCGTGCCTACACGTCCGGCCACCACGTCGTCGTCGGCCACGGTGGAGGCGACAAACACACCCTCGCCCACGAGCTGACCCACGTCATCCAGCAGCGGCAGGGCGCTGTCTCCGGCACCGACAACGGCGCGGGCCTGCGGATTTCCGACCCCTCGGACACCTACGAACGGGCTGCGGAGCAGAACGCCCGCCGGGTCATGTCAGGACCGGTGCGGAGCCAGGCCCCCAGCGACCGGGAGACCCCCGGACCAGGCGTGTCCCCGACCACGGAGACACCGGTCCAGCGTGCCGGCGACTGGAAAAACAACCCGACCAAGAACGCCCTGTCCGATGCGAAGAAGGCCAACCCGGGCAATGCGCTCGTGCACACCTTGCACCACATCGTGCCCAAGTCGCTGCTCGAAAAATTCGCCGGTCTCCTCACCACGACCCAGCTGACCGACGTCGTGACGGCTCTGGCGCCGGTAGCCCCGACGGCGTTCACGACGAACAACAACCAGCTCACCTCCGTCTCCAAGGCGTTGAAGAACGTTCCGGCCAACTTCGCCCTCGGCCCCGAACCAGCGGTCAGGAGCGACGACCCGGGCAGCAGCGGACCGGACCTCAACTTCACCGAGGACGGTGCCATCACGCCCCGCTCCGAACAGCTGGATCATGTCTACGACTTCATCGACACGAAGGTCAGCGCCGGGGTGGCTGTCACGCAGGTGGAGTTGCAGAACGAATTCATCGATCCGTTGCGGCAGGCCTGCGTCGAGCACAACGCCGTGGTCGCCCGTCTTGGCCTCACCAACGGTGTGGGTCTCGACCCGAACCGGACGGCCTGGTCGGGTGACGCGGCCACGCGGTCCCAGCGCCGGACCCACATGATCGAACCGCTCGTGTGACGAAGGGGCCGGGGACGACGGCCAGTCGTCCCCGACCCCCTGGGTCGTACGGATGTGTCGCGGCGGTGTCAGACGAGCCCGTCCACGAAGGACCGCCAGGCGGCGGCCCCGATCATCAGGACCGGCCCGTCGGGGCTCTTGCTGTCGCGGACGGGCACGGAGCAGGGGAGGCCGTCGACCACTTCGAGGCACTCGCCGCCGGTGCTTCCGCTGAAACTGGACTTGCGCCATGCGGCACCGCCGGTGACGGTGCACTCGACGCATTCGCCGCCAGTGTTTCCGCTGTAACTGGACTTACGCCACCGCGCGCTCTTCAGGTCGCGACCGGTCTTCATAACGTTCCTCCATCACGCGGGTGATCAGTGCCGCCGATGCCTCAACGGAGAGAGCAGCAGCCTGCAAGTGAGCGTAACGGCGCGCGGCTTCCCTGATGGTGTCGGGGTTGGCGGTCATGTGCCCGGAGATGAGGTCCTCCGTGTAGACGATGTCCGGATCGTTGTCGAAGCGCATGGCAGTGAACGAGCCTGCCAGGCTGGCGTGCTCGCCTGCGCTGAACGGCAGCACCTGAACACGCATCCAGCGGTGCTCCGTGAACTCCAACAAGCGGGCCAGTTGCCTCCGCATGGTCTCGCGGCCACCGATCGGCCGCTGGAGTGCCGCCTCGTCGAGAATTGCCCAGGCCAGCGGCGGCTGCTCCCGTTCCAGGATGCGCTGGCGCTCCACGCGAGCTGCCACTTGCGCTTCAAGGTCGTCGGGCATGCCAGTGGCCAGCACGGCCCGCGCGTACTCCTCCGTCTGCAACAGCCCGTAGACCAACTGCGCCTGGTACGTGGAGATGTACGTCGCGCGGGCCTCCATGTCCGCGTACGGCTGGAACCACGTCGGCAGCTGGCTGCGCAGGACCAGACCGACGAGGCGGGAGAACACGCCGTCCGTACCGAGTGCCGCGTCCACGCGCTCGGAGAAGTCGCGGGTGGGCACCTTCTTCGTGGTCTCGATCTGGCCGATGAGGGAACCGGTGCAGAAGATGATGTCGCCGAGCTGACCTTGTTTGAGGCCGTGGGCCTCTCTCTGGCGGCGCAACTCCCAGCCGTAGTAGTCCAGTGGGGAAGCGCTCGGGTCGAGCGTATGGATGTTGGCCACGGCGGGGCACCTCCGGCGTTCAACGCCTCGCGGCGTTCGTTTCCGTACGTAGCCGAGCGTAACCAAACCGCTGCACGCTGGTGACATGAATCACGTAACTGCTCCGCCACCGGACAGCGTGGAACCGACCTATCACGCCGACTTCGCGGTGGGTGAGCACTCCGCACGGCATCTGCGCCGCATCCTGCACCTCTACCTCACCGGCTGGGAACTCCTCGACCTGGCCGACGCGGCGGAGCTGGCGCTGACCGAGCTGATCGCGAACGTGGTGCGGCACGTGCCCGGCCGTCGCTGCCAGACGTTCATCTTCCTGCTCCCGGCCGGGGGCGTGCGCGTCGAGGTCGCGGACGACTGTCCGGACGTGCCGAGGAGGGTCGTGGGGGACGAACTCGACGAGGGCGGGCGGGGGTTGCTGCTGGTCGCCGCTCTCACCGACAGATGGGGTGTCGAGCCGCGCCGGGACGGGCGCGGCAAGACGGTGTGGTTCGAGTGCCTGGCCGCGAAGGCGGCCGACGGATGATCTCTCTCAGTGACCGGAGCGGAGCTCCGCGAGCACCGCGTCCGTGAACGGCGGCCACACTTCTGCTGCCCACGGGCCGAAGGCCCGGTCGGTCAGCGCGATGCACGCCGCGCCCGCGACCGGGTCGATCCACAGGAACGTGCCCGACTGCCCGAAGTGCCCGAAGGTCGCGGGCGACGAGGAACCGCCCGTCCAGTGCGGCGACTTGGAGTCACGGATCTCGAAGCCGAGCCCCCAGTCGTTGGGGTTCTGGTGACCGTAGCCCGGCAGTACGCCCTTCAGTCCCGGGTGTACGACGGTCTGCGCGGCCAGCACCGTGTGCGGGTCGAGCAGCTGGGGCACCTGCACCTCCGCCGCGAACCGTACGAGGTCGTCGACGGTCGAGACGCCGTCCTTGGCGGGCGAGCCGTCCACCGTGGTCGCCGTCATGCCCAGCGGTTCCAGCACCGCCTGGCGCACGTAGTCCGGGAACGGGATGTCGGTGGCCTTGGCGATGTGGTCGCCGAGCACCTCGAAGCCCGCGTTGGAGTAGAGCCGGCGGGTGCCGGGCGCGGCCGTCGTACGGTGCTCGTCGAAGGCGAGCCCGCTGGTGTGCGCGAGCAGGTGCCGGACGGTGGACCCTTCCGGACCTGCTGGTTCGTCCAGCTCGACCGCGCCCTCCTCGTACGCCACCAGCGCCGCGTAGGCCGCGATCGGCTTGGTGACGGAGGCGAGCGGGAAACGGTGCGCGGTCGGGCCGTGCGTACCGAGAACGGTGCCGTCCGCTCGTACGACGGCAGCCGCCGCGGTGGGGACGGGCCAGTTGTCGATCATTGCCAGGCTCTGCATGCGTACGAGCCTAAACCCGTCCCCGCTTGCGCTTGCTTCGAGTGCACTCCAAGGTTCTAGCGTGGAGGGCATGACGGTGATGGAGAGCACTTCGACGAAGGTGGACGTCTGCGCCGCGGCCCCGCAGGCGCATCCGCGTCCCGAGGGGCAGGACCGGTACACCATCAGTGAGGTCGTGGCCTTCACCGGGCTCACCGCGCACACCCTGCGCTGGTACGAGCGGATCGGGCTGATGCCGCACGTCGACCGGTCCCACACCGGCCAGCGCCGCTTCACCAACCGCGATCTGGACTGGCTGGCCTTCGTCGGCAAGCTGCGGCTGACCGGGATGCCGGTCGCCGATATGGTCCGGTACGCGGAGCTGCTGCGCGAGGGCGAGCACACCTTCGAGGAACGGCAGGAGCTGCTGGAGGCGACCCGCCGCGACGTGAGGACGCGGATCGCGGAGCTCCAGGACACCCTGGCCGTGCTCGACCACAAGATCGACTTCTATGCGAGCGCCCGACGGGCGCCGGAAAGGCCCAGTGCCTGATGTCTGACGACAAGATCACCACCGTGGAGCTCGGCAACGGCGGCCCGCAGGTCGGCGTGCAGGGACTCGGCTGCATGGGCATGAGCGAGTTCTACGGCGACACCGATGAGCCTTCCGCCCGCGAGACGCTGGAGACGGCGCTGGCGGCGGGCGTCACCCTCTTCGACACCGCGGATGTGTACGGCCTCGGCGCCAACGAGACCTTCCTCGCCCCGTTCGTCGGGGCGCACCGGGACGAGATCACGCTCGCCACGAAGTTCGCCATAGAGCGCAAGGAAGACGACGAGCACTACCGGGGAGTGCGCAACGACCCCGCGTACATCCGCAAGGCCGTCGAGGACAGCCTGCGGCGGCTGGGCACCGACGTCATCGACCTCTACTACATGCACCGCCGCAACCCCGACGTCCCGCTGACGGAGTCCGTCGGCGCGATGGCCGAGCTGGTCCAGCAGGGCAAGGTCAAGCAGCTCGGGCTGAGCGAGGTGACCGGCGCGGAGCTGCGCGAGGCGTACGCGGTGCACCCGATCGCGGCTCTCCAGTCGGAGTGGTCGCTCTTCAGCCGGGACATCGAGCGCAGCGCCGTACCGGCCGCCGTCGAGCTCGGGGTGACCGTCGTGCCGTATTCGCCGCTCGGCCGGGGCTTTTTGACCGGGGCGTTCACGGACGCGGCCAAGGAGCTGTCGGAGGGCGACTTCCGGAGGTACCAGCCCCGCTTCACCGGCGACAACGCGAAGAAGAACGCCGCCCTGCTGGAGCCGGTCCACAAGATCGCGGCGGCGCACGGGGTGTCGGCCGCGCAGGTGGCACTCGCCTGGGTGCAGCAGCGGGCCCAGGTGCACGGGCTGACCGTGGTGCCGATCCCGGGCACCCGCAAGAGCAGCCGGCTGCTGGAGAACGTGGCCGCCACCCGGCTCACGCTGACCGCGGAGGAGCTGGCACAGCTGGAGCCGATCGCGGGGCTGGTGGCCGGGGACCGGTACCCGGACATGAGCTCGACGTCCACGGCGCGCGAGTAACCGGCCGCCCGGGGCTCACCGAGCTTTCCGCCCCGGGGCTCACCGCGCTTTCCCCTCGGTGATCGCGGCGAAGGCGCGGAGCGAGTCCGTGCCGGGGGCGAAGTAGCCGGTGTGCCCGCGGGCGTCGTCGGCCGGGACGCGGCGTGCGCCGAACTCCGGGGCGGCCGGGTCGGGGCCGTGGCCCAGCCCCGCCACCTCGACGTTCGGCACGTTGCCGATCCAGTCCGTGGCGTCCTTCGCGGCCCAGACCCGGGCGCCGGTGCGCAGATCGCCGACGTCGTCCGCGCGCATCCCGGGCGAGCCGAGGACGACCAGATCCGTGGCGCGCAGCCGGGACGCGGCGAGCCCGCACGCGACGGAGCCGTAGCTGTGGCAGAACACGGTGGGCGCGGGCATGCCGTCGGCCGCGAGGCCGTCCGTGAACCGGGTCAGCCGGTCCGCCCCCGCCTCGGCGAGCGAGCCCGTCGCGGCATCGATGCCGAGGCCCACGGGGGTGGTGTACCCGGCCCAGGCGATGACGGCACTGCCGGGACCGGTGCGGGCGTACAGGGCCTTCGCCATGCCGGCCGGAGTGCCGTACACATCCTTCGTACGGTCGAAGGTTCCGGCGTCGATGTCCGAGCCCGGCACCACGACCGCGACATGACGCGCGGTGCGCAGGTCCCCGAAGACCTCGGCGACCTGACCGCGTCCACGCGGGTCGAACGCGAGGATCTGTCGCCCCCGGCCCTCTCCGAGGTGGGCGTACCGGGGATCGTGACCGGCCCGCAGGGAAAGGGCGTTGGCCCGGTAGCGCAACTCGACGGGGACGCCGTCCAGATTGCCGACGACGAGCGGATGGCGTACGACCAGGGCCTGTTGCTGCGCGGCGGTCAATCCCCGGAAGAACCGGGCCACTTCGGCCGGTGTGCTCCGCCCGGGATCGGGCAGCTCCCGCCCGAGTGCGTGGTCCGCGCGCCAGGACGCGGTGCCCGGGGGCGGCCCGGTGAGGGCCTGCTGGGCGTTCTCGGACGCCCAACCGGCCGTCCCCGTCACCACGGTGGTGGCCAGCGCGACGGCGACCAGGGTCCTTGCGTAACGGCGCATCCCGTCGTCCTCCCTCTCCGGCTGAGCCGGCTGAGCCGGAGAGCCCGGCTGTTCCGGCTCCCGCACGCCGTGCGGCGCGACGGAGAGGAAGGTAGGGAGAGGGCGGGCCCGGGGACGTCACACCAGGGGGCCAAGTGCCAGGTCATACCGGGGTAGGGAGTAGGGGCTCCGGGCAGACGGGTACCAGAGGATCCGATCGCCTGCCGGTTCGCCTCCCCCGGGGGCATCGGTCTACGATATGGCGATGCTTATGCGAGGGGTGCATCCATGATATTTGTTGCCGTTATTTCCGTTGTTCTCGTCGTGGGCAGCATTGCCTATATCGTTTATCTTTTTCACCGCAACCAGGAGATCAGGTCGAAGGGGCGGGATATTCGGGCCCTGGTGGAGGACGTCCGTTACATCAGTTCGAATGACGGCGGATCCGCCAACATAGCGTACCGGCTTTCCTGGCACGAGGACGGCGTGGTCAAGCAGGTGGAAGGCAGGGACACCATTTCCGCCTTCTACTCGTCGAAGGTACAGAAAGGCTGCGAGGTCGATATCAAGTACCTGGATGACGACCACATCATGTTTGTCTTCGATAAGTAGATGCTGTGGGGAACGGGTGCCGGGGGATGGAAGGCGGATAAAAGAAACGACATCACCCCTCGCCCGGCACCACCACCCCCGCCTCGTACGCGAAGATCACCGCCTGCGCCCGGTCCCGCAGGTCCAGCTTGGCCAGCACCCGGCCGATGTGCGTCTTCACCGTCTGCTCGGCCAGCACCAGCTTCCCCGCGATCTCCTGGTTGGACAGGCCCCGCGCGATCAGCTCCAGCACCTCCGTCTCGCGCGGAGTCAGCCCGTTCAGCCGCAGCGACTGGCCGCTCCGGGTGGCCCCGGTCGGGCCCTGCCGGGCGAAGTCCGCGATCAGGCGGCGCGTCACGGACGGCGCGAGCAGCGCCTCGCCCGCCGCGACCACCCGCACCGCCGAGATCAGGTCGGCCGGCGGCGCGTCCTTCAGCAGGAAGCCGGACGCCCCGGCGCGCAGCGCCTCGTACACGTAGTCGTCCACGTCGAACGTGGTGAGCATCAGGACCTTCGGCCGGTGCACCACCCCCACCGGCGGGTGCAGCAGCTCGCGGGCCGCCGCCAGGCCGTCCATCTCGGGCATCCGGACATCCATCAGGACCACGTCCGGGTGGACGCTCCGGCTGACGTCGATGCCCTGGCGCCCGTCCGGTGCCTCACCGACCACATCGATGTCGCTCTGCGCCGAGAGCAGCGCCGCGAACCCCGCCCGCACCATGGCCTGGTCGTCGACGATGATCACGCGGATGGTCAAGAGTCCTCCGAGGCCGTGGGCGTAACAGGGGTCAGGGGCAGTCGCGCGGCCACCCGGAAGCCGCCGTCGGGCAGCGGTCCGGTGTCCAGCGTGCCGCCCGTCAACCGTACGCGTTCGCGCATACCGACCAGGCCGTGCCCGGTCCCGGTCGTCTCCAGCGGCGAATCGGGCTGCTCCGCCCGGTCGTTGACCACCAGGACGGTCAGATGCGCGCCGTCGGACGTGATCGATATCCGGGTCCGCGCACCGGGCGCGTGCCGGATCACGTTCGCCAGTGCCTCCTGCACGATCCGGTACGCCGACAGGTCCACCGCCTGCGGTACGTCCGGCAATTGAGCGGAGAGCGACAGCTCGGCCGGCAGCCCCGCCCGCACTGTCGCCTCCACCAGCTGCTGCACCCGGTCGAGCCCCGGCTGCGGTGCCCGCTCGCCCTCCGTGCCGTCGCTGCGCAGCACCGCGAGCAGCCGCCGCATCTCCGTCAGCGACTCCCGCGCGCTCGCCGCGATCACCTCGAACTCCTCGCGCGCCTGCTCGGGCAGCCCGCTGATCCGGTAGGGCGCGGAGTCGGCCTGGACCGTGATCACGGACATGTGGTGCGCGACCACGTCGTGCAGCTCACGGGCGATCCTGGTGCGCTCCTCCAGCAGCGTGCGCTGCGCCCGCTCGGCCTCGCTGATGGTTTCCTGCTCGGCGAGCCGGCGCTGTGCGTCGCCCCGTTCCCGGATCACCGCACCGATCACTACGGGCACCGCACCGAACACCGGGAGCAGCCCCGCGATGCTGCGGTCAGTGGCGGTCAGGTGCAGGACCAGGCTCGCCGCGGCGGTCAGCGCCCAGACGGAGACCACGGTCCGCCGGGTCTCGCGCAGGGCCACCGCCAGCATCACGAAGAGGTAGCAGATCAGCGTGGGCGGGGGCCACGGCCAGATGCCCATCGGCCGGTCCGGGTACTGCAGCAGTACCAGCGCCCCCACGATGTCGGCGGGGAAGATGATCCACCACGCCTGCAACGGGCGGTGCGCCAGCATCAGCAGCGGCGCGGTCTGGGCGACGGTCAGCAGGCCCGCCAGTCCCTCGGCCATACCGTATTCGTTGGTCAGCACATTGAGCGTGACCGGAACGAAGATCGCCGCGAGGATGAGGACGACCACGTACGGCAGCAGCCTCCGCCACCGTTTGGACGCGTTCGCGAGCGGCGGGACCGGGGGATGGGACGGATGGGAGAGCCCGTGGACGATCTCGCGCAGATTGCGGCGGGCGGCGCTCACCAGGCCGTCGGCGGCGGGCTGCGGGCGCGGCGGCGCCCCGGGCGGGGTGCGGGGCGGGGATGTGGTCATGGCCGCATCAGCCTAGGGAGCGGACCGGCCCGGTGGCGTCATACCCGGGTTCCGGTTCGCCGCCGCCCCTCTCGTACGGGGGTACTACCGGCCGATCGGGCCGACAGGCCGCAAGGCCCTACAACTCGGCGAGCAGTTGGGCCTTCTTGGCGCTGAACTCGTCGTCCGTCACCAGACCGGCCTGGTGCAGCTCCCCGAGGTGCCGGATCCGCTCCGCGATGTCCGCGGGGTCGCGCCGTCCCGTGCCCGCCAGGACGGCCGCGGGCACGGCGGCAACGGAATGGTTCCTGCGCACCGATTCCAGCACGACCGCGGCGAACGGCAGCGACTCGTGCACGGGGCCGTAGCCGAGACCGAAGACCACCGCGGCCGGGTCCTGATCGGCGCGGGTGGGGCGGGGCGCCACCGGCTGCGGGCACTGCACCGCGCCCGGATCCGCGGCCATGCCCGCACCGCTGCTCCGGGTGGGGTCCGCGCCCGTGCCCGGTCCCGGGACCGCGTTCTCCAGGCCCCTGGGCACCAGCCGCAGATAGCCCTCGAACGCCTCCGGCGAGCGCCACTCGACACCGCTCAGCTCCGTCACCGGAAACGTCTGGTCGCCGGCCTTCCACTTCGCCGTGGAGGCGCCCGTCCAGAACCAGCGGAAGGAGACCCGGTGCCCGTCGAAGCCGGCCCGGCCGTCGTACGCCTTGAACTGCATCGGCGCCTCGGGCGCCGCGACCAGGAACCGTTCGGCGGGCTCCGCCGCGTCGGGGCCCAGCCGGGCACGCAGTTCGTCCGCGTAGTACTCGGCCAGCGTCTCGCGCTCGGCGGGGAGCACCAGCCGGTACGGATCGCAGCCGTCCTTCAGCTGCCCCGCCGCGGCCTCGACCAACGGGTCGGCGCCCCGTCTCGGCACGGCACGCAGGACCACCGTGCCCCGCTTGCCCGGGGTCAGCGTCACCGACGACAGCGCCGCGTGCGGGACGCGTCGTTCACGAAGGCTCTGGAAGAGCTTCGGTGTGCGGATTCCCCGTTCGAAGCGGATGAGCACGGAGTCGGTGTCGAACTCCCAGGTGGCATGAATTCCGGCCAGCACATCACCCATGTGCCTCATCGTATGCGGCACTTGCCTCGCACGTCCCCCCTCGGAGCAGGCTGTGGTCGATGGTCCGCCAGGGCCCCTGCGCCCGTCAGATGCCCTGGCTTCCGGTGATTCGTTCGCGGCAGCCGCTGTCGGAGACCGCGCAGCTCACCGATTCGTAGGCGCCCACGCCGATGGCGGCGAAGTTGCCGAGGCTTTTGGTACCCGGCTCGAAATAGCCGCTGTGCCCGACCGCGTCGCCCGCCGAGACGATGCGCGCGCCGAAGCCCGGGTCGACCGGGTCGGCCCCGTGGCCCAGGCCGCCGAGCTCCAGGTTCGGTACGTCCTGGATCCAGTCGTCGCGGTCCCGCATCGCCCACACCCTGGCTCCGGTGTGCAACTGCGCGGCGCTCTCCACCCGCATGCCGGGGCTGCCGGCCACCGCGATGTCGCCGACCCTGGAGGGCAGTTCATGTGCGGCGACCCCGCACAGCACCGAGCCGTAGCTGTGGCAGAACAGCGAGACCGGGGCGTCCCCGGGCAGCGCGCCCACCAGCGCGTTCAGCCGCACCGCCCCGCGCTCGGCGAGGTTGCCCAGGGCCGCGTCCATGCCGATACCGGCGGGCGTGGTGTAGTCGGCCCAGGCGATGACGGCGGTACGGGTGCCGGGGCGGGCGGCGCGCTCCGCCGCGTACAGCGACTTCGCCATGCCGACCGGGGCGGCGTTCACCTTGGGCGCGGGCCGCTCCAGCGTCAGCAGATTGGTGTCGACGCCGGGGACGATCACGGAGATCCGGTCGGCCCGGTCGAGACTGCCGAACACCTCCGCGGCGCGGCCCTTCCCGGACGGGTCGAAGGCGAGGAAGTGGCGACCGCGGTCGAGCATCGAGTCGAAGCGGTTCATCCGGCGGACCGCCTCGGCGCGGCCGTCGGGGGAGAGCCGCACATCGTGCATGCGCCGCCGCTCGACCTGCCGCGCCTGCACCACGGCCCGCCGATTGGCGCGGTAGCGCAGGGTGACCGGGGCGCCGTTCAAATTGCCCACGACCAAGGGGTACTTGTCGGCCAGTCCGGCGCGCTGCGCGGCCGTGAGCGCGGCGAAGAAACGGGCCAGCCGGTACGACGGCGCGTCGGCGTCCGGCAGCGCATGACCCGCCACCCGGCCCCGCGCCCAGGCGGCGAGTGCGACGGTGCGTGGCTCGTCGGAGTGTTGATGACGTACGGCGGTCCAGCCAGTGGTCGCCAGCATCACGAACACGACCGCGACGGCGAGCAGCGCGCGCCAAGCGGTGAGCGTGGGGGAGGAGTCGAAGGAAGTCACTCCGGCCCACATTAGGAGACGCGCGACGGCAGCCGTGAAGAGGGTGACGCACATCACTCGGCTGCGGGGAATTCGAGCGCGTGCTTTTCACGCTGTGTGGTTGTCACACGCACGCTCAGGCGCGCGGAACGCCTCCGGGACGTCACATGTGGCCACCGGGGCGCGGCTGTTGTGAAGTCGGTCACGCCGCGGCGGTGAGGCATGCGGCACATCGGACGGGGGCTGTCGTCACGATCGGACGGGTCTGTCGTCACACCGGGCCCGTCGTCACACCGGGCCCGTCGTCACGCCGAATCGGCGTCCGCCCGCCAGTTTCCGGCCAGCGCCGGTCCGAGCTGGTCCAGGTACGCCTCGGTCAGGGCGCGCAGCGAATCCACATCGGCGTCCCGGCCCCGCCCCCAGAGCTGACCGCTCACCCGCATCACTCCGCAGAACGCGGCCACGGCGACCCTCGGCCGCGGGTCCTCGTCCACGTCGAGCCCCTCGCGCGCGGCGATCAGCAGCGCGACCTGGTTCTCCAGGTCGCTGCACCGTCGCAGGTGGGCGGCGAGCAGCGAGGGCGTCGATTCGATCATCCGGTACGTACGCATGTGGAGTTCGACCGTGACGATCTCCTCGATCGCCTCGCCGATGCTGCTCCAGGCGCAGAGGGCCGCGCTGCGCATCGCCTCGAACGGGGCCTCCGCGGCGGGACGCCGGCGCAGCTCCGAGAGGAAGTGCGACTCGACCATCTCCTGGATGGCGAAGGCGGCCTCCTCCTTGGAAGCGAAGTAGCGGAAGAAGGTGCGCTGGGAGACCTCGACCGCGTCGACGATCTCGTCGACGGTGGTCTCGTCGTACCCCTGGGTGGTGAAAAGATCGAGGGCGGCGTGCAGCAGGGCGTCCCGGGTGCGTCGCTTCTTCCGTTCGCGCAGTCCGGTCGGATGCGCGGCCCGCTGCCCATCGGTCACTTAACCGGCCTTCTTTCTCCTGCTTTTTCCAGCTCAGCGTACCTGTGAGCTACGTGACAGTTACCGACTTGTGAAATGGTTTGTCAACTGTCAGAGACTGACATTAATCTCCCGAGTATGACTAGTCAGACCACCGTCGACAAGGCGTCGCGGGAGCCGCAGGAAACCGCCGCTCCCGCACCTGCCAAGGGGCTGCGCGGCCACCCCTGGCTGACGCTCTTCTCCGTGGCCATCGGCGTGATGATGGTCGCGCTCGACGGCACGATCGTCGCGATCGCCAACCCCGCCATCCAGCAGGACCTGCACGCCTCGCTCGCAGACGTCCAGTGGATCACCAACGGCTACATGCTCGCCCTGGCGGTCTCCCTGATCACCGCGGGCAAACTCGGTGACCGGTTCGGTCACCGCCAGACCTTCCTGATAGGCGTCGTGGGCTTCGCCGCGGCATCCGGGGCGATCGGCCTGTCCGACAGCGTCGCCCTGGTGATCGTGTTCCGGGTGCTCCAGGGCCTCTTCGGCGCCCTGCTGATGCCCGCCGCGCTCGGCCTGCTGCGCGCCACCTTCCCGGCCGAGAAGCTGAACATGGCGATCGGCATCTGGGGCATGGTGATCGGCGCCTCGACCGCGGGTGGCCCGATCCTCGGCGGCGTGCTCGTCGAGCACGTCAGCTGGCAGTCCGTCTTCTTCATCAATGTGCCGGTCGGTGTGATCGCGCTGGTGCTGGGCCTGGTGATCCTCAAGGACCACCGCGCCGAGAACGCGCCGCGCTCCTTCGACATCGGCGGCATCGTGCTGCTGTCGCAGGCGATGTTCTGCCTGATCTGGGCGCTCATCAAGGGATCCGAATGGGGCTGGGGCGACTACAAGACGCTCGGCTTCCTGGGCGCCGCCGTGGCGCTGTTCGTGGTCTTCGCCCTCTCCCAGAAGAACGTCCGGGAACCGCTGATCCCGCTCGCGATGTTCCGGTCCGTGCCGTTGTCCGCGGGCGCGGTCCTGATGGTGCTGATGGCCTTCGCGTTCATGGGCGGGCTGTTCTTCGTCACCTTCTACCTCCAGAACGTGCACGGTCTGAGCCCCGTCGACAGCGGTCTGCACCTGCTGCCGCTGACCGGCATGATGATCGTCGCCTCGCCGCTCGCCGGCGCCATGATCACCAAGTTCGGCCCGCGGGTTCCGCTGGTCGGCGGCATGGTGTGCACGGCGGTCGCCATGTTCGGCATGTCCCAGCTGGACATCGGCACCGGCACCCTGACCATGTCGATCTGGTTCGGTCTGCTCGGCCTCGGCCTCGCCCCGGTGATGGTCGGCGCCACCGAGGTCATCGTCGGCAACGCCCCCATGGAGCTCTCCGGCGTCGCGGGTGGTCTCCAGCAGGCCGCCATGCAGGTCGGCGGCAGCCTCGGTACGGCGGTGCTCGGCGCCGTCATGGCGTCCCAGGTCGACTCCAAGCTGGCCGACAACTGGAAGGCGGCGGAGCTCCCGCCGCTCAGCCCGCAGCAGCTGGACCAGGCGTCCTCGGCCGTCGAGGTCGGCATCCCGCCGGTCGACGGGAACGTTCCGCCGGAGATCGCGGGGAAGATCGCGGGCGTCGCCCATGACACCTTCGTGTCAGGGATGAACACGGCGTTCATGGTCGCCGGCATCGTCGCGGTGGTCGCCGCGCTGGTCGCCACGCTCACCAAGCGCGGTGCGAACGCCGAGGCGGGTGCGGGCGCCGGTCACATCTGACCGGTCGCCGCGACGGCGCCCCGGGCTCCGTGCCCGCGCGTCAACACAGTGCGTACAACAGCCCCGCCGGACCCTTCCGGCGGGGCTGTCGCCTATCAGGGTGGTGTGGCCCGCGGCCCCTTCCCCGGGCCTTGCTCCGCAGGTCAGGGTGCATGCAACTGATTCGCACCACCACGGGGGACGACTTCCATGCGTACAACGACCGTTCTTGCCACCACCCTGGCCGCCGCTTCCCTGGCCGCCACCGCGCTGATCCCGCAGACCGCGGCCCACTCCGCGGCCGTCGGGCTCGGGTCCTGTGCCGCCGGCCAGCTCTGCCTCTGGGACGCGCCGGACTTCACCGGCACCCGCCGGACCCATGAGCTGTCCACGACCGACATCGAGAGCTGTATCCCGCTGCCGAAGGGCAGCAAGGTCCAGGCGCTCGCCAATCGCACCGGCCGCCCCGTCACCACGTACCAGTCGGCGGAATGCGCCGAGACCGGTGAGTTCGAGACCTACCCGGGCGGCGGTACCTGGGTGCCCCGGTCCCCGTACCAGGTCAGGGCCTTCAAGATCTGGGAGAACTGACCGCAGGGCGGAGAACCGGCCGCTGACGCCGCAGGGCGGCGGGACCGCTCGGTCCCGCCGCCCTGCGTGCGTCGTCCGTAGCGCCTACGCGTCGCCGCCGGCCGCGCCCGGGGCGGCCGCCGTGACATCCAGCAGCTCGTACCGGTCGATGGCCTGCTTCAGCAGCGAACGGTCGACCCGATTCTCCTTCGCGAGCTCGGTGAGCACCGCGAGGACGATCGACTGCGCGTCGATGTGGAAGAACCGGCGGGCCGCGCCACGGGTGTCGGCGAAGCCGAAGCCGTCCGCACCCAGCGACTGGTACGCACCGGGAACCCAGCGCGCGATCTGGTCCGGCACCGAACGCATCCAGTCCGAGACCGCCACGAACGGACCCTCGGAGCCGGAGAGCTTCCGCGTCACGTACGGGACGCGCTGCTCCTCCTCCGGGTGCAGCAGGTTGTACCGCTCCACGTCCACGGCCTCGCGGCGCAGCTCGTTCCAGGAGGTCGCCGACCAGACGTCCGCCCGGACGTTCCACTCGTCGGCGAGGATCCGCTGCGCCTCGACCGCCCACGGGACCGCCACACCGGACGCCATGATCTGGGCCGGGATCTCGCCCCGCTCGGCGGCCTTGAAGCGGTAGACACCCTTGAGGATGCCCTCGACGTCCACGTTCTCGGGCTCGGCCGGGTGCTGGATCGGCTCGTTGTAGACCGTGAGGTAGTAGAAGACGTCCTCGTTCTCGTCGGGGGTCCCGCCGTACATCCGGCGCAGACCGTCCTTGACGATGTGCGCGATCTCGTAGCCGAACGCCGGGTCGTACGCGACACAGCCCGGGTTGGTCGAGGCGAGCAGCTGCGAGTGGCCGTCCGCGTGCTGGAGACCCTCACCGGTCAGCGTCGTACGGCCGGCGGTCGCGCCCAGCACGAAGCCGCGCGCGAGCTGGTCGGCCATCTGCCAGAACTGGTCACCGGTGCGCTGGAAACCGAACATCGAGTAGAAGACGTACACCGGGATCAGCGGCTCGCCGTGCGTGGCGTACGCCGAACCGGCGGCGATCAGGGACGCCGTGCAGCCGGCCTCCGAGATGCCGTCGTGCAGCATCTGACCGGTCGGCGACTCCTTGTACGCGAGCAGCAGATCGCGGTCCACCGCCTCGTACTGCTGGCCCAGCGGGTTGTAGATCTTCGCGCTCGGGAAGAAGGCGTCCATACCGAAGGTGCGGTACTCGTCGGGCGCGATCAGCACGAAACGCTTGCCGATCTCCTTGTCCCGCATGAGGTCCTTCAGAATGCGGACGAACGCCATGGTGGTGGCGATCGACTGCTGACCGGAACCCTTCTTCGCGGTCGCGTACGTCTTGTCCTCGGGGAGGACCAGCGGCTTCGCACGCACCACACGGGTCGGGACGTAACCGCCCAGGCCCTTGCGGCGGTCGTGCATGTACTGGATCTCCTCCGAGTCGCGGCCCGGGTGGTAGTAGGGCGGGTAGCCCTCGTCCAGCTGCTTGTCCGTGATCGGGATGTGCAGTCGGTCACGGAACCGCTTGAGGTCCTCGACCGTGAGCTTCTTCATCTGGTGGGTCGCGTTGCGGCCCTCGAAGTTCGGCCCCAGGGTCCAGCCCTTGACCGTCTGCGCCAGGATCACCGTCGGCTGGCCCTTGTGGGCCTTGGCCGCCGCGTAGGCCGCGTAGACCTTCTTGTGGTCGTGACCGCCGCGGCCCAGGTGCAGGATCTGGTCGTCGGTCATGTCCTTGACCATGTCGCGCAGCCGCGGGTCGTCCCCGAAGAAGTGGTCACGGATGTACGCGCCCGACTCGGTGGCGTACGTCTGGAACTGGCCGTCCGGCGTGGTGTTCAGCTTGTTGACCAGGATGCCCGTGCGGTCCTGCGCGAGCAGCGGGTCCCAGGAGCGGTCCCAGACCAGCTTGATGACGTTCCATCCGGCGCCGCGGAACTGCGACTCCAGCTCCTGGATGATCTTGCCGTTGCCGCGCACCGGGCCGTCGAGCCGCTGGAGGTTGCAGTTGACCACGAAGGTGAGGTTGTCCAGGCCCTCACGGGCGGCGATGGAGAGCTGGCCGAGCGACTCGGGCTCGTCCATCTCGCCGTCGCCCAGGTACGCCCAGACATGGGACTTGGAGGTGTCGGCGATGCCGCGCGCCTCCATGTAGCGGTTCATCCGGGCCTGGTAGATCGCGCCGAGCGGGCCGAGGCCCATCGAGACGGTCGGGAACTCCCAGAAGTCCGGCATCAGCCGCGGGTGCGGGTAGCTGGACAGGCCGTTGGGTGCCTTCGACTTCTCCTGGCGGAAGGCGTCGAGCTGCGCCTCGCTCAGCCGGTCGAGGAGGAACGCGCGGGCGTAGATACCGGGGGAGGCGTGCCCCTGGAAGAAGATCTGGTCGCCGCCCAGACCGTCGTCCTTGCCGCGGAAGAAGTGGTTGAAGCCCACGTCGTACAGCGAGGCCGAGGAGGCGAAGGTGGCGATGTGGCCGCCGACACCGATGCCCGGACGCTGGGCGCGCGACACCATCACGGCTGCGTTCCAGCGGGTCGCGTTGAGGACCTTGCGCTCGATCTCCTCGTCGCCGGGGAAGAACGGCTCGTCCTTCGTGGCGATCGTGTTCACGTAGTCCGTACTGCGCATCTCCGGCACGGCGACACGCTTCTCGCGCGCGCGCTCGATGAGCCGGAGCATCAGATAACGGGCCCGCTCACGACCTCGCTCGTCGACCGCGGCGTCGAGCGAGTCGAGCCATTCCTGGGTCTCTTCGGGATCGAAGTCCGGGACCTGGCTCGGCAGGCCGCCAATGATGATCGGGTTGCGATCGGATCCGGAAGCCACGCTGTTCCTTCGCTGTTCGGTGGTGCTCTACGGGGCCTGATCGAGGGAGAACATGCCCCCGGGATGTATGCAAGTACGCCATCACCATCGTGTACCGCGAGGGCGCAAACGTCATCTCTACCGAGGGGTAACCGCCGTGTTGTGAGACATCGCGTCCGGTGCGCGGGGATGGTCCGGGCCAAACCGCAACCATACGCCCAACCCGTCCAAGCGTTCCCAAAGGATGTTCGACTCCGAATGGCGGACCGAAACGGCATAAGCTGTGGAAGGACGTAAAGGGTGTGGACGGAAGCGCCGGGCCCCCGCAGGGGGCCTGCCGACAGTGCGGCGACGTGGCAGGGAACGTCACCGTTTAGGCGGTCTCGCACGCTGGGTACTTGCGCGATCCGCCGCTCCCGTGTGGACTACGGCCAACGCCCCGCGCACGCGCGTGGCTGAAGCATTTTCCGAAACATGATCAGGAGGCAACCCGTGAGCGCGACCGCGGACCACGCGGAGGAGCGGACCAACCCGGCAGCACGCCTGGGGTTCGAGCCCGGACAGGTGGTCCAGGAGATCGGCTACGACGACGACGTCGAGCAGGAGCTCCGTGAGGGCATTGAGGCCACTACCGGCCAGGATCTCGTCGATGAGGACTACGACGACGTCGCAGACGTCGTCCTGCTGTGGTTCCGCGACGAGGACGGCGACCTTACGGACGCGCTGGTGGATGCCATTGGTCTGATCGAGGACGGCGGCGCGGTCTGGCTGATGACGCCGAAGACCGGCCGTGATGGGTACGTCGAACCGAGCGACATCAACGAGGCCGCTCAGACGGCCGGTCTCTCCCAGACCAAGAGCATCAACGCGGGCAAGGACTGGACGGGCAGCCGTCTGGTCACGCCGAAGGCGGCCAAAGCCAAGCGCTGAACCACCCTCGGCACGCATTCGCCCTGAAGGCCCCCGACGGCACCGAGCCGCCGGGGGCCTTCGTACTGCCGTCGAGTGCCTGCTGCCGTCGAGGGCCTTCGCGCAGCCGCCGGGCGGCCGGGGAGCGCGGGGGAAGCACCGGGGAGCGCCGGGCTGCGCCCGTGCGGGCGCTGCGTGGCCCGCTGCGGGCTCTGCGTAGGGTGGGAGCCACCCGGACGGCCCAGCCCGGTGAACGTCGTAGCGAAGGGACGCTTTTCATGGCGATCGAGGTCGGTACCAAGGCCCCGGATTTCGAGCTGAAGGACAACCACGGCCGGACCGTGAAGCTCTCCGACTTCCGCGGCGAGAAGAACGTCGTGCTGCTGTTCTACCCGTTCGCCTTCACGGGCGTCTGCACGGGTGAGCTCTGCGCGCTCCGCGACGAGCTGCCGAAGTTCGAGAACGACGACACCCAGCTGCTCGCCGTCTCCAACGACTCCATCCACACCCTGCGCGTCTTCGCCGAGCAGGAGGGCCTGGAGTACCCGCTGGTCTCGGACTTCTGGCCGCACGGCGAGACCTCGCGGGCCTACGGCGTCTTCGACGAGGAGAAGGGCTGCGCGGTGCGCGGCACCTTCGTCATCGACAAGGAGGGCGTGGTGCGCTGGACCGTCGTCAACGGTCTGCCCGACGCACGCGACCTCAACGACTACATCAAGGCGCTCGGCGCGCTCTGAACCGGCACCGGCTGATCCGCCGGAGACCCGGCGAAAAGCCTGCTTCGCCGGGAACCGGTCACTAGGATCCAGTCGTTGATCGGATGCCAACGCAACGTGGAGGCGCCGGCGCCAGCCGGCCCCCAAGGAAACCAATGGGAGGACTCGTGGGAGTCAGCCTCAGCAAGGGCGGCAACGTCTCGCTGACCAAGGCCGCGCCCAACCTGACCGCGGTCGTCGTCGGTCTCGGCTGGGACGCTCGGACCACCACCGGTGGTGACTTCGACCTCGACGCCAGCGCCCTGCTGACGAATGCAGAGGGCAAGGTCGGCAGCGACGGAAACTTCGTCTTCTTCAACAACCTGAAGAGCCCCGACGGCTCCGTCGAGCACACCGGTGACAACCTCACCGGTGAGGGCGAGGGCGACGACGAGGTCATCAAGGTGAACCTGGCCGGCGTCCCGGCCGATGTCGACAAGATCGTCTTCCCGGTCTCGATCTACGAGGCCGAGACCCGGCAGCAGAGCTTCGGCCAGGTGCGCAACGCGTACATCCGCGTGGTCAACCAGGCCGACAACAGCGAGCTGGCCCGCTACGACCTGAGCGAGGACGCCTCGACGGAGACCGCCATGGTCTTCGGCGAGCTGTACCGCAACGGGGCGGAGTGGAAGTTCCGTGCCATCGGTCAGGGGTACGCCTCGGGTCTGCGCGGCATCGCGCAGGACTTCGGCGTCAACGTCTGAGGTCACCCGACAGGCTCTGAGAAGGCGCGACCGGGCCGGGCCGCTGAGGCGCGGCCCGGTTCACGCCACCACGCACCTCGTCCGGCGTCGCACCCTTGTGCGGCGCCGGACGCGCTCGACAGGCGGCCCGGGGGCTCCACGGCCCAACGGGCCCGGCAGACGGTTCATCGACTCGGGGAGGACACACACCATGGGCGTCACGCTCGCCAAGGGAGGCAATGTCTCCCTCTCCAAGGCCGCACCCAACCTCACCCAGGTGCTGGTCGGTCTCGGCTGGGACGCACGATCCACCACGGGCGCCGACTTCGACCTCGACGCCAGCGCGCTGCTGTGCCAGTCGGGCCGGGTGCTCGGCGACGAATGGTTCGTGTTCTACAACAACCTCACGAGCCCCGACGGCTCCGTGGAGCACACCGGCGACAACCTCACGGGCGAGGGCGAGGGCGACGACGAATCGGTCATCGTGAACCTCACCCAGGTGCCGGCGCACTGCGACAAGATCGTTTTTCCGGTCTCCATCCATGACGCCGACAACAGGGGTCAGACCTTCGGCCAGGTCAGCAATGCATTCATCCGCGTGGTCAACCAGGCGGACGGTCAGGAACTCGCGCGTTACGACCTCAGCGAGGACGCCTCGACGGAAACCGCAATGATCTTCGGCGAGCTCTATCGGTACAACGGCGAGTGGAAGTTCCGTGCAGTGGGACAGGGGTACGCGTCCGGCCTGCGCGGCATCGCTCTAGACTTCGGGGTCAACGTTTCGTAAAGCCGCGCACGGCGCGGGGGAGCCCCGTACACCTCGGGGGAGACCCGTTACATACACGATGGGGTAGCCAGTGCTTCTGAAAACCTTCGGCTGGTCGTTCGCGATTACCGCGCTCGGCCTGGTCGCAGCTGTGATCTACGGGGGGTGGGAAGCCTTCGGGGTCGTTGCGATTCTTTCCGTCCTGGAGATCTCGCTGTCCTTCGACAATGCGGTGGTCAACGCCGGAATCCTGAAGAAGATGAATGCCTTCTGGCAGAAGATCTTCCTCACGGTCGGCGTGCTCATCGCGGTCTTCGGTATGCGGCTGGTGTTCCCCGTCGTGATCGTGGCCATCACCGCCAAGCTGGGTCCGATCGAAGCGGTCGACCTTTCGTTCAACCAGCCCGACCGCTACCAGGAACTGGTCACGGACGCCCACCCGGCGATTGCCGCCTTCGGTGGCATGTTCCTGCTGATGATCTTCCTCGACTTCATTTTCGAGGACCGTGACATCCAGTGGCTGCGCTGGATCGAGCGTCCGCTCGCCAAGCTCGGCAAGGTCGACATGCTGTCGGTCTGCATCGCGCTGATCGTGCTGCTGATCTCGGCCATGACCTTCGCGACCAGCGCGCACCAGCACGGTGGCGGTCACGCGGACAAGGCGGAGACGGTCCTGCTCGCCGGTGTCGCCGGTCTGATCACGTACCTCATCGTCGGCGGCCTCTCCGGCTTCTTCGAGAACAAGCTGGAGGAGGAGGAAGAGCGCGAGCACGAGGTCGAGGAGGAGGCCAAGAAGAGCGGCAAGAAGGTCTCCGCGATCGTGCTCTCCGGCAAGGCCGCGTTCTTCATGTTCCTCTACCTGGAAGTGCTCGACGCGTCCTTCTCGTTCGACGGTGTCATCGGTGCCTTCGCCATCACCAACAACATCGTGCTGATGGCCCTCGGCCTCGGTATCGGCGCCATGTACGTCCGTTCGCTCACGGTCTACCTGGTCCGCCAGGGCACGCTCGACGACTACGTCTACCTGGAGCACGGCGCCCACTACGCCATCGGCGCGCTGGCCGTGATCCTGCTCGTCACCATCCAGTACCAGATCAACGAGCTCATCACCGGTCTCGTCGGCGTCGTGCTGATCGCCTGGTCCTTCTGGTCCTCGGTCCGGCGCAACAAGGCGCTGGAAGCCGAAGGCGGCGACGACGCCGGTTCCAGGGCGGAAGTCCCGTCCGGGGTGTGACCCGGTAGGGATTGAGGAACGCTCTACGCGGGGCGGTCCGTGAGGCAACGGTTCTCCGGAGACATCCGGACCCGGCCCCGCGGCCGCCCCGCAGCGATGTGGGCGTCCCCGGCGAGGCACGGGGCAGCCGCGGGGGCCGGGGCACTTTTTCTACACGTGTGGGGGTTGGGGATGGCGTTCTGGGACAACCTGTGGCCGCGGCGGGAGGCACAGTTCGAGTCGGGCAGCGCGGCGACGAGCTCCATCGTGCTCTCCAGGCGGCACGCCACGGTCTCGCTCACCAAACAGGGCGCGCTGACCGGCAATCTGCGGGTCAACCTCTCCTGGCAGATGCGTACGTCGGACATCATGGGCCGGTCGCGGCAGAGCGGCCGGCTGCTGCGGCCGATGAACCTCTTCAAGCCCGAGGTGGTCCAGGCCCACACCCAGGGCATGGTCAACGTCGACCTGGACCTGGGCTGCATGTACGAGTTGAAGGACGGCACCAAGGGAGTCGTCCAGCCGCTGGGCAACCTCATCGGCGACCTGAACGGGCCGCCGTACATCCGGCTCAGCGGGGACGACCGCTTCGGTGCGCCTTCGGGTGAGACCGTCTACGTCAATCTCGACCAGCGCGACCAGATCAAACGGCTGCTGTTCTTCGTCTACATCTACGACCAGACGCCGGCCTTCGACCGTACGCACGCCAAGGTGACGCTCTACCCGGGCAACGGTCCACGGATCGAGATCGAACTCGACGAGCATGCCCCGGAGGCCCGTTCCTGTGCCGTGTTCACGGTGGAGAACATCAAGGACGAGCTGATCGTGCGGCGCGAGGTGAAGTTCGTGTACGGATTCCAGTCGGAGCTGGACCGGCTGTACGGCTTCGGCATGCAGTGGGGGCGCGGCTACAAGTCCCGGACCTGAACGATGCCCGGGAACCGGGACCTGAACGACGCCCCGGAACCCGGCCTCACCGGGGCCCGGGGGTGCTTCGGAGCGTTTCCCGGCCCCGTCCCTCAGGACCGTACGAACTGCGGCCCCTGTGGCGGCAGCACGAAATTCGGGTCCGGGGCGGGTGCCGCGGCCGCGGCGGGCTGCGGGTATCCGTAGGCCGGCTGAGCGGCGGCGGGCTGTGGGTACCCGTACGCGGGCTGGGGAGCGTGCTGGGCCGCCGCGGGCTGCGGGTAGCCGTACGCGGGCTGCTGGTGCTGGACCGTGGCCTGCGCATCGGGCCCGGGTGCCGCGGCCGGCGGGAAGCCGGGCGCGGGCGGGAACCCGGGCGCCGTCACCGGCACGGGCGCGGGAGCCGCCGCGTGCGACGGGGCCGGCTCGGGTTCGGCCGCGGTCTCGTCGACCGAGATGCCGAAGGCGGTCGCCAGGCCGACCAGCCCGGTCGGATAGCCCTGCCCCACGGCTCGGAATTTCCAGCCATCGCCGCGCCGGTAGAGCTCGCCGCAGATGATCGCCGTCTCCTCGCCGGTCTCCGGCCGCACATCGAAGACCGCGAGCGGATCGCCGTCGGCCGACGCCGCGTCGTACAGCAGGATGCGCAGATCGTGCACCTGAGCGAATGCGGCTCCGTCGGAGGACGCGGCGACGACCACCTGCTCGACCGAGGCGTCCAGCCCGCCCAGATCGGCCTCGATGGTGTCCGTGAGGCCCTCGGGGACACTGCGCTTCGGCAGCCGTCGTACCAGGCCGGAGGGGTGGCGGGGCTGGTTGTAGAAGACGAAGTCCTCGTCCGAGCGCACGCGGCCACCGGCTCCGAGCAGCAGCGCCGAGGCGTCCACATCCGGAACTTCGGTGCCCGGGGTCCAGCGCAGCACGGCCCGTACGGCCATGGCGTCCAGAGGGACGTTCGAGCCTTTCACCATCGCGTGCGTCATGCCCGTCATCCTGCCTGCTGGCTGCCCACGCGGACAACGCGGGGGTCGTACCAGGTGTCCGTGCGGCATACCGGAAGCACACGGTCCGCGGCGCCCCCACCCGTCGGGAAATGGACGAGTTACCCGGAATTCATGCACGTGGGGAACTGTTGACACCCGTCCATACGTACTATTACCGGCCATGCGTTGTCCGGCCGGTCCGGCAGTTCGGGGGAGTTACATGCGTCATTTCGGGCATATCGCGCCCGCTGCGAGGGAGAGGCTGTTCTTCCAGGAGCCGTGCGAGTTCGGTCCGGGCTCGTCGGCCCGCGTGCTCGCGGCCGCCCTGGGGGCGACTCTGTACAGCCCTGCCACCCGGCCGAGACTTGCTGACGACGTCATCAAGCAGGCCGGACGCGGTGTCGTCTCGATGGTGCTGTGCCTGGAGGATTCGATCGACGACTCCGAGGTCGCCGACGCCGAGGAGAACCTGGTCAGGCAGTTCGCCGACCTCGACGCGCGTGGCGCCGAGGTGCCGCTGCTCTTCATCCGGGTCCGGGAGCCGGGTCAGATGGCCGGCCTGGTGCAGCGGCTCGGCTCTACCGCCCGAATGTTGTCTGGTTTTGTACTTCCGAAGTTCACCGAAGAGCGTGGCGTGCCCTTCATGGAAGCGCTCGCCAATGCCGAGAAGACGTGCGGCCGACGCCTGTTCGCGATGCCCGTTCTCGAATCGCCCGAGCTGCTGCACCTGGAGACTCGCGGGGAAACTCTCCAGGGAATAGCCCGCACCGTCGACAAGTACCGCGAGCGGGTGCTCGCGCTGCGGCTCGGCGTCACCGACTTCTGCTCGGCGTACGGACTGCGCAGGGCGCCCGACATGACGGCGTACGACGTGCAGATCGTCGGCGCCGTGATCGCCGACGTGGTCAATGTGCTGGGCCGCGCGGACGGCACCGGCTTCACGATCACCGGGCCGGTGTGGGAGTACTTCCGGCTCCAGGAGCGCATGTTCAAACCCCAGCTGCGCCGCAGCCCCTTCCTGGAGGGCCGGGCCGAGGAGCTGCGCACGGCGCTGATCGAGCACGATCTGGACGGCCTGCTGCGCGAGATCGAGCTCGACCGGGCCAACGGCCTGCTCGGCAAGACCTGCATCCACCCGTCGCATGTCGCGCCCGTGCACGCGCTGTCCGTGGTCAGCCACGAGGAGTTCAGCGACGCGGAGGACATCCTGCGGCCGGAGCGCGGCGGCGGTGGCGTCATGCGCTCCGCGTACACGAACAAGATGAATGAGGTGAAGCCGCACCGCGCCTGGGCCGAGCGGACCCTGCTGCGGGCCGAGGTCTTCGGCGTGGCCAGGCAGGACGTCGGCTTCGTGGAGCTGCTGGCCGCGGGCCTTGCCGAATGAGCGAGCACTCGGCAAGGGCGGAGAAGGCACGGCCGGAGAAGGCAAGAACAGAGAAGGCAAGAACAGAGAAGGCAAGAACAGAGAAAGAGACGGCGAACGTGGTGTGGTCGGGCAGCTGGGTGGCGGAGCGACTGGGCGTCGAGCTCGTCGGTGACGGGAAGCCCGACGGCGACAGCGAGCTGAGAGAGCTGCTGGGCCTCGCCCTGCGCCGCAACCCCAAGCGGGCCCACCTCCTCGTGTCGAACGTGCTCGGCAAGCACGTGCCGCAGAAGCCCTCCGTGGTGTACGGCGCCGGCTTCGAGCTCGGCCGTCGGGTGCGCGAACTCCTCGGTGACGCCGAGGCGCGCCGGGCCGTGGTGCTCGGCTACGCGGAGACGGCCACCGGCCTCGGCCACGCGGTCGCCGACGGGCTGGGCGTGGCGCCGTACCTCCACTCGACGCGCCGCCCCGTCGAGGGCGTGGCGCGGGCGGGCGGCTTCGAGGAGTCCCACTCGCACGCCACCTCGCACCTGCTGCTCCCGGAGGACCCGGATCTGCTGGCGGGCGAGTGCGTCCTGACGGGCGCGGAGGTGGACGCAGACACGAACGCAGATACAGACGCAGACGCAGACGCGGGCATGGGCACGGGCGCGGACACGGCGGGTGTGTACGCAGGCGCGCCGCTGGTCCTGGTGGACGACGAATTCTCCACGGGCAACACCGTGCTCAACACGATCCGCGCACTGCACGAGCGGTACCCGCGCAGCCGTTACGTCATCGTCGCCCTGGTGGACATGAGGTCGCCGGCCGACCGGGGAAGGCTGACCGAGTTCGCCGCGGAGATCGGTGCCCGCGTCGACCTGGTGGCGCGCAGCACGGGCACGGTCGCCCTCCCGGAGGGCGTCCTGGAGAAGGGCCAGGCACTGGTCGCCGCGCACGAAGGGGCCGGCCCCGCCGGTCCCCGAACGGCCGTCGAGCCGGGGCGCCGGCCCTGCACCCGGGTGGACCTCCAGTGGCCCGCCGGTGTGCCCGACGGCGGACGGCACGGCTTCACCCCCGCCCACCGGGCGACCCTGGAGCCCGCCCTCCCCGCCATGGCCGCCCGCATCGCCGAAGCGCTGGGCGACGCCCGCCGCGTACTGGTCCTCGGCTTCGAGGAGCTCATGTACGCCCCCCTGCGCCTGGGCACGGCCCTGGAGGACCACACCGACGCCGAGGTGCGCTACTCCACCACCACGCGTTCCCCCGTCCTCGCCGTGGACGACCCGGGCTACGCGATACGGACCCGGCTGGTCTTCCCGGCCCACGACAACCCTGCCGACGGGCCCGGCGACCGGTACGCGTACAACGTCGCGGGCGCCGGTTTCGACGCCGTGGTGCTCGCCGTCGACTCCGCCGCCGACACCCCCGAACTCCACGCCCCCGACGGCCTGTTGGCGCAGCTCGCCGCACACACCGACCACGTCCTGCTCGCGGTCGTCCCCTCGTACGTCCCGACGCGCCCCCGCACGGACACCCCTGAACGGCAGGAACCCCCCATGCTGCCCGAGCCCCTCCGCGGCCCCGCCTTCTCCTCCTACGCGCCGGACGAGGTCGGCTGGCTGCTCCAGGACCTCTCGGACACCGAGCTGGAGGCGCCCACCGAGGAGCGCGAGGAGGCGATACAGAGCGGTGGCGCGCACTACGCCGAGTCGCTGCCCGTCGAGTACCAGCCGTCCGCCCAGTACCAGGACCTGTTCAAGGCGGCGCTGGAGCTGTCGGCCGCCCGCGTCGCCCGCGCCGTGGGCACCGTCACCGAGACGGTCCTCGCCGAGCGCACCCCCCGCCCGGTCCTGGTCTCGCTCGCCAGGGCGGGCACGCCGGTCGGCGTACTCATGCGCCGCTGGGCCCTGCACCGGCACGGCATCGATCTGCCGCACTACGCCGTCTCCATCGTGCGGGGCCGCGGCATCGACGCCAACGCCCTGCGCTGGCTGGCCGCCCACCACGACCCGGCGGACGTCGTCTTCGTCGACGGCTGGACCGGCAAGGGCGCGATCACCCGTGAACTCTCCGCGGCGCTCGCCGAGTTCGAGGGCTTCGACCCCGAGATCGCGGTACTGGCCGACCCGGGCGGCTGCGTCCGCACCTACGGCACCCGCGAGGACTTCCTCATCCCGTCCGCCTGCCTCAACTCCACCGTTTCCGGGCTGATCTCGCGGACCGTCCTCCGCTCCGACCTGGTGGGCCCCGAGGACTTCCACGGCGCGAAGTTCTACCGGGAACTGGCGGACACCGATGTGTCCGGCCATTTCCTCGACACCGTCGCCGCCCACTTCGACGAGGTCGTCGACGCCGTGGACGCCGAGGTCAAGGAGCTGCTCGCGGCCGACCGCGCGCCCACCTGGGAGGGCTGGGCCGCCGTGGAGCGGATCAGCGAGGAGTACGGCATCCACGACGTCAACCTCGTCAAGCCGGGCGTCGGCGAGACGACCCGGGTACTGCTGCGCCGCGTCCCGTGGAAGATCCTCGCCAAGCGCGGCGCGGGCGCGGACCTCGAACACATCCGCCTGCTGGCCGAGCAGCGGGGCGTGCCGGTGGAGGAGGTCGACGGACTCCCGTACACCTGCGTCGGCCTGATCCACCCGAAGTACACCAGGGGCGCGACGGGCGCGGACGGCAAGGCGGTGGAGTCGAAGTGACCACCCCGACGGCCCCGGCCCCGGCCCCGGCCTCATCCGCTACCGCTACCGCTACCGCTACCGCGCCCGGTCCGGCCGCCGCCCCCGTGACGCTCGTCGCCAGCGACCTCGACCGCACCCTGATCTACTCCGCGGCGGCGCTCCAGCTCGCCATGCCGGACGCCGAAGCCCCCCGGCTGCTCTGCGTGGAGGTCTACGACCACAAGCCGCTCTCCTATCTCACGGAGACGGCCGCGGCGCTGCTCGACGAACTGGCCCGCACCACGGTCTTCGTCCCGACGACCACCCGCACCCGCGAGCAGTACGGGCGCATCCACCTGCCCGGCCCCGCACCGAGGTTCGCGATCTGCGCCAACGGCGGACACCTGCTCGTCGACGGAGAGTCCGATCCCGACTGGCAGCGGCAGGTGGCCCGCAGGCTCGCCGACGAATGCGCCTCCCTCGCCGAGGTCCGCGCCCATCTCCTGGCCGCGGCCGACCCCGCCTGGCTGCTCAAGGAACGGGCCGCCGAGGACCTCTTCGCCTATCTCGTCGTGGAGCGCCCGCTGCTGCCCGAGGACTGGGTCAAGGAACTGGGGGAGTGGGCGCGGACGCGTGGCTGGACGGTTTCCCTCCAGGGCCGCAAGATCTACGCCGTTCCGGGCCCGCTCACCAAGAGCGCCGCGATGAACGAGGTGGCCCGACGCACCGGCGCCACGCTCACCCTCGCCGCCGGCGACAGCCTCCTCGACGCCGATCTGCTCCTCGCCGCCGACCGCGCCTGGCGCCCGGCCCACGGCGAGCTGGGCGATACCGGCTGGCACGCCCCGCATGCCGAGGTGACGGCCGCGCACGGCGTGGCAGCGGGCGAGGAGATCCTTCGGCACGTCCTCCGGGCCGCGGGCGAGGCAAGATCGTCCTGACGCCGGGCACAGGCGCACCGGCCGAGCGACGCACAAGGAGCACAGGATGACCAAGGGCAACGAAACCAAGATCACGGACGAGCTGTACGCGTACGTGCTGGCCCACAATCCACCGCTCGACTCGGTGCAGCGCGAGCTCGTCGAGACCACGTACGCACGCCTGCCCGAGCACGCCGGCATGCAGTCGGCCGAGGAGCAGGGACCGCTGCTCGCCTTCCTCGTACGGCTGACCGGGGCCCGGCACATCGTGGAGGTCGGGACGTTCACCGGATTCTCCGCCCTGTCGATGGCGCAGGCACTGCCCGCCGACGGACGGTTGATCGCCTGCGACATCTCGGAGGAGTGGACCGCCTACGGCCGGGAGGCCTGGGCGAAGGCGGGCGTCGCGGACCGGATCGAGCTCCGTATCGCCCCCGCGCTCGACACACTGCGGGCGATGCCGGCCGAGCCGCACATCGATCTCGCCTACCTGGACGCCGACAAGGGCAACTACATCCCGTACTGGGAGGAACTGGTGCCCAGGATGCGGCAGGGCGGTCTTGTCGTCACGGACAACGTGCTCTTTCACGGCGGGGTGACCGACCCGCGGGCGACCGGCGGAGCGGCGGCGATCAAGGAGTTCAACGAGCATGTGGCCGCCGATCCGCGGATGGACAGCGTGCTGCTGACCGTGGCCGACGGCCTGACGCTCTCCCGCAAGCGATAGCGATGGCGGGAGCGGCCCCGGGCCGCCGAGTGCTCGCTCCCTCAGCCGCAGCAACCCCCACCGCAGCATCCGCCCCCGCCCCCGCCACCGGCCGACGGGGCGGCGGGCGCGGACTTGGCGGACGACCCGCCGACGGCCACGGTGGAGAGCAACTTCACGGTGTCGGCGTGCCCGGCGGGGCAGGAGGCCGGGTCGGAGGACTGAGCCATGGGGCGGCTGAGTTCGAAGGTGTCTCCGCAGGAGCGGCAGCGGAATTCGTAACGAGGCATGGCCCCAGGCTAACCGTCACCGCTCCGCCGGAGACAGACACCACGGGCGGCGGATGAGGGGCGGGTACGGACACGAGTACGGGTACGGGTACGGGTACGAGTACGGGTACGAGTACGGCGCCGGTTCAGGGACTACGCCGTACGCCCGGCATCGACGGCGTGGTCGCCTTCCGGTTCAGCCGCATTTCCCGCGCGGCTTCCTCGGGGTGGCGGGCCCGCCAGTACGGGTTGTCGTGCGGAAGGCCGCCGCTGACCCGTCCGTACATCCCGAAGACCATCAGCATCAGCCCCACCACAAAGCTGAACAGCACGTTCTGGATGCGGAAGGCGAGGAAGTTGTAGTCGGTCTCCAGCAGCGCGAGATTGAAGAAGCCGCTGAGGATGAAGGCGATGCCCAGAATCATGTTGAGCGTCGAGGCGAAGTTGCCGCCGATCACCATCCCGATGAACAGGAGCAGGCCGACGCAGATGGACAGGACGCTCAGGGCACCGTTGGTGTTGAGGCCCGCGACGGTGGCTCCGCCGGTGTTGAAGAAGCCGATCTTGTCGATCAGACCCAGGACACCGAAGGCGAGCAGCACCAGCCCCATCAGCCCCGCCCCGACCCGATAGACGCGGCTGAGCCGGTGATCGACCGGCAGATGCTGGTCGAGCCGGGTGGCCTTGCGGCGACGGGGCGACCGCCGTCCCGTGGCGTGCAGTGCGTGGGTGGCCATGTCGGTCGGCCTCCTTCGGGCGTACTACCAGGATCCGCCCAAGGTGTGGCTGCCGCACACCAGAGAACCCGAGACCCCGTACGCAGCCCGTGACCGCCCCGTACGTACGGATCCCGTGACCGCCCCGTACGTACGGAGCCAGTAACAGCCCAGTACATACGGAGCCCGTAGCCGAGGGCCCGTACAGCTCAGGCGCCGGCCCCGCGTTCCTCACGGATCTCGGAGACCACCCGCGCAGCCGTCCGCCGCACCGCTTCGGTCTCGGTCAGGAAATGCCAGTAGTCGGGGTGACGCCCGTCGAGCCCGGCGACGGCGCGATCCAGCCGGGCCACGGCATCGTCCAGCGGACGGGCGTGGCGCGGATCGGGCGTGCTGCGACCGGCCATGGCCAGGCGCTGCGCGTCCCGGACCGCGAACCGGGTCCGCTGGATCTCCTGCTGCGGGTCCTTGGCCACGTCGTCCAGCCGGTGCAGCCGGTCACCGGCCGCGGACACCGCCTCGTCCGTGGCGTTCAGCAAGGCGCGGACCGTGCTCAGCCGGGACGTCGCGTCGGCCCACCGCTGCTCGTCCCGCGCCTGGGCGGCTTCCTTCAGCTTCTCCTCGGCCTGCCGCACATTGACGGCCGCCTGCTCGGGCACCGGCTGGAGATCCTGCCAGCACGCCGCCGAGAAACGCCGCCGCAACTCGCTCAGCACCGGCTCCACCGAGCCCGCCCGGGTCGTCAACGCCTGGGCGCGCGTACGCAGCGACACCAGCCGGTGGTCGATCTCGGCGGCACGCTCGGGCAGCTGGGCCGCTTCGGACCGCACCGCCTCGGCGTCGCGCAGCACCCGATCGGCGCGCTGCAAGGTCTCCGGAACGCCGTGCCGCCCGGCGCCCTGGTTGAGCTTGGTCAGCTCGGGGGCGAGGGCCGCCAGCCGGGCGGCGAGATCATCCGCCCGCAGCCCGGACGCGCGCACCGCGTCGAGCGCGTTGCTCGCACCGAGCAGGGCCTGCCGGGCCCGCTCCACGGCGGGCGCGAGCCGGGCGAGCTGCGTCTCCGCGCTGCCCAGCAGTGGACCGAGCCCCTGCGCGAACCGGTCCAGCTCGGCCTTGACCCGTACCAGCTCGTCCTTGGCCGTGGTCAGCTCGGTCCGTGCGCGGGCGGCGACCGACGGTTCCAGATCGTCCCGGTCCAGGTCGTGCGCATCGACCGCGGTGATGTACGTATGACTGGCCTCGTCGATCCGCCGCCCCAGGGCGGCGAAGTCGTCCACGGCCTTGCGCGCGGCGGGCGAGCTGTCCACCGCGGTGATCGTCTCGATCGAGATGCGCAGATCGCGCTGGGCCGTGTCCAGCTCGTAGAAGGCCGACGCCGCGGCGTCCTTCGCGGCCTGCGCCTCGACGCGCTGACTCTCCCCGCGCCCGCCGAACCAGCGCCTCGTACCGCCACCGGCGAAGGCGGCCGGCAAGGCGGCGGCCAGCAGCGGCACCGGCAACAGCATCAGCACGAAGACGTCCCTGACGGCGGAACTCCCACCCGCTCTCGCTCGCGGCTGCGCGTGTGTCGCCGTCACATCCCTCTCCCGTGCCGTTTCGCCCTGCCCGGTACATTCTCCCACCAGGTAAGGACGAACACACGGGCCGGTTAGTTCACGCTTCGGACGGTGACTTCGCCGTTGTCGCTCCGGGCCTTCACCACATGGCTGCTGCCGTCGCTGCGCGGTGCGTCCACCGAGGTGCTCCCGTTGTGGGCGACGGCATCCACCGCATACCTCACGGAGCCGCCCGGCAGATCGATGGTGATCGCCCCGTTGTCGCTCACGGCGTCCACGAGATCCGGCACGGCCGCGAACCCCAGCCGGATGCTGCCGTTGTCGGACCGGGCCGACACGGACTTGGCCGAGACCCTCTCGGCGACGATGCCTCCGTTGTCGCTCTCCAGCTTGAGCGGCCCGGTGGAGTCCCGGACGGTCACCTTGCCGTTGTCGGCGTGGAGGGTGAGGGGAGTACGGAAGCCGGAAGCGACGACTGTCCCGTTGTCCCCCTTGACGACCACGGCCACCCCGCGCGGCACCTTCACCTGGTGCTCCGCGGCACAGTCGCTGATCAACGCCTCGCACTTCACGCGAAGCGTGAGCGTGTCGTCCTGCATCTCCCATTGCGGATCGGGCCCGTTCCCGAACGCCACCCACCCGTCGACCCGACGGGTCACCTCGACCTTCTGCACATCGGCCGGTACGAGCTCCAGCGACGACTGCCCGGAATCGATGGTCAGCGTCTTCCCGCCCAACGCGAACGACTTGTGCTCGGCGGGCGCGTCGCCCACGTCCGTACTGCCACAACCGGCAAGAGCAAGAACCATGAACACGGCGCCACCGGACGCGATGAGAGTGCGGGTGCGGGCGCGGACTGCCACGATGATCTTTCCCCCAGGTCGTACGGCGGATGCTGCCGATGCTGCGGACCTCACCGTACGTACGCGACCGCCCCCGACAGAATCCGGACGGCTACCGTATGCGGGGTGGGGATATCCCCCGTATGCCCCCGCCGCCACGCTCCGCCATCTCGTCGGCTGCCGTCCCGTTCGTTCGTCCCGCTCGCTGCCGCCGGGGATCGTTTGTGACCACGGGCCGTAGTCCATGTACGCTGTTGCCTCATCCACGGGTGCGTAGCTCAGGGGTAGAGCGCTGCTCTTACAAAGCAGATGTCGGCGGTTCGAAACCGTCCGCGCCCACCAGTGCAAAGGCCCCCAACCGATCATGGTTGGGGGCCTTTGACATCCACTTTTGACATCAACGGTTGCGGTCACCCACGGTCGGGACGCTACCGCTTCAGCATGCGGTCGCGGCTCACGGCCTCGCGTTGAGTGTCCTGGACGACGTGGGTCGTCAGCCAGCCGCCTTGGCGATGATGCGCTCCGTCTCCTCTGGGCCGAAGGCCCGCAGAGTCGTGGAACGGACGCTGCCCACCCCACCGAGCTGCAGGAGTGCTGCCGCGGCAGTTTCGTCGTCGGGCGCCTCGACGATGGCCACGAGGTCGTACGGACCGACGGTCCAGTAGATGCTCAGGAGCTTCGCCCCGAGCTTCTGTACCGCTGACCCGAAGGCCTCGGAGCGCTTTGCGGTGTCCTTGTAGTTTCGGATCCCTTGATCGGTCCAGCTCAGCAAGGTGACGTACGTCGGCATGTTCTTTTCACCTTCACGAGGAGACACATCGTGAGGCCAAGCCTGGACATCTGGGCTAGAACCTGCACGAGATACGCACCCGAACGAGCAATACGAGCGACCACAGGCATCGAGGCGCCGCGCAAGCGCGGCGCGCGCCGCAGCCCCCGGCTGGGGGCTGCCTCTGTCTTCGCCCGGCTGCCCCCGGCCGGGCGGCGGCGCACCGAGCGCGGACGCCAGCCGGGGGTGGGGAACCCCGCTGTGGCTGGGGCGGTCGGCTCCACGGCTCTAGGCCGTGTATCGAAAACGCTGTTCATGGTGCTTGCCGACGGTTGACGGGCCGTGCTGGAGGCGTGGGATGCAGGGGTGACGCCCCCCTGGAGCCACAGAGTTGAACACGTTCAACAGGTCTGGCAAGGTATCCCTCCACGGCCGCTCCTACTCGGTTGGCCGATACGAGCTGAGGGTGGGAGGTCCTGGTGGCGGGCGGAAGCAGGCTGCGTGCTTGGGGGACGACCCTCGGTGTCTTGATAGTGGTTCTGGCTGCTCTGACGGCGTGCGCCGGCCCCTACCAGTACTACGAGGGAACAGGGCTCCACGACGCCACGACGGCCGAAGTCGCCGGGGGCTGGAAGAACGTCGAGGGGACCCGCGTGGTACTTCGCAAAGATGGAACGGCCCTTCTTGAAAACCTTGACGGACAGGACTTCGACTTCGAGGACGGCTGGCGCCTCTCCGGTACGGGAACCTGGCAACTGACCGACGACGACGGCGGACAGGTCGTCCGACTCTCGCTGACGACCCGGACACGAGTCGAGAAGCGCTCTCCCGCACCGGTGGCTGGCCCCTCGGCTCCAGAGCCCCCGTCTACATACTCGTGGTTCTTCTACGTGGACCGCGATCAGCACGATGGGCTGGTGCTGTTCTTCATGTACGGCGATCCGGACATCGGGAACATGTACGTGATGACGCGCGAGACGGGGTCATAGCCATTCGTTGATCGCTGCGACCAGCACGGTCGCCTCGTAGCGGACGGCGAGCTTGTCGAACCGCGTGGCGACAGCACGGTGTCTCTTGAGCCGATTGATCCCACACTCGACCGCATGGCGCTGGCGGTAGTCGACCGGGTCGAAGTGCGGCGGCCGGCCACCGCGGGAGCCGAGCTTCTGGCGGTTGCGGGCCTGGTCAGCCTTGTCCGGGATGGTGCAGCGGATCCCGCGGCGGCGCAGGTAGGTGCGGTTTTTGCGGGAGGCGTACGCCTTGTCGGCCCGCACGCGGTCGGGGCGGACGCGTGGCCGGCCTGGCCCGATGCGGGGTACCCGGACCTTCTCCAGCACGGGCTCGAACTGCGGCGAGTCCCCGCGCTGCCCCGCCGTGATTACGATCGCCATGGGCTTCTGGCCCTGCTCGACCGCCAGGTGGAGCTTGGTCGTGAACCCGCCGCGCGACCGTCCCAGCCCGTGATCGACCGGCTCGGTGAACACACCACCAGGTGGTTCCTTCTGCAGGTCGCCCTGCCTTCGGGCGCCGGCCGCGTGCTGATGAGCGCGGCACACTGTGGAGTCGACGCTCAGGTCCCACGTGATCGCACCTTCCGCGTCGGCCAGGGACTGGAGACGGGTGAGGATCCGGTGCCAGGTGCCGTTGCGCTGCCACCGACGGAACAGGTCGTAGACCCGGTTCCACGGTCCGTACTCGACGGGGACGTCCCGCCACGGAACACCGGTCCGGACCCGGAACCGTATGCCGTCGATCAACCGCCGCCGGGGCCAGACCGGCGGCCGCCCTGCTTTCGACCCCTTCGGCAACAACGGTTCCAGCACCGCCCACTGCTCGTCCGTGAGATCTCCCCGCCCCATGAACCGTGATCATTCACAGCCCAAGATCCACTTTCGACACAGGGCCTAGCCACCTCCCCGGTTGGGGTCCTGCGTCGAGCGGGAAGCATGGCTGCCGTAGAGCACACGTGCCCACACTGTGGCCAAGGCGTAGGCCAGCTGATGGGCGTTAGGAATGAAGTTGTCTTGAGCTGCGCGAGCTGCCACAAGAATGACTGGTACCGCCGGTTCCCCTTCCCAGAGTCGGAAGCCGACCGAGTCCAGCGGGAGGCCCGGGGAGCTTGCCATGAAGAACTCGATACGATCCGTTTCGGCGCAAGGCTTGCTGTCCACTTTTGAACTTGCAGAAGCAGTAGGTCGTTTCGGCAACTCAATGGGTGTCCTTGACGGACTTGGTTGGATGCAAACAGAGAAGCCCCAGACTCGGTCTGGGGCTTCTCTGTCGTTGGATGTGCGTTACTTCCTAACTGAAGGCGGCCGCCGGTAGTCGAGGACCCTGGTCCCCTCCTTCAGAAGCGGCGAGATGCGGTATCGGCAGGCGGTGACCGCGGCTTGTTGCTACACGGAGCTGACCTTCCCCTCGTAGCGTGGAGTCCCTGATTGCAGGGGAGGTTGAGGGTCATGGTGTCCAAGAAACGGGCGTACGACGCCGAGTTCCGTGAGGGTGCTGTACGCATCGTGATCGAGACGGGGAAGCCGATCCCGCAGGTCGCCGACGAGCTCGGAGTCCACGCGGGCACGCTGCACAGCTGGGTCTCGCGCTGGCGCCGAAACGGGTCGGCCTCCTCCGATCGGCCCGCGCAGGAGGCCGCCGGCGGGCGGATGCGGGAGAGCGAGCGGGGCGAACTTGAGTGGCTGCGGCGGGAGATGAGCGAGAAGAACAAGCGGATACGCGAGCTGGAGATGGAGCGTGATGTCCTCAAGCGATGCATGGTCCTCTGGGTGAAGTGACCGAACAGGCACCGGCCGAGGTGGCCGCGTTCATCGGTAGCCAGGGGACCGAACACCACGTCCCGCACCGTCTGGCCTGCCGCGTGCTGGGGATCTCGGAGTCCTGGTTCTACAAGTGGCGCCGGCCGCCCGTCACCGCCCGCCATGTGCGGAAAGGGCAGCTGTCCGACGCGGTCCGGCGGATCTTCGACGGCTCGGGCGGTACCTACGGCTCCCCGAAGATCTGGATCACGCTGGTGCGGGAGGGCTGGCGCGTGTCGGTGAACACTGTCGCGAAGCTGATGGCCGAACTCGGCCTGGCCGGACGGACGCCCTGCAGGCGACGGGGCCTGACCCGGCCCGGCAAGCGGGCCGCTGCCCCGGACTTCGTGCGCCGGGACTTCACCGCCACCGCTCGTGACCAGGTGTGGGCGGGCGACATGACGGAGATCGTCACCGGGGAGGGCCAGCTGTATCTGGCCACGGTCATCGATCTGTTCTCCCGGCGGCTGCTGGGCTATGCGATGGGCGAGGGCCACGATGCCGAGCTCGTGGCCGCATCCCTCAACATGGCCGCCGCTACCCGCGGCGGCGACGTGAAGGGCGTGATCTTTCATAGCGACCGCGGCAGCGAGTACATCTCCCGGAGGTTCAAGCGCGCCTGCCGGCGCCTGGGCGTAACGCAGTCCATGGGCCGGGTCGGGTCGTGTTTCGACAACGCCGTCAGCGAGGCGTTCAACAGCGTGCTCAAGGTCGAGTACGTCCACCGGCACACCTTCAACAGCTGCACCGAGGCCCGGCTGAGGATCGCGACCTGGATCACCGGGTTCTACAACACGCATCGACTACACAGCGTGTGCGGATACCGCAGCCCGATCGACTACGAACAATGCCACCCGGCCGACTCCGCTCTGAAGCTGGCCGCATAGAAGATCTCCACGGTTCGAGGGGATTGACAGAGACCGAGCTCTGCTACCCGTGATGACGGTCCTGCCTCTCTGAAGCGCGGAGGCAGGACCGTACACCTACTACCGGCCGACCGAAGCCTGCCGGAGGACTACTCCTAGGACGGGGGCATGAGGACCGTGTCGACGAGATAGACCGTGGCGTTGGCCGTCTTGATGTCCCCACAGACGATCTTCGCGGTGTCGTTGACCTTGAACGACGTGCCCGACCCGGAGGTCTTGAGCATGGAGCCCTCCAGCGTCTTGAAGCTGCCGTTGGGAAGCTCGCTGGGGGTGATGGTCTTGTCCACGACGTGGTAGGTCAGGACCTTCTTCAGCTGCGCCCTGTCCTTGAGGAGGCCGGCAAGCTGCATCTTCGAAATCTTGTCGAAGGCCGCGTTCGTGGGGGCGAAGACCGTGATGGGCTTCGCGTCGTTGAGCTTGGTGGTGAGCCCGGCGTCCTTCAACGCGAGTACCAGCTTGGTGAGTTTCGGATTGTTGGCCGCCGCGGTGGCCACGCGTTCCTTGGACATGCCGGTCGCGCTGCCCTTGCCGCTGTTCGGCAACGAGGAGCATTCCGGGCCGAACGGGCTCGGTGTGTCCGCGAACGCTTGGGGAGCCAGAGCACCGAGCGAGAGCGGGAGGGCCACCACAGCGGTGAGTGCTGCGGCGCTCGTGCGGATGCGAAGTGAACTCATACCGATTCCTCTTCCCTCTAGGAGGAGGTCCGTGAGGTGTCGACGCCGACCCTCGTAGGACGAGGAGTGTGGCCGCTGCTGGCCGGGGTGTCGTTCGCACCGCTCCGGCATACCCAGTGGGCCATCGGAACAAGGTTAGGCATCGTCAGTGAGAACCGCACCCCGAAGACGATCGCCCGGTTGTGCCACGCGCCCACCACATGCGAAGCCGCCTGATTCACATCGGTCCGACTCCGGCTCCGCCCATGATCCGCCGGCCAGGGCCTGGCGGTGAGGCGTTCGAAAACCAGTGGAGCAGCGCCGCTGTGCGCCGCTACCGTGCTGCCGAGCCAAGTCGTCTAGTGGTCAAGGACGTTCCGTTGTACACCCTGTGAGACCTCCCGAGTGCTGATTCGTCGCGCGTCGCGCCTGTGCGCTGCGCTCCTTTCTGCTGCGGTCTTCTCACTGAAACCGGTGTACTTCTGTGCTCAATAACTGGGTGGTCGTGCCCACCTGCCTTCCGCTCGTGCTCCGCCGTTGCCATGTGTGCGCGTCCGAGCGCTTCAAGGCAAGCGGTAAATTTCGCGTCAACGCAAACCACAAGCTCATCGACGCCTGGCTCCTCGTGCTCTGTACCGCTTGCGGGGAAACTGCGAAGCTCACGGTCCTGGAGCGGATGAATGTGCGCTCCGTACGACCTGAGCTGCTGGACCGGCTGCATGACAACGACCTTGGCCTGACCGCCGAGCTGCTCCAGGATCCGGTCGTGCGGCGCCGCAATCGCATCGCCCTCGACTGGGACAACGCCTGGCGCCTCGACACCGGGGGATCGGATCACCTGGACCGCGAGGTGATCGACGTCTCGGTCCGCATTGCGGCGCGGATCCCTGTCCGGCCGGTGCGACTGATCGCTGATGGTTGCGGTCTTTCGCGGGCCGAGGTCGAGAGGCTGATCACGGAGGGGAAGCTCGTTTCGGCAGTCCGGCTGAGCGGCAAGCTCTCCGGCGGCTTCACCTTCATGCTCAAGCGCTGAGCCCTCCTCAGGGCCAGGGGCCTGTCCGGCAAGATCCGCCGGACAGGCCCCTGGTCCGTCATGGTTGACGCGGCCAGTGCGATCTCCACTGCGGTGGCGCCTGGTCGTTGTATGTCATCCAGAAGCGCAAGGAAGCCGAGCGCAAGGCGAAGGCGCCCGACGGTGCGAAGGTCCCCAGCAGCTGTCATCATCAGCGGATGACGGGCGAGCAGCTGCCGGCAGGGTGGACTCTGGAGGAGATCCGCAGCGTCTCCGGCGACCGGGAGGCGACAGTGCTCGACAGCGGTCGCCTTGTGAGGTGGCTGGGCTGGCCGGGGGAAGACGAACAGCTCTGCCCTGAAGTCGTCCTGGGATTCCATGGACTGTGTCTGGTGAAGCCTGTCGGCGACGACGACTGGTACATGGGGAGTCTGAACGACGACGGCAGCGTCGACTGCTGGAGTGCCTACGCCGATTTCCGCGAGGCGCTGCGCGGACTGTAGTTGTCGGGCGCAGCTGCCGGTGCCCCGGGAGGCACGTGCTCTTCCCGGGGCACTACGGAGCAGGGTTCCAGGGAACTCGGTGGGTTCCGTTCAGGCGTTGGGGCGCTTGCCGTGGTTGGCGTTCTTCTTCTTGCGGGCGCGGCGCTTGTTTCCTCGCTTGGCCATGACATGCCTCCCTCACCTGGGGTATTCGTGGCTCCGTCAGTTTAGGTTCGGCCGGCCTCGGGCGCATCAGCGGTGTTGTTCGAGGCCAGGGCCTCGATGAGCCAGGTGAAGGCCGGTCCCGGGTTGTCCGGGGGTGGCCAGGAGTTGATCACGGCGAGCAGCTGGAGGTAGCGCCGGCGGCGGGGGTCCTTCGCCGTTTCCAGAAGTGCCAGCAGGTGGTGGCCGGTGGTGTGGGCGTATTCGGCCGTGATCGCCTTGATGACCGGGGCGGGCTGGGGTGATGTCGGGGTGATGCCCGCTCGCAGGGCCGCGGTGACGTGGTCGCGGACCATCGCGGCGGGGGCGGGGCGGGTGAGGTCGGTTGTTACGTGGTCGGCCATGCGTCGTACGAGGGCGGCGAAGTCCGGTCCTGGGTCAGTTCGGCCAACTCGATCCAGGCTTCGACCTGTTCGGTGTCGGGGTTCTCGGGCAGCTCCGGGGTCATCGAGCGCCTGATTCCGGCGAACCCCGGCGCGGCGTCCGGGCCGCCGAACGCGGTGGCGAGGAAGCCGTCGATCAGGTCGCGGCGTTCGTGCTCGGAGAGCCTGGCCAGATCCCCGATCGGGAGGAGCGCGTCGCCGTTCATGTCCGCAACCATCGAGCATCCCCCTGCGGGAGAGTCAAGGCCGGGCCCGCCGTAACGTGTCTTGTTCACGTCAGCACCATCCCAGGGGGATACATGTCGTACGGCTATCCGCCGCCCCAGCCCGGTCAAGAGCCTCAGCCAGGTCAGCAGCCTCAGCAGCCCCAGCCCGGTCAGCAGCCTCAGCCGCCGTCCTCCTCGCCGTACGCGCACTGGCCGCAGCCCGGCCCCGGGGCGTACGGCTGTCCCCAGCCGCCGCGGAAGTCCCGTACCGGGCTGATCGTCACGCTGTCCGTGGTCGGCGGGGTGGCCCTCCTGCTGTCAATCCTGCTGGCGCTCGGGGTGCTGATCGCCGTGATGACCGGCGGCGGCCCGTTGTCGACGGCCAGGTCGAAGCCGTCGACGGTGGACGCCACGAAGAGCGAAGCGCCGGTGCCGGGTGATGCCTCCGATGCGCCCACGGAGCTGCCGGCCCTCGAAGGCACGGATGCCTCGGGCGATGTGCGGATCACCCGGTGCGAGGTGGACTCGTTGACCGAATGGCCCGACGCGGATGTGGAGATCGTGAACCGCTCCGACACCCAGGCGTCCTACATCGTGTCCGTGGAGTTCGTGGACGGGGAAGGCACGCGCCGGGCCTCGGGGCTGGCGACGGCCACCGACCTGGCCGCGGGGCAGAAGTCGGTGCAGAAGGCCCAGGGGCTGGGGAAGGTCCCGGGCAAGATGACGTGCAAGGTCTCGAAGGTGACGCGGCTTCCCTCCTCGTAGCGAAGGCCCTGGAGCGGCTCCTCGGCACCGCATGCCGCGGTCCGGGCCGTCACCCGTACGGGTGCGTCCGAGTGGTTGCGCGGGAAAGTGCCCGGCAGGGTCGGTTCTGTTCCGCAGTCCCGATCCGGCCAAGGAGTTTCGATGGCACACTCAGCGTCCACGTCCGGTCCGGCCGGTTCCGTCGGCCAGGGGGACATCAACCCCTGGGCGGCCAGCGGGATCATCTTTGCCGGTGTTCTGCTGCTCGTCGACGGTGTCCTCGGAGTGGTCAAGGGCATCTCCGGTATCGCCTCCGACGATGTGTACGCGCACGTCAGGAACTACACGTTCAAGTTCGATGTGACCTCATGGGGATGGATCCACCTCGTCCTCGGTATCGTCCTCGGCATCGTCGGCTGGAGCATCCTCAAGGGCGCGGCCTGGGCCCGTGCCACGGGTGTGGTGCTCGCCGCCATCAGCCTGATCATCAACTTCGTCTGGCTGCCGTACCAGCCGATCTGGGCGATCGTCTCCATCGCCATCGACGGGTTCGTGATCTGGGCCCTGTGCACGGAGAGCTCGAAGGCGGTCATCTGAGCGGGGGACGGCGTCAAGGGCCGGAGGCAGAGGTGGGACTTGCCGCGCTTGCCGCCGAGGCGTACGTCTACGGGTATCCGCTGGTCCGTGACCTGTCGGTGGTCGAGGGCTTCATGCACACGGGCTTCGGGCCGCTGCCGCCCGCACCCTTCAACCATTTCGCGCACGCGGGCCGATCGGCGCTGCCCGGCGCGCCCCTCGTGTCCGTCGACGACGACACCGTCCGCTCCCTCGCCCACCTCGATCTCTCCGGTGGGCCGGTGCTGCTCCATGTCCCCGGTGCGGATGGTGCGGACGGTGCGGGCGGTGCGTACTGCGTGTTGCAGTTCGTCGACGCCTGGACCAACAACTTCGCGTACGTCGGCCGCCGCGCGACCGGCACCCGGGCCGGGGAGTGGCTCGTCGTGCCACCCGGCTGGGCGGGCGATGTGCCCGACGGTGTGCTCGGGGTCATCGACGCGCCCACCTCCGTCGTCTCCGTCATCGGCCGCGATGCCTCCGGCGCCGCCGACGACTCCGAAGAGCCGGAGCGGGGCCGCGCGCTCCGGGCACAGCTGGGCGTCACGTACGTCGAACCGGGCACGCACCGTACGGGACTGCCCGCGCCCGATCCCGACGTACCGGAGCCGCTGCGGTTCTTCGAGCAGCTCAGGGTGTGGATGGCCGACTTCCCGCCGTCCGCGCCCGACCAGGCCTATCAGGACCGGTTCCAGCCGCTGGGGCTGCTGGAGGAAGGTCCCTCGCCGTACACCCGCGCCGATCCCGCCCTCGTACGCGCGCTGACCGAGGGCCTGGCACGGGGGAGAGCATGGGTGGAGGAGGCGGGCCGGGCCGCGGCGGGGCGCGGGGGATGGGCGATGGATCCGCATCTCTTCGACTACAACCTCGACCACTACGGCGTCGGAACCATCGACTCCCCGGAGTGGCGGATCGCCGACCGGGAGGCGTCCTACCGGACCAGGGCGATGGCGGCACGGTGCTCGCTGTGGGGCGTCCACGGCTACGAGGCGGTGTACGCCCACACCGTCCGCGACGCCAGGGGCGAGCGGCTGAACGGGGCCAACTCCTACGTCCTGCGCTTCGACGGACGCCCGCCGCCGGTCGAGGCGTCCTGGTCCCTGGCCGTGTACGACGCGACCGGTCAGCGCCTCGCCGAGACCCCGGGGACGCGACGGCGCCCGGTCGGTGACCGTACGCCTGGCCCGGTGCACGGGGAGGACGGTTCGCTGACGGTCCACCTCCGGCGGGAGCGGCCGGAGGACCCGGTCGCGGCGGCGAACTGGCTGCCCGTGCCCGACGGGGACTTCCGGCTGGTGCTCAGGCTCTGTGCGCCGGGGCCCGAGATCCTCGACGGGACGTACGAGATCCCCGCAGTCGAACGGATTCGGTGAAGGGGACGGCGGACGGGCCGGGGCGGAAGGGCCCGAGCCGGGCGACTGTCAGTGGTCCGGTTCACACTGGAGACATGTGCCGCAGCATCAAGACCCTTCGCCCGCCCGCCATCCCCGAAGAGGCCACCGAGGAGGAGATCCGGGCCGCCGCCCTGCAGTTCGTACGCAAGGTGTCCGGCTTCCGCGCTCCGGCCGCGCACAACCAGGAGGTGTTCGACCGGGCCGTCGAGGAGATCACCGAGGCGACGGTCAGACTGTTGCACGGGCTGGAGATCCGGGGTGCGGTCAGGACGCCGTAGGGGCCGTCGCGGTCGCCGACGCGGCGGCGGCCGCTTCCGCCGCCGGGCGGCGCATGAGATACGCGGCCAGGGCGCCCGCCATGAACAGGGCGAGGACCGAGACGGCCGTGCACACCCACGTCGCGCCGAGCCACTGGCCGCCGAAGTAGCCGAGGCCCACGCTGTAACCGGCCCATGCCACGCCCGCCAGGGCCGACCAGGGCAGGAATTCCTTGACCTCGCGATGCGCGGCGCCCGCGCCCAGGGAGACCACCGAGCGTCCGGCCGGGGCGAAGCGGGCGATGACGACGAGGATGCCGCCGCCCCGGGCGAGGGCCGCGCCGAGGCGTTCCTGTGCGGAGGTGAGGCGGCGGGAGCGGGCGATGGCCCGGTCCAGGCGTTCCCCGCCACGCCAGGCCAGCCGGTACGCGACGAGGTCGCCGAGCACCGAGGCGGTGGCCGCGCAGAGGATCAGGGCGAGGAGCGAGGGAACCTCGGCCACCTGCTCGGCGGCGCCCGCACCCGCGACGGTCGTCGAACCGGCGGCGGCAGCCGTGGCGGCGGTGATCACCAGCACACCGCTGGGCAGCAGGGGCAGAAAGACGTCCAGGAGCACCGAAAGCGCGACCACGACATAGATCCATGGGCTGCTGGTCAGCGCGCCCATACTCTCAAGCACCTACTACTCCCCGATTCGAAACAACGCCGCGACGTCGCAGGGGAGCGGCAGGAGCGGCAGGGTCAGCTGTACAGCGTACGCCTGGCGTTCATCCGGTGATCCACAAATACGAGCGATGTTGGGAACCTCACGTACATCCGGAAATGGGAAGCCTCGGTTCCGGGCGCATGCCCGGATGTACGTGAGGAACGACCCGCGCGGGCGCGGGAAACGGGCGGGGTAACGGACGCGGGAAACGGACGCGGGAAACGGCCTGCGCGGATGCGCGTATCAGACCGTGACGGGCGGTGCCTGCTCGGACTCGCGCTCCTTTTCGCGCTCCGTGCCGCCCCGGCTGAACAGCCGGTCCAGGGCCAGTGCGCCGGGGCCGGTGAAGACCAGCAGGAGGAACGCCCAGCAGAAGACGGCCGAGGGCTCACCGCCGTTCTGCAGCGGGAACAGCGCCTCGGGCTGGTGGACCTTGAAGTACGCGTACGCCATGGAGCCGGAGCAGATCAGAGCGGCGACACGGGTGCCGAGCCCGAGCATCACGAGGATGCCGCCGATGAACTGGATGACCGCCGCGTACCAGCCGGGCCAGGTGCCGGCGGGTATGGAGTCGCCGTTCATGGCGCCACCGAGGACGCCGAAGAGCGAGGCGGCGCCGTGGCAGGCGAAGAACAGGCCTATGACGATCCGGAAGAGGCCGAGTGCGTAGGGCTGAGCCTGGTTCAAGCGTGTCTGCATGAGGGGAGGGCTCCTTCGGTCTGGTGGGGACGTGAACCGATTGAGTGCCTCAGATTAGGGAAACCTCACCAATGCTTGCAAGTTCAACATTGTGTCGACTGGCTGAAAGTCGCCCTGTGGTTGTCGGTCAGGCTTCGGTTCGGAACGGCCTTCAACTGCGAACCTCCCTTCATCGCCTTGGCCTGAACCAATGGCAGCGCAGCTTTCCGGCCATGCGGGGGCAGGGGTGTGGACCGGTCACCGAACCACGGTCCGCAGGTTCTGTACCACTGGACCGGCGATGCGCCCGTCCGCCCGCGCCGCGCGAGCGGCCCGCCGATCCGTCGTCCCGCCCGGCTCCGGCCGAAGCGGAAGCCGGCCTTGGGCGGGCCGGGGATCGCGTGGTGCGCGGGCGGGCAGGTCAGCCGCGTGTTGCGGGCCTCGGGGGCGTCGCCCGGCGCCGAGGCGGACGGCAGGGGCTCCGCGTTGTGCGCGCGGCGCACAACGCCCGAGAGCGCACAAACCGTCGCCGGAGCGACCGGACCCCGGCCCGCCCGCCGGGATCGACTCCCTCGGCTCCCGGCGGGAACCGGGGAGGTCGTCCAATGTGCCAGGTCGCGGCGCCGGTGCGGCGTCTCGCCGACGGGCGCCAGGCGTCCGCCGGGCCTGCCGGGCCCGTCGCGGTGCAGCGCCGTGCTCCATTGCTCCGCACTGTGGACCAATGGCGGCCAGGAGTCGCGGCGGTGAGGTGTCGATCGGGAGGCGGTCGTACGAACCGGGGGTGGCGAGAGCCTCCTCGCGGCCCCGGCGGGCCTCCTCGGCGCCGGGCGCCGACCGCCGCTGCTCGTCGAGTGCGCGGGGCGCGCGGGTGTCGGCCACGAGCGGCCGTACTCGGCCGAAAACACGCCGATGGCTCCGGCGCGTGCGGGCGGGGTCCGCAGTCGGTTCGGCGACTGCCCCGGTGGCGGAATGCCCTCCTCGCGTCGTCCCGCGAAGTCGTCCCGCGAACACGGATACGGAACATGCGGCGATGCGAGGAGGGCGGGGCGGATCCGCTCAGGGGCCCTCGTCGGGGCCCGAGTCCGGTGCGGGGCTCAGCAGTTGTTCAGGATGGACTGCAGGGCGCTCTTCTCGGCCGGGTCGACCGTCAGGTCGTAGTAGTGCTTCACGTGCACCCAGGCACGGGCGTACGTGCACTTGTACTCGGTGCGCGAGGGCATCCACTTGGCCGGGTCCTTGTCGCCCTTGGCCTGGTTGACGTTGTCCGTGACCGCGATGAGCTGCGGGCGCGTCAGGTCGTTGGCGTACGCCTGCCGCTGGGCGGTCGTCCAGCTGCTGGCGCCCGACCGCCAGGCCTCGGCGAGCGGGACCATGTGGTCGATGTCCAGGTCGGACGCGGCGGTCCAGGTGGCGCCGTCGTACTCCGAGTACCAACTGCCGCTGACCGCGGCGCAGCTGGAGTCCTGCTGCACGTTCGTGCCGTCGCGCTCCAGCACGACCTCACGGGTGTTGCAGGAGCCCGACTGGGTGATCCAGTGCGGGAACTTGTCGCGGCTGTAGCCGGTCGACGAGCCCTCCGCGGAGACGGTCAGCTCGCCCAGGTAGGTGCGGGCGGTCGAAGCGGAGACCGGGGTGGGCATGGCCGCCTGGGCGGTGGGTGCGGTGAGCAGGCCGGTGGTTGCGGCGAAAGCGGCGGATGCGGCGACGACGGCGATGCGACGCGCGTAGACACCAGACATGCGAACTCCCTTGATGTGGGGGGACCTTGGACGGGTGACCCGTGGGGCCCGGCCATCGTGGCGGTGCCAGGTTTCCGTGGGGTGGGCACCAGGTAACAGAGTGGCGACATGGGCACGTCACATCAAGGGTTCTGACGAACAGGGCTGGAGCATGGGGGCGTACGTCCGCATCTGCGCGGGCGCACAGGCTGACGCGGCGACAATTCGGCTGCACCGGTGGCCGATTCGCGGGGGTGGTCCGAGCCGGGCCGGTCATAGGGTTGCGGCGTGCTGCTACCGGTCAACATCACGCTCGGAGTCGTTCTCGCCGTGCTGCTCGCGGCGGCGGCCGGGGTCGCCGCTCTGGCCTCGCTCGGCCGGTCCCGCGAGATCCTGCTGGCCGGGCTGCGGGCCGCGGTCCAACTCGCCGCGGTTTCCCTGCTCATCGGCTGGGTGGTCCATTCGCTGCCGCCGCTGCTCGGGTTCGTGGCGCTGATGTACGCCGTGGCGGTACGGACCGCGGGCCGCCGGATCACCCGCAATCGCACCTGGTGGTGGGCGGCCCTGCCGATCGGGGCGGGGGTCGCGCCGGTGATCGCCCTGCTGCTGCTCACCGGACTCCTCCCGGTCCGGGGCATCGCGCTGATCCCGGTGACCGGCATCCTCATCGGCGGTGCGCTGACCGCGACGGTGCTCGGCGGGAGACGGGCGCTGGACGAGCTGACGACCCGGCGCGGGGAGGTGGAGGCGGGCATGGCGCTCGGGCTGCTCGACCGTGACGCAAGGATGGAGATCGCCCGGCCCGCGGCGTCGGACGCGCTGCTGCCAGGGCTCGATCAGACCCGGACGGTGGGGCTCGTGACCCTGCCGGGTGCCTTTGTGGGCATGCTGCTGGGCGGCGCCTCACCGGTGCAGGCGGGTGCCGTGCAGTTGTTCGTACTGGTAGCCCTGATGGCCGTGCAGGCGGTGGCCGTCACGGCGGTGCTCGAACTGGTGGCGCGGGGCCGGCTGCACCGGGACTGAGGACCGCGGAGCCGACGGTGCGGGTCGCTCGTGCCGAGCCCGAGGCCGAGGCCGGGTTCCGCCGGGGGGCCGGCAGTCGCGGCCGGGTCCGACTGGTCGCGGCCGGGTCCGGCTATCGCGCGCTGATGTGCAGCCGGATCGAGCCGTCGGGTGCCGCTTCCACCCGGACCTGCGTCAGGTCGTCGACGTGCGCGTCGGGGGAGAGCGCTCCGGCGCGCGGGCCGACGCCCACGACCCGCATGCCCGCCGCCCGGCCCGCCGCGATGCCCGCCTCCGAGTCCTCGAAGACGACACAGTCCGCCGCGGCGAAGCCCAGCTCGGCCGCGCCCTTGAGGAAGCCCTCGGGGTCCGGCTTGCTGGCGCCGACGCTCTCGGCGGTGACGCGGACCTCCGGCATCCGCAGGCCCGACGCGGTCATCCGGGTCCGGGCCAGTGCCTCGTCGGCCGAGGTGACCAGGGCGTGCGGGAGCGCGGTGATCGCGTCCATGAAGGCGGGCGCGCCGCCGATCGGAACGACGCCGTCGGTGTCGGCGGTCTCCTCCGCGAGCATGACCCGGTTGTCCGCGTGGTTCTGCTCCATCGGGCGGTCCGGGAGGAGCACCGCCATGGTGGCGTACCCCTGCCGCCCGTGGACCACCTTGAGCGCGGCCTCCGGGTCCAGCCCCTCGCGCAGTGCCCAGCGCCGCCAGCAGCGTTCCACGACGGCGTCGGAATTCACCAGGGTGCCGTCCATGTCCAGAAGGAGGGCGCGGGCGGTGAGGACGGTGGCCGGCATGGGCGGGCTCCAGAGCGCGGGGAAGCGGGGACGCCGGGAGGCGGCGACGCGGGGAGGGGGGCAAACGCGGAATTAAGGAACAAGCAGCCTCGCCCGCCGGTCAGGGGGTGGCGGGCGGAGGCTACTTTGTTCCATCACGATACAAAAAGCTGTCCGAGAAAGCCAATCCGTTCCAGCGGGCCCGCCGCCGGGCCGGGGAGGAGTGGCATCGTCGTGGCCGCGTCCTCCGGGGGCGGTGCGATCCCCGCTGCTCCGGCCGCTCGTCGGCGTCGGCGGCGGCCGGAACCGTGTCGTTCCCCAGCGTCACGTACGGCCGTATCCGCAAGGGATCGAAGTCCTCGGCAGCCGCCATTTCCGCCTTGTCGGCCGCCGACCACTCGGCCCGGTGCCGCTCGGCGGTGCGGTACTGCTCCGCGGTCGGCTGCCCGCAGGCGCACGCGGGCCGGGCTCCGGTTCCTCCGTCGGGTCTGCTGTCCGTACCGCACTGCGGGCATATATGTCCGGCCATCGTGGGCCCCTCCCCTTGATTGCCCTGCGATTATGCAGCTCGCTTCCGGCCCGTTCCTGCTCAGCAGGCCATAACCGTACGGAAAGGCCAGGATGGGGATGTAGCGGACCCGAGGAGATGTTCCATGGCCCAGCATCTGAGCGCCCCGGCCCCGGCTCCTGCCCCCGGCGGAGAGCGCTCCACGCGGTCGGTCCTCGTAGCCATCGGAGCACTGCTCCTCGGCATGCTGCTGGCGGCACTCGATCAGACCATCGTCTCCACCGCACTGCCGACCATCGTCAGCGACCTCGGCGGACTGGAACACCTCTCCTGGGTGGTCACGGCCTATCTGCTGGCGTCGACCGCCGCGACCCCGCTCTGGGGCAAACTCGGCGACCAGTACGGCCGCAAGAAGCTCTTCCAGGCCGCCATCGTCATCTTTCTCATCGGCTCGGCGCTCTGCGGCATCGCCCAGAACATGCCGCAGCTCATCGGCTTCAGGGCTCTTCAGGGACTCGGCGGCGGCGGCCTCATCGTGCTCTCGATGGCGATCGTCGGCGATATCGTCGCGCCGCGCGAACGGGGTAAGTACCAGGGTCTGTTCGGGGCGGTCTTCGGCGCGGCGAGCGTCCTCGGACCGCTCCTCGGCGGTCTGTTCACCGAGCACCTCAGCTGGCGGTGGGTCTTCTACATCAACCTGCCGATCGGCGTCGTGGCGCTCCTCGTGATCGCCGCCGTACTGCACATCCCGGTCCGCAGCACGAAGCACACCATCGACTACCTCGGCACCTTCCTCATCGCCTCCGTCGCCACCTGCATGGTCCTCGTCGCCTCGCTCGGCGGCACCACCTGGGCCTGGGACTCGGCGCAGATCATCGGTCTCGCCGTCCTGAGCGTGCTGTTGCTGATCGCCTTCGTACACGTCGAGCGCCGGGCCATCGAACCCATCATCCCGCTGAAGCTCTTCCGGATCAGGACCTTCACCCTCGTCGCCGTCATCAGCTTCGTGGTCGGCTTCGCGATGTTCGGCGCGATGACCTACCTGCCGACCTTCCTGCAGGTGGTGCACGGCATCTCACCGACGATGTCCGGTGTGCACATGCTCCCGATGGTGCTGGGCCTGCTCCTCACCTCGACCGCGTCCGGACAGATCGTCAGCCGCACCGGCCGCTGGAAGGTCTTCCCGATCGCGGGCACCGGCCTCACGGCCATCGGCCTCCAGCTGCTGCACCGGCTCACGGAGACCAGCAGCACCTGGGTGATGAGCAGCTACTTCTTCGTCTTCGGCGCGGGGCTCGGCCTGGTGATGCAGGTCCTGGTGCTGGTCGTGCAGAACGCCGTCACCTACGAGGACCTCGGCGTCGCCACCTCCGGCGCCACCTTCTTCCGTTCCATCGGCGCCTCGTTCGGCGTCGCCGTCTTCGGCACGATCTTCACCAACCGGCTCACCGACAAACTGACCGCCGCACTCGCCGGCCACCCGCTGCCCCCCGGGGCCGGTGTGGACGGACTGGCCTCCGACCCCCGCGCGATCGGGCAACTGCCGCCCGCGCTGCGGCCCGCGGTGCTCCACGCGTACTCGACATCGATCACGGACGTGTTCCTGTACGCGGCTCCGGTCGTGCTGATCGCCTTCGTCTTCGCCTGGTACCTCAAGGAGGACAAGCTGCGCGGCTCGGTGACCGCTCCGGAGGCGACCGAGACCCTGGCGTCGAACCCGGTCGAGCGGTCCTCGTACGACGAATGCGCCCGCGCGCTCTCGGTGCTCGCCACGAGGGCGGGGCGCCGCGAGATCTACGTGAAGATTACCAAGAGGGCGGGCTACGACCTGCTGCCCGCGGCGAGCTGGATGCTGCTGCGCATCAGACGGCACGGCACGGTCGAACCGGCCAGGCTCGCCGACATCGCCCCGGTGCCGCTGCGGGTGATCAGCGACGCGGCCCGTCAGCTGGAGGAGCGCGGACTGGTGCGGCGCGAAGGCGTGCAACTGGTGCTCACCGAGGCCGGCTCGGAAGTGGTGGTGAGGCTCGCGGAGGCGCGTGAGGAGTCCATGGCCGAGCTGCTGGGCGACTGGTGGGGGCCGGACCGGCCGACCGATCTGGTCAGGCTCGTGGAGGAACTGACCGCCGAGACGAGCGGGTCGAGCAGGGAACGGCCGCACAGCCCCGAACCGAAGCGGGACCACGCGGCCTGAACCGCGCTACGACCTCGCGGACGCCGAGGCCGTCGCGGGCAGCTCCTTCGCGAACCAGTGCTCCGCGAACTGCCGCCGGTGGAACGCCGGGACCTCGCGGTAGCCGTGCTTGGCGTACAGTCCCCGCGCCTCGACCAGGTCGTTGCGGGTGTCGAGCCGGAGCGTGCGGATGCCGAAGGCGCGCGCCGCGTCCTCGACGGCCGCCAGGAGCAGTCCGCCGCCGCCCGTGCCGCGGTGTCCGGGGCGTACGAACACCCGCGTCAGCTCCGCCGTGTCCGCGTCCACCACCAGCAGCCCGGCGCAGGCCGCCGCCTTCCCGCCGAACCGGCCGACGACGAACTGACCGGTGGGCGGGACGAGCCGGTCGGCCCCGTCGTCGGTGAGCCCCTCGTCGATCTCGTCGGCGGTGGCGGGCCGCCCCCAGTACCGGCTGGCGACCTCGTCGTAGTAGTCGCGGCGCAGCAGCGAGGCATCGGGCGAGTCGAACGGTTCAGGGGCCAGCGTCCAGGTCATGCCGGTCATTCTGACCTGAGCACGATCAAGGCGGCCAACGATTTCACCGGGCCCCCGCCACACCCGTCGTTGCCGCGGCGCCCGTCGCCCGTCGCCCCGCCACACCCGCCGTGCCCGTCGCCGAGCCGCACCCCCGCCCCGCCGCCCCGGCGCTCACCCCAGCGGCGGCGGAACCGTGACCGGTGCCGGAGGCAGTACCGGCCGCCGCCGGGCCCGCGTCACCACCAGCAGCAGCACCGCGGCGACCGCCACCAGCACGGCCCCGAGCAGCGACAGCATCCAGGCGGGGATGCCGCCCACGGTCAGCAGCTGGTTCCGGTACGTCACGGTCCGGTACGGGGTGTCGGCGTCGGCCGCGCGCAGCTCGTGATCGCCGTCGATCCGCTCCGGGTGCGGGAACGACTGCTCGATCGCGGTGAGGAACACCGGCTCCGCACCTGTCAGCTCCTCAAGGGCGTCCGTGTCGTCCGCCGCCGACCGGGGATCGATTCTGCCCGCGTACGTCACCTCCGGCGCATCGCCGCCGATCGGGCCGCGCGGCTCCATGCGGTGCGCGGCGAGGACGTACAGGCCGAGTTGCTGCGGCGTCGAGGCGAGCTTCGACAGCCGCATCGGGTAGACCAGCCGGTCGCTGGCGAAGCGCAGCCGCAACGGGTCGAGCGTGCCGCGGAGCGGATTGCCACTGTCCTGTGGAGCGAGGCGGATCGCGACGTACTCCCACTTCTGGTCGACATAGGGCTTCAGTGCCGTCGCCAGCCGGTCGGGCAGGTCGAAGCCGTTGTCCTCCAGCCACTTCTGCAGCGCCTCCGGGTCGGTCGCGGCCAGCCGTGCCACATCGAAGGGGCCGAGCCGCTCCCGGCCGACCACCTGGACCGCCGGGGCACCGGCCGAAGGAGCCGCGGCCCCGTCCCCGACGTTGTCGGAGCCGGCGAACGGCCAGTCGTGGGAGCGGGGCCAGAAGTAGTGCCTGGTCACGGGTTCCGGCGCGGTGAGCACGGAGAGCTCGGAGAAGAGACCGGGATCACCGAGATCCACGCTCGCGCGGTGCGGCACCGGCATGATCCAGGCCGCCTCGGGAGCGTTCCCGCGGACCGTGAGCCGCATGACGATCTGCTCGGTCCGGCCGTCCCAGTCGACCACCGACGTCTCCCGGTCGACCGAGACCTGGGTCTCCTTGCTCGGGACCATCGCCCCGCAGCCACAGGCGTACGCCGGACTGATCAGCGACCCCAGCTGCAATGACACCAGCATCAGCAGCAGTGACAGCGCACGCACCGGCCACGCGCGCCCGTCACCCCGTCGACCCCGCTTCACCCCTGTGCACCGCATGTTCCGCCTGCCTCCCCCTTGATCGACGAACACGGAGGAGGACGTACGAACCGGAGTTCCGGTTCCGGCCACAGTTTCGCTTCCAGTGGCCCAGTACGGCCGTACGTCCGAACATTCTTTCGGACGTAAATGGGGCGAAGGTCGGGTGGAGAGGAGGTCTGATTGGGCCTATCTCGTGGCGTAATGCGAAGGTTTCCCGGACGCCCGGATCGAGGGACGGGCACCGGAACGGCGGGAGGGTCGGCGCAGCGTGGCGAATGCGGAGCACAGTGTGCGCGGAGACGCGGCGACGGGGACGAGGACCGGGACTGCCCGAGCTCTGCTCTGGCTGGTTGTGGCCGCTCTGGCTGTACGGCAGATGGCGGTGGTGCTAAGACAGCCGCCGGGCGAACGGCTCACCGATCTGGAGACCTGGATCGGTGAGAACGGCGTCCTGCATGTGACGGGCTCGCTGTACGACAGCGAGCGGTTCACCGGCACCCCGTTCGCCGGGCTGGTGCTGAAACCGCTGACCCGTATCGCGGAACAGAGCCTGGGCGTCGTCTGGACCTTCGGCTCGCTGCTGCTCGTCGTCGCGCTGGGCATCGTCGCCGCCCGTGCGCTGCCGGGACCGGTGTCCCGCCGTACCGCGCTGCCGGCCGCGCCCGTCGCGATCAGCCTGCTGATGCTCTCGCTGCCGGTCCGCAACGCGCTGCACCTGGGGCAGACCAGCATCCTGCCGGTCCTGCTGGTGCTGCTGGGCTGTCTCGCGGTCCGCGGGGAACGCACCTCGGGCATCCTGATCGGGCTGGCGGCCGCGCTCCAGCCGACCGTGCTGCTCTTCGTCGTACTGCTGCGGCTGACCGGGCGCCGGCAGGCCGCGGCGACCGGCGGCGCGGTGTTCGCCGCCTGCACGGCGCTGGCCTGGGCCGCGATGCCGGGCGACTCGTGGACGTACTGGGTGCACCATGTCGCGGGCACCGGGCTCGGCGGCGACGCGGACAGCCTCGCCAACCAGACCCTGCACGGCGCCCTGCTCCGGTTCGGCCTCGCGGGCCCGCTGGAGATCGCGCTGTACGTGGTGCTGGCGGCCGCCGTCTGCTTCTTCGGGCTGCGCCGCGCCGCACGGTACGCGGGGGACGGTCAGCTGCTGCTCGCCGTCGCCGTGACCGGCTGCGTCGCCGTCGCCGTCTCGCCGACCGCCTGGCAGCACCAGCTGCTGTGGGTGCTGCTCGCCGTGGTCGGCCGGGTCGGGAAGCGGGCCTCCGACCGGCTGGTCTGGCCCGCGGTCGTGGTCCTGGTGCTCACGCTGCCGGGGCAGATTCTGCTGCCGAACATCGAGGCGGTCTCCCCCGTACGCGACAACGTGCTGCTGATCGCCGCGCTCGCCGCGGCCTGCGCCGTGCCGTTCCTGCCGCGCACCTCGCAGTACTGGCAGCATCCGATCCCCACGGACTGCGCCGCCCCGGTCCCGGCCCGCTGGAGCCGTGTCCCGCTGCTGCCGTTCTGGCGGCGGGTGCTGAGCCGGCCCAACCTGTTGCTGGAACTGCTCCTGATCAGGGTCGTGTACTCCGCGTACTCCCATGTCAGGCTCGCGGCGACGGCCGGCCGCGCCACCGCCGAACACCATGGCCGCCAGATCCACTCCATCGAGCAGTGGCTGCACATCGACATCGAGCACTGGGCCAATCACGCGGTCGTGAACATCGGCTGGCTGAGGGGCTTCTTCGACTACTACTACGTGACGTTCCACTTCATCGTGCCGCTGGTGATCCTCGGCGTCCTCTACGTACGGCGCCCCGCGGACTACCGCTGGGCCCGCAGCACCATCGGCTTCGCCACACTGCTCGCGCTGGTCGGCTTCTGGCTCTGCCCGCTGGCCCCGCCGCGCCTGATGCCGGGGCTCGGCTTCATCGACACGGTCCACGGCGTCCAGGACTTCGCGAAGCCGGACTACGGAAGCCTGACCGCGATGACCAACCAGTACGCGGCGATGCCTTCGCTGCACTTCGGCTGGTCGCTCTGGTGCGGTGTCGTCATCGTCATGCTGGCCCCGAAGGCGTGGATGAAGGCGCTGGGGCTGCTGCACCCGCTCTTCACGGTCTCCGCGATCGTCGCCACGGCCAATCACTGGGTGCTGGACGCGGTGGGCGGAGCGGCCGTCGTCGCGCTCGGTTTCGGGCTCACCCATCTGCTGGCGGGGCCGCGGAGGCTGCGGCCGGTGGCCGTACCGGCGGCGGCGAAGCCGCAGGACGACCTGGAGCGGTCGGTGCCGGTGCCGGTGCCGAGAGCGCCGGACGAAGAGGTGGGCAGCCGGCAGCTCTGAGGGCCGGGCGGCAAACGGCTCCGGCGGTGCGGCGCCGGCGGGCTGAGCCCCCGAAAGGGCCGAAGGGGTGCCGGGACGAACACCTCGTCCTGGCACCCCTTCGGCGTGGATCGCCGCCAGACCAGCATCCGCCCGCCGGCGCCGGTCCGCCACTCGAACGGCTCAGGAGCCGGTCGCTCCCAGGGCCCAGGTGGCGAGGGAGAGCGTGGCCATGGAGGCCACCGTCGAGGTCACCACGGCATTGCGGGCCACCCGGGTGTCCAGTCCGTACTGCTGGGCGTAGATGAAGGCGTTCTGAGCGGTCGGCAGCGCCGAGCAGAGCACCACGGCAAGGAGCTGGTGCTCCGGCAGATGCAGCAGCGGGCCACCGACGGCGAAGGCGATCAGGGGCTGGACCAGCGTCTTGAGCGCCACCGCCACGACGACCTCGGCACGCGCCGAGTGCCCCGCGCCCTTTGCGCCCTTTGTGCTCTCCGCGCGCACCGGCTGTGCCGTGACCTGCGCGAGGTCCGTCGAACCGACGGCGGCCGGGCGGGCGTTCAGGGACAGGCCCAGCGTGATCAGGGCCGTCGGCACGGCGGCGGCGCCGAGCAGGTCGCAGGAGTGGGCGAGGGCGTGCGGCAGTCGCAGTCCGAGCGCGGACACGGCCACACCGAGCAACGAGGCCATGATGATGGGGTTGCGGACCGGCATGGTCAGCATGCGCCGCAACACGACGGCCTTCCCGGAACCCGTCCCCGACCCGGCCCCCGTCCCCGTGTCCAGCAGCGTCAGGATCACCGGGGAGACCAACAGGACCTGGAACAGGATGATCTGGGCGACGAACGACGCGTCGCCGAGCACCTGGACCGCCACCGGAATGCCGAGATTGGCGGAGTTGACGTAGCCCGACGCCATGCTGCCGATCGCCCGGTCGGCCGTGCCCCGGCCGAAGAGCCGCCCGGCCGCCAGGAACCCGAGACCGCAGACCAGCGCGGTACCCACGGCGAAGGCCACCATCGAGGAGTTGGCGAAGGAGTCCAGCCGCGCCCCGGACACCATGGTGAACAGGGCGGCGGGCATGGCCACATGGAAGACGAACCGGCCGAGCACGGCCTCCGCCCGCTCGCCCAGCAGACCGCTGCGGCCGACCGCGTAACCGATCGTGGTGAGCATCCAGATGGGGGCGAAGGCGGAGAGCAGGGCGTGCATGCCCGCCATGATCCTCGCGCGGTTGTGCGCCTCCCGCGCGGGGGTTCGGCAGGGCGCGGTGCCGGGGACGGACGGCGGGGGCCGGGGCGTGAGGAACGAGACCCCCGCCGTCCGGAACGAGCCCCCACCGTCCGCAACCGACGGCAGCGGTCAGCTCCCGGTGGCGGTACCGGTAGCGGCGTTGCTCGCGGCGGTGCTGACCTGGAGCTGTTTGATCCCGTTGAGCCACGCCGAGCGCAGCCGCCGCGGATCGTCGACCAGCCGCAGGTCGGGAAGTACGTCCGCGATTGCGTTGAAGATCAGGTTGATCTCCATCACGGCAAGGGACTTGCCGAGGCAGAAGTGCGGACCGCCGCCGCCGAAGCCGAGGTGGGGGTTGGGATCGCGGGAGATGTCGAAGGTCTCCGGGTGCTCGAAGACCTCGGGGTCGTTGTTGGCCGACGAGTAGAACAGCCCGACCCGGTCGCCCTTCTTGATCAGCTGTCCGCCCAGTTCGGTGTCCTGGGTGGCGGTCCGCTGGAAGGAGACCACGGGGGTGGCCCAGCGGACGATCTCCTCGGCGGTCGTCTCCGGGCGCTCGCGCTTGTAGAGCTCCCACTCGTCGGGGTGGGTGAGGAAGGCGTGCATGCCGTGACTGATGGCGTTGCGGGTGGTCTCGTTCCCGGCGACGGCGAGCAGGATCACGAAGAAGCCGAACTCGTCGGAGGAGAGGTTCCCCTCGCCCTCCGCGGCGACCAGCTGGGAGACGATGTCCCCGGCCGGGCACTCCTTGCGGGCGGCCGCCAGATTCATCGAGTACGAGACGATCTCCATGGCCGCCTCGGTACCGACCTCCTCGGTGATCGCGTACTCGGGATCGTCGTACGCGGCCATCTTGTTGGACCAGTCGAAGAGCTTGGACCGGTCCTCCTGCGGTACGCCGATGAGTTCCGCGATGGCCTGGAGCGGCAGCTCGACGGCGATGTTGGTGACGAAGTCGAACGATCCGTCGTCGTCGGCGGAGGCGAGCGCGGTCTCGACGATCGAGCGGGCGCGGCTGCGCAGGGCCTGCTCCAGGGAGCGCACCGCCCGGGGCGTGAAGCCCCGCTGGACGATCTGACGGACCCGGGTGTGTTCGGGCGGGTCCATGTTCAGCATGATCAGCTTCTGGACCTCGATCTGGTCCCGGCTGATCGACTCGTTGAAGCGGATGACCGCGGTGTTGGTGTGGGAGGAGAACAGTTCGGGGTGGGTGGAGACGTACTTGACGTCCGCATGCCGGGTGACGACCCAGTAGCCCGCGTCGTCGAAACCGGAGATGCCGGCCGGCTGGGTGCACCACCAGACCGGTGCGGTCTGCCGCATCTGTGCGAACTCCGGGTGTGGAATGCGGGATTGGAGCAGATCGGGATCGGTGAAGTCGAACCCTTCGGGCAGATGGGGGCAGGACATCGGCAGCTCCAGGTCGGTCCGAGGGCCGCCCGGACGCTGCCTGACGGCCCATCAGATGTTGACGGAAAGGTAGTAACGAGTTCTACAACTGGCAAGAGAGGTGGTTCGTTCTGTTGCGTGAAGAGTGGGTGGGGCCGGTATGGAGCGGACGCAAGGAGCGTGCAGCCCTCTTGCGTACCGGGGGTAAGCCTCATAAGACTGCTAAAGAACTAGAACGCGTACTAGTTCCATCCGCGGGCGCCGGGACGCCCCTGCGGAAGTGCGAGGAGAGGACGAGCTCATGGCCGCGGAACCCGTCATCGTCGAAGCAGTACGCACCCCCATCGGCAAGCGCGGGGGCGCGCTCGCCAATCTGCATCCCGGCTATCTGCTGGGCGAGACCTACCGAGAACTCCTCGGCCGCACCGGCATCCACGCCGACTGCGTCGAACAGATCGTCGGCGGCACGGTCACCCACGCCGGCGAACAGTCCATGAACCCGGCCCGCAACGCCTGGCTCGCCGTGGGTCTTCCGTACGAGACCGCCGCCACCACCGTGGACTGCCAGTGCGGTTCCTCGCAGCAGGCCTCCCACATGGTGGCCAACATGGTCGCGGCCGGAGTCATCGACGTCGGCATCAGCTGCGGTGTCGAGGCCATGTCGCGCGTGCCGCTGGGCAGCGGCTCCAAGCACGGACCGGGCAAGCCCTGGCCCGACGAGTGGAACATCGACCTGCCCAACCAGTTCGAGGCCGCCGAACGCATCGCCCGCAAGCGCGGGCTGACCCGGGAGAACGTCGACTCGCTCGGGCTGATCTCGCAGGAGCGGGCCGCCGTCGCCTGGGCCGAGGAACGGTTCAAACGGGAGACGTACGCCGTCCAGGTGCCGACCACCGAGGAGGAACAGGCGGCCGGACAGGGCATGTGGCGCCTGGTCGACCGGGACGAAGGGCTGCGCGACACCACCATGGAGGGGCTCGCCCGGCTCAAGCCGGTCATGCCCACCGCCATCCACACCGCGGGCAACTCCTCGCAGATCTCCGACGGCGCCTGCGCGATCATGTGGGCCTCCAAGCGGATGGCGCGCGCCCTCAAGCTCAAGCCGCGCGCCCGGATCGTCGCCCAGGCCCTGGTCGGTTCGGACCCGCACTTCCACCTCGACGGGCCGATCGACGCGACCCGTGCGGTGCTCGGCAAGGCCGGGATGTCGCTCAAGGACATCGACATCGTCGAGATCAACGAGGCCTTCGCGTCCGTGGTGCTGAGCTGGACGCAGGTCTTCGGGCAGGACCTCGAAAAGGTCAACGTCAACGGCGGTGCCATCGCGCTCGGTCACCCGGTGGGCGCCACCGGGGCCCGGCTGATCACCACGGCGCTGCACGAACTGGAGCGCCGCGACAAGGAGTTCGCCCTTATCACGATGTGCGCGGGCGGCGCGCTGGCGACGGGGACGATCATCCAGCGGCTCTGACCCGGGGCGCTGCCGGCGGCTCCGCGGAGGGTGGGCCCCCGCCCGGGGGTGTTGTCAGGTGCACCCCGGGCCGGGGGTCCACGCCGATGTCGGCGCGGCGCCCGGCTGAATAGCGTCATGGCCATGGATAACAACAACAGCCGTACCGGATACCCGACTTCGCGCAAGCGCCGGCGCATCGCCCGCCGGACGACGGCGGCCGCCGCGGTGATGGTCCTCGCCGCCCTGGGCGCCGTGCCCGCCGTTGCGCAACAGCCCGCCGGGGCACCCGGGGCACCGCACACGGACACCGCGCACGGCAGAGGAACCCTGCTGGGCATCACCCCCGTGGCCGACCTCGACCGCGCGGACGTCGCCCGGTTCCTCGCCGAGGGCGGCATGGACACCGGCACCGTCCGCCACGGACTGCGGGCCTACCGCCTCACCTACCGCACCGTCACCCCGCAGGGCGCACCCACCACCGCGACCGGTCTCCTCGCCCTCCCCAAGGGCGGCCCCCACCGTCTCGACGTGGTCTCCGACACCCACGGCACCATGGCCCACCGCGACTACGCACCCTCCGTCGGCGAGGACTTCGGCCGCTTCGCCCCGTACCTCCACGCCTCGGCGGGCCGCGCCGTCGCCGCGCCCGACTACCTGGGCCTCGGCAAGGGCCCCGGACGCCACCCGTACATGGACACCAAGTCCTCCGTCACGGCCACCGTCGACATGCTGAGGGCCTCCCGCACCGCCGCGCAGCGCCTGGACCGGCCGCTCACCGGCGATGTGTACGCCAGCGGCTTCTCCCAGGGCGGCCAGGTCGCGATGGCCCTGGGCAAGGCCCTCGACAACGGCATGGACCGGCACTTCAGGCTCCGGGCCCTCGCCCCCGTATCGGGCCCCTACGACATCGAGCACGCGGAGACGCCCGCCCTCTTCGACGGCAGGGTCAACGACACCAGCGCCGTCTTCTACATGACGTACTACCTCACCGCGCAGAGCAGACTGCACCCGCTCTACAAGGACCCCTCCGAGGCGTTCCGGAAGCCGTACGCGGGAATCGTGGACGAGCTCTTCGACACCAACCACACCGAGGAGGAGATCATCCCGGCGCTGCCCGCGACGCTGAAGGAGCTGCTCACCGACGACTACTACCGCCGGCTCCAGCACCTCACCGGCGGTCTGCTGGACGCGGCGCGCGCCCAGGACGGCAACTGCGCCTGGAAGCCGGACGTCCCGGTACGGCTCTACTCCTCGTCCGGCGACACCGATGTCCCGATCGCCAACGCCCGCAACTGCGCCGCCGATCTGGCCGCCCGGGGTGTCGACGCCCCGGTGATCGACCAGGGATCGGCCGACCACAACACCACGTACATGAAGTCGGGGCCGCAGATCGTCCGCTGGTTCGACACGGTGGCCGCGCGGCGCTGAGCGCGGCGGGCCGGTGGGGCGGGACGAGGTGGAGGGGTGGGGGGACCCCGGCCGATCGTCCGGCCGGGGCCCGCGTCGCCGGGGCCTCGGGGCGACGGGGGCGTGCCTCAGTACGGCACGTGGGTGGGGAAGGTGGCGGTGGGGCTGAACAGCGCCGCGTATCCCTCCTCGTGGTGGCGGCGGTGCCGCCCCGACCGGCCGACGTCCGCGACCGGGGTCGCGAGAGTGAGCAGCCCGTCGTTGGCGAGTTCCTGTACGCGCATCAGCAGTGCGCGTACCTCCAGGCCGAGTTCGGCGGCCACCGTCTGCAGATCGAGACCGGACTCCCAGCTCCACAGCAGCACGGAGTCCATGCTCGGCGACCAGATGACGGTGTTCTCCATCTCGACGGGCGGAGACGGCGACGGGATGTAGGCAAGGGTCCCGGTCGTGGCCGGCGCGGGGGCAGGGGCCGGGGGCGCAGCCGGTGGTGGGGCGGGCTGCGGTGCGTCCGGTGGTGGGGAAGGGGGCTCGTCGGCCAGGTGCGGCAGGGCGTTGTCCGGCGCGGCGGCAGGCTCCCCGGCCGGTCTGCCCGCCGCGGACTGCGACCGGCTCAGGAGCTCCTCGGCCAGGGACCGTGCGTCGGTGCGGCCGACGGTGCGTCGTGCTAATCGCACTTCGCGTTCGTTCAGGCCCATCAAGTCCGCGATCGATCCGTCGTCGCCGACCGTGACGGCGAAGGCGGCCAGCGTCCTGCTCCGCTCCGCCTGCGTCTCGTCCAGCAACGCCTGTGCCTGGCGCATGCGTTCGTCGCTGGCGCAGAAAGCTTCCGCCAGGACGGTGTTCCGCTCCCAGAATTCTCGTGGTTCCACGAGAATCACAACGCGCCGGTGGCCGCCGGGAATGGATGGACAAGCCAAATGCGCCTAAATGGCCTAACAGGTAATTAAGTTGGCCAAGTGATATTAAGTGCCTGATTCACTCGGTGGGCGACCGGGGCGGGGGCGGGGCCGGGTACGGCGAAGGGCCTGGCACCGGGACGGCTACTACTGTCGATAGTGGGGGGCCATGGTCCTGTGGGAGCCCTCACTCGCGGGGGCCGTCAAATGTGACCTGGGCCTCGAAATTGGCGCGGCGGGTGGCCCGGCGCAGCGCCTTCAGCAGCGCCGGACCCACGGCCAGGGTCAGTACCGCGGTGAGCACCGCCCGGCCCAGGTCCCAACCGAGCGAGGTGGCCGCGCAGTACGCGAGGAAGCGGACCAGGTTGTCCGCCAGCGGGTCGCCCGCGTGGAACGAGATGCCCGAGCCGGCCGGGGGCACCATCGTCCAGCCGTACAGGTTCATCACCGTGCCGTACGCGAACGACGCCACGAAGCCGAACCCCGCCAGCATCAGCAGCTCTGCCCGCCCGCGCAGCCGGTCCGGGCCCGGCAGCAGGCCCGCGCCCATCGCGAACCAGCCCATCGACAGCATCTGGAACGGCATCCACGGCCCCACGCCACCGGTGAGCAGCGCCGAGGCGAACATGGTCACCGAGCCGAGCACGAAGCCGAAGCCGGGCCCGAGCACCCGGCCGCTCAGCACCATCAGGAAGAACATGGGTTCCAGCCCCGCCGTGCCCGCCCCCAGCGGGCGCAGCGCAGCGCCGACCGCGGCCAGCACCCCCAGCATCGCCACCGCCTTCGCGTCGAGACCGGCATCCGCGATCATCGCGACGACCACCCCGACCAGCAGCGGCAGCAGCGCGGCGAACAGCCACGGCGCGTCCTGGGAGTGCGCCAGACCGGCGCCGGGGCCGGCCAGCAGCGGCCAGCCGAACGCGACCACACCGATCGCGCTGACGAGGACGAGCGCGGCGACCGCACGCGGACCGAGCCGCACCGGCCGCGCCCGGCGCCCGCTCACGACGGCTCTCCCAGCGCGGCGCGCACCTGTGGCACGGTCAGCCATCCCTGCGGGGCGAGGATCTTCGCGGTCTGCGGGGCGAACGCCGGCGACGAGACCACCACCTGCCGGGTCTCCCCGTCCGCGACGGTCTCCCCGTCGGCGAGGATCACCACCCGGTGCGCCAGCTCGGCGGCGAGCTCCACATCGTGCGTGGCCAGGACGATCGCGTGGCCGTCGGCCGCGAGGCCCCGGAGCACCCCGACCAGCCGGGCCTTCGCCGCATAGTCCAGACCGCGGGTCGGCTCGTCCAGGAGCAGCAGCGGGGGCCGCGCGGTGAGCACGACGGCCAGGGCGAGCGCGAGGCGCTGGCCCTCGGAGAGATCGCGGGGGTGGGTCTCGTCCGGCACACCCGGCAGCAGCTCGGAGACCAGGGCCCGGCAGCTGCCGGGGGCGGCGCCGGCGTCGCTGTCGGCCGCGGCGCACTCGGCGGCGACGGTGTCCGCGTACAGCAGATCGCGCGGCTCCTGCGGTACGAGCCCGACCCGGCGCACCATCTCGCGCGGCTCGGTGCGGTGCGGGGTCCGGCCGCCGACCAGGACGGTGCCGGTGGTGGGCTCGACCATGCCGACGAGCGTGGCCAGCAGGGTGGACTTGCCCGCGCCGTTGCGGCCCATCAGGGCGACGGTCTCGCCTGGGGCGACGGTGAGCGTCACCCGGCGCAGCGCCTCGACGCGCCCGCGCCGTACACCGAGCCGCTCGACCCGGGCCGCGGCGTCGACGGTCGGCTCGGGAACGTCGGCGGTCTGCGCGCCGCGGCCCAGCAGCCGGGCGAGGGCGCCGCGCCGTACCGGGGAGGGCGCGAGGGGCAGCGGGGCGGGAGCGGCCACCGGCTCCGGGGCGGGCGGGCGCACCGATGCCAGCCGTTCGCGCAGGTCCGCCGCCCGGCGCCGGGCGTCGCGGACCGAGAGCGGCAGCGGCTCCCACCCCGCCAGCCTGCCCAGCGCGACGACCGGCGGGTGGACCGGGGAGACGGCCATGACGTCCGCGGGCGCGCCCATGACCGGGGCGGCCCCCGGCGACGGCAGCAGGACGACCTGGTCCGCGTACTGCACCACCCGCTCCAGTCGGTGCTCCGCCATCAGGACCGTCGTGCCCAGGTCGTGCACCAGCCGTTGCAGCACGGCGAGGACCTCCTCGGCCGCCGCCGGGTCCAGCGCGGACGTCGGCTCGTCGAGGACCAGCACCTTCGGGTGCGGGGTGAGGACGGAACCGATCGCGACCCGCTGCTGCTGGCCGCCGGAGAGCGTGGCGATCGGCCGGTCGCGCAGCCCGGCGAGCCCCAGCAGGTCCAGGGTCTCCTCGACCCGCCGCCGCATCACGTCGGGGGCCAGGCCCAGCGACTCCATGCCGTACGCCAGCTCGTCCTCGACCGTGTCGGTGACGAAGTGGGAGAGCGGGTCCTGGCCCACCGTGCCGACCAGATCGGCGAGTTCGCGCGGTTTGTGGGTACGGGTGTCGCGCCCGTCGACCGTGACGCGGCCGCTCAGCGTGCCGCCGGTGAAGTGCGGCACCAGCCCCGAAACGGCACCCAGGAGCGTCGACTTGCCGACCCCGGACGGACCGACGAGCAGCACCAACTCGCCCTCGGGGACGGTCAGATCGACCCCGGAGAGGGTGGGGCGCTCCGCCTCCTCGTAGCGCACCGAGACCTGCTCGAACCGGATCACTGGATCTCCTTGGATTTCGGGGCGCCCGCCGACGGCGGCACCGGCGCCACCACCGCGGGCAGCAGCCCGACCAGCACGGCGGCCGCGGGCCACAGCGGAAGCACCGGCGCGACCAGCGGTACGACTCCGGGGTGCAGCGCCGCCCCGTCGACACCGCCCGCCCAGATCATCGCCACCGCCACCGCGACACCCGAACCCGCCACCAGCCAGGCCCGCGCACCCCACCGGTCGGGCCGGTAGCGGGTACGGACCGAACGGGCCCCGCCGAGCCGCAGCCCGGCCATCGCGGCGACGAGCCCGGTGATCAGCAGCGGCAGCCCGTACACCGCGCCCTGCGCGGCCAGCAGGCCGTACGTACCGGCACACACCCCGAGCAGCCCGCCGAGCGTGAGGACGTTCGTGGTGTGCCGGACGGCGGGCGGGACCTGGGCGGTACGCCCGTATCCGCGCGCGTCCATCGACGCCGCCACCGCGACCGACCGCTCCAGCGCGCCCTCCAGGACCGGCAGTCCGATCTGGAGGACCGCCTTGATGCCCCCGGTCGGACGGCCCCGCAGCCGCCGTGCGGTGCGCAGCCGCAGCACGTCGGCGACCATGTTCGGCGCGAACGTCATCGCGACGACGACGGCGACGCCCGCCTCGTACAGCGCGCCCGGCAGCGACTTCAGCAGCCGGGCCGGGTTGGCGAGCGAGTTCGCCGCACCGATGCAGATCAGCAGCGTGGCCAGTTTCGCCCCGTCGTAGAGCGCGAAGAGCAACTGCTCGGCGGTGACCCGGCCGCCGATCCTGACCCCCTTCGCCCAGTCGGGCAGCGGCACTTCGGGGAGCGTGAACACCAGGTGCGTGCCGGGGATCGGCGAACCGAGGAAGACGGAGAAGACCAGCCGCACGGCGACGACGAACAGCCCGATCCTGACGAACGCCCCGTACGAACGGGCCCACGGCGCGTCCGTGCGGCGCGCCGCCACGACGTAACCGGCCACCCCCACCAGCAGCCCGAGCAGCAGCGGATTGGTGGTCCGGGAGGCGGCGGTGGCGAGGCCGAGCGCCCACAGCCACCAGGCCCCGGCGGGCAGGGCGTTGCTCCGGTTCGCCTCGGGGGCGCGCAGCGGACGGCGGCGCGCCAGGACCGCGGAGCTGGTCGAGGCGGTCATCCGCGGCGGCGGCGGGCCTGCACGACCGCGGCGATGCCGAGGAGGAGAACGGCGCCGACACCGACGAGCACCCCGGCGGACGGGCCGCCGGAGCCGCCCGAGCCGGTGGCGGCCGCGGATCCGGCCGGTGAGGCGGAGGCGGACGCGGCAGGCGTGCCGTGCCCGTCGCCGGAGACCTGTTCGCCGCAGCCGGAGACCGGGTAGCCGGTGATCGCGCAGAGCATCGCGTCGCTGCTGTACCGCAAGGGCTTGGCCACCGAGGCGAGCGCCTCCGCGGCGCTCGCGTCGGGGTCGACCCGCGCGCACGCGGTGCGCAGCGCGGGCGGTGTCTCACCGGCCGGGGCGTCCGCGGTCGTGCCCGGGTCGATGACGAGCGCGATCCTCTTGGTGCCGTCCTCGGCCGGGGTGTCCGCGCAGATCTTCGTGAAGGCGGGGGCACGGCGCGGCTTCGCCGAGTCCTGGGAGTCCTCGCTCACCGAGAACCGGAAACCCTGCACCGTCCCGTCGTCGGGCCGGACCAGGGACGGGCCCTGGGTGGCGTACGTCCAGCCGGAGCCGGAGCCTTCCCAGAACGACCAGTACCGGTAGCCGGCCGCCTGGGCCGGACCCGCGCCGAGCACGGCCAGGACGGCGCCCAGGACCACCAGCAGCGCGGTGGCCCTTCCCGTGCGCCTCACAGCTGCCTGTTCTTCCGGCGACCGCTGATCAGGAAGAACGCGATTGCCGCGAGGACGAGGGCGATGCCGATGTACCACCACACGCCCCCGATCACGTCGTCGCCGCTGTGGACCTGGTCCTTCTCGGTGGCCTCGTACCCGGTGTCGGCGGACGGGTCGGGCGTCACGACGGCGGCGGGCGCGGGGCCGGCCGCGTTCAGCCGGGCGACCAGGTCGACGCCGCCGAAGTCCCGGGCGTTGTCGCCGGTCGAGTGGGCGGCCAGGATCAGCTGGGCGTAGGCGGCGGGGCCGTTCTGGGCGGCCCAGTCCGCGGAGTTCTTCTTCAGCCAGCCGAGCGCCCCGGCCGCCTTGTCCTGGTGACCGGCCGCGGACAGCGCGACGACCGCGTCCGCGGTGTTGCCGAAGTCGGGCTGCGGGGTGGAGTCGGTGGCACCCGGCATCGGCGCCTGGTTCAGGTGGCCGTTCCCGGCGAGGGCACCGGTGAGGTAGTGGGCGCCGTTCTGGGCGGCCTGCTCGGGCGTGAGGCCGGAACCGGGGTGGCAGCTGGGCGCCTTGCCCGCGGCGTTGTTCCCGACGGCCAGTGCCTTGCCCATCGCGCCGAGCACGGCGGCCGCGGTGGCGTCCGCGTTCGCGACGAGCTTCCCCTTCTTGTCGGGCTGGTAGGCGAAGGCGCCGCCGTCCTTGCCCCCGCACGGGATCGCGAGCGCGAGCAGCGGGTCGTACGGGGTCTTGCCGCCGGGGGTCGTGATGTCCGCGAGCCGCTGCCCCTGCCGGGCGAGGGCGCCGATCACCAGGGAAGTGGAGTTGGCGTCGCTGGGCGCGCCCGCGGTGTAGCCCCAGCCGCCGTCCTCGTTCTGCACGGACTTCAGCCAGCGCACCGAGTTGTTCACGGTCTCCCGGTGCCCGCCGACCTCGACCAGCGCCTGGGTGGCGGCCGCGGTGGCATTGGTGTCCCGCATCGTCTTCGCGTCGCACGGCTTGGAGACATCGGGCCGGAACGCGGCGTAGGAGCCGTCGGCGCACTGCTGGGAGATCAGCCAGTCCACCGACTTCGCGGCCGGTGTGACGCCTTCGAGCCGCTGGGCGAGGAAGGCCAGCGACTGCCGCCACACCCCGTCGTAGGTGGGGTCCTTCGTGCCGTACAGCCCGGCGGGCAGTGCGGCGGACGGCGAGGGGGACGGCGCTGCGACCGCGACCGGCGCTGCGGCCGCGCAGAGCACGGCGGCGGTGGCGGCGAGCGTTGCTGCGCTGCGGCGTACGGTCATGGCGGGCGGGGCCTCTCCTGCGGGGTGAACCGGGCACAGGCACGCTCAGGCACCAGGCTCCGGCTCCGTATACCTCGACGGTGCCGACCACCGGCGGGTCCGGTGGTCCGAGCCGGTCACGACCGCGGACAGGGCATTCCGACTCACCGTCTGCGACGACGGCTCACGGCTGCGTGGTCAGTGCCGGATTCGCACCGGCTTCCCCCTGAACGGGCATGATGACGACCCGCACACTCTACCGGGCGGGCCCGGCCGGGCCCGGGGCGGCTTCGGCTCGCCGGCAACGCGGAATACCCACTGGCGGGCAACGGGGGAAACCCACTGGCGAGTTCGGCCCCGAACGGACGACCATGTCCCGCATGAGTGATCAACCCGCACGCTGGACCCAGGCGACCGTCTACCCCGACATGTGGGCGGACCCGGACGACGACCCCCGCAGCAAGGAGGGCACGAGCCCGGAGGGCGAGCTCGCGACGCTCGCGGAGTATCTGACCGACTACCGGCTGACCCTGCGGATGAAGTGCGACGGCCTGGACGCGGAGCAGCTGGCCCGCCGGTCGGTCCCGCCGTCGACGCTGTCGCTGCTCGGCCTCCTGCGCCACCTCGCCGAGGTGGAACGGGACTGGCGCAACTGGATCACCGACGGTGAACCGCTGCCGAAGCTGTACGGCAAGCGGGACGCGGACTTCGACGGAGCCGTCGCCGAGCAGGCCGTGGTCGACGCCGCGTACGCCGATCTGCAGCGCGAGCAGGCCGCGACCGACGCCGCGCTGGCCGGGCACCCGGACCTCGGCGAGCGGCTGGGGAAGGACAAGATCTCCGTCCGGGAGCTGCTGGTGCACAGGATCGAGGAGTACGCCCGGCACTGCGGGCAGGCCGACCTGCTGCGCGAGTGCATCGACGGACGGGTGGGTCAGTGAGGCCCTGCCATTGAGATGAGCCCCGCGGGGCGGCCTGCCTCACACTGCGATGCCCGCCCCGCCTCACACTGCGATATATGTCACCGGCTCGCTCCCCGGCACCGCCTCCGCGCGCCCGAGCTTCACCAGCCGCCGCAGATGCGCCTCGGCCTCCGAGACGGCGATGTTCCGGGAGCCGTGCGGGATCTGCGCCCAGGGCCGGTTCCACTCCATCCGCTCGGCCAGCTCCCACGGCGTCAGCGGCTCGGCCAGCAGTCCCAGCAGCCCGGTCAGCCGCTCCTCGTGATGGCCGAGGAGCTCCCGTACGCGTCCCGCCGCGTCGGTGAAGGCGTACTGATGCGCGGGCAGCACCTCGGCGGCCCCGAGCCGGCCGATGCGCTCCAGCGAGTCGAGGTAGTCGCCGAGCGGGTCGGTGACCGTCGCGTCGTCCGGGTCCTCGTACAGCCCGATGTGCGGACTGATCCCCGGCAGCAGGTGATCCCCCGAGAAGAGCCGCCCCCGGCCCGGCAGATTCCCCGGATGCTCCTCCTCCAGGTGCAGGCACACATGCCCCGGCGTGTGCCCCGGCGTCCAGATCGCCCGCAGCCTGCGCCCCGCCAGACCGAGCAGCTCACCGGGCACGATCTCCCGGTCCGGCAGCGCGGCCCGCAATCCCGGCAAGGTACGCATCCGCCCCCCGCCGGCCGCGGCGGCCCGCAACGGCGCGAGGTGCTCCTCGGGCGCACCGACCGCGGCGAGCTTGGCCGCGAGATACGTCAGCCAGGTACCGGGCCGGGACTCCCGGGTACGTCGCACGATCGCGGTGTCCGCCGCGTGCATGGCGATCCAGGCCCCGGAAGCCTCGCGCACCTGGCCGGAGAGCCCGTGGTGGTCGGGATGGTGGTGGGTGATGACCACCCCGTGGATGTCGGCCATCTCCGTACCGACGGCGGCGAGCCCGGCACCGAGCGTGTCCCAGGCCTCGGGATCGTCCCACCCGGTGTCGATCAGGACCGGTCCCCGATCGGTGTCCAGGACGTGCACGAGGGTATGGCCGAGCGGATTGTCCGGGATGGGCACCTTGATGCTGTGCACGCCCCCGCCGTGGTCGGTCACCTGCGTCATGAGGTCCCCATCTCTCTGGACGGCGTACGGCTTCGCGGCTCCGGTGCGTCGCCCCCACTGTAACGAGAACTTGTTCCAGTAGTAGCCCTGGTTGACCATCTCGTCCGGGGTGCTGTCGCGGCCGTGGACTCCTGGAACTGGAACTGGTATCAGTTCTGACACAGAGTCAGATGCCGAGTCGGATACTGAGTCGGGCAACGCGCCGGGCCGCGGGAGGCAGCAGCCATGACCGAGCTTGTCGAACACGGAAAACTGTTCATCGGCGGGGAGTTGGTCGATCCGCTGGGCCGGGACACGATCGAGGTCGTCTCGCCGCACACCGAACAGGTCATCGGCCGGGTGCCGCACGCCTGCGAGGCGGACGTGGACCGTGCCGTCGCCGCCGGGCGGCGGGCGTTCGACGAGGGGCCCTGGGCGCGGATGAGCCCGGACGAACGGATCGCGGTGGTCACCCGGATCAAGGACGGGTTCGCCGTGCGGTACGAGGAGATCGCCCGGGTCATCAGCTCGGAGAACGGCACCCCGTACACGTCGAGCATCATGGTGCAGGCGCTCGCCGCGATGATGGTGTGGGACTCGGCGATCACCGTCGCCCGCGAGTTCCCGTACGAGGAGCGGCGGGCCGGGGCGCTCGGGCCGTTGCTGGTGCGCCGGGAGCCGGTCGGGGTGGTCGCGGCCGTGGTGCCGTGGAACGTTCCGCAGTTCACCGCCGCCGCCAAGCTCGCGCCCGCGCTGCTGGCCGGCTGCTCCGCCGTGCTCAAGGTCTCGCCCGAATCGCCGCTGGACGCCTACATCCTGGGCGAGATCGCCGCCGAGGCCGGGCTGCCGGAGGGGGTGCTGTCGATCCTTCCGGCCGACCGCGAGGTCAGCGAGTACCTGGTCGGGCATCCCGGTGTCGACAAGGTGTCGTTCACCGGGTCCGTGGCCGCCGGGCGCCGGGTGATGGAGGTCGCCTCGCGCAACCTCACCCGGGTCACCCTGGAGCTGGGCGGCAAGTCCGCCGCCGTCATCCTCCCGGACGCCGATCTGGACGCCGCCGTCGCGGGCATCGTCCCCTTCGCCTGGATGATCAACGGCCAGGCGTGCGTGGCCCAGACCCGCATCCTCGTCCCGCGCTCCCGCTACGACGAGACGTCCGAGGCGTTCGCCGCCGCGGCCGGTGCGCTGAAGGTCGGCGATCCGCTCGACCCCGCCACCGAACTCGGCCCCCTCGTCGCGCAGCGCCAGCAGCGGCGCTCGCTCGACTACATCCGGATCGGGCAGGACGAGGGCGCCAAGATCCTCACCGGCGGCGGCCGTCCGGCCTCCCAGGAGCGGGGCTGGTACGTCGAACCGACCCTCTTCGGGGACGTCGACAACTCCATGCGCATCGCCCGCGAGGAGATCTTCGGCCCCGTCATCTGCCTGCTGCCGTACGGCGACGAGGACGAGGCGGTGCGGATCGCCAACGACTCCGAGTACGGCCTCAGCGGCAGCGTCTGGACCGCCGACACCGAACGCGGCATCGACATCGCCCGCCGGGTCAGGACGGGCACGTACAGCGTGAACACCTTCAGCCTCGACATGCTCGGCCCGTTCGGCGGGTACAAGAACTCAGGTCTGGGGCGGGAGTTCGGCCCCGAGGGGTACGGCGAGTACTTCGAGCACAAGATGATCCACCTGCCGGCCGGATACGAGGGGGAATGATGGGGGACCGCTGGGCCGTCGAGGTCGACCGGGGGGTCTGCATCGGCTCCGGGATGTGCGTGAACCACGCGCCGGGCGCCTTCGCCCTGGACACCGCCCGCCAGTCCCGCCCGTCGGCCCCGGAGACCGACGCCGACGAGAAGGTCCTCACGGCCGCGGAGGGGTGCCCGGTCGAGGCGATCACGATCACACTGACCGACTCGGGGGAAGTCGTCTTCCCGCCGGAGGATTAGGCGACGGTTCTCCCTGCGAACGCGAATGAAACACGTGAAGTCGGCCCGTACCGGAACGAATCCGGTACGGGCCGGCTCTATGTTTCCGCGCTGCCGGGATCAGCTCAACGTCTGGAAGCCCAGCCGGCACCGTCGCCGCCAACGGCACCAAGACCGGCACCCGCTCCTACACGCACAACGGCGAGACCGTGGCCGTCCGCGCCGGGGCCACCACTTCGTACCTCATCGGCGACCACCAGGGCACCGCGATGTCCGCCATCGCGGTCGGAACGCTCGCCCTGACGCGCCGCAAGCAACTGCCCTTCGGGCAGCTCCGCACCGCGCAGTCCACCGCGTTCGGAACCCGGGGCTTCGTCGGCGGCACCAACGACCCCACCGGTCTCACTCACCTCGGGGCGCGTGAATACGATCCTGCCCTCGGCCGCTTCCTCTCCGTCGACCCGGTCATCGACATCAACGACCCGGCGCAGATGAACGCGTACAGCTACGCCCACAACAACCCGCTCACCAAGTCCGACCCGGACGGCCTCCGCCCCGACGGCCCGGCCGGCGGCGCCTCCTACAATGACGACGCCTGGGCGCGGGACCGCGGCATGAACGTCGGCTACACCAAAAAGGGCAGCAAGTGGGTCTGGAACCGGACTCCGATGAAGGACAAGGAATCCCAGAAACGCTACGCGGCGTACCGGGCCAACCCTTCCGGGTATCTGATCAACGATTCCTATGCGGAGCAGCGGAAAAAGGAGGCTGCGGAGTACCGGGCGCAGGCCAAGGCCAGGGCAGAAGCCGAGCAACGCAAGAGGGACGGGATCCTCGGCGGCATCCTCAAAGGCAACTACGGGGCAGCGTGGAGCATGTCTCAGCCAGCCGTGAAGGGTGTCATGGGGAAATTCAACAAGATGCAGAGTCGGGTCACTGGTGCTGCGCACGAAACCGTTGCGAGACTCGGGGGAGCCGAATGTTTCCAGGACCATGGCCCGACTGTCTGTCAGACGGCTCTGCCCATGTACGGCCGAGGGGGAACGAACGTGGGTGGGACCTACGTCACGGGATGGGACTCTGAGTACATCAGCACGAAGCGACTGAAGCACGAGAGGGTCCATACGAAGCAGTGGGACCAGGCCGGGCTCATTTTTATACCCAAGTACTTCATGGCTGGACTCGATCCTTGTCACAACAGGTATGAGATCGCGGCCGATCTGGATAATGGTGGGTATCCATGCTGAGCGGAAGCCGAGGAAAGGTATGGATCGCCGCGGTGCTTCTCGCCGTTGCCCTTACCTCTTGCATAGGCCCGGGTCCGAGTTCCGTGCGGTTCGGCTACCGGTTGGACGATCGGGGGAATGTGGTGATTGCCTACCCTCTCTGCCCGGCGGATGAGGTTTCCGGAGCAGAAATCACCGTCCGTGTTCGGCGCGGAGAGACGAGCAGTGTCAAGCAGTTGTGGAAGGCCAGGGGGGCCGTCTCCGACGAGGTGAAGCGGGGTGTGTTCATCGTGGGGACGCCAGGCAGTTTTCGCCAGGAAGGGAAACCCCTCGCAGGGGCACTTCCCGAGGGTTTCTCTGTCGAGGTCGAGGAACTGTCACGTGACGGAGGGTCAGGCGGCGGCAGGGGCGAGTGGATTGATCTGTCCGTCCAGCCGTCACGCCCCCTGAAGGCAGCGGAGTATCTGACGTCGGATGGGGAAATCGTCAGTCGGCAGTGGGTGAATGATCAGCTGAGATGCGGAAAGAGGCCCTGAGGATCTCCGCAGGTGCGGCCCTCGCCCGAGGCCCACGCCAAGGCCTCCGGTGCGTGAGGCGGTGCGGCTTCGCCGTGCTCCCGCCGGCTCAGGCGTACCGGCGCAGCAGTCCGTCCACGTACGCCTCCAGCCGTTCCCCCAGTACCTCGGGCGTCAGATCGTCCCGCCCCAGCTCGCGCCACCGTCCGGCCAGTTTCGCCGCGTCGGGGCAGTAGTGCAGGGCGTCGAGCAGCCGCCAGTACAGGTGGTCGGGGCCGGTGGCGAGGCCGTGGCCGCCCTGTGCCTCGTACCGGTCGCGGAAGGCCAGCCCGTACGCCGGTCCGTGCAGCAGGGCGAGCGCGGTCGAGCAGTGCGCCACGTCCAGGTCGGCAGGGCCCCACGAGGTCTCGACCCAGTCCACGACACCGGTGATCCGCAGCTCGGGCCCGGTTCCCGTGAAGAGCACGTTCCCGGGGTGGAAGTCGCGGTGCAGGAAGCGGCCTTCGTACGGCGGCGGGTCGCGGCGGATCACGTCCACGGCCCGCTCCCACAGGGGTCCGTCCGGGGTGTGGACGCGTTCCGCGGACGTCCATGCCTGGTAGGGGCGCGGCCTTTCGGCCGGTACAACGCCGTGGACGCGGACGAGTTGGGCCGCGAGCAGGTCCAGGCGCCGGTCGAGGTCGTCCCCGTCGACGCGGACGCGGCCCGGCAGCGCGGACATCAACAGGGTCGGGTGGTCGCAGTGTTCGGCGGTGGCGTCCACGGCGACGAGACCGGGCGCGGGGATGGAGTCCTGTTCGGCGAGCAGCGCCAGGACGGACGCCTCGCGGTTCAGCAGTCCGGGCTCGTGGTGGCGGAAGAAGGGCTTCACGAAGGTGCGTTGCACCAGGTCCGTGCCGTCGTCGAGGGTGAGCCGGCGCATCTGGGAGCTCCAGCCGCCGGCCAAGAGACGGGAGTCGGCGACCGAGCGGCCGGGGCCGATCTGCTTGGCCACCCACGCGCGCGTCGCCGTCCAGCCCCGGTTGTCGAGCCCGGTCAGCACCGCCGCCACGAACTCCCGCCGATCGTCGCCGTGGTCGCCGAGCCACAGGCCCAGTTGGTGCGATGCGTCCGGCAGGTCGAGCCGTGTGTACTGGGCGCGCGCGGCCAGCGCTTCCTGTACGGCCTCGGTCACCGCCGGCGGGATCACCGCGTCCGTGCCCGGCACGGCGAGCACGGCCCGGCTCTCGTACGCCCGCAGCGTGTCGAGCGCGGGTGCCTCCCGCCAGCTGTCCGGCCACCGGATGATTCCGCTGAACCGGCCGTTCCCGTCCCCGAAGGGCTCGTCCCACGCCTCGGCGGCGTACACGGCGGGCGCGCACAGTCCCATCGCCGCCACGCGGTCCCCGTAGTGCCGGGCGAGATCGGCCACCGTCTGCCCGCTCATGCTGAACCCCACCAGGACCAGCGGCCCGTCCGCCCCCGCGTACGCCTCGATCACCGCCAAGGCCTGCTCGAACCGTCGCCGTAGGCTCAGCTCACCGAGCCTCCCGGTGCTTTCGCCGTGCCCGGAGAAGTCGAAGGCGATCGTGCGGCAGCCGTGGGCCACGAACTCCCGCACCGGCGGCAGCAGTCGCTCCTTGCTGCCGGTGCCCGCGCCGTGCAGCAACACGGCGGTGGTCCCGGACGGCTCACCGCCGTACACACCGCTGAGCCGTTCGCCGCCGTGGTCATGGGTGAAGTCGAGGAGCATGCCCCCATTCACTCACGAACCACTCACGCACGGCCTCTGTCCCCCGCAGGGGGGCGTAGCGTACGCCGGCTTTCTGTGGGGAGTGCCGGGTCGGATCCCTTGTGCCGGAATTTAACCTAATTTCTTGTTGAATTTTATGTGTGTATGGCGCATGCAGTTGTGTGGGGTGGGGTGCTTTCGTGGGCTTGCCTTTCGGTCAAAAGGTGGATGTGGAATGTTCAACACCTGGCTAAGGATTTCGCCGCGGAGGGGGTTCGGGGTGGCTGTCGGCGCGGCCTGGAGGGGCGTTCAGCTGGGGGTATCACTAGAGGTTGATGAAGTGTCGCGCTTCGTGGTCGCATCTTGTCGATGCCTTTGTGTCGCTGCCGGGCGTACCGTCTCAACGGATTGTTGACCAAGATCCACATCTCCCGAATGCGGCGATGTGGATGTATTCGGTGTGCCCTCATTCGTCATGTTTCAAAGGAGAAGACGTGCCCGCAGCAGAACAGGCGGTGCGGATACGGGGCCGGGTATTTCCCAGGGGCCGGGCGGTTCCACGGACCGGGGCGGCGCAGTTGCGCGGCATCGCGCAGGTGGTGCTTGTCGGCAGTCCGTGGTCCGGGCTGCTGTTCGCGGTCGCGCTGTTCGTCGGCGGGTGGCGGCTCGGGGTGTTCGGGCTGCTCGGGACCGTCGCGTCCACCGGGGCTGCGGTTCTGCTCGGGGCCGACCGGAAGGGCGTGGAGCAGGGGCTTCAGGGCTACTGCGGGTGCCTGACCGGCATCGCCCTGGTGATCCGGCTCGGCGCCTCGTGGCGGACGGCCGTGCTGGTCGTGCTCGCGGCGGCGGTCTGCGCCGTGCTGAGCGGGGCGGTGGGCCGCCTGCTCACCCCCCTCGGGCTGCCCGTGCTCACGGCCCCCTACTGTCTGGTCGTCAGCGCCCTGACGGTCGCCCTGTCGACGGGCCCGGTCACCGTCGGCGCGACCGCGCGTGTGCCGGGGTTCACCGAGCTGACGGCCGCCGAAGCGGGGCGGGCGCTCTGCGCCAACATCGGCCAGATCTTCTTCCTCGACACGTGGTACGCGGGCCTGATCGTGCTCGCCGGGCTCCTTGTCGCCTCCCGGACCGTGGCGCTCGCGGCGGTGGGGGCCAGCGCCGTGGCGCTCGTGACAGCCTGCGCGGCCGGGCTGCCCGCCGCCTCCGTCACCGACGGGCTGTACGGCTACAACGCGGTGCTCTGCGCCATCGCGCTGGGCGCCGTGTTCCTGACCCCCACCGCGTGGACCGCCGGTTACGCGGTACTCGCCGCCGTCGCCTCGGTCCCCTTCGCCGCCGCCTGGGAAGCCTTCGCCCAGTCGTTCGGCACAACCCCCTTCACCTGGCCGTTCACCGTGACGACCTGGCTCTTCCTGGCGGCCGGTCCGGCTCTGGACCGCCCTGGGCTCTCCTTCGGACACGCACCTTCGAGAAAGCAGACGTGACGTCATGAACCTCGCACCGCGGGAAATCGACAAACTCCATGTCTACGTGGTCGCGGACCTGGCCCGCCGCCGCCGCGACCGGGGAACCAAGCTCAACTACAGCGAAGCCGCCGCCCTGATCACCGAGGCCGTCCTGGAGGCCGCCCGCGACGGCCACACCGTCGCCGAGTGCATGGAGCTGGGCCGCACGGTCGTCTCCGGCGACGACGTGATGCCCGGCGTACGGGAGATGCTCACCGTCCTCCAGGTCGAGACGGCCTTCGTCGACGGAACGAAGCTGGTCACCTGCCACGACCCGATCAGCGCCTGAAAGACCGAGGAGACACAGATGTCGGGCGGAGCCCACTACCTCTACGGGGACGAACCCGTGGAGATCAACGCCAACCGGGCCAGGATCACGCTCACCGTCGCCAACACCGGTGACCGGGCCGTCCAGATCGGTTCCCACTACCACTTCTTCGAGATCAACCGCGCGCTGCGCTTCGACCGCGAGGCCGCCTACGGCATGCGTCTGGACATCCCCTCCGGGACCGCCGTGCGCTTCGAGCCGGGCGACACCCGCGAGGTGCAGCTGTGCGCTTTCGCCGGCACCGGCCGGCTCACCGGCTTCGCCGGACTCGTCAACGGGGGCCTGTCCGCCCCGGACACCCGGCGCGACGCGCTCCGCCGCGCCGCGGAACTCGGCTTCATCCACTCCGACGCCGACAGCACCGAGACCAAGAACGAAGGGGACCGGGCCTGATGGCGATCATCCCGCGCAAGCAGTACACGGATCTGTTCGGCCCCACCGTGGGCGACCGGTTCCACCTGGCCGACACCAACCTGGTCGTCGAGGTCGAGTACGACCACAACGCCGGCTCCTACGGCGAAGAGGCCGTCTACGGCGGCGGCAAGGCCATCCGGGACGGCATGGCCCAGGACCCGTCCGCGCTCAACCGCGAGGGCGCCCTGGACCTCGTCATCACCAACGTCGTGGTCCTCGACCCGGTCCTCGGCGTGGTCAAGGGCGACATCGGGGTCCGCGGCGGCCTGATCGTCGGCGTCGGCAAGGCGGGGAACCCGCACCTCCAGAGCGGCGTCGACCCCAAGCTCGTCATCGGCCCCGGCACCGAGGTGATATCCGGCGAGCACCTCATCGCCACCGCCGGGGGCGTCGACACGCACATCCACTTCATCGCGCCCCAGCAGGCGCAGGAGGGCCTGTCCAACGGCATCACCACCTTCTTCGGCGGCGGCACCGGCCCCACCGACGGATCCAACGGCACCACCTGCACCCCCGGCCCCTGGAACATCCACCGGATGCTGGAAGCCGTGGAGGACCTGCCGGTCAACGTGGGGCTGCTCGGCAAGGGGAACGGCAGCCTGCCCGAGGCACTGCGCGAGCAGGTCGAGGCGGGGGCCGCCGGGCTGAAGGTGCACGAGGACTGGGGCGCCACCCCCGCCTCGATCGACACCGCGCTGCGGGTCGCCGACGAGCACGACGTACAGATGGCCATCCATACCGACACCCTCAACGAGGGCGGTTTCTACGAGGACACCCTGTCGGCGATCGACGGCCGGACCATCCACACCTTCCACACCGAGGGCGCGGGCGGCGGCCACGCCCCCGACATCATCCGGGTGTCGGGCGAGGCCAACGTACTGCCGGCCTCCACCAACCCGACCCTGCCGTACACGGTCAACGCGGTGGACGAGCTGCTGGACATGGTGATGGTCTGTCACCACCTGTCCCGTGACATCCCCGAGGACGTCTCGTTCGCCGACAGCCGGGTCCGCGCCGAGACGATCGCGGCCGAGACCGTGCTGCACGACCTCGGGGTCATCAGCATCTTCTCCTCGGACTCCCAGGCCATGGGCCGGGTCGGCGAGTCCTTCGTCCGCGCCTTCCAGACGGCGCACCACTGCAAGGAGATGCGCGGTCCGCTGGCGGAGGACAGCTCCCGCAACGACAACGCGCGGGTCCTGCGCTACCTGGCCAAGCTGACGATCAACCCCGCGACTGCGGTCGGCGCCGCGGACGTGATCGGCTCCCTGGAGCCCGGCAAGCTCGCCGACATCGTGCTCTGGCCGATCCACTCCTTCGCCGCCAAGCCCAAGCTGATCATCAAGGGCGGCATGGTCAACTGGGCCCTGATGGGCGACCCCAACGCCTCCCTGCCGACGCCGCAACCGGTGTACTACCGGCCGATGTTCGGCACCCACGGCCGCGCGAAGCAGCGCACCTCGGTGACGTTCATGTCGCAGGCGTCCATCGCCGCCGGGGTCCCCGAGGAGCTGGGGCTGCAACGGCGGATCGAACCCGTGCAGCGCTGCCGGACCATCGGCAAGCAGCACATGGTGCGCAACGACGCGCTGCCGCGCATCGAGGTGGACCCGGAGACGTACAAGGTCACCGTCGACGGAGAGCCCGCCACCATCGAGCCGGCCGAGCGGCTCCCGCTCAACCACCTCTTCTACATCGTCTGACGACGGCCCGAACGCACGACGTCGTCCGACGACCCGCCCGAACGGAAACCCCGGTGTGAACGACCCGATACCGATCCCGGCCCTGCTGACCGGACTCCAGCTCACCGACTCGGCCTTCCCCAGCGGCTACTACACCCTCTCCCACGGCCTGGAGGGCTTCCAGCAGGCCCGCGCGGTCACCCCGTCCGGCCTGCCGGCGCTCCTGCACGACCTCCTGCGCCACAGCGTGGGTCCGGCCGACGCCACCGCCCTCGCGCTCGCCCACCGTGCGGTCACCGCCGACGACTGGGAGGAGGTGGTGGCCGTGGAACAGCGGCTGCACGCCACCAAACTGGGCCGGGAGGCCCGGCAGGCCGCCGTCCGCACCGGACGGCAGCTGCTGGACCTGGCCGGCGAGGTGTACGGCACCGAGCAGATCGAGCGGTACCGGGGCCTCTACCGGGACGGTGCCGTACGCGGCTGCCAGCCGGTCGTCGCCGCCGTCGTCCACGCGGGCAACGGGCTGCCCGTCCGCCAGGCGGTCACCTGCGAACTGTTCGCCTTCGCGGCCAGTTTCGTGGGGGCCGCCATGCGGCTGCGGCTGACCGACCACCGCCGCGCGCAGGTCGTCCTGCACGGGGCCGCCAGGGTCATCGAGGAGACCGTCGACGCGGCCCTGGGGCGGGAACTGGCCGACATCGGCGGCTGCGTCCCGGTGGCCGACGTCATGGCCGGCCGCCACGAGCGCGCCGAGGCACGGCTGTTCGCCAGCTAGGGCCTGTCCGGCGGATCAGGGTCGGACAGGGCGCGGCGTCTGGTGCGGTGCATCGCAAGGCGCCGCACCAGAAGCCACGCCCCCGGCCATGATCCGCCGGACAGGCCCTAGGGCCTCGTACCCCTTCCACCGCACCTACACCACCAGGACAGGATCACCATGCACGACCCTATGCAGGCCAGGCACCACCACCACGACCACGACGAGCTCATGCGGCGGCCGAAGGACGGCGTACTGCGCGTCGGTGTCGCCGGACCGGTCGGCTCCGGCAAGACCGCCCTGATCGAAGCGCTCGTCCCGATGCTGATCGAACGCGGCCGGACCCCCGCCGTCATCACCAACGACATCTTCACCACCGAGGACGCCGCGCATGTGCGCCGCACCCTGGCCGGAATCCTCGACGCGGACCGGATCGTCGGCGTGGAGACCGGGGCCTGCCCGCACACCGCCGTCCGTGACGACCCGACGATGAACCAGGCGGCCGCGGACGAACTCCTGGAGCGCTTCCCCGAGGTGGACACCCTGCTCTTCGAGAGCGGCGGGGACAACCTGACCCTCACCTTCAGCCCCGCGCTGGTCGACCTGTTCCTGTTCGTGCTGGACACCGCCGAGGGCGACAAGATGCCGCGCAAGCGCGGTCCGGGCATCACCGAGTGCGAACTGCTCGTCATCAACAAGGTGGACATCGCCCCCTACGTGCGGTGCGATCTCGGTGTCATGGAGTCGGACGCCCACCGCGTCCGGGACGGCCGGCCGGTGGTGCTGACCAACTCGCTCACCGGAGAGGGCCTCGGCACCATCGCCGACTTCCTCCTGTCCCACGAAGCCGCCCAGGAGACGGCTTCCGCATGACCGAGGCGCCCGCGCGGCTGGATCCCGCGCACTACGAACCCCGTCGGGTACCGGCCCGGATGCTCGACCTCACCGGCACGCCGGACACCCTGGCCGCCGGGCGCCCCGGCAAGGTCGGTCTGCTCGAACTGCGCTACGTACGGGTGGGTGAGCGGACCGAGCTCGTCGGCCGGTACCAGAAGTCACCGCTGCAGATCATGCGCCCGCTGTACATCGACCCGGCGCGACCCGACCTCCCGGTGACCTATCTGATGTCGACCGGCGGCGGCATCATCCAGGCCGACCGCAACCGGATCGACATCGACTGCGGCCCCGGCACCTCGGTCCACCTGACCACACAGGCCGCCACCAAGGTGCACCGGATGGAGTTCGACCACGCGACCCAGATCGTCAACCTCGCGGCCGACGAGGGGAGTTACGTCGAATACCTGCCGGACTCCCTGATCCCCTACCGGGACGCCCGCTTCTACCAGCACACCCGGGTGACCGTCGATCCGACCGCCACCGTGCTGCTGGGCGAGACGATCGCGGCCGGACGGCTGGCGCGCGGTGAACGGCACGCCTACCGCATGCTCTTCAGCGACCTGGAGATCCGGCGCCCGGACGGGACACTCCTGGCCGTGGACACCGTCCGCCTCGATCCGCAGGGACCCGGTCCGGTCACCGGGCCCGCCGTCTTCGCGGACCACGACCTGATGGCCACCCTGTACGCGGTCACCCCGCTCGCCCCCGCGGCCCGGGTCGCCGACACGCTCCACGAGGCGCTCGCCCCGACCGGCCTGGCCTTCGGGGTGAGCACCCTGCCCGACGACTGCGGGGCCTGGGTCCGGGTCGTCGGCAGCGACCCGCCCGCCCTCACCCGGGCGATGCGCACCGCGTGGGACGCCCTGCGGCAGTCGCTCATCGGCGTCCCGGCCCCGGACCTGCGCAAGACCTGACCGCGCAGGACCTGACCGCGCAGGACCTGACCGCGCAGGACCTGACCGCGCAGGGCGGGCCTCGCGCCGGACACCGCTCAGGCCGTGCAACCGGTGTCCGCGATCACGAAGTACCCGGGCGGCGACTCCTTCAGGGTGTGGGTGACGAAGACGTTGTACAGGCCCATGTTCTCGTCGGAGCCGTTGGCGTACACATGGCCGCCCGCGGTACGGGCCCGGCCCGCCGCCACCTGCGCGTAGTTGGTCGCCGTGAAGCACCGCGCCGGTGCGCCGCCGGTCGTGGCCGCCGTCACCCGGGGCGAGGCGGTGCCGGGCGTGCCCGATCCGTCGATCGCCGCCACCGAGTAGCGGTACGCCGTGCCGGCGGTGAGACCCGGGTCCGTGTACGTCGTGCCGGCGGTCGTGGCGACCTTCGTGCCGTTGCGGTGCACCGCGTACGAGCCCGCGCCCGCGACCGCGTCCCAGGACAGCGAGACACTGTCCGCCGTGACACCCGTGACCCGCAGGCCGGACGGGGCGGGAAGCTGTTCCCCGCCGCCTGGTACGTCCCGGTCCAGGCCCCAGAAGACGCCGGTGTGGTACGTCGAGCAGATGGCGTTCAGGAAGTACGCGGCCGTCGTCCCGCACTGCTCGGCGCCCGAGCCGGGGCTCACGGCCAGACCGTGGCCCATGCCGGCGACGGAGTACGTCACCACCGCGGGATTTCCCGAGGCGTCGTCGTACACGCTGCGCGTCGTGTTGCCGGGGAGGCTGTCCGTGGCCGACGGGGTCTGGCCGATGCCCCAGACGTCCGTCCACTGGTCGCGCAGGGCCGTGGCGTTGGCGGGGTACACGGTGTAGTCGGAGGTGCCCTGCCAGATCGCCACCCGGGGCCAGGGCCCCGAGTACCCGGGATGGGCACCGCGCACCTTGTCGCCCCACTGCGCGGGCGTCAGCTTCGGCGGCCCGGTCTGGCAGCCGGACGCGCCCGCCTGGCTCGTCGCGCACTGGGCGGGCAGCCCCGAGGCCACGGAGCCGCCCGCGAACACGTCCGGGTACGCGGCCAGCAGGTCGGCCGTCATGCCGCCGCCCGCCGAGAGGCCGGTGACGTACACCCGGCGGCCGTCCGAGCCGTACTGCTGCTTCGCGTACTCCACCATCTGCGCGATCGAGGCGGCCTCGCCCTTGCCCCTGCTGTCCTCGGCCGGATCGAACCAACCGAAGCAGGACAGCGCGTTGTTGGCGGCCGTGGTCTGCGGGAAGACCACGGCGAAGCCCCACAGATCGGCGTACTTCGGCCAGCCCGAGGCCGTGTAGTAGTCGTTCGCGGTCTGTGTGCAGCCGTGCAGGGCGATGACCAGCGGCGCGTTCGCGGGCAGGGTCTCGGGGGCGTACTCGTACATCTGGAGGTTGCCGGGGTTCGAGCCGAAGCCGGTGACCTGTTGCAGACCACCGGCGGCAGCGGCCGGCCGTACGGCCGCGGCCGTGCTCAGCGTCGCCGCGACGAGGGCGAGAGCGGCCGTGGAGGCGACGCGCCGCAGCAGACGTCGCAGGGTCGATGGGCGCACGGGTGCCTCCTGTTGGGCTGTTCCGGCTCTTCGGACAGCGCGGGCCGCGACTGTGGGGCGGACGCTAGAGGGCCGGGGCGTACGCGCCCATGGGCCCGGCGGACACTCCCCGCTCCCGGCTGTGTGCGGCACCGCCGTTGCGCCGCCGGGACTCCCTTGACCTGGAGCGCACTCCAAGATGCAGACTCCCGGTCGACGCCCGCACGGAGACGGGCCATGGGGAGAGGACCCGCCATGCGCTACCGCACCATCGGCACGGACCCCGCCACCCGCCGGGAGGTGAGTGTGCTCAGCCTCGGCGCCATGCTGATGGGCACCCTCACCGACGAAGCGACCTCGTTCGCGATCCTCGACCGGTACGTGGAGGCGGGCGGCACCTTCATCGACACGTCCGACAACTACGCGTTCTGGGTCGACGGCACGAGGGGAGGGGAGAGCGAGCAGTTGCTCGGCCGCTGGCGCCGCAGCCGTGGCATCGGCGACGGGATCGTCATCGCCACCAAGCTCGGGGCTCGGCCCAAGGCCCCCGGCACCGACTTCTCCCAGGGCATCGTGGGCCTCTCGGCCGAGGTGATCCGGGAATCCGCGGAACGCAGCCGCGAACGCCTCGGCGTGGAGAAGCTGGACCTGCTGTACGCACACGTCCAGGACCAGGACGTGCCGCTCGCCGAGACCGTCGAGACCTTCGGGGAACTGGTCGCCGAGGGCACCGTCGGACTGCTCGGCGTGAGCAACCACTGGGCGTGGCAGGTGGAGCGGGCCCGCACCATCGCCGCAGCCGCCGGTCTGCCCGGCTACGAAGTCCTCCAGTACCACCACACCTATCTGCGGCGGCGCACGGACTCGCCCGGCCTGTTCTCCCCGGACGGGCAGGAGGGCGTGGCCGCCGGGGACCTGCTCGGCTATCTGCGGGCCGAACCCGCACTCGTGCCGGTCGCCTACTCGCCCCTGCTGTCCGGCGGCTACGTCCGCGCGGACAAGCCGCTGGGCCCGGACTTCGACCACCCGGGCACCCGAGCCCGGCAGGCCGCGCTGCGGGCGGTGGCCGAGGAGACCGGGGCGACCGTCAACCAGGTGGTCCTGGCCTGGCTCATCGGCGGCGAGATCCCGTTCGTCCCGCTGGTCGGCGCCTCCTCGGTGGCGCAGCTGGACGAGAGCCTGGCCGCGGTGGACCTGGAGCTGACCACGGAGCAGCGGTCGGCGCTGGACGCGGCGCACTGACGGCCCGCCGCCGGACCGGCACCATGTGGGCCACCACCATGCCGGTGTGCGACGGTGTGTGCTCCGACCCCGTGTGACGTGGGCTCCGGCCTCCTTACGGTGACGGCCATGGAGACTCCTCAGCGCCCGGACCCCGGGCCCGCCGCCCCGCCCGCCGTCCCGCCGCCCGCCGTCCCGCCGCCCGCGGACCCGCTGCTCGCCGGGCGCACCGCCCTGGTGACCGGTGCCGCGAGCGGGATCGGGCGGGCCTGCGCCCAGACCCTGGCGGCGGCCGGCGCCCATGTGTACGTGGTGGACAAGGCCGCCGACGCGGCGAAGAGCCTGGCGGAGGCGATCGGCGGGACGGCGTGGGTGGTCGATCTCTCCGTCCCCGACACGGTGGACACCCTGCCCGCCGACGTGGACATCGTGGTCAACAACGCCGGGCTCCAGCACGTCGCGCCCGTGCACGCATTCCCGCCGGACCGCTTCGCGCTGATCCAGCGCGTCATGGTGGAGACCCCGTTCCGCATCTTGCGCCGGACCCTTCCGGGCATGTACGAACGCGGCTGGGGGCGCGTGGTCAACATCTCGTCGGTGCACGGACTGCGGGCCAGCCCCTACAAATCGGCCTATGTGACGGCCAAACACGCACTGGAGGGTCTCAGCAAGGTGGTCGCGCTCGAAGCGGCGGAGCACGGGGTGACGAGCAACTGCGTCTGCCCCGGGTACGTACGCACCCCCCTGGTCGAGAACCAGATCGCGGACCAGGCCCGTACGCACGGCATCTCCGAGGAGGAGGTGGTGGGCCGGGTCATGCTGGAACGCAGCGCGATCAAGCGGCTGATCGACCCCGAGGACGTCGCCGAGGCCGTGCTGTGGCTCTGCGGACCGCGTACCGGGCACATCACCGGAACCTCGCTCTCCATGGACGGCGGCTGGACCGCCAACTGACCTCCCGCCCCCTACGATTGCCGGCCGCCCATGTCTGAACCGTCCGCCTCCGCCGCGCCCCATCTGCGCCGCCTGCTCGATCTGCTGGCCGACGACGCCCCCGCCGAGGCGCTGGGCGCCGTCTCCTCCCGGGCGCGTGCCGCCGGGGTGCCCGCGGGCGATCTGGCGGAGGTGGAGCGGGCCACCGCCACCGCCCTGCGGATCAGGGGCGCCCTGCGCCAGCACCGTCGCCGCGAGCTCCAGCTCACCGCGCTCTTCGACACCGCGGGCGACCTGGCCGCCTCCCGGGACCTGGACGAGGTGCTGAAGGCGATCGTCCGCCGGGCCCGGATGCTGCTCGGCACGGACACGGCGTATCTCACCCTCCCCGACGAGGAGGCGGGGGACACCTACATGCGGGTCACCGACGGATCGGTGTCGGTGCTCTTCCAGCGGCTGCGGCTGGAGCTCGGCCACGGGCTGGGCGGTCTGGTGGCGCAGACCGCGCGACCGTACGCGAGCCCCGACTACCGCACCGACGACCGCTTCCACCACACCCGCAACATCAACGCCGGGGTGCTGGACGAGGGGCTCGTCGCCATCCTGGGCGTGCCGCTGCTGCTCGGCTCCAGCCGCGGCGGCACGGGGAAGGTCATCGGCGTCCTCTTCGCCGCCGACCGCGCGGCCCGTGTCTTCAGCCCCGACGAGGTCGCGCTGCTCTGCTCGCTCGCCGCGCATGCCGCGATTGCCATCGACACCGCCCGCGCGCTCGCCGACACCCGGTCCGCGCTGGACGAACTGGCCGGGGCCAACGCCGAGTTGGCGGAGGCGAACGCGGCGGTACGGGCGCATTCGGCGGCCATGCGGCGGGCCGAGGAGTCCCACGACCGGCTGACCGACCTGGTGCTGCGCGGCCGGGACGTCAAGGATGTCGCGGCGGCGGTGGCGGGGCTGCTGGACTCCCCGCTGACCATCCACGACCCGGGCGGCCGGCCCCTGGCGGCCGTCCGGCCCGACGGCACGGACTTCGCCGCCGACAGCATGGACGCCGGCTGGCTGGCCGAGACCGCCGAGGAATCCCGTACCGGCGCCCGCGCCGTGCACCGCGACGGCCGGTGGATCTGCGCGGTCCTCGCCGGGCGGGAACTCCTGGCCGGGCTGGTCCTGCACCGGCGCGGACAGCTCGACGACTCCGACCGGCGGCTGTTCGAGCGGGCCTCGGTGGTCACCGGACTGCTTCTGCTGCTGCGGCGCACGGTCGCCGAGACCGAGAACCGGATACGCGGGGAGCTGATCACCGATCTGCTGACCGACGCGGACCGCGACCCGGCCGGGCTCACCGAACGCGGCCGGCGCCTGGGCATCGACCTCGACCGCCCGCATCTGCTGCTGGTGGCCGAGGGCGGGACCCGGGAGCGGCTGGCCCCCGCCGCGGTGCGCTATCTGTTCGGCGGGGACATCCACGGGGTGAGCGCGGAACACGCCGGGAGCGTGGTGCTGCTGCTGGCGGCCGGCGACTGCGGACCGGCCGCGGGCGACGCGGCCCGCGCGGCGGCGGCCCAGCTCGGCCAGCTCGCCCAGACCCCCGTCACCGTCGCCGCCACCGGCCCGGCCCGCGGTGCCCGGGAGCTGGCCGCCGCGTACGGGGAGGCCGCCCGCTGTCTGCGCGCGATGCGGGTCCTCGGGCGCACCGGGGAAGGGGCCTGCGTCGAGGAACTCGGCTTCCTGGGCGTGGTGCTGGGCAACGCGCAGGACGTCGACGGCTTCGTCTCGGCGACGCTCGGGCCGCTGCTGGAGTACGACGCGCAGCGCGGCACCCACTTGGTGCGCACCCTCGGCGCCTACTTCGGGGCCGGGGGCAGTCTCGTCCGCGCCAAGGACGAACTCCACGTGCACGTCAACACGGTGGTACAGCGGCTGGACCGGGTGCAGGTGCTGCTGGGGCGCGACTGGAACGAGCCGGGCCGGGCCCTGGAGCTGCAACTCGCCCTGCGACTGCATCTGCTGGCGGGCGGCCGGGAACGGTAGAGGCCGTCCGGCCGCCCCCGGCGGAGGCTGTCCTCAGAGCCTGTCGGGTGACCTCCGACCGGGCGGCCACGCCCTGGCACGCACGCTTCCCGCGTTGTCGTCGGTCGCCAACGCTCCGCGTCGACTCCCTCGTCCGCCTCGGAACCGCACGCACCAGACCGCGTCCGCTTTTCCGATCCGAGGTCACCCGACAGGCTCTCAGACGCCCGCCAGGTTCGACAGGCGGCGCGCGATCTCCCTGCCGCCCGCGTCCCCCGTCAGCACCGTGTAGTGGTTGACGTCCCGGACCGCCACCGGTGTCACCCGCGTACCCCCGAGGTCCGCCGCCGCCAGCCGGGTCTCGTCGTACAGGCCCTGCTCCTCGTCCATCAGACCGCGCTGCGCCCACAGCAGCGTCGCCGGAACGGGCAGCTTCCGTACCGCCGTCAGCACCTCCTCGTCGAAGAGGCCGATGCCGTCGGTGCGCACCGCCTCGATCCGGCAGGTGGATCGCAGGGCGGGTTCGTCCCCGGTCAGATCGCGCTGGATGTACGCGTCCACCTCGTCCGACCAGGCGTCCGCGAACGCGGGGTGCGCCTGCCAGAACGAGCGGTACGCCGCCCGGTCGGGGAAGGTCATCGACAGCCGGTCCATCGCCGGGCCGATCACGGCGGTCATCAGCTCGTCGGGGGAGAGGTGGGTGGGGGCGGGGAAGCCGATGCCGCCGTCGACCAGCAGCAGCGGCCCGAACCGGTCCGGGTGCCGTACGGCGGCCAGCGCCGCCACGAACGCGCCCATCGAATGGCCCGCCAGCACCACCCGGCCCGGGGCCAGCGCCGCGGCCACGGCGGCCGCGTCGTCGGCGTGCGCGGCGATCCCGTACGGACCCGGCAGCGCCGAACTCCCGGCCCGGCCGCGCAGATCCGGCGCGACCAGGGTGACGCGTCCGCCCAGCAGCCTGGCCACCGGCCCCCAGGACAGCGCGTTGGCGGTGATGCCGTGCAGGGCGAGGACGACCGGCGCCGCGGGGTCCCGGGCCGGCCATCGGAGCACCGCCAGCTCGCCGCCGGTCACGGGGACTCGTACCTCTTCGTGAGCGATCACGGGCGTCCGCTCTCCTTCCGGGACTTCTTGTCCGTGGGTGTTCCGGTCGCGGCCGACCTGCGGCGTACCGCCTTCAGCCGGGACGGCAGCCGGGCCAGGCCGCCGGGCAGCAGGTGTACCACGGCCACGAACAGCACACCGAGCAGGAACAGCGGCTGGGAGAGCGGCACCCGCAGCACCGCGGGCAGATCGGCGACCGCGCCCGAACCGGCCAGATCTCCGAGCCGGTGATCGGCCCAGGTGTAGAGGATGCCGCCGGCCATCGGTCCCCACCGGGTGCCGGATCCGCCCAGCACCACCATCACCAGCAGGGACAGGGTGAAGTCGGAGGTGGTCGTCTGGGGGGTCGAGCCGCCGGTGAGCAGCAGGTGCACCAGACCGCCCAGCGCGGCCAGGGCACCCGCCAGGACGAAGGCCGTGAGCTTGAACCCGTACGGCTTCAGCCCCAGCACCTCCACCCGGCGTTCGTTCTCCTTGATGCCCTCCCAGACACGTCCGGTGGGGGAGTTGACCGCCCGGTGGACGACGGCGAGGGTGAGGACCAGATAGGCGAGCGCCAGCCAGTAGAGGTTCGCGGTGTGCTCGATGCCCACGAGCCCGGACGGCAGCAGTTCGGCGGGGGCGGCCCGGCCCTCCTCGCCGCCGGTCAGTCCGCCGGGGTTGCGGGAGACCAGGATCGATCCCGCCTGGGCGAACGCCAGCGTCACCATGGAGAAGCCGATGCCGGTGACCCGCAGGCTCACCGAGCCCAGGACCAGTGCGAGCGCGACCCCGCAGCCGACGCCGAGCAGCGCGGACACGGCGAACGGGAGGCCCGCCTCCAGCAGGAACATGTTCGTGGCGTAGCTGCCCGCCGCGAAGTAGAGCGCATGCCCGAAGGAGAGCAGCCCGGTGCGGCCGAGCAGCAGGTCGTACCCGGTCGCCAGCGCACCGAACAGCAGGCAGGTGGCGAGCAGTTGGAGACTTCCGGGGCTGCCGAGCGGACCGTCCAGGAGGCCGGGCAGCGGCAGCGCGCTGTAGGGGGCGAGGGCCAGGACCAGCAGTGCGGCGGCGGGCCACCAGCGGCGCAGCAGCCGGGCGGTGTTCCCGGGGGTCCGCACGGCCGTGTGTTCTTCGTCGGTGCGGCGGTGTGTCTCGGTGGCGGTGCTCACGCGAGCCTCCCGGTCAGTCCGCGCGGCCGTACGAGCAGCAGCGCGGCGAGCAGGACGACGACCGCCAGATCGCCGAGGCCCGCTGCGGTGTAGTAGTTGGCGAACTGCTGGACCAGGCCGATGACGACGGACGCCACGGCGGCGCCGCTCACCGATCCCATGCCCCCGGTGACCACCACGACGAACGCGAAGATCAGCAGCGAGGTGCCCTGACGCGGGTCGACCGAGCCGAAGTACAGGCCGCCGAGCGCCCCGCCGAGTGCGGCCACGCAGCCGCCGATCGCGAAGACGAGCGTGAACGCCTTCCGCACGTCGATGCCGAGTGCGGTGACCATTGCCCGGTCCTCGACCCCGGCCCGTACCACCAGACCGTGCCGGGTGCGGCCGAGGAAGAGCCGCAGCGCCACGAGGACCACGACCGCCGCCGCGACCAGCACCAGCCGGTTGACCGGCACCTGGGCGCCGAACAGGCCGAAGGTGCCGGACAGCGCCTTCGGGCCCGGGAAGGTACGGGCGTCCGAGCCCCAGATGCCCGACAGCAGGGCCGGGACGGCGAGCCCCACCCCGACCGTGGCGAGCACCTGCTCGCGCGGCCGGGTGTACAGCGGCCGGACGACGGCGAGTTCCAGCAGCACGGCGGCGGCGGTGCCCACCGCCGTACCGAACAGGACCGCGAGGGCGAAGCCCGCCCCGCCAGGACCGGCGCCGGGCAGATGGCCGGAGGCCGCCCACCAGGTGCCGTACGCGCCGATGGACAGCAGCGCCCCGTGCGCGAAGTTGAGCACGTCCATCAGGCCGAAGATCAGTGAGAGTCCCGAGGCGATCAGGAAGTAGAGGGCCCCCAGACCGAGTCCGGTCATGGTGAGCAGAACGACGGTGGACATCAGGAATCCGCCTCCACGGAGAGTGCTTCGGTGGCCGGGCCGTGTCCGACACCCAGCAGCCGCCGTGCCGTCTCCGCGTCGCCCAGCAGCTCGGCGGCCGGTCCCTGGTGGGCCGTCCGGCCGTCGGCGAGTACCGCACAGTGCCGGGCCAGGCGCCGCACGACGGCGAGGTTCTGCTCCACGAGCAGCACCGGCACCGCCTCGGCGGCCCGCTCCAGCACCTGGGCGACCTCGGTGACCACCTTGGGCGCCAGTCCCTTGGTGGGTTCGTCGGCGATGATCAGCCGGTTCCCGTTGAGCAGGGTGCGGCCGATGGCCACCATCTGCTGCTGCCCGCCGGACAGCGTCCCCGCCAACTGCCGTTCCCGGCGCTTCAGTTCGGGGAAGAGTTCATGGACGAGCGGGTACGAGGGCCCGTCCGCGCCGGGCCGCTCGGCCAGGCGCAGATTCTCCGCGACGGTCAGCGAGGCGAAGACGCCCCGGTCCTCGGGGGCGTACCCGATGCCCAGCCGCACCACGGTGTGGGTGGGCATCGACACGGTCTCCTCGCCGTCCAGCCGCACGCTGCCGGTACGCGGGACGAGGCCGAGGACGCCGCGTACGGTCGTGGTCTTCCCGGCGCCGTTCCGGCCGAGGAGGGCGGTCACTCCGTGCCGGGCGACGTCCAGGTCGACGCCGTGCAGGATGTGCCGGCCGCCGATCAGGACCCGCAGGTCCTGTACGGCGAGCAGGGTCCCGGTCGTCACAGCCCCTCCCCGAGGTAGGCCTGCTGGACGGTCGGGTCGGCGGTCACTGCCTCGGGGGTGTCCAGCGCCAGCAGCCTCCCGTGGTGCATCACGGCGAGCCGGTCGGCCAGCCCCAGCAGGACGTCCATGTGGTGCTCGACCATCAGGACGGTGCGGCCCTCGTCCCGGTGCAGGGTGCGGATGAGTTCGGTCAGCGCGGGGACCTCCTCCGCGCTGACCCCGGCCATCGGCTCGTCGAGCAGCATCAGCCGCGGCTCGCCCACCAGCAGCACCGCGAGCTCCAGCTTCCGTTTCTCGCCGTGCGACAGCTCGGACGCCGTGGCCCGCGCCCGGTGGCCGAGACCGGTGCGTTCCAGTACGCCGTCCACCTCGGCGGTGTACGCGGACGCCCGCCGCCACAGCCGGAAGGAGCCGCCCCGGGCCGCCTGCGCGGCCAGCCGGACGTGATCGGCCACGCTCATGGCCGGCCAGAGGCTGGACGTCTGGAACGTGCGGCCGATGCCGCGCCGCGCCCGTGCGTGCGCGGGACTGGCCGTCATGTCCGTGCCGTCCAGCTCGATGGTGCCGGAGGTCGCCGTGGTCAGCCCGCTGATCAGGTTGAACAGGGAGGTCTTGCCCGCCCCGTTGGGGCCGATGAAGGCCAGGAACTCGCCCTCGTGGACGCTCAGTGTGACGTCCTCGACGATCGTCGCGCCGCCGACGCCCCAGCCGAGTCCGGTCAGCCGAAGCACCGGGGTGGTGGTCCGTGGACCGGCCGCGCGCTGTGCGGTGATGTCCGGTACGCCCATCGGTCAGCCCGCCGAGGGCTTCGCGGGCGGCGCCACCTCGTCCATCGGCGCGGTGGACACCAGTTCCGGCCGGGCACCGGCGCCCGTCCCCTTGAGCTTCGCGACGAACATCGGCTGCACCAGGGCGTGGTCCTGGGCCCGGACCTGCTCCTTGCCCTTCACCCCGTCGAAGCTCCAGCCCTCCAGGGCCTTCACCATGGCGGCGGTGTCGGTGGCGCCGCCCTTCTCGATGGCGCGCACCACCATCTGCGCGGCGGTGAAGCCGTCGGGGGTGAACAGGTCCGGGGTGCCGCCGGCCTTCGTGACCGAGTCGAGCATGGACTTCTCCACGGCGTTGCCGCCGCCCGCGCCGGGGAAGTAGTGCGCCAGGAACGACACCTTGGAACCGGCGTCGCCGAAGACCGGGTACGAGGCCGTTCCGGCCAGGCCCGTGACGACCTTGCCCGCCTCCAGCACGCCCTGCTGGTCCAGCGCGGTCCACAGCGCCGGCGCGGTCGAACCGGCCCAGGCGACGAAGACCAGATCGGGTCCGCCCGCCTTCACCTGCCGGGCGAACGGGGTCAGGTCCGTGGCGCTGGGCGGAGCCAGTACGGAACCGACCTTCGCACCCCCGGTACCGAGGACGGCCTTCACGGCGGCGACATTGGCCTGGCCGAACGTGGAGTCCTGGGCCAGCACCGTGACCTTCTTGCCCTTGGCCTCGCCGAGCATCGTCCCGGCGGTGAGGATGTCCTGGTAGGACTGCCGGCCCGAACGGAAGGTGTAGTCGTTGATGCCGGTCACGGCGTCGGTGGCGGCCGGGCCGCTGATGTACAGCACCTTGTTCTGGGCGGCGAGCGGCGCCATCTGGAGCGCCACCCCGGAATCGGTGGTGCCGGCCAGCACCTTGTAGCCCTTGCCGATCAGGTTCTTGGCCGCGGAGACCGCCTTGCCCGGATCGCCCGCGTCGTCCTGCTCGGTGACCTCGATGCGGTGCCCGGCCACCTCGCGGGTGCCGTGGGTGGCGTGGTCCAGGCCCGCCATGAACCCGTCGCGGTACTGCTTCCCGTAGTCCGCGAGGAGCCCGGTCCGGGAGTACACCAGGCCGACCTTGACGGTCCCGCCCTTCACGTCCCCGCCGGAATCGCTCTCGCCCGCCTTCCCGGCTGCGGTGCACCCGGTCAGCACGAGACCGGCGGCGGTCAGCGCGACGACGGCGGAGAGGGATCTGCGGTGGTGGGCGGTGCCCGTGGCTCTGCGACGCATGGTGACCGGCTCCTCGGCGTGTTCATGTGATGTCGCCGAACCGTATGAACACCGTGCCGCCGTCGACATGGTGCAGGGCACCCCACCTGGCGCGGTGCGCATGTGGGGGCCGCACATGGGCCGAGACCGAGGGCCGCGCACGGGGGCCGGACCGTACGGCCTCCCCGGGCGCGGCCCGGTGCTCGGTGCGTGCGTCGCGGGCGGTGGCCCGTCAGGCCCAGGCGATGGCCTGGACCGTGGCCACGGTCACGCCGAGCACGGCGAACGCGATGCCGACGCTGCCCATCACGATGCCGGCGACCGCCTGGCCCCGGCCGCCGCCCTGGCCCCGGTCCGCCATGCGCTTGGCCGAGATGCCGAGGCAGAGCGCGATGATCGGCAGGATGATCGGGATGAGCAGCAGGCCGAGGATGCCGAGCACCATCGAGGCGGTCGCCTTGCCACTGGGCAGCGCGGCACCACCGGGGTACCCGTATCCGGCAGGCGGCTGGGCGCCGTATCCCGGTCCGCCCGGGGCTTGCGTCCCCGTCGCGCCGCCTGCAATGCCTGACTGGTCAGTCATGTCTTCCTCTCATCGATGCTGGTCATGACCATGTTAAAGAGCGGCCTGTCGCTCTTTCGGTCCGAACGGTGAGGGGAATGTGATGAAAGGGCCACGGGGCGGCCCCATGTGTGCTAAGGCGTGTTTGAGAAGTCGTCCGCCCGGAGAGCGTGCGTGCCGGACCCCGCGAGACGGACGGGACTTCTCGAACACGCCCTACGGTGCGCCCGTCGGCCTGGTCACGTCGATCAGCCGGCACACCGTGTCGATGTCGATCTTCACCTGGGCGATCGACGCCCGCCCCGACAGCCAGGTGATCAGGGCCGAGTGCCAGGTGTGCTCGATGACCCGGACCGCGGACAGCTGCTCCGGCGTCGGATGCTCCAGCCCCATCGCGTCCAGGATGATCGCCGTCGTGATCCGCGAGACGGTGTCCACCTCCGGGCTGACGCTGCGGTCGGCGAAGGTCAGCGCCCGCACCATCGCGTCCGCCAGATGCGGTTCGCGCTGGAGCGCGCGGAACGCCCGCATCAGGGTGTCGGCGACCCGCTGCGCCGGGTCCTGGCCGGCCGGGGGGCGCTTGTGCAGCGTCGTGTGCATGCGCTGGAGCTGGTCCTGCATGGTGGCGACCAGCAGGTGGATCTTGGACGGGAAGTAGCGGTACAGCGTGCCCAGGGCGACCCCGGCCTCCTCCGCGACCTCACGCATCTGCACCGCCTCGAAGCCGCCGCGGCCGGCGAGCTGGGCGCTGGCGTGCAGGATGCGGCGGCGGCGGGCCTCCTGCCGTTCGGTCAGGGGCGGCGATGCCGGCTTGGCTTCCGCTGTCATGTGTCCCCATCCATGGCTTCTGTCCGCGACCGGAGGGAGGCGCTCGGTCTCCCGGGGGCGCACAGCATGCCAGCGTGCCCGGTGGTGGCGCGAATCACCTGATCCGGCCGTTGCACCGACGCTACCTGCCGGTAGATTCGTAGCTCATTGAACGATCCAGTCTGAAACTTGTTCTAGATTAGCGTGAGCGGTTACGCTCCGGCGAACACGCAGTGAGAAGGGGGCCGAGTGTGACCGCTGAGGCCATAGAGTCGGGCCCCCGCACGGGCGGCGACACGTCCGGCGCCGCCGACGACCGTCCGTTGCGCATAGCACTCCTCACCTACAAGGGCAACCCCTTCTGCGGCGGCCAGGGCGTCTACGTACGCCACCTCGCCCGCGAGCTCGCCCGGCTCGGCCACGGCGTCGAGGTGATCGGCGCCCAGCCCTACCCGGTGCTCGACGAGGGCGTCCCGCTCACCGAGCTGCCGAGCCTGGACCTCTACCGCCAGCCCGACCCGTTCCGCACCCCGAAGCGCGGCGAGTACCGGGACTGGATCGACGCCGCCGAGGTCGCCACCATGTGGACCGGCGGCTTCCCGGAACCGCTCACCTTCAGCCTGCGCGCCCGCCGCCATCTCGCCGCCCGGCGCGGCGAGTTCGACGTCATCCACGACAACCAGACCCTCGGCTACGGGCTGTTGGCGGACCTCGGTGCCCCGCTCGTCACCACGATCCACCACCCCATCACCGTCGACCGGCAGTTGGACCTGGACGCCGCCGAGACCCGCCGCAGGCGCGCCTCCGTACGCCGCTGGTACGGCTTCACCCGCATGCAGAAGCGGGTCGCGCGCCGGCTGCCGTCGGTGCTCACCGTCTCCGGCTCCTCCAAGCAGGAGATCGTCGACCACCTCGGGGTGCGCCAGGACCGGGTCCACGTCGTGCACATCGGCGCGGACACCGACCTCTGGTCGCCCGACCCGTCGGTCGCCGAGGTGCCCGGCAGGATCGTCACCACCTCCAGCGCCGACGTACCGCTGAAGGGCCTCGTCCACCTCGTCGACGCACTCGCCAAGCTCCGTGCCGGGAACCCGGAGGCGCACCTCGTGGTCGTCGGGAAGCGGGCCGAGGACGGGCCCGTCGCCCAGGCCATCGAGCGGCACGGACTCCGGGACGCCGTCGAGTTCGTCAAGGGCATCAGCGACGCCGAACTCGTCGACCTGGTGCGCGGCGCCCAGATCGCCTGCGTTCCCTCGCTGTACGAGGGCTTCTCGCTGCCCGCCGCCGAGGCCATGGCCACCGGCACCCCCCTCGTCGCCACCACCGGCGGGGCGATCCCCGAGGTCGCGGGCCCGGACGGCGAGACCTGCCTGGCCGTCCCGCCCGCCGACGCCGGGGCACTGGCCGACGCGCTCGCCCGGCTCCTCGGCGACCCGGAGCTGCGCGCCCGGCTCGGCGCCGCGGGCCGCGACCGGGTGCTCTCCCGCTTCACCTGGAAGCAGGCCGCCATCGGTACCGCCGCTCTCTACCGCGAGGCGATTGCCGCCCGGTCCGGCGCCACGCGCCCCGGCGGCCGACGTTGACCCCGCCGCCCGTTCCCGTCGCCCCAGCCCCCTGACCCCCTCGACCGCGAAAGCAGGCATTCGTGCTGACCGTGGACTTCACCCGCTTCCCGCTCGCCGCAGGTGACCGAGTGCTCGACCTGGGCTGCGGCGCAGGACGCCACGCCTTCGAGTGCTACCGGCGCGGCGCCCAGGTCGTGGCCCTCGACCAGAACGGCGAGGAGATCCGCGAGGTCGCGAAGTGGTTCGCCGCGATGAAGGAGGCCGGCGAGGCCCCCGAGGGCGCCACCGCCACCGCGATGGAGGGTGACGCGCTCAACCTGCCGTTTCCCGACGAGTCCTTCGACGTCGTGATCATCTCCGAGGTCATGGAGCACATCCCCGACGACAAGGGCGTCCTTGCCGAGATGGTCCGGGTCCTCAAGCCGGGCGGCCGGATCGCGATCACCGTGCCGCGGTACGGCCCCGAGAAGGTCTGCTGGACGCTCTCCGACGCCTACCACGAGGTCGAGGGCGGCCACATCCGCATCTACAAGGCCGACGAACTGCTCGGCAAGATCCGCGGCGCCGGCCTCAAGCCGTACGGCACCCACCACGCCCATGCCCTGCACGCGCCGTACTGGTGGCTCAAGTGCGCGTTCGGAGTGGGCAACGACAAGGCGCTGCCGGTCCGCGCGTACCACAAGCTGCTGGTCTGGGACATCATGAAGAAGCCGATGGCGACCCGGGTCGCCGAGCAGCTGCTCAACCCGGTCGTCGGCAAGAGCTTCGTGGCGTACGCGACCAAGCCGCACCTGCCCGTGGCCGCCGCCGAGGACCTCACCAAGGCCGAGGCGTGACCGTTCCCGAGCAGACCGAACACCTCGTACTGCCCGGAGTCCTCACCGCCGAGGAGGCCGCCGAGACCGTCGCCGCCCTCCTCGCCGTGCAGTGCGAGGACGGCGCCCTGCCCTGGTTCCGCGGCCACCACCTCGACCCGTGGGACCACACCGAGGCCGCCATGGCCCTCGACGCGGCGGGCGAGCACGCCGCCGCGGAGCGTGCGTACGACTGGCTGGCCCGGCACCAGAACGAGGACGGCTCCTGGTACGCCGCGTACCAGGACGGAGACCCGGACCGGCCGACCGACCGCTCGCTGGAGACCAACTTCTGCGCGTACGTGGCCGTCGGCGTCTGGCACCACTACCTCGCCACCGGCGACGACGCGTTCGTCGACCGGATGTGGCCGACCGTCTTCGCCGCCGTCGAATTCGTCCTGCGGCTCCAGCGGCCCGGCGGCCAGATCGGCTGGAAGCGCGAAGCCGACGGAACCCCCGTCGACGACGCGCTGCTGACCGGCTGCTCCTCCATCCACCAGGCGCTGCGCTGCGCGCTCGCCATCGCCGAACGGCGCGAAGAGCCGCAGCCCGACTGGGAGTTGGCGACGGGTGCGCTGAGCCATGCGATCCGCCACCACCCGGAACGCTTCCTGGACAAGAGCCGCTACTCGATGGACTGGTACTACCCGGTCCTCGGCGGCGCGCTCACCGGGACGGCCGCCAAGGAGCGGATGGAGGAGGGCTGGGACCGCTTCGTGGTCCCCGGCCTCGGGGTGCGCTGTGTGCTGCCCAACCCATGGGTGACCGGCGGCGAGAGCTGCGAACTCGCCCTGGCCCTCTGGGTGATGGGTGAGTCCGACCGGGCGCTGGAGATCCTCCAGTCCATCCAGCACCTGCGTGCCGAGGGCGGCATGTACTGGACCGGGTACGTCTTCGAGGGCGACCGGGCCTTCTGGCCCCAGGAGCTCACCACCTGGACGGCCGGTTCGCTGCTGCTCGCCGTGGCCGCGCTCGGCGGCGACGAGGCGACCACGGCGGTCTTCGGCGGCGAGCACCTGCCGCACGGGCTGGAGCCGGACTGCTGTAGTTAGGGTCTGTGCGGCAGCGGCAGACCCGGACGGCGTTTCCCGAGTGGCACGCCGTCCCGGGCCGGGCGAACCTTACCGAGAGTGGCCGAGCGTCACTCATCGTAGAGATCGCCTCGATGCGCCCGGCCAGGGAGGCCCGCTGTGCCCAGTTCCGCCGTGACCGGTTCCGTACCGCTGCGCCGTCTGCTCGTTCCGCTGCTGCTGTGCTGCGCCCTGGTCGTGGGCGCCACCGGGTGCGGCGGAGGCGGCGGCAACAGCGCGAGCAGCTCCGCGTCCCCGAGCGGTACGTCGTCGGCCGAGGCGCAGAAGTTCGCCAAGACACGGTTCGTCGCCAACGCCGGGCTCGCCGCCGGTGCGACGTACCAGTGGATCGTGAAGCCGTACCGGGCGGGCAAGTTCAAGAAGGGCGCCGACGGACGGACGTTCGCGCTCGTCAAGGCCGGGCTCGCGGGCGGCTTCACCTACAACCGGCTGAAGGCGGCGGTGACCAACGCCAAGGGCGATCCACTGCTGTCCAAGGCGGTCGCGCCGCTGACGGCGGGCATCGAATCGCTCAAGGGGCTCGGCGACAAGCTCCGCAAGGGCGAGGCGGGCGCGGGCGACATCGGCGCCTTCGAGAGCGTGATCAACGGCATCAAGTCGGCCGGCAGCAGCGCCGGCGCCGAGGTGCAGGACAAGGTGCCCAGCGCCTCGCAACTCGGCGGGTAATCAGTGGGGTTCGACTCGTGATCGAACTAAGGTGCGTGGCATGAGCCGACCGACGCACGACCGCTACTGTGACGAAATCACCGCCCGCACCGATGCGTTGAGGGCCACGATCCGTGGCGCGGACCTCGGCGCCACCGTTGCGACCTGCCCCGACTGGACCCTGCGCGAGCTCGCTCTCCACGTCGGCAGGGCCCACCGCTGGGGCGGCGAGATCGTACGGACCCGCGCCACGGAGGCGGTTCCGTCGGAGCAGGTACCGAAGAACGCCCCCGGGAGCGACGATCCAGCCGCGCTCGACGCCTGGCTGGAGGAGGGTGCGGCGCGGACCGCCGAGGCGCTGCGGGCCGCGGGACCGGACGAGGAGGTGTGGTCCTGGGCGTGGGAGCGGAGCACGGGCTTCTGGGCACGCCGGATGGCACACGAGACGATCGTCCACCACGCCGACGCGGCGCTCACCGCGAAGACCGGGTACGAGGTGGCGCCGGAGCTGGCCGCCGACACGATCGAGGAGTGGCTGGAGATCGTCGCCTTCGCGCGGGCCGCGGGCGACGAGCGGGCGGCCGGGCTGACCGGCGCCGCGCGCTCCATCCATCTGCACGCCACGGACGCGCCGGGCGCCGAATGGCTGATCGAGTTCGGCGAGGACGGCTTCACCTGGCGGCGCGCCCACGAGAAGGCGACCGTGGCGCTGCGCGGCCCGCTCACCGACATCATGCTGGTCTTCAACCGGCGCCTGGCGGCGGACAGCGACCGGGTCGAGGTGCTGGGTGACGCGAAGCTGCTGGACTTCTGGCTGGAACACTCCGTGTTCGGCTGAGCGGCCACCCGGCGCCGCTGTGCGGGCCGGGCCGGGCTGCGCGAAGCTGGAGGGGAGAGCACGTAGTGTCCGGCGGCCCCGTGGAGGTGGCCGATGGAGCCCGTCCGCGCCCTGAAACGGATCGCCTTCCTGCTCGAACGCGGCAGGGCCGACTCCTACCGTGTGCATGCCTTCCGCGCGGCCGCCGACGCGGTGGCCGCGATGGCGGACGGCGAGGCCGGCCGACGGGCGGCGGCCGGTTCGCTGGAGGCGGTCAAGGGCATCGGGCCGAAGACCGCGCAGGTGGTCCGGGAGGCGGTGGCCGGGGACGTACCCGGCTATCTGGCACGGCTGGAGGCGGAGGCCGCCGCCCGGCCGGCCGAGGGCGGCGAGGGCCTCCGCGCGCTCCAGCGCGGCGACTGCCATCTGCACTCCGACTGGTCGGACGGCGGCAGCACCGTCGAGGAGATGGGCCGCACCGCGGCGGAGCTGGGCCACGAGTGGGCGGTGCTCACCGACCACTCGCCCCGGCTGACCGTGGCGAACGGACTCTCCCCGGACCGGCTGCGCCGACAGCTGGCGGCGGTCGCCGCGCTCAACGAGCGGTGGGCGCCGTTCCGGCTGCTCACCGGCATCGAGTGCGACATCCTCCCCGACGGCTCCCTCGACCAGGAGGAGGAGCTGCTGGCACAGCTGGACGTCGTGGTGGTCTCCGCCCACTCCGAGCTGCGGATGGATCCGGCCCCGATGACCAGACGCCTGCTCGCGGCCGTCCGCCACCCGCGGGCGAACGTCCTCGGGCACTGCACGGGGCGGCTGATCGCGGACCGCAAGCGCCCGGAGTCCCGGTTCGACGCGGACGAGGTCTTCGCCGCGTGCGCCGAGGCGGGCACCGCGGTGGAGATCAACAGCCGGCCGGAACGGCTCGACCCGCCCCGCCGGCTGCTCGGCCGGGCCGTCGACGCGGGCACCCTCTTCGCCATCGACACCGATGCCCATGCGCCCGGACAGCTGGACTGGCAGATCCACGGCTGCGCCCGCGCCGAGGAGTGCCGGGTCCCGGCGGAACGCGTCGTCACCACGTGGCCGGCCGACGAGCTCCTGGCCTGGTCGCGCGGGGGCACGACCCCGGAGCGGGCCCGCTCCGGGGTGGACGGGGCCGTCGGCGCAGCCCCGGGACAGGAGCGGTGAAGCCATGACGGCCACGAGCGTGCGAGGCATCGACCACATCGGGGTCACGGTCCCCGACCTGGAGACCGCGACCCTCTTCCTCACGAGGGCCTTCGGCGCCGAGGTGCTCTACGACGCCCTGCGCCGCCAGGACGGACCGAACGGCGGACCCGATGTCGAGCAGCGGCTCGGCGTCCCGGCGGGCACCCAGCAGTTGGCGATCAGGATGCTGGCCCTCCCCGGCGGCGGGCCGGGCATCGAGCTGTTCGAGTTCCAGGGCCCCCGCCGCGAACCCCCGGCACTGCCCTGCGACTTCGGCTGGCAGCACGTGGCGCTGTACGCCGACGACCTGGACGCGGCCGTCCGGGACTGCGTGGCCGCGGGCGCCTCGCTGCTCGCCGACGCGCAGCCGCTGCCGGGCCCCGAGGCGGGGGAGCACAACCGGTTCGCGTATCTGCGCACCCCGTGGGGCAGCACCCTGCAACTCCTCACGTACCCCGACCCCCAGCCCTGGCAGCGCGCCGCGGCACGGCGGAGCGCCCGCCCCGTGCCGAGCGGCACCGGCACCTGGCCGACCGACCCCGCCCGGCCGGGCGCTACTGGTTGAGCTCCGCGAGCACCCGCAGCGTGTGCGGGTCCGGCGCCGTCACCAGCAGATCGGTGACCGGCCCCTTGCGCCACAACTCCAGCCGCTCCGCGATGCGTTGCCGCGGCCCGACGAGCGAGATCTCGTCCGCGAACGCATCCGGCACGGCCAGTACCGCCTCCTCCTTGCGCCCTTCGAGGAACAGCTGCTGGATCCGCCGCGCCTCCTCCTCGAAACCCATCCGCGCCATCAGATCGGCATGGAAGTTACGGGCCGCGTGCCCCATGCCCCCGATGTAGAAGCCGAGCGTGGCCTTCACCGGCAGCAGCCCCTCGGCAACATCGTCACAGACCTGCGCACGGACCATCGGCGCGATCATGAACCCGTCGGGCAGATCGGTGAGCGACGCCTCGTACACGTCGGTGCGCAGCGGCGACCAGTACAACGGCAGCCAGCCGTCGGCGATGCGTGTCGTCTGCGCGATGTTCTTCGGACCCTCCGCCCCGAGCAGCACGGGGAGTTCGGCCCGCAGCGGATGGGTGATCGGCTTCAGCGGCTTGCCCAGACCCGTGGCGTCCGGACCGTTGTACGGGTGGGAGTGGAACCGGCCGTCCAGCTCAACAGGGGCCTCGCGGCGGAGCACTTGGCGGATGACGTCGACGTACTCCCGGGTCGCGGTCAGCGGGCTCCTCGGGAACGGCCGCCCGTACCAGCCCTCCACCACCTGCGGCCCGGACAGCCCGAGGCCGAGCATCATCCGGCCGCCGGAGAGATGGTCGAGGGTGAGGGCGTGCATCGCGGTCGCGGTAGGGGTGCGCGCCGCCATCTGCGCGATGCCGGTGCCCAGCCGGATCCGGGAGGTGTGCGCGGCGATCCAGGTCAGCGGGGTGAACGCGTCCGACCCCCAGGCCTCCGCCGTCCACACCGACGCGTACCCCAGCTCCTCGGCCCGCCGGGCCAGCTCCAGATGGGCGGGGTCCGGGCCGCGACCCCAGTACCCGAGCGCGAGTCCGAGCCTCATCTCCGCCGCCTCCCAGTATGTCTGACGAAGCGTCAGCCATGTGACGCACGACGGAGGGTACGACAGCGGCCCCCCGCCCGGAAGGGGCGGAGGGCCGCTCTCGTACTGCCGTGGGGCGCGGGATCAGCCGCGCTGGATGCCCGTGGTGTCCTGGAGCACACCGCGACGGCCGTCCTGGGTCTGGGCGATGAGGCCCGGACCGCGCTGTTCCACCGCGAGGTACCAGGTGCCGGGCGCCAGTTCGGCGATCGGCGACGGCGAACCGTCCTCCCCGTACAGCGGGCGGGCCACCGGCACCGCGAACCAGAACGGGGTGAAGTCACCGGTCGGCGCACCCGCGGCGGGGGCCTGCTGGGCACCCGCCTGGGGCTGCGGCTCCGGCTGACCGGGCTGCGGCTGACCGGGCTGCGGCTGGGCACCGTAGGGCTGCTGCTGACCCGGCTGGCCGCCGTACGACGGCTGCTGGGCACCGGGGTAGCCGTATCCCTGGCCGGGCTGCGGCTGACCGCCGTACGGGGGCTGCACGCCCCTCGGGCCCGAGGCGCTCACCAGCGGGGCCTTGAGCGCGGGGACCAGCGGGGTGGCGACCGCGCCGCCCGCGAGCACGATCGTGGCGAGCAGGCCGAGGATCAGCCCGGCGCCCGTGTTGCTGCCGTCGATGATCGTCCAGAAGGCCGTCCACACCGCGAAGATGCTGAGCGCGGCACCGAACTGACCGAGGTCGAAGCCGACGACCTTGCGGCCCGGGGTGGCGCGGCTCACGATGACCAGCGCCGCTGCGATGATTCCGGCCAGGTAGACGCTCATCAGGAGCCCGAGCGAGTCCCAGGCGTTCGGGGCGTTGTAGCGGGAGCAGTTGATGCCCGCAGGACAGTCGAAGCCGTAGAGGTCGAGGAAAGAGGCGATGAACAGCACGACCGCTGCTCCGATCACCACGCCGTCGCCTCGAGTGAGGGAGCGGATATTCACGTGAAGGTCCTTAGTCGGTCGTCTCGTCGGGGCGGTCGTCGCTGCCGCCTGCACGGGTGCGGCGGGCACGGCACGAAGCTCGGGGGGCGCGGCCCCCATCGTACGGATGAATCTATCGTCTGATCGGGTGGGTTGTGTCCCTGCCCGGACGCCGGACGCACATCCCCCCAATTTCGCCTCAGAACTACCTCTTGCTACCCGTTGAGGTAGCTGCTGATGCCGTCGGCAATCCCCTGTGCCGCCTTCTGACGCCAGCCCGCGCTGGTGAGCAGGGCGGCATCCTTCGGATCACGCATATTGCCGCATTCGATGAACACTTTGGGCACGGTCGACAAATTAAGTCCGCCCAGGTCCTTGCGAACGTCCAATCCGGAATTGCCACCGACGTAATTGGAAGGCGCACTTCCGGTAGCGCGGACGAATAGCCCCGCGATCCGGGTGCCGAGGTCGCGCGACGGTTCGACGATCTTCGAGGTGTCCGCAGCCCCGCCCCGAACCGGCCCGGGGAGGATCACATGGAAACCGCGGTTGCCGGCCGCGGAGCCGTCCGCGTGCACCGACACCACGGCATCGGCCCGCGCCTCGTTGCCGATCCGGGCCCGTTCGTCGACACACGGCCCGTACGCGCGGTCGTTGTCGTACGTCAGCACGACCTTCGCGCCCTGCTTCTGGAGGAGGGTGCGCAGCCGGTGCGAGACATCGAGGGTGAACTGTGCTTCCGCGTAACCGGAGTTGGTCGACGTCCCGGTGGTGTCGCACTCCTTGCGCGTGGTGCCGATGTCCACCTGGCGGTTGATCTCGCGGGTGTGCAGGTGGTTGTTCGGGTTGTGCCCGGGGTCGATGACGACGGTCTTGCCGGACAGCGGCCCGGTGGCCCCGCCGCCCGTGCGCGGCGTGGGCCCCGAGGGCTTCGGCTTCGCGGACGGGGTGGGGGAGGCGGACGCCCGCTCCGGCGCCGGAGCGGTCTTCGACGGTGGCGGGGCAGAGGTACCGCTGCCGCCCTGCCGGGGTTCGGCCTGCGCCCCGCCGACGACGTCGCCCGCGCCGCAGCCCGCGGCGGTCAGGCACACGGCGACGAACGCGGTGGCGGCGAGCAGGGACCGGCGGCGCCGGGTGGGGGGAACACTCTCGTCGTACGGCACCACGCGATGCTATCGGGGCGCTCGGACGGCCGCCCTCAGATGCCGGTTCCGGTACGCCGCAGTACCCGCAGCGAATCCGTCACGGACACCTCGGTGAACGCACCGGAGGCCAGCGCCCGCAGATAGACGCGGTACGGCGCCTGGCCGCCGTGCGCGGGGTCCGGGAACACATCGTGGATCACCAGCAGCCCGCCCTCGGCGACATGCGGGGCCCAGCCCTCGTAGTCGCCGTTGGCGTGCTCGTCGGTGTGGCCGCCGTCGATGAAGACGAAGCCCAGCTTCCCGCCCCAGACCGCCGCGACCTGCGGGGACCGTCCGACCAGCGCCACGACGTGGTCCTCCAGGCCCGCCGCGTGCAGGGTCCTGCGGAAGGTCGGCAGCGTGTCCATCCGGCCGACCTCCGGGTCCACCACGGTCGGGTCGTGGTACTCCCAGCCGGGCTGCTGCTCCTCGCTGCCGCGGTGGTGGTCGACGGTGAGGGCCGTCACGCCGGCCGCCCGCGCGACATCGGCGAGCAGGATCGTGGAGCGTCCGCAGTACGTGCCGACCTCCAGGATCGGCAGCCCCAGCGCGGCGGCCCCGGCGGCGGCCGTGTACAGCGCGAGTCCCTCGACCACCGGCATGAAGCCCCTGGCGGCCTGGAAGGCGGCGAGAATCTCGGGCGCGGGCTCGACGACGGACTCGGCGGGCACGGGTTCCTCCTGGTGGGGACGGGTACGCGTTCGACGGCGCCCCATCGTGCCGTACGCCCCCGCCGAAGGAGTCGGCGGGGGGCGCGGCCGCCCCGCGCTCCCCGGAGGCCGACGGCCTGGTGACGGTGGCGCCGCAGCTCCGCTTTAGCTCGCGCGGCACATCGAGGAGCTGTCCGCGGTGAACGGCTTCCTCGACTCCCGGGGACTGGCCTGGTCGATTTCCAGCGGCGACGGGATCGGCGAGCAGCACTTCGGCCCAGAGGTGCGGCAGCACCTGGACGCGGCCCGGTCGGACTTCCACGACGTCCCAGCCGTACCCCGCCCATGCACCACGTGAAGGCAGCACGGACAGGGCTCGGTACCCTCACCGCGCGGGCGAAGGCGCGGCACCCCTGAAAGACAGCAGTCCGTCATGATCGGACTGGCTCACATCTCGCGGGGCGGACCAGGGCGGGGAGGGGGCACGCCTGTCCCTACCAAGGCTTGTCCGGTCGGGGTCGTCCGCCTACTTGCTTCCAGTACCGGGCAGGCGGACCGCTCTCGCGCGGGCGCTACCCGTTCCCGTTCTCGGGCCCGTTCGGGCTTGCGGTCTGTCCTCGCAGCTCGGCCAAGGAACGCTGGTACAGGGTGTGTCCCGTGTAGTGCGCGTGTGCAGGAGCCGGCGAGGCATCCTCGATCACGTGTTGCGCGGCAGCCTTGAGCACGGCGCCCCATGCCAACACGTGCTGTTGTGCAGCTCGTCCGCACTGCTGCGGTTCGCCGGGCAGGCACAGCGGCAGGGGTTGCGGCAGCAGCTTGCCAGCGGCGTGTCGGACGTACCGTGCTACGGAAAGCCACTCCTCCTCGCTCCGGTGTACGGTGGCGCTTCCCGCATCTCCGCACCACGCGCCGAAGTCGTCTCCGTGATCGTGCATGTTCGCTGTCTCCTGTACCTGTTAGGCGGGTGCGCCGATGGCAGACGCCCCCGCGTTGCTTGCCTCTCGTGGGTCACAGTGCCCCACGGAAGGGACGCAGGGCCCACACGGGCCGCACATGGGAAGGAACTGCGGCGGGGTGCACGACTGAACTCCGGTTCCGTGCACGGCCGCGATGTCCGCAGTGACCCGCGCTGCCTGTGCGCCGTTCCAGACCTCGGCCACGGGAGTGGCCTTGACGTTGCCCATGGTGAGGAACCGCCCGAGGACGCACGGCCACATGTCGCCCGTGGGACCGATGGCGCACTTCTCATGTGCGCAGTGCCCGCACAGATCCTCGATCGTGGGCGCGGCCCCCTGACTGGCCCGCCCGAACGCGCGGGTCCGATCCCCGCCCACCTGCGGAACGCCGAGCGACACCAGGTCCTGCGCCGCTTCCTCGACACGCTGTCCGCTGCGCACCGCGACAACCCCGCCCCGCATGGCGATGCCGAGTTTCAAAGCCTTCTCGACGTTGGCGCGCGTCTTGCGGTGCGAACCGCGGAGCCCGGTCACCTGGTCGTGCTCGGCGGCGGTGTCCGAGTAGTACGACGTGGCGAGCTTGACGCCGTACTGCGTGAACGCGTCCCACAGAGCGTCCCGGATGTGCGCCATGTTCGAGAACACCTCGATGCCGAGCCCTCGCCCGTGCGCGTGCTCGATCAGCTCGGGCAGGTTCGGGTACAGGGTCGGTTCCCCGCCGATGAACTGCACGTCCGCCACCGTGCCCATGTCGGCAAGCTGATCGATCACGCTCAACCAGTCGGCCACGGTCATGGTCCCGTGCGTTCCCTTGGGTCCGCTGTCCGCGTAGCAGTGTGAACAGGTCTCCTGACAAAGCCCGGTCACCTCCAGCCATGCGAACCGGAGCGCCGATAAAGTTGTTGCTGCCATGAGTGATCGCCTCTTCTGTGTCGGTGGGTCCTCGGGTGCACGGTCCGGCGGGAAAGTGGCTGCTTTCCCGCCGGGCTAGTTGGAGCGGGCCGGTGCCTGCATGGATTCCGGTATGAGCAAGGGGCGAGCGGTGAGCCCATACCAACCGGTCCTGTCCCTGGCAACGAACTCGAACTTGGCCCCCGTGGCGAGCTGGTGCAATGCGTCGTCCTGGCGCTCGTCGTCGTCGGCCCACGCACGTAACTCGGTGGGTGCGTCGCGCACGGACGGGGCACCGGCCGTAACACGACCGAGGGAATCCACGGACTGTCGGCAGGATCCGGGCCCAGCCCGTGCGCAAGCCGGTCGGCTTGTCCCCGGAGTCACCGGAGCGCAAGCCGCGGAGTCGCCGTGAGGGTTCCGCCGAGATAGACGGTCGTCGCCCGCGTGCACTTCGACCAGGAACTGTTTCGGCACGTTGGGAGCCGTGCTCACAGCCCGCCCCGGCTGCTTCTGAGATTCCGCAAAGCGGTCTCGACGCTGAGTCGTTCGGCGGGGGTCAGTGCGCGAACCCACTCGGGCTCGGTTTCCCATTCGGCACCACCACCGACCGGCCGCAGCGACCAGTACGGGCCGGCGAGCCCACGGAACTCTCCGATTCGGCTACGGCTCGTGTCCCGCATCAGCGCCCCCTCGGAGGGCGGTACCGGCTCTGCATTCACTCGCCTGTTCCTTCCGCTGCGAACCCGACTGTTCGCTCCAGGCAACCGCGTAATCACCCCCGGCGGTACTGTTGTGAAGCGCACAAGGATTAAGAGCGTTAAGCGCTTAACGCAGTCGTGCGTGGGGAGTTGAACGACCGTGGGCACCAGCGAGGCGAACACAGCACTGGAGCGGCTGTTCCGCGAGACTGGATGGGCGCTGCGGCAGTGCGCGCAAGCGATCAACCGGGTTGGGACTGAGCGCGGCACCCCGAAGCAGTACCATGCGCCTTCCGTTCACCAGTGGTTGAGCGGGAGCGTGCCGCGCGAGGATGCCCGGCCGTTGATCTTGGAAGCGTTCGCCCGGCGCCTCGGGCGGCCCGTCACGTATGCGGAAGTCGGCTTCCCGGATCCCGAGGACGGGACGGAGGCAACACCGTCCAGCACGGTTGACGGGATCATTGATCTCGGACGGTTGGACATGGACCCCTCCCGCCGTAGCGTGCTCAGCGTCGCTCTGTTCTCCGTCGCACTGACAGTGCCTAACTGGCCGGACGTGGTGGGGCGCATGGAAGCTGCGCAGATAGGCAGCCGGACCCGCATCGGCATGTCCGATGTGCACACGGTTTCTGCCATGACAGAGCAGCTCTCGTCAATGGACGACCAGTCCGGAGGCCGAACTGCTCGCCCCCTCGCCGCAACCTTCCTGGTGAACACGGTCGCTCCGTTCCTCAGGACGGACGGCCCCGAGGACGTACGCAAAGCCATGATGTCCGCGGCTTCCGATCTCTGCTACCTCACCGGATACATGGCGGTTGACGAGGGTCTGCACGGGCTCGCACAGCGCTACTACCTGAAAGCACTGGAGCTTGCGGGAGCGTCGGAGGACCACCTTACGTACTGCACCACGCTTCGGGGCATGAGCGTGCAGGCGGTGGACCTGGGACAAGGGCCGATGGCCATGCGGCTCGCGGATGCTGCGGCGGCTTCCTCTCCCCAGGCCGGTCCGCGAATGCGTGCCTTTCTCGCCGGCCAGCAGGCACATGCGTCCGCACAGGTCGGCGACCGGCGCTCCGCGCTCGTCTACTTGCAGGAGGCCGAAGTCGCCATGGACAAGGCGGAGTCTCGTGGGAAGGCGTTCGGCTCGTACGCCCCCGCATCACTCAATTACCACACCAGCCAGGTCCGGTTCGAAATGGGCGACGTGCACGGCGCTGTTGCTGCCATGCAGGAGTCGGACAGGCTTCGAGACAGCGTCTACCGGCGTACTCGCGTCAAGGAGCGGGCGATCCTCGCCGAGCGGCAACTGGCTGTGGGACATCTCGAAGCCGCGTGCCAAACGTGGGGGCTCGCGCTGGACGATTACCCGCTGGTCAACTCGGGGCGCATCGACAAGCGGATGACGGACATGTTCAACCTCATTCGCCCCCACGCCCGGAACCATGACGCCCAAGCCCTGTACGAGCGCGCACGCGAGACGGTTCGGCCCGAGCTAGTCCCGGCGTAGCGAGAGCCCCGCCACGCCCCAAGTCGGGGCGCTCGCACTGGTCGATACGGGCAACACAGATGCAGTAATCCGTCAGTGTGGTGGTATCCACGGCGCCGATACCGGCCGTGAACTCCAGTACCGGGACGACCCTGCGCCACTCGCGTGAAGCGACTTCCCGGCAACGGGCGTTCACCGCGCACTGATCTCCGGGCACGTCCGCGAACGTGTCCGTCCAGTCCGGTTCGGACAGCTCGGCGGTCGGAACCCGCACACCCTCGGAAACGGGGCGCTTGCCGGGGTTGCCCTCGCGGATCACCTGTAGCGGCGGTGTCTTACGCATCGGGTCTGCCATTCCCTCACCCCTCCCATAGGTCGTGAGTCGGTCATGTGGACAGCGCGGAGCCTCCCCGCGCAAAGGGCGGTAGCTGCGGCGCGAGCTTTTTGCCTCCCTGCCGCTCAGCAGCGAGAGGGGCAAGGGGGCACCCCCTGGTCAGAACGGCGGACGCTCAGACGCTTCATGCCGAGAGCGAACCTCAGCAGCGAATCCGCCCGGCTGATTGCGCGCGGTCTCGCCGTTGTGACACGTCACGCACAGAGGGCGAAGATGCTTCGCCGCATCCGGGTTCGCCTCACCCCGCGCGATCAACTCGCGCCGAGACAGCGGGAAGTGATTTGCCACGTTCGCCGCGCGACCGCGCAGGACACACCACGGGTTGGTGTACAGGTACGTCCCACGGATGCGCTGCCACCGCGTTGTGTCGACAGCGCCACCACGTGACGCACGATCCTTGTCCGCTTCCCTCTGGTGCCGAGCGCAGCGGCCACCACGGGCAGTCGACTCGGGGCACCCGGGTACCGAGCACGGCGGGCGGGGCCTACGGGGCACGTCAGGTTCCGGGCGCAATGACGTATGCCCCCGCCGGACGCGATGCGTGTGCGGCGGGGGCGTACGTGGGGTGAGCCCGGGTCGGGGCGCCCCTGGCAGGGATGCGATATGGAGGTCAGCAGCTCTGCCAGAGTCGGGTCATGACGCGGACGCCGAAGCGCAGGCCCTCCAGCGGGACGCGCTCGTCCACGCCGTGGAAGAGCCGGCCGTAGTCCAGGTCGTGCGGGAGCTTGAGGCCCTTGAAGCCGAAGCAGCGGATGCCGAGGTGGGTGAAGGCCTTGGCGTCGGTGCCGCCCGGATTGCAGTACGGGACGGGGTGGCCGTCCGGGTCCTCGGCGCGCACGGCCTCGCACATGGCGTCGACCAACGGGCCGTCGAACGTGGTCTCCAGCGCGATGTCGTGGTTGACCCACTCGCGGCTGACCGAGGGGAGGAGGAGCTTGTCGATGGTGTCGATCAGCTCCTGCTCGTGGCCGGGCAGGAAGCGGCCGTCCACCCGGGCGGTCGCCTTTCCGGGGATGACGTTGGTCTGGTAGCCGGCGTCGAACATGGTGGGGTTCGCGGAGTTGCGGAGCACCACCTGCATGAAGTCGGAGACCGGGCCCAGCTTCGCGAGGCTGCCCTCGATGTCGTTCTCGTCGAACTCGACACCGTAGAGGCGGGCGGCCTCTTCGAGCAGGGCGCGGACCGGTTCGATCAGCCGGACGGGGAAGGTCTCGCGGCCGATCCGGGTGAGGGACTCGGCGAGGTCGGTGACCGCGTTCTCGTCGTTGGGGGACGAGCCGTGGCCGGCCCGGCCGGTGGCGGTGAGCTCCATCCAGGCCATGCCGCGCTGGGCGTTCTCGATCGGGTAGAGGCGACGGGTGTTGTCGATGGCGAAGGAGAAGCCGCCGCCCTCGCCGATCGCCTCGGTGACCCCGGCGAAGAGTTCCGGGCGGTGCTCGACCAGCCAGTGGGCGCCGAACTTCCCGCCCGCCTCCTCGTCGGCGAGGAAGGCGAGGACCAGGTCGCGCGAGGGCCTGGTGCCGGTGCGGGCGAAGTGGCGGGCGGTCGCCAGCATGACGGCCACCGTGTCCTTCATGTCGATCGCGCCGCGGCCCCAGAGATAGCCGTCGCGGATCTCGCCGGAGAACGGCGGGACCTGCCACTCGGAGGCGTCGGCGGGGACCACGTCCAGATGGCCGTGGACCAGCAGGGCACCGCGCTCCGGGTCGGTTCCGGCGATCCGGGCGACGACATTGGCGCGGCCCGGGGCGGACTCGACCAGCTCGGACTCGATGCCCACCTCGGCGAGGCGGCCCACCACCCAGTCGGCGCTCGCGCGCTCGTTGCTGGTGGGGTTGGAGGTGTCGAACCTGATCAGTTCGGCGCAGAGTTCGATGACCTCGTCCTGGGCCTCGTCGGACGCCGGGACGAAGGAGGGGGCGGTGGGGTCGAGGGGGGTCATGCTGCTCCCACAGGGGTTGTCGCGGGGGCGGCGGGGGCGGCGGTGTCGTCCTCGTCGTCCAGGGTGGAGGTGCCGTACGGCTTCACCCAGCCCAGCAGGCCGAGGACGCTGTACAGGATGAAGGCGGTGGCCAGCGAGTTCAGGGCCGGGATGCCGCCGTCGTAGAACTTGCCGACGCAGAACGCCGCGATCCAGATGGCGATGGACATCGGCACCCAGGTCGGCGAGGACTTCGGCAGGGTCTCCGACTCCCGGGTCTCGTCCAGCGGCTTGCGCATCCGCTTGACGACCCAGTACTCGGCCACGATGATGCCGCCGATCGGCGGGATGGCGACGCCGAGGATCGAGAGGAACTCGGTGAAGTGGGTCATGATCCCGACCGCCGACAGGGCCGTGCCCGCGACGCCGAGGACGATCGTGACCGCGCCGCGGTGGACCCGCTTGCCGAAGACGACCTGGAAGAAGTTGACGACGCCGAGCGAGGAGCCGTACAGGTTCCAGTCGTTGATCTTGGCGGTGGACATCAGGACCACGATCACGCCGAAGGCGCCGGAGGTGGAGAGCACGATGTGCGAGACCTCGTTGCTCTTGACCAGGTGGCCCAGGAGCACACCGGTCAGGCCGACGATGTACTCGGAGAGGATCATCGACGAGGCGCTCTGCAGGAAGACGTGCGAGCCCTTCCGGTTGTACCGGGTCATCTCCGGGGACACGATCGCGCCGGTCATGTAGCCGCCCGCGATGGCGGTGGCGGCGACGGCGAGCGGGATCGTCTGGCCGGGCGGCGGCGAGTGGATCAGTTCGCTGAACGAGTGGTCCTTCAGTGTCGAGACGATCGACCAGGCGACCATCGCGAAGAACAGCGGCGTCACGATCTTGGCGAAGACGGCCATGTACTTGAAGCCGAAGATCACCAGCGCGGTGATGGCGATGCCCGCCAGCACGCACCACATCCAGGACGGGCCGCCGACCAGCGCCGAGACGCTGTTGCCGAAGATCGTGTTCTGGACGCCGAACCAGCCGACCAGGCTGACCGCGATGACGAAGCTGACCAGCGCCGAGCCGTTGCGGCCGAAGCCGACCCAGCGGGTCAGCATCGGCGTCGCCAGGCCCTCGCGCATACCGGCCAGGCCGATCGCGAAGATCACGACCTCCAGGATCACCGCGCCGAGCGTGAAGGCGAGGAAGGCGTCCCCGAAGGTCATGCCGACGCCGATGGTGGCGCCGAGGGTGAACTGCGAGATCGAGCCGGACTGGGCCAGCCACTGGAGCAGCATCGACCAGAAGCCGAAGCGCTTGTCGCGCGGGACGCGGGACAGCGAGTAGTCGTCGCTGCCGATGGCCTTGGCCTCGGGGGCCACGGCCTCGGCCTGCGGGGTGGCTGCCATCAGGACTCCTGGGGTGTACGGCCGAAGGTCTGCAGGTGTGCCAGCGACCCGTAGCGGTTGACGAGGTTGTCGAACTCCACCGCGTCGTGGAAGTCCAGTTGGCCGCTGCCGAAGGCCTTGGCGACCTCCACGGCGTAGCGGGCGGCGGACGCGATGTCCGCCTCGTGGCTCGCGCCCGTACCGCAGCCCGGCACCGCGGCGGCCGAGGTGATGGCCAGCCCGACGACCGGGGCGGCCGTCGAGGTGGAGGGCTGAAGGATCGAATTGATGTGGTGTGCCCCGTTACCGTACGGGGTGATGTCCTGCGTGGTCACGGGGTACGTGACCAACGGCTCACCGGTCACCACGGCGAGCAGCTCGCCGAGCTGCTCGCTGACCCGGAGCACCCAGCCCTCCTTGACGGTGGGCGACAGGGCGAGGCCCTTGTGGTTGATGATCCGGTTGCCCTTGGTGGTGTCGATGGAGAGCACGGCCTCCATCTCGCCGGTCACCTCGTGGCGGTTCATGGTGGCGATGTCCACGGGCGAGCCCATGAACGGCACCGGGTCGTGCGGCTCGGTCGGCGCGTTCGGGCAGATGTGGGTGGCGACGATCACATCGCCGGGCAGCACGTCGCCGCGGCGGCGCATGTCGAGCAGCTTGGCGGCGGTGGCGATGGCCGAGACCGCGCCGTCGGCGTCGGAGACCAGGCCGGTCACCTCGGGCCGGGCGCCGATGCCGCCGAGCCGGCCCACCACGCCCAGCGTGCGGGCACTGCCCCCGGACGTACGCCCTCGGGCGCCCGGGATGCGGACCATCACGAAGTCCGTCGAGCCCTGCTCGCCGACGACCGTGGTGACCTTCGCGGACGAGCCCTCGGTCCCGCTCACGGAGTCGAGGTACTCGACGACCGTCTTGCCATTGACCTGGGGATCGTCCAGGAGATCGACGATGTCCAGCACGTACTTCAACATGGGGGGCCTTTCTCGCTCATCCGGGCACCCGGGCCGGCGCCGGCCCTCGACGGGGAAGCGCGGGGCGGGGTGCTGAGGCCACATTCGGGATCGGATAGCGTTGAACGCAACTGTTTCCCGTTATTTGCAATTCAGGTCTGAATGGTGAGATGACGATGGCGGACTTCGATCTGGACCGGCGCACCCCCGCCGGAGCCCTGCAAACCGTCGACCGGGCGCTTCTCGTGCTGCTCGCCTTCGAGCGGACCAGACCCGACTGGGGCGTCACCGAGGTCGCCGAGGAGTTCGGCTGGGACACCTCGGTGGCCCAGCGGCTGCTCGCCACCCTCGCCGGGCGCGGCTTCCTGGTCTCCGACCCGGTCACCCGCCGCTACCGCATCGGCCCCGCCGTGCTGCGCCTGGGCAGACTCTGGGAGCGCTCCGGATCGCTGGAGCTGCTGGCCGGGCCGGTCCTGGAGGAGCTGCGCAGGGTCACCGGCGACACCGTCCTGTTCTGCCTGCCGGACAGCTTCCACATGCGGTGCGTCGCCGCGGAGGAAGGGGAGGCCGGGCCGCTGCGCTACTACCCGCTGGTCGGCGAGCTCTACCCGGCGCACGCCGGAGCGACCAGCAAGTCGTACTACGCGTACCTGCCCGACGAGCAGCGCCACCGGCTCTTCCGGGGCCGCCCGATGGCCCGCTTCACCGACCGGACGGTCACCGACCCGGACCGGCTGGAGGAGGAGTTCCTCAAGGTCCGCGCCCAGGGGTACGCCTTTACGGTCGGCGAGTACGACACCGGCATCGCGACCGTCGCCGTACCGGTCTTCCTCGGGCGCGAACCGTACGGCAGCCTCAGCCTCGGCGGCGCCGAGGAACTCTTCGAGGGCGCGCCGCAGGACCGGCTCGACGCGCTGCGCCACGCGGCCCAGTTGCTGGAGCGGCGGCTCACCCACCCCCCGCAGCGCCCGAAGTCCCGCACCCGTCGCCCCCGTACCGACCGATGAACCGGAAGAGAACCAAGAGGAACCCCATGAATCTGCTGCTGCTCTCCAACTCCACCCAGCACGGCCGCGGTTATCTGGAGCACGCGCTCGACACCGTCACCGCGTTCCTGCCCTCCGGCGCCCGGCTGGCCTTCGTCCCCTACGCGCTCGCCGACTACACCGCGTACACCGCACGCGTCCGCGAGGCTCTCGCACCGTCCGGCATCAGTGTCCGCGGGGTCCATGAGAACGCCGACCCGGTCGCCGAACTCGCCGCGTCCGACGCCGTGTTCATCGGCGGCGGCAACTCCTTCCGGCTGCTGAGCGCGCTGTACCGGACCGGGCTGCGGGACGCCGTGACCGAGGCGGTGCGGGACGGGCTGCCGTACATGGGGGCCAGCGCGGGGACGAACATGGCGGCGCCCACCCTGCGTACCACCAACGACATGCCCATCGTGCAGCCGCCGTCCTTCGAGACGCTCGCCCTCGTCCCGTTCCAGATCAACCCGCACTACCTGGACCCGGACCCGGCCAGCACCCACAAGGGCGAGACCCGCGAGGAGCGGCTCACCGAATTCCTGGAGGAGAACGACGTGCCGGTGCTCGGCCTGCGCGAAGGGTCATGGCTGCGGGTCGACGGACGCCAGGCCCAGGTGCAGGGCGCCCGACCCGCCCGGCTGTTCACCCGCGGCGCGCAGCCGCAGGAGCTCGCGGTGGGGTCGGACGTCTCTCATCTGCTCATGACGACACCGCGGTTCGACGCTCCGGTGCGCTGACGCCCAGCACCAGATCGGCGTCGACCGGCAGACCGTCGCCCGGGTAGGCGGCCGGGCGGGCGTTCGGCGCGTGCCCAGTGGCCGAACCGGCCAGCACGAAGTTGCCGCCGTGCGGGGCGGCCAGCGTGTAGTGGCCTTCCTCGTCCGCCACGGTGAGACCGGCCTGTCGGCCCCGGTGGTCGATCAGCGTGACATTGGCGCGGGCCACCGGGGCGCCGTCCGCGTCCAGCACCCGGCCGCGGAAGCCGCCCGAACCGGCGACCGGGCGGGAGGCGCCCGGCACCGGGGCCGGGGCGTCCTCGTCGCTGCTCGCCAGCAGCGCCGGGCGCATCGCGTCGCGCTGCGACGGCAGGAACGAGGCCAGCACCAGCCCGATCACCACCGCGCCCGTCGCGATCAGGAACGAGATCCGGAACCCCTCCATCGAGGGCAGCGGCACCCCGCCCGCGTGCACCGAGGTGTTGGCCAGCACCATGCCGATCACGGCGCTCGACACCGAGGTGCCGATCGACCGCATCAGGGTGTTCAGGCCGTTGGCCGCACCGGTCTCGGACGGATCGACGGCCCCGATGATCAGCGCGGGCAGCGAGGAGTACGCGAGCCCGATGCCGGCCCCGAGCATCACCGCGATCACCACGGTCTGCCAGGCGGCGCTCATCAGCCCCAGCCCCGCCCCGTAACCGATCGCGATGATCAGCATGCCGAGCATCAGGGAGACCTTGGGGCCCCGGCGGGCGGAGAGCCGGGCGTACAGCGGGGCGACGAACATCATCGTCAGGCCGAGCGGCGCCACGCACAGCCCCGCGACCACCATCGACTGCCCGAGGCCGTACCCCGTCGACGTCGGCAGCTGGAGCAGCTGCGGCAGGACCAGCGAGACGGCGTAGAAGGCGACCCCGACCATGATCGAGGAGAGGTTGGTGAGCAGCACCTCGCGCCGGGCCGTGGTCCGCAGATCGACCAGCGGGGCCGGGCTGCGCAGCTCGAACAGGCCCCACAGGACGAGGATCACCAGTGCGGCGGCGATCAGTCCGAGCGTGCTGCCCGAGGTCCAGCCCCAGTCGCTGCCCTTGGTGATGGGCAGCAGCAGGCAGACCAGTCCGAGCGAGAGCCCCAGCGCGCCGACGAGGTCGAAGCTGCCGGGAGCGCGCAGCGTGGTCTCCGGTACGGCCAGGACGGTGAGCGCCATCGACAGCACACCGAGACCGGCCGCGCCGAAGAACAGGGTGTGCCAGTCGGAGTGCTGGGCGACCAGCGCGGCGGCGGGCAGCGCCAGGCCGCCGCCGACCCCGATCGAGGAGCTCATCAGCGCCATCGCCGAGCCGAGCCGTTCGCGCGGCAGCTCGTCGCGCATGATGCCGATGCCCAGCGGGATGGCGCCCATGGCGAAGCCCTGGAGGGCGCGTCCCACGATCATGACCACGAGATCTTCGGTGAAGGCGCATATCAGGGAGCCGATCACCATCACGGCGAGACTGGCGAGCAGCATCTTCCGCTTGCCGTAGAGGTCACCGAGCCGCCCCATGATCGGGGTGGCGACGGCCCCCGCGAGCAGCGTCGCGGTCATCACCCAGGTGGCGTTCGACGGGTCGGTGTGCAGAAGGGCGGGCAGGTCCTTGATGACGGGGACGAGCAGGGTCTGCATCACCGCGACGGTGATACCCGCGAAGGCGAGCACGGGGACGACCCCGCCGCCCGCCTTGCGCGGCCGCGGATCGGGGAGTTCCCCGGCGTGCTGTTCGTTCGTCGTCTGTGGCATGCGTGCGGCCTCCGGGCGGCGTGATCGAGGGTCTGGAAGAGGCGTGCGGGCGGTGCGGGCGGGCAGCGCCGACCGCCAAGTGTGTGCAGGCTGAAACCTTCTCTGCGTCCAAGGTATTCCGGTGAACGCGGTACGAACGGGGCACGACGGCGCACGACGGCGCACTCGTGCCCTGTCCGACTGAACGCTGCGAGAACTGTCCCTGGTGACCTGCGATTCGCAACCTTCATTTGGGCAGACGAAGGCCAGAACATCTCACGATACGTTGCGCAATCGGCGGTCTGTTGGGAGTTGAGGAGGTGCGGAACAGGCCTCGGGCGGGGTGCGTCGGACCAGGTTGAGCTGTTCTCCCGGAGCCTGTGGCAGGAGAGCGTTCCGCAACTGGGAGAAGGGCGCTCGCCAAGGGCCGTCCTCGTCGGCTCCACACCGGAGTTCAACGAGCTCGGACGGCTCGGAGACGATTCGGTCGAGGGCGTGGAGGGCGAGCTCGCACAGGCCGGCGGGGGCAGCCGGCAGCAGCTTGCTGCTTGGCGTCGGCGCGGGTGGCGTCCAGCCGGTAGGAGTTGGTGCCGGTCTTGATGACATGCGGGTACCTCGACGAGGCATGCGCGCACGTCCGCCTCGCCCTCGACCGTGACCCCCAACTCCACTTCAACCGCGCCTATTCGGCCGTCTCGCACCTCACCGACCGGCTGTGCGTCTTCCCCCGTCAGCGGCAGGCGGAGGCGGCGCTGCAGCGGGCACGCCGGCTGAAGCGGGCCCGGAGCGCGCTGGTCGTACCCACGCCCCGGGCAGCCCCCGCCGATACCCGCCAGGCGGACGCGCTGCCCATACGGGCTACCGCATCGTGCCCGTACATCCCTTACCCGCGACCACTGCACCGGGTAGGTAGGGAGAGCACAGCGAAACTGCCAGCCCTACGAGCGGAAGTCCATGCACGCGCAAGAGCCGAAAAAGAACGAAAAGCAGCCGCAGCGCCCCGCCCAGAGCGCGGCCGCGCGGCCGGGGGAGGCCCCGAGCAGTCGGGTGCCCGATGAGCTTCTCGAGCTGCAGCGCACCATCGGCAACGAGGCCGTCGTCCGTATGCTCCAGCGGGACCGGCACCAGCACGGCGCGGGCTGCGGCCACGAACAGCCCACGGCGGAGCCGGTGCAGCGCTCCGCCGTGCACGACGTGCTGCGCGCGCCGGGCAAGCCGCTGGACGGACCGCTGCGCCAGGAAATGGAATCCCGCCTCGGAGCCGACTTCTCCGACGTCCGCCTGCACACCGACTCCGCGGCCCGCGACTCCGCTGCCGAGGTGGGTGCCCGTGCGTACACCTCCGGCAGCCATGTCGTCATCGGCGACGGCGGCGGCGACAAGCACACCCTCGCCCATGAGCTGACGCACGTCATCCAGCAGCGCCGGGGGCCGGTGGCCGGTACGGACAACGGGTCGGGGCTGAGCGTCTCCGACCCCGGCGACCGCTTCGAGCGCGAGGCCGAGGCCAACGCGGTCCGGGTGATGAGGCGGACGCCCGAGCAGAGCGACCAGGGCCTCCAAGGCGCCCCCGTACAGCGGGAAGCAGACGCCATGGCCCGGGGCACGGCGCGCGGCACCGACGCGACGGTCCTCCAGCGCTTCTCCCAGGTCAACACCGTGGAGTTGGGGTCCGCACGGGTCTCGGAGAACGGCCTCTATCTCATGACCGTCACTCCCGGGGCGGACACCACCGTCATCTGGGTTGCGGAGAACGCCCCGGCGCCCAGGTACTGCACGCCGACCGGGCAGAGCGGGGACATCGGGGGGCGCACGTACGCGGAGTACGAGCCGTCGACGTCCTTCCTCGCGGACTGTGCCCACACCGCCGAGGAGATCATGCACCAGCAGCGGCTGGCCCTAGGGCAGGACGCCAGCGAATTCGCCTTGGGGGGCCGCCAGTTCGGCTTGGGTGAAAGGGAAAACGCGGAGGGCGCCCTGGCCTACGCGCATGCCAGGCCCGGCGGCCCGCACGCGAACGGCGAGGAGCGGCCGGCCCCCGGCCAGGCGTTCGCCATCGTGGAGACCGCGTGGGACGAGGATTACGAGCTGCCCGCCAACACCAGCGGGTGGCCCTACCACGTGGCGGCCGTGGTCGCCGTGGACGGCGATGACCGCATCACCGTGGAGCAGGCCGCGGACGGCACCGACGCAAAGGCCCGCCAGGGGCACGAGGGCATCGTCGACATGTATACGGCGGGCACGGACCCGACCAACGGGCAGGCGCTGCCGCACAGTTTCCACGGGCGAAACACCGGCGCTCCGGTGCAGCACTTCTCGGTCGGCGCGATCACCGTCATCCTCCAGCCGATCAACGTGGGCGGTCTCAGAAAGGAGACCGGCCGCCGGAAGCTCATGTGACCCGACCCGACCCGACCCGACCCGACCCGACCCGACCCGACCCGACCCGACCTGCCCGCCCTGACCCTGAACGCCCGCCCGTAGAACCCGAAGCCGGCCCGTCGCCGCCCCGCGAGGGTGCGGCTACGGCCTGTCGAGTCCGGCCGGCAGTCTTCACCAGGCGCACTCGGTTCGAGGGGAGCGAAGATCCGGCCGTCATCTGACCTTCCGTCAGAATGGAACGTGTTCTACCCTTGCGCCGTTCCAGTGGCTGCGACCGGCGAGGATCCGCATGGGCATCGGAATCACCGAAGAACACGGGGAGTTGGCGCAGGCCGTACGAGGCTGGCTGGCGCGCGCCGTCCCACCGCAGGAGATCCGCAAGCTGCTCGACGCGGATGCCCCGGATACCCCCGGCGTGCGCCCCGGGTACTGGGACGGGCTCGCGGAACAGGGCCTGCTCTCCATCCATCTGCCCGAGGCGTACGGGGGCGGGGGCGGCCGGCTCCTCGACCTGGCCGTGGTCCTCGAAGAAGCGGGCCGGGCCGCGCTCCCCGGCCCGTACCTGTCGAGTTCCCTCGCCTCCGCCGTACTGCGCGAGGCGGGGCCGCACGACCTGGTGCGCGGGCTCGCGGACGGTGCGCGCGTGGGCGCCGTCGCCCTCGGCCCCGGCACCCTCACCGCCGTCGAGCACGGGGACGGCCATCTGCTCGACGGCACGGCACCGCCCGTCCTCTCCGGCGCCGATGCCGACCTGCTCCTCCTCCCCGCCGAATCGGCCACCGGCACCCTCTGGTTCGCCGTCGACTCCGCCACCGAAGGGCTGATCGCCCGCCCGCACCGGGGTGCCGACCCGACCCGGCCCACCGCCTCGATCCATGCGGAGGGGGTGCTCGTCCCCGCCGCCCGCCTCGTACGGACCGACACCACGCGCGTCCGCGACCTCGCCGCCGTCCTCCTCGCCGCGGAAGCCTGCGGAACCGCGGCCAGGGCGCTGCACACCGCGGCCGAACACGCCAAGGTCCGCGAGCAGTTCGGCCGCCCCATCGGGCAGTTCCAGGGCGTCAAGCACCTCTGCGCCGACATGCTCGTACGGGTCGAGCGGGCCCGTGCGCTGGTGTGGGACGCGGCCCGCGCCGCCGACGAGGAGGCGGACCCGGACATACGGTCCATGGTCGCCGCCCTCGCGGCGTCGGACGCGCTGGACGCCGCGTACGGCTGCGCCAAGGACTGCGTCCAGATCCTCGGCGGCATCGGCTTCACCTGGGAGCACGACGCCCATCTGTATCTGCGCCGGGCCCTGGTGGCGCGGCAGTTGCTGGGAACCGGCGACACCCACCGGCTGCGGGCCGTCCGGCTGGCCGAGGGCGGGGCGCGCCGCGAACTCGCCCTCGAACTCCCCGCCGGGGCCGCCGCCCACCGGGCCGCCGCGCGCGAGGCCGTCGCCGCCGCCCGCGGCCTCGACCCGAAGGCCGCCCGCCGCGCCCTCGCCCCGACCGGCTACGCCGCCCCGCACCTCCCCGCCCCCTACGGCCTGGACGCCGGCCCCGTCGAACAACTGGCCATACAACGGGAATTGGCGGAACAAGGGGTGAGGCTGAGCGACCTCGGGATCGCCACCTGGGTGGTGCCCTCGCTCATCGCCCATGGGACGGCCCAGCAGCAGGACCGCTATCTGCTGCCCACCCTGCGCGGCGAACTCCTGTGGTGCCAGCTGTTCTCGGAGCCCGGCGCGGGATCCGACCTCGCCTCGCTCCGCACGAGGGCGGAGCGGACCGAGGAGGGCTGGCGGATCAACGGACAGAAGGTGTGGACGAGCGCCGCCCAATGGGCCGACCACGGGATCCTGCTCGCCCGGACCGACCCGGACGCCCCCAAGCACCAGGGGATCGGCTACTTCCTCGTCGACATGAAGAACACCCCGGGCATCGACATCCGGCCGCTGAAGGAGATCACCGGCGACTCCCTCTTCAACGAGGTGTACTTCGACGACGTCCTGCTGCCCGCCGACGCCGTCGTGGGCGAGCCCGACGGCGGCTGGCGGGTCGCCCGCAACACCCTGGGCAACGAACGCGTCCACATGGCCGACCAGGTGACCTTCGACACCGGCCTGGAGGCACTGATCGCCCGCTCCGGCGAACTCGACGGCGCCTGCCGGGCCCGCATCGGAGCACTCGCCGCCGAGGCCCACGCGCTCGGCTGCATAGGACTGCGGACCACGATGCGGCAGGTCTCCGGGCTCGAACCCGGCGCGGGAGCCTCCGTCCGCAAGCTCGTCCAGACCACCCACCAGCAGAAGGTCGCCGAACTCGCCCTCGAACTCCTCGGCCCGGCGGGCGCGGCCGGCGAGGGGCCGGGGGAGCGGGTCCTGCACGGCTTCCTGATGTCCCGCTGCCTGACCATCGCGGGCGGCACCACCCAGGTTCAGCTCAATGTCGTCGCCGAGCGCATCCTCGGCCTCCCGCGCGATTGAAGGGACTTGCCATGAAGCCCGAGAAGCACGCGAAGCCCATGAAGCTCATGAAGGCGTACGTCGTCGGTGTCGGAATGACGAAGTTCGAGAAGCCCGAGACGCGCGACTGGCAGTACTGGGACATGGCGAAGGAGGCCGGGACGGCGGCGCTCGCCGATGCCTCCCTCGCGTACGAGCAGATCCAGCAGGCCGTCGTCGGCTACTGCTTCCAGGCCTCCACCGCCGGTCAGCGCGCCGTGTACGGACTCGGCCTGACCGGGGTCCCCGTCTACAACGTCAACAACAACTGCGCCACCGGCTCCACCGCCCTGATGATGGCCCGGCAGTTCGTCGAGGGCGGCGGCAGCGACTGCGTCCTCGCGCTCGGCTTCGAGAAGATGACGCGCGGCGCACTCGGCGGCGGTGGCGCGGACGGCGGTGCCGCCGACTTCAAGGTGTCACCCGTGGCCCGGCACTACGGGATCATGGCCGCCGCCCACGGTTTCGAGATGAGCCCGCCCACCGCCCAGATATTCGGCAACGCGGCCCGCGAGCACATGGCGCGGTACGGGACGACCGAGGCACAGCTCGCCGCCGTCGGCGCCAAGAACCACCGGCACTCGGTGAACAATCAGTACGCCCAGTTCCAGGACCCGTACACGGTCGAGGAGATCCTCGCCGCGAAGACCATCCACAGCCCGCTGACCAAGCTCCAGTGCTCACCCACCTCCGACGGCGCGGCCGCCGCCGTCGTCGTGTCGGAACGCTTCGTCGAGAGCCACGGTCTGGGCGACCGGGCGGTGGAGATCGTCGCCCAGGCCATGACCACCGACACCGGCGAGTCCTTCGCCTCGGGGACCTGCATCGACGCGGTGGGGCTGCCGATGTCGCGGGCCGCCGCCCGGCGGGTCTACGAGGCGTCGGGGCTCTCGGCCACCGACCTGGACGTCATCGAACTGCACGACTGCTTCTCCATCAACGAGCTCCTCACCTACGAGGCGCTCGGGCTGTGCGGCGAGGGCGAGTCCGGAAAGCTCGTCGAGTCCGGCGCCACCACGTACGGCGGCCGCTGGGTGGTCAACCCGTCCGGCGGGCTGATCTCCAAGGGGCACCCGCTCGGCGCCACCGGAATCGCCCAGGCCGCCGAACTGACCTGGCAGCTCCGGGGCGAGGCGGGGAACCGGCAGGTGAAGGACGCCCGGGTCGGCCTGGCCCACAACATCGGGCTCGGCGGAGCGGCGGTGGTGACGCTGCTGCGGCGGTAGACCCGAATTCCGATGTACGGGGCGAAGCACGGGTGCGAGCATGACGGGCATGGTTGACGTCAAGACGCCCGTGCCGCCGCGAGAGCGGACCAGTACCCACGCCTGGGCGGCGGTGCTCGCCGCCTGCGTCGGTCAGTTCCTCGTCGTGCTCGACGTGTCCGTCGTCAACGTCGCCCTGCCGTCCATGCGTTCCGACCTCCAGATGAGCTCCGCCGGACTCCAGTGGGTGCTCAACGCCTACTCGATCGCGTTCGCCGGATTCATGCTCCTCGGCGGGCGCGCGGCGGACATCTACGGCCGCAAGCGGATGTTCCTCGTAGGCCTCGGCCTGTTCACCGCCGCCTCCCTGGCCGGTGGGCTCGCCCAGGAGGGCTGGCACCTGCTCGCCGCCCGCGCCGCACAGGGGCTCGGTGCCGCCGTGCTCGCCCCCGCCACCCTGACCCTGCTCACCACCGCCGTCCCCGAGGGCCCGGACAGGACGAAGGCCATAGGCACCTGGATGGCCGTCGGCGCGGGCGGCGGCGCGGCCGGCGGGCTGATCGGCGGGGTGCTCACCGATCTGCTCTCCTGGCGCTGGGTGCTGCTGATCAACGTGCCGGTCGGGGTCCTCGTCCTGGCCGGCGCCGCCGTCCGGCTCGCGGAGGGCCGGGCCGGGGACCGGCGGCGGATCGACCTGCTGGGCGCGGTACTCGTCACGGTGGGCCTGGGCTGTGTCGCGTACGGCATCGTGCAGACCGAGGAGTCGGGGTGGACCGCGACGGCGACCCTGGTGCCGCTGCTCGGCGGGGTGGCCCTGCTGGGCGTCTTCGTGGCGGTGGAGGCCCGGACGGCGGAGCCGCTGATGCCGCTCCGGGTGCTCGGGACGCGGGCGGTGACGTCGGCCAACGCGGCGATGCTCGTGATCGGTTCGGCGACGTTCTCGATGTGGTACTTCATGACCGTGTACGCCCAGGCCGTGCTGGGTTACACGCCGCTGGAGGCCGGACTCGCCCTGATGCCCACGTCGTTGGCCGTCGTCCTCGGTTCGAAGTGCGCGCCCCGGGCGATGGCCGTGACCGGCGCGAAGAACCTGGCGCTCATCGGTACGGCCATCGCCGCCGCGGGCTTCGGCTGGCAGTCCACGATGGGACCCGACGGTTCGTACCTCACCTCGGTCTGCCTGCCCGGCGTCCTGATGATGGCCGGTACGGGTCTGGCGGCCACTCCGCTCGCCTCGCTGGCCATCGCCGGCGCGGCCCCCGGCGAATCCGGTCTGGTCTCCGGCCTCGTCAACACCTCCCGCACGATGGGCGGTGCGCTCGGTCTCGCCGTGCTCTCCACCGTCGCGGCGGCCCGCACCGCGGGCGGCACCGGACCGGAGGAGCTCACGGCCGGCTTCGCACTCGCCTTCCGGACGGCCGGCACGGTACTGCTGGGCGGACTGCTGCTGATGGCACTCTGGCTGCCCCGCCACCGGTCGGACCGGCGCTGAGGCGCACGGCCGCAGGCCGCAGGGTCTTTCGCGCGGGTCGTGCCGGGCGCGCGGGGCCCGGCACGACCCGCGCGAACGGCCTTACAGCCACCCCTGCTGCCGCGCTGCCCGGACCGCCTCCATCCGGTTGCGGGTGCCCGTCTTGCCGATGGCCGACGACAGATAGTTCCGCACCGTCGACTCGGACAGATGCAGTTTCGCCGCGATGTCGGCGACCGTCGCCCCGTCCACCGAGGCGTTCAGCGCGTCCCGTTCCCGCGCGGTCAGCGGGCTCGGCCCGGCGCTGAGCGCGGCGGCGGCCAAGGCCGGGTCGATCACCGTCTCGCCCCCGAGCACCCGGCGGATCGCGGTGGCGAGCTCCTCGACGGGACCGTCCTTGACCAGGAACCCCGCCGCCCCGGCCTCCATCGCCCGGCGCAGATAGCCGGGGCGGCCGAACGTGGTGAGGATCAGCACCCGGCAGTCCGGCACCTCCTCGCGCAGATCGGCGGCGGCGTCCAGCCCGCTGCGGCCCGGGAGTTCGATGTCCAGGAGTGCCACATCGGGGCGGGACACCAGTGCGGCGCCCACGATCTCGTCCCCGGCGGCCACCTGCGCCACGACCTCGATGTCCGGCTCAAGACCGAGCAGCAGGGCCAGCGCACCGCGCATCATGCCCTGGTCCTCGGCGAGCAGGACCCGTACGGACTTGGTCGGACGATGATCCTGCGGCATCTCGTTCACGGAGAACAGACTAGGGCGCGGTGTGCCCTGGAGCGTCCTCCCCGCCCCGCTACGGCCGCTGCCGGCATTCCCTGGCGATCGACGACCGTGTGGGGGCCAGTTCCAGGTCGACCGTCCGGGCCTCGGCATCGGTCACCGGCACGGGACGGAGAGCGGGGCCCCACCCGTGTCACCGTCCGGTTCCCCGGGCACGTCCGCCGGGAGTTCCGCCGTGACCACGAAACCGGCCTCGGGGCCCCGGCCCGCCTCCAGTGAGCCGCCGGCCGCGGCGAGTCGTTCGGTGAGGCCCTTCAGGCCGGTGCCCCCGATGCCCGGGGAGGGCGGCACGGCCGGGGTCCGGCCGTCGTCGGTGACCGTGAGCCGGACCCGTTCGGCGGTGCCTTCGAGCACGAACGAGCAGGTCGTCGCGTCGGAGTGGCGTACGACGTTGGTGACGGCCTCCCGCACCACCCAGCCCAGCAGCGCCTCCGCCTGCGGGGCGAGCGGTGGTCCCGAGCGGCGGAGCACCGGCTCGATCCCGGCGGCGGTCAGCGCGGACCGGGCCCGGTCGAGCTCGGTGGCCAGGCTCCCCTCCCGGTAGCCGGTGACGGCCTCCCGGATCTCGGTGAGGGCCTGACGGCCGACGGACTCGATGTCGGCGACCTGGGTGAGCGCCGCGTCCATGTCGCGCGGTGCGAGCCGGCGCGCGGCCTCCGACTTGACCACGATCACGGAGAGCGTGTGGCCCAGCAGATCGTGCAGATCGCGGGAGAAGCGCAGCCGCTCCTTCTCGACGGCGGTGCGGGCCAGTTCCTGCCGGGTGGTGCGCAGTTCCATCACGGTCTCCGCGAGGGTGAGGATCGCGGCAGTCACCGCACCCGAGATGAAGGTGCCGTAACCGATCGTCCACGGGTCCGAGCTGCCGTTGCCGCGCCACACCGCCACCGAGGTGGCGACCGCGGCGAGCGAGAGCACGCCGACCGCCAGCTGCCGGTTGCGCAGGATGGTGCCGCAGGCCAGCGAGAGCAGCGGGAAGAACAGCAGCCAGCTCCCGCCGTAGCCGATCGCGAGCGCGAGCGTGACGGTGGCCATCGCGGCGAGCAGCCAGTACGACACCGGGCTCTCGCGCTTCTCCTTGACGAAGCCGCGGAACACCACGGAGATGTAGAGGGAGTTGAAGGTGAACAGCCCGAGACCGCCGAGCCAGGGATTGGGTGCCTCGCCCTGGAAGAGATTGGAGAAGGAGCCCATGCCCATCAGCAGCCAGGGCAGCAGGGTGTACGGTCCCGGCGGGCCGGGGCGCCGCTCCTCGCCCCCCTTGCGCCGGCGCCTCCACGGGCCCGGCCGCCCGTCCGCACGCGTACCCGTTCGGTTCCTGGGCATGTCCACTCCTGTCAGACGGTTCTCGCGGACCGACGGTACGAGATCACGGCGTACGTACCGAACAGCAGGAGCCATCCGCAGAGCACCGCGATCGTGCCGGCGCCGGGCGCGTGTCCCTCGGTGGTCGCCCAGCCCAGGTCGGCGAAGCGGTTGGCCGGGGTGAACCTGCCGATGGAGCGCAGCCACTCGGGCAGCAGCTCCAGCGGGAACCACAGCCCGCCGACGATCGCGAAGCCCATCAGACAGGCCACGTTGACCACCCCGGTGCCCTGCGGGGTGAGCCGGTAGCCGTTGCCGAGGCCGAGCAGGGTGAACGGCAGCGCGCCGATCCACAGCAGCAGCGCCAGCGCGATCCACTGCCAGGCGTCCAGCCGCACCCCGTTGAGCAGCCCGCCGGCCAGCAGCACCGTCAGGATCGTCGGCAGGACCGTCACCGAACCGCTGATCGCGCGGCCCACGACCGCCTGCGAGGGGGCGAGCGGGGTGACCCGCAACTGCTCCAGCCAGCCGAGGGTCTTGTCGGAGGCGACCCCCGTACCGATCGACATGGCGGAGCCCAGCGCCCCGTACGCGGCCATGCCGACCATCGAGGCGGTCTTCCAGCCGTCGACGTCGTTGCCGCCGCCGATGTTGGTGAAGAGCAGATACATCATCACCGGCATCCCGGTCCCGAAGATCAGGAAGAAGCCGTCGCGCAGGGTCCGGCGGATTTCGAGCACGATGTAGCGGAACATCAGACGGTCTCCCTCTCGGAATCGGTTACGGGCGGAGCGGCGGCCGGTGACGTGAGGGAGAGGAACGCGTCCTCCAGCGTGGCCCGGGAGACCTGGAGGTTGCGGATCGCGTCGAGGCGGGCCAGCTCCCTGACGGTGGCGTCCGAGTCGTCGGTGTGCAGCAGCGCCCGGTCCCCGGACACCTCGACGGCGACCACACCGGGCAGCAGCTCCAGGCCCCCGGTCGGCCCGCCCGCCAGGTCGAAGGAGACGAGACTGCTGCCGGCCGAGCCCCGGATCGTGTCGCCGGTGCCGTCCGCGACGATCCGGCCCCGGTCGATGACGACGATCCGGTCGGCGTTCTCGTCGGCCTCCTCCAGGTAGTGGGTGGAGAACAGGACGGTGTTGCCGCGCCGGGCATAGGCCCGCATCGAGTCCCAGAACGTGCGGCGCGCCTCCACGTCCAGGGCGGCGGTCGGCTCGTCCAGGACGATCAGCTCCGGATTGCCGGCCAGCGCGACGGCGAAGCGGACGCGCTGGGTCTGGCCGCCGGAGAGCTTGTCGATGCGCCGGTTCGCGTAGCCGGTCACGCCCGCCAGGGAGAGCGCCTCGGACACCGGCATCGGCTTCGGATAGGTGGAGGCGACGAAGGCGATCAGCTCGCGGACGGTGACCCGCTGGATGGGCCGCCCGTCCTGGAGCATGGCGCCGACCAGGCCGTCCCGCACCGCGTGCTCGGCGCTCCGCCCCAGCACCCGCACCGTGCCGGAGTCCGGCTGGTCGAGGCCGAGCAGAAGCCGGATGGTGGTGGACTTGCCCGCCCCGTTGCGGCCGAGCAGGGCGACGGTCTCGCCGCGGCCGATGGACAGATCGATCCCGTCCACGGCCCGTACACCGTGCCCCGCCCGGCCGAAGGTCTTGACCGCCCCGGTGAGGACCACCGCGGCTCCGCTCCCCGTTGTCTGCATCATGAACACGACGCTACGGAGGCCGCCGGGGTCCCCGGCAGATGTCTGTGTACGGACTTCGCCATGACATATGTCATGACCGGATGCCGGCCCGCGGACGAATCTGACGCCACGTCAGCAGCAGTCTTCACAACTGCTGGGCGCTGCGTTATACATGGGTTCATCGGCTAGAACGCGTTCTAGAACAGGCGTCGCGGCCGGTCCCGCGCGACCTCGGTGCGGCCGACGGTGCGGACGGCCGCGCCGAGGTCTTCCCACCATCAAGGAGCAGCTCTCCCATGCCCATTGATGCCGAAAAGGCTCTCGCCGCCGAACCCCGCTCCACCCGGATCGGCTGGGACCACAAGGATGTCCAGCTCTACCACCTCGGGATCGGCGCCGGCTCCGGCCCCGGCCGTGCCGACCCCGCCGTCGACCCCCACGAGCTGCGCTACACACTGGAGTCCCGGCTCCATGTGCTGCCCTCCTTCGCCACCGTCGCGGGCGCGGGCACGGGTGTCGTCGGCGGGCTCTCCTCGCCCGGCGTCGACATCGACCTCGCCGCCGTCCTGCACGGCGGGCAGAGCGTACGGGTGCACCGGCCGATCCCGGTGCGGGGCAGCGCCGTACAGACCTCGAAGGTCGCCGCGGTATACGACAAGGGCAAGGCGGCCGTGCTGGTGCTGCGCACCGAGGCCGCCGACGAAGAGGGCCCGTTGTGGACCAACGACGCCCAGATCTACGTCCGGGGCGAGGGCGGCTTCGGCGGTGAACGCGGCCCGTCCGGGCGGGCCGCCTATCCCGTGATCGCCCCGAACCACGTCGTGGAGCGGCCGGTCCGGCCGGACCAGGCACTGCTGTACCGCCTCTCCGGGGACTGGAACCCGCTGCACGCCGACCCGGAGTTCGCCGCGCGCGCCGGCTTCGACCGGCCGATCCTGCACGGACTGTGCACTTACGGCATCACGCTCAAGGCCGTCACCGACACGGTCCTCGGCGGCGATGTGACCCGTATCCGCTCCTACCGCACCCGGTTCGCCGGGATCGTCTTCCCCGGCGAGACCCTCCGCATCGAGATGTGGACCGCCGAGGACCAGGTGCGGGTCGAGGTGAGAGCCGTGGAGCGGGACAACGCCATGGTCCTCGGCGACACCTTCGTCGAGCACTCCTGAACCCGAACCCGCACCCGCACCGACTCCAAGAGGACCGCAGCCCACGTTCCGCAGGTCCACGTTCCGCAGGCCCATGAGGGGAGCCGCACCATGCGCGCAGCCGTACTGCAGGAGATAGGCCAGGACAAACTGGAAGTCCTCGACGACGTCGAGGCGGTGGGCTTCGGCCCCGGCAAGGTCAGGCTCCGCATCAGGGCCACCGGACTGTGCCACTCCGATGTCTCCGCGATGAGCGGGGTGCTGCCGCAGCCCGCCCCGTTCATCCCGGGCCACGAGGGCGCCGGCGAGGTCCTGGACGTCGGCGACGGCGTCACCGGGCTGAGCGCGGGGGACCGGGTACTGGTCTGCTGGCTGCCCGCCTGCGGGGCATGTCCGTCCTGCAAGCGCGGCCAGACCCAGCTCTGCCTGGCCGGTTTCATGAACGCGGGCACGCCCAACTTCAAGCGCCCCGGTGGCGATGTATTCGGCTTCGCGGGCACCGGCACCTTCACCGAGGAGGTCGTCGTCGGCGCGGGCTGCGCGGTGCCGATCCCCGACGACGTACCGTTCGAGATCGCCGCGCTGATCGGCTGCGGGGTGACCACCGGACTCGGCGCGGCCATCAACACCGCACAGGTGGAGGCCGGTTCGTCGGTCGCCGTGATCGGCTGCGGCGGCGTCGGCATCTCCACCATCCAGGGTGCCAGGGTGCAGGGCGCCGCCCAGATCGTGGCCGTGGACCCGGTCGCCTCCCGGCGCGAGGCGGCGCTGCGGTTCGGCGCGACCGAGGCGGTCTCGCCCGACGAGTTCGCCGACGCCAAGCAGCGGATCACCGCGGGCGAGGGCTTCGACTACGTCTTCGAGGTCGTCGGCAAATCGGCCACCGCGCGCACCGCGTACGACCACACCCGGCGCGGCGGCACCCTGTGCATCGTCGGCGCGGGCGCGATGGACGACAACTTCCAGGTCAACATGTTCGAGCTGTTCTTCGACGAGAAGCGGATCCTGCCCTCCATGTACGGGGGCGGCGATGTGCTCCGCTCGTACGAACGGGCCATCGCGCTCTGGCGGGCCGGGCGGATCGACCTCGAATCGATGATCACCCACCGGGTGCGGCTCGACGGGATCAACGACGCACTCGACCAGATGCGGACCGGCGAGTCGCTGCGCACCTGCATCGAGCTCTGACCACCGCCCGCCCCTCCCGAGAGGACTGGAGAGATTCCGATGTCACTTCCCCTGGACGGCATGTCCGCGATCGTCACGGGCGCGGGCCGCGGCCTCGGGCGCGCCGAAGCGCTCGAACTGGCGGGGCTGGGCGCGTCCGTGGTCGTCAACGACTACGGGCAGCCGGGCCGCGACGGCTCCGGCGAGGCGTCCGCGACGCCCGCCGAGGAGGTCGCCGAGGAGATCCGGGCCGCGGGCGGCCGGGCGGTCGCGCACCTCGGCGACGTCTCCGACCACGAGCAGGCCCGCGCCCTGGTGGAGCTGGCCGTCGACACCTACGGAAAGCTCGACATCCTGGTCAACAACGCGGGCATCCTGCGCGACCGGATGATCTTCTCGATGACCGAGGACGAGTGGGACTCCGTCATCAGGGTCCACCTCAAGGGCCACTTCAACACCACGCACTTCGCCGCCGCGCACTGGCGCACCCGCTCCAAGGAGTCCGGCGGCCCGGTCCACGGCCGGATCGTCAACACCTCGTCGGAGGCGTTCCTGGCCGGTTCGGCGGGCCAGCCGAACTACGCGGCGGCCAAGGGCGGCGTCGTCGGCCTCACCACCTCCACGGCACTGGCCCTGGCCAGGTACGGAGTCACCGCCAACGCCATCTGCCCGCGAGCCCGCACCCGGATGACCGAGGATGTCTTCGCGGGCTTCCAGGAACCGACGGACGGCCGGCTCGACGCGCTCGCACCCGAGCACGTCGCGCCACTGGTCGGCTATCTGGCCTCCCCTGCCGCCGCCAAGGTCAACGGGCAGCTGCTCGTGGTGCACGGCGGGATGGTCGCGATCGTCGAACGCCCCCGGGTCGTGACGAAGTTCGACTCCTCGAAGGAGACGTTCTCCTTCGAGGAGCTGGACGAGCTGATCTCGCCGTACTACGAGGACCGCCCGCCGAACGAGACCTTCGCCGCGTCGGAGGTGCTCGGCCTGAAACGGGGCTGACCGACGGGGGTTGGACCACCGCGGACACGGGTGGGCCCCGGCAGCCGGCCGGCTGCCGGGGCCCACCGCCCCTAGGGCCTGTCCGGCCCTGATCCGCCGGACAGGCCCTAGTCGCTGTTCCGCGCGGTCAGGCCGCCCGGCTGTCCCCCTCGGAGGGGCGGCGGTGGCGGCCGTGCGGCTGTGCAGACGCGTCGTCCATCGACTCACCCCCTCGGTGCTTTCCGTAGCCGCCGTCTTCGGCCCGGTCCGCGTCCTCCGGACGCGTCTGGGTCGTGTCGGTTCGGGCTTCAGACATGTGGGAAGTCACCCCGTTGTGATCGCTTACGTGTGTGTCACCGGGCCGATCACGCCAACCGCAACACGGCGCGGTCACCGTCGGCGACCGCCGGGTACGGCTGCGTAGCCCGGTTCCAGATTTTAACCAGGCACCATGCGTCCCGTAAGAGGCGCCTGCCCCAGCGGAATCGGCTTGCACACGGGTAGAGGCGCAGCGGCGGCGGACGGTTGCATACCGCTTTCCGCGCCGGGTTCCGCCGACGGCCGCGTGCCGTGTTCGTCGTCCACCGGTGCCTCCAGCAGAGTCACACCGCAGGCCACGTTCCCGTCCGCGTACGGGAGTCCGAGCACGCCGTCCCGGGTCCACACCCCGCGACCGGCCTGCCATCCCTCGGGGGCGGCGAGTTGATGCAGCCGGCGTCCGGCCGGGCGCCACACCCCGACCCAACTGCCCGCCGCCCCGTCGATCCGCAGCGCCACCGCGCAGCTCTCCGGCATCAGCATCTGGCCCGGCTGCACGGCGAACGGCGTCACCGCCACATCGGCCGGGCGCAGGCACTCCGGGAAGCGCACCGGCAGACAGCTGCCGAGCACGCCCCACCCCAGCCGGTCGTGTCCCGGCGCGTCCGAGCGGATCAGCAGCAGCCCGCTGTCCGGATCGGCGAGCAGCAGCCGGTCGTTGCTGTCCGGGGCGATCTGCAGCAGCGGCGTCACCTCGCCGCCCCGCTCCAGGTCCACGGCGACGGCCTTGACCGGGCCCCCGCCAGGCATCTCCCGGTCCAGGGCCAGCATCCGGCCCGCCCGGTCCAGCCAGACGCCGCCGGAGCAGCGCCCCGGAACCTCCGCGACCGGCTCGGGACCGAAGGCGCCGCCCGCCACCAGCCAGACGGAGGTGGAGTGCGCGCCGGCCGACAGCGCGTACGCGCTCATGCCGTCCGGCGTGGGCGGCAGCAGGGTGAGGTCCGCGCATTCGACGGCGCCGAGCGGGAGTTCACCGGTCCCGGGGCCGGTCGGATAGAGCAGCGACACCACGTGCCGGTCCGCGACCCGGCGCCGGATCAGTACCCGCCCGTCGGCCATCGGCAGCACCTCGGAGTCCGGCTCCTCCGGCTGGTCGAGGGGGAGCGGTACGGCGTACGGCTCGGGCCCGTCGAGCGTCCAGCGCTCCACGAACCACGCCCCGCCGGCCTCGCCGGACGCCTCCGCCGGCACCGCCGCGAGCGCGAGCCGGGCCGCGTACGAACCGTCCGCGGCGATCGTGAACGCGGGCGCGGCAGGGGCTGCCCCGAGGGGCGTGCCCGCTCCGCCCGCTTCGTCCGGCGGGTCGTCCGGCGCAGCGGGAGCCTCCGGATCGCCGTTCTCCAGGACCGCGTCCCCGTGGTCTTCGGCGGCCCCGGTCGCGCCTGCGTGCTTGTTCTCGATGGCACAGACAGTCATGGGCTGGTCACCTCCGGCAATCGAAGCTAGTTTTCGCACTTCCTGCCGAACAACACGAGACCCGCCTCTTCACACATAAGGGGGGTGATGCCCGTATTCGCCTGAGGGGGAGGGGGTAGCTGTGCTGGGCGTGAGGCGAATGAGTAAGGTTAGGCAGCCCTAAGCAGTATCTGTCTGTTCTTCACAACTGGAGCAAGTGATGTCCCTTCGTCGCCGCGGCACCGCCGCAGTCGGCCTGGTGGTGGCTGCCGCCCTTTCCCTCTCGGCCTGCGGGAGCGACGACGGGGGGTCGGGCGGCTCGGCCAAGTCCGAGGGCGGCGACAAGAAGGCGGCCGTCGCCACGGGCGGCAAGGACTTCGGCGACGCCGCGAAGAAGACGGCGGCGTACGGGACGGACGCCGAGGCCGGCCAGTTCCCCCGGACCCTCACCCACGCCATGGGCAAGACGGAGATCAAGTCCGCCCCCAAGCGCGTCGTGGTGCTGGACGTCGGCGAGTTCGACAACGTCGTGTCGCTGGGTGTGAAGCCGGTGGGCTACGCCCCCTCCGAGGGCGACGCGGCGATTCCCTCGTACCTGAAGAAGAACGCGGGCAACCCCAAGAACGTCGGCACGATCAACAACCTCAATCTTGAGGCGATCGCCGGACTGAAGCCCGACCTGATCCTGGGCAGCCAGCTGCGCGCCGCCGACAAGTACGACGCGCTCTCCAAGATCGCGCCGACCGTGTTCTCCATCCGTCCGGGCTTCACCTGGAAGGAGAACTACCTCCTCAACGCCGCCGCGCTGGACAGGACGGCGAAGGCGAAGAGCGAGCTCGGCGCCTATGAGGCCAAGGCGAAGAAGCTCGGCGAGGACATCGGCCCGAAGAAGCCGACCATCTCCATGGTCCGCTACCTGCCGGACCGTATCCGCCTCTACGCCAAGGCCTCCTTCATCGGCACCATCCTCGAAGACACCGGTCTGCCGCGGCCGAAGAACCAGCAGATCGACGACCTCGCCGCGGAGATCAGCCCGGAGAAGATCGACGAGGCCGACGCCGACTGGATCTTCACCGGCGTCTACGGCGACGTGAAGGCCACCAAGCGCGACACCACCCAGGCCAACCCGCTGTGGAAGAACCTCAAGGCCGTCAAGGAGGGCCGGGCCAAGGACGTCTCCGACGAGACCTGGTACCTCGGCCTCGGTGTCACGGCGGCGAACCTGGTCCTCGACGACCTCCGCGCCGACCTCGTGAAGTGACGATCGCAGGCCGTGGCCGACCTCGTGAAGTGACGATCGCGAGCAGGCCGTGGCCGACCTCGTGAAGCAGTGACTGCCGAGCGGGGAGTGGCGGTCCGCACGGACCGCCACAGCCATGGGCGACGGGGCACGGCGGGCAGGTAGCCTTTGCTTGTGCCCCGTCTGTCTGATGTCCTCGCCGAGCTCGACGCTCTCTGGCCGCCCGAGCGGGCCGAAGGCTGGGACGCGGTCGGTACCGTCTGCGGAGACCCCGACGCCGTCGTCGACCGTGTGCTCTTCGCCGTCGACCCCGTCCACGAGATCGCCGACGAGGCGATCCGGCTCGGCGCCCAGCTGATCGTCACCCACCACCCGCTCTACCTGCGGGGTACGACGACGGTCGCGGCCGACACCTTCAAGGGCCGGGTCGTGCACACCCTCATCAAGCACGACATCGCGCTGCACGTCGCCCACACCAACGCCGACACCGCCGACCCGGGCGTCTCGGACGCCCTGGCCGGTGCGCTCGACCTGCGCGTCGAGGGCCCGCTCGTACCGGACCCGTCCGACCCCGGGGGGCGGCGCGGCCTCGGCCGGATCTGCGTGCTCGACCACCCCGAGACCCTGGCCGAATTCGCCGCCCGCGCGGCGGCCCGGCTGCCCGCCACCGCGCAGGGCATCCGGCTCGCCGGCGACCCGGCGGCGACGGTGCGCACCGTCGCGGTCAGCGGCGGCTCCGGCGACAGCCTCTTCGACGCGGTGCGCGCCGCGGGCGTCGACGCCTTCCTCACCGCCGACCTGCGCCACCACCCGGCCTCCGAGGCCGTCCAGCACTCCCCGCTCGGCCTGATCGACGCCGCGCACTGGGCCACCGAATGGCCTTGGTGCGAACAGGCCGCGACACAGCTCGACGCGATTTCCGACCGCCACGGATGGGACCTGCGGGTCCATGTCTCGAAGCAGGTCACCGACCCCTGGACCACCACCACCCACCACTCTTCTGGAGCCCCCAACTGAACGCCGCGCCCGCCGACCAGATCCGACTTCTCGACGTCCAGGCCCTCGACGTACGCCTGTCGCAGCTCGCGCACCGGCGCAAGTCGCTGCCCGAGCACGCCGAGATCGAGTCGCTCACCAGCGACCTCGCGCAACTGCGCGACCTGCTGGTCGCCTCGCAGACCGAGGAGAGCGACACCGCCCGCGAGCAGACCAAGGCGGAGCAGGACGTCGACCAGGTGCGCCAGCGCGCCGCCCGTGACCAGCAGCGCCTCGACTCCGGCGCGGTCACCTCGCCGAAGGACCTGGAGAGCCTCCAGCGCGAGATCGCCTCGCTGGCCAAGCGCCAGGGCGACCTGGAGGACGTCGTCCTCGAAGTGATGGAGCGCCGCGAGTCCGCCCAGGAGCGCGTCACCGAGCTGTCCGACCGGGTCTCCGCCGTCCAGGCCAAGACCGACGACGCGACCGCCCGCCGCGACGCCGCCACCAAGGAGCTCGACGAGGAGGCCGCGACCGTCACCAAGGAGCGCGAACTGGTCGCCGGTTCCGTCCCCGCGGACCTGCTGAAGCTGTACGACAAGCTCCGCGTCCAGCAGGGCGGGGTCGGCGCCGCCCGCCTCTACCAGCGACGCTGCGAGGGCTGCCGCCTCGAACTGAACATCACCGAGGTCAACGACGTGAAGGCGGCGTCCCCGGACACCGTCCTGCGCTGCGAGAACTGCCGCCGCATCCTGGTCCGTACGGCGGAGTCGGGCCTGTAATGACCCAGCCGCGCCAGTTCGTCATCGAGGCCGACGGCGGATCCCGGGGCAACCCCGGACCCGCCGGATACGGAGCGGTCGTCATCGACCCGGTGACGGGGGAGACCCTCGCCGAGGCCGCCGAGTACATCGGCGTCGCGACGAACAACGTCGCCGAGTACAAGGGCCTCATCGCGGGCCTGAAGGCGGCGAAGGCGCTGGTTCCGGACGCCTCGGCGGACGGCGCGGTCCAGGTGCGGGTCCGGATGGACTCCAAGCTGGTCGTGGAACAGATGTCGGGCCGCTGGAAGATCAAGCACCCCGACATGAAGCCGCTCGCGGCGGAGGCCGCCAGGATCCTGCCGGCCTCCGCCGTCACGTACGAGTGGATCCCGCGCGAGAAGAACAAGCACGCCGACCGGCTCGCCAACGAGGCGATGGACGCGGGCAAGCGCGGCAAGCAGTGGGAGCCGTCGGCGTCGACGGCCGCCCTCGACACCCCCCGGCCCTCGACGGCCGCGGGCCCGCCCCCCGCGTCCGGCCCGCCCGGTGACGCGGCGGCGGGCGCGGCCAGGGCCCGCGCGGCCCTGGCCTCCCGGCAGGGAGCGGCCTCCCCGGCGACCCCCCAGGTCGGCTGGGGCGCGGCGCCCGATCTCGGGGCGCCCGCCACCTTCGTACTGCTCCGGCACGGCGAGACGGCCCTCACCCCCGAGAAGCGGTTCTCGGGCAGCGGCGGCAGCGACCCCGAACTCTCGGCGACCGGCCGCCACCAGGCCGAACGCATCGCCCAGGCCCTGGCCGCCCGCGGCACGATCGAGGAGATCGTCAGCTCCCCGCTGCGCCGCTGCCGCGAGACGGCGGCTGCGGTGGCGGCCCGGCTCGGCCTGGAGGTCCGGATCGAGGACGGCCTGCGCGAGACGGACTTCGGGGCCTGGGAGGGCCTGACCTTCGCCGAGGTACGTGAGCGTCACGGCCACGACCTGGACGCCTGGCTCGCCTCCGCGAAGGCGGCCCCCACCGGCGGCGGCGAGAGCTTCGCCGAGGTCGCCCGCCGGGTGGGAGCCACCCGCGACCGCCTCACCACCCGCTACGCGGGCCGCACGGTCCTCCTGGTCACCCATGTGACGCCGATCAAGACCCTGGTCCGACTGGCGCTCGGCGCCCCGCCGGAAGCCATGTTCCGGATGGAACTCTCGGCGGCCTCGGTCTCCGCGGTGGCGTACTACGCGGACGGGAACGCGTCGGTCCGCCTGCTCAACGACACGTCGCACCTGCGGTAGCCGACGGCGGACGCCCGGGGCGGCCCGGCGGCGGTCAGCCGCGCAGCCCGGCCGCCTCGCTCGCCAGCCGCTCCACCCGCGCCCAGTCCTTCGCCGCGACCGCATCCGCCGGGACCATCCAACTGCCGCCCACGCACCCAACGTTGGGCAGCGCCAGATAGGACGGCGCGGACGCGAGGGAGATGCCGCCCGTCGGGCAGAAGCGCGCCTGCGGCAGCGGTGCGGAGAGGGCCTTCAGATAGGCGGTGCCGCCGGCCGCCTCGGCCGGGAAGAACTTCATCTCGCTGACCCCGCGCTCCAGCAGCGCGACCACCTCGGACGTCGTGGAGACACCCGGCAGGAACGGCACCCCCGACGCCTTCATCGCGTCCAGCAGGCTGTCCGTCCAGCCGGGGCTGACCAGGAACCGGGCCCCCGCGGCGACGGTGTCGGCGACGTTCCGTACGGAGATCGCCGTGCCGGCCCCGACCACCGCGTCCGGCACCTCCGCCGCGATGGCCCCGATCGCGTCCAGCGCCGCGGCGGTGCGCAGCGTCACCTCGATGGCCGGGAGCCCGCCCGCGACCAGGGCGCGGGCGAGCGGCACCGCGTCGGCGGCGTCCTCCAGGACGACTACGGGCACGACGGGGGCAAGGTCCAGCACAGAGGAGGTCATGGGCTCATCTTGCCGCGACGTACGCACCGTACGCAACGAGCGTTGCGCATGATGCAACGCGCGGGTGTGGTGGCCCCACCGCGAGCGGCCGGTGGCTCAGTGGATCTCCGTCACCACGACATCGATCGACCACGCCCGCCCGGCCGGCGCCGGAGCCTCGGCCTCCACCACGTACCCGAGCCCGCGCAGGGTCTCCACCAGCTCCGCGGGCTCCTTCGGGCGCGCACCGGAGACCAGCAGGTCGCGGACCATCCGCCCCTTCGTCGCCTTGTTGAAGTGGCTGACCACCGACCGCTTCTCGACCCCGTCCACCAGCTGGGAGTGCAGCACCCGCACGCTCGCCGTGCGCTCCGCGACCTCGCCCTTCGGCTTCCAGGCCGCGGTGTAGGCGGAGGACCGCAGGTCCAGGACGAGCCCGTCCCCGGCCGCCTCCGGCATCACCTGTGCCATCGGGTCGCGCCAGTACGCCCCGAGCGCGCCCAGGCCCGGCAGCTTCACGCCCATCGAGCAGCGGTACGAAGGAATCCGGTCGCCCACCCGCACGGCGCCCCACAGCCCGGAGAAGACCAGCAGCGACTTCCCGGCCCGCCGCCTGGCCGCCGCGTCCAGGGAGGCCAGGTCCAGCGCGTCGTACAGCACCCCCGTGTAGATCTCCCCGGCCGGACGCGTCCCGGCCGTCCGTAGCTCCACGTTCTTCGCGATCTCGCCGCGCAGCCCCTCGCTCAGCCCGAGCACCTCGCGGGCCTTCTCCTGGTCCGCCGCACACAGCTCGACCAGCTCGTCGAGAACCGCCGCCCGCGCCCCGGCCAGGCCCGGCAGCGACAGCGACTCCGGCTTCAGGGGCGCCCCGCGTCCCGAGGCGGCCTTTCCTTCGGAGGGCGGCAACAGCACGAGCACGGCGGTTCTCCTTCGTACGCACAGTCGGGGCGGGACCAGGGCCTCCCCGCTCGAAAGTCCCCAGGCCCCCGCGCCAGCGTACGGGCACACCGGGACCGGCCGGGCCGTCACCCGGGATGCCGCCCGCCCCGCCCCGCCATACGCTCGGTCCATGCCCCGCCGCCATCTCCGCATGACCGGGCCGGCCGACACCCCACTGAGGGCGTCCCTGCGCAAACTGCGCACCGAGCTCGGCCTTCCCGACGACTTCCCGCCCGAGGTCCTCGCCGAAGCGGCGCAGGCGGCGAAGGACCCGGCGGTATCGGCCCACGAGGACGCGACGGACCTGCCGTTCCTCACCATCGACCCGCCCGCCTCGACCGACCTCGACCAGGCCCTGTACCTCGAACGCCGCCGACGCGGCTACCGGGTGCACTACGCCATCGCCGATGTCGCCGCCTTCGTACGCCCCGGTGGCGCGCTCGACACCGAGGCCCACCGCCGGGTGACGACCCTCTACTTCCCCGACGGCAAGGTGCCGCTCCACCCCACCCTGCTCTCCGAAGGGGCCGCCAGCCTCCTGCCGGGGCGGACCCGTCCCGCCGTGCTCTGGCGGATCGACCTCGACAGCGAGGGCGGCGCCGTCGCCACCTCGGTGCGCCGGGCCCTCGTCCGCAGCCGCGCCAAGCTCGACTACGCGGGCGCCCAGCGGCAGATCGACACCGGCACCGCCGAGGAACCCCTCGCCCTGCTCCGCGACATCGGACGGCTCCGTGAGGAGCAGGAGGTCGCCCGCGGCGGCATCTCCCTCAACGTGCCCGAGCAGGAGATCGTCGAGCGCGACGGCGGCTACGGCCTCGAATACCGCGCCCCGCTGCCCGCCGACGGCTGGAACGCCCAGCTCTCCCTGCTGACCGGCATGGCCGCCGCCCACCTCATGACCGAGACCGGTACCGGCATCCTGCGCACCCTGCCGGTCGCCCCGGACGGCGCCGTGGCCCGGCTCCGCCGCTCCGCCGAGGCGCTGCACATCGACTGGCCGCACCACGTCCCGTACGCCCAGGTCGTCCGCTCCCTCGACCCGAGGCGGGCCAACCACGCCGCGTTCCTCCAGGAGTGCACCACCCTGCTGCGCGGCGCCGGCTACACCGTCTTCGAGCACGGCGAACTCCCCACCCCCGCCGTCCACGCCGCCGTCGCCGACCTCTACACGCACTGCACCGCCCCGCTGCGCCGGCTCGTCGACCGGTACGCGGCCGAGCTGTGCCTCGCCGCCGTCGCGGAACAGGACCCGCCCGAGTGGGTCCGCGCCGCGCTGCCCGGCCTGCCGAAGGAGATGGCGGACGGGACCAGGCGCGCCAACACCGTCGAGCGCGAGTGCGTCGACCTGGTCGAGGCGGCGCTGCTCAAGGACCGGATCGGCGAGATCTTCGACGCGTACGTGGTCGACGTGTCGGAGCAGGAACCCACCACCGGCACCGTCCACATCGACGACCCGGCCGTCGTCGCCCGGATCGAGGGCGGCGACGCGAAGCTCCCGCTGGGGGAGCGGCTGCGGGTCAGGCTGGACCGGGCGGACCCTGGTTCGTCGAAGGTGCTCTTCGCCCCCGCGTGAGCGCGGCCACGGCCGCGCCCGGATCATCCGAGTGGAACCGGATCACCCGCGCCCGCTCCCGCTTCCCCAGCGGCCGTACGAACTCCACCGGACCGGCCAGCTCCACGGTCACCGTCGTCTGACCGCCCACGACCAGGTCGAGCACCCCGTCCGCGCCCAGCCGCACCGGCCCGCCCTCGGGAAAGCGCCGCTCGACCCGCGCCCCGGTGACCGCACCGGCGGGGATCCGCAGGTCGAACAGCCCGCCGTAGCGGATCCGCAGCGCGCCGTCGGCGTCCACCACATGCGGCCGGGTCACGCACGCGGCATGGAAAGCGAGCACCAGGACCACCCCGTACACATCGAGCACGAGCAGAACCCTGTGCACGACCGGCCACGGGATCAGCAGCGCCAGCATCACCGTCTCGACCAGAGCGACGAAGACCAGGCCGTACATCATGGCGGTCTGCGGCCCGGTGTACGGGACGGCAAGGGCACCCTCCGGCACGCCATGACGTCTCCGCAGCACCCACAGCCCGAGGCTGCGCAGGGCGCGCACCTCGTGCGCGACGAGACGGCGCACCTTCTCGGGCACGACGGTACGGAGAGCCGCACCCGTCGCCTCCCGCCGCCCGGCACCCGCACGCCGGCCCACGAGCCAGAGCCGCCACAGGACCACGCCCTCGAACCCGAGCGCGGCGACCACCAGGGCCTCGGCACCGAGCAGAACCGCACCCGGTATCCGGACCCCCGCCAGCAGGCAGCCGCCCAGACCCAATTCGAGGGCCGGCACAGCCCCCACGGCATACCGTGCAATCCGCACGCTCATTCTGTTCCCCTCCCCGCCACACGCGCCGTCAGGGCCGCCATCACCCGGCGCACCACCTCGGCCTGCGCGGGCGCGTAGTCGTCGAGCAGGGCCTGACCGAACCCCGTCAGGACCGGCCCGCCGGGGATGGCCGCCAGCACCTCGTCCGGCACTGCGGCGGTCAGATCGGCGGCAAGCGGAGCGATCCGCATATCGTCCAGCGGCGCCGCGGCCAGTGCGTCCAGCCGCTCGTACAGTGCGTGCACGGCCGGGTCTTCGGCCAGGGGCCGCAGCGCGGCGTAGACCTCACTGCCGACACCCGTCGTGTCCAGCAGCACCAGGTGCTCGCGGTCCTTGGCAGCCATCGGGGAGCCGGTGGCCGGAACCGCGCCCAGCAGTTCGGCCAGTGCGGGCGACACGGGCTCCTCGGCGGAGACCGGCCCGTCCAGCAGCCGGGCCAGCCGTCGCCGCCGCTCCTGGATCCCGCTCTCCTGCCGGGCCAGATCCGCGTCCAGCTCGGCCAGCACCTCCATGAGCTCGCGCCCCGCCGCGTCGGCGAGCACGTCCCGCACCTCGTCCAGCCCGAGCCCGAGCTCCGTGAGCCGCCGGATCCGGGCCAGCACCACGGCGTCCCGCACGCTGTAGACGCGGTAGCCGTTGGCCCGGCGTCCGGGCTCGGGAAGCAGCCCGATGTGGTGGTAGTGCCGGATCGCCCGCGAGGTGACCCCGACGAGCGCGGCTATCTCTCCGATGCGCATGGGCCCAGTAGAAACCTTGACGCCGCGGCAGGGTCAAGCGCTCACCGCGCGCACCGCATCCGACAACTCCGCGCGGTCCCGCTGCCACGATCGAGGGGAACACCCCCGTCCCACGGACAACGGACCCATCGGTGTCCCAGTCTGGCGAGCGGCCGAGGAAGAGGTGTGACATGACTGCTGAACCGCACGAACCGCTCACGCAGGCGGACTTCCTGCTGGAGGGCTTCCTGGCGCTGGGTACGCCGGAGGGCTTCCGCGCCGAGCTGATCGAGGGGGACATCGTCGTGACACCGCCGCCGGACGGGGCTCTACCTCCTGGTCGACCGGGAGCAGTCCTCGCTGACGCTGTTCAGCGACCCGGAGGGCGACGACTACCGCCGGCACTGCACGATCCCGTTCGGCAGGCGGCTCGCTCTTCCGGCGCCGTTCGCCTTCGATCTGGAGACCGAGGAACTCATCTGAACGCAGTGCCGTCCGGCGGCCCCCACCAGGCGGGTAGCATGGTCGGCACGGCAGACGAGCCGGGCGGACGGCCGCGTGGGGACCTTCGGATCTCCCCGAGGAACGTCCGGGCTCCACAGGGCAGGGTGATGGCTAACGGCCACCCGGGGTGACCCGCGGGACAGTGCCACAGAAAACAGACCGCCAGGGACTTCGGTCCTTGGTAAGGGTGAAACGGTGGTGTAAGAGACCACCAGCGCCTGAGGTGACTCAGGCGGCTAGGTAAACCCCACCCGGAGCAAGGTCAAGAGGGGCCGTCGCAAGAGGGCCCTGCGCGAATGATCGAGGGCGGCCCGCCCGAGTTCGCGGGTAGACCGCACGAGACCGGCAGCAATGCCGGTCCTAGATGGATGGCCGTCTCCCCGGCCGCCGCGAGGCGACCGGGCGACAGAACCCGGCGTACAGCCCGACTCGTCTGCCGGTAAGCCAAGGAAGGGCCCCAGGCCAGGTGTTTTGCCTGGTCAGGGGCCCCTTTCGGTTCCAAAGCGCGAGGCGCAGCTTGCTAACTGCCTGGTCCCGTTCTGGCGGGCGGTGACCTCCAGCGCCGACGCCTATAGGACATCGACGTTCGCGCCGGACAGCCGGTTCCGGCAGTCCAGCACGTACTGGGCGTGCAGCTCCACTGCCCCGTAGTCGAATTCGTCGTGGTCGGTGAGCAGCACCACCGCGTCGGCCGTGGCCAGTTCCTCCGGCGTCGCCTCGACCCGACGGACGGCGGCGAACGGGTTGCCCTGCCGGTCGTGCTCGGCCGCCTGCTGCCCCGGGATGACCGGTTCGGGGACGTGCACCCCGACCACCACGTGCGGGTCGGCGGCCCGGACCTCGGCGCCCATCCGGGCCAGCAGGTCGGCGACCCGCGCGGCAGGCGTCTCCCGCGCGTCGCCGGTGTTCTTCTTGTACGCGAGACCGAGCAGGAGCACCCGGGAGCCCTTCACTGAGCGCTGCCGTTCGTTGAGCGCCTCGCCGAGCCGGCGCACCACGTGGTCGGGCATGTGGCTATTGACGTCGTTGGCCAGCTCCACGAAGCGGAATGACTGGCCGAGCGCCCGCTCGACCCGCCAGGACAGGTACGAGGGGTCGATCGGCAGGCAGTGCCCGCCGACCCCCGGGCCAGGGGCGAAGCGCAGGAAGCCGAACGGCTTGGTGGAGGCGGCGTCGATCGCCTCCCAGACGTCGATGCCGAGGTCGTGCGCGAACATGGCGAGCTCGTTGACCAGGGCGATGTTCACGTGCCGGAAGGTGTTCTCCAGCAGCTTGGTCAGTTCGGCCTCCTTGCAGGAGGAGACCGGCACCGTGCGCTCGACCAGTTGCCCGTAGAAGCGGTTCACCGCCGCCAGGCCCTCGGTTGTGGTGCCGGAAACCACCTTCGGGGTGTTCTCCAGCCGCCACCGCGGGTTGCCCGGGTCGATTCGCTCGGGGCTGTAGCCGAGGTGGAAGTCCTCGCCCGCCCGCAGGCCAGAGCCCTCTTCCAGTAGCGGGGCGAGCAGTTCCTCGGTGGTGCCCGGATAGGTGGTGGACTCCAGAACAACGGTGGCCCCGGGGCGCAGGTGCTGTGCAAGCAGCCGGGCCGACGACTCGATGCACGAGAGGTCGGGTACCCCGTCCCGGAGCGGGGTGGGCACGGTGATGACTGCGATGTCGAAGCCTGCCACGTCCCCGGGCTCGGCCGAGGGCAGGTATGCCCCGCTGTCCAGGAGCGGCCGCAGCCGCTCGGCGGGAATGTCCTCCACGTACGACTCGCCGACCGCCAGCCGCTTGATCCGGCGATCGTCCACGTCGTAGCCGATGACACGGTGCCCCACCTCTGCGGCGCGCACGGCCAGCGGCAGCCCCACGCAGCCCTGACCAGCGACAACAACATGCATGAGCAGCTCCCCTCACAATTCCAGTGCTTAAATGGACCGTCGTCTTTGGCCTAGCAAGGAGAAGCGCTGTGCCCCTGGTGTCCGTCGTGATGCCCGTGTACAACTCGGCAGCGACTCTTGGCACAGCGGTTCGGTCGGTGCTCTCGCAGACCCACAGCGACCTGGAGCTGCTGGTCACCGACGACAAGTCTTCCGATGGCTCCATGGACCTGCTCATGGAGTTCGCCCGGCAGGACAAGCGCGTCTTGCCGGAATCGGCACCGGAACAGGGCGGTGCCGGCCGGGCACGCAACCTCGCTATCGAGCGGGCCCGGGGGGATTACGTCGCCTTTCTCGACAGTGACGACATGTGGCTTCCGGAGAAGACTGAGCGGCAAATCGAATTTGCTGCGGCGGGTAGTGCGCCTCTGACGTTCACCTCGTACTTCAAGATGGATGCCGATTACGAGGGCGAGGGCATCGACTTCATCCCGAACGGGCGCGTGGTCCGGGCGCGGGAACACGTGGACTACCGCGCGATGCTGGTCCGGGACCACATCGGCGCTCTGACCGCCATGTACGACCGCACCGTCCTCGGCACGCGGCTGATGCCGGAGATGCGGAAGCGACAGGACTACGCTCTGTGGCTGTCGATCATGCGCGACGGCGCTGACGCCCGGGGTCTGCCCGAGCCGCTTGCGGTGTACAGGTCCCACCAGGCGGGATCGCTGTCCTCCAACAAGTTGTCGCTGGTCCGGTACAACTGGGAGCTGTACCGCGAGCACGAGGAGCTGTCTCTCCCGCAGGCGACGCGGGCGCTGGCCGGCGCCGCGTGGCAGTCGCTGCGCAACTCGCGGATCTAGGACCCTCGGCGAGGCCCGGCCAGACACCCTCCCCGCACGACCTACGAGGGGGCCGGTTCCGCGGAGCCCCTGTCACGCAGGAACAACTGGAGCAGCAGGCGGCGGCGCTCGGGCTCGACGTCGTGCTGGCCGCTGGCGAGCGCCTCGCGGCCGTGAACCCATCGGTGCTGGTTCACGATCAAGAGGTCACCGCGCTGGAGCGTGAAGGCGACCTGACCAGCGACCATCTGGTCCGCAAGCTTCCTGGCGGCGTGGGCGTGTGCCTCATCGAGTCCGGACTCGATGAGCATCTTGGCCGTGAACCGGACGAACCCGGAGACCTCGGATTCGCCGTCCAGGACGGGGAACGGCTTGTACTCCTCGCCGACGTCAGACAGCTCGAAGAAGCCTCCGTAGCTGTACGCCACGTCAGCCAGGAGGGCGCGACTCGATGGCGTCAGGCGAGATACGGCCTCCCGAGCGTTGGAGAGGATGCTCGCGCCGGCTCCGAGTGGGTCGGGTCGGACGCACAGAAGCGTGGTGTAGTCCGGCGGCTGGGTCGCGTTGACCAAGTCCATGTGGAATGCGTTGTACCCCGTACCGGTGGACAGGCCGGGATTGGCGTTGAGGTTGGTCCCGATCTCCTTCCACAGCGGCCACCGCTGGAACGGCTGGAAGGGGATTGCCACTTCGGCGAGAATCGCCGTTGCCAAGCGGAGGAACTGGTCCCCGACGCCCAGCGCCTGAGCGATGTTCCGCAGACGCATCACGGCGTATCCGCCGGCCGCCCCCTTCAGCTGGGAGAGAAGGCGACCCCTGATTTCACCGAACAGCGAAGCTGAGTCCAGTTTGGCCCGGTACCGCTCGATCATGGAGTCCGCCAGGAAGGTGCCCTCAACACTCCAAGCAGGGAGCGTGCTTCCGATCTCGATCAGATCTTCTTCCAGCTTTCTGGGCAGGTCGATGGAGCCGTCCCGGTCAGCACTCGGGATCTCGGGCATCGTGCTGTTCCTTTCTGCGGATTCACTTAGCCCGGCTGGGCGAAGTGATGCTCGGCTTGCTGGCCGAAGGCTCTTACACCGGTCGGCGGCCGGGTGGGAGTCTGTGTCAGGCCGAGGTCGACAAGGTCGCCTTGTCGGACGCGTCGTCCATCAGCTTGTTGAACCGCTCGTCGTGCCTGTCACGGACCGTCTTGTGCGGTCCGGCACTTGGCGGCCCGCCCCCGACGTGACGTCTGGCATGGGATTGGAAGTCACACCGGAGGCGGGCGTCCGCCCTCGGCAGGCTGGGCCGGATGGCCGCCTGCGGGGTGCGGAGTCCGGGTGCGGACGGCGATCTGCGGGCAGCGACTCAGAGGCGAGCGGCCTGGACGTTGTCGGCGGCGGTCGTCCACTCGACTCCGGACACGGGCCGGATGTGCGCGACCCGGATCGTGCCGTGGTTGTGGAGCTCGTGCGTGACGGCGACGAGCACACCTTCCCCGCGTGAGGCGATGTCGCGGACGTTCGTGTTCAGGAGCGGGTGCTGCTCGTAGCCGTCGGGGCCGACCGGGTTCACGTCTCCGTCTCCTGCCGGGTCTCGACGCGGCGCATGAACCTCTCCCAGCCGCCAGCCGCCCGTACCCGCAGAGCCCGGCTCGGCGCACCCGGCCGGGGCTCCGGCGGCGTGCACGTACGGCCGCTGGAGCCAGAGTTTCTGCGGGGCAGTTCGGAGGTCGTCACGCGGTCACTCCTCTCGTATGGGGAGCCGTCCGGGAGGTCCTTTGACCTCCGAGCAGCATGTGACCAGTGAACGACGATCCGTTACCGTCTCCCAGAGCGGACCCCGGGCACCTCCCAGGCGTTTTCCGGGCATTGGGTGGTGCAAGCAGGGAAGGCGCTCTTCGTGAGGGGAGACCAATGGCATTAAGACGTAGGCGTTTTGCCGACCGGCGAGCGTCGCAGGGTTACTCTCAGGAGGAATTCGCCGAAGCGCTCACAGTGGCCGTGTCCACCGTGATCCGCTGGGAGGGTGGCCGTGCCACACCGCAGCCGCACCAACGGCCCAAGATCGCCAGCCTGTTGGGAGTCACCCTCTCCGAGCTGGAAGGGCTTCTCGTCGAAGAACAGCCGGCCGAAACGGCCGTGCTCCCTGACACCCCAACCCTCCTCCACGGTGAAGATGACGATATGAAGCGCCGCGATGTCCTGGGTCTGCTCGCTGTCACAAGCGCGCTGGTCGCTCTTCCCGATTCAGGCGAGGTTCCTCAGGGGCATACGGCGGCGGCGCTCCTGGAGTCAGGGGAGGAGCTGCATCGCAGCCTGTGGCAGGTCTTCACCCTCTCGGACTCCAAGCAGGCCGTCTTCCCAGCGGTCCGCAGGCAACTAGACGTCCTGACGAAGGGCCTGGCCGAGGCGCGCACCGCAGCGGACCGGGCCCGGCTGTGCACCATGGCGGCCGACCTCTACCAGCTCACCGGTGAACTCTTCTTCGACGCCAACCGGTACACCGACGCCGCCCAGTGCTACACACTGGCCGCCAACGCCGCCCATGCCGGTGGTGACCGCGACCTCTGGGCCTGCGCCATGACCCGCCACGCCTACGTCGAGCTGTACGCCCGCCGCGCGCCTGCTGCCCAGCCCCTGCTGGCAGTGGCCTCCCGGATCGCCCGGCGGGGCGACAGCGCCCTGTCCACCCGACACTGGGTCTCCGCCGTCCAGGCCGAGGTGCAGGCGGCCATGGGCGACATCGACGGCTGCGCCCAGGCTCTCGACGAAGCCGAGAAAGTGCACTCCCTCGACGGCCACTCCCACAATGGTGGCTGGCTCCGCTTCGACGGTTCCCGCCTCCCCGAGGAACGAGGGGCCTGCTACCTCCAGCTCGGCCGCCCCGACCTCGCGGAGGACGCTCTCACCGCAGCCCTTGCCCAACCCCTCTCTCTGCGCCGTCGTGCCGCAGTCCTGAGTGACCTCGCCGTCCTCGGGGCCCACCGGGGCGACGTCGATCAGGTCGTGCAGTACGCGGAGGCAGTGCTCGGCCTGGCCGACCGGTCGAACTCGGGATTCATCGGCAAGAAGCTGGACGGACTTCGAGGGCGTCTTGCCCCGCTCATGGCCGATGGCCGAGTCTCGGACCTGGATCATCGAATCGCGGCGCTTACGCGTACCGCATGACGAGAGGGACACGCGCATGAGTGACGGTCGGATCTTCCGCGAGGCGTGGATCGCCGGGGTGACCAGGCACTACCCCGGTGAACCGAAGCCCGGCTACGTCACGCCGTGGGACGAGACGCCCGAGTGGGAGCGCGAAGCTGCCGCCGCCGTGTACGGACAGGTGCGCGACTTCATCAGGATCAGCGAAGGGCACGCCGCACGGCTCACCCGCGAGCAGAAGGGCCGCTTCGTCGCCATCTGTTGGACCGCCCAGATGTTCAAGCACTTCGAGGACCCGAAGCCCGGATACGTCGCAGACTGGGCCGACCTGCCGGCCTGGCAGCAAGAGACGGACGCGGACATCTTCGAGCGCGTCGAGCAGACCTTCTGACCTCCGGAACGACGACGCCCCGTCCGGGCTGACCTGGACGGGGCGTCTCCTCACGCAGCCATGAAGGTAGCCACGGAAGTGTCCTTCCTTCATTTTCGTGCAGGTCATAGCGTTGCGGTGACTGTTCCCGGCGTACAGCCCGACTCGTCTGCCACAGGGGTCCCTGGTCAGTGAATTTCCTGGCCAAGGGCCCCTTTCCGTCGGACTGGGGACACTCGCCGTGAGCGCGTACTGCCGGATTCGCGGCGCGCCCGATGAGCCGCACGCCGGGAGGCGGGCGACTCACCGGACTCGGCCGTGTCAGGTGTCCTGGTGGTCGGCTTGCTCCGGGGCCGGGGCCTCCAGGTATTCGGGGCATTCGGGGTTGTGGCAGGGGCCGGGGTGCCACACGGGTACGAAGATTCCGAGGCTCTTGTGCCGTCTCTTCACAACCGCGGTCACGGGCTGCTTGCAGACCGGGCAGACAAGCGCCCCTTGGGGACCGGTCTCATGCTCGGCTTTAATCATCCTTTAACGATAGGCGTGATGGCCGCAGCCTGCTGGTGGGGCGGCTTCTTCCGTCAGTTCGGCACGATGATCAGCTTGCCGCGCACATGGCCGCCCGCGCTCTCCCGGTGGGCGTCGGCGGCCCGGGACAAGGGGTACGTCCTCGCCACGGACAGAGTGAGTCCGCCGCTCACTACCAGTGCGGCCGCCTGCTCAAGGCGCTCACGGATCGCGTCGGGGCCGGCGAAGACGAAGCGCACGCCGTGCTCCGCCGCCCGGTGGTCGGCGATGGTGACCACGCGCTCCGGGGCGCCGGTCAGTTCGACGAGGGCCGGCAGCGATCCCTTTCCGGCGGCGTCGAACGCCGCGTCCACGCCCTTCACCGCGACGGCGCGGGCCCGCTCGGCGAAGCCCTCGCCGTACGTCACGGGCTCGGCGCCGAGCGAGCGGAGATACGCGTGATTGTGTTCGCCGGCCGTACCGATCACGGTCGCGCCGAGATGCCTGGCGATCTGCACGGCCACGGACCCGACGCCGCCGGCGGCCCCGTCCACGACCAGGGTCTCCCCGGCCTTCACCCCGAGGTCCGCGAGCACCTGGTACGCCGTGTTGACGGCCACCGGGAGTCCGGCCGCGACCTCCCAGGACACGCCCTCGGGCTTCCGCGCGAGCTGTGCCGCGGGCGCCAGTGCGAACTCGGCGTAGCCTCCGGAGCCGATCGAGCCGAAGACCTCGTCGCCCGCGGCGAAGTCGGTCACGTCCGCACCGACCTCCGCCACGACACCGGCGACGTCGCCGCCGGGCACCGAGGGGAACTCCACCGGCATCATCGCCGCGACGGCCCCGCTGCGCAGCTGCCAGTCCAGCGGATTCACCCCGGCGGCGCGGACCTCCACCAGTACCTGCCCGGGACCCGGGTGGGGCAGCTCGCGGTCCACCACGCGTAAGACCTCGGGACCTCCGTACTCCGAGAACTCCACAGCGCGATACGTCTCTGTCATTTTTGCCCTTTTCCGTGCGGATTCCATCTGGTTGACAAGGGTTTGTGGTGATCCGTCAACTCCTTGCCCAAGCTATCGAACGAAGGCTCGGTGGGTCATTCGGCTCCGACTGGATCCCGCCACTCGTCCTCGTGTCGCCAACGCTGGCCATTGATACCCCCAGGGGGTATATTCGCGACGCATAGATACCCCCCTCCCGTATAGGAGTGCTTGCAATGGCCGTGTCAGCCGCACCAACCGCGTCAACCGATTCGCGGAGATGGTCCGCGCTCGCCCTGATCGCTCTGGCCCAGTTCATCGTCATCATGGATACGTCGATCATCGGCGTGGCCCTGCCCGAGATGCAGGCCGACCTGGGCTTCTCCCAGGAGAACCTGTCGTGGGTGTTCAACGCCTATGTCGTCGCCTTCGGAGGGCTGTTGCTGCTCGGCGGGCGGCTGTCGGACCTGCTCGGCGCCAGGCGCCTGTTCAGTGCCGGATGGGTCGTCCTCGCCGCGGGCTCCCTGACCGCGGGCCTCGCGGGCGAGGTCTGGGTCGAGCTGACCGGGCGGGCCCTGCAGGGCGTGGGTGCCGCGCTGATCGCCCCGTCCGCCCTCACCCTGCTGATGACGCTGTTCGGCTCACGGCCCCAGGAGCTGGGCAAGGCCTTCGCCCTGTACGGCGCGGCCGCCCCGGCCGGCGGGACCGCGGGAGTCTTCCTCGGCGGGGTCATCACCCAGTACGCCAGCTGGCCCTGGGTGTTCTACATCAACATCCCCGTCGCCCTGATCGTCCTGGCCGCCACGCCCGCCGTCATGCCTTCGGGTACGGGGCGACGCGGCTCGATCGACCTGGCCGGCGCGGTCACCGTCACGGCGGGTCTCGCCGCCGCCGTCTACGCCATCGTCCGCGCTCCCGAGACCGGTTGGGGTTCCGCCGAGACCTGGCTGGTTCTTCTGGCCGGTGCGGCACTGATCGTCGCGTTCGTCGCGATCCAGTCCAGGCGGCGCGAACCGCTGATGCGGCTGGGGATCTGGCGGGCGCCCAACCTGGCCGGTGCCAACATCGCCCAGCTGCTCATGGCCGCCGCGTGGATACCCATGTGGTTCTTCCTCAACCTCTACCTGCAACAGGTCCTGGGACTGGGCGCCTTCGCCTCCGGCTCCGCGCTGCTGCCCATGACCGTCGCCATCATGATCATGATGATCGTCCTGGCGCCCCGCCTGATCTCCCGGTTCGGGCCCAAGCCCCTCATCGTCCTGGGGCTCCTCGCGCTCGGTGCGGGCATGTTCTGGCTCTCGCTCGCCCGTCCGGACGGGAACTTCCTCGTCGACGTCCTGCCCGCGTCCCTGCTCTCGGCGGTGGGCATGTCGCTGGCGTTCATTCCGTCGCTCGGTACCGCGCTCTCCAGCGCCCGCCCGGAGGAGGGCGGCCTCGCCTCGGGGATCGTCAACACCAGCTACCAGGTCGGCTCCGCCCTCGGCCTCGCCGCCATGACCGCACTCGCCGCCGCGCACGGCGCCCGCGAACCCGGGGACCCGGTGGCCCTCACCAACGGCTTCTCCGCCGCCTTCCTGGGAGCCGCGGCCCTCGCCGTGGCCGGCGCCCTCGCCGCCCTGCTGACCCTGCGCAGTGCACCCGCACCCGCCGCCGAGGGCGTGGGCGGCGGCGAAACGTCGGGAAAGGGCGCAGCCTGAAAAGGGGCGGCTGTCCGCCGATGACCGCGGCCGGGCGGCGCCCGCTGCCGAGGGCGGGTGTCCGCCCCGGCAGCGGACGCCGCCCACCGGTCACCCGGGCCGTCGGGCGGTGACCAGCCAGGCGGTGGTGAGCAGTTGGAGCGCCCCCTCCCGCTCGTGGGGGCGCAGAAGGCCGACGAGCCTGCGCCGGGCCCGGTCCCGGACGTCCTCCCCGACCTGGTCCATCAGATGCCGGCCGGGACCCGATTCCAGCACGAAGCCGGCCGCGTCGGCGGCGTCCCGGCCCCATGTCCCGTACGCCTCGGCGGGTGCGGTGCCGATCGCCTCGTACCCGGCCCGGGACAGCACGTCGCGCACGGTCGCCGGGTTCGCCAGCGAGAACATGCCGGGACCTCCCGGGGCGCCCAGTCCGCCGACGGGCAGCAGGTCGCGCAGCCCCCGGACGGCCTGAAGCCACTCGGCCCGGTCGGGCTCCGCGGGGCAGACGAAGGCGATCCGGCCGCCGGGGCGCAGAGCCCGCCCGATATTGGTGAAGGCGGCGACGGGATCGGCGAAGAACATCACTCCGAAGCGGCTGATCGCGACGTCGAAGGTGCCGGGCCCGAAGGGATGGACCTGGGCGTCCGCCTGCTCGAACGTCACATTGCCGAGCGCCTCGTGCCGCGCGGACTCCCGCGCACGGGCGAGCATCGGGGCCGACAGGTCCAGGCCCGACGCCCGCCCGCCGCCGGCCCGTCGTGCGGCGAGACGGGTGGTGCACCCCGCCCCGCAGCCGATGTCGAGCACGCGGTCCCGTTCGGCGATCTCCGCGGCGGCGAGCAGGGGTTCGTTGAATCCCGCGTTCACACGGTCCCAGCGGTCCTGGTTATCGGCCCAGTACGTCCCCTCGTAACCGTTCCATGCCTGCTCCTGCTCCGTGTTGGCTATGTGTCGCATGGGTGCTCCCCGATGAATGCGGGCGCCCGGAGGTGTGGGACAACTAGTATGGGCGGGCGCCCATTCAAGGTATGGGCAATCGCCCATACTGTAAACAGGTCAAGAGGAAGGGGTGCCATGTCACCGCGTGGTGTGACGATCCCGGACGTCCGTGAGCGGCTGTTCGCCGCCGCCGAGCGGGTGCTGGAACGCGAGGGGCCGGGAGCCCTGACGAGCAGGGCGATCACGGGTGAGGCCGGCTGCGCGAAGGGCCTTCTGCACGCCCATTTCGACGGACTGGACGAGTTCGTCGCGGAGTTGGTCCTGGACCGGTTCGCGCGAGTGGCCCGGCACGCCGAGGAGCTCCGGGGGAGGGCGGGGCAGGGCACCGTCGCGGAGAACCTCCTCGGTACCGCTCTCGCGCTGCTGTCCTCGGCCGGCCCCACCGTCGCCGGCCTGGCTCTCACCCGTCCCGCGGCGTCCTTGCGCATCCGGGAGGCGTTGGAGGGCGGTGCGCCGGGCTTCGACACGGTCCAGGACGCGATCACCGACTACCTGGACGCGGAACGGCACGGCGGCCGGATCGCCCAGGGAGCCGACACCGCCGCCGCGGCACTCGCCCTGGTCGGGACCCTCCACCACCTGCTCATGACCGGCGGGCACGACCGACAGAACGAGCGGGAGCGGGCCGGGCACCTGGTGGCCCTGCTCGAAGCCGGCCTCCGGCGCGGGCCCGACGACATCGGGTGAGCCGGGGCGGGAGCGGGGGAGTGCCGCCGCGGAGCCGTTCCCGCGGCGGCACCCCCCTCCGGTTCAGCTCAGCCGGTTCGCGGCGTACGCCTCGATGGCGTCCCGCTGATACGCGGCCAGGCCCGGCGCGATCGACTCGTACGCCGCGCGCCACTGCTCGTTCTCCACGCAGGAACGCCCGATCGCGCGGTACTCCTCGGCGGAGACCCTCCGCAGTGCGGTCAGGGCCCGGTGCTGGGCCTCGATCTCGGCCTGCACCGGATCGGCCCCGGCGGGCACCCCCGCGGCCAGCAGCTCGGCCAGCCGGATCATCTGCGCCGTGCGCTCGCGGTGTCCGGCCTCGATCTGCGCCTCGCTCATCGTCGAGGTGTGCCGGCCGATCTCCTCGGCCAGCTCGGGGAAGTCGCGCAGGCTCTCCTCGTACTGGGCGGGCCGAACGCCCTCGAAGAGGTTCTCCGGTCGGTTGATGGCGGTCATGGGTCCACCGTCCTTTCTGGACTCCTCCAGTTCGGTGATCGTGCGGGAGACGGTGCCGGCCAGCGCGTCGATCCGGTCGCGCTCGGCGAGGAGCCGGCGGTGGTGACCGCGCAGGGCCTCCACCTCATCGACCTGCGCGGCCAGGATCCGCCCGATCTCGGGCAGACCCAGGCCCAGCGCCCGCAGCACGAGGATCTGCTGCAGCCGCAGCAGCTCGCCCTCCCCGTAGCGGCGGTGGCCGTTGGAGCCGATCCCCGCGGGCGGCAGCAGGCCGATCTCGTCGTAGTGCCGCAGCGTCCGGGCCGTCACGCCCGACATCCGGGCGACCTCCTCGATCGGCCAGACCATCGCCGCCTCCCCTCGCGATCACCTCACCGGGCCGGTCTCTCCGGCCCTGGTCAGGACGGTAGAAGCTGCCGCTGCGGCAACCGCAAGCCCGGCATCCAGGATCTCCCGCCGATGCCCGGGGGCGCGCCGGCCAGGCCCGTGATCACGTAGCCCGGCCCGGCGATCAGGGAGGCCACGGAGCCCGGCCCGGCGATCACGGAACCCGACCTGCGACCACGGGGCCCGGTCCGTAATCACCGCACAATCACCGCACGTGGCCCGCGATCACCGCACGTGGTCCGCGATCACCGCACCCGGACGCGCACCGTGTGCGTGGCGCCGCGGCTCTTGCTCAGGTCGCCGTAGGTCACGGTCACCGACGAGCCGGTCCGGACGTCGCCGACGCTGTCCGCCTTGGACAGGACGGACTTGACGGGCCGCCGCCAGGTGAGGGTGAGGCCGGTGACGGTGCGGGACGGGTCGGAGACGCAGATCGTGGCGGTGCCGTCGCGCTTCTCGTGGATCTGCACGCAGACCGGCGCACTCGCGGTGACCTTGCCCGCCGTGCCCGCCGCCCAGAAGTTGACGCCGGTGAAACCGAGGGAGGGCACGCGGATGCCGGTGCGCCCGGCGTCATTGGCGAGGATCTGCAGCCAGCCGGTGTCCTTGGCACGGGCGGCGGTGCGCGTGCTGCTCGCGCCCGGCAGCAGGATGTACGCGTAGGTGCTGTCCGCCGGGTCGGTGCCGTGGTCCTGCCAAAGGGTCAGGTAGCGGCGGGTGTTGGGCGTGGCGGTGCCGCCGTCGTTGATGTCCTTCCAGGCGCCGGTGCGCTCCTCGCGCAGCGCGTGCAGTTCGGTCCCGCCCGGGAAGACGTATCCGGCATGCCGGTCGAGGTGGGCCCAGGTGGTGGTGCGGGTGGTGGTCCAGCCCTGGGTGGTGGGCTGAGCCCGGCCGTCGAGCAGCAGCCGCTGCGTGCCGCTCGCGCCGAGGCAGCGGTTGTCGACGACCGTCTCGACGCCGGCGCCGTCGGCGGAGGTGATGCCGGAACCGAGGCAGACCACGCTGTCGTCCAGCCAGAACCACGACTTGCGGGCATGCATCGTGCTGGCCAGGCCCTGGAGATGCTGGCCGGTGGTGCCGAACTCGCCGTCGCCGGTGCCGCCGACCCACTGCGTGCCCGGCACCGGGTTGGCCCAGGCGCCGCCCTGCCCGTCGGCGAGCCGCTTCCGGGAGACGGTGGTGCCGGGCAGCCGGTACGGGTCGACGGTCGGCCAGTACGCGTCCGAGTACTGCTCAAGGCCCGCGCCGTCGCCCCACCACTGCAGCCAGCCCGCACCGGTGTGCCAGCCGCGCTTGTTCTCCCCGTTGCCGAACTCGTAGTGGGCGATCCGCTCGGAGGCCATGGAGAGACCGGCGCCCCAGCCGCGGCGGCGGTGGGTCACCCGGTCCATGTTGTGGAAGACGCGGTGCGCGGACGGCTCCGGCGACGCGGTGACGGTCGCGTCGTCCAGCAGCGTCTGCAGCCGGGCGGTGTTGACCAGGCTCAGGGAGCCGTCCTTGAGCGCCGGGGCGTAGTAGTCGCGCTTCAGCCAGCCCTTGACCATGGCGCGCCAGCGGGCGTTCTCCTCGGGGCCGGCGCCCATGCCGAGCAGCACGATGGAGGCCATGACGCCGTGGGCGCGGGTGTGGTCGCTGGAGCCGACGCGGGTGATGCCGCGCCCCGAGACGTTGTCCATCATCAGGCCGTCGTAGATGAACGGGGCGATGGCCGCGTCGATGGTGTCGAGGAACTGCCGGCTGCCCGGATCGGTGATCTCCCAGGTCGAGCCGCGCAGCAGGGCGAAGAGCCGGCCGAGCCCGTCGTTGAGGACCGCGCCGTAGCCACCGATGTACGGGATGGAGGTGTGCTGGACGAAGGAGCCGTCCGGGTAGAAGCCGTCGCCCGTCGTGACGTACGGGAAGACCGGCGAGAGCGCGGCGACCGCCAGCGTGACCTTGGCGGCGTCGGCACCGACGATGCCGCGCAGGATCATGCCGCGGCACAGGTCGACGCGGTTGGCACCGGTGCTGGTGCCGGTGTACGAGCCGACGGCGGAGTCGGGCAGGAACTTGTCGACCGCCTTGCAGTAGGCGGCCCGCTGGGCGTCCGTCAGGGCGTCGTGGAGCAGCACACAGGTGTCCATGAGGGCCTGGGGCGCGCCGATCTGCCAGTTCCACCAGTTCCCGTAGCGGGTGGTCGTCTCGTTGAAGACGTCGGCGTGGAGGTGGTCGAGGCCGGTGATCACCGCGTCCCGCAGGCCGGTGTCGCCGGTGACCCCGGTCCCGGGCTGGGAGTACGCCTCCGCCATGGTGCGCAGCCGGTTGTAGCCGGTGTTCATGTTGGCGGAGAAGCCGAACGATTCGGTGTCGGTGTCCGGGTCGGGGTCGAGATAGACCAGGTCCGGCCAGAGGGAACCGGGCGCGGGGGCCATCGTGGAGCGGTAACCGGTGGCCTGGGCGCCGAGGTCGGCGAGCTTGGACTTGAACGGTTCGGCGGTCGGGCTGAAACCGGTCCCCAGGTACAGATCGCGCCACTTCGCACGAAGGGCGGCGAATTCGTCGGCGGCGCCGGCAGCGGCGGTGGCGGGCGAGGGGGCCGAGGGGGAGGCGGAGTCGGACGCGGACGCGGCGGTCGGCAGGCCGAGGGCGAGCGCCGCACCGCCGCCCGTGGCCAGCAGGGCACGACGGGACCAGGCAGATGTCATCGAAGCTCCGGTGGAAGAGTGAGTCAGTGCGGGAAGGCCAGCGTGGTAAGCGTTTTCTAGCATGGGGGCGTTGGGGGACTCAAGAGGCCGATCGGGCCGCTGCCGGTCTCTCGGAGGGGGAGTACGAGCGCGACTGCGCCCCTGGTCACGAACGGGAAAAGGATCCGACGGATACCTCCCGGCGGGGTTGACGGCCTCGCCGGTCCCGGGTCAGGGTTCGTTTCAAACAGGCAGGCTCCCTGTTTGAAAGAGCGTCATGTCCCTCCCTGTCGGCGGCCTTTCGGACCGATGCACGGCGCGTGGCCCGACGCCCGCGCGCCTCCCGGCTGTCCGCGCGGGCCGGCTCCCGACTCCTGCGTACCGAAAGCGAAATGGCATGACACGTCGCTCCGCCCGGTCCGGACTCGTCCGGGCCGTCAACGACCGGCTCGCTCTCGATCTCCTCGTGGAGTCCGGTCCGTTGAGCCGCTCGGCGCTGGCCGACCGGACCGGCATGTCGAAACCGTCGGTGGCCGAGTTGATCGACCGGCTGCTCGACGCGGACCTCATCGAGGAGACCGGCATCGGCGGCGTGGGGCGGCGCGGCCCCAACGCCAGGCTGTACGGGCTCGTCCACGACCGGGCGTTCGTGGCCGGGGCGGAGGTCCGGGGCGGCGAGGTCACCGCCGTGATCACCGGCATCGGGGGCCGCGCCGTCGCCGAAGCGGCCATCACCACCCGGCCGCGCGACAACACCATCACCCTGGTGCGGGACGCCGTGGTCGCCGCGGCGGCGGACGGGGGCGCCGACCTGGACCGGCTGCACGGTGTGGTCGTCGGAACGCCCGGCATCGTCGATCCACGGTCGGGCGAGATCGGGTTCGCCGCCGATCTGCCCACCTGGGGAGGCGGGCTGCGGGATCTGCTGCGCCGTGAACTCGCCCACCCCGTACGGTTCGAGAACGAGGTCAATCTCTCCGCGCTCGCCGAGCACCGCGTCGGCGCGGCGCGCGGCCAGGAGGCATTCGCGCTGATCTCGCTGGGCGAGGGCGTCGGCATGGCGCTGATGCTCGACGGCCGGCTCGTGCGGGGTGCCTCGGGCGGCGCCGGGGAGATCGGCTACCTGCCGCTCGGCGACGGCGCCCTGGCACCCGCCCGGCCCGCCGAGGGCACCTATGCCGGAGGCTTCCAGGCGCTGGCGGGCGCACGGGCGGTGCGGGCCCTCGCCCGGCAGTACGGCTTCGACCGGCGCACGGCGGCGGCCGCCGTCCGGGCCGCCCACGCGGCGGGGGAGGACGGAGCCGCCTTCCTCGACGCGCTCGTCGAGCGCATCGCCGCCGGTGTCGCCGCCGTCTGCGCCGTCGTCGATCCCGGGCTCGTCGTCCTGACCGGGCCGCTGGGGCGCGTCGCCGGTGAGCTGCTCGGCGAGCGCCTCGCGGAGCGGGTCGGCGCGGCGACCCCCGTGCGCCCCGAGGTCCGTCCGTCGTCCATCGAGGGCAACCCGGTGCTGCGCGGCGCCGTGCTCTCGGCTCTCGACGCGGCCCGCGACGAGGTCTTCGGCCCCACGCTCCACGCACCGGCTCCGCACTGATCCCGACACCCCCGGCAGGCACCGGACCGGCACTCCTCACGGGCGCCGGTCCCCCTCGAAGGAGAACAACCGATGGCAAGGAAGAAGTGACCCCCGCCGAGAACGCCGACGCGACGCGATTGCCCGTCGTTCCCGTGCCGCACCGCTGGGTGCCCGGCGACGGGGAGTTCCGCCTGCACCGCTTCTCGCGGCTCGTGCTCGGCGACTCGCTCGCCGACGCGGTGGCCCCCCTGCTGCCCGGCCTGCGGACGCTGACCGGGCTCCCCCTGCCCAGCAGCACGCTCGCCCTCGCCGGTGACATGGGCGTACGTCTCGACCGCCGGCTTCCCCCGCAGGGCTACCGGTTGAGCGTCACCGACCGTGCCGTCCTGACCGCCGCCGACCCGGCAGGCGCCTTCTACGGCCTCCAGACCCTGCTGAAACTGCTCGGTTCGGCGGCCGACGGACGCACCCTGCCGCAGGGCGAGATCCGGGACGCCCCGCGCGCCGCCGTGCGGGGCGTGATGCTGGACGTCGGACGAAGGCGCTGGGACCTCGACGGGCTCCGCGCCTTCGTGCGCCGCGCTGCCTGGCTCGGCTGCAACCGGATCCAGCTGCACCTCACCGAGTGGAACGGCTTCCGCGTCCGGCTCCCCGGATTCGAGGAACTGGCGGCCGAGGACGCGTACACCCCCGCCGAGATCAACGAGTTGATCGCCCTCGCCGCCCGCCACCACATCGAGGTCGTGCCCGAGATCGACCTGCCCGCCCACGCCACCGCCCTGATCGCGCACCGGCCGGGCCTGCGCTTCACCGGGACCGGCGGCAGAGCGCTGAACGACGGCTCGGAGTGGACGGGCGAGCCCACCGACGGGTGGGTCATGGACATCACGAAGAAGGACAACCGCGACTGGATCGCCGGACTGCTGACCGCGTTCGTCACCGCGCTCGACTCCCGTACGGTCCACCTGGGCGGCGACGAATGGCCGCCGGAGCCGAGGCTGTCCCGGTGCGCCGCCCTGACCGCGTACGCCCGCTCGCTCGACCCGTCCTACCGGGCGACGGACGCGCTCGTCGCCTTCCTCAACGACATGGCGGGGCTCGTACGCGCCCTGGGGCGCACGGTGGAGCTGTGGAACTGGTGGGAGCACGCGGCGCGCCACGACGTGCGCGTCGCCCCCGACCAGGACATCCGGCTCACGGTGTGGGAACCGCACGACGCCGAACCCGGCCGCGGCACCGACTACTTCACCGACCGGGGTTACGACGTCATCACCTCCCCCCTGTCCACCCACTACGTGACACCCCGTACGGCCCCCGGCAACCGTCCCGGCAACAACCATGTGGTCCCCGACCCCAGAAGGGCCTACGCCGACTGGGAAGCCGAACCGGGCGGTGCCCACCAGGTGTGCGTGTGGGCGGACTGGGCCGAGGAACAGCCCGACGCCTACTTCGTCTGGCACGCGCGCCGCCCCCTGGAAGTCCTGGCCGACCGCATGTGGGGCGGCCCGCGCCACGCACACGTGGACCGACTCCTCGACGTGCTCGACCAGTTGGACCAGGACGAGCTGACGCGGGGGCGCGGCGGGCCCGCCGCGCCACGGGCCGAGGCCACGGGGCCCGAGCCGATCGCGCCGGCCGGCGGCCCCACCGTGGTGCGGCGCGTCAGGTTCCGCCCGCCGGTCGGGCCGGACGGCGAGGGCGAAGGGCAGTGGACCGCCGCCACCGCGGCGCTGCTCGACGCGACGCTCGGGGTCCGTTTCCAGGGCGCCGACGACCCCGACGGTCCTTGGTACGACCTCGCCGAGGTCGTCCACCAGCCCACCGCGACGTGGAACGAACTGCGCGTCGGGGACCCGGCACCGGAGCCGTACCGGTGGCTCCGGGCGTACGGCGCACCCGGCGAACTCGACACGCGATGGTACGGAGAGCGCGGAGAGCGCCGAGCGCGCGGAGGGAAGGCGTGATCGGCCACTTCCGTGTATCCGCCGGGCAGTCGGGGGGCGGCTTTCGCGAGCCTGGGGTAATGACGCATCGGGTCGCGGCCGATGAAGACGCGGATGGATCAGCCGCTCCGAGCGTGCGCGGGCCGGCCGCTCCGCAGGTGCGTGGATCAGCCGCTCTGGGCACGAGGCGCGTGCGGGGTGTCCGGGATCGGCTGCTCGGCCCAGATCGTCTTGCCGCGCCGGGTGTAGCGGCTGCCCCAGCGCGTGGTGAGCTGGGCGACCAGATACAGGCCGCGGCCCCCCTCGTCGGTGAGGAGGGCCCGGCGCATGCGGGGCTGGGTGGCGCTGGGGTCGGAGACCTCGCAGGTCAGCTGTCCCGCTCGGATCAGCCGCACCTCGACCGGGCCGCCGGCATGGCGGATGGCGTTGGTGACCAGCTCGCTCAGCACCAGTTCGGTGGTGAAGACGAGCTCCTCCAGCCCCCAGGCACGCAGCTGCCGGGCCGCGTCCTGCCGTACCCGGGCGACGGCGACCGGGTCGGCGTCCACGGGCCAGACCGCCGTGTTCCCGGGCGGCACCGCGTGGGTGCGGGCGAGCAGCAGGGTGACGTCGTCGGCGAGTTGGTGCGCGGGACGACCGGAGACGATCTCCTGGCCGAGCTCCCGCAGCGGTGCGGTGGTGGTGCCCGGCCGGGACAGCCGGCGGCTCAGTTCGGCCATGCCCTCGTCGAGGTCGCTGTCGCGTCCCTCGATCAGCCCGTCGGTGTAGAGCACGAGGAGGCTGCCGGGCGCCAGTTCGACCTCTGCCACCTCGAAGGGCAGACCGTTGACGCCCAACGGCGGACCGGGGTTCAGGGGCACGTACGAGACGGTCCCGTCCGGGGCCACGACGGCGGGCGGGGGGTGCCCGGCGGAGACCATCGCGCAGCGCCGGGAGACCGGGTCGTAGACGGCGTACAGGCAGGTGGCGCCGATCGGGTCGGCCCGGTGGACGCCGGGTGCCCCGCCGTCGTCCGGCCGGCTGGGCCGAACGGGTCCGCCGGGTCCGCCGGATGGGCCGGGCCGGTCGGGTTCGTCGGGCTCGTTGGGCTCGTCGCGGAGCTGGGAGACCAGGTCGTCGAGGTGGACCATCAGCTCGTCCGGTTCGAGATCGAGGTCGGCGAGGGTGCGGACGGCGGTACGGAGCCGCCCCATGGTGGCGGTGGCCCCCAGGCCGTGGCCGACCACGTCCCCGGCGACCAGGGCGACCCGGGCGGAGGACAGCGGGATCACGTCGAACCAGTCGCCGCCGACGCCGGTGGCGGTATCGGCCGGCAGATAGAAGCCGGAGGTGGTCACGGCGACGGTCTCGGCCTGCGCGGGCGGCAGCAGACTGCGCTGCAGGCCGACGGCTGCCCGGTGCTCCCGGGTGTAGCGGCGGGCGTTGTCCAGGGCGAGGGCCGCACGGGCGGCGATCTCGCACAGGAGGTCCAGGTCGGCCGATGCGTAGCCGGGCCGATCGGGGCCGCGCCGGACGGTCACCCGGCCGAGGAAGATGCCCCGGGCCCGCAGCGGGGCGGTCATCGACGCCGGGGAACGACCGACGGCCGGGGCGCAGTGGGCATCGGCCGGGACCACGGTGCCGGTCGGCACCTCCGCCGCCCGCTCCCCGGCCGCCGCGGTCCGGCGCAGCGGCAGCAGCCCGTCCTCGCCGGGAGCGGGCTCCTCGCCCGTGAACACCGACTCCGCGATCTCCACCACGGCGAGGTCGGCCAGTCCGGGCACCAGCACGGCGGCCAGCTCCTCACCGGTACCGGCGACGGACAGCGATCCGCCGACGGCCGCGGTGGCCTGATGCAGAATCGCCAGGCGCTCGTCCGAGCGGCGCTGCTCGGTGACGTCCGTGAACAGTGCGGTGACGCCGAAGACCTGCCCGTCCGGTGCCTGGAGCCGGAACGCCGAGATGGCCATCACCACCCCGCCGCCGGGATCCTCGATGGTCCGTACCGTCTCCTCCGCCAGGATCAGCGGCCGGCCGGTCCGCAGCACCTCGCGCAGCCGTCGCTCGACCGCCGCGGCGCCCTCGGCCTGCAGGAAGTCCCCCAGGCGCCGGTTGCGCAGGTCCGGCGGGAGGCCGGTGTACGGCAGCAGCTGGGTGTTGGTCCTGACCAGCCGCAGCTCCGCGTCGAACACGGCGAGACCCAGCCGGTCCTGCAGGAAGAGTTCCCGGGTGAACGCCTGGTCCTGCCGCCAGCGGTCGACCGTCCCGACCGGGGCCCAGAGCACGAGGTACCCGGTCGCGCCGTCGGCGGACGCCAGCGGCAGCGCGTGGAAGACGATGCCCAGATCCTCGCCCCGGCCGGTGCGCACCACGGCCTCGCCGGACCAGGCGGTCTCCCGGTATCCGGCCGGCGGTTCGGGACCGGCCGCCGGGTCCGCGAGCAGCTCCAGGGCGGGACGGCCGCAGACCTGCTCGGCCGGAAGTGCGAACAGCTTCTCCGCCGCGGGTGTCCAGCCGATGATGAGTCCGTCCGCATCGAGCAGGGCCCCGGCCGCGCTGTCCGCGAACGGGAGCCCGTTGTGCCCGGGTGCGTCCGGGAGGGTCTTGCCGTCCACCTCGTTCTCAGCTCCCTTTCCCGGCCCTGTCGGCGGTCCCGCGCCGCGTCCACGGACGTCTCCATCATCCCTCCGCTCGTTCCGGCCGCCAGTTCCGGCACCGGGCCGGTCCGCGGTGGGGCAGTATTTCGTTCAAGCATCTCGGCGGGAAGGTTCTGCATGTCCGATCGCACCGATGGAAGCACCGGCTCACTGCTGGCGGTGAGCGACCTTCATGTGGGCGTGGCGGACAACCGCCCCCTCATCGAGTCCCTGCGGCCCGATTCCGACGAGGACTGGCTGATCGTCGCCGGTGATGTCGCGGAGCGGATGGCGGACGTGGAGTGGGCGTTGCGGCTGCTCGCGGACCGGTTCGCCCGGGTGATCTGGGCCCCGGGGAACCATGAGTTGTGGACGCCGGAACGCGATCCGGTCCGGCTGCGGGGCCAGGAGCGGTACGAGCACCTGGTCGGGCTGTGCCGGAGCCTCGGGGTGGCCACTCCGGAGGACCCGTACCCGTTGTGGCCGGGCCCCGGCGGGCCGGTGGCCGTCGCGCCCGTGTTCGTGCTGTACGACTACAGCTTCCGGGCGCCGGGCACCACGACCAAGGAGGAGTCCCTGGCGTACGCGCGCCGGACGGGGGTGGTGTGCACCGACGAGTACCTGCTGCACCCCGACCCGTACCCGAGCCGCGACGCCTGGTGCCGGGCTCGGGTGGCGGAGACGGAACGGCGCCTCGCGGCACATGACCCGGAGGTCCCGCTGGTCATCGCCGGCCACTGGCCCCTGGTGCGCGAACCGATGGAGGTCCTGTGGTACCCCGAGTTCGCCCAGTGGTGCGGCACGCGGCTCACCGCCGACTGGCACCGGCGCTTCAACGTGGCGGCGATGGTCTACGGCCATCTGCACATCCCCCGCACGACCTGGTACGACGGAGTGCGCTTCGAGGAGGTCTCCATCGGCTACCCGAGGGAATGGCGCAAACGGGGCCACCCCAGGGGCCTGCTGCGGAAGATCCTCCCGTACGACGGCGACGGCGTCGCCGGGCAGGGGTCCGTCAGCGGTGGCCCAGCACGTTGACGACGCGGCCGTTCGGGTCGCGGACGAAGAAGCGGCGTACGCCCCACTCCTCGTCGCGCAACGGGTACACGATCTCCGCGCCGCTCTCCAGCATGGCCGCGTGGGCCGCGTCCACGTCCTCCACCTCGATGCTCATGTCCGGTGTGACCGGGGCGGTCGCGTCGGCGCCCATGATGCTGAGCTGGACCGTGGGGTGGGAGGCGGAGGCGAGCGTCATGATCCAGCCATGGTTCATGACCTCCTGGAGGCCCAGCAGACCGTAGAACTCCGCGTTCCGCTCCATCCCTTCGGCGGCGGGGCCACCGGCGGTCCGGATGTTGGGGACGATTCTGCGGACGGACATCGGCAACTCCTGTCGCGGGACTGACTCCGTGCCACCCGTCATCGGCGGTCCGGAGCGGATCAGATGACCGGCGGCCGTCCCAGTTTCGTCATCCGCCACACCGTGCGCCACCGCATCGGCTGCCTTCGTCCGCACGGGGTACGGACACCCTCGGCGAAGCCGCCGGCCCAGGCGCGCAGACCCGTCGCCGACCGGGTGCGGGCCACGGTGAGCAGGGTCCAGATGCCCAGGTAGGCCGGGACCAGGGGGAGGGGCAGGTTCCGGCGGGCCAGCCAGACCCGGTTGCGGGCCGTCAACCGGTAGTAGACGGAGTGCCTGGCCGGGGAGGTCTTGGGGTGCTGGAGCAGCAGATCGGGCTCGTAAAGGATCTTCCAGCCCGCGTCGAGCGCCCGCCAGGACAGGTCCGTCTCCTCGTGCGTGAAGAAGAACTCCGCCGGCCAGGGCCCCGTCTGGGCGAGCATCTTCATCGAGAAGGCGTGGCCGCCGCCCAGGAAGGCGGTGACCGGTCCGCGCCGCATCGGGTCGGAGGCGCGCAGGCGCGGTACGTGACGGCGCTGGGTCTCGCCGTGCTCGTCGGCGATCCGGAAGCCGATGATGCCGAGGTGCGGGTCGGCGGCGAACAGCTCCCGGACCTTGCGGAACACCCCGCTGTCGACCAGGAGTCCGTCGTCGTCGAGTTCGATGACGACATCCACGTCACCGAACTCCGCCAGCTTGGCCAGGGCGACGTTGCGGCCCCCGGGGCAGCCCAGGTTCTCCGCCAGCTCGATCGTCGTCACACCGCCGGGCAGATCGGACAGGCCGGGAAACGCGCCGAAGTCCGGGAGGGGCGATCCGTTGCCCACGACGACGAGGCGGGCCGGACGGACGTCCTGCCCGGCCACCGAGGCCAGCAGGGCCTCGACCTGCTGCGGGCGGTCGCCCATGGTGACGATGGATACGGCGATGCGTGGTTCGGACACGGTCGGCACTCCTGGTCTCGCTGCGGTGTCCGCGATCGTAGCCCCAAGAGATCGTCGCCCGTTGTTCAGCCACCCGTTGCCGCCCTGCCGGGCCCCGTGATTCTCAGCGTGCCGTGCCGGGGGTCCGGCGGGACGGGTCGAGCGGGGACCGCGGACGTGCCGCGACGCGTCGCACATGCCGGTCGAAGACGGCCGCCGCGTCGGGGGCGAGGGTGCGCAGCGCGACCATCGCCGTCACGATGACGTCGCAGAGCTCGGCCTCCACATCCTGCCAGGAATGGCTGGCGCCCTTGCGCGGGTTCTGGCCGGTCGCCCCGATGACGGCCTGGGCGACCTCGCCGACCTCCTCCGACAGCTTCAGCATCCGCAGCAGCAGATCCTGCTCGGGCGGGATGCCGGTCTCCGCGTCGAGCCAGCCGTGCAGCTCGTCGATCGTCCGCCAGGTGTCGTGGTCCCGGTCGTGGGGGGTGTCCTGCCGGGGGCGGTGGGTGCTCTGCTGGTCCATGGTGCTCAGAGGCTGTCGGGTGACCTCCAATCGGGCAGCCACGGTCTGGCACGCACGCTTCCCGCGTTGCCGAAATGCCCTAGTAGCTCCGCTACGAGGACATCCCGGCGCCTTGGAATCGCACGCACCAGACCGCGTCCGCTTTCCGATCGGAGGTCACCCGACAGCCTCTCAGCCTGCCAGCCGCGACCGGCCGGCCGAGCGCGTCGGCGTGGGCCCGTCAGTCCCCGATGCGGGTTCCCGTCCCGCTCACCCGCACCCGGGCGTCGCCCGCCCGCAGTTCGACCGTGAGCGTGCCGGGGCGGCCCATGTCCTCGCCCTGGTGGAGGGTGAGGAGCGCGGTGTCGGGAACGAGGCCCCCGGCGCGCAGATAGGCGCCGAAGGCGGCTGCCGCCGCGCCGGTGGCGGGGTCCTCGACGACGCCGCCGACCGGGAACGGATCGCGGACGTGGAAGACGGCCGGCGCCGCCCGCCACACCAGCTGCAGGGTCGTCAGGTCCAGCCGGTGCATCAGTGCTTCGAGGCGCGCGAAGTCGTAACGGAGGTCGGCCAGCCGCTCACGGGTCGCGGCGGCCAGCACCAGATGGCGGGCGCCCGCGAAGGCGATCCGGGGCGGCAGGGCCGGGTCGAGATCGGCGGCCGGCCAGTCCAGGGCGGCGAGCGCCTCCGCCAGGTCGTCGGGGGCGATGTCCGCGACATCCGGTTCGACGCTGGTGAGCGTGGCGCGGAGTTCGGCGCCCTCCCGGGTGACGGTGACCGGGACCGTGCCCGCGCGCGTGCCGAACACCAGGTCGCCGGGGCCGTCGCGCTCGGCGAGCGCCAGGGCCGTCGCGACGGTGGCGTGGCCGCAGAACGGGACCTCGGCCTTCGGGCTGAAATAGCGGATGGTGTACTCCCGGGCGCCCGACGACCCCGCACCGCCCGGCGACCCCGCACCGCCCGGCTCTCCCCGCCCGGTCAGGAACGCCGACTCGCTGTAGCCCAGCTCCGCCGCGACGGCGAGCATGGCGGCGTCGTCGAGACCGGACGCGTCAAGGACGACCCCGGCCGGATTGCCGCCCTCCGGGTCGGCGGAGAACGCGGTGTAGCGCAGGACATCGATACTTGGAATCTGGCTCATGCCGCAGGTCAACCCTGCCGCGGCCCGGGGCATTCCCTTCCCGTCGGCAAAAAGGGGTGCCCCGGCCGCGGTCGCCCGACAGGCGCTCAGTGGCAGTTCTTGGTGCCCTTGCTCGACTTCGTCCAGGAGCAGGAGTCCTGGAGTTTGCCGTTCGGCTTGATCAGCCGGGCCTTGTCGCCGGTGTTGTTCCAGACGTACGAACCGCGGTTCCAGTACACGTTGCCCGAGGCGTTCTTGCCCCGGCCGGTGTGGACCTTGACGGTCTTGCCCGCGGCGATGGTGTAGCTGCCGAAGGTGTACGTGTAACCGGTGTTGTCCTTCAGCTTGTAGCCCTTGAGCTGCAGCTTCGACTTGCTGTTGTTGTGGATGTCCACCCACTCGGCGTTGAGGGACGTGTTGCTGCGGGTGTCCTTGCCGGGGCTGTCGTACTGGATCTTGCCGAGGTGCAGCCCGCCCTGGTGCGGGGCGGCGGAGGCGGGGGCCGCGACGAGCAGCGAGCCGGCCAGGGCGGTGGCGGCTGCCAGGGTGAGGGGGGCCACGGTGCATATGCGCATGCTGTGTTCCTTGTGTGGAATTTTGGTGAAGGGGTGTCAGCATAAGGGCAGCGCACGGCGACCCGGCGCGCGGGGGGCGACCGCCCGCGCCGGGGTGCTCGTCGGAGCGTCCCGTCAGCCGCGGCCCACGTACGGCATCGCCGTCGCCAGGACCGTCGCGAACTGCATGTTCGCCTCCAGCGGCAACTCCGCCATGTGGAGCACCGTCCGGGCCACGTCCGCCGCCGCCATCACCGGCTCGACCGCGAGTTCGCCGTTGGCCTGGAGGATGCCGGTCCGCATCTGCTCGGTCATGTCCGTGGCCGCGTTGCCGATGTCGATCTGCCCGCAGGCGATCCGGTACGGACGCCCGTCCAGCGACAGTGACTTCGTCAGCCCCGTCATGGCGTGCTTGGTCGTGGTGTAGGCGACCGAGTGGGGGCGCGGCGCATGGGCGGAGATCGAGCCGTTGTTGATGATCCGGCCGCCCTGCGGGGCCTGTTCCTTCATCAGCCGGTACGCCGCCTGCGCGCACAGGAACGCACCCGTCACGTTCACGTCCACCACCGAGCGCCAGTCCGCCACCGAGAGGTCCTCCACCGGGACGGAACGCGGGCCGAACGCACCGGCGTTGTTGAAGAGCAGATCGAGGCGGCCGAAGCACTCCCGCACCGAGGAGAAGAGCGCGCTCACGTCGTCGGGGCGCGACACATCGGCGGGGACGGTGATCACCCGGGCGTTCTCCCCGGCCAGTGCGGCGGTTTCGGCGAGGGGTTCCGGGCGCCGGCCCGCGAGCGCGACCGACCAGCCGGCGCCGGTCAGGGCGAGCGCCACCGCGCGGCCGATCCCTGAGCCCGCGCCCGTCACGACCGCCGTCTTCGCATCGGAATTCAACACCTCGTTGCTCATGACGCCGCAGCGTACGCCGTTCCTCCCCGGGGTGCGCGTGAGGCCACATGGGGTCAAGGCGGCGCGTGGGGCGGCGCGTTCGCACGTCGGCCGGGTGCCGAAGATGATCACTGTCTCGTCTCGGATGCGTGATTTGTCCCCGCGGACCCATTGCTGCCGCATTCCTCATCCACGCGACGTCCGAGCGACGCGAACACGACAGCCGCTCGATGTGCTGAGCCGGTGAACTGCTCGCGTACACCACCAGCCAGGGGAGGGTCAGATGACAGACTCATCGCACCAGCAGGAGATGCGCGACGCCGCCAAGCAGGTCGGGCGTCGCCGCTTCCTCACCGTCACCGGCGCCGCCGCCGCGCTCGCCTTCTCGGTCAACCTGCCCGCCGCGGGCACCGCGAGCGCCGCCGAGCTGGACTCCAGGAAGATCGGCGACGACCCGTTCACCCTCGGCGTCGCCTCCGGCGACCCGCTTCCCGACTCGGTCCTGCTGTGGACGAGACTCGCACCGCGCCCCTACGAGGCCGGCAGCGGACTGCCCCGGGCCCGGGTGCAGGTGAGCTGGGAACTCGCCCGCGACGAGCGCTTCTCCCGCGTCGTGCGGCGCGGATCGGCCACCGCCCACCCGGAGTTCGACCACAGCGTCCACGTCGAGGTCAAGGGACTCGACGCCGACCGCGTGTTCTACTACCGCTTCCGCACCGGGACCTGGACCAGCCCCGTCGGCCGGACCCGCACCGCCCCCGCCCGCGGCGCCCGCAACAGCTCGCTGAGCCTGGCCGCCGTCTCCTGCCAGGCGTACCACGACGGCTACTTCACCGCGTACAAGCACCTCGCCCAGGAGGACGTCGACGTCGTCTTCCACCTCGGCGACTACCTCTACGAGTACGCCGTCGACGCGACCGGCGGAGCCCGTAAGTACGCCGACCGCAGGCTCCCCGCCCACTACAACCGGGAGACGGTCACGCTGGAGGACTACCGGCTGCGGTACGGCCTCTACAAGTCCGACCCCGACCTGCGTGCCGCCCACGCCGCGCACCCCTTCGTCGTCACCTGGGACGACCACGAGACCGAGAACAACTACGCGGGCGACACTCCCGAGAACGACGTGCCGCCGGAGGAGTTCCTGCTGCGCCGCGCCGCCGCGTACCGCGCGTACTGGGAGAACCAGCCGCTGCGCGCCCCGCAGCGCCCCACCGGCCCGGACATGAAGCTCTACCGGCGCCTGCGGTTCGGCCGGCTCGCCCAGTTCGACATCCTCGACACCCGCCAGTACCGCAGCGACCAGGCGTACGGCGACGGCTGGCAGACGCCCGGACCGGAGTCCCAGGACCCGTCGCGCACCATGACCGGCGCCACCCAGGAGCGCTGGCTGATCGACGGCTGGCACGCCTCGCAGGCCACCTGGAACGTCGTGCCGCAGCAGGTCACCTTCGCCCAGCGGCGCGACGTCCCCACCGACGCCTTCAAGGTGTCCATGGACGCGTGGGACGGCTACCCCGCCTCCCGGGGCCGCATCCTGAAGGGCGCCGAGGCCGCCGGGGTCGCCAACCTGATGGTGCTGACCGGCGATGTGCACGTCGGCTACGGCTTCGACCTGAAGAAGGACTTCGACGACCCCTCGTCCCGCACCGTCGGCACGGAGATCGTCGCCACCTCCATCACCAGCGGCAAGGACGGCTCGGACCGGCCCGGCAGCTGGAACAACCAGATGCAGGCCAACCCGCACATGAAGTTCTTCAACGGCCGCCGCGGATACGCCGTCGTCACACTGGGCCGGGACCGGGCGCGCGCCGACTACCGCACGGTGTCCGCCGTCACCACGCCCGGCGCGCCCCTGGCGACGGCCGGGTCGTTCGTCACCGAGGTCGGGAACCAGGGCCTCACCCCTGCGTGAGGCCCCTCCCGGACAGCCCCGGTCAGCCGAGGTCGTCGGCCGGGTAGCGGACGCCGATGCGGTCACGTACCGCGTCGAGCGTCCGCATCACGGCGAGCGACCCGTCCAGCGGCACCAGCGGCGACTCCGTCTCGCCCGCCCGCAGCGCCCGTGCCACCTCGGCCTGCTCGAACTGCAGGCCGCGCAGCCCCGCACCGGCCGCCCCGGCGGTGAACTCCTCGGGGTCGTGTCCCGTCCGGTGCAGCACGAACCGCTCCGGGTAGAAGAAGCCGCGCGGGAACTCGATCCGGCCCTTCGAGCCCGTGACCGCCGCGGTCTGCGGAGTGTCCGCGACCACCGAACAGTTCAACAGCGCCGAGGTGCCCGCATCCGACCAGCCCAGCAGCATCGCGGTGTGCAGATCGACGCCCTCGGGGGAGAGCACCGCGTCGGCCTGCACCCGGTCCGGCTCACCCAGCAGCAGATGCGCGAACGACACCGGGTAGACCCCGAGATCCAGCAGCGCGCCGCCGCCCAGCGCCCGGTCGCGCAGCCGGTGTTCGGGACCGAAGGGGCCCGCGAGCCCGAAGTCGGCCTGCACGGAGCGGATGTCGCCGATGGCGCCGTCCCGCACCAGCTCCGTCATGCGCCGGATGACCGGGTTGCAGTACGTCCACATGGCCTCCATCAGGAAGAGGCCGCGGTCCCGGGCGAGCTTCACCAGCTCGTCCGCCTCCCGGGCGTTGAGCGTGAACGCCTTCTCGCACACCACGTGCTTCCCGGCCTCCAGGCAGAGCGCCGCCGCCTCCCGGTGCGCCGAGTGCGGCGTCGCGACGTACACCACGTCGACTTCCTCGTCGGCGGCGAGAGCGGCCCAGCTGCCGTACGCCCGGGGTATCCCGAACCGCTGTGCGAACGCCTGCGCCGAGGCATCTGTCCGAGATGCGACGGCCACCACTTCCGCGTCCGGCATCGACCGGAGATCCTCGGTGAACGCCGCGGCGATACCGCCGGTCGCCAGCACACCCCACCGCACAGCGCCGCTCATGCCTGTCATGTCTGCTCCCCAAAAGGTCTCGACCAGTCCGGCTGAGCTGAGAGCATAGATGCGGATTCAACGACATGGAGATGAGAATGCCGGAGAGCGGCGCAAGCCGGGCCCAGCAGGAACGCACACACATACCGACCGCCGGGACCGGAGCCTCTGAGCCCGGAGCCACCGGCGCACTTCCCGGAAAACCGGCCGCTGCCGAAGCGGCCAGGCGCACCGGACTTCTCGTCACCCTCGTCCTCGGCGGCCTCACCGCGGTACCGCCGCTCTCCATGGACATGTACCTCCCCGCCCTGCCCGCGGTCACCGAGTCCCTGCACGCTCCTGCCGCCACCGTCCAGCTCACCCTCACCGCCTGCCTGACCGGCCTGGCGCTCGGACAGGTCGTCGTCGGACCGTTGAGCGACCGGTGGGGCAGGCGCAGGCCGCTGCTCCTCGGCATGGCCATCTACGTCATTGCCACCGCGATGTGCGTCTTCGCGCCCACCACCGGGCTTCTCATCGGCTTCCGCCTTCTCCAGGGTCTGGCCGGTGCGGCGGGCATCGTCATCGCCCGTGCCGTGGTGCGCGACATGTACGACGGCGTGGAGATGGCCAGGTTCTTCTCCACCCTGATGCTCATCTCCGGCGTCGCGCCGATCGTCGCCCCGCTGATCGGCGGACAGGTGCTGCGGTTCACCGACTGGCGCGGAATCTTCGCCGTCCTCACCGTCGTCGGCCTGGCGCTCACCCTCGTCGTCTGGAAGTGGCTGGGCGAGACCCTGCCGCCGCAGGACCGGCACACCGGCGGCCTCGGCGACGCGCTGCGCACCATGCGCGGACTGCTCGCCGACCGGGTCTTCACCGGCTACATGATCGCGGGCAGCCTCGCCTTCGCCACCCTCTTCTCGTACGTGAGCGCGTCGCCGTTCGTCATGCAGGAGATCTACGGGGCATCGCCGCAGACGTTCAGCCTGCTCTTCGGCATCAACTCGGTCGGCATGATCATCGTCGGCCAGATCAACGGCAGGCTGCTGGTCGGCCGGGTCAGCCTGGACAAGGCACTCACCTTCGGGCTCTGCGTCATCACGCTCGCCGCGCTCGCGCTGCTGCTGATGACGACCGGGGTCTTCGGGGAGGTGGGCCTGGCCCCGGTCGCCGCCGGGCTGTTCGTGCTGATGTCGGCGATGGGGATGGCGATGCCGAACACGAACGCGCAGGCGCTGATGCGTACGAAACACGCCGCGGGATCCGCCTCCGCGCTGCTCGGCACCTCGTCGTTCCTGATCGGTGCCGTCGCCTCGCCGCTCGTCGGGATCGCGGGCGAGGACACGGCCGTTCCGATGGCTGTCGTCCAGCTGGTGTGCGCGGTGGGCGCGATGGTCTGCTTCCTCGGGCTGTGCCGGCCCTGGCAGCGGACGTCGTGACACGGGCGGCGGGACCGGGGCCGAGGATCAGCCCCAGGTCTTGCCACTGATCGGCTCCGGCCCGAACCAGCGGGAGAGGACGGAGGCCAGCGGTGGCACCGCGCCGTCTTCGGACGCGTGCTTGAAGGTGTGGACCACGCAGGTCTGCACCGGATGCATCGGCCCGCCGGGTTCCTCGCAGTCGTTGGCGTACAGCGGCCGGTGCTGCGGGCGCGCCAGGGCGAAGCAGACCAGCATCGTGCGGTGGTCCTCGAACCGGAAGTACTCGGTGATCGCCCGGTTGCCGAAGTCCATGCGGTCGAAGACGACGGCGATGTCCTCGGCGCCGTACGGGGCGGCCCGCAGCGCCGGCAGCACGTCGAGGACCGCGTCACCGGAAGCGAGCAGCCGGGCCTCCTCGTGGGAATCCCCCCAGGGCGGCGGATCGTCGTCCCGCAGGTCTTCGGGATACTCCTCGGTCCGCAGCACCGTGCCGACGGGAGGCCGGTCCCAGCGGGCCTGCCCGCTGACGCTGCCCCAGTTCAGACTGGCGTTGACGCAGAGCTTCCCCACGACGAGCGCCCACGGTGTCCGGACCACGCGCTCACGTGCCAGCTCGACCACGAGACGGCCGAAGGCCTCCGGCCGCAGGAGAGTCGGCTCGGGCGGTGCGATGAAGGCGTCGGTCCAGATTCCCATGCCCTCTTGTAACAGCGGGGTCCGGAGCGGGGCGAACGGATTTCCGCGCCCCGCTCCGGACCCCGCGACGCCTCTCGACGTTCTCCGCGACGCCGCCGCGCCGTGCTACGACGACCTCGGGTAGCCGATCAGGTGCGGGCGGTCCTTCTCGTCCGTCCAGCGGAACAGGCCGACACCGTCCGCCGTCTCCATGCCCGGAACCCGTACGTTCGACGGCAGGGCGCCCGTCGAACCGCTCCTGACGGCGACCGCGACCGGGGCGCCGCCGCCGGCCAGCACGTCCGCCGCGTTGCGTGCGCTCGCCGCGCCGTACGCGGTGCCCTCGTCGTTCACGGACGCCAGCGTCAGCGGCTTGGTGCCGTCCGCCCCCTCGAAGCAGAACCCCCGCTTCGTGGCCAGGTCGAACGCGAGCGGTCCGGCCACCAGGTAGGAGCCCGAGGGCGCGGAGACGAGCTGCGGGTACTGGCCCGGCTTTATCGCGGGCTTGCTGCACTCCACCGAAGCCAGGGTCTTGCCCGTCTCCGCGTCCTGCACCGCCCACATGTCGTGGGTGGTGGCGCGCTTGGCGCCCTTCGCGAGCTGCCACTTCGCCAGGATCAGACCGGGGATCACCGACGTCGGGATCCCGCTGAGCCTGTCCGTGCCCTTGGGGGCGACATTGCGGCTGAACCAGCCGCCCTGCACCCAGAACTCCTTGGACCCGCTGACCAGCAGGCCCTTCTGCGTCAGCCCGCGCACCTCGGTGAGCTGCTTGCAGGTCTTGCAGTCCTTCGGGTACTTGAGCGCGGCAGCCGTGACGTTCGACACCTGGCCGGTCACCGGGTCGACCACCGCGCTGTTCGTCCGGCCGTCGCTGATGAGGATGCCGGGGCCGGTGGTGGAGACCGTCGGAACGGAGTTCCACGGCACCTCGACGCGCCGCCGGGAACCGTCCTCCACGTCGTAGACATCCAGCGAGACGATGGTGTCGGCGGGGGTCAGCGCGTTCTCGCCGACCTTTCCGTACGCCCACGTCACGAAGTACTCGTGGTCGTCGACGGTGACCGGGAGGAGTCTCGGGAACTGGTGCGGGGACGGGGGCCGCCAGCTCTCGCCGTGCCAGCCGGCCTCTCCCGTCTTGGAATCGATGGTCCGCAGCTGGTACTTGGTCTCCGACTCCCGCACCAGATAGGCGAGACGGCCCGTCGTCCGGGAGATCGCGTAGTCGGGCGAGGTCCCGATGAGCTCCCAGCCGTGCTCCGTCGCGTACGCGGAAGGAACGGTGAGCTGCGTCACCTTCGTCGGGCTCTTTCCGGCCTGCTTCTCCGGCCTGTCCGTGCTCTTCTCGCCGCTGCCGCACGTGGCGAGCAGAAGAAGCATGGCAAGCACGATCACTCCGCCGACCAGAGCCAGGCGCACGATCTTCTGTCTCATGGTTCCCCTCAATGGGCAATCCCGACCTCGCGGCGGTCAGCGTAGCAACTTGCGCAGGCATCGCGGCAGTTCGGATTCCGTGCAGTTCGGCGCGGATACCGGGGCGGGGGCGACTGGTTCGGCTTTGCCTACAATTCGTCGGTGAACGCCACCCTCCCCACCGCGGAAGTCCTGCGCGCGGCGCTGGCCGGACTGCTCGACGGGCTGCCGCCCAAGCAGGCCGCCCAGGCCGTCGAACGGCTCATCGCCAACTACCGCGGGACCACCCCGACCGACGCGCCGGTGCTCCGCGACCGTTCCGACGTCGCCGCGTACGCCGCGTACCGGATGCCCGCCACCTTCGAAGCCGTACGGTCCGCCCTCGCCGCGCTCCAGGAGGCCGCGCCGGACTGGACGCCCGCCACGCACACCGACATCGGCGGTGGCACCGGAGCGGCGAGCTGGGCCGTGGCGGGGGCCTGGGAGGGGCCGCGGACGACCGTGCTGGACTGGGCCGAGCCCGCGCTCACCCTCGGCCGCGAGCTGGCCGGCCTGTCCGGCATTCCCGCCCTGCGCGCCGCCGAGTGGCGCCGGGCCCGGATCGGCGCGGGCCTCGAACTCGCCCCCACGGACCTGATCACCGTCTCCTACGTACTCAAGGAGCTGACGGCGGACGTGCGCGCCGCCCTCGTCGACACCGCCGCCGCGGCGGCGCAGGCGGTCGTGGTCGTCGAACCGGGCACCCCCGACGGCTACGCCCGGATCATCGAGGCCCGCGACCGGCTGATCGCCGCCGGACTGAGCGTCGCCGCGCCCTGCCCGCACAGCGAGGCCTGCCCGATCGAGCCGGGCACGGACTGGTGCCACTTCTCGGCCCGGGTCAGCCGCTCCTCGCTGCACCGGCAGGTCAAGGGCGGCTCGCTGCCGTACGAGGACGAGAAGTTCAGCTATGTGGTGGCGACCCGCTTCGGGACGGAGCCCGTCCGCGCGCGGGTCACCCGCAAGCCGCAGATCCGCAAGGGGCAGGTGCTGCTGGACCTGTGCACCCGCGACGAGGCCCTGCGGCGTGCCACGGTCACCAAGCGGCACGGCGAGCTGTACCGGGCCGCCCGGGACGTCGCGTGGGGCGACGCGTGGCCGCCCGGCGAGAACACCTGAGGGGCGGCCCGCCCGCTCACCCCCGCAGCTCCTGCGTGCAGCACTTCACGCTGCCGCCGCCCTTGAGCAGCTCGCCCAGGTCCATCGGCACCGGTTCGAAGCCCCGCGCCCGCAGCGGATCGAAGAGCCCCGTCGCGGCCTGCGGCAGCAGCACATGGCGTCCGTCGCTCACCGCGTTCAGGCCGAGCGCCGCGGCGTCCGCCTCCTCGGCGATCAGCGCACCGGGGAAGAGCCGGGCCAGCACCGCCCGGCTGCCCGGCGAGAAGGCGCCCGGGTAGTACATGATCTCGTCGCCCGCGTCGTCGAGCACCGACAGCGCCGTGTCCAGGTGGTAGTAGCGCGGGTCGACCAGATCGAGCCCGATCACCGGGCGCCCGAAGAACTCCTGCGCCTCGCCGTGCGAGAGCGGACTGGACCGGAAGCCCCGCCCGGCCAGGACGTACGACGAGGTGACCGCGAAGTCGCCCTCGCCCTCGTTGACGTGGTCCGGTTCATGGATCTCGGTGAAGCCGTTCGCCCGGAACCACTCGCGGTGGGCCCCGGCTTCCTCGTACCGCTCCTGGTACGCGAAGCGGGCGCCCAGCACCCGGCCGTCGATGACGGTGGCGCCGTTGGCGGCGAACACCATGTCGGGCAGCTCGGGGCGGGGGGCGATCAGCTCCACGGTGTGCCCCAGGGCGCGGTACCGGTCGCGCAGGTCCTCCCACTGGGTCTGGGCCAGGGGCAGGTCCACGGGTTTGCTGGGGTCCATCCAGGGGTTGATGGAGTACGTCACCCTGAAGTGCGTGGGCGCGCACATCAGGTAGCGGCGGGGTGTGGCTTCACGAGGCAACGAAGGCTCCTCACGAAAGGCAGGGGTTGCCTGCCGGGGGACTTCGCACGGGTCTGTGCGTGAGCCCATGGTCCGCTCTCCGGGGCCCGCGCGCAGTGATCCGATCGGGTGGTTCCGCGCGACGGGGAGACGATACGTATCGACTCGTCCCGCTGCTGGATCGACGGGCATGGTAGAGACCCGGCAGCCCGACTCCAGTCGCCGCAGCGAGCGCTCGCGCCGCGCGATCCATGACGCGGCGCCCGGCCTGGTCGCGGAGGTGGGCTACCCGAGGACCACGACCACGCCCTGCGCGGGCCGGCGCCCTGTGACGCACCCGTCATTTCATGACAAGAAGTGGCATAGTGCCCAGCTCGCGGCACTGTCGTCCGTACCCCGCTTCGGGACTCCGGCCACCCGAGGCGCAGGATGGTGGGACCATGGGCGGGGGCAACGCTGAGGTAAGGGGATAGATGGGCGCCGATTTCGGCCGTTATCGCGGCTCAGAGAGCAAATTTTCCCAATGGCTTCGCCGCCGACCCAAACCGCAGCAGAGCGAGGTCGACGACACCGCCCGGGAGGCGCTGCTCCTGGCCGTCGCCGAGGCCGGAATGCCGATCGCGCCGGCCGCCCATCCCGTCGGATACCGATGTTCGTGCGAACGCATCGGCTGTCCCACCCCCGCCCGGCACCCGATCTCCTTCGCCTGGCAGACGCAGTCCACCACCGACCGGGCCCAGATCGAGCGCTGGGCCCACAGCCAGCCGCAGGCCAACTTCATCACCGCGACCGGCATGATCCACGACGTTCTCGACGTGCCGCTGTCCGCGGGCAGCCAGGCGCTGGAACGGCTCCTCGCCGCGGGCATCGACGTCGGCCCCGTCGCCCGGTCCGGCGACGACCGGATGCTCTTCTTCACCGCCACCCGCGGTACGCCCGAGGACGAGGACGAATGGTGGCCGTGCGAGCTGGACTGCCACCCCGAGACCATGGACGAGCATCCGGGGCTGCGGTGGCACTGCCGCGGCAGCTATGTGCTCCTGCCGCCGGCCCGGCTCCCCGGCGAACTGGACGTGCGGTGGGTGCGCGGGCCGGAGAACCCGCTGCCCGATCCGCTGACCCTGCTGGAGACGCTCACCGACGCGTGCGCGCAGTACGCGGACGAGGCGGACCAGAGCGATCTCGACCATGACTCGGTGGCGTGGCCGCTGAGCCGTTAGCGCACCGTCCGGATCACGACCGGGGCCGTTCCCGCACGCGGGGCGGCCCCGGTCGTGTCACGAGCCCTTCGCCGCCGTCAGGCCCGGTAGCCTGTTCAGTACGACCACCTTGCCGCCGTCCTTCGTCGAGCCCTTCTTCGGGACGTACACCAGCTCGCTGGAGACCCGCTCCTTGATGAGGGTGGACTCCACCTCACCGGTCAGCAGCGCCTCCACGTCCTGGTTGAGCGGCGGGCGCAGCCCCTTCGCCGCGGTCTGCCGCTCGAAGTGCTTGCTGCTGAAGAAGACCAGCGCCCCGCCGTCGTCCGTCTCCAGGCCGAGCGGGCCGAACGTACCGCTGTCCAGCGGCCGGTCGATGTACTGGTACGAGAAGCCCGCCCGCCGGGTGGTCCGGCGCGACTCCCGCCAGTCCGAGGTGGCGGAGCCGGGGGCGAAGACGTCCGGGGTGCCCTTCTGCAGGTACTGCGTGTACTGGGTGCTCAAGTCCTCGGGTGCCACGGCCAGTTCGGTGCTGTCGACGGCCACCGGCCTGGCCCGGCCCTCGTCGTCCTTCGCGAAGATCGGCACCTGGGAGGTGGCGAGGACCGACAGGTAGGAGGCCTTCCACCCGGCGCCGGGCCCGGACTTGACGAAGACGACCAGCCAGCGGGTGTCCAGCTTCCCGCTGTCCTGGTCGCGGTTGGAGTCGGTGTCCGCGAGGAACCACCGCGGCCAGCCGGCCTTCTTCGGGATGAGATACCGGGCGTCGGTCAGCTCCAGCGGCGAGTGGTCCGGGTTGCCGTCCGGATGGTTCTTCTGCCGCGCCGTCAGCCCGGCCTGATTGATCGCGCCGAGCGGGCCGGTGACCCGGTCCGCGTCCAGGGCCGGGTCGTACGCCTTGTCCGCCGCGTTGTACGCGGTGGTGAACGCCTTCAGGGCCTGCGCGGCCTCAGACCTGGTTGCCCCCGGCACCACTTCCAGCTCGCCGTGCACCGTCACGCAACCGCTCGCCGTCATGGACAGCACCGTCGCCGTCGCGAGCCCCGTCGCCAGCCGAATCGGCCTCAGGCTTCTCATCCGTTGCTTTCCGCACCTTCTGATCCGTCGCCCTTTCTGACCGTCCGAACCCTACCGGGGCGAGGAACAGCGCGAGGGTGGGGATCAGATACAGCGCCCACACCGTGATCTGGAGAACGGTCGGGTCGGGCTGGAAGTTGAACGTGCCCTTCAGCAGCGTGCCGTACCAGCTGTCCGGCGGAATCGTGGCGCTGATGTCGAACGCCTGGTTGTGGAGACCGCCGATGAACTCGGCTTCCTGGAGGTCGTGGACGCCGTACGCGAGCACGCCCGCGGCGACGATCACCAGCATGCCGCCGGTCCAGGTGAAGAACTTCGAGAGGTTGATCCTCAGGGCGCCCCGGTAGAACAGCCAGCCCAGCACGACGGCGGACGCGATGCCGAGGAGCGCGCCGATCATCGGGTGCCAGCCGTCGTCCGCCGCGTGCACCGCACGCCACACGAACAGCGAGGTCTCCAGGCCCTCCCGGCCCACCGCGAGGAGCGCCGTGGCGACCAGCGCGCCGGTACCCATCGCGAGCGCCTCGTCGAGCTTGCCGTGCAGCTCCGTCTTCAGGTGCCGCGCGGTGCGCCGCATCCAGAAGACCATCCAGGTGACCAGGCCGACGGAGACGATCGACAGCGAACCGCCGAGCGCCTCCTGTGCCTTGAACGTCATCTCCTGCGAACCGAATTCGAGCCCGGCGCCGAACGCCAGGCTGACGACGATCGCGATCCCTACCCCGGTCCAGATCGGCACCAGCTTGTTCTTGTTGCCGGTCTTCACCAGATAGGCGATGAGGATGCAGACGACCAGGCTGGCCTCAAGGCCCTCGCGCAGGCCGATCAGGAAGTTGCTGAACACGTCTCGGTTCTCCTTTTCTGCTTCGAGTCCCGTTGTTTCTGCTTCGAGTCTCGTTACGAGAACAGCGCCCGGCCCCACCAGTCGCCCTTGTCGCGGACGCCCGGCGGGACGGCGAAGTGCGCCGAACCCACGTGCTGGATGTACTCGTTGAGTGCGTCGTGCGCCGCCAGGCGCCGCTGGAGCGGAATGAACGCCTTGCGGACATCGCGCTGGTAGGCGAGGAAGAACAGCCCGGCGTCGAGCCGGCCGAGGCCGTCCGTGCCGTCGGTGAAGGAGTAGCCGCGGCGCAGGATCGTCGCACCGCCGTTGCTGTCCGGGTGGGCGAGCCGCACGTGCGCGGTCGGCAGCATCGCCTTCAGGAACGGCTCGTCGCGCTCCTTGGCCTTGCCGACCGGGGCGCCCTCGCCCTTGTCGCGGCCGAAGACGTCCTCCTGCTCCTGGAGCGGGGCGCGGTCCCAGGTCTCGATGTGCATCCGGATGCGGCGGGCCACCAGGTACGAACCCCCGGTCATCCAGCCCGCGTCGTCCTTCGGGCCGACCCACACGTGCTCGTCCAGGGCGGCGGTGTCGGTGCCGGAGATGTTCCGGGTGCCGTCCTTGAAGCCCATCATGTTGCGCGGGGTCTGGGCGTCCGGCGTCGTCGAGGACGTCTTGCCGAAGCCCAGCTGGGACCAGCGGATCGCGGTGCGGCCCATGCCGATCCTGGCGAGGTTGCGGATGGCGTGCACCGCGACCTGCGGGTCGTCCGCACACGCCTGGACGCAGAGATCGCCGCCGCTGCGGGCCGCGTCGAGGTTGTCGCCGGGGAACTTCGGCAGATCGACGAGCGCTTCGGGCCGCTTGTCCTCCAGGCCGAACCGGCCCTTGGCGAAGAGCGAGGGGCCGAAGCCGATGGTCAGCGTCAGCCGGGACGGCTTCAGCCCCAGCGCCTCGCCCGTGTCGTCCGGCGGGGCCTCGGCGAGACCGCCGTACGCCCCGTCGCCGACCGCGTGACCGGCCGTCATCCGCTCTGCCGCCCGCGTCCACTCCTTGAGCAGCGCGATCAGCTCGGCGCGGTCCCTCGTCGTCACGTCGAACGCGGCGAAGTGCAGCCTGTCCTGTACGGCGGTGGCGATACCGGCCTGGTGCGCACCGTGGAACGGCACGGCCGCACCGCTGTCCGCGGCCGGCACCGCGTCGTTCTCCGTGCGCACTGCGGCGACCGCTCCGCCGGCCGCGACGGCGCCCAGCGCGAGACCCGCGCCGCCCCAGCCGAGCAGCGCCCGGCGGGACGGGGCGGGAGAAGAGGTCTTCTCCGGGGTTTCGCCGGCCTGTGTCTGGTCGGACATGACCAAAGCCTTCCCGCTCGTTACTTCGTCACCGCGGCGGCGAGCCGGGACAGCGGCTCGGCCAGCGCGTTGACCGCGTCCGAGAGCTCCTTGCGGTCCGCCTTGCCGACCTTCTCGTACGAGGTGAACTCGTAGGAGCTCTTGTCCTTGCGGTACTTGTCCAGCAGCGTGTTCAGCTCCGCGAACCGCTTGTCCAGGGTGGCGGTCAGCGCCGCGTCGTTCTTCGAGGCGATCGGCTTCAGCAGCTCGTAGGACTTCTCGGCGCCCTCGACGTTGCCCTTGAAGTCGATCAGGTCGGTGTGGCTGTAGCGCTCCTCCTCACCGGTGACCTTGCCGGTGGCGACCTCGTCGAGGAGTTCCTTGGCGCCGTTGGCCATCGAGGTCGGGGTGATGTCGGCCGTGCCGACCCGCTTCTGCCAGTCGAGCAGGTCCTTGTAGAGGACCGGGGCGAGGGCCTTCTCCTCGGCGCCCAGCTTCTTGTCCTGCCACAGCGCCTTCTCCAGGCGGTGCCAGCCGGTCCACTTCTGGCCGTCCTCCAGGCCGTCCTCGCGGATGTCGACCTTCGGGTCGATGTCACCGAAGGACTCGGCGACCGGCTCGGTGCGCTCCCAGCCGAGCCGGGAGTCGGCGTAGATCTTCTTGGCGGCCTCGATGTCACCGGCGGCGACGGCGTCCGTGAACTTCTTGGCCTTCGGCAGCGTCTCGTCGGCCTGGGCCTGGACGTAGGTGCGGTACTCCGCGACGGCCTTGTCCATCTCGGGGCTGCGCTTGGCCGCGTTGCCGCCGGTGACTTCCAGCTTCTGCCGGATGCCGTGGCCCTTCATACCGGGCTTGCAGGCGACCTCGTACGAACCGGCCTTGATCTCGGCCGTGATGGTGGCCTTGGTGCCGGGGCCGATGTTCTCGCGCTCGGCGACGATGCGGTCGTCCGGGAAGAGGACGTAGACCTCGGTGACCTTGGATCCCTTGTTCTGCACGGCCAGTTCGACGTGACCGGCCGGAAGCTTCTTCTTCGACACCTCGCAGGAGTCGTCCTTCGCGACGACCTGCAGGGCGCCGTCGCCCTTGCCGTCGCTCTTCTGTGCGCAGCCCGTGACTGCGGTCAGAGCGGCCACCGTGGCGGCAGCGGTGACGACGGAGAAACGAACGGCTCGCATACGGGCTCCACATGAGGACGAAGGAGAAGCGGGAGAAGATCCGGACAAAAACAGGTGAGGCGAACCTAACTTAACCGAGGCTTACCTGAGCAATACCCACCCGTGCAGTGATTCAGCTCTCATCCGGGCGGCGCGGGAACGGGGCGATCACGAGTGACCGATGGATATCCCAAGTGGAGGTCAAGCAATGGTCAAGTCTCTCTTGTCGGTACGACGAGAGGCGCCCCGGTCCGCGGGTGCGGGAACACCTCGACCGGCTGCCGGTAGACCTCGCCGAGCAGCTCGCCCGTGAACACCCCGGCGGGCGGTCCCGCCACCGCGATCCGCCCGTCGTGCAGCACGGCGGCCCGGTCCGCGTACGCCGCGGCGAGACCCAGATCGTGCAGCACCACGACGACCGCGTCCCCGGCGGCGGCCCGCTCCCGGCAGATCCGCAGCACCAGTTCCTGGTGGCGCAGATCGAGCGCGGCCGTGGGCTCGTCGAGCAGCAGCAGCGGGGCGCGCTGCGCCAGCACCCTGGCCAGTGCGACCCGGGCCCGTTCACCGCCGGACAGGGCGGAGAAGGGCCGCGCGGCGAACTCGGTGACCTCGGTCGCCGCCATCGACGCGGCGACGGCGGGATCGTCCTCGTCCGCCCGCTCCGTTCCGGCCCACGGCGCCCGCCCCATCCGTACGACGTCCTCCACCGGGAACGGGAACGACAGTGCGGCGGACTGCGGCAGCACGGCCCGGCGCAGCGCCAGTTCGGCGGCCGACCAGTCGCCGACCGGGCGCCCGCCGATCCGGATCTCACCGCCGGCCGCGGGCAGATCGGCGGCCAGCGCCGCCAACAGGGTCGACTTGCCCGCCCCGTTGGGCCCCACCAGCGCCAGCACCTCGCCCGCGTGCGCGGTCAGATCGATGGAGTCGAGCACCGTCCGCTGCCCCAGCAGCACCCGCAGCCCGCGCGCCTCGGCGACGGGGGAGCCGGGGGAGACGGGAGCGGGCAGTCGCCGTCCCCGTGCCCGGAACGGATTCTTCAGGGCCTTCATGCCCAACCACCTTGCTTGCGACGGGTCCTGCGCAGCAGCCAGAAGAAGAACGGGCTGCCGAAGAGCGCGGTCAGCACACCGAGCGGCAGCTCGGCGGGATCGGCGACGGTACGGGCCGCGAGATCGCCCACCACCAGGACCAGGGCGCCGCCGAGCGCACTGCCGGGGACGAGGAAGCGGTGGCCTGGGCCGTTCGCCATCCGCAGCAGATGCGGCACCAGCAGCCCCACGAACGAGATGATCCCGGCGACCGCCACCGCGGCGGCGGTCAGCAGCGCCACGACGAGCACGAGCACGATCCGGAGCCGTTCGACATCGACCCCCAGATGCCGGGCGGGCCGCTCGCCGAGCGCGAGGAGGTCCAGCTTCCGGGCGTGGAACGGTGCGACGAGCAGCCCGAGCACCGCGCACGGCAGCACCGCGAGCACCTTGGGCCAGGTCGCCTGGGCCAGTGAGCCCAGCTGCCAGAAGGTGATCTGCGAGATCTGCGCGTTGTCGGCGAAGAAGATGAACAGCCCGATCAGCGCGCCCGCGAAGGCGTTGACCGCGATCCCGGTGAGGATCAGCGTCACCACCTCGGTCCGTCCGCCCGACCGCGACAGCGCGTACACCAGCAGCACGGTCGCGAGCCCGGCGGCGAACGCGCAGACGGTGACGGTCCAGTTGCCGAAGAAGTTCAGCCCGAGCGCGATCGAGGCGACCGCGCCGACCGCCGCACCGGAGGAGATCCCGATCACCCCGGGCTCGGCGAGCGGATTGCCGAACACCCCCTGCATCAGGGCGCCCGCGCAGCCCAGCGACGCCCCGACCAGCAGGGCCAGCACGACCCTCGGCAGCCGTACGTTCCACAGCACGCTCTCGCCGACCCGGTCCAGCGCGGCCCCGCCGAGACCGAGCCGGTGCTGGACCGAGCCGAGGACGTCGCCGAGCGGGATGCTGTACGCGCCGAGTCCGGCGGAGAGCAGGCAGCACACCAGGAGGGCGGCGAGCAGCCCGGCGGTCAGCGCGAAGGACGAGGAGCGCCGGGGCTTCGGTGCCATCGGCCCTTCCGGTGCCGTGGCGGCGTCGGCCCGGGTGCGTTCCGGGGAGGTGGTGGTCACTTGTCCGCCCCGTCCTCCGGGTAGAGCTGCGCGATCAGTTCGCTCAGCACCCGGTCCGTGCGCGGGCCGTAGTTCAGCAGCATCCCGTCGTCGATGGAGACGATCCGCCGGTCCATCCCGGCCGGAGTCTCGGCGACGCCCGGGATCTTCACGAGTCCGTCGACGCCGCCCACCGAGTCGAGCCCCTTGCTCATCACCAGGATGGCGTCGGGGGCGGCCTTGGCGAGTGCCTCGCTGGTGATGGCGGTGAAGTCCTTCGTCAGCCCGGACGCCTTGCCCGCGTCGACGGCTCCCGCCGCTTCCAGGAGCGAACTCGCGCCGGAATCCCGGCCGCCCAGCAGATACACCGAGGCCGAACCGCGCAGGTAGAGGAAGGCGACCCGGGGCTTCTCGTGCCCGTCCGCCGGGGCGGGCACGGGCTTCCGTACGGCGTCGATGCGCGACTGGGTGCGCGACTTCAGTTCGGCGCCCGAGTCCGGCACGCCCAGGACCGCCGCCACGGTGCCGATCCGGCGGCCGACGTCGGAGAGCTGCTGGGCCGGTTCGACGACGACGAGCGGGATGCCGGCATCCCGGATCTGGTCGATGGCCTCCGCCGGGCCGGTCGTGGTCTCGGCGAGCACGACGGTCGGCTTCAGCGACAGCACGCTCTCCGCCGAGACGTCATGGGCCCGGGTCACCACGGGGAGTTTCGCGGCCTGTTCGAAGGTGGCGGTGATGTCGCGGGCCACGACCCGCTTGCCGAGGCCGAGCGTGAAGACGATCTCGCTCAGACCGCCGGTCAGCGGAACGATCCGGTCCGTCGAGGCGACGGTGACCTCGGCGCCGTCCGCCGACTTCACCGTGACGGGCAGTTGTGGCTCCGGCGCGGTGGTGAGGGGTTCGACCCGGTCGGCGGCGGCCCCGGCAGCGGCGGCGGGCGCCTTCGTGTCCGTACCGTCGTCGCAGCCCGTCAGGACGAGGGCCACGCCGAGAGAGGCCGTCAGGGCGCCGAGCGGTCCTCGGCTCCCGGACCGCCCGCGCCCCGGCCGTCGGCCGCCCTGGCCCGGTGGGGCGAAGTCCTGCGAGAAGCGCACTGGGGCACCGTCCTGTCGTCGTGCGTGGGCAGTTGGTCATGGTTCGCGAGTGATGCGGTGGAAGGGGTACCTCCACGAGACGCGCATAGCTTAGGTTAGCCTTACCTCAGTTTCCAGACCTCGGAGGGGTTCCATGCTGCCGTCCAGACCTGCCCGCGCACTCGCCGTCACGCTCCTGACGGCGGTGCTGGGAGTCCTGCTCCCCGCCACCACCGCGCAGGCGGCGGGCCGTACGGTGCAGGGCGGCAGGCTGGACTGGGGCATCAAGTCCTCCTTCCAGAGCTATGTCACCGGCCCGATCGCGAACGGCAGTTGGAGCCTGACCGGCGGCGCCGCCACGGTCGGCGGCAGCCAGTTCCGCTTCCACTCCGCCACCGGTTCCTACGATCCGGCGACCGGCGCCTTCGGCTCGGCCTTCGCCGGCGGGGTCCACTTCCTCGGCCACCGGAAATCCGACGGCAGCCACGAACTGGACCTCACCATCAGCCGTCCCACCGTCCGCATCGCGGGCGGCGGCGGCACTCTGTACGCCGACATGGTCAGCAAGGACCGGGGGAGCGGCCGGGTGACCTCGGCCGCCCAGGTGCCGCTCGCGACGCTCGGCCTGTCCGGGATCGACATGAAGGGCGGTACCACCCCCATCGCCCTCCGCAACGTCCCGGCGACCCTGACCGCACAGGGCGCCAAGGCGTTCGCCGGCTACTACACGGCCGGGACCCCGCTCGACCCGGTCAGCCTCTCCGTGGACACCTCCGCCCCGGCCGGGAAGCCCGCCGCCTCCAAGTCCCCCGGGAAGAAGCCGGAGCCGAGGAAGACCGCGACGGCCGCCGGACGCTTCGAGGACGCCGCCGTCGACTGGGGTGTCCGCCGGACCTTCCGCGAGTACGTCACCGGCTCCATCGGCAAGGGGAAGTGGACCCTCGCCGGGGGCGCCCAGGACGGCGGGGCGCTCTTCCGCTTCCCGCGCGGCAAGGGCACGTACGACCCGGCGAAGCAGACCCTGGACGCCGAATTCGCGGGCAGCGTCCGGTTCACCGGCGCCGACGGGCTCGATCTGGAACTGTCCGCCGTCGCGGTCCGGGTGAAGGCGGGCAAGGGCACGCTCCTGGCCGACGTCCACGGCGACGGCGACCGGCGCAGGGCCGTCCCGCTCGTCACCTTCGCCGCGAAGGACTTCGCGCCGGAGGACGGTCTCGCCGTCCTCACCGAAGCCCCCGCCACCCTCACCGCCGACGGCGCCGAGGCGTTCGGCTCGCTCTACCGGGCGGGCACCGCGATGGACCCGGTCTCGCTGGCCGTCGCCGTCGATGCCGGGGCCGAACTGCCCGCCCTGCCCGACCTGGGCAGCGCCCCCGACCCGTCGTCCGAGTCGTCCGCCGCATCGACGGAGAAGGCCACCCCCGCCGCGGCTGCGGCAGCCGACTCCCGCACCGGCCTGTATCCGGTCCTCGGCGGCGCGGGCGTGCTCGCCGTCGCGGCGGGCGCGCTGTACCTCGCCCGTCGCCGCGGCACCCCGCGGAAGACCGACTAGACCCCCGTCCCCCCGTCCCACCCCCCCTGTTCCTGAGGAGACCAACGACCATGTCAGCCACCCGCCGCCCCATAGCCCTCACCGCCGCAGTCGCCACCGCCGCCGCCCTCGGCGCCACCGCGTTCGCCCTTCCGGCGCTCGCCGCCGACGGCCCCGCAGCCGGTGGAGCCGCCGCCGCGGCGCCGACGCTGGAGCTGAAGGACGGCACGCTCGAATGGGGCGTCAAGGAGTCCTTCCGCAAGTACCTCGCCTCGTCGTTCTCCGGCGGGAAGATCACCGTCGAGGACGGTGCCACCCAGGCGCCCGACAACGGCGTGTTCACCTTCGCCGGCGGCAAGGGCACGTACGACACCGCCACGCACGGCACCGACACGGCCTTCGGCGGCGGCGTCAACTTCTACGCCCACGGGGGCGTTCTCGACATCACGCTCTCCGACGTGAAGCTCGCCACGACCGGTACCGGCGGCGCGATCACCGTCGACGTCACGACTCCCCGGGGCACCCGCGACGACGTGAAGTTCGCGGCTCTCGACCTCTCGGCGGTGAAGCCGGGCCGGGGCGAGGGCGGCGCGATGGTCTTCAAGGACATCCCGGCGACGCTGACGAAGGCGGGCTCCGAGGCGTTCGACGGCCAGTACAAGGAGGGCGACGCGCTCGACCCGGCCACCCTCTCGGTGAAGGCGGTCACGCCCCCGACCACCGAGCCCACGGAGGAGCCGACCACCGAGCCGACCACCGAGCCGACCGGAAAGCCCACCACGAAGCCCACCACGAAGCCGACCGGGCCGACCACCGAGCCGACCGGAAAGCCCACCACGACCATGTCCCCCTCGGCCCCGGCCACCGACAAGCCGGCCGCCGCCGACCGGGGCGACGTCGTCGACGGCACCCTGGACTGGGGCGTCAAGAAGTCCTTCCGTACGTACGTCACGGGCCCGATCGCCCACGGCAAGGTCGAGACGACGGCCGGCGCCACCGCCTCCGGCGACGGCTACCGGTTCCCCGAGGCGACCGGCCACTTCGACGCCACGAAGCAGACCCTGAACGCCGAATTCCAGGGCAAGGTCCGCTTCCTGGGCCACGAGGAGAACGGCGCGTACACCCTCGACCTCTCCCTGACCGGCATGGAGATCCAGGTGAACGGCACGAAGGGCACCCTGATCGCGGACGTCTCCACCAAGGACCGCACGACCAAGAAGGTCTCCACGTACACCGGTCTGGCCGTCGCGGACCTGAAGGTGCCGAAGGGCCGACTCGCCGCCAAGAACGGCGTGGTGAACCTCTCAACCGTCCCGGCGACCCTCACCGCCGACGGCACCAAGGCCTTCGGCGGCATGTACCGGGCCGGCGAGCAGCTCGACGCGCTGACCGTCGCGGTCGCCCTCGACAAGGACGCCGAACTCCCGGGCGCCGCGGGCGGTTTCGGTTCCGCGGGCGGTTCCGGCTCGACGGGCGGCACCGCGACCGCCGGTGGCAGCGTGGGCGGCGGCTCCGCAGGCGGCTCCGTGGGCGGTTCGGTCGGTGGTTCGGTCGGCGGCGCGGGCTCCCTTGCCGCCACCGGCTCCGCACTCCCGGCGGGCGCCCTGTTCGCCGCCTCGGGCGTGGTCGTGGCGGCCGGCGCCGGAGTCGTGATCGCGGCCCGCCGCCGCCGTACCGCCTGACCCGTCCGCGTTCCACGACCGCACCGCCCGGGTGGACCGGCCGAACGGCCGCCACCCGGGCGGTGCTTGAATGCTGACGTGAGCGACAGCGACTTCGACGTACCCGCGGGCATCGACGTACTACGCGTGTTCTGCGGCCCCGACGGCCGGCACGGCAATGCCCTCGGCGTGGTGCGCGACGGCAGCGCCTACCCGGACCGGGCGTCCCGGCAGGCGCTGGCCGGGCGGCTCGGCTTCAGCGAGACGGTGTTCGTCGACGACCCCGAGCGCGGACACCTCGACATCTACACCCCGGGTCTCCGGCTCCCGTTCGCCGGGCATCCGCTCGTCGGCACGGCCTGGCTGCTCGACCTGGAGATCCTGGAGCTTCCGGTCGGGGAGGTATTCGCCCGTCAGGACGGCGAGTTCAGCTGGATCACCGCCCGCCCCGAGTGGGCACCCCCGCGCACGCTGGAGCGGTACGGGTCCGCCGCCGAGGTCGAGGCGCTGACCGGGCCGCCGCCGGGGGAGGGCTGGCTGTACGTGTGGGCCTGGGAGGACGAGGCGGCCGGCCGGGTCAGGGCGCGGGCGTTCCCCCGGCGCGACGACAACATCGTGGAGGACGAGGCGACGGGGGCGGCGGCGCTGCTGCTCAGCGCGGAGCTGGGGCGCGCCCTCAACATCACGCAAGGACGCGGCTCCCAGATCCTCACCGCTCCCGCGCCCGACGGCACGGTGGAGATCGGGGGCCGCGTGACACTCGCCGCCGTCCGCGCCCGGCAAGGCGCTACGCGCTGAGCGGGAACACCTCGCCCAGCTCCCGGAACACCGCCGTGTTCAGCGCGAACGCGCGCTTGCACTCGTCGACGATCCGCTGCTTCTCCAGGTCGTCCGCGTCCACCGCGTCCAGCAGCTCGCGGTAACCCCGCTTGAACGAGGCGGGGTTGGATATCTCCTCGAAGACGTAGAACCGGACCCCGTCGCCCTTGCGCGCGAAGCCCCAGGCCTTCTCCGCCTTGTCACGGATGATCTGGCCGCCGGAGAGGTCGCCGAGGTAGCGGGTGTAGTGGTGCGCGACATAACCGGCCGGCCAGCTGCGGGCGCACTCGGCGACCCGGGCGGCGTACGCGGCCGTGGCGGGCAGTGGCTCCACGCCTTCGCGCCAGTCCGCACCCCGCAGATGGGCCAGATCGCGCTCCAGCTCGGCGGTGCGCGTCAGCTCGGGCCGTATGAAGGGACCGGCGACCGGATCGCCGTGCAACGCCTGCGCCCCTTCCTCCAGCGCCCGGTACACGAACCACAGCTGCTCGGTGTAGCGCGTGTAGGCGTCCACTCCGAGCCGCCCGCCCAGCAGGTCGCTCATGAAGGTCGAGGTCTCCGCCTCGGTGTGCTGCTCGTGCGACGCGGTGCGGATGAGCGTCGAGAAGGGCGTGGTGGTGGCGGTTGCGTCCAAGGCGGGCCTCCGGGGACCGAGGGGGACGGGAAGTCCAGAAAGAGACGGAAATATCGGCAGCGACCGCGTACTGCGGCGGTGGCTGTCGACATCCCCGATCTTCCTACTTAGGCTTACCTAAGTCAATATCTTCCCGACGCTCTGTCGGTAAAAACGATACGCCTGGTTCCGCCTTCGCGGGGGGTACGCGAAAGCGGCCGCCCGGGGGCGGCCGCTTTCGGGGAGGAACTGTCCGGGGGACGGGGACGGGGGACTACGGGAGCGTCAGGATCTCGGCGCCCGTCTCCGTCACCACCAGCGTGTGCTCGAACTGCGCGGTGCGCTTGCGGTCCTTCGTCACCACGGTCCAGCCGTCGTCCCACATGTCGTAGTCGTGGCTGCCCAGCGTCAGCATCGGCTCGATGGTGAACGTCATTCCGGGCTGCATCACGGTGGTCGCGTGCGGGCTGTCGTAGTGCGGAATGATCAGGCCGGAGTGGAACGAGGAATTGATCCCGTGCCCGGTGAAGTCCCGCACCACCCCGTAGCCGAAGCGCTTGGCGTACGACTCGATGACCCGCCCGATCACATTGACCTGCCGCCCCGGCCGGACCGCCTTGATCGCCCGGTTCAGCGACTCCTCGGTGCGCTCCACGAGGAGCCGGGACTCCTCGTCCACGTCGCCGCAGAGATACGTGGCGTTGTTGTCGCCGTGCACACCGTCGATGTACGCCGTGACGTCGAGGTTCACGATGTCGCCGTCGCGCAGCACCGTGGAGTCCGGGATGCCGTGGCAGATCACCTCGTTGAGCGAGGTGCAGAGCGACTTGGGGAACCCGCGGTAGCCGAGCGTCGACGGGTACGCGCCGTGGTCGCACATGAACTCATGGGCGACCCGGTCGAGTTCGTCCGTCGTGACACCCGGGGCGATGTGCTTCGCGGCCTCCGCCATCGCCTGCGCGGCGATCCGGCCGGCGACGCGCATGCGCTCGACGGTGTCGGTGTCCTGGACCTCCGGACCGGTGTACGGGGTGGGGGCCGGCTTGCCCACGTATTCGGGGCGCCGGATCTTTCCGGGCACGGAGCGGATGGGAGTGATCTCCCCGGGTGCGAGCAGCGACTGGCCAGACATGTCAGCGAGTCTAACCAGCGCGCTTGGGGCAGCATGGCCCCGAGGGAAGGAGCCGCTGATGGCCCTGTTCAAGAAGCGCACGGTCGGCAAGCCGGGCGAGTGGTACTACTGCCTGGAGCATCACAAGGTCGAGGAGGGCCCCGAGTGCCCGGCCAAGGACCGTTTCGGGCCGTACACCTCCCGCGAGGAGGCACAGCACGCCATGGACACCGCCCGGGAGCGGAACCTGGAGTGGGAGAACGACCCCAAGTGGCATGACGGGGGCACGCCGCCCGATCCGGAGGCATGACCCGGGGGGCCGAGCCGGGCCCCCGCCCCGGGGGCCCGCTCCTCAGAGCCTGTCGGGTGACCTCCGACCGGGCGGACGCGGTCACCCGACAGGCTCTCAGGCGGCGGACGGGCTGGACTCCCTGGCTTCCCGCCTGCGCAGCGCGTCCTCGTCCGTCTCGGAGTCGTAGGTGAGCAGCTTCGGAAGCGCTGCCGTGAGCAGCGCGACCGAGGCCACGCACGCCACACCGCCGCTCCAGATCGCCGAGCGGGTCCCCGTCCAGCCCGCCATCGCACCGGCCCGCACCTGGCCCAGCTGCGGGCCGATGCTGTACGAGAGCACCTCGATGCCCGCCAGCCGGCCCCGCAGCTCCTCCGGGATGGTCTGGTTCCAGATCGTGGAGCGGCCGAGACCGCTGAGCATGTCGCCCGCGCCCGCCACCGCCAGGCAGACCAGCACCAGCCACACATTGCCGAACCATCCGGCCGCCGCGATGGCCAGCCCCCAGACTGCCGCCCCGAAGACCACGAACAGCCCGTGCCGCCGCACTCGGGACGTCCAGCCGCTGGTCAGCCCCAGCACCAGCGATCCGACCGAGTCCGCGGCGTACATCAGGCCCAGCGACCAGTCGGCGTGCAGGTCGTCCGCCAGGAACGGGAAGATCGCGTTCGGGAAGGCGAAGAACATCGCGGCCATGTCGACCGCGTACGTCCCCAGCAGCACCGGTCGGCTCCAGGCGTACTTCGCGCCCTCCACGATGCCGCGCAGCGACGGCTTCGCGTTGTCCCGGGCGGGCGGTGCGGGCGTCAGGCGCAGACACAGGAGCACGGAGACGGCGAACGTGGCCACCGTGACCGCGTACGCCGTGGCGTGCCCGGCGTAGGCCACCACCAGGCCCGCCACCGCGGGACCGGTGATCGCGCCGAACTGCCAGCGCAGCGAGTTCAGCGCGGCGGCCGCGGTCAGCTGCTCGTGCGGCACGATCCGGGCCATCAGGGAGTCCAGCGCGGGCCGCTGGAGCCCGGCGAGCGCGGAGACCCCGGCCGCGACCAGGTAGAGCGGCCAGAGCATCGGACCGGACAGCGCCGCGTTCCCCAGGAGCACCAGGGCGAGCACTCCCAGCCCCGCCTCGGTGGCCAGGATCACCTTGCGGCGGTCCGCGGAGTCCGCGAGCGCCCCGCCGTACAGACCGAAGACGACCAGCGGCACCAGCTCGACCGCGCCCATCACACCGACGGCCAGCGGCGAACCCGTCAGCTCCTTGATCTGGAGCGGCAGCGCGATCATCGCCATGAAGCTGCCGAAGTACGTCACCAGGCCCTGGACCCACAGCAGCCGGAAGTCGGCGGAGGAGCGCAGGGGCGAGAGATCGGGCAGCAGAGCGGCCAGCCGGGCGGCTGGGGACGGAGCAGTGGTCACGGGAGGCCATGCTCCGGCGCGGCAGGTGCCGCCGCAACGGAATTTCCGCGGCGGCCCCTCCTCCCGGCCGCCCGGCTCTCACCAGCGGGCGGGAGGAGGGGACGTCAGCTGATCGGCGAGCCGGGACAGCCGGTCCCGGAAGCCGCGGCGGCCACGCGGCGCGGGGGCGCTGTTCTCCCCGGCCGCCGCGCTCACCAGATGCTGCACGGTGTCCAGGTCGACGTCGTCGCCGCCGGTCACCGCGAGCGTCTCGTGGGCGAGCCCGCGCACCTCCGGGTCGCCGTCGTTCAGCGAGAGCACCGTGGCCCCCGCGCGCCGCGCGTCGTGCACCCGCTCCAGCAGCCCCGCGCCGGGCCGCTCCGGGGCCACCAGGAGCAGCGTCTCGCCCCGCCCGGCCGCCTCGATCCGGCCCAGACCGACGGTCAGATGCGCGGGGCCGCCCGGCTCCACCCGGTGGCGTACCAGGGTGGGGGCCAGCTCGGGCAGCCCGGACCAGGTGGACTCGTCGACCAGATGCGCGGCCAGATGCCAGGGTTCGTACGCCGCCGTCCCCACCAGCAGCAGACCGCCGCCGTGCGGGACGACGGACGACCTCAGCGCTCCGGCGAACCGCCGGGTGGCGGCGGGCCACTCGGTCCCGGCGAGCACTTCACGGAGCAGGGCGACGCGTACGGCATCCATGGCCCGGCATCATGCCCCAGGACCGTGCCCGGCACCGGGGAACGGCTCCGAACCAGTCGAACGTGGAACGAGGGGTGACACCGGGTCCCGCTCCGTGGCGGGCAGTAATGTCGGAGCCATGACTACGAATGGCAGTGACAGCGCGGCCAAGCCCCCCGCCAAGGACCCCTGGGACCTTCCCGACGTCTCCGGGCTGACCGTCGGGGTGCTCGGCGGCACCGGACCCCAGGGGCGCGGCCTGGCCTACCGGTTCGCCCGCGCCGGGCAGCAGGTGATCATCGGCTCCCGGGCCGCCGACCGCGCGCGGAGCGCCGCCGATGAGCTGGGGCACGGCGTCGAGGGCGCGGACAACGCGGAGTGCGCCCGCCGCAGCGACATCGTGATCGTCGCCGTGCCGTGGGACGGCCATGCCAAGACCCTGGAGTCGCTGCGGGACGAACTCGCGGGCAAGCTCGTCATCGACTGCGTCAACCCGCTCGGCTTCGACAAGAAGGGCGCCTACGCGCTGAAGCCCGAGGAGGGCAGCGCCGCCGAGCAGGCCGCCGCCCTGCTGCCGGAGTCCCGGGTCACCGCCGCCTTCCACCACCTCTCGGCGGTGCTGCTGCAGGACGAGGCCATCGAGGAGATCGACACCGATGTGCTGGTGCTGGGCGAGGCCCGCGCCGACACCGACCTCGTGCAGGCGCTGGCGGGCCGGATCCCCGGCATGCGCGGCATCTTCGCCGGGCGGCTGCGCAACGCGCACCAGGTGGAGTCGCTGGTCGCCAACCTGATCTCGGTCAACCGCCGCTACAAAGCGCACGCCGGGCTCCGTACCACCGACGTCTGAGCCGGACCGGCCACCACCGACGTCCGAGTCGGACCGGCCACCACTGCCGTCCGAGCCGGACCGGCCACCACCGCCGTCCGAGCCGGAGCCGCTCCCGGACCCACCCTGCGGCGAACGGAAAGGGGCATGGGGGACACTGGACGGGACCGTGCATCACCCCCGACAGGAGCCGCCCCCATGCCCCGACTCGCTCTCTACGCCATCACCGTCTGTGTCCTGGCCGTCGTCGCGGCCGTGATCTCGTTCGCCCAGGGCAGCCTGCTCGGGATCGTCTGGGTGCTGCTGGCCGGGCTCTCGTCCAACATGGCGTGGTTCTACCTGCGCCGGCAGCGCGCACAGACCGCCGAATGACGGCCGGTCCGCCGGGTCACGGGCCGACCGCGCAGACCGGATACTCCTCGTTCCAGTTCTCCCAGAACCGGTAGGCGGCGCGGCCGCACTCCGTCCCCAGGCCGTTCACGCCCAGCGAATCCAGCACACCGTGGACCAGGTCGAAGAAGACGTGGTTGACCTCCGGGATCCACAGCACGCCGAACACCGCGAGCAGCCCGAACTGCGCGAACGGCTCCACCTGGCGCCGGATCCGGTACGACAGCCAGGGCTCGATCACCCCGTACCCGTCCAGTCCGGGGACCGGCAGGAAGTTCAGGATCGCCGCGGTGACCTGGAGCAGGGCCAGGAACGCCAGCGCGTACCGGAACTCCCTCGGGACGCCGCCCAGCGCGTGCAGCCAGAACGGCGCCGTGCACACCAGCGCGAACAGCACATTCGTCAGCGGGCCCGCCGCCGAGATCAGGCTGTGCCTCCAGCGACCGCGGATCCGCCCCCGCTCGATGAAGACGGCGCCGCCCGGCAGACCGATACCGCCCATGATCACGAACAGCACCGGCAGCACGATGCTGAGCAGAGCGTGCGTGTAGGCGAGCGGATTGAGGCTGAGGTAGCCCTTCGCGCCGACCGAGAGGTCCCCGCTGTGCAGCGCGGTGCGGGCGTGCGCGTACTCGTGCAGGCAGAGCGAGACCACCCACGCCCCCGTGACGAAGACGAAGACCGCGAGGCCGTACGGATATCCGGTGCCCGTCCACACCGCCCATCCCGACACCGCCGTCACGGCGACGATCCCGAGGAAGACCGGGCTGATCCGCCGGTCGCTGCGGGCTGCTGCGGTGGTCATCGGCGAACTCCTGAGGGTGGCCGGAAGGGAACGGTACGGCGGGCGGCGAGCCCGACCGTACCGCCGACACGCCACAAACGTCTCGCGCCGGGGCGGTGGTTCCGTAAAGGGTGGGGGCATGACGAACGATCCAGGAACACCGCGTACAGAGGCACGGTCGGACGTGTGTGCCCATCTCGATCCCGGTCACGGACAATAGGCCGGTGCGCTACTGCATCCTCGGAACGACCCGGGCACTTCGCGACGACGGCACGGCCGTCGCCCTCGGCGGGGCGCGGCTGCGCGCCCTGCTCACCGTCCTCGCGCTGCGTCCCGGCCGCACCGTCCCGGCCGTCGTCCTCGTCGACGAGGTGTGGGACGGCGAGCCGCCCGCCGACGCGATGGGTGCCCTCCAGGCGCTCGTCGGCCGGCTCCGGCGGGCCGTCGGCCACGACGCGGTGGTCTCCGCGGACAGCGGCTACCGGCTGGCCGCCGAGCCGGACGCCATCGACCTCCACCGCTTCGAGCGGCTCGCGGGGGAGGGGGCGAGGGCGCTGGAGGAGGGCGACGCGGCGAAGGCCCGGACCGTGCTCGACGACGCGCTCGGCCTGTGGCGCGGCCCGGTCCTGGCCGATCTGCCCGACCGCGGCGCCGACGCGGCCCGCTGGGAGGCCCGGCGGCTGGACGCCCGCCGCAACAGGCTCCGCGCGGACCTCGCGCTCGGCCACGCGGACGAGGCCCTGCCCGAACTGGCCGCCCTGTGCGCCGAGCACCCGATCGACGAACCCCTTCAGGCGCTGCGGCTGCGGGCCCTGCGCGACGCCGGGCGCACGGCGCAGGCGCTGGCCGCCTACGACGAGGTGCGCACCGTGCTCGCCGACCGTCTCGGCACCGACCCCGGCCCCGAGCTGCGCTCGCTCCACGCCGAGCTGCTCCGCCAGGAGCCCGCGCGCCCGGCCGTCCCGCACCCGCCCGCCCGCACCGGGGCCCCCGCCGCACCGCAGGGCAACCTCCGGGCCCGGCTGACCAGTTTCGTCGGGCGCGAGGGCGATATCGACGTCCTGCGCCATGACCTTTCGCACGCCCGTCTCGTCACCCTCCTGGGTCCCGGCGGCGCGGGCAAGACCCGGCTCTCCCAGGAGGCCGCCGAATCCGTCGCGCCCGCCTGGCCGGACGGTGTCTGGCTGGCCGAACTCGCCCCCGTCGACGATCCCGAGGCGGTGCCGGAGGCCGTGCTGACCGCGCTCGGCGCCCGCGAGACCGTCCTGCGCGGCGCCGGTGCCGAGGAGCTCAGGGTCGCCGAGGGAAACGCGAGCGACCCCCTCGTACGCCTCACCGAGCACTGCTCCCGGCGCCGCATGCTGCTGCTCCTGGACAACTGCGAACACCTCGTCGGGGCCGCTGCCGCCCTCGCCGACCACCTGCTCGCCCACTGCCCGCACCTCACCGTCCTCGCGACCAGCCGTGAACCCCTCGGCGTACCGGGCGAGTTCGTCCGCCCCGTCGAACCGCTGCCCGACCCGATGGCGCTGCGCCTGTTCGCCGACCGCGGCGCTGCCGCCCGGCCGGGCTTCCGGACCGACGCCGACGAGGAGACCGCGGCCGCCGCGGCGGAGATCTGTCGCCGCCTCGACGGGCTGCCGCTCGCCATCGAACTCGCCGCCGCCCGGCTGCGGATGCTCACCCCGCGCCAGATCGCCGACCGGCTCGACGACCGGTTCCGCCTGCTCACCAGCGGAGCCCGCACCGTACTGCCCCGCCAGCAGACCCTGCGCGCCGTCGTCGACTGGTCCTGGGACCTGCTCGACGAATCCGAGCGCGCCGTGCTGCGCCGGCTCTCCGTCTTCGCGGGCGGCTGCACCCTGACCGCGGCCGAGGCGGTCTGCGCGGACGGGCCCCGGGAGGCGCGCGAGGTCGCCGGGCTGCTCGGCTCCCTCGTCGACAAATCGCTCGTCGTCGCCGCGCCCGCCGAGGACGGCGAGATGCGCTACCGGCTGCTGGAGACCGTCGGCGAGTACACCGCCGCCCGGCTCGACGAGGCGGCGGAACGGGGCCCCGTGGTCCGGCGCCACCTGGTGTTCTTCCGGGAGCTGGTCCGTACCACGGAGCCCCGGCTCCGCGGCGCCGGACAGCGGTCCGCCATCGAGCTCCTCCAGCACGAGTACGAGAACATCCGCACCGCCCTGCGCAACGCCGTCGCCGCGCGCGACGAGCAGGAGGCGCTCTGCATGGTGCTCTCGCTGTGCTGGTACTGGCAGATGCGCGATCTGAGCGGCGACGCGCTGCACTGGGCCGAAGCCGCCGCCGCGCTGGGCCCCGACCCCTTCGCCCCGCCCGCCGAGCCCGCGCCCTCCATCCCCGAACGCTGCACCGACGCACCGCCGCCCATGCGGCCCGAGCTGCTCCAGGAGGCACGCCGCCAGGCGGGCCTGATCCGGCTGGTCAGCATGGAGCACGCCACGGAGAGGTGGACCGACGAGCCGAGCATGGCCCGGCTGCGTGTCATCGCGAACACCTACCGGGCCGGCCAGCCGCAGACCTGCCGGGTCCCGGCATCGCTCTGGTTCTTCGCGGTCATGCTCGTCGGGGAGACCGGCAGGCTGCGCGGGCTGCTGGACGAGACGGTCCGCGCCTGCCGGGAGTTCGGCTACGAATGGGAGCTCGCCGCGGCCCTCCAGATGCGGGCCAACGTGCTGGCCAACCGGCCCGAGTGGTCGGGCGAGGCGCGCACGGACGCCGACGAGAGCCTGGCGCTCTTCAGCCGGATCGGTGACGACTGGGGCGTCGCCGAATCGCTCTCGGCACGGGGCGAGGCCCACGAGCGGCGCGGCGAGTACGCGCGCGCGGCCGAGGACTACCAGGCCGCGATCGGCTATGCGAACAAACTGGGCGCACCCTCCCAGGTGGCGGTCCTGCGCACCAGATACGCGGCCGTGCTCACCGAGATGGACCGCGGCGCCGAGGGCGAGGCGATCCTGCGCGAGGTGATCGCCGAGAGGCTCGATGCGAGGTCCATCGCCCGGCTCCATCTGGCCATGTGGCTGGGCCGCAATGGCCGCACCGGCGAGGCGCGCGAGCAACTGGCCGTACTGCGCGAGGAGTTCCACTCGGAGACCATGGCGATCTTCGAGGGGATCGTACTGGGCGCGGTGGCCTGGCTGGACAACCAGGACGGGCTGTACACGGACGCCCTGCCCCGGGGCCTGGTGGCGCTGGAGCGGTCCCGCGACCGGCTGTCGCAGCTGGTGGCGCCGCAGATGTCCGTCATCCATCTCGTCTCCCTCGCCCGCTCGTTGGCCGGCCTCGGCGGCGAGCGGCGGGCCACGACCGCGGCCCGGCTGCTGGGGGCGGGCCGGGAGCTGCTGCCCCGGGGCCATGTGCCGACGTCGATGGAGCGGGACGACTGGGCCCGTGCGGAGGAACTGGCCGTCGCCGTGCTCGGCCGGTCCGCCTACGGGACCGCGTACGCCGAGGGCGGCGGCCTCTCCCTGGAGGAGGCCACCGCCCTCGTGGACGCGTACCGGGAGTGACCCCGTCCGTCAGGACTTCTTGCGGAACCTGGAGACCGCGATCGGGGCCATCACCGCGGTGATGACCACGGTCCAGCCGAGCGTCACCAGGACCGAGTGGGCGAGCGGGCCGCCCATCATCAGGGCGCGCGCGGCGTCGGCCAGGTTGGACAGCGGGTTGTAGTCGGTGAACGTCTGGAGCCAGCCGGGCATCGTCTTCGTCGGGGCGAAGATCGAGGAGCCGAACTGGAGGGGCATCAGCACGAGCATCCCCATTCCCTGAACCGCCTGGGTCGTCTTCATGGTCAGCCCGAGCAGGATGAAGATCCACATGATGGCGGCGCCGAACGCGGCCGACAGCGCGATGGCCCCGATCAGCCCGAGCACCGACTCCTGGAGCTCCATGCCGAGGGCGAAGCCCATGGCCAGCAGGATGAGGGTGGCGACCATCATCCGGCCCAGCTCGACCACGATCTTCGCGATGAGCACCGAGGAACGGGCGATCGGCATCGTCCGGAACCGGTCCATGACGCCCTTGCGGAAGTCGTCGTTGACCCCGGAGCCGACCGCCATGGCGATGTTCATGCCCATCATCGCCATCAGTCCGGGTATCAGGTAGTTCAGATACTCCTGCCGGCCGCCGCCCATGCTGCCGCCGACCGAGCCGCCGAAGACGTACACGAACAGCAGCGTGAAGACGACCGGCATCAGGAGCGCGTCGAACATCGACTCCGGATCCTTCTTGATCTGGAGCATGTTGCGCCGCACCAGTGCCCCGATGTGGCGCAGATTGTTCCGCAGCCCTATCCGGCCCTCGTCGTGGACCGCCTTCGCCCGGGGGGACTCGGTGGGCGTGGGCGTGGGTGTCAGAGTCGCCGTGCTCATGCCGCGACCTCCTCGGGGATCGTGTCGGTGGCGGAAGCGGACTTCTCGCCGGTGATGGCCAGGAACACCTCGTCCAGGCTGGGCAGCGCGGTGGCGACATGCGCCAGGGGGAAGCCCCGGGTGCCGAGCAGGCCGATGACGGAGGTCAGCTGTTCGTCGCTGAGGATCGGTACGTACAGCAGGCCCTCGTCCGGGACGGCCTGCGCTCCCGCGACACCGTCCAGACCGGCCTCCCTGATGGCCTGCGCCATCGGGGCCAGCTGCGCCGGGTCCGAGGGCCGGATCTGCAGGGTGCGGCCGCCGACCTTCGCCTTCAGCTCGTCGACACCGCCGCGGGCGATGATCTTCCCCTTGTCGATGACGGTCAGCTCGTTGGCGAGCTGCTCGGCCTCTTCCATGTACTGGGTGGTGAGCAGCACGGTCGCCCCCTCCGCGACCATCCGCTGCACCTCGTCCCAGACCTCGTTACGGGTGCGGGGGTCCAGCCCCGTCGTCGGCTCGTCCAGGTACAGGACGGCCGGGCTGCCGATCATCGAGGCGGCCAGGTCGAGCCGGCGCCGCATGCCGCCGGAGTAGTCCATCGCGGCCTTCTTGGCCGCGTCGGTGAGCGAGAAGCGCTCCAGCAGCTCGTCCGCGCGGGACCGGGCGGTCCTGCGGGGCAGGTCGAGCAGCCGCCCGATCATGTAGAGGTTCTCCCAGCCGGAGAGCTTCTCGTCGACCGAGGCGTACTGCCCGGTCAGGCCGATGGTGCGGCGCAGCTGCCGGGGCTGCTTCACCACGTCGTAGCCCGCCACGGTGGCGTGCCCGGCGTCGGGAACTATCAGGGTGGAGAGGCAGCGTACGAGCGTGGTCTTCCCGGCGCCGTTGGGGCCGAGCACACCGAGCACGGTGCCTTCGCGGACATCGAGGTCCACGCCGTCCAGAGCCTTGGTCGTGCCGTAGTGCTTGACCAGCCCCCGGACCTCGACGGCGTTCGTGCCGCTCCTGGGGTTCTTGTCGATTCGCGTCATGCCGACCATCGGACCAGCCGCCACCGACAGTCCACCGACAGCGGGCCGACAGCCCGCCGATGGGGGATGTCGGCGGGCTGTCGGTGGTGCGGGCAGTGGTCCGTGCCCGGGACCCGGTGCGCGACCGGGCCCCGGTGGAACTAGTGGAAGGTGTGCTCGGCGGCCGGGAAGGCGCCGCCCACGACCTCTTCCGCGAACTCCTTCGCCGCGTCGCCCAGCACCTTGCGCAGGTTCGCGTACTGCTTGGTGAAGCGCGGCACCTTGCCGCCGGTCAGCCCGACCATGTCGGTGTGGACCAGCACCTGGGCGTCCGTGTCGGGGCCGGCGCCGATGCCGACGGTCGGGATGTGCAGGGTGCGGGTGACCTCGGCGGCCAGCTCGGCCGGTACGAGCTCCAGGACGACGGCGAACGCGCCCGCGTCCTGCACGGCCTTGGCGTCGCGCAGCATCTGCTGGGCGGCCTCCTCGCCGCGGCCCTGCACCCGGTAGCCCATCGCGTTGACGGACTGCGGGGTCAGGCCGATGTGGGCCATGACCGGGATTCCGGCGTCGACCAGCAGCTTGATCTGCTCGTGGCTGCGCTCGCCGCCCTCCAGCTTGACCGCGCCGACGCCGGACTCCTTGATCAGCCGGGTGGCGTTGCGCAGGGCCTGGACCGGGCTCTCCTGGTACGCCCCGAAGGGCAGGTCCGCGACGATCAGGGCACGCCTGGTGCCCCGGACGACCGCGGCGGAGAGGATCGCGATCTCGTCCATCGTGACGGGCACGGTGGTCTCGTAGCCGAGATGGCAGTTGCCCATGGAGTCGCCGACGAGCATGACCGGGATTCCGGCCTCGTCGAAGACGGACGCGGTCATCGCGTCGTAGGCGGTGAGCATGGGCCACTTCTCGCCGCGCTCGGTGGCGGCGGCGATGTCGTGGATGGAGATACGGCGGGTGCTCTTGCCTCCGTACAGCGCCTTGCTGCTGTCGGTGGGGGCCCCCGCGGGGGATGTTGCGGACTGGTTCCGCGCAGCCTGAAGCGACATTGCGAACGGCTCCTTCGTCATCTCGAGGCGCCCTGACGGCGTCCCCGGACCGGTTCCATGGTGGCATCCCGTGACGGTCCACGGGAAGTGGGCCCGCGCATGACGGTGAGCGCATGGCCGGAAGGCGACTCCACCGGTCACATGTTTCCAATACGAGACGGTCTCGTATCGAAATCGGATAAGCTCCTTGCCATGTCGATACCGTCCGGTGCTCGCGCTGCCGAATCCCAGATTCCGGAGGCGGTCCACCGTCGCCGCTGGGCGATCCTCGTCGTCCTGATGTTCAGCCTGCTCATCGTCGTGCTGGACAACTCGATCCTGAACGTCGCGGTCAAGACCATCGCCAGCCCCGCACCCACGGGCCTCGGGGCCACCCAGAGCGAGCTGGAATGGGCGATCAACGCCTACACGCTCGTCTTCGCCGGACTCCTCTTCACCGCGGGCCTGCTCGGCGACCGCATCGGCCGCAAGAAGGTGCTGCTCTTCGGCATCCTGCTCTTCGGCGTCGGCTCCGCGCTGGCCGCCATGTCCGGCTCACCCGCCCAGCTGATCACCTGGCGTGCCCTGATGGGCCTCGGCGCCGCGTTCGTCATGCCGGCCACCCTCGCCGTCCTGATGAACGTCTTCGAGCGCGACGAGCAGCCCAGGGCCATCGGCATCTGGGCGGGCAGTGTCGGTGTGGCCATCGCGATCGGACCGATCACCGGCGGACTGCTGCTCGAACACTTCTGGTGGGGTTCGATCTTCCTGGTCAATGTGCCCGTGGTGATCGTGGCGCTGGCCGCGATGGTGCTGCTGGTGCCGGACTCCAAGGACCCGAACCCGGGCCGGACCGACCCGCTCGGTGTCGTGCTCTCCATCGTCGGCCTGGTGATGCTGGTGTACGGCATCATCCGCGGCGGCCAGCTCGCCGACTTCACCGAACCCGTCGTGCTCCTGTCGAGCCTCGGCGGTCTGCTCGTCCTGGCCGGGTTCGTCTGGCACGAGAAGCGCACCACCCACCCGGCCATCGACATCTCGTACTTCAAGGAGCCGTCGTTCGCCGCGGCCGTCGCCGCCATAGCGCTGGTCTTCTTCGCCCTGATGGGGGTGACCTTCTTCTCCGCCTTCTACATGCAGAGCGTGCGCGGCTGGAGCGCGCTCCAGGCGGGTCTGATGCTGCTGCCGCTGGCCGCCACCCAGATAATCTTCGCACCCCGGGCCCGGCTGTTCGTCGACCGCTTCGGCGCCCGCGCCACCTGCACCGTCGGCATGCTGCTGGTCGCGGTCGGACTGGCGGCGTTCGCGCTGTTCGACGGCACCACACCGGTCTGGGTGCTGTGTCTGCTCTTCTTCGTCCAGGGCACGGGCATGGCGCATGTGATGACGCCGGTCACCGTCTCGGTGATGCAGGCGCTGCCCCGGGAGAAGGCCGGTTCCGGATCGGCCGTCAACAACACCTTCCGGCAGGTCGGCGGGGCACTCGGGGTCGCCGTGCTCGGCTCGGTGCTCTCCACCGTCTACCGGGGCGACATCGAGGGGCACCTCGGCGCGGTCCCTGCCGGTGCCAGGGCGGCGGCGGGGGAGTCGATCGAGGCGACGCTCGGCATCGCGGACAGGATGGGCCCGGCGGGCGCCCCGCTGGTCGCCTCGGCCAACGACGCGTTCCTGAAGGCCATGCATGTCACCGCCGTAGGTTCGGCGACCATCGCCCTGGTGGGCGCCCTCGTGGTCGCGCTGTTCCTGCCGGGGAAGCCGCGCGCCGAACCGGGGCCCGGCGGATCCGGCGAGGGCGACCGGTCGGTGCGCGCGGCGGGGGCGGGCCGGTGAGACCGGCGGCCCGGAAGAACTGAGGAGTGGAGCAACGTGCGGATACAGGCACAGGCACAGGACCGGGACCAGCCGTTCCGGGAGGATCCGGAACCACGACGGGGCCGGCCGCGCAGCGCGGCGGCCGAGCGGGCGATCCTGGACGCCGTCGTCGAACTGCTGGAGGCCGGTGAGCCCCTGGCGGGCCTGTCCATCGAGCGGATAGCCCGGACCGCGGGGGTCGGCAAGGCGACCATCTACCGGCGGTGGAGCGGCAAGGAAGAACTCTTCGTCGACGTCCTGAGGGACATGGAGCCGCCGGAACCCGCCGTCTCCGGCACCGCCGGGCTCGACGACCTGCGGCTGCTGCTGGAATCGCTGCGCAGGCGCGGCCTGGCCCAGCGCTCCTCGGTCCTGCTGCACAACGTGTTCGCGCAGATGAAGAGCCACCCCAAGCTGTGGGCGGAGTACCACTGCAACGTCATCGCGCCCCGCCGCGTCGCCATGCTGGCCGCCGTGCAGCGCGCGGTCGACGCCGGCGAACTCCGCGCGGACCTGGACGTGGGGCTGATGGACGACCTGTTCCTGGGGCCCATGCTCGTACGCACCGTCCACTGGCCCGACGCGCCGCTGCCCGAGGACCTCGCCGACCGCATCGTCCGGGTCCTGGTCGAGGGCCTGGCGCCCCGCCCGGCCGACGACGCCTGACGCTCCCGGACACCCGGCGCTCCCGGGGACACCCGGCACTCCTGGGCGCCTGACACTCCCGGACCCGGAAACCGGAATCTGACCCGTCCGATTGTGATCGTTCTGTCACAAGCCCGTATGGCCCCCGCCCGGTCGGAACCCGGCGGACCCCGCCCTTCGTCCTCGTGGCAGTACGGCCGTCGTCGACGGCAGGAAACCCGCCGCCCATCGCCTAGGGTCGTGGACGCGGCGACATGCAGGGCAAGGCAGTGAGGACAGCGCGATGGTGCAGGCGTACGGAGCGGACACCGGGAACGACCGTGCGGAACCGGAACCGGAACCGGAGCGTGCCGGGGCGGGATCCCGCCTCCGGGACCTGCGCGACAGGTGGACCCGCGACCCGGGCATCTGGCGGCGCGGCATCGTCCTCGCCCTCTGCTCGGTCCTCCTCACCCTCGTGATGGTCTTCCACTCCAGGATCCCGAACACCATCGGCAACCTGGGCAGCCTCTCCGAGACGTTCCTGCCGTGGATCGGGGTGTTCGTCCCGCTGCTGCTGGTCCTCGGCCTGGTGCGCCGCTCGGCGACCGCGCTGATCGCCCTGCTGCTGCCGGTCGTGGTCTGGTTCAACGTCTTCGGCGGCCTGCTGACCGACAAGTCCGGCAGCGGCGGCGACCTCACCGTGGCCACCCACAACGTCAACGCCGACAACCCCGACCCCAAGGGCACCGCCCAGAAGGTCGCGGACTCCGGCGCCGACGTCATCGCCCTGGAGGAGCTGCCGAGCGGCAAGGTGGCGACGTACGAGGCGGCACTCGCCGACCGCTACCCGTACCACTCGGTGCAGGGGACCGTCGGCCTGTGGAGCAAGTACCCGATGAGCGGCACGAAGCCGGTCGACATCAAGATGGGCTGGACCCGGGCGATGCGCTCCACGGTGACGACCCCGAAGGGCGAGGTCGCCGTCTACGTGGCGCATCTGCCGTCCGTACGGGTCAAGCTGCACGCCGGATTCACCGCCAACCAGCGCGACGACAGCGCGGACGCCCTGGGCGAGGCCATCGCCGACGAACGGCTCGGCAAGGTGATCCTGCTCGGCGACCTCAACGGCACGATGAACGATCGCGCGCTGAACGGGGTCACCGCCCAGATGCGCTCCACCCAGGGCGCGGCCGGCGACGGCTTCGGCTTCAGCTGGCCGGCCTCGTTCCCGATGGCACGGATCGACCAGATCCTGGTGAAGGGCGTCGAACCGATGTCCTCGTGGACGCTCGCGGCGACGGACAGCGACCACCTGCCGATCGTGGCGCGCGTGGAGCTGTGACGCGTGACACCTGTGACGCGGTGAGCCGTTCCGCCACCCCGGGCGAACGTTGACGAAACGGTCCGCGGGACGACACCCGGGTGGACGCGCGCTGAAACGCGCGGGTGCGGTGACCGGGCGGACCCGGTCACCGCGCCCGCGCCCCGCTCAGCCCGACTCGCGCCACCGGTTGGTGATCGGCAGCCGCCGGTCCTTGCCGAAGCCCTTCGGGGAGATCTTCGTGCCCGGCGGGTACTGCCGCCGCTTGTACTCCGCCGTGTCCACCATCCGCAGCGTCTTCGCCACCAGCGCCGCGTCGAACCCGGCCGCGACGATCTCGTCCAGCCCCTGGTCCCGGTCGACGTACAGCTCCAGGATCCGGTCCAGTACGTCGTAGTCGGGCAGCGAGTCCGTGTCGACCTGTCCCGGGCGCAGCTCGGCGCTGGGCGGCTTGGTGATGGACGCCTCCGGGATCGGCGGGGTCTGCCCGCGCTCCTCGGCGGCCCGGTTGCGCCACTTCGCGAGGCGGAAGATCGACGTCTTGTAGACGTCCTTGATCGGGCCGTACGCCCCGACCGAGTCGCCGTACAGCGTCGAGTAGCCGACCGCCAGCTCGGACTTGTTGCCCGGCGCGAGGACGATCTGGCCCTCCTGGTTGGAGACGGCCATCAGCATCGTGCCGCGCAGCCGGGACTGCAGGTTCTCCTCGGCGAGACCGGTCAGCCCCAGCGCACCCATGTACGCGTCGAACATCGGCTCGATCGGTACGGTGCGGAAGTTCAGCCCGGTACGGCGGGCCAGCTCGGCCGCGTCGCCCTTGGAGTGGTCCGAGGAGTACTTCGACGGCATCGAGATGCCGTACACGTTCTGCGCGCCCAGCGCGTCGCAGGCGATCGCCGCGACCAGCGCCGAGTCGATCCCGCCGGAGAGCCCGATCAGCACACTGCTGAAGCCGTTCTTGGCGGCGTACGCCCGCAGGCCCACGACCAGCGCCGAGTACAGCTCCTCGTCGTCGTCCAGCCGCTCGGCGTACCCGCCGGCCAGCTCCGCCGGGTACGCCGGGAGGGGCTCCTCGGAGAGCACCACGTGGTCGATCCGCAGCCCGTCGTTGACGACACCGGACGGCGGCTCCGCGGCGGCGGCCGGCAGCTCCAGGTCGAGTACGACGCTGCCCTCGGCGAACTGCGGGGCACGGGCGATCACTTCGCCGTCCCGGTCGACGACGATCGAGTCGCCGTCGAAGACCAGCTCGTCCTGGCCGCCGATCATCGCCAGGTACGCGGTGGTGCAGCCCGCCTCCTGGGCCCGCTTGCGGACCAGTTCCAGCCGGGTGTCGTCCTTGTCCCGCTCGTACGGCGAGGCGTTGATCGACAGCAGCAGCCCGGCGCCGGCGGCCCGTGCGGCCGGCACCCGGCCGCCGTCCTGCCAGAGGTCCTCGCAGATCGCGAGTGCCACGTCGACGCCGTGGACCCGTACGACCGGCATCGAGTCGCCCGGCACGAAGTACCGGAACTCGTCGAAGACGCCGTAGTTGGGGAGGTGGTGCTTGGCGAAGGTCAGCGCAACCTGCCCGCGGTGCAGCACCGCGGCGGCGTTCCGCGGGGACCCGGCGGGCTGGCCGTAGCGGGGCTGGGCCGTCTCGGAGCGGTCGAGGTAACCGACCACGACCGGCAGTTCCCCGAAGCCCTCCGCGTCGAGCCGGGCGGCGAGCGCGCGCAGCGCCTGCCGCGAGGCCTCGACGAAGGACGGGCGCAGGGCCAGGTCCTCGACGGGGTAGCCGGTCAGCACCATCTCCGGGAACGCCACCAGATGGGCGCCCTGTTCGGCGGAGTGCCGGGTCCAGTGGACGATCGCCTCGGAGTTGCCGGCGAGATCACCGACGGTCGAGTCGATCTGATTCAGTGCGAGACGTAGTTGAGGCACGCGGACCAGTGTAATCGTCTGACTGACGCAATGTCCTGGCGGGCCGCGGAATCACAGCCGCGGCCCGCCGGAACCAGGCCGGGAACGGGTCAGCGGCGGTAGCCGAGGACCGTCATCATGCCCACGTCCGAGTGGTAGATGTTGTGGCAGTGGAGCATCCACAGCCCCGGGTTGTCCGCGTCGAACTCGACGGCCAGGGAGCTGTTCGGCCGGATGATCGCGGTGTCCTTGCGCGCCCAGTCGACCGCGCCGCGCCGGGTGGCCCGGTGGCGCGGCCCCGCCGGTCCCACCAGACCGAACGAGTGCCCGTGCAGATGGATGGGGTGCCACATCTCCGTGACGTTGAAGAACTCCAGCCTGACCCGCTCGCCCGCCTTCACCGGATGGCGCTGGCCGGGGTTGTACGGCTCGTGGTCGAAGGCCCAGTCGTACGCCCTCATGCTGCCGGTCATCCTGAACCGGATGGTCCGGTCGGGTTCGCGCGAGGACAGCTCCACGGACCCGTCCGGCATCAGTTCCTCCGCCTCCACCAGCCTTCCGTACAGCTCCTTGGGCCGTACGGACGCGGTGGGTGCCGCCCCCTTGCCGGTGCGGAGCAGGGCCAGCGCCGTGGCCTTCTTGCCCTCCGCGAGCGCGGTCAGCGGGAACACCCCGTCGCCGGCGGTGACCACCACGTCGTACCGCTCGCCCATGCCCAGCAGCAGGGCGTCCGTCGTGGTGTGCCGGACCGGGTAGCCGTCGGTGTGGGTGATCGTCATCCGGTGGCCGCCGAGCGCCACCCGGAAGGCGGTGTCGCCGCCCGCGTTGATGATGCGCAGCCGGATCCGGTCGCCGGGCTTGGCGGCGAAGGACGTGGGGGCCTTCGGGGTGCGGCCGTTGATCAGGTAGTACGGGTAGGCGACATCGCCCCCGTGGCTGTCGAGCAGTTCGCTGAAGGAGTCCTTCTCCAGCCGTGAGGGCCCGGAGCGGCCCTTGGCGGGCTTGGCGGGCTTGGCGGGCTTGACCGGCTTTCCGGGGGCGCCGTGCGCGCCGCCGCTGTGGTCCATGCCGCCCCTGCCCCCGCTGAGCTCGTCCAGCACCGAGTCCGGCGTCGAGCCGTCCACCCCGTCGACCCAGTCGTCCAGGACGACGACCCACTCCTTGTCGTACTTGAGGGGCTCCTTCGGGTCGTCGACGATCAGCGGCGCGTACAGCCCGCGGTCCTGCTGGACGCCCGTGTGCGGGTGGAACCAGTACGTCCCCGCGTGCGGCACGGTGAACCGGTAGGCGAATTCCGCACCGGGTTTGATGGGTGCCTGGGTCACGTAGGGCACGCCGTCCGCGTTGTTGCGCACATTGAGGCCGTGCCAGTGCAGAGACGTTTCCGCAGGCAGGTGGTTGGCGAAGGTGACCGCCAGCGTGTCACCCTTCGTGACCCGGAGCTCCTTGCCGGGCAGCCGGGCGTCGTACGCCCAGGAGCCGACGGTGAGCCCGCCGCCCAGATCGAGCCGGGCCGGAGTGGCGACGAGGTCGAGCTTCCGTACGGGACCCGAGCCCCGCTTGGCCTCGGCCGCCGCGACCTCCTCCCCGTCGGGGGAGACGTACTCGCCCTCGGACTTCCCGCCGGGGGAGTCCCCGTGGTTCGCGCTGCCGTGGCTCGTGCCACCGACGTTCGCGCTACCGGTCTTCTTGGCGCCGCGGCCCGTGTCGGATTCGCCGGAGCAGGCGGCCAGCACCGCCGAACCGGCGGTGGCGACTGCGGCACCGAGCACGGCGCGTCGGGTGGGTGGAGTGCGCATGACGGAGTGCACCTCGGGGTGTTGTCGGTATTTCGGTCTGCTGGGGGAGGGGGAGGCGCGCCCCTTCTATATGCGCAGCACCGACAACGGGGCGGGACAGGTCGCGCCCGGCCGGGGACCCGGCCCCGGCAGCGGCGTGACCCGTGCCGCGACACCCCTGAGAAGGTGGAGGATCCCGATGAGCAGACATACGAACAGCAACAACTGTCCGTAGGTCGCACATCCACTCAGGGTCATGTCGAGCACCCTACTCCCGACGGGTGTCCCTCGCGCGCGGAAACGTATCGCCGCAGTGGTACGGGCTCCGGCGGGGCGGGCAGCACGATGGCCCGGCATCCCTCGGCAAGGGACGACCGGGCCATCGGCACCGGACCGTGGCACGGATCCGCGCGGCCGGTCAGCCGCGCGCGTAGACCTTCTCCGCCCAGCCGGCGATCTGCTCCTCGGTGAGGTGCTGCGCCAGGTCGGCTTCGCTGATCATGCCGATCAGCATCTTGTTCTCGACCACCGGGAGCCGGCGGATCCGATGGGTCTGCATCTCCTCCAGAACCATCTCCACACCCGCCTCCGAGTCGATCCAGCGAGGGGTGCCCTGGGCGAGGTCGCCCGCCGTCATCTTCGACGGATCGTGGCCCATGGCCACACAGCCGACCACGATGTCGCGGTCCGTGAGGATGCCGATCATCCGGTCCTTCTCGCCGTTGGCCGAGATGGGCAGCGCGCCGACCTTGTGTTCGCGCATCAGCTGCGCGGCCCGGTCGAGCGTCTCGTGCGCGGGGATCCACGTGGCCCCGGTGTGCATGATGTCCTTGGCGGTGGTCATGAGGGATTCCTCCTGCGTGCCGATGGGCAAGCTGTACGACCCCGAGCCAACCCATCGTCATGGGCCCGTTCGGTGGACGCGACCGCTATCACCCGTTCGGGTGCACCTGCGGCTCGGAGGGAATCTTTCAGGACCGGGGCCCGGCACCTCGCGCCGCCAGCATGTGGGCCATCGCGTCCAGCTCCGACTGCTGGGCCTCGACCATTCCCCGGGCGAGCCGCTTCTCCGCCTTCACCGTGCACAGCCGGGCGCAGCCGCGGGCCATGTCGATGCCGCCCTTGTGGTGGGCGGTCATCAGCCGGAGGTACAGGACCTCGGCCTCCCGGCCCTTCGCCGAACGGAGCCGGCCCAGCTCGGTCCGGGTGGCCATGCCGGGCATGAGGGAGCCGTCATGGGGCCGGTAGCCGGTCCCCGTGCCCGCCATCCCGTCCATGCCCTCCATCGAGTGCCCCTCGTGCCCGGCCGCCATCCAGCCCATCGGCTCCTGCCCGGCGGCCGCCTTCGGCAGCTCCCACAGATCCAGCCAGCCGAGCAGCATGCCGCGCTGATTGGCCTGCGTATTGGCGATGTCGTACGCGAGACGGCGTACCTCCTCGTCCTGCGTACGGTCACGCACGATGAAGGACATCTCCACGGCCTGCTGGTGGTGGACCGCCATGTCACGGGCGAAACCGGCGTCCGCCGAATCCACGGCGGGCGTGCGCGGCGCGGTCGCGACGTGGTCCGTCCCGTTCCCGTCGTCGCGCGCGGAGGCGACCGTCGCCGCCCCCGCGAACAGCAGCGCGAGCACCACGGCGGAGCCGGCCACCCACTCGACGCGCCGTACGCGCTTCACCGCGGTCACTGCGCCCCCAGCCCACCCGTGCACGTCGCACCGGGCTCGGGTGTCTGCGGCCCCTGCACGAACTCCGAGAAGAACCGGTCGACCCTCGGGTCGTCGGCGCCCTCCACCGTCACCTGCTTGCCCCAGGCGGTCAGCATGATCGTCCCGGACTGGCCCTCGTACGGGCTCATCAGCGAGTACGGCGTCCGGCCGACCCGCTCGGCGAGCTTCGCCACATCGGCGTCCGAGGCCTTGTCCGTGTACGTCACCCATACCGATCCGTGCTCCAGTGAGTGCACGGCGTTCACGTCGGGCAGCGCCTTCGTGTACACCTCGCCGTCGCAGTTCATCCATACGGGGTTGTGGTCACCGCCCACCGGCGGCTTCATCGGGTACGCGACGGTCCCGCCGACGTGGTTGCGGGTCAGCTTCGCCGCGTCCCACGTCCGCAGCCCCTCGATCGACCCGTCGGCGGGCTTCTTCTGCTCCGCCGAGGGCGCCTTGTCGTCCGCTGCCGGGGCGGCCCGCTTCTGCTCGGACGCCTCGGACTTCTCCAGCACCAGGTACGAGCCGAAACCGACCAGACCGACGACGACGAGCACGCTCAGGCCTATGGCCAGGGCACGGTCGCGGCGCTGCCGCGCGCGGTGGGCGTCGTGCTGCTGCGCCATGGGGGTCCTGGGGTCGAAACTCATGTCGTCAGTTCCTTCTGGGAAGGGGCGGGAACGGATGGCGGGAGGCCGGGGCCTCTCGTCCGGATCGGGCCGGATCCGAACGAAAGCCCCCAGGAGAACCGGCGCGCGCGGGGCCGTCGCGAAGCCGCTCCACCCCCTGCGCGCCATGGGCGCCGATCGTAGTGGGTGGCCGGGTGCTCCAGATCACTCCATGTGCGTAATCTGGGGGAAATCCCGGGTCGTGATACTGGAGCTTCTCCCCTACCCCGGGCGGTGGTGCACGGACCGTCTGAACTGCAAGGATGTGGCTATGGACAAGCAGCAGGAATTCGTCCTCAGGACGCTTGAGGAGCGCGACATCCGCTTCGTACGGCTGTGGTTCACCGATGTCCTGGGCTACCTCAAATCCGTCGCCGTGGCCCCCGCCGAGCTGGAACAGGCGTTTGACGAGGGCATCGGCTTCGACGGCTCCGCCATCGAGGGCTTCGCCCGGGTGTACGAGTCCGACATGATCGCCAAGCCGGACCCGGGCACGTTCCAGATCCTGCCGTGGCGGGCGGAGGCCCCCGGCACGGCCCGGATGTTCTGCGACATCCTGATGCCCGACGGCTCGCCGTCCTTCGCCGACCCGCGCTACGTCCTCAAGCGCATCCTCGCCAAGACCTCCGACCTGGGCTTCACCTTCTACACCCACCCGGAGATCGAGTTCTTCCTGCTGAAGGACAAGCCGGTCGACGGCAGCCGCCCCACCCCCGCCGACAGCTCCGGCTACTTCGACCACACCCCGCAGAACGTCGGCATGGACTTCCGCCGCCAGGCGATCACCATGCTCGAATCCATGGGCATCTCGGTCGAGTTCAGCCACCACGAGGGCGCCCCCGGCCAGCAGGAGATCGACCTGCGGTACGCGGACGCGCTCTCCACCGCCGACAACATCATGACCTTCCGCCTGGTGATGAAGCAGGTCGCGCTGGAACAGGGCGTACAGGCGACGTTCATGCCGAAGCCGTTCTCCGAGTACCCCGGCTCGGGCATGCACACCCACCTCTCCCTCTTCGAGGGCGACCGCAACGCCTTCTACGAGTCGGGCGCCGAGTACCAGCTCTCCAAGGTCGGCCGCTCCTTCATCGCCGGCCTGCTCACCCACGCGGCGGAGATCTCCGCCGTCACGAACCAGTGGGTCAACTCCTACAAGCGCATCTGGGGCGGCTCCTCCCGCGCCGCGGGCGCCGGCGGCGAGGCCCCCTCGTACATCTGCTGGGGCCACAACAACCGCTCCGCGCTCATCCGCGTCCCGATGTACAAGCCCGGCAAGACCGGCTCCGCCCGCGTGGAGGTCCGCTCCATCGACTCCGGCGCCAACCCCTACCTGACGTACGCGGTGCTCCTCGCCGCGGGCCTCAAGGGCATAGAGGGGGGCTACGAACTCCCGGCCGGCGCCGACGACGACGTCTGGGCGCTGTCCGACGCGGAGCGCCGCGCGATGGGCATCGAGCCGCTGCCGCAGAACCTGGGCGAGGCGATCGCGCTGATGGAGAAGAGCGAACTGGTCGCCGAGACGCTCGGCGAGCACGTCTTCGACTTCTTCCTCCGCAACAAGAAGCAGGAGTGGGAGGAGTACCGCAGCGAGGTCACCGCCTTCGAGCTGAAGGCCCTGCTGCCGGTGCTGTGACCGCGACGCAGTGACACCCGGGCCGGAGGCGGTGCGCCTCCGGCCCGGAGTGCGTTCAGGTTGAATACCGGCATGCGGGAGAGCGACGACCACACGAGAACCGGCGCCCGGCTGACCAGGTCCGGCTGCCTGGCCGGCCTGCTGGTCGCCCTGGCGATCCCGCTGTGGATCGTCGGCGCACTGCTCGTCGACGTCCTTTCCCGCTAGGGCCTGTCCGACCCTCGGACAGGCCCTAGCCGCTGCCGGGATCGGCCGGCGAATGCTGTCGGCCGTTGGTCAGGTCGCGCTCCGTCCGGCCAGGAGATCGCCGGCCCCGGTGCGCCGGTAGACGACGCGTCGGCCGACTCTCGTGCCTGCGACCAGGTCCGCATCGCGCAGGACGGCCAGGTGGCCGCCGACGGTGCCCAGCGACTGACCGAGTTGCGCGGCGAGCTCGCTGGTGGTCGCGGGGCGTTCGAGCTCGTGGAGCAGGGCGGCGCGGCCGGGGCCGATCAGCCGCGCCAGCGCATGAGGTGGTCCCGGCCGCTCGGTCGCCGCGGCGGCTCCGCGGGCCGGATAGACCAGCGCGTACCGGTCGGGCGGCGCCTCGGACAGCCAGGTGCCGCTCGTCATGCAGACCGGCACGAACAGCATCCCTTCCTCGCCGACGATGTGGTCCGGGCCGGGCTGGTCGCTGAAGCGGATCGCGTCGGTGCCCACCCAGGCGCTGCGGCGGTTCATGTGCTGCAGGGCACGGGGCCAGCCGTACGCGGCCAGCAGTCCCGCGCGGTAGGTGACGTCCCGCTCCAGCAGCGCCCGGCGGCGCGGCCAGTCCGGGGAGACGTGTTGCTTCCACACGTACCGGAACAGGTCGGCCGTCCGGGCTCCCCAGCCGTGCCCTGCCAGCCAGTTCAGGTCGTGTCTTTTCCAACTGCGCGCCACGGCTGCCTCGAAGTCGGCGCGTACGTCCGCATCGCGCGCGGCGGCGACCGGTTTCAGCTCCTCGGTGAGACCGGTGCGCATGCCGCCGGACGGAGGCAGGGTGAAGAAACCGGGCAGGTACTTGGTCGAACCGGCCAGCTCGACCAGCCCCTTGGCGAAGGGATCGGCGTTCAGGACGGCGCCGAATGCTTCGTGGTGGCGGGAGTGCCAGGGGGCGAGCCAGGGATCGGCGCAGGGCCTGCTCAGAACGATCATCGAGCCCAGCGTCTCGGCGATCGGCGACAGCGCGAACCGGGACCGTGACAGGGCCAACGAACTCAGCCGCAACAGCACCATCTTTCGCCTCCTGCCGAAACGTTAGCGTGCGCGGCGGCAGCACCGGACACTCCGGCCGGTGCATTCCTCTCCGCGTTCCTCTCTCTTCGGGCAGGCAGAATTCCGCGCGTTCTTCGCCGGACGCCTGGTGTCGTTGCTCGGCAGTTCGATGGCTCCGGTCGCGCTCGCCTTCGCGGTCCTGGACGCCTCGGACAGCGCTCATGACCTCGGCGTCGTCCTGGCCGTCCATATGCTGCCCCTGCTGGCGCTCCTTCTGGTGGGCGGGGCCGTGGCCGACCGGTTCCCGCGCAGGTCCGTGCTGGTGGCCGCCCATCTGGGCTCGGCGCTCACACAGGGCGGCGTCGCGGCGATCCTGCTGACCGGCCACTACTCACTGGTCCTGGTGGCCGCACTGGAGTTCCTCAACGGCGCACTCGCCGCGTTCGCCACGCCGGCACTGCGCGGGATCGTTCCCCGGCTCGTCGACAAGGCTCTGCTCCAGCAGGCGAACTCCCTGCTCGGATCGGCACGCAACGCGACGAAGATCCTCGGGCCGAGCCTGTCGGGCGTGCTCGTCGTCGCGGTCGGCAGCGGCCCCGCCATCGCCTTCGACGCGTTCACCTACCTGTTGGCGGCAGGTTTCCTCGCGCGGCTCACCCTCGCCACCGACACGGACGCGCCCCGGCGGACCACCGTCCTGACCGACATGCGCGACGGCTGGACCGAGTTCCGTTCGATCCCCTGGGTATGGGTCGGCACGGTGTCCTTCTGCCTGATGAATCTGGTCCAGACCGGCACCTGGCAGATCCTGGGCCCCCAGCTCACCCGGCAGATCAGTGGCGAGGCGACGTGGGGGTTCGTGCTCAGCGCCCGCGGCATCGGCCTGTTGGTGTCGAGCCTGCTGATGTACCGGCTGGTGGTCGAACGCCTGTTGCGGCTGGGGCAGTTGACGAGCGCGCTCGCCGCGCTGCCCCTGCTCGCGCTCGGCGCACAGCTGCACGCCCCGTGGCTGATCGCGGGCGCGTTCGTCGCAGGTCTAGGCTCCTCCGTCACCGCCGTCGCCTGGGACACCTCGCTGCAGGAGCACGTCCCCGAAGGTGTGCTGTCGCGCGTCGCGTCCTACGACGACCTGCTGTCCTACGTCGCCGTCCCGATCGGGCAGCTGTCCGTCGGCCCGCTGGCCCGGACCTTCGGCGGCTTCCGGGTGGCCGTGGCGGCCGGCGTCCTCTCTGCCGCCGTGGCCGTGATCCCCCTGGCCTCCACCGCTGTGCGCCGACTGCCCCACGTCCGGACCCACCGCACCGAACCCGCCCCACCGGCCCCGGGTGCTCTCGCGGTCCTGCCCGCCGACGGGGCGGCCGGCAGTGGCCCTTGCGGAACCGGACGGGGTGCCGAACAGGGTGTGGAATGAAGCTAGTTGGGGGACTGGTAGGAAAGTTTACTGTTCGCTAGCATTCCCGGCGGTGGCTTGGCGCGGTGCCCGCTGTGTGGGCATGACGCGCTCAGTGAGAGCTCTGGCCCGGCCACCACGATCCCGTCTCCTGCCCGTACGCGGGCCGGGTGCGGGGACACACGCACCACTGCCCAGCTCTCGCCACCCCCACAAGGCCAGGAGTCCAGGGATGCACCCGAACGGCTCAGCTTTGCTCCTCACGCCCACGCGGCGCCGTACGGTGGGCGTGGTCATCGCCGCCGTACTCGTCCTCGTCGGCGGCCTGTTGCTCGCCTATCCGGAACGGGCCGGCGCCGCCGCCGACCCCCTCATCTCGCGCGGCAAGACCGCCACCGCCTCCACCGACGAAAGTTCCGACTTCGGACCGCAGAACGCCTTCGACGGCGACCCGGCCACCCGCTGGGCGAGCGTCGAGGGCAAGGACCCGCAGTGGCTCGGCGTCGACCTCGGCGCCAGTGCCGACGTCACGCGGGTGAAACTGAGCTGGGAGGACGCCTACGCCAAGGCGTACCGGATCGAGATCTCCGCCGACGGCACCAGCTGGACCCGGCTCGCCGACGAGACGGCCGGCAACGGCGGCACCGACGACTGGGCCTCCCTCTCCGGCAAGGGCCGCTACCTGCGCGTGTACGGCACCGCGCGCGGCACCGCCTACGGCTACTCGCTGTACGAGGTCGAGGTCTACGGCACCCTCGGCGGCGAGCCCCCGCAGACCGGTGCCTTCACCGTGGTCGCCGCCGGTGACATCGCCGCCCAGTGCACCGCGTCCGACAGCGACTGCGCCCACCCCAAGACCGCGGCGCTGGCCCAGAAGATCGACCCGAAGTTCTATCTGACGATGGGCGACAGCCAGTACGACGACGCCCGGATCTCCGACTTCCGCGCCTACTACGACAAGACCTGGGGTGCCTTCAAGGCCAAGACCCGTCCGGTACCGGGCAACCACGAGACGTACGACCCGGCCGGTTCGCTGGCCGGCTACAAGACGTACTTCGGGTCCATCGCGTACCCCCAGGGCAAGACCTACTACAGCTTCGACGAAGGCAACTGGCACTTCATCGCCCTCGACTCCAACTCCTTCGACCAGAGCGCGCAGATCGACTGGCTCAAGGCCGACATCGCCAAGAACAGCAAGGCGTGCATCGCCGCCTACTGGCACCACCCGCTGTACTCCTCCGGCGGACACGGCAACGACCCGGTCAGCAGGCCGGTCTGGAAGATCCTGTACGGGGCCAAGGCCGATCTCGTGCTCAACGGGCACGACCACCACTACGAGCGGTTCGCCCCGCAGAACCCCGACGGGAAGGCCACCGCGGACGGGATCACCGAGATCGTCGGCGGGATGGGCGGCGCCGAGCCCTACCCCATCGAGGAGGTCCAGCCCAACAGCCAGAAGCGGATCAGCGGTGAATACGGCGTCCTGAAGATGGACTTCACCGACTCCGGCTACAGCTGGAACTACGTCGGCACCGACGGCAAGACCAAGGACACCAGCCCGAAGTACACCTGCCACTGATGTATCTGGCGACCACAGGCCGCCGGGACACGCCGGCCCCGCCCCGCAGCGGCGGGGCGGGCCGGCGCGTCCCCGGCACCGTCCTGGCACTCGGCACGGTCAGCCTCGTCACCGACATCTCCTCCGAGATGGTCACCGCGGTGCTGCCGCTCTACCTTGTCCTCGGGCTCGGTCTCTCACCCCTCCAATTCGGCTTCCTGGACGGCCTGTTCAACGGCGCCGCCGCCGTCGTGCGACTGCTCGGCGGGTACGCCGCCGACCGTGGCCGCGGGCACAAACGGGTCGCCGGGCTCGGCTACGCCCTCTCCGCCCTCTCCCGGATCGGCCTGCTGCTCGCGGGCGGCGCCACCGCCGGGATCGCGGCCGCCCTCGCCACCGACCGGGTCGGCAAGGGCATCCGTACGGCGCCCCGCGACGCGCTGATCACCCTGAGCAGCCCGCCCGAGACGCTCGGCCGGTCCTTCGGCGTGCACCGGGCGATGGACACCACGGGCGCCCTGCTCGGCCCGCTCGCCGCGTTCGCCCTGCTCTGGGCGACCGCCGACGCCTACGACGCGGTGTTCGTGGTCAGCTTCTGCGTCGGCCTGCTCGGGGTGCTGCTTCTCGTCCTGTACGTCCCCGGGCACCAGCCGGCACCACCGCCCCTGATCCAGGCTCCCCGCAGGCGCAAGGCGTTCGGGGCGCTCCGTGACCCCGCCTTCCGGCGGATCCTCGCCGCCGCCTCCCTGCTCGGCGCCGCCACCGTCGGCGACGCCTTCGTCTACCTCCTGCTCCAGCGTCGGCTCGACCTCCCCATCAGCTGGTTCCCGCTGCTGCCGCTCGGCGCCGCGGCGTGCTACCTGCTGCTGGCGGTCCCGGCGGGCCGGATCGCCGACCGGGTCGGCCGACGGCTGCCGTTCCTGTACGGGCACCTCGCGCTGCTCGGCGTGTACGCCACGCTCCTCGCCCCCATCGGGGGCCCGGCCCTGCTGCTCCTGGTGCCCGTCCTCGCGCTGCTCGGCGTCTTCTACGCCACCACCGACGGCGTGCTGATGGCCCTCGCCGGACCCGTGCTGCCCGCCGACGGCAGGGCGGGCGGACTGGCCGTGCTCCAGACCGGCCAGGCGCTGGCCCGGATGCTCGCCGCGGCGGGCTTCGGCGCCGCCTGGACCCTGTGGGGGCCGGGCCCCGCGCTGTGGGCTGCGGTCTCCGCCCTGCTCGTCGCCCTCGCGGGCGGCTGGGCGCTGCTGCCCCGCAATCCCTCCGGCACCCCCGCTCCCGGGGAGTCGGCAGCCCAGATCCCCGAAAGGCGGACCGCATGAGCGCCAGGTTTCCGAGAACCGCGACCCCGCCCGGCCCCCGCGCCCGGATCGCCGTCGTGGTGGCCGCGGTGCTGCTCCTCGCGGGCGGTTCCGTCGGGTATGTGATGCACGCGCAGCAGCGGACGAAGGGGGAACGGAACGAGGCCGACGCCTCGTTCACCCTCGGCGGGCCCGCGCTGTACTTCCGGGACACGGCCAGCGGACGCGTCGCCCACCAGCCGCTGGCCGGCGCCCCCGGAGTCCGTACCGCGGGCGCCCGTACCGCCGGGGCCCGTACCACCGGCGGCCCCGCCTGCGACCGGTTCTACGCCTCCGACGAAGGCGCGCTCTGCCTGCGGGCCAAGCCCGGGGTGCTGCCCAGGACGTACGCGATCGTCCTCGACCGGCAGTTGCGCGAGAAACGCCGGATCACCGTGCCGGGCGTTCCCACCCGCGCCCGGGTCTCCGCCTCCGGGCGGATGCTGTCCTGGACGGTGTTCGCGACCGGCGACTCGTACGCCACCACCTCCTTCTCCACCCGCACCGCCATCCTCGATCTGCGCACCGGCTACCTCATCAAGTCCATGGAGAACATCCAGCTCACCATCGACGGCGCCCGTTACCACGCCCCTGATGTCAACTACTGGGGCGTGACCTTCGCCCGTGACGACAACCGCTTCTACGCGACCGTGTCCACCAAGGGCCGCACCTACCTCGTCGAGGGGAACATGCGGGACTGGTCGGCGAAGGCGCTGCGGCAGAACGTCGAGTGCCCCTCTCTGTCGCCCGACAACACCCGGCTCGCGTTCAAGAAGAAGGTCTCCGACGACGCGGCGGCGCCCTGGCGGCTGTACGTCCTCGATCTGCGGACCATGCACGAGACGCCGCTCGCGGAGGAGCACAGCGTCGACGACCAGGCGGCCTGGCTGGACGACGACACGCTCGCCTACGCGCTGCCGGGCGGGTCCGGCCGGGGGAGCGACGTCTGGACCGTCCCGGCGGACGGGACGGGAACGCCCCGCGTCGCCGTGAAGGGCGGGTCGTCGCCGGTGGCGGTGGCAGGGGCGGCGGACAGCCCCTGAGGGCTGTCCCGGGCACCGGAGAGGCGACCGGTGTAGTGTGACGCATCCCCACACGGGGGCCGACCGAGGAGGTGAGACCCATTACCGCTGTATCAGGCTGGGTGCTCATCCCTCACGATCGCGTGGTCGACCCGACATAGTCGACTGCGGAGCGCCCATCGGCTTTCCCGAAAGGCTCCGCTCATGTCGGTTTCCACCACACCGCTCGCCGTCTCCACCATCGTCACCACACTCCGCGCCGCCGGCTGCGTATTCGCCGAGGACGAGGCGGAGTTGATCGTCGCCACGGCCACCGACCCCGCCTCGCTCGCGGCCATGGTCGAACGGCGGGCCGCCGGTCTCCCCCTGGAACACGTCCTCGGCTGGGCCGAGTTCGGCGGTCTGCGGATCGCCGTCGACCCCGGCGTCTTCGTCCCCCGCCGCCGCACCGAGTTCCTGGTCCGGCAGGCCGCCGCCCTCGCCGGGCCCGGAGCGGTCGTCGTTGACCTGTGCTGCGGTTCGGGAGCCCTCGGCGCCGCGCTCGCCGCGAGACCGGGCCGGGTCGAACTGCACGCCACGGACATCGAACCCGCCGCCGTGCGGTGCGCCCGCCGCAACATCGGCGAGGCGGGCGAGGTGTACGAGGGCGACCTCTTCGAACCGCTGCCCGGATCGCTGCGCGGCCGGGTGGAGATCCTGCTCGCCAATGTCCCGTACGTACCCACGGACGATGTCGAACTGCTCCCCCCGGAGGCCCGCATCCATGAACCGCGCGTGGCGCTCGACGGGGGCCTGGACGGCCTCGACGTCCTGCGCCGGGTCACCGCCGAGGCCCCGCGATGGCTGGCACCGGGCGGGCATCTGCTGGTCGAGACGAGCGAGCGGCAGGCGGCACGGGCCGAGGAGACCGTCGCCCGCAGCGGCCTGATCCCGCGCGTGGTCTCCTCCGACGAGCTGTACGCGACCGTCGTCATCGCGACCAGGCCCGGCCCGACGGATCACTCCGTCGGCTGAGACGCTCAGCTGAACCGCCACCGCGTCTGGCTGAAGCGGGCGCCCTTGCCGAAACCGAAGGCCTTGCGAGGGCGCACCTGGAACACCAGCGCCGTGTGTCCCGCGTTCACGAACGTGCCGGCCCGTACGTCGAAGTGCCACTCCGGGCCGTACTTCGCCTCCCAGGCCACGGCCAGCAGGTTCAGCCGGTCCTCGTCCGTCACCCGCTCCGCCCGGCCCTCGACCACCACGTCGAGTCCCTCCGACATGGTGTTGTTGCCGGTCGTCAGCACCACTTCGGGGTTGGCGGCCAGGTTCCGGGCCTTGCGCTCCTCGGCACCGGTGGCGAAATGCAGGGCGCTGTCCGCCCACACCCCGATCAGCGGAGTGACGTGCGGGCGGCCGTCCGGGCGGACCGTGGACAGCCAGTACAGTTCCGCCCTGGTCAGCAGGTCCCTCGCCGCCGACCACGGACAGGCCGTCGCGTTCTTGTCGCTGTAGTCGCCATCCAGCTCGGCGTAGGGTTCGAATCCGGACATGAGGGCCTCCCGGTCTGGTCCTGGAAATGATCGTGCCCGCGAAGTACGGACCGCGCACACGCTCCGAATTTATCGGAGCGGGCTAGGCTCGGAACGCTGGATGGTGTGTGGCGGCGAGCGGGAGAGCACGGAATGACGACGGTGCCGGGGCGCAGGAGCAGCACGTTCACCCGACTGCTGCGGCACGGTTTCACGGACCCCTCCGCCGCCGAGCGGCTCCTCGATCTGCCCGAGCTGTCGTCCGTACGCTCCGACCCGGTGCTGCTCGAAGCCCTCGGCGCCACCGCCGACCCCGATCTGGCCCTGCACGGGCTCGTCCGGCTGGTGGAGGCCGAGGAGGCGGACGAGCGGCAGATCCTGCTGGACACGCTCGTCACCGCCAAACCGCTGCGGGACCGGCTGCTCGGGGTGCTCGGGGCGTCCGAGGCGCTCGGCGACCATCTCGCCCGCCACCCCCGCGACTGGCAGGCCCTCGTCACCTACGAGGCCACCGATCTGCACCCCGGCGTGGCCGAGTTCGAGCAGGGTCTCGCCGGGGCCGACGACCCCGACTCGCTGCGCGTCTCCTACCGCCGGTGCCTGCTGGCCATAGCGGCCCGCGATGTGTGCGGTACGACGGACGTCGCCGAGGCCGCCGCCGAACTGGCCGATCTGGCCACCGCGACCCTGCGGGCGGCGCTCGCCATCGCCCGTACGGCCGCACCGGCCGACGCCGCCCAGTGCCGGCTCGCCGTCATCGCGATGGGCAAGTGCGGCGGGCACGAGCTGAACTACGTCTCCGACGTCGATGTCATCTTCGTCGCGGAACCGGTCGACGGCTTCGAGGAGGAGAGCGCGGCCGTGCAGGCCGCCACCCGACTGGCCGCGCACATGATGCGGATCTGTTCCGACACGACGGTCGAGGGCACCATCTGGCCCGTCGACGCCAACCTCCGTCCCGAGGGCCGCAACGGACCCCTGGTGCGGACGCTGTCCTCGCATCTCGCGTACTACCAGCGCTGGGCCAAGACCTGGGAGTTCCAGGCACTGCTCAAGGCCCGGCCGGTGGCCGGCGACCCCGAGCTGGGCGCGGAGTACGTCGAGGCCGTGTCGCCGCTCGTATGGCAGGCCGCGGACCGCGAGAACTTCGTCCCCGACGTGCAGAAGATGCGCCGCCGCGTCGTCGACAACATCCCCGCGGACCGCGTCGACCGCGAGATCAAGCTCGGCCCCGGCGGCCTGCGGGACGTCGAATTCGCCGTACAGCTCCTCCAGTTGGTGCACGGCCGCAGTGACGCCACCCTGCGCAGCGGCACCACGCTGGAGGCCCTGCGCGCGCTCGCCGAGGGCGGCTACGTGGGACGGGTGGACGCCGCGCAACTGGACGACGCCTACCGCTTCCTGCGCGCCATGGAGCACCGCATCCAGCTCTACCGGCTGCGCCGCACCCATCTGGTCCCGGAGGACGCCCCCGATCTGCGGCGGCTCGGACGCTCCCTCGGGATGCGCACGGACCCGATCACCGAGCTCAACCAGGCGTGGAAGCGGCACGCGTCCGTGGTGCGGCGACTGCACGAGAAGCTGTTCTACCGGCCGCTGCTCGACGCCGTCGCCCAGCTCGCGCCCGGTGAGTCCCGGCTCAGCGCGAAGGCGGCCGGGCACCGGCTCGAAGCGCTGGGCTACGCCGATCCGGCCGCCGCGCTCCGGCACCTGGAGGCGCTGTCGTCCGGCGTGTCCCGCAAGGCCGCCATCCAGCGCACCCTGCTGCCGGTGCTGCTCGGCTGGTTCGCGGACTCCGCGGACCCGGACGCCGGGCTGCTCGGTTTCCGCAAGGTGTCCGACGCCCTCGGCAAGACCCCCTGGTACCTGCGGCTGCTGCGGGACGAGGGCGCCGCCGCGGAGAACCTCGCCCGGGTGCTGTCGGCCGGCCGGCTCGCCCCCGACCTGCTGCTGCGGGCCCCGGAGGCGGTGGCGCTGCTCGGTGACCCGCAGGGGCTGAAGCCGCGCACCCGGGAGAACCTGGAGCAGGAGGTGCTGGCCGCGGTGGGGCGCGCGGAGGGCGCCGAGTCCGCCGTCGCGGTGGTGCGCGGGGTGCGGCGGCGCGAGCTGTTCCGGACCACGGCCGCGGACCTCATCGGCTCGTACGGTACGGAGGACCGCCCCGCCGAGGAGGACCCGGGGGCCCTGGTCGACCGGGTGGGCAACGCTGTCACCGATCTGAACGCCGTCACGATCGGGGGCGCCCTGCGCGCCGCCGTGCGCGAACAGTGGGGGGACACCCTCCCCACCCGGTTCGCGGTCATCGGCGTCGGCCGGTTCGGCGGCCACGAGCTCGGCTACGGCTCCGACGCCGATGTGCTGTTCGTCCACTCGCCGCGCGAGGGGGTCGACGAGCAGGAGGCGGGCCGGGCCGCGAACGCGGTGGTCGCCGAGATGCGCCGACTGCTCCAACTGCCCACCGCCGACCCGCCGTTGATCATCGACGCGGATCTGCGCCCGGAGGGCAAGAGTGGACCGCTGGTGCGCACGCTGGCATCGTACGAGGCCTACTACCGGCGCTGGTCGCTGGTCTGGGAGAGCCAGGCGCTGCTGCGCGCCGAGCCGGTCGCGGGCGACGCGGAACTCGGCCGCGAGTTCATCGAGTTGATCGATCCGCTGCGCTATCCGATGGAGGGCCTGGGGGAGGACGCGGTCCGCGAGATCCGGCGTCTCAAGGCCCGGATGGAATCCGAGCGGCTGCCGCGCGGCGCCGATCCGACGCTCCACGCCAAGCTGGGGCGCGGCGGGCTGAGCGATGTCGAGTGGACGGTCCAGCTGATGCAGATGCAGCACGGCTGGGCGGAACCGGGGCTGCGGACGACACGTACCCGCGAGGCGCTGGCGGCGGCGTGCGCGGCGGATCTGATCCCGACCGAGGACGCGCAGACACTGGACGAGGCCTGGGTGCTGGCCACCCGGGTGCGCAACGCGGTGATGCTGGTACGCGGCCGGCCGGGCGACACGTTCCCGTCCGGGCCGCGCGAACTCACCGCGGTCGGGCGGTACCTGGGGTACGAGCCGGGGCACGTCGGGGACATGCTGGACGACTACCGGCGGATCACCCGGCGGGCGCGGGCGGTGGTGGAGGAGCGGTTCTACGGGGCGTGAGACGGGACGCATGCCGGCGTCCCCGCGCCGCGTCCCCATCCTCACCGGGCGGTACGCCTACGCCTCCTTCGCGTCCAGCAGTCCGCGGCAGTGCCCGATGAACGCGCCCAGCGCCAGCTCGAACGCCGCGTCCGCCCGGCCCGTGCCCACCGCGGCCAGCGCCTGCGCGAGGCGCGGGGTCGTGATGTCGTCCGGGAGCTCCCACATCGTCTCCGGGGCCGCCAGGTCCAGCGCCGAACCCAGGACCAGGTTCTCCAGCGCGGTGATCACCGTCATCACCTCGGACATCGCGAAGCCGACGCCCAGCAGCAGCCGGACCGCGCTCTCGTATTGCTCCAGGACCTTCGGGGCGCGCACCGGTGAGGTCGTCAGCAGCGGAATCGCACGCGGGTGGGCGGCGAACGCGGCACGGTAGGAGCGGGCCCAGGCCGTCATGGCCGCGTCCCAGGGCTCCACGTCGAGGGTCGCGGAGTCGATCGCGTCGCACACCCGTTCCCGGATGAGCTCGACGACGCCGCCCCTTCCGTCCACATGGTGGTAGAGCGACCCGGTCTGCACCCCGAGCCTCCGGGCTATCTGCGGGACGCTGAACTCGCCCTGCTCGTGGATGAGTTCGAGCGCCGTGGTGGTGATGCGCTCCCGGTCCAGCAGCGGTGTGCGCGGCCGTCCCATGCGTGGTTCTCCTGACGTGTGTCCACCGGGAGGTCTTCCCGGATGCCCATGGGTGAGGCTACATTGCGCAAACCGAAAGCCTTTAGGTTTCTGGTTACCGGTCCCTGCCCCGCCAGTCGCAGAAGGGCTCCCCTTTCGTATGTCTGCGCCCACTCTCAGAAGAGGCACCCTCGGCACCGCCGACATCGCCTTCTTCGTCATCTCGGCGGCCGCCCCGCTCACGGTGATGGCCGGCGTCGCCCCCATCGCCATCCTGCTCGGCGGCATCGGCGCCCCCGTCGGCTATCTGCTGGCCGGCGTGACCCTCGCGATCTTCGCCATCGGGTTCACCACGATGAGCCGCCACGTCCGCAGCGGCGGCGCGTTCTACGCGTACATCACCCGGGGCATGGGCCGCCCCGTCGGCATCGCCGCCGCCCTGCTCGCGATGCTCGGCTACAACGGCATGGAGATCGGCGTCTACGGACTGCTCGGCTCCACCACCGCCGACACCGCCCAGGCCCTGTGGGGCATCGACATCCCCTGGCTGCCGATCTCCCTCGCCGGACTGCTGCTCATCTGGTACGGCGGCTTCCGCTCCATCGACTTCGGAGCCAAGGTCCTCGGGGTGCTGCTCGTCGCCGAGACCGGCATTCTCGTCCTGCTCGCCGGCGGTGTGCTGCTGGACGGCGGAGCCGACGGGATCTCGCTCGCCTCGTTCACCCCCGGCCATGTCCTCGTACCCGGCACGGCAGCCGTACTGGCCTGCGCGTTCGCCGCCTTCACCGGCTTCGAGTCCACGGTGATCTACCGGCGCGAGGCACGGAACCCGGACCGTACCGTCCCCCGCGCCACCTATATCGCCGTCGCGTTCCTCGGGCTCTTCTACGCGTTCATCGTCTGGACCGTCATCCAGGCCTTCGGCGACGCGAGCGTGGTCGAGGCCGCCACCACCGACCCGGGCGGGCTGTTCTTCTCCGCCATCACCCACTACGTCGGCTCCTGGGCCGCGGACCTGATGCACATCCTCATCGTCACCAGCGTCCTCGCCTCGCTGCTCGCCTTCCACAACGCCATCAACCGGTACGGACTCGCGCTCTCCGAGGAAGGGGTGCTGCCCGCGGCCCTGGGCCGCATCCACCCCCGCCACCGTTCCCCCTATGTGGCCGGACTCGCCCAGATCGCACTCGGAGCCGTCGTCGTCATCGGCTTCGCGGCGGCCGGAGCCGACCCGTACGCGCAACTGCTGCTCTGGGTCAACACACCGGGAATGCTCGGCCTGATGCTGCTCCAGCTGCTCGCCGCGATTGCCGTACCGCTGTTCTTCCGCCGGTTCGAGCACGGCGAGGGCAGGTTCCGTACCGTCGTCGCGCCGGTCGTCGCCGCCGTGCTGCTGGCAGCCGCGATCTTCCTGGTCACTGACCACGTCGATCTGTTCTCCGGCGCCTCGACCGGCGTGAACATCGTGCTCGTCTCGCTGGTGCCCGCGGTCTTCCTGATCGGACTCGCGCTCGCGTACCGGCTGAAGCGCAACAAACCCGAGGTGTACGCCCGGTTCGCGGCCGAGCCGTCAACGTCGCAGGAGACCGGGGCCGAGACCGCCCCCGCCGCCACCGCCTCCACCACCGTCTAAGGAGTCCCACCGTGTCCGCAGCCGACCTCCTCCTCACCGGAGCCCGTGTCCGCACCCTCGATCCGGCCCGGCCGGAAGCCACCGCCGTGGCGGTCAAGGACGGGGTGATCACCGCGGTCGGCGACGAGGCCGGACTGCGCGAATGGCGCGGCAACGGCACGGTCCACCTCGACCTGTCCGGGGCCACCCTCACGCCCGGTCTGGTCGACGCGCACAGCCACCCCGTCTGGGGCCTGGAGATGGCCACCGGCACGGACCTCACCGCCGTCCGCGACCTCGACCAGCTGCGCGCCGCCCTGGCAGCGGCCGAACGGACCGAGGGCTGGGTCATCGCCTGGGGCCTGGACCACAACGCCTTCGGCGGCGTGCCCGTCGACCGGTCCCTGATCGAGGACGCCATCGGCGGCGCCCCCGCCTTCATCCGGCTCTACGACGGGCACTCCGCCCTGGCCAGCGGGGCGGCCCTGGAACGCGCCGGGATCACGGGCCCCCGCACCTTCGTCCAGCGCTCCACCGTCGTCTGCGACCCCGACGGCCGCCCCACCGGGCATCTGATCGAGCACGCCGCGATGGACCTGGTCGGGGCACGGCTGCCCAGGCCCTCGTACGCGGAACGCCGCACCCGCCTCGTGGAACTGCTCTCGGGCATGGCCGCCACCGGCCTCACCGGGGCCCATGTGATGGACCTCGCCGACGGCTCCGTGCCCGAGCTGCTGGCCGCCGTCGAGGAGGAGACGGACCTGCCCGTACGGCTGCGGCTGGCCCCCTGGTGCATGCCGGGCGCCGACCAGGAGGCCCTGGACGAGCTGGTACGTGTGCAGAGTGAGGCGGGCCGGCTCTGGCGCGTCGGCGGCGTCAAGTTCTTCATGGACGGCACCGTCGAGGGCGGCACCGCGTGGCTGGAGCACGCCGACTGCCACGGGGAGGGCACCGAGGCGTTCTGGCCGGACCCGCAGGCGTACACCGCCGCCGTCCACCATCTGCACCACGCCGGGGTGCGCACCGCCACGCACGCCATCGGGGACGCGGCCGTGCGGCATGTGCTGGACACCGTGGAGGCGCTGGGGGAGAGCGGCCGGCTCCGCCACCGCATCGAGCACATCGAGACCGTGCCGAACGGCCTGGCCGCCCGGTTCGCCGCCCTCGGGGTGATCGCCTCGATGCAGCCCACGCACACCGCGTACACCCGTGCCGACCACAGCGACGCATGGTCGAAGCGGCTCGGTGACGAGCGGGCCGGGCGGGCCTGGCGCTGCCGGGACCTGCGCGACGCCGGGGCCTACCTGGCGCTGGGCTCGGACTGGCCGATCGCCCACTACGACGTACGGCAGGTGCTGGCCACGGCCCGGCTGCGGCGGCTGCCCGGGGCGTACGACACCGAGCCGGTCACCGCCGAGCAGGCGCTGACCGGGCTGATGGCGCTGGAGGGCTGCACCTCGCACGCGGCGGTCGCCGCCGGGGAGCAGCACGTCGCGGGCCGGATCGCCGTGGGGTACCGGGCCGATCTGACGGCGTTCGGGGTGGATCCGGTGGCGGCCCCGGCGGACGAGCTGGGGGAGGCGCCGGTGCGGCTCACGGTGTGCGGGGGACGCGTGGTGCACCGGGGGTGAGGTCCGGCGGCGGACGGGCCGAATACGCCCTCAGAGCCTGTCGGGCGACCTCCGACCGGGCGGCCACGCCCTGGCACGCACGCTTCCCGCGTTGTCGTCGGTCGCCAACGCTCCGCGTCGACTCCCTCCTCCGCCTTGGAATCGCACGCACCAGACCGCGTCCGCCTCTCCGGTCCGAGGTCACCCGACAGGCTCTCAGCGGCGGCCCGCCGCCGCGTCCGCCGCCGGGCGCCGCGGCCGGACCGGCGTACGCGCGGACAGGCCGGCCAGCCGGGCCCTTTCGCGCGGCAGCGGCACCCGCTTCGGGAGATGGTGCGGCAGCGAGCCGTACCAGGCGTACGACACCGCGCAACCGAAGGCCAGGCACGCCATGCCGCCCAGCGCGTCCAGCCAGAAGTGGTTGGCGGTCGACACGATGACGACCAGGGTGACCGTCGGGTAGAGCAGGCCCAGGACGCGCGCCCAGGGCGCGGAGGCCAGCGCGAAGACGGTCAGACCGCACCAGAGCGACCAGCCGATGTGCATCGACGGCATCGCCGCGTACTGGTTCGACATGTTCTTGAAGTTGCCCGAGGCCATCGAACCCCAGGTGTGATGAACCAGCACGGTGTCGATGAAGTGGCCGCCGTTCATCAGACGGGGCGGCGCCAGCGGATACAGGTAGTAACCGAGCAGCGCCACGCCCGTGGTCGCGAACAGGGCCAGCCGGGCCGCCGCGTAACGGCCGGGGTGGCAGCGGAACAGCCAGACCAGCACACAGACGGTGACGACGAAGTGCAGGGTCGCGTAGTAGTAGTTCATCGAGACGATCAGCCATGTCGCGGAATTCACCGCGTGGTTGACCGTCTGCTCCACCGCGATGCCCAGGTGGTTCTCGGCCGACCAGATCCGGTTGGCGTTGCGCAGGGCCTCGGTCCGCTGCTCCGGGACGGCGTTGCGCACCAGCGAGTACACCCAGTAACTGGCCGCGACGAGCAGGATTTCGAACCAGATGCGCGGTCGGCGGGGGGAGCGGAGGTGACGCAGTCTCGCCGGGTGGCTGTTGCGCCGTCCGGTGTTCCACTTGGGGTTCGCCGCGGGGGCCGCCTCGTCCACGATGGGTGACGGGGTGGCCTCCGGTCGGCCTTCCTGTGACGTCACGCTCAATTCACCCATAGGCACAGAGTCTGCCAGAAAATGCCCCTCCGCCCGTTGATCCTCCGGCCGGGTCCGGGCCGCACATCAGGAGTGCCGGAAACGCGTGCTCGAACTGCGTGCCGGGAACGGGCGTGGGATCCTGGGCGGGTCAGGCGGTGGTGGCCGGAGCGGGCCCCGGACCAGCGGCCGTTGAACCGCGAACGACCAGTTCGGGCATGAAGACGAACTCGCTGTGCGGGGCGGGCGTGCCGCCGACCTCCTCCAGGAGCGTGCGCACGGCGGCCTGGCCCATCGCCGTCACCGGCTGACGGATCGTGGTCAGCGGCGGATCGGTGAACGCTATGAGCGGCGAGTCGTCGTAGCCGACCACCGACAGATCGCGCGGTACCTCCATCGACAGCCGGCGGGCGGCCCGGATCGCGCCGAGCGCCATCATGTCGCTCGCGCACACCACCGCCGTGCAGCCCCGCTCCATCAGCGCCGACGCCGCGGCCTGTCCACCCTCCAGGGTGAACAGCGAATGCTGGATCAGCTCCTCCACCTCGTCCGGCGCGAGGTCCAACTGCTCCTGCACGGTGGCGCGGAAGCCCTCGATCTTGCGCAGGACCGGCACGAACCGCTTCGGGCCGACCGCCAGACCGATCCGCTGATGGCCCAGCGACACCAGGTGCGTCACCGCGAGCCGCATCGCGGCCCGGTCGTCCGGAGAGATGAACGGCGCCTGGACCTTCGGCGAGAAGCCGTTGACCAGGACGAACGGGACACCCTTGGCGCGCAGTTGTTCATAGCGCTGCATATCGGCCGAGGTGTCGGCGTGCAGCCCGGAGACGAAGATGATGCCCGCGACGCCGCGGTCGACCAGCATCTCGGTCAACTCGTCCTCGGTGGAGCCGCCGGGGGTCTGGGTCGCCAGCACCGGCGTGTAGCCCTGCCGCGTCAGCGCCTGGCCGATGACCTGGGCCAGGGCGGGGAAGATGGGGTTCTCCAGCTCAGGCGTGATCAGGCCCACCAGTCCCGCGCTGCGCCTGCGCAGCCGCACGGGCCGTTCGTAGCCGAGAACGTCGAGCGCGGCGAGAACGGATTCGCGGGTGGCCGCTGCAACACCGGGCTTGCCGTTCAGTACGCGGCTGACCGTCGCTTCGCTGACCCCCGCCTGAGTTGCGATATCGGCAAGCCGTGCGGTCATGGAAGTGGACTGTACCGGGCGTATGTCGGATTGCCCACCATCCGCAGGAATCGGACGACCGTACCTGTGGGGTGCTCCGGGGTGGGATCGCGGCAACATCTTGCAAGGTCTTGCGAGCCCGGATTGCGGATCGCAGTCAGATCGTCGCACTACGGGATCGAGGGCTGTGGCCTGCCACTGCCAGGGATCGACGGCTCGCGTCAAGAGGCTTGACGGCAACCGTGAGGACACGCGAATGTAACGATCGTCGGTGCTTGCAGAAATCTTCCGCAAACTCTTTCGGCGTTCTTTCATCCTTGTTACGTTCTCGTCGACCCGGCGCCGCGACGGAGCGGTACGGCAGTTGAAGGAGTTCAGATGCGACGTGGCATAACGGCCACCGCCCTGGTCGCGACCCTGGCGTTCGCGGCGACCGCCTGCGGCAGCGACAGCGAGTCCGACGGCACGAGCAAGAGCTCGGGCGAGCTCTCCGGCACCGTGACGTGGTGGGACACCTCCACCGCGGGCAGCGAGGACAAGGTCTTCAAGAAGATCGCCGAGGACTTCACCAAGCAGCACCCGAAGGTCCACATCAAGTACGTCAACGTGCCCTTCGGTGACGCGCAGAACAAGTTCAAGAACGCGGCCCAGTCCGGCTCCGGCGCTCCCGACGTCATCCGCTCCGAGGTCGCCTGGACCCCCGAGTTCGCGGACCTCAGCTACCTGGCCCCGCTCGACGGCACCCCCGCGCTGCAGAGGCCGGACGACTTCCTGAAGCAGGCCGCCGCGTCCACCAAGTACAAGGACAAGACGTACGCGGTGCCGCAGGTCATCGACTCCATGGGCATCTTCTACAACAAGAAGATCTTCAAGGAGGCCGGCGTCGAGGTCCCCAGGACCATCGACGAGCTGAAGACCGTCTCCAAGAAGATCAAGGACAAGACCGGCAAGACCGGTATGTACCTGCGCGGCGACGACGCGTACTGGTTCCTCTCCTTCCTGTACGGCGAGGGCGGCGACATGGTCGACGCCTCCACCAAGTCCGTCACCATCGACAACCCCGAGGGCGTCAAGGCGATGAAGGTCGTCAAGGACCTCGTCGACTCCGGTGCGGCCAAAACCGATGCCACGGACGGCTGGGACAACATGCAGGCGTCCTTCAAGGACGGCAAGGTCGCCATGATGATCAACGGCCCGTGGGCCGTCGCCGACACCTACGCCGGCAAGGAGTTCAAGGACAAGGCCAACCTGGGCATCGCCCCGGTCCCGGCCGGCTCCGCCGCGCAGGGCGCCCCGCAGGGCGGCCACAACCTGGCCGTCTACGCGGGCTCGAAGAACCTCGACGCCTCCTACGCGTTCGTCGACTACATGACGTCCGCCGACACCCAGGCCAAGGTCACCAAGGAGCTGAGCCTCCTGCCGACCCGTACCTCCGCCTACGCCAAGCAGGACGTCGTCGACAACGAGATCGTCGGCTACTTCAAGCCCGTCGTCGAGACCGCCGTCGAGCGCCCCTGGATCCCGGAGACCGGCAGCCTCTTCGCGCCGCTCGTCACCGAGTACACCGAGGTCCTGACCGGCCAGACCACGCCGGAGAAGGCCGTCAAGACGACCGGCGACTCCTACCGCAAGCTCCTCAAGGACTGGAAGTAACAGGAAGGCAGGCCGGCTGATGGCTGTCCACACCAGCCAGTCGGTGGCGAAGGCCGCGGGCGACGACGTCGCCCGCGGCCGGAGCCGCGGTACTGGCAACCCCCCGCCGCCGAGCAGGCTCCGGCGGGCCCTGTCGACACACTGGTACGCCTGGACCATGGTCGCGCCGGTCGTCGTCGTGATCGGCGTGATCATCGGCTACCCGCTGGTCCGCGGCATCTACCTGTCGATGACCGATGCCAATGAGCGCAACGTCGAGCGGTCCATCGGTGTCAACCACATGCCCGCCACGTACGAGTTCGTGGGCCTGGACAACTACACCGACGCACTCACCGGCAATCAGTTCCTCGGCACGCTCGGGTGGACCCTGGTGTGGACGGTCTCCTGTGTGACCATCACCTTCGGTCTCGGCATGGCCCTCGCCAACATCCTCAACCGCCGTATCGCCGGACGCTCCGCGTACCGGATGGCGCTCATCCTGCCCTGGGCCATCCCCGGCTTCGTCTCCGTCTTCGCCTGGCAGTTCCTCTACAACGAGGACCGCGGGCTGCTCAACAAGATCCTCTCCGGTGGCGGGATCGACGGCATACCCTGGCTGAACGACCCCACTTGGGCGAAGTTCTCCGTCATCGCCGTCAACGTCTGGCTCGGCGTGCCGTTCATGATGGTCGCCCTGCTCGGCGGACTGCAGTCGATCCCCAGCGAGCAGTACGAGGCCGCGGAGATGGACGGCGCCACCGCCTGGCAGAGGTTCCGCCACATCACGCTGCCCGGACTGCGGCCGGTCTCCACCACGGTGATCCTGCTCTCCACCATCTGGACCTTCAACATGTTCCCGGTGATCTACCTGCTGACCCGCGGCGGACCCGGTGAAGCCACCCAGATCCTGGTCACCCAGGCGTACAAGTTCTCCTTCGAGATCAGCCCGCGTGACTTCGCGCAGTCCTCCACCTGGGGCGTGCTGATCCTCGTACTCCTGATGATCTTCGCCGCCGTCTACCGGCGAGTCCTCCGCACACAGGGAGACGACTGGTGACCACCGCCCCCGCAACCACCGTCCCGGCGACCCGCGCACGGCACTCCGCGCGCAAGGTCCGTCTGCGCGGCGAGCGTTCGCCGATCGCCTCCTTCGGGCTGCACCTCACGCTCATCGTCGCGTCCGTGATCGCCGTCTTCCCCGTGCTGTGGGTCCTGCTCACCTCGCTGAAGCCCGCCGCGTACGCGACCACCACGGACTTCTTCAAAGAGACCACGTTCGAGAACTACACGAACCTGATCCAGAACACGAAGTTCCTCACCTGGTTCGGCAACTCCCTGCTCGTCGCGGGGCTCACCACGCTGCTCGGCGTCATCATCTCCGCCTCCACCGGCTATGCCGTCAGCCGCTTCCGCTTCCCGGGCAAGCGCGGGCTGATGTGGACGCTGCTGATCACCCAGATGTTCCCGGTCGCCGTCCTCATCGTGCCGATCTACAACATCATGTCGGGCATGGGGCTGCTGAATCAGCCCGCCGGCCTCGTCATCACCTACCTGACCATCTCGGTGCCGTTCTGTGCCTGGATGATGAAGGGCTTCTTCGACACCATCCCGCGCGAGATCGACGAGTCCGGGCAGGTCGACGGCCTCACCCCGTTCGGCACGTTCTGGCGGCTCATCCTGCCGCTCGCCAAGCCCGGCCTCGCCGTCACCGCGTTCTACTCCTTCATCACCGCGTGGGGCGAAGTGGCCTACGCCTCCGCCTTCATGGTCGGCGAGGACAACCTCACCCTCGCGGGCGGACTGCAGCTCTTCGTCAACCGGTACGGAGCCCAGTGGGGGCCGATGACCGCCGCGTCCGTGCTGATCGCGATACCCGCGGCCCTGGTCTTCCTCTTCGCCCAGCGTCACCTGGTCACCGGCATGTCCGCCGGAGCGGTCAAGGGCTGAGAGGTCCGCTATCCGGTCCGAGGTCACCCGACAGCCTCTGACCCAGCACGCCCCGCACGCACCACGTCCCGGCGGCCGCCGGTACCCCGACCCGGTTCCGGCGCCGCTTCCCACCCCGACACCTCAGGGATGACATGACCCAGCACCTCGCTGCCCCCTCCACCGGCACGTTCGGCGACGCTCCGGCCCACCAGACCGGCTGGTGGCAGGACGCGGTGATCTACCAGGTCTACCCACGGAGTTTCGCCGACGGCAACGGCGACGGCATGGGCGATCTCGCAGGCGTACGCGGCAAACTCCCGTACCTCAAGGACCTCGGTGTGGACGCGGTCTGGCTCAGCCCGTTCTACGCGTCCCCGCAGGCCGACGCGGGCTACGACGTCGCCGACTACCGTGCCATCGACCCGATGTTCGGCACCCTGCTGGACGCCGACGCGCTGATCCGGGACGCCCACGACCTGGGCCTGCGGATCATCGTGGACCTGGTGCCCAACCACTCCTCGGACCGGCACGAGTGGTTCAAGCGCGCCCTCGCCGAGGGCCCCGGCTCCGCGCTGCGCGAGCGCTACCACTTCCGCCCCGGCAAGGGCGCGGACGGCGAACTGCCGCCCAACGACTGGGAGTCCATCTTCGGCGGCCCCGCCTGGACCCGGACCACCGACCCGGACGGCACCCCGGGCGACTGGTACCTCCACCTCTTCGCGCCCGAGCAGCCCGACTTCAACTGGGAACACCCGGCCGTCGCCGACGAGTTCCGGTCGATCCTGCGCTTCTGGCTCGACATGGGCGTCGACGGCTTCCGGGTCGACGTAGCCCACGGCCTCGTCAAGGCCGCCGGCCTGCCCGACCTCGGCAGCCACGACCAGCTCAAGCTGCTCGGCAACGACGTCATGCCGTTCTTCGACCAGGACGGGGTGCACGAGATCTACCGTTCCTGGCGCATCATCCTCGACGAGTACCCCGGCAACCGCATCGCCGTCGCCGAGGCCTGGACCCCCACGGTCGAGCGCACCGCCAACTACGTACGCCCCGACGAGATGCACCAGGCGTTCAACTTCCAGTACCTCTCCACCGCCTGGGACGCGGCCGAGCTCCGCAAGGTCATCGACACCTCGCTCGACGCGATGCGTCCGGTCGGCGCCCCCACCACCTGGGTGCTCTCCAACCACGACGTGACCCGGCACACCACCCGGTTCGCCAACCCGCCCGGCCTCGGCACCCAGATCCGTGAGGCCGGCGACCGCGAGCTGGGCCTGCGCCGGGCCCGCGCCGCCACCCTGCTGATGCTGGCGCTGCCCGGCTCCGCGTACGTCTACCAGGGCGAGGAGCTCGGCCTGCCCGACGTCACCGACCTGCCCGACGAGGTCCGTCAGGACCCGTCGTTCTTCCGCGCGGAGGGCCAGGACGGCTTCCGTGACGGCTGCCGGGTGCCGATCCCGTGGACGCGCGACGGCAGCTCGTACGGCTTCGGCGACGGCGGCAGCTGGCTGCCCCAGCCCGAGGGGTGGGGCGAGCTGAGCGTCCAGGCGCAGACCGGCACCGCCGGTTCCACGCTGGAGCTGTACCGGTCCGCGATCGCCGCCCGCCGGGCGCACCCCGGGCTCGGCGCCGGAACCGCGGTGGAGTGGCTCAAGGCCCCCGAGGGCCTGCTGATCTTCGCCCGCCCCGGCTTCGTCTGCACCGTCAACACGACGGGTCGCCCGGTGCGCATCCCGGTGCGCGGCACCGTGCTGCTGTCCAGCAGCCCGGTCGTCACCGACGGCGCCGAGATCGAGCTGCCCGCGGACACCACGGTGTGGTGGACGGTGTGACCGTCCCCCTACCCAGGGCCTCTCTTCCGGATCAGGCCGGATCAGGGAGCGGGGGCTGGCGCGTGCAGCTGCAAGGCGGAGGAGGGAGCCCACGCGGAGCGTCGGCGACTGACGACAACGCCGCAGATGCGCGTGTCAGCCCCCGCGAGCCCGGCAAGATCCGGAAGAGAGGCCCCGGGACCGGCGGTGCGCCGAGGCTCTCGGACATCGCCGGTCAGGCAGCGGTCAGCGAGGCGACCGTCAGCCGGGTGCTCAACGGGAAACCGGGCGTGGCGGACCCCACGCGTCAGCGGGTGCTCGCGGCGCTGGACATCCTCGGCTACGAACGTCCCGTGCGGCTGCGCAGGCGCAGCGCCGGGCTGATCGGACTGGTGACGCCCGAGCTCACCAACCCGATCTTCCCGGCGTTCGCGCAGTCCGTCGAGCAGGTGCTGGCCGGGCACGGCTACACCCCGGTGCTCTGCACCCAGCTGCCCGGCGGCGCCACCGAGGACGAACTCGTCGAGCAGCTCGTCGAGCGCGGCGTCGGCGGGATCGTCTTTCTCTCCGGGCTGCACGCCGACATGTCGGCCGACCCGGCCCGGTACGCCGCGCTCACCGACCGCGGCGTGCCGTTCGTCCTGATCAACGGCTACAACGAACGGATCAGCGCGGCGTTCGTCTCGCCCGACGACTCCGCCGCCGTGCGGATGGCCGTCGGGCACCTCGCCGACCTCGGCCACAGCAGGGTCGGTCTGGCGATCGGGCCGCAGCGCTACGTGCCGTCCCGCCGCAAGCGCGAGGGCTTCCTCGACGCCGCGGTGAACCTGCTGGGCCTGGACCGCGCCGAGGCCGAACTCCTCGTCTGTCCCACGCTGTTCAGCGTCGAGGGCGGCCAGGTCGCGGCGGGTGCGCTGCTCGACCAGGGGTGCACGGGCATCGTCTGCGGCAGCGACCTGATGGCGCTGGGCGTGGTGCGTGCGGCCCGGGAGCGCGGGCTCGGCGTGCCGCGCGACGTGTCGGTGGTGGGCTTCGACGACTCGCAGCTGATCGCGTTCACCGATCCGCCGCTGACGACGGTGCGTCAGCCCGTGCAGGCGATGGCGGCGGCAGCGGTGAGCGCCCTGCTGGAGGAGATCGGCGGCAGCCCGGTGCAGCGTACGGAGTACGTGTTCCAGCCGGAGCTGGTGGTACGGGGATCCACCGCGGCGCTCCGGGGCGCCTGAGGCGGGCGCGAGAACGGGGCCGGGTCGGGAGGGGGACCCGGCCTTTCGCGTTTCGTTGCGTCAGCGCCGTGGGCCGGTCGGCTTCCGTGACGCCCACGGCGGCTGCGACGGTGGGTCAGCTCTCGGAGGCGTACGTCACGAACGCATCCCATGCGGTCGGGGTGAACCCGAGGCGCGGCCCGGGCAGATCCTTGGAATCGCGCACGTGCACTGTGCCGGGTGCGGTCGCCACCTCTACGCACTCGCTGCCGTTGCTACTGTCGCTGTAGCTGCTCTTCACCCACTCCAACGCGGAAGCATCCCCAGCAGAAAGCTTGCGGATCACGTCTCTCCCAGCATTCGCTCGATGAAGGCATCGACTCCCGAGGGGGAGAGCCTGAGCCCGGATCAAGTCGGGTAGCGGGCCTCCTCCATCTCACGCTTCAGGATGGCGAGTTTGCCGCCCGCCCCCAGCACCTCGTCCGCCTTGTGAAGCTGCAACGGGCCATCGTCCGGCACTGGAACGCCATCACCGCCGCCGCCGAGCACGGCTTGAGCAACGGTCTCGCGGAGAGCATGAACACCAAGATCCGGCTCATCACCCGTATGGCCTTCGGCTTCAAGGACGCCACCGCTCTCATCGCCCTCGCCATGCTCAGCCTCGGAGGGCACCGCCCCCACCTACCAGGCCGTCACACCGCATGAACGCACCCACGGATGCGACAGAAGAGCCCGAAAACCAAGTGGGCATGGGGGGCGAAAGTGCAGTGCCGACAAGTTCTGATGTTCTGCATGTAAGCCATAAAGCTGGCATGTAGGGTGAGTTGTCATGCAGCTCCGGTACTCCTTCCGTATTGAGCCGACGCCGGGTCAGCGCATGGCGCTGTCCCAGGCGTTCGGTTGTGCGCGGGTGGTGTGGAACGACTGTCTGCGGGCGCGGCGGGACGCCCGCGCTGCGGGTTTGCCGTTCTTGAAGTCGGCGGAGCTGTCGAAGCGGTTCATCACCGAGGCGAAGAAGACCACCGGGCGTGGCTGGCTGGGTGAGGTGTCCGCTGTGGTGCTGCAACAGTCGCTGCGGGACCTGGATGCGGCGTACTCGAACTTCTTCGCCTCGTTGAAGGGCACCCGCAAGGGGCCGAGGGTTGCCGAACCCCGGTTCAAGTCGAAGCGGGACAACCGGCAATCCGTCCGGTTCACCGCGAATGCCCGCTGGTCGGTCACCGGGGACGGGAAGCTGAACCTTCCCAAGATCGGCCCGGTGAAGGTGCGCTGGTCGCGTCGGCTGCCGTCCGTGCCGTCCACGGTGACGGTGATCAAGGACGCGTCCGGCAGGTACTTCTGCTCCTTCGTCGTGGAGACCGACCCGGCGGACGAGTTGTTGCCCGCGCTGGAGACGGATCAGGGCATCGACCTGGGCCTGACCCACTTCGCCGTCATGGCGGACGGCTCCCGCGTCACCTCGCCCCGGTTCCTGCGCCGGGCGGAGAAGAAGCTGAAGAGGGAGCAGCGTCGGCTGTCGCGTAAGGCGAAGGGGTCGAGGAACCGGAACAAGCAGCGGATCAAGGTGGCCCGTGCTCATGCGAGGGTGGCCGATGCGCGCAGGGACTTTCACCACAAGCTGTCCACGAAGCTGATGCGCGAGAACCAAGCCGTCAGCGTGGAGAGCCTGAGCGTGAAGGGCCTTGCCCGCACCCGCCTGGCGAAGTCAGTGCACGACGCGGGATGGTCCAGTTTTGTGACCATGCTGGACTACAAGGCGACCCGGTATGGGCGCACCCTGACCAAGGTGGACCGTGCCTTCCCGTCCTCGCAGGTGTGTTCCGCCTGCGGTTACCGCGACGGGCCCAAGCCCCTGCACATCCGGGCATGGACCTGTAGCGCGTGCGGCACCCGGCACGACCGGGACCACAACGCGGGCCAGAACATCAAGCACGAAGGACGGCGTATCCGCGCCGCACAACAAGCTGTACCACCCACCCCCGGACCGGGGGCCCTCGCCCGGCAACGGACAAGGTAAACGCCTGCGGAGCGCACGTAAGACCAGGACCCGTCCCGGCAGCGCGCACAACCCCCACCCATCGGTGGGGAGGAACCAGGAACCCGACTCAAGGCGCACCGCACACACGGACGCCAGGGAGAGAATCCCCCACACTCGTGTGGGGGAGGAGGTCAAGTACAGGTCTCGCCGCCCCAGGAGCATGTCCAGGGCAGCCAGTGGTGGACCTCGCACCAGCCGGTCAGCTACAAGATCGCCGGACGGCTCGGCGACCGCGCTGCCTTCTCCCGCATGGTCAGCACCTGCCGCAGCGCGGGCGTCAAGGTCGTCGCCGACTCCGTCATCAACCACATATCGGCGGGATCGGGCACCGGCACCGGCGGCTCCTCGCACACCAAGTACGACTACCCCGGCGTGTACTCCGCGGCCGACATGGACGACGGCACCGCCCAGACCAGCAATTACCAGGACCGGGCCAGCGTCCAGAACTACGAACTCGTCGGACTGGCTGACCGACACGGGTGAGGACTACGTACGCGGCAGGATCGCCGCGTACCTCGGCGACTTGCGCTCCTTCGGCGTGGGCGGTTTCCGTATCGACGTCGCCAGGCACATGCCCGCGGCCGACCTCGCCAACATCAAGTCGCGGCTGAGTGACCCCGGCGCCTACTGGAAGCCGGAGGCGATCTGCGGGCGGGCGAGGCCGTCTCGCCCGACGAGTACACCGGGACGGGCAACGTCCAGGAATTCCGGTGCGCCCGCAGCCTCAAGCAGGTCTTCAACAACGAGAACCTCGCCCACCTGAAGAACTTCGGCGAGGGCTGGGGCTTCATGTCGTCGTCGAAGGCCGCGGGCTTCGTGGACAACCACGACACCGAGCGCGGCGGCGACACACTGAACTACAAGGACGGCGCGAACTACACCCTCGCCAATGTCTTCATGCTGGCCTGGCCGTACGGTTCGCCCGGTGTCCACTCCGGCTACGAGTGGTCCGACAAGGACGCCGGTCCGCCGGGTGGCGGCGCGGTGAACGCCTGTTACAGCGACGGCTGGAAGTGTCAGCACGCATGGCGCGAGATCCCCTCCATGGTCGGCTTCCGCAACACCGCGCGCGGGGAGGCTGTCACCAACTGGTGGGACAACGGCGGCGGCCAGATCACGTCGCGGCTCGAAGGCATTCGTCGCCATCAACCACGAGGGCGCCTCGCTGACCCGCACGTTCCAGACGTCGATGCCCGCCGGTGAATACTGCGACATCCAGCCCGGCAACGTCGTTACTGTCAATGGCTCCGGCCAGTTCACCGCAACGCTCGGCGCCAACACGGCCCTGGCGCTCCAGGTGAACGCCCGCTCTGCCCCGGCGGCATCACGGGCGCTGCGCAGTCCAGCGCTACCTTCGGTGTCAATGCGACCACGCAGCCCGGTCGAAACGTCTACATCCCACGCGGCTAACCTCGAGGGTCGTCCGCTCAAGAGCGAGTCGGGCGTCGATTCCTTGCGAGCAGGTATTGGGAAGCTCCACCGGGTGAGGGCCACGGTGGAGCCTCCTCATCCCTCACTGTCTACCGACTGGCTACTTGAACTGCCAGTTAGACATTCCGACCACATAGGCAGTTGAGCTCTCGCCGTACTCTGGGGTTCCCATGTTGTGCCACGGCAGGGTGTAGTTCTGCACCACACCCGGGCTGTTGGTGTACTGGAAGGTCACGGTCACGCGCCAGTATTTGGACGAGCGGCCACTGCACCCGGCGTCCCAAATGTACTTCTGGACCGAGTAGTCGAACCTCTTGACCCCTGCGCATCCCGACGGGCCCGAAAAATGGACGGTAGACGTAGACGCGGCGGCGGGTGCCACGTTGAGACACGTCAGTGCAATGGCTCCGGCGGCTAGGCCGACAGTGGTCTTGATGCGTCGTTTCACGCTAGCTCCTTGGATTGTTGAAGTGCTCATTCGGCTGGTGAAGCCTCGAGAAGCTAACATTCTTACAATGACTTGCGGAAGAGATTTCGCCGGCCTCGTTGCACTCTGATGTGCAGAAGTCCGGTCTGGAAAAGGTAGTTGACCTGGCGGCAGAGGTCTCGTACGGTCTGACGGCGCAGGATGTGAAAGAGTCTTCTGCAAGATATTTCAGTCACGAGCCAGTAGCCCATCGAGGATGTGGCACCGAGTGTGACGGATCCGCCGTCGGCCAGCGCGTCTGCATTTTTGATGAGGTTGTGCCGGGGCGGTTGGCCTGATGCGTCGTGCCAATTTGTTCATGGAACCAGGCCCTGCCAGATACGTCGGACGGCCCCAGCAAGGAGACCCCGCCCGTGTCCCGTTCCACCCTGAGACGGGGAGCCGTCGCCGCACTCTGCGCGGCGCTCCTCCCTGTCGTCCCGGCGGCAACCGCGTCGGCCGCGCCGAGACCCCCGGGCCCGCCCTCGGACGCGAAGCTCGCCCAGGCGCCCGCCCGGCACGACCTGACCCGCGAGCAGTTCTACTTCGTCATGCCGGACCGGTTCGCCAACGGTGACACCTCCAACGACCGCGGCGGGCTCACCGGTTCACGCACGGACACCGGCTACGACCCCACCGACAAGGGCTTCTACCAGGGCGGCGACCTCAAGGGCCTGACCGATCGGCTCGACTACATCAAGGGCCTCGGCACCACCGCCATCTGGCTCGCCCCGATCTTCAGGAACCGCCCCGTCCAGGGCACCGGCAAGGACGCCTCGGCCGGCTACCACGGCTACTGGATCACCGACTTCACGCGGGTCGACCCGCACTTCGGCACCAACGCCGACCTGTCGAAGCTGATCGACAGGGCCCACGCCAAGGGCATGAAGGTCTTCTTCGACGTCATCACCAACCACACCGCGGACACTGTCGACTACGCCGAGAAGGCCTACGGCTACCGGCCGAAGGGCGCCTACCCGTACCTGGACAGGGACGGCCGCCCCTTCGACGACGCCAAGGGCCTGGCGAAGGTGGACGCGGACTCGTTCCCGTACACCCCGAAGAACACCGGGACCGCCGGGAAGAAGGTCCCGTCCTGGCTCAACGACCCGACGATGTACCACAACCGCGGCGACTCGACCTTCGCCGGCGAGTCCGCCACGTACGGCGACTTCTCCGGGCTGGACGATCTGTGGACCGAGCGGCCCGAGGTCGTCTCCGGCATGGAGAAGATCTACGAGAAGTGGGTCCGGGACTTCGACATCGACGGCTTCCGGATCGACACCGTCAAACACGTCGACCTGGACTTCTGGACCCAGTGGGCGACGGCCCTGGACACCTACGCGGCCAAGCACGGCCGCGAGGACTTCTTCATGTTCGGCGAGGTCTACTCCTCCGACACCGCCGTCACCTCGCCCTACGTCACCCGGGGCCGGCTCGACGCGACGCTCGACTTCCCCTTCCAGGAAGCGGCACGCCAGTACGCCTCGCAGGGCGCCCCGGCCGCGAAGCTCGCGGCGGTGTTCGGCAACGACTACCGCTACACCACCGACAAGGCCAACGCCTACGAGCAGGTGACCTTCCTCGGCAACCACGACATGGGCCGCATCGGCGCCTTCCTGAAGCAGGACAACCCGAAGGCCGACGACGCGGAACTCGTCCGGCGCGCGGAGCTCGCCAATGAGCTGATGTTCCTCGGCCGCGGGAACCCCGTCGTCTACTACGGCGACGAGCAGGGCTTCACCGGCGCGGGCGGCGACCGGGACGCCCGGCAGACCATGTTCGCCTCGAAGACCGCCGACTACCTCGACGACGACGAACTGGGCACCGACCGCACCCACGCCGCCGACGCGTACGACACGAAGCACCCCCTGTACCGGAACATCGCCGCGCTCTCCGAACTCACCAGGAAGAACCCGGCACTGCGCGACGGCGTCCAGACCGAGCGGTACGCGGAGGGCTCCGTCTACGCCTTCTCCCGCACGGACCCCGAGAAGCCCGACGAGTACCTCGTGGCCATCAACAACGGCACCGCCCCGAGGACCGTCGAGCTGCCCACCGCATCGGCCGGTATGAACTTCCGTACGCTGTACGGGGGTTCGGGCGCCATCCGCAGCGGCGCGGACAAGAAGATCACCGTCACCGTCCCCGCCCTCTCCAGCCTCGTGCTGCGCGCCGAGAAGCCCCTGGGCGCCCCGGCCACCAAGCCCTCGATCACGCTCGAGGCGCCCGCCGCCGGAGCCACCGGCACCGTGGAGCTCTCCGCCGACGTCGACGGCGGACAGCTGAACCGGGTCGTCTTCGCCGCACAGACCGGCAACGGGAAGTGGGTCACGCTCGGTTCCGCCGACCACGCCCCGTACCGGGTCACCCAGCACCTGGACGGCAAGGTGGCGGCCGGAACACCGCTGCGCTACAAGGCGGTCGTCGTCGACCGTGCCGGCCGCACCGCGAGCGCGCTCGCCGCGAGCACGGCCGGACAGGCCCCGGCCGACGCGAAGCCCGTGGCCGTCCAGCGCGACTACGCCGTCGTCCACTACAAGCGCGCGGACGGCGACTACGCGGGCCGGCAGCTCAGGTCGGGCGACGCGACGGCCGACTTCACCGGGCGCGACGCCTACGGAGCCTTCGCCTGGCTCAAGCTCGACGAAGGCGCGTCCACCGTCCCGTACACCGTCGAGAAGGACGGCACCGCCGACGGGCCGCAGCGCACCGTCGAACTCGCGAAGACCGGGCAGGTCTGGATCGAGCAGGGCAAGGACGGCCAGGCCGACACGGCCCCCGACGGCGCCTATCCGCCGCAGGACACCACGAAGGCCGTACTGCACTACTACCGGCCCGACGGCGACTACGACGGCTGGGGGCTGCACACCTGGACCGGTGCCAAGGACCCCACCGACTGGGCCAAGCCGCTCCAGCCGGTGAAGAAGGACGCCTCCGGCGCCACCTTCGAGGTGCCGCTCACCGACGGCGCCACCTCGCTCAGCTACATCCTGCACAAGGGCGACGAGAAGGACCTCCCCAGCGACCAGTCGCTCGACCTCGCCACCTACGGGCACGAGGTCTGGATGCTCGGCGCCACGCCCGGCTACCTGCTGCCCCAGGCAGGCGGCGTACCCACCCCCGACCTCTCCAGGGCCGAGGCGCAGTGGATCGACGCCGACACCGTCGTATGGAAGGTGAAGGCCACCGGCGCCACCAGCCAGCAGCTCGTCCACACACCGCGCGGCGGCATCTCCGTCGTCGACGGGGCACTCTCCGACGAGGGCCAGTGGCTGCGGCTCACCCCCTCCGCGCTGACCGACGCACAGAAGGCGAAGCATCCGAACCTCAAGGACTACCCGGCGTTCACCATCGACGCCCGGGACCGGGACAGGGTCCGTGACGCGCTGCGCGGCCAGCTGATCGCCACCCAGCGCGCCGCCAACGGCGCCCTGCTCGCCGCCACCGGCGTACAGAGCGCGGGCGTGCTCGACGACCTGTACGGCAAGAACGCGGCCGGCGCCCCGCTCGGCCCGGTCTTCGACCACGGCCGCCCCACCCTGTCCGTCTGGGCACCCACCGCGCGGACCGTCGCCCTCGAACTCGACGGCCGCAGCGTCCCGATGCGGCGCGACGACCGCACCGGCGTCTGGTCCGTCACGGGCACGAAGGAGTGGACGGGCAAGCCCTACCGGTACGCCGTGAACGTCTGGGCGCCCACCGTCCAGAAGTTCGTCACCAACGAGGTCACCGACCCGTACTCCACCGCGCTGACCACGGACTCCGCGCGCAGCCTCGTCGTCGACCTGGACGACCCCGGCCTCGCACCGAAGGGCTGGTCCGGGCTGCGGAAGCCCGCCGCCGTCCCGCTGCGCGACGCCCAGATCCAGGAGCTGCACATCCGCGACTTCTCGATCGCGGACCGCACCTCGAAGCACCCCGGCGAGTACCTCGCCTTCACCGACACCCGCTCCGACGGGATGAAGCACCTCAAGCAGCTCGCGGACTCCGGCACCAGCTACGTCCATCTGCTGCCCGCCTTCGACATCGGCACCATCCCCGAGAAGAAGTCCGCCCAGCAGAAACCGGCCTGCGAGCTGTCCGTGTACGCCCCCGACTCCGAGGAGCAGCAGGCCTGCGTGGCGAAGGCCGCCGCGAAGGACGGATTCAACTGGGGCTACGACCCGCTGCACTACACCGTCCCGGAGGGCTCCTACGCCTCCGACCCGGACGGCACCCGGCGCACCGTCGAGTTCCGGCAGATGGTGCAGGGGCTGAACGGCGCGGGGCTGCGCACCGTCATGGACGTCGTCTACAACCACACCGTCGCCTCCGGCCAGGACGACAAGTCCGTACTCGACCGGATCGTGCCCGGCTACTACCAGCGGCTCCTGGACGACGGCACCGTCGCCACCTCCACCTGCTGCGCCAACACCGCACCCGAGAACACCATGATGGGCAAGCTGGTCGTCGACTCGGTCGTCACCTGGGCCAAGGAGTACAAGGTCGACGGCTTCCGCTTCGACCTGATGGGCCACCACCCCAAGGACAACATCCTCGCCGTCCGCAAGGCGCTCGACGGGCTGACCGTGGCCAAGGACGGCGTCGACGGGAAGAAGATCATCCTGTACGGGGAGGGCTGGAACTTCGGTGAGATCGCCGACGACGCCCGCTTCGTCCAGGCCACCCAGAAGAACATGGCCGGCACCGGCATCGCCACCTTCTCCGACCGCTCCCGCGACGCCGTCCGCGGCGGCAGCCCCTTCGACGAGGACCCGGGCGTACAGGGCTTCGCCACCGGCCTCTACACCGACCCCAACACCTCGGCCGCCAACGGAACGAGGACCGAACAGAAGGCCCGGCTGCTCCACTACCAGGACCTGATCAAGGTCGGCCTCACCGGCAACCTCGCCGACTACACCTTCACCGACTCCGCCGGCAACACGGTCAAGGGGTCCGGCGTCGACTACAACGGCGCCCCCGCCGGATACGCCGCGGCCCCCGGCGACGCCCTCGCCTACGCGGACGCCCACGACAACGAGTCGCTCTACGACACGCTCGCCTTCAAGCTCCCGGCGGGCACACCGGCGGCCGACCGGGCCCGCATGCAGGTCCTGGCCATGGCGACGGCCACCCTCTCGCAGGGCCCCTCGCTCTCCCAGGCGGGCACCGACCTGCTGCGCTCCAAGTCCCTGGACCGCAACTCCTACGACAGCGGCGACTGGTTCAACGCCCTGCACTGGGACTGCCGCGACGGCAACGGCTTCGGCCGCGGACTGCCGCCGGCCGCCGACAACGCGTCCAAGTGGTCCTATGCGAAGCCGCTGCTGGCCGACGCCGCGCTCCGCCCCGGCTGCGCGCAGATCGACGCCGCGTCCGCCGCGTACCGGGACCTGCTCACCATCCGCTCCACGGAGAAGGACTTCGGCCTCGCCACCACCGGCCAGGTGCAGTCCGCCCTGTCCTTCCCGCTCTCCGGGAAGGACGAGACACCGGGCGTGATCACCATGCGGCTCGGGAAGCTGGTGGTCCTCAACGCCGCCCCCGGCACCGAGACCCAGACGGTCGCCGGGCTGGCGGGGAAGCAGTACGCACTGCACCCGGTCCAGGCCGCGGGCGCGGATCTTACCGTCAAGAAGTCCACGTATGAGAAGAGTTCCGGAAGATTCACCGTGCCGGGGCGTACGGTGGCGGTTTTCTCCCTGAACTGAGCCATGACGGGGCTACGTTGGGAGGCAGCAGCCGTCGGGGAATGCCGCAGCACCGCACCCCCGGCGCGCCCTCCCACCCCCCGGCCGGTCCCGGCCCCTTTCCGGTACGCCAGGCGTCCTCGCATGCCTGCGCCGTACGGGAACCAGGGGCCGGGACCGGCCGGTCCACCTGTTTCAGCGACGGTGACCATGGCGAGCAACATCCCCGAGGAGACAAGCAGCTTTGTCGGACGGAAAGCGGAACTTGCCAGGCTGGAGCACACTCTCGCCACGCACCGGCTGACCACGCTCACCGGCAGCGGCGGCGTCGGCAAGACCAGGCTCGCCGTCCGGGCGGCCCGGCAGGCGGCGGCCGGACACCGCGACGGCGCGTGGTGGGCGGACCTGTCGCCGCTCCACGACGACGGACTGCTCATCGCGACCGTCTCCGACGCGGTCGGGCTCTCCGACCACACCCTGCGCATGCCCATCGACGCCCTGTGCGAATGGCTCGTCGACAAGGAACTGCTGCTGGTTCTCGACTCGTGCGAACATCTGCGCTCCGCCTGCGCGCACCTGCTCGGCGAGATCCTCACGACGTCCCCCGGCCTCACCGTGCTCGCCACCAGCCGGCAGCCCCTGGACATCCGGGGCGAGCAGATCGTCGAGGTGGACCCGCTGCCCGTCGAGGGCGCGGCCGACGCGCTGACGCTGTTCCGGGACCGGGCGGCCGCGGCGGCCCCGGAGCTCGCCCTCGACGAGCCGGGGAACGTGGAGGCCGCCGCCGAGATCTGCCGAAGCCTCGAAGGTATTCCGCTCGCCATCGAACTCGCGGCGGGAGCCCTCGGCCGGGACACCGTCGAACAGGTCGCCGCGCGGATCAGCTCCCGCTTCGACGTACCGGACGACACGTCGCTCTGGCCGCCGCGCCACCGCACCCTGCGCACCGCCATCGGCTGGAGCCATGAGCTGTGCACCCCGCTGGAGCGGCTGCTCTGGGCCCGGCTGACCGTCCTGCGCGGCGACTTCGACGAGGCCGCGGCCCGCGAGGTCTGCGCCGGGGGGCCGCTCACCCCGGACGGTGTGACCCGGGTGCTGGACGGACTGGTCGCCAAGTCCGTCGTCGGACGGGACGGCCTGCGGTACCGCATGCTCGACACCATCCGCGAGTACGGACGGATGTGGCTCGCCGAACTCGGTGAGGAACGGGCCGCCGCCGACCGGCACGCCGCCTGCTTCCTCGGCCTGGCCCGCAACGCCCATGCCGGCTGGACCGGCGACGACCAGATCAGCTGGTACCACCGCATCGCCGAGGCGCACGCCGACCTCTGCGCCGCCCTCGATCACCTGCTGGTCCACGACACCGCGGCCGCCCAGGAGATGGCGGGACGGATCGGCTTCTTCTGGTGCTGCTGCGGCCATCTCCCGCAGACCCGCGAGTACGCCCGGCGCGCCCTGGCCGCCGGACCGACCGAGGGACCCCACCGCACCCGCGCCCTGTGGGTGCTGGGCATCACCGTCATGCTCCAGGGCGACTACCCGGCCGCCCGCCGGCTGGGCCGGGAGTGCACCAGGGAGGCGGCGCGCGACGGCACCGACGAGGGCATCCTCGCCGCCGCCTATCTGTGCGGCCTCACCCATCTGATGACCGGCCGCCCCGAGGCGGGCCTCCGCGAGGTCGACCGGGTCCTGCGCTCGACCGGCACCGCCACCCCGCTGGAGAAGGCCTACCGGCTGCGGTGCCGGCTCATCACGGTCTTCGCCCTGACCGGGCTCGGACGGCTGGACGAGGCGGCGGAAGCGGCCTCGGTCCTGCGCGCGGTCTGCGAGGCCCTGGACGAATGCTGGACCCGTAGCTACGTCGACTACCAGCTCGCCCTGATCGCCCTGCTCCAGGGCGACGCCGAATCCTCCGCCGCCCACGCCCGCTCGATGCTCGCGGGCAAGCACCGCATGCGCGACAGCTTCGGCATTGCGCTCGGCCTGGACATCCTGGCCGCGGCGATCGCCGCCCAGGGCGCCGGAGCCCGCGCCGCCCGGGTGTACGGCACGGGCCAGGTGTACTGGCGCATGGTCGGCCAACCGCAACGCGGCACCCCGGAACTGGGCCCACTGCGCGAGGCCTGCGAACGCCAGGCCCGCGAGGCCGTCGGCGACGCCGCTTACCAGCGGGCCTTCGAGCGGGGCCGGACGGACAACGCGGAAGTGGGCCTGGCGGCGGCGCTCCAGGGCGAACTGCTCATGTAGCGCGTGCCCGGCCCCAAGGGAACAGCCCCGTTGGAACGGCCCCACGAGCCCGGCCCCACGAGAACGGCCCGGCTCCTCGCCGGGCCGTGCCGCCGGACAGGTGCTACGGCAGCCGCTGCGGGGGAACGGCCGGTACGGCGGGTGCCAGGGCGGAGAGCCGCTCCAGCAGCTCCCCGAACGGCCCGTCCGCCGGCTCCTGTCCGAGTACCCGCAGCACGATGCCCGCCGTCTCCGGGCTGTACGCGGCACTCACCGCGGCCAGCGCGGCGAAGTCGTGCACCAGCTGCAACTCCAGCTCCTCGCGCGGAATCCGCCGCCCGTCCAGCCAGATCAGCGCCGTCGACTCGGCCAGCGACACCCACGACCGCACGATCAGCTCCAGCCGAGCCGGGGGATCCTCGACCCCCAGATGGGCCAGGATCTGCTCGCAGGCGGCCTGCCGCACCCCGTCGATCATCGCGTTCGCGGTCGAGGACCCCGCCGCGGGCCCGCCCCGCATCAAGGCCGAGAAGCCGGGCCCGTGCTCGTCGACGAAGTCGAAGAACCGCCCCATCACCCTCAACAGCCGCGACCCGAGCGGACCTTCGCGCGGTTCCACGAACCGGGCCGCCAACTCGTCGGCCGCCCGCCGCAGTGCGGCCTCGTAGAGGCTCTGCTTCCCCGGGAAGTAGTGGTAGACCAAGGGCCGCGAGATCCCCGCGGCGGCCGCGATCTCGTCGATCGACACCTCGTCCGGGGCGCGGTGACTGAACAACTCCAGCGCGACACCGATCAATTGCTGTCTGCGCTCCTCGACGCCCATCCTGCGTCGCACCCCGGTCGTCATGGTGGACAGCGTACCGAGTGGAGCGGCGGGGGAGGGGCGTCGGGCGGGCCCGGACCCGCGCCTAGAGATCCAGCACCAGCCGCTCGCCCCGGCACCGCGACACGCAGATCAGCATCGAGTCGTCCCGTTCGGAGTCCGTCAGGAGCTCGTCCCGGTGGTCGATCTCGCCCTCCAGGACGCGCTGTTGGCACGTTCCGCAGAAGCCCTGCTCACAGGAGTACGACACGTACGGAAGCTCGTCGCGCACCGCGGCCAGCACCGACCGGTCCGCCGCGACCCGGACCGTACGGCCGGAGCGGCGCAGTTCGACCTCGAAGGGGCCGGAGCCGGCCGACGACGCGGCCGCCGCCGTGAAGCGTTCCAGATGGAGGGTGCGGCCGGGCGGCAATGCGGCGGTGACCGCGTCCATCAGGGGTTCGGGGCCGCAGCAGTAGACCGCCGTGCCCTCCGCCGTGTCCGCCAGGGCCGCGGCGGCGTCCGGACGGCCCGCCTCGTCCTCGGGGACGACCGTCACCCGGCTGCCCTCCGCGCCCAGCTTCTCGATCTCGTCCAGGAACGGCATCGAGGCACGGGTCCGTCCGCCGTACAGCAGCCGCCAGTCGGCTCCCGAGGCGGCGACCGACCGCAGCATCGGCAGGATCGGGGTGATGCCTATGCCGCCCGCGACGAACAGGTACGCGGGGGCGTCGGCGAGGGGGAAGCGGTTGCGCGGGTCGCGGATCTCCACCTCCTCGCCCGCGTGGAGCCGTTCGTGGACCTCGCGGGAGCCGCCGCGGCCGTCCTCGACCAGCCGCGTCGCGATGGTGTACGTGCCGGGGTCGGCCGGGTCCCCGCACAGGGAGTACTGGCGGACCAGGCCGGAGGGCAGCAGGAGGTCGAGGTGCGCGCCGGGCTGCCAGGCGGGCAGCGCGGAGCCCTCGAGCCGGAGTCGGACGACGCCCTCGGCCGGGGTGGTCCGCTCGGTGATCAGCAGCCGGCGGGTGGCCGTGGTGCGGCGCTCGGAGTGGCCCGAGACCGGTTCCTCCAGGGCCGGCAGCGGCCACAGCGGGGAGTTCTGGATGCGGCGGTGCAGGGCGCGCTTGGCCAGCAGTGCGGCGCCGGCGACCAGGACGACGGTACGCAGGCGGGGCAGGGGGAGCGGCATGGTCAGCTGGTTCCCGTCATACGGGCCTCGGCGGCCGTGGCCGCGGGCGAGTGGGCGAGATAGTCGATGGCCTGGGCCGTACTGCCCTCCTGCGAGGGGTGATAGCCGCGGCTCAGATAGCGGGGCACCGAACGCAGCAGATCACCGGTGGCGGGCAGGGTGCCGCGCTTGCCGCTGAGGTAGAAGTCCTTGACCGACCCCTTTCCGTTCAGCAGGCTCGGGTCGTTCTCCAGGAAGAAGCGGATGCCCCGCTGCCAGAGGAAGACCAGCGCGCTGAATGCCGTGGCCCAGGTGCGCGCCCGCCGCCGGTAGCCGCCGTCGACATGCATGAACACCTCGAACGCGACCGAGCGGTGCTCGACCTCCTCCGCACCGTGCCAGCGCAGCAGATCCAGCATCATCGGATCGGCGCCGCGCCGGTCCAGCTCGTCGGCGTTCAGCACCCAGTCGCCGAGGAAGGCGGTGTAGTGCTCGATCGCCGCGATCAGCGCCACCCGTTCCATCAGCCACCACGTGCTCGCCCGGCCCGGCGGCAGCGTCCGGTCGCCGAGCAGCTTCTCGAAGAACCAGTCGACCTGCGCGGTGTACGGCGTCGGGTCGAGACCGAGCTCCTTCAGGCGGGGCAGCACGTCGTCGTGCGCCTGGGAGTGCACGGCCTCCTGGCCGATGAAGCCGATGACGTCCTGGCGCAGTTGCTCGTCGTGGATGTACGGCAGCACCTGCCGGTACACGTGGATGAACCAGCGTTCCCCGGCGGGCAGCAGGAGGTGGAGCACATTGATGGTGTGTGTGGTGAACGGATCGCCCGGCACCCAGTGCAGAGGAGTCTTCTCCCAGGCGAAGGAGACCTTGCGGGCCTTGAGAGGCGTCCGCTCCGACGCGACCGGCGCTGGCTGCGTGTTAGACATGTTGTCAATGTACTGAGAGGTAGGCCGCGGGAACAGGGGCGTGCGGCGAATTCCCGACCCCGGCGGGACGGCGCGTCAGCGCAGCCCGCCCACCCGACTGCCGTCCGGCAGCGTCCCGTTCAGCCGCGCCCGGTCGCCCGCCCCGGCCGGCACGGCGAGGAGACGGCTGTCGGCGCGCCCCGCCACTCCGCCCGACGCGGTCAGCGAGGCGAACTGCTCGCTGCCCGCCGCCAGTACGTACCAGCGGCCGCCCTGCGACTTCCACAGCACCCCGGCCAGCACCCGCGGTTCGCGCGCCCCGCAGGCCGGGGAGTCCTCGGCCCTGGCCGCGACCGTCCCGGGCGGTCCGCCCGTCGCGTCGGCCGGTGCCGACGGGGCCTGGAACTGGGCGAGGACCCGGCTCCCGGTGCCCCGCCAGGTCTCCGCCCTGGTGCAGAGCCAGCGCGCGGAACCATCGCCCTCCGGCAGCGGCTGCTCGGCGTACTGCCAGGAGTTCACCGACCGCACCCCGTGCGAACGCACCGCCGGCAGCAGACAGGCGGTCCGCGCCCAGCTGTCCCGCTCCGCCCGCCCGGCGACGTCGTGCGGCGCGGACGGCGGGCCCGAGGTCAGCCGGGCGGGGGGCAGCTCGCCCAGGTCCGTCATCAGCCGGGCCGCCGAGCCGTCGCGGATCTCGATCACCTGCCAGGCACGGCAGTCGCGGGCCGTCGCCGGGCTGGTCAGCGCGGCGGTCACGCCGTCGGGGCCGCGGCGCAGCGGCTGCGGGGCGCCGCCCGGCGCCAGCAGGTCCCGCACCGACACCGCGGTCACCCAGGGCGCGGTGAGATAGCGGATCCGGTCGCCGGCACGGGCCACGATCAGGGCGGCGGCCGACGCCATGTCAGCACCGTCGACCCGGGCGAAGTCGAGCCCGACACCCTCGTCCCGGTCGGCGGCACGGGGCTCCGCGTACCGCACGACGCGCAGCCCGTCGTAGAACAGCACCACCGTCACCCGGTCCACCTCGCCCGCGTACAGCAGTTGCGGCGCGCCCATCGGCGGCCCGATGGGGGTGTCCGGGGTCGTTGAGATACGTACCGTGCCGTCCGGGTGCGCCCAGACGGTGAGTGCGCGGCGCAGCAGCCGGATGTCCTGGGTGCGGTTGCCACGGGTGGGCCAGGCGGTGAAGTCGGTACGCGGCGAGCGCCGCCAGAAGTTCGCGGACACCCGGCTCGACCTGACCGGATCCAGGGCCTGTGCCACGGCGGCGTCATGGGTGTACGACGACGCGGTCCGGGCGTCGCGTCGCCAGCCGTTGACCGGCAGCCCCAGCAGCGCCCCGCACACCAGCAGTGCCGCGACGGCCGCCAGCGCCGCCTTCGCGTGCTGCCGGCGGCGCAGCAGATCCGGCGGCCGGGCCTGGAGCGAACAGGGGTCGAACTCCGGGGAGTCGAGGAGCGCGTACGGCGCCGGGACGCCCTCCGCCTCCGCGAGCGCCGCATGCGGGTCCGCGACCCCGGCAGCCGCGAGCACCCGCCGCACCTCCGCGTCGGCCAGCCCCTCCAGGCCCCGCAGGGCATGGGCGGCGCGCCCCGGGCCGGAGAGCGCCGACAGGGCGTGCTCCAGGGCGAGTCCGTCCGATCCGCCCGAGTGCGGGAACAGTCGCAGCCCCCACACGAGCGGAAGGAGCGACGGCGGCCGGGTGCGGGCCCACCCGCGTCGTGGACGGCCCGCCTCCAGCGCCGCACGCAGCACCCGCCTGCGGGCGCGGGCATAGGACGGATCGACCGCCGCCGCACCGCCGGGCCTGCGCGGCACCGGGACGCCGCCCCCGGCCCCGTACCCCGCCCGGCGTCCGGACAACAGGCACCGCTGGGCCAGCGCGTGCGCCCTCAGCACCCGGCGGTGGCTGCCGAGGGACGGCGGCAGCACGAGATAGGCGAGCCGGACCAGCCGCGGATAGTGCTCGACGAGCGCCGCCCCGGCCTGCTCCCCATCGGCCGGGGCGGCTGCGGAAGGTACTTCTGGCAGTGGACGCACGTTCAGCAGAACGAGCGAATCGTGCGATGGTCACCCCGGCCCGTCGGTGCGCGGAGCAACGGGCCGTCCCCTCACCGCAGTTGCTGCCCGCTGGACTCGACCGTGCCGCGCAGCCCGCTCCCGCCGTTCGCCGCGCTCATGAAGATCCCCACGTCCTGGGCCACCGCCGTCCCCGGCACGGTGGCCGTGCCCACAGTCCGCCGGTTCGAGCCGTGTGCCTACCTGCGGAAGCTCGGCCTGAGGGCACCAATTTTTGGACCCGATCAGGACAATTCGACATCCCTTGGCGGGTAGAGCAGCATTGCTATGCGGGAGGTGTACAGATCGCTGGCCCCAGCAATGACGGCGCGGCCAGTTGACGGGCGCCGGGTAGACCGACCCCTACGCGATCACAAAGCCATGAGCTCATATGATCTCGCTTTCTTTCCGCCGCCCACCAGGTCCGGGCCGTCCGTGAGCATCTCTCTTCTCGGCGGTTTCGACATCGTAGTCGGCGACGAACCAGTGACCGTCCCAGTTGGCTCGAAGCGACTACTTGCGTTTATCGCGGTACAATACCGGGCCGCTGTCCCCCGAACTCTGGTAGCCGGGAGTCTTTGGCCCGAAGCATCCGAGCAAGGTGCGAACACGAACCTGCGGTCGGCATTGTCACGCCTCCAGGGCCTCGGGAAGCAAGCACTGAACATCTGCCCCGCCGAGTTGCGCCTCGCGCGGGAGGTCACCGTCGACCTGTTTCGAGCTCGGTCGTTGGCCCAGCGAATACTCGATCCCCATGTCCCGGCCCAGGAGCTCGACCTCAACGCGGCGGCCGTCGACCAGCTGTCCGCCGATTTGCTGCCCGGCTGGTACGACGAGTGGATGTTGCCGGAGGCGGAGCAATGGCGGCAGCTCCGACTCCACGCACTTGAGGCACTGACGGGTGCTTTCATAGACACGAAGGAGTTCGCGTGGGCTGTGACGGCCGCCCATGCGGCTGTCCAGGCGGATCCGCTGCGGGAGAGCAGTCAGGCTTCGCTGATCCGCGCTCACCTGGCGGAGGACAATCGGTCCGAGGCACTGTACGACTTCGAACGCTACGAGCAGCACCTCCGTGACGAGCTGGGACTCCGACCCACACCGCGGCTGCGCCGGCTGGTGTCCGAACTGCAGCAGTCGCGCCCCGGTAATGGATCCGGCCCCTAGCTGTAGGGAAATTTGGCCGAACTCGGTAGGGGACCTCGCGTTCGTGGTGTAGCGCCGCTGGCTTTGACCAGATGGACATCGTCACTCACCAGACCGACATCGTCACGGCCGTGTCGGGTCGTGCTTCGACTGCGCCGCGAGCGAGTTCCCGGAGTTGGCGAACCCGCCACTGCCCAGTGGCGGGTTCGCGCTACCGAGTTTGGTCGGCAGGCTTGTCGTGGTCAGCACGCGACAGAAGTCAGGTCTGTGCGCCCTGCTGGAGGACGTTGCCGTTGCCCTCGCCGGTCTGTGCGCCCTGTTGCAGGACGTTGCCGTTGCCCTCGCCGGTCTGTGCGCCTTGCTGGAGGACGTTGCCGTTGCCTCCGCCGGTCTGTGCGCCTTGCTGGAGGACGTTGCCGTTGCCTCCGCCGGTCTGTGCGCCTTGCTGGAGGACGTTGCCGTTGCCTCCGCCGGTCTGTGCGCCTTGCTGGAGGACGTTGCCGTTGCCTCCGCCGGTCTGTGCGCCCTGTTGCAGGACGTTGCCGTTGCCTCCGCCGGTCTGTGCGCCTTGCTGGAGGACGTTGCCGTTGCCTCCGCCGGTCTGTGCGCCTTGCTGGAGGACGTTGCCGTTGCCGCGTCCGGTCTGTGCGCCCTGTTGGAGGACGTTGCCGTTGCCTCCGCCGGTCTGTGCGCCTTGCTGGAGGACGTTGCCGTTGCCGCGTCCGGTCTGTGCGCCCTGTTGGAGGACGTTGCCGTTGCCTCCGCCGGTCTGTGCGCCCTGTTGGAGGACGTTGCCGTTGCCGCGTCCGGTCTGTGCGCCTTGCTGGAGGACGTTGCCGTTGCCGCGTCCGGTCTGTGCGCCCTGTTGGAGGACGTTGCCGTTGCCGCGTCCGGTCTGTGCGCCCTGTTGGAGGACGTTGCCGTTGCCGCGTCCGGTCTGTGCGCCTTGCTGGAGGACGTTGCCGTTGCCGCGTCCGGTCTGTGCGCCCTGTTGGAGGACGTTGCCGTTGCCGCGTCCGGTCTGTGCGCCCTGTTGGAGGACGTTGCCGTTGCAGAACTGGGGCGTGGCCCGAGAGCAGATTTGGGAAGGGGCCTTTGGCGGGGCCTGGGGCGCTGCTGCGGCACTTGTCGCACCAACACCGCCAGCTAGCGCCGCGATCAAGCTCGACACGCCGATCAGGCGGGGAATTCCTTGCCGAATGCTTCTCATCATGGTGGATTCCTTGCGTGTGAAGGCGGGTTTGCGCTTGCCTGCACCAGCCATAGTCGTGTGGTGGGCGTCACCGCGGCGTGACGTCGGCGTGACCGGGCTCAGCTGACGGCAGCCAGTGGATGCCCTCCGCAAGCGGCTCCTTGCGCCCCAGCCATGGCCAGGGGTTTCCCATGGACGACTAAGTTTCCCGGGACCTGAACCGAAACCGGCCGGCGTGAAGAACAGCGGGAAGATCCAGGAGATGCCTGGTGGCATGCGACCTCACCGGGGGTTGTCGAGCGGCGGCCGAGCTGGCTGCGGTCACCACGCGGTGGCCCGATATGCGCAGCTGAGGGCAGGAGTCCGATCGAGCGGTGTGCTTGGCCGGCTGCGTACGGTCACAGGCCTCACGAGGGCGTACCTGTAGCCGACGCGCCGCGCCGTCCCGGTGCGCCCGGACGGTGAGCGCGCGGCGCAGCAGCCGGGTGTCCTCACTGCAGCTGCCACCCGCTGAACCCGACCGTGCCGCGCTGTCCGCTCCCGCCGTTCGTCGCGCTCATGAAGATCCCCACGTCCTGGGCCGCCGCCGTCCCCGGCACGGCGACCGTGCCCACCGTCCGCCAGCTCGTCCCGCCGTCGGTGGAGCAGGAACCCGTGCACCCGTCCCCGGCCCGGGTCAGCCGGAGCAGCACCGGGGCGTTGATCCCGGTGATCCGCCGATAGGCGTCCAGGGTGCCGTCGCCGTTCGTGTCGTACGAGAGCACCACACCGTTGGACGGTGTCACCGCCAGATTCAGGAACCCGGCGGAGCCCGGCGTCGCGAGGCCGTTGCGCACCACGATCCCCGAGCGCGCCCAGCCCCCGGTGTTCTCCTGCGCGTCGACCCGCACGGTTGCTTCCGCCCCGTCGGACCAGGCCCCCTCCCGGTACGCGGTGCCGAACTGGCTGGTGCCCTTCCACAGGTCCTGGCCCGCCCCGTTGATCGCCAGCCGCCCGCCCAGCTGACCGAAGACCGCCGCGTTCGCCGTGTACGTGCGCCAGCCCGGCTCCAGCGGCGCCGCCAGGTACACCGCGCCGCGCCGCGTATCGGTCACCCGGTCCTCGCCGCGCGGCCCGTACGCGGTGCTCAGCTCGTACGGCATCGGCACCAGCGGCGTGGTCAGCGGCCCGGACGGGGCCGTGACCCGCCAGTCCACCGCGCCGGAGCCGCCGGCCGCGACCTCGTCGAGGGAGGTGCCGCCCGTCGCGGTGGCGTCGAGGCCGGTGAGCGCGAAGTCGATCCGGCCGGTGGACCGCAGGCCGTTCAGATTGCGAAAGGCGGCCGTCACCGTGCCGGTGCTGCCGGGGCTGAACGCCACCGGATCGGCCGAAACCGTGACGGTGCCCTGGTACGGGGCGGTGGACAGGGTCTCGAAGACCCGCCGCGCCGTGCGGTGGGCATCGCCCGTCGCCCGTACCGGAAAGCTGCCGGTCCCCCGGGTCCACTCCTCCTCGCCCGGGTACCAGTCGAACGGCTTCGCGGCCCTGCCCTCCACGAGCGCGTCGGTCAGCTCGTCCAAGTACGCCTGCCACTGCGGGAGATGGACCTCGCCCATCAGCCCCTGCCAGTCGCGGTTGGCGTAGTTGCTGAGGTCGTCGGCGGCCGTCCGGTCCGCCCAGGTGGTGATCAGGGTGCGCGCCGTCCACTCCAGCCGCACCGCCTCCGCCGGGCTCGTCGCCAGCCGTTTGGTGTCCTCCAGCCACGGCCCCAGCAGGAAGGCCCGGTGACAGCCGGACATCGCGTCCGTCAGCCGCATCAGCTTCAGCCAGAGCGCGGCGAGCGTACGGAACCGGGCCACGTCCTTGTCGGCCTGGGCGGCCCGCAGTTGCGGCAGCAGGATCCGGGAGCGGTTGGCGAGCGCCTGCCGGGCCAGATCGGTGAGGTCGTAGCGGTAGGTGTCCGAGTCGCGCAGGGACGGACGTACGTCGAGGAGCGCCGCGAACGCCCGGTCGAAACCGGCCGGGTCGAAGGCGAAGCCGACGGACGAGGTGATGCCGGGGCGACGGGAGAAGAGGGAGTCCACGGGGCGGCCGTCGGTGCTCGTCAGCCGGTACGCCGTGGCGGCCAGCGCGGCGAAGGCCGCTTCCGCCGAGCGGTCGCGGCCGCCGTAACGGAGCTTCGGGTACGCCCGGAACCACGCCTCCCGGTCGACCTTTTCGGTCCGCCAGGCCAGCTCGCTGAACAGCTCGAACGCCGCCGGATCGCGTTCGGCCGCCTCCGGCATGTACGCCGTGCCGACCAGGGTGCTGCCGGGCCTGTCGCGCCAGGCGGTGAACTTCTGTGTCCAGCGGTCGGTGTTGGCGCCGATCGTCGTACGGCCGCCGAAGTTCGGGATGGTGCCGAAGGCGTACGGGGCCCCGCCCCAGTCCTTCTCCCGGTCGGTGACCGTGTCCAGGTCGGAAAGGCCGTCCACGATCAGGATCCGGTCGGTGTCGATCGCCTCCAGGAGCGCCGGCCGGGGATTGGCCTGCCAGCCGAGGATCACCCAGGTCGCGCCGGGGTGCGCGGTGTGCAGGGCCGACTCGACGGCACGGGCGGCATCCGGTACCGGGACGTCACCGGCGCTGCCGCCCTCGTGCAGCAGATCCATCTTGAAGTGGCCCACCGCGCCGAACAGTTCCTCCTGGTGCCGGTAGAAGGCGGCGGCCACCTCGGCGAAGAGGGGGGTGCGCGGGTCGAGCCAGTCGGGCCGGCGCAGCCCGTTCCAGGTGCCCTGCGGAACGACCCGGGCCCCGGGATTGCGGTCCGTGAAGCCGTCCGGGACCGTGCCGAAGTAGCCGGGGAGCACCGGTGCCATGCCCAGCTCCCGCATCCGGCCGGCGATGCGCCGGCCCAGCTCCGCGCGCCGCCCGATCAGCTCGGGACCGAGCGGGCCGCCGTATCCGCTCATGTTCTGGAGCAGCCACCACGGCTGGTGGGAAGGGGCGGGCAGCCAGGTGCGGGCCTCGGTGTCGCTGTAGCCGAAGTCCTGGAGCAGACGGTGGTAGACGGCCTCCTGCCCGGCGGTGACCAGCACCTCGTTGCAGCCGTGCAGGGCCAGGACGTCGAGCATCCGCTCCCAGCGCGACCAGTCGGCGTACGGGGCGGTGTAGCCGTCGTGGGTGTCGTTGAGGGCGAACCGGTGGGCGACGGTCGCGGAGCGCTCGACGGGGGTACGGGGGGCGGGCAGCCGGCGGGGCAGCCCGGTACGGCTGCCGGACCACGAGATGACGGCGTCGCAGGTGTACTTGAGGTACCAGTGCGCCCCCGTCAGGGCGGCGGCGGGCGTGGTGGCGGCGATCTCGATCCGCCCGGTGGCGCCGGTGACCCGGAAGCGGTCCTGCGCGCCGTCGGCCCGGGGGAGGGAGCGGAGCCGGAACTGGTCCGCGTGGTCCGGCAGCAGACGACGGAGCGCCTCGTGCGCGGGCGCGAGGTCCCGGGCCGGGGCGGCCGGTGCGGGGGAGGCGTGCGCGGGGGCGGCGGCCCCGAGCGCGGCGGCGGCGCCGACGGCTCCGGCGGTGCCCAGCAGCGTACGTCTCGTCGGCCGGGAGGAGCTGAAGGGCAGGGAGGGTTCCGTCATGATCCGCACTCCTCGGTGTTGTTCATGGTGGTGCATGCGACAACAGGTGCGTGCGGTGCGCACGTTAATGACGGGTGCGGGGGCGGGCAATGGGGCGTTCGGCGGTTTGTTCCGATCCAGCCGTTCGGCCGTCACGGCGGGGTCACCCGACGTGCGGCCGGACGCCCGGCGGTCAGGCGAAGGCGGCCAACTGGGGGTCGAGCGGCGCCCCGGTCATCCGGTTGGCCAGCGTCGACATCGTGTACGTGCCGATGCCCAGGACCACTTCCAGCGCGTTGCGGGCGGTGTAGCCGTGTCCCAGGAACGCCTGGAGCGTCGCGTCGTCCACGGCTCCGGCCGTCGCGATCACGGCCAGGGTGAACTCCCGCACCGCCTCCAGCCGTTCGTCCGCGAGTGCCCGCCGCTCGCGCAGGGCCGTGATCAGCTCGGGGTCCGCGCCGAGTGCGGTGAGCTTCGCCGTGTGCATCGCCACGCAGACGTGGCAGTCGTTGCGGGTCGCCATCGTCATGATCAGGACCTCGCGGGAGAGCGGGTCCAGGGTGGTGGACTCGAAGGTGGCGCTCGCCCTCAGGAAGCCGTCGAGCAGCTCCGGCGAGGTGGCGAGCCGGGCGACGGCGGCGGGCAGACGGCCCTGCTTCTTCGCCACCGCCTCCATGCTGCGGTGGGCGGCGGCCGGGGCGGATTCGAGGGTGTGGTCGGGGAACACGGACGCGGGCATGACAGACCTCTCCTGGTGGTTGCTCACGCTAAAATCGACAACGTGATTGACGAAAAGGTAAACCAGGTTGTCGAGTTTCGCAATGGCTGAGCGACGGGCGGAGCCGTCCGAGGGGGACGTGCCGGGCTTCGAGCTGCCCATGCTGCTGTTCGCCGGATTCCGGTCGATCATCGACGAGTTGCACCGCGATCTCGCCGGGCACGGCCATGTCGACGTCCGCCCCGCGTACGGCTACGCGCTCCAGGCCGTCGGCCGCGACGGGGCGACGGCCAGCGAGATCGGCCGGCGGCTCGGGGTCTCCAAGCAGGCCGCCGGCAAGACCGTGGAGAAGCTCGAAGGGCTCGGGTACGTGGAGCGCGTCGGCGACCCGCGGGACGGCCGGCGCAAGCTGGTCCGGCTGACCGCGCGGGGGGTCGATGTCCTGGTCAGGTCGGCCGAGGGCTTCGACCGGCTGCGCGCCCGCTGGGTAGAGGTGCTCGGCGCCGACCGGGTGCGTGCGATGGAGGCCGATCTGCGCACGATGGTGCCCTCGGGTGCGCTCCGGCTCGATGTGCTGGGCTGGTTCGACGACTGAGGCGGCCGTAGGGGCGGGCTTGGACTTTGCGTACGAGAGATAGGACGTATCTCGTACGCACCCTTCCCGCGGGTCCGCGTGTGCGGCAGCATGCCCACGTTGGCACCCAAGAGATCCGACCAATCTTGGTCGGGAACGGGAGGGAACCATGGCACGACGCACCCGTGTGCTCAGTGCGCTCGCGCTGGCGGCGGCCGCCGCGCTCGTCCCCGTGCAGGCGATGGCGCAGCAGCCCGCGCACCAGCGGCCGGCGCCGCCGGGCGCCCCGTGCAGCGCGCCGGTGAAGCCCGCCCCGCAGATGACGGTCGAGTCCTGCGACAGCCCCGACCGGATCATCGAGAAGGCCGCGAACATCGTCCCCACACCCGGCCAACTCGCCTGGCAGCAGCGGGAGGTCACTGCCTTCACCCACTTCGGGATGAACACGTTCACCGACCGCGAGTGGGGCTCGGGCACGGAGGACGAGAAGCTCTTCGCGCCCGAGGCCGTGGACGCCGACCAGTGGATGCGCGCCTACAGGGCCGCCGGTGTCGAGCAGGTCATGCTCACCGCCAAGCACCACGACGGCTTCGTGCTCTACCCCAGCCGCTACACCGACCACTCGGTCGCGCTCAGCCCCGGCAGCCCGACGTCGTGGCCGCCTATGTGAAGGCCGCCCGCAAGGCGGGCCTGAAGGTCGGGCTCTACCTCTCGCCCTCCGACGGCGCCGAACTCCCGCACGCCTGGCACGCGCAGTGGGTCGACACGATCCGCGAGAAGCAGGCCGAGGGCAAACCGCTCAGCCTGCCCGAGCGCATGGCGCTGGAGGACGGCGACCGCGCCCCGGCCGGTGAGGGCCGCTTCGGCAACGGCAGCGCGGTCACGGACCGTACGATCCCCACCCTCGTCCCCGGCGACGACCGGGCCGCCGCCGTCCGGAGCGGCAAGCTGCCCACCTTCCGGGTGAAGGCCGACGACTACGACGCGTACTACCTCAACCAGCTCTACGAACTGTTCACCCAGTACGGACCGATCGAGGAACTCTGGCTGGACGGCGCCAACCCCTGGTCCGGCTCCGGCATCACCCAGAAGTACGACGTCAAGCAGTGGTTCGACATGGTGAAGGCGCTCTCGCCGAACACCGTCGTCTTCCAGGGCCCGCAGGGCGTGCGCTGGGTCGGCAACGAGAGCGGCATCGCCCGCGAGACCGAGTGGAGCGTCACCCCGCACGCCACCGACCCGTGGACCGGGCTCGGCAGCCTTCCCAACGATTCGACCGACCCCGACATCGGCTCCCGGGCCAAGCTCCTGGACCCGGCCGTCCACTACCTCCAGTGGTACCCGGCCGAGGCGGACGTCTCGATCAGGCCCGGCTGGTTCCACCACCGGAACGAGAAGTCCAAGTCCCCCGCCCAGTTGATGGACCTGTACGAGAAGAGCGTCGGCCGCAACGCCTCGCTGCTGCTCAACGTCCCGCCGGGCAGGGACGGCCGGATCGACGACGCCGACGTCGCGTCACTGACCGCCTTCGGCTCCGACGTACGCCGGATCTACGGCTCCGACCTACGCAAGCAGGGCCCGGCCCCGTACACCTTCGACCGGATCGCGGTCCGCGAGGACGTCCGGCACGGGCAGCGGGTGGAGAGGTTCGCCGTCGAGGCCCGCGTCGGCGGGAGCTGGCGGCGGATCGCCGAGGGCACGACCATCGGCCACCGCCGCATCCTGTCCCTGGCCACCCCCGTCACCGCCACCTCGGTACGGGTGAAGGTGCTGGAGTCCCGGGCGACGCCGCATCTGGGGGCGACGACGCTGCACCTGAGCACCACGCAGTGACGCAGTGACCCCATGGCCGCGCGACCCCGCCGCCGGGGCCGCGCGGCCGTGCGCGGCTGAGCCGCTGTCCGGACAGCGGCTCAGCCCCGGTCCAGATAGGCGAGCACCGCGAGGACGCGGCGGTTGTCGTCGTCGGACGGCGGCAGCGCGAGCTTCTGGAAGATGTTCGAGGTGTGCTTGGCCACCGCCCGCTCCGTGATCACCATCTGCGAGGCGATGGCCGCGTTGGAACGGCCCTGGGCCATCAGCTCCATGACCTCCAGCTCGCGCGGGGTGAGCATGCCCATCGGCTTGTCCTGCGATCGCCGCGACAGCAACTGCGAGATCACCTGCGGGTCCATCGCGGTGCCGCCCGCCGCGACCCTGCGCACCGCGTCGACGAACTGGTCGGCGTCGAAGACCCGGTCCTTGAGCAGATAGCCGATGCCCCCGTTGCCGTCCGCCAGCAGCTCGCGCGCGTACAACTGCTCCACGTGCTGCGAGAGCACGAGCACCGGCAGCCCCGGCCTGGCCCGCCGGGCCGCCAGCGCGCACTGCAGTCCCTCGTCCGTGTGGGACGGCGGAAGCCGGACGTCGACGATCGCGACGTCCGGCTCCGCCTCGGCGAAGGCGCGGGTCAGTTCGGGCCCGGTCTCGACGGCTGCCGCGATCTCGAAGTCGTACGCCTCCAGCAGGCGGACCAGACCGTCGCGCAGCAGAAAGAGATCTTCGGCTAGGACAACTCGCAAGGGATCTCCATGGTCACCATGGTGGGACCGCCCGCAGGGCTGCTGACGGCCATAATGCCGTCGAATGTACCGAGTCGGCGTTCGATTCCGCTCAGCCCGGAACCGCCGCCGACCGTCGCACCTCCCCCGCCGTTGTCGGTGACGGAGATCCGCAGCGTGGAGTTCTCGTGGTGGATGTCCACCCAGACGCGGTCCGCCCCCGCGTGCTTGGCGGTGTTCGTCAGCGTCTCGCTCACCGCGAAGTACGCCGCCGACTCGACCGCGGCGTCCATGCGGCCGCCCAACTCCGCGTCGACCTCCGACTCGAAGGGCAGCCGCAGCGCCAAGGCCCGGACCGCGTCCCCGAGTCCGCGCTCGGCGAGGACCGGCGGGTGGATGCCCCGGATCAGGTCGCGCAGTTCCGTCAGGGCCTCGGCCGACGACTCCCGGGCCATGGCCAGGAGCTTCTTCGCCTGCGCCGGGTCCTTCTCGATCAGCGCCTCCACCGTGCCCAGACTCATGCCCATCGCGACCAGCCGGGCCTGCGCGCCGTCGTGCAGATCGCGCTCGATGCGCCGCAGTTCGGAGGCGGCGGTGTCCACGGCCTCGTGCCGGGACTCGGTCAGCCGGTCGATGCGCCGGGCCAGCTCCTCCTCCTGGGTGGGGGCCAGCATCGCGCGGGCGATCACGAAGTGCAGCCGCAGCAGCCGCTCGCTGACCAGCACGCCGGTGGCGAACAACGCCGCACCGAGCGCGGCGGCGGCCAGGCCCGTCGCCTGGCTGGAGACCGGGACGAAGCCGTACCAGTAGCGGTCGTGGGTGAAGACCCGCCACAGCCCCGCCGCCAGCACGAAACCCTCCAGCGGATAGAGGAGCAGGACGGAGGCCAGGGTCGACACCACATAGCCCGCCGTCATGTCGACCAGCAGCCACCGGAGGTCGCGCCAGGTCGCCGGGTCCTTCAGCATCAGCGTGGTCCGCTCCACCTGTCCGGTGAACCCGGTGCGCAGATCCTCCGGGAAGGGGCGGTACGGGACCGGTATGCGGATGTCGGACCAGGTGACCGCCAGCAGCCGGCGCCGGTTGGCGTGCTTGCGGACCAGCTCCAGTACGTAGGGGGTGGTGACCAGCCCGATGCCCAGCGGGATGAAGGCGATCGAGAGCACGGCCCATACGAAGAGCGTGATCGAACCGGCCAGGCTCGCGACCGACACCACGACTCCGCGTCCGGCGGCCAGCACAGCGCCGCGCACCCGTCCCTTTTTCGCGTTCATTCCGGTCCGTCTCCCCTCGGCGGTCCCTCGTGGCGGGCCCGCTCCGAAGACAGTCTCACCCGGGGGCGACCTCGGGCGTCAGCCGTTTCGCCACCCGGGCGGGGTGTACCCAGCACCACCCCGCCGAACTCGCCCTACGGCTCCGGGAGAGGGGGTTTTGGCGGCTGGGGCGGGCAGCTCCCCGTTCCTAGATTCGTCAGCGTTCATCAGCGGCGCGTCCGGCGCCGAATTCCTACCGGCTACATCTGACTTCTGGGGGCGAACACGCCATGAGGCGCAACCTCGCGGCACGCATCGGTGTGTGGAGCGCGCACCACCGCAAGACCGCCATTCTCGGCTGGCTGCTCTTCGTCGTGCTCGCCACGGGCATCGGCGGAGCATCCGGTCTGGTCGAGATGTCCGACTCGGAGAACGGCGCGGGCGACTCCGCGCGGGCCGAGCAGATCCTCGACGACGCCGGACTCGGGCAGCCCGCCGGCGAGCTGGTCATGGTCTCCACCGCGAAGGCGGGGGACTGGCGGGACGCCGCCCGCGAGGTCTCCGCGGCCGTCCGGAGGACCGGCGAGGTGGCGAACCTGGCGGCGCCGGTCCCCTCCGAGGACGGCAGGGACGCGCTGATCACCTTCGAACTGAAGGGGGACGCGGCGACGGCACCGGACCGGGTGCAGCCCGTGCTCGACGCGGTGGACGGGGTCCGGGCGGACCACCCCGGCGTCACCATCCACCAGTTCGGCGAGGCGAGTGCCGGGAAGTGGCTCGGCGACCTGCTCTCCGAGGACTTCAGGAAGGCCGAATTCACCGCCGTACCCCTGGCCCTGGGCATTCTGCTGGTCGCCTTCGGGGCCGTCGTCGCGGCGCTCCTCCCGGTCGGGCTGGCACTGACCGCGTGCATGGCCGCCTTCGGACTGCTGTCGCTCGCCAGCCACCAACTGCACCTGTTCCAGACCACGTACTCGGTGATGTTCCTGATGGGCTTCGCCGTCGGCGTCGACTACTGCCTGTTCTATCTGCGGCGCGAGCGCGACGAGCGGGCGGCGGGACGCGACGCGGAGACGGCGCTGCGGATCGCGGCGGCGACCAGCGGCCGGGCGGTGCTGGTCTCCGGGCTCACGGTGATGGTCGCGATGGCCGGCATGTTCCTGTCCGGCCTGATGCTGTTCAAGGGCTTCGCCCTCGCCACCATCATCGTCGTCTTCGTCGCCATGCTGGGCTCGGTGACGGTGCTGCCCGCGCTGCTGTCCTGGCTGGGTGACCGGACCGAAGCGGGACGGGTGCCCTTCCTCGGGCGGCGGGGGAGCCGGCGCGCACGCACCGGCGGCGGGATCGCCGGCACGGTGCTGCGGCCGGTGCTGTCGAGGCCGAAGACCTTCGCGGTCGCCTCGGTCGTCGTGCTGCTCGCGCTGGCCGCGCCCGCCATCGGCATGAAGACCGAAGAGCTGGGCCTGGAGAAGCAGTTCGGCTCCCACTCGCAGCTCTCCGTCGCCTACCGGCAGATCAGCGAGAGCTTCCCCGGCGGCCCCGATCCGGCCCGCGTGGTGGTCAAGGCCGACGACATCGAGGCACCCGCGCTGCGCAAGGCGTTCGACGGCTTCGAGAAGGTGACCGTGCACAAGGCGCAGAACGTCGCGGAGATCGAGGTACCGCTCCCGGACGGCCGGGCCGACCTCTCCGAACTCCGCGAGGAGCGGCTGCCCGCCGCGTTCGACGGCACGGGCGCCCAGGTGTACGTGACCGGGGAGACCGCCGGATCCGTCGACTTCAACGATCAGCTCAAGCGCGGCATCGTCCCCGTCTTCGCCTTCATCACGGCGGTGACCTTCCTGCTGATGCTGTTCTGCTTCCGCTCGTACGTCATCGCCGTGACGTCGATCGTGCTCAACCTGCTCTCCGTGGCCGCCGCGTACGGAGTGATGGTCGCCGTCTTCCAGCACGGCTGGGGGGCCTCACTGATCGGCTCGGAGGGGGTCGGGGCGATCGAGGCCTGGATGCCGCTGTTCGTCCTGGTCGTCCTGTTCGGACTCTCCATGGACTACCACGTGTTCGTGGTCTCCCGGATCCGCGAGGCCCGCGACCGCGGTCTGCCCACCCGGGCGGCGATCGACGAGGGCATCCGGCGCACGGCGGGCGCGGTGACCGGCGCCGCCATGATCATGGTCGCGGTCTTCGCGGTCTTCGGGACGCTCTCGATGCAGGACATGCAGCAGATGGGCGTCGGCCTCGCCGTCACGGTGCTGCTGGACGCCACGGTCGTACGGATGGTCCTGCTGCCCTCCGTGATGGCGCTGCTGGGCGAGCGGAACTGGCGCACCCCGCGCGCACTGACCCGGCTGCCGAGCCTGGAGCACGACGAGCCGGAGCGGGAGCCGGTGGGGTCCGGGCGACGCGGCTGACCCGGCCGGGCGACACATGAGGCGGCCCTGGTCCGGTACGTACCGGACCAGGGCCGCCTCATGTGTCTTCCGCTGCGTCAGGGCGTGTACTTGTACCCGACGCGCCGCACCGTCTGGATCGAACGGCGGTGCTCGGCGCCCAGCTTGCGGCGCAGCCGGGCGACGTGGACATCCACGGTGCGCCCGTCGCCCACGTGCCCGTAGCCCCAGACCGTGGTCACCAACTGGTCCCGGGTGTGCACCCGGTGCGGGTGCGCGACCAGATGGGCGAGCAGCTCGAACTCCAGGTACGTGAGGTCGAGGGTGTTTCCGCCCACCGCGGCGGTGCGCTGCACGGGGTCGATGCGCACCGGACCGGTGGCCGGGTCCTCCACCGGCGTCGGCACCACGTACTGGGCCGCCGCGGCGGCTGCCGCCGTGACGGCGGGCTGCTGGTCGGCCGGTACGAGCACCAGGTAGCCGATCATCGGCGGCCGGCCCGGCAGCGCCGGAACGGTGTGCTGGGGTGCGGGCAGCCAGGTGGCACCCGGCGGCAGGAACTCGGCCACATCGGCCGGCTGGACGACCTCGTCGGGGTCGACGGCCCGCAGCCGGTGGCGGTTGGGGGAGAGGGAGCGGGCGGAGGTGGTGGCCGCAGCGGACGCCGAGGGCACTGAGGTGGCAGCGGCCGCGGCGGAGAAGGTACGAGTGTTCGCCATGAGGGTCAGCTCTTTCGCGCGAAGGAGTCGTCGGTGGACGGACTTGCTTGCGCGCGGACCGAAGGCCGGGGTGAGCGGCTTTAGAGGGCCTGCGCGTTCGACGCGCGACAACACACCCGGTCGAAGTCATGGTGCTGACGGGAAGGCCAGAACGGCTCGAGGTCGCTGCGACCTGTCGAGGTGTGCTGGTGGATGCTGGCCATGCCCCCATTGAACCAGAGAACCGGACGCCGCAGCAGACCTCTTCCACCCGTCGATACGGACCCTTTGCGTTACCTTCCTCACCAGGGCTTCTCGTACGGCGCCGCAACCGGCGGGCCGGATTCCGCATCGCCCGCGACAGGCTCAACCCACCAGCCGCTTGCGCCAGTCCAGGCCGGTCAGCTCGATCGCCCGGTCCGGCGACCCGTCCCACGCCACCGTCAGCCCCGCGTCGCCGAGCGCCTCGACGACCTCCCGGCCCACGAAGGCGGTCTCGTCCGCCGCCTCGCCGAACCCGCCGTAGTACAGCGTGAGGCCGTGCCCCGACGCGGCACTCTCGGTGCCCTGCGTGTGGAAGAAGACGAAGCCGCGCGCATCCTCCCGCCCGGCGCCCCGGATCTCGGCGAGACCGCACGACCGGCAGCAGCTGAAGTGCTCCCTCGCCGTGATGCCGCCCCGGTCCAGCCGGGCGAACGCCCGCGTCAGCCGGTCCGCGTCCGTCACGTCCGACCACTGCCGCTGCTCCTCGACCCGCTCCAGCCACAGCCGCTCGACCAGCTGCCGCGCCTGTGCGTCCGTCACCGGATGCGCGCCGTCCTTCACCAGGTGGTCCTCGGCCGTCCGGGAGAGCTCCTGGACCGTCCCGTACCCGCAGCGGAGCAGCACCCGTATCCGCTCCTCCAACTGCGTCCGGATCTCCGCCGGGATCTCCGGCACGGGCTCCGCCTCCGGCAGCCCGGCGCTCTCCCACTCCACACCCGCGTCCCAGTCCGGCTCCTGGCGCGCCCAGCGGGTCATCAGCCCGGCGACCCGCTCCGGCGAACCGATCATGGTCCGGTAGTGCGTGGCGGGGCCGCCGGAGCGGCGCTCCAGCTGGTATCCGTCACCGTGATCGAACCAGACCTGCACGAAGGTCCCGGGGAGGTCGGGTATGCGCTGCACGACCAGGAACCGGTCACCCTTCATGCCGATCCGGTGCACCAGGTCGCTCAGCGCACGGTCCGAAATGCGGGTGTACGTCTCGGAGTTCTCGGTCTCCACCTTGATGTCGAGCATGCGCCGAGCCTGACACGGGCCACTGACAACGGCCCGGGATCAGACCTGGCCGGCCTTCTCCAGCGCGGCGCAGCAGGTGTCGACGATCAGCCGCGTGACGACGTACGGGTCGACGTTGGCGTTCGGGCGGCGGTCCTCGATGTAGCCCTTCCGGTCCTGCTCGACCTGCCACGGGATGCGGACCGAGGCGCCGCGGTCGGAGACGCCGTAGCTGTACTCGTTCCACGGGGCGGTCTCGTGCAGACCGGTCAGCCGGTCGTCGATGCCCGCGCCGTAGTTCTTGACGTGGTCCATCGGCTTGGAGCCCTCGCCCAGCGACTCGCACGCCGTGATGATCGCGTCGTACCCCTCGCGCATCGCCCTGGTGGAGAAGTTGGTGTGCGCGCCCGCGCCGTTCCAGTCGCCCTTGACCGGCTTCGGGTCGAGGGTCGCGGAGACGTCGAAGTCCTCGGCGGTGCGGTACAGCAGCCAGCGGGCGATCCACAGCTGGTCGGAGACCTCCAGCGGGGACAGCGGGCCGACCTGGAACTCCCACTGGCCGGGCATGACCTCGGCGTTGATGCCGGAGATGCCGAGGCCCGCCTTCAGACAGTTGTCGAGGTGCTTCTCGACGATCTCGCGGCCGAAGATCTCGTCGGCGCCGACACCGCAGTAGTAGCCGCCCTGCGCGGCCGGGAAGCCGCCCTCGGGGAAGCCGAGCGGCCGGTGGCCGTCGAAGAAGGTGTACTCCTGCTCGATGCCGAAGATCGGCTCCTGGCCCGCGAACCGCTCGGCCACCGGGCGCAGCGCGGCACGGGTGTTGGACGCGTGCGGCGTCATGTCGATGTCGAAGACCTCGCACAGCACGAGGATGTCCTCGCCGCCGCGGATCGGGTCCGGGCAGGTGAAGACCGGCTTCAGCACCCGGTCGGAGGCGTGGCCCTCGGCCTGGCTGGTGCTCGAACCGTCGAAGCCCCAGATCGGCAGCTCCGCCACGTCCGGCGAGGGGCTTTTGGCCGTGATCTTCGTCTTGGAGCGGAGCTTGGCGGTCGGCTCGGTGCCGTCGATCCAGATGTACTCAGCCTTGAACGTCACGGAAGCCATCCTTTGCGGGTGCTGCGGTGCTGCGGTCCGGTCTACGCAGCGCAGCTTCGCAAGACGCGATTTCCCGTCCGTTGCCCGGATGTGAACCCCGTGTTACCGAGGATTCCCGCGTGACGCGCGGGCCCTGAGCAGCGAATCGAAGCCGGCCGCGCGGATCCGGCGCACCACTTCCTCCTCGGTGGTGCCCAGCGCCTCGGCCGCCCCCGCGAGCCGCCAGTCCGCGTCGGCGAGCCGGTGCAGCAGATGGCCGCGCCTGATCTGCGCCTCGGACAGCCGGAACGTCTTCAGGTACGCGACCTGCCCCTTGTGGTCGGTGATCGTCTCACCGATGTGCTGCCCCGCCCCGCCCGTCAGGAACGGCGGCAGGAACCGCCACAGCGTGAACGAACCCATCCGGTACACCCGGTCGAAGGCGTACGAGGTGTCCAGCAGCTCACCCGCGAACAGGGTGTCGTGCGCCTCGGCCCACTCCCGCTCGCACTCCCGCGCCGCCGCCCGCAGCGCGGCGAGCGACCGCAGCCGCGGACCATCGGGTATCCGCGCCGTGAACTCCGGCACCGGAGCGCCGTACAGCGCGTACTGGTGGATCAGCTCGCCGTACAGATCCTCGACGAGCGACGGGTGCAGCAGCCGGTAGTCGTCCGGGTGCGGCAGCACGAACGCGGCGGCGAGCGCGTCGGCCGCGTACACCATCACCCCGCACTGGCCGGGATGGATCTCGAAGACCCGCAGCGCGTCACCGAGCCCCCGCACCGACCACCCCATGTACGCGTCCTCGGCGCGCGGCGAGAGCCCGTCGCGCAGCGCCTGCCGCGACCATTCCTCCCAGGCGATGGCGGGGCCGCCGAAGTGCAGGGAGAGATAGCCCTCCAGCGCGAGGTGCAGCGGCAGGAAACGCAGCCGGTCGCCCGGCCGGCGCTTCGCCATCCGGTGGTGGCGGTGGCGCTGGAGCCGCGCGGTCCGGGGCGCCGGCCGGCTCCCGGCCGGGGAGCCCGCCGCGGCGCCGAGCTGCGTACCGTACGCGGCGGACTGCTCGCCCTCGCCGGACCAGTCGGCGACGAAGCCGTGCGGGATGACCGAGGCGTAGTGCGTGCGCGGCCCGACGTCCACGACGCCGTGTCCGTACTCCGTGTAGAGCTCCTCGTGCAGCCGCAGCCCCTCGACGGGCTGTTCGCGCACCAGCGGCACCAGCCGGATGCCGCCCCACACCTGGGCGGGGCGGGTGGCGAGCCCGGTCAGTTCGAGCCTGTTCACGAAGTCGCTCCTGCCCCGTCGTCACCCACGAAACGTGCCACCTGCCGGTCCAGGTAGGCGTACAGTGCCGCCGCTCCGGTACGTCCCTCGGCGAACCCCGCGATCTCCACCAGCGCCGGCAGGTCCTCCGCGTCCCGGACACCCGCCGTGGGCACGCCCGGCGCGAGGCGGCGCACGTCGAAACCGTCCGCGTCGTATACGGGGTTCACATGCACCACCGCCGTGCGCCGGTCCGGGTCGAGCCGGGTCCGCCAGACCCGCAGCACCTCGCCCGCGAGTCCGGGCGGCGCGTTGTCCCAGCCGTCCGAGACGATGACCAGCCGGTCGGGGCCGAGCTCCAGGGCGTCCAGCACGCGGGTGCCGAGCGGGGTCGGGCCCCAGGGCCTGACCAGCAGCGGATCGGTACGGCCCGACGTCCACAGCGAGGTGTACGCGCCCGGCGCGGCCAGCGCCTCCAGCAGGAAGTGGCAGGCCAGCGCCACGGCGAGCGGGCGGCGCCGCTTCTCGCCCGACCCGGACGACGAGTAGCTGTCGTCCAGCACGGCGGCGACCCGGCCCCAGCTCCTGGCATGCGGGCCCGCCGCGCGACGGGCCGCCGTGCGCAGCGCGTGGGTCAGCTCCCCGCGGCGCAGCCGCCGCGCCTCGAAGCCGAGCGACAGGACGTACAGGGCGAGCCGGGTCAGCGGCATCACGGTCAGGTCCACGTCCGCGGGCAGCCGCCCGTCGTCTCCGGCAGCGCGTTGCCCCAGGGTCCGCAGCCGCTCCAGCCGGGTCATCCGCGGCACCATCCGCTCCAGGAACACCTCGCGCTTCATCCCGCGCCGGGCGGCGAAGCCCTCGGCGACGGTGAACGGCAGCTCCTCGACGGCCCCCTGCTCGTAGTGGGCGCGCCGCCAGGCGTCGAGCAGCTGGTGCCGGTAGCTCGGCCGGTGCCTGGGCCGGAACAGGAAGTCCCCCGTCTCGTCCGGCTCCCCGGTCCCGCCGAACCGGAGGTGGACATGGCGGGCGGCGGTCTTCAGGCCGGAGCGGTACTTCACCGCGTCGTGCGCCGGGTCGGGCCGGGCGGCCAGCCAGTCCCGCATGATCGCGCGGGTGCGCCGGTTGTTGACCCCGGCCGCGCGCAGCGCCCGGAACAGCCGGTACACGCGCTGCGGCGGCAGCTTCGCCAGCCGGGCGGCGATCAGCCGGCCCTCGGCGCGCTTCTCCTCGGCGCTCGCGTCGGCGGCGTGCTCCAGCAGGCCCCGGACGATGAGCACGGCGTTGTGGTCGTTGATGTCGAGGGCGAGCGCGGCGGCGTACACCCGGCGGTAGTTGACCCGTACGTACTCATGGAGGAAGTCCAGCGAGAGCTGCTGCTGATACGCGGTCGAGCGGAACTCGCGCTGCCCGGTCGCGGTGATCGCCGCGTTGACGAAGAGCAGCACGTCCTCGGCCGCGACGAGGCCCGCGTCGGTTCCGGTGCCGGTGGTCATCGTTTCCCCCGTGGTGTCACGCGCCGCCGTACGAAGAGGCGGGGCGCCGGCCGGGGAATGGGGGCGCGAACAGCGAAATCACTGCTTCAGAGGCAAGTCCCGGAAGTCGCAGCCGGAGTCCCGCGGCCGGCCCCGCAAACGTAACCATCGACACCGCCCCGCGCCAACTCAATACGGGTCCGGCCCGGCGAACCCGGCAGACTTGCCCCATGACGACTCTTCCCCCGACCCCCCTGCGCATCGGCCTCGTCGGTACGGGCCCCTGGGCCCGGAACACCCAGGCCCCCGCCCTCGCCGCCCACCCCGGCGTCGTACTGAGCGGTGTCTGGGGCCGCCGCCCCGAGGCCGCGCAGGAGCTGGCCGCCGCGCACGGCACCACGGCGTACAGCGGAGAGGCGGGCATCGACGAGCTCTTCGGTGCCAGCGACGCCGTCGCGTTCGCCCTGCCGCCGGACGTCCAGGCCCCGCTCGCCGCCCGCGCCGCGGCCACCGGCCGTCATCTGCTGCTGGACAAACCGATCGCGACCACCGTCGCGGGAGCCCGCGAGGTCGTCCGGGCCGCCGAGCAGACCGGGGTCGCCTCCGTCGTCTTCTGCACCCTGCGGTTCGCCGCCGAGACATCCGCCTGGATCGGCGAACAGGCCGCCCTGGACGGCTGGTTCACCGCCCGAGCCGAGTGGATCGGGGCGCTGTTCGCCCCCGGCGCGACGAACGAGTACGCCGCCTCGCCGTGGCGCCGCGAGAAGGGCGGACTGTGGGACGTCGGCCCGCACGTCCTGTCGGTCCTGATTCCGGTGCTGGGTGACGTGACCCGGCTGACCGCGGCCCACGGCCCGTCCGACACCACGCATCTCGTCCTCCGCCACACCTCCGGCGCGTCCAGCACGGTGACGCTCGCACTGGGGGCACCCGTGGGCGCGGTCGGCACGGAGATCGAGCTCAGGGGCGAACAGGGAACGGCCGCCCTGCCGCGCTGGGGCGACCCCATCGGCTCGTTCCGGGCAGCGGTCGACGCGCTGATCCATTCGGTGCGTACGGGGGATCCGCACCCGTGCGACGTGCGGTTCGGGCTGCGCCTGACGGAGCTGCTGGCGGAGGCGGAGAAGCAGGCGGGCGCGTAGCACGGTGACGGCTCCGCCGCCGCGCCCGCTACATCAGCGTCCGGCGGAGCTCCAGCCATGCCCCCCTGCCTGGTGCGCCACGCCGGGGGCCGGGGCGCGAGGCGCTCCGGGGGCAGAGGCGCTCCGGTGGTCAGGGGGACGAGGTGACCGCCTGGTGCGCGGCGTGCAGGAAGCGCCGGACGGCGCCCGTCTCGTTCTCGTCGAAGTCGCGCAGCACCGTCACCATGGTCTCGATCAGCGGCCCGAAGAACGCCCACCCCAGCTCCACCGCCCGCTCGTCGACCGCCAGCAGCACCCGCCGCCGGTCGCGCGGATCACGGGTACGGGTGAGATGGCCGAGCCGTTCCAGCCGGTCGATGACGGCGGTGGTGCCCGCCGAGTTGAGCCCGAGCTGCGCGCCGAGCCACCCGGCGGTGGCGTCCGCGCCCGCCCGCCCGGCGTCCAGCAGGCAGATCAGCGCGCGGACGTCGGTGCCGTGCATGTGGTGGAGAGCCGCGAACTCCGCCTGGCGCAGCCCGAATTCGACCGTCACCTTGCGCAGCAGATGGACGATCTCCAGTTCGTGACCCTGCTCGCTCATCGATACCCCTTCCGCTCCGACGAGTCTATTATCTCGCCGAGCGAGATAATATTCGGGAGCAGTACGACCAGGGAGGCACCCATGGCATCCGCGTCGGCACCCACGTCGTTCCACGAGGCGTACGACGAGGTCCTGGCGGTCGACTGGCCCGCCGGAACGACGTACTCCGAGGTCACCACCGCGTACGGCACCACCCGCGTCAACAGCTGCGGCCCCGCGGACGCCCCGCCCCTGGTGCTGCTGGCCGGCGGCGGCGCCACCTCCACCGTCTGGTACGCCCAGGCGGCCCACCTGGGTTGCGCCCACCGCGTCCACGCCGTCGACCTGATCGGCGACCCGGGCCGCAGCGTCGCGGGGGAGCACCCGATCCGTACGGTGGAGGACCTGACGTCCTGGCTCGACGGGGTGCTGGACGGACTGGGCGCCGACCGCACCGCGCTGGGCGGGCATTCCTACGGTGCCTGGATCGCCCTCCACTACGCCCTGCACGCGCCGCACCGCGTCTCGAAGCTGGTCCTCGTGGACCCGACACAGTGCTTCGCCGGCTTCCGGCCCGGCTACCTTCTGCGCGCACTGCCGATGCTGATCCGGCCCGGGGTGAAGCGGACGCGGGCCTTCCTGAAATGGGAGACGGGCGGCGCCGCGCTCGACCCGGCCTGGCTGCGGCTGCGCGACGCGGCCACCGGCTTCCCGTCCGCCCGCCCGGTCACCGGGCCCCGCCCCGCGCCCGAGGCCCTGGGCGGACTGGACGTGCCGACCCTGATCCTGCTCGCCGAACGCAGCCGGGCCCATGACGCCGCCCGCGTCGCCGCCGAGGCGGCCCGGCTGCTCCCGCGGGTGACGACGGCGACGATTCCCGGCGCGACCCATCACACGCTGCCGCTGCACGGGCCGACGGTCGGCGAACTGAACCGCAGGATCGAGGAGTTCATCGGGTGACGGGCGGTCGCACGGGCCGCCCGCGGACGCTCAGCGTTCCAACACGTCGCGTACCGCCTCGTCCGTGCGGGCCACGACGGCGGTCCCGTCGTCCGCGGTGATGATGGGCCGCTGGATGAGCTTCGGGTGCTCGGCGAGGGCCGAGATCCACCGCTCACGCGAACCGGCCTCGCGCGGCCACTCCTTGAGCCCGAGCTCCTTCGCATCCGCTTCCTGCGTCCGTGTGATGTCCCACGGCTCCAGCCCGAGCCGGTCGAGTACGGCCCGGATCTCGTGCGGCGACGGCACATCCTCCAGATAGCGGCGGACGGTGTATTCGGCACCCTCCGCATCGAGCAGCTGCACCGCGCTGCGGCACTTGGAACAGGCGGGATTGATCCAGATCTCCATGGGGCCAAAGGTACGCGAGGGATTCCCCGAAAGCCCTTCTGGCCAGCGCCGATTGTCAGTGCCGGGCAGTAAAATGGAGGCAGTTCGTGAGGGTTCCACGACCGTGCCAGGAGGTTGCCCATGGCCGTTGCCGCAGTCACGACCAAGCCGCTCCACAAGCCCCTGATGAAGAAGCCGCTCCCCGCGGGCCGGCCCCGCGAGTGGTACATCTCCCACAACCGCCGCCTGAAGGCCATGCGCCTGGCGATCGCCCTGCTCGACACGGGCGTCTACTACCCGTCGACCGCGACCAACGACAAGATACGAGCGACCGCCGAGCGCATCGGCACCCACCCGCCGTCCGACACGACCTGCCGCATGGTCCGCGCCCTGATCCGCTACGGCCGCTGACGGCCTGCGCAACCGATGACCGTGTCCCTGGGCCCTGTACGTGGCCCGGGGACACGGCCACGTACAGGCAGCGACGGACCCGGCTCAGAACCCGCCGCAGGTCGCCGTGGCGAAGGCCCCGAGGCCGTGGCTGTCCGGACGGTCCCGTTGTCCGCCGTCACCGCGCGGGCGACCTCGCCGCCCGATGCGCCGAGGGTGACGGCGAAGGAGCCGCCGCTCATTCACCACCACCGGCCGGCGCGAGCACGACCACGAGCAGTACCCAGGGCCACCGCCGCCGACGCCGCATCGCCTCCGGGGCGCCGCCCGGACTCCGGTCGCTCATGCCCTCAGCCTCGTCCGCCCCGTGCCGCACCGCGAATCGACGCCGCCCCCTCCGCTCACCCGTCCGGCGTACACGGCATGCGGCCCGCGCCGCCGCCCCTTTGACTGAGGCGATGGGCGAAGGGGGAGTGGCGAGTGCTGGGAGGCACGATGACGAGGAAAGCTGCGCGGGGCCTGTGCGCCGTACTGCTGACGACGGCCGTGATGTCGACGGCCGCAGCCTGCTCCGACGACGGCGGCAGCGCCTCCAGCACGGCGTCCAAGGCCGCGTCCGCCGCGGCGTCGGCGGCATCCCGGGGCGCTGATGTGGTGGCCTCGGCGACGGCCGCCGCGGGCGAGAAGCTGAACAACTTCAAGAACGGCGTGAATGCCAAGAGCGATGTCGAGCTGGGCAGGCCGAGCACCGACGGCGACGGCCGCGCCACCGTGAAGGCCACCGTGAAGAACAGCTCCGACTCCGCGAAGTCGTACGCGGTGCAGGTCAACTTCCTTGACGGGAGCGGCAATCTGCTCGACACGGTGGTGGTGACGGTCGACGACGTCGGCCCCAAGGCATCCAAGGACGCCACCGCCCGCAGCAACCGCAAGCTGTCCGGAGACATCAAGGCCGAGGTGGGACGGGCTCTGCGGCACTGACTGCGCCACAACAGCGCGCGACTATCGCGTGCTGTTGGAGGAATCCCCTGGAGACAGATCCGGCGGCAAAGCATTCACGACGACCGGAGCTGGGGGATTCGAAGGCGTGGGCACCTGGATGAGGAAGGGGAAGAATGCAATCTCGCTGCCCGTATTCAGAGCCCGCTGTGAAACCCGATAGCAAACGATCTCGTCCGGATTGTCAATGAGTGTGTAGCACTTGAGTACCGACGGTGCGACCTGGGAATTCTGCTGCGAGGCAACGGAGCTACTCGCTGATGTGCCCAAGATGCCGGCCGTCAAGAAGGAAGCCGCCGCTGCGACACTGATGTTCCGCAAGGTTGTCTTCTTCATGTTCATCAGCTCAAAGGCTCGGAGTGAACTGGCAGTTCCCCATCGGCGTGCCGGGGCTTCAGCGGCCCCGGCACCATGGCTTGAGGGGGACGATCCTCGTAGAACTGGAACTGCTCGTAGAACGAACTGCTCGTAGAACTGGAACTGGGCGTCGACAACCATCGTATCGTTCGGCCCGGTCTGCTGCTGGTCCGTCTCGTTCGGCTGCGTCACTTTCCCCGGGTTGCGTCTCGTACGGCATCTGCCTCAACTCTCCAGGCATGACTGGTTGAATTCGGGAAATCTTTCGGTGCGACATTCTCGAAGAGAGCGCGCAAGGTAGGAGAGTAGGGATTCCAGGGTTCCGCCTGGAGTCGCTGCTGTCAGTCCCGTCATTGCGTCAGCGTCACGCCGGAGTCACGCCGTGGCTATGGCCCGCTGCTCACGATGACACGTGACTGGAACAGTAAGAAAGCGCAGTGCCGGAAAGGGGAAAGCCGTGAGAGGAAAAGTCGTCCTGAGTTCCGCCGCGACAGTGGCGCTTGTCGGGGGGCTGGCTGCGGCCACTGTCGTGCCTGCTTCCGCTGCCCCGACTCAGACATGTCGGGTAGTGGCAAATACCTTGACGGGAGAGAGCTTCGATCCCAACGGGATGTTCGTCGTCTCCCCTGGGGGGATGGTGCTGCGCCCTTCTACTGACGGTCGTATAGGACCGACCGCCGTAACGGGCGCGGGCAGCTTCTCCGTAGGCCCGGTGGCTTGCGCTGGAGGGGAATCAGCGACATCGGCCGGAGCAGGTGCAGCCACTGCTGCGGCTGCCGGAACGAGCGCGGCACAAGCGGCGAGAAGCAGGGGTGCCTCCCCGCAAGAAGCGGCGGCACAGGGTGTAGCGGCGGCGCAGGCCACGGGGAGAAGCCTTGGTTTGTCGCAGACGGTGATAAACCAAGTCAGCAATCAGACAATCAACAACCTGAACCAAATCATTGGTTCCACCATCGGTGGCTCCGTCATCGCCGGGAGTGGTAACACGGTCGGCGGCGGCAACACGGTCGGTGGTGGCACGAATGTTCCGGGTACTGGTGGCGGGACGAATGTTCCGGGTACCGGTGGTGGCACGAATGTTCCGGGTACTGGTGGCGGGACGAATGTTCCGGGTACCGGTGGTGGCACGAATGTTCCGGGTACTGGTGGCGGGACGAATGTTCCGGGTACTGGTGGCGGGACGAATGTTCCGGGTACTGGTGGCGGGACGAATGTTCCGGGTACTGGTGGTGGCACGAATGTTCCGGGTACTGGTGGCGGGACGAATGTTCCGGGTACTGGTGGCGGGACGAATGTTCCGGGTACTGGTGGCGGGACGAATGTTCCGGGTACCGGTGGTGGCACGAATGCTCCCGGAACCGGCGAGCAACCAGTGATGGCGCCGGCCCTGTGATTCCCTTTTCCTGCAGGCGGTGAGTCCGGGCCGACGCAGGCGCGAGCCCCCTGTTGGTGAACCGCGCCCGATAGTTGATCGTCGGCCTAGATCACCCATCGCCCATGAGCCCTCATCGGTTTCTCGATGAGGGCTCATGAACCTTTCCCGGAATCACCCGACCCCGCTCTTCAGAGGTCGGGAACCCGCTCTTTAGAGGTCGAAGTACAGCTCGAACTCGTGCGGGTGCGGGCGCAGCTGGATCGGGGCGATCTCGTTGGTGCGCTTGTAGTCGATCCAGGTCTCGATCAGGTCGGACGTGAAGACGCCACCGGCCTGGAGGTACTCGTTGTCCGCTTCCAGCGCTTCCAGGACGGCCGGGAGGGAGGTCGGGACCTGCTGGACGTTCGCGTGCTCCTCGGGAGCCAGCTCGTAGAGGTCCTTGTCGATCGGCTCGGCGGGCTCGATCTTGTTCTTGATGCCGTCGAGGCCCGCCATCAGCAGCGCGGAGAAGGCCAGGTACGGGTTGGACGACGGGTCCGGGGCGCGGAACTCGACGCGCTTGGCCTTCGGGTTGGAGCCCGTGATCGGGATGCGCATTGCGGCCGAGCGGTTGCGCTGCGAGTACACCATGTTGACCGGGGCCTCGAAGCCGGGGACCAGACGGTGGTAGGAGTTCACCGTCGGGTTGGTGAACGCCAGCAGCGACGGGGCGTGCTTGAGGATGCCGCCGATGTAGTAGCGGGCCATGTCCGAGAGGCCCGCGTAGCCCTGCTCGTCGTAGAACAGCGGGTCGCCGCCGGCCCACAGGGACTGGTGGACGTGCATGCCCGAGCCGTTGTCGCCGAAGATCGGCTTCGGCATGAAGGTCGCGGTCTTGCCGTTGCGCCAGGCGACGTTCTTCACGATGTACTTGAAGAGCATCAGGTCGTCGGCCGCGGCGAGCAGCGTGTTGAACTTGTAGTTGATCTCGGCCTGGCCGGCGGTGCCGACCTCGTGGTGCTGGCGCTCGATCTGGAGGCCGCTGTTCTCCAGCTCCAGGGACATCTCGGCACGCAGGTCGGCGAAGTGGTCGACCGGCGGGACCGGGAAGTAACCGCCCTTGTAGCGGACCTTGTAGCCGCGGTTGTTCTCGACCGCACCGGTGTTCCAGGCGCCGGCCTCGGAGTCGATGTGGTAGAAGCTCTCGTTCGCCGACGTCTGGAAGCGGACGTTGTCGAAGACGTAGAACTCGGCCTCGGGACCGAAGTACGCGGTGTCGGCGATGCCGGTGGAGGCGAGGTACGCCTCGGCCTTCTTGGCCACGTTCCGCGGGTCACGGCTGTACTGCTCGCCGGTGATCGGGTCGTGGATGAAGAAGTTGATGTTGACGGTCTTGTCGCGGCGGAAGGGGTCGACCCGGGCGGTCGACAGGTCCGCGCGCAGTGCCATGTCGGACTCGTGGATGGCCTGGAAGCCGCGGATCGACGAGCCGTCGAAGGCAAGCTCGTCGGCCGGGTCGAAGGTCGCCGCCGGGACGGTGACGTGCTGCATCACACCGGGCAGGTCACAGAACCGGACATCGATGAACTTGACGTCATTGTCGGCGATGTACTTCTTCGCGTCGTCGGCGTTCTGGAACATCCAACTCCTCCTACTCCCGGCCCGGGAGGGACGGGGTTGTAGCTCGTGGTGCGGCCAGTGCGGTGGCACACGCTGGACCCGACCATAGGCAGACCGGATTTCTCAAGCATGACCCATTTGTTTCGCAGAAGTTAACCGAGCCGGGTGTGACCGGCACCTCGTGGCCGGTCAGGGGCCCGCGTTCCGGCCGCTCCGGGGACCGGTAGCGGCACCCGCCCGGCCGGGCGCTCGGGCGGGCGCAGTACCGTGTTCGGGTGGACAACAGGCAAGTAATCGGATCCTGGCTCTCCGGGCCGCGCGCGGCCGCCGAGGAGATGGGGGCCGACTTCGGCTACCGGGGCAAGCGGCTCGGCCTGCCCGAGCACGGGCCGGGTTCCGTGGCACCGCTCGGCCGGCGGTTCGGCGCGATCTTCATCGACTGGGCCCTGTGCCTGCTGATCGCATACGGGCTGTTCGCGCGCGGTGACCAGCAGGCGGCCGGAAACTGGGCACTGGGCATCTTCCTCGTGCTGAGCGTGCTCACCGTCGGCACCATCGGCTGCACGCCGGGCAAGCGCATCCTGGGCATCAGGGTCGTCGCCGAGAGCGGTGGCCGGCTGACGTTCGGGCGGGTGATCGTCCGGAGCGTGCTGGTCTGCCTGGTGATCCCGGCCCTGGTCTGGGACCGCGACGGCCGCGGCCTGCACGACCGGCTGGCCGGCGCCGTCCAGGTCCGTATCTGAGGCGAAGACGCGAAGAGCCGAAAAGACAGAAGAGCCGAAAAGGCAGAAGAGGCGGGGCGCGAACCGATCCGGTTCGCGCCCCGCCTCTTCGTATGTCCGACGTCAGCGCATCTTTCCGCCGCGCGGCATCCGCATGCCCTTCGGCATGGGGCCCTTGGGCAGCGGCATGTTGCTCATCAGGTCACCCATTGCGCGCAGCCGGTCGTTGGCCGCCGTCACCTGCGGGCCGGTGAGGATGCGCGGCAGCTTCAGCATCTTGGTGCGCACCTTCTTGAGCGGCACCTGGCCCTCGTCGTTGCCGACGATGATGTCGTGCACCGGTACGTCGACCAGGATGCGCGCCATCTTCTTCTTCTCGGCCGCGAGCAGCAGCTTCACCCGGTTCCCGTTGCCCTCGCCGACCAGCACGATGCCCGCCTTGCCCACGGCGCGGTGGACGACGTCCTGGCTGCGGTTCATCGCGACCGCGGGCGTCGTGGTCCAGCCCCGGCCCACACGGTCCAGCACCGCCGCCGCGGCGCCCGGCTGCCCCTCCATCTGCCCGAAGGCGGCACGCTCGGCACGCCGTCCGAAGACGATCGCCATCGCGAGGAGGGCCAGCACGAAGCCCAGGATGCCCAGATAGATCGGGTGGCCGATCAGGAAGCCGACCCCGAGGAGGACACCGAAGGTGACAATTCCCACGCCCGCGACGACAAGACCGACCTTCGGGTCGGACCGCCTGGCCATCTTGTAGGTCAGGGCGATCTGCTTGAGTCGCCCCGCGTTCTCGGCGCTGTCCGCGCCTTCAGTGTTTGACTTCCTCGCCATGTACAGAAGTTTACGTGGCCTAGGAACGGCGGTCGGCCGCGGCCTCCAGTACGTACTCGGCCTCGACCCTGTCCTTGGCCCGGCGCCGGTCCTCCAGGACGGCGGTCCAGGCGTTGCGGCGGGCGGTGCGCTGGCCGCTGGCCAGGACCAGCGACTCGACGGCACGGAGAGCATCGGTGACGGAAGGGATGGCGGTGGCGCGTACCGGCACGGCCTGCATCGTGGAAATCTCCTCGGAGCGGATGTGCGGACTGAGTTGCGTGGACTCAGCTGCCCGGACCGAACTGCCCGGGACTGCGTTGCGCGAAGTGGGTGGCGTGCGCTGCGATGCGGGAAGCAGGGCGGCAGCGGCCCGGACGGCTGCTGCCGGCCACCGCACCGTGTGCACCCAGCGTCACTGCTCGGTGTTACCAGCGCATGACCGGTCGGTCAAACACCAATGAAACCTTGATACGGGCGGCGCGCACGCCGACGCGGCCCATACGCGCCCCCGACCTGCGAGGAGCGTATGGGCCGCGTCGAATCAGTTATTACTGTGCGGTAGCTTCTTGTGCCCGGATTCACACGGTGGGCGCCGCGGCGGCGGCACCGCGACGCTCGATCGCCTGCTGGAAAAGACGGCCCGCGCGGTACGAGGAACGGACCAGCGGCCCGGACATCACGCCGGAGTAGCCGATCTCGTCGGCCTCCTCCTTCAGCTCCACGAACTCCTGCGGCTTCACCCAGCGCTCGACCGGGTGGTGACGCACGGAGGGCCGCAGGTACTGCGTGATCGTGATGAGCTCGCAACCCGCGTCGTACAGGTCCTGGAGCGCCTCGCTGACTTCCTCGCGGGTCTCGCCCATGCCGAGGATCAGGTTGGATTTGGTCACCAGACCGGCCTCGCGGGCCCGGGTGATGACCTCCAGGGAGCGTTCGTAACGGAAGCCGGGGCGGATCCGCTTGAAGATCCGCGGCACCGTCTCGACGTTGTGCGCGAGCACCTCGGGGCGCGAGGAGAAGACCTCGGCGAGCTGCTCGGGCTCCGCGTTGAAGTCGGGGATCAGCAGCTCGACCTTGGTGCGGCCGGCCTCCCGCTCCGCGGTCAGCGCGTGGATCTGGCGCACGGTCTCCGCGTACAGCCAGGAACCGCCGTCCTCCAGGTCGTCGCGCGCGACGCCGGTGATGGTGGCGTAGTTCAGGTCCATCGTGACGACGGACTCGCCGACACGGCGGGGCTCGTCCCGGTCCAGCGCCTGCGGCTTGCCCGTGTCGATCTGGCAGAAGTCACAGCGCCGGGTGCATTGGTCACCACCGATGAGGAAGGTGGCCTCCCGGTCCTCCCAGCACTCGAAGATGTTGGGGCAGCCGGCCTCCTGGCACACCGTGTGCAGACCCTCGCTCTTCACGAGTTTCTGCAGCTGGTTGTACTCGGGGCCCATCTTCGCCCGGGTCTTGATCCACTCGGGCTTGCGCTCGATGGGGGTCTGGCTGTTCCGGACCTCGAGGCGCAGCATCTTGCGCCCGTCGGGTGCGACAGCGGACACTCCGGCACTCCCCTTTGCTTTCACTGCATTGGATTCTTCGGCGAACACCAGGGTACGCCCGTGGTTCAAACGGCTTTACGTGTGGCCAACCTGTGGCCGGCAGGGCCTATTCCCGGAGGGGTACTCCGAGCGTCATGCAGTGGCCACGGCATCCGTCGGGCGCTCGATGGCGCGCGGGGCGAGCTCGGCGTTCTCCAGGACGTTCCTGAGGTGCTTCTCGACGACCGGGAGCACGTCCGCGATGGTGATGTCGCGGCCGAGCTCGTACGCCAGCGAGGTGACGCCCGCGTCCCGGATGCCGCACGGCACGATCCGGTCGAACCAGGTGTTGTCCGGGTTCACGTTGAAGGAGAAGCCGTGCATGGTCACGCCCTTGGCCACCCGGATGCCGATCGCCGCCAGCTTGCGGTCCTCGCGGCGCTGGCCGGCGTTGGACGGGGCGTACTCGGGGCCGTTCAGCCGGGCGTCGAACTCCTCGTCCTGCAGCCTCGGGTCGAAGTCCAGGGAAAGTCCGCCGATCGCCGGGCGGTCCTCGACCGGGTCGCCGAGCACCCAGACGCCGCTGCGGCCCTCGACCCGGGTGGTCTCCACGCCGAACTCGGCGGCGGTACGGATCAGCGCGTCCTCCAGCCGACGGACATGCGCGACGACGTCCACCGGGCGGGGCAGCTTCTGGATCGGGTAGCCGACCAGCTGCCCGGGGCCGTGCCAGGTGATCTTGCCGCCGCGGTCCACGTCGATGACGGGGGTGCCGTCCAGTGGGCGTTCGCTCTCGGTCGTGCGCCGCCCGGCCGTGTAGACGGGCGGGTGTTCCAGCAGCAGGCAGGTGTCCGGGACGGTGTCCTCGAATCTGGCCGCGTGCACCTCGCGCTGCTTCTGCCAGGCCTCCTGGTAGTCGACGGCTTCCTCGCCGAATCCCAGCCGGACGAACCGAAGCTCAGCCACGACAGATGCCTTCCTACTCGCGGTGCCGGGAGCCGGGGGGTGTCCGGAGCCGCGTCACCATGCACTGAATCACGCCCCGGGCCACTGTACGACCGGCCCCCGGACGGCGGCCCGGCAGGTCTTCCCGTCAGCGCCACTTTCAATCCTCACACGATCGGATGAAAGTGAAGCGAAGGTGGCTGTGACCGCCGCGGAGGCCGCTAAATTCACGCCGTTCCATAAGGGCGCCCGCCCGGCCCCGAAGGCAGGAGACCGTACAGCTGATGTCGGAACGACCTCCGCAGCGCACCCCCAACCGCCGACTCGCCTCCCTCATCACCGAGGCCGGCTTCTCCAACGCCGGCCTCGCCCGCAGGGTGGACCAACTCGGCCTCGAACATGGCCTCGACCTGCGGTACGACAAGACCTCCGTGACCCGCTGGCTGCGCGGTCAGCAGCCCCGCGGGACCACCCCCGCGCTGATCGCCGAGGTCTTCACCCGGCGGCTCGGGCGCCGCCTCTCCGCGCAGGACCTGGGCCTCGACGCGTGCGCCCCGGTCTACGCGGGCCTGGAGTTCGCGGCCACGCCCGCGGAGGCGGTCGACATCGTCAGCGGGCTGTGGCGGAAGGACTCCGGCAGCCATGCGGAGCTGCGCAAGATCGCCTTCACCCCGGCCGGGCTCGTCGTCCCCAGCAGGGACTGGCTGATCGGCCGGGCCGACGAGTGGGTGGGGCGGGGGAGCGAGCCCTCGCCCCAGGTGCGCGGCGGGACCGGTGCCGCCCATGCGACCGGTGGGGCCCACACGACCGGTGGGGCCGGAGGGATCGGCAGGCCCCTCGGCGGCGGTGGGACCGCCGGGGCCACGGGGACGGCGGGAGCCGCCGAGGCCGGTGGTTCCGTGCGGCCCGGCGGTCCCGGCGGTCCCGGTGGCCCCGGCGGGGTGCGCGGAGTGCCGGGAGCGCACGGCTTGTACGGGGCGCACGGCGGGACGGCGGCGTCGGGCGCCGGTGGCCGCGGGGTCCGTGGGCCCGTGCCCTCCCGGCCCTCCGGACCGTCCGCGCCACCGGGCTCGCCCGCACTCCCGCCGGCTCCGGCCCCGCCGGGAACAGGGCTGCCGGGCGCCCCCGGCGTCCCCCGGCAGCGGCAGACCGACCGCGGCCCCGGCCAGCGGGTCAGCGGTGGTGACGTCGCCGCCCTGCGCTCGGTCGGCGAGCTCTTCCGCACCCTCGACAACGCCTACGGCGGCGGCCACGCCCGCCAGGCCCTCGTCCGGTACCTGGAGCACGAGACGGAACCCATGCTCCGCGGGACGTACGGGGAGGCGACCGGCCGTCGGCTCTTCTCCGCCGCCGCCGACCTGACCCGGCTGGCGGGCTGGACCTCGTACGACATCGCGGCCCACGGCCTGGCCCAGCGGTACTTCGTCCAGGCGCTGCGGCTCGCCCAGGCCGCCGGGGACCGCGCGTACGGCAGCTACGTCCTGATCACCATGAGCCGGCAGGCGGTCTACCTCGGCCACGGCAGGGAAGCCGTGCAGCTGGCCCGGGTGGCCCAGCAGGGCATCGGCTCTTCGGCGCCGCCCGTCGTCCAGGCCTTGCTGCACGCCGTCGAGGCACGCGGTCACGGGGTGCTCGGCGAGGCCAGGCCCTGCACCACCTCGCTGGCGCGGGCGGAACGCGCGCTGGAGATCGCCCGGCACGGGGACGAGGTGCCGCACTGGGCGCGGTACTTCGACGAGGCACAGCTCGCCGACGAGTTCGGGCACTGCCACCGGGATCTGCAGCAGTACCGGGCCGCGGCGCAGCACGCGGAGCGCTCCCTCGAGCTGCGCTCCCCGGCGTACGCCCGCAGCCGGCTGTTCTGCCGGGTGGTGCTGGCGTCCGCCCGGCTCGGGCTCGGCGAGCTCGACCAGGCGTGCCTGCTCGGCGCCGAGGCCGCCCAGCAGGCCGCGGAGATGCGGTCGGTGCGGGCGACGGAGTACGTCCGGGACTTCGAGCGGCGCCTGGAGCCGTACCGGGACGCCGCGGCGGTACGGGGCTACCGCGACCGGGTCGCCGCCCTGGGGTGAGTCCGGGGCGCGGCCACCGGCGCCCCCGGACGTCGCGAGCCCTAGGGCCTGTCCGGCGGATCATGGCCGGGGGCGTGGCGTCTGGCACGGCACCTCGCGGCGTTGCCGAAACGCCCGGACAGCTCCGCTATCAGGACGCACCGGCGCCTTGCGATGCACCGCACCAGACGCCGCGCCCTGTCCGACCCTGATCCGCCGGACAGGCCCTACGCCGCCTCGGACAGCGCCGTCCCGCTTCCCTGCCGTACGCCCAGGTCGGTGAGGATCGCCTCGGCCGCGCGCCGGCCCGAGAACAGGGCGCCCTGCACCGAGCTCGTGTCGCGGTGGTCGCCGCACACGTACAGACCGGCGAGCAGCCGCACCGGGCGGCGCGGATCGTGCGGGGCCGGCATCGCGGGGACCGCCTCGGGGTCGTGGTGGGAGGCCAGCAGCTCCCAGTCGTCGGTGGGGGTGCCGTACAGCGCGGCGAGATGGGCGCGGACCGTGCGGTCCAGATCGGGCGGCGGGGTGCCGAGCACCGTCGAGCTGATCAGCGTACGGCCGCGCGGGGCGCGCGAGGGGTCGACCGCGCTCATCACCGCGGTGTGCGCGACCGGGCCCGACCGGTCGGCGTCCAGCAGCAGTGCGGCACCGGTCGGCGGGGGAACGGGGGCGGTGTGGTGAAGAACCGTCACGGCGTGGAAGGGCGGCACCCGCAGACCGGGCAGCAGCTCGGCGGCGGCGCCCGCGCCGGTCGCCAGCAGCAGGGAACGGCAGCCCAGTTCGCCGTGCTCCTTGGTGCGGACCGAGGTGATGTCGGCAGCCGTGACATGCACACCCGTACGTACGGTGCCGGGCGGCAGCGCGGCGGCCAGGAGTTCGGGCAGGGCGCCCGAGCCGCCCACGGGCACGCACAGCCTGCCGCGGGCATAGCCGCGCAGGGCCAGGTCGGCGCACCGGCTGGACGTGCTGAGCCCGGGGTCGCTGAGCAGCGCGGAGAGCAGCGGGCGGAGGAAGCCGTTGACCGTACGGGAGGGCAGGCCGCGGTGGGACAGGGCGGCGAGCGCGGTCTGTTCGGGCCGGGCCAGGATGCGGGCGGACGGGGTGGCGGCGAGCCGGGACAGGGCGGCGCCCAGCCGGGCCTGGTCGATCGGCCCGCCCATCGGTGGCCGGGGGGCGCTTGCGAGGGCGCGCGCTGCTTTGAATGCGCCCCGAGCGCCCCGTGCATCGCCGGTGCGGTACTGACGCCCGTCGCTGTGGACGAGGACCCCCGGGGCGAAGTTGCGCAGCACCAGCCCTTCGAGGCCGGGCGTCGTGCGCAGCTCCGGGCAGGAGGTGCTGAGGAGCGGGCCGAGGTGGTCGAGCCGGAAGCCGTCCAGCTCCGCGGTGGTCATCCGGCCGCCGACCCGGGGGCCGGCCTCCAGGACGCTGACGCTTACCCCTGCACTGGTCAATCGATGGGCTGCTGACAGACCGGCGATCCCGGCCCCGATGATGACGACGTCCGCGTGGTGTGCCGTGCTGAGCACGTGCCCCTCCCCGAGTCGGCGCAACTGCTGGGAGGCTCTTGCCCCCAACAGGCCCCCGGAATGCCCGAGTTCGCAAGGAGGCTAGGAGGGTGGCCGGTGAAGACGCAGTCGCGCGCACCCGGGGCACCGTTGCACGGGGTCGCATGTCCGTCCGATTTCGCGGAGGGTGTGCCGACCGGCGGCGCGCGGGAGGAGGTCCGGCGAGTGCCGGTGCTCTTGCGGCGCGCTCAGCCCAGCGCCGCGCGGATCGCCCCGTCGATTCCCGGGAAGGCGAACACGAAGCCCGAGTCCAGCAACCGACCCGGCAGCACCCGCTGGCTGGCCAGCACATCCTCCGCGAAGTCCCCCAGGGCGATCCGCAGGGCCGGTGCCGGGGCCGTGAAGAGCGTGGGGCGGTGCAGCACCCGCCCCATCGCGGCCGTCACCTCGCTGTTGGTGACGGGGTCGGGTCCGGTCAGGTTCACCGGACCCGACAGCGACTCGGTGTCCAGGATGTGGCGCAGTGCCGCGACCTCGTCGTGCAGCGCGATGAAGCTCCAGTACTGGCGCCCGTTGCCCAGCCGGCCGCCGAGCCCCGCTCGGAACAGCGGGAAGAGCCGGCCCCAGGCGCCGCCCTCGCGGGCGACGACCAGACCGGTGCGCGCGTGCACCGTCCGTACGCCCGCCTCCTGGGCGGCTGCCGTGGCCGCCTCCCACTCCACGCAGACGGACGGCAGGAAGCCCTCGCCGGCCGGGGCGCTCTCGTCGACGGCGCGGTCCCCGGTGTCGCCGTAGTAGCCGATCGCCGACCCGGACAGCAGCACCTTCGGCGGTACGTCCAGCGAGGCGACGGCCTCGGCGATCGCCGCCGTCCCCAGTACCCGGCTGTCCCGGATCTCCCGCTTGTACGCCGCTGTCCAGCGGTGGTCACCGACCCCGGCCCCGGCGAGGTGGACGACGGCGTCGCAGCCGACCAGGCCCGCCACGTCGACGTACCCCCGTCCGGGATCCCACTCCACCTCGTCGCCGGCCCGCGCGGGATGCCGTACGAGGCGCACCACCTCGTGCCCGTCGGCCCGCAGCGAACGCACCAGCGCCGCTCCGATGAGTCCGGATGCTCCGGTGACAGCGATACGGGAGGGCAGCATGGGTCCATCCTGCCCCAGCGGCCCGGCCGGGCCCAGCTGCCGGGCCGACAGCCCTCGTCTCCTCGGTGCGGCGAGGGCGAAATGCGGCTGACCGGGCGAGGGGTGCCGTGGCACAGTGACGCGCATGCCCGAGAACCCCGCGCACCCTGCCTGTTCCGTCCGTCCCGCCGCCCTCCATGACGAAGCCGCGCTCGGTGAACTCGACCGCGCCACCTGGTCGACGCTGCACGCCGTGATGCCCAGGCCGCAGCCGCCGTACGCGCCGTTCTTCGACGAGCGCCACCGGCCCGAGGACCTCCTGGTGGCCGAGGCGCGGGACGACGCGGGCGAGCTGCGCCCGGCCGGATACCTCAGGCTGGTCCCTGCGACCCCGCTGGCCTGCAACGCCCACGTCCAGCAGATACAGGGCCTCGCCGTAGCCGGCTGGGCGCGCGGCCGCGGCGTCGCCAGGGCCCTGCTGCGGGCCGCCTTCGCGACCGCCCGCGGTGACGGGGCGAACCGGGTGACCCTGCGGGTGCTCGGGCACAACGCGCCCGCGCGCGCCCTGTACGAGTCGGAGGGGTTCGTCGTCGAGGGCGTGCTGCCCGGTGAGTTCTTCCTGGACGGGCGTTACGTCGACGACATACTCATGGGCCGCTCGCTCGCCCCGTGACCCGGGGACTGTCCGGCGGATCGGTCCGGACCGGCTCTCGCTCCCTGCTCAGCCCTTGAACAGCCGCATGCCGCCGATGAGTTCGTGCAGGCAGCGCACCGCCAGATCGGCGGGTGAGCCGGGCCCGGTCGGCGGCGCGTCCGTCGCCGCCCAGGCCTCCAGCGCGACACGTACCGCGTCCGTGGCGGCGGCCGCGGCGAGCCGGACCTCCAGCGGGTCCGCCCCGTCGCCCGCCAGCCGGGTCAGCACCGGCAGCAGCCGCTCCTCCGAATCCTGATTGACCCGGTACCAGACGGCACGCAGCGCCGGGTCGTCCGCCGCGGCCCGCAGCAGCCCGCGCGTCCAGCCGAGCTGTTCGGCGCCGTCCGCGCCCGGCGCCCGGAGCGCCTCGGTGACCGCCCGCTCCAGGATCCCGGCGAGCGGGTCCCCGGGCTCGGCCGCTTCCAGCAGTGCCCGCCAGCGCTCGGCGCCGCCGGAGAGCAGCGGACCCACCGCGTCCTGCTTGGAGCGGAAGTAGCGGTAGAAGGTGCGCAGTGCCACGCCCGCCCGGCGGGCGATGTCCTCCGCCGTGGTGCCGTCGGGGCCCCGCTCGGCGAAGAGCGAGGCCGCGGCGCGCGCGATGTCCAGCTGGGTCGCCGCCTTGCGGCGCTCGGTGAGGGACGGCTGGGTCGGCTCGGTGCTCATTCCCAGGAGATTACCCCGGCAGGGGAGAGGTGTGCGCGAAACGCCGTCATGGCAAAACGTGCCATCCAGGCGTACGGTGGACATTGATCGGGACGTCATCGGGGCGCCGCCGAGACGCTTCGGGACAGCAGTCACCGGGATCGGGAGAGATACAGACATGAACCGCTACGAAGGCCGCCGCGTACTCATCACCGGAGGCGGCTCCGGCATCGGGCAGGCCACCGTCCACCGCGTCCTCGCCGAGGGCGGCCACGTCGTCGCGGCCGACGTCAACGAGGCCGGCCTGAAGGCCACCCACGACACGGCCGTGGCGAACGGCACCGCCGGGCGCCTCACCACTCTCGTCCTGGACATCTCGGACGAGGCCGCGGTCCGGGCGGGCGTGGCCTCCGCCGTGGAGACCCTCGGCGGGCTCGACGTCCTGGTCAACGCGGCCGGAATCCTGCGTTCCGAGCACACCCACAAGACATCGCTGGAGTTTTTCAACAAGATCATCGCGGTCAACCTCACGGGTACGTTCCTGATGATCCGCGAGGCGATACCGGCCCTGCTGGCGGGCGACGAGCCGGCCGTCGTGAACTTCTCCTCCACCTCGGCGAGCTTCGCGCACCCGTACATGTCGGCGTACGCGGCGAGCAAGGGCGGTATCCAGTCGATGACGCACGCGCTGGCGAGCGAGTACAGCAAGCAGGGGCTGCGGTTCGTCGCCGTCGCGCCCGGCTCGATCTCCTCCGACATGACCAGCGGCAACGGGCCGGGGCTGCCCGCCGACGCCGACATGTCGCTCTTCATGAAGCTGTCCCCGGCGCTCGGGGCGGGCTTCGCCAGCCCGGACACCGTCGCCGGCGTCGTCGCGATGCTCGGCTCCCGGGACGGGGCGTTCATCACCGGTACGGAGATCCGGATCGACGGCGGAACCCACTTCTGACGCGACGGCGGGGGAGCACCGGTCAGCCCGGCCCGAACCGTTCCCAGAGCGAGGGGAAGCGCTCCGCCAGGGCCGCCTCGTCCTCGAAGCTCACGGGGGTGCCCTCGGGCTCGGCGGCCTGGGGCGGCAGGCCGAGGTCCGGGGCGACCACGCCGGTGAGCTGTTCGTACGCCTCGTCGGCCGCGTAGCCGAGATCCTCGGCGTCCCCGTCGATCTCCTCGTCGAAGTCGTCGAGGAGACCGGCGAGGCCGTCCGGGTCGTGCAGGGCGCCCTCGAAGATCTCCCGGCCCTGGCCGATCAGCCAGCAGCGGAAGAAGTCGAAGGCGTCGTCGCTCGCGCCACCGAGCAGCACGGCGGCGGCGCCCCACAGATCCCAGCGGTAGGCGCGGTTGAAACGGGCCTCGAAGTGCCTGGCGAAGTCCAGCACCGCATCCGGATCGAGCCGCACCAGCCGTTCGACGAGCAGGTCGGCCTGATCCTCGGGGTCGCCCTCGGCGGCCGCGCGGGAGCTGTCGATGAGCTCCCAGAACTCCGTCTCGTCCATCACGGGTCAAGCATCGGCCCTGGCGGCAGGCGACGCACGCGGACGCGGGGAAAAGAAGCCCTCAGCGATAGAGCTCGCGCAGGCGTTCGGCGGCCGCGGCGAAACGGTCCCGCAGAGCGGCCGGCTCCAGGACCTCCGACTCCGGCCCCAGGGCCAGCAGTTGGCTGTAGGCGACCTCGTCGGACTCGACCGGCAGGGTGACCGTGAGCCACCCCCCGGCATCGGGCGGGCCGGCCGCCTCCAGGGCTTCGTGGACCGCCGAACGGTCCATGGTGTGCGGCAGTCGGCGTACACCCTCCGGCGACACCCGCACCGTCACCTCGGTCCGCAGGAGCGAACGGGCGAACTGGGCGGCCCGCTCGTCCCAGAAGCCCGGCAGATCGAACCGCTCGTCGCGCTCGAACCGCTCGTCGGACACCGTCACGGCCGAGAACCGGTCGATCCGGTACACCCGGAAGTCGTCTCCCACCCGGGCGCAGACGTACCAGACCCCGGCCTTCAGGACGAGCCCGTGCGGTGCCATCTCCCGCTCCACATCGCCGTCCCGGCCGCCCCGGCGATAGCGGGCACGGACGATCCGGTCGCCCCAGACGGCCTCGGCGACGGCCGGCAGCAGTTCGGGGGTGACCGGTTCCTGGTACCAGCCGGGAGCGTCCAGGTGGAAGCGCCGGCCGGCACTGTCGGAGGCGTCCCGCAGCGAGGGCAGCAGGGCCGCCGACACCTTGAGCCGGGCGGCGGACGCGGCGTCCTCCAGGCCCATCTCGCGCAGGGCGGACGGCAGTCCGGAGAGGAAGAGCGCCTCGGCCTCGTCACGGGCGAGGCCGGTGAGGCGGGTGCGGTAACCGCCGACCAGTCGGTAGCCCCCGGCCCGGCCCCGGTCCGCGTACACCGGGACACCCGCTTCCGAGAGCGCCTGCGCGTCCCGGGTCACGGTCCGCTCGGACACCTCCAGCTCCCGGGCGAGCTCGGCGGCGGTCATGGCGGGACGGGACTGCAGGAGCAGCACCATTCTGATGAGACGGGCAGCGCGCATGCGGCCATTGTGGCCGCGGTACGCGGTGCGTGTTCCCCGGGCCCGGGGGCGGTGGCCTCAAGCGCCGGCCGGGCTCAAAAGGTGTCCTCGATCGCCGACGGGCTTGATCGTGCCGGCTCCGGAGGCAGAACAAGCCCGTCCGGCGTTCGAGGACAGAGCCTGCGCCGGACGGGCGGGACGGGGGCCGGGGCGGGCCCGGACCCCGTCTTCCGGGCCGTCAGAGCCCGTACCGCTCCCGGGCCTCCTTGACCGCGGAGGCGGTCACCTCGCCGCGGCGGGCCAGCTGGGCCAGGGCCGCGACCGTGACCGACTGCGCGTCGACGCCGAAGTGGCGGCGGGCCGCGTCGCGGGTGTCGGAGAGGCCGAAGCCGTCCGTGCCGAGCGAGGACCAGTCCTGCTCCACCCACTGGCTGATCTGGTCCGGCACCTGACGCATCCAGTCGCTGACCGCGACGACCGGACCCGGTGCGCCCTCCAGCGCCTGGGTCACGTACGGCACCCGCTGCTCACCCCGGAGCAGCGCCTCGTCGCACTCCAGAGCCTCGCGGCGCAGCTCGCCCCAGGAGGTGGCGGACCAGACGTCGGCCGTGACCCCCCAGTCCGCGGCCAGCAGCTCCTGCGCCTGAAGGGCCCAGTGGATCGCCGTACCGGAGGCCAGCAGCTGGACCCGCGGGGCGTCGGCCGAGGCCGGGGTGCCCTCCTTGAAGCGGTACAGGCCCTTGACGATGCCCTCCTCGACGCCCTCCGGCATCGCGGGCTGCGGCTTCGGCTCGTTGTAGACCGTCAGGTAGTAGAAGACGTTCTCGGCCTCGGGGCCGTACATCCGCCGCAGACCGTCCTTGACGATCACGGCGATCTCGTACGCGAACGCCGGGTCGTAGTTGAGCGACGCCGGGTTCGTGGACGCGATCAGGTGCGAGTGGCCGTCCGCGTGCTGGAGGCCCTCGCCGGTCAGCGTCGTACGGCCCGCCGTGGCACCGACGATGAAGCCCTTGCCCAGCTGGTCGGCGAGCTGCCAGAACTGGTCGCCGGTCCGCTGCCAGCCGAACATCGAGTAGAAGATGTAGAAGGGGATCATCGTCTCGCCGTGCGTCGCGTACGACGTCGAGGCGGCGATGAAGTCGGCCATGGCCCCGGCCTCGGTGATCCCCTCGTTGAGGATCTGGCCGTCCTTGGCCTCCTTGTAGTACATCAGCTGGTCGCGGTCGACCGGATCGTACGTCTGGCCCAGCGGCGAGTAGATACCGGCCGACGGGAACAGCGACTCCATACCGAACGTACGGGCCTCGTCCGGGACGATCGGAACCCAGCGCCTGCCGGTCTCCTTGTCCCGCATCAGGTCCTTGACCAGGCGCACGAAGGCCATGGTGGTGGCCATCTCCTGCTTGCCGGAGCCCTTCTTCAGCGCGGCGAACGCGCGCTCCTCGGGCTGGGGCAGCGCCACGGCGTGCGTCCGGCGGGCCGGGGCGGGACCGCCGAGGGCGGCGCGGCGCTCCTGGAGGTAACGGACCTCGGGGGAGTCGGCGCCCGGGTGGCCGTAGGGCACCAGGCCGTCGACGAAGGCGCTGTCGGGGATCGGGAGTCCGAGCAGCTCGCGCATGTCCTTGAACTCGTCGACGGACAGCTTCTTCATCTGGTGGTTGGCGTTCTTGGACTCGAAGCCCTTGCCGAGCGTGAAGCCCTTCACCGTCTGGGCGAGGATCACGGTCGGCGCGCCCTTGTGCTCGACGGCGGCCTTGTACGCCGCGTACACCTTGCGGGCCTCGTGGCCGCCGCGCGAGGTGTAGAAGCACTCGGCGATCTTCGCGTCGGTGAGCAGCTTGGCCAGCTCGGCGAGCGCGGGCTCGGCGCCGAAGAAGTGCTCGCGGATGTACGCGACGTCGCGGGTGGCGTACGTCTGGAACTGCGCGTCCGGGACCTCCCGGAGCCGGCGGACCAGCGCACCGGTGGTGTCCAGCCGGAACAGCTCGTCCCAGGCGTTGCCCCAGAGCGTCTTGACGACGTTCCAGCCGGCGCCGCGGAACGCGCCCTCCAGCTCCTGGACCACGCGGAAGTTGGCGCGGACCGGGCCGTCGAGGCGCTGCAGGTTGCAGTTGATGACGAAGGTCAGGTTGTCGAGCCGCTCACGGGCCGCGAGGGCGAGGGCGGCGGTCGACTCGGGCTCGTCCATCTCGCCGTCGCCGAGGAAGGCCCAGACGTGCGAGTTCGACGTGTTCTTGATGTTGCGGTTGGCGAGGTAGCGGTTGAAGCGCGCCTGGTAGATCGCCGAGAGCGGGCCGAGGCCCATCGACACGGTGGGGAACTCCCACAGCCAGGGCAGCCGCCGCGGGTGCGGGTAGGACGGCAGACCGTCGCCGCCCGCCTCCTGGCGGAAATTGTCGAGCTGCTGCTCGCTCAGTCGGCCGTCGAGGAAGGCGCGGGCGTAGATGCCGGGGGAGGCGTGGCCCTGGATGTAGAGCTGGTCGCCGGAGCCGTCCCCCTCCTTGCCGCGGAAGAAGTGGTTGAAGCCGGTCTCGTACAGCCAGGCCGCCGAGGCGAAGGTGGCGATGTGGCCGCCGACGCCGAACCGGGCGCCGCGGGTGACCATCGCGGCCGCGTTCCAGCGGTTCCAGGCGGTGATCCTGGACTCCATCTCCAGATCGCCGTCGAACGCGGGCTCGGCGGCGGTCGGGATGGAGTTGACGTAATCGGTCTCCAGCAGCTTGGGCAGCGCGAGACCGGCGCCCTCGGCGTGCTCGAGCGAGCGGCGCATCAGGTACGCGGCGCGGTGCGGGCCCGCGGCCTTGGTGACGGCATCCAGGGAGGCCGCCCATTCGGCGGTCTCCTCGGGGTCACGGTCCGGGAGCTGGTCGAGCTCGCTCGGAAGCTTTCCTACGGGGTCGGTCATGATCGCCGCCTTCCGGAGTGGAGGGGGGTGGAGAAGGCCCTGACTGGCAGGACAGGGCGATGGGGCCGGTGGGCCCGCGAATGAACTGTAAGGCGCCGATCGATGATCGATCAAAGGATGAAGGGCAAAACTTCTCGATATGAAGAAAGTGGCATGCGGTGCCGTGAAACGGGGCACGGAGTGACGGGATTTAGCACCTAAAAGGGGCACCCGCCTGCACAGGCGAGCGCCCCTCGCGACAGATGCGTACGGCTCTCAGGCGCGCGGCGCGCAGCCGAGCACGTGTGCTTTGACCAGTACCCCGATGTCCGGGTCCTTGCGCAGGAACGCCTCGATGAGCGCCTCGTGCTCCTCGGCGTACGACTTCTGCACCGTGCCCAGCCACCGGATCGACAGGGCGGTGAACACCTCGATGCCCAGCCCCTCCCAGGTGTGCAGCAGCACCGCGTTCCCGGCGGCCCGCACCATCTCGCGGTGGAAGCCCACGGTGTGCCGCACCTGCGCCTCGCCGTCGGCCAGCCGGTCCGCCGCGTAGAGCGCCGTCACATGCGGTGTGAGGCGCGAGCAGTCCTCGCCGAGGGACGGAGCCGCCAGCTCCGCCGCGATCTGCTCCAGACCGGCCCGCACGGGGTAGCTCTCCTCCAGATCGGCGGCGGTGAGATTGCGGACCCGTACGCCCTTGTTGGGCGCCGACTCGATCAGCCGGAGCGTCTCCAGCTCCCGCAGCGCCTCGCGCACGGGCGTCTGGCTGACCTCCAGCTCGGTGGCGATCCGGCGCTCCACGATCCGCTCACCCGGTTTCCAGCGCCCGCTGACGATCCCGTCCACGATGTGCTCGCGGATCTGTTCGCGCAGCGAGTGGACGACGGGCGGGGTCATGAGGGGCTCCTTCGGGGCAAACCGGTGCTGTCCGCACCATCACGATTGCCGGGGCGACCGGTGGTGTCTAGACAATACGGCGGCGCCCCCGTCCGGAAGTGTTCCGGACGGGGGCGCCGCTGGTGAGGCTGGTTACAGCCGCGGTGCTCAGAGGCCGAGCTCGACCTCGAACTCACCGGCCTCCAGGATCGCCTTGACCGAGGTCAGGTAACGGGCGGCGTCCGCGCCGTCCACCAGACGGTGGTCGTAGGAGAGCGAGAGGTACGTCATGTCGCGCACCGCGATCGTCTCGCCGAGGTCCGGGTGGTCGATGACCACCGGGCGGCGGACCGTGGCACCGATGCCCAGGATGGCTGCCTGGTTCGGGGGCACGATGACGGTGTCGAACAGCGCACCGCGCGAGCCGGTGTTGCTGACGGTGAAGGTGGCACCGGACATGTCGTCCGGCGTCAGGCCGCCGCCGCGGGCCTTGCCGGCCAGCTCGGCGGTCTTCTTCGAGATACCGGCGATGTTCAGGTCGCCCGCACCCTTGATGACCGGGGTCATCAGACCCTTCTCGGCGTCCACGGCGATGCCGATGTTCTCCGAGTCGAAGTACGTGATGGTGCCCTCGTCCTCGTTGATCCGGGCGTTGACGACCGGGTGGGCCTTCAGCGCCTGGGCCGCCGCCTTCACGAAGAACGGCATCGGGGACAGCTTGACGCCCTCACGGGCGGCGAACGCGGCCTTCGCCTGGTTGCGCAGCTTCATCAGCTTGGTGATGTCGACCTCGACGACCGAGGTCAGCTGGGCCTGCGAGTGCAGCGCCTTCATCATGTTGTCGCCGATGACCTTGCGCATGCGGGTCATCTTGACCGTCTGACCGCGCAGCGGGGAGGCCTCCAGCTTCGGCGCCTTGGAGGCGGCCGGAGCAGCAGCGGCGGCGGGGGCCGGGGCGGCAGCGGCGGCCTTGGCGGCCTCCGCGGCGGCGACGACGTCCTGCTTGCGGATGCGGCCACCGACGCCGGTGCCCTTGACCGCGCCCAGGTCGACGCCGTTCTCGGCGGCGAGCTTGCGGACCAGCGGCGTGACGTACGCGCCGTCGTCACCGGAGGGCGCGGCAGGGGCGACCGGGGTGACCGGAGCCGGGGCGGCGACCGGCGCCGGAGCGGCCGGGGCCACCGGAGCCGGAGCGGCGACCGGGGCGGCGGGCGCCACCGGGGCCGGAGCCGGAGCGGGAGCGGCCGGGGCCGGAGCCGGAGCGGGAGCGGCCGGGGCCGGAGCGGGAGCCGGGGCAGCCGGAGCCGGAGCCGGAGCCGGAGCCGGGGCGGCGGCGGGTGCCGGAGCGGCGGCGGGTGCCGGAGCGGCGGCGGGTGCCGGAGCGGCGGCGGGTGCCGGAGCGGCCGGGGCCGGGGCAGCGGCCGGAGCGGCGCCGGCGGCACCGATGACGGCGAGCTTGGCGCCGACCTCGGCGGTCTCGTCCTCGGCGACGACGATCTCCAGCAGCACACCGGAAACCGGGGCCGGGATCTCGGTGTCGACCTTGTCCGTGGAGACCTCCAGGAGGGGCTCGTCCTCCGTGACCTCCTCGCCGACCTCCTTCAGCCAGCGGGTGACGGTGCCCTCGGTGACGCTCTCGCCGAGCGCCGGAAGGGTGACGTCGGTACCGGCGGCGCCACCGGCCGGTGCGGCGGCCGGAGCCTCGGCCGCGGGGGCCGGAGCGGCGGCGGGGGCCTCGGCGACCGGCGCCGGGGCCGGGGCGGCCGCGGGCTCGGCGGCCGGAGCCGCGGCGGCCGCGGGGGCACCCGTGCCGTCGTCGATGACGGCCAGCTCGGCGCCGACCTCGACGGTCTCGTCCTCGGCGACCTTGATGGCGGCCAGGATGCCGGCCGCGGGGGCCGGGATCTCGGTGTCGACCTTGTCGGTCGAAACCTCGAGCAACGGCTCGTCGGCCTCGACGCGCTCGCCCTCGGCCTTCAGCCAGCGGGTGACAGTTCCCTCGGTGACGCTCTCGCCGAGCGCCGGAAGGGTTACGGAAACCGACATGGTTTCAGTTGCTCCTTACGAAAGTGCGGAAGTGGGTCGGTCGTCGCGCCCGGTCGACTGGATCAGTCGTGGGAGTGCAGGGGCTTGCCGGCCAGGGCCAGGTGGGCCTCGCCGAGCGCCTCGCTCTGGGTCGGGTGGGCGTGGATGAGCTGCGCGACCTCGGCGGGCAGCGCCTCCCAGTTGTAGATCAGCTGGGCTTCGCCGACCTGCTCGCCCATACGGTCACCGACCATGTGGACGCCGACCACGGCACCGTCCTTGACCTGGACGAGCTTGATCTCGCCCGCGGTCTTGAGGATCTTGCTCTTGCCGTTGCCCGCGAGGTTGTACTTCAGAGCGACGACCTTGTCCGCGCCGTAGAGCTCCTTGGCCTTGGCCTCGGTGATGCCCACGGAGGCGACCTCGGGGTGGCAGTACGTCACCCGCGGGACACCGTCGTAATCGATCGGAACGGTCTTCAGACCGGCCAGCCGCTCCGCCACCAGGATGCCCTCGGCGAAGCCGACATGCGCGAGCTGGAGCGTCGGGGCCAGGTCACCCACGGCCGAGATGGTGGGCACGTTGGTCTGCATGTACTCGTCGACGAGGACGTAGCCGCGGTCCATCGCGACGCCGGCCTCCTCGTAGCCCAGGCCCTGCGAGACCGGGCCGCGGCCGATGGCGACCAGCAGCACCTCGGCCTCGAAGGTCTTGCCGTCGGCGAGGGTCACGCGGACGCCGTCCTGCGTGTACTCGGCGCTCTGGAAGAACGTACCGAGGTTGAACTTGATGCCGCGCTTGCGGAAGGCGCGCTCAAGAAGCTTCGAGCTGTTCTCGTCCTCGACCGGGACGAGGTGCTTCAGGCCCTCGATGATCGTCACGTCGGTGCCGAAGGACGTCCACGCCGAGGCGAACTCGACGCCGATGACGCCGCCGCCCAGCACGATCGCGGACTTCGGGACGCGGTCCAGCTTCAGCGCGTGGTCCGACGAGATGATGCGGTTGCCGTCGATCTCCAGGCCCGGCAGCGACTTCGGCACGGAGCCGGTCGCGAGCAGCACGTGGCGGCCCTGGACGCGCTGGCCGTTCACATCCACCGAGGTGGGGGAGGAGAGCCGTCCCTCACCCTCGATGTAGGTGACCTTGCGCGAGGCGATGAGACCCTGCAGACCCTTGTACAGGCCCGAGATCACGTCGTCCTTGTACTTGTGGACGGCGTCGATGTCGATGCCCTCGAAGGTGGCCTTGACGCCGAACTGGCCGGCCTCGCGCGCCTGGTCGGCGATCTCACCGGCGTGCAGCAGGGCCTTCGTGGGGATACAACCGTTGTGCAGGCAGGTGCCGCCGACCTTGCCCTTCTCGATCAGAGCGACGTCCAGGCCCAGCTGCGCTCCGCGCAGGGCCGCGGCGTAACCGCCGCTACCACCGCCGAGGATCACTAGGTCGAAAACGGTGCTGGCGTCGTTCGCCACGTCACGTCCTCCATGCATGTGCGCCGTACGCCGGGCCCCGTCGCTGGGGGATGACCGGCCGGTCGGCTGGTGTTCGGCCGCTTTTGTTATTCGGCCCTGTGGTGGGGGCCCTGTCCTGCCGAGAACCCATCTTCGCACTTGTTGACGGTGAGCGGGACGCGGGGCCCGGGTCTGAGACGGACGATCATCCGTCTCAGGGGGTTACCGCCGCGTAGACCCCTACTGATTTCGTCGAGAGCGAAACCGGCCGGATCCGTGCGGCGATGTCATCGGAGCAACACGTACGGCCCCGGGCCCATGCCCGGGGCCGTATGTCACGGTCGAGGCCTCAGAGCCTGTCGGGTGACCTCCGACCGGGCGGCCACGCCCTGGCACGCACGCTTCCCGCGTTGTCGTCGGTGGCCAACGCTCCGCGTCGACTCCCTCCTCCGCCTTGGAACCGCACGCACCAGACCGCGTCCGCTTTTCCGGTCCGAGGTCACCCGACAGGCGCTCAGCCGAGGTCTCCGGCCGCGGTGCGCTCGGCCAGCTTCACCAGCGTGCGGACCGCGGAACCGGTGCCGCCCTTCGGCGTGTAGCCGTACGGTGCGCCCTCGTGGAAGGCCGGGCCGGCGATGTCCAGGTGCGCCCAGGCGATGCCCTCGCCCACGAACTCCTGCAGGAACAGACCGGCCACCAGGCCGCCGCCCATCCGCTCGCCCATGTTGGCGATGTCGGCGGTCGGGGAGTCCATGCCCTTGCGCAGGTCGGCGGGGAGCGGCATCGGCCAGGAGGCCTCGCCGACCTCCTCGGCGATCTCGTGGATGGAGGTACGGAAGGCGTCGTCGTTCGCCATGATGCCGAAGGTGCGGTTGCCCAGCGCCAGCACCATCGCGCCGGTCAGGGTCGCCACGTCGACGATCGCGTCCGGGTTCTCCTCGGAGGCGCGGGTCAGCGCGTCGGCGAGGACGAGCCGGCCCTCGGCGTCCGTGTTGAGGACCTCGACGGTCTTGCCGCTGTACATGCGCAGCACGTCACCGGGGCGGGTGGCGTTGCCCGACGGCATGTTCTCGGCGAGCGCCAGCCAGCCGGTGACGTTGACCTGGAGACCGAGGCGGGCGGCCGCGACGACGGTCGCGAACACGGCGGCGGCGCCGCTCATGTCGCACTTCATCGTCTCGTTGTGGCCGGCCGGCTTCAGCGAGATGCCGCCCGAGTCGTAGGTGATGCCCTTGCCGACCAGGGCCAGGGTCTTCTCCGCCTTCGGGTGCGTGTAGGCGAGCTTCACCAGACGCGGGCCGTGGGTCGAGCCCTGGCCGACGCCCAGCAGACCGCCGAAGCCGCCCTTGACGAGCGCCTTCTCGTCCAGGACCTGCACCTTGATGCCGTGCTCCTTGCCCGCGGTGGTGGCCACGGCGGCGAAGGACTCGGGGTACAGGTCGTTCGGCGGGGTGTTGATCAGGTCGCGGGCGCGGTTGATCTCCTCGGCCACCGCGACGGCGCGCTCGGCGGCCGCCTTGAACGCCTTGTCGCGCGGCTTGGCGCCGAGCAGGGCGACCTCGCCGAGCGGGAGCTTCGCGCCGTTGCCGTTCTTCTTGCCCTTGGGGGCGAGCTTGTCCTCGCCGCCCTGGTACGCGGTGAAGGCGTACGCGCCCAGGAGCGCGCCCTCGGCGACCGCCTCGGCGTCCTCGGCGGACGCGAGGGGCAGCGCGAAGCCGGCCTTCTTCGAGCCGGTCAGGGCACGGGCGGCCGAGCCCGCGGCCCGGCGCAGCGCCTCGCTGTCGTACGCCTCGTCCTTCGCAGGGACGGAGCCGAGCCCGACCGCGATGACGACCGGGACCTTGAGGCCGTCGGGTGCGGGGAGCTTGGTCACCTCGCCCTCGGCACCCGCGGCGCCCAGGGCCTTCAGGACGGTGGCGAGCTTTCCGTCGAACGCCTTGTCCACGGCCTCGGCGCCCGGTGCGAGGACCAGGTCCCCAGACTTGGATCCAGCGCCCTTGGCGACGCCGACGACGAGTGCGTCGGCGCGCAGCGTCGCCGCACCGGCAGTGCTGAGAGTGAGAGCAGTCACGGTGGTGAAATCTCGCTTCCGTTGAGTTCGTTGTCGGTCGAGGGGTGGGCCGACCGTGCCCGGCGCATCGTAGACGCCGCCGCAATGCGCCGGGAATGAGCCTACGCGCGCCATTGCTGCGGGATCACGGCGGCGGGCCGTCGGTGGCCCGATGTGGAGCCCCGGCCGCGGTCCCGGGCGTCCGGTCCGGGGCCCGTGGAGCGGGAACCGGACGTGGACATAGGGTCGTTGGCGGTGCCGGAACGACAGGGGAGAACCATGCACGTCCGTGGGGCCGCACGCCGGACGGGAAGCGGCCGGTCGCTGCCCGTCGCCGTACTGATTCTGCTGACCCTGCTGGCCTGCTGCACGTCGGCGCCGGAACCCTCCGGGAAGGGCCGCTGGCGGCCGGAGCCGGGCATCGGCTGGCAGTGGCAGCTCTCGGGCCGGCTGGACCCGACGGTGGACGTCCCGGTGTACGACATCGACGGCTTCGACCACCAGGCCTCGGCGGTCGGCGATCTGCACCACCGGGGCCGCAAGGTGATCTGCTACCTCTCCACCGGCGCCTGGGAGGACTTCCGCCCGGACGCCGGGAAGTTCCCCGCGTCGGTACGGGGCAAGGGCAACGGCTGGGAGGGGGAGTACTGGCTCGACATCCGTCGCACGGACGTCCTCGAACCGCTGATGGAGCGGCGGATCGAGATGTGCGCGGAGAAGGGCTTCGACGCGGTGGAGCCCGACAACATGGACGGCTACCGCAACCGCACCGGCTTCCCGCTGACCGCCGCCGACCAGTTGCGCTACAACCGGCTCATCGCCCGGATCGCCCACCGCCACGGGCTCGCCGTCGGCCTGAAGAACGACCTCGGGCAGATCCCGGAGCTGGAGCCGGACTTCGACTTCGCGGTCAACGAGCAGTGCGCGCAGTACGAGGAGTGCGGGAAGCTCACCCCGTTCGTGAAGGCGGGCAAGGCCGTCTTCCACGTCGAGTACGAGCTGCCCGTCAGCCGGTTCTGCGCCGGGTCGCGGCGGCTGGGGCTCAGCTCGCTGCTGAAGAAGTACGAACTGGGCGTGTGGCGCCAGGAGTGTCCGGAGGCCCGCGCCTAAAGGACCGGTGCCTGACCGAACGTCAGGACCACCAGGGCCGTCGTCGCCGCCGTTTCCGCCAGCGCGCCGAAGACATCGCCGGTCACCCCGCCGAAGCGCCGCACGCAGTGCCGCAGCAGGAGCTGGGCGAGACCGAGCGCGGCCACCGCGGCCAGCGCGTGGCGCAGCGCCCCGTAGCCGCCGAGGAGCGCACCGGCCCCCGCGCAGCCCGCGACCACCACGGCCCCGACCGCCACCGCGCCCCGGACCGTGACCGTGCCCGCCACCGCAGCGCCCAGCCCCTCCGGGCGGGCCGGCGGCACGCCCCGGCGGGAAGCCAGGGTGAGCGCGAGCCGGGCGGTGACCGCGGCGACGGCCGCCGCCACCGCGCCGTACGCCCAGCCCTGCCCGTACAGCTGATGGAGCGCCGCGACCTGGGCCAGCAGCACGAACAGCAGGGTGATCACACCGAATGGCCCAATGTCCGACTGCTTCATGATCCGCAGGGCGTCGCCGGCGGGCTTGCCGCTGCCCAGGCCGTCGGCGGTGTCCGCGAGACCGTCCAGATGCAGCCCCCGGGTCAGCACGGCGGGAACGGCGGCCGAGGCGACCGCGGCGAGCAGCGGCCCTGAGCCGAGCAGCAGCAACAGGCCGCCGGGCACCGCCGCGAGCAGGCCCACGACGAGGCCGGCGAGCGGTGCGCACAGCATCCCGGCGCGGGCGGTCTCGCGGTCCCAGCGGGTGACGCGGACGGGGAGCACGGTCAGGGTGCCGAAGGCGAAACGGATGCCGTGGCTGTTCAGGGAGGTCACGGCGCGCAGGCTAATCGGTACGCCCGGCGGATAGATTGCTCGGAACACAACAGACCATGACAGAAGCGGCATATCGGGAGTGGGTGGCATGGGTCACTGGTTCGATCAGAACATCGTCGAGCCGGGAAAGCTGCCGCTGCTCCTCGCCCTGGCCGCCTTCGTGCTCACCTTCGCGATCACCCGGGTCATCACCCGGATGATCCGGGCGGGCAAGGGCCCGTTCCGCAACATCACACCCGGCGGAATGCACATCCACCACGTGGTCCCCGGTGTCGTGCTGAGCGTCGTCGGCGGCTTCGGCGCGGTCGCCAGCGGACGGCAGGGCGTCACCGCGGGGGTCTGTGCCGTGGTCTTCGGCACGGGCGCGGGGCTGGTACTGGACGAATTCGCCCTGATCCTCCATCTCGACGACGTGTACTGGACCGAGCAGGGCCGCCAGAGCGTGGAGGTGGTGGTCCTCACCGCGGCGCTGGTGCTGCTGGTGCTGGCCGGATTCTCACCGCTCGGCGTGAACGAGCTGAGCAGCGACGAGCAGCAGGGCAGACTCGGCGTGATCCTGACCCTGGTCGTCAACTTCTGCTTCGTGCTGATCGCCCTCTTCAAGGGCAAGGCGCGGCTCGCGGTCGTCGGCACGCTCGTCCCGTTCGTCGCGCTGATCGGGGCGATCCGGCTGGCCCGGCCGACATCGATGTGGGCGAAGCGCTTCTATCGCAACCGTCACCGGGCCCGCGCCCGGTCGGTGCTGCGCGCCTACCACCACGACGTGCGCTGGGTGGGCCCGCGGCGCAGATTCCAGGATCTGATCGGCGGCGCACCGGACCGGGTGCCGCTCCCCGGACGCAAGACCTGATCCTGGCGTTGGTGCCGACGCGTCGTGCGGACGCACAGCACGAGGATCGCGCCGATCGCCACCAGGTGCTCCTTGCCCGCCAGATTGTTCTTCAGGACCACCTCGACCACCATCGCCGCGATCACCAGCGCCCCGGTGAAGCGGGCCCGGTAGACGCAGCAGACATAGACGGCGAGGCCGACCACCGCCGCGGACGGGCCGGTGTCGACGACCCGGGCGTCCGAGACCGGCAGTCCGAACAGCACGTCCGGGCCGAGCGCGACACCGATCCGCGCGTACAGCGTCCCGGCCAGCGTCGCCACGTACGCGATCAGCAGCGTGCGCCACCGGCCCAGGCAGATCTCGGCGGTCCCGAACACCATCAGGATCTGCACCAGCGCTCCCCAGACCGGCAGATCCAGCGCCGGCACGAACAGCGACAACGGCGTACGCAGCAGGGCCGCCCACAACGGGGCCTCGGCCCGCACCGCCCCGAGGCCGTGCACCACCCCGAAGCCCCACGACCGGTTCTGCACCACCTGGAGCAGCGCCGTCAGGCAGACCGCGGCGACCGTCATCGGAATCGCCCGCAGCCGTGCGGCGGCGAGCATTCCGCGTACGGCCCTCAGCAGCGGACCCCACTCGTGGCGAGCTGCCCCGCACAGCGCGGGCACCGGTCTCATCCATCGGTCCCGAGGTGCGAGCGGTGCAGCCACTTGGGCAGACCGGGCGCCTCCAGGAACCCTTCGGCACGACCCGCCGCGACGCCGATACGCAGCAGGTCCGAGCTCTTCTCGAACAGCATGAAACGTGGCTCCCAGATCGGTCGGTACTTCGCGTTGGCGCGGTACAGCGATTCGATCTGCCACCAGCGCGAGAAGAAGCTGAGCATCGAACGCCACAGCCTCAGCACCGGTCCGGCACCGAGTCGCGAACCCCGCTCGAAGACGGACCTGAACATCGCGAAGTTCAGTGAGACCTGGGTGATCCCGATCTCCTCGGCGCGCTGGAGGAGCTCGATGACCATGAACTCCATCAGCCCGTTCTCGGCGTCCCGGTCACGGCGCATCAGGTCCAGCGAAAGGCCGTTCGGCCCCCACGGGACGAAGCTCAGCACGGCGCGCAACTCGCCCCGAGCGCCGCCCTCCCCGGTCGGGGCGTCACGGCATTCGAGCATCACGCACTGCCCGTCGGCCGGATCACCGAGCCGGCCGAGCGCCATCGAGAAGCCGCGTTCGGTCGCCCCGTCGCGCCAGTCGTCGGCGCGCCGCACCAGTTCGGCCATCTCCTCCTCGGGGATGTCCGCATGGCGGCGGACGGTCACGTCGTACCCGGCGCGCCCGACCCGGTTGTACGCCTGGCGGACGGTCCGCATCGCCCGCCCCTCCAGGGTGAACTCGGCGGTCTCCACGATCGCTTCGTCGCCCAGCTCCAGGGCGTCCAGGCCGTGCCGCGCGTAGACGGTGCCGCCCTCCTCGCTCACCCCCATCACCGCAGGGATCCAGCCGTGCTCGCGGGCCTCGGCCAGCCACGGATCGATCGCCCCGGGCCAGGCCTCCGGATCGCCGATGGGGTCGCCGGAGGCGAGCGAGACCCCGCCCACCACCCGGTAGGTGACGGCGGCCTTCCCGGTGGGGGACCAGATGACGCTCTTCTCCCGGCGCAGCGAGAAGTAGCCGAGCGAGTCGCGTTCGCCGTGCTTCTCCAGCAGCGCCCGGAGCCGGGCCTCGTCCTCGGGGGTGATCGGGTCGACGGCCCGGCGGGCCCGGAACGCCGCGTACACGACGGCGATCAGCAGCAGCGTGGAGAGCACGTTGATGGTGACGTTGACCCAGCCCGGGGTGGTGATCCCGGGGAAGGCGGCGTCGTTCTCGGCGACCGAGACCAGCCTCAGCGCCCCGTAGCGCCAGCGGTCCAGGAAGGGCGCGCGGTAGCCGTGGGGCGCGGTGTTGGTGAGGGTGACCAGGCCCGCGGCGATCAGCGAGGTGACCAGCAGCCCGCCGACCGCGACGACGGCGGCCAGCTTCGGGTTGGACCGGTCGCCCTTCGCGTAGAACTCGCGCCGCCCGAGGACCAGGGCCAGGACGAAGGCGGCGGTCAGCGCCAGCGAGATCCAGTTCTGCGGATACCGCCGGACCTCCGGGAACCCGATCACCAGGGCGAAGAGCAGCAGCAGCAAGCCGCTCACCACCATGTTCACGATCCAGGCGGCCCGCTTGCGGCGGCGCATGGTGACCGCCAGGAAGAGCGCGACCACCCCGGAGGAGAAGCCCGCGGTGAGCAGATAGGGAGTGAAGTAGTTCTCGGTGTTGTGGCGGCGCAGATCGTTGCCGAGAGTGACCCAGACGGCGCTCAGGAAATTGATGAACGACACGACGCGCAGGTACCAGATGGTGAATGCCGCGCTGCGCCGTGACCGGACGGTGCTCGGTGACCGGACGCTGTCCCGCCCGGATTCCTCGGTGGACAATCGGACCTCTCCCATGAAAAGCGATCATATGGTGCATCGCACTGCATGAGGGACTGCGCTGCGGCCGGTGTTCAACGGCCGCAGCGCCGCCGGTCCGTGAGCCTCAGGTCGCGTCGCCGTAGGCGGCGCCTGCCTCGGCTCCCTCGTCGGCGCCGTCCTTCTCCTCGGCGACGGGGTCGCGTTCGGGCAGCTCGGCCGCCAGTGCGGCAGCGGCCCGGACAAGCGGGAGTGCGAGCAATGCCCCGCTTCCTTCCCCCACGATGACGCCGTGGTCCAGCAAGGGGTTGAGCGCCATCCGGTCCAGTGCCTTGGCCTGCGCCGGCTCGCCGCTCGCCTGACCCGCCAGCCACCAGTCCGGCGCCCGGAAGGCCGCCCGCTGACCCACCAGCGCACAGGCCGCGGAGACCACGCCGTCCAGGATCACCGGCAGCCTGCGCACCGCGCACTGGAGCAGGAATCCGGTCGTCGCCGCCAGATCCGCACCGCCCACCGTGGCCAGCAGCTCCAGCTGATCACCGAGGACCGGCCGGGCCCGCCGCAGCGCGTCCCGGATCGCCGCACACTTGCGCATCCACGCCAGATCGTCGATCCCCGCGCCGCCGCGCCCGGTGACCACCGAGGCGTCCGTACCGCACAGCGCCGCGATCAGCGTGGCCGCGGCCGTCGTCCCGCCCACGCTCAGATCACCGAGCACCACCAGATCAGTGCCCGAATCGGCCTCCTCGTCGGCGATGGCCATGCCGAGACGTACCGCCTGCTCGGCCTCCTCGGCCGTCAGCGCGTCCTCGATGTCGATCCGGCCGCTGCCGCGCCGCACCCGATGACGGACCACCGACTCGGGCAGCAGTTCCGGATCGCAGTCCAGGCCGGCGTCGACGATCCGGACCGGTACGGAGAACTGCCGGGCCAGCACCGCGAGCGGTGTCGCGCCGTCCAGCGTGGCCCGCACCAGCTCGTGGGCGGTGCCGGCCGCGCGCCCGGAGACACCCAGCTCGGCCACCCCGTGATCACCGGCGAAGAGCACCACGCGCGGCTGCTCGATCGTCTTGACCGGTACGGACTGCTGCGCGGCCGAGAGCCATTCGCCCAGCTCGTCCAGGCGGCCGAGGGAGCCGACGGGAACGATCATGCGCTCCCGGCGTTCCTCGGCGTCGCGCCGTACGCCGCCGTCGGGGCGTTCGATCAGGTCGGAGAAGTCGTCCAGATTCACGGGGGTCTGCCTCGCGGGTCGATGCGTCGAGTGGGCCGGTGAGCCCGGCGGCGGGCTCACTGCGGAACAGTACCCGCCGCATTTCTGACGCCCGGTCAGTGCGAGGTTCTTCCACCGAACCGCAGCTGCGTCATCGCGGGCGTCAGGGTCCGCAGCCCCGGGAGCAGCGACTGGATCCGGATCAGCTCGCCCATCGCGCCCCGCCCCCGCGGCAGCCGCAGGGTGCGCACCTCGGTGATCGCCGGATGCGCACCGCGCAGCTTGGGCCGCTCGCCGGGATTCATGGCCCAGCGCATCGGCGGAATGGTCATGGTGCCGACCTTCGACGTGCCGGCCAACGTGCCCCTGGCGAGCCGGCGCGCCATCGTGTCCAGGACCAGGACACCGCCGGGCAGTCGTTCGGCGCAGGCCGCCAGGATCTCCCGGACCTCCGCGGGGCGCAGATACATCAGCAGTCCCTGGGTCGTGACGACGACGCCGCGGCCCTGCGGCTCGTCGATCTCGTCCAGCCAGGAGAGATCGGTCGCCGACCGCGACAGCGTGCGCAGCCGGTCCGAGCCGGGCAGCAGCGTCCGGCGCAGCTCGGCGACCTCCGGCAGATCCACGCTCAGCCAGTTCAGCAGGCCGTTGTCGACCCGCCAGAAGCCGGTCTCCAGACCGTCGCCGAGCGCGACCACGGTGGCCCGCGGCCGGTCGGCGAGATACTCCTGCACGGCCAGGTCGAAGCAGCGCGAGCGCAGTCCCTGGGCCTGCGAGTGGAACGGATTCGGCCGCCCGAACCGCTCCTCGAAGGGGTAGTCCAGATCCTTCAGCAGCCGCAGCGCCACCGGATCGTCCAGTACCGGATAGGGCCGGCCCGCCTCGTACGCCCGGTTGTAGAGCGTCCACAGCAGGGTCTCCGGAACCCCGCTCAGCATCGGTTGTACACGTGCCATGCCCGCTCCTCCTGTTCCTTCCGTGCCCATTCCTGTCCTGCCTCCGGTCAGCCGCGCAGGGTCAGCGCCTGCCCGGCCACCACCAGCAGCACCTGTTCGCACTCGTCGGCGAACGCGGCGTTCAGCCGGCCCAGCTCGTCCCGGAAGCGCCGCCCGGCAGCGGTCGCGGGCACCACGCCCGAGCCGGTCTCGTTGGTGACGGCGACGACCGTACGACGCGTTCCGCGCACCGCCGCGACCAGCTCGGCCGTCCGCTCCCGCAGGGCGCCCTCGCCACCGCCCGCCCATACCGCGTCGTCCCAGGCCGCCACCCGGTCCATCGCGTCGGTCAGCCACAGCGACAGGCAGTCGATCAGCAGCGGAGGCCCGTCCGACTCCAGCAGCTCCACCAGCTCACAGGTCTCCTCGGTGCGCCAGGCGGCCGGTCTGCGCTCCCGGTGCAGGCCGATCCGGGCCGCCCACTCGGCGTCCCCCTCCCTGCCGCCACCGGTCGCCACGTACACCACCTCGGGGAACGTCTCCAGGCGCCGCTCGGCCTCCACCGACTTGCCCGACCTGGCCCCGCCCGTCACCAGCGTGCGCCGCGGCACCTCCGGGGCCGTGCGGTACTCGCCCACCACCAGCGTCGTCCCGTCCGGCACGGCCCGCGCGCCGGCCGCCGCGAGCCGCCGGTCCAGCTCGGCGCCGGGCGGCGCGTCATGGTCCAGATGGACGGCCACGACCTCGGTGGCCGGGCCGATCGCCGCCACGGCCCGCAGCCGTGCCACCGCGTCCGGCCGCCCCACCACATCGCCGACCACCATGTCGTACGGCTCCGCGAGCCGGTCCGCGAGACCGGCGGGGGCGGCCCCCGGCGGCATGTACAGCAGCCGCGAGCCCTCCGGTCCCGTGACCTCGTACCCCGTCCCCGGAGCGTCCATCGGCACCGCCCGCACCCGGTGCCCGCTGATCAGCGTCAGCACCCGCCCGTCCGGCACCCGTCCCGCCGGGGGCAGCCCCGCGGGCAGCTCCACGGCGGGCCCGTCGTGCGGATGGGTGAGCAGCACCTGCCGTACCCCGGTGAGCGAGTGCCCCGCACGGGCCGCGGCGAACACGGCCCCCGGGGTGAGATCGAGCAGCAGTGCGTCGTCGACCAGCAGCGCGGTCGACGCCCGCGAGCGCGCCCCGCGGGCGGCGGCGCAGGCGGCGCAGGGGCATTCGGGCCGCGGCAGCCCGTCGGGGGCTCCGGTGCCGAGCAGAGTCAGTTCCACGCTTCCGATCCTCCCGCGTCCGTGCAAGCGGTGCGCGACGTGGGGGCGTCCGGACGGGTGCGGGCCCGGTCCCCGCACCGGACTCAGGCACTAGGCTGCGGGCAGCAAAGTGACCCAGGAGGCGGACATGGCGTGGACGTGGCGGTTCGAGAAGTCCGACGGTACGGAGACGGAGCCGGCCCTGCAGCCGGAGGAATTCACCACCCAGGGCGACGCGGAGTCCTGGATCGGTGAGTACTGGAAGGAACTCCTCGACGGCGGGGCGGACCAGGTGACGCTCTTCGACGACTCGACGAAGATCTACGGTCCCATGAGCCTCCAGGCGGACCAGGGCTGATCCGCCCCCTCGCGCGGGGCCCCGCCGCCGTACGGGCAGGGAGACAGGCCCGTACGGCGGCAGGGCGCGCGACGCGGGGACGCCAGGGCGTGTTTCAGATCTCGCCCAGGGTGACCTTCGCCTTCTGCTCCGTACCGTTGCGCAGATAGGTCACCTCGACCTTCTGGCCCGGTTTGTCCGAGGCCAGCGCCTCCGACAGCGCGGTGATCGTCGGGACCGGCTGACCGTCGATCCCGGTGATGATGTCACCGGCCCGCAGCCCCGCCTTCTCCGCGGCGCCGCCCTTGGTCACGCTGACCAGTGCCACCCCGATCGGCTGGTAGTTGTCGTCGACGACCGTGCGTCCGGTGATGTTCAGGGCCGCCCGGCCCGAGTCGGTGACCTTGCCACTCTTGATGATCTGATCGGCGACCGTCTTCACCATCGACACCGGGATCGCGAACCCGATCCCCGGCGCCGCGCTGCCGCCCAGCTCCGGGTCCGTCGCCGCCAGGGTCGGGATGCCGATCACCTCGCTGTCCAGATTGACCAGCGCGCCCCCGCTGTTGCCCGGGTTGATCGCGGCCGAGGTCTGCACCATGTTCGCGATCGTCGCGCCGGTGCCGCCGCCCGCTCGGCTCTCGCTGACGGTCCGGCCGAGCGCCGAGACGATGCCCTGGGTGACGCTGGAGGACAGCCCGAGCGGCGAGCCCATCGCCAGGACGATCTGCCCCACCTCGACCTTCTCCGAGTTGCCGAACTTCGCGGGCTTCAGGCCGGCCGGCGCGCTGTCGAGCTTGATGACGGCCAGATCCTGTTCCGGATAGGTGGCCACCAGCTTGGCGCCCTTCACCTTCTCGCCGGTGGCGACGGTGACCTTGAACGTCTTGCTGTTGCCGACCACATGGGCGTTGGTGACGATATGGCCCTTGGTGTCGTAGACGATGCCGGAGCCCAGGACCTCGGAGGCCTCGATCTGCACCACCGACGGCAGCACGTTCTTGATCACGGTCTGGTAGTCGCTCTGCAGGTCACCGGCGGTTCGGGTGGCGGAGGCCGACCTGCTGGGTTCGGCCGTCGGCGATTCGGAGGCCGCGTCCGAGCAGCCGCTCACCAGGGCGAGCGCACAGACACCTGCGATCAGGGGCAGCAGCCGGCGGGCACGGCCGCGGGAGTGGGATGCATCCATGTCCGGATTATCACTTTTTACGCCACTCTCGGCCTGTCGGGTTCGGCCGGCCGGGGCGCGCCGCCGGACCGTGCCGGCGACCCGCTCCCGCGTCCGCTCAGCCCCGTACTCCGCACAGATGCAGCAGCGCGGCCACCCGGCGGTAGGGATCCGTCCGCCCGGCACGGTCCTCCGCGGCCAGCACCTGCTCCAGTTCGGCGGCGGCCGGCAGCTCCACGTCGTTGCTCACGTTGTCCGTGAAGACGCGCACCCCGTACCAGGCGTGCAGGGGCGCCGCGATCCCGGCGAGCGTGGACGTCAGGGCGTCCAGCCGGTCGGCCCGCACCGTGAGGCCCAGCCGGTTGGTGTACGTGTCCGTGTCGAAGGCGGTCAACGTCGCGCTCCAGTCCCCGGCGGTCCCGGGGCGCATCGCCAGCGCGTCCGCGTTCCGTACGAGCAGCGACAGCAGTCCGCCCGGGGCCAGCATCCGGGCCAGGCCCGCCAGCATCGCGTCCGGCTCCCGGACGTACATCAGCACGCCGTGACAGAGCACCACGTCGAAACTGCCGGGCAGGAAGTGCACCCCGGTGTCCAGGCCGTTGCCCTCGATCAGCCGGACCCGCTCGCGGATGCCCGCGGGTTCGCTGCCGAGCGCCTCCTTGGCCACCCGCAGCATCTCGGCATCGGACTCCAGGCCGGTCACCGTGTGACCGGCCCGCGCCAGGCGGAGCGCCTGGGTGCCCTGGCCCATGCCCACGTCGAGCACGCGCAGCCGCTGTCCGACCGGGAAGCGCGCCGCTATCTGCTCGTCGAGCTGCCGGGCCACCAGCTCCTGGCGGACGGTGTTGCGCAGCCCGCCGAGCCCCTTCAGCCATACCGAGGAGGCTCCGGAGAATCCGGCGACGGGAACGGCATCGTCCGGCCGGCCGGCGGACGGACCGCCGGTCGGGCCGGAGACGTGCGTACTCAGGGTCGCTCTCCACGCTTGACCTGCGGCTTCGGCAGCCGGAGGCGACGCATCTGAAGCGTGCGCATCAGGCCGTAGGCGACCGCGCCACGCTTGGGCGTATCGGGGAAGCGCGCGTTGAGCTGCTTCTTCAGGCGGAACGCGAGACCGATCGAGTCGATCACGATCAGCACGATCACGACGAGCCAGAGCAGCAGCGAGATGTTCTGGATGTTCTGCACCTGGATCACGCTGAGGATCAGAATGATCACGGCGAGCGGCAGGAAGAACTCCGCGATGCAGAAACGCGAGTCCACGTAGTTGCGGACGAAGCGCCGCACCGGGCCCTTGTCGCGAGCCGGCAGATAGCGCTCGTCGCCACTGGCGAGCGCCTCACGCTGCTTGGCCATGTCCACACGGCGCGCTTCGCGCTGCCGCTTCGTGGCCTCCTTGCGGTCGAGCGGCGCGCCACTGGAGGCACGACGGCGCTGCGACTGGGCATCGCTGCGCTTGGGGGTGGGGCGACCTTTGGGGGCCTGCGGGTCGCGGGGCTGCGTGGAGAGGTCCGCCGTCACCTTGCCGGTGGGCGCCTTCTCTTCCTTCGAACGGCTACGGAACACAAGGCCCAAGGGTACGGGTTCGATCGCCCCGACCCCAGGCCGGTCGGGAACGATCCGGCAACGGCCTGCGTCCTCGCCGGTGTACCGGCCCGTCCGGTACGTTCGGCGGCACCGGGTCTCCCTGACCTCCGCCTACTCCCTGGGCCGGAGTGGTGACCTGGTGCAGTCGTCCTTGGGTAGGAGCACATCCGTGCTCGAACAGTGCGGTAATAGAGGCAGGGCCCGTACTGTGGGTTCTGTTGGAGTGCTGGAGCTCAGTCCGTCAGAAGGGGGCGCGCGAAGCCCATGAGCGGTGTCATGAAGCGTATGGGGATGATCTTCCGCGCGAAGGCAAACAAGGCCCTTGACCGGGCCGAGGATCCGCGCGAGACCCTCGATTACTCGTACCAGAAGCAGCTCGAACTGCTTCAGAAGGTACGTCGCGGTGTCGCCGATGTGGCGACCTCGCGCAAGCGGCTGGAGCTGCAGCTGAATCAGCTGCAGGGACAGTCGTCCAAGCTGGAGGACCAGGGCCGCAAGGCGCTCGCGCTCGGCCGCGAGGACCTGGCCCGCGAGGCGCTGTCCCGGCGCGCCGCACTCCAGCAGCAGGTCACCGACCTGGAGACGCAGCACACCACGCTGCAGGGCGAGGAGGAGAAGCTCACTCTCGCGGCCCAGCGGCTGCAGGCCAAGGTCGATGCCTTCCGCACGAAGAAGGAGACCATCAAGGCCACCTACACCGCAGCCCAGGCGCAGACCCGGATCGGCGAGGCCTTCTCCGGGATCTCCGAGGAGATGGGCGATGTCGGCCTGGCGATCCAGCGGGCCGAGGACAAGACCCAGCAGCTGCAGGCACGGGCCGGCGCGATCGACGAGCTGCTCGCCTCCGGAGCCCTGGACGACCCGACCGGTACGGCCAAGGACGACATCGCCGCCGAGCTGGACCGGATCTCCGGTGGTACGGATGTGGAGCTGGAGCTGCAGCGCATGAAGGCCGAGCTGGCCGGCGGCTCCACCCCGCAGCAGGCGATCGAGGGCGGCCCGCAGGATGCCGCCCAGCAGCAGTCGTCGCAGTCCCCGCACAGGTTCGACAAGAGTTGAGGCGGCGTCATGATCGTACGGATCATGGGGGAGGGCCAGGTCGCACTGGCCGACAGTCATCTCGCCGAGCTCGACGGGCTCGACGACGAACTGCTCGCCGAGATGGAGAGCGGTGACGGACCGGGCTTCCGTGCCACTCTCCACGCGCTCCTGGCGAGGGTGCGCGAGCTCGGCACAGCGTTGCCGGACGACTCCCTGGAACCGTCCGAGCTGATCCTGCCGTCGTCCGACGCGACCCTCGAAGAGGTGCGCGCCATGCTCCGCGACGACGGTCTGATTCCCGGCTGACACCGGTCGTCTCTCCAGCACCCGCACGAACCCGTGCCCCGTGTCCGGTCCGCCGGACACGGGACACGGGCGTGCCAGGGCCTTCCGTCCGGATCGCGCAGGGCTCGCGGGGCCCGGCCCGCCGTTCTCCGGTGTGCTCCGCCCGGGACCCGGTCCGATTCCCGCGCGACACGCCGTAACGTAGCTTGACGTGACCACCCTCGGAACCGGGGTCCTGCGTGTCCGGCACTGGCTGCGCGACCACCCCCTCGCGCTGGACGCCGCGCTGGCCCTGACCGTGCTGATGGCCATGATCATCGGGTCGTTCGCCCATCCGGGTGCGGGGGAGGGGCGCTCCTTCGGCACCCGCGCGCCCGCGGTGAGCGGCCTGCTGCTGATGGTGTCCGGTGCCGTGGCGCTCATCTGGCGGCGGCGCAATCCCCTGGCGGTGCTCGCGGTCACCGCCGGGCTGACGGTCATCGAGCTGGTGCGGTCCGATCCGCCCGCGCCCGTGGTCATGAGCACCGTCATCGCGCTGTTCACCGTCGCCGCCCGCACCGACCGGCCCACCGCCTGGCGGGTCGGTCTGCTGACGGTGGCCGCGCTGACGGCCGCGGCGATGCTCTTCGGCCCGGCGCCCTGGTACAGCCAGGAGAACTTCGGCGTCTTCGCCTGGACCGGCCTGGCCGGCGCCGCGGGGGAGGCCGTCCGCTCCAGGCGCGCCTTCGTCGACGCGATCAGGGAACGGGCCGAACGGGCCGAACGCACCCGCGACGAGGAGGCCCGGCGGCGGGTCGCCGAGGAGCGGCTGCGGATCGCCCGCGATCTCCACGATGTCGTCGCCCACCACATCGCCCTGGTCAACGTGCAGGCCGGGGTGGCCGCCCACGTCATGGACCGGCGCCCCGACCAGGCCAAGGAGGCGCTGGCGCACGTCCGGGAGGCCAGCCGCTCCGCGCTCGACGAACTGCGCGCCACCGTCGGGCTGTTGCGCCAGTCCGGCGACCCGGCGGCACCGACCGAACCCGCCCCCGGACTCGCCGTCCTCGACGCCCTGGTCGACACCGTCCGCCGGGCCGGGCTCCCCGTCGAGGTGGCCTGCACCGACCGGCGGCCCCCGCTGCCCGCGGCCGTCGACCTGGCCGCGTACCGGGTCATCCAGGAGGCGCTGACCAATGTCCGCAAGCACGCGGGCCCCGGGGCGAAGGCCGAGGTGAGCGTCGTACGGGTCGGGGCCACGGCCGAGATCACGGTGATCGACAACGGCTCCGGCGGGGGCTGCGACGGCGACGGCGGCGGTCACGGCCTGCTCGGGATGCGCGAACGCGTCACCGCGCTCGGCGGCACCCTCACCGCGGGGCCCCGCTACGGCGGCGGATTCCGGGTGCATGCGATCCTGCCCGTCGAGGCCCGCACGGCGGAGTCCGGGAAGCCGGGCGCGGCGGGCCGGACGGGGGAAGACACATGACGCCGCCCATCAAGGTGCTGCTCGTCGACGACCAGGCGCTGCTGCGCAGCGCGTTCCGGGTGCTGGTCGACTCGGAGGCCGACATGGAGGTGGTCGGCGAGGCGGCGGACGGCGCGCAGGCCGTGGAGCTCGCCCGCTCGACCCGCGCCGACGTGGTGCTGATGGACATCCGGATGCCCGGTACGGACGGACTCACCGCGACCCGCATGATCAGCGCCGATCCGGAACTGGCCGACGTACGGGTCGTCATGCTCACCACCTTCGAGGTGGACGAGTACGTGGTGCAGTCGCTGCGGGCCGGGGCGTCCGGCTTCCTCGGCAAAGGGGCGGAACCGGAGGAACTGCTCAACGCCATCCGTATCGCCGCGGGCGGCGAGGCGCTGCTCTCACCGGCCGCGACCAAGGGCCTGATCGCCACCTTCCTCGCGCAGGGCGGCAGTGCGGAGGGGGACGGGCCGAGCGCCGCGGAGTACTCCGAGCGGCTCGCCGCGCTCACCGGCCGTGAGCGCGAGGTGCTCGTCCTGGTCGCCGGGGGCCACTCCAACGACGAGATCGCCGAACGGCTCGCCGTCAGCCCGCTCACCGTCAAGACCCATGTGAACCGGGCGATGGCGAAACTGGGCGCCAGGGACCGGGCCCAATTGGTGGTAACTGCCTACGAATCCGGCCTGGTGCGCCCCAGGGTGGAGTGACGGGTGGAGATACGGCGTACTCCACCTGCGGTATGCGCGGCATAAGAAAGCGACCTGGGGCCGACGCTTTCGCCCTTGCCCGTAGGACATCGTGTATCTGGGCCGGGTCTGTCCCCGAGTGACCCGCCCACCTGCCGCGTAAGCCACAGAAGAGAGACCCACCCATGTCCTGGCTGTCCAGATTCAGCCTCGCGCAACGGGCCCTGATCGGACTGATCTCGATCGTCGCGCTCGTATTCGGAGCGATCGCGATCCCGCAGCTCAAGCAGCAGCTGCTGCCCACCATCGAACTCCCGATGGTGTCGGTAATCGCCCCCTATCAGGGTGCGTCCCCCGATGTGGTCGAGAAGCAGGTCGTCGAGCCGCTCGAGAGTTCCATCAAGGCCGTCGACGGCGTCACCGGCACCACCTCGACCGCCAGCGAGGGCAGCGCCGTCATCATGGCGTCCTTCGACTTCGGCAGCGAGGGCACCAAGCAGCTCGTCGCCGACATCCAGCAGGCGGTGAACCGCGCCCGCGCCCAGCTGCCCGACGACGTCGACCCGGAGGTCATCGCCGGCTCGACCGACGACATCCCGGCCGTCGTCCTCGCCGTCACCTCCGACAAGGACCAGCAGGCGCTCGCCGACCAGCTGGACCGCACGGTCGTCCCCGCCCTGGAGGACATCAGCGGCGTCGGCCAGGTCTCGATCGACGGTGTGCAGGACCTCCAGGTCTCCATCACCCCCGACGACAAGAAGCTCGCCGCCGCGGGTCTGAACGCCATGACGCTCTCCCAGGCGCTCCAGGCGGGCGGGGCGACCGTCCCCGCCGGATCCTTCTCCGAGTCGGGCAAGAGCCGCACCGTCCAGGTCGGCGGCGCCTTCACCTCCCTGAAGCAGATCAGGGACCTGCGGGTCACCGGTCAGGACCCGGCAACGGGCAAGCCCGGTACGCCGGTCCGCGTCGGTGACGTCGCCACGGTGAAGCAGGAGCCGTCCACCGCGGTCTCCATCACCCGTACGAACGGCAAGCCGAGCCTCGCCGTGATGGCCACGATGGACAAGGACGGCAGCGCCGTCGCCATCTCGGACGCGGTCAAGGACAAGCTCCCCGACCTCCGCAAGGACCTCGGCGCCGGCGCCGAACTGACCGTCGTCTCGGACCAGGGCCCCGCCGTCTCCAAGGCGATCTCCGGTCTGACCACCGAGGGCGCGCTCGGTCTGCTCTTCGCCGTCATCGTGATCCTGGTCTTCCTCGCATCGCTGCGCTCGACCCTGGTCACCGCGGTCTCCATCCCGCTCTCCGTGGTCCTCGCGCTGATCGTGCTCTGGACCCGTGACCTCTCGCTCAACATGCTCACGCTGGGCGCGCTGACCATCGCGATCGGCCGCGTCGTCGACGACTCGATCGTGGTCCTGGAGAACATCAAGCGTCACCTCGGCTACGGCGAGGAGCGCCAGTCGGCGATCATCACCGCGGTGAAGGAAGTGGCCGGCGCGGTCACCTCCTCGACCCTCACCACGGTCGCCGTCTTCCTGCCGATCGGTCTCGTCGGCGGCATGGTCGGCGAGCTCTTCGGCTCCTTCTCGCTGACCGTCACCGCGGCCCTGCTGGCGTCCCTGCTGGTCTCGCTGACCGTCGTCCCCGTCCTGTCGTACTGGTTCCTGCGCGCCCCGAAGGGCGCCGCGGAGAACCCGGACGAGGCCCGTCGCAAGGCCGAGGAGAAGGAAGCCCGCAGCCGGCTCCAGCTGCTCTACGGCCGGGTGCTGCGCTTCGCCACCCGACGCCGTATCACCAGCATCGTCATCGCCGTCGCCGTGCTCTTCGGCACCTTCGGCATGGCCCCGCTGCTGAAGACCAACTTCTTCGACCAGGGCGAGCAGGAAGTCCTCTCCATCAAGCAGGAGCTGGCCCCCGGCACCAGCCTGGCGGCCGCCGACGAGGCGTCCAAGAAGGTCGAGAAGCTCCTCGCCGACGACAAGGGCGTCAAGGACTACCAGGTCACCGTCGGCTCGTCCGGCTTCATGGCGGCCTTCGGTGGCGGCACCGGCACCAACCAGGCCTCGTACCAGGTCACCCTGAAGGACTCGGGCGACTTCGACGCCACGCAGAAGCGCATCGACGCGGCGCTCGGCAAGCTCGACGGCATCGGTGACACCACCATCTCCGCGGGCGACGGCTTCGGCAGCCAGGACCTCAGCGTCGTGGTCAAGGCCGCCGACGCGGACGTGCTGAGGAAGGCGTCCGAAGAGGTACGGGCCGAGGTGGCCAAGCTCAAGGACGTCACCGATGTCCAGAGCGACCTGGCGCAGAGCATCCCGCGGATCTCGGTCACGGCCAACGCCAAGGCGGCGGAGGCCGGCTTCAACCAGACCACGCTCGGCGCGGCCGTCGCCGGAGCGGTGCGCGGCACCCCGTCCGGCAAGGCGATCATGGACGACACCGAGCGGGACGTCGTCATCAGGTCCGCCCACCCGGCCACCACGATGGCCGAGCTGAAGAACCTCCCCCTCGGCCCGGTGAAGCTCGGACAGATCGCCGACGTCGAACTGGCCCCCGGACCGGTCTCGATGACCCGGATCGACGGCCAGCGCGCCGCGACCATCACCGCCAAGCCCACCGGTGACAACACCGGTGCGGTCAGCACCGCGCTTCAGACCAAGATCAACGCACTGAAGCTCCCGGACGGCGCCACCGCCACCATCGGCGGCGTCTCCCAGGACCAGGACGACGCGTTCGTGAAGCTGGGCCTGGCCATGCTCGCGGCCATCGCGATCGTCTTCATGCTGCTGGTCGCGACCTTCCGGTCGCTCATCCAGCCGCTGATCCTGCTGGTCTCCATCCCGTTCGCGGCAACCGGCGCGATCGGCCTGCTCGTCATCACCGGCACCCCGATGGGTGTCCCGGCGATGATCGGCATGCTGATGCTGATCGGCATCGTGGTCACCAACGCGATCGTGCTGATCGACCTGATCAACCAGTACCGGACCCAGGGCATGGGCGTCGTCGAAGCGGTCATCGAGGGTGGCCGCCACCGGCTCCGCCCGATCCTGATGACCGCACTCGCGACGATCTTCGCCCTGCTCCCGATGGCGCTCGGCGTCACCGGCGAGGGCGGCTTCATCTCGCAGCCGCTCGCGGTGGTCGTGATCGGTGGCCTGGTCACCTCGACGCTGCTGACGCTGCTCCTGGTGCCGACGCTGTACACGATGGTGGAGCTCTTCAAGGAGCGCCGCGCGAAGAAGAAGGCGCTCAAGCGCGCCAAGAAGGCCGGCGTGCCGGTCCCGGCCGAGTCCGCGGAGACCCCCTCCGAGGAGCCGGAGCCCGCGAAGGCCTGACCCGCCTGGCATGACGAGGGGCCTGTCCCACACGCGCGTGTGGGACAGGCCCCTTCGGGTTTCCGCTTGCTCCTTGAGCGCTGCTGCTACTTCAGCGAGGAGACGAACGCGCCCCAGGCCGCGGCCTGGACGACGAGCGCCGGGCCGGCGGGATTCTTGCTGTCGCGTACGGGGACGACGCCGGGGAAGTCGTCGCTGATCTCGACGCATTCGCCCCCATTGGAATTGCTGTAGCTGCTGCTGCGCCAGTGGGCGGTGCTCAGCTCGGGGGAGTGGGTCATGGTCGGTAGCCCTCCATCGCGGTCCGGATCAGTTCCGCCGACTCGGCCAAGGGGAGGGAGTTGGCGCGCAGTACCTCGTACTGCCGCCGCCACTTCTTCACCGCGGCCGGATCCTCGTAGAGATGACCGGCCTGAATGCCCTCCTCGTACGCCACCGAAGTGCCGTCGGGCAGGGTCAGCAGAGTCAGCGCGCCACCCAGGAGCGAGTGGAGTCCCGCACCGAACGGCATCACCTGAACTTTACTGTCCGGAGTATCCACCTGCTCCAGCAGCGAAGCCAGTTGCTCACGCATGCAGGCCGGACTGCCCATCTGCCGTCGCAGCACGGCCTCGTCGACGATCGCCCACCGGAGCGGCGGATTCTCCGAACGCTGCCGCTCCTGCCGCGACATGCGCGCGGTGACGCGTTCCTCGACCTGTTCGGCGCTCAGGTCCTCCTGGCAACGGAGAAACGTGCGCGCGTACTCCTCGGTCTGCAACAGCCCCGGCAGCGCCTGCGCGCCGTACTGCTCTATCACCTCGGACCGGAACTCGAAGTCCATGTACCGCTGGTACTGGTCGGGGTGGATCTCGCGTCGGGCGAGCTCGTACAGCCCGTGGAAGTGGTCATCCGTCCCGAAGGCCATGTCCAGTCGGCTGGGAATGTCCGGCGGCGGCATCAGGTCGGCCGTCTCGATCCGGGCCAGCGTGCTCTTGCTGGAGTTCACGATGTCCGCGAGCTGCACGAGCGACAGGCCCGCCCGCTCGCGGTGGCGGCGTTGCTCGGAGCCGAAGTAGTGGCGGGCGGACAGATAGGGGCTGAGTGGCTGGGGCTTGAACGTCACGGTGCGTGCCTTTCGTGTGTCCCGTTCCCAAGGCCGGGACAGCGGCGCCCTGTTGGGGCGAGGTTCCCCAGGGCGACGATTGCGGCACACACCGTAACCACCCTCTCGTGCGGTGCGCCAGAGGGCCTGCTCCGGAGGTAGCGACCGACATGATGTTCGACGGACAGGGCCGGGCCCTGCGACTGCTCCCGTGGACCAACGAGCGCGGCGGCCCGTGCTGGCTGAGCACGGCGGACCCGGACAGCCGCCTCTCCCGGATGGCCGACGAACTGGAGACCGACCTGATCGCCTCGGCCGCGTACGTACTGGAGCAGGCCCGGGAGCTGTTGGCGCAGACCGCGGTGGGGGAGCGGGAGCTACGGTTCGCGGGCACCCGGCTCGCCGAGTCGCTGGGGGACACCCTGCGGATCGCGGAGAGCCGGGGCAGGCGGTTGGCGAGCGTCGGGAACGACGGCTGAGGAGGCCGGCTGGTCGGCGTCAGGCGGCTCCGCTGAGGGCCTGGACGATGCGGAGCCACGTCTCGCCGTGCGGGTGGGCGTGCCGGACGCTGAGGGCGAGGATCTCCCTCAGCAGCCGGCCACGGGTCTCCTCGGGTGCGCGGGGGAGGAGCGTGGCCAGCTCGTCCGGTTCGACGCCCTCGACGGCTCCGGCGAGCACCATGCCCGCCTGGGCGTGGGTGAGGGAGGACAGCCTGTCGTCGAAGACCTGCCCCTCGACGGCCGCCGCGTGCAGCAGCGCGTTGCCGTCCCCGGCCGCCAACGCCCTTTCCACGTACGCCTGGAGGGCGTCGCGGTCCTCGACGAGGCGGTACGCGGCGTCCAGTCCTTCGGTGCGGGTGACATCGAGGAGGGCGACGTGCGCGAGCGGGGTGGCCTCGGACGGCTGGGCCTGGAGGATGCGGGGGTGGTCCTGGAGGAAGACCCGTGACTCCGCCCAGGTGGCGCACTCCACCCACTCCGCCACCTGTTCCGCGAGGATCAGCGGATCGTAGGCGGCGGTCACGCCGTGGACGAGCACGGCCTCGCGGAGCGCGGCGTGCCGCTGTGCGGTGCGGGGGCCCAGGAGTGCCAGTTCTTCGAGCGCTGCCGCTGTCTCCTCGCCGCTGAGCACTTCCGCGTTCCGGGACCAGACATCGCGTGACTGGGGCCAGTTGGCCGCGAACATCCAGGAACTGACGAGGTCCAGCGTCTCCGGCGACAGGGCGAGCCAGGCCGGCGCGGGGGCGAAGGTCTCTTCTTCCCACGCGGTGCGGACGGCCTCGGTGTCGCTGAAGGCGCGAAGCGCCCGCCGGGCCCGTACGGTCACGGGGTCCGCGCCGCCGGCCGGCGCGGAGTCCCCATCGAGGAAGGCCACGAGCCCGCGTACGCCGATCAAGGCCTGGGGATCGGGACAGTCCAGCAGGAAAACACTCCGCTCGACACCGAGACGCCGGGCGGTCGCGGGGTGGGCGGCGGCGAACTCCTCCACGACCTCGTCGAATTCCCGGATCGCCGACGCGCGGTCGTCGGTGCGGACGAGAGCCTGGGCCAGGTTGGCGAGAGCGGCGACCAGGGCGTTCTCGAAGGCACCGGGGTCCTCCAGCGCCAGAGTCCGGTAGGCGGCGACCGCTTCCTCTGCCGTGCTCACGGCTCCTTCGGCGTCCTGGTTCCGCCCCAGGTGCCTGCTGAGATTCTGCAGGGCAAGAGCCAGATGAGGGAGGAAGGCGCTGCTCGGTTCGTCGACGAGTCCGCGCAGGAGACGGACGCCCTCCCTGGCCGGCGCCAGGGCTTCCTTCCGGCTGCCGGTATCGGCGAGGTTCTGTGCCAGAGTGCCGAGTGCGCCCGCGAGAGCGACGCGGAAGTCGGGCTGGCGTTCGGCGGTTTCACGGTGGAGAACGACAGCTTCCTCCGCTGCTCGCAGTCCCGCCGCCGGATCTCCCGCCTTGTTCAGGTGAGCGGCCAGGTTGGTGAGTGCGGTGGCCAGCTCCTGCCGGAAGACGGCGGGCTGCTGTGCGGCGAGTGCGCGGCGGATGGAGACGGCTTCCCGACCCGCTGCGAGCGCCCCCGAAACATCGCCCAGGGCCGCGCGATGGTTGCCGAGGTTGCTGAGGGCTGTCGCGAACCCGGGGAGAAAGGCGTTCGGATCCTCGGCGGCCAGGCGCCGGTAGACATCGGTCGCTTCCTCGGAGTGGAGCAGGGCTGTCGCAGGCTCACCCGCGGAGACGTGGTGCGTGGCAAGGTCGTTGAGCATCGAGGCCAGGCCAGGGAGGGACGCTGTCGGCCGGTCCCCGGCCAGTTCGCGCTGGATGCGAACAGCCTCCCGCGCGAACAGCACCGCTGCCGCAGGGTCTCCCGCGGCGGCCGTCTTGTTGGCCAAGGAGGTCAGGGACCGGGCGAGATCCGGCTGGAAGGCGTCCGGGTGCTGTGAAGCGAGCCTGGCGTGCATGCGCGCCGCCTCCCGCGCCGGAGCGAGCGCGCCCTCGCGGTCCCCGATGTCGGAGAACCTGTCCGCCAGGTTGTGCAGGGCGCCCGCCAACTGCGCCTGGAAGGCGGCCGGATGACGCGCAACGAGTTCCCGGCAGATCTCCACGGCCTCCTGCGCGGGCGCGAGGCACCCTGCGAGGTCACCGACGTCCTCGCGGTGCACGGACAGATTGGTCAGGGAGCCTGCCAGGGCGGACCGCAGGACGGCGGGGTGACGTTCGGCCACCTTCCGGTTGACCTGGACCGCTCGCTCCGCGTGAGGAAGGGCTTCCGCGTGGCTCCGGGTGGCCCTGAGGCTGCCGGCCAGAATGGTCAGGGCGGCGGCGAGGCCGACCAGGAACTCGTCGGGGTGTGACGCGGCCAGCTCGGTGTGGATCTCCACGGCCTCCTGCGCGGGTGGTACGGCGGCCCGGCGTTCCCCGACGGCTGCGAGGCTCACCGCCAGGTCGGTCAGCGCGGCGGCGAGGCCGGGGCGGAACGCCGCCGGCGTACGTGCGGCGAGCTGCCGGTAGATGCCGACGGCGTCCCGCGTGAGTGCGAGCGCCCCCTCGTGGTCCCCGATGGCGTGGAGGCGCCGGCCGAGAGTGCCGAGGGCGAGAGCCAGGCCGGGGAGGGCCGCGCTCCCTCCCGCGTCGGCAAGGCTCCGTTGGAGCGTGACCGCTTCGCGCGCCGGCGTCAGCGCCCCTTCATGGTCGCCGACGGCGGCGTATCGGTTGGCGACGTTGACGAGCGTGCGTACCACCGCCGTCGTGCAGGACCCGGGAGCGACGTGCTCCAGCGCCTTGTACAGGGTGACGGCCTCCCGCGCGTGGGCCAGCGCACCGTCCAGATCCCCTTCCGCCCCGAGCCGCTCGGAGAAGTACCACAACGCCTGGGCCAGAAACGGCGCCGCGCCCGCCCCGACCCGCTCCACCAGCCCCCGCAGCATCCCGATCCCCGGCGCACCCGCCCGCGCCGCGTGCCGCGCCAGCCCGCGCACCACGTACGGATCGACCGCGCCCCAGTCGCCGCCCACCGCTCGCCGCTCGACGTGCGCGATGAGCGCGGCCGCCGCCACCTCTCCGGCCTCGGAACCCCCCGGCCCCTCCCGGTCCGCGAGATGTGACACGAACTCGCGGTGGTACAGGCGGTACACCGCCTGCCCGTCCTCGGCGTCCTCGACGATGTAGCGGCCGTAGGCGGACAGCACCCAGTCCACGTCGCTCTCGTCGTACGACACGTCACCGCCGCCCAGCGCTCCGGCGACCTCCTCCCACACGCCCCCGGCAGGCATGCCGCGCCCGACCGTCCACGCCAGCGCGGTCAGCAGATCCCGCGCGGCGGACGGCAGTTCGGTGCCGTCCGCCAGGACCCGTACCGGCCCCGCCCGCAAGTCCTCCTCGAACGCGGCCTCGATGGAGCCCGGCAGACCGGCCGGCCACTGGTCCTCCTCGGCGACACGACCCCCCGCCAGCAGCGAGCCCGTCACCAGCCGCGCGAAGAGGAACCCGCCGCCCACCGCCGTGGCACGCGCCGCGACCGCGTCGCCCGCCTCCCGCGCCCGGTCCTCCGGGACACCGGCCGCCGCGCACCGGCGGAACACGTACTCACCGATGTCCTCCCGCGTGTGCGGCTCCTGCTCCAGGTCCGCGGTGGTGACGCCCGCGCCGATCAGCCGGGCCAGGGCGTCCGGCAGCGTCTCGTCCCCGCGCCCTTCCTCCGCCAGGCGGCTGCGGAACGCCCGGTCGCGGGAGCCGAGCAGGAGCGGGACCGTCCGGCTGAGCGGGAAGACCAGCTCCTCGATCACGGCGCGGAGGTGCTCGGCGGGTACTTCGTCCAGGCCGTCGAGCACCAGCACCGGCTGCGGGGACAACTCACGGAGCTCGCCCCGGAAGTCGTCCGCGTTGCGGGGTTCCGGCAGCCCGAGTTGCCGGGCCAGCTCCGAGGCCGCCTGGAGAGGGCTCAGGCCTCGCAGATGCACGGAGGCGAGGGAGCGGTCGGGGCGCGGGCCCGGGTCGCCCTCGCGCAGGCCCCCGTGCGCCTCGGTCTCCTTCCGCCGCACGGGATCGGTGAGCGTCGCGATCCGGCCCAGCACGGCCGACTTGCCGCAGCCCGCCGGGCCGGTCACCAGGAAGAGCCCGGCCTCGCCCGCCTCCAGCCACGCGGCGATCCGGCCCAGCACCTCCTTCCGGCCCGTGAAGAACCAGCCCTCCTCGCGGTACCCGACCCCGCGCGCCGCGAGCACCAGGTGCTCCACCAGCCGGGCGGGGGCCCCGGGCACATGGCGCGGGTTGGGGAAGACCGGCCGCCCGGTGCCGAGGGTGGCGGGCACCGGTGTCTGCCCCTCGCCGCGCCATCGCTCGTCCAGCGCGGCCAGCAGGTCCGGGCCGCTGACCAACGCGTTGTGGGCGCTCCACACCGAGCGGTACCCGGTAGTGGCGGGGCCGGCCTTCAACACCTCCGCCAACGCGGTGAGCAGAGGGCCGCTGCCGTCCGACGTCTCGTTGCGCCGACAGCTCGCCATGATCCCGAACCACTTGACCTGGCCGGGCGGCGTGGATGTGGCCTCCCAACGCCGCAGCGCCTTCTCCAGGCCCCGGCCCACCGCGTCTCCCGCGTGGCAGGTGTCGATGATCACCAGGATCTGGTCCGCGCCCGAGGCCACCGCATGGTTGACCAGCCTCTCGGTCGAGACGCCACGGTCTTCTGCGCCTGCCGAGACCGTGGCGTCGTCGTCGAGGTGGAGGTCCGACAGCGCGAGGCGCAGTTCGCCGTCGATCAGCACCCCGTGCCCCGACCAGACGATGATCGCGGGCTTCGCCGCCCCCGTCTCCCGCCAGTTCCTGCTCCACGCGGGCAGGGCCTCGTCGAAGGCCGCCCAGGACGGGTTCCCGCCGCCCACCACATGCGCCGCGATCCCCAGGCCCTCCAGCAGTCCGGCGATCTCCTCCATCCGGGCCACCGCCCCGGTCAGCCAGGGAAAGCTCCGCCGGTCGGCGTACTCCTCGCACGCCACGCACAGCGCCGTCCCCACCGGCTCGCGTCCGTCGCCGCCCGTCACGCCCGTCTCACGCACCATCGCCCGCCCCGCCCTCCAGTACCAGCACCAGCGCGGTCATCACGACATGGCCCGCGTTCCCCGTACTCACCCGCACCCGGTGCGGCCCGGCCGGCAGCCCGGCCAGGCGCGCCACGTAACGGCCCCCGCCCAGGTTGTTCAGCGTCCGCACCGGTCCGCCCTCGGCCGCCGCGAAGACGGCCACCCGGTCGTGGCCCCGTATGTCCGGCGGGACCGTGGCCCGCAGCTCGTACACCTCGCCCCCGGTGATCGTGTCCGGGGCGTCCACCACCAGGGGGATACTCGCGTCCTCCGGGCCCCGGTGGACCGGCGGGTCCGGGGTGAGCCAGTTGTAGAGGGCCTGCCGCAGCGCCGTGTTGTTCTGGAGCGAGCCGTGCTTCTCCCAGGGCGTGTACGCGGGCCGCCCCGCCGGCCCCACATGGGCGCTGGAGAGCCTCGGTACGCGGCCGTCGCCGCCCTCGTCGTCCCCGTCGATCGTGAGCAGCCCGGTCAGCTTCTCGCCCTGGATCTCGGCGGTGGTCGGGGTCGGCTGGAGCACCCCGCTGATCGGTACGTACTCCACTCCGTACGCCGCCCCCGCCCCGGACTCCCGCAGTGCCTCGTGGAAGAAGGCGGCGTCCTTGAGCAGTGCCGCGTCGGTCCCGGGCAGGCCGGTCACCTCACGGGCGTGTCGCAGCGGCTCGCCCGGCGCGGTGATCAGCGCGGCGTAGTCGGGGACGAGCTGGTGGAGGGAGGGAAGGCCGCGGGCGAACGCGGTGAGGCCGATACCGGCCGGGCCCACCCCGTTGACCAAGGAGAGCAGGGCGTCCAGGGAGCCCCGGTACGGGGTTCCGAGCGTGATCACGCGGCGCGTCACCTCCGCGCCGCCGCACCGCTCCACGTACTGGCGAGTGACCAGGCCGCCCATCGAGTGGCAGACGAAGACGACCCGGGCCTCCGTCCGCTCCGGCGCCGAGGCTCGCCAGCGGCCGAGCTCCTCGTCCACCCGCCCGGCCAGCCGGTCCGCGTTGTAGCGGCAGGACAGCCGCCAGTCGTAGACGAAGTCGATCAGGTTGGCGGGGGCGTCCGCGTCGTCGTTCCCGCCCCGGCGGCGGAGCGTGAAGTTGTTCTCCAGCCACTCCAGGAAGCCGTCGTAGCCGTCCACGAGCGTCCCGATGCCCAGCAGTCCGTGCAGGTCGCGCATCGGACCGAGCGGGCGCACACCGTCGCCCGGGTGCTCGTCGCCCAGGTCCGGGGGCAGCGCCAGGCCCTTGACGGACCGGCCGAAGGTACGGATCCCGCGGAGGAGGGCCGGGCCCGAGAGGCCCCAGACCTCGTGTCCGTCCGCGTCCGCCAGCCGACTGCCGAGAATGCCCGGGACGACGACCACCATGTCATCGACCCGGCTGCGAGACGTCATATGGCGCCGTACCCCCGTGAATGTGCGCTGCTGCCGTGGATAAAGCAGCGTAATTACGGAGAGGGCTGTTCGAGTGCCATATGGAGGAAAGCGGCCCACTCGGGACGTTCCGTGCCTGTACACGAGCGAAAGGCCCCGGCACCTCGAATCCGCCCTCGGTGCCGGGGCCTTCCTGCATGCCGGGGTTCCTACGGCAGCGCCAGCATCCGCTCCAGCGCGAGCTTCGCGTACTTCTCCGTCTCCGGGTCGACCTCGATCCGGTTGACCAGGTTGCCCTCGGCCAGCGACTCCAGCGCCCACACCAGGTGCGGCAGGTCGATGCGGTTCATCGTCGAGCAGAAGCAGACCGTCTTGTCGAGGAAGACGATCTCCTTGTCCTCGGCCGCGAACCGGTTCGCCAGGCGGCGCACCAGGTTCAGCTCGGTGCCGATCGCCCACTTCGAGCCGGCCGGGGCCGCCTCCAGGGCCTTGATGATGTACTCCGTCGAGCCGACGTAGTCCGCCGCCGCCACGACCTCGTGCTTGCACTCGGGGTGCACCAGGACGTTGACGCCCGGTATCCGCTCGCGGACGTCATTGACGGACTCGACCGAGAAGCGGCCGTGCACCGAGCAGTGCCCGCGCCACAGGATCATCTTCGCGTCGCGCAGCTCCTCGGCGGTCAGGCCGCCGTTCGGCTTGTGCGGGTTGTAGAGGACGCAGTCCTCCAGCGACATCCCCATGTCCCGGACCGCGGTGTTCCGGCCCAGGTGCTGGTCGGGCAGGAAGAGGACCTTGGCTGCCGAGGGCTCCCTCTGCTCGAAGGCCCACTCCAGCGCCCGCTTCGCATTGGACGAGGTGCAGATCGTGCCGCCGTGCCGCCCGGTGAAGGCCTTGATGTCGGCGGAGGAGTTCATGTACGACACGGGCACGACCTGCTCGGCGACCCCGGCCTCGGTCAGCACGTCCCAGCACTCGGCGACCTGCTCGGCGGTGGCCATGTCGGCCATGGAGCAGCCCGCCGCCAGGTCCGGCAGCACGACCTTCTGGTTGTCGGTGGTCAGGATGTCCGCGGACTCGGCCATGAAGTGCACGCCGCAGAAGACGATGTACTCGGCCTCCGGCCGCGCGGCCGCGTCCCGGGCGAGCTTGAACGAGTCGCCGGTGACATCGGCGAACTGGATGACCTCGTCGCGCTGGTAGTGGTGGCCGAGGACGAACACCTTGTCCCCGAGCTTCGCCTTGGCCGCACGGGCACGCTCCACCAGGTCCGGGTCGGACGGGGATGGCAGGTCGCCGGGACACTCGACGCCGCGCTCGCTCCTCGGGTCGGCCTCACGGCCGAGCAGGAGCAGGGCGAGGGGCGTCGGCTGGACGTCGAGATCCTGGACGGGGTGGGCCGTGGTCACGTCACGCACCCTTTCTTCTCTGCTGAAAGCTTCTGCGAAAAGCTTCCGCGAAGCCTTTTCGTCTAATTGACGCTATCTATCATATCCGGTTCACGTCACTTTGACGATGGCCATAGTGTCGATGTGACGCATCCCCCCGGCCGACCGGTGTGCGAGCATGATTGGAACAGGCAAGCGCTCGGCCCGGAATGAATCCGCGGTCCCGACGGTTGCAACGTCGGCAAGCAGTCTCCGTACAACCCGGGAGAGAAGCAGATGTCCGTATCGGACGAGACCACCACCGTGAGCGACGGCATCCTCCTGTCCGACGCCGCCGCAGCCAAGGTCAAGGGCCTGCTGGAGCAGGAAGGCCGTGACGACCTGGCGCTGCGCGTCGCCGTCCAGCCCGGCGGTTGCTCGGGCCTGCGCTACCAGCTCTTCTTCGACGAGCGTTCGCTCGACGGTGACGTCGTGAAGGACTTCGACGGCGTCAAGGTCGTCACCGACCGGATGAGCGCTCCGTACCTGGGCGGCGCCTCCATCGACTTCGTCGACACCATCGAGAAGCAGGGCTTCACGATCGACAACCCCAACGCCACGGGCTCCTGCGCCTGCGGCGACTCCTTCAGCTGAGTCCTGAAGGCGGCGCGCACGCCCGAGGGCGTCGCGCGGAACGGCGCAACGGCGGCGGCCCGGAATCCGGGCCGCCGCCGTCGTCGTGTCCGAGGGTCCGGCGCTCAGCCGCGGGGCACGTCGGCGCCCGACACCGCGTCGACCACCCTCCGGCCGTCGAGCGGCGCGTCGAGCGTCACCTTCCGGGTCAGCTCCTTGGCGATCATGATGCAGACCTTCTTCCCGGGCTGCTTCGACTCCGTCACCCTCACGGCCACCCGGTCCGGGCTCTCGGTCGCGCTCGCGGTGTACGTACTGCACGCCCCGCCCCAGAACGTCACCGACAGGGTCCGCCCGTCGGCGCTGTACGACAGCGACTGCCGGGACTTCTCCGCGTTCCCCGGGGAAGGCGTCGGGGCCGGCGCGGGGGCGGTCGTCGAGGGTGCGTTCTTCGCCAGGTACGACGGGGCCACGGCGACCTGCGACACCGTGGTGCCCAGGCCGCCGGCGGCCGGCCGCACCGAGAACAGCCAGGACGGTACGAGCGTCTGCTTGCCCGCCACGTACTGCGTCGCCAGGCCGAACACCGCCTTCTCGACCGTCACGGTCGTCGTCGGCCGCTCCGCCCCGGTCCGCGCCCCGCAGTGGGCCTTCGGCGTCTTTCGGCCTTCGTCCAGTGGTACGGGGGCGGCGCATCCGCCGATGTCCGCGCGCGCACCCGTGCCGGGCGCCGAACCGTTCAGCTGCTCCAGTGCCTCGGCCGCACCGATCACCGGATAGCTGTCGCCCTTCTCCAGGACCTTCAACTGCCCGCTGCCGCCGACCACTTCACCGTCCGGACCCACCTGGATCCCGGTCGACCAGCCGTACGTGGGAAGGCCGTCCACCTTCGGGTCGGCGTTCACCACCCGTACCGAACCCATGAGTTGGCGGGTGTCCAGCGCGGCGTCGCCCTGGCCCGCCGCCTTCAGCACCGGCGTCGCGGCAGCCCTGGCGGCGCTCTCGCTCACCGGGGAGCCGCTGTCGCCCGGAGCCGGCTGCCCGCCCGAACAGACCGTCGTCTTCCGGCAGTTGTCCGTACCGCCGGAGCCGTACCGGGCGAAGCTCCAGGTGCCCGGAGCCTGCTTCTCCACCCGCAGGACCGGGCCCGAACCGTCGCCGTCGGACCCCACCTTCCAGTACGTGTCCTCCGCCTGCGGCGTGCCCGCCAGCCCCAGCGCCTTCGCCAGCCGGGCCACCTCGGCCGCGGAGACGGTCCCCTCCGCGCGCTGCACGGCGGCCGTGCGCGGCCCCTCGGGCAGCTTGCCGGACGCGCGGTAGACCACCCGGGCGCCGTTCGGATCGGGCTCGCCCGGCGCGATGCCCCGCGGGGGGCCTCCCGGGCTCCCGGGCGCCGTCGGGGTGCCCGCGTGCTTGCCCAGGGCCAGCGGGGGCGGGGTGCGCCGCCCGTCGCCGTCCGCGCTGCCGCCGGACCTGCCGTCGCCGTCGGCCGCGGTCGCCGCCCAGTACGCGCCACCGCCACCGGCCAGCAGTACGGCTGCCGCCACCGAGGCCACGGCGAGCGGCGAACGCCGCCGGGGGCCGGTCACGTCGTTGTCGGGTCGCTCGGTGCTCACCGGATCGCTCCTTCGCCTGCATTGCCGTCACATGCCGTCGCCCGGCCTGTCGTCCGCCCCCGGATCGGGGACAACGATGGGACGGGGCAGCGGTGCGCACGGTTCCCGCAGGTTTCCCGCGCGGGGCGTCAGGCGCGATCGGTACCGGTCTTCGGCGCCGCTCAGTCGCCGTAGTCGGACATGGCGTCGATCAGCCGGGCGGAGGCGGCGGGCACGGTGACCCCGTGAATCCGGGACGGCGCGACCGGAACGGGGGCAGACTTCGGGTGGGCCACCCAGTGCGGAGCCATCCGCGCGCAGTCACCGCGCAGCTCGGCCAGGCTGATCTCGGACTCGCGCGTGGCGATGTGGTTCGACATAACCGCACCGTAGGCACCGCAGGCCACAGGAAGAAAGACCTACTATCGGGTAGTTTTTCCCCCTTCAGGGCGGGTCCGGGGAACCGGTAGCGTGAACTGTCACGCCGCCCCGGGAACACAGTCACCCGTTCCCCCCGATCTCCGCAGGAGCAGTCTCCCCGTGCGAATCGCAGTCACCGGCTCCATCGCCACCGATCACCTCATGACCTTCCCCGGCCGTTTCGCCGACCAGCTGGTCGCGGATCAGCTGCACACGGTCTCGCTCTCCTTCCTGGTCGACAACCTCGACGTGCGCCGGGGCGGTGTCGCCGCCAACATCTGCTTCGGCATGGGCCTGCTGGGCACGGAGCCGATCCTGGTCGGTGCCGCCGGCTCCGACTTCGACGAGTACCGCGCCTGGCTCGACCGCCACGGCGTCGACACCGGGTCGGTCCGGATCTCCGAGGTCCTGCACACCGCCCGCTTCGTCTGCACGACGGATGCCGACCACAACCAGATCGGTTCCTTCTACACCGGTGCGATGAGCGAGGCCCGGCTCATCGAGCTGAAGGCCGTCGCCGACCGGGTCGGCGGCCTCGACCTGGTCTCGATCGGCGCCGACGACCCCGAGGGGATGCTCCGCCACACCGAGGAGTGCCGCTCCCGCGGCATCCCGTTCGCCGCGGACTTCTCGCAGCAGATCGCGCGGATGGACGGCGACGAGATCCGGATCCTCCTGGACGGCGCCACGTACCTCTTCTCCAACGAGTACGAGAAGGGGCTCATCGAGTCCAAGACCGGCTGGACCGACGAGGAGATCCTGGCCAAGGTCGGCCACCGGGTCACCACCCTCGGCGCCCGTGGTGTGCGCATCGAGCGCGCCGGCCAGGAGCCGATCGAGGTCGGCTGCCCGGAGGAGGAGATCAAGGCCGACCCGACCGGCGTCGGCGACGCCTTCCGGGCCGGTTTCCTCTCCGGTCTCGCCTGGGGCGTCGGCCTGGAGCGCGCCGCCCAGGTCGGCTGCATGCTGGCCACCCTGGTCATCGAGACGGTCGGTACCCAGGAGTACACCCTGCGCCGCACCCACTTCATGGACCGCTTCACCAAGGCGTACGGCGACGAGGCCGCCGCCGAGGTCCGCACGCACCTGGGCTGATCCGGCGGACGGGCTCAGACGAGCCGGCGGACCACATAGGCCGAGCCGCGGTCCGCCGGCTCCTCGCCCACGTACTCCTGCTCGCGCATGGCGCACCAGGCCGGGATGTCCAGGCGTGCCGCCTCGTCGTCGGAGAGCACGGTCACCGTCCCGCCCGGCGGTACCTCCCCGATCACCTTTGCGAGCTCGATCACCGGGATCGGGCACCGCTTCCCGAGCGCGTCGACCACCAGGGACGCGGCCGGGGCGGGGGAGGGGGGCACCGCAGCGGGCGCGCCCAGCCTCTGCCGTACCTCCGCCACCACCCGGGGCAGCACGTCCAGGAAGCGGTCGACGTCCTCCCCGGCGGTGCCGTTCGGCAGCGACACCCGTACGTTCCCCTCCGACAGCACTCCCATGGCCCGGAGCACATGGCTCGGCGTCAGCGTGCTGCTGGTGCAGGACGAGCCGGACGACACGGAGAACCCCGCCCGGTCCAGCTCGTGCAGCAGTGTCTCCCCATCGACATAGAGACAGGAGAAGGTCACCAGATGCGGCAGCCGCCGCACCGGGTCGCCGACCACCTCCACATCGGGCACCACCTCCGCCACCGTGGCCCTGATGCGGTCCACCAGGGCCCGCAGCCGTACGGACTCGGCCGCGGCCTCGGCCCGCACGGCGCGCAGCGACGCCGCCGCGGCGACGATCGCCGGAATGTTCTCGAAACCCGCCGCCCGTCCCGACTCCCGCTCGTCGGCCGGTCCTTGAGCGGCGAACCGCACCCCCTTGCGCACCGCCAGCAGCCCGACGCCGGAGGGCCCGCCCCATTTGTGGGCGCTGCCCACCAGCAGCGACCAGCCGTCCGGCACCGGCTCCCGGCCCAGCGACTGCGCGGCGTCCACCAGCAGCGGCACCCCCGCCGCCCGGCAGACCTCCGCGACCCCGGCCACCGGCTGCTCGGTGCCGACCTCGTGATTGGCGGACTGCAGACAGGCCAGCGCGGTGTCCTCGCGCAGCGCGTCCGCGAACGCCGCCGTGCTCACCGCCCCCGACCGGTCCACCGGGACCTCGGAGACCGACCCGCCCTGCGCCTCATGGGCGGCCGCCGAATGGAGCACCGACGAGTGTTCGACCGAGGAGACGACCAGATGGCGGCCGACACGCCGACGTCCCGCGAGAGCCCCGGACATCCCCGAGTGCACCGCCCGGGTCCCCGAAGGGGTGAATGTGAGCTCGTCCGGACGGCATCCGACGGCTTCGGCGGCGGCCTCCCGGGCGGCGTCCAGCAGCAGCCGGGCGCGCCGTCCCTCGCGGTAGAGCCTGGCCGGGTCGGCCCAGCCCTCGTCCAGCGCGGCAAGCAGCGCCTGACGTGCGACGGGGTGCAGGGGAGCGGAGGATGCGGTGTCGAAGTAGGGCACGCGGCCACGCTAGCCCGAACCGGGCCCGGACCCGGGGACGGGCCGCCCGCGAGGGGTCGGGAGAGGGGGCGTCAGATGGCGCTCGGAGGCCCGTATTCCACCCCTTCGAGGAGTCGGGCGGCGCGTTGGGCACCCTCCCCGCGCGACGCCAAATAGCGTCCAGTAGGGTTTGGTCCGCATAAACATCCAAACCCCTGCCCGCGTCAGGGCGGCGACCGACCAGAAAGACGGCCGCGCCGACCGCGCGGGCGAGACTCTCGGGAAGGCGCTACGTGAGTCCCAACGGCTCCGACCGCTCGTCGCGGCGCCCGATGCGGCGGAAGCTGCCGCAGGTGCTGACTGCGGGCCTGATCCTGGCGACCGCAACCGGTTGCACATACAAGGACTTCCCCCGCCTTGGTATGCCCACGCCGGTAACAGAAGAGGCACCACGGATCCTTTCCCTCTGGCAGGGCTCGTGGGCGGCAGCGCTCGCCACGGGTGTGCTGGTCTGGGGCCTGATCCTGTGGAGCGTCATCTTCCACCGGCGCAGCCGCACCAAGGTCGAGGTTCCTCCGCAGACCAGGTACAACATGCCCATCGAGGCGCTGTACACCGTGGTCCCTCTGATCATCGTCTCGGTGTTGTTCTACTTCACCGCGCGCGATGAATCGAAGATCCTTTCGCTCTCTCCGAAGCCCGCCCACACTGTCAACGTGGTCGGCTATCAGTGGAGCTGGGGCTTCAACTACATCGAGAACGTGGACGGCTCGACCGCCACGGGCAACGAGATCCCCAAGGAGCTCGACGCCATCCCCAACCGGTTCCAGAAGGACTTCCCCAAGGGTGCGGAAGGCGTCTACGACTTCGGCGTCCCGGGAACGCGGAACCCGCAGAACGGCAACCCGGGTCCGACCCTGTGGCTGCCGAAGGGCGAGAAGGTCCGCTTCGTTCTGACTTCGCGTGACGTCATCCACTCCTTCTGGGTGGTGCCGTTCCTCATGAAGCAGGACGTCTTTCCGGGCCACACCAACGCCTTCGAGGTGACTCCCAACCAGGAGGGCACCTTCATGGGCAAGTGCGCCGAGCTCTGCGGCGCCGACCACTCCCGGATGCTCTTCAACGTCAAGGTCGTCTCCCCGGAGCGCTACCAGGCGCACCTCAAGGAGCTGGCGAAGAAGGGCCAGACGGGCTACGTGCCGGCCGGCATCGAGCAGACTGACCCGGCCAGGAATGCGGAGACGAACAAACTGTGAGCATCCTCAACGAACCTCAGGGTGCCGCGGCAGCAGACGACTCGTACGAGGACGAGCTGCCGGTCCGGCGGAAGCAGCCGGGAAACGTCGTCATCAAGTGGCTGACCACCACTGACCACAAGACGATCGGCACGATGTACCTGGTCACATCGTTCGCGTTCTTCTGCATCGGCGGTCTGATGGCGCTCTTCATGCGCGCCGAACTGGCCCGTCCCGGCACGCAGATCATGTCGAACGAGCAGTTCAACCAGGCGTTCACGATGCACGGCACGATCATGCTGCTGATGTTCGCGACGCCGCTGTTCGCCGGATTCGCGAACTGGATCATGCCGCTGCAGATCGGCGCGCCCGACGTGGCGTTCCCGCGGCTGAACATGTTCGCGTACTGGCTGTACCTCTTCGGTTCGATCATCGCGGTGGCCGGCTTCCTCACCCCGCAGGGTGCGGCGGACTTCGGCTGGTTCGCCTACTCCCCGCTCTCGGACGCGGTCCGGTCGCCGGGTGTCGGCGCCGACATGTGGATCATGGGGCTGGCCTTCTCCGGCTTCGGCACGATCCTCGGTTCGGTCAACTTCATCACCACGATCATCTGCATGCGCGCTCCCGGCATGACGATGTTCCGCATGCCGATCTTCGTCTGGAACGTCCTGCTGACCGGTGTGCTGGTCCTGCTGGCCTTCCCGGTCCTCGCCGCAGCGCTCTTCGCGCTGGAGGCGGACCGTAAATTCGGAGCGCATGTCTTCGACGCGGCCAATGGCGGCGCATTGCTCTGGCAACACCTCTTCTGGTTCTTCGGCCATCCAGAGGTGTACATCATCGCCTTGCCATTCTTCGGAATCATTTCCGAAGTGATTCCGGTGTTCAGCCGGAAGCCGATGTTCGGCTACATCGGCCTGATCAGCGCGACGATCGCCATCGCGGGCCTCTCCGTGACCGTGTGGGCGCACCACATGTACGTCACGGGCGGTGTGCTGCTGCCGTTCTTCTCGTTCATGACCTTCCTCATCGCGGTACCGACCGGTGTGAAGTTCTTCAACTGGATCGGCACGATGTGGAAGGGGTCGTTGTCCTTCGAGACACCGATGCTCTGGGCCGTCGGCTTCCTGATCACCTTCACCTTCGGTGGTCTGACCGGCGTGATCCTGGCATCGCCCCCGATGGACTTCCACGTGTCGGACTCGTACTTCGTCGTCGCGCACTTCCACTACGTCATCTTCGGCACCGTGGTCTTCGCGATGTTCTCCGGATTCCACTTCTGGTGGCCGAAGTTCACCGGCAAGATGCTGGACGAGCGGCTCGGCAAGATCACGTTCTGGACGCTGTTCGTGGGCTTCCACGGCACGTTCCTGGTGCAGCACTGGCTCGGTGCCGAGGGAATGCCGCGTCGTTACGCGGACTACCTCGCCGCGGACGGCTTCACCGCGCTGAACACGATCTCGACGATCTCCTCGTTCCTGCTCGGCCTGTCGATGCTGCCGTTCTTCTACAACGTGTGGAAGACCGCCAAGTACGGCAAGAAGGTCGAGGTCGACGACCCGTGGGGCTACGGCCGTTCGCTGGAGTGGGCGACTTCCTGCCCGCCGCCGCGGCACAACTTCCTCACCCTGCCGCGGATCCGTTCCGAATCCCCGGCGTTCGACCTGCATCACCCGGAGATCGCGGCGCTCGAGCAGCTGGAGCACCACTCCGAGGATGACAAGGCCCTCGCTGGTGGCAAGGAGGCCGGCAAGTGAAGATCCAGGGCAAGATGTTCATCTGGCTGAGCGTCTTCATCCTCGCCATGGCCGTCACGTACGGCGTGTGGTCGAAGGAGCCGGCCGGTACCACCGCACTCGTCCTGGCCTTCGGGCTGAGCGTCATGATCGGCTTCTACCTGGCCTTCACGGCCCGGCGGGTCGACGCCCTGGCGCAGGACAACAAGGAAGCCGATGTCGCGGACGAGGCCGGCGAGGTGGGGTTCTTCTCCCCGCACAGCTGGCAGCCGCTCTCGCTGGCGATCGGCGGTGCCCTCGCCTTCATGGGAGTCATCTTCGGCTGGTGGCTGCTCTACTTCTCGGCCCCGGTCATCCTGATCGGTCTCTTCGGCTGGGTCTTCGAGTACTACCGCGGTGAGAACCGCACCCAGTGACATCGCGCCACCGCTCCACCTGACGGGGGGCCCGCACTTCTCCACCGAGAGGAGTGCGGGTCCCCCGTTCGCAGTCACACCGCGCGCTGATACGGATGAACTTTCATAGCGTGGGTCCATGAACCACACGCCGCGCATCCGCCCCGCAGTGAGCTGCACCCTGCTGGTCGTGACCCTGGTCGCAGGAGTGACCGCCTGTGGCGGGTCCGGCGGCCATCCGCTCGCGGAGAAGCCGTACGACGCTGTGGACGAGATCTCCTCCAACGCGTCGGACGGCGACGGGAAGGTCGACCCCGGCAAGCCGCTGGAGGTCACCGTCAACGACGGCGACGGCCGGATCACGGACGTGTCGGCCGTCGACACGACAGGCCGCCACCTCGCGGGCGAACTCGACGCCGACGGGCAGCGGTGGCACTCCACCCTCCCGCTCGCCGCCGGCACCCGGTACACCGTGCGGGTCAGCACGGAGGACGACGACGGCGCTCCGGGCGGCCGTACGCTCTCTTTCGGGACCACCTCCGCCAAGAAGTTCCTGAAGGTCGCCTTCGGCCCGCAGGCGGGCACCTATGGCGTCGGACAGCCCATCACGGCGGAACTCAGCGCTCCGATCAAGGACAAGGCGTCCAGGGCCAACGTCGAGCGCGCCCTCAGGGTCCGTTCGACACCCGCCGTGACCGGTTCCTGGTACTGGGTCGACGACAAGACCCTGCACTACCGCCCCAAGGTCTACTGGCCCGCCAGGGCCACCATCGACGTCACCAGCGGCCTGGCCGGGGTCAAGGTCACCGACGCCCTCTACGGCGCCCCCACGAAGGCGCTGAGGCTCACCACGGGCGACCGCATCGAGGCCGTCACGGACGCCGCGGCGCACTCGATGACGGTCAAGCGCAACGGGAAAGTGATCAACACCATTCCGGTGACGACCGGCAAGCCCGGCTTCTCCACCCGAAACGGCGTCAAGGTCGTACTGGGCAAGGAGTACAACGTACGTATGCGCGGGGAGACGATCGGCATCGCGGAGGGCTCCTCCGACTCGTACGACCTGCAGGTCTACTACGCGACGCGGGTCACCTGGAGCGGCGAGTACGTGCACGCGGCCCCCTGGTCCACCGGCTCGCAGGGGTACGCGAACGTCAGCCACGGCTGTACGGGCATGAGCACCAGCCAGGCCGAGTGGTTCTACAACACCGTGCGCCAGGGCGACATCGTCACGGTCGTGGGCAGCCAGGGCGAGACGATGACGCCGTTCGACAACGGTTACGGGGACTGGAACCTGTCCTGGGCCAAATGGCTGAAGGGCAGCGCCCTGCAGAAGAACACCACGCCGGACCGTACGGACACGATCCAGGCGGCGCGACTGCGTCCCGAGGTCTGACCGGACCGGGGAGTGCGCTGCCCCTCAGTGGGACCACGGACGAAACCGCGGCGCGACTCAGGCGTTCACGCAGTCCCTGCTGCGCAGCAGGGCGGCCAGTGCGTCCGCGAACCCGACCGGTTCGACCGGCAGGGTCACCGCGGCGTCCGCACGGCTCCAGGTGGCCAGCCAGGCGTCCTGCGGGCGCCCGATCAGCAGCAGTACCGGCGGGCAGTGGAAGATCTCGTCCTTGATCTGCCGGCAGACGCCCATGCCGCCCGCGGGCGCCGTCTCGCCGTCCAGCACGCAGACGTCGATGCCGCCGCGGTCCAGCGCCTCCAGCACGGCGGGCAGGGTGGCGCATTCCAGGAATTCCACCGGTGGCACATCGGCCGCGGGCCTGTGCCCGGCTGCCAGCCTCACCTGCTCACGGGTGTTGGCGTCGTCGCTGTAGACCAGGACCGTGGCGGTCGGCTGCATTGTTCCTCCGTGACATCTGTGTCTTCGGGGCTTTCCGGGCATGAACCGATGCGCGGATCGTACTCCGCCCGACGTCCTGTCAGCACTGCCCGGGACAGCGGATCCATGGGCCGTTCGGGGAGGACACACCCGCCTGACACACCGAACGGCACCCCCCGGGGTGAGGGCGGGATAAGCGACCGACATAATGTCGGTCGTGGCGACAGCAACGACAGTAGAAACCGGGCACGCGCACCCGTCGGTCAATCGACCGAACCTCACCAGCGTCGGAACCATCATCTGGTTGAGTTCCGAGCTGATGTTCTTCGCGGCCCTCTTCGCGATGTACTTCACCCTGCGATCGGTGATGGGACCGGACCACTGGAAGGAAATGGCTTCGGCCCTGAACTTCCCGTTCTCGGCGACGAACACCACGATCCTGGTGCTCTCCTCACTCACCTGCCAGCTCGGCGTCTTCGCCGCGGAGCGGGGCGATGTGAAGAAGCTCCGTGCCTGGTTCGTGATCACTTTCGTGATGGGTGCGATCTTCATCGGAGGCCAGGTCTTCGAGTACACCGAGCTGGTGAAGAAGGACGGCCTCTCGCTGTCCTCCGACCCGTACGGCTCGGTGTTCTACCTGACCACCGGCTTCCACGGTCTGCATGTGACAGGCGGTCTCATCGCCTTCCTGCTCGTTCTGGGCAGGACATACGCAGCCAAGAGGTTCACCCACGAACAGGCGACCGCCGCCATCGTCGTGTCCTATTACTGGCACTTCGTCGATGTCGTATGGATCGGCCTCTTCGCCACGATCTACATGATCAAGTAACCGGGCTCGAACCCGAACCACATCCAGCATCGACGCAGAAGATCCTGACACCGGGGTAATCCGTGAAAAAGCTCTCCGCACGACGACGCCATCCGTTGGCGGCGGTCGTCGTACTACTCCTCGCGCTGGCGGCCACTGGGGGGCTCTACGCCGCGTTTGCGCCCGCGAGTAAGGCGCAGGCCGACGAAACCGCCCAGTCCCTCGCCATCGACGAGGGCAAGAAGCTGTACTCCGTCGGTTGCGCCAGCTGCCACGGAACCGGCGGTCAGGGCACCACCGACGGGCCGAGCCTGGTCGGCGTGGGCTCCGCCGCCGTTGACTTCCAGGTCGGTACGGGCCGTATGCCGGCGCAGCAGCCCGGCGCCCAGGTGCCGAAGAAGAAGGTCATCTACAACCAGGCGCAGATCGATCAGCTCGCGGCGTACGTCGCGTCGCTCGGCGCCGGTCCGATCATTCCGACCAAGAACCAGGTCAGCCCTGACGGTGCGGACATCGCCAAGGGTGGCGACCTGTTCCGTACCAACTGCGCGCAGTGCCACAACTTCACCGGTGAGGGCGGCGCGCTGACGAACGGCAAGTACGCGCCCAGCCTTGAAGGCGTGGACCCGAAGCACATCTACGAGGCCATGCAGACCGGCCCGCAGAGCATGCCGTCCTTCCCGGACACGACGATGCCCGAGCAGCAGAAGCGGGACATCATCGCGTACATCCAGACCGTCAACAGCGCCCAGTCGGAGAACCCGGGTGGTCTGAAGCTGGGCGGCCTGGGGCCGGTCAGCGAGGGGCTGTTCGCCTGGATCTTCGGGCTCGGCGCACTGATCGCAGTTGCCATTTGGGTCGCGGCCCACACCGCTAAGGCCAAGAAGTCATGAGTAGCCAAGAGATTCCAGACGAGAACCTGCCCGCTGAGCAGGACACCGCGCACGGCGCGGTAGAGGTCGCGGACGACCCGTTCGCCGACCCGGGGCTGCCGGCCCACAAGCCGCGCATCCAGGACATCGACGAACAGGCCGCGAAGCGCTCCGAGCGCGCCGTGGCGTTCATGTTCACGCTGTCCATGCTGGCGACGATCGGCTTCATCGCCTCGTACGTCATCTTCCCGGTCGACAAGATCGTGTACATCTGGCCCTTCGGCCATGTGAGCGCGCTCAACTTCTCCCTGGGTCTGACCCTGGGCGTGGCCCTCTTCGCGATCGGCGCCGGCGCCGTCCACTGGGCGCGCACGCTGATGTCCGACGTGGAGGTCGCCGACGACCGGCACGCCATCGAGGCCGAGCCCGAGGTCAAGGCGAAGGTTCTGGCGGACTTCGCGGCAGGTGCCGAGGAGTCCGCGTTCGGACGGCGCAAGCTGATCCGCAACACCATGTTCGGCGCGCTGGCCCTGGTGCCGCTCTCCGGTGTGGTGCTGCTGCGCGACCTCGGGCCGCTGCCGGAGAAGAAGCTCCGCAACACCCTGTGGGCCAAGGGCAAGCAGCTCATCAACATGAACACGATGGAGCCGCTGCGTCCCGAGGACGTCGCCGTCGGTTCGCTGACCTTCGCCATGCCCGAGGGCCTGGACGAGGGCGCCGAGGACTTCCAGAACCAGATCGCCAAGGCCGCGCTGATGATCATCCGTATCCAGCCGGAGAACATCAAGGACAAGCGCGAGCGCGAGTGGGCCCACGAGGGAATCGTGGCCTTCTCCAAGATCTGCACCCACGTCGGCTGCCCGATCAGCCTGTACGAGCAGCAGACGCACCACGTGCTCTGCCCGTGCCACCAGTCCACCTTCGACCTCTCCGACGGCGCCCGCGTCATCTTCGGTCCGGCCGGTCACGCCCTTCCGCAGCTGCGGATCGGTGTGAACAGCGAGGGCAACCTCGAGGCGCTCGGTGACTTCGATGAGCCCGTCGGTCCTGCATTCTGGGAGCGCGGATGAGTACTGCGACCGACACACAGCGCAAGGCGCCCGCCGGTGAGCGGGTGGCCGACTGGGCGGACGGCCGGCTCGGGATCTACTCCCTGGCCAAGGCCAACATGCGCAAGATCTTCCCGGACCACTGGTCCTTCATGCTCGGTGAGATCGCTCTCTACAGCTTCATCATCATCATCCTCACGGGTGTGTATCTGACGCTGTTCTTCCACCCGAGCATGAACGAGGTCGTGTACCACGGCTCGTACGAGCCGATGCAGGGCATCCGGATGTCCGAGGCCTACGCCTCGACGCTGGACATCAGCTTCGACGTCCGTGGTGGTCTGCTGGTCCGGCAGATCCACCACTGGGCCGCGCTGATCTTCCTGGCCGGCATGTTCGTGCACATGATGCGCGTCTTCTTCACGGGTGCGTTCCGCAAGCCGCGTGAGATCAACTGGCTGTTCGGCTTCCTGCTGTTCGTGCTGGGCATGTTCACCGGCTTCACCGGCTACTCGCTGCCGGACGACCTGCTGTCCGGTACGGGTGTCCGCTTCACCCAGGGCGCGATCCTGTCGATGCCGGTCGTCGGCACGTACATCTCGATGTTCCTGTTCGGCGGAGAGTTCCCCGGCCACGACTTCGTCGCCCGGTTCTACTCGATCCACATCCTGCTGCTGCCGGGCATCATGCTCGGCCTGCTGGTGGCGCACCTGATCCTGGTCTTCTACCACAAGCACACGCAGTTCGCGGGTCCCGGCCGCACCAACAAGAACGTCGTCGGCATGCCGCTGCTGCCGGTGTACATGGCGAAGGCCGGCGGTTTCTTCTTCCTGGTCTTCGGCATCATCGCCATCATCGCGGCCATCGCCTCGATCAACCCGATCTGGGCCATCGGCCCGTACCGCCCGGACCAGGTGTCCACCGGCGCCCAGCCCGACTGGTACATGGGCTTCGCCGAGGGTCTGATCCGAGTGATGCCCGGCTGGGAGATCAACCTCTGGGGTCACACGCTGGTCCTGGGTGTGTTCATCCCGCTGATGGCCTTCGGACTGGTGCTCGCGATCATCGCGGTCTACCCGTTCGTCGAGTCCTGGGTCACCGGCGACAAGCGCGAGCACCACATCCTGGACCGCCCGCGCAACGCCCCGACCCGGACGGCCTTCGGTGTCGCCTGGATCACCGAGTACGTCATCGTCTTCATCGGCGGTGGCAACGACCTGTGGGCCACGCACTTCCACCTGTCGCTGAACGCCATCTCCTGGTTCGTCCGGATCTTCATCTTCGTCGGCCCGGTCCTCGCGTTCATCGCCACCCGGCGGATCTGCCTCGGCCTCCAGCGCCGCGACAAGGAGAAGGTGCTGCACGGGCGCGAGTCCGGCATCATCAAGCGCCTGCCGCACGGTGAGTTCGTCGAGATCCACGAGCCGCTCGGCCCCGAGCAGCTGCACACCCTCACCGCGCACGAGCAGTACAAGCCGGTCGAGATCGGCCCGACGGTCGACGAGAACGGTGTCGAGCGCAAGGCGTCGGTCCTGCAGAAGCTGCGGGCCCGGCTCAGCAAGGGCTACTTCGGCGAGGACAACCAGATCGCCAAGCCCACCGCCGAGGAGTACAAGGAGATCACCAGCGGCCACGGTCACCACTGATCGCTTGAACTGATCGCCACAGCAGGAGCCCCGTCCATTCGATGGACGGGGCTCTTTGCCGTCCACGGCGCTCGATAGGGTGGAGGCAATCCCTTTTACCGGCTGTGGACCCAGGAGCGGACCATGAACGTTGTGACCCCGATCGGCGGCGACAGCGTGGCGGACCGTTCCTGGCCCGGCATGCTGAACCCCCTGCTGCGCGGTGAGAACCTCACCGCCGACGACACCGCGTGGGCGATGGACCGCATCATGAGCGGCGAGGCGACCGATGTGCAGATCGCCGGGTTCGCGGTGGCGCTGCGGGCCAAGGGCGAGACGATCGACGAGGTGTCCGGCCTGGTACGGGCGATGTACGAGCACGCCAACACCATCCACGTACCCGGTCGTACGGTCGACATCGTCGGCACCGGCGGCGACCTCGCCAAGACGGTCAACATCTCCACCATGTCGGCGATCGTCATCGCCGGCACCGGCGCCAAGGTCGTCAAGCACGGCAACCGCGCCTCCTCGTCGGCGAGCGGTTCCTCCGATGTGCTGGAGAAGCTCGGCGTCAACCTGGACCTCTCCGCGCAGCGGGTCGTCGAGGTCGCCGAGGAGGCGGGCATCACCTTCTGCTTCGCGGTGAAGTTCCACCCCGCCCTGCGCTACGTCTCCAGGGCCCGCAAGGAGCTCGGCGCGCCGACGACGTTCAACATCCTCGGGCCGCTCACCAACCCGGCCCGGGTGCGTTCGCAGGCCGTCGGCGTGGCCGACCTGAAGATGGCGCCCATCGTCGCCGGGGTGCTGGCCGGGCGCGGCAATTCGGCGCTGGTCTTCCGCGGCGACGACGGTCTGGACGAGCTGACGACGACCGCGACCTCGCGGGTCTGGGTGGTCCGGGACGGAGCGGTGCGCGAGGAGGCGTTCGACCCGCGCGACGTCGGTCTGGAACTGGTGCCCGTGCAGGCCCTGCGCGGTGCGGACGCCTCGTACAACGCCGATGTGGCCCGCCGGGTGCTGGGCGGCGAGCGGGGACCGGTGCGCGATGCCGTACTGCTCAACTCGGCGGCGGCGCTGGTGGCGCTGGACGCGGCGGACGGCACGCTGAACGAGCAGCTCGCGGCCGGGATGGCGAAGGCCGCCGAGTCCATCGACTCCGGGGCGGCGGCACGTGCGCTGGAGCGCTGGGTGGCGGCCAGCAACGCCTGAAACAGGCGGAAATGTGGCGCAGGGCGCAGTCCGGATCCTGGACTGCGCCTTGCGCGTCTTCAGGCGTATGGCAAGATGCTGGTCAGGTCATGAGTGACAGCGACTACGGCCCCGGCCCGCTGTCCGGCAACCCTCCGTCCGTGGCGGGGTGCCCCGGGTGAAGACCAGGCCGTAGGCAGCGAGGTCTGCGGCAAGCGCGGGCCCCTCGGCATCTGTGAATGCCAACCCCCGGGGTCCTGGTCCCTAGGGAGTCTCTTGTGAGCACGCGAATGCGATAGGGCCGTCGGCCCTCCTCCGCACACCCCTCTTTTCTCCGCTGCGCTGCCGCGTTTCCGCCGGCGCATGCAATTCGCCTGCCTCTTACGGGAGTTCGCCATGTCTGTCTTCACCGCTGCCGCCGACCAGTCGTTTTGTGCCCCTCTGTCGGTTCTGGGCAAGGATGTGACGGTTCCGCTGGTCACGGGCGGTGAGGTCACCTACGCCGCTCTCGACTACGCCGCCAGCGCCCCCGCCCTCCAGCGCGTCTGGGACGACGTCGCCGCGTACGCCCCGTACTACGGCAGCGTCCACCGCGGGGCCGGTTACCTCTCGCAGCTCTCCACGGACCTCTTCGAGAACAGCCGCGCGACCGTCGCGGAGTTCCTCGGCTGCCGCGCCGACGACCAGGTGATCTTCACCCGCTCGACCACCGACTCGCTGAACCTGCTGGCCGCGGTCGTCCCGGCCGACTGCCAGGTCTTCGTGTACGAGACCGAGCACCACGCCTCGCTGCTGCCGTGGCGCGATGCCCGGGTGACCTACCTGAACGCCCCGCGCACCCCCGCCCAGGCCGTCGAGACGCTGGAGCGGGCGCTCGCCGACCGCGAGCCCTACGGCCCCGCGCTGGTCTGCGTCACCGGCGCCTCCAACGTCACCGGCGAGCTGTGGCCGGTGAAGGAGCTGGCCGCCGCCGCGCACGCGCACGGTGCCCGGATCGTGCTGGACGCCGCGCAGCTCGCCCCGCACCACCCCGTCGACATTGCCGAGCTGGACGTCGACTGGGTCGCCTTCTCCGGACACAAGCTGTACGCGCCCTTCGGCTCGGGCGTCCTCGCCGGCCGGTCCGACTGGCTGCAGCAGGCCGAGCCCTACCTCGCCGGCGGCGGCGCCTCGCGCAAGGTCGCCCGCCGCACCGACGGCGGCGTGGACGTCGAATGGCACTCCACCGCCGCCCGCCACGAGGCCGGTTCCCCCAACGTCATCGGGGTGTACTCCATCGCCTCCGCCTGCAAGGCGCTCACCGAGGCGGGCTTCGACAACCTGGTCGCCCGGGAGCAGCACCTCGTGGGCGCGGTCCGGGCCGGCCTGGCCGAGGTCCCCGAGGTCAAGGTGCTCTCGCTGTTCGGCGACGAGGCCCCGCGGGTCGGCGTCATCTCCTTCGTGGTGGAGGGCTGGAACAGCTCGCACTTCGCCGCCGCCCTCTCCGCCGAGTACGGCATCGGGGTCCGCGACGGCCTGTTCTGCGCCCACCCGCTGGTCCGCACCCTGCTGGGCAGCGACCCGCAGGAGGTCGGGGAGTGCGGCGCGCCGGAGGCCGAGCCGGGCGAGAGCTCGCTCAACGCGATCCGGGTGAGCTTCGGCGCCGGTACGCCGGACGAGCACATCGAGCGCTTCGTCCGCGCGGTCAAGGAACTGGTGAGCAAGGGCGCCCAGTGGAAGTACCGCACCGAGGACGGCCGCTGCGTCCCGGACCGGGGTGCGGCGCAGCTCTGACGGGCACACAGCACTTCGGCGGGGGACGGGCAGCCGAGCCCGTCCCCCGCCGAAGTGTCACGCCGTGGGGGTGTGCCTACGCGTCGAGGCCGATGGCGAAGGCGGCCTCCAGGTCGTGCTGCGAGTAGGTACGGAACGCCACATGCGTGTCGGTGGCCTCGACGCCGGGGATCTTGCTGATCCGGCCGGGGATGACGTCGGCCAGATCGTCGTGCTTGGCCACCCGGACCATGGCGATCAGGTCGTACGTACCGGTGACCGAGAAGACCTCGCTGACGCTGTCCAGCGCGGCGATGGCCTCGGCGATCTCGGGAATCCGGTCCACGCTGGTTTTGATGAGCACGATCGCGGTGATCACGGCTGGCTTTCTCCCTCGGTGGCCGTGGCTGGTGCCTTCACTCTATCCGTACGCCGGTAACGCCCCCAGGCGTAGAGAAAGCCCAGGGCGAAGCCCACCACATGGGCCAGATAGGCCACGCCCGGCCCCCCGCTGCCCGCGCCCTGGACCGCCAGCCACTGCAGGACGAACCAGAAGACCAGCACGATCCAGGCGGGGAAGCGCAGCGGCAGGAAGAAGAGGAACGGGAACAGGCTGGTGACCCGGGCCCTGGGGAAGAGGTACAGGAACGCCCCGAGCACCGCCGAGATCGCCCCCGAGGCGCCCACCAGCGTCTGGTCGGACGTGGCGTGGGCCGCCGCGTAGGCGACCAGGGCGAGATAGCCGCTGATGACGTAGAAGAAGGTGAACCCGACCCGGCCCATGCGCTCCTCGGTCATCGCCCCGAACACGTACAGGAAGAGCACGTTGCCGAGCAGGTGCAGCCAGCTGCCGTGCACGAAGAGGGCGGTGAGCGGGGCGAGCAGGGCGTGTGCGGAGCCGTCCCACAGCTCGCTCGGGATCACGCCCCACCGTTCGAAGTACCCCGCCTGGGCGGCCAGCAGGGCGTCGGCGGTTCCGGGGACCGGGTTGAAGCCGGACAGCGGGCTGATCACGAAGACCAGGGCGCAGACCGCGATCAGGGCATGGGTCACCAGTGGTCCACCGGTGACCGTCCGTAGCAGTCCGCCGGACAGCCTGCCGGCCACAGCTCGCCGATCGATCATGAACAGAGCATGACGCAACCGGAGGGAACGGGACAGACCGCCTCGCCGTGTCGGGGGGACGCGGTGAGGCCGTAGGGTTACGGCAGGACATCCGCAGTTCGACGGCGCACCGCGAGATCCTTGAAGCAAGGCAGCACGAGGCTCGACGAAAGAGGACGCAACGATGACGACGGTTCCCCAGCCGACCGACGGGACTCGCTGGCGTTGCACGCTCTGCGGAAATCTCACGCGCTTCGACGTGACGCGCTCCTCGAAGGTCGTCGAATACGTCCATCTCGACCTGGCCGGTGAGTCCAGCGTCGAGGAACGCGAGGTGGTCAGTGAGACCATCGAGTCGGTGCGCTGCCGTTGGTGCAACGCGGTGGACCAGATCGAACTGGTGGACAGGCCGGGTGCCGACTCCTGACGGAGCCGCGCCCACAGACATTTGGGGTGACGGATGGTGGAGCAGCCCGATAGCGGCGCCGAGTCGGCCGAGGCGGCCGACGGCGCCGTCGAGGCGCTCGACCGCCCGCTGCCCGAAGGCGTACGGCGGCGGGTCGTCGCACTGGTCTCGGACGCGTTCGGCGGCCTGACGGTCACCGAACTCCCGGCCCAGCTGCGGCAGTACGCCCGCTTCACCCCGACCCGGCGGGCCAAGTTCGCCGGGAACGCGATGGCGGCCGCCCTGGAGAGTGACGCGCTGTTCCGGCAGCGCATCGGTGAGCGGCTCAAGGAGGGGCAGCCCGAGCTGACCGCTGCCCTGGAGGCCGGTGCGCCGCCTGCCGCCGCCGACCCCGTCGATGTGGCCGCGGCGGCGTATGTGCTGCGCCCGCCGGGCTGGGTGAAGCTGGTCGCCGCCGCCGGCGAAGAGGTCCAGCGCGCGGACGCCGAGCGCGCCGACGAGGAGAGCCGCCGCGAACTGGAGCGGCTGCGCGAGGAGCTCGTCCGGGCCCGCTCGCAGACGAAGAGCGAGACGGAGCGGCTGCGCGCCGAGCTGGACGCGGCCCGCAAGGAGGCCGAATCCCTCCAGCGCAAGCTGCGCAGCGCCGTCAACGAGGTCAGGCGCGGCGAGGCCGCGCTGCGCCGCAGCCGCGCCGAGACCGACGCCGTACGGTCCGAGACGGCCGCCCAGGTCTCCGCCGCCGAGAGCGAGAGCCGCCGGCTCAAGGCGCGGCTCGGTGAGGCCGAGGCGTCCGTGGAGGCGGGCCGCCGGGCCGCCAGGGAGGGCCGCTCGGTCGAGGACATGCGGCTGCGGCTGCTGCTGGACACGGTGCTCGACGCGGCGAGCGGGCTCCGGCGCGAACTCGCCCTGCCGCCCTCCTCGATCCGTCCCGCCGACAGTGTCGACGCCGTCGAGCCGGGCCGGATGTCGCCCAAGGACATTGCCGCCAGGGCCCTTTCGGAGACCGACCCGGCCCTGCTCGACCAGCTGCTCGCGCTGCCGCAGGCGCATCTGATCGTCGACGGCTACAACGTCACCAAGACCGGCTATCCGCAGCTGCCGCTGGAGAAGCAGCGGCTGCGGCTGCTGGGCGGCCTCGCGGTGCTCGCGGCACAGACCGGCGCCGAGATGACCTGTGTCTTCGACGGGGCCGAGCTGGCGGCCCCGGTGCTGCTCGCGCCGCCGCGCGGGGTCCGGGTGCTGTTCAGCAAGCCCGGCGTGACCGCCGACGAACTCATCCGTCAGCTGGCGCGCGCCGAACCTCCGGGCAGGCCCGTCGTGGTGGTCTCCACCGACCGCGAAGTCGCCGACGGAGTGGCGAAGGCGGGCGCCAGGCCCGTTGCGTCCGTCTTGCTCCTGAAGCGCCTTTCGCGCGTCTAGCGGCACTTGTCGGGTCTCGGTGGAATTGAGGGAACGGACCGTCAGGTCGCAGCTACACCCCGTGTGTCGAGGGTAAAGAAGTGCGGTCTGTGACGAGATTTTTCTGGTGAGGATTTGAACTGATCACAAGTTGGTCACTAGGGTCGGGCCTCGAACCTTCGCACGGTTGATCACCCATCCGGGGTGACGGCGAAGACACCGCCGAGTCCGTGACGTGCACGGAGCCGGGGATTCGAATCCCCCACAGCCCGGTAGGCGGCTCGAGGAAGAAGGAGCTCGCCTTCGTGGCGTCCCACCGTCGTCCCAAGCAGCCGAGCCGCGCCCGTGTGACCGTGCTCACCGCGACCGCCGCCGCGGCCGTGGCCCTGACCTCCCAGGCGGCCCACGCCGACCCGAAGCCCTCCAAGGGCGAGGTCAAGGCGAAGGTCGAGAAGCTCAACCACGAGGCCGGCGCCGCCAATGAGCAGTACTACGGCGCCAAGGAGAAGCAGCAGAAGCTGGAGAAGGAAGTCGGCGCGCTGCAGGACAAGGTGGCCCGCGGTCAGCAGGAGATCAACAACCTGCGCAACGGCCTCGGTTCGCTCGCCGCCGCGCAGTACCGCTCCGGTGGCATCGACCCGTCGGTGCAGCTCTTCCTCTCCTCCAACCCGGACAGCTTCCTCGACGAGGCCTCGGCCCTCGACCAGTTGACGGCCAAGCAGACCGAGACCCTGGGGAAGATCCAGGAGAAGCAGCGGGTCCTCGCGCAGGAGCGCAAGGAGGCCCAGGACAAGCTCGGCGACCTCGCGGACGTGCGCAAGACGCTCGGCGCGAAGAAGAAGAAGCTCCAGGACAAGCTGGCCGAGGCGCAGCGCCTGCTCAACACGATGACCCAGGCCGAGCGCACGAAGATGCGCAATGACGAACAGCGCGCCAGCCGCGCCGCGAGCGACCGGGTCGACCTGGGCAAGGAGGTCCCCGCCTCCGCCTGGGGTGCCGCCGCCCTGAACGCCGCCGCCACCCAGGAGGGCAAGCCGTACCAGAGGGGCGGCACCGGCCCCGGGGCCTTCGACTGCTCCGGGCTGACCCAGTGGGCCTACGCCCAGGCCAACGTCCAGATCTCCCGGGTCACGTACACCCAGGTCAACGACGGCGTCCACATCGGGCGCAGCGCGCTGAAGCCGGGCGACCTGGTCTTCTTCAACAACACCGAGCACGTGGGCCTCTACGCGGGCAACAACACCGTCCTGCACGCCCCGTACCCGGGCACGTTCGTCCGCTACGAGTCGATGAACACCATCGGCAGCTTCCAGTTCGGCGTGCGCGTCGGCTGACGACGCCCGAACGGGCGAATTCCCGCGCCCGCGCAGACAGCCCGCCCCGCCGGAGACCACAGGTCACCGGCGGGGCGTCGCCTTTTCTGCCGCCCTTCCGTACGGCGCGGTCGTTGGTCGCTCCGTGATCGCCCGACTACTGTCTGCCTGCCGTGCAGCTCCCGGTCGTCGGTCCGCCCGCCCCGGGCGGCAGGGGCTGCGCGCGTCTGCGTACCGCGGAAGGGAGTGCGGCGTCCTGTGGTGTCCCATCGCCGTTCCACACAGCCCGGCCTCAATCTCGGGGTCCGGGCCACCGTTCTGTCGGCCGCGGCGGCGACCGCGGCCGCCACCCTCGGGGTGGCCACCGCGAACGCCGACCCGCAGGACACCCCCCGGAGCGCCAAGGCCCGCATCGACCGGCTGTACACCGAGGCCGAGCGGGCCACCGAGCAGTACAACAAGGCCGGTGAGAACGCAGGCCGGCTGCGCGGCGAGGTCGGCCGGGCCCAGGACCGGGCGGCCCGCGGCCAGGAACGGCTCAACCGGATGCGTACGGCGCTCGGTTCGGCGGCGAGCGCGCAGTACCGTTCCGGCGGCATCGACCCCTCGCTCGCCCTGCTGCTCTCCTCCGACCCGGACAGCTACCTCGACCGGGCGGCCGTACTGGAGCGCCTGACCGACCTTCAGGCCGCCGAGCTGCGGGAACTCCAGCAGGTCCAGCGCGGGCTCGTGCAGACCCGCGCGGAGGCGGCCCGCGCGCTGGCCGAGCTGGAGCGCAACCGGGCGGACGCCACCCGTCACAAACGCACCGTCGAGCGCAAGCTCGCCGAGGCCAGGAAGCTGCTGAACGCGCTGCCCGGCGCCGACCGGGCGGAGTTCCAGCGGGCCTCGCGCTCCGGCCGCGACGGCGCGTACCCGGCGATGGCCGATCTGCCGGCCGGCTCCGCGCGCGCGGCGGTCGCCGTCATGGCGGTCCGGCAGGCACTGGGCCGCCCGTACATCTGGGGGGCCAACGGGCCGGCCGGATTCGACTGCTCCGGGCTGATGCAGTGGGCGTACGCCCAGGCCGGGGTCAGCCTGCCGCGGACCTCGCAGGCCCAGCGGTACGCGGGACACATGGTGCCGCTCTCCGAGGCCCGCCCCGGCGATCTGGTCGCCTACCGCGCGGACGCCGGCCACATCGCGATGTACGTCGGCAACGGCCAGGTGATCCACGCCCCGTACCCCGGGGCCCCGGTGCGCTACGACCCCGTCGGCATGATGCCCGTCTCGTCGGTCACCCGCGTCTGACCGTACCCTCGATCGGGTGAGCGAACGGCGGGGACGGAACGGCGGGCGGCGCGCGGCGGGTGCGCTGCTCGCCGGACTGCTGCTCGCCTCCGGCTGCGCGGCCCCCGACGACGGCGCCGCCCCGGACGCGACCGCCCGCGCCGTCCGCGCCACGCTGGACCGCCGGGCGGCCGCCGTGCTGGACCACGACACGGACGCCTACCTGGCCACGACGGACCCCGAAGCCACCGGGCTGCGCACGGCCCAGCGCCGGGAGCTCGCCAACCTCGCGGACATACCGCTGAGCTCGTGGACGTACCGGCTGCGCGACGTGACCGCGCGGGGCACCGACCGGGCCACCGCGGACGTCGAGCTGCGCTACCGGATCAAGGGCTACGACGCCGCCCCGGTCGCCGCGGACCGGGTGTTCGACCTGAGACGGGACCGGGCGGACGGCCGCTGGTACGTCGTCGGGGACCGGGCGGAGGGGGACGGCGTCCAGCAGCTCTGGCAGCAGGGCGACGTCCGGGTGGTGCCCGGGAAGCACAGCCTCGTGCTCGGCGTCGGCCGCACGGAGCAGGAGCTGCGCGCCATCGCCCGGACCGCGGACCGCGCGGTGCCCGCCGTGTCCGACGCCTGGCCGGAACGCTGGGCGGGCCGCGTGGTGGTGCTCGTACCGCGCAGGGTGGAGGACATGGCGGGGCTGCTGGGGTCGTCGGCGGACTACCGGGGCATCGCCGCCGTCACCACCGGGCAGACCGGCGGCGCGGGCCGGGCCCCCGCGGACCGGGTGATCGTCAACCCGCAGGCGTACGGCACCCTCGGCACCTTCGGGCAGCGGATCGTCCTCACCCACGAGACCACCCACGTCGCCACCCGCACCCGCACCTCCGCCGCGACCCCGACCTGGCTCTCCGAAGGCTTCGCGGACTGGACGGCCTACCGCTCCGAGGACCGCACCGCCGCACAGATCGCGCCCGAACTCGCGGACGCCGTGCGGCGCGGCGACCCGCCCGCCGAGCTCCCCACGGACGAGGACTTCGGCTTCGCGGGCGACCCGGCGCGCCTGGCGAGGGCGTACGAGGGCGGCTGGGCGGCCTGCGAGCTGATCGCCGACCACTGGGGCGAGAAGAAGCTGTTGGCCTTCTACCGGGCCGTCGGAGGGCACCCGGGACGGGACGGAGCGGTGGAGCAGGCCATGCACGAGGTGCTCGACACGACCCCGCAGGACTTCACCGCACTCTGGCGGGAGCAACTGCGCTCCTGGCTCGGCTGAGCGCGGCGCACTGCTCAGGAGCCGACCGGCTCCGCCTCCCGGCCGAGGCCGGAGCGGACGGCCGACCCGCCGCCGTCGCACGCCGCCCGGGGCACCGTCCGCCGCCACAGCCGGCGGCAGGCGATCAGCGTCGCCGCGACCAGCAGGCCGTTGCGCAGGAACATCAGCGTGACGCCGGTCGCGTCGCTGGTCACCACATGCGTGAACCCGAACGGGAACTCCCACTGGGTGAAGCCCGTCGCCAGCAGCACCAGACCGGCCGGCAGCACCATCCGGCTGTCGCGGAACACCAGGCAGACCGCCGCCAGGCCGACCAGCCACAGCATGTACTGCGGGCTGATCACCCGGCTCGTCGTCGTGAACAGCAGCACCGCCGCGAACGCCGCGTCCGCCGGGGTGCTCACGCCGAACTCACGGGCCCGCAGCCGCCACACCACCAGCCAGCCGAACGCGAGGACGGACAGACCGAGGGCCAGCGTGCTCACCAGCGGCACGTGCGGACCCAGGAACTCCATCGAGCCGTAGTGGAACTCCACCCGGCCCTGCCAGTCGAACTGCCGCGCCACATGGAAGACCAGCGCGCCCAGCGACTCGACCTCGGTGCCCCGGTCGCGCTGGGCGCCGATGAAGGCCAGCGCCCCCGGCATCGCCACGGCGCACCCCACCAGCAGCCCGGCCGCCGTCACCGCCGCGGCCGTCCACGCCAGCCGCGTGCGCCGGCCGCGCGCCGTACCGGCCAGGACCAGCGCCGGCCACACCTTCAGCAGCGCACCGACGGCGGCCAGCACCCCCAGCAGCCGCGGATGCCGCAGCCCCGCCAGGAGCGCCGCCACCGCCACCGCCGTGACCATCACGTCGTAACGGGCGTACGCGGTCGTGCCGAGCAGCGGCACCCCCGCCACCCACACCCAGGCGCCCGCCACCGACCGGCCGCCGCCCCGGCCCGCGTACAGCAGCAGCCCCAGCACCAGCAGGTCGCACACGAACGCGAGGACGAAGAAGGCCGAGGCGTAGTCCAGGAAAGGCAGCAGCGAGGGGGAGAGGATGGCGAGCGCGGCCAGCGGCGGGTACTGCCAGGTGACGTCGGACTGCGGATACGTACCGGTCTTCAGCACCTCGGACCAGCCGTGGTAGATCACCGAGACGTCACTGGTCACGTCCGGTCCGGACAGCGTGATCACCTTGGTGACGCAGAGCAGCAGCGCGACCCTGGTCAGGGCCCACACCGCGACAGCGAGCCGCGCGCCGGTAGATCCCCTCATGACCGCCTCATCCGTTCTCGTCAGTGGGCACCCGGTGGGTACTCGGTGGATACGAGGAGACATGATGCCCGCACGGTGCCGGAGCCATCGGGCCCGGACCGCCCGGTACTGTCGGCCGGGATGGACAAGACCCTGATCGTGACCAACGACTTCCCGCCCCGCCCCGGCGGCATCCAGGCCTTTCTGCACAACATGGCACTGCGCCTGGACCCCGGACAGATCGTCGTGTACGCCTCGACCTGGAAGCGGACCCCCGAAGGCGTCGCGGCCACCACCGCCTTCGACGCCGAGCAGCCGTTCACCGTCGTGCGCGACCCGACGACGATGCTGCTGCCGACCCCGCGGGTCACCCGGCGCGCGGTACGGCTGCTGCGCGAACACGGCTGCAGCTCCGTCTGGTTCGGCGCCGCGGCCCCGCTCGGGCTGATGGCACCGGCGCTGCGCAGGGCCGGCGCCCGCCGCCTGGTCGCCACCACGCACGGGCACGAGGCGGGCTGGGCCCAGCTGCCCGCGGCCCGGCAGCTGCTGCGACGGATCGGCGAGGGCACGGACACGATCACCTACCTGGGGGAGTACACCCGCTCCCGGATCGCCCCCGCGCTCACGCCCGGGGCCGCGGCACGCATGGCCCAACTGCCGCCCGGCGTCGACGAGAAGACCTTCCACCCGGGGTCGGGCGGGGACCGGGTCAGGGCCGGGCTCGGCCTCGCGGACCGGCCCGTCGTCGTCTGCGTGTCACGGCTCGTGCCGCGCAAGGGCCAGGACACGCTGATCCTCGCGATGCCCGCGATCCTGGCGCAGGTGCCGGACGCGGTGCTCCTGATCGTCGGCGGCGGACCGTACGCCGAGGAGCTGAAGCGGCTGGCCGGGGAGACCGGGGTCGAGGAGTCCGTGCGGTTCACCGGACCGGTGCCGTGGGAGGAGCTGCCCGCCCACTACGGCGCGGGCGACGTCTTCGCCATGCCGTGCCGCACCCGTCGCGGCGGCCTGGACGTGGAGGGCCTCGGCATCGTCTTCCTGGAGGCGTCCGCGACCGGTCTGCCGGTGGTGGCGGGCGACTCGGGCGGCGCGCCCGACGCGGTGCTCGACGGCGAGACCGGGTGGGTGGTGCGCGGGGACAGCGTGGAGGAGTCGGCCGACCGGATCGTCACCCTGCTCCGCGACCCGGAGCTGCGGCAGCGGATGGGGGAGCGGGGGCGGGCCTGGGTCGAGGAGAAATGGCGCTGGGACCTGCTCGCCGAGCGGCTCCGGGCACTGCTCTGACGAACGAGAGGCCGTAGGTGCCCAGTACGCGTGAGAGGGGGCCCGCACCTACCGTGCGGGCCCCCTCTCACGCGTACGCCCCGGTCGTCAGCCCCGGTAGATCGACTCGATCTCGTCCGCGAAGTCCTTCGCCACCACGTTCCGCTTCAGCTTCAGCGACGGCGTGATGTGGCCCGCCTCCTCGGTGAACTGCGAGTCCAGGATGCGGAACTTGCGCACCGACTCCGCCTTGGACACGGCCGCGTTCCCGTCGTCCACCGCCCGCTGCACCTCGGCCAGCAGCTCCGGGTCCTCGCGCAGCGACACCGCCGTCGAACCGGCCGGCTTGCCGTGCTCCGCGGCCCAGCGGCCCAGGAACTCCTCGTCCAGGGTGACCAGCGCGCCCACGAACGGCCGTCCGTCGCCGACCACCATGCACTCGGCGACCAGGGCGTGCCCGCGGATCCGGTCCTCGATCACCGCGGGAGCGACGTTCTTGCCGCCCGCCGTGACGATGATCTCCTTCTTGCGGCCGGTGATCGCGAGATAGCCGTCCTCGTCGAGGGTGCCGATGTCGCCCGTGTGGAACCAGCCGTCGGCCAGCGCGTCGGCCGTCGCCGCCTCGTTGTTCCAGTAACCGGTGAACAGGTGCTCGCCGTGCAGCAGCACCTCGCCGTCGTCCGCGATGCGCACGACCGAACCGGGCAGCGGCTGGCCGACCGTACCGATCTTCTGCCGGTCCCACGGGTTGAAGGCGGTGGCCGCACAGGTCTCGGTCAGGCCGTAGCCCTCCAGGACCGTGAAGCCGATCCCGCGGTAGAAGTGGCCGAGCCGCTCGCCCAGCGGCGCGCCGCCGGAGATCGCGTACTCGCCGCGCCCGCCGAGCACCGCCCGCAGCTTGCCGTAGACCAGCCGGTCGAAGACCTTGTGCTTCAGCTTCAGGCCCAGCGGGGGGCCCTGGGGGGTACCCAGCGCGCGGCTGTAGGCGATCGCCGTGTTCGCGGCCTTGTCGAAGATCTTCCCCTTGCCGTCGGCCTGCGCCTTGGCCCGCGCCGCGTTGTACACCTTCTCGAAGACCCGCGGCACGCCGAGGATCAACGTCGGCCGGAACGAGGCCAGTTCATCGGTGAGGTGCTTGATGTCCGGTACGCAGCCGAGCTTGATCGGGGCCATCACCGAGGCCACCTCGACCAGCCGTCCGAAGACATGCGCGGCGGGCAGGAAGAGCAGCACGGAGCACTCGCCGGTACGGAAGAGCGGCTTCAGCCGTTCCACCACGTTGCCGCACTCGGCGAAGAAGCTGCGGTGCGTGAGCACACAGCCCTTGGGGCGGCCGGTGGTGCCCGAGGTGTAGACGATGGTGGCCGGGTCGTCCGCCTTGGCGCTCACCATCCGCAGGTCCAGCGTCTCGTCCGAGACGTCCTCCCCGATCGCCGTCAGCCGGCGGATCGCGTCGTCCTCGATCTGCCAGATGCCCTTCAGGGCCGGCAGGTCCGCCTGGACGGAGACCACGGAGGCCCGGTGCGCGTCGGATTCCACGAGGCACAGCGCGGCGCCGGAGTCGCCGAGGATCCACTGGATCTGCTCGGGCGAACTGGTCTCGTACACCGGGACGGTGACCGCGCCCGCGCTCCAGATCGCGAAGTCGAGCAGTACCCACTCGTAGCGGGTGCGCGAGAGCAGGGCCACCCGGTCACCGGCGTCGACGCCCGCGGCGATCAGGCCCTTGGCGACGCCTCTGACCTCGGCCAGGAACTGCGTGGCGTCGACGTCGGTCCACGCGCCCCCCACCTTGCGGCTCATCACCGCGACATCGGGATGCTGAGCGGCATTGCGGCGGATGAGATCCGTCAGGTTGCCGTCCGAAGGGACCTCGTACAGGGCCGGAAGGCTGAACTCGCGCAAGACTGCTGCTCCTCATCGGGCTCCGGTGCCACGGCTCTGTGTGACGCACCGGCTGCGGTCCAAGATTGGCAGGTGCTCAGTGGGGTGAGCACGACTGGACTGCCCGGACGTTACCCACGAGTACTCGGTTCCCGATAGGGGGTTCCGGCCAGATGTCTTATGCGTCACACATCACGCTGATCCTTGGGCGCACAGTAGTCCACCCGCGTGACCGGGCGGCGATATTCGCAGGTCCGGCGGCCTCTACCGAGGCGACCGGCAGAGTCCTAAGGTGATCGTCATGCGAGCCGGACCGGACAGCCCAGGCACATCGACCCGACAGCGCACCCGCATCCACGTCGTCAGCGACGTGCACGGCAACACCGAGGCGCTGGCCCGTGCCGGGAACGGCGCCGACGCACTGGTCTGCCTCGGTGACCTGGTGCTCTTCCTCGACTACGCCGACCACTCGCGCGGCATCTTCCCCGACCTCTTCGGGGTGGAGAACGCCGACCGGATCGTCGCGCTGCGCACCGCGCGCCGCTTCGAGGAGGCCCGCGAGTTCGGCCGCGGCCTGTGGGCGGGCATGGACCGCAACGCCGCGATCGTCTCGGCGGTGCGCAAGCAGTACGCCGCACTCTTCGCGGCCTTCCCCACACCGACGTACGCCACCTACGGCAACGTCGACATCCCCGGCCTGTGGTCCGAGTACGCACACCCCGGCACCACCGTCCTGGACGGCGAACGGGTCGAGATCGGCGGCCGGGTGTTCGGCTTCGTCGGCGGCGGCCTGAAGACCCCGATGAACACCCCGTACGAGATCGGCGACGAGGAGTACGCGGCGAAGATCGAGGCGATCGGCCCGGTCGACGTGCTCTGCACCCACATCCCGCCCGAGGTCCCGGAGCTGACGTACGACACGGTGGCGCGCCGCTTCGAGCGCGGCAGCCGGGCCCTGCTGGACGCCATCCGCCGCACCCGCCCGCGGTACGCGCTGTTCGGCCACGTCCACCAGCCGCTGGCCCGCCGGATGCGGATCGGCGCCACCGAATGCGTGAACGTCGGCCACTTCGCGTCCACCGGCAGGCCCTGGGCCCTGGAGTGGTGACAACACCGGCACGGACCCTGGAACGAGGCGCCGCGCACACGCGATAGCCTTCTGGCGGCAGGCCTCTGCCGACGCACCGGTACACCGCACTGGAGGAGCCACGGCGATGGCTGAACACACCAGCTCGAGCATCACGATCGAGGCGGCACCGGCCGACGTCATGGGAGTGATCGCCGACTTCGCCCGCTACCCGGAGTGGACCGGCGAGGTCAAGGAGGCCGAGGTCCTCTCCACCGACGACCACGGCCGCGCCGAGAAGGTCCGCCTCGTCCTCGACGCCGGAGCGATCAAGGACGACCACACGCTCGCCTACACCTGGATCGGCGACTACGAGGTCAGCTGGACCCTCGTCAAGTCCCAGATGCTGCGCGCCATCGACGGCTCCTACGCGCTGGCCCCGCTCGGCGACGGCGACCGCACCGAGGTCACCTACCGGCTGACCGTCGACGTCAAGATCCCGATGCTCGGCATGATCAAGCGCAAGGCGGAGAAGGTCATCATCGACCGGGCCCTGGCCGGTCTGAAGAAGCGCGTCGAGTCCGTCCCGAAGGCCTGACCGGATGCGTACGGTCCTCGTCACCGGCCCCGGCGGCGCCGGCCGTACCACCGTCGCGGCGGCGACCGCGCTGGCCGCCGCCCGCCGCGGCAGGCGCACCCTGCTGCTGACGGCCGACGGCATACCCGGCTTTCCCGACAGCACCGAACCCACCGAGGTCACCGACGGGCTGTGGTCCGCCCGCATCGACTCCGGCGAGCACTTCCGCGGCGAACTCCTCGCCCTCCAGGACCAGGCCTCCGCCGTACTCGACCTGCTCGGCGGGAACCGGCTGGACGGCGAGGAACTGACCGAGCTCCCCGGCAGCTCCGAGCTCGCCCTGCTGCACACCCTGCGCCGCGCCGCCGAGGGTGACTGGTCGCGCCGCGGCCACGACCTCCTCGTCGTCGACCTGCCACCGCTGCGCGAAGCACTCGCCCTGCTCGCCCTCCCCGAGCAGCTGCGCCGCTATCTGCGCCGGCTGCTCCCCCCGGAACGCCAGGCCGCCCGCGCCCTGCGCCCGATGCTCGCCCAGCTCGCCGGCGTGCCCATGCCCGCCCAGTGGCTGTACGAGGCAGCTGCCCGCAGGGACGCCGAGCTGGCCGCCGTCCAGGCCCTGATCGAGGACCGCAACACCACGCTCCGGCTGGTCGCGGAGCCCGGCCCCGCCGCCGAGGAAGCCCTGCGCACCGCCCGCACCGGCCTCGCCCTGCACGGACTGCGGGTCGACACCCTCGCGGTGAACCGGGTGCTGCCCAGGCACTCGGCCGACCCCTGGTTCGCGGAGCTCGCCGCGCAGCAGGAGAAGACCGTCGACCGCTGGTACGAGGAATGGGTGCCCGGGGCCGCGCTGTGCGAGGTGCCCCACCTCGGCCGCGACCCGCGGGGCCTCGACGACCTCGCCCGCCTCGACACCACGGCCGCCTGCACCGTCTTCGAGACGGCCGGCACCGGTGGTGGCCTCTTCGAGGGCGACGGACTGGCCCCGGAACTGGACGGGCGGAGCCCCGGCCGGGCCGACGACCCCTGGTGGATCGAGAGCCCCGACGTCCCGGACGGCCTCGACGGACTGCTGCCCGGCGGCCGGATCGTGACCGCCCCGCCGTCCGGCGACGGCGACCCGGTCCTCGTCTGGTGCCTGCCGCTGCCCGGCGCCGTCAAGAAGGACCTCCAGCTGGTCCGCCGCGGCGACGAGCTGCTGCTCACGGTCGGCCCGTTCCACCGGATCGTCCCGCTGGAATCCGGACTGCGCCGCTGCACCGTCTCCGGCGCCGCCCTCACCGACGGGGTGCTCCGGGTCCGGTTCACCCCGGACCCCGGACTGTGGCCGAGGACGAGCTGAACGACGCCCCACGGTTCGGGTAACGTCGGTAGTACGTGCCCCGTATGCCGGGCCGCCGGCACACCACGTCGCAGGAGTCCGCCATGAGCGATGCCACCGATCGTCCCGTCGACGACGACGCGTGGGCGAAGGCCTGCGCCGAGGACCTCGAAGCGGAGAAGGCCCGCCGCCGGGCGCAGCACGGCCCGCCGCCCGGCTCCGCCGCCGAGGAACTGCGCAAGCTGGTCGACGCCGTGGCCGACAAGGTCTCGTCCCTCCAGTCGCCGCTGTTCGGCGCGGCGGCCCAGGGCACCGTGCAGCAGATCATCAAGCAGGCGAAGTCCGCGGTCGAGCCCGTCATCGAGCGCAATCCGGACGTCTTCGACCACATCGCCGCAGCCGGCAGCGAACTCCTCGCCGCCTACCGCTCCGCCGTCGAAGGCCAGGAACGCCGCTGGACCCAGGGGGCCGGGGACCCCGCAGGCAACGAAAAGAAGGCCGACGACCCCTCCGACCCCCGTGACGAGGGCCCCGCCGCGGGCGAACACATCGACCTGGACTGACCGGCCCCGAAGGGCCGGGCCCCGGGCTCGGGTACGGTTGGCCCCAGCGGGGCTCGACCGGAACTGAGGGATTCATGGGACTCACCATCGGCGTCGATATCGGCGGCACGAAGATCGCGGCGGGAGTGGTCGACGAAGAGGGCCGGATCCTCTCGACGTTCAAGGTGCCGACCCCGCCGACGGCTGAAGGCATCGTGGACGCGATCGCGTCGGCCGTGTCCGGCGCGAGCGAGGGCCACCAGATCGATGCCGTCGGCATCGGTGCGGCCGGATACGTCGACGACAAGCGCGCCACCGTGCTGTTCGCGCCGAACATCAACTGGCGGCACGAGCCGCTGAAGGACAAGGTCGAACAGCGCGTCGGCCTTCCGGTCGTCGTCGAGAACGACGCCAACGCCGCCGCCTGGGGCGAATACCGCTTCGGCGCCGGACAGGGCCACGACGACGTCATCTGCATCACTCTCGGCACCGGCCTCGGTGGCGGGATCATCATCGGCAACAAGCTGCGCCGCGGACGCTTCGGCGTGGCCGCCGAGTTCGGCCACATCCGGGTCGTCCCGGACGGTCTGCTCTGCGGCTGCGGCAGCCAGGGCTGCTGGGAGCAGTACGCGTCAGGGCGCGCGCTCGTCCGGTACGCCAAGCAGCGCGCCAACGCCACCCCCGAGAACGCCACGATCCTGCTGTCGCTCGGCGACGGCACGGTGGACGGCATCGAGGGCAAGCACATCAGCAAGGCCGCCCGGCAGGGCGACCCGGTGGCGGTCGACTCGTTCCGCGAGCTGGCCCGCTGGGCCGGCGCCGGACTCGCCGACCTCGCCTCGCTCTTCGACCCGTCCGCGTTCATCGTCGGCGGCGGCGTGTCGGACGAGGGCGAGCTGGTGCTCGACCCGATCCGCAAGTCGTTCCGGCGCTGGCTGATCGGCGGCGAATGGCGTCCGCACGCCCAGGTGCTCGCGGCCCAACTGGGCGGCAAGGCCGGGCTGGTGGGCGCGGCGGACCTGGCCCGCCAGGGCTAGAGCCTGTCCGGGCCGACCGTGACCGGACGCCCGTCGCGCCCCTGTGGGAGCGGCGGGCGTCCGTCGTATCGTGAGACACATGGTCCTGACGCCACTGCCCGACTCCCGTACCGAGCCGGATGGTTCGGCCGTCGTCCGAGTGCTCAGCTACAACATCCGGTCGATGCGCGACGACCGCGAGGCACTGGCCCGCGTCATCGGCGCCTGCGCCCCCGACCTGGTCTTCATCCAGGAAGCCCCGCGCTTCTTCCGCTGGCGCAAGCGCGCGGCCTGGCTCGCGGCCCGTACCGACCTGGTCCTCCTCAGCGGCGGTGCCACGGCGGCCGGGCCGCTGCTGCTCTGCTCGCTGCGGGCCACCGTGGAGCGGACGGAGGACGTACTGCTGCCGCTCACTCCCGGACTGCACCGCAGGGGCTTCGCCACGTCGGTGGTGCGGATCGCGGGCACCCGGATCGGTCTGCTGAGCTTCCATCTGAGCCTGCAGCGCGACGAACGCCTGGCCCAGACGGAGCTGTTGCTGGAGCGGCTGGACGCGATGGGCGTCGAGCACGCCATCGCGGCCGGCGACCTCAACGACGTACCGACCGGGAGCGCGTTCCGGCGGCTGGCCGAGCGGCTCCAGGACTGCTGGGCGGTCCGGCCGTGGGGCGAGGAGAACACCTACGCGCCGGATCAACCGCGACGGCGCATCGACGCGGTCTTCGCGACGGACGGGATCGAGGTGCTCGGCTGCGGTGTCCCCGCCGGGCTGCCCGGTGTCACCGACGCGGACCTGCGGGCGGCCACCGACCATCTGCCGGTGCTGGCGGCGCTGCGGGTGCCCGCGATCAGGCCCTGAGCGGGCGGCGGCCCGCCCGCCGCAGCGCCCCGGTCCGAGAGGTCACCCGACAGGCTCTCAGACCACCGCCCCGCGCCCGGGGTCGTCGCCGTCCTCGTCGTCGTCGTTCATCCGCGCCACCAGGGTGACGAAACCGCCCAGGAAGCCGCCGACGCAGATCGTCGTGAGCCACCAGGTCATGTCCCACCGCAGCAGCACCGCGAGCAGCATCAGCACCGGACCGCCGACGACCGCGAGCCAGGCGAACTTCGCCGTGACATCGGCCTCCGGCAGCGGCGGCGGCTCCGGGGGGACGAAATGCCCCTCGTCGCTCCCGTCGAGATCGTCGTCCTTCGGCTCGGCGACCTCGTAGTCGCGCGGGCCCCCGACGCCGGGGGCGAACACGATCGAGCTGCCGAGCGGCTTCTCCGGCGGCTTCGCGGACTTCTTCCCGAGCCCCTTGTCCGGATCCAGGACGTCGGGCTGGTCGTCCTCCGGCAGCGCGAGATCCTCGATCGACCTGAACGGCCTGGCGCCCGGCGGGTCCGGCGGCTCCTCGCCGTACCCCGCGACGATCGCCTGCCACGCCGCGTCCTCGTCGACCGACGGCTCGGACCGGCTGCCGTCGGCGCCCGCCGCCTCCCGGGCAGCGGCGTCCTGCGGGCCCGTGCCGTCGTCGGGCACGGCCGCTCCCTCCGCGGGAAGGGGCTCGCGCTCCTCCTCGCTGCCCGCGCGCTCCGCGTCGTGCTCAGCCACCTGACGTGCTCCCCTTCTTTCCGACGCTCGGGGCGAGGCGGCCGATGAACCGGTAGCTCTCGTCGAAGATCCGCTCCGCATCGTGGTCCAACGTCGCGACGTGGTAGCTCTGTTCCAGCAGGATCTCCTCGACGTCCGTCGACGACACCCGGCTGAGGATGCGGGCCGAGTCGGCGGGCGGCACCACATGGTCCTGCGGGCTGTGCAGCAGCACGATCGGCTGGGTGACCTGGGGCAGCTCGGCGTCGACCAGGCGGAAGAACTTCCGCAGCGAATGCGCCGCGTGCAACGGCACCCGGTCGTACCCCACCTCGTCGGAGCCCGGCAGGGCGATGTCGCTCGCCAGCCCCTTCGTCGTCCGTACCAGATGGCGGGCGACCGGCAGCGCGTACGCCGACAGGCCGTGCACCTTGTTCGCCGGGTTGACCAGCACCAGACCGCTGATCGCGTCCCCGTGCTTCGCCGCCAGCCGCAGCGTCAGCGCGCCTCCCATGGACAGTCCGAAGACGAAGACCTGGCCGCACCGCTCCAGCAGGGCGCGCAGCTCCCGGTCCACCTCCGCGTACCAGTCCTGCCAGCCCGTGAGCTGCATGTCCTCCCAGCGGGTGCCGTGCCCCGGCAGCAGGGGCAGCGAGACGGTGAGCCCGCGCTCCGCCAGGTATTCCGCCCAGGGGCGCAGCGACTGCGGGGAACCGGTGAATCCGTGGCAGAGGAGGACGCCGACCTCTCCGCCCTCGTGGCGGAACGGCTCGGCTCCAGGAAGGACCGGCACCGGGGTCTCCTGTTCGTGAGGCTCGAAGGGGAGCGAAAGGGGGGAGTGCAGAAGGATTACTTCACCGTACGCGACCGGGCTGACACCGACCAGGGTCGTCACCGCCTCCGGCCGCCGCATCGGCTCCCTGCCGGGCGGGAGCGGGGGCGGCCCACGGGTTAAGGTCTGTCGGACAGCACACAGGAGGCACCCGAGTTGATCTACGGCGCAATGAAGTTCTCCATCGGCGGCTCGCTGAAGCTTGCCTTCCGGCCATGGGTGGAGGGCCTGGAGAACATTCCCGCGCAGGGACCGGCGATCCTCGCGAGCAATCACCTGTCGTTCTCGGACTCCTTCTTCCTGCCGGCCGTCCTGGACCGCAAGGTCACCTTCATCGCCAAGTCGGAGTACTTCACCGCACCCGGCGTGAAGGGCAAGCTGACCGCGGCCTTCTTCAAGGGCGTCGGCCAGCTCCCGGTGGACCGCTCGGGAGCCCGCGGCGCCGGTGAGGCGGCCATCAAGGCGGGCATCGAGGTCATCGAGAGCGGCGGCCTCTTCGGCATCTACCCGGAGGGCACCCGTTCGCCCGACGGCCGTCTCTACCGGGGCAAGCCCGGCGGGCTCGCCAGGGTGGCGCTGGCCACCGGAGCGCCCGTCATCCCCGTCGCGATGATCGACACGGAGAAGATCCAGCCGCCCGGCCAGGTGATGCCCAAGCTGATGCGCCCGGGGATCAGGATCGGCAAGCCGCTCGACTTCAGCCGCTACCACGGCATGGACGGGGACCGCTTCATCCTGCGCTCGGTCACCGACGAGGTGATGTACGAGATCATGAAGCTCTCCGGCCAGGAGTACGTCGACATCTACGCGACGGCGGCCAAGCGGCAGATCGCGGACGAGGCGAAGCGCCACGCCGAGGCGGAGAAGCACAAGGGCGACGAGTCCGGAACGCAAGGCTGAAGGAACGGTACGGCGCGCGCGCCGGTGCCGTACGGGGGGTGGGGGATGTGGCCAGGCGCGAGCGCGTCGTACGGATGTCGGTCGAGCAGCCGCTGTGGAGTGCGCTGACGGCGTACCGCATCCTGACGATGCTGTACGCGGTCCTGCTCTCCGTCTTCGGCCGGGAGAAGTACGACCGGCCGTGGGTGGCCATCGCCTTCCTGGCGGTGATGGTGGTCTGGACGCTCGCCACCCTTCCGAAGGTCTCGGGCGCCGCCGCCTGCACCAAGCGTTTCCTCGGCGCCGATCTGACCATCGCCCTGGCCGGGATACTCCTCACCCCGCTCGCCGACTTCGAGGCCCAGCAGGTCGACGGCCCGACGCTGCCGTCGATCTGGACCGCGGGTTCCGTGCTGGCCTTCGCGATCAAGGGCGGCTGGCGCTGGGCGGCCTTCGCCTCCACCTTCGTCGCCGTCGTCAACATCATCGAGCGCGGCGACCCCAGCCGGGACACCTTCCACAACGTGCTGCTGGTCTGGGTCGCGTCCATCGCGATCGGGTACGTCGTCGAGGTCGCCAGGGCCAGTGAGCGGACCCTCGCCCGCGCCCTGGAGATCGAGGCCGCCACCCGGGAGCGGGAACGGCTGGCCCGGGACATCCACGACAGCGTGCTCCAGGTCCTCGCGATGGTGCAGCGCCGCGGCACCGCGCTCGGCGGGGAGGCGGCGGAGCTGGGCCGGATGGCCGGGGAGCAGGAGGTCGCCCTGCGCACCCTGGTCTCCACCGGCCTCGTCCCCACCACCCGGGTCTCCGAGGACGCCGCCGAGGGCGCCGTGGTCCGCAGCGTGGAGGTCGACGACGAACCGTCCGGCCGCGCCGACTGCGATCTGCGCTCCCTGCTCGCCCCGCACGCCGGCTCCCGGGTCAGCTTCGCGGAGCCGGGCGCCCCGGTGCTGCTCGCTCCCGCGGCCGCGATGGAACTGGCGGCCGCTGTCAGTGCCGCCCTGGACAATGTCAGGGTCCACGCGGGGGAGAATGCCCAGGCCTGGATCCTCGTCGAGGACTGGCCGGACGAGGTGATCGTGACGGTCCGGGACGACGGCCCCGGAATCCCGGAGGGGCGGCTCGCCCAGGCCGAGGGGGAGGGACGGATGGGGGTGGCCCTGTCGATCCGGGGGAGGCTGCGCGACCTGGGCGGTACGGCGGAGTTGATCTCCGTGCCCGGCCAGGGCACCGAGGTCGAGTTGAAGGTTCCGAAGGTTTCACGGGGGAAGGCAGGATCAGCGAGATGAGCACGGAGAACACCCAGGGCGCCGAGGAGCGGGCCATCAGGGTGATGGTGGTGGACGACCATCCGATGTGGCGCGACGCCGTCGCCCGTGACCTTTCCGAGTCGGGCTTCGACGTGGTGGCGACCGCCGGTGACGGACCGCAGGCGGTCCGCAGGGCGAAGGCCGTCACCCCCGACGTCCTCGTGCTCGACCTCAACCTGCCCGGTATGCCCGGCGTCCAGGTCTGCAAGGAGCTCGTCGGCTCCCACCCCGGGCTGCGGGTGCTGGTGCTCTCCGCGAGCGGTGAGCACGCCGACGTACTGGAAGCGGTCAAGTCCGGTGCCACCGGCTATCTGCTCAAGTCGGCCAGTACGCAGGAGCTGACCGAGGCCGTGCGGTCCACCGCCGTCGGCGACCCCGTCTTCACGCCGGGCCTGGCCGGACTGGTCCTCGGCGAATACCGCAGGCTCGCCTCCGACCCCACGCCGGTCGCCTCCGACGAACCCAAGGCCCCGCAGCTCACAGAGCGCGAGACCGAGGTGCTGCGGCTGGTCGCCAAGGGGCTCTCGTACAAGCAGATCGCCGAGCGGCTGGTCATCTCGCACCGCACCGTGCAGAACCACGTGCAGAACACCCTGGGCAAGCTCCAGCTGCACAACCGGGTGGAGCTCGTGCGGTACGCGATCGAGCGCGGCCTCGACGACGCCTGAGCACCGCGGCCCCGGCCGGCCCGTTCGGCCGAGCGGCGCGGCAGGGGCACGGGCCGTATATTCGCGTTGACCGGCCCCGGCCCCTGATCCGCTGATCCGTGCGACAAACGGGAGAAGTCGTGGAAATCCTGGCATTCGGCGTGCAGTCCGACGAGAAGCCGCTGATCGAGAAGGCCTTCGCCGGGCAGCACGAGGTCCGGTGCCTGGACGTCTTCCTGAACAAGGACACCGCCCCCATCGCGGCGGGCTACGAGATCATCTCCACCAGTGTCAACGCCGACCTGGGCGCCGGCGTCCTGCAGACCCTGGCGGCGGGCGGCACGCAGATGATCGCCCAGCGCTCCACCGGCTTCAACAACATCGACCTCGACGTCGCCGAACGCCTTGCCCTGCGGGTCGCCCGGGTCTCGTACTACTCGCCGTACTCGGTCGCCGAATTCGCCTGGACCCTCGCGATGGCCGTCAACCGCCGGATCATCCGGGCCGCGAGCCGCACCCGCGACTTCGACTTCCGGCTCGACGGACTGCTCGGCCGGGACATGCGCGGCCGTACGGCGGGCGTGATCGGCACCGGCAAGATCGGCGAGGCCTTCACCCGTATCGCCCACGGCTTCGGCATGGAACTGCTCGGCTGGGACGTCGCCGAGAATCCCGCCTGCCTCGCGCTCGGCATGAAGTACGTGGAGAAGGAGCGACTGCTCGCCGAGTCCGACCTGATCAGCCTGCACGTCCCGCTGCTGCCCGCGACCCACCACATCATCGGCGAGGACGCCCTGGCCCGGATGAAGGACGACGCGATCCTGGTCAACTCCAGCCGCGGCGGACTCATCGACACCACGGCGCTGGTCACCGAGCTGCGCGCGGGCCGCTTCCTGGGCGTCGGACTCGATGTGTACGAGGCGGAGGCCGGGCTCTTCTTCCTCGACAAGTCGCTGGAGGGCGTCGACGACGACACCCTGGCCCGGCTCGTCACCTTCCCGAACGTCATCGTCACCTCGCACCAGGCCTACTACACCGAGGACGCCGTGGGGCAGATCATCGACGCCACCGTGCAGAACGTCGCCGACTACCTGGCCGGCCGGCGCAGCGACAACGTCCTGGTCCCGGCGCTCCCGGCGAGCTGAGACCCCGGATCGCCCCGGGGTCCCGTCCGCCCCTTCAGCCGGCCACCGGCAGCCCCGCCAGCAGTTCCGCCACGATCGCCGCGCCGCGCAGCGTCAGCACCGACTCCGGGTGGAACTGCACCGAGGCGAAGCCCGGCCCGCGCAGCGCGTGCAGCTCACCGGTCGCCGCGTCCACGCTCGCCCCGACACCGTGCGCCGCGAGCTCGGTGACCACCGCCTCGTCGCAGCGCGCGGTGAAGCTGTTGTAGAAGCCGACCGTCTCCGGCCGCCCGAACAGCTCGATCCGGGTCTGCGCGCCCTGGTGCGGCACGGTCTTGCGGACGATCTCCAGACCCAGCTCCGCCGCGATCAGCTCATGGCCGAGGCAGACCCCCAGCAGGCCGTGCCGGTGATCACGGACCAGCTCCGCGGCGAGCCCGCGCAGCAGCCGCATTTTCGGATCGGCGGTGTCGCCCGGATTCCCCGGCCCCGGACCCAGCACGACCGGACCCTCGTGCACCCGCACCCGTTCGCGCAGCCCCGGCTCGTCGTAGCGGTGCACCGACACATCGAGGCCCGAGGAACGGAGCAGATGCGCCAGCATCGCGGTGAAGGTGTCCTCCCCGTCGATCACCAGCGCCCGCCCGGACAGCTGGTGCGTACGCTCCTGCATCCGCAGCCAGAACGGCGCGAGACCGTCCCGCCGGGCGTCCAGCGCGGCCTGCACGCGCGGGTCGCCCGCCAGCCGCGGCCGGGCCGCCTCGTCCCGCGGCCGGCCGGGCCGCACCCCCAGCGCGGCGAGCACACCGGCCGCCTTCGCATGGGTCTCGGCGACCTCGCCGTCCGGATCGGAGTGCCGCACGAGCGTCGCCCCGACCGGCACCCGCAGCTGCCCGCCGGCCGAGATGTCGGCGGTACGGATCAGGATCGGCGAGTCCAGGGTCTGCGCCCCGCCCGGCTCCTGCCGCAACAGCGCCAGGGCCCCCGCGTAGTAGCCGCGCCCGCCGGGCTCGTACCGCTCGATGACCCGGCAGGCGTTCTGCACCGGGGAGCCGGTGACCGTCGCCGCGAACATGGTCTCCTTCAGCACCTCCCGCACATCCAGCGAGGAGCGCCCGCGCAGCTCGTACTCCGTATGGGCGAGATGGGTCATCTCCTTGAGCCGCGGCCCGATCACCACGCCGCCCATGTCGCCGACGGTGCACATCATCTTGAGTTCCTCGTCGACCACCATGGAGAGCTCCTCGGTCTCCTTGCGGTCGGCGAGGAAGGCCAGCAGACCCTCCGGGGTCGGGCCCTCGGCGGGGTAGCGGTACGTCCCGCTGATCGGGTTCATCACGACCGTCCCGCCGGACATCCGCACATGCACCTCGGGACTGGCGCCGACCAGCGTCCGCCCGCCCGTCGCCCGCCGCCCCGACGGGGAGGGCCCTTCGGATCCGCTGTCACCCGTGTGCACGACGAAGGTCCAGTACGCGCCGCGCTCACCGGCCAGCAGCCGCCGGAAGAGGGCCAGCGCGTCGGCCCGGCCGAAGCCGGGGATCTCCCCCCGGAAGGTCCGCCGGATGACGAAGTTCGCGCCCTCGCCCTGCCCGATCTCGTCCTCGACGACCCGCCGGACGATCCCGGCGTACTCCTCGTCCCCGACATCGAACGCGCCGCCTTCGACCCGCACGTCCCGGACCGGTAGACGGTCCAGCACCTCGGCGAGCGGCAGCTCGTACGTCTCGTCCGCGACCAGCACGGACAGTGGTGTCCCGTCGTCGCGCACATCGAAACCGCGCTCGGCGATCTGCCGGAACGGCACCAGGGCGAGCGAGGGCAGCTCACCGACCGGGAGATCGGCGAGCCGGTCCACTTCCCGTACCCGGCCGATCAGCACCTCGACGGTGTCCTGGTCGCGGCCGGGGGTGCGCCTGCGCAGCAGCGCGAACGGCGGGCAGTCGTCACTCAGGAGTCTGTGGACGACGGCGTCGGTGCGGTGAGGCATGGGGGTGTTCCTTCCGGATGGAGGAACGGCTCCCGAAAACGCGGAAAAGGCCGCCCCTCGGGCGGCCTTCGCGTGGTCTGTCGCGCGCGATTGTTCAGTGGGCCGCCGGATGAGCGGTCCACCACCAGTTCTGGTTTGTCTGCGCGAACATGTCCTGAACCCTAGCGGACGCCGATGACGTCCGAGCACGCGTCTCATCTGTTGAGCTCGCGGATGGACGCACCGCCGGAACCCGTAATGTTGAGGTTGTGACCGTGAACGCCAATACCTCCGTCGCCGGTGGCAACACCTGGCGAGACCTTCCCGCGGCGCAGCAGCCCGAGTACCCCGATGCCGAGGCTCTGCGCGATGTACTCGCGGACCTCGCGTCGTATCCGCCCCTCGTCTTCGCGGGCGAGTGCGACCAGCTGCGCGCCCGCATGGGAGCCGTCGCCAAGGGCGAGGCGTTCCTGCTGCAGGGCGGTGACTGCGCCGAGGCCTTCGACGCCGTGTCGGCCGACCACATCCGGGCCAAGCTGAAGACGCTGCTCCAGATGAGCGCCGTCCTGACGTACGCGGCCTCCGTGCCCGTCGTCAAGGTGGGCCGGATCGCCGGGCAGTACTCCAAGCCGCGCTCCAAGCCGACCGAGGCCCGCGACGGCGTCACCCTGCCGACCTACCGCGGCGACTCCGTCAACGGCTTCGCCTTCACCGAGAAGGACCGCGTCCCGGACCCGGACCGGCTGAAGCAGATGTACCACGCATCCGCTTCCACGCTGAACCTGGTCCGCGCCTTCACCACCGGCGGTTACGCCGACCTGCGCCAGGTGCACGCCTGGAACCAGGACTTCGTGAAGTCGTCCCCGTCCGGCCAGCGCTACGAGGCGCTCGCCCGCGAGATCGACAACGCGCTGAACTTCATGAAGGCGTGCGGCACGGACCCGGCCGAGTTCAAGGCGGTCGAGTTCTACTCCTCGCACGAGGGCCTGCTGCTGGACTACGAGTCGGCGCTGACCCGCACCGACTCGCGCACCGGCGAGCTGTACGACACCTCCGGCCACATGGTCTGGATCGGTGAGCGCACCCGCCAGATGGACGGCGCGCACATCGAGTTCGCCTCGAAGATCCGTAACCCCATCGGCATCAAGCTCGGCCCGACGACCACGGTCGACGAGGCGCTCGGCTACATCGATCGCCTCGACCCCGAGCGCGAGCCCGGCCGGCTGACCTTCATCGTCCGCATGGGCGCCGACAAGGTCCGTGACAAGCTCCCGGCCCTGGTCGAGAAGGTCACCGCATCCGGCGCCACCGTGGCGTGGGTGACCGACCCGATGCACGGCAACACCTTCGAGGCCGCCTCCGGCCACAAGACCCGCCGCTTCGACGACGTTCTGGACGAGGTCAAGGGCTTCTTCGAGGTGCACAAGGGCCTCGGTACGCACCCCGGCGGCATCCACGTCGAGCTCACCGGTGACGACGTCACCGAGTGCGTCGGTGGCGGACACGAGATCTTCGTGGACGATCTGCACCAGCGTTACGAGACGGCCTGCGACCCGCGGCTCAACCGCAGCCAGTCCCTCGACCTGGCGTTCCTGGTCGCCGAGATGTACCGGGACCAGTAGGCGTCACCGCAGGTGGCGCGCGTACGACTGTGGGGCACGGATCGATGTGATCCGTGCCCCACAGGGCGTTCGGAGGCTTTCAACGCCTTTCGGCGCCGGGTAAGGTTAGGTTAGCCTCACCGTTAGACGGGGTGGCAGCCAACGACCGATCCCGCCGGGAGGTGAACCGCGTGTACGTCTGCTCGTGCTTCGGCATCACGGAGAAGCAGGTCAAGGAGCATGCGGACGCCGGGGCGTGCACACCCCGGCAGATAGCCTCGGCCTGCAAGGCGGGCACCGACTGCGGCGGCTGCGTCCGGGCCATCCAGGCCGTGCTCGGCCGCGGCGCCTGCCCGCGCCGCGAACTGCTCGGCCGGAAGCTGACCCCCGGCACCGCCGACGAGACCACCACGGGCGCCGGATCCGGGACGGAGCCGGGCATCGCTCCCGGCATCGCCCCGGGCGTGGCGCCGGGAATCCCGCTCCCCGACGCGGCCTGAGCCTTCCCGCCGGTGCCGGTCTAGGGCCTGTCCGGCGGATCATGGCCGGGGGCGCGGCGTCTGGCACGGCACCTCGCGGCGTTGCCGAAACGCCCGGATAGCTCCGCTATCAGGACGCTCCGGCGCCTTGCGATGCACCGCACCAGACGCCGCGCCCTGTCCGCCCCTGATCCGCCGGACAGGCCCTAGCTGTCCGGCTGCTCGATCAGCTGGGCGATGTACAGCGGCTCGCCGAGCTTCTCGACCAGTTCCAGCTGGGTGTCGAGGTAGTCGATGTGGTGCTCCTCGTCCGCCAGGATCGACTCGAAGATGTTCGCGGACGTGATGTCGCCCTTGCCGCGCATCAGCTCGATCCCGCGCTTGAGGCGGTCGATCGCCTCCACCTCGACCTGGCGGTCGGCCTGGAACATCTCGGTGACGGTCTGGCCCACCCGTACATGGAACAGCCGCTGGTAGTTGGGCAGTCCGTCGAGGAAGAGGATGCGGTCCGTGAGGATCTCGGCGTGCTTCATCTCGTCGAACGACTCGGAGCGGGTGTACTTCGCGAGCTTCGTCCAGCCGAAGTTGTCCTGCATCTTCGCGTGCAGGAAGTACTGATTGATGGCAGTCAATTCTGCGGTCAGCTGCTCGTTCAGGAACTCAAGGACCTCGGGGTCGCCCTGCATCGCAGAGGCTCCTTCCAACCGGTGAACTGGGCAAGTTGGCCGCATCCTGTCATCGCACCCGATGGCCGTCCAGTAAGTACAGGCTTACTGTGAGTTGTCCGGATTGCCCTCTGTTCTGGTCAGGACCACCCCTGCCTGTCTGTCACCATGGAGTCATGGGTCAGCCGGAAAGCCGGGAACAGTGCGCGTCAGAGCAGTCCGAGCTTCCGCCGGGACAGCGACTCCAGCGTGGTTGGCCGGTTACCCACTACGGGCCCGTGCCCAAGTTCAAGCCGGACCGCTGGGAGTTCCGGGTCTTCGGGGCCACCGCCGACGGCGAGAAGCACTGCTGGAACCACCAGGAGTTCTCGGTGCTGCCGTTCGCCTCGGTCGTCGCCGACCTGCACTGCGTCACGAAATTCAGCATGATTGGTGCCGAATGGGGCGGAGTCCTGGCCCGCACGGTGCTGGAACTCGCGCCGCCCGCGCCGAACGTCACCCATGTGATGGTCTGGGCCGAGTACGGATTCAGCTCCAACCTGAGGCTCTCCGACTTCGCCTCGGACCGAACACTTTTCGCCACTCACAAGGGCGGTGAACTGCTCACCGCCGAGCACGGTTTTCCGCTCCGCCTCGTCGTGCCGCATCTCTACGCCTGGAAGGGGCCCAAGTGGGTCCGGGGTGTCGAGTACATGACGGCCGACCGCCGCGGCTTCTGGGAGGAGCGCGGCTATCACAACATCGGTGACCCGTGGAGCGAGCAGCGGTACTCCTACCAGGAAGAGCCCGGGGACGGCCCCGAGCTCTGACCTGCGTGCTGCATGGTGATCCCCCGATGTCGGGTATCGGTTCCTGCCGACAGTAAGAACCGATACCCCTATGGGGAATCAGGTGTCGCGCAGCCCCTTCAGCCGGGCCACGTCCGCCGCGTGGCCTTCCTTGCCGCCCGGCGTCTCGATGATCAGCGGTACGCCCGCGGTCGCCGGATGCGAGAACAGCTCACGGAACGGTTCCTCGCCGATGTGCCCGGCGCCGATGTTCTCGTGCCGGTCCTTGTGGGCTCCCACCACGTCCTTGGAGTCATTGGCGTGGATCAGTTTCAGCCGGCCCTCGCCGACCGTCGCCACCAGCAGATCCAGCGTCTGCCGCATCCCCGCCGGGCCGGTCAGATCGTGACCCGCCGCGTAGATGTGACAGGTGTCGAGGCAGATGCCGAGCTTGGGGTGGGCGTCGAGGGCGTCGAAGTACGGGCCGAAGTCCCAGGTGCGCGAGCAGAGCGAGAACCCCTGCCCGGCGGTCGACTCCAGCAACAGATACGGGTCGTCGTCATGCGTCAGCTCGTCCAGGAGCGGCCGCATGTGTGTGCGTACCTGCGCGAGGGCCTGCTCGCGCGGCCGGCCGCCGGTCGCCGATCCGGTGTGCACCACGACGCCCAGGGCGCCGATCTCGCGGGCGCGGCGCAGCGAGTGGCGCAGTGAATCCACGGACTTCTCGACGGTCGCCCCGGTGTGCGATCCGAAGTTGATCAGGTACGGGGCGTGGACGTACGCCGGTATGGATTCGGCGGCGCACTCGGCGCGGAACCGCTCGTCCTGGGCCGGGTTGCCGACGGGGGTCGCCCAGCCGCGCGGGTTGGCGACGAAGACCTGCACGGCCTCCGCCCCCATCCCGCGGGCGTAGGGGAGGCCGACCTTGGCGAGGCCGCCGGCCACCGGAACATGGCCGCCGACTGGGTTGCGCATGTGGATCTAGAGTCCCTTGGTCTTGATGGTGATGGTGCTGCCTTCGGGGGCCTGCTTGCCGCCGTCGACGGACTGGCTCGCGATGGTGTCGCTGAAGGACAGGAACGGGCGGTCGACCTTGACCTCGAAGCCCGCGTCCTTCAGTTCGCTCGTGGCTTCGTCGACGTCCTTGCCGGTGACGTCGGGGACGTCGATCATGCGCGGCCCGTCGGAGACCGTGAGCTCGACGGTGTCGCCCTCGGCGGCCTCGGTGCCCTCGCCGGGTGACTGCCGGGCGATGTCGCCCGCGTCCTCGGCGGAATTGACCCGGTCGGGCAGCACCTTTGCCTTCAGCCCCTCGTCCTTCAGTGCGGCGGTGGCGTCCGCGACGGACAGCCCGGTGACATCGGGGACGTCCACCGGAGCGCCCTTGCTGACGACGAGGGCGACCGCCGAGTCCGGGTGGCGCCCGGTGCCCGCCACGGGGTCCGTACGGATCACGTCGCCCCGTGCCGTCTCCTCGCTGAACTCCTTGGTGACCATGCCGGGCACCAGACCGGCCTTCTTCAGCTCACGCCTGGCGTCGGCGAGCGAGAGGTCCTGGACGTCGGGCACCTTCACGATCTCGGGACCGCGCGAGACGACGAGCGTCACCGCGTCATTGCCCCTGACACGGGCGCCGGAATCCGGGTCGCTGCTGATGACCTTGCCGCGCTCCACCGTGTCGCTGTAGGCCCGCTCGACGCCCTTGAGGTCCAGACCGACGTCCGAGAGCCGCCGCTCGGCGTTCTTCTCGGTCTGGCCGAGCAGCGAGGGCACCCGGGTGAACTGCCCGGAGTTGATGTACCAGACACCGGTACCGATCCCCAGCGCCAGCAGTACGGCGACGACCGCGGCGATGACGGAGCGCCGTGGCCCGCGGCGCCGGCCCTGCGACGCGGACCGCGGCGGCTCCGGCGGGGGCATTTCCAGCCGGCTGGTGTGGTGCGAGACGCCCTGGTCGGCCGGGAGCAGCCGCGGGATCACGCTGGTGCGGTCCTCGGCGGCGTCGTGCACCTCGGCGGTGGCCTGCGGCGGTACGGCGTCCAGCTGGGCGTCGGTGAGGCCGGAGCGGGCCTCACGGGTCTCGGCGAGCAGCGCCACCGCGTCGAACGGGCGGACCTCGGGGTCGCGGGCGGTGGCGCTCGCCACCAGGCCGTCGAGCCCGGCCGGAAGCCCCGGGACGGCGGCCGACGGCGGCGGGACGGCCTCGTTGAGGTGCTGGTAGATGACCTGGGCGGGGGTGTCGCCGCCGTGCGGCTTGGACCCGGTCAGCATTTCGTACAGGACGACGCCGCAGGCGTACACATCGGTGCGGGTGTCCGCCGTGCCGTTCTCTATCTGCTCGGGGGCGAGATAGGAGACCGTGCCCAGGACGGACCCGGTGGTGTTGGTGACGGTGCCCACCGCCCGTACGAGTCCGAAGTCGGCGACCTTGACCCGGCCGTCGTCCCCTATCAGGACGTTCTCCGGCTTCATGTCGCGGTGCACGAAGCCCGCCCGGTGCGCCGCGCCGAGGGCGGCGAGGACCGGCTCCAGGATGTCCAGTGCGGCCCTCGGCTGAAGCGCGCCGCGATCACGCAGCACGTCGCGCAGGGTGCAGCCCGCGACGTACTCCATCGCCAGGTAGACGTACTGCCCCTGGGCGCCCTGGTCGAAGACCGCGACCACGTTGGGGTGCGCGAGCCGGGCCACGGACTTGGCCTCGCGGATGAAGCGCTCGACGAACGAGACGTCGGTCGCCAGCGCCGGGTGCATCACCTTGAGGGCGAGCACCCGGTCGAGCCGGGTGTCCACGGCCCGGTAGACCGTGGCCATGCCGCCCACGGCGATGCGGGCATCGACGCGGTAGCGGCCGTCGAGCAGCTGCCCGACAAGAGGGTCCTGGAGGGTCGTATCCACGCAGGCGAGTCTACGAGCCGCCACGGACACGGCCCACGGGCCGGGGCACTCCCGGGGCCGTACTGCAGCCGAGCCGTGACAGGAACATGCGCTGTCCGCCGTACCGGCGGCTCAGAAGGCCGGGCGCTCCGGGTCCAGCACCGCGCGCCCCTCCACCGGCGACGACGCCTCGGCGAAGTGGCGGCGCGGAATCCGGCCGGCCCGGTACGCCAGCCGCCCGCCCGCCACCGCGTGCCGCATCGCCGTGGCCATCAGCTCGGGCTCCTGGGCCCGGGTCACCGCGGACGCCAGCATCACCGCCGCGCACCCCAGCTCCATCGCGAGCGCCGCGTCGGAGGCCGTCCCGGCGCCCGCGTCGAGGATCACCGGCACCCGGGCCTGCTCGACGATCAGCTGGAAGTTGTGCGGATTGCGGATGCCGAGCCCGGAGCCGATGGGGGAGCCGAGCGGCATGACCGCCGCGCACCCCACGTCCTGGAGCCTGCGGGCCAGCACCGGGTCGTCATTGGTGTACGGCAGCACGGTGAAGCCGTCGTCCACCAGGATCTCCGCGGCGTCCAGCAGCTCGATCGGGTCGGGCAGCAGGGTCCGCTCGTCGGCCACCACCTCCAGCTTGATCCAGTCGGTGCCGAGCGCCTCGCGGGCCAGCCGGGCGGTCAGCACGGCCTCGCCCGCGGTGAAGCAGCCCGCCGTGTTGGGCAGGACGCGGATGGAGAGCCGCCGCAGGACGGAGAGCACCGAGCCCTGCACGGTCGGGTCGAGGCGGCGCATCGCGACGGTGGTCAGCTCGGTGCCGGACGCGGTCAGGGAGCGCTCCAGCACGTCGAGGCTCGGCGCCCCGCCCGTGCCCATGATCAGCCGGGAGCCGAACGTGGTGTCGCCGAGGGCGAAGAGGTCGTCCGCCATGGTCAGCCTCCCTGGACCGCGGTCAGGACCTCGACGCGGTCCCCGTCGCGGAGTGCGGCGGCCGACCACTGGCCGCGCGGTACGACGGTCTCGTTGACGGCGGCCGCGACGCCGGAGCGCGCGGCGGTCAGGGTGGCGACCAGGGCGTCCAGGGTGGTGCCCGCGGCGAGGAGCCGCACCTCGCCGTTCACGGACACGGACACGGAGGGGGGTACGGGCTCGGCGGTCATGCGGGCTGCTCCTGACGTACGGGGGCGGCGGCGGACGAGAAACGGCGCGGGGTGAAGGGACGGGCCGGCTCGGGCGGCTCGCCGCCGGTGAGGAGCTCCGCCATGACGTCACCGGTGATGGGGGTGAGCAGCACCCCGTTGCGGTGGTGGCCGGTGGCGAGATGGAGGCCGGGCAGGGCGGTGGGGCCGAGCAGCGGGGCGTTGTCGGGGGAGGCGGGGCGCAGGCCGGCCAGGGTCTCGGTGAGCGGCAGCTCGGTGATGCCGGGTACCAGCTCGTGGGCGTCCCGCAGCAGCTCGTAGACGCCGCCCGCGGTGACGGTGGTGTCCCAGCCCAGCTCCTCGCTGGTGGCACCGACGACCAGTTCGCCGTTCTCGCGCGGCACCAGATAGACATGGCTGCCCCGGACCACGGCCCGTACCGTCCGGCTCAGGAACGGTGCGTACGGGGCCGGCACGGTCAGCCGCAGCACCTGGCCCTTCACCGGCCGGACCGGCGGCACGACCTCGTCCGGCAGCCCCGGCAGCCGGCCACTGAGGCTGCCCGCGGCGAGCACGACCTGGTCGGCCGCGAGCTCCGTGCCCCCGGCGAGCACCGCTCCGGCGGCCCGGTCGCCCACCACGCTCAGGCGCTCCACCCAGCCGCGGTGGAAGACCACCCCGGCCCGCTCGCAGGCGGTCAGCAGGGCGGCGGCCAGCCGGCGGGGATCGATCTGGTGGTCGCCGTCGACCCGCAGACCGCCGCGGACACCCGGCGCGAGCATCGGCTCCAGCCGGCGGCACTCACGGCCGGTGAGCCACTCCGACTCCAGGCCCGAACGCCGCTGCAGGGCGTGCAGGTCCCGCAGATGGGCGCGGTCGTCGGAGTCCAGCGCGACGGCCAGGGTGCCGCAGGCGCGGAAGCCGGTCTCCTGCCCGCTCGCCGCCTCCAGCTCGGCCGCGAAGGCCGGATAACGGGCGGCGGAGGCGACGTTGAGGCCCAGCAGGAGCTGTTCGCCGTAGTGGAGTTCGGTGACGGCGGCCAGCATGCCGGCCGCCACCCGGGCGGCCCCGCCACCCGGTTCGGGGTCGGCGACCGCGGTGCGCAGCCCGCGTTGCGCGGCCCGCCAGGCGGTCACCAGGCCGATGATCCCGCCCCCGATGACCAGGACATCGGATCCGTTTCCGTTCCGAGAAGAACGCATGGGCTTCCAGCCCCTCCCTTCGCCGGCATGACCCGGATCAGGTTCGTACGGTCGGAGGCCGCCCAGCCTCCCTCTCAGCCCGGTGCGTCCGGGCTCCCGCGAGTGCTTTACGTCGGCCACCTTAACCCCGGCCACCCGGCCCGGTAAGGGAGCAGCCGCCGTGGCCCGTCCGCTCGACGGACTCGTCCTTCACCGGTGGCCGGCCGGACGCCCGGCCGGATCGGCACCCGGACCGGCGACACCCTCGCTTCCACCCCGTGGGAGTCGCGGGAGAGCGGCGGGACGAGCACGGTCGGAGAACACACCCTTTCCTGACGATCTATCAGGTGCTTAAGGTGTACGGGTGAGCGAGCAGCAGCAGTCGGAACAGCCGGAACGGCGGGCGGGACGCCGCGTCGTCATCGTCGGTGCGGGCATGGCCGGGGTGCAGACCGCGGTGGCCCTGCGGGAGCAGGGCTTCACCGGCCCCGTCACCCTGATCGGCGCCGAACCGCATCAGCCCTACGACCGGCCTCCGCTGTCCAAGGCGGTGCTCCTCGGCAAGGCCGAGGACTCCGCCTTCGACATCGACTTCGAGGCGCTGGAGATCGATCTGCGACTGGGCCGCGACGTCACCGGTGTGCGGCCCGCGGCGCATGAGCTGGACACCCCGTCGGGACCCGTCCCCTACGACGTCCTGGTGATCGCGACCGGTGCCGAACCGGTCGTCCTGCCCGGGTCCGAGGGCGTTCCCGGCGTCCATCTGCTGCGCACCCTCGACGACGCGGCACGACTGCGGCCGGTCCTCGACGAGCAGCACGGCGTCGTGGTCGTCGGCGCGGGCTGGATCGGTGCCGAGTTCGCCACCGCGGCCCGCGCCGCGGGCTGCGCGGTCACCGTCGTCGAGGCCGCCGACCGGCCCCTCGCGGGCGCGATGCCCGCGGAGGTCGCCGCCCCGATGGCCGCCTGGTACGCGGAGAGCGGCGCCGAACTCCTCACCGGAGCCCGGGTCGCCCGCATCGAGCCGGGCCGGGTGGTCCTCGCGGACGGCCGTACGGTCCCGGCCGGAGCGGTCGTCGTCGGAATCGGCGCCCGGCCCGCCACCGGCTGGCTGGCCGGCTCCGGCATCGCGCTCGGCCCCGACGGATCGGTGACCGCCGACGGGGCGCTGCGCACCTCTCTGCCCGATGTGTACGCGGTCGGCGACTGTGCCTCGTTCCCCTCCGCCCGGTACGGCGAACGCCTGCTCGTCCACCACTGGGACAACGCGCTCCAGGGCCCGCGCACCGCCGCCGCCAACATCATCGGGGCAGTCGCCGCCGACGGCCCGGCGCCGATGACCTACGACCCCGTGCCGTACTTCTGGTCCGAGCAGTTCGACCGGTTCGTGCAGTACGCGGGCCACCACGGGAGCGCCGACACCTTGCTGTGGCGCGGCGATCCGGCCGCAGCCGCCTGGTCGGTGTGCTGGCTGCGCGAGGGCGTGCTGGTCGCGGTTCTCGCCGTCGGCCGGCCGCGCGATCTGGCGCAGGGGCGCAAGCTCATCGAGGTGGGGGCGCGGCTCGATCCGGCGCGGGCCGGTGACCCCTCCGTACCGCTGAAGTCGGCGATCCGTCAGTAGGCGTACGGAAAGCGGACGTTGGCGTCCGACATGTGGGCTCCCCCTTGGAGGCGGGCGGAAATTAGTGCACTGTGCATCTTTTGGATTGCTCATTTCACACTCTTCGAAGGATGCGCATGTTCCGGCACAGATGGGCCCGCGCGCTGCGCGGAATCTCCATGGCCTCGGCGTCGATCGCCCTCGTCGGTGGCGCACTCGCCGCCCCGGCGTACGCGGGCGCCACCCCCAAGCCCGGTTCCAACCCGGCTGTCGACTACCAGGACCCGATCGACGCACTGCCGCCGGTCTCCCGTCCGGACACCAAGAGCTGCTCGGTGACGGCCGTCGACCACGACTTCGGCTACACCCTCGGCGGACCGCCGTACACCACCACGCTGACCCCGCCCAAGCCGTGCAAGGGTCCGTGGAACAAGGTCGTCCTCGACTGGTCGGGCAGCGTGAAGGGGCGTCAGTACGACCGCCTCGCCGCAGTCTTCATCGGTGGCGCGGAGGTCTTCCGCACCAGCACCGCCGAGCCCGACGAGGACGGCATCAGCTGGCACGTCGCCAAGGACATCACCGACTTCGCGCCGCTCCTCAAGGACCCGCAGAAGCTTCAGGTCGAACTGGGCAATGTCGTCAACGAGACGTACACCGGTGTGTACAGGATCAAGCTGACGGTCACGTATTACCAGGCCGACAAGCGTCACCCGGCCGCCACCACGGCCGACCGCATCGTCCCGCTCGGTGACACGGGCTCCGACAACGCCCCCTGGATGAACGTCGGCAAGGGCGGCTCCACCCGCACCGAGGTCACCTTCCCGCGCAACCTGACCAAGGCGCGCCTGGAGGTCTACGCACGCGGTGGCGGCTGCGACGAGCAGTGGTTCGACGCGGTCCCCAGCGATCTGGCGGAAACCGCTCCCGACTACCTCTGCGGCGGCGGCCCCTACCGTGAGGTGCAGGTTGCGGTGGACGGACAGCCGGCCGGCCTCGCCCAGCCGTACCCCGTGGTGTACTCCGGCGGCATCGTGCCGACCCTGTGGCGCCCGATCCCGGCCATCGACCAGTTCAGGACCGAGGCGTACGACATCGACCTCACCCCCTTCGCGGGTCTGCTGGCCGACGGCAAGCCGCACGGCATCAGCATCACCCCGTACGGCGCGGCCGACGGCTGGACCGTCGACGGCTCGCTCTTCCTCGACACGGACGCGCACGCGTCCCGCACGAGCGGCAAGGTGACCACCAACACGCTCGGCCACACCCCGGTCGTGAAGACCGTCCAGACCCCGGGCGGGAACGGCTCCACGGACGTCTCCGTGTCGACCGGCCGCTCCTGGAAGATCTCGGGCTATGTCGAGACCTCGAAGGGCCGGGTCACCACCACCGTCGAGCAGGAGTTCGCGTACACCAACACGGACAACGTCTCCCGCACGGGCAGCCACCAGGTGATGCATCAGCGTGACCACGGTTCCACCACGGTGACGACCCGGACCCACGGGCGCACGGACGCGCAGCGGCACACCTGGTCCTACCCCATTGACGTGGACATGGACATCCCGGTGTACGGCGATTACAACAACTACGACATGCGGGCCGCCGTCACCCAGCGCCGTGTGCTCGTCGACGCGTCCCGGAAGGGCTCCGCACACGCGTGGCGCACGGACGCGGTGACGGACGACACCGTGGACTCGACCGGCAGCCTCGTCCGCACGAACGGTGTCGTCCAGTCCGCCGACGGAGCCTCGACCGAGAAGTACCGGGGCACCACCGACACCGGGGCCTGCTACGCGCGCTCCCTGACGACCGCGCACGGCTGGGTCACCGGTGACCGGCAGAGCCACTGCCGGGTCGCCGACGTGGTCCGCGAGGCCCTGAAGGGCTGACTCCGGGTATCGGCTGTCAGTCCGGGATGGCAGGCTTGTCCCTGTGACCGAGATTGACGCAAAGATCGATGCTCTCGTCCCCGCCTGGTTCCACCTGCCCGACATCGCCGAAATGTTCGATGTCGAGGTGACGCGCGTGCGGCAGCTGGTCAAGGAGGGCCAGCTGATCGCCGTACGACGTGGTGAGAACCGGACACTCCAGGTGCCTGCTGCCTTCATCGACGGCAACAAGGTGGTCAAGGGCCTCTCCGGCACCCTGACGCTCCTGAGGGACGACGGCTACAACGACGAAGAGATGCTGGAGTGGCTCTTCACCCCCGACCCGACCCTGCCGGGCACCCCTGCCCAGGCACTGAGTGAGAATCGTGGCACGGAGGTGAAGCGCCGCGCCCAGGCGCTCGCCGTCTGACCGCCGGCCGTATGTGAGGGGCGGGCCGCGCGACACCGCGCGGCCCGCGCCCCCGCACCGTCCGGCGACAACCGCTCCACGATGCTCTCCCAGGGGGGAACCGCACCATGCCCACGCCTCGCGCGCTGCTGTCCGATGCCCGGCTCTATCTGTGCACGGACGCCCGCAGGCGCCAGGGCGACCTCCCCGAGTTCCTCGACGCCGTCCTCGCCTCCGGGGTGGACATCGTCCAGCTCCGCGACAAGGGCATGGAGGCGGCCGAGGAGCTCGACCACCTGGCCGTCCTCGCCGAGGCGTGCCGGCGCCACGGCAAGCTCCTCGCGGTGAACGACCGGGCCGATGTCGCCCATGCCATCGGCTCCGACGTGCTGCACCTCGGCCAGGGCGACCTGCCGGTGCCCGCCGCCCGAGCGGTACTCGGCGAGGACGTGCTGATCGGCCGCTCCACGCACGCCGGGTCCGAGGTCGACGCGGCCGTCGCCGAGCCCGGCGTGGACTACTTCTGCACCGGCCCCTGCTGGCCCACCCCGACCAAGCCCGGCCGGCACGCCCCGGGCCTGGACCTGGTGCGGTACGCCGCCTCGCTCGACCAGCCGCGCCCCTGGTTCGCCATCGGCGGGATCGACGCCGGCAATCTCGACGAGGTGCTGGACGCCGGAGCCCGCCGGGTCGTCGTCGTACGGGCGATCACCGAGGCCACCGACCCGGCCGCCGCCACCGCCGAACTGGCCGGGAGGATCCGGGCGCGCGCCACGGCGTGATCAGGCCGACTGCCCGGAGGCGATATCCGGCCGACTGTCCGAAGGATGGACAAACAACCAGTCAATTCGGGCAATTCACGCTGGTCCGGTCCTTCGGTCGTCGTGCTCTGGTTAACCTGCCCATATGGCCCTTGGCACACCATCCACCAGGACAGATCACGCACGCACGGTGCGTGAGCTCCTCGCGACCGGCAAGACCTCGTACTCGTTCGAGTTCTGGGCGCCCAAGACCGAGAAGGGCGAGCGGAACCTCTGGAACGCGCTGCGCCGGGTCGAGGCGGTGCGGCCGAGTTTCGTCTCCGTGACCTACGGGGCCGGTGGCTCCACCCGGGCCGGGACGGTGAAGGCCACCGAGCAGATCGCGGCCGATTCCACCCTCACTCCGGTCGCCCACCTCACTGCGGTCAACCACTCCGTCGCCGAGCTGCGCAACATGATCGGGCAGTACGCGGACGCCGGGATCCGGAACATCCTCGCCGTGCGCGGAGACCCGCCGGGCGACCCGATGAGCGAGTGGATCGAGCATCCGCAGGGCGTGCGGTACGCGGCCGATCTCGTCCGGCTCATCAAGGAATCCGGCGATTTCTGCGTCGGCGTCGCGGCATTTCCCGAGATGCACCCGCGCTCGACCGACTGGGACACCGACATCCGGCATTTCGTGGACAAGTGCCGCGCCGGAGCCGACTATGCAATCACCCAGATGTTCTTCAATCCGGAGGACTATTTGCGTATGCGTGACCGTGTGGTCGCTGCGGGTTGCGGAACCCCGATCATCCCCGAGGTCATGCCGCTGACCAGCGTCAAACAGCTGGACAGGTTTGCGCAGCTCAGCAACGCGTCTTTCCCCTCGTCCCTGAAAGAACGCATCCTCGCCGCCAAGGACGATCCCGCCGCTGTACGCTCCATTGGCATCGACTTCGCAACGCAGTTCTGCGCGAGGCTGCGATCCGAGGGTGTGCCCGGATTGCACTTCATTACGCTCAACAACTCGACGGCGACGCTCGAAATCTACGAGAATCTCGGACTGCACAAGCAGTCGTGACCGGCCGTACCCGCCGCGACCCGGGGCGGTGGCCGTAGAAGGGGGCGGGCATGGGCTGGACGGTCCTCTACATCGCGTTCGGAATAGTTGCGCTGTGGCTGCTCGGCGAGGTGCTCCTGCAGTACAAGGCGCGCCTTCGCTGGCGACTGCTCGCCTTCGGAGGCTTCGGCTGCGTGGTCGTCGGCGTGCTGATCCCGTCGGTGTTCGTCATCGTCCTCGGCACGATCGCCTTCGCGACCGGCCAGACATACGTCACGCTCTCCTTCCGGCGCGGCTTCTCCACCGGCTGGGCCATAGGGGGCAGGCCCGGCGCGAGCCGTCGTCGCCGGGGCGGCGGCGACCGGGAGGGCCGCGGGCCCACGCTCCAGGTGTCGGACGTGGAGACGGCGTACGACGGGCAGGCACCGCAGCGCGCGGACGCCGAGGCTCTGGCGGCCGCGGTCTACGAACCCGAACCGCTGCCGGACGACACCGGGCAGTACGGCGTCTACTCCGACCACCGCCGGTCGCAGCAGGGGCCGGGCCAGGAGGGACAGCCCCAGCCGCAGTACGCCGCGTACGACCCGTACACCGCCCCCGCCCCGGCCTCCGCCGCGTACGGGGCGGAGGGCCAGGACCCGTACGCCGGTCAGGACCCGCTCACCGGGCAGTACGACTACGGCACCGAGCGGCAGCAGTACGCCGCGTACTCCGACCCGTACATCGGGACCGGCACCACCGGCGGTCCCGCGCAGTACGAGGCGTACGACAGCTACGGCAACGGTTACGACAGCTTCGGTGGCCGGCAGCAGCACGACCCCGACCCGTACGCCCAGCAGTACGCTCCCGAGACCCCGCCGGGCGGTGTCTGGGTGCCTCAGCAGCGCGAGGGGGAGCAGTACCCGGTCACACCGCCGGAACAGCCCGCGCAGCCCGCCCCGTTCCCGAACGGCTACAACAACGGCAACGGCTACGACGAGCAGCAGTACCGCTACTGACGACGGGCGGGCGGCCCGATCGCCGACGGGCCCGGCAGACGGCTCTCCCGGTCACTGGGAGCCGCGGAAGCCGTCACCCTCCACGATCAGCCCGGCGACCAGCGCTCCCGACATGCCCGCGTGGGCGAGCCCGCCGCCCGGGTGCGCCCAGCCGCCCGCGGTGTAGAGCCCCGGCAGTCGGGTGCGATTGCCCGGGTGCAGATACGCGCCGCCCGCCCCGGCCAGCGCGGGCGCGGGCACCGAACCGCCCTCGGCGCCGGTGTCGGCAGCGGTCTCGGCCGGCGTCCGCACCTCGGCATGGAGCAACCGCTCCCGTATCCCGGGCACGGCCGCGGCTGCCGCCTCGATCAGCGCATCGGCGCACCGCTCGCGCACCGCCGGGTCCGTCCAGTCCACCGCCCCGTGCGGGGCGACCGTCGCCATCAGCGTCACCGCCTCGTGCGCGTCGTCGGGGCGGGTCGACGGGTCGTCCGGGCGCAGCACCGTCACCGTGGGGCGCTCGGCGAGCCTTCCGCCGAACACCGCCGCGCGCTCCGCCGCGCCGTCCTCGGGATGCACCAGCGTCCGGTGCACGGCATCCGCGGGCCGGGCGCCGCGCAACGAGAGCAGAACCAGGAACCGGCCCGGCACCACCCCTTCTCCGGGCCGGGGCCGCACCGCCACGTCGCCGTCGTGCCACAGCTCCTGACCGGGCACCAGCCCCGGCCACGGCCGGGCCCCCAGCACCACATGGCCGGCCTCGGCGACCGTGCCGTCCATCAGCTCGACGCCCGCCGCCCGGCCGTCCTTCTCGACGACCCGGGCCACCTCGGCGCCGAAGACGAACTCCACCTTCCGGGCCAGGCACCGCTCGTACACCGCCTGTGCCAGGGCCCGCATCCCACCGGCGACGTACCAGCTGCCGAACGTCTCCTCCATGTACGGCAGCAGGGCGGCCGCCGCCGGGGCGCGCAGCGGATCGAGCCCGTACGACAGGGCGTACCCGTCGAGGAGCGCGGCCAGCCGGGGGTCCGCCAGCTCCCACGCGCCGACCTCCGCGACCGTGCCCGCCTGTCGGGCGGAGCGCAGCAGGCGGCGCCGGCGGAGCGCCGGATACGGATCGCGGCCGAGCACCTGCCAGTCGGGGCGCAACGGCTCCTCCAGGAGCGGACGCCGGGACCGGTCCCAGGCATCGCGTGCCCGGTCCAGGAACTCGCCCCAGGCCGCGCCGACGCCGCCACCGAGCGCGCCGTCCAGCGCGGAGACGACCCCGGCCCGTGAGGCGTTCGGCAGCGAGACCGCCGTGCCGTCGGCGAACAGATGACGGCTCGCCGGATCGACCTGGGTCATGGTGACGCACCGCTCCAGCGGCTCCTTGCCGGTCTTCACGAACAAGTCGCGGTAGACGGCGGGCAGATGCAGCAGCGTCGGACCGGTGTCGAAGGCGAAGCCCTCATGGGCATACCGGCCGACCGAACCGCCGAAGGTCTCCGACCGCTCGTACACCGTCACCCGGTGGCCTGCCACGGCGAGCCGGGCGGCCGCCGCCATCGCGCCCATCCCGGCGCCGATCACCGCAATACGTGCCATGTCAGTGACCTTAACGGCCACCACCGACAGTCAGTCCGGCGGCCAGTGCGAACCCTTCCCGGCCAGGCGTTTCTCCTCCCGCCGCTGAGCCCTGCGGCGCAGATACCGACGGATTCTGGAGGCCAGGAAGGCCAGTATCACGATGCCCAGCAGCAACAGCGTCCCCGCGATGACCGCGGCCACCACCGGATGGAATATCGCGAAGGTGACGATCCCGGCGACGCCCAGGTCCTCCGCGATGCTCACGGCGACATTGCTGAACGGCTCGGGGGAGGAGTTGACGGCCATTCTGGTGCCCGCCTTCACCAGATGGCTCATCAGCGCGGTGGAACCGCCCACCGCCGCGGCGGCGAGCTGCGGCAGCGAACCGCTCTCGCCGGCCAGCAGCGCGGCCACGACGGCACCGGCGACCGGCCTGATGACGGTGTGCACCGAGTCCCAGACCGAGTCCACGTACGGGATCTTGTCGGCCACCACCTCGCACAGGAAGAGAACGCCGGCCACCACGAGGACGTCGGTGCGTTGCAGCGACGCGGGCACCTCGTCGGTCAGACCGGTCGCGCCGAAGACACCGAGCAGCAGGACCACCGCGTAGGCGTTGATCCCGCTCGCCCAGCCGCTCGTGAACACCAGGGGAAGTACGGACACGGACGAGATCGTAGGCCAGATGGCGCAACGCCCGGGGTGGGTTCGGTGCGCAGCTCTGAGTATCCGTACCTAGGCGACGAGATGAGTAGATGCGCGGATGGGCTCCCACCTGTGCGGACGGGAGAGTGGAACGCACGGAGAGGGCGCGGCCCCGGCACCGCCGACACGGGGCGGCGGAACGGTCGCGGCGTTCCCTCCGGAACGGGGGAGCACGAAGGAGAGCCCGGGGACCACGGGGGAACGAAGGTCACGGGGGAAGGCTCTCCGGCAGTACGGAAGACGCCGGTCCGGCGCAGGCTCGGGGGGATCGAGCCTCACCGGACCGGCGTCTTCCCGTGCTGCCGCGCACCCGGCCGGGCGGATCAGCGCCCGCTGACCCGCCCGTGCAGGAGCAGCGACAGTGCCGAGTGCACATCGTCGATCGAACGCTCCGGCTGGAACGCCTGCCAGTCCAGGGCCGCCACCAGCACCATGCCGACCAGCGCGGCGGCCGTCAGCGGGATGTCGATCTCCTCGCTCAGCTCGCCGTTGCCCACACCCTCGCGCAGCACCCCCTCCACCACCGCGACGGCTTCCTGACGTACCACCAGGAGGGTCCCCTGCCAGGCACGGTTGGTGCGCCACAGCTCCGCGACGTACAGCTGGGTGAAGGCCGGATAGCGGTCGATGAAGACCAGACCCGCCCGGATCATCGCGTCCAGGGCCTCGACCCGGGTGCCGCCGCGCTCCTCGGTCTCCTCGGCCGCGGAGCGCAGCGAGGCCGTGAGCAGTCCGACCCCGTGGCGCAGCAGCTCCTCGAAGAGCTCGGTCTTGCTCTTGAAGTTGTAGTAGACCGTGCCCTTGGCGACCCCGGCGCGCTCGGCGATCTCGTCCACCGTGGTCGCCGAGAAGCCCTTCTCGGCGATGAGGGTCACGGCCGCTTCGTAGAGCTTCTGCCGGGTGGCCCGGCGACGCGTGGTGCTACTGCTTTCCATGCCCCCGATTCTCACAGGTTCCGGCGTGCTCACAGGCTCAGCTCCGGGTGGAGCCGGTCCAGGGTCCACACCTGCTTGCGGCGTGCGGCGACCGCGGTCAGGGCGAGCGCCCCCGCCGTGAAGGCCAGCAGCACCGCGCTGCCCTGCCAGACCGGGCCCAGGCCGCCGCCCGTGATCAGCCGGCGCAGCCCCTCGACGATGTAGCTCATCGGCAGGTAGGGGTGGATCGCGTTGAAGAATCCGGGGCTGGTCTGGACGGGATACGTTCCCCCGGCCGAGGTCAGCTGGAGCATCAGCACGGCCAGTACAAGGATCCGTCCCGCGGCTCCGAATTGAGCGTTCAGCCACTGCACGATCGCCGCGAAGCAGCAGGTCACCAGCGCCAGGAAGCCGACCGTTCCGGCGGCGCGGGCCATCTGCAGACCGAGCCCCCAGTGCAGTACGGACATCAGGGCGGCCACCTGGAGCAGACCGATCGCGGCCACCGGCAGCCAGCCCGCGAAGGCGATCCGCCAGGCGGAGGCCCCGGCGGCGAGCGCGCGCCGGTTGAGCGGCTGGATCAGCATGTAGGCCACCATCGCGCCGACCCAGAGGGAAAGCGGGATGAAGTAGGGCGCGAAACCGGTGCCGTAGTTGGGGGCCGCGTGCAGCGACTGGGAGGCCAGCTGCACCGGGTCGGCCATGACTCCCGTACGGGCGTCGCGGTCCTTCTTGTCGTAGTCGGGGATCTGGCCGACGCCGTCGTTGAGCCCCTGGGCGAGGGTGGCCGAGCCGTCGCCGAGCCGGATCAGCCCGCTGTCCAGGTTGGTCGCGCCCTTCTTGAGATCGCTCACGCCGGTGTCCAGGTCGGCGGAGCCGGTCCTGGCGGTGGCCAGGCCGGTGTGCAGATCGTCGGCTCCCTTCGCGACCTTGTGGGCACCGGTGTTGAGCGCGTTGACCTCCTTGACGGCGGACTCCAGGTCCTCGTCCAGATGCGGCGCACGCTCCGCCAGGTCATCGGCCTGCCGCTGAAGCGTGGTCAGCTGGGTGCGCAGCTTCTTCAGATCACCGTTCTGGTTCGTGACCAGCACGTTCACATCGTCGGCGACAGCGGCGACGTCGGCCGCCGCGGTCTTGGCGCGCTTCAGCGGCGGGCAGACGGTGGAGTCGGGCACCGGCTCGTCCGTGCAACTGGTGCGGTAGATCTCGACCAGGTCGTCGGAGGCCGTGTGGGCGGCGATGGCCGCGGTGGGCGCCGCCTTCACCAGCAGGTCGAGGTTGTCCCGCACGGTCTTCGAGGAGTCGGAGACCAGCCGGGCGGTGTCGCCGATCGACTTGCCGTTGTCCTTGAGGAACGGGCGGACGTCGGCCGCCACCCCGTTCACCTTGTCGGCGAGCTGCTGAGTGCCGTCGGCCACCTGCCGGGAACCGGTTTCGAGGTCGCCCGCGCCCTTGTCCAGCTTGACGATCCCGCCGGCCAGCCTGCCGCTGCCGTCCTTGGCGTCCTTCAGGCCGTCCGCGAGATCCTGCGATCCCTTCTTGGCCTTGCCGATGCCGCCCTTGAGATCGTCGGCCCCCTTGGCGGCCTTCGCCGTCGCGTCGTGGAGGTCGGAGAAGTTGATGAAGATCCGGTCGTAGAAGCCGCGCGAGGCGTTGGTCGACGCGGCGGTGCGCACCTCGGAGAACACCGTCCGGGAGATCTGCCCGACGATGTAGTTGTTGGCGTCGTTGGTCCGCACCTGGAGGGCGCCGGTCTCGGGGGAGTCGCCCGAACTGGACGCGATCCGCTTGCTGAAGTCCGACGGCATGGTGAGCGAGAGGTAGTACGTCCCGTCCTCGACACCCTTGTCGGCCTCGGCGGAACTCACCTCGTGCCAGTCGAAGACCTTGGAGTCGAGGAGCTTGCCGGTGATCTCGTCGCCGGCCGCGATGCGCTTGCCCGACGCGGTGGCGCCCTTGTCGTTGTTGACCAGCGCGACGGGGATCTTGTCGAGGCGGCCGTACGGGTCCCAGAAGGACCACAGGTACAGGGCGCCGTACAGCAGTGGCAGGAGCAGCAGCGCGACCAGCGCGGCGCGCGGCAGCTTTCCCCTGCCGAAACGCTTGAGCTCAAGCGCGGCCAGTCTCGGCGAACGCATCGGCCGTTCCTTCCTCGGTCGTGGTTTCCCCGGTCGCGGTCTCGGCGGTCTCCGCGGTCTCCGCGGTCGTGCCGTCCGCGCCGACCGCGTCGTCCGTGCTGCCCGCGCTGTCCGTACGCAGGGTGATCGCGTCCTCGGGCGCCTGACTGCAGACGGCGAGCACGGTCGTGCCGTTGTCCGCGATGGACCGCAGCAGCTGCCAGGCCTCGGCACGTTCGGCGTCGGAGAGCTTGAGATCGGTGTCGTCCACCGCGAGCAGCCGGGGGCTGCCGATCAGCGCGAGGGCGATGGAGAGCCGCAGTGCCTCCAGCCGCTCCAGATCCCGTACGGAGGTCCGCCCGGCCTTGGGCAGGGTGGCCGGGTCGAGTCCGGCGGCGTCCAGCGCCGCGTCGATCCGTTCCTGGGCGGTGGCGACCCGCTCGGCGCGCGGGCGCAGCAGGGCGCGCAGCGAACCGTCGAAGCGGCGCTGCAGCAGGGCCCGCTCGCGCAGGTGCTCGGCGACGGTGAAGGCCGGGTCGAGCTCGCTGACCCCGGGGACCGGGCCCAGTGCGGCGATGCGGCGTACGGCGGCCATCTTGCGCGGCAGACGCAGCCCGCCGACCTTCGCGTGGCCCTCGGTGGGGCGCATCCGGCCGGTGAGAGCGAGCAGCAGGCAGGTGCGGCCCGAGCCGGACGGGCCCTCGATCGCCACCAGCGAACCGGGTCCGGCATCGACACCCAGGCCTCGGAAGGCCCAGCCGCGCGGCCCCTTGAGGCCGAAATTCTCGGCGGTGACGGATGCCCCGTGCGGGCTGTCCACAGGCCCTCCCCCTTGTTTTGAACTGACCAGTCAGTTCAAAAAGGTAGCCCGAACTTGCGAACGAAGCAAAAGCGCAGGTCGGAGAGGGTTTCGGGGCGATTGTCAGTGGTGCCCCTCACGATGGATACATACGGCCACGGAGCCGTTACACGAGACAGGAGGTTTCGTCATGGCCCACTCGTCCGCAGCAGCCGCACCCCGGCGCCGCGCAGACGGCCCTGCCCCCTCACTGACCGGCCCGGCAAGCGATGTCCACCCCGTTCCGCGCCGTACCGCGGCGCCGCCCGCCGCCCTCGATCTGCTCGCCCAGGCCCGCACCGGCCTCGACGAGGCCGCCGTTCTCGATGTGCCGAACGAGCGGTATGCCACCGCCCACCTCGCAGCGCTGCGCACCGCGGCCGCGGTGCTCGCCGCGCGGGGCCGCCCGGAGACGTCCAAGCGGCGCCGGGAGCGCATCCGCAGCGCCTGGGAGGTCCTGCCCGAAATAGCCCCCGAGCTGACCGAATGGAGCGCACTGTTCGCCTCCGGCGCCCGCCGCAGGGCCCGCGCGGAAGCCGGGATTCCAGGTGCGGCCAGTCGGCGGGACGCCGACGACCTGCTGCGTGACGCGGCGATGTTCCTGCGCCTGGTCGAGCGGCTGCTGGTCCTCCAGCCGGTGCTCCCGCAGGCCAGGAGGGCGCGGCCCGACGCGGGATGAGGGCGGCGGCGGCGCGAGGCAATAGGGTGGGCATCGCTCGTACCACCTGCACTGTTCACGCTCCGCCGTCAGAGGCGGCACCGTGCCGAGGAGTCATCTGCCGTGTCGGACCAGCTGCGCCCCCGCGCCTCCCTCCGTACCGCCGTGGTCTGGGAGGTCCTCAAGGACGCCCTCGACCGCCGGGTGAAGGCGACCGGCAGGGACGCCCTGGACGTCCTGGACACCGGCGGCGGCACCGGCAACTTCGCGGTGCCGGTCGCCCGTCTCGGCCACCGCGTCACCGTCGTCGACCCCAGCCCCAACGCGCTCTTCGCGCTGGAGCGCCGCGCGGCCGAGGCCGGGGTCGCCGACCGGGTCCGCGGCGTCCAGGGCGATATCCACGGCCTGTTCGAGGTGGTCGAGCGCGGGGGGTACGACGCGGTGCTGTGCCACGGCGTCCTGGAGTACGTCGACGACCCCGCCGAGGGCGTGCGCAACGCGGTGGAGGCGCTCCGGCCGTCCGGTGCGCTCAGCCTGCTCGCCGCCGGGCTCGGCGGTGCCGTCCTGGCGCGGGCGCTCGCCGGTCACTTCACCGAGGCCCGGCAGGCGCTCAGCGACCCGGCGGGCCGCTGGGGCGAGGGCGACCCGGTGCCCCGGCGCTACACCGCGGAGCAGCTCACCGAGCTCGTCTCCGGGGCCGACGTCGAGGTCGGGGCGGTCCACGGTGTACGGGTCTTCGCCGACCTCGTGCCGGGCGTCCTGGTGGACACGGAGCCCGGTGCCATGGAGGCCCTGCTCAAGCTGGAGTCCGCCGCGGCCGAACTGCCCGCCTTCCACTCGGTCGCGACGCAGCTGCACGTTCTGGGCACGAAGCGCGCCTGAGCGCGGTCCGGTCCTGCGGTTGCTCGGCCGCAGCGCGGCTGATCAGCGACGCAGCGGCAGACGGAGTACGCACCAGGCCCCCCGATCGGGGGCTTCGCCCCGTATGATCGGGGGACACCATCCGGCATGACGGATCGGAGGTTGGGGAATCAACGCCTCAGCAGCTGAGCCGTTGTGGCGGCCCGGACTGGCTGATGGGCAAGAAGGCGGGTTTCACGGGGGCGATTCCCTGCCTATCCTGGAAGGGCCGCATACCGGCCGCCCCCCGCGGCCGACGACGAGGAGGACTCCGTGCCGCTCTCGGAGCACGAGCAGCGAATGCTCGAGCAAATGGAGCGAGCGCTGTACGCCGAAGATCCCAAGTTCGCGACAGCGCTCGAGGGAAGCGGGCTGCGTACGTACACCCGGCGACGGGTCTACCAGGCGGTCGCAGGCTTCCTGGTGGGTATCGCGCTCCTCATGGCCGGAATGGTCGCCCAGCAGATCTGGATCAGCGTGGTGGGTTTTCTCGTCATGCTGGGCTGCGCGGTCCTTGCGGTCACTGGTTGGCGCAAGGCGCCCAAACCGGGCGAGCATCCGGCAGCCGGAGGCGGCGGCGAGCGCAGCCGGCCCAGGCAACGCCGGACCGTGATGAACCGCATCGAGCAGCGGTGGCAGCGCCGCCGCGACGAGCAGGGTCAGTAGACCCTCGGACACACTTGGGTGAGGGGCGGCCGCGTCTTCGCGGCCGCCCCTCACGTGTGCCCGGGACAGGCCACCGCCGGTCGCCGTCGGCCTGACTTCTTCATGGGAGGGCCTTCCACGAGGGCATGCATGCGTGCCTTCGCGCGGGCGGACCCGAGGGAGCCCCGGTCCGCCCGCATGAACGCACGCTGCGGGGCGAAGGCGGCCGGTCGGCCGGGCCGGCACAGCTACCGGATCCCTCCCGCGCCCGGGACCGGTGGCGGTACGCAGGCCGCGCCCACGCCGAGGGCTGCGACCGGTGGCGGGACGCAGGCCATGCCCGTGCCCAGGACTGCGACCGGTGGCGGGCATGGCCTGCGTCCCCGGTCACCCCCGCTGGCGCGACGGCCGTCGCAGCCACCCCGCCCACCGGTCCCGGCTCCACAGCGCCGTCCACCTGCCGGTGATCGCCGCCCAGCGGTCCGAGGCCGCCCAGATCACCCGAACGGCCGAGCGCGGAGCCACGACCGCTCTGATCCGGGTGAGCCGGTCGGCAGACGCCCGCAGACCGGCTCGTACCGTCTCCACGTCCTCGGCCAGCCCGGTGCTCGCCCGGGGCTCCGGGGCGTAGAGGACCTGCTCCACCGCCCCGGCCACCCGGTGCACCGCGGCGGCCGCATCGGGGTCGAGCCGACCCAGTCGCACCACCCGGGCCGCCGCCTTGCGCGGGGTCCGGGAGTCGTCCGGCTCGATGCCGTGGTCCCAGGCCGTGTCGGTGATCTCCTGCCAGGCCGCGAGCGTTCCGGTCGTCGCGTACACCGGTGTGCGGCCCGGTTCGATGCCGTGGTCCAGGTCGGTGGCGGTGGCGCCCTGTCCTGTGGACGGTGTGCGCCTGGTGGAGAGACTCAGCCTGCGTCGGCGTGCCCGGAGCCGCCAGAGCAGGGGCAGGAGAAGCAGCGCGAGGATCACCGCGGCGAGCAGGACCAGACCGGCGACGGCGCTCGTCGGTGTCCCGGAATCCGTCGGCGCCGCCGCCCCCGGTGCCGCCGTGCTGCCGCACTCGCCCTGCTTGCGCATCTGCGCCGGGCAGCTGTCCGGGACGGACGGCGCGATCGAGGGAGCCGCCGAGGAGCCCTTCTCCGGCTGGGCCGGGACGTTCGTGTCACTCGCGGGGAGGTCCTGCTGGGTGTACGCCGGCGTGCTGCCCCGCGTCGGAGTCGGCTCGAAACGGGTCCACCCGACGCCCTCGAAATAGAGCTCGGGCCAGGCATGCGCATCGCGCAGCCCCACCGAGACCGAACCGTCCGACTGCTCGGTGCCGGGAGTGAAGCCCACCGCGACCCGGGCCGGAATGCCCAGCGTCCGTGCCATCGCGGCCATCGCGAAGGAGAAGTGGACGCAGAAGCCCTGCTTGTCCTTCAGGAACCGGGTGATCGCCGCGCTTCCGGTGCCCGAGTTCACCGAGGTGTTGTAGCTGAAGCCGCCGTCCGAGGCGAAGTAGTCCTGCAGCTTCACCGCCCGCTCGTAGTCGTTGGCGGCGCCCTTGGTCACCCTGTTCGCGGTCTCCTCGACCACCTTCGGCAGGGTGCCGGGGACGCGGGTGTATTCGCGCCGCAGAGCGGCCGGCGCCGGGCCCGCCGCGGCGAGCTGTTCGGCGGTCGGCTCGACCACCAGACTGGTGACCTGGTACTGCGCGCCGCGGGTCGTCTCCCCGCGGTCACCGACGAGCGTCCGTCCCACCGGTTCGTACCGCCAGCGCCCGTCGATCTTGACCTCGGTCGCCGGGTAGGGGAGCGGCAGATAGGTCTGCTGGTAGGAGCGGGACGCGGAGATGTTCGACCTGATCTCCGTGACCGCCACGTCCGGGCCGAGGCCCGCCGGATCCGGGAGCCGCTTCGGCACGTCCTTCAGACGTCGCGTGGAGGGCCGCCACTCGCTCCCGTTGAACTGGTCCAGGGCCAGAATCCGCAGATAGAACCCCTGTGGGGCGCCGGCATTGGTGCGGTAGGACATCACCTGCCGGTTCTCCGGCTGGTTCAGGTTGTCCTGCAACGAGACCAGCGGGTTCACCGCGGAGATGGTGCCGCCGCCACCCTTGCCGCTCCCGCTGCCGCCCGTACCGATGAGCATTCCGCCGTCGAGCGCCGGCAGCGCCGCCGGAACGAGCAGCGAGACGCCCAGCGCCAGCGCGCCGATGCGGCGCCCGGTACGGACCGGGGCCGTCGGCCGGCTGCTCGAAAACGCCGCACCGACCGCCGGACCTCCCGGGGACCTGGCGGCCGCTCCGCTGAAGACCCGCCCCCACTGGGAGAGCCGGTCCCGGCCCTCGGCCAGCAGAAGCAGCAGATAGCCACCGGCCGCCAGCAGGAACCACAGCCAGTCCGCCCCGCCCTCGGACAGCCCCGCGGCCACCGAGTAGAGCGCGAGGAGCGGCAGCCCGGCCGGGGCCGCGCTGCGGAACGTCACAGCGAGGGCGTCCACGGCCAGCCCGACCAGCAGCACACCGCCGATCAGCATCAGCCGGATGCCGTCCGTCACGGGAGCCGGAGCGGCATACCTGCCGACATCCTCGGCGCCCGACGTCAGCAGGTGCGCGAGCCGCTGGACGGCCTCCGGGCCGGGCAGCAGAACGGCCAGCGCCTGCTCCCTGGCGAACACCACCGTCAGCAGGACCAGCGTGACCAGCGCCTGCGCCGCGACGACCAGCGCACGGGGCACGGGCGCCCGGCGGACGAGCGCACCCATCCCGCTCTGGACCGCCAGCACGAACGCGGCCTGCAGGATCCACCCGGCCGGCTCGACCAGCGGCAGTATCGAGGCCGCCGCCATCAGCGTCGCCGCAAAGGCGCACAGCGTCAGCCGACCACGACTGCTCATGACCATCCCCCGGAGAAACCTGTCGTGCCGGCCGCGCCGCCGACGGCGGCGGACTGCGCCGCCACGTCCTGGTGCCCCGCCTGCTGCCAGTAGCGGGCGAGACCGGTCCCGGGCGCCACCGCCACAGCCGTCCAGCCCGATTCCCGCAGCAGCCGCAGCCGCCGCTCGGACGCCGCTTCCGCCCCTGCGGGCAGGACGTCGCCCTGCACCCAGGCCGCGCTGTCCAGTACGAACGCGACGGCGCCACCGCTGCGCTGCCGCATCCGCGCCGCCACCGCCGCCTGCTCCTCGTCCAGATCACCGAAGAACGCGATCAGCAGACCCTCGTTGCCGCCGCGCAGCACGTCGTACGCGCGCGACAGACCGCTGCCGTCGGAGTGGTCGACCACCGCCAGGGTGTCCAGCATCAGACCCGCCGAATCGGCGGACTCCTGCGTCGACCCGGCGAAACCGCCCGCGCCCTCGCCCGGAACCGCGTTCCCGTCGTCGGTCAGCAGCCGGACGGCGAAGCCGCGCTCCAGCATGTGCATCAGCGCGGACGCGGCGCCGGACACCGCCCACTCGAAGGCGGAATCGGGCCCCGTCCCCTGGTAGGCGATCAGCCGGGTGTCCAGCAGCACCGTGCACCTGGCCCGCTGCGGCTGCTCCTCGCGACGCACCATCAGCTCGCCGTAGCGCGCGGTCGAGCGCCAGTGGACCCGGCGCAGGTCGTCGCCGTGCCGGTAGCCGCGCGGAATCACGTCGTCGTCACCGGCCAGTGCCAGTGAACGCTGCCGTCCCTCGCCGTACCCCGAGGCCTCGCCGGCCAGCCGCACCGGCGGCAACGGCTCGGTCCGCGGAATGACGACGAGGGTGTCGTACGCGCTGAACGAACGGGTCAGCTCGCACATCCCGAACGGATCGCTCAGCCGCAGCTGCAACGGACCCAGCGGATAGCGCCCGCGCAGATCCGACCGCACCCGGTAGGACACCTCGCGACGGCCGCCGGCCTCCACCCGGTCCAGTACGAACCGGGGCCGCGGGCCGAGCACATAGGGCACCCGGTCCTGGAGCATCAGCAGCCCGGTGGGCATCCGCGACACGTTCTCCATCCGCAGATGGACCCGCGCCTCCGTGCCCGCAGGGACCCGGGACGGCGCGAGCCGCCGGGTGCCCGCGACGCGGTAGCGGGTGCGGACCAGCACCACCACACAGACCAGCGGCAGCGCGGCGAGCAGCAGCCCGACCCGCAGCAGATCCGCCTGTCCGAGCACGTAGGCGCAGATCGCCGCGGCGATACCGGCAGCCAGAAAGGACCGCCCACGGGTGGTCAGCCCGCTCAGAGCGGTCCGCAGACCGCCCTTCTCGTCGCCGTCGTCCATCGCGGCCGGCCCCCCGGCGGCCATCACACCCGCCGTGCGCCGGGCTGCTGCCGGCCGTACGCCGGACGGCCCGGCTGATGCTGGGGACGGACCTGGGTGACGCCACCGCTCGCGGTCGGAACCGGTGTCTGCTGGAGGATCTCCAGCACGACCTGCTCGGCGGTACGGCGGTTCAGCTGGGCCTGTGCCGTCGGCAGCAGCCGGTGCGCGAGCACCGCGACCGCCAGCGCCTGCACATCGTCCGGCAGGCAGTAGTCCCGGCCGCTCAGCGCCGCGGAGGCCTTCGCCGCGCGCAGCAGATGCAGGGTGGCCCGGGGCGAGGCGCCGAGCCGGAGATCGGGATGGCTGCGGGTGGCCCCGACGAGCTCCACCGCGTACCGCCGCACGGCGTCGGCCACATGGACCGTCCGCACCGCGTCGATCAGCTTGATGATGTCGTGCGCGTGCGCCACCGGCTGGAGGTCGTCGAGCGGCGAGAGACCGCCGTGCACATCGAGCATCCGCAGCTCGGCGTCGGCACTCGGATAGCCGATCGACACCCTCGCCATGAACCGGTCGCGCTGGGCCTCGGGCAGCGGATAGGTGCCCTCCATCTCCACCGGGTTCTGGGTGGCCACCACCATGAACGGGTCGGGCAGCTCGTAGCTGTGCCCGTCGATGGTGACCTGGCGCTCCTCCATGGACTCCAGCAGCGCCGACTGGGTCTTCGGCGAGGCGCGGTTGATCTCGTCGCCGATCACGATCTGGGCGAAGATCGCGCCCGGTTTGAATTCGAAGTCGCGCCGCTGCTGGTCGAAGATGGACACGCCGGTGATGTCCGAAGGCAGCAGGTCCGGCGTGAACTGAATGCGCCGCACCGAGCAGTCGATGGACCGTGCCAGCGCCTTGGCCAGCATCGTCTTGCCGACTCCGGGGACGTCCTCGATGAGCAGATGCCCCTCGGCCAGCAGTACGGTCAGCGAAAGCCGTACGACCTCAGGCTTGCCCTCGATCACACTCTCCACCGACCTGCGCACCCGCTCCGCAGTCGTGGTCAGATCTGTGAGGCTCGCTCGATCGTCATAGGTCGTCACCCGGCCCTCCTCGGCCCTGCCCCACGCTCACGAGGAGCAGGGGATACCCCATTCACGGGCCGACTCGCGCGCAGCGGTCCGGCCCACCCCGAAACACGGACACCCCATCCGGAAACGTCCGGCGGGATGTCACATGCGCATTCTTGTTGCCGTTACCGCTTCGTGTCACTCGCCTGTGGACAAGTGGGGGCGATATGCCGGTTTCGGTGGGGTTTTCGGTTCCGGAAGGGCGGCGTCCGGCCGGTCAGGCGGCGGGGAGAATCTCCCGCAGCAGGCCGGTGGTCACGTCGAAGACGAAGCCGCGGATGTCGTCGGTGTGCAGCAGGAACGGCGAGGTGCGCACGCGCTGCATCGACTGGCGTACGTCCTGGTCGGCGTCCTTGTACGCCTCGACCGCCCAGACCGGACGCTGGCCGACCTCCACCTCCAGCTCCTGGCGGAACTCCTCGGTGATCGACTCCAGGCCGCAATTGGTGTGATGAATGAGTATGACGCTGCGCGTGCCGAGGGCCCGCTGGCTGATGGTCAGCGAACGGATCACGTCGTCGGTGACCACGCCGCCCGCGTTGCGGATGGTGTGGCAGTCGCCGAGCGCCAGGCCGAGCGCGTCGTGCAGGTCGAGCCGGGCGTCCATGCAGGCGACCACGGCGACGCGCAGCACCGGCTTGGCGTCCATGCCCGGGTCTTCGAATTCGGCGGCGTACCGGACATTCGCCTCGACGAGACGATCGGTGACCGTGCCTCCGGTGCGGGCCGGGTCGGCTGCGGGCGCGGGAGGCCCGGCGGGGGAGTGCGCGGAAGTCGACATGGATATGACGTTAGCTCCCGCACCTGCTCCCGTCGTGCTGTGAGAAGGGACAAAGAACGTCAACGAGACTTGTTGTGAGGTAACCCACAAGCCTCACGATCGTTCGTCCGGGCGGGTGAATGGAGGGCGGGGCGACGCGCAGCCGGGTTGATTGATCGGGAATCGATCGACTGGCAGGGTGGACTAAAGTGACGGGAAGTTACCGACACCCTGCACATTCCGTAGATTTCCCCTGTGTGTGCGGCGTACGTACGGGCCTGGCCCTCTCCCGCTCGCCGGCCGGCCGGCGCCCCTTCCCCGGCGCCCGCCGACCTCCCCTTCTGAGCGGGTGGGGACCAGGCCGTACGTGCGGCCACACGGGACCTGAGCCTGAGAGGGCGCATGAGCCAGACCCGACACGTCCCGGTGATGCTCCAGCGGTGCCTGGACCTGTTGGCCCCGGCTCTGGAGGCGCCGGGCCCGCAGGCGCCCGTGGTCGTCGACTGCACCCTCGGCCTCGGCGGGCACAGCGAGGCGCTGCTCTCCGCCTTCCCGTCCGCACGGCTGATCGGGCTGGACCGGGACAAGGAGGCGCTGCGGCTCTCCGGCGAGCGGCTCGCCCCGTACGGCGACCGCGCCACTCTGGTGCACGCCGTCTACGACGAACTGCCCGAGGTGCTGGACAGGCTCGGCATCCCGAAGGTCCAGGGCGTCCTGTTCGACCTCGGCGTCTCCTCCATGCAACTGGACGAGGCCGACCGCGGATTCGCGTACGCCCAGGACGCCCCGCTCGACATGCGCATGGACCAGACGACCGGCATCGGCGCGGCCGAGGTGCTCAACACCTATCCGCCGGGCGAACTGGTCCGGATCCTGCGGGCGTACGGCGAGGAGAAGCAGGCCAAGCGGATCGTCTCCGCGATCGTGCGCGAGCGCGAGAAGGAGCCGTTCAGCAACAGCGCCCGGCTCGTCGAGCTGATCCGTGACTCGCTGCCCCAGGCCGCCAAACGCACCGGCGGCAACCCCGCCAAGCGGACCTTCCAGGCGCTGCGCATCGAGGTCAACGGCGAACTCACCGTCCTGGAGCGGGCCATTCCGGCTGCCGTGCAGAGCCTCGCGGTCGGCGGCCGTATCGCCGTCCTCTCGTACCACTCGCTGGAGGACCGGCTGGTCAAGCAGGTGTTCGCGGCGGGCGCCGCCACCACGGCGCCGCCCGGACTGCCGGTCGTCCCCGAGCGCTACCAGCCCCGGCTGAAGCTGCTGACCCGCGGCGCGGAACTGCCCACGGAGGAGGAGGTCGCCGAGAACCGGCGCGCCGCCCCCGCCCGGCTGCGCGGCGCCCAGCGGATCCGCGAGGAGGAGCGGTGAGCGCCCGGCATCCGGGAACCCGGAAACCGGTGAGGCGCGGGGCGGCGCGGTGAGCAGACCGGCCGGGCAGTTGAAAGGGCGCGCCGCGCGGCTCGCCCGGCTGATGCCGTCCGGACCCGGCAACGCGGCCCGTACCCCCTTCGTCCTGCTGGTCGTGGTGCTCCTCAGCGGCGGCCTGATCACGCTCCTGGTGCTCAACTCGGCCCTCAACGAAGGATCGTTCAGGCTGAGCGAGCTCAAGAAACGGACCACGGAGCTCACCGACGAGCAGCAGGCCCTCCAGCACGACGTCGACAACTACTCCAAGCCGGACGCCCTCGAACGGCGCGCCCGCGAGCTGGGCATGGTGCCCGGCGGCAGCCCCGCCTTCCTGAACCCGGACGGCACGGTCCGCGGCGTTCCCGCCGAGCCCGACCCCGTACCGCCGCAGCCGAAGAGCAGTCCGCCGGCGGCGTCCCCCGCCACCGGCGCCCCGCCCCGGACCACCGCCCCGGCCTCGCCCGCTCCGTCGGCATCGGCCGGCCGTCCGGGCGCCGCCGCGCCGTCCAGCACCTCCGCGACCCCGCCCGCCGGGCCGCGTACCCAGGCAGACCAGCCCTCGACGAGCCCCGGCAGGTGACGCAGTGCCGCCCAAGGAACCACCGCGCCGGCGGGTGCCCGGCCCCGCGCGCCCGCGCAGCGCCGCAGGCGGCCAGGGGCGCCCCCGGCCCGCGGCCCGCCGCCCGTCCGCCCCGGCACGACGCCCCCACCCGCCCCGCGGCCGGACCGCGCGCCCCCTGCGGCTCGGCAACCCGCGCCCCCGGCTCCGTCTGGTCAGCCTCGCCCTGACGCTCGTCATGCTGACGTTCGTCGTCCGGCTGCTCCAGGTCCAGGCCGTCGATGCCAACGCGTACGCGGCCAAGGCCAAGGAGAACCGCTACCTCAGCTACACGATCTCCGCCGAGCGCGGCGAGATCACCGACCGCAGCGGGATCGCCCTGGCCACCAGCGTCGACGCGTACAACATCACCGCCGACCCCTCGATGTTCACACCCGAGTTCAGCAAGGCCCCCGACGCGCCCCAGCAGGCGGCGGCGCTCCTCGCCCCGATCCTCGGCACCGACGCCACCGAGCTGACCCGGAAGCTGTCCGGGAAGGGCCGCTACGTCGTCCTGGCCCGCCGCCAGACCCCGCAGGTCTGGAACCAGATCAAGGACCTCAAGTCCGTCTTCGCCGAGAAGGCGGGCAAGGACAGGGCGAGCGGCGGCCCGGGAGCCAATGTGCTGACCGGGATCTTCCAGGAGGCGACCACCAAACGGGTCTACCCCAACGGGGGTCTCGCCGCCGGGATACTGGGATACGTCAACGCCGACGGCAAGGGCGCGGGCGGCCTCGAATCGCAGCTGGACAAGGAGCTCGCGGGCGAGGACGGCAAGATCAGGTACGCCCAGGCCGGCGGCCGACGGGTGCCCACCGCGGGCACCAAGGAGGTCCCGGCCGTCCCCGGGGCCGACATCGAGCTGACCATCGACCGCGACATCCAGTGGGCCGCCCAGCAGGCCATCACCGACCAGGTGAAGAAGTCCAAGGCGGACCGCGGCTACGTGATCGTCCAGAACACCAGGACCGGCGAGGTCCTCGCCATGGCCAACGCGCCCGGCTTCGACCCCAACAACCTCTCGCAGGCCGACGCGGCCTCGCTGGGCAACGCCGCCCTCCAGGACGTCTACGAGCCCGGCTCCACCAGCAAGCTCATGTCCATGGCCGCCGTGCTGGAGGAGGGCGCCGCCACCCCGGGCACCCATGTCACCGTCCCCAACCGGCTGCACCGCGGCGACCGGCTCTTCAAGGACGACATCGACCACCCCACCTGGTACCTGACGCTCAACGGCGTACTCGCCAAGTCCAGCAACATCGGCACCATCCTGGCCACCGGCGAACTGGGCAGGACCCAGGCCCAGGCCAACAGGGTCCTCTACTCCTACCTGCGCAAGTTCGGGATCGGCTCACCGACCGGTCTCGACTACCCGGGCGAAACCCCCGGCATCCTCGCCAAGCCCGAGGACTGGTCGACCTCGCAGCAGTACACGATCCCGTTCGGCCAGGGCCTCTCGCTCAACGCCATGCAGGCCGCCTCCATCTACTCGACGATCGCCAACGACGGGGTCCGCGTCGCGCCCACGCTGGTACGCGGCACCAAGGGCGCCGACGGCCACTTCGAGGCCGCCGCTCCACCCGAGCGGACCAGGGTGGTCAGTGCGAAGACCGCCAAGTCGCTCAGCGCCATGCTGGAGTCGGTGGTCGGCGACGAGGAGGGCACCGGAACGAAGGCCAAGATCCCGGGGTACCGGGTGGCGGGCAAGACCGGTACGGCCAACCGGGTCGACCCGGTACGCGGCGGCTACCACGGCTACACCGCTTCCTTCGCGGGCTTCGCACCCGCCGACAACCCGCAGATCACCGTCTACTGCGCGATCCAGAACCCGACCAAGGGCAGCTATTTCGGCGGCCAGATCTGCGGACCGATCTACAAGCAGGTCATGGAGTTCGCGCTCAAGACCCTCCAGACCCCACCGTCCGGCAGCGAGCCAGCCCGGCTGCCGGTGTCCTTCCAGCCCGGCGAGTGAACTCGGGGAAACCATCCAGTGACAACCATCACGCCCGATCCCGGGAACCGGAACGGGAACCACCGGAACCCCGGCCCCTCGCTTCGCGAGAGGCCGGGTGCGCCGGGTACGCTCACCGCCGTGCCCCACGCTGATCAGTCCCAAACCACCCAGAAGGCCGCCCCTGTGAACTACCCGGGAGCGCCCCGCCCGGACCGGATCGGGCCGACCGCGCTCGGCGAACTGGCAGCCCGGCTGGGAGTCGAGCCGCCGGGAGCCGGCGAGGTCACCGGCATCACCCACGACTCCAGGGCGGTACGCCCCGGCGACCTCTACGCGGCCCTGCCGGGCGCCCGCCTGCACGGCGCCGACTTCGCGGCCCAGGCGGCCGATCTCGGCGCGGCGGCGATCCTCACCGACCCGGCGGGCGCCGAGCGCGCCGCCGCCACCGGACTTCCGGTGCTGGTCACCGAGGACCCGCGCGGCCGGATGGGTGAGCTCGCCGCCGAGATCTACGGACGGCCCGGCGCCGACCTCCTCCAGATCGGCATCACCGGAACGTCCGGCAAGACCACCACCGCCTATCTGATCGAGGGCGGCTTCCGCGGTGCCGGGCGCGCCACCGGGCTCATCGGCACCGTGGAGACGCGGATCGGCGACGAGCGCATCAAGTCCGAGCGCACCACCCCCGAAGCCACCGATCTGCAGGCCCTGTTCGCCGTCATGCGCGAGCGCGGCGTCGACTCGGTGACCATGGAGGTCTCCAGCCACGCCCTGGTGCTCGGCCGGGTCGACGGCTGCGTCTTCGACGTCGCGGTCTTCAACAACCTCAGCCCGGAACACATGGAGTTCCACTCCGGGATGGAGGACTACTTCCAGGCCAAGGCGCAGCTCTTCACCCCGCGGCGCAGCCGGCAGGGCGTCGTCAACTTCGACGACGCATACGGCCGCAGGCTGGTCACCGAAGCGTCCGTCCCGGTCGTCACCTTCTCCGCCGAGGGCCACCCGGACGCCGACTGGCGCACCGAGGACGTCGAGGTCGGGCCGCACGGCTCCACCTTCACCGTCGTCGGTCCCAAGGGCGAACGGATCACCGCCAGGGCCCCGCTGCCCGGCCCGTTCAACGTCGCCAACACCCTTGCCGCGATCGTCACGCTCGCCGTCGCGGGCATCGACCCGCAGACCGGGGCCGACGGCGTCGCGGCCGTGCCGGGCGTGCCCGGCCGGCTGGAGCGGGTCGACGCCGGACAGCCGTATCTCGCGGTCGTCGACTACGCGCACAAGACCGACGCCGTCGAATCCGTGCTGCGCTCCCTGCGGAAGGTCACCGAGGGCAGGCTGCACATCGTCCTCGGCTGCGGCGGCGACCGCGACACGACCAAACGCGGCCCGATGGGCGCCGCCGCGGCCCGCCTCGCCGACACCGCCGTACTGACCTCCGACAACCCCCGTTCCGAGGACCCCCTCGGAATTCTCGCCGCCATGCTCGCGGGCGCCGCCGAGGTGCCCGTCCACGAGCGGGGCGACGTCCTGGTCGACGCCGACCGGGCCGCCGCCATCGCCTCCGCGGTCGCCCGCGCCGAGCCCGGTGACACGGTGCTGGTCGCCGGCAAGGGCCACGAGCAGGGCCAGGACATCCACGGCGTGGTACGCCCCTTCGACGACCGCGTGGTCCTGCGCGCGGCCATCGAGCGGTCCCTGGGGCACGAGCGCACCGAGAGCGCCGACCACCGCGCCCACACCCACGAGAACAACAGTCAGGGATGACCAAGTGATCACCCTTTCCCTCGCCGAGATCGCCGAAATCGTCGGCGGGCAGTCGCACGACATACCCGATCCGGCAGCAACCGTCAGCGGGCCGGTCGTCATCGACTCCCGGGAGGTGAAGCAGGGCAGTCTGTTCGTCGCCTTCGCCGGCGAGCGGGTCGACGGCCACGACTATGCGCAGCGCGCCGTCGAGGCGGGCGCGGCAGCCGTGCTGGCCGCCCGCCCCGTCGGCGTTCCGGCGATCGTCGTCGACGACGTCGTGGCCGCTCTCGGGGCGCTCTCCCGCGCCGTCGTGGGCCGCCTCGGCACCACCGTCGTCGCGCTCACCGGCTCCGCGGGCAAGACCTCCACCAAGGACCTCATCGCCCAGCTCCTCGAACGCAAGGGGCCCACCGTCTACCCGGCGGGCAACCTCAACAACGAGATCGGCCTGCCGCTCACCGCGCTGCGCGCCACCGAGGACACCCGCCACCTCGTCCTCGAAATGGGTGCACGCTACATCGGCGACATCCGCTACCTCACCGGTCTCGTCCCGCCCCGCGTCGGCCTCGTCCTCAACGTCGGCACCGCCCACATCGGCGAGTTCGGCGGCCGCGAGCAGATCGCACAGGCCAAGGGCGAGATGGTCGAGTCGCTGCCCGAGAACGGCGTCGCCGTACTCAACGCGGACGACCCGCTCGTACGCGCCATGTCCTCCCGCACGAAGGCCCGCGTGCTGCTCTTCGGTGAAGCCGCGGAAGCGGACGTACGGGGCGAGAAGGTCCGTCTCACCGACGACGGACGCCCCGCTTTCCAGCTCCACACACCCACCGGGTGCAGCGACGTGACCATGCGCCTGTACGGTGAGCACCACGTGTCGAACGCGCTCGCCGCGGCCGCCGTCGCCCATGAGTTGGGCCTGTCCGCAGACGAGATCGCCGAAGGGCTCTCCGAGGCGGGCACCCTCTCCCGCTGGCGCATGGAGGTCACCGAGCGTCCGGACGGCGTGACGTTCGTCAATGACGCCTACAACGCGAACCCCGAATCCATGAAAGCCGCGCTGCGCGCGCTGGCCGCCATGGGGAAGGGCCGGCGTACGTGGGCGGTGCTCGGCCAGATGGCCGAGCTCGGCGACGCCTCGCTCGCCGAGCACGACGCGGTCGGACGGCTCGCCGTCCGGCTCAACGTCAGCAAGCTCGTCGCGGTCGGGGGCAGAGAGGCCTCCTGGCTGCAACTGGGCGCATACAACGAGGGTTCGTGGGGTGAGGAGTCGGTGCACGTGTCCGACGCACAGGCCGCGGTCGACCTGTTGCGCAGTGAACTGCGCCCGGGAGACGTCGTGCTGGTGAAGGCGTCCCGGTCGGTCGGCCTGGAGCAGGTCGCCATGGCACTGCTGGGGAACGCGTCCGAGGGCGAGGTCTCCGGCCGATGAGGCAGATCCTCTTCGCGGGGGCCATCGGGCTCTTTCTGACCCTGGTCGGAACTCCGCTGCTGATCAAACTGCTGGCCCGCAAGGGATACGGGCAGTTCATCCGGGACGACGGCCCGCGTACCCACGGGTCCAAGAAGGGCACGCCCACCATGGGCGGTATTGCCTTCATCCTGGCGACGATCATCGCGTACATCGCGGCGAAGCTGATCACCGGCGAGGAGATGCGATTCTCCGGCGTGCTGGTGCTCTTCCTGATGGCGGGCATGGGCCTGGTCGGCTTCCTCGACGACTACATCAAGATCGTCAAGCAGCGTTCGCTGGGTCTGCGGGCCAAGGCGAAGATGGCGGGCCAGCTGATCGTGGGTATCGCCTTCGCGGTGCTCTCGCTCCAGTTCGCCGACGCCCGCGGCAACACCCCGGCCTCCACCAAGCTGTCGTTCGTCGCGGACTTCGGCTGGTCGATCGGCCCGGTGCTGTTCGTCGTCTGGGCGCTGTTCATGATCCTCGCCATGTCCAACGGCGTGAACCTGACGGACGGTCTGGACGGCCTGGCCACCGGTGCCTCGGTGATGGTCTTCGGCGCGTACACCTTCATCGGGCTGTGGCAGTTCCAGGAGTCCTGTGCCAACGCGGACACCCTGACCAACCCCAACGCCTGTTTCGAGGTGCGAGATCCGCTCGACCTCGCGGTCGTCGCCTCCGCGCTGATGGGCGCCTGCTTCGGCTTCCTGTGGTGGAACACCTCGCCCGCCAAGATCTTCATGGGCGACACCGGCTCGCTCGCCCTCGGCGGCGCGCTCGCCGGTCTGGCGATCTGCTCCCGCACCGAGTTCCTGATGGCGGTCCTCGGCGGCCTCTTCGTGATGATCACCATGTCCGTGGTCATCCAGGTCGGTTCCTTCAAGATGACCGGCAAGCGAGTCTTCCGAATGGCGCCGCTCCAGCACCACTTCGAACTCAAGGGGTGGTCCGAAGTCCTTGTCGTGGTCCGCTTCTGGATCATCCAGGGCATGTGCGTGATCGTCGGACTCGGACTCTTCTACGCGGGATGGGCAGCCGAGAAGTGAGCAACCAGGACTGGCAGGGCAAGCGCGTCACCGTCGCGGGACTCGGGGTCTCCGGAATTCCGGCGGCCAAGGTGCTGCACGGCCTCGGGGCCGTCGTCACGGTGGTCAACGACGGGGACGACGAGCGTTCCCGTGCGCAGGCCGCGGAGCTGGAGGCGCAGGGCATCACCGTGCGCCTCGGCGACGGGGCGACCCTGCCCGAGTCCACCGAGCTCATCGTCACCACCCCGGGCTGGAAGCCCGACAAGCCGCTCTTCACCGCAGCCGCCGAGGCGGGCGTCCCCATCTGGGGCGACGTCGAACTCGCCTGGCGGTTGCGGGGCCCCGGCGCGGCCCCCTGGCTCGCGGTCACCGGCACCAACGGCAAGACCACGACCGTACGGATGCTCGCCTCGATCCTGGAGGCGGCCGGGCTGCGCACCGCCGCCGTCGGCAACATCGGCGTCTCCCTCCTGGACGCGGTGCTCGGCGACGAGGAGTACGACGTACTCGCCGTCGAGCTGTCCAGCTACCAGCTGCACTGGGCGCCCTCGCTGCGCGCCCACTCCGCCGCCGTCCTCAACCTGGCGCCGGACCACCTCGACTGGCACGGCTCCATGGCGGCGTACGTCGCGGACAAGGGCCGGATCTACGAGGGCAACCGGGTCGCCTGCGTCTACAACGCGGCCGACCCGGCGACCGAGGACCTGGTCCGCGAGGCCGACGTCGAGGAGGGCTGCCGGGCCATCGGCTTCACCCTGAACACACCGGGCCCGTCCCAACTGGGCGTCGTCGACGGCATCCTCGTCGACCGCGCCTTCGTGGCGAACCGGCAGAAGCAGGCCCAGGAGCTCGCCGAGGTCGAGGACATCGACCCGCCCGCCCCGCACAACATCGCCAACGCCCTCGCGGCGGCGGCCCTGGCCCGCGCCTTCGGCGTCGAGCCCGCGGCCGTACGCGACGGACTGCGGGCCTTCCGCCCCGACCCGCACCGCATCGAGCGCGTCGCGGACGTGGCCGGGGTCGCGTACGTCGACGACTCCAAGGCCACCAACACCCATGCCGCCGAGGCCTCCTTGGCGGCCTACGACCCGATCGTCTGGATCGCCGGCGGCCTCGCGAAGGGCGCCACCTTCGACGAGCTGGTGACCGGGGCCGCCGGGCGGCTGCGGGGTGTCGTACTGATCGGCCGGGACCGGGAGCTGATCCGCGAAGCCCTCACGCGACACGCCCCCGAGGTCCCGGTGGTCGACCTCGACCGGACCGACACTGGGGCGATGTCCGAGGCAGTCCGCGAGGCGGCACGGCTCGCCCGGCCGGGAGACACCGTACTGATGGCCCCGGCCTGCGCCTCGATGGACATGTTCGTCAATTACAACAAGCGGGGCGAGGCGTTCGCGGACGCGGTCCGCGCACTCGCCGCCGAGAGCGCCTGACGGGCCCGGCCCCCGCGCCGTACCGTCACGGCCGTCGGCCCTCGGCGGCGGCCCCGGGCACGAGCAGTGGAGGGGACAGCGACAATGCCGGCCGAAGAGAGCTCAGCGGGGCCCCGTGGGGGCCGCTCACGGGCCACCGCGGCGATCAGCCGGGCACTCACCCCACCACTGCTCGCGGGGGCGGCTGCGGGCGTCCCGGCGCCCCTCGGCCCCGCCCTCAGGGTCCGGTCGGCCACCGGCTCCCGGCGCCCCTCGGTGCCGCGCTCCAAGGGACGCTCCACCGGCAGCCCCCGCACTCCCCGCGGCGGCGTGCGGCGGATGTACGAGCAGGCACGCCGGGCCTGGGACCGCCCTCTGACCGCGTACTACCTGATCCTGGGCGCCGGTCTGCTGATCACCGTGCTCGGCCTGGTGATGGTCTACTCCGCCTCGATGATCAAGGCCCTGGAACTGGACAAGCCGGGCACCTACTTCTTCCGTAAACAGTTCCTCGCCGCCGTCATCGGCGCCGGACTGATGGCGCTCGCCTCCCGGATGCCCGCCAAACTCCACCGGGCGTTCGCCTACCCGCTGCTCATGGGGACCGTCTTCCTGATGGTGCTGGTCCAGGTGCCGGGGATAGGGATGTCGGTCAACGGCAACCGGAACTGGCTCTACCTGGGCGGCCCCTTCCAGCTCCAGCCCAGCGAATTCGGCAAGCTCGCCCTGGTCCTGTGGGGCGCGGACCTGCTCGCCCGCAAACAGGACAAGCGGCTGCTGACGCAGTGGAAGCACCTGCTCGTCCCGCTCGTCCCGGTGGCCTTCATGCTCCTCGGGCTGATCATGCTCGGCGGCGACATGGGAACTGCGATCATTCTCACCGCGATCCTGTTCGGACTGCTCTGGCTGGCCGGGGCACCCACCCGGCTCTTCGGCGGAGTGCTCGGCTTCGCCGCGCTGATCGCCTTCGTGCTGATCAAGACCAGTCCGAACCGGATGTCCAGGCTCGCCTGCATCGGAGCCAGCGAGCCCGGACCGGGGGACTCCTGCTGGCAGGCGGTGCACGGCATCTATGCTCTGGCGTCCGGCGGATGGTTCGGTTCCGGGCTCGGTGCGAGTGTGGAAAAATGGGGCCAACTACCTGAACCGCACACCGACTTCATCTTCGCCATCACCGGGGAGGAACTGGGGTTGGCGGGGACGCTGTCGGTACTCGCCCTCTTCGCGGCTCTAGGCTATGCGGGTATCCGCGTGGCCGGACGCACGGAGGACCCCTTCGTGAGGTACGCCGCGGGAGGTGTGACCACCTGGATCACGGTGCAGGCCGTGATCAACATCGGTGCGGTGCTCGGCCTGCTGCCGATCGCCGGAGTCCCGCTCCCGCTGTTCTCCTACGGAGGATCGGCCCTGCTGCCGACCATGTTCGCCGTCGGGCTGCTGATCGCGTTCGCGCGAGAGGATCCCGCAGCGAAGGCGGCCCTGGCCATGCGGAGGCCCGGGGTGAGATGGAAGACGATGAGACGGCGCGTCAAGAAGCGTCCGTCCGGAGAGCGGTGAATTTCGGTGCATGTCGTACTCGCCGGTGGGGGGACCGCCGGCCACATCGAGCCCGCGCTTGCCCTCGCGGACGCCCTGCGCAGGCAGGACCCGACCGTGGGAATCACTGCCCTCGGCACGGAGCGCGGACTCGAGACCAGGCTCGTACCCGAGCGGGGGTACGAACTCGCCCTGATCCCGGCCGTGCCGCTGCCGCGCAAACCCACCCCGGAACTGATCACCGTCCCGGGACGGCTGCGCGGCACCATCAAGGCCGCCGAGCAGATCCTGGAGCGCACCAAGGCGGACTGCGTCGTCGGCTTCGGCGGCTACGTCGCCCTGCCCGGCTACCTCGCCGCCAAGCGGGCCGGGGTGCCGATCGTCGTCCATGAGGCCAACGCCCGTCCCGGCCTGGCCAACAAGATCGGTTCGCGGTACGCCCACGGCGTCGCCGTCTCCACCCCCGACAGCAAGCTGCGCGGTGCCCGCTACATCGGCATCCCGCTGCGCCGCACCATCGCCACCCTGGACCGGGCCCGGGTCCGCCCCGAGGCACGTGCCGCCTTCGGCCTCGACCCCAACCTGCCGACGCTGCTGGTCTCCGGCGGCTCGCAGGGCGCCCGCCACCTCAACGAGGTGGTCCAGCGGGTCGCCCCGCTGCTGCAGCGCTCCGGGATCCAGATCCTGCACGTGGTCGGACCGAAGAACGAATTGCCGCGCGTCGACAACATGCCCGGGATGCCGCCCTACATCCCGGTACCGTACGTGGACCGGATGGATCTCGCGTACGCCGCGGCCGACATGATGCTCTGCCGTGCCGGCGCGATGACCGTCGCCGAACTCTCCGCCGTCGGGCTCCCCGCCGCCTACGTCCCGCTGCCCATCGGCAACGGCGAACAGCGGCTCAACGCCCAGCCGGTGGTCAACTCCGGCGGCGGACTGCTGGTGGACGACGCGGCGCTCACCCCCGAGTGGGTGCAGGGCAACGTCCTCCCGGTGCTCGCGGATCCGCACCGGCTGTACGAGATGTCCCGCGCCGCCGCCGAGTTCGGCCGCCGGGACGCCGACGACCTGCTCGTCGGCATGGTGTACGAGGCGATTGCCGCACGCCGAGGCGCGTGAGGCGGACGGGTCCGGGGGCGGCGCCCCCGGACCCGGCATAAGGAGCGAGCGTGGCCGGACCGACGACCGCCCAGCGCGGAGCACGGCAGCGGGAGGACTCCCCGGCCCGCTCGCCGCGCCCGCGCCCCGAAGGGCGCGGACTGCCCGGCCGCATGAGGCTGATCCTGATCGGCGTGCTCGTGCTGCTGCTTGCCGCCGGTGCCGTCTGGGCGCTCTACGGCTCCTCCTGGCTCCGGGCCGAAGAGGTCAGGACCACCGGTGTCGACGTACTGACACCGTCCGAGGTGGAGGCCGCCGCGGCGGTACCGATCGGGGCCCCGCTGATCTCCGTGGACACCGATGCCGTCGCCGACCGGTTGCGCCAGAAGTTGCCTCGTATCGATTCCGTGGATGTCGTACGGTCATGGCCGCACGGAATCGGACTTAAGGTGACGGAACGACAGCCGGTCCTGCTGGTCAAAAAGGGCGCAAAGTTCATTGAAGTGGACGCGAAAGGCGTGCGTTTCGCAACGGTGGACAAATCGCCTGGGCGTGTACCTCTGCTGGAACTGGCACCTGATCAGTCCGCGAGTCTGCGCCGCTTCGGCAGTGCCCGGCTGGTGCGGGAAGCGGTCCGGGTCGCGGGCGAACTCCCGGGCGGCGTCGCCAAGGACACCAAGGTCGTACGGGTCACCTCGTACGACTCGATCTCCCTGGAACTCACCCGGGGGCGCACGGTGATCTGGGGCAGCGGTGAAGGAGGTCCGGTGAAGGCGAGAGTTCTCACCGCTCTCATGAAATCCGCTCCCAAAGCGGGACACTTCGACGTGAGTGCACCCACCGCCCCTGCCGCGTCGGGCAGTTGACGCACATTTGGCCTGGCCAGCACCCTGGTTGGTCAGCGCTACGGGTGATCACATAGGGTGAAAAGAAAAACGGGAGGTTCGGCGTGTTCGTTGAACGTGCGCCACTTGTCGACTTAGTGTCCTGTTCGGAAGAGTCCATGAAGCAGACACACTGGTAACCCTAAACTTCAACGTTAGGGTTTGGGTCGGCGTTTCGGACCGTCCCAATCGGCATCCGTCGTCGCGGCGGGACTACCGCGAAGCGACGACACGTAACTCGAGGCGAGAGGCCTTCGACGTGGCAGCACCGCAGAACTACCTCGCAGTCATCAAGGTCATCGGTGTCGGCGGCGGTGGTGTCAATGCCATCAACCGAATGATCGAGGTCGGTCTCAAGGGCGTCGAGTTCATCGCGATCAACACTGATGCGCAAGCCCTGTTGATGAGCGACGCCGACGTCAAGCTCGACGTCGGCCGCGAACTCACCCGCGGCCTTGGCGCCGGCGCCAACCCGGCAGTCGGTCGCAAGGCGGCAGAGGACCACCGTGAGGAGATCGAGGAGGTCCTCAAGGGGGCCGACATGGTCTTCGTCACCGCCGGAGAGGGCGGCGGCACCGGCACCGGCGGCGCACCCGTCGTCGCCAACATCGCGCGCTCGCTCGGCGCCCTGACGATCGGCGTGGTCACCCGCCCGTTCACCTTCGAGGGCCGGCGACGCGCGAACCAGGCGGAGGACGGCATCGCCGAACTCCGCGAAGAGGTCGACACCCTCATCGTCATTCCCAACGACCGGCTGCTGTCCATCTCGGACCGCCAGGTCAGCGTGCTCGACGCGTTCAAGTCGGCCGACCAGGTACTGCTCTCGGGTGTCCAGGGCATCACCGACCTCATCACGACCCCGGGCCTGATCAACCTCGACTTCGCCGACGTCAAGTCGGTCATGTCCGAGGCCGGATCGGCACTCATGGGCATCGGCTCGGCCCGCGGCGACGACCGTGCGGTGGCCGCCGCGGAGATGGCGATCTCCTCGCCGCTCCTGGAGGCGTCCATCGACGGCGCCCGCGGTGTCCTGCTCTCCATCTCCGGCGGCAGCGACCTCGGTCTCTTCGAGATCAACGAGGCCGCCCAGCTGGTGAGCGAGGCGGCGCACCCCGAGGCGAACATCATCTTCGGTGCGGTCATCGACGACGCGCTGGGCGACGAGGTACGTGTCACGGTGATCGCCGCGGGCTTCGACGGCGGACAGCCGCCGGCCCGTCGCGAGAACGTCCTGGGCGCGAACTCCGCCAAGCGCGACGAGCCCGCCGCGCCGGTCCGGACCCCCGAGCCCGTGCGTCAGACCAGTGGGCTGGGCTCCGTGCCCACCCGTGAGGAGCCGCCGGTCCAGGCGGAGCCCGTACCGGTGGTGAGCGAGAGCCACCTGCCGCCGGTCGCTTCGCCGCACGTCCCGCCGGCCCGTCCTTCCTACCAGGACTCCCAGGCCGAAGAGCTGGATGTTCCGGACTTCTTGAAGTGATAGCTCAGCTCCACGCACGGTCCTCGGCGGGCGGCGCCCACTTCTCCTTCACCGACAGGTGGGGCGGAGTGAGCGCCGCTCCGTACGAGGAGCTCAACCTCGGCGGCGCGGTCGGAGACGACCCCGCCGCCGTTCTGGCCAATCGCGAACGCGCCGCCCGGGACCTCGGTCTGGACCCGGCGCGGGTCGTCTGGATGAATCAGGTGCACGGGCGGGACGTCGCGGTCGTCGACGGGCCGTGGGGAGACGCATCGGAGATCCCCGCGGTGGACGCGGTGGTGACCGCGCGGCGCGGGCTCCCGCTCGCCGTGCTCACCGCCGACTGCACCCCCGTACTGCTCGCCGACCCGGTCACCGGGATCGCGGCCGCGGCGCACGCGGGCCGTCCGGGTCTGCTCGCCGGGGTCGTCCCCGCCGTGGTCGAGGCCATGGTCGGGCTCGGCGCCGACATCTCCCGGATCGTCGCCCGCACCGGACCGGCGGTCTGCGGACGGTGCTACGAGGTCCCGGCCGACATGCGCGCCGAAGTCGCCCGGAGCGTTCCGGCCGCCTGGTCCGAGACCAGCTGGGGCACTCCGGCCGTGGACGTCACCGCCGGGGTCCATGCCCAGCTCGAAGCGCTCGGCGTCGAGGACCGGCAGGCCTCGTCGGTCTGCACCCTCGAATCGAGTGACCACTTCTCGTACCGCCGCGACCGCACCACCGGGCGGCTCGCCGGATATGTCTGGTTGGACTGATAGGGCATGACGGACCGTAAGGCTCAACTCGCCGAAAATCTGGCGCGGGTGGAGGAACGCATTGTTTCCGCCTGTGTCGCCGCCGGTCGCGAGCGGGAAGAAGTGACCCTCATCGTGGTCACCAAGACCTACCCCGCGAGCGATGTGCGGATTCTGCATGAACTGGGTGTGCGTCATGTCGCGGAGAATCGTGACCAGGACGCGGCTCCCAAGGCAGCCGAATGTGCGGATCTGTCGCTCACATGGCATTTCGTCGGTCAATTGCAGACGAATAAGGTTCGTTCTGTAGCGAGTTATGCCGATGTCGTGCAGTCGGTGGATCGGACCAGATTGGTCACTGCCCTTTCGGCGGCCGCCGTGCGCGAGGGGCGCGAACTCGGCTGTCTCATCCAGGTCGCACTCGACGCCGAGAGCGGCGAGCGGGGCGACCGGGGCGGCGTCGCGCCGGACGGGATCGAGGAGTTGGCCGCCGCGGTGGATTCCGCGCCGGGGCTGCGGCTCGGCGGTCTGATGACCGTCGCACCGCTCGCCGGACCGTACGCGGGACGGCAACGGGCCGCCTTCGACCGGCTGATGGAATTCTCATCCCGCCTGCGCGGGAACCATCCGGCTGCGAACATGGTCTCCGCAGGGATGAGCGCGGACCTCGAGGACGCCGTCGCGGCCGGAGCGACACATGTGCGCGTCGGTACGGCGGTACTCGGAGTCCGACCCGGGCTCGGGTAACGTCGCCAAGCAGGTCGGACCACAGCAGAAAATATGGTCATTCCCGCCTATGGCGGGCAGGCCTCAGTGGATCGCGGGGCACTTGGTGACAGATGCCGATCCACCACAGAGCGGAGGACTCAGAGCATGGCCGGCGCGATGCGCAAGATGGCGGTCTACCTCGGCCTCGTGGAGGACGATGGGTACGACGGTCCGGGGTTCGACCCCGACGACGAATTCGAACCCGAGCCGGAGCCCGAGCGCGACCGGCGGCGGCACCAGCCCGCGCATCAGGTGGAGCGGGACCGGGAGCGGGACGAACCGGTACGAGTGGTGCAGCCTCCCGCGCAGCGGGAGCCGGTTCAGATCCCGGCGGAAAGAGAGCGACCCGCCCGAATCGCCCCCGTGGCATCCATCACACCTGAACGCCCGAACATGGAGAAGAACGCACCGGTGATCATGCCCAAGGTCGTGTCCGAGCGGGAGCCCTACCGCATCACCACACTGCACCCCAGGACCTACAACGAGGCCCGTACCATCGGGGAACACTTCCGTGAGGGCACTCCGGTGATCATGAATCTCACGGAGATGGACGATACGGACGCAAAGCGACTTGTCGACTTTGCTGCAGGACTCGTCTTCGGTCTCCATGGCAGCATTGAGCGCGTGACGCAGAAGGTGTTCCTGTTGTCGCCTGCTAACGTCGATGTCACGGCGGAGGACAAGGCCCGTATCGCTGAGGGCGGATTCTTCAACCAGAGCTGAGAACACGACACCGGGAACAACCCGGCCGCGAGGCCGGAGCTACGAGAGCCAGGGGAGAGGGAAGCGCGAAATGGGCGTCGCACTGCAGGTTGTCTATATCGCGCTGATGTGTTTCCTCATCGTGCTGATCTTCCGGCTGGTCATGGACTACGTCTTCCAGTTCGCGCGTTCATGGCAGCCCGGCAAGCCGATGGTGGTCATACTTGAGGCCACCTACACTGTCACCGATCCACCGCTCAAGCTTCTGCGGCGATTCATCCCGCCGCTGCGTCTCGGGGGCGTGGCACTCGACCTGTCCTTCTTCGTTCTGATGATCATCGTCTACATCCTGATCAGCATCGTGATCAGGCTGTGAGCGATACGGTCCTGCCGACTGCCGACGACTACGTAGAGGTGAAGAAGAGATGCCGCTGACTCCTGAGGACGTGCGGAACAAGCAGTTCACGACCGTCCGCCTCCGAGAAGGCTATGACGAGGACGAGGTCGATGCCTTCCTCGACGAGGTCGAGTCCGAGCTGACCCGCCTGCTCCGTGAGAACGAGGACCTGCGCGCGAAGCTGGCCGCTGCCACGCGTGCCGCCGCGCAGAACCAGCAGCAGGGCATGCGCAAGCCGGAGCCGCAGGACCGGCCCGGGGCACCTGTGCCCGCCGCCATATCGGGTCCGCCGGTCCAGCAGCAGCCCCCGCAGATGGGTCCGCCCCAGCTGCCCGGTGGTGCTCCGCAGCTGCCCGCCGGTCCCAGCGGTCACGGTCCTGGTCCCCAGGGCCCGCATGGCCCCGGTCCGCAGGGCCCGCACGGCCCCGGTCCGATGCAGGGCGGTCCCATGGGCGGCCCGATGGGCGGCCCCATGGGTGGTCACGCCCCGCAGCAGCAGATGCAGCAGATGCAGCAGCCGCCGCAGATGCAGCAGCCCGGTCAGGGCCCCGGTGGCGACAGCGCCGCCCGTGTCCTCTCGCTCGCGCAGCAGACCGCCGACCAGGCGATCGCGGAGGCTCGTTCCGAGGCCAACAAGATCGTCGGCGAGGCGCGCAGCCGTGCCGAGGGCCTGGAGCGGGACGCACGCGCCAAGGCGGACGCCCTGGAGCGGGACGCGCAGGAGAAGCACCGCGTGGCGATGGGCTCGCTGGAGTCGGCCCGCGCGACGCTGGAGCGCAAGGTCGAGGACCTGCGCGGCTTCGAACGTGAGTACCGGACCCGCCTGAAGTCCTACCTGGAGAGCCAGCTGCGTCAGCTGGAGACCCAGGCGGACGACTCGCTGGCCCCGCCGCGGACTCCCGCGACCGCTTCGCTGCCGCCGTCGCCCTCACTGGCCCCGGCCGGTGCGGGTGCCATGGGTCACGCCATGGGCGGCAACCACGGCAACCAGCAGATGGGCGGCAACCCGTCCATGGGCGGTGGTCCCTCGTACGGCGGCCAGCAGCAGATGTCGCCGGCGATGACCCAGCCGATGGCGCCGGTGCGGCCGCAGGCGCCGCAGCCGATGCAGCAGGCTCCTTCGCCGATGCGTGGGTTCCTGATCGACGAGGACGACAACTGAGCCGGGTGCGCGCGTTGAGCGCGTAGCCGTCGGCAGGCTGAGGGCCGGGCCCCGGGGATTCCCCGGGGCCCGGCCCTTTTGTCGTGCGTGGTGGGCGGGGGCCGGTGCGGGGGTGTGGGCCTTGAGGTGGGGGCAGCGGGCGGGGCGGGGGCCGCTGCGCGGGGCCGTTCCCCTACCCGCCCCTTCCCGAACCTGGGGCTCTGCCCCAGACCCCGCTCCTCAATCGCCGGAAAGGCTGAAAAGCGGGGCCGGGAGGCTGGAGGGTGGAGCTGCGTGGCTGAGAAGCGAGGCCGGGAGGCTGGGGAGCGGAGCTGTGTGGCTGAAGAGCGGGGCCGGGAGGCTGGGGAGCAGTGAGAAGGGCCCGGTCGGACTGGTGTCCGGCCGGGCCCCTCTTTCTGTTGTGGGTTACTGCTCCGTCTTGCGGAGGCGGAACGTCAGGGACAGGCCCTCGTCCTCGAACGGGGCGCCGTACGCCGGGTCCGCCTCGCCCTGGGCGTAGTCCAGTGCCAGGACCTCGTCCGCGATCAGGGCCGCGTGCTCGGTCAGGGCTTCCACCGTGGCGGGGGAGGCCGACGTCCAGCGGACGGCGATGCGGTCGGCAACGTCCAGGCCGCTGTTCTTGCGGGCCTCCTGGATGAGGCGGATCGCGTCACGGGCGAGGCCCGCGCGCCGGAGCTCCGGGGTGATCTCCAGGTCCAGGGCGACCGTCGCGCCCGAGTCGGACGCGACCGACCAGCCCTCGCGCGGGGTCTCGGTGATGATCACCTCGTCGGGGGAGAGGGTGACCGTCTCGCCGTCCACCTCGACCGACGCCGTGCCCTCGCGCAGGGCCAGCGAGAGGGTTGCCGCATCGGCGTTCGCGACCGCCTTGGCCACCGCCTGGACGCCCTTGCCGAACCGCTTGCCGAGCGCCCGGAAGTTCGCCTTCGCGGTCGTGTCGACCAGCGAACCGCCGACCTCGGACAGCGAGGCCAGCGAGGAGACGTTCAGCTCCTCCGTGATCTGGGCGTGCAGTTCGGGGGAGAGCGCCTCGAAGCCCGCCGCCGCGACCAGTGCCCGGGAGAGCGGCTGGCGGGTCTTCACACCGGACTCGGCGCGGGTGGCCCGGCCCAGCTCGACCAGGCGGCGCACCAGCGCCATCCGGGTGGAGAGCGCCGGGTCGATCGCCGCCGGGTCCGCCTTCGGCCAGGTGGAGAGGTGGACCGACTCGGGGGCGTCCGGCGTGACCGGGACGACCAGGTCCTGCCAGACCCGCTCGGTGATGAACGGGGTGAGCGGGGCCATCAGCCGGGTCACCGTCTCGACGACCTCGTGCAGGGTGCGCAGCGCCGCCTTGTCGCCCTGCCAGAAGCGGCGGCGCGAGCGGCGTACGTACCAGTTGGACAGGTCGTCGACGAAGGCGGACAGCAGCTTGCCGGCGCGCTGGGTGTCGTAACCGTCCAGGGCCTGCGTGACCTGGTCCACCAGCGCGTTCAGCTCGCTCAGCAGCCAGCGGTCCAGGACCGTGCGGTCCGCCGGTGCCGGGTCGGCCTCGGAAGGGGCCCAGCTGGACGTACGGGCGTACAGGGCCTGGAAGGCGACGGTGTTCCAGTACGTCAGGAGGGTCTTGCGGACGACCTCCTGGATCGTGTTGTGGCCGACGCGGCGCGCCGCCCACGGCGAGCCGCCCGCCGCCATGAACCAGCGCACCGCGTCCGCGCCGTGCTGGTCCATGAGGGGGATGGGCTGAAGGATGTTGCCCAGGTGCTTGGACATCTTGCGGCCGTCCTCGGCGAGGATGTGGCCCAGGCAGACCACGTTCTCGTAGGACGACTTGTCGAAGACCAGGGTGCCGACCGCCATCAGCGTGTAGAACCAGCCGCGGGTCTGGTCGATGGCCTCCGAGATGAACTGCGCCGGGTAGCGGCTCTCGAAGAGTTCCTTGTTCTTGTACGGGTAACCCCACTGCGCGAACGGCATCGAACCCGAGTCGTACCAGGCGTCGATGACCTCGGGGACGCGGTACGCCTCCAGCTGGCAGTTCTCGTGCGAGCAGGTGAACGTGATCTCGTCGATGAACGGGCGGTGCGGGTCGAGGCCCGAGAGGTCGGTGCCGGTGAGCTCGCTCAGCTCCGCGCGCGAGCCGACGCAGGTGAGGTGGCTGTCCTCGCAGCGCCAGATCGGCAGCGGGGTGCCCCAGTAGCGGTTGCGGGACAGCGCCCAGTCGACGTTGTTGTTCAGCCAGTCACCGAAGCGGCCGTTCTTGACCGAGTCCGGGAACCAGTTGGTCTTCTCGTTCTCCTGGAGGAGCCGGTCCTTGATGGCGGTCGTACGGATGTACCAGGACGGCTGCGCGTAGTAGAGCAGCGCGGTGTGGCAGCGCCAGCAGTGCGGGTAGCTGTGCTCGTACGGGACGTGCCGGAAGAGCCTGCCGCGGGCGGCCAGGTCCTCGGTGAGCGCCTCGTCGGCCTTCTTGAAGAAGACACCGCCGACCAGCGGCAGGTCCTCCTCGAAGGTGCCGTCGGGGCGGACCGGGTTCACGACCGGCAGGCCGTACGCCTTGCAGACCAGGAGGTCGTCGGCGCCGAAGGCGGGGGACTGGTGGACCAGACCCGTACCGTCCTCGGTCGTCACGTACTCGGCGTTGACCACGTACTGCGCCTCGGCGGGGAAGTCCACCAGGGTGAAGGGGCGCTCATAGGTCCAGCGCTCCATCTCGCGGCCGGTGAAGGTCTCGCCGGTGGTCTCCCAGCCCTCGCCCAGCGCCTTCTCGACGAGCGGCTGCGCGACGACGAGCTTCTCCTCACCATCGGTCGCGACGACGTAGGTGACGTCGGGGTGCGCGGCCACGGCGGTGTTGGAGACCAGGGTCCAGGGGGTGGTCGTCCAGATGAGGAGGGACGCCTCGCCGGCCAGCGGGCCGGACGTGAGGGGGAAGCGGACGAAGACCGACGGGTCGACGACCGTCTCGTAACCCTGTGCCAGCTCGTGGTCGGAGAGACCCGTGCCGCAGCGGGGGCACCAGGGGGCGACTCGGTGGTCCTGGACCAGGAGGTCCTTGTTGAAGATCTCCTTCAGCGACCACCACACCGACTCGACGTACTCGGGGTCCATCGTGCGGTACGCGTCGTCGAGGTCGACCCAGTAGCCCATGCGGGTCGTGAGCTCGGTGAACGCGTCCGTGTGGCGGGTCACGGACTCACGGCACCTGGCGTTGAACTCGGCGATGCCGTACGCCTCGATGTCCTTCTTGCCGTTGAAGCCCAGCTCCTTCTCGACCGCGAGCTCGACCGGCAGTCCGTGGCAGTCCCAGCCGGCCTTGCGGCCGACGTGGTAGCCCTGCATGGTCCGGAAGCGGGGGAAGACGTCCTTGAAGACGCGGGCCTCGATGTGGTGGGCGCCGGGCATGCCGTTGGCGGTGGGCGGGCCCTCGTAGAAGACCCACTCGGGGCGGCCCTCGGACTGTTCGAGGCTCTTGGCGAAGACCTTGCTGTCGCGCCAGAAATCGAGCACGGCGTGCTCCAGCGCGGGCAGGTCGACCTGGGCGGGTACCTGGCGGTACTGCGGCGATGTCATGGGCGGACTTCCTCCGGCGGACGTTTTCCACTTCCGTCGGAGGGACGAGGGCCTCATCGGCTCCCGCGGTACCACCCTCCTTGGCCCCGGGCGTGCGCCCGTGGCCCCCTCATTGGGGTCGCGATGCCGGTTCTACTTGCCTTGCGCCCGTGGGCGGAGCCCACTGTCCAAAGCTTTCTTCCGACGGCTCCGGGTGATCTTCACGACGCGCTCGCCCCCGGGCTTCCACCGTCCCCGGGTCGCTCCTGGCTGCGTACGACGCTACTCGTCCCATCCACGCCTCTCGCTGGGCCCAGTGTACGGGCCCGTACGGGCGACGGCCGACCGGTTTAACCCGAGGGGCGGGCGTGACCCGAATGGGCAGACGGAGGAGCACGGAGTCCGGGCGGGGTGCCGGGAGGCGGATTACCCGGCGGTGAGCTGGGCACAACGGATGCAGGCAGGTCGGTATCCGGACGCGGGGAGGGGCGATTCGGCGGCGTGCCCCGTTGCCGCGGCGCTGGGGTCGATTTATCGTCCCAGCACGATTCGCGTGCAAGATCACAATATGTGAAGGGGCCGCGGCCATGGTGGCGAAGAAGACCGCCGCGAAGAAGACGGCGGCGAAGAAATCCGCGGCCGGGAAGACAGCGGCCGGCACGAAGGCGGCGTCCGCCGAGCACGAGGATGCCGAGCACGAGGATGCCGGGCCCGCGGAGCCGCCCGAGAACGCACCTGCGAAGAAGAGCGCGGCCAAGAAGGCTTCGAAGAGGGCCGCGTCCGCGGCCAAGGGGGCGGCCGAGGCCGCCGGGAAGACGGGAGCCCACACGGTGGTAGCCAAGAAGAGCGCGGCCCGGACCCGCACGGCCGGCACGGGCGCGGCGCCCGTGCCCCCGGCGGGTGGGATCGTCACGACAGCCCCCGGCGAGCTGGCGGTCCGGCCGGGCGAGGACCCCTGGACCTCGGAGGAGGTCGCCGAGGCGCGGGCCGTGCTGAGCAGCGAGACCATGCGGCTGCGCAGTGAGCTGGAGGCCGCGAGCGCCGCGCTCGCCGGACTGATGCGTGACTCCGGTGACGGCGCGGGTGATGACGAGGCGGACACCGGCACCAAGAACATCACCCGCGAGCACGAGATGTCGCTCGCCGCCAACGCCCAGGAGATGCTGGAGCAGACCGAGCGGGCCCTGGCCCGGCTCGACGCCGGGACGTACGGACTGTGCGAGATCTGCGGCAATCCGATCGGCAAGGCGCGGATGCAGGCGTTCCCGCGCGCCACGCTCTGTGTCGAGGACAAACAGAAGCAGGAGCGCCGCGGTTGATCCCCGGCGGTGTGTCGTACCCTCGTCCTCAGTCAGGAACCTAGGTTGAGGGATTCACGTGGCAGAGGCGGAGCGCATCATCGGTACGCCGGACATCCCCGATGCTGAGGGGGCCGAAGGGGGCGAGGCCGCGGACCGGGCCGACGACCGGGGCGGGGAGACCGCCCCGAGCAGGGGCAAGCGGAGGATCATGGTGCTCTTCGCCGTGGCCGTGTTCGCCTACCTCATCGACCTGATCAGCAAGATGCTCGTGGTCGCGAAGCTGGAGCACCATGAGCCGGTCGAGCTCATCGGCGACTGGCTGCAGCTCAGCGCGATCCGCAACGCCGGAGCCGCGTTCGGTATCGGTGAGGCGTACACCATCATCTTCACGTTCATCGCGGCGACCGTCATCGTCGTGATCGCCCGGCTCGCGCGCAAGCTCTACAGCCTGCCGTGGGCCATCGCGCTCGGCCTGCTGCTCGGCGGTGCGCTCGGCAATCTCACCGACCGCATCTTCCGTGCCCCGGGCACCTTCCAGGGCGCGGTGGTGGACTTCATCGCCCCGGCGCACTTCGCCGTCTTCAACCTCGCCGACTCCGCGATCGTCTGCGGCGGCATCCTGATCGTGATCCTTTCCTTCAAGGGCCTGGACCCCGACGGCACCGTGCACAAGGACTAGCAGCCGCAAGGCATACTCGACAGGTGAGTACGTATCCCGAGGTCCGCACCCTGCCCGTACCCGACGGTCTGGAGGGCGAGCGTGTCGACGCCGCCATTTCCCGGATGTTCGGTTTCTCCCGCACCAAGGCCGCCGAGCTGGCAGCCGCCGGGAAGGTGCAGGTGGACGGCTCGGTGGTCGGGAAGTCCGAGCGGGTCCGGGGCGGTGCCTGGCTGGAAGTGGAGATGCCGCAGGCGCCCGCTCCGGTGCAGATCGTCGCCGAGCCCGTCGAGGGCATGGAGATCGTGCACGACGACGACGACATCGTCGTGATCGTGAAGCCGGTCGGGGTCGCCGCCCACCCGAGCCCCGGCTGGACCGGCACGACCGTCATCGGGGGTCTCGCCGCCGCCGGGTACCGGATCTCGACGTCCGGTGCCGCCGAGCGCCAGGGCATCGTCCACCGTCTCGACGTCGGCACCTCCGGCCTGATGGTCGTCGCCAAGTCCGAGCGGGCCTACACCCTGCTGAAGGCGCAGTTCCGCGACCGGGTCGTCGAGAAGAAGTACCACGCGCTGGTGCAGGGCCACCCGGACCCGATGAGCGGCACCATCGACGCCCCCATCGGGCGCCACCCCAACCACGACTACAAGTGGGCCGTCACGGCCGAGGGCAAGCCCTCCGTGACGCATTACGACCTCATCGAGGCCTACCGCTCCGCCAGCCTCCTGGACATCAAGCTGGAGACGGGCCGTACGCACCAGATCCGGGTGCACATGTCCGCCCACCGCCACCCCTGCGTCGGTGACCTCACCTACGGCGCCGACCCGACGATGGCCAAGCGCCTCGGCCTGACCCGGCAGTGGCTGCACGCCGTCCGGCTCGGCTTCGAGCACCCGTCCGACGGCAGCTGGGTGGAGTTCACCAGCAGCTACCCGGACGATCTCCAGCAGGCCCTGGACAAGATCGCGGCGGAGAGCGAATGACCGGGACGCCCGCCCCGTACACCACGCGCACCGTCGTCGACGAGCAGGACCTCGCGGCCTGCTTCCTGGTCCGCAAGGACGTCTTCGTCGGCGAGCAGGACGTGCCCGAGGAGATCGAGTACGACGCCTACGACGCGGGCGCCCTGCATGTCGTCGCCGTCGCGGCGGACGGCTCGGCGCTGGGCACCGGGCGGCTGCTGCACGGCCCGGCCGCCGCCGCGAAGACGGGCGGCGACCCGGCCGTCGGTTCGCTCGGCAGGCTCGCGGTCACCAAGGAGGCACGCGGCCTCGGCGTCGGCGCGGCGCTGGTCCGGGCCATCGAGGACGCGGCCCGTGAGCTCGGTCTGGCCGCCGTCGACCTGCACGCCCAGACCCATGCGCTGGGCTTCTACGAGCGCCTCGGCTATGTGGCGTACGGCCCCGAGTTCCCGGACGCGGGCATCCCCCACCGGGCGATGCGCCGCACCCTGCGGGGCTGAGGGCCCCGGCCCGGCGGTTCAGCCGGGCAGGCCCCAGCGGGTCCACGTACCGTTCGACGGCACATCGCGCGGGGCCGTCCGCGGGCGGCGCGAACCCTGCGGGGTGACCACCGCCGTGGAGCCGCGCGGCAGGGCGACCGTGATCCGGCCCGGTGAGATCTCCCGCCAGTGCAGCGGGCGCCCGTGCGCGTCCCGTACCTCGATCCGGCCCCTGATCGAGTGGTCCAGGGTCAGCGGTGCGCCCGCCTCGCTGTGCACCCGTACCCAGCGCGTGGCACCGCCCGAGCGGTCGGCGTCCACCAGGAAGGCGCCCTGGGTGCGCAGCGACGCGATCGACGCGTCCGCCCAGCGGTCCGAGACGGACGGGAAGACCTTCACCACCCCCTCGTGGCTCTGCACCACCATGTCGAGCATCGACTGGGCGGCGGACAGCGGGCTCTCCAGGGCGAGGTTCTTGCCCTCCCGGTACATCGTGTTGACCGTCATCCGGCAGTCCGCGACCACGTTGAGGTCGGTGAAGAAGGTCAGGAAGTCGAGGGCCTTCTCCGGCTCGCCCGTCACCGCGTACATGGACGAGGCGGTGGCGTAGCTGTAGCCGTGCCACAGCTGCTGCATGGAGACCCAGTGGTCCATGGAGCGCCGCATCACCTCGCGGTCCCCGGGGCGGTCCCAGTTCCGTTCGCGCAGCGGGTACAGCCACAGCAGGTGCGAGTGGTGCCGGTGCGAGTCGGCGAGCGGGACGTCCTTGCCGATCATGACGCCGGCCGCCGGGTCCTCGGCGTACGGGGTGAGGCGCCGTTCGATGTCCTGCCAGCGCTTCAGCCGCGGATCGTCGTTCCGCAGCAGCTTCGCCGACGCGATCAGGGTGCGCACGCCCCAGCGGATCAGCGAGAGGTCGTAGGTGCAGTCCACGGCGTTGGCGTACTCGGGGGAGCGGGTCTCCGGCAGGTGCAGACGGCCGTCCGGGCCCTCGTGCAGGAAGTGCGCGTAGAAGTTGATGGCCTTCGCGAGGATCGGGTACACCACGTCGCGCAGGACCGACAGGTCCATCGAGTGCCGGTAGGACTGCCAGACGTTGTGCAGCGCCCAGGTGAGATTGCCGAAGTTGTCGGAGACATGGGCCGAGCCGGGGGCGCCGACGTCGTAGGTGTCGCCCGCGCGCAGCTGCCAGTCGGAGGGGTGGCCCAGCGCGTAGCTCTCGCCGTCGCGGTAGTCGGCCGGGACCGAGGCCGGGAGATTGTGCTCGAAGCGGCGGAAGGCGCCGGTCACCGAGTCGAGTTCGGGGTGGTTGGAGCCGTGGACGGGGGCCATGCCGATCTGGACGTTGAGGTTCCACCAGACCGCGGTCCAGTTGTTGCCGACCTCGGGGAACCACGGGCCCCATTCGGAGATCGTCGGGCCGTCGGCCCTGGTCGACGCGGCGAGCTTGTAGAGCTGGATGAGATAGAAGCTCTGCAGCCGCTTGTCCGGTACGGAGAGGAAGCTGCGCCGGTAGTACGCGTGCCACCAGCGGCGGTGCCGGTCCACCAGCCGGTCCGGGGCGGCCGCCAGGGTGCGGTCCACGGCCCGCAGCGCGTCGGCCGTCGCCCCGGACACCTGGCCGGGGAAGCGGTACACGAGGTGCGCGGCGAGCAGCCGGCCGGTGCCCTCGCGCCGCTCGCGCCAGGCGGTGGTCCAGCCGCCGCCCGCGAGCAGCGGCTGCTCGACGAAGCCGTCGCCGGTCCGGGGGTCCGGATTGGGTGTGTAGTCCTCGGGCCTGCCGCTGGTGCGGGTGGTGGCGGCCCGCAGCCACTGGAAGGACCAGGCCGCGGACTCCTCGCCGGGGCTGGGGCGGGTGGAGACCAGCAGGGCGCCGGTGTCGTTCTGGACGAGGGCGGAGAAGGCCAGGGAGCCACGGGTCGTGGTGATGGTGCCGCGCAGCTCGGCGTCGTACAGGTCCAGGGTCCAGTCGACGGCGGTGATCTCCCCGGCGAGGGTCAGGGTGAAGTACCCGATGGGGAGGCGGGAGAAGCCGATGCCGCCGCGCCACTGGCCGCGCTGGTCCTGCACCTGGCTGTGACTGATCATCAGCTTCAGCGTGTCGGCGGTCTCTCCGGCGTACAGCTGGGCGCCGAGACGGCCGTTGGCGAGGAACGGGGCCTGCTGCCAGTCGGCGGGGAGCGTGCGCCAGGTCATGGCGGCGTCGCGGACGGTCTTCTCATGGATGTCGATGTCCGGGTGCTCCGTCGGTACGGGGCCGACCGCCGCCCATGAGGTACGGGAGCCGGCCAGCCAGAGTGCGGATGTTCCGGCAGCGGCGGTGGAGACGAAATGCCTTCGGGAGAACGCGGTCACGTGGTCTCTCCTGCCAGTCATGTATGTGGTGACAGTTCCTGTCCTTGAATCACGCACGCCGCATACTGCCCGCCCCGGGGAAGCAGGGGAAGGGGGCCGACGGTATAGACATCGGAGGAATGCCGGTCGAGGAGGCGGGAATGAGGGGGTGTTGTCTGGATTGCGGGCCTTGCGTGGCAGGCTTTGACCCCAGATCCGCCGATCACGGAGATCGGCGTCCCGCGCTCCGGAAGGCACCCCGTGGACCAAATGGCACTGCTCCTCCTGCTGTTGCTCGGGGCTGTGGTCACGGTTCCGCTGGGAGAGCGTCTCGGGCTGCCCGCGCCGGTGCTGATGACGCTCGCCGGGGTCGGCATGGCGTTCCTCAGCTTCGTGCCGAATGTGGACATCCCGCCGGAGATCATCCTTCCGGCGCTGCTGCCACCGCTGCTCTACGCCTCCGTGCAGCGGACTTCCTGGCGGCAGTTCACCGCCAATAAACGACCGATCTTTCTACTGGCCGTGGCGCTGGTCTTCGTCACGACGGCCGCCGTCGCCGCGGTCGCCAATGCGATCGTCCCCGGGCTGCCCATCGCCGCGGCCGTGGCGCTCGGCGCGCTCGTCGCCCCGCCCGACCCGGTCGCGGCGACGGCCGTCGCCGGCTCGGTCGGGCTGCCGCGCAGGCTCGTCTCCATCCTGGAGGGCGAGGGGCTGTTCAACGATGTGACCGCGATCGTGCTGTACCACGTGGCGATCGCCGCCGCGGTGAGCGGGAGCTTCTCGCTGCCGGAGGCGTTCGGGCTGCTGATCCTCTCGGCGGTGGTGGCCGTGGTCGTGGGTCTGGTGCTGGGCTGGCTCACCATCAAGCTCATGGGTCTGCTCGGCGACGCCACGCTCCAGGTCGGCCTCACCCTGCTGGTGCCGTTCGTGAGTTATGTGCTCGCGGAGGAGCTGATGGGGTCGGGTGTTCTCGCCGTCCTCACCACCGCGCTCTTCCTCGCCGAGCACACCGCCGACGCCGACGACGTCCTCGGGCGGCTCACCGGCCGTACCTTCTGGGAGATCGTCGACACGCTCGTCACCGGGGTCGCCTTCGGGCTGATCGGCCTCGAACTGCACAACGTCTTCGGGACGGCGGACGGGCGCGCACTCCAGATGCTGGGCTGGGGACTCGCCGTGGTCGTGGTCGTCGTCGGCGTGCGGCTGCTCTATCTGCTGCCCGCCACCTGGCTCGCCAAGCGGCTGCACACCCGGCGCGACGTCAGCGAGGAGATCCCCACCAGCTGGCGGGAGACCGTCGTCATGTGGTGGGCGGGGATGCGCGGAGTGGCCTCGGTCGCGCTGGCGCTCGCGATCCCGCTGAAGACGGACGACGGGAAGCCGTTCCCGGGCCGCGACGAGATCGTCTTCATCGCCTTCGCCGTGATCATGGCCACGCTCGTCGTCCAGGGGCTCACCCTGCCGTGGCTGGTCCGCAAGCTCCGGGTCACGGCGGACACGGACGCCGAGGAGGCACTGGAGAAGGACCTCGCGATCCGCGCCGCGAAGGCCGCGAAGGAGCGTCTCAAGGAGATCCAGGAGGTCGAGGAGTTCCCGGACGAGGTCACCGAGCGGCTGCACCGGCTGGCGTACGACGTGGGGGCGCGGATCAGTCCCGACATGGTCGACGACGAGCGCCGCGAGGCGTACGCGAAGCGGGCCGAGCGCTTCAAGGCGGTCAGCCGCGTCCAGCGCGAGATGATGTCGGCCGCACGCCACGCGGTGCTGTCGGCCCGCAACGAGGCGGGGGCGGACCCGGAGATCGTCGACCGGGTGCTGCGCCAGCTGGACGTCCGCAGCCTGCGGTGAGGCGGGAGGGCCGAGCGGCCCGGGGCCTGGCCGGGCCGCCGCCCGCCGTCCCCGTCAGCCGCGTCCCGTGCGGGGGGACTTGACCCGGTCCGCGGGTTTCTCGTCCGTCGGGCGGGACGGATGCGGCCACTCGTCGGCTGCCGGGAGCGCCGCGGGCGCCGTCGCGATCCTCGGCAGCGCGTACGGATGGTGGTCGCGCAGCCAGCCGATGAGCTGCTCCCGTACGGCACAGCGCACCGTCCAGATGTCGCCCGGATCCTTCGCCGTGACCACCGCGCGGACCAGGATCGTCGACGGCGTGGTGTCGGTGACGGCGAGGGACCAGTCACGGCCGTCCCAGGCGGCGCACTCGCCCAGGACGTCCCGCAGCTGCTCGCGCATCGCGGCGACCGGGGCGGAGTGGTCGAGGAAGAAGACCGAGCCGGTCATCTGCGCGCTGCCGCGCGACCAGTTCTCGAACGGCTTGCCGGTGAAGTACGAGACGGGCATCGTGATCCGCCGCTCGTCCCAGGTCCGCACCGTGAGGAAGGTCAGCGTGATCTCCTCGATCGTGCCCCACTCGCCATCCACCACCACCGTGTCACCGATGCGCACCATGTCGCCGAACGCGATCTGCAGCCCCGCGAAGAGATTGCCGAGCGTCGACTGGGCGGCCACACCCGCGACGATGCCGAGCACACCGGCCGAGGCCAGCATCGAGGTGCCGAAGGTCCGCATCGTCGGGAAGGTCAGGAGCATCGCACCGACGGCGACCGTCGCCACGATCGCGGTGACCACCCGCTGGATCAGCGTCACCTGGGTACGGACCCGCCGCACCCGCGCCGGATCGGTGGTGTTCGCGGCGTACCTCGCGTAGAGGGAATCGACGACGGCCGTCGCGATGCGCACCACCAGCCAGGCCGAGGCCCCGATCAGCACCAGCGTCAGGACCTGGCCGATCCCCGTCCGGTGATCCTTGATCACTTCGAGCCGGGTGTGGGTGTACGAGCCGCGCAGCAGCGCCGCGCACAGCGTCAGCTGGAGCGGAATCCGGCAGCGGCGCAGCAGCCCCCACAGCGGGGTGTCGTGGTGCCGGCCGTCGGCCCGTCTGAGCAGCAGATCCACCAGCCCGCCGACCAGCAGCGTGATCACGGCCGAGCCGCCGACGACGATCAGCGGGCGCAGTATGTTCTCCATCCCGTCGTTCTCCATGCTCCTGACCGTAGCTGGCACCATGGGACTCATGAACATCATGCTTTTCCACTCGACGTACGGACTGCGCCCCGCGGTGCATGCGGCGGCCGACCGGCTCCGCGCCGCCGGGCACGAGGTACAGGTGCCCGATCTCTTTGAGGGGCACACGTTCGAAACCGTCGAGGAAGGCATGGCCTTCAAGGAAGAGGTGGGCAAGGACGAACTGCTCCGGCGGGCCGTGCTGGCCGCCGCCCCCTACTCGGACCGGGGCCTGGTGTACGCGGGTTTCTCGTTCGGCGCCGCCACCGCGCAGACCCTGGCGCTCGGCGACGAGAAGGCCCGCGGTCTGCTGCTGTTCCACGGCACCTCGGACATCGCCGAGAACGCGTCCGTGGACGAGCTGCCGGTACAGCTGCACGTCGCCGACCCGGACCCGTTCGAGACGCACGACTGGCTGAACTCCTGGTATCTGCAGATGCAGCGGACCGGCGCCGATGTCGAGGTCTACCGCTACCCGGGCGCGGGCCATCTCTTCACGGACGCCGAACTGCCCGACTTCGACCAGGCATCGGCCGAGCTGGCCTGGAAGGTCGCGCTCGGCTTCCTCGCCACGCTGTGACGGAGCGAGGGGCCCCGCATCGCGCGGGGCCCCTCGGACGGGTCAGCCCCGGTACGCGGTCCAGCTGTCGCTCATCCGCTGCACCTGGCCCGCGGTGAACTGGGTCATGCACGAGTCGTACGTGTAGTCCATGAAGTTGTGGATCGGGTCGACCCCGGTCTTGTTGGTGCAGGTGTCACGTCCGGTCGGGCACTCGTACGCGGCGCTCTTCTCGGCCGGGGTGTCGGCCACGTAGTCGCCGTTGCCGTTGCAGCCGCCCTGGAACGTGTGGTACAGCCCCATCCAGTGGCCGACCTCGTGGGTGGCGGTGTCGCCCTCGTTGTAGTTGGTGGCGGAGCCGCCGGGCAGCGAGGCGTCGAGGATGACGACGCCGTCGTCCGAGGGATTGGACTTGTACGAGCTGGGGAAGGTGGCCCAGCCCAGCAGGCCGCCGCCGAGGTTGGCGGTGTAGATGTTGAGGGCGTTCGCGCCGCCCTTGCGCAGCGAGGACTTCATGGCCTTCTCGGCGGCGGAGCCCGGGGAGACGCCGTCGTACCAGGAGCTGTTGTCCGTGTAGTCCGTGCCGGCCAGCGTGTACTGGAAGCCGGAGTTCGTGTTGCCCGAGCCCTGTCCGCTGTAGGCGGCGTTCAGGACGCTCATCTGGCTGCTGATCGCGGACGCGCTGAGCTTGCCGGTCGTCCCGGAGTGCACGACGTGGAAGTACACCGGGATCGTCGCGCCCGCGGTGAGCGAGGAGCCGCTGAGCCGGCGGTCCGCGAGTCTCTGCTTCAACTGCGCGTCCATGGCCTTGGCCTGGGGCGCGGTCAGCTCGTTGGGGTCGTCGGTGTGGGCGGCGCCCGAGGGGCGGGCCTCCCGCGCCGTGGCGCCGGCGCCGGATCCGTCCCCGCACTTCTGGGCGGACGACGCGGAGACCTTGGAGGCGGCGGAGGCGGCGGAGGCGGCGGAGCCGGAGGGGGCGGAGAGCGGTGCCAGGGCCAGAGTTCCGGCCAGAACTGCGGTGCCGATCGCACGGTTACGCATACGCGGCGATATACGGGCAAGAGTGCGCACGGGGACTCCTCGCGGATGTGTGGGAGAGGTTTTTCCTCACCCGCCGCCGGGAGATTACGTGCGCATGTCAGCTCCGGAGGAGGAATGATCAGGCCCAATCAGGCATGCGCCAAAGGGTGGAAACCGGAAGAAATCTTTCTTCGCGTTCCAGAGTTTGAGACGGCGACGTAACCGTGGGCGTTACCCCGGCGGGCGGTGTGTCCCCATTCGGGCCATGGGGCACACCACCCGCCGTAGCGATGCAATGCACCGTCAACATATGAGGGAGTGGCCGAAAATGAACCCTCAGCGCACCGGGCGGTCCACCCGCTCGACCTTCTGCGTCCCGCTGAGCGTCCGGTACGAACGCGTCCATGCGGAGGTGGCGTCCCGCTTCGTCCGGTCGGAGACCGCGTAGTAGTCCATCTGCGAGCGCTCGGCGGTCACATCGAGGACGCCGTAGCCGTGCGAGTCCATGTCCACCCACTTCACATGGCGGTTGGCGGCCTTGACCGCGGCGGCCGCGACCACCGAGACCGTCTGCGGCGCCACATGCAGGATGTCGTCGATGTTGTCCGAGGTCACCGATGTCACCACGAACTCGGTGGCGGCCGAGGCGGAGAGCGGATACGTCGCCGCCTTCACCGGTACGTCGTTGGCCCACGCCATGTGGATGTCGCCGGTCAGGAAGACCGTGTTGGTGATCGACCGGTCCCGCAGGTGCGAGATCAGCTCCTTGCGGTCGTCCGTGTAGCCGTCCCACTGGTCGACGTTGACGGCGAGGCCCTCCTTGGGCAGCCCCAGCAACTCGGCCAGCGGCTCCAGCAGATGGGCGGGCACGGAGCCGAACGCGACCGGCGAGATCATCACCGACGTGCCGACCAGCTTCCAGGTGGCGTCCGAGCCGGCCAGCCCCGACTTCAGCCAGTCCAGCTGCGCCCGGCCGGTGATGGTGCGCTCCGGGTCGTCGACCGCGCCGCTGCCGATGGAGGCCTGCCGGGAGCGGAAGGTGCGCAGGTCGAGAAGATGGAGATCGGCCAGGTTGCCGAAGCACAGCCGCCGGTAGACGGTGCCCTCGGTGGAGGCGCGGACCGGCATCCACTCGAAGTACGCCTGCTTGGCGCCCGCCGCCCGGTCCGCCCAGGAACCCTCCGTGTCCGGCGTGTGGTTCTCGGCCCCGCCCGACCAGGCGTCGTTGGCGAACTCGTGGTCGTCCCAGATCGCGATCACCGGGTGGGTGGCGTGCAGGGTCTGGAGGTCGGCGTCCGTCTTGTACGTGGCGTGCCGGGTGCGGTAGTCGGCGAGGGTGAGGATCTCGTGCTTCGGCTCGTGCGGCCGTACGACGTATTTCGCGTCCGGGTAACTGCCCGACGCGTACTCGTAGATGTAGTCGCCGAGATGAAGGACCGCGTCGAGATCGGCGCGGGCGGCGAGGTGGCGGTACGAGGAGAAGTACCCGGCCTCCCAGTTGGCGCACGACACCACCCCGAACCGCACGCCGGGTATGGCGGCCCCGGCCGCGGGAGCCGTCCGGGTGCGGCCGGCCGGTGAGACGGTCTCCGTACCGTCGCCCGCCGAGAAGCGGAACCAGTACGCGGTGGCGGGGGACAGGCCCCGCACATCGGCCTTGACGGTGTGGTCGGACGCGGCCTTCGCGACGGTCGTGCCCCGGGCGACGACCCGGGCGAAGTCCTTGTCCTCGGCGACCTCCCAGCGCACCGCCGTATCGGCGCCGCGGCCCGAACCGGGCACCGCGTCGGGGGTCGGGGTGACACGGGTCCAGAGCAGGATGCCGTCGGGGAGGGGGTCGCCCGAGGCGACGCCGTGCAGGAAGGCGGGCCCGTCCGCGGCGCGCGCGGTGGCGGCGGAGCCCAGCACGGGGGCCGCGACGGCGGTGGCGGCAGCGGCCTTGACGACCGTGCGGCGGCTGGGGGCGGAGAGCGGCGGGGAAAGGTGTCGACTGGTCACGGGGCAGAACCCTACTGACCGGTAAAGCGAACGGGCAGGCGAACGAAGGAAGTTCGCCTGCCCGCAGGGGAGCCGCTGCCGGGATGTCGCCGGCCGGTCAGCCCTTCAGCGCGGCCGTGATCGCGGTGTTGAAGGCATCCACCGTCATCGGAGCGTTCTTGCTCTGGCCGTCGGTGAGTGCCTTGCCGTCCATCTTCAGCGTCGGGGTGCCCTTCACGCCGCTGTCCTCGAACGCCGCCGACATCTTCATCGCCCAGTCGTCGAACGTGCCGTCCTTGACGTTCTTCTGGAAGGCGGCGTTGCCCTTCAGCGCGTCCACCGAGTCGGCGACCTTGATCAGGTAGGAGTCGTCCTTGAACTTGTCGTCGGTCTCCTCCGGGTGGTACTTCGCGGAGTAGAGCGCGGCCTTGTAGTCGAGGAAGGCCTCCGGGCTGACATCGAGCGCGGCACCGAGCGCGCTCAGCGCGTTCTTCGAGCCCTCGCCGCCGCTCATGTCGTCGATGAACGTGGCACCGATGTACTTGATCTTGTACTTTCCGGCGTCGACGTCCTTGTGCACCGTCTCGCCGACGGACTGCTCGAACGTTCCGCAGATCGGGCAGCGCGAGTCCTCGTACAGCTCCAGGGTCTTCTTGGCGCTCGACTTGCCGATGACGACGGTGGTGCCGTTGTCGCCCGAGGTGTTCTTGGGCGCGGTCACGTTCTTCGCGTCCTTGGCCGCCTCCCAGTGGGACGGCTTGTTCAGCTGCATGATGCCCCAGGTGCCGGCCCCCACGACGGCCAGGACACCAACGATCGAGACGCCGACGATGATCTGCCGGCGGGCCTTGTCCTTCTTGGCCTGGCGCTCGCGCTCGGCACGCAGCCGCTCGCGGGCCGCCGACTTGTTGGCCTGGCTGTTGCGATTGCTCATGTCTGTGTCTCCATGGTGTGAGGGGTACGTCGTCGGGGATGTGCGGGCTCAGGCGATGGCGCAGGCCGAGCGCGGCGGTCCCCTCCGTCCCACGGAGTGCACGAGCAGACGGGCGTGTACGAGCAGGTGCGGGCCGTGTCCGGCGGGCCGCACCCGGCGGCGTACCGGGCGGCGGGCCGCACCGACCACGGCGACCGCGACCAGCAGCGGCCTGAACGCCAGGACGGCGACCGCCTCCAGCAGACCGGCCAGCGCGGACTCGCCCCGCCGGAGCCAGGCCGCGGCGAGCAGGCCGACCGTCACATGGGCGGCGAGCAGCAGCCACGGCACCGCGGGGCCGGGCGAGGCCAGCAGCGCGGCCGTGGTGTGTCCGGCATCGGTCACCGAGGCGAGCGGGGTGACATCGGCACCGGCCCGTGCCGCACCGGCGCCGAACTGGCCGCCGCAGAGCACGTCGACGCCGACCGAACGCAGCGGCCCCGCGATCGGGCCGCCGGCCGCGCCGTAACAGACGTGCTGACCGGTGGTGAAGACGGTGTCGGCGGCCAGCTCCAGCGGGACCAGCAGCCCGGCGATCGCTCCGAAGCCGCGCTCCCGGCCGGCCAGCGCGTACGCCACGGCGAAGACCGCGCCGGCCAGCAGGGCGACGGCGGTCAGCGGCAGCGGGACCCTGGAGAGCAGCACGTGGGACGCAGCGGAGAGCGTCACGACGAGCGCCGTGAAAAGCGCCGCGCGAACGACTCTGAACTGCGTCCCGGATATGTCCATCGCCGAGGAGTGTCGCATGCGAACCTGTAAGTGACCCCTAAAGGGACGGGCCGCGGGGAATCACAGCCCCGGAATGCGGCCGTTGCGGAAGAGATCCACGAAGATCTGGTGGTCGGCGCGGGCGCGGGCGCCGTAGCTGTGGGCGAAGTCCACCAGCAGACCGGCGAAGCCCTCCTCGTCGGCCGCGATGGCCGCGTCGATCGCCCGCTCGGTGGAGAACGGCACCAGCGAGTGGCCGCTCTCGTCGTCCGCCGCGGAGTGCATGGTCGCCGTCGCCCGGCCCAGATCGGCGACGACCGCCGCGATCTCCTCCGGCTCGTCGATGTCGGACCAGTCCAGATCGACCGCGTACGGAGACACCTCGGCGACCAGCTGGCCCGCCCCGTCCAGCTCGGTCCAGCCGAGCCACGGGTCGGCGTGCGCCTGCAGGGCGCGCTGCGAGATCACGGTGCGGTGGCCCTCGTGCTGGAAGTACTCGCGCACGGCCGCGTCGGTGATGTGCCGGGAGACCGCGGGGGTCTGCGCCTGCTTGAGATAGATCACCACATCGTTCTCCAGGGCGTCGCTGTTGCCCTCCAGGAGGATGTTGTACGAGGGCAGCCCGGCCGAACCGATACCGATGCCGCGACGGCCGACGACATCCTTCACCCGGTAGGAGTCGGGGCGGGTCAGGCTCGACTCCGGCAGCGTCTCCAGATAGCCGTCGAAGGCGGCCAGCACCTTGTAGCGCGTCGCCGCGTCCAGATCGATCGAGCCGCCGCCCGGAGCGAACCGGCGCTCGAAGTCCCGGATCTCCGTCATCGAGTCCAGCAGCGAGAACCGGGTCAGCGACCGGGCGTCGCGCAGCGCGTCCAGCAGCGGGCCCTGTGCCGTGTCCAGCGTGAAGGGCGGTACCTCGTCGTTCTTCGCGCCCGTCGCCAGTGCGTGGATCCGCTCACGGTAGGCCGCCGCGTAGACCCGGACCAGCTCGGTGATCTGGTCGTCACCCAGCGCCTTCGCGTACCCGATCAGCGCAACGGAGGCGGCGAACCGCTTGAGGTCCCAGGTGAACGGGGCTACGAAGGCTTCATCGAAGTCGTTCACATTAAAGACAAGGCGGCCATTGGAATCCATGTACGTGCCGAAGTTCTCAGCGTGCAGATCGCCGTGCACCCACACCCTGCTGGTTCGCTCGTCCAGATAGGGGTCCGCGTTCCTCGTCGAGCTGAGATCGGCGTAATACAGGCAGGCCGTGCCCCGGTAGAACGCGAACGGTGATGCGGCCATCTTGCGGAACTTGACCCGGAAGGCTGTCGGGTCTGCGGCCAGGAGCTCTCCGAAGGCTGTCTCGAAGACCGCAAGGATCTGCTCCTCGCGCTCAGTGTCCGAGACTTCGAAAGTGCTGCGCATTGCTGGCCTGCTTCCTTCGTTGACGACAGGGCCTTCCTGTCTGTCCTCCTGCTGAGAACGCCGGACGCGCCGCATCAGTGCCCGGACCCGGAAAGTGCAGCCACAGTCACTGATGCGGGTGACGTGGGTGATTCCACCTCGAATGGTCCGACCTTCGCAATAGTTGTAGATAGGTGCATTGGAGCGACCGGAAGGGATCCATGAACGTCCTGCGTGCGGTGATCTACGTCAGGCTGTCGCGAACCACGGAATCGAGTACCTCTCTGGCCAGCCAGGAGGCGTCATGCCGGGGCTATGCGGAACGGCAGGGCTGGACCGTCCTGCGGGTGTTCCAGGACAGCAACGTCTCGGGCGGGGAGCCGCCGGGGGAGCGCCCCGCACTTCGCGAACTGTGCGAGAACCTGTCTCACTACGACGTGTTGCTGACCTGGCGGGCGGACCGCATCGCTCGATCGTTGATCCATTTCTCATCAGTGATCGAGGCGTGCGATACGGCTGGTGTTCGCCTCGTGGCCATCGAGGACGGGTGGGACATGTCGACTCCGCACGGGCGGTTCGCCGCGAATGTGCTGGCCTCATTTGCCCAGTTCGAACGGGAACCGGGGCGGGAGAGGACGGTCTCATCGCAGAACCATCCGAGGAAGACCGGACGCCGGGCCGGCGGACGGGTGCCGTATGGCCTTCGGCCGACGCCGAACACGGAAGGCAGGGGCAAGATCCTCATACGTGATGACCGAGCGGAGCCCATTGTTCGCGAACTGGCCGAACGCATCATTGCCGGGGAAGCCCCGACGCGCATCGCCGCAGACCTCCGAGCCCGGGGAGTCCCCGCACCACGAGTCCATAACTCCACAAGGCCCGACCCTGCACCGTCGGCCTGGACCCACAAGTCCATCAAGATTGTTATGACGTCACAGACGCTCTTGGGACACAAGATCGAGCATCGGACCGGCAAGGTGATCTGTGACAACGCGGGCCCTGTGAAGTTCTGGCCACCCATGCTGACGCAGGAGGAGTTCGCGCGGATCGCGCAGATCATTGAGGACGGGTACAGGCCACGACGGCCGAACCGTCCTTCGCACTGGCTTCACGGTGTCGTCATCTGCGGGGTTTGCGGGCCGAGCTGCTGGACGACCGTCGGGCCGGGGTATTCAGCACCCCTGAAGCAGTGGAGGTCTTCCGCAACGAGTACCGGCTGGCATCGACCCGACTCGAAGCTTGCGAGCGACAGCCTCACAAACCCGGTGGGTGGGAAATGCGCGCGGCCGCACAGTCGATGTGGGGCGCCTGGAATGTGTGGTGTCCCGAGGAGCGTGGAAGTTACCTGGTCGGCTGCCAGGTTCGTGCCGTGGTCAGCTCGCCGCCACGCCCACGTGCGAGGGTGGAGGCTGCTGACCGCTGCGTCTGTGATCTCGGCAACCTCATTGTTTTCGACGGTGCGCGGTCGGAGTGACAGGCCGCGGAGTAGCGGTGTCGCGACGTAGACTTCCACGCTGTCCCCCTCACCCGCCCTGCTCGCCCGGAGGCCACAAACCGTGTCGTCGAAGCCGCCCTTTACGCACCTTCACGTCCACACCCAGTACTCGCTGCTGGACGGTGCCGCGCGGCTCAAGGACATGTTCGCTGCCTGCAACGAGATGGGCATGTCGCACATCGCGATGACGGACCACGGCAACCTGCACGGGGCCTACGACTTCTTCCACTCGGCGCAGAAGGCGAACGTGACGCCGATCATCGGCATCGAGGCGTACGTCGCCCCGGAGTCGCGCAAGCACAAGCGGAAGATCCAGTGGGGTCAGCCGCACCAGAAGCGCGACGACGTGTCGGGTTCGGGTGGTTACACCCACAAGACGATCTGGGCGTCGAACGCGAAGGGCCTGCACAACCTCTTCAAGCTGTCCTCGGACGCGTACGCCGAGGGCTGGCTGCAGAAGTGGCCGCGTATGGACAAGGAGACCATCGCCCAGTGGTCCGAGGGCCTGATCGCGTCCACCGGCTGCCCCTCGGGCGAGGTGCAGACCCGGCTGCGGCTCGGCCAGTTCGACGAGGCCGTCCAGGCCGCTTCCGACTACAAGGACATCTTCGGCGCGGACAAGTACTTCCTGGAGCTGATGGACCACGGCATCGAGATCGAGCGCCGGGTCCGTGACGGGCTCCTCGAAATCGGCAAGAAGCTGAACATCCCGCCGCTGGTGACCAACGACTCGCACTACACCTACGCGCACGAGGCCACCGCCCACGACGCCCTGCTCTGCATCCAGACCGGCAAGAACCTCTCCGACCCCGACCGCTTCCGCTTCGACGGCACCGGCTACTACCTCAAGACGACCGACGAGATGTACGCCGTCGACTCCTCCGACGCCTGGCAGGAGGGCTGCGCCAACACCCTGCTGGTCGCGCAGCAGATCGACACCACCGGCATGTTCGAGAAGCGCGACCTGATGCCGAAGTTCGACATCCCGGACGGTTACACGGAGATCACCTGGTTCCAGGAAGAGGTCCGCGTCGGCATGAACCGGCGCTTCCCGGGCGGCGTCCCCGAGGACCGGCAGAAGCAGGTCGAGTACGAGATGGACATCATCATCCAGATGGGGTTCCCGGGGTACTTCCTGGTCGTCGCCGACTTCATCATGTGGGCGAAGAACAACGGCATCGCGGTCGGCCCCGGCCGAGGCTCCGCCGCCGGTTCGATCGTGGCGTACGCGATGGGCATCACCGACCTCGACCCGATCGAGCACGGACTGATCTTCGAGCGGTTCCTCAACCCCGAGCGCGTCTCCATGCCCGATGTCGACATCGACTTCGACGAGCGCCGGCGCGTCGAAGTGATCAGGTACGTGACGGAGAAGTACGGCGCCGACAAGGTCGCCATGATCGGCACGTACGGAAAGATCAAGGCGAAGAACGCCATCAAGGACTCCGCCCGGGTCCTCGGCTACCCGTACGCGATGGGCGACCGGCTCACCAAGGCCATGCCCGCCGACGTCCTCGGCAAGGGCATCGACCTCAACGGCATCACCGACCCCAAGCACCCGCGCTACAGCGAGGCGGGCGAGATCCGGGGGATGTACGAGAACGAGCCGGACGTCAAGAAGGTCATCGACACCGCGAAGGGCGTCGAGGGCCTGGTCCGGCAGATGGGCGTGCACGCCGCAGGCGTCATCATGTCCAGCGAGCCGATCGTCGACCACGCCCCGATCTGGGTGCGGCACACCGACGGCGTCACCATCACGCAGTGGGACTACCCGCAGTGCGAGTCGCTCGGCCTGCTGAAGATGGACTTCCTGGGCCTGCGAAACCTCACCATCATGGACGACGCCGTGAAGATGGTGGAGTCCAACAAGGGCGTCAAGCTGGACCTGCTCGGCCTCCCGCTGGACGACCCCAAGACGTACGAGATGCTCTGCCGCGGTGACACGCTCGGCGTGTTCCAGTTCGACGGCGGCCCGATGCGCTCCCTGCTGCGCCAGATGCAGCCCGACAACTTCGAGGACATTTCCGCCGTCTCGGCCCTGTACCGGCCGGGCCCGATGGGCATGAACTCGCACACGAACTACGCCGAGCGCAAGAACGGCCGCCAGGAGATCACCCCGATCCACCCGGAGCTGGAGGAGCCCCTCAAGGAGGTCCTCGGCCTCACCTACGGCCTGATCGTGTACCAGGAGCAGGTGCAGAAGGCCGCCCAGATCGTCGCCGGCTACTCGCTCGGCGAGGCCGACATCCTGCGCCGCGTGATGGGCAAGAAGAAGCCCGAGGAGCTGGCGAAGAACTTCGTCCTCTTCGAGGCGGGGGCCAAGGAGAAGGGCTTCTCCGACGCCGCGATCAAGGCCCTGTGGGACGTGCTGGTCCCGTTCGCCGGATACGCGTTCAACAAGGCGCACTCCTCCGCGTACGGCCTGGTCACCTACTGGACCGCGTATCTCAAGGCGAACTACCCCGCCGAGTACATGGCGGCGCTGCTGACCTCGGTCAAGGACGACAAGGACAAGTCGGCCGTCTACCTCAACGAGTGCCGTCGCATGGGCATCAAGGTGCTGCCGCCCAATGTGAACGAGTCCCTGTCGAACTTCGCCGCCCAGGGCGACGACGTGATCCTCTTCGGCCTCACCGCCGTGCGCAACGTCGGCCAGAACGTCGTCGACTCGATCATCCGGTGCCGCAAGGCGAAGGGGAAGTACAGCACCTTCCCCGACTTCCTGGACAAGGTCGAAGCGGTCGTCTGCAACAAGCGCACCGTCGAATCGCTGATCAAGGCCGGCGCCTTCGACGAGATGGGCCACACCCGCAAGGGCCTGGTGGCCCACCACGAGCCGATGATCGACAACGTGGTGCAGGTCAAGCGCAAGGAGGCCGAGGGGCAGTTCGACCTCTTCGGCGGCATGGGCGAGGAGGAGAGCGACGAACCGGGCTTCGGGCTCGACGTGGAGTTCTCCGACATCGAGTGGGAGAAGTCCTACCTGCTGGCCCAGGAGCGCGAGATGCTCGGCCTGTACGTCTCCGACCACCCGCTCTTCGGTCTGGAACACGTGCTGTCCGACAAGGCCGACTCCTCGATCTCCCAGCTGACCGGCGGCGAGCACGGAGACGGCGCCATCGTCACCGTCGGCGGCATCATCTCCGGTCTCCAGCGCAAGATGACCAAGCAGGGCAACGCCTGGGCCATCGCCACTGTCGAGGACCTGGCCGGTTCCATCGAGTGCATGTTCTTCCCGGCCACCTACCAGCTGGTCTCCACCCAGCTCGTCGAGGACACCGTCGTCTTCGTCAAGGGACGCCTCGACAAGCGGGAGGACGTGCCCCGGCTGGTCGCCATGGAGATGCAGGTCCCCGACATCTCGTCGGCCGGCACCAACGCCCCCGTGGTCCTGACCATCCCCACCGTCAAGATCACCCCGCCGATGGTCAGCCGCCTCGGCGAGGTCCTCAGCAGCCACCGGGGCGACACCGAGGTACGGATCAGGCTCCAGGGCCCCCGCAAGACCACGGTGCTCCGGCTCGACCGGCACCGGGTCAAGCCCGACCCGGCGCTCTTCGGTGACCTGAAGGTGCTGCTCGGCCCGTCCTGCCTGGCCGGCTGAGCCGGCTCTTCCGCAGACGTACGAGAGGGGCGCCCCGCGAAAGCGGGAGCGCCCTTCTCGGCTACCCGGCCTGCGGCCGGACCGGATACATCTCCGGTCAGTTGTGGCCGAAGCGCCGCTGGTGCTTACGGGCAACATCAGCAGGGCTGCCCTGGGCCTGCGACTGAGGCTGTATCTGCGACTCGTACGCGGTCGTCTTGGCCTCTTCCGCGCCGCGCTCCGGGGTGGACGCGCGGTTCTGCTGGCTGCCCTGCTTGCGGTTCTTGTTCTTGGCCATGGTGTTCCTCCTATGGGGACTCTCGGGGCCAGGACCGCGTTCAGATTCACATAGCGGGGTAAACCGTGCATGTTGGATCATTACCGTGCGTAGCGGGGGTGGGGGACGCGTCGTTTTCCCGATCCGCCACGCCGATGATCGAGTTCCGGACGTCAACCCCTGCGCGGTCGGGCAGACTCGAAGGAAACCCTTGGCAAGGACCGCACCCGAACTTCTGGAAGAGGGTGGATCGCGTGGACCGTTGCGTCGTCCTGGTGGACGCGGGCTACTTGCTGGGCGCAGCCGCGAGCCTGCTGGCCGGGGAGCCCGCCCGTTCCCGCATCACGGTCGACCACGCGGCCCTCATCCGGGGCCTGCGCGAGCGGGCCGAGGCCGATACCCAGCAGCCGCTGTTGCGGATCTACTGGTTCGACGGCGCCCCCGACCGCGTGCCGCAGCCCGAGCACCGCAGACTGCGCGTGATGCCCCGGGTGACCGTACGGCTCGGTGCCCTCACCCGCAGTGACGGACGCTGGGCGCAGAAGGGCGTCGACGCCGCGATGCACGCCGAGCTCACCGAACTCGCCAGGAACCGGGCCTGTTCCGACGTGGTGCTGGTGACCGGCGACGGCGATCTGCTGCCCGGTCTGATGTCCGCCAAGGAACACGGCGTCGCCGTCCATCTGTGGGCCGTCCAGGCCGCCGACGGCGACTACAACCAGTCCGAGGACCTGGTGGCCGAGGCCGACGAACGCAGGGTGCTCGACCGGGCCTGGATCACCCAGGCCGTACGGCCCAAGGAGACCGGCGGCGTCTGCGCCCCGCCGCCCGTGCCCGGTCCGGAGATCGCCGCGATCCTCTCCGCGCCGCTGCCCGAGGCCGCCCTTGCCGCCTCCGCCGAGCGGGCCTCCGAGGCCCAGGCGGCAGCCGCCGCCAACGGCGCCGCGGCACCGCCCGAGGAGGGCGCCGCCAGCGACCGGCCCGTGCACGGCGGCAAGGGCGTCCCCACCCCCAAGGACCTGGCGGGCAGCCTGCGCGGCCACGGCGCCCAGCCCGACCGGCACCTCCCTCAGCCGTCGCCCGCCAACGCGACTCTGCGCTGGTCCTCCGACAAGAGCTGGGCGGAGCGCGGCGGACCGCTGGGCGAGCCCGCCGAAACCGCCTCCCTGCCGACGCTGGCCCAGCTCACCAGTGCCGAGCAGCGCTGGGCGGACCGCGAGGAGGACATCACCACCGTCGGCGGCGACCCCTTCGAGGTGGGCCAGGTCTTCGCCCGTCGCTGGATGGAGCGACTGCCGGAGACCGTGCATCTGCAGAAGCTCTCGACCATGTATCCGCGCATCCCGCACCGCATCGACGGCGAGCTGCTGCGCTACGCGGCACGGTTCGGCCTGCTCGCCCACAAGGACGACCAGATCGACGAGCACGACCGCTACGCGATCCGGGCGGGATTCTGGCGGGAGATCGATGTGCGGGCCGCGGCCGAGCACACCCCCGCGGCGGAGCGGACGACCCCGTCCGCCGGCTGACGGCCGAGCGGGACCACGGGTGGGCGACCCGGTCGCCGATCACCGCGTCGACGCCCGGCGGGGTCGGGTGCCCCGGACGCAATACGGGGCATCCGACCCCGTACTCTCGTACCTCGTGAGTACGGGCACAGCACAGGCGCAGCCGGCGACCGGGACCGTGTGCGCGGTGCGTGATCTGGTCAAGACCTATCCCGCCGTCCGCGGCCGTCGCGGTACCCCCGCCACACCCGAGGTGCGCGCCACCGACGGGATCGGCCTGGACGTGCGGCGCGGCGAGATCTTCGGACTCCTCGGCCCCAACGGCGCCGGCAAGTCCACGCTGGTACGGCAGCTCACCGGGCTGATGCGCCCCGACTCCGGCAGCGTCACCGTGCTGGGCCACGATCTCGTACGCCATCCGGAGCGGGCCTCCCGGCTGATCGGCTACCTCGGGCAGGAGTCCACCGCCCTCGACGAGCTGACCGTGTCGCTCGCCGCCGAGACCACCGGACGGCTGCGCGGCCTCGCGGCGGCGGACGCCCGCGCCGAGCGCGACGCCGTACTCGACGAACTGGGCCTCACCGAGATCGCGGGACGCCCCCTGAAGAAGCTCTCCGGGGGACAGCGGCGGCTCGCCTGCTTCGCGGCCGCGCTGGTCGGCGAGCGGCCGGTGCTGGTGCTGGACGAGCCGACGACCGGCATGGACCCCGTCGCCCGGCGCGCCGTCTGGGCCGCCGTGGACCGGCGCCGGGCCGAGCGCGGCACGACGGTGCTGCTCGTCACCCACAACGTCATCGAGGCCGAGACGGTCCTCGACCGGGTCGCCGTGATCGAACGCGGCAGGGTCATCGCCTGCGACACGCCGACCGGGCTCAAGGAACGCGTCGCGGGCGAGGTCCGGGTCGAGCTGGTGTGGCGCGAACGGGCGCCCCTGGACGTCCCCGAAGTGGCCGCGCTGCGTGCCTCGGCCCAGGAGTCCGGGCGGCGCTGGGTGCTGCGGCTCGGTCCGGACGAGGCACGGGCGGCAGTCGCCGCGGTGACCGGCGGCGCGGCCTTCGCCGCACTCGACGACTTCACGCTGGCGACGCCCAGCCTGGAGGACGTCTATCTCGCGCTCGGCGGGGACGCGACCAAGGGGCTGGTGAAGTCATGACCGGGGTGAGCGCGACGACCGGGGTGAGCGGGACGACCGGGTGCGGGTGCGCGGCCGGGCAGGGAGCGAACAGGAGCAGCGCCAGGTGACGAGCATCGTTCCCGCGCACGCGGTGACCGGACCCGTCCGGGTCGCGGAGGACGGCCGGGCCGGTTCCTCCGGCGACGGCTTCGCCGAGGTGGGGGCGCCGCCCGCGCCGCTCGCACCGCGGGCCCGGCTGTTCCCCTCGCTCGCGGCCGTCTACCGCGCCCAGCTGTCCAGGGCCAGGGTCGCCCGTATCCCGCTGCTCTTCGTCGCCACGTTCCAGTCCGTCGGGATCATGGTGCTGATGCGTGGGGTCGTCGACGGCGGCTCCGAGGCGCGGGCCGTCGTCGCCGGCTCCAGCGTCCTCGTCGTGGCCTTCGTGGCGCTCAATCTCCTCGCCCAGTACTTCGGGCAGCTGCGGGCCGGCGGCGGACTCGACCACTACGCCACCCTGCCGGTGCCGCCCGCCGCGGTGGTGCTCGGCGCGGCGGGGGCGTACGCCTCCTTCACCGTGCCCGGCACGATCGTCACGGCCGTGGCCGGCAGCATGCTGTTCGGGCTGCCGCTGACGCATCTGTGGGTGCTCGTCGCCGTCATCCCGCTCTCCGGGGCGGCGCTCTCCGGGCTGGGCGCGGCGCTGGGGCTGCTCGCGCCCCGGCAGGAGCTGGCCACGCTGCTCGGCCAGCTGGGCATGTCGGCGGCGCTGCTGCTCGGTGTGCTCCCGGCCGACCGGTTGCCCGCGCCGGTCGGCTGGGCACGCGACCTGCTGCCCTCGACCTACGGTGTCGAGGCGCTCTCGCGGTCCTTCGACGCCCACCCGGACTGGACGGTCGTCGCGCTGGACCTCGCCGTCTGTGCCGTTGTCGGCGTCCTCTCGCTGGCCGTGGCGACCTGGGCGTACCGCAGGGCAGCGGTCCGGTGAGGCGCGGCGCGGGGGCGCCTGGCACGATGGCACGGTGACCGCACCTCTGACGCCGCCTCACCAGCCCTCGTCCAACGATCCCTGGCAGACCCCGCCCAACTGGGGCGGTCCGGGAGGATCCGGTGGACCCGGGGGTTCCCGCGGGGCCGGTGGGTACTACCCGGGCACCCCGCTGGAGTCGAAGAAGGACAAGGACCTCCGGTCGGATCTGCGGCGGGCCGCGGTCGTCACCGTTCTCGTGACCGTCGCGGGCATCGTCCTCGGGCTCCTCTGGCTGTGGCTGGCGCCGAGGGTTCCGCTGATCTCCGACAGCACCGCCGTCTTCCTGAACGACAGCGAGGGCGAGGAGGCGATCGGCGCCGACGGCACGTTCGTGCTGCTGGGCCTGGCCTTCGGGGCGGTCTCCGCGGCCCTGGTCTTCTGGTTCCAGCGGCGCGGCGGGATCGCCCTGGTGGTGGGGCTCGCGCTGGGCGGGCTGCTCGGTTCGCTGCTGGCGTGGCGGCTGGGGGTGTGGCTCGGGCCTACCCAGGACGTGGTCGCGCACGCGCGGGCGGTCGGCAAGGGCGTGGTCTTCGACGCGCCGCTCCAGCTGCGGGCGAAGGGGGCGCTGCTGGCGTGGCCGCTGGGGGCGATGGCGGTCCATCTCGGGCTGACCGCGCTGTTCGGGCCGCGGGATCCGGAGCCGGAGTGGGGGGTGTTTCCGGGTGGGCCCGTGCCGGGGGCGCCTTCGGCGCCTGTGGCGCCCGGGTCCGGGGCGCCTGCGGGTGGGGGTGTGCCGCCGGTGCCGCCGGTGCAGTCGTAGGTCTGCGGAGCTGGTGGGGGTGCGGTGCGGTGCGGTGCGGGCGCTGGTGGGCTTGGGCGGGTGGGCCGCTGCGCGGGGCTTGTCCCCTACCCGCCCCTTCCCGAAACCGGGGCTCTGCCCCGGACCCCGGTCCTCAATCGCCGGACGGGCTGAAAAGGTTCCCGGACGGGCAGGGAGGCGCCGGAAGGGCTGAAAGGTTCCGGACGGGCCGTGAAGCGCCGGAAGGGCTGAAAGGTTCCGGACGGGCCGTGAAGCGCCGGAAGGGCTGAGAGGGCTCCAGGACGGACCGGGAGGCGCTCCGGACAGGCCGAAAAGGTGCCCGGACGTAGCCGGGAGCGATGCCCGGCTATCCTCGGCCGATCTCCGCGAACACCGCTCCCGTCAGTGACGCCAGGTCCGTGGGTGAGAGCTCTACCTCCAGGCCGCGGCGGCCCGCCGAGACGCAGATCGTGTCGTGGGCACGTGCCGAGGCGTCCAGCACCGTACGCAGGCGCTTCCGCTGGCCCAGTGGGGAGATGCCGCCGCGTACGTAGCCGGTGGTGCGTTCCGCGGCTGCCGGGTCGGCCATGGTGGCCCGCTTGCCGCCCACCGCGGCGGCCAGGGCCTTGAGGTCCAGGGTGCCGGCCACCGGGACGACCGCCACGGTCAGGGTGCCGTCGACGTCCGCCACCAGGGTCTTGAAGACCCGGTCGGGGGAGACGCCCAGCGCCTGGGCCGCCTCCTCGCCGTAGGAGGCCGACGCCGGGTCGTGGTCGTAGGAGTGGACGGTGAACGCCGTGCCGGACGCGGTCAGGGCGACCGTTGCCGGAGTGCCGCCGGACTGTTGCTGCTTCTTCGGCTTCTTCGCCACGGGGGAGACGGTCCTCGGTCGATCGGTCGGTCGGATCGGTTCCGGATCAGTTGGGGTGGGTCGGGGCACGGGTCAGGTCCGCCGCGGGCAGGGACGGCAGATGGCGGATGACGGCGGTCTCGGAGCGCAGCAGCGTCAGTTCCTCGCGCAGCCGGGTCGCGGTGTCGGGTGCCTGGAGCAGCCGTTGCTTGGTCGGTGCGTCGAGTACGGCCGCCGCCGCGACCAGGTAGGAGACGACGGAGGGGTCGTCGGGCAGGTCCGCGCCGGTCGTGAGGGACCGTTCGCTCGCCCCGGCCAGCCGCTTCTGGTAGCTGCGGAAGGCCCGCAGTACGCCTTCGGCGAGCGCCCCCGCCTCCTCGCCGGTCTCCTCGTCCAGCTCTTCGAGTTCGGCCGTCAGGAAGGGGCCGCTCGCGTCGACGGAGAGCAGTTTGACCCGGGTGGTGCCGGTCGCCAGGACCTCGAAGCTGCCGTCCGGCCGTTCCCGGATCTTCGCCGCGTCGGCGATGCAGCCGACCCGGTGGAAGGTCTGGACAGGGTCGGGGCCGAAGCCGTCCGCGGGGCCGCGTTCGGCGGGGACGTTCACCGCTTCCGGCATTCCGGAGCCCGTCGGGGCGGTCTCGCGGCCGTCGCGGATGGCGACCACGGCGAAGCGGCGGGGTTCGTCCTCGTCGGTCTTCAGGAGCTCGCGCATCATGGCGCGATATCGCTCCTCGAAGACGTTCAGCGGCAGCACGAGGCCGGGGAACAGCACCGCGTTCAGCGGGAACAGAGGCAGGCGAGCGGTGGTCACAACGGTCAAGCGTAATGGCCGCCGGGCCGGGCCCGGTCGGCCCGTCCCGGGAACGGCGTCGCGCGGGCCGCCCGGAGCCGCGTGTCGTCCCGCGCCTCCAGGAACCGGCGGAGCGGATCCTCGGAGACCGAGGACCACGGGAACGACGCCGCGTGGGGTCCGATCTGCCGGAACTGTTCCAGCGCCTCGTCCCAGCGGCCCCGGGTGACCAGCACGAACGCCAGCAGGTTGCGGACCTCGGCGGGCCAGGGGTCACCCGGCGTGAACGAGGCGGACAGCGCGATGGCCAGATCCGCCGCCGCGTCGATCCGTTCCTCCTGCACCGAGGTGGTCCGTGCGCCGGCTCCCTCTATCAGCAGGGCGAAGGCGGCCCGCAGCGGCAGTGCCTGGACCAGCGAGCTGGGCAGCGAGTCCTCGGCCGCCCGCTCGGCGAAGTCGAAGCACTCGCGGTGCGAGCCGTACCAGGCGGCGGAGAGGTACCGCAGCGCCGCGACATGGCAGCCGTAGTGGTGCGAGGAACGCCGTATCGCCTGCTCCCACAGTGCCTCGAACATGGTGTGCGTGGCGTGGGTGCCGCGCGCGTGGTCGAGCGCGAGGCGCCAGGGCACCGGGTCGCGCGGATCGCTCTCGGCCGCCGCTGTGATCAGCGGTCCCACCTCGCGCAGCTGCTCGGCCCGAGCGGGCGACTCCCAGGCCCGGCGGACCGCCAGCTCGGCCTTGACGAGCAGCGCGTCCGGGTCGTGCGGGGCGGCGGCGAGCCAGTCGGTCAGCCAGCCGTCGCGGTTGCGGGCGAAGGTGACGAGCCGGCCGAGGTAGCGGTCGCGGTTCTCCCACTCGGCGCCGTCCCGGGTGGTGGCGAGGAGTTTCGCGGCCGGTCCGTACTCCCCGAGGGCGGCGGCGACGAGGGCCGGGGAGAGCCGCTCGTCGGGGGCGTCGAGCAGCACCTCGTCGTCCGCCGGCAGTCCGGCAGGGCCCTGCGAGGGGCGCCGGACCGTGCACGCGGCACGGAGCAGAGCACGAAGGATTGGCATGGTGCAGACCATTGAAAAGCGCTGGTCGGGACGGCGCCAGAGGTGCGCTGTGAAGCTTTGGTGCCGAGTGAATGGGTTGTATTGGACCGGGTCAAGAAGAAGTAAAGGAAAATATGGAATCTGGCTTGTTCCTGCTGTTCCGGCCGATGGCTTGCGGCAGTTCGACCGCAGCTCGGGCAGCCGTTCGACCGCGGCCCACGAGCGCCGTGCGGACCGTTCGGCAGAGGTGATGGCGAACGGTCCGACGGCCCGTGGTCGGGTCGGCCGTGGCCGGATTCCGGTCAGCCCCGGCGCAGCAGCCGTGAGGCGCCGGCCGCGACGGTCGTGGCGAGTATCCAGCCCAGCAGGACGAGCACCGCCGCCGCCCACTGCCAGCCGCCCTCCATCCGCCAGTAGCCGTCCTGGCCCAGATTGATCACCGGGATCAGCAGGTCCAGCGCGTACAGCGCCGGGTTCCACTGCGGATGCTCGTCCTGCTTGATCGCCGCCGGGACGTGCTGGGCGAAGGCCATCGCCCCCGCCGCCCACAGCAACGCCATCCACAGCGCGGCCCGCCCGGGTCGGTAGCCGTACGCCACCGTCCAGTCCTGGAGGAAGCCCCAGAGCTTCGCGGCGAGCGGCAGCGTCTCGCGCCGCCGCCGCTGCTTGGCCAGCAGCACCTCCCGGGCGTCCGCGTCCTCCCCGCAGTTGCGCAGCACCGTCGCGAGCCGCTCGTACGGCTCCGGTACGTACTCCGGGGTCGCCGCCGCCACCCACTCCAGGCGCCGGGAGAGCGGGAAGTGCCCGTACGGGACGAGGTTCTCGTACACGAAACCGCCCATCGCCAGCCCGCCGGGCCCCGGCCAGCTGGTCGACACGTCGATCAGCGTGACGACCTTCGCGCCGTTCAGCACGACCCGGCCCTCCTCCGGCCGTTCCGCGTTGAACCGCAGCTCCGGGGTGACGATCCGGCGCAGCGACAGCTCCTCGTGCCGGCCCAGCACGAACCGCGCCTTGTGCAGATCGACCGCGTCGCCGAACCGTCCGTCGTCCAGGCGCACCCCGCCGCGGCACTCGAAGATCTGCGAACGCGTGCCGCTCGCGGGGGTCGACGCCAGGACGATGCCGAACGGGGGAGTGGTGCCCTGGATCCCGGTGTCGACGCTCACCCAGGCCTCGCTCATGTACAGCGTCCGCTCCACGGTCAGCTGCGGGGCGTTCAGTGCGCGCCGTCCCTCCCTGCCCCGCAGCCGGCTGCCGCGCAGGCTCAGCGAACCGCCGACCTTCGCCCCGCGCAGACTCAGCTCGCCGCGCGCCTCGATCAGCTCCGCCTGCAGATCCTGGGCGACCGCCAGCCCGTCACCGGCCAGCGCCCGCCCGCCCCGGTCCGGGCCGATCTCGATCTGGTTGATCAGCAGATCGGTGCCGATCTGGGCGTCGGTGAGCCGGATCCCGCGTGGGATCCGGCAGCGCGGCAGATGCAGGTCGCCCTCGGTGCGCAGCCGGGCCGCCTCCAGCCGGGGCATCGCGCAGCCGACGATCCGTAACGTCGTGAAATGGCATTCCGGCAGCACCACCTCGTTCTCGAAGCGGCAGCCGGTCATCTCGACGTACGGCGCGACGCGCCCGCCCGCGAGATCGAGTGTTCCGGTGATCCGCACACCCCGGAGCTTCAGCGCCGCGACCCGGCCGGGCCGCGGCGGCGGACCCGAGAGCAGCAGGCGGGCGACGACGCGCCCGTCCACACTGCGCTCCGGCCCCCAGACGCGCGGCGCGAACGGATCGTCCCGCGCCGGGTCGCGGGCGCGCAGATCGTAGGTGCTGCCGTTCCGGAAGGCCTGCCACATGCCGAGCTCGGCTGCGCTCAGTCCGTCCGGGAAATCACCGTCGTGCGGCTCGGTCACGGGTGCCCCTTCCGCTCGGAGCTGTTCTTCCCGCTGAGTGACGAGGTGAAAGCTATTGGTCAGCAGTGACGTCCGGGACATGTATCAGCCAGTGATACGGGCGACCGGACGCCGGAGGCGGTCTGCGAGAATTGCGGTGTGATCTCTCGAATCGATCTGCGCGGCAATGCCCTCCCCGAGGGTGGAGCCCTGCGCGACCTGCTGCCCCGTGCCGAGTTCGACGTGGAAGCCGCCCTGGAGACGGTGCGGCCCATCTGCGAGGACGTACGCCATCGTGGCTCCGCGGCAGTGATCGAGTGGGGGGAGAAATTCGACGGCGTACGGATCGACTCGATCCGGGTCCCGGCCGCGGCGATCACCGAGGCCGTCGAACAGCTCGATCCGGCCGTGCGGGCCGCCCTGGAGGAGTCGATCCGCCGCGCCCGCCTCGTCCACCGCGAGCAGCGCCGCACCACGCACACCACCCAGGTCGTCCCCGGCGGCACCGTCACCGAGAAGTGGGTGCCGGTCGAGCGCGTCGGGCTCTACGTCCCGGGCGGGCGCTCCGTCTACCCGTCGTCCGTGGTCATGAACGTCGTACCGGCCCAGGAAGCGGGCGTCGAGGGCATCGCCGTCGCCTCCCCGCCGCAGAAGGACTTCGGCGGTCTGCCGCACCCCACCATCCTCGCCGCCTGCGCCCTGCTCGGCGTCGACGAGGTGTACGCGGCCGGCGGCGCCCAGGCCGTCGCGATGTTCGCGTACGGAACGGCCGAATGTCTTCCGGTGAACCTCGTCACCGGCCCCGGCAACATCTTCGTCGCCGCCGCCAAGCGCCTCCTCAAGGGCCGCATCGGCATCGACGCGGAGGCGGGCCCCACCGAGATCGCGATCCTCGCGGACTCCACCGCCGACCCGGTGCACGTCGCCGCCGACCTGATCAGCCAGGCCGAGCACGACCCGATGGCCGCGGCGGTCCTCGTCACCGACTCCGCGGAACTGGCCGCGGCCACCGAGGCCGAGCTGAAGCCGCAGATCGCCGCGACCAAGCACGTCACCGACCGGATCGAGCCCGCGCTGGCCGGCCGCCAGTCCGCGATCGTCCTGGTCAACGACCTGGAGGACGGCCTCAAGGTCGTCGACGCGTACGCCGCCGAGCACCTGGAGATCCAGACCGCCGACGCCGCCGCCGTCGCCGACCGGGTCCGCAACGCCGGCGCGATCTTCGTCGGCCCCTGGGCCCCGGTCTCGCTCGGCGACTACTGCGCCGGCTCCAACCACGTGCTGCCCACCGGCGGCTGCGCCTGCCACTCCTCGGGCCTCTCCGTGCAGTCCTTCCTGCGCGGCATCCACATCGTCGACTACACGCGCGACGCGCTCGCCGAGGTCACCCACCACGTCGTGACCCTCGCCGAGGCGGAGGACCTCCCCGCCCACGGCGCCGCGCTCAAGGCCAGGTTCGGCTGGAAGGTCCCGCAGCAGTGACGAACAGCGACACCCCTCGCAAGACCACCCGCATCGACGATCTCCCGATCCGCGACGAACTGCGCGGCAAGTCCCCCTACGGGGCGCCGCAGCTCGACGTACCCGTGCGGCTGAACACCAACGAGAACCCCTACCCGCTGCCCGAGGCGCTCGTCGACCGGATCGCCGAGCGGGTCCGCGAGGCCGCCCGCGACCTCAACCGCTACCCCGACCGGGACGCCGTCGAGCTCCGCACCGAACTGGCCCGCTACCTCACCCGCACCGCCGGGCACGAGGTCGCCCTCGCCAACGTCTGGGCGGCCAACGGCTCCAACGAGGTGCTCCAGCAGCTGCTCCAGACCTTCGGCGGCCCCGGCCGCACCGCGATCGCCTTCGAGCCCTCGTACTCCATGCACGCCCTCATCGCCCGCGGCACCGGCACCGCCTGGATCTCCGGACCGCGCAACGAGGACTTCACCATCGATGTCGAGGCCGCCCGCGAGGCCATCGCCGAGCACCGGCCCGACGTCGTCTTCATCACCTCCCCCAACAACCCCACCGGCACGGCCGTCGACGCCGGGACCGTGCTCGCGCTCCACGACGCGGCCCAGGCGGCCAGGCCGTCGATGGTCGTCGTCGACGAGGCGTACGGCGAGTTCAGCCACCACGCCTCGCTGCTCCCGCTGATCGAGGGCCGGCCGAACATGGTGCTCTCGCGCACCATGTCGAAGGCGTTCGGCGCCGCCGGACTGCGCCTGGGCTACCTCGCCGCCGACCCGGCCGTGGTGGACGCGGTCCAGCTGGTGCGGCTGCCGTACCACCTGTCCTCCGTCACCCAGGCCACCGCGCTCGCCGCCCTGGAGCACACCGATACGCTGCTCGGATACGTCGCGCAGCTCAAGAGCGAGCGCGACCGGATCGTCACCGAGCTGCGCGCTCTCGGCTACGACGTCACCGACTCGGACGCCAACTTCGTCCAGTTCGGCCGCTTCGCCGACAGCCACACCGCCTGGCAGCGGATCCTCGACCGGGGCGTCCTGGTCCGGGACAACGGCGTACCGGGATGGCTGCGGGTCTCCGCGGGCACCCCGGCAGAGAACGACGCGTTCCTCGACGCGGCACGCGAACTGAAGAAGGAGCACGACGCATGAGCCCCCGCGCAGGCCGCGTACCGCATCTCCCGGGCAACGTCCCCCGGACCCCCAGCCGACACGGGGCCGACCGCGATCCGGCCCGGCGAGGCGAGCACAACCAAGGAGCAAGCGCATGAGCCCCCGCGTAGGCCGCGTGGAACGCACCACCAAGGAAACCTCGGTGCTCGTCGAGATAAACCTCGACGGCACCGGCAAGGTCGATGTGTCGACCGGGGTCGGTTTCTACGACCACATGCTCGACCAGCTCGGCCGACACGGGCTCTTCGACCTCACGGTCAAGACCGACGGCGATCTGCACATCGACTCGCACCACACCATCGAGGACACCGCCCTCGCCCTCGGCGCCGCGTTCAAGCAGGCCCTCGGCGACAAGGTCGGCATCTACCGCTTCGGCAACTGCACCGTCCCGCTGGACGAGTCGCTGGCCCAGGTCACCGTCGACCTGTCCGGCCGCCCCTACCTGGTGCACACCGAGCCGGAGATCATGGCGCCGATGATCGGCGCGTACGACACGACGATGACCCGGCACATCCTGGAGTCCTTCGTCGCGCAGGCGCAGATCGCCCTGCACGTCCACGTGCCGTACGGGCGCAACGCCCACCACATCGTGGAGTGCCAGTTCAAGGCGCTCGCCCGCGCCCTGCGCTACGCCAGCGAGCACGACCCGCGCGCCGCCGGGATCCTTCCCTCCACGAAGGGCGCGCTGTGACCGGCCTCAACACCATCCTGATCGTCCTCGGCCTCTTCCTGGCCGGCGGCGTCTACTCCTTCTCGAAGCAGGGCATGCCCAAGGGCGTCATCGTCCTGCTCTCGATCGCCTCCGTGATGTGCCTGGTTGCAGGCATTATGCGGATCCAGGGACTCTGGGACTGAGGAACGAGCTGTGAGCGACAACAAGAAGGTCGTCGTCTTCGACTACGGCTTCGGCAACGTCCGCTCCGCCGAACGGGCCCTCGCCCACGTCGGCGCGGACGTCGAGATCACCCGCGACTTCGAGAAGGCGATGAACGCCGACGGGCTGCTGGTGCCCGGCGTCGGCGCGTTCTCCGCGTGCATGGACGGGCTGAAGAAGGCCCGCGGCGAATGGATCGTCGGCCGCAGGCTCTCCGGCGGCCGCCCCGTCATGGGCATCTGCGTCGGTATGCAGATCCTCTTCGAGCGCGGCATCGAGCACGGTGTGGAGACGGAGGGCCTGGACGAATGGCCCGGCACCGTCGCCCCGCTGAAGGCCCCGGTCGTCCCGCACATGGGCTGGAACACCGTGCGGGCCCCCGAGGACTCCCAGCTCTTCGCCGGTCTCGACCCCGAGGCCCGGTTCTACTTCGTGCACTCCTACGCGGTGCACGACTGGAGCCTGGAAGTCACCAACCCCAAGATCCGCGCCCCCCGGGTCACCTGGGCCACCCACGGCGAGCCGTTCGTCGCCGCCGTGGAGAACGGCGCCCTGTGGGCCACCCAGTTCCACCCCGAGAAGTCCGGCGATGCCGGCGCCCAGCTGCTGACCAACTGGATCGAGACGCTGTAATGCCGAAGCTTGAACTGCTCCCCGCCGTCGACGTCCGCGACGGCCAGGCCGTCCGCCTCGTCCACGGCGAGTCCGGCTCCGAGACCTCCTACGGTTCCCCGCTGGAGGCCGCCCTCGCCTGGCAGCGTGCCGGGGCCGAGTGGCTGCACCTCGTCGACCTGGACGCCGCCTTCGGCACCGGGGACAACCGCGCGCTGATCGCCGAGGTGGCCGGCGCCATGGACATCAAGGTCGAGCTCTCCGGCGGCATCCGCGACGACGCCTCGCTCGCCGCCGCCCTCGCCACCGGCTGCCGCCGGGTCAACCTCGGCACCGCCGCCCTGGAGACGCCGGAGTGGGTCGCCAAGGTCATCGCCGAGCACGGCGACCAGATCGCCGTCGGCCTGGACGTCCGCGGCACGACGCTGCGCGGCCGCGGCTGGACCCGCGACGGCGGCGACCTCTACGAGACGCTCGCCCGCCTCGACTCCGAGGGCTGCGCCCGCTACGTCGTCACCGACATCGCCAAGGACGGCACGCTCCAGGGCCCCAACCTGGAGCTCCTGAAGAACGTCTGCGCCGCCACCGACAAGCCCGTCGTCGCCTCCGGCGGCGTCTCCTCGCTGGACGACCTGCGGGCCATCGCCTCGCTCGTCCCGGACGGCGTCGAGGGCGCGATCGTCGGAAAGGCGCTCTACGCGAAGGCGTTCACCCTCGAAGAAGCACTCCAGGCGGTCTCCGGATGAGCGACTCCGTCAACCGTGTCTCCTCCGGCGCCCCGTGGGAGGAGAAGTTCGGCTACTCCCGCGCGGTGGAGCTGCCGAACGGCCTCGTCCTGGTGGCCGGCTGCACCTCGGTGGAGAACGGACAGATCTCCGCCGGCGGCCCGTACGAGCAGACCGTCACCTCCTTCAAGGTCGCCTTCGACGCGCTGAAGCAGCTCGGTCTGGGCCGCGAGGACGTCGTCCGTACCCGGATGTACATCACGCACGCCCGGGACGTGGACGAGGTCGGCCGCGCCCACAAGGAGCTCTTCGACGACGTCCGCCCCGCCGCCTCGATGATCATCGTGTCCGGTTTCGTGGACCCGAGCCTGGTCGTCGAGGTCGAGGTCGAGGCCTACCGGGCAGGTGCGCGATGAGCCTCGCGGTACGCGTCATCCCGTGCCTGGACGTCGACAACGGCCGGGTCGTCAAGGGCGTCAACTTCCAGAACCTGCGCGACGCGGGCGACCCCGTCGAGATGGCGAAGCTGTACGACGCCGAGGGCGCCGACGAGCTGACCTTCCTGGACATCACCGCGTCCAGCGGTGACCGGGAGACCACCTACGACGTGGTGCGCCGCACCGCCGAGCAGGTCTTCATCCCGCTCACGGTCGGCGGCGGCGTCCGTACCGCCGACGACGTCGACAAGCTGCTGCGGGCCGGTGCGGACAAGGTCGGCGTCAACACCGCCGCCATCGCCCGCCCCGACCTCATCCGGGAGATCGCCGAGCGCTTCGGCCGCCAGGTCCTGGTGCTCTCCGTGGACGCCCGGCGCACCCCCGCCGGCACCTTCGAGGTCACCACGCACGGCGGCCGCAAGGGCACCGGCATCGACGCCGTCGAATGGGCGCACCGGGCCGCCGAGCTGGGCGCGGGCGAGATCCTGCTCAACTCGATGGACGCGGACGGCACCAAGGACGGCTACGACACCGAGATGATCACGGCGGTACGGAAGCACGTGACCGTCCCCGTCATCGCCTCCGGCGGCGCCGGCCGGCTCGCGCACTTCGCACCCGCCATCGCGGCGGGCGCCGACGCGGTGCTCGCCGCGTCCGTCTTCCACTTCGGCGATCTGCGGATCTCCGAGGTCAAGAACGCGCTCAGGGAGGCCGGACACCCCGTCCGCTGACCCGCGGTACCCATCGAGCCCATCGCCGGGCGGAGCCGATTCATCGGCCCCGCCCGGCGATGGGCTTTTCCACGGCCCACGAACCCGCAGCTTTTATTGCGCAATAAAGATTGCGCAAGTTTCCTTTCCTATTTACGGTGGGGGCATGGCAAGCAAGGAATCGCGCCGGGTCTCGGACCTGGAGACCCTGAAAGCGTTCGGACACCCCCTGCGGATGAAGCTCTACCGGGCGCTCCACATCGCCCGTGAGGCCACCGCGTCCCAGCTGGCCGAGCAGGTCGACGAGGCGGTCTCACTGGTCAGCTACCACCTGCGCAAGCTCGCCGACCACGGCCTGATCGAGGAGGCCGAGCAGCAGGGCAAGGACGGCCGCGAACGCTGGTGGCAACCCGCCTCGAACGGACTGAACTTCCACGACGAGGACTTCAGCGACGCCCCCGAGAAGGCCGCCACGCACGCCGCCGTCGGCCGGCTCTCCTTCGACCAGCACATCGAGCTGTACCGCCGCTACCTCGACTCCACCCAGTCCTGGGCCCCCGAGTGGCGCAGCGCCTCCTTCGCCTCCGAGTGCCTGCCCCGGCTCACCGCCGAGGAGCTCGCCGCGCTCGCCCGCGAGATGCACGAGCTGATCAACCGCTACCAGGACGCCGCCCGCGTCCGCGAGGAAGCCGGCGATTCGGACGGCCGTGAACAAGTCGCGCTGCACGTGTACGGATTCCCGTTCCGGACCTGAACCGGCCCCCCGAGGAGGACGATCCATGACCGTCACCGCCACACCCGCGCAAGCCGCCGAACGCCCCGCCCACCGCGACGCCAACGTCCTGCGCTGGCTCGGCGCCCACACCGCCTCGATGATCGGCGACAGCGTCTACTACATGGCGCTCGCCTGGGCCGCCGCCCGCACCGGCAGCGACGCCCAGACCGGGATCGTCCTCGCCGTCGGCTCCATACCCCGGGCCGTGCTGATGCTCGGCGGGGGAGTGCTCGCCGACCGGATCGGACCGCGCCGCGTCGTCATCGGCAGCGACGCCGCCCGCTGCCTGGTCGTCCTCGGCCTGGCCGGCGCCCTGCTGCTCACCTCGCCCGCCCTGTGGATGCTGATCGCCGTCGCGCTGGTCTTCGGCGTGGTCGACGCCCTCTTCCTGCCCGCCGTCGGCGCCCTGCCGCCCCGGATCACCACCGCCGGACAGCTGGCCCGCGTCCAGGGCCTGCGCGGGCTCGCCACCCGTATCGCCAATGTCGTCGGAGCGCCGCTCGGCGGTCTCGCGGTGGCCCTCGGCGGACCGACGCTCGCCTTCGCCGCGGCCGGGGTGCTCTTCGCCGTGTCGCTGCCGCTGCTCCTGTCCCTGCGGATCCGCCCGCTGCCCGATCAGGACGGCGCCGAACCGTCCGGCACCGCCCGGCGCGAACTGGCCGACGGGCTGCGCCACATCCGCCGCCACCCGCTGCTCGGGCCTCTGATGATCGTCGTCGCCGTCAGCGAGCTGGGCTTCGTCGGACCGCTCAACCTCGGACTGGTCCTGCTGGTCCGCGAGCGCGGCTGGGGGGCGTCCGGCATGGGCTGGATCATCGCCGCGTTCGGCATCGGCGCCGGTGCGACGGCGCTGCTGCTCGCCGTGCGCGGCCGGGTGCCGCGCGCGGGGCTGGTGATGTGCCTGACGGTGCTGACCGGCGCGGTCGCCATCGGCGCCCTGGCGTACATGCCCTCGGTGGCCCTCGCCGCCGCCACGGCGGTCTGCGTCGGGCTCTTCGCGGGCCTCGGCGGCTCCCTGTGCGGCGCCCTGATCCAGACCGTCACCGAACCCGCCTACCTCGGCCGGGTCACCTCGGTCTCGACGCTCTTCACCCACGCCATCGCCCCGCTCAGCTACCCGGTCACGGGAGCGGCCGTCGCGGTCTGGGGGACCGGCCCGGTCTTCGTCACCAGCGCCGCGGTGTGCGCCGCGGGGGCGACGGCGGGCCTGGCCTTCACCCGGCTGCGCCGCGCGGAACTCCCGGGCTGAGGCCCTACATCCCCAGCTCCGCCGTGTGCAGCCGGTCCACCGCCTCCTTGTCGCCCTCCAGGCCCACCGTCGCCGCGTCCTGCCGCCCGAATGCGAAGAGCAGCAGCTCGCCCGGCTCGCCGGTGACCGTCACCACCGGGGTGCCCTTGTGCGCCACCGCCGTCTGGCCGTCCGGGCGGCGCAGCACCAGACCCACCGGGGACCGGCGGCCCAGCAGCCGGGCCGTCCTTTCGGCGCGCGACCACAGCAGATCGGCGAACACCGGGTCCAGCTCGCGCCGCGACCAGTCCGGCTGGGCCCGGCGGACATCCTCCGCGTGGATGTAGAACTCCACCGTGTTGGCGGCCTCGTCCAGCTGCTTCACGGCGTACGGGGAGAACCTCGGCGGCCCCGTACGGATCAGCTGGATCAGCTCCTCGTACGGCTTCGCGGCGAATTCGGCCTGCACCCGTTCGAGCCGGTTCCGCAGCGCGCCCAGCAGAATCCCGCCCGCCGCGTCCGGCCGCCTTTCCCGGACCACCACATGGGCGGCCAGGTCCCGGGTCGTCCAGCCGTGGCACAGGGTCGGGGCCTCCGGTCCCGCCGCCTCCAACAGGTCGGCGAGCAGAAGTCGTTCACGCTTCGCATGGGTCGACATGCTCGCCAGCGTACGACCGCCGCACGCGGTCCGCCCAGTGGACGCCGCACGGAAACGCCCCCGCGGCCACGGCACAATGGGCGCATGACCAGCGCGCCCACGCCCAGCACTCCGCCGCCGTCCGGCAACCTCGACCCGGCCATCGCGGCCCGCCTCAAGCGCGGTGCCGACGGACTCGTCCCGGCCATCGCCCAGCAGTACGACACCGGCGAGGTGCTGATGCTCGGCTGGATGGACGACGAGGCCCTGCACCGCACCCTCACCACCGGCCGCTGCACCTACTGGTCCCGCAGCCGCCAGGAGTACTGGGTCAAGGGAGACACCTCGGGCCACATCCAGCAGGTCAAGTCCGTCGCCCTCGACTGTGACGCCGACACCGTCCTCGTCAGGGTCGACCAGACGGGTGCCGCCTGCCACACCGGCGACCGCACCTGCTTCGACGCCGACGTCCTCCCGCTCGCGCAGTAAAGGGCCAGCCGCCATGGATCTCGACACCTTCCGCAAACTCGCCGTCGACCGGCGCGTCATCCCCGTCAGCCGCAGGCTCCTCGCGGACGGCGACACCCCGGTGGGGCTCTACCGCAAACTCGCGGGCGAGCGCAGCGGCACCTTCCTCCTGGAGTCCGCGGAGAACGGCCGCACCTGGTCGCGCTACTCCTTCATCGGGGTACGCAGCGCCGCCACCCTCACCGCACGCGACGGACAGGCCCACTGGCTGGGCGTCCCGCCCGTCGGCGTCCCCGTCGACGGCGACCCGCTGGAGGCCCTGCGCGCCACCATCGAGACCCTGCACACCCCGCGCGACCTGGTCGTCGACGACGGGCTGCCCCCGTTCACCGGCGGCATGGTCGGCTACCTCGGCTACGACATCGTGCGCCGCCTGGAGAAGATCGGCGACAGCGGCGAGGACGACCTGCACGTCCCCGAGCTGACGATGCTGCTCACCTCGGACCTGGCCGTGCTCGACCACTGGGACGGCAGCGTCCTGCTGATCGCCAACGCGATCAACCACAACGACCTCTCGACCGGCGTCGACGAGGCGTACGCGGACGCCGTCGCCCGTCTCGACGCCATGGAACGGGACCTCTCCCGCCCCGTCCAGAACACCCCCGCCGCCCTCCCGCCGTCCGAGCTGCCCCCGTACACCGCGCTGTGGGGCGGCGCGGCGTACCAGGACGCCGTCGAGGACGTGAAGGAACGCATCAGGGCCGGCGAGGCCTTCCAGGTCGTCCCCTCCCAGCGCTTCGAAACCCCGTGCACGGCAAGCGCGTTGGACGTCTACCGGGTGCTGCGCGCCACCAACCCGTCGCCGTACATGTACCTCTTCCGGTTCGACGGCTTCGACGTCGCGGGCTCCAGCCCGGAGGCCCTCGTCAAGGTCGAGGACGGACACGCCATGGTCCACCCGATCGCCGGGACCCGGCACCGCGGCGCCACCCCGCAGGAGGACCAGGCGCTCGCCGACGAGCTCCTCGCCGACCCGAAGGAACGCGCCGAGCACCTGATGCTGGTCGACCTCGGCCGCAACGACCTCGGGCGGGTCTGCGCACCCGGCACCGTCGAGGTCGTCGACTTCATGTCGATCGAGCGGTACTCGCACGTGATGCACATCGTCTCCACCGTCACCGGCCGCGTCGCCGAGGGCCGCACCGCCTTCGACGTCCTCACCGCCTGCTTCCCCGCGGGCACCCTCTCCGGCGCCCCCAAGCCCCGCGCGATGCAGATCATCGAGGAACTCGAACCGACCCGCCGCGGACTGTACGGAGGCTGCGTCGGCTATCTCGACTTCGCCGGGGACTCCGACACCGCCATCGCCATCCGCACCGCCCTGCTCCGCGACGGCACGGCGTACGTCCAGGCCGGAGCGGGCGTCGTCGCCGACTCCGACCCGGTCGCCGAGGACACCGAATGCCGCAACAAGGCCGCGGCGGTCCTCCGCGCGGTGCATACGGCCAACCGGCTCCACGGCGCGTGAGGCGGTAGGGGATAGTGGAGTACGTGAGTGCTGTCCCCGTACCCCAGCCCCGTGCCCGAGCCGCCACCGCGCCCGACACCTCGGGAAGCCGCCGCAGCCTGGCCGCCGGTCTGCTCCTCGGGGCGGCCGGCGCCACCGTCGTCCTGCTCGCCTCCGGCCAGACCTGGGCCGAGGGCGAGGCGTCCGTCGGCGGCGGCTCGCTGCCCCTGACCGCCGACGGCCAGGACGTCACCGGCCTCCCGGCGGCCCTCGCCATAGTCGCCCTGGCCGCCCTCGTCGCCGTCTTCGCGGTCCGCGGGGCCTCCCGGCTGCTCGTCGCCGGGCTCCTCGCCCTCAGCGGCCTCGGTGCCGGACTGAGCGCCTGCCTCGGCGCCTCCGACAGCGCGGCGCTCGACGAGAAGGCCGCCCAGTCCACCGGCGACGCCTCGGCGACCATCGACGCGCTCACCCACACCGCGTGGCCCTACGTCACCGCGGCCGGCGGCCTGCTGATCCTGCTCGCCGGGCTGCTCGCCCTGCGGTACGGGAAGCTCTGGCCCACCATGTCGGGACGGTACGAACGGGACGGCACCCCCCGCCCCCGCAAGGCCGCCCGCACCGCCCCGGACCCGGACCGGCCCGAGGACCTCTGGAAGGCCCTGGACCGCGGCGAGGACCCGACGCGGTAGAAGACCCCCAGCTCACGTCCTACCCGTACGTACGGGACAATGAAGCCGAGCTCTCAGCACAGCAGCACCAGCTTTGCGTACAGCGATACCCACAGCGCAACACCAACAAGGAGCAACTCATGGCGGGCAGCAGCCACGGACACACCCCGGCCGCCTGGACCGGTGTCATCATCTCCTTCATCGGCTTCTGCGTCGCAGGCGTCTTCATGGTCGCGGCCAACCCCGTCGGCTTCTGGGCCGGAATCGCCGTCGTCCTCCTCGGCGGGGTCGTCGGCCTCGCGATGAAGGTCGCGGGCCTCGGCATGCCGAAGGAGTCCGCGGAGATGGCCCAGGCACGGGCCCGCGCCGCACAGGCCCAGGTCTCCTGACGCCACGCGGCACCCGTACGCATGCGAGGCGCAGCCCGCTCCGGGCTGCGCCTTTCCGCGTCAGCGGGGACAATCACCGGGTGGACGCATCGCCTACCCCCGCCGCCGCAGCACCGGCCCCGGCCCCCGGGCCCGGTCCCGGTCTGCCGATGACCGGACAGCCGCCCATGTCCGGCCATCCGTCACCGCCGGTCTTCCCCCCGGCCCCCGTACCCGTCTCGCGTGTCCGGCGGCTGGCCACGCCGGTGGGCGTCATGGCCGTCGTCGTCGGTGCGTTCGGCTACGTCGGTGCCGTCGACCCCAACCAGCCCGGCCACTACCCGCTCTGCCCGCTGCTCCGGTTCACCGGGCTCTACTGTCCGGGCTGCGGGGGCCTGCGCAGCGCCCACGCCGTCGCGCACGGCGACATCGCCGCCGCCCTCGGGTCCAACGCGCTCGCCGTCGTCGGCTACACGGTCTTCGCCGTCCTGTGGGCGGTCTGGATGGTCCGCGCCGCCCGGGGCAGGCCGATGAGCGTCGCGGCGAAACCTGTGGTCTGGTGGGGGATCGGGGCCGTACTGCTGATCTTCTCGGTCGTCCGGAATCTACCGATCGGCTCCGTTCTGGCCCCTTGAATGCCCAGGTAGTGGGACATTCGCCCACCGGATTCGGGCCCTTCGCCCTCCTGCGGATAGCATTGACATGGCTGATCCTGTTCCCTCATCACTGTTCCGGAAGGGGGCCGCTCGCGTGAGTGTGCTCGACGAGATCATCGACGGCGTACGCGCCGACCTCGCAGAGCGGCAGGCGCGTGTCAGCCTCGACGAGCTGAAGGAACGCGCCGCGCGCGCTCCCGGAGCCAAGGACGGAGTCGCCGCCCTGCGTGGCGAGGGCGTGACCGTCATCTGCGAGGTCAAGCGTTCCAGCCCCTCCAAGGGGGCCCTGGCTGCCATCGCCGACCCGGCCGCGCTCGCCGCGGACTACGAGGCGGGCGGCGCGTCCGTCATCTCGGTCCTCACCGAGGAGCGCCGCTTCGGCGGTTCGCTCGCCGACCTGGAGGCCGTCCGCGCCAAGGTCGACATCCCGGTCCTGCGCAAGGACTTCATCGTCACCTCGTACCAGCTCTGGGAGGCCCGCGCCTACGGTGCCGATCTCGCCCTGCTGATCGTCGCCGCCCTCGACCAGGAGGCCCTGGTCTCCCTGATCGAGCGCGCCGAGTCCATCGGCCTGACGCCGCTGGTCGAGGTGCACGACGAGGAGGAGGCGGAGCGTGCCGTGGACGCCGGGGCGAAGATCATCGGTGTCAACGCGCGCAACCTGAAGGACCTCAAGGTCGACCGCTCCGTCTTCGAGCGCGTCGCCCCCGAGATCCCGGCCCACATCGTCAGGGTCGCCGAGTCCGGCGTCCGCGGCCCGCACGACCTGATCGCGTACGCCAACGCGGGCGCCGACGCGGTGCTCGTGGGCGAGTCGCTGGTCACCGGCCGCGACCCGCGGGCCGCCGTCGCCGACCTGGTCGCCGCCGGCGCCCACCCGGCGCTCCGGCACGGACGGGGCTGACCCGACCCGTGTCCGCCGAACGCCCCGCGTCCCGTCCCCGGCGGGGCCTGCGCCCCACCGGAGCGACGGCCCGGGTCCCGCACGCCCCGCCGGCACGCGGCTGCCTCCCGCCCGTCGCTCGCCACCACCCTCAACCGAGCCGCTGCGCGCCGCCCTTCTGGCATCGCGGCTGCCGCGCGCCCGCGCGCCGTGTGCACGGCCGGCGGGTGCGGTACGTGATCGGCGACGAGCCCGGCCAGGTCAACGGCATGCGATGGCGCACGGGGTCCGCGCTGTAGCGAGCCCCGGCCGACGTACCCGCACCACTCCCCTCGTACGTACGACCGCACCGCCCGACCGATCGCCGGTCGCGGTGGCGCTCTGCTCACGGCGCATACGGTGAACCCACCCATTGCGATGTCGAGGAGCACGTCGGATGTCATCTGACTTCTTCATTCCGGACCCGGAGGGTCTGATCCCCAGCGCCGAGGGGTACTTCGGTGCGTTCGGCGGCAAGTTCATCCCGGAGGCGCTCGTCGCCGCCGTGGACGAGGTCGCCGTCGAGTACGACAAGGCGAAGGCCGATCCGGCCTTCGCCGCCGAGCTCAACGAGCTCATGGTCAACTACACCGGCCGGCCGAGCGCGCTGACCGAGGTCCCGCGTTTCGCGGAGCACGCGGGCGGCGCCCGGATCTTCCTCAAGCGCGAGGACCTCAACCACACCGGCTCGCACAAGATCAACAACGTGCTGGGCCAGGCGCTGCTCACCAAGCGCATGGGCAAGACCCGGGTCATCGCCGAGACCGGCGCCGGCCAGCACGGCGTCGCCACCGCGACCGCCTGCGCGCTCTTCGGCCTCGAATGCACCATCTACATGGGTGAGATCGACACCGAGCGGCAGGCGCTGAACGTGGCGCGGATGCGGATGCTCGGCGCCGAGGTCATCTCCGTGAAGTCCGGCTCCAGGACCCTCAAGGACGCCATCAACGAGGCGTTCCGCGACTGGGTCGCCAATGTGGACCGCACGCACTACCTCTTCGGCACCGTCGCGGGACCGCACCCCTTCCCGGCCATGGTCCGCGACTTCCACCGGGTCATCGGCGTCGAGGCCCGCCGCCAGATCCTGGAGCGGACCGGCCGGCTGCCGGACGCCGCCATCGCCTGCGTCGGCGGCGGCTCCAACGCCATCGGGCTCTTCCACGCCTTCATCCCGGACGCCCGCGTCCGGCTGATCGGCTGCGAGCCCGCCGGACACGGCGTGGAGACCGGCGAGCACGCGGCGACCCTGACCGCGGGCGAGCCCGGCATCCTGCACGGCTCGCGCAGTTACGTCCTCCAGGACGACGAGGGCCAGATCACCGAGCCGTACTCCATCTCGGCCGGTCTCGACTACCCGGGCATCGGCCCGGAGCACTCGTACCTCAAGGACATCGGCCGCGGCGAGTACCGCGCGGTCACCGACGACGCCGCCATGCAGTCGCTGCGCCTCCTCTCCCGCACCGAGGGGATCATCCCGGCCATCGAGAGCGCCCATGCGCTGGCCGGGGCCCTGGAGGTCGGCCAGGAGCTCGGCAAGGACGGGCTGATCGTGGTCAATCTGTCCGGCCGCGGCGACAAGGACATGGACACCGCAGCCCGCTACTTCGGGCTGTACGACGAGACCGACGGGGTCGTCGAGGCCGATGTGGCCGACGGGGAAGAGGAGGTCACCAGGTGAGCGGCAATGTGGAGCTGTTGAGTGCCTCCCTCGCGCAGGCGAAGGCGGAGGACCGGGCCGCGCTCATCGCGTACCTCCCGGCCGGATTCCCGACCGTCGACGGCGGGATCGAGGCCGTGAAGGCGGTCGTGGCGGGCGGCGCGGACATCGTCGAGGTGGGGCTGCCGCACAGCGACCCGGTGCTCGACGGACCGGTCATCCAGACCGCCGACGACATCGCCCTGCGCGGCGGTGTGCGGATCGCCGACGTGATGCGCACGGTCCGTGAGGCGTACGCGGCGACCGGTGTCCCGATCCTCGTCATGACGTACTGGAACCCGATCGACCGGTACGGCGTCGAGCGCTTCACCGCCGAGCTCGCCGAGGCGGGCGGCGCCGGGTGCATCCTGCCCGACCTGCCGGTCCAGGAGTCCGCGCTGTGGCGCGAGCACGCCGACAAGCACGGTCTGGCGACCGTCTTCGTCGTCGCGCCGAGCAGCAAGGACGAGCGCCTCGCCACCATCACCGCGGCCGGCTCCGGCTTCGTCTACGCGGCCTCGCTGATGGGTGTCACCGGCACCCGCGAGTCGGTCGGCGACCAGGCCCAGGACCTGGTCCGGCGGACCCGCGCGACGACGGCCCTGCCGGTCTGCGTCGGCCTGGGTGTCTCCAACGCCCGGCAGGCCGCCGAGGTGGCGGGCTTCGCCGACGGGGTGATCGTCGGCTCCGCCTTCGTCAAGGCGATGCTGGACGCCCCCGACGAGGCGGCCGGCCTGGCCGCCGTCCGCTCCCTGGCGGGCCAACTCGCCGAAGGCGTTCGAAAGCGCTGAATCGGGTGTAACCCAAAAGGGTGGACCTGGACCGGGGAGGCACGCACGTGCCTCCCCGGTTCGTTGCTGCGGGTGTGAGCGAGAAGAACGAACAGGGAAAAAGGGCCGCGCGAGACCGGCTCGTCCAGCAGCGCGAGCGCCAGAAGGCGGGCGAGCGCCGCAGGCGCACGCTGATCGTCACCAGTGCGGTGGTGGGTGTGCTGGCGCTGGCCGCCGTCGTCGGCGTGATCGCCGCGAATTCGGGCGGCAAGACCGACAAGAGCGAGGCGGGCCCCGCCGTCGCACCGTCCGGCGCGATCGGGAAGGACAGCCTGGCCATCGGGGTCGGCGCGGACAACGCCCCGTCCACGCTCACCATCTGGGAGGATTTCCGCTGCCCGGTCTGCGCCCAGTTCGAGAACGCGTTCCGCGACGCGATCCACCAGCTGGAGAACACCGGACAGGTCAAGGTCGAGTACCACCTCGCCACGCTCATCGACGGCAATCTCGGCGGCAGCGGCTCGCTGCGCGCGGCCAACGCGGCGGCCTGCGCCCAGGACGCCGGCAAGTTCCCCGCGTACCACGACGTGCTCTACCGCAACCAGCCGCAGGAGACCGACGACGCCTTCGGCGACAACGCCAAGCTGATCGAGCTCTCGGGGAAGGTCCCGGGACTCGACACGCCCGGTTTCCGCAGCTGTGTGGACGACGGCAAGCACGACAGCTGGGTCAAGAAGTCCAACACGGCGTTCCAGAACGGCGGATTCCAGGGCACACCGACCGCGCTGCTCAACGGGGAATCGATCTTCCCGAAGAAGGGGAACGAGCCGATCACCACGGCGAATCTGAAGAAGTGGGTGGCCGAGGCCAACAAGGGCAAGAAGCCGGGCACGGTCACCCCGGCCCCGTCGGGCTCCTGACCGCTCCCCGGGCGGAGTCCGGCAAGGGGAATCGATGACCTGCCCGTTACCCATACGTTGTCGGGTGGGTTGCCGTACGCCCCACCCGGCAAGGTAGCGTCGACCCTGCCATGGACCTTGCCTTCATTCCCAGCCCGTCGACCGGCGTGATCGATCTCGGCCCGATCCCGCTCCGCGGCTACGCGTTCTGCATCATCATCGGTGTCTTCGTCGCCGTCTGGTTCGGCAACAAGCGCTGGGTCGCCCGGGGAGGCAGATCCGGCACCGTTGCCGACATCGCCGTCTGGGCCGTGCCCTTCGGCCTCGTCGGTGGCCGGCTCTACCACGTCATCACCGACTACCAGCTCTACTTCAGCGACGGTCAGAACTGGGTCGACGCCTTCAAGATCTGGCAGGGCGGCCTCGGCATCTGGGGCGCGATTGCGCTCGGTGCCGTCGGCGCCTGGATCGGCTGCCGCCGCCGCGGGATCCCGCTGCCCGCCTGGGCCGACGCGCTCGCCCCCGGCATCGCCCTGGCCCAGGCCTGCGGCCGCTGGGGCAACTGGTTCAACCAGGAGCTGTACGGCAAGCCGACCGACCTGCCGTGGGCGCTGAAGATCAGCGAGGGCCCCAACCGGGTCGCCGGCACCTACCACCCGACGTTTCTCTACGAGTCGCTGTGGTGCGTCGGTGTCGCCCTCCTGGTGATCTGGGCGGACCGCCGCTTCAAGCTCGGGCACGGCCGGGCGTTCGCCCTGTACGTCGCCGCGTACTGCGCGGGGCGGGCCTGGATCGAGTACATGCGGGTCGACGAGGCCCACCACATCCTGGGCCTGCGCCTGAACGTGTGGACCGCGCTGATCGTGTTCGTGCTGGCCGTCGTGTACATCGTGATCTCGGCGAAGGTACGGCCGGGGCGCGAGGAGGTCGTGGAGCCGGGGGCCGCTGAGGACGCGGCGGACGCTGAGGGCGCTGAGGACACGGCGGACGCCACCGATGCCGAGGGCGTCGAGGCCGCCAAGGCCGCCAAGGCCGTCAAGGGCGACGCGGACAAGGGTCCGAAGGGCGACGGTGATACCGAGCGCACGGATGCCGCCAGGACACCGGAGAAGAACGGCGCCGCGGAGGCGGCCAAGAACGGCTGAGCCGTGTGAACCCATGCGAAGGGGCCCCGGACCGACTGGGGCGGATTCTCGGGGTCCTCGCAACACCTGATGGCCTATGCGGTCGTCAGTAGATCACGCAGGCGCTCGGCTGGGGTTCTCCAGCCGAGCGTTTTGCGTGGTCGGCCGTTGAGTTGCTGAGCGACGTGTTCGAGGTCTGCGGCGCTGTGCACGGACAGGTCGGTGCTCTTGGGGAAGTACTGCCGCAGCAGACCGTTGGTGTTCTCGTTCGATCCGCGCTGCCGGGGGAGTGCGGATCGCAGAAGTAGACCGGTACTCCCGTGGCGACGGTGAACTGCTTGTGCGCGGCCATCTCGCAGCCCTGGTCCCAGGTCAGCGAGCCGCGCAGGTGCGCGGGCAGGGTCTGGATCAAGGGCACCAGCACGTCACGGACCTCCTCGGCGGTGTGTCCGCCGGGCAGATGCCCGAGCATGACGTAGCGGGTGGAACGCTCGACCAACGTCACGATCGCGCTCTCGCTGCGGGGGCCGACGATCAGATCGCCCTCCCAGTGGCCGGGCACCGCCCGGTCCTCGACCTCGGCAGGCCGCTCGGAGATCATCACCATCTCGTCGACGAACCGGCGAGTGCGCTGCTCCGGGCCACGGTGTGGCTTGCGGCGGGTGCGCCCGGTGCGCAGCGCGAGTGCGATCTCGCGCCGCAGCCCGCCACGGGCCTGGACATAGATCGCCTGGTAGACCGTCTCCGGACTCACCCGCATACCCTCGTCGTCGGGGAACTCCATGACCAGAGCGTGACAGATCTGCTCGGGTGACCACTGCTGCTGCAGTTTGCCCGCGACGTACTCGCGCAGCGGACCGTCGTGGGCGAGCTTGGACTGCTTGGGGCGTGCCCGGCTCTTCGCCCAGGCCCGCTGTGCCCGGTGGGGCTGATAGACGCCCTCGACGCAACGGGCATCGATCTCACGTTTGACGGTGGATGCCGGCCGGCCCAGTGCCCGTCCGATCGCCCGCAGTGAGCGGCCCTCACGACGCATGTCGGCGATCAACTCCCGCTCGGCCACCGTCAGGAACCGTGGGTGCAGCTCGGCTTCGACTGCCGCAAGAGAGGGCGCCGACGTGACGGCGACGGTGCTGGTCATGCCCGTTGTGTAGTCGATCCTTCGCCCATCGGGGTGCAGGCGCGCGTTGCCGATCTTCCGGATCCCGCGGTCCCAGTCCTTGGCTGTGCGCTCGTGGACCCCGACCTGCGCCGCGGCATCCCGTCGTCGCACCCCCGACGCGCGAAGCCGGTCGTACTCCGCCCGCCCCGGATGCCCACTGGTGCCCGTCTTCCCACGACCACGGACGCCGGCCTTCCGCGCCCAGCCCGCCGCCGTGTGTCGGCTCACCCCAACCGCCCGAGCAGCACCCGAGACACTCCCGTTCTCCCGGTCCAGCGCCTCGAAGAACCGCGCCTTCAACTCCTCAAAATCCACGATCCCCGCAACTCCCTGAAATCCAGGGTGTTGCGGGGATCGCTAGAACCCGCCCTGGTCCGGGGCCCCTTCGCATGGGTCCTCACTCCCCGGACGGGCTCGATTCACCGGCCAGCGCCAGCGTCCTGCGGGCCGAGGCCACCACCGCCGCGTCGACGAACCGGCCGTCCGGCAGGGCCAGCGCACCCTCGTCCGCCACGGCCGCCGCCACGATCTCCGCCGCCTCCTCGACCTCCTGCGGCGTCGGTCGGAACGCCCGCTCGATGACCGGGAGCTGGCGGGGATGGATCGCCGCCCGGCCCAGGAAGCCCAGCGCACGGCCGTGCGCGCAGGACGCCCACAGGCCGTCCAGGTCCCGGACGTCCGGGAACACCGACTGGGTGGGCGGGGCGAGTCCGGCCGCGCGGGCGGCGACCACCACCCGGCTGCGCGACCAGTCGAGCCCGGCGTCGTCCCGTACCCCCAGATCGGCCCGGAGATCCGCCTCGCCGAGGGCGATGGAGCGCACCTGGGGATGGGAGGCGGCGACCGAGTACGCGTGCTCGATACCGAGAGCCGACTCCAGCAGCGGACAGAGCGCGACCCCCGGCGCCACGGCCGCGATGTGATGGACGGACGCCGCATGCGTGATCTTGGGCAGCCGCAGCTCGGTGAGTCCCGGCAGCCCGGCCAGGGTGAGGACGTCCGCCTCGGTGTGGACCCGGACATGGATCGGCACGGCGGCGTCCCCGGGCGCCTCGGACAGCAGCTCGGCGGTGGCCGAGCGCGCGTACTCCTTGCGGTCCGGCGCCACGGCGTCCTCCAGATCCACGATCACCACGTCCGCGCCCGAATCCCGCGCCTTGCGCACCACCTCCGGCCGGTCCCCGGGGACGTACAGCCAGGTGAGTGGAACCGTCGTCGTCACAGGACCCGCTCCGCCCGCAGCGCGGCGATCTCCGGGGCCGACAGCCCCAGTCCGGTGAGGATCTCCTCGGTGTCCGCGCCGTGCGGCCGGCCCGCCCAGCGGATCGCGCCCGGCGTCGCCGAGAGCCGGAACAGCACGTTCTGCATCCTCAGCGGACCCAGCTCCGGGTCGTCGACCTCGGTGACCGAGTCCAGCGCCCGGTACTGCGGGTCCTCCATCACGTCCTGGATGCCGTGGATGGGCGCGATGGCCGCCTCCGCCTTCTCGAAGGCCGAGACCGCCTCCTCCCGGGTGCGCCGGGCGATCCAGTTGCCGACCGCCTCGTCGAGCTCGTCGGCGTGCTCGGCGCGGGTGGTGCCGGAGGCGAACCAGGGTTCCTCGATCAGCTCGGCCCGGCCGACCAGGTGCATCACCCGCTCGGCGATCGACTGCGCGGAGGTGGAGACCGCGACCCAGTGCCCGTCCGAGGTGCGGTACGTGTTGCGCGGGGCGTTGTTCCGGGAGCGGTTGCCGGTGCGCGGCTGTACGTAGCCGAGCTGGTCGTACCAGATGGGCTGCGGGCCGAGCACGGTCAGGATCGGCTCGATGATCGCCATGTCGACGACCTGCCCCTCCCCGGTGCGCTCGCGCCCGGCGAGCGCGGCCATCACGGCGTACGCGGTGGCCAGCGCCGCGATCGAGTCGGCGAGCCCGAACGGCGGCAGCGTGGGCGGCCCGTCCGGCTCCCCGGTGATCGCGGCGAACCCGCTCATCGCCTCGGCCAGGGTGCCGAAGCCGGGGCGGTGCGCGTACGGGCCGAACTGCCCGAAACCGGTGACCCGGACCAGGACCAGCCGCGGGTTGACCGCGTGCAGCTCCGCCCAGCCGAGACCCCAGCGTTCCAGCGTCCCGGGCCGGAAGTTCTCGATGATCACATCGGTTTCGGCGGCCAGCCGGAGCAGGACGTCACGGCCGCCGGCACTGGACAGATCGAGGGTCAGATTGCGCTTGTTGCGGCCGAGCAGCTTCCACCACAGGCCGACGCCGTCCTTCGTGGGGCCGTGCCCGCGCGAGGGGTCGGGCCTGCGCGGATGTTCGACCTTGATCACCTCGGCGCCGAAGTCGCCGAGCATGGTGGCGGAGAGCGGACCGGCGAAGAGCGTGGCGAGGTCGACGACCCGCAGCCCGGTCAGGGGGGCCTGCGCGGGCGCGTTCACGCGGCGTCGATCTCGGTGCGGTACGGCATGGAGGTCGAGGCGCCCGGCCGCTGCACGCAGAGCGCGGCGGCCGACGACGCCCAGGCCAGCGACTCCGGTACGGACCGTCGCTCGCCGAGCGCGACGGCGAGCGTGCCGACGAAGGTGTCGCCCGCCCCCGTGGTGTCGACGGCGGTGACCTCGGGGGCGGGGAAGAGGACGGGCTCGCCGCCCCGGGCCGCGTACAGACAGCCCTTCGCGCCGAGCGTGATGACGACCGCAGGGACCTGACCGAGCAGGTGCTGCGCCGCCGCATGGGGGTCGGTGAAGCCGGAGAGCACCGCCGCCTCGTGCTCGTTGGGGATCAACAGATCGACGCAGTCGAGGAGTTCGGACGGCAGGGGCTGTACGGGGGACGGGGCGAGGATGGTCCGTACGCCCTGGGCGTGGGCCACCCGCGCGCCCTCGATCACCGCGGACAGCGGCAGCTCCAGCTGGACGAGCAGCAGGTCGGCGCCCGCGATGGCGGCCATCTCGCCGGGGCCGAGGGTGGTGATGGTGCCGTTGGCGCCGGGGACCACCACGATGGAGTTGGCACCCGTGTCGTCGACGACGATGTGCGCGGTACCGCTGGGGCCCTCGGCGGTGTGCAGCAGATCGGTGTCGACGCCCGCGTGCTCCAGGTTCGACCGCAGCCGGGTGCCGTACTCGTCGTCGCCCACCGCGCCGATCATCAGCACGTCGCCGCCCGCGCGGGCCGCGGCGACGGCCTGGTTGGCGCCCTTGCCGCCCGGGACGGTGCGGAACTCCCGTCCGGTGACGGTCTCTCCGCGCTCAGGAGTCCGTGCGACGTAGGCGACGAGGTCCATATTGGTGCTGCCGAGCACCGCGATGCCGGTCATGGGCACAGTGCCTCCTTCTGGATGAGCCGGTGGGTCTGTTCGGCGAGTGCGTCGAAGCCGATGGAGTCGAAACCGGGTACGGACGAGGCGAGGCGGTTCTTCAGCGGGGTGGTCCAGTGGCCGGGCAGCCGCTCCGGGGCCCCGGCCAGCAGCCCGGCGAGCGAACCGGCGGTCGCGCCGTTGGAGTCGGTGTCCCAGCCGCCCGACACCGCGCGGCAGATGGAGCGCGAGAAGTCGCCGCCGGCATGCGTGAGGGCGGCGGCGAGCAGCGCGGCGTTGGGCAGTACGTGGACCCAGTGGTACCCGCCGTACTCGGCGTGCAGCCGGTCCGCCACCGCGTCGAAATCGGCGCCGCCGCGGGCTGCCGCGACACCGAAGAGCACGGCCTGCGCGAACCGCGAACGCGGCGGTACGACCCGCAGCCCGGCGGCCAGGCACCCGTGCACATCGCTCTCGCCCCCGGCCGCCTCGGCGAGTGCCGCGGCGGTGAACATCGCCCCGTACACCCCGTTGGCGGTGTGGCTGAGCACGGCGTCCCGGTGCGCCTGCTCCGCCGCGGCCGACGGGTCGCCCGGGTGGGTCCAGCCATGCACATCGGCCCGGATCTGCGCGCCGATCCACTCCCGGAACGGATTGCGGTACCGGGCGGTGTGCGGGGGCTCGATGCCGTCCAGCAGATTGCGGTACGCGACCCGCTCGGCGGTGAACGTCCGGCCGGCCGGGAGCTCGTCGAGCCAGAGCCTCGCGAGATCGCCGGTGGTGAAGGACGGGCCGTGCCGCTGGAGCAACAGCACGGTGAGCAGGGGGTAGTTGAGGTCGTCGTCCTCGGGCATGCCGTCGATGTTCTCGGCCAGCGAGTCGGGTGCGGAGCGGCGGTTCCAGGGGTAGGTGGCGGCCAGTGGGGCGGGCAGTCCCTCGGCGGTGAACCAGGTGGTGAGCGGCCAGTTGCCGGTGGCGCGGGCCAGGGCGCGGATGCCGTCCAGCGGCAGCTTCTCGACGGGCTTGCCGAGCAGACAGCCGGCCGCCCGGCCCAGCCAGGCGGCGTGCAGCCGGTCCCGGCTCACCGGCGTCGGGGCGGGGCGGGGCGCCGGCCAGTCCGGGCACGCGGCCCGGATCGCGGCCAGCTCCGTCGGTTCGTCGATCTCCAACGGTGATTCCAGCAGGGCGAGTTCATCGAGCAGCCGCTCGGCGAGCGCGCGCAGCTCCGGTGCCGGAGGGGTGGAGGCGCCCGCGCGCTCCGGGGCGGGGGCGCCGCCCGCCTCGTACCACCGGCGCGCGATGGCCTGTGCGTCCCGCCCGTCCTCGGCCGCCTGGCGCAGCTCGTGCCCGACGAGGTCCTCCGGCTGCACCCATGTCACCCGTACGGTCATGGCGTACCCGCCAGCGCGGCGAACGCCGACTCGTGTGCGCGGCGGCGGGCCGTGTCCCGTACGAACATCTCGCGGGCGACGCCCGCCAGGGTCCGCGCGGGTGCGTGCAGATCGAGGCGGCTGGCCTCGGCGACCGTTTTCACCCAGGTGGCGGGGATCGTCCGCTCGCCGTGGAGCGCCCCCGCGACGGCGCCGCTCATCGTGGCGATGGAGTCGCAGTCCCGGCCGTAGTTGACCGAGCCGAGGACCGTGTGCCGGTAGTCGCCGTCCGCGACGAGCAGCATGCCGAGCGCGATCGGGAGCTCCTCGACGGCATGCAGCCGGGACGGTCTGCGGGCGCCGAGGGACGGGGCGCGGTAGTCGGGTCCGACCGTGTCGAAGGGGGCGACGGCGGTGCGCAGCGGGATCAGCGCCGACTCGAAGTCGCTGTGCCGGGCGGCCACTTCGCACACCGCTTCGATCGCCGACCGGGTGCCGTCCTTGGCGAGCGACAGGCAGGTGTCGACGACGTGGTCGGGTGTCGCGCCCGGGGCGCAGGCGGCGGCGACGGCCGCCGCGAAGACCCCGGCCGCCTCCCTTCCGTAACTCGACTGGTGGGCACCGGCGACATCCAGCGCCTCGGCGTACGCGGCCTCCGGGTGGGCGGCGTTGACCAGGCCGACCGGGGCCATGTACATCGCCGCACCGCAGTTGACGATGTTTCCGTTGCCCGCCTCGCGCGGATCGACATGGCCGTAGTGCAGCCGGGCGACGATCCACTTCTCGGCGAGGAAGATCCGCTGGAGCGGCAGCGCCTCGGCCTCCAGCTCCGGGATCCAGCGGGGGCCCGAGATCAGCTCGGGCACCAGATGCCCGGCGACCGCGTAGGCGTCGAGATGGTCGCGCACGGCGCCGTACACCCGCACCAGCGCATGGGTCATCAAGGTGTCGTCGGTGACGTGCCCGTCGCCCTTGTGGTACGGGGCGATGGGGCGCGCGGTACGCCAGTTCTCGCCGTCCCACGGGCCCACGATGCCGTCGATCCGCCCGCCGTGACGGGCCACGATCTGCTCGGGGGACCGGCCCTCCACCGGACCGCCGAGCGCGTCGCCGACGGCGGCGCCGACGAGCGCGCCCGTGATCCGTTCATCGAGTGTGAGTGTCCTGGGTCCGGCCTCGTACCGCGTGGGCATCGTGGATGTCATGTCCGAATTGTCCACCCGAGGGCTTCGGTTCCGTGTCTGCCAGCAGCCCGGCGAGTTCGATGAGATCGGTCCCCGCGAGACGGGGCAGCGCACAGCCCGCGAGGGTGCGGCAGGCCTCGCGCCAGCCGTCCGGGACGGCGCCGATACCGCCGAGCGCACCGGTCAGCGCGCCTGCCAGGGCGGGCGCCGAGTCGGCCACCCGCGACAGGCACGCCGCCGCGGGAACGGCCTGGGCGATCTGACCGCGGGCCGCGGTGGCCAGGGCGAGGGCGACCGGGACGGTCTCGGCGGCGGCGATCCCGTAGCTGTAGACGTGGTCGACGATCTGATGCTCCAGCACCGGTACGAGGGCGAAGGCGCCCGCCGCCTCCCCGACGAAGTCACGGGCGATGCGGACGGCGTGGGCGGCGTTGCGGGCGATCTCCGTGCCGTCGGGCAGCTGGGCGAGCGCGGCGTTCACCGCGGCGTCCACGTCCGCACCGCCCAGCGCCACGGCGATGGCCGCCGCCATCGCGCGGGCCCCGTGCACCCCGTCGCCGTCCTGGGTGTAGCGCGCGTCGAACTCGGCGAGGTCGGCGGCGGCGGCGGGGTCCGCGGGGTGGGCGACGGCGAGCACGGCGGCCCGTACGCAGGCCGCGTCGTCGAAGTAGTGCGGGTTGTCGTGGCCGGTGGCGGGCGGGCGCAGCCCGGCGGCGAGATTGCCGAGACCCGCCCGTACCGAGATCCGGGCACGCAGCGGGAGCACCGCGGATTCGACCTCGGGGGCACGGGCGGCAGCCGCGGCGACCTCGGCCGCCAGGGCGTTCCAGGCGACGTCGACGGCGGCCCGCATCCGGCGTCCGGGGGAGAGCCCGTGCAGCGGACCGGCTGCCGATGTGAGCAGGGTCCCGGCGGCGAAGGCCGCCCATTCGGCGTCGTCGGAGGGCCCGAGCCGCAGTGGTTCGGGCGGCTGGTTGAGCGCGATGGGGACGGGCAGCGTGGTCGTGGCGTTCTGCTCGGCGAAGGTGTCGAGCTCGCGGGTGAGCCGCCGGGTCCACTCGGGCATCCGGGCCGCCCGGTGCCGTGCGGCGGGCCATCCTGCGGCGTCCCCGGAGGCGAGCCCGAGCAGCAGCCCCTCGATCCGGGCCCGGTGCCCGGCGGCGGGACGGGTACGGGTACGGGTACGGGCGGCCGGGGAGGCGGGGGTGCGGGAGGCGTCGTGCGGGGGTGTGCCGGTGCTCGTGGGCGGGCGGTGCCGGGTCTCGGCCGCGTCGGCGTCCGCGGGCCGCGGGTGCGGTGAGCCCGCGTCCGTACGCGAGCGGTGCCGGGCCGGGCCCTCGTCGTCGGTGCCGCCGCCCGCGCGCGGCGTGGCGTTCTCCTTCTCCCCGCCCGGGTCGCCCGCGCCGTCCGTCTCGTCCGGGGTGAGCAACTCCGCGATGTCCAGGACGTGGTGACCCCGCATGGCCGGCAGACAGCTGCCCCGGACCGGGCCGATCGCGTCCCCCCAGTGCCGCGGAATCGCGGACGCCCCGTGCAGGGCGCCGGCCAGGGCCCCCGCCACCGCGGCCGTGGTGTCCGCGTCGCGACCCATGTTGACCGCCGTCAGCACCGCCGTACGGAAGTCGCCGCGGGCCGCCGCGAACGCCCCGAAGGCCAGGCCCACCGCCTCGGGCGCCAGGTCCGTCCACGGGTAGCCGCCGACCACCACGGCGGAGCGCACCGCGCGTTCCATGGTGAGCCGGTCGGGGTAGCTGCGCTGCGCGGCGGCCACCGCCCGCCGCAGCGAACGCGCCGTCCAGGAGTCCATGGGGACGACCGACAGCGCGGCGGCGATCACCGACGCGACCCCGGCACCCACCATCGCGGCGGCCACCCCGGCCGCCACCGCCTGGCCGCCGTAGATGCCCTCCCCGTCATGGCTGACCCGACCGTCCACCGCGACCAGCCGCGCCGCCTCGTCCGGCCGGCCGGCCGCGAAGACCCCGAACGGCGCCGCCCGCATCGCCAGGCCGTCGCTCCAGGCGTGCCGGTGCTGGGCGGAGATCGGGGCGGCGAGCCCCCGGCGCAGATTCTCCAGCGTTCCCCGCTCGCTGAACCCGGCACCGCGGAACTGCCCCTCGTCGAGATCGGCGATCCACAGATGCCAGGCCCGCTCCACATGCGTGACGGTCAGCGCGGAACCGTGCCGGGCGAGCAGCAGCCCCGAGAAGATCGCGTACTCCGTGTCGTCCGTGCCCGCGGGGTCGTCGCTCACGAAGCCCTCGATCCGGCCCCAGCGGCGACGGATCTCCGACGGCCGAAGATTCTCCGCCGGCGCGCCCAGCGCGTCCCCGACCGCGAGACCGAGCAGGGAGCCCCGGGCCCGGTCACCGAGGCTCCCCCGGAGCGTCTCGGTCCGGCCCGCGCCGCCCGTCCGCGGATCCGCCGGACTTCCTGTGATCAACTCCATCGCGTCGACCCTTCGCTCGCACCGAGCCAGTTCTCGTACTTCCTTCTCGATCTGTCCCACGCGGAGCCCCGACAGAGGCCGACAATCACAACAAAAGGGCCAGTCGGATGACGGTTCAGAAGCAGCAAGGCAAGCCGGCCTCACCTGCTCACAGAGGGTGGTAAGTACGGCCTGCCTTGCTGGCGGGGGCCGTTTTTCGTGCGTACTTTCGATGGTGACGAGCGGGGGCGGGGCGAGTGGATTCCGCCGCCGGAGAAGGGGAGAGCTGTGTCCATCATCGAGACCGACGCCGTACTGCACGAGGCACACCGCGACAACCACACCCACCGTGACGTGAACGGCGGCTGGCTGCGTCCGGCGGTGTTCGGTGCCATGGACGGGCTGGTCTCCAACCTCGCGCTGATGACCGGCGTCGCGGGAGGTTCCGTCTCCCAGCAGACGATCGTGATCACCGGCCTGGCGGGCCTGGCCGCCGGTGCGTTCTCCATGGCGGCCGGCGAATACACCTCCGTGGCCTCGCAGCGCGAGCTCGTCGAGGCCGAACTCGACGTCGAGCGGCGGGAGTTGCGCAAGCACCCCAAGGACGAGGAGCGGGAGCTCGCCGAGCTCTACGAGTCCCGCGGCGTCGAGCCCGGCCTTGCCCGCGAGGTCGCGCGGCAGCTGTCGCGCGACCCGGAGCAGGCCCTGGAGATACACGCCCGCGAGGAGCTGGGCATCGATCCGGGTGATCTGCCCTCGCCGCTCGTCGCCGCGGTGTCGTCGTTCGGCGCGTTCGCGCTGGGCGCCCTGCTGCCCGTGCTGCCGTATCTGCTCGGTGCGAGCGCGCTGTGGCCGGCCGTGCTGCTCGCGCTGGTCGGGCTGTTCGCCTGCGGCGCGGTGGTGGCCAGGGTGACGGCCCGCAGCTGGCTGTACAGCGGACTGCGTCAGCTGGTGCTGGGCGGGGCCGCGGCGGCCATCACCTACGGTCTGGGCACGCTGTTCGGTGTGGCCGTCGGCAGCTGACCCCTCGAAGGTCCGGGCAGGCACACCCGCGCGGCGGGTGTGCCTGCCCGTGACGTGTCCGCCATCCGTGTGATGTACGTCTTGGTGACCGCCCCTGGGCGGAACGGCTCCTGCCAGCGTAAAATGAGTCCTTATGCGGCGCTACACATAAGTAGCCGATACCTGGCGGTTTCATTTCCTTCGCCGCCGGGCATGAGCCGTAGACACCGTGGGCAACGACGCCTGCTCTCTGCGGCCCCCCGGGCGCCGATCCTCCGACTGCGACTCAGCCCCCACTGCCTCTGGCGGTGTCCGTATGTTGGAACGAACTATCCGCTTCTTGAGAAGCGCCCCATCATGTAACCAGCACGAAATTTCGCAGAGGGCCAACGTCGTCCCTCGGCACTGCATATGCCACGACGACGACGGGAGAGCCGATGCGTTCCGACGCCTGGTCGCCCATGGACGGTCGCCCCGCCCAGCAGGGGATGTACGACCCCCGTAACGAGCACGACGCCTGTGGTGTCGGGTTCGTGGCCACTCTGACCGGTGTGGCCAGCCATGAGCTGGTCGAGCAGGCGCTGACCGTACTGCGCAATCTCGAACACCGCGGCGCCACCGGATCCGAGCCCGACTCCGGCGACGGCGCCGGGATCCTCCTCCAGGTCCCGGACGCCTTCCTGCGCGAGGAGGTCGCCTTCGACCTCCCCGAGGCCGGTGCCTACGCCGTCGGAATCGCCTTCCTGCCCGCCGACGACTCCACCGAGGCCGTCCGCAAACTGGAGAAGATCTCCGCCGAGGAGGGCCTCAAGGTTCTCGGCTGGCGCCAGGTCCCCGTCACCCCCGACATCCTCGGCAACGGCGCCCGCGCCACCATGCCCGAGTTCCGTCAGCTCTTCGTCGCCGACGGCGAGAACACCGGCATCGCCCTCGACCGCAAGGCCTTCGTGCTGCGCAAGCGCGCCGAGCGGGAGGCCGGGGTGTACTTCCCCTCGCTCTCCGCCCGCACGATCGTCTACAAGGGCATGCTCACCACCGGGCAGCTGGAGCCGTTCTTCCCGGACCTCTCCGACCGCCGCTTCGCCACCGCGGTCGCCCTGGTCCACTCACGGTTCTCCACCAACACCTTCCCGAGCTGGCCGCTCGCCCACCCGTACCGCTTCGTCGCGCACAACGGCGAGATCAACACGGTCAAGGGCAACCGCAACTGGATGAAGGCCCGCGAGTCCCAGCTCGCCTCCAGCCTGTTCGGCTCTGCCGGCAATGGACACGGCGGCGAGGCCCAGCTGGACCGGATCTTCCCCGTCTGCACCCCCGACGCCTCCGACTCCGCCTCCTTCGACGAGGTCCTGGAGCTGCTCCACCTCGGCGGCCGCTCGCTGCCGCACTCGGTGCTGATGATGGTTCCCGAGGCGTGGGAGAACCATGACTCGATGGACCCGGCCCGTCGCGCCTTCTACCAGTACCACTCCGCGATGATGGAGCCCTGGGACGGCCCGGCCTGCGTCACCTTCACCGACGGCACCCAGGTCGGCGCGGTCCTGGACCGCAACGGTCTGCGCCCCGGCCGCTACTGGGTCACCGACGACGGCCTCGTCGTGCTGTCCTCCGAGGTCGGCGTCCTGGACATCGACCCCGCGAAGGTCGTCCGCAAGGGCCGCCTCCAGCCCGGGAAGATGTTCCTCGTCGACACGGCCGAGGGCCGCATCATCGAGGACGACGAGATCAAGGCCGCCCTCGCCGCCGAGCAGCCGTACGAGGAGTGGCTGGAGACCGGCGAGATCGAGCTGGAGGACCTCCCCGAGCGGGAGCACATCGTGCACACGCACGCCTCCGTCACCCGCCGCCAGCAGACCTTCGGCTACACCGAGGAAGAGCTCCGCGTCATCCTCGCGCCGATGGCCCGCACCGCCGGCGAGCCGCTCGGCTCCATGGGCACGGACTCGCCGATCGCCGCGCTGTCCGAGCGCCCCCGGCTGCTCTTCGACTACTTCACCCAGCTGTTCGCGCAGGTCACCAACCCGCCGCTGGACGCCATCCGCGAGGAACTCGTCACCTCGCTGCGCTCCACGCTCGGCCCGTCGGGCAACCTGCTGGAGCCGACCGCCGCGTCCTGCCGCAGCGTCACGCTGCCGTTCCCGGTGATCGACAACGACGAGCTGGCCAAGCTGATACACATCAACGCCGACGGCGACATGCCGGGCATGAAGGCCGCCACGCTCTCCGGCCTCTACCGGGTCGGCGGCGGCGGCGAAGCCCTCGCCGCGCGGATCGAGCAGATCTGCGCCGAGGTCGACGCCGCCATAGAGGACGGCGCCCGCCTGGTCGTGCTCTCCGACCGTCACTCCGACGCCGAGCACGCCCCGATCCCGTCGCTGCTGCTCACCTCGTCCGTCCACCACCACCTCATCCGCACCAAGCAGCGCACCCAGGTGGGTCTGCTGGTCGAGGCCGGGGACGTCCGCGAGGTCCACCACGTCGCGCTGCTCATCGGCTACGGCGCCGCCGCGGTCAACCCGTACCTCGCGATGGAGTCCGTCGAGGACCTGGTCCGCGCCGGTACGTTCATCGAGGGCATCGAGCCCGAGAAGGCCATCCGGAACCTGATCTACGCGCTCGGCAAGGGCGTCCTGAAGGTCATGTCCAAGATGGGCATCTCGACGGTCGCCTCCTACCGGGGCGCCCAGGTCTTCGAGGCCGTCGGCCTTGACGAGGAATTCGTCGCGAAGTACTTCAACGGCACCGCCACCAAGATCGGCGGCGCCGGCCTCGACGTCATCGCCGAGGAGGTCGCCGCCCGGCACGCCAAGGGCTACCCTGCCTCCGGCATCTCCGCGTCGCACCGCGCGCTGGAGATCGGCGGCGAGTACCAGTGGCGCCGCGAGGGCGAGCCGCACCTGTTCGACCCGGAGACGGTCTTCCGCCTCCAGCACGCCACGCGCAACAAGCGCTACGACATCTTCAAGAAGTACACGGACCGGGTGAACGAGCAGTCCGAGCGCCTGATGACGCTCCGTGGTCTGTTCGGCTTCAGGCCGGACCGCGAGGCCATCGACATCGACGAGGTCGAGTCCGTCTCCGACATCGTCAAGCGCTTCTCCACCGGCGCCATGTCGTACGGCTCGATCTCCCGCGAGGCGCACGAGACCCTCGCCATCGCCATGAACCAGCTGGGCGGCAAGTCCAACACCGGTGAGGGCGGCGAGGACGCCGACCGGCTCTACGACCCGGCGCGCCGCTCGTCCATCAAGCAGGTCGCCTCCGGCCGTTTCGGTGTGACCAGCGAGTACCTGGTCAACGCGGACGACATCCAGATCAAGATGGCGCAGGGCGCCAAGCCCGGCGAGGGCGGCCAGCTGCCCGGCCACAAGGTCTACCCGTGGGTCGCCAGGACCCGGCACTCCACCCCGGGCGTCGGTCTGATCTCGCCGCCGCCGCACCACGACATCTACTCCATCGAGGATCTGGCCCAGCTGATCCACGACCTCAAGAACGCCAACCCGGCGGCCCGCATCCACGTGAAGCTGGTCTCCGAGGTCGGTGTCGGCACGGTCGCCGCCGGTGTCTCCAAGGCGCACGCGGACGTCGTCCTGATCTCCGGCCACGACGGCGGCACGGGTGCTTCTCCTCTGACGAGCCTGAAGCACGCGGGCGGCCCCTGGGAGCTCGGCCTCGCCGAGACCCAGCAGACGCTGCTGCTCAACGGCCTGCGCGACCGCATCGTCGTACAGACCGACGGCCAGCTGAAGACCGGCCGGGACGTGGTCATCGCCGCGCTGCTGGGCGCCGAGGAGTTCGGTTTCGCGACCGCGCCGCTCGTCGTCTCCGGCTGCGTCATGATGCGCGTCTGCCACCTGGACACCTGCCCGGTCGGCATCGCCACGCAGAACCCGGTCCTGCGGGACCGCTTCTCCGGCAAGGCCGAGTACGTCGTCAACTTCTTCGAGTTCATCGCCCAGGAGGTCCGCGAGATCCTCGCCGAGCTGGGCTTCCGTACGATCGAAGAGGCCGTCGGCCACGCCGAGCTGCTCGACACCGATCGCGCGATCACGCACTGGAAGGCACAGGGCCTCGACCTGAAGCCGCTGTTCCACGTCCCCGAGCTGCCCGAGGGCGCGGTCCGTCACGCGCGGATCGAGCAGGACCACGGTCTGGCCAAGGCCCTCGACAACGAGCTGATCAGGCTCGCCGCCGACGCCCTGAACGCGGACAGCGCCGAGACCGCCCAGCCGGTCCGGGCCCAGATCGCGATCCGCAACATCAACCGCACCGTCGGCACCATGCTCGGCCACGAGGTGACGAAGAAGTTCGGCGGCGCCGGTCTGCCGCAGGACACCATCGACATCACCTTCACCGGCTCCGCCGGCCAGTCCTTCGGCGCGTTCGTACCGAGCGGTGTGACGCTGCGGCTGGAGGGCGACGCCAACGACTACGTCGGCAAGGGCCTCTCCGGCGGCCGGGTCGTCGTCCGCCCGGACCGCGGCGCCGACCACCTCGCCGAGTACTCCACCATCGCGGGCAACACCATCGCCTACGGCGCCACCGGCGGCGAGCTGTTCCTGCGCGGCCGCACCGGTGAGCGGTTCTGCGTCCGCAACTCCGGCGCGACAGTCGTCTCGGAAGGCGTGGGCGACCACGGCTGCGAGTACATGACCGGCGGTCACGCCGTCGTGCTCGGCGACACCGGACGCAACTTCGCGGCCGGCATGTCGGGCGGTGTCGCGTACGTCATCGACCTCAACCGCGACAACGTCAACGCCGGGAACCTCGGCGCGGTCGAGGAGCTCTCCGACTCCGACAAGCAGTGGCTGCACGATGTGGTGCGCCGCCACCAGGAGGAGACCGGTTCCACGGTCGCCGAGAAGCTGCTTGCCGGGTGGGACACCGCGGTGGCCCGCTTCAGCAAGATCATCCCGTCCACCTACAAGGCAGTGCTCGCCGCCAAGGACGCCGCTGAGCTCGCCGGTCTCTCCGAGCAGGAGACCACCGAGAAGATGATGGAGGCGGCGACCAATGGCTGACCCCAAGGGCTTCCTGACCACCGGGCGCGAGGTCGCCGAGACCCGTCCCGTGGGCGAGCGCGTCAAGGACTGGAACGAGGTCTACGTTCCGGGCTCGCTCCTCCCGATCATCAGCAAGCAGGCCGGCCGCTGCATGGACTGCGGCATCCCGTTCTGCCACAACGGCTGCCCGCTCGGAAACCTCATCCCCGAGTGGAACGACTACGCCTACCGCGAGGACTGGTCGGCCGCGTCCGAGCGCCTGCACGCCACGAACAACTTCCCGGAGTTCACCGGGCGGCTCTGCCCGGCCCCGTGCGAGTCGGCGTGCGTGCTCGGCATCAACCAGCCGGCCGTCACCATCAAGAACGTCGAAGTCTCCATCATCGACAAGGCGTGGGACAGCGGCGACGTCACCCCGCAGCCGCCCGAGCGGCTCTCCGGCAAGACCGTCGCCGTGATCGGCTCGGGCCCGGCCGGTCTCGCCGCGGCCCAGCAGCTGACCCGGGCCGGCCACACGGTCGCCGTCTACGAGCGCGCGGACCGCATCGGAGGCCTTCTCCGGTACGGCATCCCCGAGTTCAAGATGGAGAAGGCGCACATCAACCGCCGCATCGAGCAGATGCGCGCGGAAGGCACCAAGTTCCGCACCGAGACGGAGATCGGCAAGGACATCGACGCCGCCAAGCTCCGCCGCCGGTACGACGCGGTCGTCATCGCCGCGGGTGCCACCGTCTCGCGCGATCTGCCCGTCCCGGGCCGTGAGCTGAACGGCGTGCACTTCGCCATGGAGTACCTGCCGCTGGCCAACAAGGTGCAGGAGGGCGATCTGACGGTCTCCCCGATCACCGCCGAGGGCAAGCACGTCGTCGTGATCGGCGGCGGCGACACCGGAGCCGACTGCGTCGGCACCGCCCACCGCCAGGGCGCGCTCTCCGTCACCCAGCTGGAGATCATGCCGAGGCCCGGCGAGGACCGGAACGCCAACCAGCCCTGGCCGACGTTCCCGATGCTCTACAAGGTCACCTCCGCGCACGAGGAGGGCGGCGAGAGGGTCTACTCCGTCTCCACCACGCACTTCGAGGGCGACGAGGACGGCAACGTCCAGGCGCTGCACCTGGTCGAGGTGGAGTTCAAGGACGGCAAGCTGGAGCAGAAGCCCGGCACCGAGCGGAGCATCCCCGCACAGCTGGTCACCCTCGCCATGGGCTTCACCGGCACCGACCAGGCCAACGGTCTGGTCCAGCAGTTCGGCCTGGAGCTCGACGAGCGCGGCAATGTCGCGCGCGACGCGGACTACGCCACCAACGTCGGCGGCGTCTTCGTCGCCGGTGACGCCGGCCGCGGCCAGTCCCTCATCGTGTGGGCCATCGCCGAGGGCCGCTCCGCGGCACGCGGGGTGGACCGCTTCCTGACCGGAGCCAGCGCGCTGCCGGCCCCGATCCGCCCGACGGACCGTTCACTGGCGGTCTGATCACGGCACACAGAGACGTCCCGCACAACGGCGTGCGGAACTGAACGCGGCGCCTGCCCGTCCCCGACCGGACGATTCGGCAGGCGCCGTGGCGCGTCCGGGGCCGGTCCGGCCTGCCCCGGTCCGGCCTGCCCCGGCTCAGCCCGTCAGCGCGGACGTCTTGAGCACCACCAGCAGCACCAGTACGGCGAGCACCACCACAGCCGCGGCGGCCTGAACCGTCGTACGGCGCTTCGCCGGGGCGTAGGCGTACGCGACGGTGACGATGCCGCCCGTCAGGAGCCCGCCCAAGTGGCCCTGCCACGAGGCGAACCCGGCCGAGATCAGCATCCAGATCAGAAAGCCGGCCATGAACCGGTTCACGGCCCGCATGTCGCGGCCCAGCCGCCGGTTGATGACGTAGAACGCCGCCCCGAGACCGAAGATCGCACCCGAGGCGCCCACCGTGCCGTCGAACGGCGCGATCAGATAGACCAGGACCGAACCGCCCAGCGCGGACAGCAGGTACAGCGCGAGGTAGCGGGCCCGGCCCAGCTGGTCCTCCACGACCCGGCCCAGGTTCCACAGCGCGTACATGTTGAAGAGGATGTGCAGCACCCCGAACGGCAGCGACCCCAGGGACGATCCGCCCGGCGGGAGATGCAGGAAGGCCCCGGTCAGCAGCCGGTACCACTCGCCGCCCACCACGCCGATCACATCGAAGCCGGGGAAGTCCCCGGCCTCGTAGACGTAGTGCCCGCCGTCCGGGCCGTTCAGCCCCGCACCGAGCGTCGCGAACCGGTCGACGATCCCCGGTCGGACCAACTCGCCCAGGTACGCCACGATGTTGAGGCCCATCAGCACATACGTGACGAGCGGCACCGCCGACCGCACGACCGCACCGCCGAACACCGTGCGCGCCTGCCGGACCGAACGCTGCCCCTCCTTCACGCACTCCACGCAGTGGTGGCCGACCGCGGCCTCACGCATGCAGTCGGGGCAGATGAAGCGTTCGCAGCGGGTGCAGCTCACATACGTCTCGTACGACGGATGGCGGTAACAGGTGGTGACCGCGGCGTCCACGGCAGGCTCCTTCAGGGGTGGGCGGACACGAGCGGCCGGTGGGGCGGCGGCAGATCAAGATAGCGAACGCCGCCCGACAGGGGCATACCTGAGTGGCTTACGCTCAGGGTTCTGACATGCCCGACACACCGAGGATCGGAGAATCCGCATGGCCGGCTCGTCCGTCGCCGCACCAGGTCCGGCCATCAGCCTCCGCACGATGGAGGAGAGCGCGCCCGCGCTGGTCAGCCTCTACAAGAGCGCCGCCGTCTCGCTGACCAAGCACCGCATGAGCGGCGAGCGCGCCGCGGTCTATCTGGTGCTCGACCACTCCGGCTCCATGCGGGAGTACTACAAGGACGGCAGCGTCCAGGCCCTGGCGGACCGGGTGCTGGGGCTCTCCGCCCATCTGGACGACGACGGCCGCGTCCCCCTCGTCGTCTTCTCCACGGATGTCGACGCCGTCACCGACATGGCCCTGGACAACCACCGCGGCCGGGTCGACGCCGTCGTGGTGGACCTCGGGCACATGGGGAAGACCAGCTACCACCTGGCCATGGACGCCGTCATCGACCACTACATCGACAGCGGCTCCACCGCGCCCGCGCTCGTCGTCTTCCAGACGGACGGCGGCCCGATCAGCAAGCACGCGGCGGAACGCTATCTCTGCAAGGCGGCGAAACTGCCCCTGTTCTGGCAGTTCATCGGCTTCGGCAACAAGCGGAGCAACCAGTTCGACTTCCTGCGCAAGCTCGACGAGCTGGCCGTACCCGCCAAGCGCGCCGTCGACAACGCCGGCTTCTTCCACGCCGGACCCGACCCGAGACAGGTCCCGGACGCCGAGCTCTACGACCGGCTCGTCGCCGAATTCCCGCAGTGGCTGGCCGCGGCCAGGGCCCAGGGGATCGTCAAGTGAGGGCGCGGGTGCTGCGGGCGGCCGACCGCACGGCCACGCCCTGGAAGAACGGCGGGGGAGTCACCCGGGAGATCGCGGCACACCCCGAGGGTGCGCCGATGGGCGCCTTCGACTGGCGGGTCAGCCTCGCCGATGTGGCCGAGGACGGGCCGTTCTCCTCGTTCCCGGGCATCGACCGGACCCTGACCGTGGTCGAGGGCGCCGGGATGGACCTCATGGTGGGCGGCGAGCACCACATCGTCGACGAGCCGTACTGGCCGCACGACTTCCCCGGTGACCTGGAGACCGACGGCAGACTGCTCGGCGGCCCGGTCGTGAACGTCAATGTGATGTGCCGCAGGGGGCGGACGAGTGCGGCGGTCGCGGTGGTGCGCGGCACCGTCCGGCTCGCGGCACCCCCGGGCGGGGCGGTCCTGGCCATCGCGCTGGAGGACGGTGCGGTGCTCGACGGCTCGGACATCGAACTCGACCGCTACGACGCGCTGTTGACGCGGGAGGAGGCGCCGGGCGTGCTGCGGACCCATGGCTGGGCCCTGCTGATCACCCTGTCGGCCGGATGACGACGGGCACCCGGCGGCCCAGGCCTGCCCGACCCTGATCCGCCGGACAGGCCCCAAGGGCTGTCCCGTAATCCCTGGCGGGCGTGCGACGACAGCTACGGCACCTCGCCGCGTTGTCGGAACGCCCGAATACATCCAGTATTCGGGCGTCCCTCCGCCTTGCGATGCACCGCATCTGACGCCGCACGCTGATCCACCAGGGATTACGGGACAGCCCTTAGCCGCCGATCGGGTGCGGCCGGGAAAAGCAGACAGAAGATGTCGGGATTCCAGGGTTCCATGGACGCATGACATCGAGTTCCTGGGAAGAGTTCCGCTCGGCGGAGCCGGCCTTCGCCGACACCGTCCGGACCCGCTTCGAGCAGTACAAGCACCACGTCCTGGCGACCCTGCGCAAGGACGGATCCCCGCGCGTGACCGGCCTCGAAGTGGATTTCCGGCTGGGCGAGCCCTTTCTCGGCATGATGCCGAACTCGCGCAAGGCGCTGGACCTGCTGCGCGATCCCCGGTTCGCGGTGCACGCCAACCCCGGACCGGACGCCGAGATGACCGACGGGGACGTCCGGATCTCCGGCCGCGCGGTGGAGGTGACCGACCCCGCCGTGCTGGCCCGCTTCATCGAGGAGGTGAAGCCACCGGAACCCTTCCACCTCTTCCGCCTGGAGCTGACCGAGGTGGTACGCACCGGTCTCGAAGGCGGCGACACCCTGGCCATCCAGGCATGGCGCCCCGGCCACCCGCTGCGCACCTTCCGGAGGGGCAACGACGACGGCTCAATGGGCGAGGTCTCCTGACGCGGCCGGCCTGTCGGCCAGCACCCGCGCCCGGCACGCCCCCGGCGTTCCCCACGCATCGCGCAGGGGGCGTGCCTTGCGCAGCCACAGCGACAGGTCCAGCTCCTGCGTGTACCCCACCGCCCCGTGCAACTGCAGCGCGGTCCGCGCCGCCGCGTACCCCGCCTCGCCCGCCGTCACCTTGGCCGCCGCCACCGCCGCCCCGGCGTCCGGAGCGCCCCCGGCGAGCGCGAGTGCCGCCCCGTACAGCAGCGGGCGGGCGAACTCCAGCCCGATCAGGGTGTCCGCCAGCCGGTGCTTGACCGCCTGGAAGGAACCGATGGCCGTACCGAACTGGGTGCGCTGTCCGACGTACGCGACCGTGGTCCGCAACAGCGCCTCGCCCGTGCCGAGCGCCTGGGCGGCCGTCGCGAACGCCGCCCACCGGGCGGCCCGCACCGCCGCCTGTGCCACCCGGGCCCCCGACGCGAGCAGCTCCCCGCCCGGCTCGGGGCGCAGCAGCCGACGGGCCGGGTCGGACGACGGACTCAGCTCGCCGGGACCCGGCGCGAGCCGCAACTCGTCGCCGGTCACCGTGAACACGGCGTCCACCGCGTCCGCGTCCAGCGCGTACGGCCCACACCCCGCCACCCGCAGCGTCGCCGATGCCGCGCCGGACGCCAGCCGGGGCAGCCACTCCTCGGCCGCCGGGCCGCCCACGTCCGCCAGCAGCACCGCGGCCGCGACCGTCTCCACCACCGGCCCCGGCACCACATGCCGCCCCAACTCGGTGAAGGCGACCGCGAGTTCCACCGGCAGCGGGCCGACGCCCTCGTACGCCTCCGGTACCGCGAGCGCGAACACCCCCGCTCCCGCCAGCCGCGCCCACAAGGCCGTGCCGGGGTCGTGGTCCCCGGCGGCCCAGGCCCGTACCACCGACGGAGTGTCCGAGGCGGTCAGCATCGCGTCCAGCGAGCGGGCGAACTCCCGCTGCTCGTCGTCGAGCAGGAAACGCATCAGCGCCGTCCCTTCGGCAGGCCGAGCAGCCGCTCGGCGATGATGTCGCGCTGGATCTCGTTCGTGCCGGCGTAGATGGGGCCCGCGAGGGAGAAGACATGGCCCTCGGCCCACTCGGATGCGGCGAGTTCCGCGTCCGGGCCGAGCAGATCGAGTGCGGTCTCGTGCAGCGCGATGTCGTACTCGGACCAGAACACCTTGTTCAGGCTGGACTCCGCGCCGATGGACGCCCCGGCGGCGAAGCGGGACGCGTTGGCGCCGGTGAAGAGCTGATACGCGCGCGCCCCGATCACCGCGTCCGCCACCCGGTCCCGCATCGCCGTGTCCGACGGATCGCCCTGGGCGCGCCACAGCGCGGCCAGCCGGTCGGCGGCGGCCAGGAAGCGGCCGGGGGAGCGGAGCGTCAGCCCGCGCTCGTTGCCCGTTGTCGACATGGCGATACGCCAGCCCTGTCCGGGCTCCCCGATGACGTCCTCGTCCGGTACGAACACCTCGTCCAGGAACAGCTCGGCGAAGGCCGGCTTGCCGTCGAGCCGCCCGATGGGCCGGACCGAGACCCCCGGCGCCGACAGGCCGAACATCAGATACGTCAGCCCCTGGTGCGGCTTGGCCGCACCGGGATCGGTACGGAAGATGCCGAACGCCCGGTCCGCGAACGCGGCCCGGGAGGACCAGGTCTTCTGCCCCGAGAGCAGCCAGCCGCCGTCCGTGCGCACCGCCCGTGAACGCAGCGACGCCAGGTCCGATCCCGCCTCCGGCTCGGACCAGGCCTGCGCCCAGATCACCTCACCGCTCGCCATCGACGGCAGGACCCGGGCCCGCTGCTCGTCCGTGGCGTGGTCGAAGAGGGTCGGGGCGAGGAGGTTGATGCCGTTCTGCGAGACCCGCCCGGGGCCGTCCGCCGCGTAGTACTCCTCCTCGAAGATCAGCCACCGGAAGATGTCGACGCCCCGGCCGCCGTACTCGGCCGGCCAGGAGACGACCGACCAGCGGTCCGCGTACAGCCTCGCCTCCCACTCCCGGTGCGCGGCGAAGCCCTCGGCGGTCTCCAGCGACGGCAGCGGCCCGGCGGGCACGTTGGCCCGCAGCCATCGGCGCGCCTCGGCCCGGAAGGCCGCCTCCTGCGCCGTGCAGGACAGATCCATCAGCCGTCCGCCTTCTTCTTCATCGAGGCGATGTCCATGCCGCCGAGCGGGTCCGCCGCCGTCTCCGCGTTGTGCGCATGGGCGAGGTGGTGCAGCCCGAAGACGGAGTCCATCCCGGTGTGCATTCCCTGGAGGTCCTCGGCCTGATTGACGGCGCGCTTGGCCAGCGCCAGCCCGAGGCGCGGCATCCCGGCGATCCGCAGTGCCAGCTCATGTGTGGAATCGGCGAGTTCCGCCCGCTCCACCACCTTGTTCACCATGCCGACCTCGTACGCCCGGCGGGCGCCCATCCGGTCGCCGGTGTACAGGAACTCCTTCGCGATCCGGGGCGGCATCACCCACGGGTGCGCGAAGTACTCGACACCGGGGATGCCCATCCGCACCACCGGATCGGCGAAGAAGGCGTCCTCGCTCGCCACGATCAGGTCGCAGACCCAGGCGAGCATCAGCCCGCCGGCCACGCACGCGCCCTGGACGGAGGCGATGACCGGCTTCGGCAGCTCGCGCCAACGCCGGCACATGCCCAGATAGACCTCCGACTCGCGGGCGAAGCGGCTCTCCGCCCCGGTCTTGTCGGAGTGGTCCCACCACAGGCCCGCCCTGCGCTCGAAGGGCAGATGCGCGTCGCGCTCGGGCGTGCCGATGTCATGGCCCGCCGAGAAGTGTTCCCCGGCGCCCGCCAGCACGGCCACCTTGACCTCCGGGTCCTCGGCGGCCCGGTAGAAGGCGTCGTCCAGGGCGTAGGTCATGGCCGAGTTCTGGGCGTTGCGGTAGCGCGGGCGGTTCAGCGTGATGTACGCGACCGGGCCGCGGCGCTCGTACAGCACCGGGCCGGGCCGGTGGCCGTCGGCGGAGGCGTCGTGGCCGGAGGCGTCATGGGCAGAGGGCATCGGCTCATCCTTCCCTAACAAGTGTTTGGTAGGTTAACGTACGGGCACGAGCACCGTCGAGGATCCGCGGGCCGGACCGAGGAGGTACAGGCGTGAGCGCACCGCAGTACGTATCCGGACACGGGCTGCTGGCCGGCCGCACCGCCGTCATCACCGCCGCCGCGGGCGCCGGCATCGGCGGCGCCACCGCCCGCAGATTCCTGGAGGAGGGCGCCCGCATCGTCATCGGCGACGCGCACGCCCGCCGGCTGAAGGAGACCGAGCAGGCGTTCGCCGAGGAGTTCGGCGCGGACCGCGTCGCCGCACTGCCCTGCGACGTCACCGACGAGAGCCAGGTCCAGGCGCTGTTCGCGCTCGCCGAACAGGTCCACGACGGCCTCGACGTCGTCGTCAACAACGCCGGGCTCGGCGGCACCGCCGAACTCGCCGAGATGACCGACGAACAGTGGACCAAGGTCCTCGACGTCACCCTGAACGGCACCTTCCGCTGCACCCGGGCCGCTCTGCGCTCCCTGCGGGCGGCGGGCCGCGGCGGCATCGTCGTCAACAACGCCTCCGTCGTCGGCTGGCGCGCCCAGAGCGGCCAGGCCCACTACGCCGCCGCGAAGGCGGGCGTCATGGCCCTCACCCGGTGCGCCGCGATCGAGGCCGCCGAGTACGGCGTACGCGTCAACGCCGTCGCACCCAGCCTCGCCATGCACCCGCACCTGGTGAAGGTCACCTCCGCCGAACTCCTCGACGAACTGACCGCGAAGGAGGCCTTCGGCCGGTACGCCGAGCCGTGGGAGGTCGCCAACGTCATCGTCTTCCTCGCCAGCGACTACTCCTCGTACCTGACCGGCGAGGTCGTCTCCGTCAGCAGTCAGCGTGCCTGACCGTGCGACGGCCGGGACACCCCCGACGGCGGCCGCCGGGCGGAGAATGGTCGGGTGCCTACCAAGAAGAAGCCCCAGGTGACCCCCTCGCCCGAGCGGCGCCGCGAACTGCTCGCCACCGCGGCCGAGGTCTTCGCCGCCCAGGGATACAACGCCACCACCGTCCGCAAGATCGCGGACGCGGCCGGGATGCTCGCGGGCAGCCTCTACTACCACTTCGATTCCAAGGAATCGATGATCGACGAGATCCTCTCGACCTTCCTCACCGAACTCTGGGAGGGGTACGACACGGTGCTCGCCGCCGGACTGGCCCCCAGGGAGACCATCGAGGCACTCGTCACCGAGTCCTTCCGGGAGATCGACCGCCACCGCGCCGCGGTCGCCATCTACCAGAAGGAGTCCAGGCATCTGGCCGCCCAGCCGCGGTTCCAGTACCTCGTCGACTCCCAGCAGAAGTTCGAGAAGGCCTGGCTCGGCACCCTGGAACGCGGCGTCGCCGACCACAGCTTCCGCGCCGACCTCGACATCCGCCTCACCTACCGCTTCGTCCGCGACACCGTCTGGGTCGCGGCGTCCTGGTACCGGCCGGGCGGACTGCACAGCCCCGAGGAGATCGCCCGCCAGTACCTCTCGATGGTCCTGGACGGCATCGCCCTCGACACCTGACCCCACCCGCGCTCACGGAGGAGCAGCAGACATGGCCGAGGCATATGTGGTCGAAGCGGTACGCACCCCGGTCGGCCGGCGCGGCGGAGGGCTCGGCGCCGTCCACCCCGCCGACCTCGGCGCCCATGTCATCAAGGCCCTCGTCGAACGGACCGGGATCGATCCGGCGGCCGTCGAGGACGTGGTGTTCGGCTGCGTCGACACCGTAGGACCGCAGGCCGGCGACATCGCCCGCACCTGCTGGCTGGCGGCCGGACTGCCCGAGGAGGTCCCCGGCGTGACCGTCGACCGCCAGTGCGGCTCCTCCCAGCAGGCCGTGCACTTCGCCGCCCAGGGCGTCCTCTCCGGCACCCAGGACCTGGTCGTCGCGGGCGGTGTCCAGAGCATGACGCAGATCCCCATCGCCTTCGCCTCCCGCCAGGCCGCCGAACCCCTCGGGCTGACGGGCGGCCCGTACGCGGGCAGCGCGGGCTGGCGCGCCCGGTACGGCGACGCACCGGTCAACCAGTTCCACGGCGCCCAGCTGATCGCCGAGAAGTGGGGCATCAGCCGCCAGGACATGGAGGAGTTCGCGCTCCGCTCCCACCGGCACGCGATCCGCGCCATCGACGAGGGCCGCTTCGCGCGCGAGACCGTCGCCCTCGGCGACGTCACCACCGACGAGGGGCCGCGCCGCGACACCACCCCGGAGAAGATGGCGGCGCTGAAGCCGGTCCTGGACGGCGGCACGATCACCGCCGCGTGCTCCTCGCAGATCTCCGACGGCGCCGCCGCCCTGCTCATCGCCTCCGAGCGCGCGGTGGCCGAGCACGGCCTCACCCCGCGCGCCCGCGTCCACCACCTCTCGGTACGCGGCGAGGACCCGATCCGCATGCTGTCGGCACCGATCCCGGCCACCGCGTACGCGCTCAAGAAAGCCGGAATGACCATCGACGAAATGGACCTCGTCGAGATCAACGAGGCATTCGCCCCCGTCGTGCTGGCCTGGCTGAAGGAGACCGGGGCCGACCCCGACCGGGTCAACGTCAACGGCGGCGGGATCGCCCTCGGTCACCCGCTCGGCGCAACCGGAGCAAAATTGATGACGACTCTGCTGCACGAACTGGAGCGCACCGGCGGCCGCTACGGACTCCAGGTCATGTGCGAGGGCGGCGGTCAGGCGAACGTGACGATCATCGAACGGCTCTGACCCCGGACCCGGCCGGGCACGGTCGCCGAACCCCTCCGACACGGTCGCCGAACCGCTCGGGCACCGGTCCCGGCAACGATTCCGGTGGCGTTCCGAGACCGCTCCCGGCCAGTTACCACAAGGGCCGGGACAAGAATCCGCCGGTCGGCGGCGCGGTGTGTTCCCACCGCGGACCGGCGGAACGTGCTACGGTTGCCGAGTTGCAGTTTTGGTACCCATGAACTTTATGTGCGCCTGACGGGAATGCTTCCTCAGGCGCATTATTGTTTTCCGGCTTTCTCCGGATGGGGCTCAATGCGGCGACTTGAAATTCGTAAAGTGCGGATTTCCGGCACTGCACCTCTTTTAGGAGAATGACATGGCTACTGGAACCGTGAAGTGGTTCAACTCGGAAAAGGGCTTCGGCTTCATCGAGCAGGACGGCGGCGGCGCCGACGTCTTCGCCCACTACTCCAACATCGCCACCTCGGGCTTCCGTGAGCTCCAGGAGGGCCAGAAGGTCTCCTTCGACGTCACGCAGGGCCAGAAGGGCCCGCAGGCGGAGAACATCGTCCCGGCCTAATTGCCGGACGCGTACCTCGCAGCCGGGGCCCGCACCGTGAAGGTGCGGGTCCCGGCTTGTGCTGTCCCCAGGACATGGCGAACACGCACGCCTGCCCACAGCGCTCCCCAGCAGTCCCACGCAGTTCTCAGGAATCCCCAGGACTCCTCAGGAATCCCCCAGGAGGGCAATTCCGTATGACCCGCTCCGAACGCCAGGACCGACCCGCCCGCAACCGCCCGTCGAGGGGGCGCGGCACGGCCCCGGCAAAGGCAACCGCTAAGGGTTCCGGCAAGGGATCCGGCAAGGCGTCGCCCCGTCGCAGGGCCACGCCGCCGCAGGGCGAATTCGCCCTGCCCGAAACCATGACCCCCGCACTGCCCGCCGTAGAGGCGTTCGCCGAGCTGGACATGCCCGCAGCCCTGCTGAAGACCCTTGCCGCGCAGGGCGTCACCGAACCGTTCCCGATCCAGGGCGCCACCCTGCCGAACTCGCTCGCAGGCCGGGACATCCTCGGCCGCGGCCGCACCGGCTCCGGCAAGACCCTCGCCTTCGGCCTCGCCCTGCTGGCCCGCACCGCCGGACGGCGCGCCGAGCCGAAGGCGCCGCTGGCGCTCGTCCTCGTCCCGACCCGCGAGCTCGCCCAGCAGGTCACCGACGCGCTGACGCCGTACGCGACGTCCGTGAACCTTCGCCTTGCCACCGTCGTCGGCGGCATGTCGATCACCAAGCAGTCCGGCACGCTGCGCCGCGGCGCCGAGGTGCTCGTCGCCACGCCCGGACGGCTGAAGGACCTCATCGAGCGCGGCGACTGCCGCCTCGACCAGGTCGCCATCACCGTCCTCGACGAGGCCGACCAGATGGCCGACATGGGCTTCATGCCGCAGGTCGTCGCCCTGCTCAAGCAGGTCGAGCCGGACGGCCAGCGGATGCTGTTCTCCGCGACGCTCGACAAGAACATCGACCGGCTGGTCAAGATGTTCCTGACGGACCCCGTCGTGCACTCCGTCGACCCGTCCGCCGGCGCCGTCACCACGATGGAGCACCATGTGCTGCACGTGGCCGACGAGACCGACAAGAAGGCCGTCGCCACCAGGATCGCCGCCCGCGACGGCCGGGTGATCATGTTCGTGGACACCAAGCGCGCCGCCGACCGGTTCGCCAAGCGGCTGCTCGCCAGTGGTGTACGGGCCGCTGCCCTGCACGGCGGGCGCTCGCAGCCGCAGCGCAACCGGACCCTGGACCAGTTCAAGAACGGCCAGGTCACCGCGCTCGTGGCGACCAATGTGGCGGCCCGCGGCATCCATGTCGACGACCTCGACCTGGTCGTGAACGTGGACCCGCCGACCGACCACAAGGACTACCTCCACCGCGGCGGGCGCACCGCGCGCGCCGGGGAGTCCGGCAGCGTCGTCACCCTGGTGCTGCCCGAGGAGAAGCGGGAGATGACCCGGCTGATGGCCGACGCGGGCATCGCCCCGCGGACCACCCGGATCAAGTCCAGCGACGAGGAGCTCACCCGGATCACCGGGGCCCGTGAGCCGTCCGGTGTCGCGATCGTCATCGAGGTCCCGCAGCCGACCCCGCCGAAGCAGCGCACGCGCTCGGGCGGGGCCGCGGCGGGCGGCACCGGCTTCCGCTCGGGCAGCCGCGGCCGGGGCCGGCGCGGCGCCGGACAGGGCGGCGGCGAGGCCCGCGGCACGGGCGGCGCCTCCCGCACCGCGGCTACGGGCGGCGGCCGTGCCAACGGCGAGTCGCGCGGCGCGGGTGCCGGGCGCTCCGGGGCCGGACGCGGCGGCGCGGCGGCGGGACGTGGCCGCAGGGCCGCGTAGCCGTACGGATATGTAGCGGACAGGGCGGCGCCCGGAGAGATCCGGGCGCCGCCTACGCGTCCGCGCCCTCCGCCCGCTCCGCGCGGGTCACCGCGCCCAGCGCCTCGTGGGCCTCGGCCATCACCCGGTCCACCAGCTCCGCGCAGCTGGGCAGATCCTCGATCAGGCCCGCCACCTGGCCCGATGCCATCACCCCCAGATCCGTCCGGCCGTCGACCATGGACGCCTTCAGGAGCATCGGCGTGTTGGCCGCCAGCAGGACCTGGCTCCACGACAGGTCCTTGCCGTGCCTCATCGCGAGACCGTCGCGCACCATCCGGGACCAGCTCATCCCGGAGATCCGCCGGAAGCCCGCCGCCCGGCGCACCGCCTGGGCCAGCGCCCGGACCCGGCCCGCGTGCTCCAGCGCGGCGACCATCTCCGTACGCAGCATCCGGTGCGGGAGCCCGTCCACCGCCGTGGTGACCGTGATGTCCTTGACGCCCGCCGCCAGGTACCGGGCCTTCACCGCGTCCGGCACGGTCGAGTCCGACGTCAGCAGGAACCGCGTACCCATCGCGATGCCCGCCGCCCCGTACGCCAGCGCCGCGACCAGGCCCCGGCCGTCACGGAAACCGCCCGCCGCGATCACCGGGATGTCCACCGCGTCGACGACCTGGGGCAGCAGCACGGTCGTCGCCACCTCACCGGTGTGCCCGCCGCCCTCGCCGCCCTGCACGATCACCGCGTCCGCGCCCCATGCCGCGACCTTCTCGGCATGACGCCTGGCGCCGATCGACGGGATCACGATCACCCCCGCGTCCTTCAGCTCGGCGATGAGCTCCTTCGAGGGGGCCAGCGCGAAGGACGCCACCTTCACGCCCTCGTCGATGATGATCCGTACCCGCTCGCGCGCGTCGCCCGCGTCGGCGCGCAGATTGACGCCGAACGGCTCGTCCGTACGGGACCCGACCTCCCGCACCGCCGCCCGCAGCTGCTCCGTGGTCATCGTCGCGGAGGCCAGGATGCCGAGGGCGCCGGCGCGGGCCGTGGCGGAGACCAGGCGGGGGCCCGCGACCCAGCCCATGCCGGTCTGGACGATGGGGCGGCGGATGCCTACGAGGTCCGTGAGCGCCGTCCGCATCAGACCCTGACCTCGCGGTTCCGGGTGCCCTGCGGGTCGATGACCTCGCGGATCAGGGACAGCTCCGCGGCGGTCGGCTCCCGGGTGTAGGGGACGTCGTCCGCGATGGTGAGCGCGAAACCGGTGGCCTCGCGGACCTGGTCGACGGTGACGCCGGGATGCAGCGAGGCCAGGCGCATCGAGCGGTCCGGGGTCGCGAAGTCGAGGACGCCGAGATCGGTCACGACGCGCGGGATGCGGTGGTAGCGGGTCGCCGAGGGACCGGCCGCGGCGGCACTGTCGTAGCCGACCCCGCAGATCATGTCGACGCGCTCGACGAAGACCCGGGTGGAGTGCCTGGGCACCCAGTAACTGACCGGGTTGTTCAGGGTGTTGACCGGGGCGCCGCGCACGCCGAGCAGTTGGCGGGCGGGCTGTTCCCAGTCACCGATGCAGGAGATGTTCTGGTTGCCGAACCGGTCGATCTGGCTCGCCCCCATCATCACGTGACGCCTGCCGCCGGTGACCATGGTGAGGTGATGACGGTAGGGCAGCCAGCCCTCCGTCGTGCCGTCCGGGCCGACGAGCAGCGCCTCGCCGTCGGTGAGCAGCAGATCGGGCGAGAAGGTGCGCCGGGCGAGCCGGGCGCCGACGGACGGGACGAGGCCCATCGGGCTGGCGAGCACCTCACCGTTGTCGCGCCAGGCCTCGGCACAGGCGATCACGCAGTACTCGGCCCGGGTGGCCGCGGTCGTGGCCGTGATCGCGTTCACGGGCGCGTTCGCGTTCTCCGTGGTCATTTCTGCTCCTCGTGCCAGGTCCGGACGGCCGACTGGTAGCTCTTCTCGTCGCCCTCGGCGGGCAGGAAGCGGTCGCTGAAGGCCGCCCAGGCGGCGGGGTCGGCGGCGGCGGTCGCGTACGCCTGCTGGAACGCCTCGTCGCGCGGGTGGTCGGGCACGCAGGAGGTGAAGTGCGCGCCGTTCGGGGTCTCGACGACGCCGGTGACGGAGTGCCGCTTGACGAGGAGGGTCTGCGGGGCGGCGTTCCCGGTCAGCTCGGCGGTGTCCACGAGGCGTTCGCAGGAGACGTACGCGGTGTCCGCGGCCTCGCAGAACAGGTCGTCGAAGTACGGGTCCGGGCCGAGGTACTGGCCGTTGCCGAACCGGTCGGCGCGGTTCAGGTGGACCAGCGCCGCGTCCATCCGCAGCGCGGGCATCGCGACGAACTCCTCGCCGTCCTCGTACGGCGAAGTCACCGTGCGCAGGCCCGGGTTGACCCGCATCACGTCGGAACCGATACCGGCCCGCACGGGGAGGAACGGCAGCCGGTTCGCGGCGGCGTGCAGTCCCCACATGAACATGGCCTCGTCGATCTCCATCAGTTCGAACGCGCCGCGCTGGCGGGCGGCCCTGAAATGGGGTTCGAGCGGGATCGAGTCGAGCGTGGCGAAGGCCGCGACCAGTTTCCGGATCCTTCCGGCGGCGGCGAGCAGCCCCACGTCGGGGCCGCCGTACGAGATCACGGTGAGATCGGTGATCCGGGAGCGGAGCAGCGCCCGCACCAGCGCCATGGGCTTGCGGCGCGAGCCCCAGCCGCCGATACCGATCGTCATCCCGCTGCTGAGCCGGGAGACGACGTCGTCGGCGGTCATGGTCTTGTCGGTCATGGTCATGCCTCCTTGCCGAACGTTTCGCGTACGCGGTCGGCGATGCCACTGAGGTTGGCCTCGAAGGTGAAGCCCTGCTCGAAGCGGTAGCTGCGGCGTACGTCCACCGGGTCGATGCCGTTGATGGCGGCCTTGGCCAGCCGGATCAGATACCCGTCCTTGAGAGCTATCTCGCCCGCCAGCTCCAGTGCCGCACCGAGGAGTTCGTCGCGCGGTACGACCTTCCAGACCGAGCCGTGGGCGTGCAGTTCGGCGGCGGTGGCGGTGCGCGAGGTGTAGTAGAGCGCGCGCATCAGATGCTGGGGCACGAGCCGGGCCAGATGGGTCGCCGCACCGAGCGCGCCCCGGTCCAGCTCGGGCAGGCCGAACGTCGCGTCGTCGCTCGCCACGATCGCGTCCGCGTTGCCGACGAGGCCGATGCCGCCGCCGAGGCAGAAGCCGTTCACCGCGGCGACGACCGGGACCTCGCACTCGTACACGGCGGCGAACGCCTCGTAGCAGCCGCGATTGGCGCCGATCAGGGTGGCGTGCCCGGTGTCGCGCTGCATCTCCTTGATGTCGACGCCCGCGTTGAATCCGCGTCCGGTGGCGGCCAGCACGACGCAGCGGACCTCGGGGTCGCGGCCCGCCGCGCGGAGTGCGTCGGCGAGGTCGTACCAGCCCCGCACGGGCAGCGCGTTGACGGGCGGATGGTCGACCGTGACGAGTCGGATGCCCTTGCGGGGACTTGTGGTGGAGACACCCATGAGTGAATCAGCTACCTTTCCACCAAACATTTGTTAGGTGTGGAAGGTAGCAGCCTGCCCCCGCATCGCCAACAAGGAGACAAGTGGGGAGACGAGTGATGACTGGTCTGTGTGACGGCCGCGTGGTGATCGTGACGGGAGCGGGGCGCGGGCTCGGCCGGGCCCATGCGCTCGCCTTCGCCGCCGAGGGTGCGAAGGTGGTCGTCAATGATCTGGGCGTCGGCCCCGGCGGTGACGGCGGCTCCACCGGCCCGGCCCGGCAGGTGGTGGAGGAGATCGTGGCGGCGGGCGGCGAGGCGGTCGTCCACGGGGGCGACATCGCCACGACCGAGGGAGCCGCGTCACTGGTCACCGCCGCGCTGGAGACCTTCGGACGGCTGGACACCCTGGTCAACAACGCGGGATTCCTGCGCGACCGGATGCTGGTGAATCTGGACGAGGACGACTGGGACGCCGTGATGCGGGTCCATCTCAAGGGCCACTTCCTGCCGTTGAGGCACGCGGCCGCGCACTGGCGGTCCGAGGCGAAGGCGGGCCGCGTACCGGCCGCCCGGGTGATCAACACCAGCTCCGGCGCGGGGCTGCTCGGCAGTGTCGGCCAGGGCAACTACTCCGCAGCGAAGGCCGGGATCGTCGGTCTGACGCTGGTCGCCGCCGCGGAGATGGGCCGGTACGGGGTCCAGGTCAACGCGATCGCCCCGGCGGCCCGGACCCGGATGACCGAGCAGACGTTCGCGCAGGCGATGGCGGCGCCGGGGGAGGGCGGGTTCGACGCGATGGCCCCGGGGAACGTCTCCCCGCTGGTGGTGTGGCTCGGCTCGGCCGCGAGCGACGGGGTGACCGGGCGGGTCTTCGAGGTGGAGGCCGGGCGGATCACGGTCATGGAGGGCTGGCGGCCCGGCCCCACCGCGGACCGGGGCGCGCGGTGGGCGCCGGCGGAGGCGGGGGAGGCGGTACGGAAGCTGCTGGCGGAGGCGGCGTCGGCGCAGCCGGTGTACGGGGCGGAGTAGGGCCTGTCCGGTTCTGATCCGCCGGACGGACTCCGGTGGTGTGCCGAGTGGGGAGACCCCGTGGCGGGGGCCGCCCCGCGGGCGTCGGCTCGGCCGGTGTCACTCCTTGCGCGGGCCCGGGAGATGGCGCCGCACCTTGTTGCTGGGGTCGGCGGCCAGCCGGTCGATCCTACGGCCCACTTCCCGCGGGTCCAGAATGCTCAGGGCCCGCCAGGCCTCGGCGCGTACGCGGACCCTGGGGTGGGCCGTGAAGTCCAGGATCCTGGGCACGTCGCACGCGCTGCCCAGGTCGGACAGCCCACCGAGCGCGCCGATGGCGGTCGCGTCCGGCACGGAAGCCGGTGCCAGGGCGTCGCGATACACCTGCGGCGCGAGATCCGTGTGCCCGCGGGCGTACAGCGTGGCGCGGGCGTGGTAGCGGATCCGGGCGTCCGGGTCGAGCACGGCCCGCCGCACATGCGCCTCGCCCTGCGGGCTTCGGGCCCTGGCCCGCAGGCCCGCAGGCGTATACGGGGGCTGCTGCTGCCTTCGAGGAACGGGAGCAGTGCGTCCTGCTCGGCCGGTGTCAGCCGTGAGGACGTGGCGGTGCGGGCGGCCCACTGCCACAGGGCGGGGTCCCGGGTCGTGAACGCGGTCCCGACGGCCGCGACCGGATCGGTCCGGGCGAGCCACCGCAGACAACTCCCGCGCACCAGGGGGTCGTCCGATTGGGCACCCTGCCACAGCGCGTCCGTCCCGGCGCGGTGGAGAAGGCCCTCCACCGCGGTCAGTACCCGGCCGGCCCTGCGGCGGCCACGCAGTCCGTCGATGAGGGGGAGAAGCCGGACGAGGAGTTCCACGTGTTCGGGACCCAGTCGTGCGGCCACCGCGCCCTGCGCGAGAACCCGCACCTCCTCGACCGGATCGTTCAGCCGCAGCAGGAGGAAGGGGACCGCGAAGGGGTCCGTGGTGCCGGCGAGGCGTGCGACGCCCGCCTCCCGCAGATATCCCGACCGGTCGAACGACATCAGGGCCGCCACGGAAGTGCCGTGCCGCTCGGCCGTCGCGTCGTCCGGCGTCCGGTCACCGGCCAGCGCACCGCGACCGAGTGCGCCGAGGCTGTAGTGCCGGCTCCGGTAGCCCGATTCGAGCCGTATCAGTTCATGCGGAGTCACCCTTCGGAGCACGCCGTCGAGATGGCGCGCCGCCAGGGCGGGTTCCTCGTTCCACGAGAAGATCACGCGGACGACGTCGTCCAGCAGCCACGACCAGCCGACTCCGGAGACTGTCATCTCGCCCTCCCCCATCCGCCCGTGGCCGTTCCCCATCCGCTCCGAAGGTTACGTGCCCGTCTCCCTCGCCGGACGAGGAGTGCGGCGGTGGAGACCGGACCCCGGGTCCGCCGCGGCTCCACGGCTCAGAGGCTGTCGGGTGACCTCCGATCGGGAAGCGTGCGTGCCAGACCGTGGCTGCCCGATTGGAGGTCACCCGACAGCCTCTCAGGTGCTGCAGTCCAGGACCGTCCGGCACAGCCCGCAGCGCGCCCGCACCCGGCCGCGTACCGGAACGCGGATGCGCTGGTGGCAGGTGGGGCAGGCGAAGGAGACGCGCAGTCCGTCCGGGCCGCCCTCGAAGGTGTACGGAACACCGGGGGCCGCGGGGGCGCCCGGATGGTCCCGGGCCTGCCGCCGGTCCTTCGCGTAACGGCGGCGGCCCGCCCAGCCCGCCGCCGCGAGCGGCGGCTGCCGGGTGTCCTGGAGGGCCTGTGCGCGCCCCTTCGTATAGGCCTCGTAGGCCTGCGGGCTGGTGAACCAGGGGGACGGGTCCTCGTCGAAGGCCGACGCCCGCTTGGCGAGGACGTATCCGAACTCCTCCGGGGTGAGATAGCCGAGCTTCTGGCTGGAGACCTGGTCCTCGCGGAAGGCGTCGAGCAGCAGCCAGCCCGCGCCCAGGTACGTGGTCACGGTGTCGGTGAGGATCTCGTTGTCGCGCGTACCGGGGAACTCCAGGCCGAGGCGGTGCAGCAGCACGTGGGTGACCTCGTGCGAGAGCGCGGCGCCGATGTCCCTGCGGTGGGTGCGGAAGCGGTCGTTGAGTTCGACGAAGTACTCGGGCCCCGCGGCCAGTTCGACACCGGCGGCGTGTTCCATCGCCCGGAAGCCGACGATCATGCGGGCGTCCGGCAGATGCAGATGCTGGACCACCGCCCGCGCCACCCGCTGGGCGCCGAGATGCAGATCGTCCTGGTCGGAGAAGGCGGCGTCGACCGGGGCGAGGCTCGTGGCGTAGCCGCGGACACCGTCGTACGAGAGCCGCCGGTACAGCGCGGTGATCGCGGACCGGACCGTTTCGAGATGCGGGAAGCCGTGGACCACCGGACTGCTGGTGCTCCGGCCGTGGTTCCGGTTGTCGTCCGCCATGTCCCACCCCCGTCCGCGAGGATCGACCGGCTTTCACTGTAGCCGCAACGCCGTGGGTGATCTTGGCCGGAAAGTGATCCTTGTGGGGGTCGTGATCATTTCCCGATAATCCGAACCATGCCTTTGTCGGGGGCATGACCATCGGTGCGGTGCTGTGCCGTCCGTGGTCAGAACCCGGCTCGGGCGCAGGTACTCCCCACAAGCGCACACGTACCCCCCACAAGCACCCCCCACGAAAGAAGGCAGTCCCTTGAAGCAGCTTCTGCGTGCCGTGAAGAGATGTTCCGTCATAGCCGCCGTCGTCCTCGCGGCCGTCAGCCTCCAGCCCGCCGGAGCGTCCGCGGCCCCCCAGCCGGTCGTCGGCGGGACCCGCGCCGCCCAGGGTGAATTCCCGTTCATGGTCCGGCTGTCGATGGGCTGCGGCGGCGCTCTCTACGCCAAGGACATCGTCCTCACCGCAGCGCACTGCGTGGACGGCTCGGGCAACAACACCTCCATCACCGCCACCGCGGGCGTCGTCGACCTGCAGTCCTCCAGCGCGATCAAGGTCAAGTCCACCAAGGTCCTCCAGGCTCCCGGCTACACCGGCGCGGGCAAGGACTGGGCGCTCATCAAGCTCGCCAAGCCGATCGACCTGCCGACCCTGAAGATCGCCACCAACACCACGTACAACAACGGCGACTTCACCATCGCCGGCTGGGGCGCGGCCAGCGAGGGCGGCGCCCAGCAGCGCTACCTGCTCAAGGCCTCCGTACCGTTCGTCTCCGACGCCGACTGCCAGGCCGCGTACGGCAGCGACCTCGTCCCCGGTGACGAGATCTGCGCCGGGCTGATCGACACCGGCGGCGTGGACACCTGCCAGGGCGACTCCGGCGGCCCCATGTTCCGCAAGGACAACGCCGGAGCCTGGATCCAGGTCGGCATCGTCAGCTGGGGCCAGGGCTGCGCCGAGCCCGGCTACCCCGGTGTGTACAGCGAGGTCTCGACGTTCGCCGCGAACATCGCGTCCGCGGCAGCCACGCTCTGACCCCGGCCCCGGCCGGGGCAGCCGTCCCGGCCGGTACCTGAGTCACACCTGAACATCCCCGGGGGTGCCCGTCCGGACGGGCACCCCCGCACCCAGCTCCGCGTACGGCGCGCCCGCACCCTCCAGCTCCAGCACCCACACCTCGTTGACACCCTCCCGCAGCACCGGCCCCGGCACGTACAGCGTCCGCTGCGCACCCACCGACCAGTACCGTCCCAGGCAGAAGCCGTTCACCCACACGAACCCACGCGTCCAGCCCGGAAGTTCGAGCCCCGCGTGCCCGGTACCGCCCACCCCGGCGACCTCGAACGTCCCCCGGAACAGACCGGTGGGCCCGGCCTCCCCGGCACTGCCGAACGCCACCTTCGCCACCGCGTCCGCCTCCTCGAACGCATCGAGACGCAGCGCCCGCGCCCGCACCCCGTGCAGGTACTGCCGCTCGTGCCGCACCCCGCCCGTGATCCCCTTGGGCTCACCGAGCCGCGGCCCGTAATTGACCCGGCCCAGCGACTCCACCCACAGCTCGACCTCCGCGGGCCCGGCCACCGGCTCGTCCAGGGCGCTGTCCTCCTCGGTCAGCACACCCTCCCGGACCCCGTTCACATACACCACGGCCCGGTCCCGGAGCCCCGTCACACTCAGCTCGTACGGCCGGCGCGGACCGGGCACCCCCACCCGGTAGCGCACCAGACCCCGGTCGACACCCAGCTCCTCGAAGGTCGGCGGAACACCGGACGGCGCCGCCTCCTCGTCACCCAGCGCCTCCAGCACGGCATTCAGCGGCGCCCACTCCGTCAGCTCGGCCCGCACCGGAACCGCAAGCCCGGCAGGCTCGGGCGGCAGCTCCGGAAGCGGCCCGTCCGCGTACTCGGCGAGCACCTCGCGGAACAGCCGGAACTTCTCCGTGGGACGGCCGTACTCGTCGATCGGAGCGTCGTAGTCGTACGAGGTCACCGTCGGCAGGAAGTCCTGGTCCTGGATCGGACCGGACCGGTTCGCCCCCGCCCACCCGGCGAAATTCGTCCCCCCGTGCGCCATGTAGATGTTCACCGACGCCCCGCACTCCAGGACCTCCCGCAGCGCCTCGGTGGCCTGCTCCGGCTTCCGCACGATCGGCTCGGCACCCCAGTGCTCGAACCACCCGCACCAGAACTCCATGCACATCAGCGGCCCCTTCGGCTGATGGCGGCGCAGCACCTCGAACGCCTCCCGCGCACCCGACCCGAAGTTCGCCGTGGCCAGCAGCCCCGGCACGGAACCGCCCGTGAGCATGTGGTCCTCCGGCCCGTCGGAGGTGAACAGCGGCACGGTCACCCCGCGCTCACGCAACATCCCGGCCACCCGCTGGAGGTAGACCTGATCGGAGCCGAAACTCCCGTACTCGTTCTCCGCCTGGACCATGATCACCGGCCCGCCGCGCCCGATCTGCCGCTGCACCACCTGCGGCAGCAACGCCGTGAACCACCGCTCCACGGCACCCAGGTACTCCGCGTCACGGGACCGCACCCGCCGGCCGAACCGCCCCGTCACCCAGGCCGGCAGACCACCGTTCTCCCACTCGGCACAGATGTACGGTCCCGGGCGGACGATCGCCCACAGCCCGGCCCGCTGCGCCGCGTCCAGGAACCGGCCGAGCGCCGCCACGTCCCGGAACCGGCCGGGCCGCGGCTCATGCAGATTCCACGGCACATACGTCTCGACACAGTTCAGCCCCATGGCGCGCAGCATCGACAGCCGGTGATCCCACTGGGCCTCGTGCACCCGGAAGTAGTGCAGGGCCCCGGACAGCAGCCGTACGGGCTTCCCGTCGAGCCGGAAGTGGTCGTCCCCCACGGTGAAGTCAGCCATCGTGCTCGTACTCTCCTGTGCGTGCGGTCCCCCGGAGCCGCACGGCCCCGGGCCCGTACGACGGCACGCACCACGGAGCGGGCGAACCCGGGGGGAATGTTGCGTCCCACCTTCGCCCCCTGGCGTCCTGCCGGTCCATGGACAAAGATCACTGCTGTTTGGACACAATTGTTCGGTTGAACTGTCCGGACCCACGCAAGGAGGGTCCGGACCCACGCAAGAAAGGGGAGGAAGGAAGCCCGATGTACCACACCTGGATGCGTTTCTTCACCCCCAGCCCGCTCCACCACCGGCTGGGCCTCGTCTGCCTGGGCGTGGGACTCCAGCACGGCGCACTGCCGACGGTCGGCCCGCGCACCCTGGACCACCACGTGGCCGTCGTCATCAGCTCCGGCAGCGGCTGGTTCACCGGCCCCGACGGCCGCCGGGTCCCCGTCGTCGCGCCCAGCCTGATCTGGCTCACCCCCGGTACCCCGCACCACTACGGAGCCGACCCCGGCACCGGCTGGGACGAGAGCTTCGTCGACTTCACCGGCCCCGCCACCACCACCTACACCGAACTCGGCTACATCGAGCCCGACCGCCCGCTCGTCCCGCTCGCCGACACGGCGGGCCCACGCGCCGCGATCGGGCGCATGGTGCGCGCGGCACGGCGCGGCAACCCGCTGCTGGAGGTCGAGACCGGCGCCGCCGTCCATGAACTCCTCGTCGCCCTGCGCCGGGCCCGTGCCGATGTCAGCCCCGACGGCGACCCCGTCCTGCAGGCCCTCGCCCGGGACGCCTTCCAGCCCCTGTCCGTCGCCGAGCACGCCGCCCGGCACGGCATGACACCCGCCGAACTGCGCACGGCGGTGCGGCGGGGCGCCGGGTGCAGCCCCAAGGACTACCTCCTCGGCATCCGGCTCGGCCGCGCCAAGGAACTCCTCGCCGCCACGGACCTGCCGGTCGCCGCCGTCGCCCGACGCGTCGGCTACGACGACCCGGCGTACTTCTCCCGCCTCTTCGCCCGCCGGGTCGGCACCGCCCCGGTCCGCTTCCGCGAACAGCAGGGCCGCAACGTACCGGGCGGCTGGAGCGACCAGGTCCCCGACCCGGAACACCCACCGACGATCACCCCGCTGGGCCCGGCCGTCCAGGGACCGACCGGCGGACCGGGGCCGGACAGGCCCTGAGGGCCGTCCGACCCCTAAGCTCGCTGACCATGACGACGAGGGACATCGACGAGTCCGTGAACGCGGAACTGAACCGGCTGCGCGAGAGCATCGACAACATTGACGCCGCTGTTGTCCACATGCTCGCCGAGCGCTTCAAGTGCACCCAGCAGGTCGGCCACCTCAAGGCCGCCCATCACCTCCCCCCGGCCGACCCGGCCCGCGAGAGCAGGCAGATCGCCCGCCTGAGACAGCTCGCGGAGAGCGCGCACCTGGATCCGGCCTTCGCCGAGAAGCTGCTGAACTTCATCGTGGCGGAGGTCATCCGCCACCACGAACGGATCGCGGAGGAATCGGCTACGAACGCGGAGGCGTGAGCGCCGGAGACCGGAGCTCCCCCGACCGGCGCGGCCTGCGCCACGACCACACCACCCAGGCACTCACCAGCAGCCCGAGCCCCGTGGCCAGTACGACGAGCCCGGCCGCCGCCGACTCGTCGACATGATCGCCGTTGCCCCGGGGCTCGGGCAGCCCGGCCGCCGCATAGTGGGGGAGGACCAGAAGGCCCACCCCCACCAGGGCCGGCACCACCCAGCCGAACCGCTCACGGCGCGAGGACCGGACGGACACCAGAGCACCCGCGGCCAGCAGCACCGCACAACCGAGCGCCGGCAGCACCGTGCAGGTCAGCCACTCGGACAGCAACGGCCGCCAGTACCACTCCGATTCCGGCCTCGGCCCGTCGAAGTAGTACAGGGTCCGCGGCTGCGGCTCACCCATGAAATCCCGCACGGTCCCCGGCACCAGGCCACCCAGCAGCCCTCCCGCGAAGACGAGCCCCGACAACCGCGCCGCCGCCCCACCGCCCTCCCTCCACCAGGCCACCGGGGCGACCCGAACCACCACCACGGCACACCAACCCGCCAGCAGCCCCAGGAACACCCCCTTGACCGCTCCGTAACCGACCGGAGTCCAGACGTTCCAGGGATAGTTCTCCAGGTGCGCGGCCCGCCAACTCCCCACAAGACACCAGGCGACCGCACCCCCGACCACACCCCACGGCGCGACCCCCACGACCCACCGCCGCTCACCGCCCGAGCCCCGCAGACCCGTCACCGCTCCGACACCCCCACCCGTCACCGGCCCGCACCACCCGTCGCAACGCGGGACGCGACAACCGCACGTACGGTTGCACGGGCCGGCCGGGTTGCCGGCGGCCCCGCGTACTGTCCAGCCATGCCGGTCGTCCGCCGACTGCCCGGAGCGGTCCGGTACCGGTCCTTCTGGGACCTCATGAACGACGAGTACCGGAGCTTCCGCGGCGACCAGGAGTGAGCGCCGTGCGAAGAGCCCCCGCGCACAACCCCCACGGAGAGAACGCCCCGCCGCCGCCCGGTCGTAGGAGAACCCGCCTGCGGCCCGGCCACCGCGTACGGCAGCATGGACGCATGTCCGTACTGACGCGCGACGAAGCGCAGACCCGAGCCCGGTTCCTCGACGTACACCGGTACACGATCGACCTCGACCTGACCGCGGGGGAGGAGACCTTCGACTCCCGCACCGTCATCCACTTCACCGCAGCCGCGGCCGGAGACACCTTCGTCGAGCTCAAGCCGGCCACCCTGCGCTCGATCAGCCTCGACGGACACCCCCTCGACCCCGCCGACCTCGCCGAGAACCGCTTCCCGCTCACCGCACTCACCCCCGGCACCCACGAACTGCGCATCGACGCGGCCATGAGCTACTCCCGCACCGGCGAAGGCATGCACCGCTTCACCGACCCGACCGACGGCGAGACATACGTCTACACCCAGCTCTCCATGGAGGACGTCCAGCGCGTCTTCGCCGCCTTCGACCAGCCCGACCTCAAGTCCGTCTTCGAACTCACCGTCACCGCCCCCGAAGGCTGGACCGTCCTCGGCAACGGCATCGCCGAACACCGCGGCGACGGCCACTGGACCCTGGCCGCCACCCCGCTGATCTCCACCTACCTCGTCGCCGTCGCCGCCGGCCCCTGGCACTCCGTGACCACCGAACACGCCGGACTGCCCTTCGGCATCCACTGCCGCCGCTCACTGGCCCCCCACCTCGACACGGACGCCGACGAGATCCTCGACATCACCCGGGCCTGCTTCGACCGCTTCCACGAGAAATTCGACGAGCCCTACCCCTTCGACTCCTACGACCAGGCCTTCGTCCCCGAGTTCAACGTCGGCGCCATGGAGAACCCCGGCCTCGTCACCTTCCGCGACGAATTCGTCTACCGCTCCGCCGTCACCGACACCGAACGCCAGACCCGCGGCATGGTCATCGCCCACGAAATGGCCCACATGTGGTTCGGCGACCTCGTCACCCTCGCCTGGTGGGACGACATCTGGCTCAACGAGTCCTTCGCCGAGTACATGGGCTACCAGACCCTCGCCGAAGCCACCCGCTTCACCGACACCTGGGTCGACTTCGGCGTCGCCCGCAAGGGCTGGGGCTACGACGCCGACCAACGCCCCTCCACCCACCCCGTCGCCCCCGACCCGGCCGCCGTCCCCGACACCGCGTCCGCGCTGCTCAACTTCGACGGCATCTCCTACGCCAAGGGCGCATCCGCCGTACGCCAACTCGTTGCCTGGCTCGGCGAGAAGGACTTCCTGGCCGGCATCAACACCCACTTCGCCCGCCACAAATTCGCCAACGCCACCCTCGCCGACTTCATCGACAACCTCGCATCGGCCACCGACCGCGACGTCCACGCCTGGGCCGACGCCTGGCTGCGCACCACCGGAGTCGACACCCTCACCTCCCACATCGAGGAATCCGACGGCACCTGGACCCTCCACGTCGACCACGACGGCAGCCGCCCCCACCGCATCGCCGTCGGCGCCTACGACCACACCCCGGACACCCGCACCGGCACCGACCGGCTCGTCCTGCGCGACCGGTTCGAGATCGACGTCCCCCTGGACGGCACACCCCAAGCACGCCCCGGCCACCGCCCCGCACTCCTCGTCCTCAACGACGGCGACCTCGGCTACGCCAAGATCCGCCTCGACGCCCGGTCCTGGGAAACCGCCGTCACCGGCCTCTCCGGCATCCCCGACGCCCTGACCCGCGCCGTCGTCTGGAACACCGCCCGCGACATGGTCCGCGACGGCGAACTCGCCCCCGCCACCTACCTCGAAGCGGCCCGCACCCACCTCCCGCACGAAACCGACCTCGCCCTCGCCCAGGGCGTACTCGCCTTCGCCGACACCCACATCACCCGCCGCTACCTCACCCCCGAGAACCGCCCCGCCGCCCTCGCCACCCTCACCGCCCTCTGCCGCGACCTCATCCGCCGCACCGAGGACGGCCACAACCCCGGCCTCCGCCTCATCGCCGTACGCCACCTCATCGACGCCGCCACCCAGCCCGACACCATCCAGGACTGGCTCAGCAACGGCACCGTCCCCGGCGGACCCGAACTCGACCCCGAACTGCGCTGGCGCATCCTCACCCGCCTCGCCGTCCTCGGCGCCATCGACGAAGCCACCATCACCGCCGAACTCGAACAGGACCCCAGCGCCACCGGACAGGAAGGCGCCGCCCGCTGCCGCGCCGCCCTCCCCACCCCCGAGGCCAAGGCCACCGCCTGGAACACCCTGTTCAACGACGACAGCCTGTCCAACTACCTCTTCACCGCCACCGCCCAAGGCTTCTGGCAACCCGAACAAGCCGACCTCGTACGCGACTACGTACCCCGCTACTACCCCGAGGCCACCGCGCTCGCCGCCCGCCGAGGCCCCGCCATCGCGGCCGCCGCAGGAAGCCACGCCTTCCCCGCGTACGCCGTCGACACCGACAACCTCCACCTCGGCGAACAAGCCCTGAACGACACGGCCCTCACCCCCGCCCTGCACCGCAAACTCACCGACCAGATCGACGACCTGCGCCGCACCCTCACCGTACGCAACACCCACTGACCCACACCCCGCACCCGCACCACCCGTGCCCGGCGCCACCCCCACCACACAGGGGGACGCCGGGCACAGCCATATCCGACGCCACGCCTATACCACCGGAACCCCCAACAACGCCCCCCACCCCACCACCCATCCCCCTTTCGAGTTCACATCGCCCCGCTCCACGGTCGCGCCCCCGGAAACCCGGACAAGCTGGCATGTCCACCCATGCCCCGCCACGCGCACCCGAAGGGCCCCACACCATGCCCACCCCACCCCCACCACGCGCACCCGAAGGGCCCCACACCATGCCCACCCCACCCCCACCCCTCGCCGGAACCACCACCGGCCCCACCGCCCTGCGCCCCCTCATCGACACCGTCCTCACCGCACTCCACGACGGAGCCCACCGACGCGACGGCCCCCTCCCCGCAGGCGGCCCCGACGCCGTCACCCCACGGACACGCACCGCCACCCACCCCGTCATCCCCGACCACGGCACCGGCCCCCACCACGCCCTGCGCACCCTCGTCACCGCCCTCACCGAAGGCGCCGCAGACCCCGCGGACCCCCTCTGCACAGCCCACCTCCACACCCCACCCCTCGCCCTCGCCACCGCCGCGGACCTCGCCGCCTCCGCCCTCAACCCCTCCATGGACTCCTGGGACCAGGCCCCCGCCGCCTCCGCCCTCGAAGCCGACACCACCGCCGCCCTCGCCGCCGAGATCTACCCCCACCGACCCACCCCCGACGCACTCATCACCACCGGCGGCACCGAAGCCAACCAACTCGCCCTCCTCCTCGCCCGCGAACGCAACGGCCCCGTACAGACCATCTGCGCCGCCAACGCCCACCACAGCATCACCCGCGCCGCCTGGCTCCTCGGCCTCCCCGCACCCATCGTCATCCCCGCCCCCACCGGCGTCATGGACCTCACCGCACTCGACGAAGCCCTCACCCGACACCAGCGCCCCCTCCTCGTCACCGCCACCGCCGGCACCACCGACACCGGCCAGATCGACCCACTCGCCGACATCGCCGACCTCTGCACCACCCACGGCGCCGAACTCCACATCGACGCCGCCTACGGCGGACCCCTCCTCTTCAGCCCCACCCACCGAGCCAAGGTCCACGGCCTCGACCGCGCCCACAGCGTCACCCTCGACCTGCACAAACTCGGCTGGCAACCCGCACCCGCAAGCATCCTCGCCGTCCCCCACCGCAACCACCTCGACCCACTCCACCACCAAGCCCCCTACCTCAACGCCGACGACGACACCGAAGCCGGCCTCCCCGACCTCCTCGGCCGCTCCCTGCGCACCACCCGACGCCCCGACGCCCTCAAGATCGCCGTCACCCTCCAGGCACTCGGCCGCACCGGACTCGCCGACCTCATCGACCGCACCCTCACCACCGCCCACCACCTCGCCGACCTCATCGCCGAAACCCCCACCCTCGACCTCTACGACCGCCCCACCATCAGCACCGTCCTCTTCCGCCCCACCGGCGCCGACGACAAGACCGTCGCCACCATCCGCCGCACCCTCCTCACCCGAGGCCAAGCCGTACTCGGCCGCGCCCACACCAGCGACCGCCTCTGGCTCAAAGCCACCCTCCTCAACCCCCACACCACCCCCGACCACCTCCGCACACTCCTCGACCTCGTCAACCGACTCACCAACGACCTCGCGGAAGGCAACACCCCCCGATGACCGACCTGCCCACCCCCGACACCGACCAGCCACACGACCTCATCGGCATCGGCATCGGCCCCTTCAACCTCTCCCTCGCCGCCCTCGCCCACGGCATCCCCGCCAACCCCCGCCCCCTCACCGCCACCTTCTACGAACAACGCCCCGCCTTCCACTGGCACCCCGGCCTCCTCATCGACGGAGCCAGCCTCCAAGTCCCCTTCCTCGCCGACCTCGTCACCCTCGCCGACCCCGCCAGCCCCTGGACCTTCCTCAACTACCTACGCAGCCGCGACCGGCTCTTCCCCTTCTACTTCGCCGAACGCTTCCACATCCAACGCGCCGAATACGACGCCTACTGCCGCTGGGTCACCGACCAGCTCCCCGGCCTCCACTTCAGCCACCAGGTCGACGCCGTCCGCTGGAACAACCAACGCGGTCTCTTCGAAATCGACTTCACCCAACTCGACAACGAAGGCGAAGCCGAAGCACTCGGCCGCGCCCACACCCGCCACATCGCCCTCGGCATCGGCACCGAGCCCTACATCCCCGAACCCCTCAAACCCCTCATCGAAGCCGAGAACGTCCCCGTCATCCACTCCGCCGACTACCTCCACCACCGACAAGAACTCCTCGACGCACCCCACATCACCGTCATCGGCTCCGGACAATCCGGCGCCGAAATCTTCCTCGACCTCCTGCGCGCCCGCCCCACAGGCCACGAAAACCTCCACTGGCTCGCCCGCACCCAGGCCTTCGCACCCATGGAGTACTCAAAACTCGGCCTCGAACACTTCACCCCCGACTACAGCCGCTACTTCCACGCCCTCCCCGAATCCGTACGCGACGAACTCGTCCCCCACCAATGGCAACTCCACAAAGGCATCGACGCCGACACCATCGCCGCCATCCACGACGAGCTCTACCGCCGCACCCTCCACGGCGGCTGGCCCGACACCACCCTCACCCCCGGCGTCTCCGTACGCACCGCAGGACGCATCGCCAACACCCGCATCGAACTCCACCTCGAACACACCCAGCAGAACACCCGCACCCGACTCACCACCGACGCCGTCATCCTCGCCACCGGCTACCGCGAACGCTCCCTCGACCGCATCCTCACCGGCCTCGACCCCTACCTGCGCCGCGACGCCTCCGAACGCCCCCGCATCGACGACCGATTCCGCCTCGTCCTCGACCCCACCGTCACCGGCAACGTCTACGTACAGAACGCCGAACGCCACACCCACGGCGTCGGCGCCCCCGACCTCGGACTCGCCGCCTGGCGCAGCGCCACCATCCTCAACGACCTCACCGGCACCAACCCCTACCCCCTCCCCGAACGCACCGCCTTCACCACCTTCGGCCTCACCCCCCACAACCCCCGCGTCCCCACCCAAGGCCCCGACCTCATCCCCCTCGCCCAGAACAACTGACCACCACCACACACAGAAAAGGCGGCCGCCCCTCCACGAGAGAGAACGGCCGCCCACCACAACACCGCCTAGAACACCGGCGTGCCCTCACGCGTCAGACGCCAATCCACCGACGCGAACTGCGAACCGTCCACCGAACCCTTCGCCTGCACCCAAGCGATGATCGTGTTACGGATCTCCTCCGAATTCGCCCACAACTGCTTGGCACCCGCCACATGCGGGAAATTCCCCCCACCACTGGCCCGATAATTATTCACCGCCAACACGAACTGCGCCGCCGGATCGATCGGCTTCCCCTCGAACGCAAGATTCACGATCCGCGAACCATTCGGCTTCGCGATATCGATCTCATACGTCAGACCCGACACCGCGTCATAGTTGTAATCCGGAGTGTTGTCCGCATTCGTCAACTTCGCCGTGTCCACCGGCGCACCCGCCGCCGTCTGCACGTAATACCGCGCCGAGAACTCCAGATAATCCTTCAGCTGCGCACCCGTCAGCAAACGCGCCTCAAGCGTGTTCTCGAACGGATACAGACCCGCCGCATCCTTGATCGTCACATCACCGGCCGGAATCTGCGCCGTACGCGAGAAGCACGACGCCTGCGAAAGCACCGGAAGCGCCGCATACGCACCACCCGCCAGAGCCGCCTTCACCGTCTCCGCCTGAACGACATTGATCAGATCGATGATCGGCTCGTCCTTCCACGCCGCCTCCGCCGTCGTCATCGCCGCCGTCGACGTACCGATCACCTGATTGACGTACGCCACAACCTTCTTGTGCTCGTCCGCCAACATCCTCGTGATCTTCGGGTCCTCTGCCACGGTGTTCGAGTTCAGCACCTGCGAACCCGCCTTCTCCACCACCCAGCGACCCTTCTCCCACACCAGATCGAAGTCGAACAGCGTCAGCCGCTGCCCCCACTTCAACGGCTCCGAGAGCACCACCTTCTTACCGGTCTGCTTGTTCTCCACGAAATACTCGGGGATCTCCAGATGCGCATGCCCGACCAGAATCGCATCGATACCCGGCACCTGCTCGGCCACCAGACCCGCCGCATTCTCCACATACGGGATCTGATCACCGTACGACGACGTACCACTGTTCCCCGAATGCGCCGAAACGATCACCACATCCGCACCCATCGAACGAAGCCGCGGCACAAACTTCGCCGCCTGCTCCTCCAGCCCCGGGAACACCATCTTCCCACCGACATTCGCCTTGTCCCAGATCGCAATACCCGGATTGGTCAGCCCCAGAATCGCCACCTTCACATCCCGGCCATGCGGAGTACGCAACCGCTTGATGACATACGGAGCGAACGCCGGCCGCAACGTCTTCGCGTCCAACGCATTCGCACCCAGCAGCGGGAAGTCGCACTGCTCCTCGAACTTCCGCAGCACCGGAATACCGTAATTGAACTCATGGTTGCCCAGCGCCGCCGCGTCGTACCCGATCGCATTCATCGCCTGCGCCATCGGATGCACCGGACCACGCTTCGCCGTGATCGGATCGATCTTCGCGTAGTAGTACGACAACTGAGTGCCCTGGATCGTGTCACCCGCATCGATCATCAACGTGTTACGACGACCCTTCTCCCGGCGCACCTGGTCCACCAGAGTCGAGATCTTCGCCAGACCGACATCGTTGTGCGCCTTGTCGTCGAACTCCTTGTCGGTGAAGTAGTCCCAGTTGAAGACATTCCCATGCAGGTCCGTCGTCCCCATCACGGTGAACGAGTACCGCTTCGGCGGACGCCCGTGGCCATGCCCATGACCATGGGCCGCGGCAGGCGCCGCGGAACCCCCCGCGATCGCCACACCCGCACCGGCGGCCGCCGATGTGCCCAGGAACGTCCTACGGTTCAGCGGCATTTCGTCTCCCACATCTCAGTTCTCACGCAGCTCGGTTCTCGTACGACACAGCACCCGCACAACAGGGCCCGCCGCACACAACGCGCGTAGATAATGACCCAGGAGCCGCGCCCGGCAACACCCCCTGCGGGTTTCGATCTGATGACCACCCGCTGTCGGCCCCGGATGCGACAGTGAACCCATGACCCACACCCCACCGCCCTACGGCACCCCCGAACACCCCCGCGTCGCAGTCCGCGGCGAAGCCCGCCTCGAAGTCGACCCCGAGACCGCCCGCATCACCATCACCGTCACCGCCCGCGGCAAGGACCGCCGTAACGCCCTCGAAGACCTCACCCGCCGCAACAACCACGTACTCGAACTCGCACGCTCCTACGGACAAGCCATGGAAGAACTCGAAACCGGCGCAATCTCCATCACGCCCGAACTGACCCAGAAAGGCCGCAACGAACAAATCCACGCCTACCACGGCCGCGTCCACGTCACCGCCGTCCTCAACGACTTCACCGCGCTGGGCGAATTCACCACCCGCATCGCCGACCTCGACATGACCCGGGTCAACGGCCCCTGGTGGGACCTGCGCCCCGACTCACCCGCCCACGCAACCGCCCGCCGCCAAGCCGTCCACGAAGCCGTCCAACGCGCCCGCGAATACGCCGACGCCCTCGGCGCCCAGCTCACCGCCCTCGTCGAACTCGCCGACCTCGGCGCCGAGAACACCGCCCCGCCCGCCCTCCCCGCCCCCGGCACCATGCGAGGCCGCGCCGCCTTCGGCGGAGCAGCACCCGAACCCGCCCCCGCCCTCGACCTCGAACCACAACGCCAGACCGTCTACGCCCAGGTCAACGCCCGCTTCATCATGTCACCGCCAAAACTATAGAAAACAATGCTCATCCGAGCACCCCGCCGCACAATTCAACACTTGTCAATAACCCTTCATCCAAAGGTCGTTGAGCAGTCACGGCACGCCAAATAACTACCCGTAGGTAAGGTCTAGGCTCGAACCATGCGCCGAGCAAAAATCGTCTGTACCCTGGGCCCCGCCGTCGACACATACGACCAGATCAAGGCATTGGTCGAAGCGGGAATGGACATCGCCCGCCTCAACCTCAGCCACGGCACCTACGCCGAACACGAAGAGCGGTACCACCGCGTACGCAAGGCCTCCGACGAGAACGGACACAGCGTCGGCATCCTCGCCGACCTTCAAGGCCCGAAGATCCGCCTCGGACGCTTCCGCGAAGGCCCCGTACTCCTCGAACGCGGCGACAGCTTCACCATCACCGTCGAACCCGTCGAAGGCGACCGCCACACCTGCGGCACCACCTACGACGGCCTCGCCGCCGACGTCACCACCGGCGAACGCATCCTCGTCGACGACGGCCGCGTCACCCTCGAAGTCACCGAAGTCGACGGCCCCCGAGTCCACACCACCGTCATCGAAGGCGGCATGGTCTCCGACCACAAGGGCCTCAACCTCCCCGGCGTCGCCGTCTCCGTCCCCGCACTCTCCGAGAAGGACATCGAAGACCTCCGCTGGGCCCTGCGCACCGGCGCCGACATCATCGCCCTCTCCTTCGTACGCAGCGGACGCGACATCGAGGACGTCCACCGCATCATGGACGAGGAAGGCCGCCGCCTCCCCGTCATCGCCAAGGTGGAGAAACCCCAGGCCGTCGAGAACATCGACGGCATCGTCGCCGCCTTCGACGGAATCATGGTCGCCCGCGGCGACCTCGGCGTCGAAATGCCCCTGGAGCAGGTGCCGATCGTCCAGAAGCGCGCGATCAAACTCGCCAAGCGCAACGCCAAACCGGTCATCGTCGCCACCCAGATGCTCGACTCGATGATCGACAACTCCCGCCCCACCCGCGCCGAGGCCTCCGACGTCGCCAACGCGGTCATCGACGGCACGGACGCGGTGATGCTCTCCGGCGAGACCAGCGTGGGCAAGCACCCCATCGAGACGGTCCGCACGATGTCCCGCATCGTCGAGGCCGCCGAGGAGGACATCCTCACCAAGGGCCTCCCGCCCCTGACCGACCGCAACAAGCCCCGCACCCAGGGCGGCGCGGTCGCCCGAGCGGCAGCCGAGATGGGCGACTTCCTCGGCGCGAAGTTCCTGGTCGCCTTCACCCAGAGCGGCGACACGGTCAGGCGCCTCTCCCGCTACCGCTCACCCATCCCGCTCCTCGCCTTCACCCCGGACCCGGCGACCCGCTCCCAGCTGAACCTGACCTGGGGCGTCGAGACCTTCCTCGGCCCGCACGTGGATTCGACGGACGCGATGGTCGCCCAGGTCGACGAGGAGCTGCTGAAGATCGGCCGCTGCCAGAAGGGCGACGTCGTGGTCATCACGGCCGGCTCCCCGCCGGGGGTCCCGGGCTCGACGAACCTGGTGCGGGTGCACCACATCGGCGAGGACGACAGCCCGAAGTAGGCCGGTCGTCAGTACTTCGGCCCGACGTGGGCGTCCATCAGCGCGACGGACGCCCGTCGGGCGACGGAGATGTTCCGGCTGTTGGCCTGCTTCCAGTGAACGCCGACGAAGTCCAAGGCGTCGGTGAAAAGCCGCAGGATGTCGGCCGACAAGTTGGTGAAGAAGTACCGGGGGTATTCGTAGCGCTTCTGCTCGTCGCCGATGAGTCTCGTGGTCCAGTTGGTGACTCGGCATCCGTCGGAGTGGACCAGACCGCGGATGAACTCCCAGGGGTGGGTACGCACGATCTGCTGCTGCCAGGGTTCGAGAGAGATCGTGCGCTCGTGCTTCTTGCCGGGGCCGTGCTGGGGGAAGAAGCACGGCCAGTGCTTGCTGTAGCAGGTCACGTTCTGGCAGCCCTGACGCTGAACTCGGAACACCTTGTTGCCGGGGCGCACGAGCTGCATGGCTTCGGCGCAAGCGTCGATGAGACCGGGCCAGCTGTCGGCGCAGGCGATACGGAGGAAATGCACGCCCCTCTTGCTGGAGCTGATGCAGCCGTCGCCGAGATAGAGGCCCAGCAAGTAGGCGTACGCAGCGGGGACTTCAGGATCACTCGGCATGTCGCTGCATCGCGGACAGCCCGCAGCGCGCCCCCTGCCGAGGGGATCTGTTCGTGTCTGCCACGAACGGATTGCGGCGCGCGAGATGCCGGTCTGTCTGCTTACGGAGTTCTGGCTGAAACCCTGCGCGACGAGGGCCAGAGCGCGCTTGCGCGTATCAAGGTCGTACACCAGGCCGAGCCTGTCCGGTATCCAGGCAACCTGGAGGCGGAACAAGCTGGCATTCACACGTTCACGTGAAGCCTAGCCATTCTTCGGCGGCCTTGGAATCGAAGGAAAAGTACCCCGAGTCGGACTCGAACCGACACTGTATGGGTTTTGAATCCATTGTCTCTAACCAATTGGACTACCGGGGCTCGCTGAATCGTAGGTTTCCCTCGACCCGCTGCCCGACCACCTTACCGCAGCTGGGTAGGCTCTTGGCAGCAGTACCCCTGCCTTGATCAAGGAGCCCCGTGACCACGCCCGAGTCGCCCCAGCCCGCCGCCGACGACGACAAGTCGCACGTTCCGCCGCTGACGACCCGCGTCGTCATCGCCGAGGACGAGGCGCTCATCCGTCTCGACCTCAAAGAGATGCTGGAGGAAGAGGGCTACGCGGTCGTCGGCGAGGCCGGGGACGGGCAGCGGGCCGTCGAGCTGGCTCGGGAGCACCGGCCGGACCTGGTCATCCTCGATGTGAAGATGCCGGTCCTGGACGGGATCTCCGCGGCGGAGAAGATCGCCGAGGAGTCCATCGCGCCGGTCCTGATGCTGACCGCGTTCTCGCAGCGCGATCTCGTCGAGCGGGCCAGGGACGCCGGGGCGATGGCGTATCTGGTGAAGCCGTTCAGCAAGAGCGACGTGGTGCCGGCCATCGAGATGGCGGTGTCGCGGTTCGCGGAGCTGAAGGCGCTGGAGTCCGAGGTCGCGGATCTCGCGCAGCGGCTGGAGACGCGGAAGCTGGTGGACCGGGCGAAGAGCATTCTGCAGACGGATTACGGGCTCTCCGAGCCGGCCGCGTTCCGGTGGATCCAGAAGACGTCGATGGACCGTCGGCTGTCGATGCAGCAGCTTGCGGAGGCGTTGATCGAGGATGCCGAGGAGAAGAAGAAGGCGGCCGAGTAGGCCGTACGCGAGTACGAGGAAGGCCCGCGTCCCGGATGTCCGGGACGCGGGCCTTCCTCGTGTGTGTCAGTCCTCGCCGAGGTAGGCCTTGCGGACGGACTCGTCGTGGAGGAGGTCCGCGCCGGTGCCGGAGAGGACGATCTTGCCGACCTCCATGACGTGGCCGTGGTCCGCGAGCGAGAGCGCTGCCTGGGCGTTCTGCTCGACGAGCAGGATGGTGGTGCCCTGGGCCTTGAGTTCGACGATGGTCTCCATGATCTTCTGCATCATGATCGGGGAGAGGCCCATGGAGGGTTCGTCGAGCATCAGGAGTTTGGGCTGGCACATGAGGGCCCTGCCCATGGCGAGCATCTGCTGTTCGCCGCCGGAGAGGGTTCCGGCGGCCTGCTTCCGGCGTTCCCCGAGGATGGGGAAGAGGTCGTAGGCGCGCTGGATGTCCTTTTCGATGCCTGCCTTGTCGTTGCGGAGGTAGGCGCCGAGCTGGAGGTTCTCGGTGATGGTCAGCCGGGGGAAGATGTGGCGTCCCTCGGGGGAGTGGGCGAGGCCCAGGGAGACGACCTTGTGCGCGGGGATGTCGGCGAGCGGTTTGCCGTCGAAGACGATGCGGCCGCCGACCGGTTTGAGGAGGCCGGAGAGGGTGCGCAGGGTGGTGGTCTTGCCGGCGCCGTTGGTGCCGATGAGGGTGACGACCTGGCCGGCTTCGACGGTGAAGGAGATGCCCTTGACGGCTTCGATCTTGCCGTAGGCGACGCGGAGGTCCTCGACCTCTAGCAGTGCGGTCATCGGGTGTCCTCCTCCTCGGTGCTGGTGCTGGTGCTGGTGCTGGTGTCGGTGGTGGCCGCGGTCCTGGCGGTGCTCGCTTCGGCGGCTCCGGCTTCTGCGGCTTCGACCTCGGCGGCTTCTTCGGCGCCGGGGGCGCCTTCGAAGGGGGTGCCGAGGTAGGCCGCGACGACGCGTTCGTCGCTCTGGACGATGTCGGGGGTGCCTTCGACGAGCTTTTCGCCCTGGACGAGGACGGCGACGCGGTCGCAGAGGTTGAAGATGAACCGCATGTCGTGCTCGATGACGAGGACGGCGATGCCCTGGTCACGGATGGCGAAGATGAGTTCTTCGGTGACGCGGGTCTCTTGCGGGTTCATGCCGGCGGTGGGCTCGTCGAGGAGGAGGAGTCCGGGGTCGCTGGCGAGGGCGCGGGCGATTTCCAGCTTGCGCTGGTCTCCGTAGGGGAGGTTGCGCGCGAGGTGGTCGGCCTTGTCCGCCAGGCCGATGAAGTCCAGGAGTTCCATGGCGCGTTCGCGGCTGGCGTTCTCGGCCCTGGTGAAGCCGGGGAGGCGCAGGAGGGCGGACCAGAGGCCTTCCTTGGTCCTGGTGTGGCGTCCGACGAGGACGTTTTCCAGGACGGTCATGTTGGCGAAGAGCCGGATGTTCTGGAAGGTGCGGGCGATGCCTGCCTGGGTGACGAGGTGGGGCTTGGGCGGCAGGACGGTGTCCTTGTAGCTGACCTTGCCCTCGGTGGGGACGTAGAGGCCGGTGAGGCAGTTGAAGAAGGTGGTCTTGCCGGCGCCGTTGGGGCCGATGAGGCCGACGATCTCGCCCGCGTTGACGGTGAGGTCGACGTCGCGTACGGCGGTGAGGCCGCCGAAGCGCATGGTGACGCCGCTGGCGTCGAGGACGGTGGTGGCGGTCTTCGTGGTGGTGGTCATGGTGGTCACGCCCCCGCCTTGGCGATGCCGGCGCCGGTCTCTTCGGACTGCCGTGGTTCCGGTACGTCGGGCTCGTCGTTCTCGTGGAACTCGAGCTGCTTCCTGCGGTCGGCGACCAGTCCTTCGGGGCGCAGGCGCATCAGGAGGATGAGTGCGATGCCGAAGAGGAAGAGCTGGTAGTCCTGCATGAACTGGAGTTTGGCCGGGATGAGGTAGAGCAGTGCGGCGCCGACGAGGGGTCCGCTGAGGGTTCCCATGCCGCCGAGGATGACGGCGGCGAGGAGGAAGGCGGAGTTGGGGGGTACGGAGCCGGCGAACTGGTACTGCTCGGGTGTCACGGTGTAGTTGACGTGTGCCTGGACGGTTCCGGCGAGTCCGGCGAGGGTGGCGCCGAGGGCGAAGGCGAGCAGTTTGAGCCGGAAGGCGTTGATGCCCATGGCGGTGGCTGCGGTTTCGTCTTCGCGGATGGCGACCCAGGCGCGGCCGATGCGGGATTCTCCGGAGCGGCGGAAGACGAGGACGACGACGGCGGTGAAGACGAGCATCAGCAGGTAGTAGTTGGCGGACCTGCCGAGGTCGAAGCCGAGGATGTTGTGCTTGAGGCCGAAGTCGAATCCGAAGAAGTTGAGGTCGGGGATGCTGGGGATGCCTTGGGAGCCGTTGGTGAGGTCGGGTCCGCTGTTGCCGTTGAGGTTGTTCACGGTGAGGCGGAAGATTTCACCGAAGCCGAGGGTGACGATGGCGAGGTAGTCGCCGCGCAGTCGCAGGGTGGGTGCGCCGATGAGTACGCCGAAGACGAGTGATGCTCCGGCGCCGGTGAGGACGGCGGCCCAGAAGGGGAATTCGACGCCGATGGCCGACATGGTGGAGCCGGAGACCAGAGCGGCGGCGTAGGCGCCGACGCCGAGGAAGGCGACGTATCCGAGGTCGAGGAGGCCGGCGAGGCCGACGACGACGTTGAGGCCGAGTGCGACGGTGCCGAAGATGAGGATGTTGGCGCCGATGAGCGCGTATTCCTCTTTCTGCTGGGTGAAGGGGAAGCAGACGGCTGCGACGAGGGCTGCGGCGAGGGTGATGTTGCGGTGCTTCGCGGTCAGTGCGGTGAGGCGGGAGATGAGTCCGGCTCGGTGGAGTGCGGTGAAGGCGAAGCCGACGGTGATGAGGAAGCCGATGAAGAGTTCGGTGTAGTCGGTGTCGATGCCGTAGGCGAAGACATGGAGGCCGATGCCGAACGCGGCGACGATGATGAGGATTTCGGCCCAGGAGGGGAGGGCTTTGGCGCGGGGGGCCTGGGGGGCGCCGAGGCTGTTGCGGAAGCGCTGCCAGGCGGTGGTTCCGGTGTCGAGTGGGTGGTCGCCGGGGAGTCCGAGTGCGGTGATGGTGGCGATGAGTGCGCCGATGCCGCTGACCCAGGCGCCGGGTTCCAGGTTGACGACGCCGCCGAGGTCGTAGGCGATGGCGCCGAGGGTGTAGCCGGTGGTGCCGAGGGTGCCGAGGGCGAGGAGGCGGACGGGGCTGTTGGTGCCGCCGGGGGTGAGCCAGCGCAGGCCTCGGATGCCGTATCCGGACAGTGCGAGGAGCAGGGTGAGTGCGGCGCTGATGAGGGTGAGGACCTGGAGGCCGCCGGGGTAGCCGGTGACGGTGAGGTCGCCGGGGAACTGGTCGGTCCAGGTCCAGGCGAGGAAGGTGCCGGCGAGTGTGACGGTGGCGCCTGCGACGGTGCCGATGCGGGCGGCTGCCGCGGGGATCGGCAGGAAGGGGGCGGGTGCGGGTGTGGTGGTGTGGTTGGTGGTCATCCGTATCACGCCCGATCCGCGACGCGTTCGCCGAGCAGGCCCTGGGGGCGGAGCAGCAGGACGATGATGAGGAGGACGAAGGCCCATACGTCCTTCCAGGCGCCGCCGCCGAAGAGTTCCATGCCGGGGACGTTGCTCATGTAGCCGGTGGCGAGGGATTCGGCGATGCCGAGTACGACGCCGCCGAGCATGGCGCCGTAGATGTTGCCGATGCCGCCGAGTACGGCTGCGGTGAAGGCCTTGAGGCCCATGATGAAGCCCATTTTGAAGCCGATCTGGCCGTTCTTGAGCCCGTAGGCGACGGCGGCGACGGCGGCGAACGCGGCACCGATGGCGAAGGCCATGACGATGATGCGGTCGGTGTTGATGCCCATGAGCTTGGCGGTGTCGGGGTCCTGGCTGGTGGCTTGCATGCCGCGGCCGGAGCGGGTCTTGGAGACGAAGAGTCCGAGGGCGAGCATGCAGATGGGTGCCGTGATGAGGACGAAGAGGTCACCGCGTTGGATGTGGGCGCCGAAGATGTCGATCGCTTCGCCCTTGAACTGGGGGAAGGAGCGGTCCTTCTTGGCGTCGGGGTACCACTTCCAGATGGCCTGCTGGAGTGCGAGGGAGAGTCCGATCGCGGTGATGAGCGGGGCCAGTCTGGGGGCGTTGCGCAGGGGCCGGTAGGCGAAGCGTTCGGCGGCTGCGCTGACGGCGACGGAGCATATGACGCCGCCGATGATCATGAGTGGGATGATTGCGAGGAGGGAGACACCGGCCGGCATCCAGAGGTACACGGTGAGAGCTCCGAAGCCTCCGATCATGAAGATCTCGCCGTGGGCGAAGTTGATGAGCTGGATGATTCCGTAGACCATCGTGTAGCCGATCGCGATGAGTCCGTACATCGCGCCGAGGATGAGTCCATTGGCCAGCTGTTGCGGCAGTTCGTTCACCGCAGGGCCTCCGTGGAGTGGTTCGGATATGGCACCGCGCGGGAGGGCTGGTAGCGCTCCCGCGCGGTCTGGTGTGGGTCAGGCGTGGGCCGGGGAGCTTGTTACGGCTTGTAGGCCTCGCTGAGCTTGGAGGTCCACTTGCCGCCGTCGACCTGGTAGGCGGTCATCATGGTGTTGGTGGTGTCGCCGTACTCGTCGAAGGAGACGGGGCCGGTGACGCCGTCGAACTTGACCTTGGCCATGGCTGCGAGGACCTTGGCGCGGGCGTCGTCGCCGCTGGGGAGCTTGCCGCCGTTGTCGGCGACGGCGATCTTGACGGCTTCGATGATCGACCAGGTGGCGTCGTAGGTGCCGCCGCCGTAGGCCTCGTAGGCGTCCTTGTATCCGGCGGTCTTGTAGTCCGCGATGAACTTCTTCGCCGAGTCGAGTTCCTCGACGGGCTTGCCGACGGAGGTGGCGATGTCGCCCTGGGCCTTCTTGTTGAGCTTGATGAAGTCGGCGCTGTACATGCCGTCGCCGCCCATGAGGGGGATCTGGACGCTGTCCTTGAGCTGCTGGCTCAGGGGTGCGCCGGCGGGGTATTCGCCGCCGTAGTAGACGGCCTTGGCGCCGGACTTCTTGACCTTGGTGACGACGGCGTTGAAGTCGCGGTCGTCGGGGTTGACGTGGTCGGAGCCGACGATCTTGCCGCCGAGGGTGGTGAAGGTGTTCTTGAAGGAGGCGGCGAGACCGGCGCCGTAGGGCTTCTGGTCGTCGATGAGGTAGACCTGCTTGATCTTCGCGTTGTTGAAGAGGTACTTCGCGGCGAAGGCGCCCTGGATCTGGTCCGTGGTGGCGGTGCGGAAGTAGGTCTTGAAGGGGCGCTTCTTGTCGCCGGTCTTCCAGTTCTCGCCCTGGGTGAGCTCGGTGCCGGTGTTGGCGGGGGAGACCTGGGTGAGGCCGGCGTCGTTGAGCGGCTTCTGCATCGACTGGGAGACGCCGGAGTTCAGGGGGCCGACGACGCCGACGACGGTGTCGTCGTCGATGAACTTCTGGGCGTTCTGCTGGCCGACGGAGGGCTGTGCCTGGTCGTCGAGCGGCTTGACCTCGAATTTGATGCCGGGGACGGTCTTGTCCTTGTTGGCCGTCTGGGCGGCGAGGTCGGCGGAGTTCTTGATGCCGAGGCCGAGGGCGGACAGGTCGCCGGTGATGGGCGCGTCGACGCCGATGACGACGGTCTGGGTGCCGCCGCTGTCGCTGCTCTTCTTGTTGTCGTCGCGCGACCCGCAGGCGGTGAGGGTCAGTGCTCCGGTCGTGAGCACGGTGGTGAGGATGAGCAAAGAACGGTGTCGCACGAAAGGTCCTTTCCCTGGCGCGGCCTCCTCTGCTTGAGGTGCCGTGTCGTTCGCCGGGCCGTACTGGTTGGTACAGGGCCGTGCTGCAGACGCGCCCGGCGGCGCGGTGACTGGCGGTGACTCTAGGCGCAGGTGTGGGGGTCGGGGATGGGTCCGCCGCAGGATGTGACTCTCTTGTTATGCCCTTGAGGAAGGCTTGAGGTGGCTGTGCGGACATGTACGGCTTTTTTACCGGACGGCGAAGTGACCGCATTCTGAGAACGCGCAGCTCTGCTAAGGGGCTTGAGCCGATCATGGTGCTGTCGCACGAGGTGGGGCGGGGTGGGGTGCGCGAGGGCTTGGTGAGGTGCCCGGCGGCTGTGGGGGCCGGGTCGGTGGGGCCGCGTGAGGGCGTCCGCGTATCGGATAGTGGTTACGCAGTGTCACATCGAGGGTGATGTGGTCGACGCGGTGTTGTGTGTGGGGGGTGCGGGGTCGGTGTGTGCGGGGTGCCGAGTGGGTCACACAACAAGGTTGCCGGTCAAGGGAGTTGGCGGGTTCGATTGTCAATCGTGAGTGGCGCGTGGGTGGTTGTGGACGGGTATGGCGATGCCCGGCCGGATTGTGTTCCGGCCGGGCATCGGTGTCGGGCGGTGGTGCCGCGTGGTGTGTGCGGTGTGTTTCCGGCCCGTCAGGCGGCGTCGGGCCGGGGGGCGTCGCGGAGCATGCAGGTGAGGCGTGCGGTGCAGACCCGCTTGTCCTGTTCGTCGGTGATGGCCATCTCGTACGTGGCGGTGGAGCGGCCGCGGTGTACGGGGGTGGCGACGCCGGTGACGAGTCCGCTGCGTACGCCGCGGTGGTGGGTGCAGTTCAGGTCGACGCCGACGGCGAGTTTGGTGGCGCCGCCGTGGAGCATGGAGCCGATGGAGCCGAGGGTTTCGGCGAGTACGGCGGAGGCGCCGCCGTGGAGCAGTCCGTAGGGCTGGGTGTTGCCTTCGACGGGCATGGTGCCGACGACGCGGTCCGCGGAGGCTTCGACGACGGTGACGCCCATGCGTTCGCCGAGGTGGCCGGCGGAGAAGAGGGCGGGCAGGTCGACGCCGAGTGCGGCGTATTCGTCGATGATCTCCTGGGGGAACTTGGGTGCGGTGTGCTCGCCCATGGGCCGGCTCCGATCGTCTGCGGTGGTTCACGGCTTCGTTGCTGTGTGCATCGTTCTTATCAGACGACTGAGCGGACGCTTAGGGCCTGTCCGTCGTGATCACGCGACGGTGTTCTCGAAGCGGACGACGACGGACTTGCTGGCCGGGGTGTTGCTGGTGTCGGCGGTGGAGTCGAGGGGGACCAGCACATTGGTCTCCGGGTAGTAGGCGGCGGCGCAGCCCCGGGCGGTCGGGTAGTGCACGATGCGGAAGCCGGGCGCGCGGCGCTCCACGCCGTCCTTCCATTCGCCGACGAGGTCGGTGTACGCGCCGTCGGGCAGGCCGAGGGCGTGGGCATCGTCGGGGTTGACCAGGACGACGCGGCGGCCGCCCTTGATGCCGCGGTAGCGGTCGTCGAGGCCGTAGACGGTGGTGTTGTACTGGTCGTGGGAGCGCAGGGTCTGCAACAGCAGCCTGCCTTCGGGGAGTTCGGGGTACTCGACGGGCGCGGCGGTGAAGTTGGCCTTGCCGGTCGCGGTGGGGAAGCGGCGTTCGTCGCGGGGGGCGTGCGGGAGGGCGAAGCCGCCGGGGTGCGCGACGCGGGCGTTGAAGTCCTCGAAGCCGGGGACGACGCGGGAGATGCGGTCGCGGATCGTCGCGTAGTCCTTCTCGAACTCCTCCCAGGGGGTGGTCGATCCGGGGCCGAGGACGGCGCGGGCGAGGCGGGCGACGATGGCGGGTTCGGAGAGCAGGTGGGGGCTCGCGGGGGTGAGGTTGCCGCGTGAGGAGTGGACCATGCTCATGGAGTCCTCGACGGTGACGAACTGCTTGCCGCTCGCCTGGACGTCCTTGTCGGTGCGTCCCAGCGTCGGCAGGATCAGTGCGCGGGTGCCGGTCACGGCGTGCGAGCGGTTGAGTTTGGTGGAGACGTGGACGGTGAGGCGGGCGCGGCGCATCGCGGCCTCGGTGACGTCCGTGTCGGGGGTGGCCGCGACGAAGTTGCCGCCCATGGCGAAGAAGACCTTGGCGTCGCCGTCGCGCAGGGCCTGGATGGAGCGGACGACGTCGTAGCCGTGGTGGCGCGGTGAGGTGATCCCGAATTCTTGGTCGAGGGCGTCGAGGAAGGCGGGGGCGGGGCGCTCGAAGATGCCCATGGTGCGGTCGCCCTGCACGTTGGAGTGGCCTCGGACGGGGCACACTCCGGCGCCGGGGCGGCCGATGTTGCCGCGCAGCAGCAGGAAGTTGACGACTTCGCGGATGGTCGGCACGGAGTGCTTGTGCTGGGTGAGGCCCATGGCCCAGCAGACGATGGTGCGCTTCGAGGCGAGGACCATGGTGAGCGCCTTCTCGATGGCGCCGCGGTCGAGGCCGGTGGCGGCGAGGGTCTGGTCCCAGTCCGCCTCGCCGGCCGCTCGGGCGAACTCCTCGTAGCCGTGGGTGTGCTCCCGTACGAAGGCTTCGTCGACGGCGCCCTCGGTCTCCAGGATCATTTTGTTGAGGAGGCGGAAGAGGGCCTGGTCGCCGCCGATCCGGATCTGGAGGAAGAGGTCGTTGAGCGCGGCGCCCTTGATCATGCCGAGCGGGGTCTGCGGGTTCTTGAACCGTTCCAGGCCCGCCTCGGGGAGCGGGTTCACCGAAATGATCTTGGCGCCCGCCGATTTGGCCTTCTCCAGGGCGGAGAGCATCCGGGGATGGTTCGTGCCGGGGTTCTGTCCGGCGACGATGATCAGGTCCGCTTGGTGGAGGTCCTCCAGGGAGACGCTGCCCTTGCCGATGCCGATGGTCTCCGTCAGTGCCGAGCCGGAGGACTCGTGGCACATGTTGGAGCAGTCGGGGAGGTTGTTGGTGCCGAATTCGCGGGCGAACAGCTGGAGCAGGAACGCGGCCTCGTTGCTGGTGCGGCCCGAGGTGTAGAAGAGAGCCTCGTCGGGGGAGCCGAGCGCGCCCAGCTCCTCGGCGATGACGGCGAAGGCGCGCTCCCAGGTGACCGCCTCGTACCGGTCGGCGCCCTCGGGGAGGTACATCGGCTGGGTGATCCGGCCCTGCTGGCCCAGCCAGTACCCGCTGCGCGAGGCGAGGTCGGCGACCGGGTGCGCGGCGAAGAAGTCGGGGGTGACCCGGCGCAGCGTCGCTTCCTCGGCCACGGCCTTGGCGCCGTTCTCGCAGAATTCCGCCGTGTGCCGCTTGTCGCCCTCGGGCCAGGCGCAGCCGGGGCAGTCGAAGCCGTTCTTCTGGTTGACCTTGAGGAGGGTCTGCGCGGTGCGCCGCACACCCATCTGCTGCTGGGCGATGAGCAGGCTGTGGGCGACGGCGGGCAGCCCGGCGGCGGCGTGCTGCGCCGGCTCGATTCGCGGCGCGTTCTGGACCGGATCTCCGGTGGGCGGCTTGGTGGCCATTTCGTGCTCCCCTTTGAGCCGACTGCGAGGCTGCGCGGTGCGTGGTGCGCATCGATGCTGTCCGTGTTTCTCTGCCGATCCTGTCACGCGGCACCGGCACGCGGCACCGGCAGGGAGGACGGCGAGCGAGGCCGGTCGGGAATGTCAGTGGTCCGTGGCAGGATCGGGGGCGTGGCTGAGACGGCATCGAAAAAGACGGCAGACAACCGACCGCGCCTGCTCCTGATGGACGGGCACTCCCTGGCGTACCGGGCGTTCTTTGCGCTGCCTGCGGAGAATTTCACGACAGGGTCGGGGCAGCCGACGAACGCGGTGTACGGCTTCGCGTCGATGCTCGCGAACACGTTGCGTGACGAGGCGCCGACGCATTTCGCGGTGGCGTTCGACGTCTCCCGCAAGACCTGGCGCTCGCAGGAGTTCCCGGAGTACAAGGCGAACCGTTCGAAGACCCCGGACGAGTTCAAGGGGCAGGTCGAGCTGATCGGCGAGCTGCTGGACGCGATGCACGCGGACCGTTTCGCGGTCGACGGCTTCGAGGCGGACGACGTCATCGCCACGCTGGCCACGCAGGCCGAGGCGGCCGGTTTCGAGGTGCTGATCGTCACCGGTGACCGGGATTCGTTCCAGCTGATCACGGACAACGTCACCGTGCTGTACCCGACCAAGGGCGTCTCGGAGCTGACGCGCTTCACCCCGGCGAAGGTCGAGGAGAAGTACGGGCTCACACCGCAGCAGTACCCGGACTTCGCGGCGCTGCGCGGTGACCCGTCGGACAATCTCCCGGGCATCCCCGGTGTCGGTGAGAAGACCGCCGCGAAGTGGATCAATCAGTTCGGTTCGTTCGACGAGCTGGTCGAGCGTGCCGAGGAGGTCAAGGGCAAGGCCGGTCAGAATTTCCGGGACCACCTGGACGCGGTGCGGCTGAACCGCAGGCTGACCGAGATGGTCCGTGACGTGGAGCTGCCGAAGACCCCGCAGGACCTGGAGCGCGCCCCGTACGACCGCACCGCGGTGACGGGTGTGCTGGATGTCCTGGAGATCCGTAACCCGAGCCTGCGCGAGCGGCTGCTGGCCGTCGACCCGGGGGCGGCCGAGGACGAGGCCCAGGCGCCCGCCGCGGGCATCGAGCTGGACGGCGCGGTGCTGGGCGCGGGCGAGCTCGCGCCCTGGCTCGCCGAGCACGGCGGGCAGCCGCTCGGCGTGGCCACGGTCGACGCCTGGCTGGTGGGCAGCGGCACGGTCACCGAGATCGCGCTGGCCGCGGCGGACGGCGCGGCGGCCTGGTTCGACCCGGCCCTGCTCGACGCGGGCGATGAGCAGGCGTTCGCCGCCTGGATCGCCGACGCGGACCGGCCCAAGGTCATGCACAACGCGAAGAGCGCCATGCGGGTCTTCCCCGAGCACGGCTGGCAGGTCGACGGCGTCACGATGGACACCGCGCTGGCCGCTTATCTGGTCAAGCCCGGCCGTCGTTCCTTCGCGCTGGACGCGCTGGCGGTGGAGTACCTGGGCCGTGAGCTGGCCCCCGCGGCGGCGTCCGACGGCCAGCTGGCCTTCGGGGCGGACGACCAGGCCGAGGCGGAGTCCCTGATGGCGCAGGCCCGCGCGGTCCTGGATCTGGGCGATGCGTTCACCGCCCGGCTGGCGGAGGTCGGCGCGACCGATCTGCTGCACGGCATGGAGCTGCCGACGTCCGCTCTGCTGGCCCGTCTGGAGCGGCACGGCATCGCCGCCGACCGGGCCCATCTGGAAGGCATGGAGCAGCAGTTCGCCGGTGCGGTGCAGCAGGCGGTGAAGGAGGCGCACGCCGCCGTCGGCCGCGAGTTCAACCTCGGTTCGCCCAAGCAGCTCCAGGAAGTCCTCTTCGGCGAGCTGGGCCTGCCCAGGACGAAGAAGACGAAGACCGGGTACACGACGGACGCCGACGCGCTGGCCTGGCTCGCCGCGCAGACCGAGCACGAGCTGCCGGTGATCATGCTGCGCCACCGCGAGCAGGCCAAGCTGCGGGTCACGGTCGAGGGCCTGATCAAGACGATCGCGGCGGACGGCCGTATCCACACCACGTTCAACCAGACGGTGGCGGCGACGGGCCGGCTCTCCTCCACCGACCCCAACCTGCAGAACATCCCGGTCCGTACGGACGAGGGCCGGGCCATCCGCCGCGGCTTCGTCGTCGGCGAGGGCTTCGAGACGCTGATGACGGCCGACTACAGCCAGATCGAGCTGCGGGTGATGGCGCACCTCTCCGAGGACGCGGGCCTGATCGAGGCGTTCACCTCCGGCGAGGATCTGCACACCACGGTCGCCTCGCAGGTCTTCGGCGTCGACAAGTCGGCCGTCGACCCGGAGATGCGCCGCAAGATCAAGGCCATGAGCTACGGACTCGCGTACGGGCTCTCCGCGTTCGGTCTCTCCCAGCAGCTGAACATCGAGGCGGGCGAGGCGCGCGGCCTGATGGACACCTACTTCGAGCGGTTCGGCGGGGTGCGCGACTATCTGCACCGGGTGGTGGAGGAGGCCAGGGCCACGGGGTACACGGAGACGGTCTTCGGCCGCCGCCGTTACCTCCCCGACCTCAACAGCGACAACCGCCAGCGCCGTGAGATGGCCGAGCGGATGGCGCTCAACGCACCGATCCAGGGCACGGCCGCGGACATCGTCAAGGTCGCCATGCTCCAGGTCGACCGGGCGCTGACCGAGGCGAAGCTGAAGTCCCGGATGCTGCTCCAGGTCCATGACGAAATCGTGCTGGAGGTCGCCGAGGGCGAGCGGGCACAGGTGGAGGAGATCCTCCGCCACGAGATGTCCACGGCCGTGCAGTTGCGCGCCCCGCTGGATGTCTCGGTGGGCGTCGGTACGGACTGGGAGTCCGCGGCGCACTGACCCGCCGACGGTGCCGGACGGGCCCGGGACGCGATGTTCCCGGGCCGTCCGGATTCCCGGGCCGTCCGGACCCCTGTGGCCTAGAGCGTGTCCGTTAAATCCGGGCCCAGACCAGCACCGCCGCGAGGACCGCAGCGGAGCGGTAGACGATCGCGAGCTTGTCGAACCTCGTGGCCAGGCCCCGCCACTGCTTGAGCAGGGCGAAGGATCGCTCGACGACGTTGCGGTTCTTGTAGGTCGCAGCGTCGAACTGTCGAACTTCGGTGGGCGGCCGCCCGCTGAACCACGGCGGCGACGGTGTTCCTGCTGGTCACGTCGTTCAGGGATGACTGCGGTGATCCCTCGGGCTTTCAACGTCCTGCGGATCGCCTGGGAGGAGTACGCCTTGTCCCCGAGCAGCATGGACGGGGTCGTGCGCGGGCGACCTGCCCCAGTCCTCGGGATGTGCAGGTCGCCCAGCAGTAACGGCAGGGATTGCCCGTCGTGGGCCTGCCCGGGTGTCACAACCACAGCCAGGGGGCGGCCTCGGCCGTCGACGGCGTGGTGGACCTTCGTGGTCAACCTGCCACGAGAGCGCCCGATCGCGTGCCCGACAGGCTCGCAGTGGGCACCGGGACCGCGGCGTGGGCCGCAGCCCGGCACGATTCAGGACGGTGGGTGTTCGTGGCGTGCTGGTGGGCCCGGTTGATCGTGGAGTCCACCGCGACCCGCCGGTCGACCTGCCCGGCAGCGTCCGCATCAGCGAGCAGCACGCCCAGGATTCGGTCCCAGGTCCCGTCCCCGGCCCACCGACGGTGGCGGGCCCACACGGTCTTCCACGACCCGAACCTGCTCGGGAGGTCTCGCCAGGGGATGCCGGTGCGGTACCGGTAGACGATCGCCTCCACCACACGGCGGTGATCAGCCCAGGGCCGGCCCCGCCTCCCGTTGCTGGTCGGCAGCAGCGGACGAATGCGGTCCCACTGCTGGTCGGTCAGCCGGGCGTGATGGGGCATCAGGATCAGAGTGCTGACGTGCTGCTCGCCCCGGGCCGGCGGCCCGGCCGGGCTCCGTCAATCGTCTTGATGGCCTGGGCGGGAACTCCCGCGACCAGGGTGCGGGGAGGAACATCACGAGTGACCACCGCGCCGGCAGCGACCACCGCGCCGGCACCGATAGTCACTCCCTGCGTGATCGTTGCTCCCGCACCGATCCAGACGCCGTCTTCGATGACGATCGGGGCGAGGGAGAGGTACTCGCGGCGCTCGGCGAGAGGCAGAGGGTGCCCCCCGGTGATGAGATTGACCTTCGGGGCGATCATGACACCGTTGCCGATGCGGATCCCGCCCCTGTCCATGAACGTGCATCCCTGGTTGACGAAGACGTTCTCCCCGAACGTCGTGTTCAGCCCGCACTCGGTGAAGAACGGCGGGTAGATCGTCACCGACTCCGGGAGCGGACCACCGAACACAACAGAAAGTAGTTCAGCACGACCTTTGCCGTCGTTGAACGGCAGCACGTTCAGCCGAGACGTCGCGTCGGTCACCTCCACGACTCGTTCCATATGACGCGCGAACTCGGGCTTCTGGACATACATGATCTGATCTGTGCGAGTAGACATGCGCTGATCCCACCACTCTGAAGAACCCGCAATCAAACAACCTCGAGACCAGCCAGCGACAACCAACCGTTGTGAAATTAGGGTGGGAGTGTGGATGTTGAAGCGATGCGGACGTTCGTGACCGTCGCCGAGACCGGCCAGTTCCAGGCGGCGGCGGACGAGCTCGGGATCAGCCAGCAGGCGGTCTCCAAGCGGATCGCGACCCTGGAGAAGCACCTCGAGGTCACGCTCCTGGTGCGCACCTCCCGCGGCTCCCGGATGAGCATGGACGGGCAGGTCTTCCTGCCGCACGCCAAGAAGGTCCTGACTACCATCGAGCAGGCCGAGCAGGCCGTGCGCCCCGGCAGCCGGCCCTTGCGCGTCGACGTCCTCAACCGGCGCATCGCTCCTGCCCAGGCCGTCTACCGGTTCTACCGCTCCCATCCCGAGATGAACCTCGACGCCGTCACACTGAGCAAGGAGAACGCCGCCCAGGCCACCCACGCGGTGCTCGATGGGACCGTCGACGCGTCCTTCCGCGCTCTGCCGGCAGGCCAGGTCCCGGCCGGGATCAGCGCCGAACGACTCCTGGACGGACCCCTGGAGCTCCTGGTCGGCCCCGGCCACCCGTTGGCGGACGCGCCCCGGGTCAGGCCTGCGGACCTGGCCGGCCACCGCATCTGGATCCCCGGGATCAGGCCCGGCACGGAGTGGGCGGCGTTTTACCAGGCGCTGTCCGAGGCCTTCGGTCTGAGCATCGACGCGCTCGGCCCCAACTTCGGGGACGAGGCCCTGATGGACGCGCTGGCCGACTCGGCCTCGCTGGCCACCCTCGTCGGCAGCGGGGACCGGTACGTGTGGCCCCAGACCCACGACCTGCGACGCATCCCGTTGCGCGAACCGACCCCGGTGTACACGCACGTGCTGCTGTCCCGCACCGGAGACCAGCACCCCGTGCTGACCGCGCTGCGCGACCATCTGCGCACCTCAAGGCTGCGCACCCCGGACGACGTGTGGGCACCGGACTGGATAGACCGCTGACCAGACGACCGATTTGACGGACAGACCCTAGGCCCGTCCGGCGACCGCGGGTGCGGCCGTGCGCGGTCGCCGCAGCCGCATCCACGCCCCGTACAGCACCAGGCCCACCGCCAGCCCCGCCCCGGCGCCGAAGCAGGCGGTCGGGATGATGTCCAGCGGGGTGTCGATGTGCCCGAAGTACGCGTACCAGCGTGCGCACCGGTGGGCGACGCCGAGCAGTACGCAGACGCTCAGCAGCACCCCCGCCGACCACCGTCCCCGGCGGTTCAGTACTGGCACGGACGGGGGGACCGGGCGCGCCCCGGTCCGCCGCAGCCCCGACGCCGTGAACCACGCGAGCACGGCCAGGGCCATCGCCGAACTGCCGTACTGCACCAGCTGGAACACCGGAAATCCGCCGACGCTCCCGTCGAGCAGCGGCACCAGGCGCACACCCCACCGGTCGTGGTGGGTGAAGGCGTCCCAGACGACATGGGTGGCGGCCCCGATCACCGCCGACAGCACGAACCCGGCGGCCTCCCGCACGCCCCGGGCGGTCCCGCGCCGTCCTCGTACGAACGCGTGCACCCGCCCCTGCCAGGCTCTCGGCAGCAGCGCCACCAGTGGTTCGCGCAGCAGCAGCCACAACGCCACCACGGCCGCGGTGATCAGCACATCGACCGTGAACACACCCCACACCGAGTGGGTGACCCGGCCGAACTCCATGGCGCCGGGAACCGCGGTGTCCGCGTAGTACGTCATGTCGGGGGCGAACGAACCCGAGACGAGGGCCGAGGCGAACAGCGGCCCATGTGCCGTCCCGTCCCGCCGCATCCCCGGGAGAACGGCGGCGGCATGACTGAGTGTGAACGGCATGGCGGCAAGTATGCGCGAGCCACCGTCGCCCGCCCGACCACTGCCGTACAACTTGCTGTCCGGAACATGAAAAACAGGTAAGAACCGGTCAGTGCACGGTGTCTTGGCGGCACAAGTTGCCGTAGGGTCGCCTGAGTCCTGCTGCTGGGGAGCGTGGACAGTCGTCGAAGGGGAGGGGCCAGAGGTTATGGCAGCGCAATTCGGTCGTCGGCTTCGCAAGGGGGCGACCACCACTGCTGTGGCCGCCGTCGCCGTGGCGGCGCTCTCCGCCTCGGGGGCCCCGGGCACATCGCTGGTCACCGAGAGCGGCGACCAGCAGTCCACCGGGTCGACGCCTCCGCCCGACGGCAGCGCGGCCACCGGCAACTCGCCGTACTACACGGACCTGCCCCCGCTGAACACCCCCGACAAGCCGGGCACGTCCACGAATCTGCCCGTCACCGGCAGTGCGGAATCCGGCATTCCGGCTTCGATCCTGGCCGCGTACAAGAAGGCCGAGCAGACCCTCGACGACACCGACGCCGCCTGCCGGCTGCCCTGGCAGCTGCTCGCCGCGATCGGCAAGGTCGAGTCCGGCCAGGCCCGCGGCGGCAGGGTCGACGCGAACGGCACCACGTTCTCGCCGATCCTCGGCCCGGTCCTCGACGGCCGGGGCTTCGCCATGATCAAGGACACCGACAACGGGGCGTACGACGGGGACTCGACCCACGACCGCGCCGTCGGCCCGATGCAGTTCATCCCGTCCACCTGGGCGACCTGGGGCCAGGACGGCAACGGCGACGGCCGCAAGGACCCCAACAACATCTACGACGCGGCGCTCGCCGCCGGACGCTACCTCTGCGCCGGCTCCCGCGATCTGTCCCTCGCCGCGGATCTCGACCGGGCGGTCCTGAGCTACAACCACTCGGACGCCTATCTGCGCACCGTCCGCTCGTGGTTCGACTACTACAACCGCGGGACCCACGAGATCCCCGACGGAACCGGCACCGTCCCGCCCGGCCTCGGCGGAGGCAGGGACCACAGCTCCGGCAGCCCGAGCCCGTCCCCCTCGCCGCACGGGACGACCAAGCCGAAGCCCGAGCCGAAGCCGAGCCCGGACCCCACGAAGCCGGGTGACGGCGGATCGACCGGCCCGACCTCGCCGACGACCCCGCCCACGACTCCGCCGGCCCAGACCCTCGCAGGCGTGGAGAACGCCGGTACCGGCACGCTGACCGCCACCGCGGGCGACGCCTTCGCCGAGCGGATCAAGGTGCGGGCCAGGAACAGCCTCGGCGGCCCGCTCGCCAAGGTGTCCGTGACCTTCACCATCGCCGGTGACACCGACGCCGCCTTCGACGGCGGGAAGAACGCGGTCACCCTCCTCACCGCAGCCGACGGCACGGTCACCGCCCCGGTGCTGAAGGCGGGCGAGAAGGCCGGGAAGTTCACGGTGCGGGCCACCGCCACCGGCCGTTCGCTGCCCCCCGTCGCCTACACCGCGACCGTCACCGCCCGTCGGGCCGACGAGATCGCGAGGACCGACGACAAGGCGCTGACCGCGGCACCCGGCACCGAGTTCGCCGACACCGTCGAGGTCGAGGCCACCTACAAGGACGCGGTCGCGGCCGGTGTCGCCGTCACCGCCACCATGATCACCGACGCCGAGGAGCCGGCCGAGAACGACAAGGGCCCCTACTTCAAGGACGCCGACGGCAAGACGGTCCGTACCCTCACGGAGCTGAAGACCGACGCCGACGGCGTCCTGAAGCTGCCCAGGATCTACGCCGACGACACCGCGGGCACCTACAAGCTGCGCCTCACCACCGAGGGTGGCGCCACGATCGTCATCGAGCTGAAGGTCGAGGCCCCCGAGGCATCCGAGACCCCCGAGGCGTCCGAGACCCCCGAGGCGCCCGCCGGCTGACCCCGCCCGTCCGCACGTCGGAGCAGCCCCTTTGCCACCACCCGGCAGAGGGGCTGTTCTACGTGTTCTCATCTCGCGCCCGCATTGCTACGGTGCCCCAACCCTGACGACCCATCAGATCCATGCTCTCCGGGAGGACCGGCATGCGTGCTCTCGTCGCCGCCGCCATCGGGCTGGCCGCAGCCCTCGCGCTCGTCCTCACCATCAGCGCGATCGGCGCCCCGCCGGGAGAGACCTCGCCCAAACCCCTGCTGACCACCGTGCCGGGCCCCAAGAACTAGTTCCGGAAAGCAGAAGCCGAGGGAGGGCACCACATGCGCCGCCGAGCCAGCCTCGTACTCCTGGCATTCGCCGTCTTCTTCGCCGCCATGTCGCCACTGCTGCGCTGGTACGCCTTCCCGAGGCTGGCGAAGATCCCGCCCAGTCAGTACCAGGAGACGGTGCTGGAGGCGAAGCCCGCCACCCTCCTCGACTACAACGACAACATGAAGGTGAAGACGGTCCCCAAGGTCACCATCGTGCAGACCCTCAAGGGCAACGTCGAGGAGTCCGAGAAGATCGAACGCAGCGCCGGCCGCGACGTCGTCGTCTGGGACGCCCTCAGCTACGTGGTGGGCCCGGACGGCAAGATGGTCTCCGAGATCCCCGAGCGCTACATCTTCGACGCCCACAGCCAGGCCCCCGTCCACGCCACCGGGGAATCCGTCGACGGCGACCCGGTCAGGCGCGAGGGCATCGAGTTCAAGTGGCCCTTCCTCACCCAGAAACGCGACTACGAGTACTTCGACGCCCAGGCCCGCACCAGCTCGCCCATCCACTACAAGGGCACCCGCACCTTCCACGGCATGGACGTCTACTACTTCGAGCAGACCATCCCGTGGACCGAGGTCCCGATGCCGAAGAAGATGCCGATCAAGGGCGTCACCCCGGAACAGATCGCGAAGACGGGCATGACCCGCTGGTACACCACCAAGCGGATGTTCTGGGTGGACCCGGTCACCGGAGCGCCGGTCAACGGCGAGGAGATCCACAAGGAGGAGCTGCGCAACGCCAGGAAGATGGGGATGCCCCAGGACACCATGACCGTGTTCGCCGGGCATGTGAAGATGCGCCCGGACTACGTCGAATCGATCGTCGACCTGGTCAAGTCCCAGCGCCTGCTGGTCCTGCTGCTCACCTCGTACCTGCCCTGGGGCTTCCTGGTCCTCGGTGTCGGACTGCTCGGGCTCGCCCTGTGGCTGGAGGCCCGCTCCCGCCGCCCGCACGGGCCACCGGCATCCTCGCCGGAACCCGCCCCTACTCCCGCTTGAGCCGAGCCTTCGTGAACCGGGTCGCCTCCACCGTCGTGGGGTCCTCCGGCCACGGATGCTTCGGGTAGCGGCCGCGCAGCTCCGCCCGCACGGCCCGGTAGCCGTCCCGCCAGAACGACGCCAGATCCGCGGTGACGGCTGCGGGCCGGCCGGCCGGGGAGAGGAGATGGACCAGGACCGGCACCCCGGCCACCCTCGGGGTCTCCCGCAGACCGAACAACTCCTGGAGCTTCACCGCGAGTACCGGCTGCTCCCCGCCGTACTCCACCCGGATACGGGAACCGCTCGGCACCTCGATCCGCTCCGGCGCCAGCTCGTCCAGCCGCACCGCCTCGCCCGTCGCCCACGGCAGCAGCCGCCGCAGCGCCTGCCCCGCGTCGATCCGCGCCAGATCGGAGCGCCGCCGGGCCCGTGACAGCTCGGGCTCCAGCCACTGCTCGGTACGCTCCAGCAGCGCGCCCTCCGACACATCCGGCCAGGGCGCCCCCAGCTCGCGGTGGAGAAAGGCGAGCCGCTCCCGCAACTGCTCGCTCTCCCGCGTCCAGGGCAGCAGCCCGAGCCCTTCGCGCCGCAGACCCTCGACCAGCGCCTCGCGCACCGGCCCGGGTGCCGGCTGCTTCAGCGGGCGCACCGACAGTTCGACGGCACCCAGCCGCTCCACCCGACGGGCCACCACATCGCCGCCGGCCCAGTGGACCTCCTCGCCGCCGCGGAGCAGATGCCCGGCGGCCGTTCGTGCCGTGTCCTCGTCGATGACGGCAGCGAGCCGCACCCGTGCGGACGCCGCGTGCGCCGGCCGGTCGGCGACCGCGACCGCCAGCCAGGGCGCACTGCGCAGCCCCGAGCCGTCCCGCAGCTCCGCGCCCGTCCCCGACGCCATCAGGAACGCTCCCTCGCCGCGGGCCCGTGCCACCCGCTCCGGGAACGCCAGCGCGGCCACCAGACCGACGGCCGCGTCGTCCGGACCGGAACCGCCGGCCGCGTCCTTCACCGACGAGGACAGCCGCCGGACCTCCTGCCGCCAGCGCGCCGCGTAGCCGTCCCCGCCCCGCCGCGCGGTACGCAGCGCGGCCGCCAGATCGTCCCCGTACTCCCGCGGCGGCTCCTCGCTCAGCAGCGCCACCACCTCGGCCGCCCGCCGACCGCCCACCTCGGCGGCGCCGTCCAGCAGCGCCCGCGCCAGCCGCGGATGCAGGCCGAGACGGGACATCCGTACGCCCCGGTCGGTCGCCCGCCCGTCCGTGTCCACCGCGCCGACCGCCGTCAGCACCTCGCGCGCCGCACTCATCGCACCCGCGGGCGGCGGGTCGAGCAGCGCCAGCCCCGACGCGTCCGGATCGCCCCAGCACGCCGCCTGCAACGCGAACGCCGCCAGATCCGCGACCTTGATCTCCGGGGACGGGAACCGGGCGAGCCGCCCGTCCTCCGCCTGCGCCCAGCACCGGTACACAGCCCCGGGCGCCTCCCGCCCGGCCCGGCCCGCCCGCTGCCTCCCCGCCGCCTGCGAGGCCCGCACCGTCGTCAGCGCGCTCAGCCCCCGCGCGTGATCGGTGCGCGGCTCCCTGGCCAGCCCCGAGTCGACCACGACCCGCACCCCGGGCACCGTGAGGGACGACTCCGCCACCGAGGTCGCCAGCACCACCCGCCGGCCGTCCGACGACCCGGCCAGCACCGCGTCCTGCACCGCCGCCGGAGCCCGTCCGTGCACCTGGAGCACCTCGGCGGCCACCCCGGCCAGTTGCCCCGCCACCCGGCCGATCTCGCCGACCCCGGGCAGGAAGCACAGCACGTCGCCGTCCCGCTCGGCGAGCGCCCGGCGCACCGTCGCGGCGACATGCGTCAGCAGCACCGGATCGACGCGCATCCCGTGCGGCGGCCGCACCGGAGCTGCGGGCGGCGCCCAGACCACCTCCACCGGATGCGAGACGCCCTGCGCCTCGATCACCGGGGCATCGCCCAGCAGCCGCGCCCAGCCCTGCGCGTCCGTCGTCGCGGACGCGGCGACCAGCCGCAGATCGGGCCGGATCGCCTCGCGCACATCGAGCAGGAACGCGGCGACCGTGTCCGCGTCGAGGTGCCGCTCGTGGCACTCGTCGATGATCACCGCGTCGACCCCGGCCAGCTCCTGGTCGCGCTGGAGCCGCTGGAGCAGCACACCGGTGGTCACCACCTCCACCACCGTGTCGCGCCCCATCACCCGCTCCCCGCGGACCGTGAACCCCACCCGGCCGCCGGCCTGCTCGCCGATGAGCCACGCCATCCGCCGCGCCGCCGCCCGCGCGGCGATCCGCCGCGGCTCGGCGACCAGCACCCTGCGTACCGGACCGCCCCCGGCCAGACCGGCCAGGACCAGCGGTACGAGAGTCGTCTTGCCGGTGCCGGGCGGCGCGCACAGCACCGCGACACCGCGGTCGTCGAGCGCCCGCTCCAGGGCGGGCACGGCGGTGCGTACGGGCAACTGGGCCAGGGCGTCGGTACGGATCACGCCCCCAGTCTCGTACGACGCGCCCCCGCCGGGCCCGGGGCCCCCGTGTGCGGGACCGTCAGTCCCGTTCGCAGACGAAGATCGCCGTGCCGGGGATCAGGTTTCCGCGCAGCGGGGACCAGCCGCCCCACTCCTGGTGGTTCCAGGCGGGCCACTCCGGTTCGACGAGGTCGACCAGCCGGAAGCCGCCGGCCACCACGTCCCGCACCCGGTCGCCCAGCGTGCGGTGGTGCTCGACGTACACGGCGTCGCCCCGCTCGTCCTGCTCGACATAGGGAGTGCGGTCGAAGTAGGAGGCCGCGACCGAGAGGCCCTCCGGCCCCGGCTCGTCCGGGAACGCCCAGCGGACCGGATGCGTCACCGAGAAGACCCAGCGGCCCCCGGGACGAAGCACCCGGTGGACCTCGCGGAACACCTGCACGGGGTCGGCGACGAAGGGCACCGCGCCGTAGGCGGAGCACGCCAGGTCGAAGGAGCCGTCGCGGAACGGCAGCACCCCGGCGTCCGCCTCCACCAGGGGGACCTCGTCGCCGATCCGCAGCGCGTGCTGCAACTGCCGGTGCGAGAGGTCCAGGGCCACCGGACGGGCGCCCCGTGCGGCGAGCCAGCGCGAGCACTGCGCGGCGCCCGCACCGATCTCCAGGACGTCCAGGCCCCGCAGCGACGCGGCGGGGCCCAGCAGACCGGCCTCCGCCTCGTCGAGCCCCTCCGGCCCCCAGACGAAACGGTCGTCGCCGAGGAAGGCGCCGTGGTCGCTCTGGTACTCGTCGGCGTTCCGGTCCCACCAGCCGCGACTGGCCCGGCTGCTCTCGGCTTCCGACGCGTCGCGGCGGGTCGCTTCGGGTTCGGCCGCGTAGATCTCTTGGCTCATCGTGTCCGTCGTTGTAGTTTGCCTTCACCCCGCCGCACGCGGTACGTACCGGGGGGTACCTGTGAGTACGGCTCCCGTACCCATGGATTGTCTCCTGGGGCCGATCTGGCCTCGGGGAACACGAGTTGTGCCGGATATGAGCCGTTGCGCCCCCGGTGTGCGCCTTCGCGCATTGACCGTGCCCGGCTGCCCCCGTATGCTACAAGTTGCGCTGCGAGCCTGCGCGCCTCAGACCTAGCAGGCCGCGCTCGCATCTGCTGTATGTCCCCTCGGTTCACGAGGCGCCTCCCGGTCCAGCGGGTTGGGTGTTTCCCGAGCTGTCCGGCTTCTGCAGAGGTGATACGGGCTCCCGGCGTAGCAGTACCTACGACTCACTGTCCGTACCGGAGCCCTTTCCCACATGACGAGCAGCACCGAGACCACCGCCACCACTCCGCAGGTTGCGGTCAACGACATCGGCGACGCGGACGCGTTCCTCGCGGCGATCGACGAGACGATCAAGTACTTCAACGACGGCGATATCGTTGACGGTGTCATCGTCAAGGTTGACCGGGACGAGGTTCTCCTCGACATCGGTTACAAGACCGAAGGTGTCATCCCGAGCCGCGAGCTCTCGATCAAGCACGACGTCGACCCGAACGAGGTCGTCAAGGTCGGTGACGAGATCGAGGCCCTGGTCCTCCAGAAGGAGGACAAGGAAGGCCGCCTGATCCTCTCGAAGAAGCGCGCTCAGTACGAGCGTGCCTGGGGCACCATCGAGAAGATCAAGGAAGAAGACGGCATCGTCACCGGTACCGTCATCGAGGTCGTCAAGGGTGGTCTCATCCTCGACATCGGCCTCCGCGGCTTCCTGCCGGCGTCGCTCGTCGAGATGCGTCGTGTCCGCGACCTTCAGCCCTACGTGGGCAAGGAGCTCGAGGCCAAGATCATCGAGCTGGACAAGAACCGCAACAACGTGGTCCTGTCCCGCCGTGCCTGGCTGGAGCAGACCCAGAGCGAGGTCCGCCAGACGTTCCTCACGACCCTGCAGAAGGGCCAGGTCCGCTCCGGCGTCGTTTCCTCGATCGTCAACTTCGGTGCGTTCGTGGACCTCGGCGGCGTCGATGGTCTCGTGCACGTCTCCGAGCTCTCCTGGAAGCACATCGACCACCCCTCCGAGGTTGTCGAGGTCGGCCAGGAAGTCACCGTCGAGGTTCTCGACGTCGACATGGACCGCGAGCGCGTCTCCCTGTCGCTCAAGGCGACGCAGGAAGACCCGTGGCAGCAGTTCGCCCGTACGCACCAGATCGGGCAGGTCGTTCCCGGTAAGGTCACCAAGCTCGTTCCGTTCGGTGCGTTCGTGCGCGTCGACGAGGGCATCGAGGGTCTGGTCCACATCTCCGAGCTGGCCGAGCGCCACGTGGAGATCCCGGAGCAGGTCGTCCAGGTCAACGACGAGATCTTCGTCAAGGTCATCGACATCGACCTCGAGCGCCGTCGCATCAGCCTCTCGCTGAAGCAGGCCAACGAGTCCTTCGGTGCCGACCCGGCCTCGGTCGAGTTCGACCCGACCCTGTACGGCATGGCCGCGTCCTACGACGACCAGGGCAACTACATCTACCCCGAGGGCTTCGACCCCGAGACCAACGACTGGCTCGAGGGCTTCGAGACCCAGCGCGAGGCGTGGGAGGGTCAGTACGCCGAGGCGCAGCAGCGCTTCGAGCAGCACCAGGCCCAGGTCATCAAGTCCCGCGAGGCCGACGAGGCCGCTGCTGCCGAGGGCGCTGCCGCCCCGGCCGGTGGCGCCCCGGCTGCCTCCGGCGGCAGCGGTGGCGGCTCGTACTCCTCGGAGTCCGCGGACAACTCCGGCGCCCTGGCGTCGGACGAGGCCCTGGCTGCCCTGCGCGAGAAGCTGGCGGGCGGCCAGAGCTGACGCTCTGCACCCCCTCCGGTCGATGATCGACCGCAGTAGCTGAAAAGTGAGGCCCGCTCCCTCCGGGGAGCGGGCCTCACTCGTTCTCGCGGCGCGGCTACGGCGTGACGGTGATGTTGGTCAGGCCCTTCCCGCCGGTCACCGTGTTGCTGCTGTAGACGGTGGCCGGGCAGCTCGCACCGTAGTTGGTGACGTTGATCGCGATCTGCTTGTCGCCCTTGGAACCGGTCAGGTCCGAGGTGTTGCCGCGGAAGACGGTGCCGCAGCCCCAGCCGCTCTGCTGGGTGTGGGTCTCATAGCCGTTGTTGGTCGTACGGGAGCCCTTGTTGCCCTCGACCAGGACGTCATTGCCCTTCACGTCGACCCAGGAGTCGTCGTAGTTGGCGCCGGTCAGCCCGCTGCCGTCGAAGGTGTTGCCGACGATCTTCGCCCCGGTGGTGCCCTCCTTGATGTCGACGTTCTCGCCGCCCACCCCCGGACCGATCGTGTTGTCCAGGATCTGGACCCGGTCGCTCCGGTCGGAGAGATCGCCGGCCGTGCCGACATAGACGCCCTCGCCCATGCCGCGGCCGTCGTGCCCGGTGTCGTAGATCCGTGAGTTCTTGATGACACCGTCCTTGCTGGATTTGCGGAAGTGGACGCCCTCCATGTCCAGATCGTGCACGGTCACCGAATCGATGACGACGCCGGTGGCGGTGTCGGCCATGATGCCTTTCTGGCCGCCGGTGACGGTGATGCCCTTGACGGTCAAGTAGGAGGCGCCGTCGAGGTGCAGTCCGTATCCCCCGCCCGCCGTGAGGATCGCCTTGGCGGAGCCCGTGAGGGTGATTCGGGCGGAAGCGGTGCCGGGGACGGTCGCCTTGAAGTTGCCGGTGTAGGTGCCGTCGGCGAGCCGGATCGTGTCGCCGGGGGCCGCGGCGGTGAGGGCGGACTTGAGCTGGGCGGCGGTGCTCACGTCGATGACCGTCGCCGCACCCGCCGCGGTGGCGGAGGCGAGGGCGAGACCGCCGGTGGCGAGCGCGGTGGCCAGCAGGGCCGGGAGCAGCGTGCGGGTGCGCATGGGGGTGCCTTCCCGTCGAAGGAGTTCGAGGTTCTCGTACATGAATGTGGGGCGAGTCCCTGAACTTGCTGCCCAGTGACGGTAGGGACGCGGTGTGGCCGTGTCAATGTCTGGGCCATTGCCCGTGAGGCGGGGGCGACGGGCCGGGCGAACGGGGGAACACCTGTGGGATGCACGGGAAACTGACGGCCCGTGACGCGTCCCGGCGAGGATCTCGGGGACCTCGGGCCCGTCGTGAACTCGGCTTCCCCGCCGAGGTGTTCACCGACATGAACGTCAACGCCCTTGTCCTCGGCGCGGATGCCGGTGCCTTCGAGGGGAGGGCGGGCGCCCGTCGCTGTGGTCGCACCCCGGGTTCTCGCGTGGCTTCCGGCATGAACCGGTGGCTGAAAGGGCACAGTCCGGGAATGCATGTCCCCTGCCGGACGTTCTTCTCGACGAACACGAGGAGGAGCGGTAACCGTGCCTGATCCGCAGAGTTTGTACGAATGGGAGCCGAAGGGCCTGGCCGTCGTCGACATGGCGCTCGCCCAGGAGTCGGCCGGCCTGGTTATGCTCTACCACTTCGACGGATACATCGACGCGGGCGAGACCGGCGAGCAGATCGTGGACGGCCTGCTCGAAACGCTGCCGCACCAGGTCGTGGCCAGCTTCGACCACGACCGTCTCGTCGACTACCGCGCCCGGCGTCCGCTGCTGACCTTCCGGCGCGACCGGTGGGCCGCCTACGAGACCCCGACGCTCGACGTCAGGGTCGTGCAGGACGCCACCGGAGCGCCCTTCCTGCTGCTGTCCGGGCCCGAGCCCGATGTGGAGTGGGAGCGCTTCGCCGCCGCCGTCGAGCAGATCGTCGAGCGCCTCGGCGTCCGCCTCGCGGTGAATTTCCACGGGATCCCGATGGGTGTCCCGCACACCCGCCCCGTCGGCATCACCCCGCACGGCAACCGCACGGACCTCATGCCCGGCCACCGCAGCCCCTTCGACGAGGCGCAGGTGCCCGGCTCCGCGGAGGCCCTGGTGGAGTACCGGCTGATGGAGGCGGGACACGACGTCCTCGGTGTCGCCGCCCATGTGCCGCACTACGTCGCCCGCTCCGCCTACCCGGACGCGGCACTCACCGCACTGGAGTCGATCACGGCCGCGACCGGCCTGGTCCTGCCGACCGTCGCCCACGCGCTGCGCACGGAGGCGCACCGCACCCAGACCGAGATCGACCGGCAGATCGGCCAGGGCGACGAGGAGCTCGTCTCGCTCGTCGAGGGCCTTGAGCACCAGTACGACGCGGTCGCCGGATCCGAGACCCGGGGCAACCTGGTCGCCGAGCCGGTGGACCTGCCGTCCGCCGACGAGATCGGCCTCGAATTCGAGCGGTTCCTCGCCGAGCGCGAGGGGGACGCCTGACCGGCTCCCGCCGCCCACCCGCGTACTAGGCTGCCAGGCATGCTGAAAGTGGGCCTGACCGGTGGGATCGGCGCCGGCAAGAGTGAAGTGTCACGGCTGTTCGTCGGATACGGAGCCGTGCTGATCGACGCGGACCGGATCGCCCGCGAGGTCGTCGAGCCGGGGACACCCGGGCTCGCGGCCGTCGTCGACGAGTTCGGCGCCGACGTCCTCACCGCGGACGGCACCCTGGACCGGCCGAAGCTCGGCTCGATCGTCTTCTCCGACACCGACCGGCTCGCCGCACTCAACGCGATCGTCCACCCGCTGGTCGGCGCCCGTTCCGCCGAGCTGGAGCGGGCCGCGGGGCCGGACTCGGTCGTCGTCCACGACGTCCCCCTCCTCACCGAGAACGGCCTGGCGCCGCTCTACGACCTGGTCGTCGTCGTGGACGCGCGCCCCGCGACCCAGCTCGACCGGCTGGTACGGCTGCGCGGCATGACCGAGTCCGAGGCCCGCGCCCGGATGGCCGCCCAGGCCACCCGGGAGCAGCGGCGGGCCGTGGCCGACCTGATCATCGACAACGACGGACCGCTGGAGGACCTGGAACCGCAGGTCCGCAAGGTCTGGTCGGAGCTGACCGAGCGGGCCGCGGCCGGCTGAACCCGGCACCGGGGGAGGGTCCGGGCGCCGCGCCCCGGGACACCGGTCCCGGTGCGGAATACCGGACCCCGGCCGGACGTTGGGGACCCGGTGAAGAAGGGAAGGATGAGACCGTGCCCGAGAGGACCCCGGAGACCGACGTCATCGACTTCCGCGCTGCCGAACACCTGCTGGCGGCGCGCGACCCCCGTGGCGCGGTGAAACTGCTGGATGCGGTGATCGCGGCCCATCCGGAGAACACCGCGGCCCGGCTGCTGCGTGCCCGCGCGTTCTTCGCCGCCGCCCAGCTGCGCCCCGCCGAGCTCGAATTCGAACTCGTCCTGGAACGCGAACCGGACAACGCCTTCGCACACTTCGCGCTGGCCCGTACTTTCGAGCGCTCCGGCCGCACGGACCGGGCCGCCCGCCACTTCCGGCTGGCCGCCGCGCTCGACCCGAACCCGGAGTATCTGAAGGCGGCCCGCTTCCCGGCCCCGGACTGACGTCCGGCGCCGGGCGGGGACGCCCCCGGCCCGGTTCAGTGCCCGTACCTGCCGCGCCCGCCGTGGTCGGGTTCGTACGGCGGGACATCGCGGCCGGGCTGGTAGTGCGGTCCCTGGTGGATGTGGTGGACGATCACTGTCAGGTCCACGAGGACCAGCACGAGCAGCAGGCCGCAGGCGGCGGCCCAGCCCGGTCGGTCGGTCATCGTGAAGGCGGCCAGGCCGAAGACGGCCCAGGCCAGCCCCCATAGACTCAGCCAGAGCCGCAGCCGCAGTGGACTGCGGGCAGTCGTCGGTTCATTGCCGGTACGCATGGCGATCGCCTCTCCTACCAGGATGGACCCGCGACGGCGTTTTGGGACATGTCGACGTCGGATTGAGGGGATCGTGCGTGAACGGCACATCGTGGGAGGACCGCACACGCCGCAGGGCGAGGGTCCGGGGCTGTCTGCTGGGCGGGGCGATCGGGGACGCGCTGGGGAATCCGGTGGAGTTCCTGTCCCTGGCCGGTATCCGCCGCGCGCACGGTGAGTACGGCGTACAGGGACTTCTCCCGGACGAGGAGGGGGTAGTCGGACGGGTCACGGACGATACGCAGATGACCCTGTTCACGGCCGAAGGGCTGATCAGGGCCCATTCCCGCGCGATATCGAAGGGCGGCGGCACCGAGGACGGCGGCGCCGAGGCCCGGATCGTGCGGAACGCCTATCTGCGCTGGCTGGACACCCAGAACCACCCCGCACCGCCTGCCCGCGGCGGCGACAACCCGGTGCGTACCGGTTGGCTCAGGCAGCAGCCCTGGCTCTACGCGCGCCGGGCCCCCGGCAATGCCTGCCTGACCGGGCTCGCGACCGGCCACGTTCCCGAGCCGACGGGCCGGCTCGGTGAGCCCGGACCCGTCAACACCGGGTCCAAGGGGTGCGGCACGGTGATGCGGTCCGCCCCCTTCGGACTGGTCGCGGAGGACGCCGAGGCGGGCTTCCGGCTCGCCTACTGGTGCGCGCAGATCACCCACGGCCACCCGACCGGTGCGTACGCGGCCGGCGCCCTCGCCGCGATCGTCGCGCACCTCCTGGAGGGCGACTCGACGGCGGGCGCCGTACTGAGGGCCATGGAGCTGCTGCGCCGCCACCCGGGGCACGAGGAGACGACCGCGGCGCTGCGAGCCGCCGTCGACCTGGCCGCCGGGGGTGCGCCCACCGGCGAGAAGGTGGAGACGCTGGGTGCGGGCTGGGTCGCCGAGGAGGCCCTTGCCATCGCCGTGTACTGCGCCCTCGTGTTGCCCGGCGCCGATCAGGTGGCCCGGTCGCTGCTGCTCTCGGTCAACCACTCGGGCGACAGCGACTCCACCGGCGCGATCTGCGGCAACCTGCTCGGCGCACGCCACGGGGACGTACACCTTCCGCCGTCCTGGCTGGTGTCGACCGAGGGCCGGGCCGTGATCACCGAGGTGGCCGACGATCTGTGCGTGGAGTTCGAGCACGCGGTCGACTGGCCGGCCGGCCGCTACCCGGCGTACTGACGGCGGGCCGTCCGCCGGTGAACGACGGGGCCACCACCGGTCAGTACACCGAATGTTGACGGTGCGTCAGTCCGTCAGCAGCCTGTTGCGCAGTGCGGCCACCGTCGCGTCGTCGAGCTTGAGGCCCTCGCGTACGTAGGTGCCGAAGTCGCCGTACAGATGGTCCACCTCGTCGAACGCCGCGCGCAGCCAACTCAGTTCGACGGCCTTCGGGTTGCCCAGGTAGTCGTTGCTGGCGAGGAAGTCCGCCTCGACGGTCTCGCGCGGGACGCCGAGCAGGGTGAGCAGGACGGCCGTGCTCCAGCCGGTGCGGTCCTTGCCCGAGCTGCAGTGGAAGACCGTCGCGCCGGAGTCGTTCGTCGCGACGGCCGTGAGCAGGTCGCGGAAGGCGTAGTCGGCGCCCACGAAGTTGACCATGAACGGGTAGCCGATGGACTGGCCGAGGTCGGACGAGCCGGAGAACAGCCCGGCCGCGATGGCCTCGGCCAGTGTCATCAGGGCCGAGTCGTGGAAGCGGACGCCGTGGCTGAGCGACACCACGTCGGCGACCTGGTACTTCACACCGGCGGGCACCCGGTCCGGGTCGTCGTGCCGCTCCACCGCGTTGCGCAGGTCCACGTCGAGGGTGAGGCGCTGGGAGAGCAGGCGCTGCTGCTCGGCGTCGGTGAGGCTGTTGATCTTGTTGGAGCGGTAGGCGAGACCGGGGCGCACCCAGCGTCCGTCGGTGGTGCGGTAGCCGCCGATGTCCCGGAAGTTGCGGGCGGACTCGATCCCGAGCGAGCGTTCGGCGACGACGAGCGGGGAGCCGCTGTCCGGCACCAGCCGAAAGTACCAGCGTCCCGTGTCGGCGAGGGTTCCGGCGGGGACGGTCAGCGAACCGGTGCCGGGGGCGGTGCCCACCGGGGTGCCGGTGGTGGCGTCGGGGGAGGTGGCGGCGGTGACGGTCACCGAACCGGCGGCGGAGGACCAGGAGAGCGTGTAACCGCCGTCGGCGGCGCGCCGGGCGGTGGCCGCGGTGAACGGCACGGCGGCGGCCCGCGCGGTGTCCCCGGCGCTCGCCGCGGGTGCGTCGGCGGGGGTGGCGGCGAGGGCGGGCGGGACCAGGACCGTACCGGCGAGCAGGGCGGCCGCGACGGCTGCCTGGGTGATGCGGTGCGTGCGCATGGTGCTCCTTGTCTGCATCCCTGTCGGGGAGTGGGGGGTGTCAGGAGGTGGGGGCGGCGGTGCACGGCATGGTGCCGCAGACATTGATGACACGGCCGGTGGTCAGGAAGGTGGCCTTCTGCTGACGGGCGGCCGACGAATTGCGGGGGTCCGAGTGCGGGTCGTGGCCGTACTGCGGCCCGACGGGCGGGGTGTTGGTCAGCGGCGGGGTGGGCGTGCCGCTGTCCCACACCGTCATCGCGGAGCCCCGGTACGGCAGTCGGTCGGGTGCGAGGGTCCCGATGCCCCAGTACGGGACGGTGTCCGGGCTGCGGCCCGGTGCGAGCGCGGGGGTGATCAGCCGGGCGCCGATGGTGCGCGCCTCCACGTCGGCCGCCGCGTTCGCGACCTGGTGGTCCCCGTACGCGATGTGCATCAGTACCTGATGGCGGTCGGTGAGGTGGTTCGCGTACGCGTCGGTCTCGCCGCGGTCCCACACCATCTGGAACAGCTGGAGGACGATCTGCTGGCGCAGCTTGTCCGGGTAGGAGACGTCCAGGACCTGCTGGAACGGTGCGAAGTCGACGCTGCGGTCGAGGAGCAGGCCGTAGTTCATGCCGGTGACGCCGAGGACCCCGCGCCGGATGTCGGGGGAGGCGGCGACCAGGGCGCCGCCGAGGATTCCGCCCTGGCTGTTCCCGTCGTACCCGATGCCGTGCCGGATGTCGACGAGCGGGCGGCCGTTCGCGTCGCGGAAGGCCGCGTCGGTGGTCAGCCCGTCGGCGTGGATCAGGGCGCGGGCGAGGAAGAGGGCGTTCAGCATGCCCTGTTCGCTGCGTTCGGGAACGGCGGGGAAGAGGGTCGGGTCGGCGAGCGCCCCGAGCACCACGGGGATGTCCTCCTCGGCCATCCCGATCCAGTCCGTCGCGCAGAACGTGAAGTCGTGCTCGGCCGCCATCGCCTTGACGTTGCCCGCGCCGACCTCGGAGCGGCGGCCGAGGAGGCCGTGCCCGTAGAGGGCGGGGTGCGAGGGGGCGCGGAAGGCGGAGTGCGGTATCTCGCAGCGGAACGTGGCGAGTCGGGTGCTCCCCGGGAGCCGCCGGGGCAGGCCGTCGCGGCCGCGGTGCAGTACGGAGCCGGGCGGGCCGCCGGGCAGGTCCAGATAGCCGGGCACGCTGATCTCGCCGGTGACCTCACGGGCGATCCGGGGGTCCTGATCGGCCGTGAAGTCGGTGACACCGGTGACGGCGAACGCGGGCGAACGGCCGCCGAGGCGGCGGAACGCGTCGTCGCGGACGGTGAAGAGGTCGCTGGTGAGACTGCGGGTGCTCGCGACGGTGAAGTCCCAGGCGAGGTACAGCCCTTCGGTCCGCACTCCGGCCCTGTGCAACGCCTTCAGGGCCGGACGGAGCCGTTGCTGGCGGGTGCGCAGCGGATGCCCGGCGGGCAGCGGCTGCCCGGCGACGGCGGCGAACGGCGCGGCGGCCGGGATCGTGCGCCCCGACGCGTCCTTGAGGTGTCTCAGCGCGACGGCGTAGTGGTGGCCGTCGCGGAAGTTGCGCGCGGGATGGATCAGCAGGGCCCGGCGCGCGGGGTCGGTGGCGTTGGCGTCCGCTTCGGCCCAGTACGGCCACCGCTCCCCGGTCCGGGTGTCCAGCAGTACGACGGGGGCGTCCGGGGCGAGGGAGCGGCCGATGTCGGTGAGCGGGGCGGTGCCGGTCGCCGCCGGGTCGAGGCCGGGGACGTGCGCGATCAGCGTCGAGCCGGGAGAGAAGCCGTCGGACCGGTTCCAGGCCGTCGGGTCGACGGGCCGGCCGGCCGTGGCGCGCGGCAGCGTGGTGGCACCGAAGGACACCCGGCGGCCGGTGTCGGTGGCCGGGTCGGGCCGGGTGTACCAGTCGTTCGGGAACGGCAGCAGGCACTCGACGGGCGCCAGCGGGTCGCAGCCGGGCCCGGACTGCCCGGCGGCCCGTGCCGCGGGGGCGTCCGGGACGAGCACGGCGGCGGCGCAGAGCGCCGCCGCCAGTACCCCGCGCAGCAGGCGGTGGCGCAACGGGGTCAGCTCCCCTGGAGGTGCGCGCCGATGACGGCGGCGTAGTTCGCCTCGCCGTTCCGGTTGGGGTGCAGCGGGGCGGCGGCCGCGGTCGGCACGTAGCCCTCGACCCACTTGTCCGACGGGGCCTGGCAGGAGTCGTGCCCCTTGCTGGGCGTGGCGAGATCGATGTACTCGGCGCCGTGCGCCGCGCTCTGCTCGGCGATCACCGCGTTCATCCGGTCGACGCTGCCCTGGAGGAAGTCGGCGTCCACCGGGAGGACCGGCTGCAGCGGCCAGCAGCCGCCGGGCTTGATGTAGAGGCCGTAACCCGTGACGATCACCCGGGCGTGCGGCGAGCGCTGGTGGATCGAATCCAGCACGACCCCCAGCTTCGGCGCGAACTCCGCGATGCGCTGACCCACCTGGTCCACGCCGCCCTCGTTGTACTTCTCCTTGCACGGGGTGGCGTTCGGGTCGAGGGTGGTGCACTTCTGCGCGATGCCGACCAGACCGGCGTCGTTGCCGCCGATGGTCAGCGTCACCAGGTCGGTGTCCGGGCGCAGCGCGTCGAACTGGGGCGGGGCCGAACCCATCGGGATGTCGAGCAGGGACAGCGACTGCTTCTCGGTCATGTGCTTGGACGCGGCACCGCTGCAGGTGACGTCGCGCAGCGACGCGCCGAGGCGCTCGGCGAGCTCGTGCGGGTAGTTGTGCGTCGAGCGACCGCAGGCCACCGGCCCCGTGATGTCCGGAATGAGCGGCCCGGAGGCCATCGAGTCGCCGAGCGCGACATAGGACGTGGTGCCGTCCTCGGCGGCGGCGGATGCCGGAACCGCGCCGGTTCCCACGGCCAGACCGGCCAGGGCGAGCGTGCCCACGGCAGTCCTGACGAATCGACAGAAGCCTTTGTTCTGCGGCAAGTTCACGAAATCCTCCGACGGTGGGGGGCGTACGTGGATGGCGTGTGACGCCGGTCATCATGCAGACTCAAGTGCCGTCGTTTAACTGGTGGGTAACGCAGACTTCTGCGGGGGAACTTGTGACGCGTGACAACCGGCCGCTCGTCATCACGGGGGAGCACGGTGTCCCGGGACGGCCGCAGGACCGGCCGCTGTCCATCGCCGGGCGCCCGGTGGCCGCGCATCTGCGCGCCCGTGTCCCGGCCCTGACCGGCCGTGTCGTCGCCCGGCTCCTGGCGGATCTGCCGGTCTACGCCGAACTGCCGCACGAGGAGATCTCCGGCGACATCGCCGACATCGTCCAGCACAATCTGCGGCTCTTCGCCGACGTCGTCGAGCACCGCCGCCCCGCCACCGACGCCGAACTCGACCAGCAGCGCGACTCCGCCGCCCAGCGCGCCGAGGAGGGCGTGCCGCTGGACGCGATTCTCACCGCCTACCAGGTCGGCACGGCGATGTGCTGGCAGGAGACCGCGAAGGGGGCGCTGCCCGGCGATCTCCCCACCGTCCTGGAGATCGTGGAGCGCATCATGGTCCTCCAGCAGCAGCTGACCTCCGCCGTCAGCAGCGCGTACCTGGAGGCCCGGCAGATCCTCGACAGCCAGGAACACGGCGGCCGGCACGCCCTGATGGCCGCCCTGCTGACCGGTGAACCCCTGGACCGCTTCACCCACCGCACCGGACTGCGCCCGGCCGCCCGGTACCTCACGATGACGCTCGCGCTGGCCCCGCACCCCGACGAGCTGGGCCAGTCACCGGGGCCGGGCGCCGGTGTGGCGGCCCGGCGCAAGATCCGGCGCGTCCGCACGGCCCTCGACCACTTCGCCGGTACGCCGGTGCTCACCGCCCTCGACGCCTCCGGCGGCACGGTGCTGCTGCCCGCCGCCGAGCCACCGCCGCCGTGGCGCGGACCGGGGGGTCTGTGCGCACTGGTCGAGGAGGCGGCCCGCGCGGCCGGTGTGCCCATCACCGCCGCCGCGGAGACCGCCGAACCGGAGGCGGTGCCCGCGGCCGTGGCCCGTAACGCCGAGATCGTCGGTCTGGTCGCCCGTACGGGCCGGCCTCCCGGCCTGTACCGGCTGGCCGATGTCCTGCTGGAGTATCAGCTCAGCCGGCCCAGCGAGGCCCTGCACGGGCTCGCGCAACTGCTGGGGCCGCTGGAGGTGAAGCCGGAGCTGCTGCGCACCCTGGAGACCTATCTCGAACTGGGCCTGGACCGGCGGGCCACCGCCGCCGCCCTGCACATCCACCCCAACACCGTCGACTACCGCATACGCCGCATCGACCGGCTGACCGGCCTCTCCCCGGCCCGCCCGGCCGACCTCCAGCACATCAGCGCGGCACTGGTCGCCCGTCGCTCGGTGTGAACGGGAAGCGGAGTCCGGTGCCGGTCACGGTTTCGCGGCCGGAACCACCGTCAACGGCTGGTCGTTCGTCCGTACATGAGCGGACAACTGGTGCGTGAGGGTTATTCAGGAACGGGCCCCGGCGCGATCACGCCGGACGGCTGCGCGGTCGAGCTGTACCGACGGCTGCCCGTCGGCGACGAACCGGAGGTGATCGCGGCCGCGGTGCCCGCCGGGGCGAGCATTCTGGAGCTGGGCTGCGGCGCGGGCCGGGTGACCCGTCCGCTGATCGAGCGCGGCTTCGAGGTCACCGCCGTGGACGAGTCGGCACAGATGCTGGAGCACATCCGGGGTGCCCGCACCGTGCAGAGCCCCATCGAGTCGCTGGACCTCGGCGAGGAGAGGTTCGACGTGGTGATGCTGGCGTCGTTCCTGGTGCACGCGAGCGAGGACCGGGTGCGTGACGGGTTGCTGCGGGCCTGCCGGAAGCACGTCAAGGACGGCGGCGTCGTACTCATCCAGCGCGAGGGCGCCGACTACCACACGAATCTGCCGCGGGAGAGGTCGTATCCGAGTGGACACACCGTACGGATCGTCTCGGCGGAGCCCGTGGGGAACGGGGTGGACTCGGTACATGTCGAGTACGTCTTCGACGACGCGCGATGGACCCAGACGTTCCTGTCGCGGGAGCTGTCGAAGGAACAGTTCGAGGGGCATCTGGAGGCGGCGGGCCTGACCGTCGACCGGTATCTCACGGACGACGGGGTCTGGGTGCGCGCCGTGCCCGAGCACCCCCGGAACGAGGCGCCGTCGCGGGCCGGCGGGCCGTGCTGATCGCGGCGGCCGGTCAATCGCGGCGGCCGGTCAGTGGACCGTGGTGTAGCTGCGCCACGGCAGGGCGGAGGTCCCGTTGACATCGCTGAACGACCTCGCGAGGTAGGTCGTGCCCGGACCGGTGCAGTCGCGCGTGCGGTACAGGATGATGTCGACCAGGGTGCCGTTGTCCACCGCCTTGGCGCCCGCGGGGGCGAGCCGGTGGCAGCCCTTCACGGACGGGCTGTTGACCATGATCACGGCGTCCCGTTCCGTCGTGTAGGTGATCGGCCCGACCGCGGTCCGGCCGAGGCCGGAACAGCCTGCGACGGTGAGGGTCAGGAGCGCGGTCCCGGCTGCGATGCCGAGACGGCGGCGTCGATGGGCGATCACGGGCATGGGCGGGTCCTCGTCTGTCTCGTCCGGCTCGTCGCACCGGGCACCGGTGCTGCGTATGCCACGGAGTACGTACGGCGTACGTGCTGACGCTGGTCACCCTGCCCCCTCCCCGGCGCCCCGGCATCCGGTGCGCCGCCGGGCGGGGGACAGTCATGACGGCACGGGGCCGATCCGTGTTCATATCGATTGATACTGGGCATACCGTGGTAGTAGCGTCTGATTCATCCGGTTCAGGCGGTACTGGGTATTTCCGGCTTTCAGGGGGCCGTCATGGTCCAGGAGCTCGTGATCGCGATAGTGGCGGCGGCCTCGGCGGGCGCGCTGTACACGGCGGCGGCGGCCAAGATCGTCAAGCAGTACGAGCGGGGCGTCGTGCTGAGGCTCGGCAGGCTCCGCGACGACGTACGGGGGCCCGGCTTCACCATGGTGCTCCCCGGCGTCGAGCGGCTGCGCAAGGTCAACATGCAGATCGTGACGATGCCGGTGCCGGCGCAGGACGGGATCACCCGGGACAACGTCACGGTGCGGGTGGACGCGGTCATCTACTTCAAGGTCGTCGACGCGGCGAGCGCCGTGATCCAGGTCGAGGACTACCGGTTCGCGGTGTCGCAGATGGCCCAGACCTCACTGCGGTCGATCATCGGCAAGAGCGATCTGGACGATCTGCTGTCCAACCGCGAGAAGCTGAACCAGGGCCTTGAGCTGATGATCGACAGTCCCGCGGTCGGATGGGGTGTGCAGATCGACCGGGTGGAGATCAAGGACGTGTCGTTGCCGGAGACGATGAAGCGCTCCATGGCCCGCCAGGCCGAGGCCGACCGTGAGCGGCGTGCCCGGGTCATCAACGCGGACGCCGAGCTGCAGGCATCGAAGAAGCTCGCCGAGGCGGCGAAGGAGATGTCCGCCCAGCCGGCCGCGCTCCAGCTGCGCCTGTTGCAGACGGTGGTGGCGGTCGCGGCGGAGAAGAACTCCACGCTGGTGCTGCCGTTCCCGGTGGAGCTGCTCCGCTTCCTGGAGCGGGCGCAGCAGCCCGTGCAGCAGCAGATGACGCCGCCACCGCAGGCGGTCCAGCCGCCGCAGCCGACGCAGCCGCCGCGCCATGCCCAGGCACCTCGCCCCGCACAGCCGCAGCGCCCCGCGCAGGCCCAGCGCCCCGCGTCGGCCCAGCCACGGCCGCCGCGGCCGCCGGCCGTGGCACCCCCGCCCGTGCCCGCGCCCCCGACCGCCGTTCCCGCACGGCCCTCCCCTTCGAAGCCGCTGGCCAAGCACTGAGGCGCACCGCCCGTTCATCGTTTCCCGCCTCGGTCCGGCAGGCACGGACCGAGGCGTTCCATATCGTGCCTGACCTGCTGAAATGCGGCCGGGCGACCGGCTGTCAGACCCCCCGCCTAGACTCGCAGGAGTCATGAGGATCAAGGCGATCAAGAGGACCGGGGCGGGAGGGGAGCGGGACCGATGACCACGGCACAACAGCAGCAGGACGCCTCCGCTGCCCGTCTCCTGCGCTGTGCCACCGTGTTCCTGCCCGCACCGCTGCCGCGGGGCGGGAGCGTCGCCTTCTGGGATCCCGACGGCGGTCCCCTCCCGGAGCCGGGCGAGGTCTGCGGACACCCCGTGGACCCGGGAAGCCCCGCACCCGGTGCGCGTACGGCCGAGATCACCGTCGTCCGTCGGCACGGGCAGGGGGACGACATCCGCAGGCGTACGGTGCCCGCGGTCCTGCTGCCCGTCGCCGATGCGCTGCCGTTGCTGGTCCGGGCCCGGCACCAGGAGTCCGCCCACCCCGCCACGCGATGCTGGGGCGCCGCCGCGCTCCACGCGCTCAACCTCGCGGCGCGCGGCAGACTGCTCCCCGGCCTGACGGGCGACGACCACGACGCCTGGCGGGCCGGGCCGCGCGACGCCGAGGACATCGCCCATCTCCGGGCGGTCGCCGCCGCCATGCCGGCCGAGGGGCACGCGGTCCCGCTGCCGGATCGCACACCGCTCCGGCTCCCCGACCCCGAGTGGCTGCTCGGGTCGTTCCTCGACGCGGTGGCCGACACCCTGCCCCGTACGCCCGCCGCGGCGTACGCGATGGGGGCCCCCTTCGCGGCCCGCGAGGCCCAGCACCTGCCGGGGGTCCGCGACTGGGCGGTCGAGGTCGCGGCCGGGCTCGACGCGGGCGTGCGGGTGTCGCTGCGCCTCGACCTGTCGGCGTACGAACTCTTCGACACGGCCGATGCGTACGACACCTCCGACGCCACCGGCTCCGCAGGGACCGATGCCACCGGCCCCGGCGGCCGCACCGGAGGCGCCGCGCGGCACGCCGCCGCGGCCGTCACCCAGGTGCACAGCCTCGCCGACCCGACCTATGTCACCGACGCCGCCGCGCTGTGGAACGGCGGGGCGGGCGAGCCGTTCGGCCCGCGGGCCAAGGTCGACGCCGTGCTCGCCCTGCGCCGCGCCGCCCGCGTCTGGGCGCCGCTGGAGCGGTTGCTGGACCAGCCGGTGCCCGATGTGCTCGCCCTGGCGGAGGACGAGCTGTACGAGCTGCTCGGCGACGCCGGAGTCCGGCTGGCGGCGGCCGGAGTGAGCGTCCACTGGCCCAGGGAGCTCGTCCGCTCGCTCACCGCCTCCGCCGTCGTGCGGCCCGCGCCCGGCTCGGCCACCGACGGCACCTCGTTCTTCGACGCCGAGCAGCTCTTCGCCTTCGACTGGCAGCTCTCGCTGGGCGACGAGCAGCTCACCGAGGCGGAGATGGACATCCTCGCGGAGGCCCACCGGCCGGTGGTGCGCCTGCGGGACCAGTGGGTCGTCGTCGACCCCGCGCTCGTACGCAAGGCACGCAAGCGGGAGCTCGGCCTGCTCGATCCGGTCGACGCCCTCGCCGTCGCCCTGACCGGCACCGCCGAGGTCGACGGCGAACAGGTCGAGGCCGTGCCCGTCGGGGCGCTGGCCGCACTCCGCGCGCGCATCACCGACGACCACACCGCCATCGCCCCGCCGCCCGGCCTCGACGCCACGCTCCGCGACTACCAGCTGCGCGGCCTGGCCTGGCTGGACCGGATGACCTCGCTCGGCCTCGGCGGCTGCCTCGCGGACGACATGGGCCTGGGCAAGACGATCACCCTCATCGCCCTCCATCTGCACCGCGCCCATCCCGCGCCCACCCTGGTGATCTGCCCCGCCTCCCTCCTGGGCAACTGGCACCGGGAGATCAACCGCTTCGCCCCCGGTGTCCCCGTGCGCCGCTTCCACGGCACCGATCGCACGCTCGCCGAGCCCGACGGCGGCTTCGTCCTCACCACGTACGGCACGATGCGTTCCAGCGCCGCCCAACTGGCCGGCCACAGCTGGGGACTGATCGTCGCCGACGAGGCCCAGCACGTGAAGAACCCGCAGTCCTCCACGGCGAAGGCGCTGCGCACCATCCCGGCCCCGGCCAGAGTCGCCCTCACCGGCACCCCGGTGGAGAACAACCTCTCCGAGCTGTGGGCCCTGCTCGACTGGACCACTCCCGGTCTGCTCGGCCCCCTCAAGGCCTTCCGCGCCCGGCACGCCCGTATCGTCGAGAACACCGGTACGGCTGCCGGGCTCGCCAACGACGAAGCGGTCGAACGGCTCTCCCGCCTGGTCCGGCCCTTTCTCCTGCGCCGCAAGAAGTCCGACCCGGGCATCGCCCCCGAACTGCCGCCCAAGACGGAGACCGACCACCCCGTCTTCCTCACCCGCGAGCAGGTCACGCTGTACGAGGCGGCGGTCCGCGAGACGATGGCGTTCATCGAGGCCTCGGAGGGCATCGCCCGGCGCGGCCTGATCATGAAGCTGCTGGCCTCGCTCAAGCAGATCTGCAACCACCCCGCGCAGTATCTGAAGGAGGAGCCGACCCGCCTCGTCGGCCGTTCCGGAAAGCTCGCCCTGCTCGACGAACTCCTCGACACGATCCTCGCCGAGGACGGTTCCGTCCTCATCTTCACCCAGTACGTGACCATGGCCAGACTGCTCTCCGCCCACCTCGCCTCGCGTGCCATCCCCTCCCAGCTCCTGCACGGCGGTACGCCGGTCGCCGAGCGGGAACGGATGGTGGACCGCTTCCAGTCCGGCGAGGTCCCGGTCTTCCTGCTCTCCCTCAAGGCGGCGGGCACCGGACTCAATCTGACCAGGGCCGCCCACGTCATCCACTACGACCGCTGGTGGAACCCGGCCGTCGAGGAACAGGCCACGGACCGGGCGTACCGCATCGGCCAGACGCAGCCCGTGCAGGTTCACCGGCTGATCGCGGAAGGCACCGTCGAAGACCGGATCGGCGAGCTGCTGGAGGCGAAGCGCGCCCTGGCCGACACGGTCCTCGGGACCGGCGAGACCGCACTGACCGAGCTCAGCGACCACGACCTGGCCGATCTCGTCTCGCTCCGGAGGCCGGCATGAGCCCCCGCCCGCACAGCGGTCACGACCCCCGTTCCGCCGCCCGCCCGCGCCCCGGCCCCGACGACCTGCGGCGCACCTTCGAGGCCGTACCACCCCGCACCTCCGACGGCGACGAACCCTTCGCGGACAGCTGGTGGGGCCGTGCCTGGGTGGCCGCCCTGGAATCCCTCTCGATGGACGAGGGCCGGCTCTCCCGCGGCCGTACGTACGCCGACAGCGGCAAGGTCGCCGCGATCACCGTCACCCCCGGACGGGTCGTCGCCTACGTCCACGGCAGCCGCCCCCGCCCCTACCGCTGCGAACTGCGGCTGCGGACCCTCGCCGACCCCGACTGGGACACCTTTCTCGACGCCGTCGCGGCCCGGCCCGGCCACCTCGCCGCGCTGCTCACCAAGGAGATGCCGCACTCGCTGGCCGACACGGCGGCCGAGGCCGGCGTCGGGCTGCTGCCCGCCGCGGGAGACCTCGACCCTGGCTGCTCCTGCCCGGACCACGGTTGGCCCTGCAAGCACGTGGCCGCGCTCTGCTACCAGATGGCGCGGCTCCTGGACACCGACCCGTTCGTCCTTCTGCTGCTGCGCGGCCGAGGGGAACGGGAGCTCCTCGAAGAGCTGGGACGCCGCAACGCCGCACATTCCGCCCGGGAACGTCCCACGGCCCCCGCCGCCCCCTCGGTACCGGCCCGCGCAGCCCTCGCCGACCGCTATCTTCCGCCGCTCCCCGCCCCACTGCCGGTGCTGCCGTATCCCGCACAGCCACCCTCGTACCCGAGCCTGCCCGGGGCGCGCGACCCGCTCGCCCTCGACCACCTCGCCACGGACGCGGCGGCCCGCGCGCACGCGCTCCTCACCACCGGCCGCGACCCGCTCGCCGGACTCACCCCCTGGCAGGACGCGGTTCGGCTGGCCGCGTCCCGTCCCACCGCCGGGCTCACCGCCACCACCCGCGCCCTCTACCGCGAGCTGGCATACGCCACCGGCCGCACCACCACCGACCTGGCGCGGGCGGTCGCGGCCTGGCGCCAGGGCGGCGCCGGAGGGCTCGCCGTCCTCGAAACCCCCTGGGACCCCCCGGCCGGCCCCTTCGACCGGGCCCGCCCCGCACTCTCGGCAGCCGGCTTCCCGCGCTTCCAGCCCCGGCGCAACCACCTCACACACCCCGGCGGCACGCTCCAGCTCCGCTTCGGCCACGACGGCCGTTGGTACGGCTACGAATCCGAGCCGGGCGAGGACGACTGGTGGCCCCGCGCGACCCCGGACACCGACCCGGTGAGCGCGCTCATGGAGCTCAGCGGGGGCTGAGTCCGGCCGGCACCGGTAACACCCTGCTCTCAGGAGTTCTGCAGATAGACGAAGAGAGCGATCAGCAACACGGCGGTGATCGGCAGCATGATCAGCCCTGCTTTGCGGTACCCCTCGTTGTCCTGCTGGGACAGGCCCTGGTCGGCACCGTGAACCGATGCCAGATGTTCCCCGGCCATGTCGACGATCTTCTTCATGGTCAGCAGTGACGGCGACCAGTCGCAGTGGGTGCAGACGAGGAAGTCGCGGTACGGGTCGTACCGGAAGTCCCGCTCGATATTGACCGTGAACACCTGACCGTCCGGTGTCGTGGCTGTGAAGTGACGTACTGGCGTGCCCATGTGGATCGTTCCCCGTCCCGTGCGTGTGTACGGTCCCGTACCCGGCCGCGGCACAGTACCCGAACGGACCGCTCCCGCTCCCGGCGCCGTCAGCGAGGCAGCACGGCATCGACGACATCCCGGGCGAAGTCCGGCGGTACCGGTTCGCGGCGGAGCAGCACCCGCATCCAGACCGCCCCCGCGATCAGGTCCAGCAGCAGCATCGGGTCGGCGCCCACGGGGAGTTCGCCGCGGGCGGCGGCGCGGGTGAAGACCGGCTGTTCACGGGAGAAGCGATCGGCGAAGAAGTCGCGGGTGAGCGCGGCGAGTTCGTCGTCGGGCAGGCCGGTGCCCGAGGTCATGGCGCGGGCCACGGGTTCCGTGCGCCCGTTGGTGAGCAGGCCGGTGATCTGTTCGGTGAGGGCGATCAGATCACCGCGGAGGCTGCCGGTGTCGGGGATGTCGATGTCGAGGACTCGGGCATGGATCAGTGCCGCCCGCAGGAGCGCCGGTTTCGAGGGCCACCAGCGGTAGATCGTCGTCTTGTTGACCCCGGATTCCTGGGCGACGGCCTCGATGGTGAGCCGGGCGTAGCCGCGTTCCGCGAGATGGCGCAGCGTGGTGTCGAAGATCGCCTCCGCGGCGCGGGGGCCCCGGCCCGGACGGCGGTTCACGGTCGGGTCGGGCATGAGCACTCCAGAGAAAAGCAACGCAACGTTGCGTTGCGCTGTAGGGTGCTGTCATCGTACTGCGACGCAGGAGGCCCGGTATGGCGGAGGCGACGGTTTCCAAGGCGGTGACCTGGGGGCTGCTCGCCGCCTGGGTGGCCAACGACCTGGAGGAACTGGCCACCATGGCCGGCTGGGCGCGGGCCGCCCGGCCCGTGCTCCAGGAGCGGTTCCCGGGGGTGCCCGAAGCGGTCTGGAAGCGGATGGAGCTCTCGCAGCGGGACGTCGGTGTCGCGATCGGCCTCATGGGTGGGGTCATGGTGGCGGCGTCGGCGGACGGGGCGCGCACCGGCGGCCGCAGCCCGTTCTTCCGGAGCGTGCTGGTCGGCTTCGGGGTGCACGGTGTCGCGCACCTGGCGCAGTCGCTGGCGTACCGGGGCTACACGCCGGGGGTGGTCACGGCGCCGACGGTCGTCATTCCGTACTCGGTCTGGGCCCTGCGGCGGCTGAAGGCGGCCGGTATCAGGAGCGGCGGCGCCGGCGCGACCGCTGCGGCACTGGCGCTTCTTCCGGTGACCGTGGCGGGAGTTCACGCGCTGGCGCACCGGATCAACCGGCCGCGCGGGCGCAGGGCCCGCGCGGCGGTGTGACCGGGCGGTGGCCGGGTGTCAGAAGTCGGCGGTCGTGCGCTCCTCGAGCCGGGCCACCGATTCCTGGGCATAGGCCTTCTCGTAGGCGTCGCGGATCCGCTCGATCCGGGCGTCGCGCACACGGGCCTCGGACGCGGGGTAGAGCAGGGTCAGTTCGTAGCTGCGCTCCCGTTCGATGACTCCGTTGGAGTCCCGCCACTGCCCCCGGCCGTCCTGGATGGTCAGTCCGTTCGGGAAGCGCGGTGTGACCTCCTCGTCGATGAAGGCCAGGAATTGACGATCGGTCACATCGGGTCCGCCGTCGGGGCGTTCGGTGCCGAAAAACAGCCGGGTCTCGATGTAGGCCTTCCCGCGCGAGGCGAGGGCCGACGCCGGGGGCCGCGAGGCCGCGGGGGCTTCGTCGCCGAGTGTGGCGTACGCGACGGGCGTTCCCACGGTCAGTACGGCCAGGGCGGTGGCCGTCGCGGTGAGCGCGGTGTGATTCCTGGGGCCGGTGAGGCCCTTCGGGACGGCGAAGCGGGGGAGACGAGGCAAGGCAAGGACCTTCGTTCGGCGCCTGGGGGAGGCGGTGACGGGTGGTGTCCGGACGCGACTGGGGGAGAGGCCCGCGAGGACGGAGTCCGTGCGCGAGCGCGGAGCCTGCGGGCCGGTGGTGCGGATGCGCGGGCCTCACTGTGACAAGCGGTCCCCGCCGGGCAGCGGCAGGGACATGGGCATCCGGCGGAAACCACCCGTACGGGTCGGTCCGGGGCGCTGTCGAAATCCCGCTGCGCCCCGCGGCCCAAGTCGGTCGGTGATCCACGTGGTCGGCGACGACGTCACGGTCCCTGGGGGTCGCCTGGGGCCGCCGGGGGCCGGCTCACCGGATCGGTCATCGGGCCCGCGTTCACCACCGCGAGCACGCTCCTCGAAGTCGTGCGGTTCGGCTTCCCCGGACAGCTGACCGAGGTCGACCTCACTGCGGCACTGCCCGCCTGACATCCGGGGGCATTCGAAAAGTCGTTTGTCCCGGCCGACTTGACGTTGCTAGCGTCCTCGACGTGGCGAAACTCAATCAGATCATCGCAGTGGAGAAGGGCGTCAAGTCCAAGGCTCACCAGGACCTGACGGCGGCGCATCACGGCCTCCAGAAGACCGGCCTGCTGGCCGGGATCTCCCGGACGTACCAGCCGAAGGACGAGGAGGGCGAGCAGCTGCCGCCCGAGTCGACGCTGGTGCAGATCAAGGCCGAGGACGTGCTGCGGGAGACCGCGGCGACCCTGACCCGGCTCTTCGATGTGACCGCCACGAAGGACTGGGCCAACTGCACGGCCCGCGCGGACGTGAAGGTCGACGGACGGGTGCTCGTGAGCGAGGTGCCGGTCTCGTATCTGCTCTTCCTGGAGAAGCAGTTGACGGACCTCAACACCTTTGTCCGCAAGCTGCCGGTGCTCGACGCCGCGGAGGCCTGGACCCAGGACCCGTCGACGGACTCCTGGAAGACCGAGCCGGTGCGGACCCTCCGTACGAAGAAGGTGCCCCGCAACCACGTGAAGGCGGAGGCCACCGACAAGCACCCGGCGCAGGTCGAGGTGTACTACGAGGACATCCCGATCGGGTACTGGACGACGGTGAAGTTCTCCGGCGCCCTTCCCGCGCGGCGCGTCAACGAGCTGCTGGACCGGGTGGAGAAGCTCCAGCAGGCCGTGAAGTACGCCCGCGAGGAAGCCAACGGCGCGGACGTCACCGACCAGCGGGTGGGTGATGCGGTATTCGGTTACCTCTTCGGGTGACCGACCATTGACGGCCGACTCATTTCGGCCGGGGTGCGCGAGGAGCGCAAGCTGAAACTGAAGCTTGTCGTGACGACGCGGTTCCAGTGGAGGTTCGAGTCCTCCCCCCGGCATTCCGTGCCTCCCGCACACGAACGGGCCGGGGTAGCCCAAATGGAAGAGGCAGACCGCGATCAATCTCAGACTCTTGCTCCAGACTCAGCATTCGCCACCCATCGCCGAATCAAATGGGCCCGTGCCCATGGGCGTCGAGATGCCGGTTCGACTCCGGCTCGCAGAGCTTCGATCTGCGGTCGTCTAAAGGCAGGACGCGGCGACATAAACCTGACACGGGTCCTTAAAAGTGTCGGCGTGCCGAATGGGTGGCACACCAGGGCTCGGGGGCCGGCTACGCCCCCGGGCCCGCTCCCGTCTCCGGCGACGTGCGGTGCGGTCCCGCGACGCACCGCTCAGAGGCTGTCGGGCGGCCGGTTGATTACGCTGCGATGAGGTCCTCGACGGTCTTGGCTCGGGCGGTCTTGGCTCGGGCGGTCTTGCGGTGGGATTCATGGCTCCACCGCGATGGCTGACCGGCCGGCCCGAACTTCGCTCCACCATCCAGCGGCGGGGCAGGACCTTGAAGCCCTTGACGTCGTCGGTCCGCTTCGCGATCTCGACAACGATGTTCAACGCATCCCGGGTCCACGAAAGAAGCGTGGAATCAACGGAGTTGGCGTACCCTCCGTCGGCCCGCACCAGACTGATCGTGCGGAATCCGGCGGCGAGCCGGGCCGGGACGGTGCGGCCTCCGGTCCGGTCCTGCACGGAAGCGGAGGTGACGGCGACGACCAGCAGCCCTCAGGCCTTCCGCGCCTTCCACGCCTTCCACGCCTTCCGCGCAGTCCAAGAGGTCCAGACGGGGGCCGGGCCCCGGTCACGGGGCTCGCGCGATGCTCCGTGCCACAATGCCGCGCATGAACGATTCGGTCACGACGGCCATGGCCCGGCAGGTGCGCCGGCGATGGCGTGACCGGGAGGCGCCCGACGGGGACTTCATCGTGTTCGCCGACGGCTCTCTCACGGTGATGGATCTGCTGTGTATGCAGTCGCCCGACCGGCTCGACGTCCCGTCGAGGGCCTCATCGCAGCGCAATCAACCGGCCACCCGACAGCCTCTCAGCCGCTCGCGGGCAGCGACACCCCGCGCCCCGCGAAGAAGCGCTCGAAGTCGGGCAGCGCGAGCTCCGCGGTCCGCGTTCCCGCCGTCGTGCCCGACGGGTTGTGGAAGTGGAAGCCCGTGCCGTCGGCCGTACGGGACGTCAGCAGCACCAGATGCCCGCCCCGTCCGGGAGCCGGCCGCCCGGGGTACCGGATGCCGTAGTGCACCGAGGCCATCACCGTCCGGCCGCCGTCCAGCAGGCCGAGGATCTCCTCCGGCGCGAGATGGCGGTGCACCGTGGCGTCCACACCGTGCACCTCGCGTGCGTACTCGGCGAAGGGGGCGTAGATCAGACCCCGGATCTCGCCCTGTGCGTCCTCCGTGTACGCGCCGTACCGGAGTGCCCCGTCGCGCAGCGCGAACAGGGACGGGGCCCCGGCGCCGAGTGCCATGCGCAGGCAGGTCATACCGCACAGATGACCCGACCAGCGCGCGTACTCGGCCGGTGACGCCGCCCCCGACTCGGCCCAGGCCGGGTCGGTGGCCGGATCGAGTCCGTCCTCCACGATCGGGCCGACGAGCCCGGACGAGGCGAACTGGGTATGGACGGGAAAACGGCAGGTGGAGCAGGTCACCGGGGGCATCCGATCACTGGCGGTATCCGGTCAGGAAGCGGCCGATGCGGCTGATCGCCGCGTCGAGATCGTCAGCGTACGGGAGCGTGAGGATCCGGAAGTGGTCGGGCCGCGGCCAGTTGAAGCCGGTGCCCTGCACGACCTGGATCTTCTCCCGCAGCAGCAGATCCAGCACGAACTTCTCGTCGTCGACGATGCGATGCACCTTCGGGTCGAGACGCGGGAACGCGTACAGCGCCCCCTTCGGCTTCACGCACGACACCCCGGGGATCTCGTTCAGCTTTTCCCAGGCCCGGTTGCGCTGCTCGTACAGCCTGCCGCCCGGTGCGACCAGCTCCCGGATCGACTGCCGGCCGCCGAGCGCGGCCTGAATGGCGTACTGCGCGGGCGCGTTGGGGCACAGCCGCATGGAGGCGAGCGTGGTCAGCCCCTCCAGATAGTTGCGGGCGTGCTGCTGCGGGCCGGAGACCACCATCCAGCCGGAGCGGAAGCCCGCCACGCGGTACGTCTTGGACAGGCCGCTGAAGGTGAGGCAGACCAGGTCGGGGGCGAGGGCCGCCACGCTGTGGTGCTCGGCGTCGTCGTACAGGATCTGGTCGTAGATCTCGTCGGCGAACACCATCAGGCCGTGCCTGCGCGCCAGATCGAGGATGCCTTCGAGGATCTCGCGCGGGTAGACGGCGCCGGTCGGATTGTTCGGGTTGATGATCACGACGGCCTTGGTGCGGTCGGTGATCTTCGAAGCCATGTCGGCGAGGTCCGGGTTCCAGTCCGACGCCTCGTCGCAGGTGTAGTGCACGGACTTGCCGCCCGCGAGGGTCACCACCGCGGTCCACAGCGGGTAGTCGGGGGACGGGACGAGCACCTCGTCGCCGTCCTCCAGCAGCGCCTGGACGGCCATCGAGATCAGCTCGGAGACACCGTTGCCGAGGAAGATGTCGTCGACCCCGACGTCCGGCAGCCCCATCGCCTGGTAGCGCTGCGCCACCGCCCGGCGGGCGGACAGGATGCCGCGCGAATCCGTGTAGCCGTGGGCCTGCGGAAGCATCCGGATCATGTCCTGGACGACCTCCTCCGGCGCCTCGAAACCGAAGAGCGCGGGGTTGCCCGTGTTGAGCCGGAGCACGCTGTGGCCCGCCTCCTCCAGGGCGTTGGCGTGCTCGATGACCGGGCCCCGGATCTCGTAACAGACCTCGTTGAGCTTGCTGGACTGCCGGAATTCCATGCGGTGGCCTCCCCGACCTGATTGCGATACTTGGTTTTACCAAGCTCGGGCTTGGAATGTCCAACAACATGTCTAGACTGCGTCGCATGCCACGTCAGCAACAGCCCGCAACGCGTCCGGTCCGCCGCCGGAGCTACGACCAGTTCTGTGCCACCGCACGGGCCCTCGATTCCGTGGGCGACCGGTGGACCCTGCTGATCGTCCGTGAACTGCTGGCGGGCCCCCGCCGCTACACCGACCTCCACGCCGACCTGCCGGGCGTCAGTACGGACGTGCTCGCCTCCCGGCTCAGGGACATGGAGCAGAGCGGCCTCGCCACCCGCCGCCGGCTCCCGCCGCCCGCCGCCGCCTCGGTCTACGAACTGACCGGCCGCGGCCACGGTCTGATGCCGGTGCTCGCCGCGCTCGCGGAGTGGGGTGCGCCCGAGCTCGCCGAACGGCGGCCCACCGACGCGGTGCGGGCCCACTGGTTCGCCCTCCCGCTGCTGCGTGCGCTGGACGGGCTGACCTACGCCGGGGTCGTAGAAGTGCACCTGGAAGAGGGCGAGTTCCACGTGCGTGCCGGTGCTGCGGAGGACGGGGCGGCTGTCTACGGGGATGGTCCCGCCGCCCGTGCCGATGCCCGCATCGCACTCGACGTCGAGGTCTGCCTGGAGCTCGCGCAGGGCGGGCTGACCCTCGCGGAGGCCGTCGAGGACGGGCGCGTCGAGGTGTCGGGCGACGGGCCGCTCGCCGCCGAGCTGCGCGGCGACTGACGGAGCGGCCCGAAGGCTTCCCGCGCCGACTTCCCCGGGGACCGTGGGTGTTGATCGGTTCGGGGCGATCTCCGGGCGCCGACGCGGTGGGCCGGTCGTCAGTCGGCGAGCGTCTCCCCGTACGCCCCGATGCGGTGGGCCGGTTGTCAGTCGGCGAGCGTCTCCCCGTACGCCCCGAAGCCGGAGATCACCAGCCCGTCGCGGAAGGTCAGCACCTCGCTGACCCGGCCGCCGATCTGATTGCGGTAGTCGATCACCAGGGCATGGACGCTCACCCGGACGTCCACCAGCTCGAACCGCAGCTCGGGGATGCGCTCCAGGCCCGTCGCCCAGTACGCCCGCAGCGCCTCCTTGCCGTGCACCGTGCTGGACGCGTCGCCGGTCATCTGCGCGATTACGGGTGAACTGAACGTCACGTCGTCGTGATAGGGCGTCAGAATGCGGTCCAGATCATGGGAGTTCCAGCCGTCCAGCCACTCGGCGGCGAACGTACGGGCGAATTCGAGGTCCATGGGGACGATCGTAGGAGGCGAACCCGCCGGGAACGGAGCATTTTTCTGACGAGAGGAGAGAGGCCATGAATGCGGAGGACCCCTGGGACCGGACGAGCGCGTGTGAACTCGACCCGGTGCGCCGCGCCGCGTTCGCACAGGACCTGACGCGGGCGCTCACCGCGCACTGCCCCGGTTCGCGGGCGGAGCTGCGGGGCTCGCTCGCCCGCGGAACAGCGGACGCGTACAGCGACATCGACATCGCCTGGACCGTGCCCGGCGACCGGTTCGACACCTGCCTCGCCGCCGTCCCGGGCGTGCTCGAAGCGGTTTCGCCCCTGGACTCCCTGCGTACGGATCCCGAGTCGCGGAACTCCCGCGAGCGGCGGCTGCTCTTCGCCGCCTTCCGCGGGCTTCCGCTGTTCTGGCGCGTGGACCTGGAGATCGGGGCGTCACCGGGCGCCCACCGGTCCGGCCACGGCCAGGACGGCCCCGCGACGGACGGCGACGACTGGTCGCGGCCGGCGAGCGCGCTGGCCAACGCGGTCGCCGCGACGAAGGCCGTACTGCGCGGACAGCCGCAGAACGCCCAGGGGCTGCTGGAGCGCGGCCTCCGGCGCATCGACGCACCGGACGGCGTGTCCGGACGGTGGTTCGACGACATCCGCCGGCTCGCCGATACGGCGGCCGACCGCGAACCCGGCCTGCGCCCGCTCGCCGACCGTGTGCTGCGCCTCGCCGAGGGCCACCGGGCACAGCTCATGTGGTGGACGTTCCCCGCCGACGTACGCGAGCGGGTCGACGCGCTGGTCCTGGCGGGCCGGACCATCCAGGCCGTCCACGCGATGCGGGAGTGCGGCATCGAGCCCCGTCCGGAGCTGCACACATGCGTGGACGTGCTCGAAGGGCGCCACGGCCGGCACTGAGCACCGGAGCCGGGGCGATGATGGGCGGGTGCGATTCGAAGCGATCACCTGGGAGCGGCTGGCCGAAGCCTTCGCCGCACGTGCCGACGCCCTCGAACCCGCCGACGGCGGGCCCTGGCTGAAGGTCGCCGTCGACGGTGCTCCGGCGGCCCGTACCGGGGAGCCGGCCGAGCGCGTCGCACAGGCGTTGCGGGTCCGGGGCCGTGCGGTGCTGGTCGTGTCCACCCAGGGATTCCTGCGGCCGGCGAGTCTCCGGTACGAGTACGGCAAGGAGGACCCCGACTCGTACTACGACAGCTGGTTCGACACGGGCGCGCTGTGGCGCGAGGTCTTCGGGCCGCTGGAGGCCGGCGGGAGCGGGCGGGTGCTGACCGATCTCTGGGATCCGGTGACCGACCGGGCCACGCGCAGCCCGTACCGGCCGCTGCCCGAGGGCGGAGTGCTGGTGATGCACGGCCCGTTGCTGCTGGGGCACTGGTTCCCGTTCGATCTGAGTGTCCATCTGCGGTTGTCGCCGGGCGCGCTGCGGCGGCGCACCGAGGAGGGCGAGCGCTGGACGTTGCCCGCTTTCGCGCGGTACGAGGACGAGGCGGCGCCCGGCGAACGTGCGGACGCGGTCGTGCGGGCCGACGATCCGCTGCACCCGGCCTGGACCGGGTGGGGCGGGGCGGCGACCTGACGTCCTGGTCAGGGGCCGGGGCGGCCGCCCACGGTGGTGACCGCCTCCGCCCCCGCCCGGCATCCCGCCGCCGCGGCCGAGGCGGCGTCCGCCCCCGCCAGGTGCGCCGCGAGGAATCCGCCGGTGAACGCGTCGCCCGCCCCGGTCGAGTCCACCGCTCCGCGCACCTGAACGGCCGGGACGCGCCGGGTCACCGCGCCCGCGGCGGCAAGCAGCGCCCCGCCCTCGCCGAGCGTGACGACCACCCGGCCCGCCTGGAGGCTCAACTTGGCTGCGGCGTCCGCCGGTTCGGGCAGTCCGGTGAGCAGCCGGGCCTCGTCCGCGTTGGGCAGCAGCAGATCGACGCCCTCCACGGCGGTCAGGAACCGGTCGGCGCCCAGCTCGGCGAGGAAACCGGCCGAGGCCGGGTCGACGCTCACCGGGATCCGTCGCCGCCGCGCCTCCCGCAGGGCGAGCAGGGCCGTCGCACGGCTCGTCGCGGCGAAGAGCAGATAGCCGGAGAGGTGGAGATGGGCGATGCCGTCCAGCATCGACGGTGACCAGTCGTCGGGGGAGAGGCGGAGCACGGCGCCGCTGTCGGTGAGGAAGGTGCGCTCGGCGGCGGAATCGACGAGCGCGACGACGGTGGCGGTCGGCGCGTCGTCGTCCACGGCCAGCAGGCAGCGCACCCCCGCCCGCCGCAGTGCGTCCCGGTGCCAGTCCGCGCTGTCGGCGCCGACCCTGGCCACCAGTCGTACGTCGGAACATCCCGAACGGGCCGCCCAGCAGGCGACGTTGGCCCCCGCGCCGCCGGGCAGGGTGCGGATCCTGGCCGGGGTGTCCGTGCCGTGGACCAGCGCCGTTCCGTGCCGGGCCACCACGTCCGTGACCACGTCCCCGATGACGAGCAGGCCGCCGTCGGTCATGCTCCGGCCGCCGGGTCCCGGGGCGTGGCGGCCCACGCGCCGGAGATCCGCGCGGCAAGCGATACGTTTCCGCGGACGGCCGCCAGATTGGCTTCCAGCGAAGCGCCCCCGGTTCCCCGCATCAGCCGGTCCAGCAGGAACGGTGTGACGGCCTGGCCCACGATGCCGCGCTCCCGGCATTCCTCCAGGGCCTCGGCCAGCACGCGGTCGTGGAGCGCGGGATCCAACTGGTCCGCCACGGGCACGGGGTTGGCGACGATCAGCGCGGAACCGGGGCCGCCGAGCACGTCCTGGGCCCGCATCACACCCGCGACCTCCTCGGGCGTCCGCACCGTCCAGTCCACCGGCTCGCCCGAACTGGTCAGATAGAAGCCGGGGAAGCGATCGGTGCCGTAGCCGAGCACTGCGACGCCGAGTGTCTCCAGGCGCTGCAGCGTGGCCGGGACGTCCAGGATCGACTTCACCCCCGCGCACACCACGGTGATGCCGGTCCGTGCGAGGAGCCGGAGATCCGCGGACTCGTCCTGGGTCCGGGTCCATTCCCGGTGTACGCCGCCGAGTCCGCCGGTCGCGAAGACGCGCAGGCCCGCGCGCGCGGCCAGGAACGCCGTCGCGGACACGGTCGTCGCCCCGCTCGCGCCCGTCGCCAGGGCCGGCGCGAGGTCCCGGTGCCCCAGCTTCCGCATCGCGGGGTCCGCGGCGACCCGCTCCAACTGGGCCTTGTCCAGGCCGATATGGGCCCTGCCGTCGAGTACGGCGATCGTCGCAGGCACCGCGCCCGCGGACCGTACGAGCCCTTCGAGCTCCTCGGCGACCCGCAGATTGCGGGGGCGCGGCAGACCGTGGGCGATGATCGTCGACTCCAGGGCCACGACGGGGTGGTGCGTGGCGAGGGCCGCCCGTACCTCGGGGGAGAGGGCGGGGGCGCAGGGATGTGCGCTGTGCGAGGCGTTGGATGACATGTCCACATCCCTGTCGCGGGCGCACCCGCCTCAAACGTGCGACCGGAGTGGCGGGTGCGTACGGGGCGGGCCGGACGGGCCGGGGCCGTGCCGTCCCCTCCCGGCGCATCCTGCTGCGGAGTCGCTTTCCGGCGGTCGCTAAGGTGACCGGCCATGACCACATTTGATCAAGCTCCTGCCTCGTTCGCCGTGCACATTCCGGACGCCGAACTCGAACCGGAACCGCTCGACCCCGCGCAGATCGTCTCGGGCGAGCCCGTGGTGACCGGCAAGGTGCTCTGGGAGTCGCCCGACGGCAAGCAGCTGCGCGGAATCTGGCAGATCACGCCCGGCGTGGTCACGGACACCGAGGCCGACGAACTCTTCGTGGTCGTCAGCGGGCGCGCCACCGTCGCGGTCGAGGGCGGTGCGACGCTGGAGGTCGGCCCGGGGGACGCCGCCGTGCTGCGCGAGGGCGACCGTACGACGTGGACCGTGCACGAGACGCTGCGCAAGGCGTACCACATCAGCCTCTGAAGCCTCTGGGGCCTCTAGGGCCTGTCCGGCGGATCAGGGTCGGACAGGGCGCGGCGGCTGGTGCGGTGCATCGCAAGGCGCCGGAGCGTCCTAATAGCGGAGCTATTCGGACGTTTCGGCAACGCTGCGAGGTGCCGTGTCAGCCGCCGCGACCCCGGCCATGATCCGCCGGACAGGCCCTAGGGCCTCAGAGGCCGCGTGGAGACGCCGGTGCCGTGGGCCGGGCGAGGGCCCGGCGCAGGGCCAGCGCCGCCATCGGCAGCAGCAGACATGCTCCGACCACGTTCAGCCAGCCGTAGCTCGCCCGCGCGACGATGACGCCGGCGACGGCTCCGCCGATGCCCGCCGCCGTGTTCATGGTCAGATCCGACAGACCCTGCACGGCGGCGCGGGCCGCCTGCGGCACGGAGTCGGTGAGCAGCGCCGAACCGGCGACCAGCCCCGCCGACCAGCCGAGACCGAGCGTGAAGAGACCGGCCGCCGTCTGCCCGTGGCTGGGGCCCGCGGTTCCGGCCAGCAGCGCGGCGCAGGAGAACAGCCCGACCGCCAGACCGATCACGGCGAGCCGGCCGAAGCGGTCCGACAGCCAGCCCATCACCGGGGAGAACGCGTACATCCCCGCGATATGGCCGCTGATGACCAGGCCGATCAGCTGGAGACCGGCGCCGTGGTGGCCCAGATCGACCGGGGTCATCACCATGATCGAGACCATCGCGGTGTGCGAGACGGCCACCGTCACCAGCGCCAGCCGTGCCATCGGCGACGCCCGGACCGCCGCGACTCCGGCACGCAGTGAACGGCCGGCCGGGGACCCGTCGCCCTGCGGCGCCAGCGCCCGCGCCGTGAGCAGCGGGTCCGGCCGCAGCAGCGCCCCGACCACCACGGCGGCCAGCAGGAAGATCCCGGCCGCGAAGACGAAGGGACCCGCCTTCTCGGATATCGCGGTGCCGCGGAAGACACGGCCCACCGGGGCGGCGATGTTCGGCCCGAGGACGGAACCGATGGTGGTCGCCCAGATGACGGTGGAGATCGCCCGGCCGCGCCGGTCGGGCTCGGCCAGATCCGCGGCGGCGAACCGGGCCTGCAGATTGGCCGAGGACCCCGCACCGAACCCGGCCATGCCGAGCAGCAGCAGCGGGAAACTCTCCACGAGGGTGGACAGGACCACGAGCCCCGCGCCGAGCGCACCGATCAGATACGCCAGTACCAGACCGGGGCGCCGGCCGCGCGCGGTCATCAGTGCGGCCAGCGGCAGCGAGAGCAGCGCGGTCCCGGTCACCGAAGCGGTCGGGGCCAGACCGGACAGCGCCTCGGAGCCGCTCACCTCCGTGGCCAGCACTGGGGCCAGGGCGATACCGATGGGCACGCCGAGGCCGCCGAGTATCTGGCTGCCGATGAGCACCGCCGACGTTCTGCGCCGCAGCCCCGGAAGCTCGGCCGCCGGGACCTGGGCGGCGGGACCGCCGGGCCCGGTGGGGGTGTCAGGTGCGTCAAAGGTGTTGGTCACTGGCGCAGTGTGCCAGTCCGTACACAGGTACGAAACCGGGTTCGGGACGGACATGGCCGGCACGCCCCGGCGCGCAGGACTCCGGGATCGCCCCGGCGCGAAGCCTCCGGCGACCGGCTCAGAACAGCGGCCGGGGCAGCACGCCCTCCAGCGCCAGCAGTTGCCGCTTGGTCTCGACACCCCCGCCGAAACCGCCGAGCCCGCCGTCGCTCTCCACCACCCGGTGGCACGGCACCACCACCGGCAGCGGGTTGGACGCCATGGCCACCCCGACCGCCTGCGCGGCTCCCGGCTGTCCCACGCGACCGGCGAGATCCCCGTACCCGACGACCGTCCCGTACGGCACGCCCGTCGCCAGCTCGCGGAGCACCTGGCGGTTGAAGCCGGAGGTCAGCGACCAGTCCAGGTCGAGCGAGAACTCCCGCGACGAGCCCGCGAAGTACGCCGCGAGCTGGCGTATCGGCTCGGCGAGCCGGGCGGAGCCGGGACTCTCCACCGGCTCCGCGCCGAGCCGCGTCCGCAGCTGTCCCACCGCCTTCTCCCGCACCTCGGGACGGGCGTGGAAGGCCACGCTCACCAGGCCCGTGCCGGTCGCGGCAAGGAGCAGCGGGCCGATGTCGCTCCCGACGACGGCCCACTCGACGACCCCGTTGCTGTTCATGGGAACCACCGTACGGCCGCCCACTGACAACCGGCCGCGGCCCCGGGTCAGCCCGTGGCCTCGCGCACCACGTCGGGGTTGTTGGTGATGATCCCGTCCACGCCGAGGCCCGCCACCTTCTGGGCGCCCGCCGCGTCGTTGACCGTCCAGGTGTTGACCCGGAGCTTCTTGCCGTGCGCGCCCTTCAGCGCGTGGACCGCGTTCACGTAGTCGGCCGAAATGGATGTGGAGGAGGGGTTGATCTGGTCGGTGAAGGCCGCGTACGACGGCAGATCGGCCACCGCGGGGGTGCCGAGGAAGCCCGTCGTGATGTCCGGGCGCAACTGGTGCACCTTCTTCACGCTGTCCGCGCCGAAGCTCTGGATGACGAGCCGGTTCTTCACATGGGCGCGGTCGAGCCACCCCTTCTGGCGCAGCACCCGAAGGGTCTCCTTCTCGATGCCCGGGTAGATCTCGGGGCTCTTGATCTCCAGCAGCAGCTTCTGCCGGTTGCGCTCGATCCGGTCCAGGTACTGCTTGAGCGTGGGCACCCGGGTCCCGGCGAACTGCGGACCGAACCAGCTGCCCGCGTCCAGCCGGGCGATCTCCGCCGCCGTGAAGTCCTTGACCGCCCACGAGGTCCGGTCCGGGAAGACCTCCTCGACATCGGTGGTCCGCTTCAGATCGGTGTCGTGCACGACCACCAGCACGCCGTCCTTGGTGAACTGGACGTCGTTCTCCACCCAGTCGAAGCCGAGGACGTCGGTCTTGTCGACGGCGGCCAGGGTGTTCTCCGGCGCATAGGCCGAAGCGCCCCGGTGGGCGAAGACGACGGGTGCGGTCCGCTTCGCGTCCGTGGTCCGGGCGCTCACCGTGCTGACGCCGGTGACCGCGGTCACGTGCCCGGCGCCGGCCGTGGCGCTGTCCGGGGTCCGCGTATCGGCGGTCGACATCAGAAAGGCGCCGGTACCCGTCAGAGCGGCGGCGGCCAGAGCGGCGGTTGCGGTGCGTGCGTACACGTGTACTCCTTGCGTCAGAAGTTGCGGACGGGCCGAGAGTGACAGCCACGCCCCAACGGGGGACAGGCGAAGGATGGCCACAACGTGAACGCGGCCGCCGATGCCGGGTCACGGGCCGGATTCCCGCTCGATAAAATGCAGCTCTTCTGTTTGTTTGCCGGGACTCGCGCCTTAGGGTCACCCCGAACCCGGGCTTCCGCGAAGGGCGTACGAGCATGCAGGGCACGATCGACGGTTTCAGCTACGGAGCGGTGACGCCCGTCGCGGCCTTCCTCATGGCCTGCCTCGGTGCGGCCCTCGGACTGCGTTGCACGAACCGCTCGCTGCGCACCGAGCGTTCCTTCAAGGCAGGCTGGCTGGCCCTCGGTGCGACGTCCATCGGCTCCGGCATATGGACGATGCACTTCATCGCGATGATGGGCTTCTCCGTCGACGGGGTGACCATCGGCTACGACAAGCCGATCACCTTCGCCAGTCTCGCGGTCGCCGTCGGCATGGTCGGCGTCGGCATCTTCATCGTCGGATACCGCGGCGCCACCAGAATGGCCCTGGTGACGGGCGGCACCATCACCGGACTCGGCGTGGCCACCATGCACTACCTGGGCATGGCCGGAATACGTCTCGAAGGACAGCTCGAGTACGACACGTTCACCGTGGCCCTCTCCGTCGTCATCGCCGTGGTGGCCGCCACGACCGCGCTCTGGGCGGCCGTCTCCATCAACGGGTTCCTGCCCAGCCTCGGGGCCAGCGTCGTCATGGGCGTCGCGGTGAGCGGCATGCACTACACCGGCATGGCCGCGCTCAGCGTCCACCTGCACCCCGGCTCCCTTCCCGACAACGCTCCGGCCGACGGGGCGACCGCACCGCTCGTGCCGCTGCTGATCGGCCCCGGCTGCTTCCTGCTCCTCGCCGCGGTGGTCGTGATGTTCGATCCGCTGATGGTGATGGGCACCCCGGACTGGAACGACCCCAGGGCCCTGAAAGGGGCCGGCCGGCCGCCCGGAATCCCGGCCCAGCGGCAGGTGCCGCGGTTCGGAACGCATGCCGACCCGGCGTCGTTCCACTCCCGGCCGCGCGACCACGCGCCGCCGGGAGAATGGTGACCCCGGCCCGGTACGCAGGCTGACCCGGCCCGGTTGTCAGTGGCGGGTCGTACGGTGGTTCCATGCGGCCCGTTTCGAAGATCGAACGTTCGGTGGCGCCTTTCGAGGTCGTCAGTCCCTACCAGCCCAGCGGCGACCAGCCCGCGGCCATCGCCGAGCTGGAGCGGCGCATCCGCGCGGACGAGAAGGACGTCGTCCTGCTCGGCGCGACCGGCACCGGTAAATCGGCGACCACCGCGTGGATGATCGAGAAGCTGCAGCGCCCCACGCTCGTGATGGCGCCGAACAAGACGCTCGCCGCCCAGCTGGCGAACGAGTTCCGCGAGCTGCTGCCCAACAACGCCGTCGAGTACTTCGTCTCGTACTACGACTACTACCAGCCCGAGGCGTACGTCCCGCAGTCGGACACCTACATCGAGAAGGACTCCTCGATCAACGAGGAGGTCGAGCGGCTGCGCCACTCCGCGACGAATTCGCTGCTCACCCGGCGCGATGTCGTCGTGGTCGCCTCCGTCTCCTGCATCTACGGCCTCGGCACGCCCCAGGAGTACGTGGACCGGATGGTCCAGCTCAAGGTCGGCGACGAGATCGACCGGGACCAGCTGCTGCGCCGTTTCGTCGAGATCCAGTACACCCGCAACGACCTCGCGTTCACCCGGGGCACCTTCCGGGTCCGCGGCGACACCATCGAGATCTTCCCGGTCTACGAGGAGCTCGCCGTCCGCATCGAGATGTTCGGCGACGAGATCGAGGCGCTCTCCACCCTCCACCCGCTCACCGGCGAGGTGATCAGCGAGGACCAGTCCCTCCATGTCTTCCCCGCCAGCCACTACGTCGCGGGCCCCGAGCGCATGGAGAAGGCGGTCAGCGGCATCGAGCAGGAGCTGGAGCAGCGCCTCGCCGAGCTGGAGAAGCAGGGCAAGATGCTGGAGGCCCAGCGGCTGCGGATGCGCACCACGTACGACATCGAGATGCTCCGGCAGATCGGCACCTGTTCCGGTGTCGAGAACTACTCGATGCACTTCGACGGCCGCTCGCCCGGCACCGCCCCCAACACTCTCCTCGACTACTTCCCCGAGGATTTCCTCCTCGTCCTCGACGAGTCGCATGTCACCGTGCCGCAGATCGGCGCGATGTACGAGGGCGACGCCTCCCGCAAGCGCACCCTCGTCGACCACGGCTTCCGGCTCCCCTCCGCGCTCGACAACCGCCCGCTGAAGTGGGAGGAGTTCCTGGGCCGGATCGACCAGACCGTCTACCTCTCCGCCACCCCCGGGAAGTACGAGCTGTCCCGGGGCGACGGCTTCGTGGAGCAGATCATCCGCCCCACCGGACTCGTCGACCCGGAGGTGGTCGTCAAGCCCACCGAGGGCCAGATCGACGACCTGGTGCACGAGATCCGCACCCGCGCCGAGAAGGACGAGCGGGTCCTGGTCACCACCCTCACCAAGAAGATGGCCGAGGACCTCACCGACTACTTCCTGGAGCTCGGCATCCAGGTCCGCTATCTGCACAGCGACGTCGACACGCTGCGCCGCATCGAGCTGCTGCGCGAGCTGCGCTCCGGTGAGTACGACGTACTGGTCGGCATCAACCTCCTGCGCGAGGGCCTCGACCTGCCCGAGGTGTCGCTCGTCGCCATCCTCGACGCGGACAAGCAGGGCTTCCTGCGCTCGGGGACGTCCCTGATCCAGACCATCGGGCGAGCCGCCCGAAACGTCTCGGGACAGGTCCACATGTACGCGGACAAGATCACCCCGGCGATGGCGCAGGCCATCGACGAGACCAATCGCCGCCGCGAGAAGCAGATCGCCTACAACACCGAGCGCGGCCTCGACCCGCAGCCGCTGCGGAAGAAGATCAACGACATCGTCGCGACGATCGCCCGCGAGGAGGTCGACACCGAGCAGCTGCTCGGCACCGGCTACCGCCAGGCCAAGGGCGCCAAGGCCCCCGTTCCCGCGCTGGGCACCAAATCGGCCGGGTCCAAGAAGGCCAGGAGCGGCGGCGAAGCGGTCACCGACCGGCCCGCCACCGAACTCGCGGGAATCATCGAGGAGATGACCGACCGGATGCGGGCGGCCGCCGCGGACCTCCAGTTCGAGGTGGCGGCACGACTGCGCGACGAGGTCGGGGAGTTGAAGAAGGAGCTGCGCCAGATGCGGGAAGCGGGTCTCGCCTGAGCCCGCCGTACCTGGTGTGTTGCAGGACCGACACGAAACGGCCCCGAACGGTCGCGCCACCGGCGTGACTGCGTAGGGTTCTGGGAAACCGCGCACGGAACGGTTGCGGGGAAAGCGGAGAGGGGACAGCGCGTGACGGTCAATATGACCAAGGGTCAGGCCATCAGCCTGCAGAAGAGCGACGGGGGGACCCTGACCGCGGTGCGGATGGGGCTCGGCTGGCAGGCGGCGCCGCGCCGGGGGCTGTTCGGTTCACGTACACGGGAGATCGACCTCGACGCATCGGCGGTGCTCTTCGCCGACAAGCAGCCGGTCGACGTGGTCTTCTTCCGCCACCTTGTCAGTGACGACGGCTCGGTCAAGCACACCGGGGACAACCTGGTCGGCGGCGCCGGTTCCGGTGGCGACGACGAGGCGATCCTCGTCGACCTGCAGCGGGTGCCGGTCCACATCGACCAGATCGTCTTCACGGTGAACTCCTTCACCGGCCAGACGTTCCAGGAGGTGCAGAACGCCTTCTGCCGCATCGTCGACGAGACCAACGGCCAGGAGCTCGCCCGCTACACGCTGGACGGCGGCGGGCAGTACACCGCCCAGATCATGGCGAAGGTGCACCGCTCGGGGAACGGGTGGCAGATGACCGCCCTCGGCAACCCGGCCAACGGCCGCACCTTCCAGGACCTGATGCCGGCGATCCTGCCGCACCTGTAGGCAGAGCCCGACCAAGGAGGGCACTGAAGATCTTCAGCACTCTCCGAGCCGGTACACATCGGTACCCGCAGCTCCCGGAGGCATCGGCCGCCGGGAGCTGCACCGCATGGCGCCGCACCGCATGGCGCCGCAGCGCGCGCGGCGCACCACGCAGCAGCGAATCGTCGAGGGGACAGGGCAATGACGGCCGAGCTGGTCCGGGGGCAGAACCACACCTTGCCCCAGACCCGTCTGGAGATCCGGGTTTCGGCCGGCACGCCCGTCGTGGCCGGCGCCACGCTCGGTGACGAGAACGGCACGGTGCACGGCACCGAATGGATCGCCCACCCGGGATCGCCCCAGCTCCCCGGGCTCGAAGTGTCCAAACAGGCCGCCGCCGACCACCGGCTCGCCGTGGACCTCGACGCCCTGCCCGCCTCGGTGCACCGGGTCACCGTGCTGCTGGCCCTGCCGACGGGGGCCGGCGGCCCGGTCCGGTTCGGCGCGGTCGCCTCCCCGTTCGTCGCCGTCACCGGGCTCGACGGCACCGAGATCGCCACCTTCACCCTCACCGGCCTGGACACCGAATCCGCGGTCGCGGCCCTGGAGCTCTACCGCCGCCAGGGCGCCTGGAAGGTACGCGCCGTCGGCCAGGGCTACGCGGGCGGCCTCGACGCCATGCTCGCCGACCAGGGGCTGCCCCGGGCCGCCGAGCTGGCCCGCTCGATCCAGGACGCGGTCACCCGGGCGACGGCCCGCTCGGTCACCCCGCCCCCGCCGCGCACCCCGGACGCCGACCGGGTCGGATCCGGCGCCGGCCCCGTACCGCCCCGGGACGGCCGCCGGCCCGCCGCCCAGCCGCCGCAGCCGCTCACGGAGCCCGCCACCCCGCCGCCCGCCGCCCCGACCGGCGGTCCCATCAACTACGCGCACCCGCGCCGCCAGGCCGCCGCACCCCCGCCGCCCCCTCCCACCGCGCCGCCCGCCGAGCCGGGCCGCCCCGCACAGCCCGTGGCCGGGGACGCGACCGGCTGGTCCATGGACGAGCGCCTCTACAACCAGATCTGGGGCATGTTCGAGGATCTGGCCCGCACCACAGCCGCCTACCGCAGCGCCGTCGACTTCGCCGAGTCCCGCATGGAACAGGAGCTCGACCGCGCCCTGTCCGACCCGCGCAGCCGGATCGGCGGCGCGGGGGACCGGGCTCGCGAGGAGGCCCGTGCCAAGCGCGACGAGCTGACCTCCCGGGCCCGCGAGGCCCTCGACCGCGATCTCGCCCAGCTCGTCGCCGAGGCCGCCGTGGTGGAGCCCGCCCTGCCCGCCGCGTTCGCGGGCTGGGACAACCCCGTCTGGCACGCCTACCGCGTCCCGATGGAGATCCCCATGGCGCTGCGCATCGGCGACCTCCACCTGCCCGAGAACCCCGGCCTGCACATCCCGCTGCTGGTCCGGCTGCCGCTGGAGCGCGGGATCTGGATCGACAGCGGCCGCACGGCGTCCGAGGCCGCGGCCCTGGTGGACGGCGCCCGGCTGCGCGGCCTCGCCATGGAGAGCGCGGTCGCGCACGCGGCCCGGCTGCTGGCCGTCTACCCGGCCGACGAGTTCTCGGTCCATGTCATCGACCCCGCGGGCTCGGCGGCCGGGGCGCTCGCTCCCCTGGTCCGGTCCGGGGTGCTCGCCGGGCCGCCCGCCTCCGGAGCCGGGGGCGTGGCCTCGGTCCTCGCCCGTCTCACCCGGCGCGTCGACCTGGTGCAGATGGCGATCCGGGCCGGCGCCGCCGACTCGCTTCCGCCGGACGTGGACACGGGCGAGCAGCTGCTGATCGTCAACGACTTCCCGCACGGCTTCGACGACCGGTCCGTCACCCAGCTGCGCTACCTCGCCGACGAGGGGCCCTCGGTCGGCGTCCATCTGATGATGGTCGCGGACCGGGAGGACGCCAGCGCGTACGGGCCGGTGCTCGACCCGTTGTGGCGCTCGCTGCTCCGGCTCACCCCGGTCGCCGACGACCACCTGGCCGATCCCTGGGTGGGGCATGCCTGGACGTACGAGCCGCCGCGGATGCCGCCGGGCAGCCGCGTTCTGGAGCAGGTGCTCGCCGCGGTGGCCGCGGCCCGGCGCCCCCGGCGTCCCTGAGCCCGGCGTACCGGCACGCATCCCGGCCGGGCACACCGGCACCGAGCCCACACCACTCTGACCTGCACTTTTGAATGATCTTTACCCTCTCCTTTACCTTTCCTTGGTGTTTCCTGTACTGTTCTTTGGGCGGAGGGGAGTACTCCCATACGCGGCGTTCCCGTCAATACGGACCATGACCGGTCCCGGGGCGCCGGCCCGTGGCGCGCATCCCGTGCGCCCGGGTGGAAGAGACCTCCGGCAGCGACGACGCTGATCAGTAGCCGTAGCGAACTGCCGGAGGCGCAGTGGACGTTTCATGGACCCTCTGGGTGCTGACCATTCTTGGTCTGTCAGCCCTTATCGCCGTCGACTTCTTCATCGGGCGCAAGCCCCATGACGTGACGACCAAGGAAGCCGGAATCTGGACGATCGTCTGGATCGCGCTGGCCGCCCTCTTCGGGCTCGGCCTGCTGCTCTTCGGCGAGAGCCAGGCATCGGGCGAGTTCTTCGCCGGCTTCATCACCGAGAAGTCGCTCAGTGTCGACAACCTCTTCGTCTTCGTCCTGATCATGGCGAAGTTCTCGGTCCCCTCGCACCTCCAGCAACGGGTACTGCTGGTCGGTGTGCTGATTGCGCTGGTGCTGCGGGCGATCTTCATCGCTGCCGGCGCCGCCGTGATCGCCAACTTCTCGTGGGTCTTCTACATCTTCGGCGCGTTCCTGATCTACACCGCCTGGAAGCTCATCCAGGAGGCGCGGGCCGACGAGGAAGAGGAGGAGTTCGAGGAGAACCGCCTCCTCAAGACGATCGAGCGCCGCTTCGGGGTGGCCGACCGCTACCACGGCACCAAGCTCTTCATCCGGAACAACGGCAAGCGCGTCCTGACACCGCTGATGGTCGTCATGCTCGCCATCGGCACCACCGATGTGCTGTTCGCCCTGGACTCCATCCCCGCGATCTTCGGTCTGACCCAGGACCCGTACATCGTCTTCACCGCCAACGCCTTCGCCCTGATGGGGCTGCGGCAGCTGTACTTCCTGATCGGCGGGCTGCTGAAGAAGCTGGTCCACCTCAGCTACGGGCTCTCGGTCATTCTCGGCTTCATCGGGGTGAAGCTGGTGCTGCACGCGCTGCACGAGTCCGGGGTGCACGTCCCCGAGATCTCCATCCCGGTGTCGCTCGGCGTCATCTGCGGCGTGCTCGTGATCACCACGATCACCAGCCTCGTCGCCAACAAGAAGCAGGCCCGGACGGAGTCGGTCGAGGACGAGGCCGCCGGCAAGGGCGCAGGCATCGACGCCTGATCGCGGCGGACGGCCCGGCGGCCGTCCGCCCGGACGGCAACCGGCCCCGGCCGGGGCGGGCGACGGTTCGTCGCCCGCCCCGGCCGGTGTCCTTCCGTACGGTGGCTCCCCGGTCCGGGGAGACGGTGGCCGACCGGGCGGCGCTCACCTCATGCGCGCGGGCCCGGTGCGGGCCGGTGTCACCAACCGCGGGCGCGCCACTGCGGCAGCTGCGGACGCTCGTCGCCGAGCGTGGTGTCGTGGCCGTGGCCCGGGTAGACCCATGTCTCGTCGGGCAGCTGGTCGAAGAGCTTGGTCTCCACGTCGTGGAGCAGGCTCGCGAAGGCCTCGGGGTCCTTGTGCGTGTTGCCGACCCCGCCGGGGAAGAGGCAGTCCCCGGTGAACAGGTGCGGGGCGCCGTGCGGGTCGTCGTAGACCAGCGCGATGGAGCCCGGGGTGTGACCGACGAGGTGAAGGGCGGTCAGGGAGACCTCGCCCACCCGGACCGTGCCGCCGTCGTCGACGAGGACGTCGGTCGGGACCGGGATGCCCTCGGCGTCGTACCGCCCGGCGTAGGTGCGCGCTCCGGTGGCCGCCACCACCTCGGCCAGCGCCTGCCAGTGGTCGCCGTGCCGGTGGGTGGTGACGACGGACGCGATGCCGTCGTCACCGATCAGCCGCAGCAGCGTCCCGGCCTCGGCGGCCGCGTCGATCAGGAGCTGCTCGCCGGTGGCCCGGCAGCGCAGCAGATACGCGTTGTTGTTCATCGGGCCGACGGCGACCTTGGAGATCATCAGATCCGTCAGCTCGTGCACATCCGCGCGCCCGCCGACCTTGACCGCTCCGCTGTACGTCATGAGTCTCAGCCTATAGCGGGGGCAGTACGGGAAGCGGGCCGCCTTCGACGGTCAGCGCCGCCCCGTCGCGGCGCCCGCAGAGCCAGCCGAGGAGGTCGGGGGCCGCGCCGCGGACCGTGACGGGGCCGCCCTCCGCGCCGCCGCCGGTCGTTCTGATCGGTCCCCGGCCGTCGGCCAGCCTCGTGGACACGACATCGGGGTGCCCGTCGAACCGCTCGGCGAGGAACTCGATCTCCCGGGAGACGAACTCCTCCGGCAGGTCCTCCAGCTCGTAGCCGATCCCCAGGTCGACATGGTGCAGCTCGACCTCGACGCGGCGGCGGAAGGGGATCCGGGAGGCGGAGTCGGTCACTCCGTTGCGCAGGGTGACCGTGCGGGACCAGTCGGCCGGGACGGAGGCGGCGGCCACGAAGCGGTCCGCGCTCCCGGCCAGGTCGGCCAGCTGCTCCGCCTGCGGCCGGGGGGCGTCGCGCTCGATGTCGCGGTCGCGGGTTTCGCTGTCTGCGTACATGGGCCGGCCCTGGAGAACATTTACGAGCGCGTCGGCGTTACGAGAGAGGTGCGCAACGACATGGCCGCGGCTCCAGCCCGGCAGCCGCGACGGCTCGGCGAGTGCGGCAGCGTCCAATTTTCCGGTGGCGCTGAGCAGTCGGTCGGTTGCTTCACGTACGGCGTCCAGGTCGCGCGCATGATCAATCATGAGGTTGAGCCTAGCCTCGCCACTCATTCGGGTGAAGGAGTCCATGGTCGTCCATAAATCGAATGTGCGTGCTATACGCTCGGAGTCGAAAGCTTCGTACATCGCTGTGGCGCCCCCCATACCCTGGGACAGGGGCTCAGTTCCCCCACTTCTCTCCAGAAAGGTGCGGACCGGCGTGGCCGACCGTCTCATCGTCCGTGGCGCTCGCGAGCACAACCTCAAGAACGTCTCGCTCGACCTCCCCCGCGACTCCCTGATCGTCTTCACCGGGCTCTCCGGGTCGGGCAAGTCGTCCCTTGCGTTCGACACAATTTTCGCCGAGGGCCAGCGGCGCTACGTGGAGTCCCTCTCCTCGTACGCCCGCCAGTTCCTCGGCCAGATGGACAAGCCGGACGTCGACTTCATCGAGGGACTCTCGCCCGCAGTCTCCATCGACCAGAAGTCGACCTCGCGCAACCCGCGCTCGACGGTCGGCACGATCACCGAGGTCTACGACTACCTCCGGCTGCTCTTCGCCCGGATCGGCAAGCCGCACTGCCCGGAGTGCCGCCGGCCCATCTCGCGCCAGTCGCCGCAGGCGATCGTCGACAAGGTGCTCGGCCTGCCCGAGGGCAGTCGTTTCCAGGTGCTCTCGCCGCTGGTGCGCGAGCGCAAGGGCGAGTTCGTCGACCTCTTCGCCGATCTGCAGACCAAGGGTTACAGCAGGGCCCGGGTCGACGGCGAGACCATCCAGCTCTCCGAGCCGCCCAAGCTGAAGAAGCAGGAGAAGCACACCATCGAGGTGGTCATCGACCGTCTCACGGTGAAGGACAGCGCCAAGCGCCGGCTGACCGACTCGGTCGAGACCGCGCTCGGGCTCTCCGGCGGCATGGTCGTGCTCGACTTCGTCGACCTCGCCGAGGACGACCCCGAGCGTGAGCGGATGTACTCCGAGCACCTCTACTGCCCGTACGACGACCTCTCCTTCGAGGAGCTCGAACCGCGCTCCTTCTCCTTCAACTCGCCCTTCGGTGCCTGCCCCGACTGCACGGGTATCGGTACGCGGATGGAGGTCGACCCGGAGCTGATCGTCCCCGACGAGGAGAAGTCGCTCGACGAGGGCGCGATCCACCCCTGGTCGCACGGCCACACCAAGGAGTACTTCGGCCGGCAGATCAACGCGCTCGCCGACGCCCTCGGATTCCGTACGGACATCCCCTGGGCCGGTCTGCCGCAGCGGGCCAGGAAGGCGCTGCTCCACGGCCACAAGATCCAGACCGAGGTCCGCTACCGCAACCGCTACGGGCGGGAGCGCGCGTACACCACCCCGGCCTTCGAGGGCGCGGTGCAGTTCGTCAAGCGGCGGCACTCCGACGCCGAGAGCGACTCCAGCCGGGAGCGTTTCGAGGGCTACATGCGCGAGGTGCCCTGCCCGACCTGTGAGGGCACCCGGCTCAAGCCGATCGTCCTCGCGGTGACGGTGATGGAGAAGTCCATCGCCCAGGTCGCCGCGATGTCGATCAGCGAGTGCGCCGAGTTCCTCGGCCGGATGAAGCTCAACGCCCGCGATAAGAAGATCGCCGAGCGGGTGCTGAAGGAGGTCAACGAGCGGCTGAAGTTCCTGGTCGACGTCGGCCTCGACTACCTCTCGCTCAACCGCGCGGCCGGCACCCTGTCCGGCGGCGAGGCCCAGCGCATCCGGCTCGCCACCCAGATCGGCTCCGGCCTGGTCGGTGTGCTGTACGTGCTGGACGAGCCGTCCATCGGCCTGCACCAGCGGGACAACCACCGGCTGATCGAGACCCTGGTCCGGCTCCGCGACATGGGCAACACGCTCATCGTCGTCGAGCACGACGAGGACACCATCAAGGTCGCCGACTGGGTCGTCGACATCGGCCCCGGCGCCGGTGAGCACGGCGGCAAGGTGGTCCACTCCGGATCGCTCAAGGAGCTGCTGGCCAACGCCGAGTCGATCACCGGCCAGTATCTGACCGGCGCGAAGTCGATCCCGATGCCCGGCGTCCGGCGCCTCGTCGACCCGCAGCGCATGCTCACGGTGCACGGCGCCCGGGAGAACAACCTCCAGGACATCGACGTCTCCTTCCCGCTCGGCCTGCTCACGGCCGTCACGGGCGTCTCGGGTTCGGGGAAGTCGACGCTGGTCAACGACATCCTCTACACCCACCTGGCACGCGAGCTGAACGGCGCCAAGTCGGTTCCCGGCCGGCACACCCGGGTCGACGGCGACGATCTGGTCGACAAGGTGGTGCACGTCGACCAGTCGCCCATCGGCCGCACGCCCCGGTCCAACCCGGCCACGTACACCGGCGTCTTCGACCATGTCCGCAAGCTGTTCGCGGAGACGATGGAGGCGAAGGTGCGCGGCTATCTGCCGGGCCGCTTCTCCTTCAACGTCAAGGGCGGCCGCTGCGAGAACTGCTCCGGCGACGGCACCATCAAGATCGAGATGAACTTCCTGCCGGATGTGTACGTCCCGTGCGAGGTCTGCCACGGAGCGCGCTACAACCGGGAGACCCTGGAGGTCCACTACAAGGGCAAGTCCATCGCCGAGGTGCTGGACATGCCGATCGAGGAGGGCCTGGAGTTCTTCGAGGCCGTTCCGACGATCGCCCGCCACCTCCGCACGCTCAACGAGGTGGGCCTCGGATATGTGCGGCTCGGCCAGTCCGCGCCGACGCTCTCCGGCGGTGAGGCGCAGCGCGTGAAGCTCGCCAGCGAGCTGCAGAAGCGCTCCACCGGCCGCACGGTCTACGTCCTGGACGAGCCGACCACGGGTCTGCACTTCGAGGACATCAGCAAGCTCATCAAGGTGCTCGCCGGGCTGGTCGACAAGGGCAACTCGGTGATCGTCATCGAGCACAACCTCGATGTGATCAAGACCGCGGACTGGGTCATCGACATGGGTCCCGAAGGCGGCAGCGGCGGCGGTCTGGTCATCGCCGAGGGGACTCCGGAGGAGGTCGCCGGGGTTCCGGCCAGCCACACCGGCAAGTTCCTCCAGGGCATCCTGGACCCGGACCGGGTGAGCGAGGCCGCGGTGCCCGCGGCCCGCAAGCCGGTGCGGAAGGCGGCCGCGAAGAAGGCGGTCGCCGCGAAGTCCGCCCCGGCGAGGAAGACGGCCACGGCCAGGACAGGCGCGGGCAGGACCGCGAAGTCCACCACGGCCGAGACCGTCAGGACGGCCGCGGCGAAGAAGCCCGCGGCGAAGAAGGCGACCCGCGCGCGCAAGGCCTGACACCCCCGCGTCGCGGCGGCGGCCCCCGGACCTCCGGGGGCCGCCGCTCGCGTTCTGCCGCTGCTGAGCTGCTTAGCTGCTGAGCCGCCGAGCCGCTGACCAGGAACAACCGGTCTCGGGTGGCCCGGCCGCAGGGCCGTCGGTCTCCGCCGGTATCGTCGGTTCTGTCACCGGTGGCACCGATGGCTCTGACGGCTCCGATGCCCGCGGTACTCCTGGTACTCGCGGCGCCCCGGTCGCGCCCGGTGCCCATCCGCCCCTTTGACCAGTGGAGACCGCATGTCCGGCCAGCCCGCCGCCCGCCGTACCGTGCTGAAGGGTGCCGCTCTCGCCGGCGCCGCCGGGCTGGGAGTGGCCGCCTGCTCGACCGAATCGAAGCTCGGCCACGCCGAGACGCCGACGCCGACCGCTCCCGTCGAGCTCGGTGCGCCGGACGAGATTCCGGTCGGCGGTTCCAAGCTCTTCCGCAACGAGCGGGTCATCGTGAACTGCCCGGCCAAGGGCCAGTACAAGGCGTTCAGCGCCCAGTGCACCCACGCGGGCTGCCTGCTGGACAAGGTCGAGGACAACGTGGGGAAGTGCCCCTGCCACGGCAGCCACTTCGACACCACGACCGGCAAGGCGATGCGCGGCCCGGCGACCGCGCCGCTGCCCGCGGTCCCGGTCAGGGTCGAGGGCGGAAAGCTGATCGCGGGCCCCGACGCCTGACACCGGCCGCGGACCGGTTCACTCCCGGTCCCGGTCGATTTCAGTCCCAGTCCCAGTCGATGCCGACCAGACCGGGCCGTACCCCTTGCTCCACGAGGTGAACGGTCCGGTGCCGGCCGGTCAGCGTGAGATCCGTACGGGCGCCGCGCGACGCGCCCGCCGAGACCTGCGCGAAGCGCCGGCACCGTACCGGCAGCGCGGCCTCGTCGAAGGCCACCTGCAGCACGTACTGCCCACCGCCGAAGCTGAACCCCCGCACGTACTCGCCGCACGGACCTCCCGTGCCGTCGTCGAAGCCGTAGCCGAAGAGGAACGTGTCGCCCGCCCTCAACCGGGTGTCGAAGAGCAGCTCGGCGACGAGCACCCCCGTCCCGCGGTCCCATCGGACCCGCCCCGTCCGGCAGTTCTCCCGTGCCGTCACCGTCACCCGCGCCGGATCGCAGCCCGGATCGCCCCGGTGGACGGCGAGGTAGCGGTCGATGTCGTCCCGGTGGGCACGCACCACATGCTGCGACTCACGCTGCCGCAGCTCCCGGCCGGGACCGATCCGTACCCGCTCGTGGTGCCCCACCGTGTGCAGTCCGCCGTCCACCGGTGACCCCATGGCCGCCAGCAGCCGCTCCACGGTGCCGGACGACTCCATCAGGGAACGGTACGAACGCGCGGCCGGACGGTCGGCTTCCGGTCGTGCGCTCCCGGTTCCCAGCAACCGGAGGAGCGAGTTCCGCGGCAGCTCCAGCACCTCCTCCAGCGCCTTCACGGCCCGCAGGGACTCGGCGCGCTGCGGGCGCCTGGCCCCCTGCTGCCAGTAACTCAGGCTCGTCACCCCGACCTTGACCCCGCGGTACGCGAGATGGTGCTGCACCCGCTGGAGCGGCAGCCCCCGCACCGACAGCGCGGTGCGCAGTGCCAGATGGAACGGGCCGGTGTGCAGCACCTGCGCCAGTTCGGCCTCGGTGTGCTGCATGAGGTCCTCCAGGTGAACGTTCACGACGCGGCGTGGGAGACCGCGGTGGTGGGGGCGGTGCCGCAGGTGGCCGGGGGAGTGCCGTTCACGTATCCGCCACGCCGTTCACACCGCGATGTTTCCCCGCATTGAAGCGTGTTGACCCGTCCCCGACAACGGTTGATGCTCCTCGGACAGCGTCCGGACGCGCTCCTCCGATCCCACACCCCCCGCCCCGGGAGGAACGTCATGCGTAACCGAAGAATCCGAACGGGACTGCTCCCGGCCCTGGCCGCCCTGGCCGCCGCACTCCTCGCCGTACCGACGGCGACCGCCACGGCGGCGCAGCACCCCACCCCCGCCGCCGCCACGGCGCGAAGCGCCACCGCCGGCAGCTCCGTCGCCGCCACCCAGCGTCTGAACATCACCATGCAGGCCCAGGAGAAGACCAACTGGTGCTGGGCGGCCTCCGGCAACACCGTCGCCACCTGGTTCGGCCGGAACTACTCGCAGAACCAGTTCTGCAACGCCGCCTTCGGCCGCGCACAGGGCTACGAGTGCCCCAACTCGCAGGCCACGCTCGGCAATGTCCAGGACGGTCTCCACTGGGCCGGCATCAACCCCGGTTCGTACGTCACCGGCTGGCTGCGCTACCCCACCGTCCAGGCCGAGATCGCCGCGGGCCGCCCCATCGAGACGCGCATCCAGTGGTCGGCGGGCGGCGGCCACATGCATGTCCTGTACGGGTACGACGACGCGAACAGCTGGGTCTACTGGGGCGATCCCTGGCCCTCCAGCAACCGCTACAACTGGGCCTCGCACGCCTGGTACGTGAACAACAACGAGTTCTCCTGGACCCACTCTCTCTACCGGATCGGAGCGTGACGGAATGATCCACGAGACCGCACGCGCCGCACACGGCATACGGTCCCCACGGGCCGCCCGGTCCGCGGCCGCCGCCCTGGCAGCCACCGGCGTCCTGGCTGGTGCCGCCCTGCTCACCGTCGCGGCCCCCGGGACGGCCGCCGCCACCGGACCCACCGCCGGTCCGGCCGAACTGGCGGCGGCCCGACAGGCGGCCGGCGCCCCCGCGACCCTGAACACCCTGGCCCGGTTCTTCGCCCGCGAGGGCACGATCACCAGGTCGGCTGCGGCCCCACGCATCGAGGGCGCCGCCGTTCCCGTACACACTCTCGATCCGGACTTCGTGGCCGGGAAGCCGGGAGCGCCCGTCGCGAGGCTGGACTACCTCGCCAGCACGGCCGTCTCCTCGGACGGCCAGAAGGCGTCGCTGTGGACCCTTCCGAAGGAAGGGAAGGACGGCGGCTGGCAGGTGGTGAACATCGCGACCGGCGACGACGAGACGAGGTACGCCGCCGCGGGCGCCCGCAAGCTGCCCGGCGGCACGGTGTTCCGTGAACCACAGGTGGACGCCTGGTACGTCCAGAAGGGGACCAAGGTGCTCCCGCTGGACCAGGACGCGGTCCGCGCGGTCGGCGCCCGGGGCACCACGCTGGCCGCCTATCGCGCCCGGGTGCGCGCCGCCTACGGCGACAAGCTCCCCGGCTCCGGATACGCGCGCTCCGGCAAGGCGGGCGGCTACTCCCCGTCCACCGCCGCCGCGCCCGGCAGCCGGGAAACCCGCACGGTCGCGGCGAGCACGGGCTCCGGCACGGCGCTGACCGCCACCTCGACCGTCGCCGGAGCGGGCGCCCTCGTCGTGCTCGTCCTCAGCGGCCTCGCCGTCCTGCGCAACCGTCGCCGCCACCGGGAGACCCCGTGACCGGCAACGGAACCCCCTGATCCCGTGCTCCGGGGCGCGCTCCCGCGATCCGCGCCCCGGAGCACGGCACCCCCTCCGGCCCGGCCGCACTGTCACTGCCCGCAAGTAGGGTGGGACACATGGCAGACCCCTCCAGCTACCGCCCCAAGCCGGGACAGATCCCCGACTCCCCGGGGGTCTACAAATTCCGCGACGAACACCGCCGGGTGATCTACGTCGGAAAGGCCAAGAACCTGCGCCAGCGCCTGGCCAATTACTTCCAGGACCTGGCCGCGCTCCACCCGCGTACGCGCACGATGGTCACCACGGCCGCCTCGGTGGAATGGACGGTCGTCGCCACGGAGGTCGAGGCCCTCCAGCTGGAGTACTCCTGGATCAAGGAGTTCGACCCGCGGTTCAACGTCAAGTACCGCGACGACAAGAGCTATCCCTATCTCGCGGTCACGCTCGACGAGGAGTTCCCGCGCGTCCAGGTCATGCGCGGAGCCAAGAAGAAGGGCGTGCGCTACTTCGGTCCTTACGGGCACGCCTGGGCCATCCGCGAGACGGTCGACCTGATGCTGAGGGTCTTTCCGGTGCGTACGTGCTCCGCCGGAGTCTTCAAGAACGCCGCCAGGACCGGCCGCCCGTGCCTCCTCGGCTACATCGGCAAGTGCTCGGCCCCCTGCGTCGGCCGCGTCACCCCCGAGGAACACCGCGAACTGGCCGACGACTTCTGCGACTTCATGGCCGGCCGGACCGGTACGTACATCCGCCGCCTGGAGAAGGACATGATGGCGGCGGCCGAGGAGATGGAGTACGAGCGGGCGGCCCGGCTCCGCGACGACGTGGAGGCCCTCAAGCGGGCCATGGAGAAGAGCGCCGTCGTCCTGGCCGACGCCACCGACGCCGACCTGATCGCGGTCGCCGAGGACGAGCTCGAAGCCGCCGTCCAGATCTTCCATGTGCGCGGCGGCCGGGTGCGCGGCCAGCGCGGCTGGGTCACCGACAAGGTCGAGAACGTCGACACCTCGGGTCTGGTCGAGCACGCGCTCCAGCAGCTGTACGGCGAGGAGACGGGCGACTCCGTCCCCAAGGAGGTCCTCGTCCCGGCCCTGCCGGAGGACCCGGACGCGGTCTCCCAGTGGCTCGCCGGCCGCCGGGGCTCCCAGGTCAGCCTGCGCATCCCACAGCGCGGCGACAAGAAGGACCTGATGACGACGGTCCAGCGCAACGCCCAGCAGGCCCTGGGGCTGCACAAGACCAAGCGCGCCTCCGACCTGACCACCCGCTCCCGCGCCCTGGAGGAGATCGCCGAGGCGCTCGGCCTCGACACCGCCCCGCTGCGCATCGAGTGCTTCGACATCTCGCACCTCCAGGGCGACGACGTGGTCGCCTCCATGGTCGTCTTCGAGGACGGCCTCGCCCGCAAGAGCGAGTACCGCCGCTTCCAGATCAAGGGCTTCGAGGGCCAGGACGACGTCCGGTCGATGCACGAGGTCATCGGCCGCCGCTTCAAGCGGTATCTGCAGGACAAGGAACGGACGGGGGAGTGGGAGGAGACCCCCGCCCCGACCGGACCGGTCCCGGCGGCCCCGACCGACCCGGCGGCCCCGACCGGCCTGGCGGCCTTGACCGATCCGGCGGCCCCGACCGGCCCGGACGCCGTCCCCGGCCCGGACGCCGTCCCTGATACGGACGCCGTCCCTGATACGGACGCCGTCCCCGATCCGGATGCCGAGCCCCGTGAGGACGACGGGCGTCCCAAGCGGTTCGCCTATCCGCCGCAGCTCGTCGTGGTCGACGGCGGCCAGCCGCAGGTCGCCGCGGCCAAGCGGGCCCTCGACGAGCTGGGGATCGACGACATCGCCGTCTGCGGCCTCGCCAAGCGCCTCGAAGAGGTCTGGCTGCCCGATGACGACGACCCCGTCGTCCTGCCCCGCTCCAGCGAGGGCCTCTATCTCCTCCAGCGCGTCCGCGACGAGGCCCACCGCTTCGCGATCACCTATCAGCGCGCCAAGCGGGCCAAACGCATCCGTTCCAGCCCCCTGGACGCCGTCGCCGGTCTCGGCGAAACCCGGAAACAGGCGTTGATCAAGCATTTCGGCTCCGTGAAGAAGCTGAAGCAGGCGACAATCGACGAGATCTGCGAGGTTCCGGGGATAGGCCGCAGGACGGCGGAATCAGTGGCTGTCGCCCTCGCCTCGGCCGCCCCGGCCACGCCCGCCGTGAACACGGCGACAGGAGAGATCATTGAAGAGGACGACGGGGGCAGCACGACATGACCGAGCGTGAAAACGAACACGAAGCCGAGCGCGAGCAAGAAGTCGAGCACGACGGCACCGACCGAGCAGACGGAGCAGGACACGTGAGTACGGGCACCACGATCGAGACGAGCGACGGGAATGCGGCCATTCCCGAGCTGGTGATCATCTCGGGGATGTCGGGCGCCGGGCGCAGCACGGCGGCCAAGTGTCTGGAGGACCTCGGCTGGTTCGTCGTCGACAACCTGCCGCCCGCCCTGATCCCCACCATGGTCGAGCTCGGTGCCCGATCGCAGGGCAACGTGGCGCGGATCGCCGTCGTCGTCGACGTCCGCGGGCGCCGCTTCTTCGACAACCTCCGCGAATCCCTCGCCGACCTGGAGGCCAAGCACGTCACCCGGCGGATCGTCTTCCTGGAGTCCTCCGACGACGCCCTCGTCCGCCGTTTCGAATCGGTCCGCCGCCCGCACCCCCTCCAGGGCGACGGCCGGATCGTCGACGGCATCGCCGCCGAGCGCGACCTGCTGCGCGAGCTCCGCGGCGACGCCGACCTGGTGATCGACACGTCCAGCCTCAACGTGCACGAACTGCGCGCCAAGATGGACGCCCAGTTCGCCGGCGACGAGGAGCCGGAGCTGCGCGCCACGGTGATGTCGTTCGGCTTCAAGTACGGCCTGCCGGTCGACGCCGACCTGGTGGTCGACTGCCGCTTCCTGCCCAACCCGCACTGGGTCCCCGAGCTGCGCCCGTTCACCGGGCTCAACGAGGAGGTCTCCGCCTACGTCTTCGACCAGCCCGGCGCCAAGGAGTTCCTCAACCAGTACACGGAGCTGCTCCAGCTCATCGCCGCCGGGTACCGCCGCGAGGGCAAGCGCTATGTGACGATCGCCGTCGGCTGCACGGGCGGCAAGCACCGTTCGGTCGCCATGTCCGAGAAGCTGGCTGCCCGGCTCGCGACCGAAGGCATCGAGACCGTTCTCGTCCACCGGGACATGGGGCGCGAGTGACCAGCCGCAATCTGCGCCTGCGGCGGCTGCGCAGGGCCACCTCTGCGCTGTCCGGCCGCAAGCGCGGCGCGCAGCCCAAGGTTGTCGCCCTCGGCGGCGGCATGGGCCTGTCCGCGTCGCTCGCGGCGCTCCGCCGGATCACCGGCGATCTCACCGCCGTGGTCACCGTCGCCGACGACGGCGGCTCCAGCGGCCGGCTCCGCGAGGAGCTCGGCGTCCTGCCGCCCGGCGACCTGCGCAAGGCGCTCGCCGCCCTGTGCGGTGACGACGACTGGGGCCAGACCTGGGCCCGGGTGATCCAGCACCGCTTCCAGTCCAAGGGCGATCTGCACGAGCACGCGGTAGGCAATCTGCTGATCGTCGCCCTCTGGGAGCAGCTCGGCGACCATGTACAGGCTCTCGACCTGGTCGGCAGGCTCCTCGGGGCGCACGGCCGGGTGCTGCCCATGTCCGCCGTGCCGCTGGAGCTCCAGGCGCTCGTCCGGGGACACGACCCGGCCCGCCCGGACGACGTGGACACCGTGCGCGGGCAGGCCACCGTGGCGCTCACCCCCGGCGAGGTGCAGTCCGTCCACCTCGTCCCGCACGACCCGCCGGCCGTCCCCGAGGCCGTCGCCGCGGTCCTCGACGCCGACTGGGTGGTGCTCGGCCCGGGGTCCTGGTTCTCCTCCGTGATCCCGCACCTGCTCGTCCCCGAACTGCTCGACGCGCTCGTCGAAACCAAGGCCCGCAAGGTCCTCTCGCTCAACCTCGCACCGCAACCCGGTGAAACTGATGGCTTCTCCCCGCAGCGTCATTTGGAGGTTTTGGGACGACACGCCCCTAAACTCGCCCTGGACGTGGTGTTGGCCGACGAAGCCGCCGTGCCCGATCGTGAGTCCCTCGCCGATGCCGCCAAGCGGCTCGGCGCCGCGGTCGAGCTGGCGCCGGTGGCCTCACCCGACGGCGTTCCGATTCATGACCCGGAGCTGTTGGCCGCCGCGTACGACCGTATTTTTCGGATGCATGGAAGGATCGGCCCATGGCGATGACGCCGGCGGTGAAGGACGAAATTTCCCGGCTTCCCGTGACCCGGACCTGCTGCAGAAAAGCAGAGGTCTCGGCGATTCTTCGGTTCGCGGGTGGACTGCACCTGGTGAGCGGCCGGATCGTGATCGAGGCGGAGCTGGACACCTCGATGGCGGCGCGCCGGCTGAAGCGGGACATTCTCGAGATCTTCGGGCACAGCTCGGAGCTGATCGTGATGGCGCCCGGCGGGCTGCGGCGCGGCTCCCGCTACGTCGTACGCGTCGTGGCGGGCGGCGACCAGCTGGCCCGCCAGACCGGTCTGGTGGACGGCCGAGGCCGTCCCATCCGGGGCCTGCCCCCGCAGGTGGTCTCGGGGGCCACCTGCGATGCCGAGGCCGCCTGGCGCGGTGCCTTCCTGGCCCATGGCTCGCTGACCGAACCGGGCAGGTCCTCCTCCCTGGAGGTGACCTGCCCCGGCCCGGAGGCGGCGCTCGCCCTGGTCGGCGCCGCCCGCCGGCTCTCCATCGCGGCCAAGGCCCGCGAGGTGCGCGGGGTGGACCGGGTCGTCGTCCGCGACGGCGACGCGATCGGTGCCCTGCTCACCCGGCTGGGCGCCCATGATTCGGTGCTGGCCTGGGAGGAGCGGCGGATGCGCCGCGAGGTCCGCGCCACCGCCAACCGCCTGGCCAACTTCGACGACGCCAACCTGCGCCGTTCCGCGCGGGCCGCGGTCGCCGCGGGCGCCCGGGTGGGGCGCGCGCTGGAGATCCTGGGCGAGGAGGTGCCCGAGCACCTCGCGGCCGCCGGCCGGCTGCGCATGGAGCACAAGCAGGCGTCCCTGGAGGAGCTGGGCGCGCTCGCCGACCCGCCGCTGACCAAGGACGCGGTCGCCGGCCGGATCCGCCGGCTGCTGGCGATGGCCGACAAGCGGGCCCAGGACCTGGGGATCCCGGGCACCGAATCCACCCTCAGCGAGGAGCTCGCCGACGGCCTGGTGGGCTGACCCGCGACGGCGGTGAATCCGGCCGGATCCGGGACGCGCGGCGCTCCACGGGATGTTGACGCTGCGTAATTTCCGCTGTGTGTACGGCCGAGTGTTCGGGGGCCCGTACTCCTACCGAGGAATACGGGCCTCGGCGGTTCCTACGGCCCCGCTCGATGTCACCCCGGGGCCGTCGGAGAGGTAGGGTCGGAGGCGGTCGGGGACATCTCATACAACTCGCCGGGGTGAAAGCCCCGCGTACCTAACGAGGAGATCGGTTCGTGACGATCCGCGTAGGCATCAACGGCTTTGGCCGCATCGGTCGTAACTACTTCCGCGCGCTGCTGGAGCAGGGTGCGGACATCGAGATCGTGGCTGTCAACGACCTGGGTGACACCGCGACCACGGCCCACCTGCTGAAGTACGACACCATCCTGGGTCGTCTCAAGGCAGAGGTCAGCCACACCGCCGATACCATCACCGTCGATGGTCACACGATCAAGGTGCTCTCCGAGCGCAACCCGGCCGACATCCCCTGGGGTGAGCTGGGCGTCGACATCGTCATCGAGTCGACCGGCATCTTCACGAAGAAGGCCGACGCCGAGAAGCACATCGCCGGCGGCGCCAAGAAGGTCCTCATCTCGGCTCCGGCCAAGGGCGAGGACATCACCATCGTGATGGGCGTCAACCAGGACAAGTACGACGCGGCCAACCACCACGTCATCTCCAACGCCTCCTGCACGACCAACTGTGTCGCGCCGATGGCCAAGGTTCTGGACGAGAACTTCGGCATCGTCAAGGGCCTCATGACGACGGTCCACGCGTACACGAACGACCAGCGCATCCTGGACTTCCCGCACTCGGACCTGCGTCGCGCCCGCGCCGCCGCCGAGAACATCATCCCGACCACCACCGGTGCCGCCAAGGCCACCGCCCTGGTGCTCCCGCAGCTGAAGGGCAAGCTGGACGGCATCGCCATGCGCGTCCCGGTCCCGACCGGCTCGGCCACCGACCTGGTCGTGGAGCTGCAGCGCGAGGTCACCAAGGACGAGGTCAACGCCGCGTTCAAGAAGGCCGCGGACGACGGCGACCTCAAGGGCATCCTGTACTACACCGAGGACCCGATCGTGTCCTCGGACATCGTCGGCGACCCGGCGTCCTGCACCTTCGACTCCTCGCTGACGATGGTTCAGGAGGGCAAGTCGGTGAAGATCCTCGGCTGGTACGACAACGAGTGGGGTTACTCCAACCGCCTCGTCGACCTGACCGTCTTCGTCGGCAACCAGCTCTGACCGTCGAACCGGCAGGCACCTCGATGTGAGCACGGGGCTCGAACAGCGCAACGCCGCGCTGTTCGAGCCCCGTCGCATGCTCTCCCGCCCTCCAAGGAGTCCAGCAAGATGAAGACGATCGACGAACTGATCGCCGAAGGGGTCACCGGCAAGCGCGTATTCGTCCGCGCCGACCTCAACGTGCCGCTGAGCGGCACCACCATCACCGACGACGGCCGCATCCGCGCCGTCCAGCCGACCGTGGAGAAGCTCGTCGCGGCCGGCGCGCGGGTCGTCGTCGCCTCGCACCTGGGCCGCCCCAAGGGCGCTCCGGACCCGGCCTTCTCCCTGGCGCCCGCCGCCGCCCGCCTCGGTGAACTCATCGGCACGGACGTCGCCTTCGCGACCGACACGGTCGGCGAGTCCGCCCGCGCCACGGTCGCCGCGCTGGGGGACGGCGAGGTCGCCGTCATCGAGAACCTCCGCTTCAACCCCGGCGAGACGTCCGAGGACGACGCCGAGCGCGGCGCCTTCGCCGATCAGCTCGCCGAGCTCGCCGACCTGTACGTGGGCGACGGCTTCGGAGCCGTGCACCGCAAGCACGCCTCGGTCTTCGACCTCCCGGCCCGGCTGCCGCACGCCGCCGGTGACCTGATCGCCACCGAGGTCGGCGTCCTGAAGAAGCTCACCGAGAACGTCGAGCGTCCGTACGCCGTGGTGCTCGGCGGCTCCAAGGTCTCCGACAAGCTCGGCGTCATCGACCACCTCCTGGAGCGCGCCGACCGCATCCTGATCGGCGGCGGCATGGCGTACACCTTCCTCAAGGCCCAGGGCCACGAGGTCGGCAGCTCGCTCCTGCAGGAGGACCAGATCCCGGCGGTGCTGGAGTACCTCGAGCGCGCCGAGGACAAGGGCGTGGAGTTCGTGCTCCCCGTCGACGTCGTGGTCTCCGCGCAGTTCCCGGACCTCAAGGCCAAGGCCCCGACCGAGCACCGCACGGTGCCCGCGGACGCCATCCCGGCCGGGTTCATCGGCCTGGACAACGGCCCCGAGACCAACACGCTGTACGCATCGAAGCTCGCCGACGCCGCCACCGTCTTCTGGAACGGCCCCATGGGCGTCTTCGAGCACCCCGACTACGCCGAGGGAACCCGGGCCGTCGCCCAGGCCCTCGTCGACTCCTCGGGCTTCAGTGTCGTCGGCGGTGGCGACTCCGCCGCGGCCGTCCGCACCCTGGGCTTCGACGAGAACGCATTCGGACACATCTCGACCGGTGGCGGTGCCAGCCTCGAATACCTCGAGGGCAAGACGCTTCCCGGCCTCGCCGCACTGGAGGACTGACCTTTCATGACCACTCGTACCCCGCTGATGGCGGGCAACTGGAAGATGAACCTCAACCACCTCGAGGCCATCGCACACACCCAGAAGCTCGGCTTCGCGCTGACCGACAAGGACTACGACACCGTCGAGGTCGCCGTCCTGCCGCCCTTCACCGACCTGCGCTCCGTGCAGACCCTGGTCGAGGGCGACAAGCTGAAGATCAAGTACGGCGCCCAGGACATCTCGGCGCACGACTCAGGCGCGTACACCGGTGAGATCTCCGGCCCGATGCTCGCCAAGCTGCGGTGCACCTACGTCGCCGTCGGCCACAGTGAGCGCCGCCAGTACCACGGTGAGAACGACGAGATCTGCAACGCCAAGGTGAAGGCCGCGTACAAGCACGGCCTGACCCCGATCCTCTGCGTCGGCGAGGGCCTGGACATCCGCAAGGCCGGTGACCAGGTCTCCTACACCCTCGCGCAGCTCGACGGCGGTCTGAAGGACGTACCGGCCGAGCAGGCCGAGTCCATCGTGATCGCGTACGAGCCGGTCTGGGCCATCGGCACCGGCGAGGTCGCCACCCCCGAGGACGCCCAGGAGGTCTGCGGAGCGATCCGCCGCCGGCTGGCCGAGCTGTACTCGCAGGAGCTGGCCGACGCCGTCCGCATCCAGTACGGCGGCTCGGTGAAGTCCGGCAATGTCGCCGCGATCATGGCGCAGCCCGACGTGGACGGTGCGCTGATCGGCGGCGCCGCGCTGGACGCCGACGAGTTCGTCAAGATCGTCCGCTTCCGCGACCAGTGAGTATGCGGTAGCGCGGATCCGTCGTACCCTTGCGGGGGCCGTGGAGGGTGTAGCCTCCCGGCCCCCGTTGTTCGCACATGCAGTCCAGAGGATTTCCGGAAAGTAGGGACCAGCCGTGATTTTGGCGTTCGAGATCGCCCTGATCGTCTTCAGCCTGCTGCTGATGCTGCTGGTGCTGATGCACAAGGGAAAGGGCGGCGGCCTCTCCGACATGTTCGGTGGCGGCATGCAGTCGTCGGTCGGCGGCTCCTCGGTCGCGGAGCGGAACCTCGACCGGATCACCGTGGTCGTCGGCCTGGGATGGTTCGCGTGCATTGTTGTGCTTGGCCTGCTGATCAAGCTGGACAACTGACCCGCCGTACGCGATTCCCGGTGATGGTGTAACTCCTTTCACTGGACGCGCGTTGGTCCTTACGTAGACTGGGGCATCTTCGAGCACCATCACGCAGGGAGTTACGACCGTGGCAAGTGGCAACGCGATCCGGGGAAGCCGGGTCGGAGCGGGGCCGATGGGGGAGGCCGAGCGCGGCGAGTCCGCGCCGCGCCTCCGCATCTCCTTCTGGTGCTCGAACGGGCACGAGACGCAGCCGAGCTTCGCCAGTGACGCGCAGGTACCGGAGACTTGGGACTGCCCGCGCTGCGGCTTCCCGGCCGGCCAGGACCGGGACAGCCCGCCGGACCCGCCGCGCACCGAGCCGTACAAGACGCACCTCGCGTACGTACGGGAGCGGCGCAGCGATGCGGACGGCGAGGCCATCCTCGCCGAGGCCCTCGCGAAACTCCGGGGCGAAATCTAGAAGTTCACCGGCCGGGCACCCACAAGGTGCCCGGCCGGTCTGCTTTTGCCGTGCCGCAGGTCTTCGTTGTCTCGTCGGCCCTTCTGATCAATTAGGTTGGAGGTGCAGCGGGGCATCTGCAGGCACGAGAAGAATTGGGCTGATATCCGGGATGAATACACGTAGCCGAACCAGGCTCAACCAGACGCCCGAGTGGACCGCTCTGGGCAAGCACCGCGAGCAGCTCGGAACGACACATCTGCGACAGCTCTTCGCGGACGATCCGCAGCGCGGTACCGGATACACCCTCCGGGTCGGCGATCTGTACATCGACTACTCCAAGCACCTGGTCACCGACGAGACGCTGCGGCTGCTGCGCGAACTCGCCGCGGCCACCGGGGTGGCCGAGCTACGGGACGCGATGTTCCGCGGCGAGAAGATCAACACCACCGAGGACCGCGCCGTCCTGCACACCGCGCTGCGTGCCCCGCGCGACGCGGTGATCGAGGTCGACGGCGAGAACGTGGTGCCGGGTGTGCACGCCGTGCTCGACAAGATGGCGGCGTTCTCCGACCGTGTCAGGTCGGGGGAGTGGACCGGTCACACCGGCAAGCGCATCAAGAACGTCGTCAACATCGGCATCGGCGGTTCCGACCTCGGCCCCGCCATGGCGTACGAGGTGCTGCGCTCCTTCACGGATCGCGAACTGACCGTCCGCTTCGTGTCGAACGTCGACGGCGCCGACCTCCACGAGGCGGTGCGCGATCTCGACCCGGCCGAGACGCTCTTCATCATCGCGTCGAAGACCTTCACCACGATCGAGACCATCACCAACGCCACCTCCGCCCGCAACTGGCTGCTGACCGGTCTGGGGGCCGGCCAGGACGCGGTCGCCAGGCACTTCGTGGCGCTGTCCACGAACGCCGAGAAGGTCGCGGACTTCGGCATCGACACCGCCAACATGTTCGAGTTCTGGGACTGGGTCGGCGGCCGCTACTCGTACGACTCCGCCATCGGTCTCTCGCTGATGATCGCCATCGGCCCGGACCGGTTCCGCGAGATGCTCGACGGCTTCCACCTCGTCGACGAGCACTTCCGCACCGCCCCCGCCGAGGACAACGTCCCCCTGCTGATGGGCCTGTTGGGCGTCTGGTACGGCGCGTTCTTCGACGCCCAGTCGCATGCCGTGCTGCCGTACAGCCACTATCTGTCCAAGTTCACCGCGTACTTGCAGCAGCTGGACATGGAGTCCAACGGCAAGTCCGTGGACCGGGACGGAAATCCGGTCGACTGGCAGACCGGACCGGTCGTCTGGGGCACCCCCGGCACCAACGGACAGCACGCCTATTACCAGCTGATCCACCAGGGCACCAAGGTCATCCCGGCCGACTTCATCGGCTTCGCCGAGCCGGTCGCCGACCTGCTGCCCGGCCTGGTCGCCCAGCACGATCTGCTGATGGCCAACTTCTTCGCCCAGACCCAGGCGCTGGCCTTCGGCAAGACGCCGGACGAGGTCCGTGCCGAGGGCGTCGCCGAGGAGCTGGTGCCGCACAAGACCTTCCGGGGCAACCACCCGACGACGACGATCCTCGCCGACCGGCTGACCCCGTCCGTGCTCGGCCAGCTGATCGCGCTGTACGAGCACAAGGTCTTCGTCCAGGGCGCCGTCTGGAACATCGACTCCTTCGACCAGTGGGGCGTCGAACTCGGCAAGGTCCTCGCCAGGAGGATCGAGCCGGTGCTCACCGAGGGCAAGGGGGGCGAGCAGCTGGACAGCTCGACCGCCGCGCTCGTCGAGGCGTACCGCGCCCGCCGGGGGCGCTGAGCCGATGACCACGGGGGAGGGGACGGTGCGGCTGCGGCCGCCGAACAATACGCTGGACGCGAGGGCCGTGGGATGGTGGCGGGCCCAGTGGCTGCTGCTGACCGCGGCCCCCGTGGTCGTCCTGGCCGTGCTGGGCGTACTCATCGAGCCCGCCCGGTTCTGGCTGCTGCTGCCCGCCGCGATCCTCGCGGTCCTCGGCACCGGCTGCGCCGTCCTCCTCCCCGCCTGGTGGTTCCGCACCCATCGCTGGGAGGTCACCGACGAAGCGGTGTACGTCAGGACCGGGGTCTTCCGGCAGGAGTGGCGGATCGCCCCGATGTCCCGGATCCAGACCGTGGACACCGTGCGCGGACCGCTCGAACAGCTCTACCGGCTCGCCACCGTCACCGTGACCACCGCGTCGGCCAAGGGCGAGGTGCGGATCGAGGGCCTCGACCACGAAACGGCGGCCGAACTGGCCGAGCGGCTGACCCGGATCACCCAGGGCACCCCCGGGGACGCCACATGAGCTCCGAGGCGGCCGTCTCCCCCTCCCCGGACGCCGGGGGCGAGCAGAGCCGGGCCCAGGGCCCCGGCACGGCCACCGCCGCCGACTGGCGGCACCTGGACCGGCGCACGGTGCTCGTCAGCGCTCTCGTCACGGCCGGAGTGGCCGCCGGTGCGGCCGTGCCCACCACGCTCGGCCTGTCCGGACGGTTCGGCTTCGGGGCCGCGGTCGCCTGGGTCCTCGCCGGCTCGATCCTGCTGATCGGCTCCGCGGCGGCCGGCGACCACGTACGGTGGCGCCGCACCCGCTACCGCGTCGGCGCCGACCGGGTCGAGCTCCACACCGGGCTGCTCCTGGTCAAGAAGCGCTCACTGGCCCGGGAACGCATCCGCAGCGTCGACCTCACCGCCCATCTGCTGCAACGGGTGCTCGGCCTGGTCACCGTCCGCATCGGCACCGGCGAGCACTCCGGCAACGACTCCACCCTCGAACTTGACCCGGTCACCCGGCGCGAGGGCGAACGGCTCCGCCGCGAACTGCTGGAACGCACGGCCACCGGCGTCCCGGGCACCCATCGCGAGGGCGAGCTCGTCGCCCTCGACCCGCGCTGGATCCGCTACGCGCCGGTCTCGTTCGTCGCCCCCGCGCTCGGTGGTGCGGCGGCCGGCGCGGTGATGCAGGTCAGCGACTGGTTCGGGGCGCAGGGGCGGGTGATCGAGTGGGTCGGCGACCGGTTCCGGGACACCTCGCTGCTCGCCATGATCGTGATCCTCGCCCTCGCCGCGGTGCTTGCCGGTGTCGTCGGCGCGCTCGGCCTGTGGGTCGAGATGTGGTGGAACTACCGGCTGGAGCGCGAACCCGGCGGCACCCTGCGGATCCGCCGCGGACTGCTGACCTCCCGCTCCGTCTCCATCGAGGAGCGCCGGCTGCGCGGCGTCGACCTCGTCGAACCGCTCGGCATCCGTACCTTCGGCGCGGCCCGGGTCGACGCGATCACCACCGGACTCGCCAAGGACGACGAGGAGCAGCACGGCGACCACAACACCCTGCTGCCCGCCGCGCCCAGGACCGTCGCCGACGCGGTGGCCGCCGACGTCCTGCGCGAGACCACGTCCCCGACCGGCGCCCCGCTGACCGGGCATCCCCTCGCGGCCCGTGGCCGCAGGCTGCGCCGGGCGTTCGGGGCCGTCGCGGCCCCGGCGCTGGTCCTGGCCCTCCTGGGCGTGCTGCTGACACCCGTCCTGCTCTGGATCGCGCTCGCCTGGGCCGTCGTGGCGCTGCCCGCCGGGGTGTTCCTGGCCCGGGACGCGTACCGCGGCCTGGGGCACGCCCTCAGCGGCGACTACCTGGTGGTGAGGTCCGGCAGCGTCAGGCGCTCGACCGCCGCGCTGGAGCGGGCCGGAGTCATCGGCTGGACGGTCCGGCAGACGTACTTCCAGCGGCGGGCCGGGGTGCTGAGCGTCACCGCGACGACGGCTGCCGGAGCGGGCGCGTACACGGCGTACGACACGGACGCGAGCGAGGGCCTCGACTTCGCCTCCGAGGCCGTGCCCGGCCTGCTGGAACCCTTCCTGGAGCGCGTCCCGCCCACCGGCTGACCCCGGTCCCCAGTCGTCCTTCGACGGCTCATGCTCCACGTAGCCGAGCGCCGCCTTCCAGAACTCCGCCGCACGCCGTACGTCCGACGCACCCGTCACCACGGTCCCGATACGCGCCATGGCCCGAGTCCTTCACGCCCGCACGCAGCAGGCCCGGCCGCTCCGAGGAGCGAACCGGGCCTGTGCGCAACGGTACTGACGGTCAATCAGGCAGAGGCCGGTGGATACAGCGCGCGCGGCAGCCGGGAGGCCGCCGCCGCGTCCAGCAGCCACAGGGTGCGGCTGCGTCCGTACGCACCGGCCGCCGGGGCCTGGATCTCCCCGGCCCCCGAGAGCGCGATCTCCGCGGCCTCCGCCTTGTCCTCGCCCGCGGCGAGCAGCCACACCTCGCGCGCTGCCCGGATCGCGGGCAGCGTGAGCGAGACGCGGGTGGGCGGCGGCTTGGGGGCGCCGTGCACACCGACGACGGTGCGCTCGGTCTCCCGTACCGCGGGCAACTCCGGGAAGAGCGACGCGACATGCGTGTCCGGGCCGACGCCCAGCATCAGCACGTCGAACGTCGGCACCGGGCCGTGGTCCTCGGGACCGGCCGCGGCGGCCAGTTCCTCGGCGTACGCGGCCGCCGCCGCGTCGGCGTCGTTGCCGAACGGGCCGTCCGAAGCGGGCATCGCGTGCACCCGGGACGGGTCCAGCTCCACCGAGTCCAGCAGGGCCTCGCGGGCCTGCGTGACATTGCGCTCCGGATCGCCCTCCGGCAGGAACCGCTCGTCGCCCCACCACAGATCGAGCCGCGACCAGTCGATCGCGTCCCTGGCGGGCGCGTCGGCGAGCGCGGCCAGCAGGCCGTTGCCGTTGCGCCCGCCGGTGAGGACCACCGAGGCGTAGCCGCGTGCGGCCTGGGCGTCCACGATCTTCGTGATCAGCCGGGCCGCGGCGGCCTGCGCCATCAGCTCCTTGTCGCGGTGCACCACGAGTTGAGGGGCACTCACTTCGCCGTCGCCTTCTTGGCCGCGGTCTTCTTCGCGGCGGCCGGGGCCGCGGCCGGGGCGGGCTCGGCCGGCTGCGGACCGGCCGGTCCGCCGAGCTTCGACACGCCGAACTTCACCGTCGCCTCGTAGGTGTTGTCCGGGTCCAGACGGCGCAGCTCCTCGGCGAGCAGCTCGGCGGTGTCCCGCCGCTTGAGCGCCACCGCGCGGTCCGGCTGGCCCTGCATCGAGAGCGTGGCCAGCGAACCGTCGGGACGGTCCAGGACGATGACGCCGTTCTTGGTCTCCATCCGCACGGCCGTCAGACCGGGACCGGCGGAGACGGTGCGCTCCACCGGCACCTTGAGCCGGTCCGCGAGCCACATGGCGAGCAGCTCGCAGCTCGGGTTCTCCGACTCGCCCTCGACCGTCGCCGAGATGACCTCGACGTGCTGCTGGTCGAGCGCGGCCGCCAGCATCGAGCGCCACGGCGTGATGCGGGTCCAGGCCAGATCGGTGTCGCCCGGGTTGTACGAGTCGGCGCGCGCCGCCAGCTCCTTGCCCGGGTGCTCCGCCGAGTACGCGTCCGTGATCCGGCGCTGGGCGAGCGCGCCCAGCGGGTCCTTCGCCGGGTCGACGGGTGCGCCCTCGGGCCACCAGACCACGACCGGGGCGTCCGGCAGCAGCAGCGGCAGGACCACCGACTGGGCGTGGTTGACCAGCTCGCCGTGGAGACGCAGTACGACCGTCTCGCCGGTGCCCGCGTCGGAACCGACCCGCACCTCGGCGTCGAGCCGGGCGTCCCGGCGGCTGCGCGGCGAGCGGCTGACCCGCTTGATCACCGCGATGATCCGCGAGGGATGCTCGCGCGAGGCGTCACCGGCCGACTTGAGCGCGTCGTACGCGTTCTCCTCGTCGGTGACGATGACCAGGGTGAGCACCATGCCGATGGCCGGGGTGCCGATGGCCCGGCGGGCCGAGACCAGCGCCTGGTTGATCTTGCTGGAAGTGGTCTCCGTGAGATCGATCTTCATGGCCGGCGCCAGCTCCGTCCGTCTCGTGCGAGCATCTCGTCGGCCTCGGCCGGGCCCCAGGTGCCCGCCGGGTACTGCGCGGGCTTGCCGTGCTTGTCCCAGTACTGCTCGATCGGGTCGAGGATGTTCCAGGAGAGCTCGACCTCCTGGTGCCGGGGGAAGAGGTTGGCGTCGCCGAGCAGCACATCGAGGATGAGCCGCTCGTAGGCCTCCGGGCTGGACTCCGTGAAGGACTCGCCGTAGGCGAAGTCCATCGTGACGTCCCGGACCTCCATCGAGGTGCCGGGCACCTTGGAGCCGAACCGCACGGTCACGCCCTCGTCCGGCTGGACCCGGATGACCAGGGCGTTGCCGCCCAGCTCCTCGGTGGCGCCGGACTCGAAGGGCAGGTACGGAGCCCGCTTGAAGACGACCGCGATCTCCGTGACCCGGCGGCCGAGCCGCTTTCCGGTACGGAGGTAGAACGGCACGCCCGCCCAGCGGCGGTTGTTGATCGTCAGCTTGATCGCGGCGTAGGTGTCGGTCTTCGACTTGGGGTCGATGCCGTCCTCGTCGAGGTACCCGGGGACCTCCTCGCCGCCCTGCCACGCGTGCACGTACTGGGCGCGCACCGTGTGCTTGCCCAGGTCCTCCGGCAGCTCCACCGCCGTGAGCACCTTGAGCTTCTCGGCGACCAGGGCCTTCGGGTGGAAGGAGCCGGGCTCCTCCATCGCGGTCAGCGCCAGCAGCTGGAGCAGGTGGTTCTGGATGACGTCGCGGGCGGCGCCGATGCCGTCGTAGTAGCCGGCCCGGCCGCCGATGCCGATGTCCTCGGCCATCGTGATCTGGACGTGGTCGACGTACGACCTGTTCCAGATCGGCTCGAACATCGTGTTGGCGAACCGCAGCGCCAGGATGTTCTGGACGGTCTCCTTGCCCAGGTAGTGGTCGATCCGGAAGACCTCGTTGGGCGGGAACACGTCGTGCACGATCTGGTTGAGCTCCTGCGCGCTCTTCAGGTCGTGGCCGAAGGGCTTCTCGATGACGGCACGCCGCCAGGAGCCCTCCTTCTGGTCGGCGAGTCCGTGCTTCTTGAGCTGCTGGACGACCTTGGGGAAGAACTTCGGCGGCACGGACAGGTAGAAGGCGAAGTTGCCGCCCGTGCCCTGCGCCTTGTCCAGCTCCTGGATCGTGGTCTTCAGCTGCTCGAAGGCCTCGTCGTCGTCGAAGTTGCCCTGGACGAAGCGCATCCCCTGGATGAGCTGCTGCCAGACCTCTTCGCGGAACGGCGTACGGGCGTGCTGCTTGACGGCGTCGTGGACCTCCTGTGCGAAGTCCTCGTCCTGCCACTCGCGGCGTGCGAAACCGATGAGGGAGAAGCCCGGCGGCAACAGGCCGCGATTGGCCAGGTCATAGACGGCGGGCATCAGCTTTTTGCGGGACAAATCGCCCGTGACCCCGAAGATCACCAGGCCCGACGGTCCCGCGATGCGCGGGAGCCGTCGGTCCTGGGGGTCACGAAGCGGGTTGGCTCCGGGAACACCAGACAAGGTGGTCAGCCCTCCGAAGGGGCGAGGCGCTTGAGCTCCGCCTCGGTCGAGTTGAGCAGGTCGATCCAGGCCGCCTCGAACTTCTCGACGCCCTCGTCCTCGAGGAGCTGGACGACGTCGTCGTAGGAGATCCCGAGCTTCGCCACCGCGTCGAGCTCGGCGCGGGACTGCTCGTAGGTGCCGGTGATGGTGTCGCCCGTGACCTGACCGTGGTCGGCCGTGGCGTCCAGGGTGGCCTCGGGCATGGTGTTCACCGTGCCGGGGGCGACCAGGTCGACGACGTACAGGGTGTCCTTGTAGGCGGGGTCCTTGACGCCGGTCGAGGCCCACAGCGGACGCTGCTTGTTGGCCTGGGCCTTGTCGAGGGCGGCCCAGCGGTCCGAGGAGAAGACCTCCTCGTACGCCTGGTAGGCGAGCCGGGCGTTGGCGAGCGCCGCCTTGCCCTTGAGCGCCTTGGCCTCGTCGGTGCCGAGGGCGTCGAGGCGCTTGTCGATCTCGGTGTCCACGCGGGACACGAAGAACGAGGCCACCGAGTGGATCTTGGACAGGTCCAGGCCCGCGGCCTTCGCCTTCTCCAGGCCCGCCAGGTAGGCGTCCATGACCTCGCGGTAGCGCTCCAGCGAGAAGATCAGCGTGACGTTGACGCTGATGCCCTTGCCGATGACCTCGGTGATCGCCGGGAGACCGGCCTTCGTCGCCGGGATCTTGATGAGCGTGTTGGGCCGGTCCACCAGCCAGGCCAGCTGCTTGGCCTCGGCGACGGTGGCCGCGGTGTGGTGGGCCAGACGCGGGTCGACCTCGATGGAGACCCGGCCGTCCTGGCCGTCCGTGGCGTCGAAGACCGGACGCAGGATGTCCGCCGCGTCCCGTACATCGGCCGTCGTGATCATGCGGATGGCCTCGTCGACCGTGACCTTGCGGGTGGCGAGGTCGGTGAGCTGCTGCTCGTAGCCGTCCCCGTGCGAGATCGCCTTCTGGAAGATCGACGGGTTGGTGGTGACGCCCACGACGTGCTGCTGGTCGATCAGCTCGGCGAGGTTGCCCGAGGTGATCCGCTTGCGCGACAGGTCATCGAGCCAGATCGCCACGCCCTCGTCGGAGAGGCGCTTGAGTGCGTCTGTCATGAGAATTGCATCTCCTACTAGTCGTATAACGGCGTCAGCGCGTGGCTGCCGCGAGAGATTCCCGCGCGGCGGCGGCGACGTGCTCGCCGGTGAAGCCGAACTCGCGGAAGAGGACCTTGGCGTCGGCCGAGGCACCGAAGTGCTCCAGCGAGACGATCCGGCCGGCGTCACCGACGTAGCGGTACCAGGTCAGGCCGATGCCGGCCTCGACGGCGACGCGTGCCTTCACGGACGGCGGCAGGACGCTGTCCTTGTACGCCTGGTCCTGCTCCTCGAACCACTCGACCGACGGCATCGAGACCACCCGGGTCGGAATGCCGGCCGCCTGCAGCTCCTCACGCGCCTCGACGGCGAGGTGCACCTCGGAGCCGGTACCGATGAGGAGGACCTGAGCCTCGCCGCCTTCGGCCTCGAAGAGCACGTAGCCGCCCTTGGCCGCGTCCTCGTTCGCCTCGTACGTCGGAACGCCCTGGCGGGTCAGCGCCAGACCGTGCGGGGCGCCCTTGCCGAACACCTTGGTGTAGCGGCGCAGGATCTCGCGCCAGGCGATGGAGGTCTCGTTGGCGTCGGCCGGGCGGACGATGTTCAGGCCCGGGATGGCGCGCAGCGCGGCCAGGTGCTCCACCGGCTGGTGGGTCGGGCCGTCCTCGCCGAGACCGATCGAGTCGTGCGTCCACACGTAGGTCACCGGCAGGTGCATCAGCGCGGACAGGCGCACGGCGTTGCGCATGTAGTCGGAGAACACCAGGAAGGTGCCGCCGTAGATACGGGTGTTGCCGTGCAGCGCGATGCCGTTCATGGCCGCGGCCATGGCGTGCTCGCGGATACCGAAGTGGATCGTGCGGCCGTACGGGTCCGCGCCCGGCAGCGGGTTGCCCGCCGGGAGGAACGACGACGTCTTGTCGATCGTGGTGTTGTTCGAGCCCGCGAGGTCGGCGGAGCCGCCCCACAGCTCGGGGATGATCTCGCCGAGCGCCTGGAGCACCTTGCCGGAGGCGGCACGGGTGGCGACACCCTTGCCCGGCTCGAAGACCGGAAGCCGGTCCTCCCAGCCCGCGGGCAGCTCGCCGGCGGCGATCCGGTCGAACTCGGCGGCGCGCTGCGGGTTGGCGGTGCGCCACGCGGCGAAGGTCTTCTCCCACTCGCCCCGGGCCTCACGGCCGCGGTCCAGCGCCTCACGGGTGTGGGCGATGACCTCGTCGGCGACCTCGAAGGTCTTCTCCGGGTCGAAACCGAGGACCTTCTTCGTGGCGGCGACCTCTTCGTCACCGAGCGCCGAGCCGTGCGAGGCCTCGGTGTTCTGGGCGTGCGGCGCGGGCCAGGCGATGATCGAGCGGGCCGCGATGAACGACGGGCGCCCGGTCTCGGCCTTGGCGGCCTGCAGCGCGCGGTACAGACCCGCCGGGTCCAGGTCGCCGTTGGGCAGCTGCTCGACGCGCTGGACGTGCCAGCCGTACGCCTCGTACCGCTTCAGGGTGTCCTCGGAGACCGCGGTCTCCGTGTCGCCCTCGATGGAGATGTGGTTGTCGTCCCACAGCAGGACCAGGTTGCCCAGCTTCTGGTGTCCGGCCAGCGAGGACGCCTCCGCGGAGATGCCCTCCTGGAGGCAGCCGTCACCGGCGATGGCCCAGACCATGTGGTCGAACGGGGAGGTGCCGGGGGCCGCCTCCGGGTCGAACAGGCCGCGCTCGTAGCGGGCGGCCATCGCCATGCCCACGGCGTTGGCGACACCCTGGCCCAGCGGGCCGGTGGTCGTCTCGACGCCGGTGGTGTGGCCGTACTCCGGGTGGCCGGGGGTCTTCGAGCCCCAGGTGCGGAAGGCCTTGAGGTCATCGAGCTCCAGGCCGTACCCGGCCAGGTAGAGCTGGATGTAGAGGGTCAGGCTGGTGTGACCGGCCGAGAGCACGAACCGGTCGCGCCCGGCCCAGTCCGCGTCGGCGGGGTCGTGGCGCATCACCTTCTGGAAGAGGGTGTACGCGGCGGGAGCGAGGCTCATGGCCGTACCAGGGTGGCCGTTTCCGACCTTCTGTACGGCGTCCGCTGCAAGGACACGGACAGTGTCCACGGCCCGCTGGTCCAATTCGGTCCACTGGAGATCTGTGGTGGTCGGCTTGGTGCTCACCCTGAGTCAGGGCTCCTCTCCACTGTTGTAAACCGGTGACTGTGACCGCACCGGGCGTTGTCGAGCCTACCCCCGTCGGAACATGCATTTTCCGCTGCTTTCCAGGGTGCAGGCGGCCCGCGGAGTTCGCCTCCCGTATGAGCGCGACGGCTCACTTCTGCGCTACTCCGATGAGCGCTTCTCCTTACTTATGGGCCCTGTGGCGAGCGCGTCCCGATACTTCTGTTCCGCTCCGGTGAGCGGTACCCCCCCAGCTCATGGGCCCCGCTTCCGCGCCGCTCCAACACGACCCACCCCCGCGAAGGACGGCCTGTCCCCAACGTCTACAGTGGTCTGGTTCGCGCAAGTCTTTACCGGGCCTTCACGCCCGGAGCTTGCTGGGATTTCTCTGTCAGGGGTGTGCGTGACGGCCGTCGAGTCCCGACCCGCAGGGGTCGCCTTGACTCCCAGCCCAGGGGGCCATCGCCCGTTCGGGGCCCGTGTCAAGGCTTTCGTGGCGCTGACCAAGCCGCGGATCATCGAGCTGCTGCTGATCACCACTGTTCCGGTGATGTTCCTCGCCGCTCAGGGTGTACCCGACCTGTGGCTCGTTGTCACCACCACCATCGGCGGATACCTCTCCGCCGGCGGTGCCAACGCACTGAACATGTACATCGACCGCGACATCGACGCGTTGATGGACCGTACGTCGCAGCGTCCGTTGGTCACCGGCATGGTGAGCCCGCGTGAGTGCCTGGTCTTCGGCTTCGCCCTCGCGGCGATCTCGACGGTCTGGTTCGGCCTGCTGGTGAACTGGCTCTCGGCGGCGCTGTCGCTCGGCGCGCTGCTGTTCTACGTCGTCGTCTACACGATGCTGCTCAAGCGCCGTACCTCGCAGAACATCGTCTGGGGCGGCATCGCGGGCTGCATGCCCGTTCTCATCGGCTGGTCGGCCGTGACGAACTCGATGTCCTGGGCCGCGGTGATCCTCTTCGCCGTCATCTTCTTCTGGACGCCGCCGCACTACTGGCCGCTCTCCATGAAGGTGAAGGAGGACTACGCCCGGGTCGGCGTCCCGATGCTTCCGGTCATCGCGTCCAACCGGGTGGTGGCCCGCCAGATCGTCATCTACAGCTGGGTGATGGTGGCCGTCTCGCTGCTGCTCACGCCGCTGGGCTACACCGGCTGGTTCTACACGGCGGTGGCGCTGGCGACCGGCGGGTTCTGGCTCTGGGAGGCGCACGGCCTGCAGAGCCGGGCCAAGGCCGGAGTGACCGGAGGAAAGCTCAAGGAGATGCGGCTGTTCCACTGGTCCATCACCTATGTCTCGCTGCTCTTCGTCGCCGTGGCGGTCGACCCCTTCCTCAGGTAGTCCCGCTCCTCGATCCCTGCCGACGGGCGGGGTACGTGGCCCAGGCCACGTACCCCGCCCGTCGCACGTTGCGCTACCCGTCGGTAGCATCCTGAGCATGGCTGAGACGGCAGAGACCCAGGTGGAGAGCGGCAAGCAGGCGGCCCGCGCGGAGCGCAGGGCGGCGAAGCTCGCCAAGGAGATCGGCGCCTTCTCCAAGGCGCACGGCGGTGCGGAGGGACAGCTCGCCTACATGGGGCAGATGGGCACCCGCATCGTGCTCGTGGGTGAGGACGGCGGCTGGGGCGACCTGGTCGCCCCCTCGTACGAGGTCGCCGAGAGCGCCACGCGGAAGGCCGGGATCACGATGCACGAGTCCTTCGACGGGGAGTTCGCCGCGAAGGTCCGCACCGGCCCGTACGAGTGGACGCGGATGGCCGGCATCCAGGTCGGCGGCCCCTCCAACAAGGCCTGAGCGCGCGTGGTCCGGGCGCGTGAGGTCTGAGCGCGCGGTGCCCTTCATACGCCGATCGCCGGACGGTTCCGAGAAGGAACCGTCCGGCGATCGGCGTACGGGGGAGGGAGGCCGTCCTCGGTCAGCCCGCCGCTGCGGGCTCCGGCTGCTCGATGGCGGCGCCGGGCACCGCGGCCACGGTCACGGGACGCTCACGCAGCGACAGGAGCACCCGCACGACCGCGATCCAAACCAGGCACGAGCCCAGCATGTGCAGGCCGACCAGGATCTCCGGCGTGTCGGTGAAATATTGCACGTACCCGATCACGCCCTGCGCCATCAGCACCAGGAAGAGGTCGCGGGCGCGGTGCAGCGGGCCGATCGGCGCGTCGACGGCCTTCAGCACGAACCAGAGCGCCACGGTCAGGGCCACCACGACCCAGGCCAGATCGGCGTGCAGCTGCGTGATCATCTTCCAGTCGATCGGAATGCGGTGCACGTCGCTGGAGTCGCCCGCGTGCCGTCCGGCGCCCGTGACCGCCGTGCCGACCGCGATCAGCAGCCCCGCGGCGACCGCGAGCAACCAGGTCAGCTGGGACACCGCCTTGCCGACCAGCGGCCGGGGCTCCTCGTCGCCCTCGCGGACCCGCTGCCAGGTCACCATCGCGACGGTCAGCAGCGCCGTGGAGAGCAGGAAGTGCGCCGCGACGGTGTACGGGTTGAGGCCGACCAGCACCACGATGCCGCCGAGCACGGCATTGCCCATGACCACCCAGAACTGCACCCAGCCGAGCCTGGTCAGGCTGCGTCGCCAGGGTTTGGCGGACCGGGCGGCGATGATCGCCCATCCGACGGCCGCGCACAGGACGTACGTCAGCATCCGGTTGCCGAACTCGATGACGCCGTGGAAGCCCATCTCGCTCGTCGCCGTGAGGCTCTCGTCGGTGCACTTGGGCCAGGTCGGGCAGCCGAGGCCGGAGCCGGTCAGCCGTACCGCGCCGCCGGTCACGACGATGACTACGGCCATGACGACGGCCGACATGGCCGCACGGCGGACCGTGCGGGGGCTGGGGGTCCATCGCTCGGCGATGTACAGGAGCGGGTTCCGCGCGGCTTGAGCGACTTCGGCTCGGGTCAGCTTGGGCACGCGCACCATCGTAGGCGGCGGCTTGTGCAAGCTTTCACGAGGGGGACGAGTTACCCGAAACGTCGACGGAGCGCGTTCGCGGCCTCACTCCCAGGGGCCGCGCTTCCGGCGGCCTCACTCCCAGCGGAAGAACTTCGCCGCCGCGCCCAGCCCGAGGACCGCCCACACCGCCAGGATGCCGAGGTCGCCCCACGGCATCGACGCCCCGTGCTGGAGCACCTCGCGCAGACCGTCCGACAGGGCCGCGATCGGCAGCAGCCCGAGCACCGACTGCACCGCGTCCGGGAACTTGTCCAGCGGCACGATGACCCCGCCGCCGACCAGCAGCAGCAGGAAGACCAGGTTGGCCGCGGCGAGCGTCGCCTCCGCCTTGAGCGTCCCGGCCATCAGCAGCCCGAGCCCGGAGAAGGCCGCCGTGCCGAGCACGAGCAGCAGCAGGACGGCGAAGGGGTTGCCGTGCGGCGACCAGCCCAGCGCGAACGCGATCACCGTGAGCAGCACCACCTGCAGCACCTCGGTGACCAGCACCGCGAGGGTCTTGGCGGTCATCAGCGCCCAGCGCGGCAGCGGCGAGGCGCCGAGCCGCTTCAGCACCCCGTACCGCCGCTCGAAACCGGTGGCGATGGCCTGGCCCGTGAAGGCCGTGGACATCACGGCCAGCGCGAGGATGCCGGGGGCCAGGAAGTCGACGGACTCGCCCGCGCCGGTGTCCACGATGTCGACCGCGCTGAACAGCACCAGCAGCAGCGTCGGGATGATCACGGTCAGCAGCAGCTGCTCGCCGTTGCGCAGCAGCATCCGCGTCTCCAGGGCGGTCTGCGCGGTGATCATGCGGCCCAGCGGGGCTGCGCCCGGCTGCGGGGTGTACGTACCGGCGCTCATGCGCGCAGCTCCTTGCCGGTCAGTTCCAGGAAGACGTCCTCCAGCGTGTGCCGCTCCACGGAGATGCCGGACGGCATCACTCCGTTCTGCGCGCACCAGGAGGTGACGGTGGCCAGCAGCTCCGGATTGACGTCACCGCTGATGCGGTACGCGCCGGGGGTGAGCTCGGCCGCCTCGGTGCCGTCGGGCAGCGCCTTCAGCAGCGACCCGACGTCCAGACCGGGGTGACCGGTGAAGCGCAGGGTGTTCTCGGCGCCGCCGCGGCAGAGCGTCTCGGGACTGCCCTGGGCGATGACCTTGCCCGCGTCGATGACGGCGACGTCGTCGGCGAGCTCCTCGGCCTCGTCCATGAAGTGTGTGGTGAGGACGACCGACACCCCGTCGGTGCGCAGCTCGCGTACGAGCTCCCAGGTGGAGCGGCGGGCCTGCGGGTCGAGACCGGCGGTCGGCTCGTCGAGGAAGACCAGTTCGGGGCGGCCGACGACGGCCATCGCCAGGGCGAGCCGCTGCTGCTGGCCGCCGGAGAGCCGCCGGTAGGTCGTACGGCCGCAGCTGCCGAGGCCGAGGCGCTCGATCAGGGTGTCGACGTCCAGCGGGTGGGCGTGGAGCTTCGCCATGTGGCGGAGCATCTCGTCGGCGCGTGCTCCGGAGTAGACACCGCCCGACTGGAGCATCACGCCGATCCGGGGGCGGAGCTTCGCGGCGTCGGTGACCGGGTCGAGGCCGAGGACCCGTACCGTCCCGGCGTCGGGGCGGCGGTAACCCTCGCAGGTCTCGATGGTGGTGGTCTTGCCGGCGCCGTTGGGGCCGAGGACAGCGGTGACGGCCCCGGTGCGTACACACAGGTCGAGGCCGTCCACGGCGGTCTTGCGGCCGTACCGCTTCACCAGGCCGCGGACCTCTACGGCCGACTCGCTCTTCATGGCCGGTAAGTCTAGGCAGGGGCGGAATGACCCCGTCTCCCGGGGCCGAATTAGGTAACCCTAAGTGATGAATGGCACCGTAGATCGTTTCGGACCGTGGTTGTCAGGGCCGGATGAATTACGCAACAATGGCGTTGTGAAATACGTTGGCGAGGCTCCGCAGGAGGAACTCGCGACTGGTGAGCGTTCGACGCGCAACCGGGTCGCGCGCTCCATCCTGGACCACGGCCCGTCCACCGTCGCCGAGCTGGCCAAGCGCCTCGGCCTCACCCAGGCCGCGGTCCGCCGCCATCTCGACGCCCTCGTCTCCGACAGTGTCGTCGAGGCCCGTGAGCAGCGGGTCTACGGGGCGCGGACCCGTGGCCGCCCGGCCAAGGTGTTCGCCCTCACCGACTGCGGCAGGGACGCCTTCGACCAGTCCTACGACAAGCTCGCGGCGGACGCCCTGCGCTGGATCGCCGAGACCGCGGGCGAGGAGGCGGTCACCGCTTTCGCCCGCGCCAGGATCGCGGCCCAGTCCGAGGCGTACCGCACGGCGGTCGAGGCCGCGGACCCCGAGGCCCGCACCGAGGCGCTGGCCAAGGCCTTGTCGGTCGACGGGTACGCTGCTACGGCGCGTGGCGCGCCCGGTCCGCAGCAGGGCGAGCAGCTGTGCCAGCACCACTGCCCGGTCGCCCATGTCGCCGAGCAGTACCCGCAGCTGTGCGAGGCGGAGACGGAGTTCTTCTCCAGCCTCCTCGGGACGCATGTGCAGCGTCTGGCCACCATCGCCCACGGCGACGGTGTGTGCACGACGTACATTCCGCGCAGCGGCCACTCAGCACCACAGACCACCAATTCAGCATCTGCAAGCACGGCCGGGAGGAACCCCGCATGACGCTCCCTACGGAGACTGCCCACCCTGAGCTCGAGGGTCTGGGCACGTACGAATTCGGCTGGGCCGACTCCGACGCGGCGGGCTCCGCAGCCAAGCGCGGGCTCTCCGAGGAGGTAGTCCGCGACATCTCGGCCAAGAAGAACGAGCCCGAGTGGATGCTGAAGCTGCGCCTCAAGGGCCTGCGGCTCTTCGACAAGAAGCCCATGCCGAACTGGGGCTCCGACCTCTCGGGCATCGACTTCGACAACATCAAGTACTTCGTGCGGTCCACCGAGAAGCAGGCGGAGTCCTGGGAGGACCTGCCCGAGGACATCAAGAACACCTACGACAAGCTCGGCATCCCGGAGGCGGAGAAGCAGCGACTGGTCGCCGGTGTCGCCGCGCAGTACGAGTCCGAGGTCGTCTACCACCAGATCCGTGAGGACCTGGAGGAGCAGGGCGTCATCTTCCTCGACACCGACACCGCGCTGAAGGAGCACCCGGAGCTCTTCAAGGAGTACTTCGGCACCGTCATCCCGGTCGGCGACAACAAGTTCGCCTCGCTGAACTCGGCCGTGTGGTCCGGCGGCTCGTTCATCTACGTGCCCAAGGGTGTCCGCGTCGACATCCCGCTGCAGGCCTACTTCCGTATCAACACGGAGAACATGGGCCAGTTCGAGCGGACGCTGATCATCGTCGACGAGGACGCCTACGTCCACTACGTCGAGGGCTGCACCGCCCCGATCTACTCCTCCGACTCGCTGCACTCCGCGGTCGTCGAGATCATCGTGAAGAAGGGCGGCCGCTGCCGCTACACGACGATCCAGAACTGGTCGAACAACGTGTACAACCTGGTCACCAAGCGCGCCGTGGCCTACGAGGGCGCGACCATGGAGTGGGTCGACGGCAACATCGGCTCCAAGGTCACCATGAAGTACCCGGCCGTCTACCTGATGGGCGAGCACGCCAAGGGCGAGACCCTCTCCATCGCCTTCGCGGGCGAGGGCCAGCACCAGGACGCGGGCGCCAAGATGGTCCACATGGCGCCGAACACCTCCTCCAACATCGTCTCCAAGTCGGTGGCGCGAGGCGGCGGCCGCACCTCCTACCGCGGCCTGATCGAGATCGGCGAGGGCGCGCCGGGCGCGAAGTCCAACGTTCTCTGTGACGCGCTGCTGGTCGACACGATCTCCCGCTCCGACACCTACCCCTACGTCGATGTCCGTGAGGACGACGTGTCGATGGGGCACGAGGCGACCGTCTCCAAGGTCTCCGAGGACCAGCTCTTCTACCTGATGAGCCGTGGTCTGACGGAGTTCGAGGCGATGGCGATGATCGTGCGCGGCTTCGTCGAGCCGATCGCGAAGGAGCTGCCGATGGAGTACGCCCTCGAGCTCAACCGGCTGATCGAGCTGCAGATGGAGGGCTCGGTCGGCTAGCACGGCCCGACGACCGAATCCCCCGACTTTTGACAGAGAAAGCGAGCACTACGACAGCCATGGCTGAGGCTCAGAACATTCCGGCGGGGTCCACCACCACCGGGTCCATCGCGGTGGCCGCCGAGTCGACCGTCGCCACGCGCATGAGCGCCCCCCCCTCCTTCGACGTCGCGGACTTCCCGGTCCCGCACGGCCGCGAGGAGGAGTGGCGGTTCACGCCGCTGGAGCGGCTGCGCGGGCTGCACGACGGCACGGCCGTCGCCAACGGCGGCGGTGTGAAGGTCGCGATCGAGGCCCCCGAGGGCGTCACGGTCGAGACCGTCGGCCGCGACGACGCCCGGCTCGGCAAGGCCGGCATCCCGGTGGACCGCGTCGCCGCCCAGGCGTACACGTCCTTCGAACAGGCGTCCGTCGTCACGGTCGCCAAGGAGGCCGTGCTCACCGAGCCGATCCGCATCGCGGTGCACGGCGAGGGCGGCGTGGCCTACGGCCACCAGGTCATCGAGCTGGGTGCCTTCGCCGAGGCCGTCGTCGTCATCGACCACACCGGTGACGCGGTGCTCGCCGCCAACGTCGACTACGTCCTCGGTGACGGCGCGAAGCTCACCGTCGTCTCCGTGCAGGACTGGGACGAGACCGCCGTCCACGTCGGCCAGCACAACGCGCTGGTCGGCCGGGACGCCTCGTTCAAGTCGATCGTCGTCACCTTCGGCGGTGACCTCGTCCGTCTCCACCCGCGCGTCAGCTACGCGGGCACCGGCGGCGAGGCCGAGCTCTTCGGTCTGTACTTCACCGACAAGGGCCAGCACCAGGAGCACCGCCTCCTGGTCGACCACAACACCCCGCACTGCAAGTCCAACGCCGCCTACAAGGGCGCGCTCCAGGGCGAAGGCGCACACGCGGTGTGGATCGGTGACGTCCTCATCCGGGCCAGGGCCGAGGGCACCGACACCTACGAGATGAACCGCAACCTCGTCCTCACGGACGGCGCGCGGGTCGACTCGGTGCCCAACCTGGAGATCGAGACCGGCGAGATCGTCGGCGCCGGCCACGCCTCCGCGACCGGCCGCTTCGACGACGAGCAGCTCTTCTACCTGATGTCCCGTGGCATCCCGGCCGAGGAGGCCCGTCGGCTCGTCGTGCGCGGCTTCTTCGCCGAGCTCGTCCAGCAGATCGGTCTGCCGGACGTCGAGGCGCGGCTGCTCGACAAGATCGAGACCGAGCTGAAGGCTTCCGTCTGATGGCCTTCGTCAAAGCCTGTGCGCTGAGTGAGCTGGAGGACGACACCCCGAAGCGGGTGGAGCTCGACGGCGTCCCGGTGTCCGTCGTCCGTACCGAGGGCGAGGTGTTCGCGATCAACGACATCTGCTCGCACGCGAACGTCTCACTGTCCGAGGGAGAGGTCGAGGACTGCATGATCGAGTGCTGGCTGCACGGCTCCAGCTTCGACCTGCGCACCGGCAAGCCGTCCGGCCTTCCCGCGACGCGCCCCGTCCCCGTATACCCCGTCAAGATCGAAGGGGACGATGTGCTCGTCTCCGTCACCCAGGAGTCCTGAGTCACCCATGGCAACGCTTGAAATCCGCGACCTGCACGTTTCCGTCGAGGCCGACAACGCCACGAAGGAGATCCTCAAGGGCGTCGACCTGACCGTGAAGCAGGGCGAGACCCACGCCATCATGGGCCCCAACGGGTCCGGCAAGTCCACCCTCGCGTACTCCCTCGCGGGTCACCCCAAGTACACGATCACCAGCGGTTCGGTGACCCTGGACGGCGAGGACGTCCTGGAGATGACCGTCGACGAGCGCGCCCGCGCCGGTCTGTTCCTCGCGATGCAGTACCCGGTCGAGATCCCTGGTGTCTCGGTCTCCAACTTCCTCCGCACCTCCGCCACCGCCGTCCGCGGCGAGGCCCCCAAGCTGCGTACCTGGGTGAAGGAGGTCAAGGAGACGATGGCCGGGCTCCAGATGGACCCGGCGTTCGCCGAGCGCAACGTCAACGAGGGCTTCTCCGGCGGTGAGAAGAAGCGCCACGAGATCCTTCAGCTGGAGCTCCTCAAGCCGAAGGTCGCGATCCTCGACGAGACCGACTCCGGTCTGGACGTCGACGCCCTGCGCATCGTCTCCGAGGGCGTCAACCGGGTCCGCGAGACCGGCGAGGTCGGCACCCTGCTGATCACGCACTACACGCGGATCCTCCGCTACATCAAGCCCGACTTCGTGCACGTCTTCGCCAACGGCCGCATTGCCGAGTCCGGCGGCGCCGAGCTCGCCGACAAGCTGGAGAACGAGGGCTACGAGGCATATGTGAAGGGTGGCGCTTCCGCGTGACACAGCTGCCGGGCCTCCTCGACACCGAGGCGATCCGCAAGGACTTCCCCCTGCTGGATCGTACGGTCCACGACGGGAAGAAGATCGTCTACCTGGACAGCGCCGCGACCTCGCAGAAGCCGCGCCAGGTGCTCGACGCCCTCAACGAGTACTACGAGCGGCACAACGCCAACGTGCATCGCGGTGTGTACACGATCGCGGAGGAGGCCACGGCGCTGTACGAAGGCGCCCGTGACAAGGTCGCCGCGTTCATCAACGCGCCCAGCCGCAACGAGGTGATCTTCACCAAGAACGCCTCCGAGTCGCTCAACCTCGTGGCCAACATGCTCGGCTGGGCCGATGAGCCCTACCGGGTGGACCACGACACCGAGATCGTCACCACGGAGATGGAGCACCACTCCAACATCGTGCCGTGGCAGCTGCTCTCGCAGCGCACCGGCGCGAAGCTGAAGTGGTTCGGCATCACCGACGACGGCCGGCTCGACCTGTCCAACATCGAAGAGATCATCACGGAGAAGACGAAGATCGTCTCCTTCACCCTGGTCTCCAACATCATGGGCACGATCAACCCGGTCGAGAAGATCATCCGCCGGGCCCAGCAGGTCGGCGCGCTGGTCTGCATCGACGCCTCGCAGGCCGCCCCGCACATGGTGCTCGACGTGCAGGCGCTGCAGGCCGACTTCGTGGCCTTCACCGGTCACAAGATGGTCGGCCCGACCGGCATCGGCGTGCTCTGGGGACGGCAGGAGCTCCTGGAGGACCTGCCGCCGTTCCTCGGTGGCGGCGAGATGATCGAGACCGTGTCGATGCACTCGTCGACGTACGCCCCCGCGCCGCACAAGTTCGAGGCCGGTACGCCCCCGATCGCCCAGGCCGTCGGCCTCGGCGCGGCCGTGGACTACCTCTCGGCGATCGGCATGGAGAAGATCTACCGGCACGAGCACGCGATCACCGAGTACGCGGTGAAGCGGCTCCTGGAGGTCCCGGACCTCAGGATCATCGGTCCGGCGACGGCCGAGGACCGTGGCGCCACGATCTCCTTCACGCTCGGCGACATCCACCCGCACGACGTGGGCCAGGTGCTCGACGAACAGGGCATCGCGGTCCGGGTCGGACACCACTGCGCACGGCCGGTCTGCCTGCGGTACGGAATTCCTGCGACGACGCGAGCGTCGTTCTATCTGTACTCCACGCCCGCCGAGGTCGACGCCCTGGTGGACGGACTGGAACACGTACGGAACTTTTTCGGTTAATTGGCAGAGCGGCTGAGGGTTGACTGGTGAAGCTTGATTCCATGTACCAGGAAGTGATCCTGGACCACTACAAGCACCCCCACGGGCGCGGCCTGCGGGACGGCGACGCCGAGGTGCACCACGTCAACCCGACGTGCGGCGACGAGATCACTCTCCGGGTGAAGTACGACGGCGAGACCATCGTCGACGTGTCGTACGAGGGCCAGGGCTGCTCCATCAGCCAGGCCAGCGCCTCCGTTTTGAACGACCTGCTGGTCGGCAAGGAACTGGGCCAGGCGCAGAAGATCCAGGAGACCTTCCTGGAGCTGATGCAGTCCAAGGGCCAGCTGGAGCCGGACGACGCGATGGAGGAGGTGCTGGAGGACGCGGTCGCGTTCGCCGGCGTCTCGAAGTACCCGGCCCGGGTGAAGTGCGCGCTGCTGAGCTGGATGGCGTGGAAGGACGCGACGGCGAAAGCGCTGTCCGAAGGGAAGACGGCATGAGCGACAACGAGACTCTCACCACCAAGCCGGCCTCCGAGGAGGAGGTCCGCGAGGCGCTGTACGACGTGGTCGACCCCGAGCTGGGCATCGACGTCGTCAACCTGGGCCTGATCTACGGCATCCACATCGACGACGCCAATATCGCCACGCTCGACATGACGCTGACGTCCGCGGCCTGCCCGCTGACCGATGTCATCGAGGACCAGGCGAAGTCCGCGACCGACGGCATCGTCAACGAGCTGCGGATCAACTGGGTCTGGATGCCGCCGTGGGGCCCCGACAAGATCACGGACGACGGGCGCGAGCAGCTGCGCGCCCTGGGCTTCAACGTCTGAGCCCACCGCCGACGACGAACGGCCCCCGGCCCGGGGGCCGTTTTTCGTCGTTGCTTCGTCTGCCGTACGCATGATGTGTGTCTCTTGTTGGCATGGGTACCGGAACGTACCCGCGACACCACGCCGACGAGAGGCATGCCGTGCTGCATCAGTTTTCGCTCCCCGACCGCAGGGCGGCCGCCGCCGCGAGCGGCGTGCTCCTGCTGGCCGCCCTGGGGATCAACACCCCCGCGCACGCCGCGAGTTACGGAACGCCGACGATCGGGCTCTCGGTCTCCTACCTCTCCGGCGCCGTCGGCGCGACCGGTGACCCGGTGGTGACCGTCACCGTCGCGCAGAGCGGGGCCGAGGCGACCGCGCTCGGCGTGGCGGCGTCCGCCAGCTCCAAGCCGTCCGTCGCCGGGACCGGTGACGTGACCGTGACGGGGACCGGGAGCACCCGGAAGCTCACGGTCGCCGCGCACGGGCGCGGCTACACCGACCTCACGATCAAGGTCACCGGACTCGGCGGCAAGACCGCCACCAGGACGCTGCACTACGCCGCCTCCGCCGCCGTGCAGAACGCCGCCGACACCCGCTACCTCACCGGTTCCTCGGACTCCTCGGCCGCCGTCGACGTCGGTGGCGGCTACGTGGTCGTGGCCGACGACGAGTCCAACACGCTGCGCCTGTACGACCGTTCCGCCTCCGGTGCGCCGGTGAAGACCTGGGACGTCGGCTCGAAGCTCGGGGTGTCGAAGGAGATCGACATCGAGGGCGCGGCACGGGCCGGCAACACCATCTACTGGACCGGTTCGCTCGGCAACAACAAGGACGGCGAGTACAAGTCCGGCCGCAACACCGTCTTCACCACGACGGTGACCGGGTCGGGCGCCGCCACCCAGCTGACGGTGGGCGGCTTGTACAAGAAGCTCCGTGACGACCTCGTCGCCTGGGACGAGGCGAACGGCGACCGGCTCGGCTTCGCAGCGGGGACGGCGGACGGTGAAGCGCCCAAGCAGATCGACGGGTTCAACATCGAGGGCCTGGAGTTCGCGCCCGGCTCGACGACCACCGCGTACCTTGGCTTCCGGGCGCCCCTGGTGCCGCCGAAGTCGGGAGGCAAGGCCCTGATCGTGCCCGTCACCAACTTCGACAAGGTGGCCGGCAGCGGGGCGAAGGCGGTCATGGGCGCGCCGATCGAGCTGGACCTCGGCGGGCTCAGCATCCGGGACATCCGGAAGAACGCCGCCGACCAGTATCTGATCGTGGCCGGTTCCTGGGCTGCCGACGACAACTCCGACCCGTACGCCCTCTACACCTGGGACGGTGTCGCCGCGCACGCGCCGGTCAAGCGGGCCGATCTGCCGACGGCGGACCCGGGTGGCTGGGAGGCCGTCGTGGAGGTGCCGGACCTGACGGTTCCGGGCACCCGGGCGCAGCTGATCACGGATGCCGGATCGGCCGATCTGTACGGGGACGGCACGGAGGCGAAGGACCTCGACCACGCCGAATGGAAGAAGTCCCGGGCCGTCTGGTTCACCGTCGGCGGCTGATGGGTCGAACGCCCTTGTGATGCGATGTTGTGCACGGCCATGCCCGCCGGACAGACTGGCGGGCATGGCCGTTTCCTTTTACAGCATCGTCGTCGACACCCACGATCTGCCGTCGCTCGCCCGCTTCTGGTGCCAAGTGCTCGACTGGCAGCTGCTCTTCGAGGCCGAGGACGAGATCGTCATCGGTGCCGACAAGTCCGCCTGTCCCGGTATCACCTTCGTTCCCGTACCGGAGGGGAAGACGGTCAAGAACCGGCTGCACATCGATCTCGCCCCCGACGACCTGGACGCCGAGGTCGAGCGCATCATCGGGCTCGGGGCGCGGCGGGCCGACATCGGGCAGCAGCCGGATGTGTCCTGGGTGGTGCTGGAGGACCCCGAGGGGAACGAGTTCTGTGTGCTGACGCCGAAGAACTCGCTCATCGACTGAGAGCGGGACCGGGCGGGCCTTCGCGGGCCCGTCCTAGGGGCCGTACTGCGGGCCGTACTGCGGGGGTACGGCTGCCGCCTCGGCGAGGGCCGGGCCCAGGTTCTCCGTACGCATGCGCCGGTCGACGTAGAGCAGCCCGGTCACCAGCTGCGGGAACGTCGCCGAGATGAACTGACCGATCAGCTGTCCCAGTGCCATGATCACCAGGTAGCCGCTCATGGCGAAGATGATCGCGGCGGGGTTCGGGTCCTCGTCCAGGGTCGAGCCGCCGATGATGCCGGAGAACATGCCGAGGAACGAGAACGGAATCTGGATGATGTAGTTCGCCACGGCGGCCAGGGCGAAGGCGAGCAGGGTGATCCCGAGGACCCGCCACCAGTCGCCGCGCACCAACTGCGAGGAGCGTCGCAGCGCGGCCACCGGGGACTGCCCCTCGAACACCGCGGCCGAGGGCGCCAGGCAGAACTTCACCCAGAGCCAGATCGCGAGCGGGGCGGTGGCCAGGGCGCCCAGGAAGCCGAGCGCGGCCCACAACGCGACATCGCCCCCGTGCGCCAGGGTGATGGCGCCGATCATGAACGCGAAGAAGCCGACCACCACGAGCACCGTCGGGATCATCGCGATCAGGAAGGTCAGGACCACCGTTCCGAACACCGCCGGTACGCGGGACCAGGCCCGGCGCCAGATGACGGAGAAGGTGGTCGGCCTGCCCAGCACCGCCTCCTGCAGAATTGCGGGAACGGTCGCGTACATCATGGCCGTTCCGACCGCGAAGACGATCAGGGCGAGCAGCCAGACGACACCGAGACCCACCACGATCGGCACCACGTCGGACGACGCCGGGTCCTCGTCCGCGCTGAGCGCGATGATCCGGTGCAGATGACCGCTGACCGCCGAGTACCCGATCAGGACCACGGCGGCCATGAACACCAGCGACCCGCCGTACACGGCCGCGCCGATGCCGAACAGCTGCTTCCAGTAGCGCCCCAACGTGCTGAAGGCGCCGCTGAATATGTCCCCGAGCTTCAGGGGCACCAGCGGTATCACCCCGGGCTTCGGCGGTGGCATCCAGCCGCCCCATCCCGGGGGTCCCGGGGGCCCTCCGTACGGTGCTCCGCCGCCCCACCCTGCGTCCTGCGCCACTGCTGCTCCGTCGTATGTCGTTGTCCGGTGTGCTGGTCGGGACACCGTAGCGTCCCGGCCGGCGGGAAGCGCCCGTACCGTCACGCGGACGGCGATGCGTACACTCGTACACATGGGATACGGACTGCTGGCCGCGGCGATCGCGGCGGAGGTGGCCGGCACGACGGCCATGAAGTACAGCGAGGGCTTCACCCGGCTCTGGCCCTCGCTGATCACCGTCGCGGGATACCTGGTGGCCTTCGGGCTGCTCGCCCAGACGCTGAAGACGCTGTCGGTGGGCACCGCCTACGCCATCTGGGCCGGGATCGGCACCGCGGCGGTCGCCGCCATCGGCATCCTCTTCATGGGGGAGTCCGGCGGCCCGGTCAAGCTGGCGGGCATAGCGCTGGTCATCGCCGGAGTGGTGGTACTGAATCTGGGCGGGGCCCACTGATGGCGCGCCGCTACGACCCCGAGCGGCGCGACCGGATCATCGACGCCGCGATCAGGGTGGTCGGCGCCGGGGGCATCGCAGGGCTGAGCCACCGCTCCGTCGCGGCCGAGGCCGATGTGCCGCTCGGCTCGACGACATATCACTTCGCCTCGCTGGACGAGCTGTTGATCGCCGCGCTGCGCCGGTCGAACGAGAACTTCGCCGAGGTCATACGGGCGAGCGAGGCCCTGACCGACCCGGAGTCCGACCTCGCCGCGGAGCTGGCCGGGCTGCTGGGGGCGTACTTCTCCGGCGGGCGCGGACGGGCCGAGCTGGAGTACGAGCTGTATCTCGCCGCACTCCGCAGGCCCGCGCTGCGGCCCGTCGCCGCCGAGTGGACCGACGGCACCGCCGAGCTGCTGTCCCGGCGGACCGATCCGGCCACGGCGCGGGCGCTGATCGCGCTCATGGACGGGATCTGTCTGCAGGTGCTGCTCACCGGCGGCGAGTACGACGAGGCGTACGCGCGCGAGATGCTGGGGCGGATCGCCGGATGACGGCTCCGCCCGCGCGTGCGGACCGATGCCCGGGGCCGCACCCCCGGACGCCGGGGTGACCGCGACGCGCGGGCCGCTCCGCCCGCGGGCGTCCCTCAAGCGCCGGACGGGTCCCCGCTCCGTACCGCCGTCAGGGCCGCCCGGACGCTCGCCTCGATGTCCGTGATCGGATACAGCGCCTCGCGAACCGTCCGGTCGCGGTCCACCACCAGCGTCAGCCGCTTCATCCGGCTGGTTCCCCCCGCGCGGAAGGTCGGCAGGCGCAGCGCCGCCGTCAGTTCCAGCTCCGCGTCGGACAGCAGCGGGAACCGCAGCCGCTCCGCGTCCGCGAAGGCCCGCTGCTCGTCCGGGCGTTGGGTGGAGACCCCGTGCACGGTCGCGCCGGCCGCCGTGAACTCGGCCAACTGGTCGCGATACGTGCAGGATTCGAGCGTGCAGCCGCTCGCCCCCGGGATCTCGGACCAGCCCGGCGGATAGGCGTCCCGGCGGGCATAGGCGCCGGGGAAGAAGTACAGGACGGTGTACGGGGTGTCGGCGACCGGGTCGCGCGGCGCGCCGTCGTGGTCCAGCAGCCGCAGTGCGGGCAGGCGGGTGCCCACCAGGGCGTGCACCCGGGCCGCCTCCTTCGAACTCTCCGCGGCCGTCGCCATCGTTTCCCCTTCCCCCAGCACCCAGGTGTCGCCCCAGTCCTGGAGCGCGATCAGTACGGGCAGCAGTGCGCGGCCCCGCCGGGTGAGCCGGTACTCGTACCGGGGCGGCCGGTCCTGGTACGGCTCCCGGGAGAGCACCCCCGCGTCGACCAGCAGCCGCAGCCGCTCGGTCAGCACCTTGCGGGACACGCCCAGCTCTTCCTGGAGCGCGTCGAAGCGATGCACCCCGCGCGCCGTGTCCCGCACGATCAGCAGGGTCCACCAGTCGCCCACGACATCGAGCGCCTGGGCGATCGCGCAGTCGGCGTCGGCCAGGCTGGTGCGCTGAGGCATGGGCTCCTCCGTCGGTCTCCGTATCCGCCTCTTACCGGATTGACCAGCAGGAAAGCATGATGTCATAGTCGGTTCCCAAAAGAAACTTACTGGGGAGGGTGCTGGGGATGAGTTTCTTCGGGGTCGTGCGGGACGTACCGCGCACGGTGCGGCTGCTGGCCTTCGGCTCCTTCCTCAACGGAGTCGTCAGCTTCACCTTCGTCTATCTCTTCGTCTATCTGACCGGCCCGCGCGGGCTGAGCGTCCCGCAGGCCGGGGTCGTCGCGGGCATCGGCGGCATCGGCCTCGTCGCGGGGAACTTCACCGGCGGCTGGTTCGGCGACCGCTACGGCCACCGCCGGATGCTCCTGACCGGCGCGCTGGTCAGCGGGGCGGCGCTCGCGTCCCTGCCGGTCCTTCCGATCGCGGCGATGTACGGGGTGCTGCCGCTCGCGCAGTACGCCGCGGGCGTCGTGCGCGCGGCCAACTCCGCACTCGTCGCGGTCTCCGTCCCCGAGGGCGGACGGCGCCAGAGCTTCGCCCTCGTGCGGGCCGCGGGCAATGCCGCGTTCGCCGTGGGACCGCCGCTGGGCGCGCTGATCGCCGCCCGCTTCTCGTACGACTGGCTGTTCGTCGCCGACGGCCTCGGGACCCTGCTCTTCGCCGGGTACGCGGCGACGGTGCTCCCGGCGCACGGCACCGCGCACGGCCGGCCGGCCCACGACCCCGGTGCGCCCGGCCTCTGGCGGGAGCTGCGGGCCAGGCCCGCCGTGCTGGTCCTGCTCGCCGCGATCCTCTGCGTCGACCTCGTCTACCGGCAGCAGTACTCGACCCTGCCCGTCTTCCTCACCGAGCACGGCCACGGCGCCCAGTTCTACGGCTGGCTGCTGGCGGTCAACGGCGGCGTCATCCTGCTGCTGGAACTCCCCGCGGCGCACGCGCTGCGCCGACGGGCGCCGCTGGGCATCGTGGGCACCGGGCTGCTGCTGGTGGGGCTGGGCTACGCGGTGCTGATCCCGGGCGCCGGGGCGCTGTTCGCCATCACCATGATGGCCTCGCTGACCGCGGGCGAGATCCTCTACAAGACCACTGCGACGGCGTACGTCGCCGATCAGGCTCCCGCCCATGCGCAGGGCCGCTTCCAGAGCCTGTACGCGGGCGCCTCCATCAGCGGCCAGGTGCTGGCGCCGCCGCTCGGCGGTGCGCTCTACGTCCACGCGCCCGGACTGCTCTGGCCCGCGTGCGCGGTACTGGCCTGTGGCGCGGGGGCGGCGGTGCTGGCGGCGCGGCGGCTGCGGGGGCCGGTACGCGAGCAGGCTCCCGCGCGTACCCCCGAACGGCAGGCGCAGCCCGGCTGACCGGGTGGCCGGGGGCGCCGGGTGCCACGTCGCGACCATCGGGCGGGCTCCGGGGCCCGCGCCGCGACCATCCGGCGAGACCGGTTGGCTCCCGCGGTGCCTCGCCGGTTAGGTTTCGTGTCATGACCGACACGACTCCTGCTCGCACCACCGGCGCCGTCGCCGCCGGCCTCGCCACCATCGCCGGCGACGGTTCCGTTCTCGACACCTGGTTCCCCGCCCCCGAGCTCACCGCCGAGCCCGGCCCCGCCGGAACCGAACGGCTCACCCCCGACCAGGCCGTCAACCTCCTCGGCGAGGGGGCCGCCAAGGCCATCGGCGTGGACGCCCGCCGCGGTGTCGAGATCGTCGCCGTACGTACGGTCATCGCCTCGCTCGACGACAAGCCGCTCGACGCCCACGACGCGTACCTGCGCCTGCACCTCCTCTCGCACCGCCTCGTCCAGCCGCACGGCCAGAACCTGGACGGACTCTTCGGCCTGCTCACCAACGTCGCCTGGACCTCGCTCGGCCCGGTCGCCGTGGACGACGTGGAGAAGGTGCGGCTGAACGCCCGCGCCGAGGGCCTGCACCTCCAGGTCACCTCGGTCGACAAGTTCCCCCGGATGACGGACTACGTCGCGCCGAAGGGCGTCCGGATCGCCGACGCCGACCGGGTCCGCCTCGGCGCGCACCTCGCCGCCGGCACGACCGTCATGCACGAGGGCTTCGTCAACTTCAACGCGGGCACCCTCGGCACGTCGATGGTCGAGGGCCGCATCTCCGCGGGTGTCGTCGTCGGCAACGGCTCCGACATCGGCGGCGGCGCCTCCACCATGGGCACCCTCTCCGGCGGCGGCAAGGAGCGCATCGTCATCGGCGAGCGCTGCCTGATCGGCGCCGAGGCCGGCGTCGGGATCGCGCTCGGCGACGAGTGCGTCGTCGAGGCCGGGCTCTACGTCACGGCCGGTACCCGCATCACGCTGCCGGACGGCCAGATCGTCAAGGCCCGCGAGCTCTCCGGCGCCTCGAACATCCTCTTCCGCCGCAACTCGGTCTCCGGCGCCGTCGAAGCCCGCCCGAACAACGCGGTCTGGGACGGCCTCAACGACGTCCTGCACAGCCACAACTAATCCGCGGCGGAAAGCAGTTCCTCGTAGATCCTCCGCAGCCCGTCGGTCGCCTCGCGCCCGGCGGGCTGCAGCGGTTCGCGGACCGGTCCGGCGCCGAGCAGCGCCTTGGCCGTGACCGTGCCGGGCAGCCCGGACGCCATCATCGCCTCGGCGAGGGGGAGGACCAGCCGGTTGAGCCGGGCGGCCCCGGCGGTGTCCCCGGCGTCGAACGCGTCCAGGACCGCCCTCAGCCGACGGGGCGCCACATTGGCGACCGTGCTGACATAGCCCGCCGCGCCCACCGCGTACAACGGCAGATTCAGCTCCTCGCAGCCCGAGTAGTACGCCAGCGAGGTCGCGCCGATCACCTTCGTGGAGCCGAGCAGGTCGTACGCGCAGTCCTTCACGGCCGCGACGCGGGGGTGCTCCGCGAGCCGCAGCAGGGTCTCCGGCTCGATGCGGGTGCCGGTGCGGCCGGGGATGTCGTACAGCATCAGCGGAAGGCCGGTCGCGTCGGCGACGCGCCTGAAGTGCGCCTCGACGGCGGCCTGCGGCGGCCGGCTGTAGTACGGCGCCACCACCAACAGGCCGTCCGCGCCCGCCTGTTCGGCCTGCTGGGCGAGGTCCACGGTGTGCCGGGTGTCCGCGCTGCCGACCCCGGCGACGATCGGCACGCCGTCGCCGACCGCCGCCCGCAGCAGCGCGGTCTTCTCGGCGTCGGTGGTGGTCGGCGACTCGCCGGTGGTACCGCTCAGCACCAGGCCGTCGCAACCATCGGCGACCAGGGCGGCGGCATGCTTCCCGGCGGCGTCCGGGTCCAGCTCGCCGGCGGCGGTGAACGGCGTGATCATGGCGCAGAGCGCGCGGCCGAAGGGGGCTGTGGGTGCGGTCATACCCGAAGTCTCGGTCGACCGGACCGTGAAGGTCCACTTAGATCTGCTTGGGGTGAGGGGGAAGCAGCACTCAACAGTCGCCGGGGCCGGGCCGAGCGCTCTGGCATGATCGAACGTCTATGCGGCAGGCCGAGACCGGGGTGGGTGCGTGAGCGTGCGAGGACTGGCAGGGGCGGGGACCGGAACGGGGCACGGGAGACGAAGGCCGGTGACGGCGGTGCTCCTGACCGGGGTGCTGGGGCTCTCGCTCTCCGGATGCGCCGGGTTCCTCGTACCGGCGGGCGAGGGCGAGCCGGAACCGACGCCGAACGTGCCCCGGCTGCCCGGCGGAGTGCACGCCGACAAGCTGCCGACCCCGTTCCCCGCCGACAAGCTGCCGACCCCGTTCCCCAGCGTCTCCACCAGACTTCCCGACCGTCCTCCGGCCGCGCAGGGGCCCGCCCCCACACCCACCGTCCCGGCGGGCTGCCCGTCCTCCGGCGTCGTCGTCGGCATGGGCGAGGTGGAGGCGGCGCTCGGCCACCGGGCCGTCGGGCTCACCCTCACCAACTGCGGCAGCAAGCCGTACCGGGTCCACGGCTACCCGTCCGTCCGGGCCCTGGACGAGGCCGGCGACCCGCTGCCCGTCCCGGTGAACCCGGGCTCCTCCTACATGGGCAGCGACCCCGGGCCGAAGGAGGTCATGCTGAAACCGGGAGAGACCGTGCGCTCGCTCCTGGCCTGGGTCTCCACCCCGACCGGCGGCGACCTCATCGAGGGCGACGCCCTGGAGATCGCACCGGCCCCCGGCCTGGAGGCGCGCACCTTCCCGCTCAAGGGCAGCGACGTACGGCTGCTCGACGAGCTCAACATGACCGCGTGGCGGACCGGCCCCGCGTAGCAGCACCACGGCGGCGCGGAGTCAGAGGGCGAGCTTGAAGCCCTCGTGGCTGCGGGCGAAGCCCAGCGACTCGTAGAACCGGTGCGCGTCCGCGCGCGGCTTGCCGCTGGTCAGCTGCATCAGCCCGCACCCCCGCAGCCGGGCCCGGCCGACGGCCTGCCTCATCAGCTCCCGCCCCAGCCCGCCGCCCCGCCGGTCGGCCCTGACCCGTACCGCCTCGATCAGCACCCGCTCCTCGCCGTTCCTGCCGAGCCCCGGTATGTACGTCGCCTGGGCGCAGCCCAGCACGGTGTCACCGTCCACCAGCACCAGCATCTCGTTGCGCGGGTCGCTCTCGATGGCGGCGAAGGCCCTCTCGTACGCGTCGTCGACCGCGACCGAGGCCGGTTCGACGACCCGCTCCTCGTCGGCGAGCAGGGCGAGGACGGCCGGCAGGTCGGCCCGGGTGGCGGTGCGAAGGATCATGTTCCCGAGTCTGCCACGGGCGCCGCGCCGCTCAGCGGCGGGCCATGTAGAGGGTGAAGGCCTTGTGGAGCACCTTGTTGATCGGGTAGTCCCACTCGCCGATGTACTCCGCGGCCCGGCCGCCCGTGCCGACCTTGAAGCGCAGCAGGCCCACCAGATGGTTGCTCTCGTCCAGGGTGTCGGTGATGCCGCGCAAGTCGTAGACGGCCGCGCCCCGTTCGTGCGCGTCGCTCATCATGCGCCACTGGATGGCGTTGCTGGGCTGGACCTCGCGCCTGCGGCCGGTCGAGGCGCCGTAGGAGTACCAGACGTGGTTCCCCACGGTCAGCATCGTCGCCGCGGAGAGCGTCTCCCCGTCGTGCTGGGCGAGGTAGAGCCGCATCCGGTCGGGGGCCTCGGCCCGCAGCACGGTCCACATGCGCTGGAAGTAGGCGAGCGGACGAGGGATGAAGCGGTCGCGTTCGGCCGTCTCGCGGTACAGCTCGTAGAAGGCCGGGAGGTCCTCGTAGTCGCCCTCGACGACCTTGACGCCCGCCTTCTCCGCCTTCTTGATGTTGCGGCGCCACTGCTGGTTCAGATTGCCCCGGATCTCCTCCAGCGACAGCCCGGCGAACGGCACCTGGAAGACGTACCGGGGCTGTCCCGCGCTGAAGCCGTCCTCGCTCTCCTCCTCGCCCCGCCGCCAGCCCAGCCCGCGCAGCCGCTCCACGACCTCGGCGGCCCGCGGCTCCTCGGCGTCCGGCGGCACGTCGCGCAGGCGCCCCGAGGCCGGGTCGGCGATGGCGTCCTTGACGGTCCGGGCGTCCCAGCGCCGGGCGACCACCGGCGGGCCCATGCGCACCGAGAAGGCGCCCTGTGCCTTCAGGTGCGCCAGCATCGGCTCCAGCCACTGCCCCAGCTCCGCGCCGTGCCAGTCGATGACCGGGCCCTCCGGCAGATAGGCCAGATAGCGCTTCACCCGGGGGATCGGCCGGTACAGGACGAGCCCGGCCCCGACGATCCGTTCCCCGCCCGCACCGTCCCGCTCGAACCAGCCGATGCTCTCCGCGCGCCAGTCGGGCTTCACATCGCCCCATGACGGAACCTGCATATGGCTCGCGGCCGGACGGCTCGCGACGAACGCCAGATGCTCCTCGCGGCTGATCGTCCTGAGATGGGGTGCCATGCGGTACTCCGTTCGTTGTGCTGTCGGTGGGCCTGACGGTGTCGACAGGGCGTGCTGTTGACCTCAAGCGCGCTTGACCTACCAGGGTGGCCGACAGCGGCGCACCACCCGGGCGCCCCGGTCAGGAGGACCCGTCATGAGCGTGCGATTCCAATCCCGTCCCGATCTTGCCCGAAACGACGTCGGACTCGTCAAGGCGAGCACCTGGGATGTCGGCACCCCGGAGCGCATGCGGCGGACGATCGGGGCCATTCGTGAGGCGTGGGACGGCCGGGACTGGCCCCATCCGGGACTTCTTTCGTACACCGTCCATGCCGGTGAGGACGGGAAGACCCTGTTCCACTACAGCCAGTGGAGTGGTGAGCAGGCATACCAGGACTTCTTCCGGCACGGCAGGGACGAGCGCAACGCGGACATCGACGCCGCGGTGCCGGGCACCCGGCGGCTCGGACTGCACACCCTGGAGCTCTACCGTTCCGTGTCCCTGGGTGAGGGCGACGGGCGGGAGCCGGGCTGCGTCGTGATCGTCGACGTCGAGTTCGAGGGTGCGGACAAGGCGCGGCAACGGGACTGGGTGGACACCGTGTTCGAGGCGCTGGGGACCGACCCGGCGCACGCCCCCGGCGGCATCTCCGGGCACTTCCATGTGAGCACCGACGGGACGCGCGTGCTCAACTACGCCGAATGGGAGAGCGCCGAGGCCCACATCGACGCCCTGGCCGCGCCCGGTGCCGGGATCGGGTCGGTCACGCCGCAGTGGGAGCGGGTGCGGTCGTACCCGGGGGTGACCGGCGGCGGGGTGCACCGGTACACGCCCGCCCTCAGCATCCGGCCGGGGGCGGGCGCGTAGGGCCGCCGCTACGGGCGGAAGCGGAGCACCTGCGGGTCGTGGTCGCTGTTCTGGTCGGCGAACTCGGCGTTGATGTGCACGCTGTCGTAGTGGTAGTCGTGGATCGACGGGCTGGTCAGGATCTGGTCGAGGACCTGGCTGTTGCCCTGGTAGACGTAGCTGTAACGCTCCGAGCGCGGCAGGGACTTGATCGCCGGGTACAGCACGCCCCCGGCCGTCAGCGCCTTGGCCGTGCCGGAGAACTCGAAGTCGTTGATGTCGCCGACGACCAGGACGTCCGCGTTCTTCTGGACGCTCAGCAGCTTCTTGACGAAGGTGTTGACCGCCTGGCCCTGCGTGTGCCGCTGGACCTCCGAGGAACGGGACGGCGGCTGGTGCTCCGAGAAGATGGACTCGTCGCCGCCCTTGGACGCGAAGTGGTTGGCGACGACGAAGACCGGACGGCCGCGGAAGCCGAACTCGCCGACGAGCGGCTTGCGGCTGTTCTCCCACGCCGCGTTCGCCGGGTCGATGCGGCCGGGGGAGAAGGTCAGGGCGGCGCGGCCCCGCTCCCGTACGACATCGGCCGCCGTCGTCGCGTCGCCGCCGGCCCGGTCGGTGAACGAGACCCGCTCCGGGTTGAAGAGGAACACCTGGCGGATGTTGCCGCCGGGCTCGCCGCCGTCCTTCTTGTCCTGCGGGTCGATGGAGCGCCACTCGTACGCCGGGCCGCCCGCCGCCACGATCGCGTCGGTGAACTTCTTCACCGTCAGGTCGGCGGCGACCGTGCCGTCGCTCTTCGCGCCGTTGTTGTCCTGGATCTCCTCCAGCGCCACGATGTCGGGCGAGGCGAGGTTGTCGACGACCGCGGCGGCGAGCGCGTCGAACTTCTCCTGCGGGTCGGTCGGGTCGAGGTTCTCGACGTTGTACGTCGCCACGGCCAGCTCGCCACCGCGCTGCTTGCGGGTGACCTCCCGCCGCAGGCCCTTGGCGGTGACCGTGCCCATGGTGCGGGCGGTCAGCGTGTAGCCGCCGTACTGGTTGAAGTCGAGCGGGCCCTCGGTCGTACCGGACAGCACGTCGCCCACGTCGGCCTTGGGGAAGGGCTGCTCGGCGAGCGGCACCAGGGACTGGATCTGCAGCCGTCCGGTGTTCTGCGAGTCGTACGAGCCGTAGACGGTGCCGCCGCGGCGGGCGTCGTTCTCGCGCGGCTTCACCGTCACCCACAGCTCGGCGTGCGCGTCGGTGGCGCCGACCACCCGCGAGGTGCCGACGCGGATGTTCATGCCTTCGATCGACTCGTAGTAGTCGAGGGCGTAGCGGGACGGCCGCAGGGTCAGCGCGTTGACGGAGCCGCCCGCGGCGGGATCACCCTCCGGGGCGTACCGGGAGGGGACCGAGCGCTCCGAGACCCGCACCGGCTCGGGCAGGGCGTTGCCGGAGGACACCACGGCGACGGTGGGCTTGCTGATCTGGGTGAGCGACTGGTTGCCCGAGTCGAGGCCGCCCGGGACGTACTCGGTGACCGTGCCGGAGACGGTGACCGCGTCACCGACCGCGACGGTGGGCGCGGAGCCGGTGTAGACGAAGACGCCCTCGCTGGTGGCGGGGTCGGCGTCGGGGTTCAGGTCCTGGAACCAGAAGCCCTTCGAGCCGTACGTCCGCACCCCGGTGACGATGCCCGGCACCTCACCGACCTGCCGGCCGACGAGCGGGGATATCCGGGTGGAGCCCTGGATGTCGTGGATCCGGACCTGGCCGTCCACGGTCCGGTCGGGGGTGGTGGAGGCGGACGCGGGAGTGGTGGCGGCGCCGGTGAGCAGACCGGCGGCGAGCGCGGCGGTGACTACGGCGGAGACGGCGGTCGTTCTGGACGATGCGGCAGGCATCACGAACTCCGGGGGTATCGAGGGTCTGAGTGGAGGTCTACGCGCGTCAATCTCTTGTGTGCGCAAGGCCGTTGTCAAGGTCTCCCGGGTGGACTGCTGTTGTCCGTTGCATGAACCGGGCGGCATGGGGCGAAATGCGTCTACGCTTGGGTCGCCCGACCCGTACGCCCAGTACGCCCGATCCGTACGCCCGGCACGCCCCGAGGAGAATCACCTGATGTCCGCAGAGCGCCCCACCCTGCCGCCCGTACGGCTGCACACCGAGGCCGAGCTGGCACGGGACGCGCTCGCCGCACCGCTGCTCGCCCGCGCCGTCCGGCTCGCCCGCTGGGCGGGCGACGGGACCCGGGTCGGCGCCGGCGGCGAGCTCGTCGACGCCCAACTGCCCGCGGCGGCCGAGCACCTCGGCCTGGCGGCCGACGAGGACGGTGCGGCGGAGGCGAGCGAGGCGTGGCGGCTCGCGGTCGACGCGGGGCTCATCGACGTCGAGGACCCCGACGAGGACGCCGGGCCGGACGCGGAGGGGACCGCGACCGCCGGTGAGAACCTGGCGCTCGTCACCGGAGGTTCGCCGAAGGACGTCCTGTCGATCTGGCTCGACGGCCTGGAGGCCGTCCACGCCGACGCCACCGCGCCCGTCTTCGACGACCTCGCCGAACTCGTCGGCGAGGACGGCTCGATCGACTTCGAGTCCCTGGACTGGGACCCGGAGGTCGAGGCGGAATTCCTCGACGGGGTCCTCGGCAATCTGTATCTGCTCACCGTCGGCGACGGCCACGGTGGCACGGACCCCGTTCCCGTGCCGCTGCCCGCTCTCGCCGCCTCGGTGATCGTGCCCGACGACATGGGCGAACCCACCGACGACGTCCTGGAGCTGGTGTCCGAGGCGATGATGCGCCTCGACGACCAGTTCCGGGTCCTCGAACCCATCGGGATCGTCGAATACCGCCCGGTGGACGAGGCGTTGCTGGTCGAGGAGGGCGAGGAGGCCACCCCGCCGGCCGACGACGAGGACGTCACCCGGTACGGGATGGTGAAGCTCACCCCCCTCGGTCTGTACGGCCTGCGGACCCGGATGCTGGAGGCCGGGGTGGACGCCCCGGCCATCGGCGACCTGGCGGACAAGGGCGCCGACGCACTGCTCGGTGGCATCGCGTACTACCCCGAGGCGGCGGCCGGCAGTGAGGTCGAGCTGTGGCTCGCCCGGCGCGGCGGTGCGGACGGTGCGGCGGCCGAACTCCTCTCGGCGGCACGCGGAACGGACCAGCAGGCACCCCTGCGCAGGCTGCACTGCCAGCAGGCGCTCGCCCTGGTCGGCGCGGAGGCGGAGCCCGCGGTGCGCGCGGTGCTGGAGGACCCCGAGCTGGGCGGCCTCGCCCGGGTCTGGCTCGCGGAGCTGGGCGCGGCCGGTGTACCCGCACCGCCGGAATCGATGATCTTCTGGCTCGCCATCGACACGATCGCGGCCCAGCTGGAGGCCGACGGCGATCTGGACGAACTCCAGGGCCTGGTCGAGGGCCTGGCGGGTCAGCACAGCGGCTTCTTCGACGAGGCCTGGCGGGTGGAGCACCCGGCGACCGCGGACGTCCTCGAAGCGATGGGCCGGCTGCACAGCGACAAGAAGAAGGCCAAGGAGGCCCGCAAGGCGGCGTTCAAGGCCCGGTCGCGCAAGGGGTCCTGACCTCCCGGCCAGGCATGACGCGGGCGGCGCGAACGGGTCGGTCGACGGCGAACGGCGACTTCAGGGCATTCATTCCGGCCAAGTGCACAGGAAGGATGCCCCTCGGCGTCGCCCGCAGTTCAACTGGTGTTGGCACGGGGGCGCGACTGTGGGCGCGCCAACAACCCGCCAGTCGCCCCAGGAGTACGTGATGTCTTTCACTCGCAGGGAATTCACCAGACAGTCCGCCCTCACCGGTGCCGGCATCGCGCTGACCGGTACCGTCGCGGCGCTGGCCACGGCCCCGGGCGCCCTGGCCGCCGGGGACCCGAAGCACGGTCACGGCCACGACGGCCACGACGGCCACGGGCACGACCACGGTCACGGGCACGGCCGCGAGCCCGGCTACGGGCCGCTGATCGCCGACCCCGAGGGCATACTCGCGCTCCCCGCCGGCTTCTCGTACAAGGTCATCACCCACAGCGGTGTCACCAAGCTGGAGTCCGGCGAGTACACCCCCTCCAACCACGACGGCACGGCCACCTTCGAGGGCCCGCGCGGCGTCACCCTGCTCGTCAACAACCACGAGCTCAGCGGCACCCGGGCCGGCTGGGAGCACCCGGTGCCGCTCGCCGAGGGCCTCGTCTACGACCCGGTCGCGGCCGGCGGCTGCACCGTCGTGGAGACCCGCCGCGACGGCCGCACCGCCGAGTGGGTCGGCATCGCCGGTACGTCCACCAACTGCGCCGGTGGCGCCTCCCCGTGGGGCACCTGGCTCACCTGCGAGGAGACCGAGGACAAGGCCGGCAAGAACGGCCTGCTCAAGGACCACGGCTATGTCTTCGAGGTCGACCCGTACGACCGGCACGCCAACCGCGACCCGCACCCGATCAAGGCGTTCGGCCGGTACGCCCACGAGGCCGTCGTCATCGACCCCAAGCGCGGCCACGCGTACCTGACCGAGGACGCCTCCGGTCCCAACGGACTGCTCTACCGCTGGGTCCCGCCGCACGGCTTCCGGCACGGCCGCGGCAAGCTGCGCACGCTCGCCGACGACGCCGGTGTCCTCCAGGCCACCAAGTGCTTCGACAGCAGCGGCAAGTTCGTCGACGACCTGTCCCGCGCCACGAAGATCGGCACGGTGTACGGCGTGGACTGGGTCGACGTGCCCGACCGTGACGCCAGGACCGTCTCGGTGCGCAAGCAGTTCACCGACGGCGAGGTCACCCGCGCCCGCAAGCTCGAAGGCATGTGGTGGGGCGACGGCGGCACCTACATCGTCTCCTCGTTCGCCCGTTCCGAGAGCCCCGTCCAGCACGACGGCCAGGTCTGGTTCTACGACCCGAAGCGCCGCACGCTGACGCTCAAGGTGCTCCTCGGCGTGAACGCCGACCCGTCGAAGGACGGCGCCTTCGACGGCCCGGACAACATCACCGTCTCGCCCTACGGCGGCCTGGTCATCGCCGAGGACGGCGACGGCATCCAGCACCTCTTCGGGGCGACCGGGAGCGGCCGGACCTACCCCATCGCGCGCAACGAGCTGAACATCGGCAGCGAGGCGGAGCCGGAGTACAGCGAGTTCACCGGTGTCACGTTCTCGCCCGACGGCCGGACGCTGTACGCCAACATCCAGACGCCGGGCATCATGCTCGCCATCACCGGCCCGTGGAAGCGCCAGCCGCAGAAGTAGCGGCAGCTCGTACGGGTGCCCCCGGCGCGGGAGCCCGCGCCGGGGGCCGGCGGCGGCGGCCGGACACGCCCCGGCGGGGGGCGGGATGCGCCACACCTTCGGGGGTCTTTCGGACGCGGCGTCGCGCTTGATGTCGCTGCCGGAGACGGGCCGGGGCGCGGAACCGCTCGCCTCCGGCGGGTCACGAATCCGGCATCAGTGCGCCCCCAGGGGCGAACGGGCATGGCGTCGGGCGTTCCCAGGGCGCATACTCAAGGTAATGAAACAGTCAGCCGGTTCCCGGCGCCACCTGCCGTCCAGTCCCTTCAACCGCCCGGCCCAGGCGGCCCCACCGGTCGAATTGTTCGATGTGGGCGACAGGGTGTCGCACGACCAGTTCGGTCTCGGCCGCGTCCTTGCCGTCGAAGGCGACAACGACGCGGTGCTCATCGACTTCTCGGGGCGACAGGGGAGGATCCTGAGCCCGTACTCCAAGCTGACCAAGCTCTGAGAGCCGACCAAGCTCTGAGAGCCGACCGGGCTCGGAGAGAGGCGGCGAGTACGCGCAGCGTCCGCGTCCCCGTCACGCTCTCCGGTTTCAGGGGCACCTGCACCCGCAGGTGCCCCTGAAGCCGTATCGGGAGGTCTACGCCCCGCTCACAGCGCCTGGGCGGCAGGCTTCACCATGCCGCGGACGGTGCGCGACTTCACGAAGTCGCCCATGGCCGTCATCTCCCACTCGCCGGAGAACTGCTTGATCAGCTTGGCCATCATCACGCCGGTCTGCGGCTCGGCGCCGGTCAGGTCGAAGCGGACCAGCTCCTCGCCGGTGGCCGCGTCGACCAGTCGGCAGTAGGCCTTGGCGACCTCGGTGAACTTCTGGCCGGTGAACGAGTTGACCGTGAAGACCAGGCCGGTCGCCTCCGCCGGGATCCGGCCCAGGTCCACGACGATCACCTCGTCGTCACCCGCGCCCTCGCCCGTGAGGTTGTCGCCGGAGTGCTTGATCGCGCCGTTCAGGATGGAGAGCTTGCCGAAGTAGCAGCTGTCCAGGTGGTTCCGGTTGGGGCCGTAGGCGATCACGGAGGCGTCGAGGTCGATGTCCTTGCCCCGGAACGCGGGCTCCCAGCCGAGGCCCATCTTGACCTGGGAGAGCAGCGGTCGGCCGCCCTTGACCAGGGAGACCGTCTGGTTCTTCTGGAGGCTGACCCGGCCCTTGTCGAGGTTGATCTTGCCGCCGGCGGGCGCGGGCGGGGCGGCGGGCGGAGCCGGCGGGGCGGCGGGGACCGGGGGCGCGGCGATCCGGGGGTCCACCGGGGCGGCGGCGGGCACCGGGGGCGCCACGGGCGCGGGGGCCGGCGCGGCGGCGGGCTCCTCCTCGACCGAGACGCCGAAGTCCGTGGCGATACCGGCCAGTCCGTTCGCATAGCCCTGGCCGACCGCGCGGGCCTTCCAGGCGCCGTTGCGGAGGTAGACCTCGATGACCACGAGCGCCGTCTCGGCACCCAGCCGGGGCGGGGTGAACGTGGCGAGCACGCTGCCGTCGTCGGCGTTGCGCACCGTCGCGGTGGGCTCGATGCCCTGGAAGGTCTGGCCCGCCGCGTCCGGGCTCGCCGTGACGACGATCTTCTCGATGCCGGGCGGGACCGCGGCGGTGTCCACCACGATCGCGTCCGGCGCGGTGCCGCCGCCGGAGCGGTAGGTCACGCCGGGGCCGTTGGGCTGGTTGTAGAAGATGAAGTCGTCGTCGGAGCGCACCTTGCCGTCGACGGTGAGCAGCAGGCCCGAAACGTCGAGCCGCACCGGTGCGGAGACGTCCACTGCCACGCGGGCCGCGGAGAGAGGGATGTTCGAGCCGGGGGTCATAGCGGTCATGCTCGGGGTAACGAACGACTTCGCTTTGCCGTTCCCTTACCTTCGCCGGCCTTCGCGTGCCTTCGCGTGCCTTCGCGTGCCTTCGCGGGCCTTGGCGGCTCTTCGGCCGACCTCCGTGGATCTTCGTGGATCCTCGGCCGTGCGAGGCGGCCCGCCCGTACGCCCTGGACGCGCGGATTTCCCCGGACCCGCGGATCTCCGCGGCCCCGGGCCGTCGTCAGCGCGGCCAGATCGGCGGGTTGGTGCAGAAGTGGCCGCCGAGGTGGGCGTGGTCGGGGTTGTCCGGGTCCAGTTCGCCCTGTTCGGCGATGAGCCGGGCCGCGTACGGCTCCGAGTCGTCCCGCGGCTCGTATCCCAGGGAGCGGGCCGTCGTCAGGTCCCACCACAGCCGGGTGTTGTCGGACGAGCCGTGGACGACGGTGTGTCGCACGTCCTCGGCGGTGAGGGCGGCGTGGAAGAGCCGGGCGCCGTCCGCGGGGCTCATCCAGACCGAGAGCATCCGTACCGATGTCGGCTCGGGGAAGCAGGAGCCGATGCGCACCGAGACGGTCTCCATGCCGTGCCGGTCCCAGTACAGCTGGGCGAGGTCCTCCCCGAACGACTTGGACAGGCCGTAGAAGGTGTCGGGGCGGCGCGGGGCGCCGATGGGGATCAGCGGGTCGCCGGGCAGCGGCCGGGGGGTGTAGCCGACGACATGGTTGGAGGAGGCGAACACGATGCGCCGCACGCCCTCGTCACGCGCTGCCTCGTAGAGGTTGTACGTGCCCTCGATGTTCGCCCGGAGAATCTTGTCGAAAGAGGCTTCCAGGGAGATGCCCGCGAGGTGGATGATCGCGTCGACACCCCGCACGGCCTCGCGCAGCGCCTCCCGGTCGCCGAGATCGGCGGTGATCGCGTCCGGCTCGCCCTCGACGGGGACGACGTCGAAGAGGCGGAGCGTGTAGCCGTACGCGGGCAGGAGCCCGCGCATCAGGGTGCCGAGGCCGCCGGCGGCGCCGGTGAGCAGGACGGTGCGGGGAGCGGGCATACGCGGATCTCCTCGGTACGTAGGTGCCCACGCGCGGCCTGGGCGCGCGGCACGGCCCCTGCGGTACCTGCGACACCTGCCCGCGGGACATCAAATCCATGGACGACATTCATATGCGTGGACAAGCTAAGAAGTCCTGGCGTACGGAGTCAAGTGGGCGGCCCAGGGGTGGGTGCCGCTCGCCCGGAGCCGGTGACTCCGCCTCAACTCCGCCTTCGGGGTCGGCTGTCTCGCGCGTTCCCCTCCTTGACCTGCGCCGGACGGCTGCCTTAGCGTGAAGGTGTTCATGAATATGGACACCGATCAGAATTGTGCACGCCTGAACCCGCTCAGGGAGCGCCAGTGACCTCAGCCCCTCTTGCCGCCCGACTCGGCCGTGTCGCCGGGCCGCTCTTCTTCCCCGTCACCGCGTACGGACCGGACGGCGCCGTCGACCTCGATGCCTTCCGCGCGCATGTGCGGGCCGGTGTCGACGCCGGCGCGGCGGCGGTCTTCGCCTGCTGCGGCACCGGTGAGTTCCACGCGCTCACGCCGGAGGAGTTCCGCCGTGTCGTCGCCGCGGCCGTCGAGGAGACCGCCGGAGAGGTGCCCGTCGTCGCGGGGGCCGGATACGGCACGGCGCTCGCGATCCAGTACGCGAAGCTCGCCGAGGAAGCGGGCGCGGACGGGCTCCTCGCCATGCCCCCGTATCTCGTCGTCGCCGACCAGGAAGGGCTGCTGGGCCACTACGCCGCGCTCGCCGCGGCCACCTCCCTGGAGACGATCGTCTACCAGCGCGACAACGCCGTCTTCACCCCCGAGACCGTCGTCGCACTGGCCGGGACGCCCGGCGTCATCGGTCTCAAGGACGGCTACGGCGACCTCGACCTGATGCAGCGCATCGTCAGTGCCGTCCGCACCGAACTGCCGGGCCGGGACTTCCTGTACTTCAACGGGCTGCCCACTGCCGAACTCACCGGCCCGGCCTACCGCGGCATCGGCGTCACGCTCTACTCCTCCGCCGTCTTCGCCTTCGCGCCCGACATCGCGCTCGCCTTCTACCGGGCGATGGACTCCGGCGACGACGAACTGACGGGCGCCCTGCTCGACCACTTCTACCGCCCGCTCGTCGAACTGCGCGCCAAGGGCCGCGGCTACGCCGTCTCGCTCGTCAAGGCGGGAGTCCGGCTGGGCGGCCTGGACGTCGGCGAGGTCCGCACCCCGCTCACCGAGCCGCCCGCCGTCCACGTCGAGGAGCTCGCCGCGATCATCGCGCGCGGCCGGGCCCTGCTGGAGAAGTACGGGCAGGAGCGGCGCGGGTGAAGACCTCGGCCTTCCTCTACCCCTGGGACGTCATCGGCGACCCGGACGCGGCCGCCCGCGTCGCGGACCTGGGTGTCCAGCAGGTGACGCTCGCCGCCGCCTACCACTCCACCCGGGCGCTGACCCCGCGTCACCCCGCCCGCCGCATCGTCACCGCCGAGCACGCCGCGGTGCTCTACCCGCCGGACCCCGCCCGGTGGGCGGGGCGCGAACTGCGTCCCCACGCGCAGTCCTGGGTGGCCTCGGACGATCCGTTCGCCGAGGCCGCCGAGGCGCTCACCGGCGCCGGTCTGGAGATCCACACCTGGGTGGTCCTGGCCCACAACTCCCGGCTGGGCGCCGAACATCCGGACACCTCCGTGGTCAACGCCTACGGCGACCGGTACCCCTGGGCCCCGTGCATCGCCCGGCCCGCGGTCCGCGAGTACCTGGTCGCACTGGCGGCGGAGGCGGCGGTGCGCGCCGGTGCGCGCGGCACCGAACTGGAGTCCTGCGGCTGGTACGGCTTCGCGCATCTGCACGCCCACGACAAGATCGCGGGTGTCGGGCTCGGGGACGCGGCGCAGTACCTGATGTCGCTCTGCTTCTGCTCCGACTGCCGGACCGGCTATGCCGAACACGGCCTGGACGCCGACGGGCTGGCCGCGGCCGTACGCGCGGCGCTGGAACCTGTCTGGGCCGGCTCCGGCTCCCCGGAGGCCGGCCGGGCGGGCATCGGGAAGCTCCTCGGCGCCGACCTCGCCGCCGCCACCCTCCAGTGGCGCGGCAGGGCCGCCCGTACGCTCCAGGAGTCCGCGGTCGCCGCCGTGCGGGCGGCGGCGGAGCCGGGGTTCCAGGTGCTGCTGCACGCCGACCCCGCACCCCATCGCACCGGTGCGAACGTCGGTGTCGACCCGGAGCACATCCTGTCCGTGGCGGACGGCGTGGTGCTGCCCTGCACCGGCGGCGACGTGGCGCGCGAGGCCGTACTCGGCCCGTTCGCCGGGCGCGACGGGGTGCTCGCGGCCAACTTCTCCGTGGTCACGGGGATGGGCGGCAGCCCCGCCACGCTGGAGCGGGACGCCGCGCACGCCGCGTCGCTCGGCGCGGACCAACTGCGGCTGTACCACGCCGGGCTGGCATCCGACCCCGACCTCCGGGCCGTCGCCGGAGCGCTTTCACGCCTCCGCCGATGAAGGAGGCGGGCCGGTGGGGGCGTCCGTCAGCCTCCCCCGCCGGCCCGTCACCAGCAGGGTCGCGGTCAGCAGTCCCGCCGCGCCGGCCAGCGGCAGCAGCACCCGGATGTCCACCAGCGCGATCAGGCCCGCGCCGAGTGCCAGTGCCACCGCGTTCGGCACCATCATCATCGTGTTGGCGGTCGCGGCGGTGCGGCCCAGCACGGCCTCCGGGGTCTCCCGCTGCACCGCCGTCATCGCGGCGATCAGCACACACGGCAGCCCGGCCCCGACGGCCGCGCTCGCCACCAGCGCCACCGCGTCGTACGGCAGTGCCCGCACCCCCACCGCCACCGCGAACAGCGCGATCCCGGCCGCCGTGAACACCCGCTCCGGAAGCCGCCGCAGCAGTGGACCGGCCAGCAGCCCGACCACGACGGACCCGGCGCCCTGCACCGCGTACAGCACACCCGCGTACGTGGGGGAGTGGCCCAGAACGGTGTCGATGACGGCGTAGACCGCGGCCCCGTTGAGCCCCGCGCACAGCATCGTCACCGAGCCCGCCAGCACGAGCGGCCGCAGCACCGGCGAACCCCACACCTGCCGTATGCCCGCGGTGAGTTCGCCCCGCCGGCCGGCCGGCGCGGCCTCGGCGGGCTCCCGGGCCGGCAGCAGCATGCAGACCCCGGCCGCCAGCGCGAACGACGCCGCGTCCAGCAGCGCCACGGCCCCGCCCCCGAACCGCGCGTACAGCCCGGCACCGGCCAGCGGCGCCAGCAGCTTCATGCCCTCGCTCGCCATCATCCGCAGCCCGTTGAAATCACCCAGCAGCCGGGTGTCGACGGCCCCGGCGATCAGCGCCGACTCGGCCGCGCCCATCAGGACGAAACTCGCGCCGTACAGGACGAGCACGACGAAGAGGATCCAGATCCGGCCCGCCGAATCGACCGTCGTCAGCGAGGTGAGCAGCCCCGCCATGACGAGATTCGACCCGACGAGGAGCGGCTTCGCCGGGATCCGGTCGGCGATCGTCCCGAGCGCCGGCCCGACCAGCACCGGCAGCCACATGGCGAACACGGCGAGCGCCGCCAGACTGTCCGACCCGGTGAGGGACTTGACCCAGACCCCGGCCGCGAGCCACATCGCGGAGGTCCCGAAACCCGAGACGACCACCACCACCAGAAACAGTCCGGCCGTACGGTCGCGCAGCACCCGCGCCGTCGCCGACCCCGTCACCGTACCCACCGCACCCTCCCGACCAGCGCCTTCGTCATGGGTCCAGGCTGCTGACCGAGGTGCCCCGGCGGCATCGGGAGGATGCCCTATTCCGCACCCGGCGCGAGGAGTCGGCCCCGCGCGGGGGGTAGGGCACATGCCGGACGTCCGTGAACAGGTCCGGCGCGGGTGCGGGCCCGGGGCCACGCGCCCGCGCCGGATCCGGCGTACGGCTCCCGCCGCCCTCTCAGTCCGCCAGTGCCGCCTTCATCATCTTCTGGGCGATCGGCGCCGCCAGACCGTTGCCGCTGACCTCCGAGCGCGCCGCGCCCGAGTCCTCGACGACCACGGCGACCGCGACCTCCTTGCCACTGGACGCGTCCTTCGCGTACGAGGTGAACCAGGCGTACGGGGTCTTGCTGTTGCCCACGCCGTTCTGCGCGGTGCCCGTCTTCCCACCCACCTCGGCCCCGGCGATCCGGGCGTTGGTGCCGGTGCCCTGTTCGACGACGGTCACCATGGCGCTGCGCAGCTGCTCGGCGGTGGACTGCGAGACCACCCGCTCGGTGTCGCCGTCCGCGAATTCCTGAAGCGTGCCGCCCTTGGAGTCGGTCACCGCGGACACCATGTGCGGCGCGGCCAGTTCGCCGCCGTTGGCGAGGGCCGCCGAGACCATGGCCATCTGCAACGGCGTCGCGGTGACCTCGAACTGGCCGATGCCCGTGAGCGCCGTCTGCGGCCTGTCCATGCCGGACGGGTAGACGCTCGTGGACGCCCGTACCGGCACATCGAGCTTGTCGGTGTTGAAGCCGAATTTCTCCGCCATCGCCCTGACCTTGTCCTGGCCGAGGTCGACGGCGGCCTTCGCGAAGACGTTGTTGCAGGAGTACTGGAGCGCGGTGCGCAGCGTGGCGTTCTCGCAGGGCGCCGACGCGCTCTCGTTCCGCAGGACGGTGCTGGTGCCGGGCAGCGTGTACGGATTGGGGCTGTCCGTGCGCTCGTCGACCGAGCCGTACAGCCCGTCCTCCAGTGCCGCGGCCGCCACCACCAGCTTGAACGTGGAGCCGGGCGCCAGCGGCTGCCGCAGCGCGCGGTTGACCATCGGCTTGTCCTCGTCGTCGAGCAGCTTCTGCCAGGCCTCGCCGTCCATCGTCCCGCTGATCGCCGACGGGTCGTACGAGGGGGTCGAGACCATGCCCAGGATCCGGCCGGTCTTCGGGTCGATCGCGACCGCCGCCCCCTTGTCGTCGCCGAGCGCCTCGTACGCGGCCTTCTGCACGTCCGGGTCGATCGTCGTCAGGACGTTGCCCGGGGCCGCCTGCTTGCGCGTCAACGCGTCCATCGGGTTCTTCAGCCGGTCGTCGGTGCCGTCCAGTACATGGCTGTAGATCCCTTCGAGCTGCGTGGCGCCGTATGCCTGCGAGCTGTAGCCGGTGACGGCCGAGTAGAGCTCCCCCTGGGTGTATGTGCGCTTGTACGCGAGGTCGCTGCCCACCGTCCCCTTCGATCCGGTGACCGGGTTTCCGGCCACGATGATGTCGCCGAGCGGCTGCGCGTACTGCGCGATGATGTTCCGCCGGTTGTGGTCGTCGTCTGCGAGCGCCTGTGCCTGGTACGCCTGCACCCAGGTCGCCCGCCCCAGCAGGGCGAGGACCAGCAGCAGGCAGAAGACCGAAACGTGCCTGATCGTTCTGTTCATCCCGCCCGAGGGACGAGCGGGGCGCCGCGCACCGTTCCCGAATGCGGCGATTCTCACCGGTTTCTCATGGCGGGCCGGGTCGCCCGGGGGCGATGAAACCCCACTCGTACGCCGCTGTCACCGCCTGGGTGCGATCCCGCGCACCGGCCTTCGCGAGCACCGCCGCCACATGCGTCTTCGCCGTTGCGGGCCCCACGGAGAGCCGCCCGGCGATCTCCGCGTCGGTCAGCCCCGCCGCCCTCAGCCGCAGCACCTCCGCCTCCCGGTAGGTGAGCCGGGACGCCCACCGCGGCGGGTCGGGCGCCCGTTTCCGGTACTCGGCCAGGTGGTGACGACGACGATCCTCGGGGGCGCGTCGAGCGTGCCGGGGATCTGCTCGGTGGCCCGGATGCCGTCGGTCTCCGGCATCCGTACGTCCATCAGCACCACGTCGGGGCGCAGTTCCCGCACCACGGACCGCCGTCCGGTCATCCCGGCAGCGTGAACAGCAGCTCGTCGGTCTCCTCGCCGCGGGCGTGCGCGTACCCGTGGTCCTTGCCGGTGACGGCGAATCCGCACTTCTCCAGCACCCGGCGCGAGCCGGTGTTGTCGGCCGCGGCCCGTGCGTGCAGCGGGCGTTCCGGTACGGCGTCGAGCAGCGCCGACAGTGCGGCCGTGGCGAGCCCGCGGCCCCACTGCGCCCGGTCGATCCAGTAGGTGACCTGGCGGTCGCCCGGGGGCCCGTACACCCCGGCGTTGCCGACCACCGCGCCGTCCGCGACCACCGTGCGCATCACCACGGAGCCGTCGGCCAGGATGCGCCGCCAGTGGGCGTCGAAGGCCGGCCGGTCGGTGGGGTCCTCGCTGGTGAAGGCGGCCGTCCTGACCGACTCCGGGTCGGACATGAACGCGAAGAACAGCGGCAGATCGCTGTCGTGCACCTTGCGCAGGGCGATCCGCACGGTCAGAGCCTCCGGGTGGCGAGCGTCATCCGGTCCCGGGCGTCGAACAGCGCGTCCTTCACCATCTGTTCGTGCGCGGGCGTGAGCCGGGCGACCGGCACCGAGCAGCTGATGGCGTCGCGGGCGGGGGTGCGGTACGGGACGGCGACGCCGAAGCAGCGCAGTCCGAGGGTGTTCTCCTCGCGGTCCACCGCGTACCCCTGTTCGCGGATGAGGTGCAGCTCCTCGATGAGCTTCTCGCGGTCGGTGATGGTGTGCTCGGTCAGCGCGGGCAGCGTCTCGGGGAGCAGCTTGCGGACCTGCTCGTCGCTGTGGGTGGCCAGCAGCGCCTTGCCGAGCGAGGTGGAGTGGGCGGGCAGCCGGCGGCCGACGCGGGTGAAGGGGCGCAGATAGTGCTGGGACTGGCGGGTGGCGAGGTACACCACGTTCGTCCCGTCGAGACGTGCCAGGTGGATGGTCTCCGTGGTGTCGTCGGAGAGCCGGTCCAGGGTCGGCCGGGCCGCCGCGACGACCTCGTCGCCGTCGATGTACGAGGTGCCGACGAGCAGGGCCCGTACGCCGATCCCGTACCGCGTGCCCGTCGCGTCGGTCTCCACCCAGCCCAGCTCCACCAGCGTGCGCAGCAGCATGTAGAGACTGGACTTGGGATAGCCGACGGCCTCCTGCACCGCGGCGAGCGAGTGCATGCCGGGCCGCCCCGCGAAGTATTCGAGCAGCTCCACCGTCCGTACGGCGGACTTGACCTGTGCCCCACCGGATTCGGCAACCGACATCGCCCTACGCCCCTTCCAGCCCACTTGCGAAACCCTGAGACTTCTTGAACCGGCGACTTCTTGCCAACACGGAACGCCCGGAAATAGAGTCGCTTCATATTCACGATCAGGAACAATGTTCAGAATACCGAACAACTTCTGATGTGTGGCAGTGAGCGGAAGGAATCACGGTGGCAGCAGCACCAGTCTGGAGCGTCGACCCCCGCACCGGGAACCCGCGTGAGCAGGTTGCGGTGGAGGCTACAGCGGAGGAGGTCGACCGTGCGGTCCGGGCCGCACACGCGGTACGTGAATCGCTCGCCGACCGCACCGTGCGCGCCGCCTTCCTGCGCACCGCGGCCGATCTGCTCGCCGAGGCCGGGGAGCACGTCATCGAGGCCGCCGACGCGGAGACCGCGCTCGGACCGGCCCGGCTGACCGGTGAACTCGCGCGCACCGCCGCCCAGTTGCGGGCCTTCGCGGAGGTCGTCGACGAAGGTGCCTTCCTCGACATCCACATCGACCACGCGGACGCCACCCGGACCCCGCCCTGGCCCGACCTGCGCCGCTACAAGGTCCCGCTCGGTGTCGTCGCCGTCTACGCGGCCAGCAACTTCCCGCTCGCCTTCTCCGTCCCCGGCGGCGACACCGCGAGCGCGCTGGCGGCCGGCTGCCCCGTCGTCGTCAAGGCGCACCCCGACCACCCCGCCACCTCCGAACTGTGCGCCTCCCTGCTGCGCAGGGCGGCGGCGAAGGCCGGCCTTCCCGAGGACGTGCTGACCCTGGTCCACGGCTTCGACGCGGGCATCGAGCTGATCCGGCACCCGCTCGTCGCCGCCGCCGGGTTCACCGGCTCGGTCCGGGGCGGACGCGCCCTGTTCGACGCCGCGGCGGCCCGCCCCCGCCCCATCCCCTTCCACGGCGAACTGGGCTCCCTCAACCCCGTCGTCGTCACCGGGGCCGCCGCCGCCGAGCGGGCCGAGGAGATCGGCGCCGGGCTCGCGGGCTCGATGACCATGGGCGCGGGCCAGTTCTGCACCAAGCCCGGCTTCGTCCTGGCCCCGGCGGGCGAGACGGGCGACCGGCTGCTGAAGTCCCTCACCGACGCGGTCAGCGACACCGAGGCGGCGGTCCTGCTCGACCACCGGATGCGCGACGCCTTCGTCGCGGGCGTACGGACCCGGGCCGAACTCCCCGGCGTGGATGCCCCGGTCACCCCCGGCGCGGGCGGCGACCACACCGTCTCGGCCGGCTTCCTCACCGTACCGGCGCAGCTCCTCGCCACCGAGGGCCCGCACGACGAACTCCTGGAGGAGTGCTTCGGCCCCGTCACCGTCGTCGCCCGCTACACGTCCCACGACGAGATCATCGCCGTGCTCTCCCGCCTCCCCGGCAACCTCACCGCCACCCTCCAGACCGCCACGGACGGTGCCGACACCGACGCCCCCGGACTCCTCGCGGCCCTCACCCCGCTGGCCGGCCGGGTCCTCGTCAACGGCTGGCCGACCGGCGTCGCCGTCGCCCCCGCCCAGCACCACGGCGGCCCCTACCCGGCCGCCACCTCCACCTCCACCTCGGTCGGCGCCACCGCGATCGAACGCTGGCTGCGCCCGGTCACCTACCAGACGACCCCCGAGGCCCTGCTCCCGCCGGAGCTCCGCGAGGACAACCCCCTCGACCTTCCCCGCCGGGTGGACGGCCGACGCGCATGACCCCGCGACTTCCCGAACTCCCCTTCGAGCTCAGCCCGTTCGGCCCCGGCGGCAACTGGACGTACGAGAACGGCACCCTGACCGGCCGCGCCGGCGCCCACCAGGACCGCTTCGTACCGCCGGGCGGCGAAGCCCTCGACTCCGCGAGCGACGCACCCCGCCTGCTCGGCCCCGCGCCCCGGGGCGACTTCCAGCTGCTCGCCCGGGTGAAGGTCGGCTTCGCGGCGGCCTTCGACGCCGGGGTGCTCTACCTGCACGTCGGGGAACGGGAGTGGGCCAAGATCTGCCTGGAGCTCTCCCCGGACCGCCCCACCGTCTGCACGGTCGTCACCCGCGGCCACTCCGACGACGTCAACTCCTTCGTCGTGGACGGCGACAGCTGCTGGCTGCGCCTCAGCCGCACGGGCAACGCGTTCGCCTTCCACGCCTCCGCCGACGGCGAGAAATGGACCTTCGTCCGCGTCTTCGCCCTCGGCACCCCGGAGCGCGTCGCCGAGGCGTCGATCGGCTTCCTGGTCCAGTCGCCGACGGGCGAGGGCTGCGAGGCATCCTTCGACCGGATCGCGTTCCGCGCGACGGGGTTGGCGGATCTGCGGGACGGGAGCTGATGACCGCCCGGAGCGGGGAGACCTTCGGGACCGGCCGCGCGGTGTCCGACATCGAGGCGCTGCTCGCCGGTCCCGTACCCGCCACGGGCCCGACGGCCGACGAGGGGGAGCCGGACACCGGGGAGTGGACCGCGACCGCCGGCGAGGGCTTCCGGATCGTGCCGCTCTGGGAGAGCGGAGACCTCGTGGGTGTGTACGAACGCGAGTGGGAGGAGGCCGAGGAGGCCGCAGCGGGTCATCTCGCCGAGCTCGTGGGCGAGCTGGACCGCCGGTGGGGCGCGCACCGTGACGTGGGCATGCGGGTGCCGATCTTTCGTGACCTCGCGGGTGAGCCCCTGCCGCCGCTGTACCGGGCGCTGTGCGACACGGACTGTCTCGGGGATCTGAGGGTGTGGGGGCCGGTGGACGGCCGGTGGGCCGCGGTCTCCCTCAACCAGTGCGACGGCGACGCGCCGATGATCCTGGTTGCCGTGGTCGCCGACCGGCCGATCGTCGAGCTCGACGACGGGGAATAGTGACGACGGGGAATGCGGAGCCAGAGGTTCCGGCGAGACTCCGACCAGAGACTACGCCGGGCCAGCAGGAAGCCCCGCCCATGACCGGCAGGGAGAGTCACAGGCGGGGCGGTCGACACGCTGAGCTGCGCCGCCCGCCGCCGCTCAACGGGCCGGAATCTGTCCGGCACGGGTCACGCGGGCATGGTCTACGTACTCGCGCCGGAAGAGCGTGTGATCCGGGTTCAGGCCCGTGTGCCGCAGCGCCCACTTCTGCGCATCGTTGGGATTTCCTTGAGGGCTGGAGGACTCACCACAGCCGAGCGTCGTGCAGAAGAGCTCCGCTGAGGCACCGCCTTCCGGTGCGTGCGTGATCGTGTGGGGTATGTGCCGGAACACAGCGCGGGTGCTCATCAGTGGCCTTTCGGGTGCCGTCGCATCAGGACGTTGCAGTCGGTCACGGTCGTCTGGTCATGCCCCGCGCGGGCCCATTCGCGGACCCTCGCCAGTTCAGTGCACCCCGCGCAACCCTCAACAGGTGTGGGATCCACCATCTGTTCCCCCAGCGGGAGTTGGACCGGCTGGTTGTCGGGATATCGCCTTGGTTCGGTCATGCGCTGATGGTCGCCCACCTGCACGGACGTTTTCCTGAGCACAGCGGGGACAGTTGGGGCGTTGGCCGCTAGGCTCGGAGAAGGCCCAAAAGGGCAGCGCAAGGGGGTTGACAGATTGAATACCGCGCTCAAATCCGCCATGGATGACGCCGGACTCACCCCGCGTCAACTCGCATACCGGGTGGGGGTATCGTCCAAACAGGTGGAGCGATGGCTCGGCAACCAGGAGCTGACACCCCACGCGAGGAACCGAGCGGACGCCTGCCGGGCACTGGGAGTTGACGAAGACATGTTGTGGCCGAAAGCGGTGCAGGAAAGAGTCAAGACCGGAAATGACAGGGAGCTGATCCACAGCTATCCCTATCGGTCCGCGTGCCCGTCCACCACCTGGACAGAGTTGGTTGAATCGGCTGGCGAAGAGCTGTTCCTCGCCGGCTACACAAACTATTTCTTCTGGACGCAGGTCCCGCACTTTGCTGAGACCGTCCGACGCAAGGCCGAATCGGGATGTCGCGTGCGGTTCCTCGTAGGAGACCCGTACGGGGAGGTGACCCGACAGCGCGAAGAGATCGAAGACGTGGCGCTTTCGGTTTCAACGCGCGTACGCATCACGCTGGAGCATCTTGACCGGCTTGGCTCACCGGGCAACATCGAAGCGCGCTTCTCCGCCCCGCTGGACGCCATTAATCACGTGAGCCTGTCGGTGTTCCGCTTCGATGACGAAGCCCTGGTGACCCCTCACTTGGCGCGTCTGGTGGGCCATGATTCGCCGCTGCTGCATCTGCGCCGACACGGCGAAGGTGGCATGTTCGACCGGTTCACAGAACATGCCGAAGAGCTGTGGGGGCGCGCGATTCACCGGTAAACCTAAAGAACGGCTGACGCGATGGGGTACATAGCCCCTAATGGTCGTGCCTGACGGGGAAATTGGGCGTTAAAAGAAGATGACCCCGCCCACGCCGGCTTTTGAACTTCGCTATCTGGGACTGCACTTAACCGTTGAGTGCATGCCGAAGTTGCTTGCTCTCTGATGGCACTGGCCACCGCCGCAAGCAGTGCGTTCGTCGCGTCGTGTACGTTCACCGGGTGACGTCCAATACGCGTAGGTCGGACAGTGCACCCGCCGCACTGCCAACCTCACGCTGTGGTGCGTCCATCGATCTGGTCCGGTCCGGGCACTCGGGGATGCTGCCGGGGGCTTGATGGACATGCGGCCCGCTTCCCCTGCACTCGCCGACGGAGCCTCGCAGCCAGGAATGGAAGTCTTCGCTCTCGGTGAGCCGGAACGCGCGGCCGACGCGTCGGCCGGCTTCCTGGTCCAGTCACCCCACGGGCGAGGGGTGCGGGGCGTCCTTCGGCCGGATCGCGTTACCTACGACGGCCTGAGCGGCCTGCGGAACGGAAACTGAAGCGTCTCCGGCCTCTGTCGTGCCATCGAACGAATGAGCATGGGCGCGTGGTGGAACCGAGTACCCGTGCTCAATCCTTTGGCCACGCCGGAGGGTTGAGTGATCCGCATGGACATCACTTCCACCCCCGCAGAGCACGCGGACCGCGGTATCCGCAGGGCCTCCTGGTTCGCCCTCGCCATGCTGGTGCCGGTGTTCGTCGGCTCAGGCCTCCTCACACTGACCACAACCCGGGCTTCCGGCTGTGTGACCTACGGCGTGAATTGCGCCGACGTGCCAGACGGCTCGATCCCCGGCTGTTTCTTCGCCGCACTCCTACTCGGCATCCTGGCGGTGGCCTGGCCGAGGAAACTGCTGCCCTTCGCCTCCGTGCGCGGCTGGCTGCTGGGCCTGCACGGCGTGGCCCAGCTCATGATGGCGTCACTGATCCTCAGCTTCGCCTGACGCCTGACGCCTGACGCCTGACGCCTGACGCCTGACGCCGGGGAGAGCGGCGTCGACCCGGCGGCCGGGCTCGCGGGCGAATCCGGTTGATGGTGCTTTCGGGGGCGTGATTTTCTGCTCTGACCTGCGGCAGGGGTTCTGTCGTGTCGTGCGACAGGAGGAGGGGCGGCCGGTGCCCAAGATGTCAAGGTTCGACCAGCGGGCGGTTGCTCTGGTCGAGCTGCGGGGGACGCGGACTGAGTGCGATCTGTTCGAGGAGGCGCTGGCAGACCGAGGGTGGCCGGTGCTGGAGAAGCGTGGCAGTACGGCGAGTGTCGTCACTGACCGCAGGTTCTGGTACACGATCGAAGCGCGATTTCCCGGGAGCCGGATCAACGCGGTCAGGGGCGCGCGCGAGCGGATCGAGCTCATTTCCGACGAGCTGCAGCTGGATCTCAATGTCGAAGTGGCCGACCGTGTGGTCCGGGACCCGGTCGACCGGCCGCAGTGGTACGCGTACGCCCGGCCGGTGACGCATCCACATACGGTCCCGTTGCCTCGGAGGGTGCGTTGGACGGAGCGCTGGAACACGTGGTGTGCGGGAACCCTCGGACTTCGTGACACCGGCCGGTTGATCACCGCTACGTCGTCGTCGGCCGCGCAGAACCATGCTTCCCGGCCGTTGCCCGGAATCCCGCCTCAGCCGCGGCGGGTTGCCGCGCGGAGGTCCGGCGGTGCGACTTGGTCAATACCGGCGGGCGGCGGGACACGGCGCCGCTCACGGCAACAACTCAGCTGGCTATTCGTGCTCGTGGTGGTCTGGTGTTGGTCAGGCGCACGGATGGCCGACCTGGGGGGAGGCGGGTTCGTCTCCTGGGGCGGATTCGGGCTGCTCGCGCTCTGCTTGGTTCCCGCCGGGGCCGCTGTGATCCGTAGGGGCTTTCCGCAGGCATCGGAGGCCGAGGCATTCGTCGGAGCCGGCGTCCTCGGGGCAGTCGGGGTTGGCCTCGGAATGAACATGGTACGTGCGCAGCCGGAGGTCGGGAGCACGTCGCGCGGCCTTGCCTACCTCATGGCCGGTTTCATTGTCTTCAATGGGATTCGTCTCCTCGTCCGCCAGTGGAGCTGGCGGGCCGTGGCTCCCTGGCTGATTCCGGCGATCCTGCCGATCGTCCTCGGTTTCGTCCCGTCGATCGGAGTCGGCCTGCATGCCTCCTACCTGGACGCGTTCGATCTCAATGTCGAGGATGTCGATGTGCCGAATGTCTGGCAGTTCATCGCCTCGGTCAAGTTCATGGCCGTGATGAACCTGTGGCTCGTCGCGCTGGCCGGACTCGGATACATGCTGCATCTGCACTGGCTGGTGCGGGAACGATGGGCAGGGTACGCGTTCCTGCTCGGCCTCTCGGCCGCGCTCTTCCTGACGGGTGTGTGGGGCCGCGGGCTGGAACCGGCAGGCGCGGCAGGCCGCGACGCCGTTGCCGTGGCGAAATCCGGGCGCACTCCCGACCCGTACTTCGGCATCGCCCCCGAGTGGGTGTGTGCTCACCCCATCGGGAAGGTGGAGGCGATCCCGGTCGACGGTGGCGAATTCGTTCCCACCCGGCCGTACCTCAAGGTCGGCGACGCGGGCGGCACCGTGGTGCTGTGGGACGCGGGCAAGGAGCAGGCGCTCAAGATGCCGATGAGCAAGCTCCGTATCGTCCCGGCCGACAAGCGCCCGACGTCGTGCGCGTAGCGCAGGGCGCCTGCGCTTCGCACAGCGCTGCCTCGGCCTCACCCCAGAGCTGCCGCGCGTGGTCGGGGAATGAGGAAGTCCGCTCCCGCGTTGTGCACGGGAGCGGAGGGTGGCTCCGCCACCACTTGAGCTGTACGTACGAGGACACGGAGAGAAGAAGAGACATGCGCGTCGAGATCTGGAGCGACATCGCCTGCCCCTGGTGCTACATCGGGAAGGCCCGCTTCGAGAAGGGCCTGGCCGGGTTCGCCCACCGCGACCAGGTCGAGGTCGTGCACCGGTCCTTCGAGCTCGACCCCGGTCACGCCAAGGGGGACACCGCGCAGGTGATCGACATGCTGGCGCAGAAGTACGGGCGCACCCGTGAAGAGGCGCAGGCCATGGAGGCGAATGTCGCGGCCAACGCGCAGGCCGAAGGGCTCGGCTACCTCACCGAGGGCCGTGACCACGGCAACACCTTCGACATCCACCGGCTGCTCCACCTGGCCAAGGCGCGCGGGCGCCAGGACGAGCTGCTGAGCCTCGCCTACCGGGCGAACTTCGCCGAGGAGCGGTCCGTCTACGACGGCGACGTGCTGGTCGAGCTGGCCGTCGAGGCCGGGCTCGACGCCGACGAGGCGCGCGCCGTGCTCGCCGACCCGGAGGCCTACGCGGCCGAGGTGCGGGCCGATGAGCGGGAGGCGTCCGAGCTGGGTGCCAACGCGGTGCCGTTCTTCGTGCTCGACCGGCGCTACGGGATCTCCGGCGGCCAGCCCGCGGAGGTCTTCGCCCAGGCGCTGGAGCAGGCGTGGAAGGACCGTCCGCTCACCGCGATCGGCGGGGACGCCGCGGCGTGCGACGCCGACGGCGCCTGCGAGGTTCCGCAGGCCGGCGGCAACGCCTGAGGCCCGTCCCCGGCGGCATGCACAAGCAGCGCTTGGGTGTTCCCCTTGACTCTTCGTAATTGACTACGGGTTGAGGGGACCCCCAGGCTGGGCGCATGGAGACTACTTCGCTCAGCCGTGCGGTGGACGCCGAGTTCGCGCCGAGGACGACCTATCTCAACACCTCCACCTGCGGGCTCCTGCCCCGGCGGACCGTGGCGGCCGTGACGGCGCTCGCCGAGGCGATCGCCTCGGGCGTCACGGACGGTTCCGGCGACTCCGAAGTGGTGGAAGCGGCCAGGGCCGGCTTCGCCCGCCTCGCCGGGGTGGACGCCGACCGGGTCGCCGTCGGCAGCTCGGTGTCCGTGCATGTCGGACTGATCGCCGCCTCGCTGCCGCCGGGGGCCGAAATCGTGGCACCCGAGGGAGAGTTCAGCTCCGTCGTCAGTCCCTTCGCGGTCCGCGGCGACCTCAGGATGCGCTACGTCCCGCTGGACCGGCTGGCCGACGCGGTGGGGCCGGGCACCGCGCTCGTCGCCTTCTCCTCCGTGCAGTCGGCCAACGGCCGGATCGCCGACCTGAAGGCGGTGCGCGCGGCGGCCGCAGCCCACGGTGCCCGGACACTGCTCGACGCCACCCAGTCGGCCGGCTGGCTGCCGCTGGACGCCGGGGAGTACGACTACACCGTCACCGGCGGCTTCAAGTTCCTGCTCTGCCCGCGGGGCGCGTCGTTCCTCACCGTCACCGAGGAGGCGCAGCGGGCCCTGCCGCCGGTCTTCGTCGGCATGTCCGCCGCCGACGACCCCTGGAACAGCACGTACGGCCCGGTCGAGCGGCTCTCCCGGACCGCCCGCCGCTACGACGAACCGCCCGCCTTCCTCTCGTACCACGGCGCCGAGCGGTCCCTCGCGCTGCTGGGAGAGATCGGGGTGGAGGCCATCCACGCCCATGCCACCGGGCTCGCGGCCCGCCTGCGGGCGGGGCTGGCCGGGCTGGGGCACGAGACCGTGCCGGGGGAGTCGGCGATCGTGGCCGTGCCCGGACTGGGCGGGCGGGAGCCGGAGCTCGCGCGGGCCGGGGTGGTGGTCTCGAACCGGGCGGGGAGTCTGCGCGCGGCCTTCCACCTGTACAACACGGAGGCCGATGTGGACCAGGTCCTGGACGTGCTCTCCGGCTGAGCCCGCCCGCCGGGGATCAGCAGCGCGCGGGGCAGTCCCCGGACCTCCGGCCGGTCGCGACGGCGGCTACGACGAATCGCGGTGCACCGGCTCGGAGGGGAGTATCACCGGGGCCGGGTCCTCCCCACCGATCCGGGCCGGCCGCATCCCGTACCGTCCTGGCGCCGATCCGGTCCCACGGCTGCCGGATCGTCGTCGGGCCGCCGCGCGGTACCGCCCCCGAGCGAGCCCCGACCGCACGCACCTTCGACCGCGCGGTGTTACAAAGGGCAGTGGGGCCATTCGTTTCGGCCGATTCCGGAGCGCACAGATGCGGTCACTCACGGGCAAGCATCCCCGGAGCCTCGCAGGCCAGGTCTTCGCCCTGCAGGTGGCTGTGGTCGTGCTCCTGGTGGCCGCTTCGGTGCTGGCGCTCGTAGTGCAGGCCCGGTACGACAGCAGTACGGAGGCGAGAAACCGCTCCGTCGCCGTCGCGCAGACATTCGCTCACTCACCGGGCCTCCTGACCGCGCTGAAGGCTCCTGATCCTTCCAGGGTGCTCCAGCCGCTCACCGAGGCGGGGCGGAAGGCGGCCGGCGTCGACTTCATCGTGGTGATGGACACGAAAGGGATCCGCTACACGCACCCGCGGCCGGAGCTGATCGGGAAGAGGGCCGTCGCCACCCTCGCGCCGGCGCTGGCCGGCCACGTGTACACCGAGAGCGTCAACGGCCCGCTCGGCCGCGAGGTGCAGGCGATCGTCCCCGTCCACGATCACGCGCGGGTCGTGGCCCTGGTGATTGCCGGCATGAAGGTCAAGCACGTGACCGGCGTGGTGGCACGGCAGATGCCGATCATCCTCGGTGCGGGAGCGGTTGCGCTCGGAGTGGCCACGACCGGGACGGCGCTGGTGGCCAGGCGGCTGCGGCGGCAGACCCACCGTCTGGGCCCTGCCGAGATGACTCGTATGTACGAGCATCACGACGCGGTGCTGCACGCCGTGCGTGAAGGCGTGCTCATTGTCGGCGAAGGCGGTCGGCTGCTGCTGGCAAACGACGAGGCCAGACGGCTGCTGGATCTGCCGCTCGACGCCGAGGGGCGACACATCCCGGACCTGTCCAGCCTTGATCCTGGCATGGTGGAGCTGCTGACCTCGGGGCGCGCGGCCACGGACGAAGTGCACCTCGCGGGGAGCCGACTGCTCGCGGTGAGCCAGCGGCCGACGGGCCGCCGCGGCGGCCCCCGGGGGACAGTCGCGACCTTGCGTGACTCCACAGAGCTGCGGGCGCTGTCCGGCAGGGCGGAGAAGGCCCGCGAGCGGCTGCGCCTGCTGTACGACGCCGGTCTCGGTATCGGTACCACCCTCGATGTGGTGCGCACGGCCGAGGAGCTGACCAAGATCGCGGTCCCCCGGCTCGCCGACTTCGTCACCGTCGATCTGGCCGAACCGGTCCTCCACGGGGCCGAGCCGACCCATACGGACATGGACATGCGCCGCACCGCTGTACGCGGCATCCGGGACGACCATCCCCTGTACGAAGTCGGTCAGCTGATCAACTTTCTCCCCTCCACGCCACAGGCACGGGCCTTCGCCACCGGCCGGCCGGAGCTGGCGCCCGACCTGTCCGACGAACCCGGCTGGCTCTCCCAGGACCCGGAGCGGACGCGGACGATCGTCGATTACGGCATCCATTCGCTCATCACGGTGCCCCTCCAGGCGCGGGGCGTCATCCTGGGCATGGCCAACTTCTGGCGCTCCGAGAAGCCCCAGCCGTTCGAGGAGGACGACCTGTCCCTGGCCGAAGAACTGGTCGCCCGTGCGGCCGTCAGCATCGACAACGCCCGCCGCTACACCCGTGAGCACGCCATGGCCGTGACTCTGCAACGCAGCCTGCTCCCGCGGGCCCTGCCCGAACAGAGCGCGCTCGACGTCGCCCATCGCTACCTGCCCGCACTCTCCGGGGTGAGCGGCGACTGGTTCGACGTGATCCCGCTCCCGGGCAGCCGGGTGGCGCTGGTCGTCGGGGATGTCGTCGGCCACGGCCTGCACGCGGCCGCCACGATGGGACGGCTGCGCACGGCCGTGCACAACTTCTCCACACTCGACCTGCCGCCCGACGAGATCCTCAGCCATCTGGACGACCTGATCGGGCGCATCGACCAGGAGGAGGCGGAGTCCGACGCCGACGCGGGGATCATCGGAGCCACTTGTCTGTACGCGATTTACGATCCCGTCTCCCCTCACTGCGCCATGGCACGGGCCGGGCATCCCCTGCCCGCACTGGTCCGGCCCGACGGCAGTGTGTCGTTCCCCGACCTGCCGGCCGGCCCGCCCCTGGGCCTGGGCGGTATGCCGTTCGAGACGGCGGAACTGGAGGTGGCGGAGGGCACGCAGTTCATCCTCTACACCGATGGGCTCATCGAGGACCGCACCCGGGACATCGACGTGGGGCTCGGGCTGCTGCGTGAGACCTTGGCGGGCCACCCCGACCGGTCGCCGGAGGAGAGCTGTCAGGCGGTGCTCGACGCGCTCCTGCCCAGTCGGCCGAAGGACGATGTGGCGCTGCTCATCGCCCGGACACGGGCGATCCCGTCCGACCGTGTCGCCGACTGGGACGTACCGTTCGATCCCGCCGCCGTGGCGGGGATGCGTGCTGTCGTGGCCGAGAAGCTCGACGACTGGGGTCTGTCCGAGCTCGCGTTCGCCACGGAACTGGTGCTCAGCGAGTTGATCACCAACGCCATCCGCTACGGCTCCGCGCCCGTCACCGTACGACTGCTGCACGACCGCACCCTGACCTGCGAGGTGGCCGACAGCAGCAGCACCTCGCCCCATCTGCGCTATGCCGCCGCGATGGACGAAGGAGGCCGCGGTCTCTTCCTCGTCGCCCGACTGGCCGAACGCTGGGGCACCCGTTACACCTCCCAGGGAAAGGTCATCTGGGCGGAGATGGCGCTGCCCCGGACCGACGGGAGCGCGGACGGCACGGCGTGGCTGGACATCCTCGACGCGGAACTCTGACCGCTGGACCGGTAAGCCTTCGAGAAGAGCGCTTCCTCGACCATCCCGAGTCACTCCCTGTCCGTCCCCGGGTGCGGTCTCGTTCAGGAGTTCTGCTGGACCGTGGGCCGGGCGTCCGGAAAGAGGTTCCGTACGTCCTCCTGCAGGCTCATGATGTCGGTCATGGCCCAGAGGCCCCTGCCCGGAAGTGGATCGCCACCGTGCGGCGGGTGGGGCTGCTGCGCCTCGACGGGCAGCACCTGGTGGGCGGGGTCGGGCCGGTGGGCCAGCCCCACGACGCCGAAGCGGGCACGCGCGTGCCCGGCGGCCGCGGCGCGGCCCGACAGCTGCGCCCAGGTGGGCGGCTGAGTGAACGTACCGGCATAGAACTCGATCACCGGGAACTCGTTGGCACCGTGCATCGCACGGACGTACGCCGCGTGGAAACGCCCGGAGAGCTCGAAGGAGATCACGTCACCGGCCCGCAGGAACGACAGCGTCCGGGGGCGCGCGGCCGGCGCGTCAGCGGGACCGGCGCCGACTCCAGCAGCTTCTTGATCTCCGGGGACTGCCGCTCGAAGGCGTCGGAGAGCACCACCTGACGGTTGAGCTCGTCCACCGCCGCCAGGGCGCCGGCCGTGGTGCCGGGGTCCTGGAAGCCGTATTTGTGCAGCAGCGTGGCGAGCGCGACCCGGGTGACGTTCTTCGTCGCCGCGCCGATGTCCTCGGCGTCGAGCAGGCAGCGCCACCTCAGCAGGACCGGGGGGATCACGCCCCGCTCGACCTCGGCCCGCGACCGGCCCGGGTAGAGCATCTGATGCTTCACCCAGCGGGCGAGCTCCTCGTCCATCGCCCGGACGAGTCCCCGGGCGGCCAGCTTGTCCAGGATCTGTTGATGCTTCACGGCATCGATTCTGGCAGTTGCCACGGCCGGCCGGCCGCCCGGACCCCGCCTCGCGCTACGCCCGGCCGGACTCGTCCAGCGGCGCGCTGTGCCACTTCCACGAGGTGACGCGGGGGCGGCCGGGCAGCTCGGCGCGGCCGGTGGCCCAGCACAGCACGGCCCACCGGTCGGCGTCCTCGGGGGCGTCCGGGAACAACCGGGCCAGCACCCGGTCGCAGAGGCCGGCGGGCGGCGTCCAGGCGACACCCAGGCTCGCGGCGAGATCGTGCGTGTGCACCAGGGTCTCCACGATCCCCATCGCGGCGAAGCCCTCCGGGTCGGACACCCCGTAGGAGTGGTACGAGCGGAGTTCGGGCGAGGCTGTCCGTACCATCGCGGCGAGCAGTGCGCCGCTCGCCTCCAGCGTCCGGAGCAGCCCGGCGGGTCCGGCGGACCGGTCCGCGAAGACCGCGTTCCACGGACCTCCCTCGCGCTCGGGACTCCAGCGGTACGGGACGTACGCGTCCAGCGCCGGCCGCTGCGGGCCCAGCTGGGTCGCGTAGGAGAAGAGGTCGTCGCTCAGGTGCTCCGCGGTCTCCCAGCAGCTCCACTCCAACGACCCTGCCGGGACGTCCCAGTTCTCCACCGGGGACTCCTGGAGCGCGGCGACCGCGAGCCGTACCGCGGTGGTGACGTCGTCCGCCGTGACCGGCAGCCGGGTCCCGGTCAGGGCCGCCCGTTCCGCCGCACCGCACTCGACGCAGAACTCGTTGCCCTCGGGGTCCGCGAGCGTTGCCCAGCCCCGCCCGTCCGGCCTGCGGTGGTCGGCGACGAGGGTGGCACCCAGGCCGAGCAGCCGCTCGACCTCCTCGTCCCTGGTCCGGTCCTGCGGCTGGATGTCCAGGTGGACACGGTTCTTGGCGCTCTTCGGCTCCGGCACCGAGATGAAGAGCAGCGCGGCACCGGGGGACTCGACGAGCGCCTCGGGATCACCGGGGGCGTCCCCGTCCGAGATCCGCGCGCCGAGCACTCCGGCCCAGAAACCGGCCAGCCCGTAGGCGTCGGCGCAGTCGATCGTGATGTGACGTACGAGTGAGGTCATGGGCCCCACTGTCTCCGGGCGGGGCCGTCGTGGTCCACCGGCTTTCGGCGGAGGCGGGCGGTGCGACACCGCCGCACCGCCCGCCCGGTCCCGATTCGGCCCGGCAGTTCCTCACCTCACCGGCGTGAAGTCCCGCGCCCCGATGAACTCCGGCCGCCGCGCCGGTGCCGAGAACGGCTCCCCGGCGGCGTTCTTCACGCTGTTGAAGACGATGAAGACATTGCTGCGGGGGTACGGAGTGATGTTGTCGCCCGAGCCGTGCATGCAGTTGCAGTCGAACCAGGTCGCCGAACCCGCCTTGCCCGTGAAGAGCTTGATGCCGTGCCGGTCGGCCATCTTCGTCAGCGCCTCGTCGGACGGGGTGCCGGCGTCCTGCATCTTCAAGGACTGCTTGTAGTTGTCCTCCGGTGTCTCACCCGCACAGCCGAGGAACGACTTGTGCGAGCCAGGCATGATCATCAGCCCGCCGTTGGTGTCGTGGTTCTCGGTCAGCGCGATCGATACGGACACCGCCCGCATGTTCGGCAGACCGTCCTCGGCGTGCCAGGTCTCGAAGTCCGAGTGCCAGTAGAACCCCGAAGCGCCGAAGCCCGGCTTGACGTTGATCCGGGACTGGTGGACGTACACGTCCGAGCCGAGGATCTGACGGGCCCGGCCCACCACCCGCTCGTCGCTCACCAGCCGGGCGAAGACCTCGCTGATCCGGTGGACCTCGAAGACCGACCGCACCTTCTGCGACTTCGGCTCGATGATCGAGCGCTCGTCGGCCCGGACCGCCGGGTCGGCGATCAGACGTTCCAGTTCGGTGTGGAGGACGGCCACCTCGTCGGGCGTGATCATCCGGTCCACGGAGAGGAAGCCGTCGCGTTCGAAGGCCTGGAGATCCTTCACGCCCACCGGCCCCGGGGCGCCGGGCGCGGACCAGATCACCGGGTCCTGACGGGGGGTTGTCATCTCGGCGGTGCCGCGTGTCGGGTAAAGGTCGGCGCGCACATCGGTGGTCATGGCTCAGCCCTCCTCGGTGAGCAGCGGGTAGACACCGTTCTCGTCGTGCTCCTCCCGCCCGGTGACCGGTGGGTTGAAGACACAGACGCAGCGGAAGTCGGTCTTCGGCCGCATGGTGTGGTGTTCATGGCCGTTCAGCAGATACATCGTGCCGGGGGTGATCCAGTGCTTCTCGCCGGTCTCGTCGTCGGTGAGCTCGGCCTCGCCCTCGACGCACAGGACGGCCTCGATGTGGTTCGCGTACCACATCGACGTCTCGGTGCCCGCGTACATCGTTGTCTCGTGGAGGGAGAAGCCCACCTTCTCCTGCGCGAGCACGATGCGCTTGCTCTCCCAGGTGCCGGAAGCGGCCTTCACATGCCGGTCGGTGTTCTCTATGTCACGGAACGATCGGACGATCACGGTGGGTCGGTGCCTTTCTCTCTGCAGCGGTGTTTCTCGTCGGACCCGCGTCGGGGCGGGCCCGGGATCAGGCGGTGTCGCGGACCGCGCGGGCCAGCGTGCGCAGCCCCTCGTCCAGCTCCTCGGGGGTGACGGTCAGCGGCGGCAGCAGCTTCACGACCTCGCTCTTCGGGCCGGAGGTCTCGACCAGGAGGCCCAGCTCGAAGGCACGGGCGCAGATCGCGGCGGCGCGCGACGCGTCGGTGAACTCCATGCCCCACACCAGGCCGCGGCCCCGGAACCGCGCACCGAGCCGGGTGTGTTCGTCGCAGATCGCGAGCAGCGTCTGCTCGACCTGCTCGCCCCGGGCCAGGGTCTGCTTCTCCATCTGGCCGTCCGCCCAGTAGGCGTCCAGCGCGGCGGTGGCCGTGACGAACGCCGGGTTGTTGCCGCGGAAGGTGCCGTTGTGCTCGCCCGGTGCCCAGATGTCCAGCTCCGGGTTGAACAGGCAGAGCGACATCGGCAGGCCGTAGCCGCTGATGGACTTCGACAGGGTGACGATGTCGGGGGTGATGCCGGCCTCCTCGAAGGAGAAGAACGCCCCGGTACGTCCGCAGCCCATCTGGATGTCGTCGACGATCAGGAGCATGTCGCGGCGGTGGCACAGGTCGGACAGCGCCCGCAGCCACTCGGGGCGCGCCACATTGATGCCGCCCTCGCCCTGCACGGTCTCGACGATCACCGCGGCGGGCTTGTTGAGGCCGGAGCCCTGGTCCTCCAGGAGCCGCTCGAACCAGAGGAAGTCGGGTACCCGGCCGTCGAGGTAGTTGTCGAACGGCATCGGGGTGCCGTGCACCAGGGGGATGCCGGCCCCGGCCCGCTTGAAGGCGTTGCCGGTGACGGCGAGCGAACCCAGCGACATGCCGTGGAAGGCGTTGGTGAACGAGACGATCGACTCGCGCCCCTTCACCTTGCGGGCCAGCTTCAGCGCGGCCTCGACCGCGTTGGTCCCGGTCGGTCCGGGGAACATCACCTTGTACGGGAGGTCGCGCGGACGCAGCACGTTGTTCTGGAAGGACTCCAGGAAGGCGCGTTTCGCGGTGGTGGCCATGTCGAGGCCGTGGGTGATGCCGTCGCGCTCGATGTAGTCGATCAGCGCGCGCTTCATGACCGGGTTGTTGTGGCCGTAGTTGAGCGATCCCGCGCCGGCGAAGAAGTCCAGGTAGGTGTGGCCGTCCTCGTCGGTCAGCCGGGCGCCCTGCGCACGGTCGAACACCGCGGGCCAGCCGCGGCAGTAGCTCCGTACCTCCGACTCCAGGGTCTCGAAGACACTCAGGGCGGGCGGGGTGATGGTCACAGGGGATCTCCTGCTTGCGGGGGGTGTGTGACGGGCGGCGGTGCGGGCGGGCTCGGGCGTGGAACGGGGCGGTGCGAAGGCGCTCACGCGTGGAACGGGCCGATGCGGTACAGGACTTCGGGCAGGTGCGTGTCCTCGGGGAACAGCCCGCCGTCGAAGAGCACCTTGCGTTCCAGGGACACGCCGTGGCGCTGTGCGTAGGAGGTGAACAGCCGGTCCGACGCGGTGTTGTCCGGGGTGACGGTCGTCTCGACCGAGGCCAGGCCCTGTTCGGCGGCGACCCGCGAGGTCAGCGCGTCCAGCAGCTTGCCCGCCAGGCCGGTCCCGCGGTGGCCTTGGTCGACGGCCACCTGCCAGACGACGAGCGTCCCGGGACGGTCCGGCCGGAGGTATCCCGTCACGAAGGCGATGGGCTCGCCGGCCTCGTCGCGGGCGACCACGGAGGTCGCCGCGAAGTCACGGCACCACAGCAGGTAGCTGTACGAGGAGTTGAGGTCCAGGACCTCGGAGTCGCGGGCTATGCGCCAGATCGCGGCCCCGTCCTCCACTCGTGGGGTGTCGATGGTGATGAATTCGTTTCGGGCACGTGCAAAATCTGCTGGTGCGGCGGTCATGCGAATTGAATTTACCCAGCAAATTCTGAAATTGCATCGACGTGAAGGGTTGGGTGGAGCGGTCCTCTGTGTTATCAGGCGGGCGCGTGCCCTGGCGCGAGCCCGATGTGTTTTATCCCGTTTCGTATCTCATTTATCCGTCATAACGGTCGCAGTGTGGAGTCGGTCACATGGACGTAACTCGGGGGCGACGCAACGGAATTGTGTGGAAGGGGCTCCTGGAAACCGGGGTGTTTAGGGTCCGGGAAAGCGGGCAGAAGAATGCGGGGAGCTGCTCTGAATAAGGCAGCTCCCCGCATTTATGCAATATTGGCGTGCCGGTGCGTATTTATTCGCTCGGCCAGGTTTCCGAGACGGCCTTGCGGGCAGCTTCGAAGTCGACCTGCCGGCCCGCATCGGCCAGCGCCGCCCCCAGTGCCGCGAGCGAGGACAGCACCGCGCCCCGCGTCGCGTCCACGCCGTAGTGATTGACCCGGATCATCTCCTTGGACAGTGCGCCCCCGCCCGCGATCAGCGGCAAGGACGGGTCGGCCGCGAGCGCCCGTGCGACCAGTTCGGCGGCGTCGACCCCCTCGGGGGCGCGCAGCGTCGTCGCGACCGGCGCCGCCTCCCCGGCCGCGTGCACGTACGGCGAGAGGCCGCCGCCGAGCGCCACCGCGCCCGCACGCGTCGCCGCGGCGGCCGCGGCGTGACGGGCCATCAGCGCGTCCAGGCCCTCGGCCTCGATCCGCTCCACACAGGCCTCCAGCGCCAGCATCTCCAGCTGGGCGGGGGCGTGCAGCAGGGCCTTGCGGCCACCGTCGATCCAGCGCTCCTTCCAGTCCAGGAGCGAGAGGTACGAGCGGCGCGGAGCCTCGGGGTTGGCGGCGATCCGCTCCCAGGCGCGCCCGCTCACCGACACCGCCGACACCCCGGCCGGGCCGCCCATCGCCTTCTGTGCGCCGATCACGCAGAGGTCGACGCCCCACACGTCCGGCAGCAGCGGCTCGGCACCCACCGAGGCGACGGCGTCCAGCATGAACAGTGCCCCGTGCGAACGGACCACCTCGCCGATCTCGGCGACCGGATTGGTGTTGCCGGTCGCCGCCTCCGCGTGGACCAGGGAGACGAAGTCGATCTCCGGGTGCTCGGCCAGCGCCCGCGCGACCTGGTCGGCGGTGACCGCCGTGTGGAAGGGGACCGCCAGGTCGACCACATGGGCACCGCAGTCCCGCAGCCAGTTCCCGAAGGTCTGCCCGTACGGCCCGGTGACGACGTTCAGCGCGGTCGAGCCGGGCCGGGTGGCGCCCCGGATGCAGCCTTCGAGGGGGAGCAGCGCCTCACCCTGCATGATGACGACGTCCTGCTCGGTGGCGAGGAGGCCGGCCACCCGCCGCTCGATGGCCGCGAAGTGCGCGGCGGTGAGCGGGGCGAGGTCGAGGAAGGGGTGCGTCACGGTGGTGCTCTCTTCGGGTCGGGGCGGGTCGGTGCGCGGTGGCGCGTACGGGCGGTGCTTCCGTCGAAGCGTACCCAGGGCCCCGCGCGCCGCCTCGTACAGTGCTGCCCATGAGTGATCACAAGGCATCGCAGGTGCTGCACGTGAAGGGGCGGGTGCTCGTCGGTCCCGAGGACGTACGGGACGAGCTCTGGGTGGTCGACGGACGGATCTCGTACGGGAGACCGGCCGGCGCGGACGGGGCGGTGACCCTCACCGGCTGGGCGCTGCCGGGTCTGGTGGACGCCCACTGCCACGTCGGGCTCGACCACCACGGCGCCGTCGACGCGGCGACCAGCGAGAAGCAGGCCCTCGCCGACCGGGAGGCGGGCGCGCTGCTGCTGCGGGACGCGGGTTCACCGGCCGACACCCGGTGGATCGACGACCGCGAGGACCTGCCGAAGATCATCAGGGCCGGCCGGCACATCGCCAGGCCCCGCAGGTACACCCGGAACTACGCCCATGAGATCGAGCCGGAGGAGCTGGTCGCGTACGTCGCGCAGGAGGCGCGCCGCGGCGACGGCTGGGTGAAGCTGGTCGGCGACTGGATCGACCGGGAGGTGGGCGATCTGACCGCCCTCTGGCCGCGCGACGCGGTCCAGGCGGCCATCGCCGAGGCGCACCGGCTCGGCGCCCGGGTCACCGCGCACTGCTTCGCCGAGGACTCGCTGCGCGATCTCGTCGAGGCCGGGATCGACTGCATCGAGCACGCCACCGGGCTCACCGAGGACACCATTCCGCTGTTCGCCGAGCGCGGGGTCGCGATCGTCCCCACCCTGGTCAACATCGCCACGTTCCCCTCGCTCGCGGCGGGCGGCGACGCCAAGTTCCCCCGCTGGTCGGCCCATATGCGGCGGCTGCACGAGCGGCGCTACGACACGGTGCGCGCCGCGTACGACGCCGGGGTCCCGGTCTTCGTCGGCACCGACGCGGGCGGTGTGCTCGCCCACGGACTGGTGGCGGACGAGGTCGCCGAGCTGGTGAAGGCGGGCATCCCGGCCCTGGACGCGCTCTCCGCGACGACCTGGGGCGCCCGGCAGTGGCTGGGGCGGCCGGTGCTGGAGGAGGGCGCCCCGGCGGACCTGGTGGTGTACGACGAGGACCCGCGGGCGGACGTACGGGTGCTCGCGGCGCCGCGGCGGGTGGTGCTGAACGGGCGGGTGATCGGCTGAGTCCGGCGGCCCTCCGGCCGGGGTGCGCCGTGTTGACGGGAAGTTACCGAACCCCTGCCCCGTCGTTGAAACACCTTCGCGCGCACCCCGGCGCAGTCGGCTCCGGCGCCGACCGCGCTCAGTGGATCGGGTGACCCGGAGGAACGAACGTCCCGAGATAATCGAATACAGGCACGGAAACCCCCCTTTGGGGTGAACTCACGTCAGGTGTCCGCAAGTTCACCCTCCGTGCGTAAAGCTTTCGGGGTCGAGGCCACCGGAGCTCTCGATGTCCCCCATTGGACGGCACCGGTGGCTCCATGTCTCTTGTGGGGGTTCCACCACTTTGAACAGCAACACCTTCCGCCTGGCCGCCCTGGCGGTCGCCGCCGCTCCCGTCGCCCTGCTGGTCGCCGTGCCGGCGCAGGCCGCCACCGCGACCACCACGACCACCGGCGACGGGAAGGCGAGCGCGGTCGTACTCCGTGCCGCGCTCGACGTCTCGCTCCTGAACAAGACGGTCGACGTGCCGCTCAGGGCCACGCTCAACGAGGTGAAGGCGCCCGCCGACGCCAAGGAGACCGCGCTCAGCGTGCGGCTCGACGGGGTGGACGGCGGCCGGCCGGTCAGCGTGCTCGCCGCCGATGTGGCCACCGCGAACGCGACCGTCGACAAGCACCGGGCCGAGGGCTACAGCAATGTGGCGAAGGCCCGGGTCCACGTCCCCGGACTGCCGCTGCTCTCACTGATCGAGGTGGAGAAGGTCACGTCCAAGGCGGTCTGCGAGGTGGGCCGGAAGCCGGTCGCCGAGTCGAACGTGCTGGGGCACGTGTCGGTCCTCGGTAAGCGGATCGATCTCAGCGCGGGCGGCACCACGCAGGTCGGCGTTCCCGGCGTCGGCGAGGTGACCCTCGACCTCTCGAAGACGCACACCACCTCGCGCACCGCCGCGGCGACCGCGCTGCGGCTGAAGGTCTCCGTCAACCCGCTCAAACTGAACGTGGCCGATGTGCAGGGCGAGATCACGCTCGTCGAGGCGACCTGCGAGACGCCGAAGTCGACCGGACCGGGCGGCGGGGACAACGGCGGGTCGAGCAACGGCGGGTCGAGCGATGGCGGCTCCAGCGACGGCGGTTCCGGCAACGGCGGTTCCAGCAGCGGTGGTTCCAGTGACGGCGGCGCCTCCGGCAACGGCGGTTCCAGCGGCAGCGGCGGCAACAGCGACGGCGGTGTGAAGCCGCAGACCGGCACCGGCCACGAACCGGCCGTCGACTCCAACCTCGCCGAGACCGGCGGCAGTTCCGCCACTCCGTACATCGCGGGCGGCGCGGTCGCACTGCTGGCGGCGGGCGCCGGGGCGGTGGTCGTGGCCAGGCGGCGCGCCCAGGGCTGACCCCTTCCGGGGCCCGGGGGAGCGGCGTTCCTGTGACGGGGTGCCGCTCCCCGCGGGCGCCCCGTCAGCGCCTGGCCGCCCCCAGCGTCTGGAGTGCCTGGTCGAATGCCTGCAGGAAGCGGTTGGTCGTGGCCCGGTCGCGCACGGCCAGCCGCAGCCACTCGGGGCCGAGTCCGGGAAACGTATCTCCTCGGCGCGCCGCGAACCCCAGCATCCGCAACCGCTCCCGCACCTCGGCGGCCCGTTCCAGCCGCACCAGGACGAACGGCCCCTCGGCCGGCTCCGCCACCCGCACCTCGGTGAACTCCATGAGCCCCGCCACCAGATGGGCCCGGTCCACCGCGATCCGCTCCGCGGCGGCAGCCGCCTCGGCCAGGGCCCGCGGCTCCATGCACGCCTCGGCCGCCGTCAGAGCCGGGGACGACACCGGCCACAGCGGCTGGGTCTCCTCCAGCGCGCGGACGGTGCCCTGGTCGGCCAGCACGTAACCGATCCGCAGCCCCGCGAGCCCCCAGGTCTTGGTGAGGCTCCGCAGCACGACGAGCCCCGGCACGTCCGTACGCCCGCACAGTGTTTCGCGCTCGCCCGGCACCGCGTCCATGAACGCCTCGTCGACCACCAGCGTCCGGCCGGGACGCGCCAGTTGCTCCAGCACCGCCGCCGGATGCAGCACGGACGTGGGATTGGTCGGATTGCCGACCACCACCAGATCCGCGTCCTCGGGCACCGCCGAGGGGTCCAGCCGGAACCCGTTCTCCGCCCGCAGCAGCACCCGCCCCACCTTGTGCCCGGCCGCGCGCAGCGCCGCCTCCGGCTCGGTGAACTGCGGATGGACCACGACCGGACGGCAGACCGGCAGCGCCCGTGCGATCAGCACGAACGCCTCCGCCGCACCCGCCGTCAGCAGCACCCGCTCCACCGGCAGCCCGTGCCGCTCCGCGACCGCCGCCCGCGCCGGACGGCCGTCCGGGTAGGCGGCGAGCGAGCCCAGTGACGCGGATATCCGCTCCCTCAGCCAGGCCGGGGGAGTACCGGCCCGTACGTTGACGGCGAGATCGGTCAGATCCCGGTCCCGTCCCCGTACTTCCGCGTCACCGTGGTGCCGCAGATCGTGCGTGCCCGCGCCGGTCGCGTCGGGACTTTCCGTGGGAGTGTGCATGGCCGCCGTGGGGTGGTGGTGATGGCCGTCGTGGTCGGGGTGGGAGGCCGGCTGCTGCGGCAGTCCCACGTCGTCCTCGAAGTCCGGCAGAACGACTATGCGCCCGGCACCCGGTTCCACGCAACGGTCGGGACCGGACGGCACGTCCGGCGCCGGGAGCGCGACGGCCGCCGCCCGCCCGCGCGGCTCGCGGCGCGCCACCGCACAGGTCGCCATCGGAGCCCGCCCCCGCGGGGCCGACTTCCGCTTCGGTACGAGAAGCTCACCCCCCGCCGCGAGCGCCGCGGCCTCCGCGACCGACGGCGTTCCGACAGCGGCGAGCGGTGCGCCGGACGGACCGGGCACCTCGATACGGGCCAGCTCCCCGGCCGGGTACGTACGCAGCGGTACGCCGAGCGCGGCGGCGGCGGCGACGATTCCCGGTTCGTCCGCCTTGGCGTCCACGGTCACCAGCTCCGCGATGCCCAGCGGCGAGAGCCCGGCCTCGCGCAGGGTGTCCCGGACCAGCCCGAGGATCTCGTCGACCGGCGCGCCCCTGGACGCGCCGACCCCGACGGCGAGCGACGCGGGGCGCAACACGGCGGCTGCGGCGGCGGCTTCGGACATGGAGCGGGGTCCTTTCGGAATGCGGGGAGAGGGAGGAGCGACGCCGGGCGGGCGGCAGGGCGCGCTGAGATGCGCGCACCGGGGTCAATCGGCTAGCAAGAGCGCATGGCGGTGTTCGTCGCGCTCGGCGCGTTCCTGATGACCCTGGCAGGCGGCTGGGTCGCCCAGCGCGTCACCGACCGCCGCCACCTCGTGCTCGGCTTCGCCGGTGGGCTGATGCTCGGAGTGGTCGGCCTGGACCTGCTGCCGGAGGCGATCGACGCCGCGGGCGGACCCGTCTTCGGGGTCCCGGCCGCCCTGCTGCTGTTCGTGGGCGGCTTCCTCCTCGCCCACCTCGTGGAGCGGCTGCTCGCCGTACGCCAGGCGGCACACGGCGCGGGCGAGGAGCGGGTGCCGCAGGTCGGGCTCACGGCAGCGGCGGCGATGGTCGGCCACAGCCTGATGGACGGCGTGGCACTCGGCGCGGCGTTCCAGGTGGGCGCCGGCATGGGAGCCGCCGTGGCCCTCGCCGTCATCACGCACGACTTCGCCGACGGCTTCAACACCTACACGATCACCAGCCTGTACGGGAACGCCCGCCGCAAGGCCCTGCTCATGCTGTTCGCGGACGCCCTGGCGCCGCTCGTGGGCGCCGCGACGACCCTGCTGTTCACCCTTCCGGCGGAACTCCTCGGGGGTTATCTCGGCTTCTTCAGCGGCGCACTGCTCTACCTCGCCGCCGCCGAGATCCTTCCCGAGGCACACCACGAACACCCGGCCCGCTCCACGCTGCTGTGCACCGTGGCCGGGGTGGGCTTCATCTGGCTCGTGGTGGGCATCGCGGACTGAGCACCGCGCCGGTGCCGGGCCGACCGGCCCGAAGCCGAAACCGACACCGACGCCGGTCGCCCTGCTCGCAGCGCGGCCGCGGTTCATCCCCCGCACCGCTCGACGAACCGGCGGGCCATGCCGGGCTCCGAGGCCCAGTGCGTATGCAGATAGCTGGCGTGCACGCCGCCCTGCACGAACCCCTCGACCCGCCGCTCCGGCTGGTGCATGCCCCACGCCGGAGCGGCCCCCGCGCCCGGCTCCAGCACGGTCCGGTGGAACTCGTGCCCGCGCACCCGTGTGCCGGGCGCCGCCAGCACACTGTCGGAGACCGCCACGGCCTGCCGGTAGCCGAGCGTCAGTCGCTTCGACATCCGCGCCTCGGCATCGAGGACCCCGCACATCGGCAGCCCGTCGAGCGAACGCGCCAGATACAGCAGCCCCGCGCACTCGGCGGAGACCGGAGCGCCCGACTCCGCCAGCTCGACGACGGCCTTGCGCAGCGCCGTGTTGGCCGACAGCTCGGAGGCGTACACCTCCGGGAAACCCCCGCCGATGACCAGCCCACGTGCGCCCCGGGGCAACGCCTCGTCCCGCAAGGGATCGAACGGCACGACTTCGGCCCCGGCGGCGGTGAGCAGCTCGGTGTGCTCGGCGTAGGAGAAGGTGAACGCGGCGCCGGAGGCCACGGCCACGACCGGGCCCCGGCCACCGACGGGGGCGGACAGCGGAACAGGCCCGCCGCAGGCGCCGATCGCCGCCGTCGCGTCCCACACCTCACCCGGCAACGCGGGCGCCGACCCGGCCAACGCCATCAGCGCGTCCAGATCGCACCCCGCCACCACCTGCTCCCGCATCGCCTCGACCGCGCCCACCGCGTCGCCGCGCCGCTCGGCCACCGGCACCAGCCCCAGATGCCGCGACGGCACAGCCACCTGCTCGGCCCGCCGCAACACCCCCAGCACCGGCAGACCGGACTCGTCCAGGGCGTCCCGCAACAGCGCCTCGTGCCGCTGGGAGGCGACCTTGTTCAGGATCACCCCGCCGATCCGCACCTGCGGATCCCACGAGGCGAAGCCGTGCACCAGCGCGGCCACGGAACGCGACTGCGACGACGCGTCGACGACCAGCACCACGGGCGCCCGCAGCACCTTCGCGACCTGGGCGGTCGACGCCAGTTCGCCCTGCCCCGCAGCCCCGTCGTACAGCCCCATCACGCCCTCGACCACCGCCAGGTCGCACCCCCGCGCCCCGTGCGCGAACAGCGGGGCGACCAGATCGGGGCCGCACATGTACGCGTCGAGGTTCCGCCCCGGCCGGCCCGTGGCCAGCGTGTGATAGCCGGGGTCGATGTAGTCGGGCCCGACCTTGTGCGGGGACACGGCGAGGCCCCGCCCCGCGAAGGCCGCCATCAGCCCCGTGGCGACGGTGGTCTTGCCGCTGCCCGACGAGGGCGCGGCGATCACCAGACGAGGAACGTTCACCGCCGGTCCCTCACCATTCGATGCCCCGCTGACCCTTCTGACCGGCGTCCATCGGGTGCTTGACCTTCGACATCTCGGTCACCAGGTCGGCGGCGTCCAGCAGCTTCTGCGGTGCGTTGCGCCCGGTGATGACCACGTGCTGCGCACCGGGACGGTTGCGCAGCACGTCGATCACCTCGTCGGTGTCGACCCATCCCCAGTGCATCGGGTACGCGAACTCGTCGAGGACGTACAGCCGGTACGTCTCGGCGGCCAGGTCCCGCTTGACCTGCTCCCAGCCCTCGCGCGCCGCCTCCTCGTTGTTCAGCTGGTCGTCGCGCTGCACCCACGACCAGCCCTCGCCCATCTTGTTCCAGACGACGGACCCGCCCTCGCCGCTCGCGCCGAGGACCTTCAGCGCGTTCTCCTCGCCGACCTTCCACTTCGCCGACTTGACGAACTGGAAGACGCCGATGGGCCACCCCTGATTCCAGGCGCGCAGCGCGAGCCCGAAGGCCGCCGTCGACTTCCCCTTGCCGATGCCGGTGTGCACCATCAGCAGCGGACGGTTGCGGCGCTGACGGGTGGTGAGCCCGTCGTCGGGCACGGTGGTCGGCTGTCCCTGTGGCATTACGCGGCCCTCCTGTTGGTTTCCTGAACGTCCTTGACGAGCCCGGCGATCGAGTCGGCCCGCAGCTCGTCGAGCGTGACGGCACTGCCCCCGAGATCGTGCGCGAGGCTTCCCGCGAGGCCGAGCCGTACCGGCCCCGACTCGCAGTCCACGACGACGGACGCGATGCCCTCCGCCTCGTGCAGCCGCGCCGCCCGGGTCGCCAGCGCCACCGGATCGGGCCCCCCGGTCGCCCGCCCGTCGGTCACCACGACCAGCAGCGGCCGACGCGACGGATCACGCAACCGCTCCACCCGCAGCACCTCATGGGCCTTCAGCAGCCCGGCCGCGACGGGGGTGCGCCCACCGGTGGGCAGCAGCTCCAGCCGCGCCGCCGCGGCGTCCACCGAGGACGTCGGCGGCAGCGCCAGCTCGGCGTCCTTGCCCCGGAAGGTGATCAGCCCGACCTTGTCCCGCCGCTGGTACGCGTCCAGCAGCAGCGAGAGGACCGCGCCCTTCACGGCGGCCATCCGCCGGCGGGCCGCCATCGACCCGGAGGCGTCCACCACGAAGAGCACGAGATTCCCCTCGCGCCCCTCCCGGGCCGCCTGCCGCAGATCGTCCCGCCGGACCACGAGCCCTCGCCCGGACCGCCCCCGCGCCCGCTGATGCGGGGCGGCGGCCTGCACGGTCGCCGCCAGATGCAGCTTGGTCAGCGCGCCCTGCGGACGCCGCGCACCGGTCGTACGCCCGTGCTCGGTGCGCGCCCGGGACCGCCGCCCCGCCGCGCCCTCGCCCAGACCGGGAACGCTCAGCATCTTCGTGCGGAACGGCTCGGCGGCGCGTACGGGTTGCTGCTCAGCGCCCCCGGAGGACTGCCCCTGCCCCTGTTCCCGCCCCTGCTCGGGCACGGACGGCGCGGGCGTGTCGCCGGCCTCGCCCTCGGGCTGCGGCGGCGTGTCGGGGCCGTCGCCCCGCGGGGGCCGGCCGCCGCCACCGGGGCCGTCCGGGTCCGGGTCCTCGTCCTCGCCGCGGTTCTGCTCCAGCGTGTCGTCGAGCTTGTCCTCGTCGAGCCCCGGCGCGTCGAACGGATTGCGCCGGCGCCGGTGGGGGAGCGCGAGCAGAGCCGCCTGCCGCACGTCCTCGGCGAGCACATCCGTACGTCCCGCCCAGGCGGCCAGTGCGGTGGCCGTCCGCGCCATCACGATGTCCGCGCGCATCCCGTCCACCTCGAAGGCCGCGCAGGTGGCCGCGATCTGCCGCAACGCCGCGTCCCCGAGCCGCACTTCGGGCAGCAGCGCACGCGCGGCGACGATCCTCGCCCGCAGCGCGTCCTCCTCGTCGGCCCAGCCGGCGGCGAAGGCCGCGGGGTCGTCGTCGTACGCGAGACGCCGCCGCACGACCTCGACCCGCTGATCCGTCTCCCGGGACGCGGCGACCTCGACGGTCAGCCCGAAGCGGTCGAGCAACTGCGGTCGCAGTTCGCCCTCCTCGGGGTTCATCGTCCCGACGAGCAGGAAGCGCGCCGCGTGCCGTACCGAGACGCCTTCGCGCTCGACGTACGAGGCACCCATGGCGGCCGCGTCCAGCAACAGGTCCACGAGGTGGTCGTGGAGCAGGTTGACCTCGTCGACGTAGAGAATCCCGCGATGCGCGTCGGCGAGCAGGCCCGGCTCGAACGCCTTCACGCCCTCCGCGAGCGCCCGCTCGATGTCGAGCGCCCCGACGAGCCGGTCCTCGGACGCGCCGACGGGCAGCTCAACCATCCGGGCGTCCCGCGACACACCGGTCCCCGCCTCATGGGGACCGTCGGGACACGCCGGGTCCGGCGACGCGGGGGCGCAGGAGAAACGGCACCCGGACACGACGTCCACCCCCGGCAGCAGCGCCGAGAGCGCGCGTACGGCGGTGCTCTTCGCGGTGCCCTTCTCTCCCCGTACGAGCACGCCACCGATGTTCGGTGCGACGGAGTTGAGCAGCAGGGCGAGTTGCAGGTCCTGCTGCCCGACGACGGCGGTGAACGGGAAATGCGTGCTCACGAGGCGATCCTTCCTGCGGGTGAATGGGCATGAACAAGGCGGCCTCGGCCGGCGCCCGGGGTCATCGGCGGCCTCCGGGGGCTCCGGGCGCTCCGGGTGCTCCGGGTGCTCCGGGTGCGATGAAGGGAAGCCCCGGCGGCGCGCCCGACTCTATGAGCCGCAGCAACGCGTCGGTGTCCGCGTGCTCTTCGACGAGATCGCCGAGGCGGTCGAGCTGCTCCTCGCGCAGCGCCGCGAACCCGGTGTCGGGAGCGGGGACGAAGCGCCGGCCGGCGGCCCGCGCGACCTCGGTCAGGAAGCGGCGGCGGAATTCGTCGCTCTCCAGCGAACCGTGCCAGTGGGTGCCCCACACGGCGCCGACCCGGCAACCGTCCAGGAACGCCTCTCCGCCGCGTACGTCCGCCACGCCGTGGTGGATCTCGTACCCCTCGACCGGCGCGCCGAGCGCCTCGCCGACGGGCCGGGCCAGGGTCTTCTCGCGGTCGAAGCGGATGCGTACGGGGAGGAGGCCGAGGCCCTCGACCAGCCCGGCCCGGGACTCGACCTCGTCCTCGATGTGCTCGCCGAGGAGCTGGAATCCGCCGCAGATGCCGAGGACCGGCCGGCCCTCGGCCGCGCGCCGCGCCAGCGCGTCGGCGAGGCCGCGCTCGCGCAGCCAGGCCAGCGCCTTCACGGTGCCGCGGGTGCCCGGCACGACGACGAGGTCGGCGTCGGACAGCTCCTCGGCGCGGTCCACGAACCTGACGACGACGCCGGGCTCGGCGGCCAGCGCGTCCACGTCGGTGAAGTTCGACATCAGGGGCACCGCGCACACCGCGACGCGCAGCACGTCCTCGCCGTGCGGCGGTGCGACGACCGACTCGCGCACGGCTCCGCGCAACGAGACCCGCAGACCGTCCTCCTCGTCGATGCCGAGGCCGTGGGCGAAGGGCAGCACGCCGTACGTCGGCCGCCCGGTGAGGTCCCGCAGCATCTCCAGACCCGGCTCCAGCAGCGACACGTCGCCGCGGAACTTGTTGACGAGATAGCCGGCGATCAGCGACTGGTCCTCCGCGGCGAGCAGCGCCGTCGTACCGAAGAACGAGGCGAAGACACCGCCGCGGTCGATGTCGCCGACGACCACCACCGGGAAGCGCGCCGCCCGTGCGATGCCCATGTTCACGATGTCCGTGCGCCGCAGATTGATCTCGGCCGGGCTGCCCGCCCCCTCGCAGATCACCGCGTCGTACGTGCCCCGGAGCTGCTCCAGGCAGTCCACGACCGTGGAGAGGAGCGCTTCCTGCCTGCCCCCGTGGTAGCCGCGCGCGCTCATCTCGCCGACCGGCTTCCCCATCAGGACGACCTGGCTGGAGCGGTCGCTGCCGGGCTTGAGCAGGACCGGGTTCATCAGCGCGGTCGGCTCGACGCGGGCGGCCTGGGCCTGCATGGCCTGGGCGCGCCCGATCTCGGCACCTTCGCGGGTGACGAACGAGTTCAGCGACATGTTCTGCGCCTTGAAGGGCGCCACCTTCACGCCCCGGCGCACGAGCCAGCGGCAGATGCCTGCCGTCACGACGCTCTTGCCCGCGTCGGAAGTGGTTCCGGCGACCAGCAGTCCGCCGCTCATGTGCTTCTCCGTCCTGCGCTGCGAGGTGCTGCCGTCCGGCGCCCCGCGATCCGTCGTGCGGCGAGGGCCGCGCCGATCCGTCCCGCCACGCACACGCCGAGGGCCAGCGCGCCCACCCGGCGCGACAGCCGGACCGCGCGCTCGATGTCCTCGGTCTCCACGGCCCGGCCCGTCTCCCCGTTGAGCACGGGGCGGTGCTCGACCCGGCCGCCGTACGCGAGGGTTCCGCCGAGGCGTACGCCGAGCGCTCCCGCGAACGAGGCCTCCACCGGGCCCGCGTTGGGGCTCGGGTGCTTGGCGGCATCGGCCCGCCAGGCGCGGACCGCTCCGCCCGGCCGCCCCCCGGCGGCCACGGCGAGCAGGGCCGTGAGCCGGGCGCCGGGCCAGCCCGCGAGGTCGTCGAGGCGGGCCGAGGCCCAGCCGTAGCGCCGGTGGCGGGGCGACTTGTGACCGACCATCGCGTCGAGGGTGTTGGCGGCCCGGAAGCCGGCCAGCCCGGGGACCCCGGCCAGCGCGCCCCACACCAGGGCGCCGACCACGGCGTCCGAGGTGTTCTCCGCCACGGACTCCACCACGGCGCGGGCGATCTGCGGCCCGTCCAGGGACTGCGGGTCGCGCCCGCACAGATGCGGCAGCCGCTCGCGGGCCAGGTCGAGGTCACCGGCCGCCAGGGCGCCGCCGATGGCCCGCGCCTCGCGCCCCAGGGACGTACCGCCGACGACGGACCAGGTGACGGCCGCGGTCAGCGCGACGGAGGCGGCGGGGCTGCGGCGTACGGCGCGGGTGATCAGCGCGGCACCACCTGCGGCGCCTCCGGCGCAGACGAGGGTGTGCAGCGCGCCCCACCCGCGGTGGTCGCGCCACAGACGGCGTTCGACGCCCGCCGCGGCCCGCCCGAAGGCGGCGACCGGGTGTCCCCTGCGGGGGTCACCGAGCAGCAGATCGCCGATCAGACCGGCCGTGGCGCCGTACGCGAAGATGCGGTCGGCTCGCACGGCTCAACCGGCCGTCGCGCCTCGGAGGACCTTCGTACAGGCGGCTCTCGTCGAGAGCGCCGGAACAGCGGACGCAGGGCGGCCAGGCATGGCGATATGTCCTCACTCAGGGTCCGCGCCCTGGTTCGACGTGACCGGCGACGAGAGTCTCCTGGCTCCCGGATCCGCGGTTCCCCCGGCCTTCCAGCCCGCTCGCGCGTGCCGTGACTTCCGGTGTGGGGGACCGCTCCCCGGTGACAGTGGCGGGACCGCGCCGGATTCGCACCGGCTTCCTCTGCTGTCGCCGTAATTGGCTCCGGCAGTCCACCACGCTCTGCGAACGCCCGTCAACCTGCCGTTGACCTGCGACGGCGCAGTGTGCTGAGACCCACATCGGGCCGGACACCTCTGGTGTCCGGCCCGATGGGAGGGCGTGCGCGGGAGTGGCTCAGGCGACGATCAGATAGATGCCGTACGCGACGGCCGCCGCGCACAGCGTGAAGCAGACGTACGCGCCGGCGCGGGCCAGCAGCAGCGAGCCGCCGGAGCCGCCCTGCGCCGCCGGTTCCGGCTGCTTGGAGAGGCCGACGATGCCCAGGGTGAAGAGGCCCACCAGCGCGACGGTGACAACGAGGGAGACGCCGAATACGGAGCCGAGGGCTGCCCAGTCGATGTTCATGCTGAATCCTTAGACGGCCGGGTCAGACGGTGGCGGGTCGCGCCGGGTCCTGGGTGGTTCCGGCCGGGGCCGGAATGGTGGTCATGAGGTTCTGGGCCGTCGCCTGGGCCGCGGTGGGCGGCGGGCTGACGGCGGCGATGGCCGTGGTGACGACACCCGCGGGCTCGATGTCGACGTCCGCCGGCGCGACATCGTCGTGGCCGACCGGCTTGCGGCGCGACACCAGCCAGATCGCACCGGAGCCCGCGACCAGCAGCACCGCGACGACCACGACGCCCCAGGTGCCCTGCTTGGTGAGGAGTTCCGCGCCCGCGCCGACCAGACCCGCGGCCGGCAGGGTCAGACCCCAGGCGACGAACATCCGGGTGGCGGTGGACCAGCGGACCACACCGCCCTGGCGGCCGAGGCCCGCGCCCATCACGGCGCCGGAGCAGGACTGGGTGGTGGAGAGGGAGAAGCCGAGGTGCGAGGAGGCCAGGATGACGGTGGCCGCGCTGGTCTGGGCGGCGAAGCCCTGCGGCGGCCTGAGGTCGGTGAGGCCGCTGCCCATGGTGCGGATGATGCGCCAGCCGCCCAGGTAGGTGCCGAGCGCGATGGCCGTACCGGCGCAGACGATGACCCAGACCGGCGGGTTGGCGCCCGGGTGCAGGACGCCGCCGGTGACCAGGGCCAGGGTGATGATGCCCATGGTCTTCTGCGCGTCGTTGGTGCCGTGGGCGAGGGAGACCAGTCCGGCCGAGGCGATCTGGCCCGCGCGGTAACCCTTGGCGGTGGCCTTCTCCTGGGCGTCGTTGCGGACCTTCCCGCCGATCCGGTACGTCAGCCTGGTGGCCAGCAGCGCGGCCAGACCGGCGACGATCGGGGCGGCGAGGGCGGGCAGCAGCACCTTGGTGACGACGGTGCCGCCGTTGACGGACGACCAGCCCGCCGACATCACGGCCGCGCCGATCAGACCGCCGAACAGGGCGTGCGAGGAGCTGGACGGCAGTCCGACCAGCCAGGTCAGCAGATTCCACAGAATGGCGCCGACGAGTGCCGCGAAGATGACTTCTGTTCGCAGCCCGTCCTCGTTGATGATCCCGCCGGAGATCGTCTTGGCGACCTCCACCGACAGGAACGCGCCGACGAGATTGAGAACGGCGGACATGGCCACCGCTGTCTTCGGTCTGAGTGCACCGGTCGAGATGGTCGTCGCCATCGCGTTCGCGGTGTCGTGGAAACCGTTCGTGAAATCGAACACTAGAGCTGTCACGATCACAATCGCGAGTAGCAGCGTGATGTGTTCCATTTACCCAGGCAATCGTTCGACGTCATTGGCATGTGGACCGTAGGCAACCTGGGTGAACGGAAGATGAACTGGGCAGGGCGTTGGGGTGTTCCAAACCGGAGTGTGAGCATTCCGCTTGTGTCCGGGCGAGGCGTGGCCCGGTTTTCCGGCGGGGCGCGGCTGTGGCCGATCGCATACCCGTTCGCCTCCGGGGCTGACAGGATCGGCGTATGAGCGAGCAGCAGCGGGACGCGATCGGACGCGCCTGGGACGGTGTCGTCACCACCGCCCGGCGGACGGCGGCCGAGGGCCTCGTCGTCGGGACCTCGGGAAACGTGTCGGCACGGGTCGGCGACACCATCCTGGTCACGCCGAGCGGAGTGCCGTACGACCGGCTGGGCCCCGAGGACGCAGTCGGCGTCGATCCGGAAGGCAACCGCGTACTCGGCGAACTGGCCCCGACCAGCGAACTGCCGCTCCACCTCGCCGTCTACCGGAACACCGACGCGGCCGCCGTCGTGCACACCCACGCGGTGCACGCCACGGCCGTCTCCACACTGGTCCCCGAGGTCCCGTCGATCCACTACGCCGCCGCCGTGCTGGGCGGCCCCGTCCGCGTCGCGGCCTACGCGCGCTACGGCACCGCGGAACTGGCCGAGAACATGCTCGCCGCCCTGCGAGGGCGTACGGGCTGTCTGCTCCAGAACCACGGAACCGTCACCTACGGAGCCACTTTGGACGAGGCGTACGACCGGACCGCCCAGCTGGAATGGCTCTGCCGGCTCTGGCTCACCGCGAGCTCCGTCCCCGGACACACTCCGAACCTGCTCTCGCCGGAGCAGCTGCGCGATGTGCAGGAGGCGCTCAAGGGGTACGGACAGCCGGGCCGACCCGGCCCGGCTGTCCGTACGCCGCGCCCTGTCCGGCCCTGATCCGCCGGACAGCCCCCGTCCGCTGGCAGGGTCCCGCACCCCCCACGACACTGGAGCAGTGCGCCCGGCAACAGTTACGGCAGCAGCCGTCACCACGATCCTCGGCGTCGGTGCGGCAGCGGTCGCGGCCGGCCGGTTCGCCAGCGACGCCGCCCTCAGGGCGCCGTCCGGACGACCGCTCCCCGCCGACCGCAGACTCACCGTGCACGCCACGGCGGCCGGGCAGGTCACCCTGACCCGCTCCTTCACCGCCCTGCGGCCCGGCATGTACGGACTGGTGAGCAAGGACGTCCATGCCGTGGTCGGCCCGGTGATCGAGCACGCCCACCACGCCCCCGACACCGTCGTCCGCAGACTGGAACGCGTCGACCGCGGCAGCCTGGAGACCGGCGCCAAGGTCCGCGTCACCCCGCAGCTGCACAGCGGCGACCCGTTCTCGGCGCTCGGCCTCCACCACCGGGAGGTCGAGATCCCCGGCGAACTCGGCACCCTGCCCGCCTGGTTCCTGCCCGGCCCCCGCGACACCTGGGTCATCACGGTGCACGGCCTCGGCACCACCAGGGAACACCCCATGAACGTCATGAGGTTCCTGCACGACCTGCGCCTGCCCGTGCTCGACCTGGCCTACCGCGGCGACGCCGGAGCCCCGCGTTCCCCCGACGGCCTCGCCCATCTCGGCGAATCCGAATGGCGCGACCTGGACGCCGCGATCCGCTTCGCCGTGCGGTACGGAGCCGAGAAGGTCGTCCTGCACGGCTGGTCCACCGGCGCCTCGATGGCGCTGCACGCGGCCGTCAACTCCGCGCTGCGCGACCGGATCTGCGGTCTCGTCCTCGACTCCCCGGTGCTGGACTGGGTCGCCACGCTGCGCGCCCTGGCCGTCGCGCGGGGCGTCCCAGCCGCCCTGCTGCCGCTCGCCGTCCGCGCCGCCGAGGGGCAGACCGGACTGCACGGCGCCCGGCTGCTGGACGGCTCCTTCGCACCGGCCCTGCACGCCCCGACCCTGATCTTCCACGGCCCCGACGACCGGCTCGCCCCCTGGCAGCCGTCCCGCGATCTCGCCGCCCGCCGCCCGGACCTGATCGCTCTGCACGCCGTGCCGCAGGCTCCGCATGCGGCGATGTGGAATGCCGACCCGGCCCACTACGAAGAGACCCTGCGCCGCTTCCTGACGCCCCTGATGTGACCTGATGAGGGGGATCGGCCGTTTGGTCCCGGGCCCCGTCCACCGGCCCCTCCACCGGGAATTCGGGTTCCGTTTGGGCTTTCGGGCCGTCAGGAGCAAGACTGCTCCCCGTGACGTCCCGTAACCCGCGCGACTCCAGGCTGCGACTTGTCCGCCCGCGACCCCTTGCCACCGCTCGCAAGGCCGTGACCACCCGGCGCACCAGGCCGGCCCCCCGCCCTCCGGAGGGCACCCCGCCCCGGTCGGAACTGGCCCGGCAGGCCAGGACGGCCCTCGCCGACGCCGTACGGATCGCCCACTGGGCAGCCGACGGCGCGATCCCCGGCGCACCACCGCTCGCCGCCCAGGCGCTCCAACGGGCCGCGACAGCTCTGGAATTGTCCCCGGCCCAGGTGCGCTCCGGCTGGGACCGGGCCAGGCTCGCCGGCCTCGTCGAACTGCACGGCGACACCGCGCGCCCCGGGTGGCGGCTGCGCGCCTGGGACCGCGACGACTCCGCCGTGCTCCGCGGCTGGGTGGCGCTCTTCGACGCCTGGTCGCTCGTCCACCCGGCGCCCGCGGACATCGAGTCCACCGCGGTCGCCGAGGCCGTCGAGGCCGTGCCGCAGGTCCTCTCCCTCCTCCAGCTCTCGGCGGGCCCGGTCACCGTGCCCGCCCTGCTGGACCTGCTCGGCCAGCGCGTCGCGGAACTCCGCGAGGAGCGTTGCGAAGTGCCCTACGGGCCCCAGTCGCTGCCGGTCCCGGCCGAGTCCGCTCCCGCCGTGCACCCGGCCGCCCTGGTGGCGCTGCTGCTGGACTGGGCACTGGAGGGGCTGGCCGCCGTCGGCGCACTCACCCTCGGCGCCGGACACGCCACCCTCACCCCGCTCGGCAACTGGGCGGTCTGGGTCAAGCTGGAACAGATCTGCGTCGCGGCCCAGAGCCCGGCCGGGAACATCGAGCAGTCCGCCGCCGACATGCTGCTCGGCTGCGCCCGGCTCACCCCCGGCCCGGCCCGCGACGAATACCGGGCCTGGCTGGCCGCCCGCCCGGTCGGCAGCGCCGTCGCCGAACTCCTCGCCGTCGCCCGCGGAGAGGACGCGCTCCTGCGGGGGCTCGCCTTCGAGGCGCTCCGGGTCGTCGGCGCCCCCGCCGAGCCCGAGGTGCGCTCCGTCGTCGCCGACCCCTCGCTGCGCCCCTACGCGCTGCTCTGGCTGGCCGAGTACGACGGAGCCGACCCCGAGGACGCCCAGGACGTCCTCAGCCGGGAGGAGGCCACCTGGCTCTGGGTCGACACCGCGGCGGCCGTCGCCGACCACGGCGAGACCGGGCTGCTGGTCCGCCATCTCGACTCGGCCGTCCAGGGCACGGTGCCGGCCCTGCTGGACGAGGTACGGGCCGTCGGCCACCCGCGCACCGTGCAGGTGCTGGTGGCCCTGGCCGCCGCGCACCCGGACCCGGCGCTGGCCAAGGCGGTGCGCCGGGCCGCGTTCCAGGTGCACACCGGCGGCGCCTGACACCCCGCGCCGGACGGGCCGCCCCGGCCCGCCCGGCCGTCAGTCCGCCGACCCCGGCGCGTACGTACCGAAGCTCCACACATTGCCCTCGGCGTCCCGCGCCATGTAGTCACGCGAGCCGTAGTCCTGATCGGTGGGCGGCATCAGGATCTCCACCCCGTGCTCCACGGCTCTGGCATGGTGCGCGTCGACCTCGTCGACCACGACGTAGACGCCGGCGGGACCCGCTCCCTGCATCGCCTTGGCGAAGACGCCCTCGCGGCCCCTGGAGCCCAGCATCACCCTGCCGTTGCCGCAGGACAGCTCGGCATGGAGCACCTGGCCGCCCTCGCCCTCGTACACCGCTTCCTCGGTGAAGCCGAGGCCCTCCGTCAGCGTCCTGATCGCGGCCTTCGCGTCGTCGTACAGAATCGTCGGATAGATCGTCGGAACGCCGGCCTGTGCGCCTGCCATGGCGCTCACCTCTTCTCGTACTCCCGTGACCCGCTTCTGTGATCTGTGTCTCAGTCTTCCATCGGCCACTGACAACGGCCCGGCGCGGCCCCGGGGTCCGGGGCTCAGCGGAAGGTGTTGCAGTCGGCCATGTCGCCGCTGCGGAAGCCGGTGGTGAACCACTGCTGTCGCTGCGCGGCCGAACCGTGCGTCCAGGACTCCGGCGTGACCCGGCCCTGGAACTTCTCCTGGATCCGGTCGTCGCCGACCGCGGCCGCCGCGTCGAGCCCGTCCCGGATGTCCCCCTGCGTCAGTGAGGTGATCAGCGGCCGCCCGGTCGACTCGTCGGGTGTGGTCGTCGCGTGATGCGCCCAGACCCCGGCGTAGCAGTCCGCCTGCAGCTCCACCCGGACCGCGTTGCTGTTCGCGCCGGTCCGGCCGTCCTGGGACCGGTCCAGCGTCCCCATCAGGTCCTGCACATGGTGTCCGTACTCATGGGCGACGACATAGGCCTCGGCGAACGGGCCGCCGCTGGAGCCGAACTTGGTCCGCAGTTCGTCGAAGAACCCCAGATCCAGGTAGACCTGCCGGTCACCCGGGCAGTAGAACGGCCCGACCGCCGAGGTCGCGGAGCCGCACGCGGTGCCGATCCGGTCGCTGAACAGGACCGTGCGCGAAGGCGTGTACGTGCCCTGACGCCGCCGGAACTCCTGCCGCCAGAAGTCCTGCACGCTGTTGACCACCGCCACGGTCCGGCAGTCGTCCCTGGTGTTCGCATCCCGCCCGGTCCGGCAGGACTGCTCCACCTGTGCCGCCGTCGACGCGGTCGCGGTCGTGTCCGGTCCGCCGGACGAGAGGCCGAGCTGATCGGGGCCGACACCGAAGAGCAGCCCCAGGATCAGCGCGATGATGCCGACGATGCCGCCGCCCACGGTGGCCCTGCCGCCCGGGATCCGGCTGCCGCGCGCATCCTGGACCTCGGACGTGTCCAGGTCGGCGTCGTCGTCGAACTGCATGGGGCACCACCCTCCGCTCCGGCCGCGGTGGTCTTGCCACCTCCGCCGAGTATTGGGTAGTTCACACCGTGATGCCCTTTTTGGTCGCACGGTGGAGTGGGGCGGCGACGCCGGGCGACGGCCGGGCACCTTCCATGCAGGTATCGGGCACGTGCCATGGGTGCATGCGGAAAAGCAGTTGCACACCGCCAGTAGAATGGCCCGTATGGCAATTCTCCTTGTGCATTAGCGGCGTCGAGACACCTCCGCCCTCGTCCCGTCAGCCGTCCAACCGCCCTGGAGTTTTACCGTGATCACCGCTTCCGGCATCGAGCTGCGTGCCGGCGCCCGCATCCTCATCGAGTCCGCCTCCTTCCGCATCGCCAAGGGCGACCGCATCGGCCTCGTCGGCCGCAACGGAGCGGGCAAGACCACGCTCACCAAGTGCCTCGCCGGCGAGGGCAACCCCGTCGGCGGCACCATCACCCGCTCCGGCGAGGTGGGCTACCTCCCGCAGGACCCCCGCACCGGCGACCTCGACGTGCTGGCCCGCGACCGCATCCTCTCCGCCCGCGGCCTCGACGAGATCCTGCGCAAGATGCGGGAGAACGAGGAGCGGATGGCGACCGGCAAGGGCGCCACCCGCGAGAAGGCGATGAAGAAGTACGAGCGCCTGGAGACGGAGTTCCTCACCAAGGGCGGATACGCCGCCGAGGCCGAGGCCGCCACCATCGCCGCCGCGCTCAGCCTGCCCGACCGGGTGCTCGGCCAGCCGCTCCACACGCTCTCCGGCGGTCAGCGCCGCCGTGTCGAGCTGGCCCGGATCCTCTTCTCGGACGCCGACATCCTGCTGCTCGACGAGCCGACCAACCACCTCGACGCCGACTCGATCGTCTGGCTGCGCGACTACCTCAAGACCTACCGCGGCGGCTTCATCGTGATCTCCCACGATGCCGAGCTCGTCGAGACGGTCGTCAACAAGGTCTTCTACCTCGACGCCAATCGCTCGCAGATCGACATCTACAACATGGGCTGGAAGCTCTACCAGCAGCAGCGCGAGGCCGACGAGAAGCGCCGCAAGCGCGAGCGGCAGAACGCCGAGAAGAAGGCCGCCGCCCTCAACTCGCAGGCCGACAAGATGCGCGCGAAGGCCACCAAGACCGTCGCCGCGCAGAACATGGCCAAGCGCGCCGAGCGGCTGCTCTCCGGTCTGGAGGCCGTCCGGGTCTCCGACAAGGTCGCCAAGCTCCGCTTCCCCGAGCCCGCTCCGTGCGGCAAGACCCCCCTGATGGCGGAGGGCCTGTCCAAATCGTACGGTTCCCTCGAAATCTTCACCGATGTGGATCTCGCCATCGACAAGGGCTCCCGGGTCGTCATCCTCGGCCTCAACGGCGCGGGCAAGACCACACTGCTGCGGCTCCTCGGCGGCGCCGAGAAGCCCGACACCGGCGACGTGATCGAGGGCCACGGCCTCAAGCTCGGCTACTACGCCCAGGAGCACGAGACCCTCGACCCGGACCGCACCGTCCTGGAGAACATGCGCTCCGCGGCGCCCGACCTCGACCTCGTCGAGGTCCGCAAGACGCTGGGCTCCTTCCTCTTCTCCGGCGATGACGTCGACAAGCCCGCCGGTGTCCTCTCCGGCGGCGAGAAGACCCGCCTCGCACTCGCGACCCTGGTCGTCTCCTCCGCCAACGTCCTGCTCCTCGACGAGCCGACGAACAACCTCGACCTCGCCAGCCGCGAGGAGATCCTCGGCGCGCTGCGCACGTACAAGGGCGCCGTCGTCCTCGTCACGCACGACGAGGGAGCGGTCGAGGCCCTCCAGCCGGAGCGCATCATCCTGCTGCCGGACGGCGTCGAGGACATGTGGGGCGCGGACTACCGGGACCTGGTCGCACTGGCCTGATCCCGTCCCGCTGTCCGTCTGATCCACTCCGTCTGGATCATTCGGCCTACCCGTGATCCATCATCTGCGTGAGTACGTCTCGTACCCCGGCGCGGCGCCCGGCAGATACCTGCCGGGCGCACCCATATGGGGGCCGCGCACCCCGTGTGGCCCTGACCTGCCGGTTCTTCCGGGACCCAGCCCCACCGGCCGCCACAACCCTGCGGAATGCGAGATTCCGGTCGTGTGGAGCCCTTCCCCGGCCGGGAACCGGGTTGCACGGACCTTGCCGAATGGGTGGCCAGGAAGCTCCCGAGGGGTGATCATGAGAGTCCAGAGCGCACTTCCCATGAGGAGGCACGGGTGGCCGAGACTCTGAAGAAGGGCAGCCGGGTTACCGGCGCCGCGCGTGACAAGCTCGCGGCAGACCTGAAGAAGAAGTACGACTCCGGTGCGAGCATCCGGGCGTTGGCCGAAGAGACCGGCCGCTCCTACGGATTCGTCCACCGGATGCTCAGTGAGTCCGGAGTCACGCTGCGGGGACGCGGCGGAGCGACACGGGGCAAGAAGGCCGCAACGGCCTGACGCCCCAGGCCGTCGGGGCAGGTCGTCCGGCCTGTCCCGGGGCTCACCGGTTTCGGCGGTGGCCACCCGGTCGGCAGTGATGCCGACCGGGTGGTTACTGTTCAGTCACTTAGCTCTGCGTGCTGACTGAACCGATCCGGAGGCGCCTCATGACCTCGCTCGACTCTGTGCTCGACAAGGACGGCGTACGACTCACCGTCGACGACGCGGTCGCCACGGTGACCCTCACCAATCCGGCCAAGCGCAACGCTCAGTCCCCCGCTCTGTGGCGGGCGTTGACGGAGGCCGGCCGGGCACTGCCCGGAAGTGTGCGGGTCGTCGTGCTCCGCGGCGAGGGCAAGTCCTTCTCCGCGGGACTCGACCGGCAGGCGTTCACCCCCGAGGGGTTCGACGGCGAGCCGTCCTTCCTCGACATGGCGCGCGGCCCGGAGGCCGAGCTCGACGCGACCATTGCCGAGTACCAGGAGGCGTTCAGCTGGTGGCGCCGCAACGACATCGTGTCGATCGCGGCCGTCCAGGGACATGCGATCGGTGCCGGCTTCCAGCTCGCCCTCGCCTGCGATCTGCGGATCGTCGCCGAGGACGTGCAGTTCGCCATGCGCGAGACCAGCCTCGGTCTGGTGCCCGACCTCACCGGCACGCACCCCCTGGTGAACCTGGTGGGGTACGCCCGCGCGCTCGAAATCTGCGCCACGGGCCGCTTCGTGCACGCCGAGGAGGCCGAGCGCACCGGCCTGGCCAACCTCGTCGTCCCCGCCGGTGAGCTGGACGCCGCGGCCCGCGATCTGGCCGGCGCGCTGCTGGCCGCCCCGCGCGACGCCGTCGTGGAGACCAAGGCGCTGCTGAGCGGTGCCGTCTCCCGTGGTTACGAGGAGCAGCGCGTCGCCGAACGCGCCGCGCAGGGCCGTCGGCTGCGCGATCTGGCGGGCATCACCGACTGAGCGCCCGTCCCACGACCGCGGGCGGGCCCGGCGCCCCGGGCCCGCCCCGCGCTCAGCCCCGCTCCACCACCGCGGTGACCAGCACCGCGACCGAGGGGTGCCCCTCCACGGCGTTCGCCACGGCGCCCCGCACCGCACGGGCCACGTCGAGCGCCCGGTGGCCCGGATCCGTCGCCAGCTCGACCCGCACCCGGTCCGGGCCCGTGTGCACCGCATGGCCCAGCACCCGGGTCAACGTCACCACACCCGGAACACCCGCAGCCGCGGTCGCCGCCACCCCCTCCGCCCGTGCCCCGCGCACCTCGGCCGGGACGGGAGCAGGCCGATCGGGCGGTGTGTCCAGCAGCTCCGTCACCCGGACGTCCACCGTGGCCACCACCAGGCCGAGCCGCTGCGAGGCCGCCGTCAGCAGCGCCGAGCGCAGCGCCTCGGCCGCGGCGGGCAGCGGCTGACCGGACACGGCCGACATGGTCGCCTCGATCCGCAGCGGCCCCGGCGGCAGTGCGCTGGGCGGCGGCTCCACCTCCGCGTCCGGTGCCCCGTCCGGATCGGCCACCGAGATCCTGAGCTCCCCGAGCACGGGGCCGGGGCCCGGTCCCGCCACCACGCCGCGCAGCACCGTGACCGCGGCCCGCTCGGAGATCCAGGCCCCGTCCGCCGGACCGCCCAGCGGAAGCAGCCGGCCGAGGCCGAGCCGTTGCCGGACCGCCGCTGTCCATCCGTCGGCCCCGCGCGGGCCGTCAGCCGTCGTCATTTCCCCAGCCTGCCGCATCCACGGCGCGGTACGGGGCAAGCGCACCTAATGTGGGCAAAGAGGGCCTTTCATTTGGATCAGGGCGGAACGGGGCGCAGTGCCAGACCCCGCGAGCCCGGTCTGGTCCGGACGAGAGGCCCTGGGTCCCAACCTGCCCCGAAGGGAAGAATGGCGATGACCGACACCACACAGCGGAACCGGCCCGAGAGCCCCGACAAGGAGTCGAGCCCGCTCACCAAGCGCGGCGGGGGAGCCCCCGCCACCCGTGGCCGTACGACCATCGCCGACGGAGTGGTCGAGAAGATCGCGGGAATGGCGGCACGCGACGTGGTCGGCGTCCACGCGATGGGCAGCGGTTTCTCGCGCACCTTCGGAGCGGTGCGCGACCGGGTACCCGGTGGTGGCAAGTCCGTCACCCGCGGGGTGAAGGCGGAGGTCGGTGAGTCGCAGACCGCTCTCGACCTGGAGATCGTCGTCGACTACGGCGTTGCGATCTCCGACGTCGCCCGTGACGTACGGGAGAACGTGGTCGCGGCGGTCGAGCGGATGACCGGTCTGGAGGTCGTCGAGGTCAATATCGCGGTGAGCGACGTGAAGCTGCCCGACGAGGCCGATGACGACGACCAGCCCGAGCCACGTCTCCAGTAGGCCTCCGGCGCGAGGCAGTTGAGGAGCGCACGATGAGCATGGCTGTGGTCGGCATGGTGGCCGGCATGGCACTCGGATTCGCCGGGTACTTCGGCGGTTTCGGGGCCTTCCTGCTGGTGGCGGCCCTGGGAGCGGTCGGCTTCGTCGTCGGCCGCCTCCTGGAGGGCGACCTGGAACCCGGCGACTTCTTCCGGAGTCGCGAGCGCGGCGACCGACGGCGGTGACGGCGTTGTCGGGGGCGAGCGGCCGGATCGCCGCAGGTGAGCGCGGGGAGACCCGGATCGCCGACCGGGTGGTCGCGAAGATCGCCGCACAGGCGGCGAAGGAGGCGATCGACGAGCCGCCGGAGGAGGGCGCCGCACCGCACGCCACGGTCACGGTGCACCGGGACACCGCCCGGGTCCGGGTGAGCCTGGAGCTCGGATACCCCTCCGACATCGGCCGCCAGTGCGGCGGGGTGCGTCGGCATGTCGCCGAGCGGGTAAAGGCGTTGGCGGGGATGGAAGTGCCCGAGGTGGCCGTACAGGTCGAGCGCCTGCATCCGACGGGAGCGAGCATCGCGGCACAGGGGAGGATCCGATGACCGAGCCCCATGAACCCGAGCACCCTACGCGACGGCTGCCCACCACCGGCCCGGTCGAAGAGGCCGGGAAGGGGGATGCGCCCGAAGAGAAGGGGGATGTGCTCCCACTCGACCAGTCCGCCTCGTCCGCCGCGTACGACCCGGTGCCCGCACAGCGGGAGGGCGGCGGCAGGGCGGGCCGCTTCTGGTCCGCGCGCCGCGTCCCCGCCGCGGTCCTCGCGCTCGTGGTCCTCGGCGGCAGTGGCCTGCTGCTCTACGACGTGGTGGCGGTGCGGGCCGACCGCCCCGCGATGCGGTGGCGAAGGGCGCTGGCCGACGAGCTCGCCCGGCGCCCGCTGGAGAGCGCCTGGCTGCTCGGCGCCGCGGCGGTCGCCGTGGCGATCGGCCTGTGGCTGCTGGTGCTCGCCGTCACCCCCGGGCTCCGCGACCTGCTGCCGATGCGCCGCGACCGTCCCGGCGTACGGGCCGCCCTCGACCGGTCCGCGGCCGCACTGGTCCTGCGCGACCGGGCCGTCGAGGTGTCCGGGGTGCAGTCGGTACGGGTCCGGATGGGGCGGAGCAGGGCGGTGGTGCGCGCCGTGTCGCACTTCCGTGAACTCGACGACGTACGGGCCGATCTGGACACCGTGCTCGGGACCGGCATCAGGGAACTGGGGCTGGCCAGGCCGCCGAGCCTGTCCGTGCATGTCCGCCGGCCCGCGAAGAAGGGGTGAGCCCGTTGCTCAGGACCGTCAACCGGGTACTGCTCGGCCTGGCCGGGCTGGTACTGATCTGCGGCGGCGGCGCGGTGCTCGCCACCGGTCTCGGCCTCTCCGTACCGTCCTGGTGGCCCTGGTACGGCAAGCGCGATGTGCTCATCAGCGAGGCCGACCGGGACCGCTGGCGCGACCAGGGCTGGTGGTGGCCGACGGTCATCGCCGTTCTCGCCGTCGTGGTCGTCCTCGCCCTGTGGTGGCTGCTGGCCCAACTGCGTCGCGCCCGCCTCGCCGAGGTGCTGGTGGACAGCGGCGACGGCGAGGGGGCGCTGCTGCGGGGCCGGGCCCTGGAGACGGTGCTCGCCGACGAGGCGGGGACGCTGGACGGGGTGGCCCGCGCCCAGGTCGCGCTGACCGGCCGGCGCAGCTCGCCGCATGCCCGGATCCGCCTGCTGATGGAGCCGCACGCGGCGCCGGACGAGGCGCTCGGCCGCCTCACCGACGAGGCGCTGGCCCATGCGCGGGATTCGGCGGGGCTGGCCGAGCTGCCGGCCGAGGTACGGCTGAGGGCGGTCAAGCACCGCGCGGAGCGGGTGAGCTGACAGCCGGTCGCCGGACGGGTCGGCCGGCGACCGGGGGACGGACCCGGTTCAGAAACCGTGCCGGGAACCGCCGTCGACCGGCACCATGACGCCCGTCAGATACGACGCCGCGGGCGAGAGCAGGAACGCCGCGGTCCGGCCGAACTCCTCCGGCGTGCCGTAGCGCCGCAGCGGGATCCGCGCCTCGTTGGCCGCCCGGGAGGCCTCCGCGTCGCCCGCGAGGGCGTCCAGTTCACGTACCCGGTCCGTGTCGATCCGGGCCGGCAGCACGCCCACCACCCGGATGCCGCGGGGACCGAGCTCGTCGGCCAGGGACTTGGCGAAACCGGCCAGGCCGGGACGCAGACCGTTGGAGATGGTCAGCCCGGCGATCGGCTCGTACACGGAGCCGGAGAGCACGAAGCCGATGACACCGCCCTCGCCGAGCACGGCCGCCGCGGCCCTGGCGAGACGTACCGCGCCCAGGAACACCGACTCGAAGGCCGACTGCCACTGCTCGTCGGTGTTGTCGGCCAGGAAACCGGGAGCCGGTCCGCCGACGCTGATGAGAATGCCGTCGAGCCGCCCGAACCGCTCGTGCGCCGCGTCCACCAGGCGCTGTGCGGACGCGGGGTCGGCGTTGTCGGCGGCGAGGCCGACCGCGTCCGGCCCCAGTTCGGCGGCGGCGGCCTCGGCACGCTTCTTGTCCCGGCCGGTGACGATCACCCTCGCGCCGTCGTCGGCGAGCACCCGCGCCGTGGCGTTGCCCAGCCCCCGGGTCGCTCCGGTGACGATGTACACACGGTCCTTCAGTCCAAGATCCATGGCCCCTATCCTGCCGCGTCGGGCTCCAGCGTGTCCTCCCCGGCCAGTGCCATGGCGGTGCCCACGAGGCCGATGTGGCTGAACGCCTGCGGGAAGTTGCCCAGCTGACGGCACCCGGCGGTGTCGTACTCCTCGGCGAGCAGCCCCACATCGTTGCGGAGCGCCAGGAGCTGCTCGAAGAGATCTCTGGCCTCTTCGGCGCGCCCGGTCAGGAGCAGGGCGTCGGCCATCCAGAACGAGCACGCCAGAAAGGCGCCCTCACTGCCGGGCAGCCCGTCGATCGAGGAGCCGTCCGTGCTGTAGCGGCGGACCAGGCAGCCGCTGCCGAGCTCGGCCCGGACCGCGTCGACCGTTCCGATCAGCCGGGGATCGTCCGGCGGCAGGAAGCCCGTCCGGGCGATCAGCAGCGTCGCGGCGTCCAGGTTCCGGGAGCCGTAGGACTGCGTGAAGGTGTTCCGTTCCGGGTCGTAGCCCTTCTCGCACACCTCCCGGTGCACGGCGTCCCGCATCGCCCGCCACCGGTCGGGGTCGCCGGTCAGCGCGGGATTGTTCTCCAGGGTGTGTACGGCACGGTCGGCGGCGACCCAGGCCATCACCTTGGAGTGCACGAAGTGGCGGCGCTGGCCGCGGATCTCCCACAGCCCCTCGTCCGGCTCGCGCCAGGTGGATTCCAGGAAGCCGAGCAGGCTGAGCTGCAGATTCCAGGCGTGCGGCTTGTCGTCCAGACCCGCCTCGCGCGCGAGCCGCAAGGAGTCGATGACCTCCCCGTACACATCGAGCTGACGCTGGCGGACCGCGGCGTTGCCGATCCGGACCGGGGCGGAGCTCTCGTATCCGCGCAGCCACGGCAGCTCCGCCTCGGGCAGTCTGCGTTCGCCCGCGAGGCCGTACATGATCTGCAGGTCGGCCGGGTCGCCGGCGACCGCCCGCAGCAGCCAGTCCCGCCAGGCGGCGGCCTCCTCCAGGTAGCCGGCCGAGATGAGGGCGCCGAGGGTCAGCGTGGAGTCCCGCAGCCAGCAGAAGCGGTAGTCCCAGTTCCGTACGCCCCCGATCTCCTCCGGCAGCGAGGTGGTGGGCGCTGCCACGATGCCGCCGGTCGGGCCGAAGGTCAGCGCCTTCAGCGTGATCAGCGAGCGGATCACCGCTTCCCGGTAGGGGCCCCGGTACTTGCACCGCGAGGACCACTCGGCCCAGTCGGACAGGGTGGTCTCCAGGGCCTGGTGGGGATCGACGAGCTCGGGGCGGGGCGAGTGCGAGGGGTGCCAGGTCAGTACGAACGCCACCTTCTCGCCCGCGGAGACGGTGAAGGACGAGCAGGTGGAGAACTGCTGGCCCCAGGTCTTGACCGGCGGCTCGCTGCGCAGCCAGGCCGAGTCCGGCCCCGCGACCGCCACCCGGTGCCCCTGCGAGCGGCGCACCCACGGCACGACCGAGCCGAAGTCGAAGCGCAGCCGGATCACGGAGCTCATCTCGACCGTGCCGCTGATGCCCTCGATGATCCGCATGACGTCGGGTTCCCGGTCACGCTGCGGCATGAAGTCGATGACCTTGACCGTGCCGGTGCGGGTCTCCCAGAACGTCTCCAGGACGAGGGACTCACCCGCGTAGCCGCGCCGGGTGCAGGTCTCCGCCCCCTTCGGGGCGATCCGCCAGTGGCCGTTGTCCTCGTCGCCGAGCAGGGCGGCGAAGCAGGCGCCCGAGTCGAAGCGGGGCAGACAGAGCCAGTCGACAGAACCGTTTCTGCCGACCAGGGCGGCTGTCTGGAGATCGCCGATGAGGCCGTAGTCCTCGATGCGTGGAGTCACGTTCTGGCGTGTTCCCGAACCTGGGCCTCGTTAAGCAAACCCGGACGGCGGGGGTCACCCGGCCGGAACGCCCCGGCCCGCATCCGGCGGACACGGCGTCACGCCGTGGCGGGCTCCGGCTTCTCCGGCTTTTCCGGTTCGGAGGGCTGCTGCGCCCCGGCGGCGTCCTTGGCCGCTGCCTCCACCCGGTCGCGCTTCTCCCGGCGGGCCAGGACCACGAACCCGACCGGGACACCGGCGGCGAAGAGCCACCACTGCACGGCGTACGCCATGTGCGGGCCGATCGAGCTGTCGTCCGGGGCCTCGATCAGTTCCGGGGAGCCACCTGCGGACTCGGGCGCGGTCTGCTCGATGTAGCCGCCGAGCACCGGCCGGGAGAGCCGCTTGGCCTCCTGGGCGCTGTTGATCAGCATCACCTGGCGGTCCGGCAGGTCCGAGATGTCCTTGATGCCGCTGGCACTCGTCGTCTCGTCGGCCTTGAGCCGTCCGGTGACGGTCACTTCGCCGCCGGGCACGGCCGGCACATCGGGGAAGGCGCGCTGACTGTCGGCGGAGGGCACCCAGCCGCGGTTGACCAGGACCGTGCCGCCGCCCTTGAGGTCGAGCGGGATCAGCACATGGACGCCGATCCGGCCGTCGGTGGAGGTCCTGCGGCGTACGACCACCTGATGGGCGGTGTCGTACGTACCCGTGGCCGTCACCGTCCGCCAGTAGTCGGAGCGCGGGACCGTGTGCCCCGGAGCGGTGAGCGAGGAGACCGGAACCGGCTTCGCCTTGAGGTTGCGGGAGATCAGGGAGTTCTGCGCGACCTTGTGCTCATGCCGGTGCAGCTGCCAGAAGCCCAGCTCGACCATCGTGGGAATCAGGACGAGGGCGAGGAGGGCGAGGATCAGCCACTGCCGGGTCAACAGGAAGCGGTACACCCCACGACGGTACAACTGTGCCGTGGGGTGCATCGCGCAGGGGGTGGGGGAAGGAGTCGCGGCGGCCGCTGCTCAGACTTTGTCGATGATGCCCACCTTCCCCTCGGCGCGGGCGCAGTGACCGCCGCAGAACCAGTGCCCGTCGACCTCGACGCCCTGGCCGATGATCTGGACCCGGCAGTGCTCGCAGATGGGCGCCATGCGGTGAATGGCGCAGGAGAAGCAGTCGAAGACATGCATCGCGCCCTGCGCGTGCACCTCGAAGGACATGCCGTAGTCGTTTCCGCAAACCTCGCAACGTGCCATGCGCCACAGGGTGGGACGCGGTGGCGGCGGCGGGCGAGCGGCGGGCGGGCGAGTCGCCGCCGGTTCACTCCGATGACGTCGCGGGTACCTCGGGGTTCTCCGTTCGGATCAGGCCGACGCGGGTGCCACGTCGCGCAGCAGATGGGTGAAGGCGCTCTCGTCCAGGATCGGTGTGCCGAACGACTTGGCCTTGACCGTCTTCGACGTCGCCGCGTCCGGGTCGTTGGTGACCAGGAGGCTGGTCAGCCGGGACACGCTGGTCGCCACATGCAGTCCGGCCTCCACGGCCCGGTCCTCCAGCAGCTCGCGGTCGACGGAGGTGTCCCCGGAGAAGGCCACCCGCATGCCCTGCATGAGGGGTTTGTCCTTCTCGTACCGCCCGGGGTTCGGATACGGACACGCCGGGCGCTTGCGCGAGGCGCGCCAGCTGTTCTGACCGTACGAGGGCTGGTAGCCGATCCGCGGTGTGACGGGGGAGTCCGACCACTCGGTCAGCGGCCGGCACTCCAGCAGCGGCAGCCGCACCCCGCCCCGCGCCGCCGCGTGCAGGCTCGGCCGGAACGCCTCGGCCAGCACCCGGGCGTCGTCCAGGGCGTGGTGGGCGCGCTGCTGCACGACGCCGAAGTGCGCGGCCAGCGACTCCAGCTTGTGGTTGGGCAGCGGCAGCCGCAGTTCCTTGGAGAGCGCGATGGTGCACAGCCGCTGTTCGACGGGGGCGACGACCGAGGCCCGTGCGTACTCCCGGGCCAGCATCGACCAGTCGAAAGCCGCGTTGTGCGCGACGAGGACGCGGTCCGTGAGCCGCTCGGAGAGCTGGGCGGCGACCTCCGGGAAGAGCGGGGCGCCTTCGAGGACATCAGTGGTCAGCCCGTGGATCCAGACCGGGCCGGGATCGCGTTCGGGGTTGACGAGGGTGTACCAGTGGTCCTCGACATTGCCCTGTGCGTCCAGGCGGTAGACGGCGGCGGACACTATCCGGTCGTCCCGTGCGAGTCCGGTGGTCTCCACGTCGACGACCGCGTACCCCTGCGGGTAGGCGGTCGGCCACGGTGCTGCGGTCTGGCGGTCGTCGAGCATGGTCACAGAGAATACGGGCCGCGACCGACAGTCTCCTATTCGGCCGCCTCCCGCTCCTGTGCACCGGTTCCGCTGCCCGCCCCTTGTTACGGGCGGCCTGCCAGCAGTCCTTCCACCAGGGCCCGCACGGAATCCTCGAACAGCCGGTCCGGGTCGGCGGGCCGGGCCAGCGCGCGGGCCAGCGCCGGATCGTCGTCCGCGGCGGACGCGGTCCACAGGTCGCCCTCGCCGGGTGACTGGACGGGGGACCGTTCCCGGTTGCGTTCGACGAGCAGGAAGCCGACGGTCTGGAACTGCACCGCCCGTACCGCTGCCGCCGCCCGTGTCCCGCGCAGCCCCGCGGCGTGCACCTCGTGGACGAGGGCCTGCTGCGCGGGCAGGAACATCCGCTCGGTGAGCCCTCGTTCGTGGACCATCGCGATCAGATGCGGCCTGGCCCGCAGTTGGCGGCGCAGGCCGCGGGCGACGGAGACGATGCGGGCCGCCGGGGTCCGGCCGGCCGGGCGGATGGTGCCCATCTCCTTCACGGTGCGCTCGACGAGGGCGTCCAGCAGCGATTCACGATTGCCGACGTGCCAGTAGATCGACGTCACCGCGGTGCCCAGTTCCGCGGCGAGCGCGCGCATGGTGAGGGCCTGCGGACCGTGCCGCCTCACCAGGGCGGCGGCCGTGTCCAGGACCTCTTCGCGGGTCAGCGACGATCGCGCCACAGCACTCCTTGATTCTCGAACTCCGTTACGTGCATGCCTATTTACCCTTCATCCTCGTCGGTGTAACTGTGTTACAGAACCCGGCACGGAGAACCGAGACACGGAGAACCGATTCACGGACGACCCGAAGGGTGGTACGGCATGGCACGCGTACGGTACGGCGCGCGCACCGAGGCCGAGATCGCGGCGGCCCGCGCGGCCCGCTCCACACTCCCCGACATCTGGTCCACCGGTGTGGTGGCCCTCTGGGAGACCGACCCCGACGCGGTGGCGGCCGTCCTCCCGCCGCCCCTCGAACCCGCACAGCGCCCGCTCGTCCGGGCCGGCATCAGTACGGTCGAACTCCCCGGCTACCCGCTCGGCGCGGGCTCCGTCGCCGTCGCCGCCGTCCACGACGGCCACGAGGGCTGGTATCCGCTCGTCATGCCGATGACCCATGAACGGGCGCTGACAGGCGGCCGTGAGGTGTTCGGCGAACCGAAGAAGCTCGGCGAGGTGACCGTCGAACGCGACGGCCTCGTCGTCCGGGCCGCGCTCGCCAGGCACGGCATCGAGTTCGTCGAGGTGCGCGGCGCGGTCAGCGGATCGCTACCGCTGCCCCGACCGACGGCCAAGCTCGACTTCTACTTCAAGTTCCTGCCCGCGGTGGACGGCGAGGGCTTCGACTCCGACCCCGTCCTGATCCACTGCACCCGGCACGAGAAGGTCCGCAGACTGGAACGCATCTCGGGCGATGTGGTGCTGCGCGAGTCGTTGTACGACCCGGTCGCCGATCTCCCCGTACGACGGCTGGTCGACCTCACCATCGGCGAGAAGACCAGCGACCAGCAGGGCAGGGCCGTGGAGCGGGTGAGCGCCGAGGCCCTGCTGCCGTACATCCACCAGCGTTACGACGACCCGCAGCAGATCCACGACGGCCCGCCGGAAGGGAGCGTCCGATGAGACTGGAGGAGGGTCAGGTCGCCGTCGTCACCGGCGCCGCGAGCGGCATCGGCCTGGCGATGGCGCGCAGGTTCGCCGCCGAGGGGCTGAAGGTCGTCCTCGCCGATGTGGAAGAGGACGCGCTCGACAAGGCGGCGGGCGCATTGCGCCAGGACGGTGCGCAGGTACTGTCCAGGGTCGTCGACGTCGGCGCACGCGACTCCGTGCAGGGCCTGGCCGAAGCCGCGTACGACACCTTCGGTGCCGTGCATGTGCTGTGCAACAACGCCGGCGTCGGCTCCGGGGCCGAGGGCCGGATGTGGGAGCACGAGCCGAACGACTGGAAGTGGGCGTTCGCGGTCAACGTCTGGGGCGTCTTCCACGGCATCCAGGCGTTCGTGCCGCGCATGATCGCGGGCGGCGGCCCCGGCCATGTCGTCAACACCTCGTCCGGGGACGGCGGGATCGCCCCGCTGCCGACCGCCTCCGTCTACGCGGTCACCAAGTCCGCGGTCGTCACGATGACCGAGTCGCTGTACGCACATCTGAAGGCCGAGGGCGCGCCGGTCGGTGCCTCGGTGCTCTTCCCCGGCCCGCACATGCTCCGTACCGGGCTGTGGGAGTCGCACCGCAACCGGCCGGAACGGTACGCCAAGGAGCGCCCGCGCAGAACCCCGTACCGCAGCCTCGACCAGTGGGAATCCGCCATGCGGGCAGCGGGCCACGAGGTGGAGTTCACCCCGGTGGAGGACGTCGCGGGGACCGTCGTGGACGGGATACGCGCCGACCGGTTCTGGATGCTGCCCGACAGCGAGCACAGCGACCAGCAGATCCGTGCCAGGTCGCAGTCGATGCTGGAGCGGGCCAACCCGTCGTACCTGGAGAGTTTCATACTCGACTGAGGAGCGAGCGATGACCGACGACCCGTACCTGATCATCTCCTCCGACTGCCACGCCGGGCTGCCCACGGAGGAGTACCGGCCCTACCTCGATTCCCGCTTCCACCAGGACTTCGACGACTTCCTCGCCGGGCGCGACCGCCGCCGCGAGGAGATGACCCGCCTCGGTGTGCGCAACGAGGCCTTCGCCGACAAGTGGTTCCACGACAACGAGGAAGGACTGAAGGGCGGTTGGGACGCGGCCCGGCGCCTCAAGGAACTGGACGGCGACGGGGTGGCGGCCGAGGTCGTCTTCCCCGACGCGGACGCCGTCGACAGCCGGACCGCCGCCCCGTTCGGCGTGGGCCTCGGGCTCTCCGGCGACCAGGACCCCGAACTGGGCATGGCGGGTGCGCAGGCCCACAACCGCTGGCTCGCCGACTTCGTCTCGCAGAACCCCGAACGCCACTGCGGGGTCGCCCTGTTGCCCGTCACCGGCGACGTCGGCCGAGTCGTCGCGGAGATCCACCGGGCCAAGGAGTCCGGACTCGGTGCGCTCATGATCCCCGCCATGTGGGTGGACAAGGCCCCGTACCACGACCGCCGTTACGACCCCGTGTGGGCGGCCGCCGCCGAGACGGCGATGCCGGTGGTCACGCACTCCGGGGCGGCCCCGCGCCACGAGTACGGTGACCACCTCGGGATCTACGTCTCCGAGGTCACCTGGTGGCCCTCCCGCCCGCTCTGGTTCCTGCTCTGGTCGGGCGCCTTCGAACGCCACCCCGGGCTGAGGTTCGGCGTCGCCGAGTCCGGCTGCTGGTGGCTGCCGAACCTCCTCTGGTTCATGGACCGGCTCTACCTCGGCGCCCACGGCGGCAAGAAACTCTCCCCGTTCGCCGAACTGAAGCGGCCCCCGCACGAGTACCTCGACCGCCAGGTCTTCATCTGCGCCACCAATACCAAACGCCGCGAGCTCGCCCAGCGGTACGAGATCGGCGTCGACAACATCCTGTGGGGCAGCGACTTCCCGCACCCCGAAGGCACCTGGCCGAACACCGCCCAGTGGCTGCGCAACACCTTCCACGACATCCCCGTCGCCGAGACCCGCCGCATGCTGGGCCTCGCCGCAGCCGAGGTCTTCGGCTTCGACACGGCGAAGCTCGCCCCGATCGCCGAGCGCATCGGCCCCACACCCGAGGACCTCGGCCAGAGCGCCGACCAGACGGCGGTCGAGGCGTCCTGGGCCAGGTCGCGCGAAGTGGGCCGGCACTGGCTGACCGACCACGACTTCCCGGTCCTGGGGGTTCGGTGATGGACCGCTACACGGTCATTTCCGCCGACTGCCATGCCGGAGCCGATCTCCTCGACTACAGGCCCTACCTGGAAGCGAAGTACCACGACGACTTCGACGCGTGGGCGGCGACCTACGTCAATCCGTACGAGGACCTCCTCGCCGACACCGCCGACCGCAACTGGAACTCCGCACGCCGCGTCGCCGAGCTGGAGGCGGACGGCATCGTCGCGGAGGTCGTCTTCCCAAACACCATCCCGCCGTTCTTCCCCTCCGCCTCCCTGATGGCGCCCGCGCCGTCGCGGACGGAGTACGAACAGCGCTGGGCCGGCCTGCGCGCCCACAACCGCTGGCTCGCCGACTTCTGCGCGCAGGCCCCGGGCCGGCGCGCGGGCGTGGCGCAGATCCTCCTCAACGACCCGGCGGAAGCGGCCCGCGAGGTCCGCCGCACCAAGGCCGCGGGCCTCACCGGCGGCATCCTGCTGCCCGGCGCACCGCCCGGCTCCGGCATTCCTGAGCTGTACTCGCAGGTGTACGACCCGCTGTGGGCGGTCTGCGAGGAACTGGACGTACCCGTGAACCACCACGGCGGCTCGGCCTCCCCGCCGCTCGGCGACGAACCGGCGGCGCGCGCCGTCTTCATGGTGGAGACGACCTGGTTCTCGCACCGGGCGCTGTGGCACCTGGTCTTCGGCGGAGCGTTCCGTCGCCATCCCGGACTGAAACTGGTCCTCACCGAACAGGGCTCCGGCTGGATCCCCGGCGTCGTGGAGATGCTGGACTACTACCACGGCCGCCTGGTCGCGGCGGCGAACCGGGCAGCCACCGCCGAGTCCAGATTCGGCGCGGGGCTCGCCGCCTCGATGGGCGCGAGCCCCGGCGAGGTCTGGCGCGACAACTGCTACGTGGGCGCCAGCTTCATGCGGCCCCATGAGGTGCCGTTGCGCGACCGGATCGGCCTCGACAAGATCATGTGGGGCAGCGACTACCCGCACGACGAGGGCACTGCCCCGTACTCACGGGAGGGCCTGCGGATCGCGTACGCGGGCCTGCCGCCCGAGGAGATCGCAGCGATGACCGGCGGCAACGCGGCCCGCGTCTACGGGTTCGACCTGGCGGCGCTCGACCGCATCGCGGCCGGGGTCGGCCCGACGGTCGAGGAGATCGCCGAGCCGCTGAAGGAGGTTCCGCCCGACGCGACCAGCCCCGCCTTCGCACCGGGCGGGTCGGTACGCGTCTGGTGACCGCGTGGGGTGAGACCATCCCCGGGTGACGGATATCCGGACGCACGACGAACCGCACGGCAATGGCCTCGGCGCACGGCTGAACTGGCTGCGCGCCGCGGTCCTCGGCGCCAACGACGGTGTGGTCTCCACCGCGGGCCTGGTCGTCGGCGTGGCCGGCGCCACCGGCGAGCGCGGTGTCCTGCTCACGGCGGGCCTGGCCGGACTGCTGGCCGGGTCCATGTCGATGGCCGCGGGCGAGTACGTCTCGGTCTCCACCCAGCGCGATTCGGAGCAAGCCGCCCTCGCGACGGAGAAACGGGAGCTGACGGAGGCCCCGGAGGCGGAACTCGCCGAGCTGACCGGCCTGTTGGAGGGCAAGGGGCTGAGCCGGGACGTCGCCCGCGAGGCCGCCCTCCAGCTCACCGAACGCGATGCGCTGCGCGCCCACGCCGAGGTCGAGCTGGGCATCGACCCGGACGAGCTGACGAACCCGTGGCACGCCGCGGGCGCGAGCTTCCTGGCGTTCACGGTGGGCGCGCTGCTGCCGCTGCTGGCGATCGTGCTGCCGCCGTCGTCGCTGCGGCTCCTGGTGACCGTGCTGTCGGTACTGGCGGCGCTCGCACTCACCGGCTGGTGGAGCGCGCGGCTGGGCGAGGCGAGGGTGGGGCCGGCGGTGCTGCGGAACATGGGCGGGGGAGCGCTGGCGATGGCGGTCACCTATGGGGCGGGGGAGTTGCTGGGGGCGGTGGGGGTGTAGGGCAGCGCGCAGCCGCGTTTGGCAGAAGTCGCCAAAAACTGCTGACACCGTGTCTCGCATACTTGTTGGTAACTACGTCTGGCCCCCGGCCGACCTGCGGCTCTACGGTGCTCGTATGCCGCCGAACCTGCCCGATGTCGTGCTCTGGTCCATACCGGCCTTCGTCCTGCTCACTGTTCTGGAAATGGCCCTCCACCACTTCCACCCCGACGAGGACGCCGCCGGATACGAGACGAAGGACACCGTCACCAGCATCAGCATGGGGCTGGGCAGCCTGGTCTTCGACCTGCTGTGGAAAGTGCCCATCGTCGCGATCTACACCGCGGTCTACGAGCTGACCCCGCTCCGCGTCCCCGTGCTGTGGTGGACCGTCCCGCTGATGCTGCTCGCACAGGACTTCTTCTACTACTGGTCCCACCGCGGGCACCACGTCATCCGGATCCTCTGGGCCTGCCACGTGGTCCATCACTCCAGCCGGAAGTTCAACCTCTCCACCGCGCTGCGCCAGCCCTGGACGTCGCTGACCGTCTGGCCGTTCTACCTGCCGATGATCGCGTGCGGGGTCCATCCGGCCGCGCTCGCCTTCTGCTCGTCGGCGAACCTCGTCTACCAGTTCTGGGTGCACACCGAACGCGTCGACAAGCTCCCCAGGCCCTTCGAGTACGTACTCAACACGCCCTCCCACCACCGGGTGCACCACGCGTCGCAGGGCGGCTACCTGGACCGGAACTTCGGCGGCATCCTCATCCTCTGGGACCGGCTCTTCGGGTCCTTCACCGCCGAGACCGAGCGGCCCGTGTTCGGTCTCACCAAGAACATCGGCACCTTCAACCCGCTCCGGGTCGCCACCCACGAGTACGCCGCCATCGCCCGTGACGTGCGGGCGGCGGGCAGCTGGAGCGAGCGGGCCGGGCGGATCTTCCGCGGGCCCGGCTGGCAGCCGGCCGGAACGGCCGCCCGTACGGCCGCCCCCGCCGCGGAGCGCACCGGATGAGCGCCGACGCCGCCCCGGACCGGCGGGAGCGTCTCGTACGCCCGCTGTTCATCGCCTTCCTCGTGGCCTCGGCCGTCGACCTCGTCGGTGTGCTCGCCGACATCCCGGTCGCCCACCTCGTCGCCAAGCCGCTGCTGATGCCGCTGCTGGCCGGGTACGCCGCCGCCCGGCGCGGCCCCCGGCTGCTCATCGCGGCGCTGCTGTTCGGCTGGGGCGGCGACACGCTCCTGCTGCCCGACGCCGATGCCGCCTTCCTCATCGGGATGGCCTCCTTCGCCGCGGGGCACGTCTGCTACCTGTGGCACTTCGGACGGGCCCGCGGCTCGCTGCCCGCCGGGCTCGTGTACGCCGCCGTCCTGGCCGGCTTCATCGCACTGCTCTGGCCCGGACTGCCCGCTGAGATGCGGATCCCGATGGCCGGCTACAGCCTGCTGCTCACGGCGATGGCGTACCGCGCCGGTACCCTCGGCCGGTACGCGGCCGCGGGCGGGACGCTCTTCCTGCTCTCCGACGCGCTCATCGCCACCGGCATCGCGGACTGGCCGCAGCTGCCCGCCCCCGACTTCTGGGTCATGCTCACCTACATCGCGGCGCAGTTCCTGCTGACCGCCGGAATCCTCGCCCCGGGGCCGACATGGGCCGGTGCCACCCCCGGGGCGTACCGTGAACGGAGTATCAGCAGCTGAGACCGGCAAGGACCCCCACGCATGCGCGCCACCGTCATCCACGCCCCCCACGACATACGCGTGCAGGAGGTGCCCGACCCGTCCGTGCAGCAGCCCACCGATGTGGTGCTGCGGGTCCTGAGGGCCTGCATCTGCGGCAGCGACCTGTGGGCGTACCGCGGCGAGTCCGCCCGGCAGCCCGGCCAGCGCATCGGGCACGAGTTCCTCGGGATCGTCGAGGAGGCGGGTTCCGAGGTGGCAGGTTTCGCCGTGGGCGACCTCGTCGTCGCCCCCTTCGTCTGGTCCGACGGCACCTGCGCCTACTGCGCCGAGGGCCTGACGACCTCCTGCCCGCAGGGCGGCTTCTGGGGCTCGGTCGGCTCCGACGGCGGGCAGGGCGAGGCCGTGCGCGTCCCGTTCGCCGACGGCACGCTGATCAAGCTCCCCGCCGCCGCGGCCGCCGACGACCACCTGCTCACCGCGCTCCTCGCCCTGTCCGACGTGCTCGGCACCGGACACCACGCGGCCGTCGGCGCGGGCGTGCAGCCCGGTTCCACCGTCGCGGTCGTCGGTGACGGAGCGGTCGGGCTGTGCGGCGTCATGGCCGCCAAGCGGCTCGGCGCCGAGCGGATCATCGCGCTCGGCCGGCACCGTGCGCGCACGGACATCGCCCGCACCTTCGGCGCCACGGACGTCGTCGCCGAGCGCGGCGAGGCGGCCGTCGAAGCCGTACGGGAACTGCTCGGCGGCGAGGGCGCGCACGCCGTGATCGAGGCCGTCGGCACCGAGCAGTCGATGCGTACCGCCGTCGGGATCACCCGCGACGGCGGCTCCATCGGCTACGTCGGCGTGCCGCACGGCAGCGGCACCGGACTGGACCTCGGCGTCATGTTCGACCGGAACATCGCCCTGCGCGGCGGCGTCGCCCCCGTGCGCACCTACATCCCGGAACTGCTCCCCGACATCCTGGCCGGCACGATCGACCCGTCGCCCGTCTTCGACCTGGCCGTGGGCCTCGACGACGTCCCCGCCGGTTACCGGGCGATGGACGAGCGCACCGCCCTGAAGGTGCTCATCAAGCCGTGAGCCAGGCGGCGGCGTCCGCCCCCAGCGGGCCGGGCGGGCGCGACCAGTCGGCGGGCGAGCCGTCGAAGGCGACCGGTGGCACCGCGTGCCGCAGCCGGCCCAGCGGGCTGTCCGTCTCCGTGATCCACTTCTCCGGGTCGTACGAACCTCCGGCCGCCGCGCCGGGTTCCTGCCGGGCGGGCAGCTCGTCGAGCAGCCAGGCGGCGGTACGGGCGAGCGAGAGCGTCGCCAGCCGGGAGCCGCCCTCGTCGTGCTGCTCGGTCAGCGCCCGCAGCACGGCGGCGGCCAGCAGATAGCCGGTGCCGTGGTCGAGCGCCTGGGCGGGCAGCGCACCGGGCCGCCCGCCGGGCCCGGCGTCGGCCTCGACCGACGCGATGCCGGTGGCCACCTGGACCAGGCTGTCGAAGCCGCGCTGCCCGGCCCACGGACCGTGCCCCCAGGCCGAGAGCCGCCCGATCACCAGCCCCGGCCTGCGCGCGGCCAGGGACCGGGGCGTCAGCCCGAACCGCTCGACCGCACCGGGCCGGTAGCCGATGACGACCACGTCCGCGTCGGCCAGCAGCCCGTCGAAGGCGGCCGCACCGGAGCGGCCGGAGAGATCCAGGTCCACCGACCGCTTCCCGAAACCGGTGTCGCTGTGCGCGTCCGGGCTCTCCGGGAGCTGCGGCGCGTCGATCCTCAGGACGTCCGCGCCGAGCAGCGCGAGCGTACGGGTGGCGACCGGCCCCGCGATCACCCGGGTGAGGTCCAGGACCCGCAACCCGGCGGCGGGCAGCAGCGGTTCACCGCTGAGCGGCGCGGTCCGGCGCGCCGGTGCGCCGTCGATGCGGTCCCGGGCCACCAGCGGCGTGCCCGCGACCGCGGCGCCCCGCGGATCGGCCGCCCACTCCTCGGGCGTACGGGCGGCCACGGCCAGGCCGCCCGCCGCGTACACCGTCCGCTCGATCTCGTCGCCCCGGCGCCCGGCGAACGAGGCGGCGGCGGCCGCCACGGCGACGTCGTCCGGGGTGTCCGCGGGCAGCTCCAGTGTGGCGAGCAACCGGGCCCGGTGGTGCGGGTAGTTGGCGTGCGTACGGACCCAGCCGTCCGCGGTGCGCCAGAACCGGGACAGCGGGGCGAAGTTGGTCGGTGCGCGTCCGTCGATCCGCAGATGGCGCTCGCTGGTGAACGCCGTGGCCACCGCGCCCGCGTCGATCCGGACCCGCGGCACGGGACGCCCGGTGCGGCGCGCGGCCAGCTCGGCGGCGGCCAGCGAGCAGACCGCGACGGCGGAACGGGCCAGTTCCAGGACGGGCAGCCGGGCGGGGAGCAGTCCGTCGGGACCGTCCGTCCCGAGGTGCGCGAGAAGTGCGGGATCACCGCCGAGCGCCGCCCAGGCCTGTTCGGTTCCGGACATTCGTGCGTCAGTCATCCCCACACTATGGCACTGAGTGCCACCAGGCGGGAGGGGCCGCCCGAAGACTCCGGCCCCTCCCGCCGCGCGGCGTTCCCGCTACCAGCGGACCGCGTTCAGCGCGTTCACCACACCGGCACCGTAGAAGCCGTTGCGGTTCTTGCCGCCCTCGCAGACGGCGTCGATCTTGCCGTCACCGTCGATGTCGTACGGGGCACCGCACGCGGTGGCGTCGGCCTCCGCGAGCAGCAGCGCCTTCACCGCGGCCGCCGAGGCGTGCGGGTGCGTCGACTTGATCAGGGCCGCGACACCCGCGACATGCGGGGAGGCCATCGACGTACCGGCCTTGTAGCCGTACTCGCCGTTCGGCAGCGTGGACAGGATCAGACCGCTGGTGGCCGGCGGTGCGGGCGTCTGGTAGGCCGTGGAGTCGCCGCCCGGCGCCGCCACGTCGATGACGCCGTTGCCGTAGTTCGAGTACGAGGCCTTCAGTCCCTTGGCACCGGTCGCGGAGACCGTCACGACGCCCGGCAGCTGCACCGGGATGTCCAGGCACTCGCGCGGGTTGATCGTCCGGGTGACGGCCGTGCTGTCGTTCGGGCTCTGCGTGTCCTCGATCGCGTCGGAGGCGAGGTCGAAGCTGCTGTTGCCGGACGAGGCGATGTTGACCGTGCCCTTGCGCTCCGCGTACCGCGTGGCACGCGCGACGGCCTCGACCAGGGCGCCCTGGTCGGGGTCGTTCTTGCAGTTGAACATCCACGGGTCGGTGAAGTAGCTGTTGTTGGTGACATCGACACCGTGCTCGGCGGCCCAGACGAAGCCGCAGACGATCGACTCCGTGTAGAAGAACCCGTCCGGGTTCGCCACCTTGATCCCGGCGACCTTGACGCCCGGCGCGACGCCCGTCACCCCGATGCCGTTCTTCGCGGCGGCGATGGTCCCCGCGACATGCGTGCCGTGGTTGCTCTCGCCGGTCTTCGGCCGCCAGGCGCCGTCCGTCGTGTCCGGCGCCCCGGAAGCACAGCTCGCCGACGCCCCGCGGTCGAAGTTCGGCGCCAGGTCCGGATGGGTGTCGTCGACACCCGTGTCGATGACCGCGACCGTGACCTTGCTGCTGCCCAGCGTCTTCTTGTGCGCCTGGTCCGCCTTGATGGCGGGCAGATCCCACTGGAGGGGCTCCATCGGATCCTGGCCCGCCGTCGCCTCCGCCGCCGCGGCCGTCGCCTGCGCGGCGGTGAGCGGCTGCTCGTCCCCGGTGTCCGTGGTGGCCTGCGGAACGATGGGGTTGGTGCGGGTGGCCCCTGCCGAATCGACCCCCTTGACCCGGCGGACCGTCTTGGCGAAGTCCGGGTTCTGCGAGTGGACGACGATGACGCCGATCTGCTCGTAGGCGACCACCACCGTGCCACCGGCCTCGGCTATCGCCTTCTTCACCTGCTTGACGGTCCCGTGACCGCCCCGCGTGTTGACCACGTACGAGAGCTTCGGGCCGTCCGTCGACACCGCAGCCGTGGGCTGCGCGTCCATGGGTGCGGCAGAGGCGGCACCCGTCGGCAGGAAGCCGAGCGAGGCCGTGAGTGCCAATCCGACGGGCAACGTGAGTGCGCGCGTCCGTCTGGATCCCAGATGAGCCATGGGGTCTCCACATCATCCGTACCGGTCGACCGGACACGGGCGTGTCCGGTCGCGTACATGACCAGTGAAGTTATCGCTGATCATCCCCGCTCATCAATGAGTTCGCAGGGCCGGGTTCGGCCGGACGGGCGCGAAACGGCGCGCGGGAGAAGTACGGAGCCGCGGTGAACCGCTTCGCCGTGCTCTCCGTGCCGTTGTCGGGGGAGGTGCACCGACACCCCCGATACCGGACCTTCCCAGTGAGATCCACCGTCACCGACACCACCGCACCCGCGTCGCGAGGAGATTCCGTGGCTACCGATGCACCGCCGCCGACCGAGGCCAGTACGGACACCCGCCCTGCCCCGCCCACGACCGAGGCGTTCGTCGCGATGCAGGAGAGCGAGGAGTTCGGCGAACTGCGCCGCTCGTACCGCTCGTTCGCCTTCCCGCTGACCATCGCGTTCGTCATCTGGTACCTGCTCTACGTGCTGCTGTCCAACTACGCGGGCGGCTTCATGGGCGCCAAGGTGTACGGCAACATCAACGTGGCCTTCGTCTTCGGCCTCGCCCAGTTCGTCACCACCTTCCTCATCGCCTGGTTCTACTCCCGGCACGCGGCCGCGAAGCTCGACCCGAAGGCCGAGGCCATCAAGTCCCGTATGGAGGCCGACGCATGAGCGCCGCGTACCACTCGCACCCCGCCGTCCAGCTGGCCGCCTCCTCGACCACCGAGCACCGGCCGCTGATCATCACGCTCTTCGCCGTGTTCGTCGCCGCGACCCTGGGCATCACCGTCTGGGCCGGACGGCAGACCCGGAGCGCCTCCGACTTCTACGCGGGCGGCCGCCAGTTCACCGCCTTCCAGAACGGACTCGCGGTCTCCGGCGACTACATGTCCGCCGCGTCGTTCCTCGGTATCGCCGGCGCCATCGCCCTCTTCGGCTACGACGGCTTCCTGTACTCCATCGGCTTCCTCGTCGCCTGGCTCGTCGCCCTGCTGCTGGTCGCCGAACCACTGCGCAACTCGGGCCGCTACACGATGGGCGACGTCCTCGCCTACCGGATGCGCCAGCGCCCGGTCCGTACCGCCTCCGGCGTCTCCACCATCGTCGTCTCGATCTTCTACCTGCTGGCCCAGATGGCGGGCGCGGGCGTCCTGGTCTCGCTGCTCCTCGGCATCACCAGCGACGCGGGCAAGATCCTCATCGTCGCCCTCGTCGGCGTACTCATGATCGTGTACGTCACCATCGGCGGGATGAAGGGCACCACCTGGGTGCAGATGGTCAAGGCCGTACTGCTCATCGCCGGTGCCCTCCTGATGACCTTCCTGGTGCTGCTGAAGTTCGACTTCAACATCTCCGACCTGCTGGGCACGGCCGCCTCGAAGAGCGGCCACGGAGCGGCGTTCCTGGAGCCCGGCCTCAAGTACGGCGCCACCGGCACCTCGAAGCTGGACTTCCTCTCCCTCGGCATCGCCCTGGTCCTCGGCACCGCCGGCCTGCCGCACATCCTGATCCGCTTCTACACGGTGCCGACCGCCAAGGCCGCCCGTAAGTCCGTCAACTGGGCCATCGGCATCATCGGCGCCTTCTACCTGATGACGATCGCCCTCGGCTTCGGCGCCGCGGCCCTCATCGGTCCCGACGAGATCAAGGCGAAGAACCCGGCCGGCAACGCGGCCGCCCCGCAGCTCGCCGAATACCTCGGCGGGGTCGGTTCCACCGGCGGCGCCGTGCTGCTCGCGGTGATCTCGGCGGTGGCCTTCGCCACCATCCTCGCCGTCGTCGCGGGACTCACCCTCGCCTCCTCGTCCTCCTTCGCGCACGACATCTACGCCAATGTCATCCGCAGGGGGAAGGCCACCGAGAAGGAGGAGATGCGGGCCGCCCGCTGGGCCACCGTCCTCATCGGCGCGGTCGCGATCGTCCTGGGCGCCTTCGCCCGTGACATGAACGTCGCCGGACTGGTGGCGCTCGCGTTCGCCGTCGCCGCCTCCGCCAACCTGCCGACCATCCTCTACAGCCTCTTCTGGAAGCGGTTCACCACCCAGGGCGCGCTGTGGTCGATCTACGGCGGCCTGGCCGGCTCGGTGCTCCTGGTGCTGTTCTCGCCCGTCGTCTCCGGCAACCCGAAGACGTCGATGTTCAAGGGCGTCGACTTCGCCTGGTTCCCGCTGGAGAACCCCGGCCTGATCTCCATTCCGCTGGGCTTCCTGCTCGGCTGGATCGGCTCCCTCCTCTCGAAGGAGGAGCCGGACAAGGGCAAGTACGCCGAGCTGGAGGTCAAGTCCCTCACCGGTGTCGGAGCGCACTGACCGGGCGCCGTCCCGGGCGGCCCTCCCGCTCCGTGGCCGTGTCGTAGAGTCCTACGACACGGCCACGCCGCTCCTCGTGTCAAACGGGCCCCGCCGTTGTCACCGCTCTCGCGTAGTCTCGGAGGAGTCAGCCGGAAGAGCCGGCCGGAAGAGCGGACTCGGCACCCGGGAAGCAATGGGGGGAGGGGGTCCACGTGCTCATCGACACGTACGACCGGGTGGCCACCGACCTGCGCGTCTCGCTGACCGACCGGTGCAATCTGCGGTGTACGTACTGCATGCCGGAAGAGGGCCTGCAATGGCTGGCCAAGCCCGACCTGCTCAGTGACGACGAGATCGTCCGGCTGATCCGTATCGCCGTCACCCGGCTCGGCATCACCGAGGTCCGCTTCACCGGCGGCGAGCCGCTGCTGCGCCCCGGGCTCGTCTCCATCGTCGAGCGCTGCGCGGCCCTCGACCCGCGTCCCAGGATGTCACTCACCACCAACGGCATCGGTCTCAGGCGCACCGCCGCCGCACTCGAGGCCGCAGGTCTTGACCGGGTCAACGTCTCGCTGGACACCCTGCGCCCCGACGTCTTCAAGACCCTCACCCGCCGCGACCGCCACCACGACGTGCTGGCCGGCCTCGAAGCCGCCCGCGACGCCGGGCTCACCCCGGTCAAGGTCAACACCGTCCTGATGCCGGGGCTCAACGACGACGAGGCCCCCGAGCTGCTCGCCTGGGCCGTCGAGCAGGGCTACGAGCTCCGCTTCATCGAGCAGATGCCGCTCGACGCCCAGCACGGCTGGAAGCGCGACGGCATGATCACGGCAGGCGACATACTCCGGTCGCTGCGCACCCGCTTCACCCTCACCGAGGAGGGCGACGGGGAGCGCGGCTCCGCCCCGGCCGAGCGCTGGATCGTCGACGGCGGCCCCCACCGGGTCGGCGTCATCGCCTCCGTCACCCGCCCCTTCTGCCGGGCCTGCGACCGGACCAGGCTCACCGCCGACGGCCAGGTGCGCACCTGCCTCTTCGCCCGAGAGGAGACCGATCTGCGCGGCGCCCTGCGCTCGGACGCGCCGGACGAGGAGATCGCCCGGATCTGGACCCTCGCGATGTGGGGAAAGAAGGCCGGATCCGGTCTGGACGACCCGTCCTTCCTGCAGCCCGACCGGCCCATGTCGGCGATCGGCGGCTGACGCCGGTCCGGCCCTACCCCCGGTCGGCGCGGGACTCCCACTCCGCCAGCGTCACGACATCCTTGAGGAAACCCCTGACGTCGAGGAACGAGGAGAGGTGCTCCCGGTGTTCCTCGCAGGCCAGCCAGGTCTTGCGACGCTCCGGGGTGTGCAGCTTCGGGTTGTTCCAGGCGAGCACCCATACGGCGTCGGCCCGGCAGCCCTTGGCGGAACAGATGGGTGCGGCGGCAGCGCTCTCGGCCGCGGATTCAGGGGAGTTCACGGACTCAACCCTAGGTCAGCACCGGTGCGGGCCCCTGGCCCGGCCCACGAGGCCGACGCCCGACCGCATCCCCGGCCGGAGAAAAACGACGCCGAGCAGCCACGGGGGGAGCTGCCCGGCGTCGGTCCGTCGCTCCGACGGGGGATGCGGAGCGCTTACGAAGTATGTCACGCAGACCGGGGTGCGGTGCACCGTAACTTCATGATTGATCTGAGGTTTTCTTGAGGATCGAGTGCCGTGCGCACCCGACCGGGCTCAGACCGATTCCCCGCCGCGGCGGACCCCGTCACCCTCCGGGCCGGATTCCGCGGCACCGGCCGCAGGCGCCGCGTCGAGTTCCGGCCGCATAGGTGCCGGTACGAAGGTGGAGGGAAGCGAAGGGGTGTTCTCCCGGCCCGCGTTGGCGATGACCACCGCCACGTACGGGAGCAGCACACCGAGCGCGAGCGCCACGACCGCGACATACCGCTCGACGTTCCACAGCACCGCGGCCAGGACCACCGAAACCGTCCGTACGGACATCGAGATCACATAGCGCCGCTGCCTGCCGCGCACATCGTCCGCGAGCCCCTGCCGGGCCCCCGTGATCCGGAAGACCTCGCCACCGCTCTGCTTCCGCATCACGTCTCCCTCACCCTTCCCCCAGCGCCTCGGGTCTCTCGTTCGAAAGACCCTGGCGGGCCGGGGGACACCTCATTCCTGCGCCGGACACTCCCCGGACCGGACCGGATCCACGGTACGCCCGGCACCCGACGGCTTCGAGACCGGGGCACGCCCTGTTCGTACATATCGGTACCCGCGCCGCACGTACGGACCCCTCCGGCATGCGGTGCGCGGCCCGCGGGCCGAGACTGGGCGCACATGCGCGACATCGCGTCGCACGAGGAGGCGACATGGGCTGGTTGTGGGCAATCATCGTGGGCCTGGTGCTCGGTCTGATCGCGAAGGCGATCCTGCCCGGCAAACAGAGCATCCCACTCTGGCTGACGATCATTTTCGGCATCATCGGCAGCGTCCTCGGCAACGCCGTCGCCACCTGGATCGGTGTCAACGACACCAAGGGCATCGACTGGATCCGCCATCTGCTCCAGCTGATCGGTGCGGTGGTGGTCGTCGGCGTCGGCGACATGCTGTGGGCCTCGTTCCGCGGTTCCAGGCACAAGACCTGAGCCACCGGGCACGACGCACTGCGGCCGGACACGCGTGACGCGTGTCCGGCCGCAGTGCGTGTACGGTCCGGGATCAGCCGGTGACCTCGACGGCGGCGAGGTTCTTCTTGCCCCGGCGCAGCACCAGCCAGCGCCCGTGCAGCAGTTCCTCGCGGGCCGGTGCGCTCTCGCCGTCCGTGACCTTGACGTTGTTCACGTACGCACCGCCCTCCTTCACCGTGCGGCGGGCGCCCGACTTGCTCGGCGCCAGGCCGACCTCCACCAGGAGATCCACCAGCGGGCCGAGCTCGGTGACCCGGGCGTGCGGCACCTCGGACAGCGCGGCACCCAGTGTCGCCTCGTCCAGCTCGCCGAGCTCGCCCTGACCGAAGAGCGCCTTCGACGCGGCGATGACCGCGGCGCACTGGTCCGCGCCGTGCACCAGCGTCGTCAGCTCCTCGGCCAGCGCGCGCTGTGCCGTCCGGGCCTGCGGACGCTCCTCGGTGACCTTCTCCAGCTCCTCCAGCTCGGCAGGGCTCTGGAAGCTGAGGATGCGCATGTAGCGGGAGACGTCGCGGTCGTCCACGTTCAGCCAGAACTGGTAGAACGCGTACGGCGTGGTCATCTCCGGGTCGAGCCAGACGGCGCCGCTCTCGGACTTGCCGAACTTGGTGCCGTCCGCCTTCGTCATCAGCGGGGTCGCCAGCGCGTGCACCTCGGCGCCCGGCTCCAGGCGGTGGATCAGGTCGAGACCCGCGGTGAGGTTGCCCCACTGGTCGCTGCCGCCCTGCTGGAGGGTGCAGCCGTGGCGCCGGTACAGCTCCAGGAAGTCCATGCTCTGGAGCAGCTGGTAGCTGAACTCGGTGTAGCTGATGCCCTCGTCGGACTCCAGCCGCCGGGCGATGGACTCCTTGGTGAGCATCTTGTTGACCCGGAAGTGCTTGCCGATGTCCCGCAGGAACTCGATCGCGGACATGCCCGCGGTCCAGTCCAGGTTGTTCACCATGACCGCCGCGTTCTCGCCCTCGAAGGACAGGAACGGCTCGATCTGGGACCGCAGCCGCGACACCCAGGCGGCGATCGTCTCCGGATCGTTCAGCGTGCGCTCCGCGGTCGGCCGCGGGTCACCGATCTGACCGGTGGCCCCGCCCACCAGGGCGAGCGGACGCAGACCGGCCCGCTGGAGCCGGCGCATGGTGAGCACCTGCACCAGATGGCCGACGTGCAGACTCGCCGCGGTGGGGTCGTAGCCGCAATAGAAGGTGACGGGACCGTCCGCGAGAGCCTTGCGCAGTGCGTCCTCATCAGTGGACTGGGCGAACAGCCCACGCCACTTCAGCTCGTCGACGATGTCCGTCACGGTTCCATGTCTCCTCAGCTACGTGTATCGAAAGGCAACAGTCAGTCTAGGCGGGTCACACGCCCGGGCTCACCGAGCTCATGTTGAAGTCCGGGATCCGCAGCGCGGGCATGGCGGCCCGGGTGAACCAGTCGCCCCACTCGCGCGGCAGCGTCTTCTCCGTACGGCCCGCTTCCGTGGCCCGCGACAGCAGATCCACCGGCGACTCGTTGAACCGGAAGTTGTTCACCTCGCCGACGACCTCGCCGCCCTCGACGAGATACACCCCGTCGCGGGTCAGCCCGGTCAGCAGGAGTGTCGCCGGATCGACCTCCCGGATATACCACATGCAGGTCAGCAGCAGCCCGCGGCCGGTCGTCGCGGCCACCATCTCCTCCAGGGACTGCTCACCGCCGCCCTCCAGCACCAGGTTGTCGATCGTCGGCGCGACCGGCTGCCCGGTCAGCCCCGCCGTGTGCCGGGTGGTCGTCAGGTGCTCCAGCCGGCCGTCCCGGATCCAGTCGGTCGGCGTCAGCGGCAGACCGTTGTCGAAGACGGAGGCGCTGTCCCCGGAGGCATGGGCGATCACGAACGGCGCCGACTCCAGGCCCGGTGCGTGCGGGTCGCTGCGCAGCGACAGCGGCAGCTCGGACAGTGTTTCGCCGATCCTCGTCCCGCCGCCCGGCTTGGAGAACACCGTCCGGCCCTCCGCGGCGTCCCGTGCCGTCGACGACCACAGCTGGTAGATCAGCAGATCGGCCACGGCGGTCGGCGGCAGCAGCGTCTCGTACCGCCCGGCGGGCAGCTCGATACGGCGTTCCGCCCAGCGCAGCCGCTGCGCCAGCTCCGCGTCGAGCTCGGCCGGATCGACATCCTTGAAGTCGCGCGTGGAGCGGCCCGCCCAGGTCGAACGGGTCCGGTCGGGCGACTTGGCGTTGAGCTCCAGCGTCCCGGTCGGCTGGTCGTGGCGCAGCCGCAGCCCCGTCGACGTACCGAGGTAGGTCGAGGTCAGCTGGTGGTGGGCGAAGCCGTACAGCTCACGGCCGCCGGAGCGGGCGCGGGCGAAGGCGTCGCCGAGCGCCGGGGCGAACTCCGCGAAGACGTCCGAGTCCGTCTCGGCCGGTGCGTCCGTGAAGCCGGGCGACGTGGGCACCCCGGTGACCAGCGGCTGTGCGTCTTCCGCCGGACCGGCCCCGCGCGCCGCGGCCTCGGCGGCCCGCACCAGCGGCTCCAGGTCGTCAGCGGTGACCGCGGACCGCGACACCACCCCGGACGCGGTCCCCTGCGCACCGTCGACGGTCGCGATGACGGTCAGGGTCCGCCCCCGCGTCACCCCGTTCGTGGTGAGCGCATTGCCGGCCCAGCGCAGGTTCGCGGACGACTCCTCGTCGGCGATGACGACACAGCCGTCGGCGGTGGACAGTTCGAGCGCCCGCTCGACGATCTCGTGCGGCTTGCTGTTTTGCCTGCTCATCGACTGTCTCCAGTGCAGTGTGGACATGAGAGTTCCCTTGGCCGGGCCGTCGGGTCGCGGTCAGTCGACGGCGCCCGGGTGCGCCGTGTCGATGATGGCAAGGCATCAGCTGAGAAAAGAGAGCTTATCCGCCGCGGACCTGACAGTCTCGGCCTGCTGGGCGCAGCGATTCGAGACTGCTGTGTCGTAGTCATGTTCGATATGAACTCTGTTGAGTGAATGGCGAGTTGGGGATGCGGTGGCGTGTGCTTAGCTTCGTTGCGCACGTGTAGCCAATCGACATGCATGGGGTGAATTCGTGTGGCGGCCATCAAGCACGAAGACTGCGACTGCCCAGGGCGCAGGAAGCCGGACTGCGCTCACTTGACGTATCGCGTGGCATACCGCCAGGCCGGCGAATTGCGTGAGGTTCCTTTCAAGCGGCTCGAGGATGCGGAATCCTTCGCGATCGGGGTCGAACGACGTAAGGACCTGGGAGCACGGCTCGACCCCGAGGCGGGGCGGAGGGTCTTCGCAGATGTCTGGCGCGAGTGGGTCGAGGCCGGAGCTCTCGAAGAGTCGACGAAGCGGAACTACCAGAGTGTCTATGACAACCACTTCGGGCGGACATTCGGATCCATGGAGATGGCCGACATCGCACCCGCGGATATCGAGCGGTGGGAGGCGTACCAACGGGGACGCGGCTATGCGGAGAACGGTGTCAACGGTCGCAAGAACGTGCTCTCGTCCGTGTTCAACTACGCGGTGACGGCCGAGATCATTGGTCGGAACCCTTGCCGCAAGGTGAATCCTCACCGGCGTGCTGGGAGGCCGCTGACGCCGATCGGCGACGACGATATCCCGGCCATGGAGGAGGTGATGGGGATCATCGCAGAGGCCCCGAAACTGATCCGTGCCGGATTTTGGGCGATGGCGGGATGCGGGCTGCGTCCAGGCGAGGCCTTGGCGATCTCGAGTGCGTCGATGAACTGGGATCGCGGCATCCTCGCGGTGGACCATCAGGTGTCGGCGTACGGGTGCCAGGAGATCTCTGGCTCTCGCCGCGGTGTGAAGCGAGGAACCAAGAGCCGTGGCTCGGGCGAGGCGCGGAGGACCCCCGTCCCCCACTCCATCCGTCAGGTCTTCAACGATCACGTCGACGCGTTCGGGATGTGGGGTGACAGGGGATGGTTCTTCGAATCTCCGCGTCAGAACGACCGGCACCCGTCGTACGACTGGTTCCTGGCCCAGTTCAAGGTGGCGACAACGGCTGCGGGGACCCCGCGGTACACCCCCAAGAGCTTCCGGCACTTCTTCGTCTCCGAGGCGATCCACTCTGGTATCCCGCTCTTCGAGATCGCGGCGTGGGTCGGGCACCGCACTACCCGCACGACGGAACTGATCTACGGACACCTGGTGCGAAGGTCGATGCACCAGGGGGCGCTCGTCATGCACAACCGCCTTGGGCTGGATCTCGCGCCTCTCCAGGGGAGCATTCCGTTGCCGAGTCTGCATCCGTCCGGCGAAGCCGCCGACGACCAAGACGATGCCGCATGATTGCATGTCGCACCGCCGCGTCAGGAGCGTCCTGACTCGCTCGAGGTGTTGAGGATGTTCACACCCCGGAACAGAGCCGTTGGGCAGCCGTGCGAGACGGCTGCGACTTGGCCGGGCTGAGCCTTCCCGCAGTTGAAGGCTCCACCGAGCACGTACGTCTGGGGGCCGCCGACTGCTGTCATGGAGCCCCAGAATTCCGGGGTCGTCCCCTGGTAAGCGACATCCCGGATCTGGCCGACGAGACGGCCGTCCCGGATCGCGTACGCCCGTTGCTGAGTGAATTGAAAGTTGTACCTCTGCATGTCGATCGACCATGACCGGTCGCCGACCACATAGATCCCGCGCTCCACCCCGCCGATCAGATCCTCCGTGGACAGCCCGCCCGAATCCGGCTGCAGCGACACGTTAGCCATCCGCTGCACGGGGACATGGCCCGGCGAGTCCGCGTACGCGCAGCCGTTGGAACGGCCCAGCCCCGTCAGCTTCGCGATCCGCCGGTCCAGCTGGTACCCGACCAGCGTCCCGTCCTTGATCAGGTCCCAGGACTGCGCCTCGACCCCTTCGTCGTCGTACCCGATGGTCGCGAGCCCGTGCTCGGCGGTGCGGTCGCCCGTCACATTCATCACGGGGGAGCCGTACGTCAGCTTCCCCAGCTGGTCGAAGGTGGCGAACGAGGTCCCGGCGTACGCCGCCTCGTAGCCCAGCGCCCGGTCCAGCTCGGTGGCGTGGCCGATCGACTCGTGGATGGTCAGCCAGAGGTTGGACGGGTCGACGACCAGGTCGTACGTCCCCGCCTCGACGCTCGGCGCCCGCATCTTCTCGGCCAGCAGCCCGGGAATCCGCTCCAGCTCGTCGTCCCAGTCCCAGCCGGTCCCGGTCAGGTACTCCCAACCGCGGCCCACCGGCGGGGCGATCGTCCGCATCGAGTCGAACTCACCGGTGGTCCCGTCCACGGCGACCGCGGTGAACTGCGGATGCAGCCGCACCCGCTGCTGGGTGGTCACGGTGCCGGCCGTGTCCGCGTAGAACTTGTTCTCGTGGACGGTCATCAGCGAGGCGTCCACATGCGCGACGCCCTCGGCGCCCAGGAGCCGACCGCTCCAGTCGGCGAGCAGCGCCGCCTTCTCCTCGGCCGGTACATCGAACGGGTCGACGTCGTACGCCGAGACCCAGGTCCGCTCGCCGTGCACCGGCTCGTCCGCCAGCTCGACCTGCTCGTCGGAGCCGGCCGCCGCGATCACCTTGGCCGACAGCTTCGCCATGGCGACGGCCTGCGAGGCCACCTTCGCCGCGGCGTCCATCGTCAGATCCACGCCGGACGCGAAGCCCCACGCCCCGCCGTGCACCACCCGCACCGCGTACCCGAGATCGGTGGTGTCCGAGGACCCGGCGGGCCGGGCGTCCCGCAGCCGCCAGGACGCGCTGCGCACCCGTTCCAGGCGGAAGTCGGCATGCACGGCACCCAGCGCACGCGCGCGGGCGAGCGCCGCGTCGGCGAGGGCCCGCAGCGGCAGGGCCAGGAATGACTGATCTACCTCGTGGGGCACAGGGAATTCCCTTCTCGATACACCACGGAAGTGAATCACGCCGGACGGTGACCGCACCGGGGGTTAACCGGACACCGCCGCCGCGGGCCGGACGCAACGTGGCCCGACGGACGACCCTCTGTAGGAATCCCACAGTGCCCGGGGGAAGGCGCTGTCAGGGGCCGATTGCTCGTGGAGCACCTGGTACCGATAGGTTTTCGAGGTACCAGACCGCTATCGAAAGGGTGATCCGTTGAGCCGCTCGGTTCTCGTCACCGGAGGAAACCGGGGCATCGGCCTCGCCATCGCCCGCGCTTTCGCCGACAACGGCGACAAGGTCGCGATCACCTACCGCTCCGGCGAGCCGCCCGCGGCGCTCACCGAGGCCGGTGTTCTCGCGGTCCGTTGCGACATCACCGATGCCGAGCAGGTGGAGCAGGCCTACAAGGAGATCGAGGAGAAGCACGGTCCCGTGGAGGTGCTGGTCGCCAACGCCGGTATCACCAAGGACCAGTTGCTGATGCGGATGTCCGAGGACGACTTCACGTCCGTCGTCGACACCAACCTCACCGGCGCCTTCCGGGTCGTCAAGCGCGCCAACCGCGGCATGCTGCGCGCCAAGAAGGGCCGCGTCGTCCTCATCTCCTCCGTCGTCGGGCTCCTCGGCTCGGCCGGGCAGGCGAACTACGCCGCGTCCAAGGCGGGTCTGGTCGGCTTCGCCCGGTCGCTGGCCCGCGAGCTCGGTTCCCGGAACATCACTTTCAACGTCGTCGCGCCCGGTTTTGTCGACACCGACATGACGCAGGTGCTCACCGAGGAGCAGCGCAAGGGCATCGTGTCCCAGGTGCCGCTCGGCCGCTACGCGCAGCCCGAGGAGATCGCCGCCGCGGTGCGCTTCCTCGCCTCCGACGACGCGTCGTACATCACTGGAGCCGTCATCCCCGTTGACGGCGGATTGGGCATGGGTCACTGATCACCATGAGCGGAATTCTCGACGGCAAGCGCATCCTCATCACAGGTGTGCTGATGGAGTCGTCCATCGCTTTCCATGCCGCGAAGGTGGCCCAGGAGCAGGGCGCCGAAGTCATCCTGACCGCGTTCCCCCGGCCCACGCTGACGGAGCGCATCGCCAAGAAGCTGCCGAAGCCGGTCAAGGTCATCGAGCTGGACGTGACCAACACCGAGCACCTGGACCGCCTGGAGGGCCTGGTCCGTGACGAGCTCGGCTCGCTCGACGGCGTCGTCCACTCCATCGGCTTCGCGCCGCAGGACGCGCTCGGCGGCAACTTCCTCAACACCCCGTTCGAGTCCGTCGCCACGGCGATGCACGTCTCGGCGTTCTCGCTGAAGTCGCTCGCCATGGCCTGCAAGCCGCTGATGAGCGAGGGCGGCTCGATCGTCGGCCTCACCTTCGACGCGCAGTTCGCCTGGCCGCAGTACGACTGGATGGGCCCGGCCAAGGCCGCGCTGGAGGCCACCTCCCGCTACCTCGCCCGCGACCTGGGCAAGGACGACATCCGCTGCAACCTGATCTCCGCCGGACCGATCGGCTCCATGGCCGCGAAGTCCATCCCGGGCTTCTCCGAGCTCGCGGACGTCTGGAACACCCGCTCCCCGCTGTCCTGGAACATGGCGGACCCGGAGCCGGCCGGCCGCGGCGTCGTCGCCCTGCTCTCGGACTTCTTCCCGAAGACGACGGGCGAGATCATCCACGTCGACGGTGGCGTGCACATGATGGGTGCCTGATCTCGTACGACAGGCTCTGACGCAGCCGCGTACCGCCTCCGAACAGGCGGTACGCGGCTGCGTCGTGTCCGCGCCCGGCTCCGGCCCGCTCGAGTCGAAAAGATGGTCGATCCACCGCAGAATGTGGTGAACCGGACTTCGGGTCGGGCTACGGGGAGGAGGTCGCCATGCGCTCCACACGTCGCCGGACCGGGATACTGCTGGCGGCCTCCATAGCCGTCGCCGGACTCGCCGCCCCGGTGGGGATATCCGTGGCGGGGCGGGCGGGAGCCGGGGCATCCACCCCTGACGCTCCCGCCTCGACGGACCCCGCCGGATCCGAGTGCCGTACGTCGGTCCGGGGCTCCAGCGTCGTCGCCTACTGCCACAACCCGTACCCCTCCACCGACCGCGTGCAACTGCACACCGAATGCCGCCGCTGGTGGGACATCGACGCCGACGCCCCCCCGGTCGACGTGGGCCCCGGGCGGACCGTGCGGCTCGACGACCGCTGCTGGAAGGAAGTCGGCTCCGTCTGGGTCACGCACCGGGTGCAGGGCTCGGTCTAGGTGTGCCGGACGGACCTCAGGCCCGGTCCACCAGACAGCTCAGCGCATGGCCCGCGGCCTCGGCCGCCGCCGTCTCCCCGTCCCCGGCCCGGATCGCCTCGACCAGCCTGCCGTGGTCCATGTGGTTCTCCGGCCGCAGCTCATGACCGATGTCGCCCCTGAGATAGTCGCGCAGCAGATCGCCCAGGTCGGCGTAGAGGCCGGTCAGCACGTCGTTGTGCGAGGCCGCGACCACGGCCAGGTGCAGCGTCGCGTCCGCCGCGACGAACGCCTCGGCGTCACCCGCGGCCCAGGTCTCCTCCCGGCGCGCCATGAGCGCGTCCAGCTGCTTCAGATCCCGCTCGGTGCGCCGGGCGGCGGCCAGCCTCGCCGCCGACGACTCCAGGGTGGAGCGCAGCTCGGCGACATGGCGCGGATCGGCGGAGGCGAAGCGGCGGTGCATCACCCCGGCCAGCTCGCTGGTGGCGACGACATAGGTGCCCGAACCCTGCCGGATGTCCAGCAGCCCGTTGTGCGCGAGGGCGCGCACGGCCTCCCGGACGGTGTTGCGGGCCACCCCCAGCTGCTCCACCAGCTCGGGCTCGGTGGGAATGCGTGACCCCACGGGCCACTCGCCCGAGGTGATCTGATTCCTGAGCTGGGCAATCACCTGGTCGGCGAGTGCCGAACGCCGCGGAGACGTCAGCGCCATGGTGCTCCTTGGTCGGGTTGCTGGGGTGATGAGTCGGGTTGCCGGTGCGGTGAGGAGTGACGGGAGTTGCTGTGCCTGGAGCGAATGGTCTCAGAGGGACCCTCGCGTGATTGGACAATCAATCATCCCATGATTCTATGATGGGCCTCATGCCCGACGACGAGACCCGGACCCTGAGCCCCGCCACCACGGTGGACGCCCCCACGAAACCCACGACCACGCAGACCCCGCAGGACCCGCGGACGGCACGGACCGCCGACGGGCCCTCTCCCTGGCTGCTCCGGCTGGTCGTCGTCGGGCTGGTCCTCACCGCGCTCAACCTCCGCCCCGCCATCACCAGCCTCGGCGCCCTCCTCGAAGAGGTACGGGACGGGCTGCACATGAGCGGCAGCGTCGCCGGCGTCCTCACCTCCGTACCGCCGCTCTGCTTCGCGGTCTTCGGCATCATGGCGCCGCGCCTCGCCCGCCGCTTCGGCCCGGGGGCGGTCGTCTGCGCCGGGATGATCGCCATCACCGCCGGTCTGGCGATCCGGCCGCTCGTCGGCGGGACGGCCGGCTTCCTCGCCGCGAGCGCCCTCGCCCTCATGGGCATCGCCGTCAGCAACGTCCTGATGCCGGTGATCGTCAAGCGCTGGTTCCCGGACCGGGTCGGCTCCATGACCGGGCTCTACTCGATGGCCCTGGCCCTCGGCACCTCGCTCGCCGCCGCGGTGACCGTGCCCATGACCAGCGCGCTGGGCGGCAGCTGGCGGCTGGGACTCGGCGTCTGGGCCGTGCTCGCCGCCGTCGCGATCCTGCCCTGGATCCCGGTGGTACGGGAGCGGAGCGGCGCCCCGGGACAGCCCGCCGCCCGGCACCCGGACACCCCGGCCCTCAGGATCACCCGCAGTCGTACCGCCTGGGGCCTCGCCTGCTTCTTCGGCCTGCAGGCCACCGCCGCGTACATCACCATGGGATGGATGCCGCAGATCTTCCGCGACGCCGGGGTCTCGGCCGGTACGGCGGGTGTGCTGCTCGCCGTGACCATGGCGATGGGCGTGCCGCTCGCCTTCGTCATCCCGAGGGTGGCGGCCCGGATGAAGAACCAGGGCCCCATCGTCGTCCTCCTCGGCAGCTGCGGCCTCATCGGCTACGCGGGCCTCTACTTCGCACCGGCCGGCGGGGCCTGGGCCTGGGCGCTGCTCCTCGGCATCTCGAACTGCTCCTTCCCGCTCGCCCTGACCATGATCGGCATGCGCTCGCGCACCGGCGCGGGAGTGGTCCGGCTGTCGGCGTTCGCCCAGTCCGTCGGCTACCTGATCTCGATCCCGGGACCGCTGCTGATCGGTGTGCTCTACCAGCACAGCGGCGGCTGGGAGCTGCCGATCGCACTGATGGCGGGCTTGATGGTGCCGCAGATGGCGGTCGGAATCCTGGCCGGACGGGACCGGACGATCGAGGACGAGTGCTGAGGTGCGAGACTGGGGCCATGTCTCCTGTGCTCGACCCGAATCCCCAGAACGGCCAGAAGAAGCTCCTCGTCGTACTCGGCGCGATGCTGCTGATCACCGTGATCGTCGCGGTGATCGCCTCGATCGCGTCCCCCTGAGCCGCGCGGCCGCGGTCGCCGATGGTGGGGTTAACCCCCGCGTCCCCTAGGGGGTCAGGGTCAGGGTGAAGTGGGTGGGTCGCCGGATGGGGCCCCCGGCCCCGGATCCGTAGGTTTTCGGTATCAGTACCGATGACCCTCGGAGGCGGACATGTCGGCCCGAACGCACACCCGGACCACCCACCCGGCCACGGGCGGTGTCGAGGTGCGGCTGCCGTGGTGGGCCATCGCGCTGCCCGCGCTCGCGTTTGCCGCACTGCTGCTGCTGATCGTGGGACCCGGCGAGGCGCACGCCGCGACCACCGACCCGGCGATCAGCCGGTTGCTCGCGCGAATCACGGCCCTGGTGACCGGCTGACGGTGTCCGCGCACCCCGCACGGGCCCTTCAACACCCTGCGCCGGGCGGCACATTTCGTGCGAAGCTGAGGTGTATGAGCGTCGATACACCTCGCAGGATCGTCCTTCTCAGGCATGCAAAGGCGGAATGGTCGCAGGACTCCGACCACGAGCGGCCGCTCGCGGAACGTGGCCGCAAGGATGCCCCCGTCGCAGGCCGCAAACTCGTCGACTCCGGGATCGACCTCGATCTGGCCCTCTGCTCCACCGCCACCAGGACGCGCGAGACGTGGAAGCTGGCCGTCCACGAGATGCCGCACCGCCCCAGGACGGTGTACGAGGAGCGGCTGTACGAGGCGTCCCTCGGTGAGCTCATCGCCCTGATCAACGAGACCCCCGACGATGTGCACGACCTCCTGGTCATCGGTCACAACCCCGGCATGCACGCGGTCGCCGACGCCCTCTCGGAATCGGCCGAGGGCGACGCCCTCACCCGGATGACCCGCGGCGGATTCCCCACCGCCGCGTTCGCCGTCGTCGAGTTCACCGGCTCCTGGAAGGGCGTGGAGCACGGAGTGGGCAGGCTGGTCGAGTACTGGACGCCCAACGACTGATCCCGCTGTCGTACGAGCAGGGCCCCGGTGCGGAAAGCACCGGGGCCCTGCTTCGTATGCGCGAATACGTCAGTGCCGGTACGCGCGAGCGCGTGAGCGCCGGTATGCGCGAGCGTGTGAGCGCCGGTATGCGCGAGCGCTCAGCGCCCGTACGCGCGAACGCCTCAGTCGACGAGACCGTCGGCGGCCTCGACCTCCTCGCGGGTGATGCCGAGCAGATACAGCACGGTGTCCAGGAACGGCACGTTCACCGCGGTGTGCGCGGCCTCGCGGACCACCGGCTTGGCGTTGAAGGCCACCCCGAGCCCGGCGGTGTTCAGCATGTCCAGGTCGTTCGCACCGTCACCGATCGCGACGGTCTGCGCCAGCGGCACCCCGGCCTGCGCGGCGAAACTGCGCAGCAGCCGGGCCTTGCCGGCCCGGTCGACGATGTCGCCGACGACCCGGCCCGTGAGCTTCCCGTCGACCACTTCCAAGGTGTTGGCAGAGGCGAAGTCGAGCCCGAGCCGTTCCTTCAGATCGTCGGTGACCTGGGTGAACCCGCCCGAGACGACACCCACTTGGTAGCCGAGCCGCTTCAGCGTACGGATCAGGGTGCGCGCGCCCGGCGTCAGCCGCACCTCGGCGCGCACCTTGTCCACCACCGACACATCGAGCCCGGCCAGCAGCGCCACGCGTGCGTGCAGCGACTGCTCGAAGTCGAGTTCGCCGCGCATCGCCTGCTCGGTCACCTCGGCGACCTTGTCCTCGCAGCCCGCGTGAGCGGCGAACAGTTCGATGACCTCGTCCTGGATGAGCGTCGAGTCGACGTCCATGACGACCAGCCGTTGCGCCCGGCGGCTCAGCCCGGCCGACACCACCGCGACATCGACACCGATGCCGGCGGCCTCCGTCGCCAGTGCGGTCCGCAGCTCCTCGGTCCCGGTACCGGACACCGCGAACTCGACTGCCGTGACCGGGTACTTCGCGAGCCGGAAGATCCGGTCGATGTTGCCGCCGGTGGAGGTGATCGTGGCCGCTATGGCGGCGGTCGACTCCGCGGTCAGCGGGTGCCCGAGCACCGTCACATGGGAACGCCCGTCGCCACGCGGCCGGTTGTCGCCCGTACCGGAGATGATCTCGGCCTGAAGCCTCAGCGAGTCGGCCCAGCTGTGCACGGTCGCCCGCAGGTCGCCCTCGGTGGTGCCGCCCGCGGTCGGGGCGGTGACCAGCGCGCACAGGACGATGCGGCCACGGGTGACGACCTGCTCGATGTCGACGACATCGACCGAGTAGGCGGCGAGGGTGTCGAAGAGCCCGGCGGTGATGCCGGGGCGGTCCTTCCCGAAGATCTTGACGAGAAGGGTGGGTGTGTCGGTGCCCCGACGGGACTCAGGGGGCTCAGGGGACTCAGGAGACGAGGAGGACCGAGGTGGCTGAGATGCGCTCATGGTGCTTCCACCGTATCGGTCCGCTCCGAGGCGCCGAAGGCCCGTCCCGAGGACCGGACAGCGCGTCGGCCCCGTACCCCCGCCCGGAGCACACGCGCGGTGACGGACCGCGCGCGTCCGGATCCGTCCGGTGGCCGGCGGACGGAATACGGGGGTCGGGCCGCCCTGGATGTCCCTTTTGCTAGCGGTTCGCGTGCACTCGGGGTACTTACCGCGCGCTGCTCCCTCTATTCGTGTCAGCACCGTAACGATGCAGGTCTCGGCAGGGTCTTCACCCCGCCCGACTTTCGTATCCGGGACTGCTCCTGGAATAGTTCCTCACGATGTTCAGCATCCCTAGGCTCCCTGTGATGGGGGCAATTCGGGGGACAACTAGTGGGGCGCGGAGTGCCGGAACTCGTACTGGAATTGAATGGAAGGACCTGGACGCTCGATCCGTCCAGGTCGTACACCCTCGGGCGCGATCCGCAGGGCGACCTGACGATCGACGACGCCAGGGTGTCGTGGCGGCATGCCACGATCAGCTGGGGGGGCCGGGGTTGGTTCATCGAGGACCACGGCAGCACCAACGGCACCTATGCGCAGGGCAGCCGGATCCAGCAGCTGGAGATCGGCCCCGGCTCCGTCGTGCATCTGGGCAATGCCACTGACGGCCCGCGGTTGAGCATCACCGCCGCGGCGGGCGCCGATGTGTACAGCGGGCAGGGCGCGGGCGCCCAGCAGGCCCCCGCCCAGCCCCAGCAGGGCGGCCCCGGCTGGCCCGGCCAGCAGGCACCCGCTCCGCAGCAGCCGCAGCCGCCGCAGCAGGGCTGGCAGCAGCAGGCCCCCCAGGGCCCGCCGCCGCAGCAGCCCGCGCAGCCGCAGGTTCCGCAGCAGCAGGGCATGGCGAGGACACCCGGCGCGGGCGGTCCCGGCGGGGCCGCGGGGGCCCCGCCGGTGTACGGCGACCGCAGTCCGACCACGTTCCACCGGCTGGACCTCGGCCGCGTGATGCGCATCGGCCGTGCGCTGGAGAACGAACTGGTCGTCTCCGACCTCCAGGTCTCGCGCCACCACGCCGAATTCCACGCGACCCCCGACGGCCGCTTCGAGATCCGTGACCTCGGATCCCACAACGGCACGTACGTCAACGGTCAGCCGCTCTCCAAGTCCGGCTCCGCGCTCATCGGCCCCAACGACATCGTCGGTGTCGGTCACTCGACCTTCCGCCTGGTCGGCGACCGGCTGGAAGAGTTCGTCGACACCGGTGAGGTCTCCTTCTCCGCCCGCCACCTCACGGTGACGGTCGACGGCGGGAAGCAGATCCTCAAGGACGTCTCCTTCGGCGTCCCGGAGAAGTCGCTCGTCGCGGTCATCGGTCCGTCGGGTTCCGGAAAGTCCACCCTGCTCAAGGCGCTCACCGGCTACCGGCCCGCCAACCAGGGCGACGTCCTCTACGACAACCGGAACCTGTACAAGCAGTTCGCCGAACTGCGCCAGCGCATCGGTCTGGTCCCGCAGGACGACATCCTGCACAAGGAACTCACCGTCACCAAGGCCCTCAAGTACGCGGCCAAGCTCCGCTTCCCCGCGGACACCACCGAGGCCGAGCGCCAGGCCCGGATCCTCGAAGTCCTCGCCGAGCTCAAGCTCGACATCCACAAGGACAAGAAGGTCACCTCGCTCTCCGGCGGGCAGCGCAAGCGCGTCTCCGTCGCCCTGGAGCTGCTCACCAAGCCGTCGCTGATCTTCCTGGACGAGCCGACCTCCGGCCTCGACCCGGGCATGGACCGCGATGTCATGCAGCTGCTGCGCGGACTGGCCGACGACGGCCGCACCGTCCTGGTCGTCACGCACTCCGTCGCCGAGCTGGCGATCTGCGACAAGCTGCTCGTCATGGCGCCGGGCGGGTCCGTCGCCTACTTCGGCCCGCCGGAAGAAGCGCTCAACTTCTTCGGCTACACCACCTGGGCCGACGTCTTCTCCGCGTTCGAGAACTACCGCGACTACGACTGGGCGGGCCGCTGGCGCGGTTCGCAGCACTACCAGATGTACGCCGCGGACATCGACGCCGTTGCCGCGCAGTCCGTCCACATGCCGCCCCCGCAGCAGATGCGCCCGCCGAAGCCGCAGAGCTGGTCGGCCCAGCTCTGGACGCTGATGCGCCGCTACGTCTCGGTGATCGCGTCCGACAAGGGCTTCATGGGCCTGATGGTGATCCTGCCCGCCGTGCTCGGCGTCGTCAGCGTGGTCATCCCGGCCAAGTTCGGCCTGGCCCCGCCGGACCCGCCGTCCCGGTTCAACAGCGCCGCCGGAACGATCATGCTGATCCTCGCGGTCGGCATGTGCTTCTCCGGCGCGGCCAACTCCGTACGAGAACTGATCAAGGAACGCGTCATCTACGAACGGGAACGGGCCACCGGCCTGTCCCGCTCCGCCTATCTGATGTCCAAGGTGATCGTCCTCGGCGTGATCACCGCCATCCAGGGCGTCATCATCTGCGGCATCGGCTTCGCCACCCGTGAGCTGCCGGCCGAGGGCCTGATCATGCCGCCGGCCGTCGAGATCTGCCTGACGATCATCGCGCTCGGCTTCACCTCGATGATGTTCGGCCTGGTGATCTCCTCGCTGGTGAAGACCGCCGAGAAGACCATGCCGCTGCTGGTCATGTTCGCGATCGTCCAGGTCGTCTTCACCGGCATCCTCTTCCAGGTGTACGGATCGCCCGGCCTGGAGCAGTTCGCCTGGCTGATGCCGTCCCGCTGGGCCATCGCCGGCGCGGGCACGACGCTGGACCTCTCGCACCTCATGGCACCTTGGGACCCGAAGAACCCGACCGATCTGGACCCGCTGTGGGAGCACTCGGCCGGCCAGTGGGGGATCAACATCTCGGTACTCCTGCTGCTCGGCATCATCTGCGGCGTCGTGGTCGCGCGACTGCTGCGCCGCCACGAGCCGGAGGTCATGCGCAAGTAGGCACCGCACGCCGAAGCCGAAGGGCGGCACCCCGCGCGGGGTGCCGCCCTTCGGCGTATGCGGATGCTGTCCGGCCGGGTGCTCCGCCGGTCAGTACGCGCTGTTGACGTTGTCGATCGAGCCGTACTTGTCGGCCGCGTAGTTGGCCGCGGCCGTGATGTTGGCGACCGGGTCGTAGATGTTCGACGAGGTGCCGGGGACGTGGTACGCGCTGAACGTCGGCTGGATGACCTGGAGCAGGCCGCAGGACGGGGTGCCGTTCTGGGCGTTGATGTCCCAGCCGTTGACCGCGTTCGGGTTACCGGTCGACTCACGCATGATGTTGCGGTGCAGACCGTTGTACGAGCCGGGGATGCCGTGGGCCCGCATGATGTCCAGGGCCTGGTTGATCCAGCCGTCCAGGTTGTTGGCGTAGACCGGGGTGCGGGCCTCGGAGCGGCTGGCGGCCTGCGTCTCGGAGCGCTTCGCGGCGACGGCCTCGGCCTTCACCTTGGCGGCGGCCCTGGCCTTCGCCTCGGCCTTCGCCTTCGCCTGGGCCTCGACCTCGGCGGCCTTGGCCTTCGCGGCGGCGGCCTTCTTGGCCCTGGCGAGGTCGGCGGCCTTCACCAGCTTCTCGGCGGTGGAGTGCTGCTCGATGATGCTGGCCTGCACGGCCTTGGCCTGCGGAGTACCGGCAACCGACGCGAAGACCACGGGGGCGGCGGACACGGGGCTCTCGGCCTCGGGCTTGGGGTCGGCGTTGGCGGGGACGAGCGAGAACGAGAGCGCGGCGGCGGCCATGGCGGAGATACCCGCGACGGAGAGCTTCTGGGTCTTGTTCAGGCGACGACGACGGCCGAGGATGCTGGACACGGACATGCAGACTTACCTCTTCGTATTGCGGGAGTCCTCACGGAGGACGAAGACGGGAAGCGGCGTTTCGCATCTCCGTCGGGGACGAGTGCAATTCTTAGCGCCAGCAAAATCCGGTGGCAAAGGTGTGACGTACGAACCCCGGTAGTGGATCGGGACCCCGCTCGAACGTGTCGGGCCGCGCTCATGACCACTGATGTGGTGCTTACGTGTCCACTAGCAGGCTTCGTAAGTGACGTGGGTCCTATGCGCGGCCTCACATCGGCCGGGTAACAACCTGACCAACCGTTGCGTCAGCAATCCGGAGTGTCAGATTCCGGCTCCGGGGCGGCCGCGCGACGCGGTCGCCGCTCCGGTGCGCGGGCGGCCGGACCTAGGGCCTGCGCCCTAATCCCCGGCCGTCCACAGGCCGATACGGCGATCGGACCCCCGCCGGTACGGTGAGGCCATGAGCCATCGCCCACCGTCGGGTCTCGCAGCCGTGAGCGCCGCGCTGCTCGCCATGAGCCGGCATCTCGAAGTACGCGACGTCCTGAAGACGATCGTCGCCTCGGCCCGCGAACTGCTGGACGCCGAGTACGCCGCCCTGGGCGTCCCCGACGATCACGGGGGCTTCGCCCAGTTCGTCGTCGACGGCGTCAGCGATGAGCAGTGGAAGGCCATCGGCCCGCTGCCCAGACAGCACGGCATCCTCGCCGCGATGCTCCACGAGGCGAAGGCCGAGCGCCTCGCCGATGTCCGCAAGGACCCCCGTTTCGAGGGCTGGCCCGCCGCCCACCCCGACATGTCCGACTTCCTCGGCCTGCCCATCAGGGACGGCGAAGAGATCATCGGCGCGCTCTTCCTCGCCAACAAGGGCTGCCCCAAACCCGAGGGCAGCTGCGGCTTCACCGCCGAGGACGAGGAACTGCTGGCCATCCTCGCCCAGCACGCGGCGATCGCCCTGACCAACGCCCGCCTCTACGAGCGGAGCCGGGAGCTCACCATCGCCGAGGAGCGCTCCCGGCTCGCCCATGAGCTGCACGACGCGGTCAGCCAGAAGCTCTTCTCGCTGCGGCTGACGGCCCAGGCGGCCACCGCCCTGGTGGACCGTGACCCGGCCCGCGCCAAGGGCGAGCTCCAGCAGGTCGCCGCACTCGCCGCCGAAGCCGTGGACGAACTGCGCGCCGCCGTCGTCGAGCTGCGCCCCGCCGCACTCGACGAGGACGGTCTCATCGCCACCCTCCGCACCCAGATCCAGGTCCTGGACCGGGCCCACACGGCCCGGGTCACCTTCGAGAGCCTGGGCATACGGGCCCTGCCCGCCGCACAGGAGGAGGCGCTGCTCCGGGTCTCCCAGGAAGCCCTGCACAACGCACTGCGCCACTCCGGGGCGGAACACGTCGATGTCACGCTGGCCAGGCACGGCAGCGGGACGCTGCTGCGGATCACCGACGACGGCGGCGGCTTCGAACCCGCGGCGACCCGGCAGGCGGGCCGGCATCTGGGCCTGGTGTCGATGCGGGACCGCGCGAACGGTGTCGGCGGACGGCTCACCGTTGAATCGGCGCCCGGCAAGGGCACCACGATCGAGATGGAGGTACCCGGTGGCTGACAAGATCATCAGGGTGCTGCTGGTCGACGACCACCAGGTGGTCCGCCGCGGTCTGCGTACGTTCCTGGAGATCCAGGACGACATAGAAGTGGTCGGCGAGGCGGCCGACGGCGCCGAGGGGGTGGCCAGGACCGAGGAGCTCCGCCCCGACGTCGTCCTGATGGACATCAAGATGCCCGGCACCGACGGCATCGAGGCCCTGCGCAGGCTCCGCGAGCTGGAGAACCCGGCCAAGGTCCTCATCGTCACCAGCTTCACCGAGCAGCGCACCGTGGTCCCCGCCCTGCGCGCCGGAGCCTCCGGTTACGTGTACAAGGACGTCGACCCGGACGCCCTGGCCGGCGCCATCCGCTCGGTGTACGCGGGCCATGTCCTGCTCCAGCCGGAGGTCGCGGGAGCCCTGCTCGCCCAGGAGGACCCGGGCAGCGGTACGGGCCGGGGGAGCACGCTCACCGAACGGGAACGGGAGGTGCTGGGCCTGATCGCCGACGGCCGTTCCAACCGCGAGATCGCGCGGGCGCTGGTCCTCTCCGAGAAGACCGTCAAGACACACGTCTCGAACATTCTGATGAAGCTGGATCTCTCGGACCGGACCCAGGCGGCTCTCTGGGCCGTCCGGCATGGGGCGGCGGGCTGACCGGCAGCGAAGCGGACTCTCTTCTTCCGGACTGAGATTCATACTGTCGGGTGGATGTCACCCGGACGGCGCAACCCGTTCGACTCCGAGGCGTTCTCCAGGGCGCTGCGGCGGCTGGCCGCAGCCACGCTAGGAGGATCCTGAAGTGAAGAACCTGAAGAAGGCCGCTGCCGTCACCATGATCGCCGGTGGAATCATCGCCGCCGGCGCGGGCGCGGCCTCCGCCACCGGACACGGCGCGGGCGCCCACGGTGTCGCGGCCCACTCCCCGGGCGTGGCCGGCGGCAACGTCGTCCAGGTCCCCGTGGACGTCCCGGTGAACGTGGTCGGCAACACGGTCAACGTGATCGGCCTGCTCAACCCGGCCTTCGGTAACCTCGGCCTGAACGGCTGACCGACCCCGGGGACAGGCCGAACCCACGGTCATACGTCGTCGGACGGGGCGCGTCGAGCCCGTCCGGCGACACCGGGAGCCCGCCCGGCCAGGGCCTACCGCTCGCGCTCCTCCACATACGCGTTGTACGCGGCGACCTGCGCCCGCCGGGCCACCCGCTCCACCGGCCGCAGCACCTCGCCCCGGGCCGCGATCTCCGAAGCGCTCACCGCGCCGCCGTGCCCGTTCTCGTACGCCACCGAGATCAGCAGCCCCACCCGCTGCGCGAGCTCCAGAACCCGCACCGCCCGCGGCGGGTACCCCGGAGCCAGCACCTCGCGCCCCCGCTCCGCCCGTGCCCGGTACGCGTCCACCGCCGCCTCGGCCACCGGCCCCGAACCGGCCACGTCCAACCGCGACAGCATCGCCGTCGCGTCCCGCAACCCCTCGGCGAGCTCCCGCTCCGCCTCGCTCAGCGACGGCACATCGGCCGGCGGCGCCTCCCGCACGGGCAGACAACGCCACACCACCTCGACGTGCAGATCCCCTTCCGGCCCCGCCTCACGCACCTCGGGAACCAGCCCGTACGGCGCACCGAAGGCCACCACCGCCTCCTCGGCCTCCAACGCCCGCGCGTTGAACTCCGGCGGACCGCTCAGCCCCAGCGGATGACCGGGCGCCGGCAACGCCACCCGGAATCCCGTCACCCCCAGACCCCGCAACCGCCCGAGCGCCAGCGTGAGCCCGACCGGCCCCGCCTCGCCCGGCAGTCCCTCGACACGGTGCACCGCGTCCTCCCCGACAATGGCGAGCGCCGCCTCGTCCGGCGACACCAGTCCCGCCAGAAGCGCGTTTCCCCAAGCGGCCAACAGCCCTGAGCGTGGTTCCGAAAGCATGGGAACAGCCTAGGGAACGGGCCCGGGGCCTGTCGTCACGCGGGCCCAGCGCCGGGACCACTCGTACGGTGGCGTAGATTTCCCTGGGAGCTGTGCCCACAGGCACCGACGATCTCGACACTGCATGGGGAGACAACGCGCCATGAGCGATGTACTGGAGCTGGTGGACGTATCCGTGGTCCGCGACGGACGCGCTCTGGTGGACGACGTCTCCTGGTCGGTCAAGGAGGGGGAGCGCTGGGTCATCCTCGGCCCGAACGGCGCCGGCAAGACCACCCTCCTCAACATCGCGTCCAGCTACCTCTTCCCGAGCACCGGCACCGCCAAGGTCCTCGGCGAGCAGCTCGGCGGCGTCGGCACCGATGTCTTCGAGCTCCGGCCCCGCATCGGCATCGCGGGCGTCGCCATGGCCGAGAAGCTGCCCCGGCGCCAGACCGTGCTGCAGACGGTGCTCACCGCCGCGTACGGCATGACCGCCACCTGGCACGAGAACTACGAGGCCGTCGACGAGGAGCGCGCCCGCGCCTTCCTCGACCGGCTCGGCATGACCGAGTACCTCGACCGCAAGTTCGGCACCCTGTCGGAGGGCGAGCGCAAGCGCACCCTGATCGCCCGCGCCATGATGACCGACCCCGAGCTGCTGCTCCTCGACGAGCCCGCCGCAGGACTCGACCTCGGTGGCCGCGAGGACCTGGTCCGCCGCCTCGGCCGACTGGCCCGCGACCCGTACGCCCCCTCCATGATCATGGTCACCCACCATGTCGAGGAGATCGCCCCCGGCTTCACCCACGTCCTGATGATCCGCCAGGGCAAGGTGCTCGCCGCCGGCCCCATGGAGACCGAGCTCAGCTCCCGCAACCTCTCCCTCTGCTTCGGCCTGCCGCTCGTCGTCGAGCACACCGGCGACCGCTACACGGCCCACGGACTGCCGCTCTCCTAGGCCCTGTCGTCAAACTGCCGTCTGCCGCACGGCGTCTGGCACGCACGCTCCCGGCGTTGCCGAAATGGCCTGGGCGACAACCTCCGGACACAACGGGCCCGCCGGGCGCAGTGGCCCGCTTGCGCCCTGTCGGCGAGGGCGCCCGCGGTTCTACCATGACCACGTGGACATCGACGCGTGGGTGTGGTGGCTGATCGGCGCGGTGGGACTGGGCATCCCACTCGTCATGACTGCGATGCCCGAGTTCGGCATGTTCGCCGTCGGAGCGGTCGCCGCGGCAGTCGTCGCGGCACTCGGCGGCGGCATCGTGGCCCAGGTACTGGTATTCGTCGTGGTCTCCGTGGCGCTCATCGCCGTGGTTCGCCCGATCGCCGCCAGACACCGTACCGACCGGCCCCAACTCGCCACCGGCATCGATGCCCTGAAGGGCCGTCAGGCCGTCGTCCTGGAACGGGTCGACAGCAGCGGCGGCCGGATCAAGCTGGCCGGGGAGATCTGGTCCGCCCGCGCACTCGACGAGGGCCAGAGCTTCGATCCGGGCCAACAGGTCGATGTCGTCGACATCGACGGAGCTACGGCAGTCGTCATGTGACCGAACCACCCACAAGGCAGAGCGCGTTCTGTCAGACTTGATGTCGATCATCATGAGATCGGGACCGGCACGACATCCGGTCCCTCCCGCGATCTCGATATCGACCTCGATCATCGCGATCCGTCGGCAACCGAAGGGCAATGAGGAACACGATGCAACCGATCATCATCGTCCTGATCATTCTGGTGGTGCTCGTCTTCATCGCCCTGATCAAGACGATCCAGGTCATCCCGCAGGCCAGCGCCGCCATCGTGGAGCGCTTCGGCCGCTACACCCGCACGCTCAACGCAGGCCTGAACATCGTCGTTCCCTTCATCGACTCCATCCGCAACCGCATCGACCTCCGTGAACAGGTCGTGCCGTTCCCGCCCCAGCCGGTGATCACCCAGGACAACCTGGTCGTCAACATCGACACCGTCATCTACTACCAGGTGACCGACGCGAGGGCCGCGACCTACGAAGTCGCCAGCTACATCCAGGCGATCGAGCAGCTCACCGTCACCACCCTCCGCAACATCATCGGTGGCATGGACCTGGAGCGGACCCTGACCTCCCGCGAGGAGATCAACGCCGCCCTGCGCGGAGTCCTCGACGAGGCCACCGGCAAGTGGGGCATCCGCGTCAACCGCGTCGAGCTCAAGGCGATCGAACCGCCCACCTCCATCCAGGACTCGATGGAGAAGCAGATGCGCGCCGACCGTGACAAGCGCGCCGCGATCCTCCAGGCCGAAGGAACGCGCCAGTCCGCGATCCTCACCGCGGAGGGCGAGAAGCAGTCCGCGATCCTGCGCGCCGAAGGTGAGGCCAAGGCATCGGCCCTGCGCGCCGAGGGCGAGGCCCAGGCGATCCGTACGGTCTTCGAATCCATCCACGCAGGCGACCCGGACCAGAAACTCCTCTCGTACCAGTACCTCCAGATGCTCCCGAAGATCGCCGAGGGCGACGCCAACAAGCTCTGGATCGTGCCCAGCGAGATCGGCGACGCCCTCAAGGGACTCAGCGGCGCCTTCGGCAACCTCGGCAACGGCGCCCCGGGGTTCGACACCGGCAAGGAACGCCGGGAGCAACCCCCGGTCGAATGACGCGTACACGCCCCGTGCATGATCAGTGCACCAAGCACCGATCATGCACGGGGGATGCGCCATGAACATCTGGGAGATGCTTGCCGTCTTCGTCGCGGGAATCAGCGCCGGCACGATCAACACGATCGTCGGCTCGGGAACGCTGATCACCTTCCCCGTGCTGCTCGCCACCGGTCTGCCCCCGGTCACGGCCACCGTCTCCAATGCCCTCGGTCTGATCCCCGGCTCCGTCAGCGGCGCCATCGGCTACCGCAAGGAACTCGCGGGACAGGGCCGTCGGGTACGCAAGCTCGCCGTCGGCGCCCTCATCGGCGGCCTCACCGGCGCCACCCTCCTGCTCACTCTGCCCTCCACGGCCTTCGAGACCATCGTGCCGATCCTGGTGGCGCTGGCCCTCGCCCTGGTCATCCTGCAACCACGCATCAGCAAAGCGGTCCAGCGCCGACGCGAACAGAGCGGCACCCGCGCCCATCCCGACGGCGGACCGCTCCTCTTCGTCGGACTGATGCTCGCCAGCGTCTACGGGGGCTACTTCACCGCCGCCCAGGGGATCATCTACCTCTCCCTGATGGGCATGCTGCTCGACGACACCATGCAGCGTCTCAACGCCGTCAAGAACGTCCTGGCCGCCGTCGTCAACAGCATCGCCGCGCTCTTCTTCCTCTTCGTCGCGGACTTCGACTGGACGGCCGTCGTGCTGATCGCGGTCGGCTCCGCGCTGGGCGGCCAGATCGGCGCCAGGATCGGCCGCCGCCTCAGCCCCACCGTCCTGCGCGTGCTCATCGTCGCGGTCGGCACGGTCGCCATCGTCCAACTGCTGCTCCGCTGACACGTGGAAGCCCGCCTCCCCCTGGAGACGGGCTTCCACCACGACGAAATGCGTACGCCGACTACGCCGCGGCGCGGTCCAGCCACTCCGGCAGCTCCGACCGCTCACCGGCCCCCAGCGCCAGCAGCATCGCCTGCGCGGGAGACGGCACGAACGGCTGACGCAGCAGCGGCATCCCCGCCTGCTCCGGCGTCCGGGCCGCCTTGCGGTGGTTGTCCTCGGCACAGGACGCCACCGTGTTGAGCCAGGTGTCCTGACCCCCCTGGGCACGCGGCACGACATGGTCGACGGTGCTCGCCCGCCGCCCGCAGTACGCGCACCGGTGCTGGTCCCGTATCAGCACGCCCCTCCGGGACCACGGGGCATGTCTTCGGAACGGCACCCGTACGTACCGGCAGAGCCTGATCACCCGGGGTACCGGAATGTCCACGGCGGCGCCGCGCATGCGGAGATCGGGGTGCGACTGCTCGACGACGGCCTTGTCCTGCAGGATCAGCACCACCGCACGGTTCAGCGTCACCGTCGACAGCGGCTCGAAGCTCGCGTTCAGTACCAGCGTGTCCCGCATCCCGCCCACCTCCCGTGTGCCGCCCGCCCCCTGGCAGGCCCGGATCAACTCTGGCTGGGCAGGCCGTGATGGACAACGCAATAAAAATGCCCTGCCCTGGTCTCTCCAAGACCAGGGCAGGGCAAACAGCGGGGGAACTCTCGGCTCGGCGGGCGCTACGCGGGACCTGTGTACTCACCGATCAGCTGGGCACGGCCCAGCGTGTGGAACCGCAGATTGAACCCGACGACCGCGGGCGACACCTCGCTGTCGACACCCAGCTTCTCGGTATCCACCGCGTACACGGTGAACACATAACGGTGGTTCTCGCCGGCCGGCGGTGCGGCACCGCCGAACTCCTTCGACCCGTAGTCGTTACGGACCTGCACGGCACCGGCGGGCAGCCCCTCGAACTTCCCGCTGCCCGCGCCGGCCGGCAGCTCCGTGACCGACGCCGGGACATCGAAGAGCACCCAGTGCCAGAATCCACTGCCCGTAGGAGCATCGGGATCGAAGCAGGTCACGGCGAAACTCTTGGTCTGCGCCGGGAAACCCTCCCACCGCAGCTGCGGCGAGGTGTTCCCGGCCGCGAACACCTGGGCGTCCGCCAGCACGGCGCCGGGAGCGAGGTCCTCGCTCACCACCGTGAACGACGGCACCTCCGGATGGAAGTCGTGCGGCAGCGGCGCCCTCTTCGGCTCGGTCACGTCAGCACCTCTCCTGATCGCTCTACTGCTGTCAGCAGGTCTCCCACCGACCCTAGAGCCAGTTGCGCTGACCGCCGACCTGCGCCAGCCACTGATTGAGGTACGCCGCCCAGTCGGTCCCCTGGAAGTCGTTCAGCCCGACCTTGAACGCCCGGTACGAGTCGCTTCCCTCGCTGAAGAGCCCCGCCTTCTTGTCCATCTCCAGGACGACATCCATCTCACGGTCGTCCGCGACGAACGTCAGCTCCACCTGGTTCAGGCCGCGGTACTGCTGCGGCGGGAAGAACTCGATCTCCTGGTAGAACGGCAGCCGCTGACGCGTACCGCGAATGTGACCGCGCTCCATGTCCGCGCTGCGGAAGCCGAAGCCGAGCTGCCCGAAGGCGTCGAGGATGGCCTGCTGAGCCGGCAGCGGGTGCACATTGATCGGGTCCAGGTCGCCCGAGTCCAGCGCCCGTGCGATCTCCAGCTCCGTGGTCACACCTATGTTCATGCCGTGCAGATGCTGACCGGCGAACATCGTGATCGGCGTCTCCCACGGAATTTCGAGCCCGAAGGGTACGACGTGCACGGCACCGGCCCGCACCTCGAACGCGCCACCGAGCCGCAGCTTGGTGAACTCGATGTCCTGCTTGGTCTCCGTGTCATGGCCCTCGACCTCGACCCGGGCCTGCAGACCCACGGAGAGTCCCTCGATCTGCTGATCCACGGATCCGCCCTGGACCCGCACCTCACCCTGGACGACCCCACCCGGGACGACGTTGAGCTCGGAGAGCTCGGTCTCCACCGAAGCGCCACCGGCACCCATGCTCGCGAGCAGCCGCTTGAAGCCCATGTTTACTCCTCCTTGGTCCTGACCCCTACATACGCGCCACGACCGTAGTCGGTTCCCGGTACCCTCGACCGCCATGATCGAGGGCTTGGAACGTACGCCGCTGACACGCGACTTCTTCGACCGCCCCGTACTGGACGTGGCACCCGACCTCCTGGGCCGGATCCTGGTACGTGCCACACCGGACGGACCCATCGAACTCCGCCTCACCGAGGTGGAGGCGTACGCCGGTGAGATCGATCCCGGATCGCACGCGTTCAGAGGCCGCACCGCACGCAACAGCGTCATGTTCGGACCGCCCGGCCACGCGTACGTCTACTTCACCTACGGCATGTGGCACTGCCTCAACCTGGTGTGCGGCCCCGAGGGCCGGGCCAGCGGGGTCCTGCTCCGCGCCGGCGACATCCAGGTCGGCGCGGAACTCACTCGCGAACGACGAAACTCGGCCCGCAATGACAAGGAACTGGCCAAAGGCCCGGCCCGCCTGGCCACCGCCCTCGATGTCGACCGAGCGCTGAACGGCACCGACGCCATCGCCCACCCCGGCGCCTTCCTGTCCGTGCTGCACGGCACCCCACCACCACGTGACCAGGTACGCAACGGCCCACGCACCGGAGTGGGCGGCGATGGAGCCACACACCCCTGGCGCTTCTGGATCGACGGGGACCCCACGGTGAGCCCGTACCGGGCGCATGTGCCACGCCGCCGCGCAACTTGACTCGCCCTTGAGGGACACCTAATGTAGTCCGAGCCGCTTGAAACGGGTACTGCTGTCGGTACGGCCCATCGGACCGCATCCGAGCATCCCGGAGCGACCAACCACTACCTTCGACTCACCCTGGCGGGTGCGAATTCGGCATGCCGTAATTCAATCCCGTCGACTCGATTATGAGTCGCCAAGGAAATCGGTTAATGTAGTGGACATGCCGAAAGGCGAAGACCTCTCCAAGGTCACCGGAATTCAAATTCGGACCGGAAACGGAACGAAAAAGAGTCTGGTAAGGTTGGAACCGCCGGAAAGGGAAGCGCGAAAGCGAAGAACTGGAAAGCAGCAAAAACTCTCCTGCTCCGCAGGGGGCCCGCTTCGACCGGGAATCGGACACGAAAGAGTCTGATAGAGTCGGAAACGCAAGACCGAAGGGAAAAGCCCGGAGGAAAGCCCGAGAGGGTGAGTACAAAGGAAGCGTCCGTTCCTTGAGAACTCAACAGCGTGCCAAAAGTCAACGCCAGATATGTTGATACCCCGGCCTGCTTCGGCAGGTTGGAGGTTCCTTTGAAAGTCCCGCGGGGTCACTGACCCGGTGGGCAATTTACACAGCGAGGACGCTGTGAACGACCGGTCTTATTCCGTCCGGTTGTTCCGCTCTCGTGTTGTGTTGTCCCGATCACGGGAAAACATTCACGGAGAGTTTGATCCTGGCTCAGGACGAACGCTGGCGGCGTGCTTAACACATGCAAGTCGAACGATGAAGCCCTTCGGGGTGGATTAGTGGCGAACGGGTGAGTAACACGTGGGCAATCTGCCCTTCACTCTGGGACAAGCCCTGGAAACGGGGTCTAATACCGGATAACACTCTGTCCCGCATGGGACGGGGTTGAAAGCTCCGGCGGTGAAGGATGAGCCCGCGGCCTATCAGCTTGTTGGTGGGGTGATGGCCTACCAAGGCGACGACGGGTAGCCGGCCTGAGAGGGCGACCGGCCACACTGGGACTGAGACACGGCCCAGACTCCTACGGGAGGCAGCAGTGGGGAATATTGCACAATGGGCGAAAGCCTGATGCAGCGACGCCGCGTGAGGGATGACGGCCTTCGGGTTGTAAACCTCTTTCAGCAGGGAAGAAGCGAGAGTGACGGTACCTGCAGAAGAAGCGCCGGCTAACTACGTGCCAGCAGCCGCGGTAATACGTAGGGCGCAAGCGTTGTCCGGAATTATTGGGCGTAAAGAGCTCGTAGGCGGCTTGTTGCGTCGGTTGTGAAAGCCCGGGGCTTAACCCCGGGTCTGCAGTCGATACGGGCAGGCTAGAGTGTGGTAGGGGAGATCGGAATTCCTGGTGTAGCGGTGAAATGCGCAGATATCAGGAGGAACACCGGTGGCGAAGGCGGATCTCTGGGCCATTACTGACGCTGAGGAGCGAAAGCGTGGGGAGCGAACAGGATTAGATACCCTGGTAGTCCACGCCGTAAACGTTGGGAACTAGGTGTTGGCGACATTCCACGTCGTCGGTGCCGCAGCTAACGCATTAAGTTCCCCGCCTGGGGAGTACGGCCGCAAGGCTAAAACTCAAAGGAATTGACGGGGGCCCGCACAAGCAGCGGAGCATGTGGCTTAATTCGACGCAACGCGAAGAACCTTACCAAGGCTTGACATACACCGGAAAGCATCAGAGATGGTGCCCCCCTTGTGGTCGGTGTACAGGTGGTGCATGGCTGTCGTCAGCTCGTGTCGTGAGATGTTGGGTTAAGTCCCGCAACGAGCGCAACCCTTGTTCTGTGTTGCCAGCATGCCCTTCGGGGTGATGGGGACTCACAGGAGACTGCCGGGGTCAACTCGGAGGAAGGTGGGGACGACGTCAAGTCATCATGCCCCTTATGTCTTGGGCTGCACACGTGCTACAATGGCCGGTACAATGAGCTGCGATGCCGCGAGGCGGAGCGAATCTCAAAAAGCCGGTCTCAGTTCGGATTGGGGTCTGCAACTCGACCCCATGAAGTCGGAGTTGCTAGTAATCGCAGATCAGCATTGCTGCGGTGAATACGTTCCCGGGCCTTGTACACACCGCCCGTCACGTCACGAAAGTCGGTAACACCCGAAGCCGGTGGCCCAACCCCTTGTGGGAGGGAGCTGTCGAAGGTGGGACTGGCGATTGGGACGAAGTCGTAACAAGGTAGCCGTACCGGAAGGTGCGGCTGGATCACCTCCTTTCTAAGGAGCATCTAGATTCCGCAAGGAGTCCAGAGGCCATTACGTCGGCAAATGTTCGACGGTGGTTGCTCATGGGTGGAACGTTGACTATTCAGTACCTGGTGGTTCAACCGGGTCGTGAGTACTGCTCTTCGGAGCGTGGAAAACGAACCGAATGAATTCCGGGTACTGGGCGCGCTGTTGGGTGTCTGAAGGTACGGCCGTAAGGCTGCCTTCAAACGCCGGCCCCAGTGAACTCGCCTGCAAGGGTGAGGTGATGGGTGGCTGGTCGTTGCTTGAGAACTGCACAGTGGACGCGAGCATCTGTGGCCAAGTTTTTAAGGGCGCACGGTGGATGCCTTGGCACCAGGAACCGATGAAGGACGTGGGAGGCCACGATAGGCCCCGGGGAGCTGTCAACCGAGCTTTGATCCGGGGGTGTCCGAATGGGGAAACCCGGCAGTCGTCATGGGCTGTCACCCGCTGCTGAACACATAGGCAGTGTGGAGGGAACGAGGGGAAGTGAAACATCTCAGTACCCTCAGGAAGAGAAAACAACCGTGATTCCGGGAGTAGTGGCGAGCGAAACCGGATGAGGCCAAACCGTATGCGTGTGATACCCGGCAGGGGTTGCGCATGCGGGGTTGTGGGATCTCTCTTTTGCGGTCTGCCGGCCGTGAGACGAGTCAGAAACCGTTGATGTAGGCGAAGGACATGCGAAAGGTCCGGCGTAGAGGGTAAGACCCCCGTAGCTGAAACATTGACGGCTCGTTTGAGAGACACCCAAGTAGCACGGGGCCCGAGAAATCCCGTGTGAATCTGGCGGGACCACCCGCTAAGCCTAAATATTCCCTGGTGACCGATAGCGGATAGTACCGTGAGGGAATGGTGAAAAGTACCGCGGGAGCGGAGTGAAATAGTACCTGAAACCGTGTGCCTACAAGCCGTGGGAGCGTCGCTGTGTGTGCTTGCACATGCAGTCGTGACTGCGTGCCTTTTGAAGAATGAGCCTGCGAGTTTGCGGTGTGTTGCGAGGTTAACCCGTGTGGGGAAGCCGTAGCGAAAGCGAGTCCGAATAGGGCGTTTCAGTAGCACGCTCAAGACCCGAAGCGGAGTGATCTAGCCATGGGCAGGTTGAAGCGGAGGTAAGACTTCGTGGAGGACCGAACCCACCAGGGTTGAAAACCTGGGGGATGACCTGTGGTTAGGGGTGAAAGGCCAATCAAACTCCGTGATAGCTGGTTCTCCCCGAAATGCATTTAGGTGCAGCGTCGTGTGTTTCTTGCCGGAGGTAGAGCACTGGATAGGCGATGGGCCCTACCGGGTTACTGACCTTAGCCAAACTCCGAATGCCGGTAAGTGAGAGCACGGCAGTGAGACTGTGGGGGATAAGCTCCATGGTCGAGAGGGAAACAGCCCAGAGCATCGACTAAGGCCCCTAAGCGTACGCTAAGTGGGAAAGGATGTGGAGTCGCAGAGACAACCAGGAGGTTGGCTTAGAAGCAGCCACCCTTGAAAGAGTGCGTAATAGCTCACTGGTCAAGTGATTCCGCGCCGACAATGTAGCGGGGCTCAAGCGTACCGCCGAAGTCGTGTCATTCACACATGAAGGGCCAACGCCTGTGTGGATGGGTAGGGGAGCGTCGTGTGCCGGGTGAAGCAGCCGCGGAAGCGAGTTGTGGACGGTTCACGAGTGAGAATGCAGGCATGAGTAGCGATACACACGTGAGAAACGTGTGCGCCGATTGACTAAGGGTTCCTGGGTCAAGCTGATCTGCCCAGGGTAAGTCGGGACCTAAGGCGAGGCCGACAGGCGTAGTCGATGGACAACCGGTTGATATTCCGGTACCCGCTTTGAAACGCCCAATACTGAATCAGGCGATGCTAAGTCCGTGAAGCCGGCCCGATCTCTTCGGAGTTGAGGGTAGTGGTGGAGCCGATGAACCAGACTTGTAGTAGGTAAGCGATGGGGTGACGCAGGAAGGTAGTCCAGCCCGGGCGGTGGTTGTCCCGGGGTAAGGGTGTAGGACGCACGGTAGGCAAATCCGTCGTGCATATAGTCTGAGACCTGATGCCGAGCCGATTGTGGTGAAGTGGATGATCCTATGCTGTCGAGAAAAGCCTCTAGCGAGTTTCATGGCGGCCCGTACCCTAAACCGACTCAGGTGGTCAGGTAGAGAATACCGAGGCGTTCGGGTGAACTATGGTTAAGGAACTCGGCAAAATGCCCCCGTAACTTCGGGAGAAGGGGGGCCATCACTGGTGAGTGGATTTACTCCATGAGCTGGGGGTGGCCGCAGAGACCAGCGAGAAGCGACTGTTTACTAAAAACACAGGTCCGTGCGAAGCCGTAAGGCGATGTATACGGACTGACGCCTGCCCGGTGCTGGAACGTTAAGGGGACCGGTTAGCTGACTTTCGGGTCGGCGAAGCTGAGAACTTAAGCGCCAGTAAACGGCGGTGGTAACTATAACCATCCTAAGGTAGCGAAATTCCTTGTCGGGTAAGTTCCGACCTGCACGAATGGCGTAACGACTTCTCGACTGTCTCAACCATAGGCCCGGTGAAATTGCACTACGAGTAAAGATGCTCGTTTCGCGCAGCAGGACGGAAAGACCCCGGGACCTTTACTACAGTTTGATATTGGTGTTCGGTTCGGCTTGTGTAGGATAGGTGGGAGACTTTGAAGCGGCCACGCCAGTGGTTGTGGAGTCGTCGTTGAAATACCACTCTGGTCGTGCTGGATGTCTAACCTGGGTCCGTGATCCGGATCAGGGACAGTGTCTGATGGGTAGTTTAACTGGGGCGGTTGCCTCCTAAAGAGTAACGGAGGCGCCCAAAGGTTCCCTCAGCCTGGTTGGCAATCAGGTGTTGAGTGTAAGTGCACAAGGGAGCTTGACTGTGAGACCGACGGGTCGAGCAGGGACGAAAGTCGGGACTAGTGATCCGGCAGTGGCTTGTGGAAGCGCTGTCGCTCAACGGATAAAAGGTACCCCGGGGATAACAGGCTGATCTTCCCCAAGAGTCCATATCGACGGGATGGTTTGGCACCTCGATGTCGGCTCGTCGCATCCTGGGGCTGGAGTCGGTCCCAAGGGTTGGGCTGTTCGCCCATTAAAGCGGTACGCGAGCTGGGTTTAGAACGTCGTGAGACAGTTCGGTCCCTATCCGCTGTGCGCGTAGGAATATTGAGAAGGGCTGTCCCTAGTACGAGAGGACCGGGACGGACGAACCTCTGGTGTGCCAGTTGTTCTGCCAAGGGCATGGCTGGTTGGCTACGTTCGGAAAGGATAACCGCTGAAAGCATCTAAGCGGGAAGCCTGCTTCGAGATGAGTATTCCCACCCTCTTGAAGGGTTAAGGCTCCCAGTAGACGACTGGGTTGATAGGCCAGATGTGGAAGCCCGGTAACGGGTGGAGCTGACTGGTACTAATAGGCCGAGGGCTTGTCCTCAGTTGCTCGCGTCCACTGTGTTGTTCCCGGGTTGCGAACAGTCGCACCGGTTGAACAGCTTCACTACTTAATTGAAAAGTGTGCTTGTTCGCTAGAACCCGATAGGGTTTCGGTGGTCATTGCGTTAGGGAAACGCCCGGTTACATTCCGAACCCGGAAGCTAAGCCTTTCAGCGCCGATGGTACTGCAGGGGGGACCCTGTGGGAGAGTAGGACGCCGCCGAACAATCTTTCAAGGACCCTTGGTCCCAGCGTTCACGCTGGGACCAAGGGTCCTTTTGTTTTTGCCGAAGCGCGTCGGATGTCCGGCTGCGCCAGAATGTCTTGTAGTACCCGATGAAGGAGTCACGCCGATGTCCACCAACTCTCCCGACGATCGTTCGGAGCGCGAGCCGCGTCGCCGGGACGGTGGTGACCGAGGCGGCTTCAGCGGTCGTCGCGATGACCGCTCCGGCGGACCGCGCAGGGACAACGACCGCGGTGGCTACCGGCGCGACGACAGCCGGCCCACCGGTGGAAGCGGTGGCGGTGGCTTCCGCCGCGACGACCGTGACCGTGACCGGGGACCGCGTCGCGACGACAACCGTGGTGGCGGCGGCTCCGGCGGCGGCTTCCGTCGGGACGACAACCGTGGTGGCGGTGGCTACCGGCGTGATGACAACCGCGGTGGCAGCTCCGGTGGTGGCTTCCGCCGTGACGACCGCGACCGCGACCGTGGGCCGCGTCGTGATGACGATCGTGGTGGGCGTCCTTCGGGCGGGTTCGAGCGGCGTGATGACCGGCCGCGTGGCCCCCGTCGCGATGACGACAGCCGCAGCAGTGGTGGGTTCCGTCGCGACGACAGCCGTGGTGGCGGCTCCGGCGGCGGCTTCCGGCGTGACGACAGTCGGGGTGGTGGGTTCCGTCGCGACGACAGCCGTGGCGGTGGTTCCGGTGGTGGGTTCCGTCGTGACGACCGGGACCGTGATCGGGACCGTGGGCCGCGTCGGGACGATGAGCGTGGTGGCTTCCGCCGTGACGACCGCGACCGCGACCGTGGGCCGCGTCGTGATGACGATCGTGGTGGGCGTCCTTCGGGCGGGTTCGAGCGGCGTGATGACCGGCCGCGTGGCCCCCGTCGCGACGACGACAGCCGCAGCGGTGGTGGGTTCCGTCGCGACGACAGCCGTGGTGGCGGCTCCGGCGGCGGCTTCCGGCGTGACGACAGTCGGGGCGGTGGGTTCCGTCGCGACGACAGCCGTGGCGGTGGTTCCGGTGGTGGGTTCCGTCGTGACGACCGGGACCGTGATCGGGACCGTGGGCCGCGTCGGGACGATGAGCGTGGTGGCTTCCGCCGTGACGACCGCGACCGCGACCGTGGGCCGCGTCGTGATGACGATCGTGGTGGGCGTCCTTCGGGCGGGTTCGAGCGGCGTGATGACCGGCCGCGTGGCCCCCGTCGCGACGACGACAGCCGCAGCAGTGGTGGGTTCCGTCGCGACGACAGCCGTGGTGGCGGCTCCGGCGGCGGCTTCCGGCGTGACGACAGTCGGGGCGGTGGGTACCGCGGGCAGCGGGACGACCGTGGTGGCCGGGGTGGCTACCGCGGGCGCGACGACCGTGGTGGGTACGAGCGGCGGGACGACCGGGACCGTGAGCCCATCAAGCGGCTTCCGATTCCCGAGGACGTCACCGGTGACGAGATCGACAAGGATGTGCGGCAGGAGCTGATGAGCCTGCCGAAGACCCTGGCCGAGGATGTCTCGCGCAACCTCGTCATGGTGGCCCGGCTGATCGACGAGGACCCGGAGCAGGCGTACGCGTATTCGCGGGTCGCGCTCCGGCTGGCCTCGCGGGTCGCTGCGGTGCGTGAGGCTGCCGGGTTTGCCGCGTACGCCACACAGAAGTACTCGGAGGCGCTGGCGGAGTTCCGGGCCGCCAAGCGGATGACCGGGTCCGTGGAGCTGTGGCCCGTCATGGCCGACTGCGAGCGCGGGCTCGGGCGGCCCGAGCGGGCGATGGCCATGGCCGGCGAGCCCGAGGTGCAGAAGCTGGACAAGGCCGGGCAGGTCGAGATGCGTCTGGTGGCTGCCGGGGCTCGTCGGGACATGGGGCAGCTCGATGCGGCCATCGTCACGCTGCAGAGCTCCGAGCTGGCCTCGAACGCCGTGCACCCGTGGACGGCCCGACTGCGCTACGCGTACGCCGACGCGCTGTTGGCGGCCGGGCGTGAGGACGAGGCGCGTGAGTGGTTCGGGAAGGCGCTGGAGGCCGACAAGGACGGCTCCACCGATGCGTCCGACCGGCTGGCCGAGATGGACGGTGTCGAGTTCGTCGATGCCCTCGACGAGGACGAGGATGAGGACGACAACCGCACGGACGGGGACGAGGACCAGGACAAGGACCGTACGCCCGAGACGTAAGGCGTGAAGAAGGGCGGCACCCCACCCGGGGTGCCGCCCTTTTTTGCTGCCTGCGCTCAGTCGAGGTCGAGGCTTCGCAGGACCAGGCCGGTGGCCGGCTTGGGGCCGAAGGAGGTCGACTTGCGGGGCATGGTGACGCCCTGCCGGGCGAGGTCCCGGACGACTTCCTCGCGTACCGGATGCATCAGGACCGCCGTCGCGTTGTGACGCTCGGCCTGTTCGACGGCGGCTGCGGTGTCGTGGATGTACGCGATGTGTTCCGGGGCGTCCGGGATCTTCCAGACGTGGTCGAGCAGGGCCGCGTGCAGGACCGTCGCGTCGAGGGTCTGCCAGGCGGTCGGGCGGTCGGCGGGGATCGTGCGGGACAGCAGTCCGGGGTCGGGGCGGTCGATGAGATGGAAGCCGCCGTCGCCGGCGAGCAGGAACGCGTTGCCCTCGGCGGCGGCCTCGGCGAGCGCGTCCAGGGCCCGGGGGAGCGGCCCATCCAGGTCGCGGATGCGGAAGAGGCCCTTCACCGCGGCGAGTGCGTCGGCGGCCGGGAGACGGTGCAGCAGCCGGTGTATGGCGCGGACCCGGAGCGGATAGCGGGCCGTGTCGACGAGGAGGACCAGGCCGAAGTCCCAGGGGCCCGGAGTGGTGTGCTCCTGCTGGAGGCGGAGGTAGGTGGCCCAGCGGTGGTGGCCGTCGGCGATCAGGGCCTGGTGGTGGGCGAGATCGGTCTCGATCTCGGCGCGGTCGGCCGGGTCGGTGACTGCCCAGAGCCGGTGACGGTAGCCGTCCTCGGTGGTGGTGGCGAGCAGCGGTGGGCGCTCCGTGGTCCGCTCGATGACGGCGGTCGCTCCCGGGCCGTCGCCGTCGCCGTCGCTGCGGTAGGTGAGCAGCAGTGGTTCGAAGTGGGCGGCGGTGGTGCGCATCAGGTCGGCCCGGTCCTCGACGACATGGGCCATCACGTCCTCGTGCGGCAGGACGATGCCGTCCCCGGGGGCGGAGAGCGCCAGGGCCCCGACGATCCCGCGTTGCAGGATCTCGGCGTTGCGCTGCTCGTAGACGTACAGAGCGGGCTCGCTGTCCGGTGCGAGGACGCCCTCGGCCAGCCAGCGGTTCAGGGTCTGCGCCGCCTGCTCGTGGCGGGCCGCGGCCGTGTCCGCCTGCGGCAGTATCAGCCGGACGATGTTGTGCGGGTCCGCCGACTCCAGGTGGTGCAGTCCGTCGGGCCGCACGACGACGTCGTACGGCGGTGAGGTCACCGCGGCAAGACTGCCGACCCGCTCGGGGACGTATCGCAGTCCACGGAACGGGATCAGACGCAGTCCCTGGCCGGCCCGGCCTGATGTCTTCATTTCTGCATCGTATGTGCGCGGCCGGGATGCGCGATGATCGGGACAGAAGCATGCAACGAGGAGCGCAAAGAATGAGTCAGGCGAGCAGGACCAGGCCCAGCGGCAGCAGCACCGCGTTGAACGAGGCGTACGACACGGCGCTGCTCGATCTCGACGGGGTGGTGTACGTGGGCGGCCACGCGATCGTCCACGCCGTCGACTCGCTGGGGGCGGCGCGGGACGGCGGGATGCATCTGGCGTACGTGACCAACAACGCCCTGCGGACGCCGGCCGCGGTGGCCGGGCACCTGACCGAACTCGGCGTTCCGGCGGAGCCCGCCGATGTGATCACCTCGGCGCAGGCGGTCGCCCGGCTGATGGCCGACCAGCTGCCCGCCGGGGCCCGGGTGCTGGTGGTGGGGGGCGAGGGGCTGCGGGTCGCGCTGCGGGAGCGCGGTCTGGTGCCGGTGGAATCGGCGGACGACGAGCCGGTGGCGGTGGCTCAGGGATACGGCGGACCCGACATGGCCTGGGGGCGGTTCGCCGAGGCCGCGTACGCGATCGCGCGCGGGGTGCCGTGGTTCGCGTCCAACACGGATCTGACGATTCCGAGTGCCCGGGGAATCGCACCGGGGAACGGTGCGGCGGTGGAAGTCGTCCGGATTGCCACCGGGGCCGAGCCGCAGGTCGCCGGGAAGCCGTTGCCGCCGATGCACCGGGAGACGGTGCTGCGGACCGGGGCCGAGCGTCCGCTGGTGGTCGGCGACCGGCTGGACACGGACATCGAGGGCGCGTTCAACGGCGGCGTGGACTCCCTGCTGGTGCTCACCGGGGTGACGGACGCGGCGCAACTGGTGGCCGCCGTGCCGAAGCACCGGCCGACGTATGTGGACGCGGATCTGCGGGGGCTGCTGACCGGGCAGCCCGAGGTGGCCGAGAGCGGCGACGGCTTCGTGTGCGGGGGCTGGACCGCTTCGGTGCGCGGGGGCGAGCTGGCGCTGGAGGGGGACGGGGACGTACTCGACGGGCTGCGGGCGCTCTGCGGGGCGGCCTGGTCGTACGCCGGGGACGGTTCGTGCGGGCTGGACGCCGGCAAGGCGGTCGCCAGGCTGGGGCTGTAGCGGGGAGGCTCCCGGCAGACACCACAAAAAGGAGGGTAGGCTAACCTAACTTTGTCCTGCTCGGTGTGACGTCGTCCCGCACCCGATCACCTCCGACTCCGGGAGTACGACCATGCAGCGCCTCACCGCGGACTCGGTGACCCTCGGCTACGACCGGCGGGTCATCGCGGAGAATCTCTCGGTCGAGATTCCCGACAACTCGTTCACGGTGATCGTCGGCCCCAACGCCTGTGGCAAGTCGACCCTGTTGCGCGCGCTCTCGCGGATGCTGAAGCCGGACAGCGGCCGGGTGCTCCTGGACGGGCAGACGATCCACGGGATGCCGGCGAAGAAGGTCGCCAGGACGCTGGGGCTGCTGCCGCAGTCCTCCATCGCACCGGACGGCATCACCGTCGCCGACCTCGTCGGGCGCGGCCGGTACCCGCACCAGGGGCTGCTGCGCCAGTGGTCGCCGGACGACGAACGCATTGTCGAGGAATCGATGGCGGCGACCGGAGTCGGTGCGCTCGCCGATCGCTATGTCGACGAATTGTCCGGCGGGCAGCGGCAGCGTGTCTGGATCGCCATGGCGCTCGCCCAGCAGACGCCGCTGTTGCTGCTCGACGAGCCGACGACGTATCTCGACATCCAGCACCAGATCGACGTGCTCGACCTCTGCGCGGAGCTGCACGAGACGCAGGGGCGCACCCTGGTGGCCGTCCTGCACGATCTGAATCACGCCGCGCGGTACGCCACCCACCTCATCGCGATGCGGGAGGGCGAGGTGATCGCCGAGGGGGCACCTGGTGAGGTCGTCACCGCGGAACTGGTGGAGCGGGTCTTCGGGCTGCGCTGCCAGGTCATCGACGATCCGGAGACCGGGACCCCGCTGGTGGTACCGGCCGCGCGCAAGCCGCGCGGCGACGGGGCGGGCGCGCGGGGCAAGGCGTCCGCCGGGGCGTCGGCCGGGGGCTGACGCGACGCTCGGCGCAAGGCCGGTCCATCCCGCCTACAGCAGTGACCTGAGTCTCAGCAGGTCGCGGAAGCCGGCCTCCAGGCGGACCCGGCCCGACCCCCATGCCTTGGCGAAATTCAGGTCGCCGTCCACCATGGCCACCAGGTCGTCGCCGGTCATCGCGAGCCGGATCTCGGCCTTCTCGCGGGGCGGTCCCTCGACCGTGTCCAGGACCTGGATCCGGCCATCGGTCAGCCGGCCGGTGAAGGTGATGTCGAGGTCCTTGATGTGGCAGCTCAGCGAGCGGTCGAGGGCAGCCGCGCTGCGCACGTCGCCGTCGGCCCCCGCGAGGCTGTCGGAAAGTCTGTCGAGTGCGCTGCGGCACTCCGCCATGGTCGCCATTGTGATCGACGGTACCGCAGCCCTTCGCGGTAGCGTTTCCCGTATGAGCGACTCGATGCCGGAACCGGGGACGGCAGCCGGAACAGTGCCCGGGAGCGAGGCGGAGGACCCGTCCGGCGGGGGTGCGGCCCCGGCCGCCGGGGCCCCGCTCGACCCCGCCGCGCCCGCACCCCTCGGCGTCGCCCGCACCCCCACCGGCAACGCCGGGGTGGACGCGGAGCTGGAGCGTCTCGCCGATGCGGACCACCTCCCGGCGGACGGACACATCGAGGTGTATGAGGATGTACACCGCGGGCTGCGCGAAACGCTGACCGCGCTGGACGCCAGGCCCGCCCTCGCACCGGTACCCGCACCGATGCCCCCGCACAACAACAGGAGCTGAACCGAACGTGGCAAGAGTGGCACGTCGCCGCCTCGACGCCGAGCTGGTCCACCGCAAGCTCGCACGCTCGCGCGAGCACGCGAGCCAGCTGATCGCCGCAGGGCGGGTGACCGTCGGCGGGAACACCGCGACCAAACCCGCCACCCAGGTCGAGACCAGCGCCGCCGTCGTCGTGACCGAGGACGACAGCGACCCCGGGTACGTCTCGCGCGGCGGGCACAAGCTCGCGGGCGCCCTCGCCGCCTTCGTGCCGCTCGGGCTGGAGGTCGAGGGCCGGCGGGCCCTGGACGCCGGGGCGTCGACCGGTGGCTTCACCGATGTGCTCCTGCGGGCCGGCGCCGCTCATGTCGTCGCCGTCGACGTCGGCTACGGCCAGCTCGCCTGGTCGCTCCGGTCCGATGAGCGCGTCACCGTCAAGGACCGTACCAACGTACGGGAGTTGACGCTGGAGGCGATCGACGGACAGCCGGTGGACCTGGTGGTCGGCGACCTGTCGTTCATCCCGCTGGGTCTGGTCCTGCCCGCCCTGGCGCGCTGCACCGCCCCCGACGCGGATCTGGTCCTCATGGTCAAGCCGCAGTTCGAGGTCGGCAAGGAGCGGCTGGGCAGCGGCGGCGTGGTGCGCAGCCCCGAACTGCGGGCCGAAGCGGTACGGGAGGTGGCGCGCCGGGCCTGGGCGCTGGGGCTCGGGGTACGGGGGGTGACGGCGAGCCCGCTGCCGGGGCCCGCGGGAAATGTCGAGTACTTTCTCTGGCTGCGGGCAGGAGCACCTGAGCTGGATCCCGCAGATGTCGACCGTGCAGTGGCGGAGGGGCCTCGTTGACGACGAATGCGGCACGAACTGTCTTTCTTCTGGCACACACCGGCCGTCCGGCCGCGATCCGCAGTGCCGAACTGGTCGTACAGGGGTTGCTGCGCAGCGGCCTCGGCGTCCGGGTGCTGGCCACCGAGGCGGCCGATCTGCCGCTGCCGCCGTCCGTCGAGACGGTCACGGACACCACGCCCAAGGCCGTGGACGGCTGTGAACTGCTGATCGTGCTCGGCGGGGACGGGACGCTGCTGCGCGGCGCCGAGTTCTCCCGCGCCTCCGGGGTGCCGATGCTCGGCGTCAACCTCGGCCGGGTAGGTTTTCTCGCCGAGGCCGAGCGGGACGACCTGGACAAGGTCGTCGACCGGGTCGTCACCCGGGCCTACCAGGTCGAGGAACGCATGACGCTCGACGTCCTCGTGCACAGCAACGGCGACATCGTCCACACCGACTGGGCGCTCAACGAAGCGGCCGTGCAGAAGGTGTCGCCCGAGCGGATGCTGGAGGTCGTCCTGGAGATCGACGGCCGTCCCGTGACCGGTTTCGGCTGCGACGGGATCGTCTGCGCGACCCCGACCGGATCGACCGCCTACGCCTTCTCGGCGGGCGGTCCCGTCGTCTGGCCCGAGGTCGAGGCGCTGCTGATGGTGCCGATCAGCGCCCACGCGCTGTTCGCCAAACCGCTGGTGACCTCCCCGACGTCCGTGCTCGCCGTCGAGGTCCAGCAGCACACCCCGCACGGGGTGCTGTGGTGCGACGGGCGCAGGACCGTGGAACTGCCCGCGGGAGCCCGGGTCGAGGTGCGGCGCGGCGCGGTGCCCGTACGGCTGGCGCGGCTGCACCACGCCTCGTTCACGGACCGGCTGGTCGCGAAATTCGCCCTGCCGGTCTCGGGGTGGCGGGGCGCACCGCACTGACCGGCGGACCTTCCCCCGGAGGTGTTGCGAATGCTGTGCGCATACCCGGGAGAGTGGCCCCGGGGGCGGGGTCCGTCGCGCATCGGGGTCAGGACCTCGTAAGGTCGTGTCCGTGTTGGAGGAGATGCGGATACGGTCGCTCGGAGTCATCGACGACGCGGTGGTGGAGCTGTCACCCGGTTTCACCGCGGTGACGGGTGAGACCGGCGCGGGCAAGACCATGGTCGTCACCAGCCTCGGGCTGCTGCTCGGCGGGCGCGCCGACCCCGCCCTGGTACGGATCGGGTCCAAGGCCGCCGTCGTCGAGGGGCGGATCACCGTGTCCGACGGCGACACCGTCGCCCTGCGGGCGGAGGAGGCCGGGGCCGAGATCGAGGACGGCGCGCTGCTGATCAGCCGTACCGTCTCCGCGGAGGGGCGCTCCCGGGCGCATCTCGGCGGCCGGTCCGTGCCCGTCGGGGTGCTCGCCGAACTCGCCGACGAACTCGTCGCCGTGCACGGCCAGACCGATCAGCAGGGGCTGCTCAAGCCCGCCCGGCAGCGGCAGGCGCTCGACCGCTACGCGGGCGACGGCGTCGCCGTGCCGCACGTCGAGTACGCGGCGGCCCACCGGCGGCTGCGGGCCGTCGTCACGGAGCTCGACGAGCTGACGACGCGGGCCCGTGAGCGCGCCCAGGAAGCCGATCTGCTGCGCTTCGGGCTGGGCGAGATCGCCGCGGTCGAACCCCTGGCCGGTGAGGACGCCGACCTCTCCGCCGAGGCCGAGCGGCTCGGCCACGCGGAGGCGCTGGCTTCCGCCGCGGCCCTCGCGCACACCGCGCTCGCGGGCAATCCGGAGGACCCCGAGGGCGTCGACGCGACGACCGTGGTGGCGGCCGCCGGACGGTCCCTGGACGCCGTGCGCGCCCACGATCCGGCACTGGCGGCGCTCGCCGACCGGATCGGTGAGATCTCGATCCTGCTCTCCGACGTGGCGGGCGAACTGGCCGGGTACGCCGACCAGTTGGACGCCGACCCGCTGCGGCTCGCCGCGGTGGAGGAGCGGCGCGCCGCGCTCACCGCGCTCACCCGGAAGTACGGCGAGGACATCGGCGCCGTGCTCGCCTGGGCCCAGGAGGGCGCCGCCCGGCTCGCCGAGCTGGAGGGCGACGACGACCGGATCGGCGAGCTGACGGTCGAACGCGACGCGCTGCGGGCCGAACTCTCCGTCCTCGGCCAGGCGTTGACCGACGCGCGCAACCGGGCGGCCGCGCTCTTCGCCGAAGCGGTGACCGCGGAGCTGGCCTCGCTGGCCATGCCGCACGCCCGGGTCTCCTTCGACATCCGGCAGACCGAGGCGGCCGACGAGGCGTCCGGCATCGAGATCGACGGGCGGAGCGTGGTCTACGGGCCGTCCGGCGCCGACGAGGTCGAGCTGCTGCTGGCCCCGCACCCCGGCGCCCAGCCGCGGCCGATCGCCAAGGGGGCGTCGGGCGGTGAGCTGTCCCGGGTGATGCTCGCCGTCGAGGTGGTCTTCGCGGGCGCCGACCCCGTACCCACGTACCTCTTCGACGAGGTCGACGCGGGCGTCGGCGGCAAGGCCGCGGTCGAGGTCGGGCGGCGGCTCGCGAAGCTCGCCAGGTCCGCCCAGGTCGTCGTCGTCACACATCTGCCGCAGGTGGCGGCCTTCGCGGACCGGCAGCTGCTGGTCGAGAAGACCGTCGACGGCTCGGTGACCAGCAGTGGGGTCACGGTCCTGGAGGGCGAGGACCGGGTGCGGGAGCTGTCCCGGATGCTCGCGGGCCAGGAGGACTCCCAGACGGCGCGGGCCCACGCGGAGGAACTGCTGGCCGCGGCGCGGTCGGGCGGGTAGCGGGCGCGGGCTCCGGCCCGGCCACGGGAACGGCCCGCCGGGGGCCCCGGCGGGCCGCTGCGTAGTCTGGCGCGTATGGGAGCAGCATTGCGCAGGTCCGTGATGTCCGGTGCCGTCGCCGCCGCCGTCGCGGGAGGTGTGTACCGGGCGCTGCGGGCCAGGCCGCGCCCCGACCGGCAGCGCACCAACTACGCGGGCCGTACCGTCGATCTGTACGCGGGGCCGGCCGCCGTCCTCGGTACCGCGGCCGGAGCGGTCGTTCTCCCGCTGCCGGCCCGTACCCGGTGCGCCGCCACGCTCGCCGTACTGGCGGCCGGTGGTTGCGGCGCGTACGACGACCTCGTCGGTGCGGACGATCCCCGCCGCGGGTTCCGGGCCCACCTGGGTGCGCTGCGGGACGGCGAGGTGACCAGCGGCGCGGTGAAGCTCTTCGGAATCGGGGCCGCCGGGCTCGCGGCCGGCACGCTGCTCAAGGAGCGGCCCGTCGACCGGGCGCTCGCCGCGGTCGTGATCGCCGGAACCGCCCATCTCGTCAATCTGACGGACGTGCGGCCCGCGGTGGCCGCCGCCACCGTGCTCGCCCTCGGCGCCCCCGGCCTGCCGCAGGGCGGGTTCGCCGCCGCGCCGATGGGTGCCGTGGCCGCCCTCGTCGCCGACGACCTGGGGGAGCGGACCATGCTCGGGGACACCGGGGTCCATGCCCTGGGGGCGGCACTCGGTGTCGCGATCGTCGCGGGCCGAGGCCGGGCCGGACTCGCCGCGCATGCGGCCGCACTGGTCGCGGCGGCGGTGTACGGGGACCGGATCGGCCGGCTGGCCCGGGTGCTGTCGGAACGCTGACGGAGGAAGCCGCGGGGGCGGGCCGGACAACAATGCGCCGGTTTCTCACCCGTGCGAGTGGTAGGCGGCGTCCGGTTGTTGTTGTACAGGCCGCAACGACGGCCCGACTGTGCCGGAACGTGCGTACGGACTGGCATCCTTGGCGGTGCAATCACCGCCGACTCGGGAGCCCCGGGAGCCATTCAACGTGTCACAGTTGCGTACGGTCCAAGTCCTGGGCGGCGGCAGCGCGGGCAGCAGCGCCCACGTCGGCTCGCTGGCCGCGGGACTGGTGGCGAGAGGCGTGCACGTCACCGTCTGCGCCCCGGCAGAACTGGACCACGCCTACGACTACTCCGGTGCGGGGGCCCGTTTCGCGCCCGTGCCCCGGCGCAGCGACCCGGCCTCCGTCGCCGCCCTGCGCACCGCCTGCGCGACGGCGGACGTCGTCCACGCGCACGGATCGCACGCCGCCGTGCGCGCCGCCCTCGCGCTCGGCGGCCGGAGCGTTCCGCTGGTCGTCACCTGGCACGCCCGCGCCCACGCCGAAGGGGCCCGCAGCCGGCTGATCCGGCTGATGGAGCGAAGGGCCGCCCGTGCGGCGGCAGTTGTGCTCGGCACCACATCGGACCTGGTCGACCGGGCGCGGCGCCGGGGAGCGCGCGACGCGCGACTCGCGCCGGTCTCCGCCCCCGTACCTCGCCTGCCCGCCGCCGCCCACGCGGGCAAGGCGCGGGCCGAACTGGGGCTGGTGGAACGTCCGTTGATCATCTCCTGCGGGAGCCTCGTACCGCATCACGGATACGGCACACTGCTCGACGCCTCGCGGCTGTGGCGGGACCTCGACCCGGCACCGCTCCTGCTCCTCGTGGGCGAGGGGCGGGAGCGGTCCGCTCTGCAGCGCCGGATCAGGAACGAGGAACTGCCCGTCCGGCTCGTCGGCAGCCGCGACGACCGCGCCGAACTGCTCGCCGCGGCGGATCTGGCCGTGCTGTCCAGCAGCTGGGAGGCGCGTTCGGTACTGGCCCAGGAAGCGCTGCGGCTCGGCGTCCCGCTGGTCGCCACCGCGGTCGGCGGGGTGCCCGAACTCGTGGGGGACGCGGCGGAACTCGTGCCGTACGGGAACGCGGAGGCGCTCGCGCGGGTGGTGGCCCGGCTGCTCGGGGATCCGCGGCGGCGAGAGGAGATGGCGGCCGCCGGGCTCGCGCAGGCCGGGAGTTGGCCGACCGAGGACGACACGATCGCCCAAGTGCTCAGTGTGTACGACGAGTTGACCCAGCCGTTGGCGGCACGGACGCGGTGAGCCGCCTCCCAATTGCCGGTCGGTCTAAGAGGTGTGGCGGCGGGCCCGGAGGGCCAGGCTCAGCGCCAGCACCGCCTGGGGGTCGTCCAGGTCGGTGCCGAGCAGTTCGCCGATCCGGGCCAGCCGGTTGTACAGCGTCTGACGGTTCAGATGCAGCTCCCGTGCCGTCTCCGCCTTGCGGCCCGCGTGGGCCAGATACGTCTCCAGCGTCGGCAGCAGCACCGGGCGCGAGGTGCGGTCGTGATCGCGCAGCGGGCCGATCGCCCGGTCCACGAACGCCGCCAGGTCCGGGTGGTCCCGCAGCCGCCACAGCAGCAGGTCGATGTCGAGGCGCCGGGCGTCGTACCAGGGGCGGTCGCTGAGACCGTGCGCCGCCGTCGCCGTCTCGGCGGCGTGCCGCAGCCCCGCGCCGGCCGTCGCCCAGCCGCCCGCCACGCCCACCACCACGACCGGCGGATGCGATCCGGCCCGCTCCAGCCCGGCCCGCTCCACACCGGCCCGCAGCGCCGCCGCGACCCGGTCCGCGACCGCCGTGCGCTCCGTCTCGGACCGCAGTCCGAGGAGCACCGGTACCCGGCCCTCCACGGGCCGCACGCCCAGCAGCACCGGCACACCCACCGACGAGAGCTCCTCCAGCACCGCGCGCGCCAGCAACGCCCAGTTCCCGGACACCGAAAGCTCGGGGGCCAGCCGCATCACGACCGGCAGCAGCGGCATGTCGGCCGGCTTGAAGCCCAGCACGCGGGCCTGCGCGGGCGCGTCCTCCGGCGCGATCCGGCCCTCGGCGAGATCGGTCAGGAAGTCGCCCCGGCCACGGGCCGCGAGCTCCTCCTCCTGGCGGGCCTGCATCAGCACGACCGCGAGAATCCCCGCCGCCCGCTCCGCCGCCATCCGGTGCACGGTCACCAGCGGCCCGGACACGGCCAGCAGCACCAGCCTGGCCCGTATCGAACCGGTGCCGGGTCCGCCGCCCGGCACATCCACCAGCACCGAACCGGTGGGCGGCGTCTCACGGGCCGCCCGGCCGCCGCGCATCCCGTCCCACACCTGGAGCGGATCGGCGGAGACCGGGCCGGACCCGGGGCCCGCCGCGTACAGCAGCTGGCCGTCCGCCGTCTCCAGGAAGACCGGGTTGGCCGTGAAGTCCGCCAGGATGCCGAGCACCTGGGGCACCCCGCCGCCGCCGAGGAGCGCCTCCGTGCAGCGTCGGTGCACGTCCTCGGCCTGCCGCAGCAGCGCGTAGTGACCGTTGACGATCTCGGTGTGGATCTCCTCGGTCACCGTCACGAACGGCACCTCGCGGTGCAGCTGCACCAGTGGCAGACCCGCGGTGCGGGCGGCGTCCACTATCGACGCCGGCAGCCTGCTGAAGCGCGGGCCGAGCTCCACCACCAGGGCGGCGATCTGGCGGTCGGCGAGCCTGCGGACGAAGGCGCGCTGCTCGGCGGGTCGGGTGCCGAGCCCGAGCCCGGTGGTGAGCAGCAGTTCACCGCCCTTGAGCAGCGAGGCGATGTTGGGGACCTCGCCCGCGTGCACCCACCGCACCGTACGGTTCAGCCGGTCCGCGCCGGCCACCACCTCCGGGAGCCCGCCGCGCAGCCCCGGCAGCTCCAGGGCTCGCTGCACGGTGATTCCGCCTTGGGTCTCCACTGGCTCTGGCCTCGCGCTTCGCTCGGGTCGGACGGGCGATCGCCCTGATTCAGGAAGGTACCGGCCCCGGGCGCCCGAGGCGTCGTCGGGGGAGCCGGAGGGGGGAAGCCCGCACTCGGGGGAGGCGGCGCCGGTCAGGGCCGTTCGACGGTCCGGGGACCGTCGAACGGCTGTTGACACGGGACGAGCGCCGCTGCGATCTTGTGGACGCCACGCGGTCGGGGCCGAGTGGCCCTCACATCCGGACCCGGACCAGGAGCAGCCGTGGGCGACGACGTACCGACGTACGCAAGCAGTCAGGAGCCTCCCGGCCCGCTGGTCGGGGCCGACTGGCTGGCGCGGCGGCTGGGCCGGCCGGGACTGTCGGTCCTCGACGCCTCGGTCGGCGCGCACCGGGGTATCGAGCGGCGGATCCCCGGAGCGCGGGCCTTCGACATCGACGGGGCGCTGTCCGACCACTCCGGACCGCTGCCGCACACGATGCCCGACGCCGGCCGGTTCACCGAGGAGCTGCGCTCCCTCGGCGTGAACGACTCCGACACCGTCGTCGTGTACGACGGCGCGGGCATCTACTCCAGCGCGCGGGCCTGGTGGATGCTGCGGGCGATGGGCTTCGGCCGGGTCGCGGTGCTCGACGGCGGCCTGCCCGCCTGGGCCGGCGCCGGGCTGCCGCTGGAGAACACCCGGCCCGCGCCCGCCGCGACACCCGGTGACTTCACCGCTCGGCCGCGCGCGGGGATGTTCGTCGGCAGCGAGGAGGTGGCGGCGGCCCTGGCCGACCCCGCCGCGGCGGTCCTCGACGCCCGTGCCCTGGACCGGTTCACCGGTGCCGTCGCCGAGCCCCGGCCGGGGCTGCGCGGCGGACATATGCCGGGGGCGGTCAACCTGCCCTTCGGCGAGATCCAGCGCGACGGGCGGATGCGTCCGGTGGATGAGCTGCGCGCCGTGTTCGCCGCCCTCGCGGGCGAGCGCGGGCGACTGGTCCTCAGCTGCGGATCGGGTGTCACCGCGTGTGTCCTGGCGCTGGGGGCCGAGCTGGCGGGGTACCGCGGACAGGCCGTGTACGACGGGTCCTGGAGCGAGTGGGGACTGCCGTCGGAGCTGCCCGTCGTGACCGGGGCGTAGGTCCCGCAGCCGGCCGGCGTGACCGGGGGCATGGCTGTCCGGCCCGGAAAGCGGTTCGACGGCTTCGCGGTGCGCTGACACAGTGGCACACCATGGCGGGCGATGCTTCTGCACGGGATGCGTCGGGCGCGGGCGGCCGGGGCCACTCATGCGACGGTCGCCTGCCTGGGTGCGCCGGGGCATCCCCAGGCGTGCGGACTTGTACTACGGCGTCGGGTTCCGGGAGCTCACGCGGGACGTGCCGCTGATCAGATCCGGGACCGCGGGCTGAGCACCGGTCGTCCGGCCGGCCGCCGGCCGGACCCCGGCCGCCACTCGGGTGGCGGCCGGGGCGGTCCTGCGCGCGAGGAGGGGACCTGCTCGGTCGCGGGGCACGGATTCCCTGTCAGCCGACGTACGCCCCGCTCGCCGTGAGGCGCAGCGCCGTGTCGATCAGCGGCACGTGGCTGAAGGCCTGCGGGAAGTTCCCCACCTGGCGCTGCAACCGGGAGTCCCACTCCTCCGCGAGCAGGCCCAGATCATTGCGCAGGGCCAGCAGCCGCTCGAAGAGCTGGCGTGCCTCGTCGACCCGGCCGATCATCGCCAGGTCGTCCGCCAGCCAGAACGAGCAGGCCAGGAACGCGCCCTCGTCGCCCTCCAGGCCGTCGACGCCCGCGTCCTCGCCCGAGGTGGGGTAGCGCAGCACGAAGCCGTCCTCGGTGGACAGCTCGCGCTGGATCGCCTCGATCGTGCCGATCACGCGCTTGTCGTCCGGCGGCAGGAAGCCCATCTGCGGGATCAGCAGCAGTGAGGCGTCCAGTTCCTTCGAACCGTAGGACTGGGTGAAGGTGTTGCGTTCCGGGTCGTAGCCCCGCTCGCAGACATCGCGGTGGATGTCGTCGCGCAGCTCGTGCAACCGCTCCAGCGGCCCTTCCGCGTCCCCGGACTCGATGAGCTTGATGGTGCGGTCGACGGCGACCCAGGCCATCACCTTCGAGTGGACGAAGTGGCGGCGCGGCCCGCGTACCTCCCAGATGCCCTCGTCCGGCTCCTCCCAGTGCTTCTCCAGGTACTCGATCAGCTTGAGCTGGAGGCCCGTGGCGTAGTCGTTGCGGGTCAGGCCGGTCATGTGGGCGAGGTGCAGTGCCTCGATGACCTCGCCGTACACATCCAGCTGGAGCTGGCCCGCCGCGCCGTTTCCGACCCGGACGGGGCCGGAGTTCTCGTAGCCGGGCAGCCAGTCCAGCTCGGCCTCGCCCAGCTCGCGCTCGCCCGCGATGCCGTACATGATCTGCAGGTTCTCCGGGTCGCCGGCGACCGCCCGCAGCAGCCACTCGCGCCAGGCGCGGGCCTCCTCGCGGTAGCCGGTGCGCAGCAGCGAGGAGAGCGTGATCGCGGCGTCGCGCAGCCAGGTGTAGCGGTAGTCCCAGTTCCGGGAGCCGCCGATGTCCTCCGGCAGGGAGGTGGTCGGCGCGGCGACGATGCCGCCGGTCGGCGCGTACGTCAGGGCCTTGAGGGTGATCAGGGAGCGGACCACGGCCTCGCGGTAGGGCCCGTGGTATGTGCACTGCTCGACCCATTCGCGCCAGAAGTCCCCGGTCGCGTCCAGCGAACCCTCCGGGTCCGGCAGGGCCGGCGGGCCGTGGTGCGAGGGCTGCCAGCTGATCGTGAACGCGATCCGGTCACCCGGCGCCACCGTGAAGTCGGAGTACGTCGTGAGGTTCTCGCCGTACGTGTCGGCGGGGGTGTCCAGCCAGACGGAGTCCGGACCGGCGACGGCGACCGTGCGGCCGTCGACCTTGTGCACCCACGGGGTGACCCGGCCGTAGCTGAACCGCATGCGCAGCTCCGAGCGCATCGGCACCCGGCCGCTGATCCCTTCCACGATCCGGATCACCTGGGGCGCACCGTCACGCGGCGGCATGAAATCGGTCACTCTGACCGTTCCGCGTGGTGTGTCCCACTCCGATTCCAGGATGAGGGAGTCCCCGCGGTAGCGGCGGCGGTCCGCGGACGGCGGCTCCGTCCCGTCCGCCCGCGCCGGACCCAGGCGCCAGAAGCCATGCTCCTCGGTACCCAGCAGTCCCGCGAAGACGGCGTGCGAATCGAAGCGGGGAAGGCACAGCCAGTCCACTGTGCCGTCCCGGCAGACCAGGGCGGCGGTCTGCATGTCTCCGATGAGTGCGTAATCCTCGATGCGCCCGGCCACGTGCATCTCCAGTCGAACGGCCATGTCGCCCCGTAGGGCATTACTGCGGGTAAAGAGGTCGTCGCAAGGGGTTGTTGTGGGGGAACCTGCGAACGCGTCACCTCGCCCGGGGCAAGTGTCCGAGCAGGATACGACGCACTCCGATGATCCGCGCGACGGTCTTGACAACCGGTCTGGCCCGAACGGGTGTGTGTACGGACACTCGTGGTGATCATGCGAGGTGGGCGTCCCGATACGGCCGGAAGCAGGGTCCCCTCGGCGCTGATACCCTGGTAGCCCGTGGACCGGTGGTCGTCCGCAACCGCAGACGAGGCCCCCGAACCGCAGCGACGGCGCCTCCGGAGTCTCCGGATGAAATCGCCGGTACGCACCTCACGATCGCGACCACGGGAGCCCCCTTTGGCTATGCAGCCCACATCCACGACGACCAAGCACATCTTCGTCACCGGGGGTGTCGCCTCTTCCCTCGGCAAGGGTCTGACTGCCTCCAGCCTCGGTGCCCTGCTCAAGGCGCGCGGCCTTCGGGTCACCATGCAGAAGCTCGACCCGTACCTCAACGTCGACCCGGGCACGATGAACCCGTTCCAGCACGGTGAGGTGTTCGTCACCAACGACGGCGCCGAGACCGACCTGGACATCGGCCACTACGAGCGCTTCCTCGACGTCGACCTCGACGGCTCCGCCAACGTCACCACCGGCCAGGTCTACTCGCAGGTGATCGCCAAGGAGCGGCGCGGCGAGTACCTCGGTGACACCGTGCAGGTCATCCCGCACATCACCAACGAGATCAAGCACCGCATCCGCCGCATGGCCACCGACGACGTCGACGTCGTCATCACCGAGGTCGGCGGCACGGTCGGCGACATCGAGTCGCTGCCGTTCCTGGAGACCGTCCGTCAGGTCCGCCACGAGGTCGGCCGGGACAACGTCTTCGTCGTGCACATCTCGCTGCTGCCCTACATCGGCCCGTCCGGCGAGCTCAAGACCAAGCCGACCCAGCACTCCGTCGCCGCGCTGCGCAACATCGGTATCCAGCCCGACGCCATCGTGCTGCGCGCCGACCGCGACGTACCGACCGCCATCAAGCGCAAGATCTCGCTGATGTGCGACGTCGACGAGGCCGCCGTGGTGGCCTGCGTGGACGCCAAGTCGATCTACGACATCCCGAAGGTGCTGCACACCGAGGGCCTGGACGCCTACGTCGTGCGCAAGCTCGACCTGCCGTTCCGCGACGTCGACTGGACGACGTGGGACGACCTGCTGGACCGTGTCCACAACCCCGACCACGAGATCACCGTCGCGCTCGTCGGCAAGTACATCGACCTGCCCGACGCCTACCTCTCGGTCACCGAGGCCATCCGGGCCGGCGGCTTCGCCAACAAGGCCCGGGTCAAGGTCAAGTGGGTCGCCTCGGACGACTGCAAGACCCCCTCGGGTGCCGCGAAGCAGCTCGGTGACGTCGACGCGATCTGCGTCCCCGGTGGCTTCGGTGACCGCGGTGTCAACGGCAAGATCGGCGCCATCCAGTACGCCCGCGAGAACAAGGTGCCGCTGCTCGGCCTGTGCCTCGGCCTCCAGTGCATCGTGATCGAGGCCGCGCGCAACCTCGCCGAGATCCCCGACGCCAACTCCACCGAGTTCGACGCCGCCACCTCGCACCCCGTCATCTCGACGATGGAGGAGCAGTTGGCGTACGTCGAGGGCGCGGGCGACCTCGGCGGCACCATGCGGCTCGGCCTGTACCCGGCGAAGCTCGCCGAGGGCTCGCTGGTCCGCGAGGCGTACGACGGCCAGCCGTACGTGGAGGAGCGTCACCGCCACCGCTACGAGGTCAACAACGCCTACCGGGCCGAGCTGGAGAAGAAGGCCGGTCTGGTCTTCTCCGGCACCTCCCCGGACAACAAGCTCGTCGAGTACGTCGAGTACCCGCGCGAGATCCACCCCTACCTGGTCGCCACCCAGGCGCACCCGGAGCTCCGCTCCCGCCCGACCCGCCCGCACCCGCTCTTCGCGGGCCTGGTGAAGGCGGCCGTCGAGCGCAAGACGGGCGCCGCGGCCGGTGACGGGCAGGGCACCACGTCGGGCAAGTAGTCCGGCGCCGCACAGGCATTAACGTTGACCGGGGTACGGATCCACTGAGGATGCGTACCCCGGTTTCTGTTTTTCGTGGGAGGACGTAGATGGGTTTCCAGGACACGCCCGAGGAGTGGCAGGTCACCGCGACCGAGACGCCCTTCACCGGCAACAAGACCAGCGTCCGCACCGACGAAGTGGTGATGCCGGACGGCACGGTCGTACGCCGCGACTACCAGGTCCACCCGGGCTCGGTCGCCGTGCTCGCGCTCGACGACGAGGGCCGGGTCGTCGTGCTGCGGCAGTACCGCCACCCGGTGCGCCACAAGCTCTGGGAGATCCCGGCCGGACTGCTCGACGTCCCCGGCGAGAACCCGCTGCACGCGGCCCAGCGCGAGCTCTACGAGGAGGCGTACGTCAAGGCCGAGGACTGGCGGGTGCTGACCGACGTCTACACCACGCCGGGCGGCTGCGACGAAGCCGTACGGATCTTCCTGGCCCGGAATCTCTCCGAGGCCGACGGGGAGCGGTTCGAGGTCTCCGAGGAGGAGGCCGACATGGAGCTGGCCCGGGTGCCGCTCCAGGAGCTGGTGCGGGGCGTGCTCGCGGGGGAGCTGCACAACAACTGCCTCGTGGTGGGCGTCCTCTCGCTCGCGGCGGTCCTCGCCGGTGAGGGGATCGAGTCGCTGCGCCCGGCCGGGGCGCCGTGGCCGGCCCGCCCGTTCGAGGTCTGACGGGCCGTAGGGACGGAGCGGCCTCCGGCGGCTCCGCCGGGGCCGTGGGAGGCCACCGGCGGAGCGCCGGAGGCCGCTGAACGGATCACCGAGGTCCTTCGATCGGAAAAGATGCTGATCCGATCGGGGGACCTCTGCGCCGTGCTCCAGGGAAATCGTCCGCACGCCTGAACTACGCTCGGAACGCCCTGACCGGAGTCCCGGCGGGCGACGCGTGCAGCGAAGTGGAGCGTGGCCCGTGACGGATCAGGCGGTGGACACCAGCGGCCCGGCCAAGGCAGCGGGAACCGAGGAGCCGTCCGGCGCCGCCCCACCCCAATTCTTCGGCCGCGACCGCGAGTTGAAGGCACTGCGGGCCGATATCGAGAGAGCCGGCCTCGACACCCTGGCCGGTCGCAAGGCCGCCCGCGCCCGGGTCCTGCTGATCGCCGGACGGCCCGGCTCCGGACGCACCGCGCTCGCCGGTGAACTCACCCGCAGGCTGCTCGCCGCCGACGACCACCCCGACGGGCTGCTCCGCGCCCGGCTCACCGATCCCGGCGGCGCGCCGGTGCCCACCGAGCGCACCGCCCGCGAGCTGCTCGACCAGCTGGGTGTGACCGGCCCGCCCGGCGCGGACGGGGACGAACTCTCCGAGATGGTCCGCACGGAGCTCGCCGGACGCCGTGCCCTGCTGCTCCTCGACGAAGCGGCGGACGCGGAACAGGTCGACCCCCTGCTGCCGGACAACCCGGACTGCCTGGTCGTCGCCACTTCCGGGGGCCCTCTGACCGGTATCCCGGGTGTCCGCCCCTGCACCATCGGCGGCCTGGACGCGGGCTCCGCCGTGCGGCTGCTCGCCCGCATCATCGGCGAGGTCAGGATCACCGTCGATCCGCGGACCGCCGAGACCCTGGCCGAGGAGTGCGGTGGGCTGCCGGGCGCCCTGGTCATGGTCGGGGGCTGGCTCGCCGCCCGCCCCATGGCGTCGGTCGCCGATGTCACCAAGCAGCTGCGGGAGCTGCCGGACGACACGGAGCAGTCCACCGGCTCCCGCCCGCTGGCCCGCGCCTTCCGGCTGGCCCACGACTCGCTGCCGCCGACGGCCGCCCGGATACTGCGGCTGCTCGCCCTCGCTCCTGCCGGACTCGCCGACGCCCACACCGCGTCCGCGCTGGCCGGCTGCTCCGTCTCGGCCGCCCAGACGACCCTCGACGACTTCGTCGCCCTGGGGCTGCTGCACACCAATGGGGCGGATCAGCCGCAGTACGAGGTGCCCGGCTGTCTCGCGCCGCTGCTGCGGGCGTTGCTGGAGGCCAGGGACCGGCCGACGGAGATCCAGCTCGCCAGGGCCCGGATGCTGGAGCGGACCGTACGGCTGCTGCAGTCCTGCCGGGCGGTCACCGAACCCGAGGGTTCCCCGGCCCGCCGCAAGCTCGCCGGGCTGCCGCGGTCGCTGCGCTTCCCCAACCCCGAGGAGGCCGCCGAATGGCTGCGGATCCGTCGGCCCGCCCTGCTGGCCTCGGCCCGGATCGCCGTCGAGGACGGTGAACTCGACACCCTGGCAAGGCGGTTGGTGGCCGCTCTGGTGCGGGCGCTGGCCGTGCACCGCGGCACCGAGGCCGCCGCACCCGAGCTGTACGGACTGCACGGTCTGGTGCTGGCCGTCGCCGAGCGGCGGGAGCTGCCGCGCGAGCGGGCCGCCGCGCTGCTCAACCTCGCCGACCTCGACGCCAGGACCGGCCGCACCCGGGAGGCGCTGGCCCGCTACCGGGCCGCGCTGGATGCCGGACGGGCCGCGAAGGACCCGTACGCCACCGGTCGCGCGATGGAATCCGTAGGTGGCGCCTATGCCGAGCTGGGGGACTTCCAGCGGGCCTCCGACTGGTACGGCCGGGCGCTGGCGCAGCGCCTCACCCAGGGGGAGCGGGCCGACGAGGCGCGGCTGTACGGGCGGCTCGGCGCCGTCCACACCTATGCCGGGCGGTACGGCGAGGCGCTGCGCAACTGGCGCGCCGCGGCGGCCGGGTACCGCAGGCTCGGCGACGTGCCGGCCCAGGCGCGGGCGCTCAGCGAGGCGGCGCGGGTGCAGGAGTACGCGGGCCGGCCGCACGAGTCCCTGCACACCTGCCAGGAGGCCGTCGAGTGGGCCAGGCGGGCCGGGGACGTACGCCTGCAGGCGGCGCTGGAGCTCCGGTTGGCCGACACGTTCGACAGGCTCGGCGACCCGGCCGCGGCCGGGCTGCACCGGGGTCTGGCCGACAGATTGCTGGACCAAGAGGGTACGGCCTGCGAAATCCGTGGTGCAGCGACTGAAAATTAATGCTTTGTAAGGCTAGACAGCACGAAACCCTTCATTAGACTGGCTCTGCCGCGTGTGTTCGCGGTGTCTCCATTTACGTAGCGTCTATCCGGGTATGTATAGCTATGCCCGGGTAACCCTCTGAGCCAAGGACCGTGATCGACGTGAAGGTCGGCATCCCCCGCGAAGTCAAGAACAACGAGTTCCGCGTGGCGATCACGCCTGCCGGCGTGCACGAGCTCGTCCGCCACGGCCACCAGGTCGTCGTCGAGGAGAGCGCCGGTGCCGGCTCCTCCATCACGGACGAGGAGTACGTCGCCGCCGGGGCGCAGATCCTCCCCACCGCCGACGAGGTCTGGGCCACCGCCGATCTCCTGCTCAAGGTCAAGGAGCCGGTCGCCGAGGAGTACCACCGCCTCCGCAAGGACCAGACGCTCTTCACCTACCTGCACCTCGCCGCCTCCCGCGAGTGCACCGACGCGCTGATCGAGTCGGGCACCACGGCCATCGCCTACGAGACGGTCGAGACCGCGAACCGCGCGCTCCCGCTGCTCGCCCCGATGTCCGAGGTCGCGGGCCGGCTGGCCCCGCAGGTCGGCGCCTACCACCTGATGCGCTCGGTCGGTGGCCGCGGCGTGCTGCCGGGCGGCGTCCCGGGCACGGCGCCCGCCGAGGCCGTCGTCATCGGCGGCGGTGTCTCCGGCTGGAACGCCACGCAGATCGCCGTCGGTCTCGGCTTCCACGTCACGCTGCTCGACAAGGACATCAACAAGCTCCGCGAGGCCGACAAGGTCTTCGGCACCAAGGTGAAGACCGTCGTCTCCAACGCCTTCGAGCTGGAGAAGGCCGTCATCGAGGCCGACCTCGTCGTGGGCGCCGTGCTGATCCCCGGCGCGAAGGCGCCGAAGCTGGTCACCAACGAGCTCGTCGCCAAGATGAAGCCCGGAAGTGTACTTGTCGACATTGCAATCGACCAGGGCGGTTGCTTCGAGGACTCGCACCCGACGACGCACGCCGAGCCGACCTTCATGGTCCACAACTCGGTCTTCTACTGCGTCGCGAACATGCCGGGCGCGGTGCCGAACACCTCCACGTACGCCCTCACCAACGCCACGCTCCCGTACATCCTGGAGCTCGCCAACCGCGGCTGGGTCGAGGCGCTGCGCCGTGACGCCGCGCTCGCCAAGGGCCTCAACACCCATGACGGGCAGGTTGTTTACCGCGAGGTGGCCGAAGCGCACGGCCTTGAGCGTGTCGAGCTGAGCTCGCTCCTCGGCTGACGGGTCAACCGCTTCCGTCAACCTCACGCGTCCGGCCGGACCTTGCCGAGCAAGGTCCGGCCGGAGGCATGTCGGGTCCCTGCGGGGCTCCGGTTCAACTCGTCTCGAACGTAACTCTTCAACCGATTCGTACACCTGTTAAAAGCGCACCCCGGTGGCTGCGCACCCTTGACAGGGAGGTGTTCGATTGCCGACACATCGGGCCGGGTCCGGCGGATTGTGTTGCTGCGGAGCGGTGACACGCCATAGAGTCGCCAATCGTCGGCATGGTGCCACGCTGACCTATCGATAAGTTTCCTGGTCACGTCCAAGGAGGTAAGACGACTTGTGAATGAGTCGACATTTACTCCCGGGGGTGTTCATCCAGGGATGCCTGCACGGGGCCAGGGCCCGAACGGGCTGGCGGCTGTCGGCTCCGTCGCTGTCCGCACCTTCGCCACCCAACAGCACATGACGACAGCCCCCCAGATGATGGACGGCCTACACGTGAACGCCATGGCCGGCAACGAGAGTGGCCGGGAGACCGCCCACTTCGCCGACTTCGACGAGGTGCCCCAGGGGCACTTCTACGACCCCGACGCCGAGTACGAACCCGATCCGGAGTACGCGGCCACCCTCGCGCCCGACGCGGCCCGCCAGCGCCGTGAGCGGATCGGCCCGACCGGTCGGCCCCTGCCGTACTTCCCGATCCCGGGCCCGCTGACCGATCACGGTCCCGCGAAGATCATCGCGATGTGCAACCAGAAGGGCGGCGTCGGCAAGACCACGTCGACCATCAACCTGGGTGCCGCGCTCGCGGAGTACGGGCGACGCGTCCTGCTCGTCGACTTCGACCCGCAGGGAGCCCTGTCGGTCGGGCTCGGCGTCAACCCGATGGAGCTCGACCTCACGGTCTACAACCTGCTCATGGAGCGGGGCATGTCGGCCGACGAGGTCCTGCTGAAGACCGCGGTCCCGAACATGGACCTGCTGCCCAGCAATATCGACCTGTCGGCTGCCGAGGTGCAGCTGGTGAGCGAGGTGGCCCGGGAGTCCACGCTGCAGCGCGCCCTGAAGCCGCTGATGGCCGACTACGACTACATCGTGATCGACTGTCAGCCGTCGCTGGGCCTGCTCACCGTGAACGCCCTCACGGCGGCCCACAAGGTCATAGTGCCGCTCGAGTGCGAGTTCTTCGCGCTGCGTGGTGTGGCCCTGCTCACCGAGACCATCGAGAAGGTCCAGGAGCGCCTCAACCCCGATCTGGAGCTCGACGGCATCCTCGCCACCATGTACGACTCCCGTACGGTGCACAGCCGTGAGGTCCTCGCGCGCGTCGTCGAGGCATTCGACGATCACGTCTACCACACGGTCATCGGGCGCACCGTGCGCTTCCCGGAGACCACGGTCGCCGGTGAACCCATCACCACCTACGCCTCCAACTCGGTCGGTGCCGCCGCCTATCGCCAGCTCGCCAGGGAGGTGCTCGCCCGGTGTCACGCCGAGTGAGTCTGCCCGGGGCCGACGAACTGTTCCGTACCACCGGAGGAATGGGGCTCCAGGCCTCTTCCCCCGCCGACCGGCGGCGCAAGGCGAACGGCGAGGCCCGGGTGCCCGGCCCGGCCGGTGAGAGCGATTCCGGGGCGGACGGAGCCGGGACGGACGCGGCACAGGCCACCGACGGCGCCTCGCGCGAGGAGCACTCCGCGGCCGACGCCGACGCGGGGGAGTCACGCAGCCGCGGCGACGGCGACCGGGTCGCGGTGGCCGCGCAGGCAGGGCGGAGGCCCCAGCAGCCCGCGCCGACGGCCGCGCCCTCGTCCGCGTCGCCGTCCACGCAGGAGGCGGTCCCCGCCCCTGCCGTTCAGCAGCAGCGCAGGCGCGGAGGCGGGCGCGGGGCGAACCGGCGGCCCAGCGGCCGCGAGCGTCACGACGAGAAGATCACCGTCTACGTCTCCGCCGAGGAACTGATGGACCTCGAACACGCCCGCCTCGTGCTGCGCGGGGAGCACGGGCTCGCGGTCGACCGCGGGCGGATCGTCCGTGAGGCGGTCGCGGTGGTGCTGGCGGATCTGGAGTCGCGGGGCGACGCGAGCATCCTCGTACGGCGGTTGCGCGGCCGCTGACGGGTGGGGCGCCGGTAGCCTGCCCGGTGGGCGACCGCCGGACGAGCGGTCCGGCCCTCCCGTACGGGCCACGGCCCGCCGCCCGTATCCCGCTGCCCCTGGACCTTCATGCCGACGACCGACGAGCCCGCCCGCACCCCCCGCCGCCCCCTGGGGCGCGGTCCGGGCGGCCGGGCCGCGCCGGAGCCGGTGGACGCCGGGCGCGCCGCCCCGGAGGCCCCCGCCTCCCCGCTGCCCGGGGACGGGGACGGGGAGGCGACCGAGGCACCCGCGGCGACCGAGGCACCCGCGGCGCCGGAGCCTCCAGGGCCCGCCGGGCTTCCGGGGCCCGGCGACGGGCGGTTCACCGTCCGGCTGGCGAACTTCGAGGGGCCGTTCGACCTGCTCCTCCAGCTCATCGCCAAGCACAAGCTGGATGTGACCGAAGTCGCGCTGTCGAAGGTCACCGACGAGTTCATGGCGCACATCCGGGCCATGGGACCGGACTGGGACCTGGATCAGACCACCGAGTTCCTCGTCGTCGCCGCGACGCTGCTCGACCTGAAGGCGGCCCGGCTGCTGCCCGCCGCCGAGGTGGAGGACGAGGCGGACCTGGCGCTGCTCGAAGCGCGGGACCTGCTCTTCGCCCGGCTGCTCCAGTACCGCGCGTACAAACGCATCGCGGAGATCCTCAGTGACCGGCTGGCTTCGGAGGGTCGGCGGTTCCCGCGGACGGTGGGGCTGGAGCCGCACCACGCCGAGCTGCTGCCCGAGGTCGTGATCAGCATCGGGGCGGAGGGGTTCGCCGCGCTGGCCGTGAAGGCGATGCAGCCGAAGGCCGAGCCGCAGGTGTACGTCGACCACATCCACGCGCCGCTGGTCAGCGTGCGGGAACAGGCCGAGATCGTGGTGGCACGGCTGCGGGAGGCGGGGGAGGCCAGCTTCCGGGCGCTCACCGAGGACGCCCCGGACACCCTCACCGTCGTCGCCCGGTTCCTCGCGCTGCTGGAGCTGTACCGGGAGAAGGCCGTGGCGCTCGACCAGGACGAGGCGCTCGGGGAGCTCCTGGTGCGCTGGGCCGGGGGCGAGGGCGCCGGGCCCGTCGTCACGGACGAGTTCGACGCCGGGACGCAGGACGTCCAGGAGGATGGGAAGGCATGAGTCAGCAGGAGACCACCGGCTCCACCGTCGCGGATCTCGATCTCGGGCCCGCGTTGGAAGCCGTCCTCATGGTCGTCGACGAGCCCGCCACCGAGGAGCACCTCGCCAAGGTGCTGGAGCGGCCCCGCAGGGCCGTCGCCGACGCGTTGCGCGCGCTGGCCGACGAGTACACCGTGCAGCGCCGCGGCTTCGAGCTGCGGCTGGTGGCGGGCGGCTGGCGCTTCTACACCCGTCCCGAGTACGCGGCGGCCGTCGAGAGCTTCGTCCTGGACGGCCAGCAGGCCCGTCTGACCCAGGCGGCGCTGGAGACCCTCGCGGTGGTCGCGTACCGCCAGCCGGTCAGCCGTTCCAGGGTCTCCGCGGTCCGCGGCGTGAACTGTGACGGGGTGATGCGGACCCTGCTCCAGCGGGGTCTGGTGGGGGAAGCGGGCGCGGAACCCGAAACAGGTGCGATCCTGTACAGGACGACGAACTACTTTCTGGAGCGGATGGGCCTGCGTGGCCTGGATGAGCTCCCGGAGCTCGCGCCCTTCCTCCCCGAGGCGGACGCGATCGAGGCTGAGACGCTAGAGGGTGTGCCGTCGTTCGATCCGGACGCACCGGACACCCCGGATACTCACGCAGACGACAAGACGGAATTTTGATGCGAAGCAGTGGCAGGAACAGCGGAAGCGGCAGCGGCGGCGGAAAGAGCGGCGGCAGCCGGAATCCTCGCGGTGCCGGCGCCGGGCGCGACGGCAAGCAGGAGCAGCGTCCCCGCCGGCCCCGGCCCGAGGAGCGCCGCTACGACGTGGGCGGCACCGGGGAGAAGAGCGGCGAAGGCCCCCGCAAGGGACGCGGCGCGGCGGCCCGCGGCGGCGCCAAGGGCGGCCCGAAGCCCGCGCAGGCGGGCAGCGCCAGGAGCGGTGGTCCGCGTCGCCAGGGCGCCCCGTCCCGTCCGCGTGAGCTCGACGCCAAGATCGAGCAGCGCAACCGGGACAGGTACGCCGGCAAGGCCGACATCAGGACGCCCAAGACCCACCCGGGCGCCGAGCAGGAGGGCGAGCGGCTGCAGAAGGTCCTCGCCCGCGCCGGCATGGGCTCGCGCCGGGCGTGCGAGGAGCTGATCGAGCAGGCCCGCGTCGAGGTCAACGGCGAGATCGTCGTCGAGCAGGGCATGCGCGTCGATGTGAACAGGGACGAGATCAAGGTCGACGGTCTGACCGTCGCCGCCCAGTCCTACCTCTTCTTCGCGCTGAACAAGCCCGCCGGTGTCGTCTCCTCGATGGAGGACCCGGACGGCCGCCAGTGCCTCGGCGACTACGTCACCAACCGTGAGACGCGGCTCTTCCACGTCGGCCGGCTGGACACCGAGACCGAGGGCATCATCATGCTCACCAACCACGGCGAGCTGGCCCACCGCCTGACCCACCCCAAGTACGGCGTGAAGAAGACCTACCTGGCCGCCATCCAGGGACCGCTCCCGCGCGACCTGGGCAAGCGGCTCAAGGACGGCATCCAGCTGGAGGACGGGTATGCCCGCGCCGACCACTTCCGGGTCGTCGAGAACACCGGCAAGAACTACCTGGTCGAGGTGACCCTCCACGAGGGCCGCAAGCACATCGTCCGCCGGATGCTGGCCGAGGCCGGCTTCCCGGTCGAGCGGCTCGTACGGACGTCCTTCGGGCCGATCCCGCTGGGCGACCAGAAGTCCGGCTGGCTGCGCCGCCTCACCAACACCGAGGTGGGCATGCTGATGCGCGAGGTCGGTCTGTAACCCTCCTCCGTCCGCTCCACGGCCCGCGGCCGGTTCCTGTTCTCGATTTTCGAACAGGAACCGGCCGCGGGTCTTTCTTCGTGCCCGTTCCACCTTTATAGTCAGAGTGACTATTAAGGAGGCGGGCGTGAGTCTCGCGGATTTCCTCGATCCACTGCAACAACCCCTGGTGACGGTGCTCGACACCCCGGTCAGCTGGACCGAGGTGCTCGGCTTCGGCAGCGGGGCGCTGTGCGTATGGCTCGTGGCCCGCCAGCACCTCGCCAACTGGCCGATCGGCATCGCCAACAACCTCTTCTTCATCCTGCTGTTCACCCAGTCCGGTCTGTACGCCGACGCCGGCCTCCAGATCGTTTTCGTCGCCCTTGCCGCGTACGGCTGGTGGACCTGGACCCACGGGGGTGGACCGGGCTCACCGGACCTGCCGGTGCGGCGCACCACGCGCACCGAATGGACCTGGCTGCTCGCGGCGGGGGCGGCGGGGACCGTCGCCCTCACCGTCCTGCTCGACCACGCCACCGACTCGACCGTGCCCTTCTGGGACGCCCTGACGACCGCGCTGTCCCTGACGGCGACGTACGGACAGTGCCGCAAGCTCGTCGAGTCGTGGTGGCTCTGGATCGCCGCCGATGTGGTGTACATCCCGCTGTACGCGTACAAGGAGCTCTATCCGACCTCGCTGCTGTACGTCGGCTTCCTGACGCTCTGCCTGATCGGCCTGCGCAACTGGAAGTGTGATCTCGCCGGGCAGCGGCGGCAGTTGGCGGAGGTGGCGGCATGAAGCGCTTCGGGCACGGGCTGGTCCTCGGCAAGTTCTACCCGCCGCACGCCGGCCACCACCATCTCGTCCGCACCGCGCGGGACCGCTGCGAGCGGCTGACCGTCCTGGTCTGCGCCGCCTCCGTCGAGTCCGTACCGCTCGCCGACCGGGTGGCCTGGATGCGGGAGGTGCACCCGGACGTACGGGTCGTCGGCGCCGTCGACGACATCTGCATGGACCTCCACGACCCGGTGATCTGGGACGCGCACATGGCCGTCTTCACCGGGGCCGTGCCCGAGCCGGTGGACGCCGTCTTCACCTCGGAGTCGTACGGGGACGAACTCGCCCGCCGGTTCGGCGCCGAATCCGTCTGCGTCGACCCCGACCGCACGGTCTTCCCGGTCTCCGGCACCGCAGTCCGCAAGGACCCGGTCGGCTGCTGGGACTTCCTGGAGCCGCCCGTACGGGCCGCCCTCGCCCGCCGGGTCGTCGTCCTCGGCGCGGAGTCCACCGGCACCACGACGATGGCCCGTGCCCTCACCGACCACTACCGCGGGCGCGGCGGCATCTGGGCGCGGACCGGTTACGTCGCCGAGTACGGGCGGGAGTTCAGCGAACAGAAACTGGCCGCCCTGCGCGACCGCAGGCCCGGCGCCCAGTGGGAGGACGTCGCCTTCACCACCGACGACTTCCCGCTGATCGCCGAGGCCCAGAACGCCAAGGAGGAGGCGGCCGCGCGCCTCGGGTCGCCGGTGCTCTTCTGTGACACCGACTCCTTCGCCACCACCGTCTGGCACGAGCGGTACATCGGCGGACGCAACCCGCTCGTCGAGGAGACCGCCGACCGGGTCGCCCACCACCTGTGGCTGCTCACCGACCACGAGGGCGTCGCCTTCGAGGACGACGGACTGCGCGACGGCGAAGAGCTGCGGCCCTGGATGACCGACCGCTTCCGGGCCGAACTCACCCGTACCGGAAGGGAGTTCATCGAGCTCACCGGAACCCACCAGGAACGCCTGGCCACCGCGGTCGCCGCCGTCGACACGCTGCTCGCCGGCAGCTGGAAATTCGCCGCGCCCCTGCCGGAGCGCCGATGAGCACCGGCGCCCCCGAGGGCTACGACCCGTACGCCTTCGAACCCTTCGCCGTCACCGTCGACCTTGCCGTCTTCACGGTCCGCGACAGCCGGCTGCACGTCCTGCTCGTCGAACGGGGCGAGGACCCGTACAAGGGGCACTGGGCGCTGCCCGGCGGCTTCGTCCTGCCCCGCGAGTCCGCCGGGGCCGCCGCCCGCAGGGAGCTCGCCGAGGAGACCGGGCTGACGGAGGGCACCGTCGGCGCCCTTCACCTGGAACAGCTGCGCACCTACAGCGATCCGGACCGCGACCCCAGGATGCGGGTCGTCTCGGTCGCGTACGCCGCGCTCGTACCCGACCTGCCCGAGCCGCGCGGCGGCGGCGACGCGGCCGGCGCCCAGTGGTGGGACGCCGGAGCGCTCGGCCCGCTCGCCTTCGACCACGACCGCATCCTCGCCGACGCGCACGACCGGATCGGCGCCAAGCTCGAATACAGCTGTCTGGCCACCGCCTTCTGCCCGCCCGAATTCACCCTGGGAGAACTCCAGCAGGTGTACGAGACGGTCTGGGGCGTCGAGCTGGACCGGCCCAACTTCCGGCGCAAGGTCCTCACCACGCCCGGCTTCGTCCAGGCCGTGGAGGGATCGCCGCGCCGCACCGGCGGACGGGGGAAACCGGCCGCGCTCTACCGGGCGGGTGCCGCTACCGCCCTGCACCCTCCATTGCTGAGACCGGAAGGAAGAAGCACGTGATCGTGACCAGGACCATCACCAAGCAGGCCGCCACCGGCGCGCTGACCGGGCTCGCGCTCGGCGACGCACTGGGCTTCCCGACCGAGTTCAACAACGTGCCGTCGATCCTCGCCAAGTGCGGGCCGTGGCGCCTGATGCGGCTGCCGAAGCCGGCGATCGTGACCGACGACACCCAGATGACGCTGGCCCTGGGGCGGGGCATCCGTACCGCCATGGACCGCGGGCTGCTCACCCCGCTGCGGCTGGTCCGCCCGGTGCGCGAGGAGTTCGTCGACTGGTACCACTCGCCCGACAACAACCGCGCCCCCGGCCGCACCTGCATGACCGCCTGCCGCCTGCTCGACAGCGACCGGCTCTGGCAGGAGGCCAGCCAGACCGGCTCCAAGGGCTGCGGTGCCAACATGCGGGTCGCGCCGATCGGCCTCGTACCCGGACTGAGCGACGAACAGCGCTCCGGCGCCGCCCAGTTGCAGGCGGCCCTCACCCACGGGCACCCGACCGCGCTCGCCGCGTCCGACCTGACGGCCCGCGCGGTGTACCTGCTGGCGCAGGGGGCGGAGCCGATGGGCCTGATCGGGCAGTTGCGTTCGTACGCCTACGAGAACAGCGGCCGGTACCTCACGCGCTGGCTCGGCGACCTCTGGCGGTACGCGGGCGATTCCTCGCCCGAGCTGTACATCCAGCGCGGCTGGGACGAATGCCTCAGCGCCCTGGCCCGCGTCCAGGACGCGCTGCACGACCCCTCCCCGGAGACCGACCCCTGCGAGCTGACCGGTGACGGGTGGATCGCCGAGGAGGCCCTGGCCACGGCCCTGCACTGCTTCCTCCTCTTCCCCGACGAGCCCGTCACCGCCCTCCGCCGCGCCGCCTGCACCCGGGGCGACTCCGACTCCCTCGGCTGCCTGACCGGCGCGTTCGCCGGGGCGCACTTGGGGGCCGGGGCCTGGCCCAAGGAGTGGTCGGAGCGGATCGAGTACCGCAGCGATCTGCTGTCGCTGGGGGCGCTCTGGGATTCTTGACCCATGCGCATGGACACCAAGCACCTCCAGGAAGCCGGGCTGCCGGTCACGGACCTCGGCCCGGTCGTCGCCGAGGAGCGCCACCCGCTGCTGTTCGCCACGGTCTCCGGGGCGCATCTGTACGGGTTCCCCTCCCAGGACTCGGATGTGGACCTTCGGGGGGTCCATCTCCTGCCCGCGGAGGACCTGGTGGGACTCCGCGAGCCCGAGGAGACGCGCTCGCGGATGTGGGACCGGGACGGGATCGAGATGGACCTCGTCACGCACGACCTGCGGAAGTTCGTCCGGCTGATGCTGAAACCGAACGGCTATGTGCTGGAGCAGCTGCTCTCGCCGCTGGTCGTGCACACGAGCGGGACGCACACGGAACTGGTGGACCTGGCGCCGGGCGTGCTCACCCGCAACCATGCCCACCACTACCGGGGATTCGCCAATACCCAGTGGCGGCTCTTCGAGAGAACCGGTGAACTGAAGCCGCTGCTGTACACCTTCCGGGCGCTGCTCACCGGGATCCACCTGATGCGCAGCGGCGAAGTGCGGGCGCATCTGCCGACCCTCCTCGGGGAGGTGGCGGCGCCCGCGTATCTGCCCGAGCTGATCGAGGCGAAGGCCGAGGCCGAGCACGGGGGAGCGGGGGACATGGTCGGCGCGGCGGTGTCCCGGGACGTCGAGGCGCTGCACGGGGTGCTGGACCGGGCCCAGGAGGAATCGGGGCTTCCCGAGAGGGCCGGCGGGTTCGAGGAACTGCACGACCTCGTGGTGCGGGCGCGGTTGACAGGCCCTAGCGGCCGCCCACGGAGTCCCCGCCGGGCCAGGACACGGACGCCCGGCGGGTGCGGATCAGGAAGTCCTCCACCCGGGCCCGGTCCGGCTCCGGCGGGAGCGGGGAGTTCTCAGCGGCCTCGTCGTCCTCCTCGACGAGACGGTTCATGCGGCGTTCGACCTCCGCCCACGGCACCTCGCCCCGCTTCACCGCCAGCAGCTCCTCCCGGGCCGCGCCCACCTCGATCGTGAGCTCGCCCGTGCGCAGCAGGTCCCGGCCGCAGGTCAGCAGCCGCAGCAGATGCATGGCGTGCTTCCAGCGCGGCGCCCCGTGCTGCCGTACGTCCGCCTCCAGCTTCCTGCGCTGCCCCGAGGCGTAGCGGACGAAGGTCTGGTGGGCCAGCCGGGAGAGGAACGCGCCGCGCAGGGAGAGGAGTTCACGGCCCACGGCGTCGGCGTGTTCCACCAGTGGTGAGTGCAGGCACTCCAGCACATTGGGGTTGGCGCGCAGCGCCAGCTCGCAGAAGCGTTCCAGCTCCCATGAGAACTGCTCCTGTGCCGGGCCCTCGACATGCGTCGGCGGCTTCTCGAACCGCCAGAACAGCGGCGTCGGCGCGAGGAACACGCCGCGCCGGTCGGTGTCGCTCCCCTCCGTGGCGAGCCCGAAGGCGCGTGAGCCCATCACGCAGGAGTAGACCGTGTGGTCGCGTACGAGAGCCTCGGGATCAGGGGTGATCATGCCGGCGAGAGTACGTGAGCGAAATCGGGTTGCACCGGGGATATCGGGACGGCCCTCAGACGCCCGCTCAAGTGGCAGAAGCCCGGGTTCTGATCGACATTGTCGATAAATCATCCCCTCTGGAAAGGCAGAACCATGGCAGGAAACGATCTCGGCAGCCTGCTGGGCGGCTTGCTGGGCGGCGGCGGCCAGAGCGGCGGCTCGGGCGGCGCGGGGAACATCCTCGGCGCGCTGCTGGGCGCGCTCGGCGGCGGCCAGGGCGGAACGGGCGGCGGTGGCAACGCGCTCGAAGGGCTGATCGGGATGCTCACCAGATCCGGCCTCGTCGACCAGGCGCAGTCCTGGGTCGGTACCGGTGAGAACCAGGCGGTCAGCGGCGCCCAGATCAGCGAGGCGCTGCCGGACGAGACCTTGCAGAAGGTCGCCCGGGAAGCGGGGGTCAGCACGGAGCAGGCGGCCGACGAGATCGCCCGGTCGCTGCCGACAGCGGTCGACAAGCTGACTCCTTCGGGCGAGGTGCCGGAGGGCCGCTCGATCGAGGACCTGGTCCGGGAGCAGCAGCTCTGACGGCGAGAGCGGCCCGAGGGCCTGTCCGGCGCAGCGGGGCCGGGCAGGCCCTCGGGCCGTCGGCGCGTACCCGCCCCGTCTCACGGACAGAGCACCCCGGACCGCCGGCCGCGCCGCCCCTCTAGGCTGATCGGGCACAGAGAGATCACGCAGGCGGACAGCAGGCGCGACACGTACGAGGAACCGAGGAGCACGACGTGGCGGTACGAGCGGTCCGCGGAGCCGTCCAGCTCGAGCAGGACGAGGCCGGGCACATGGGTGAGCGGGTCGGTGCCCTGCTCACCGCCGTCCTGGAGCGCAACAGCCTCGTCGCGGACGATCTGATCAGCATCTGGTTCACGGCCACCCCGGACCTGCACAGCGACTTCCCGGCCGCCGCCGCGCGCGGGCTCGGTATCGTCGACGTACCGCTGATCTGCGCCCAGGAGCTGGACATCGAGGGGGCCATGCCCCGTGTGGTGCGCATACTCGCGCACGTCGAGACGTACCTTCCCAAGTCCGAGATCGCCCACGTGTACCTCGGTGCCACCGCCGCACTTCGCAAGGACATCGCCCAGTGAGAACCGCCGTCGTCATCGGAACGGGCCTCGTCGGCACTTCCGCAGCCCTCGCCCTCGCCGGGCGCGGCATCCATGTCCACCTCGTCGACCACGACCCCCAGTCGGCCCGCACCGCGGCCGCGCTGGGCGCCGGTACGGACGAGGCGCCCGACGGCCCCGTGGACCTGGCGATCATCGCCGTGCCGCCCGCCCACGTGGCCTCGGTGCTGGCCACCGCCCTGCGGGACGGCGTCGCCCGCGGCTACCTCGACGTCGCCAGCGTGAAGGGCGGCCCGCGCCGCGAGCTGGAGGCCCTCGGCCTCGACCTCGCGCCGTACATCGGTACGCACCCCATGGCCGGCAAGGAGCGGTCGGGCCCCCTCGCCGCCACCGCGGATCTGTTCGAGGGCAGGCCCTGGGTCCTCACCCCGACCCGTGACACCGACACCGAGGTCCTCAACCTCGCCCTGGAACTGGTCGCGCTCTGCCGCGCCGTCCCGGTCGTCATGGACGCCGACGCGCACGACCGGGCCGTCGCCCTGGTCTCCCACACTCCGCAGCTGATCTCGTCGATGGTCGCCGCCCGCCTGGAGGAGGCCGACGAGACCGCCGTACGCCTCTGCGGCCAGGGCATCAGGGACGTCACCCGGATCGCCGCCTCCGACCCCCGGATGTGGGTGGAGATCCTCTCCGCCAACCCCGGCCCGGTCGCCGACGTGCTGGCCGGGGTCGCCGCCGACCTGGACGAGACGGTACGGGCGCTGCGCGGCCTGCAGTCCGCCGACGACGACCGGCGCCGCGAGGGCACCGAGGGCATCGAGGACGTCCTGCGCCGCGGCAACGCGGGCCGGGTCAGGGTGCCGGGCAAGCACGGGACCGCCCCCACCGCGTACGAAATGGTGTCCGTGCTCATCAGCGACCGGCCGGGCGAACTGGCCGGGATCTTCGCCGACGCCGGACGGGCCGGGGTCAACGTCGAGGACGTGCGCATCGAGCACGCCACCGGGCAGCAGGCCGGCCTGGTCCAGCTGATGGTCGAGCCGAGCGCGGCCCCCGCACTGAGCGCGGCGCTGCGCGAGCGGGGCTGGTCGATACGCCAGTAGCCCGGGGCGGCGGGGCCGGAAGGCCGTTGTCCACAGGGGTGCAGAGACCCGCTCCGACACTCGGTAACCTTGTGCGGGGCGGGTTCACACGCGCCCCCGTCCCGCCCACCCCGTGTATTCAGGAAGGTGTCCACCACCGTGGAAACCCGTACGGCCCCGGCCGCAGTGATCGTCGCCATCGACGGGCCATCCGGCACCGGCAAGTCGAGCACGTCCAAGGCCGTCGCCGCGCAGCTCGGCCTGAGCTACCTGGACACCGGCGCCCAGTACCGGGCGATCACCTGGTGGATGCTGAACAACGGCATCGACGTGCAGGACGCGACGGAGGTGGCGACCGCGGCCGCCAAGCCGGTCATCGTCTCCGGCACGGACCCGGCCGCCCCGACGATCACCGTCGACGGCGAGGACGCCGCGGGCCCGATCCGCACCCAGGAGGTCACCTCCAAGGTCAGCGCCGTCAGCGCCGTCCCCGAGGTGCGCACCCGGATCACCGAGCTGCAGCGCAGCATCGCCGCCGCGGCCGAGCGGGGCATAGTGGTCGAGGGTCGGGACATCGGCACCACCGTGCTGCCCGACGCCGACCTGAAGATCTTCCTCACCGCTTCCCCGGAGGCACGCGCCGCCCGTCGCAGCGGAGAGGTCAAGGGCTCCGACCTCGCCGCCACCAAGGAGGCGCTGATCAAGCGGGACGCGGCCGACTCCGGCCGCAAGACCTCCCCGCTGGCCAGGGCGGACGACGCCGTCGAGGTGGACACCACCGAGCTGACCCTTCAGCAGGTCATCGAGTGTGTCGTCACCCTCGTCGAGGAGAAGCGGGCCACGAAGTGACCCAGGCCACGGGCTCGCCCTCGCCGCGCGGCGCGGCGGTCGGGCGCGGGATCGGCATCGGGCTGATGTACGGGCTGTGGAAGCCCCGCGTCCTCGGTGCGTGGCGGGTCCCCGCCTCCGGACCCGTCATACTCGCGGTGAACCACTCGCACAACATCGACGGTCCGATGCTGATGGGCACCGCGCCCCGGCCCGTCCACTTCCTGATCAAGAAAGAGGCGTTCGTCGGCCCGCTCGACCCGTTCCTGCGCGGAATCGGTCAGCTGAAGGTGGACCGTACGACCGTCGACCGCACCGCCATCACCCACGCCCTCGGCGTGCTGGAGAACGGCGGGGCGCTCGGGATCTTTCCCGAGGGCACCAGGGGCGAGGGCGACTTCGCCTCCCTGCGTGCCGGGCTCGCGTACTTCGCGGTACGCAGCGGGGCGCCGATCGTGCCCGTGGCCGTCCTGGGAAGCACCGAGCGCCGCGGACGGTTGATATCGGCACTGCCGCCGCTGCGCAGCCGGGTCGACGTCGTCTTCGGCGATGCCTTCGAGGCGGGCGACGGCAGTGGCAGGCGTACGCGCAAGGCGCTGGACGAGGCGACGGTACGGATCCAGGGGCGGCTGACCGCCCATCTGGACGAGGCCAGGCGTTTCACCGGGCGCTAGGTAAGACTTGAGTAGTGGGCCGCGTGTTCGTGGCCCATCGATGATGATGCAAAGAGGAACGGACTTCATGAACGACCAGATTCACTCCGACGGCTCGGACCATGAGCACGGAGCACTTGGCGACGCCGAGTACGCGGAGTTCATGGAGCTCGCCGCGGAGGAGGGCTTCGACCTCGAAGAGGTCGAGGGCGCGATCGACGAGGCCGGTCACGGACCGCTGCCCGTGCTCGCCGTCGTCGGCCGCCCCAACGTAGGCAAGTCGACGCTGGTGAACCGGATCATCGGCCGCCGTGAGGCGGTCGTCGAGGACAAGCCGGGCGTCACCCGTGACCGCGTCACCTACGAGGCCGAGTGGGCGGGCCGCCGCTTCAAGGTCGTCGACACCGGCGGCTGGGAGCAGGACGTGCTGGGCATCGACGCCTCCGTCGCCGCCCAGGCCGAGTACGCGATCGAGGCGTCCGACGCGGTCGTCTTCGTGGTCGACTCGACCGTCGGCGCGACCGACACCGACGAGGCCGTCGTCAAGCTGCTGCGCCGGGCGGGCAAGCCGGTCGTGCTGTGCGCCAACAAGGTCGACGGACAGAGCGGCGAGGCGGACGCCACCGCGCTGTGGTCGCTGGGCCTCGGCGAGCCGCACCCGGTCTCCTCGCTGCACGGCCGCGGCACCGGCGACCTGCTCGACGCCGTGCTCGAAGCGCTTCCCGAGGCCCCGGCGCAGCGCTTCGGCACCGCGATCGGCGGCCCGCGCCGGATCGCGCTCATCGGCCGTCCGAACGTCGGCAAGTCCTCGCTGCTGAACAAGGTGGCGAACGAGGACCGCGTCGTCGTCAACGAGCTCGCCGGCACCACCCGCGACCCGGTCGACGAGCTGATCGAGCTCGGCGGCATCACCTGGAAGTTCATCGACACGGCCGGCATCCGCCGTCGCGTCCACCTCCAGGAGGGTGCGGACTACTACGCCTCGCTGCGTACCGCCGCCGCCGTGGAGAAGGCCGAGGTCGCCGTCGTCCTGATCGACGCGGGCGAGTCCATCAGCGTCCAGGACCAGCGCATCATCACCATGGCCGTGGAGGCCGGGCGTGCCCTGGTGATCGCGTACAACAAGTGGGACACGCTCGACGAGGAGCGCCGCTACTACCTGGAGCGCGAGATCGAGACGGAGCTCGCGCAGATCGCGTGGGCCCCCCGGGTCAACGTCTCGGCCGTCACCGGCCGGCACATGGAGAAGCTCGTCCCGGCGATCGAGACCGCCCTCGCCAGCTGGGAGACCCGCATCCCCACCGGCCGGCTGAACGCCTTCCTCGGCGAGATCGTCGCCTCCCACCCGCACCCCGTCCGCGGTGGCAAGCAGCCCCGGATCCTCTTCGGCACCCAGGCCGGTACCAAGCCGCCGCGCTTCGTACTGTTCGCCTCGGGCTTCCTGGAGCACGGCTACCGACGGTTCGTCGAGCGCCGGCTGCGTGAGGAGTTCGGCTTCGAGGGCACCCCGATCCACATCTCGGTGCGGGTCCGCGAGAAGCGCGGCCGCAACAAGTAGCGCGCAACGGCGTACGACAGAGCCCCGGACCGTCTCGCATCCGAGACGGTCCGGGGCTCTGTCGCAGGGTCAGGCCCCTCGCGAGCCCGGGGGCAGGGCCGCGGGCTGGGTGCGCCCGGAGTGCCGGCCCACCCGCTGCCAGGACCCGAGGCCGCCGCTGTGCGTGCCGGTGCTGCTGCCGTGTCCGGTGGCCCCGCCTGTCACGGCGAGACCGGTGGAGAAACCGGCGGAGTGGCCGGAATGGCCGCTCAGCGGGAGACGGCTGCCGAAGAGCCCGGTGCCGAAGGCCATGAAGCCGAGATTCTCCTCGCCGCTCCGATCACCCGGCAGCGCCCGGAACGAACGGCGGTACTCGGAGTACAGCGCGTCGTAGATCGGGGTGTGGGACTGACCGCCCGAGGGGTCCTGCGAGGGCCGCATGGCAGGAATCGGGCTCGGGCGCTGGTGGGAGGAGTCGTATGAGTGCACGTATGTGCCAACGACCCCGGTGTCCGTCGGATGCGGGCGCAACGGAGAAATCGCTGTTCGCCGCTGGTGCGAGGGGCCGCCGCCCATGATCAGGTGCCGGCCAGCGGCATCGCGGCGGCCACCAGGAGCCCGTTGGCCGCGGCCTTGTCCAGAGCGTCGCGCAGCAGGTCCTCGCGTGGCTGCTGGCCGATCGATCCGGCGGGGGCGGCGAAGACGAGGACGGTCTGCGACTTGTTGGCCGCGGTCCGCCAGCCCTCGGTGACCTGGAGCGGGGCGTGCGCCTGCCACCAGGCGACCGGTGCGCCGCCGCCGGTGCCCGGCTGGAGCACGGCGTGCAGCTGGCCCATGGCGAGCAGGATCGACCAGCCGTGCAGCAGGGCGGGCACCTGGTCCATCCGGTGGACCGGGTGGAAGCCCTGCTCCAGCAGGAGCTGGAGGAATTCGTCGCCCCGGCTGCTGTCCGCGCCCGGACGGGTGATCGCCCCGGTCGGCTCGACGACGAGGGCCGGGTGGAGCTCGTCGTCGATCAGGACGAGGCCGCTGGTGATCCCGAGGACGGCCTGCTCGGCGGGGAGGTTCTGCGGCTGCGCCGCGCCGCCGCCGGAGCCCTCGGTGCCGGTGATGCTGCGTACGGCGCCCTGCAGCTGCTCCTCGGCGACCTGGACCACCTGCGAGGGGATGCACGTCGCGTGGGCGAAGGCGAGGACGGCGGTCTCGTCGCCGACGAAGAGCACCGTGCTGGTGCGTTCCTGCTCGGAGTCGCCGGGGGTGCGGCAGGAAGTGCAGTCGTAACTGCCCGGGGCGTTGTCGCCGACGAGCAGCCGGTCGGCTTCGGCGTCGCCGATCTCGGCGCGTACGTCCTCGCTGACGTCGAGCATGCGCGGCACGGGTGGCTCCTCGAACTCGGTGCGTGCGCCGGGCGGTTCCCGGCTCATGGAAATGACAACGGGCGAGCCGCAGCCGGGGTCACGCGAGAAAGGGAACGTAATCGAACCAACCGGCGCAGAGGGTGAATCTCGGGATCCTTGAGGCTGATTTGAGCGTATTTTTCCGGACCTGGTGGGGCGCGATGTGGTCGACTCGATCACGGGCCGGTGCGCCGATACGTCGACAAAGCGGGAAAGCGGGTGAGTTTACGGCTGACCGAAATTCGTCCCTACGGGGAGTGAACCGCCGACCGGCCTGCGCCGTCATGCCAAGTGCAGCCTGCCGCTGACCAGCCGAACCGGGAGATATGGCGTTTCATGCACATTTCTTTCCTGCTCCACAACGCCTATGGAGTCGGGGGCACGATCCGCACGACGTTCAATCTCGCCGGGGAGCTGGCCGGGCACCATGACGTCGAGATCGTGTCGGTCTTCAGGCACCGCGACGTCCCCGCGCTGGGCGCCCCCGAAGGGGTGCGCATGAGCCACCTCGTCGATCTGCGGAAGAAGAGCCCGACGTACGACGGCGACGCCGCCGAATACGCCCGTCCCGCGACCGTGTTCCCGCGCGGCGACAGCAGGTACCGGCAGTACAGCAGGCTGAGCGACGCACGGGTGGCGGGCCATCTGCGTTCCCTGGAGGCGGACGTCGTGGTCGGAACCCGGCCGGGGCTCAATGTGCACATCAGCAGGCAGGCCCGCCGAGGCCCGGTCCTGATCGGGCAGGAACACCTCACCCTCGACAGCCACGGCTACCGGCTCCGCCGCGAGATCGGGCACCGCTACGCCCTGCTCGACGCGATCACCACCGTCACCGAAGCCGACGCCCAGGCCTACCGGACCGGGTTCAAGCTGCCCGGCGTACGCATCGAGGCCATTCCCAACAGTGTGCCCGCGCCGACGGTCGCACCCGCCGACGGCGACCACAAGTGGGTGATCGCCGCGGGCCGGCTGCACAAGGTCAAGCGGTACGACCTGCTCGTCCGGGCGTTCGCCGACGTGGTCGCGGTCCGCCCGGACTGGCGGCTTCGCATCTACGGCGGCGGTGACGCGACCGGGAACGAACGAGAGGCGCTGCTCACGCTCGTCGCCGAACTCGGCCTGCACAATCACGTGTTCCTGATGGGCCCGGTCAATCCGCTGGAGGCCGAGTGGCCCAAGGGGTCGATCGCCGCGGTCACTTCGGACCGCGAGTCCTTCGGCATGACCATCGTCGAGGCGATGCGCTGCGGGCTGCCGGTCGTCGCCACCGACTGCCCGCACGGCCCCCGCGAGATCATCGACGACGGCACCGACGGACGGCTGGTGCCCGTCGGTGACACGGCGGCGGTGGCCGACGCCCTGCTCGGTCTGATCGAGGACGACGGGGCACGGCACCGCGCGGGGCACGCCGCGCTGGCCGCTTCGCGGCGGTTCGACCCGTCGCGGATCGCCGAACGCCATGAACGGCTCTTCACCGAACTCGCCTCGCGGGGCCCGCGCGACCGCTCGCACGGCGCGATGGGCACCACGTTGCACCGCGCCCGGGGCGCCGTGCTGGACGGGGCGTACGCCCTGCGCTACAAGGCAGCCGCCGCGATCCGCAAGGGGAAGACCGCATGACCGCCTCCGCAGGACGAAGGACACCGCGGGCCGACTGCACCGTGGGGCCCGACGGCGGGATCACCTTCGATCTCGACCTCCGGCGCGGCGAGGACGAGGAGGTGCCCGAACTGCTTCTCCGGCTGCGCGGCGCCAAGGGTCCGGACAACGACGGCAGGATCGTACGGCTGTCGCTGAGCCCGCTGCGCGACGGACGGCTGCGCGCGGTGCTGCCGGGGACCACGGAGGCCGCCGAGGGCCGCTGGGACGTCTACCTGCGGGAGCCGGGCGCGGGCGACGACGGGGCGGTGGCCGTCGAGCCCGGGATCAGGGACCTGCGACTGCTCGTCGACCACGCACCGGGGGCCGGGCGGATCGCGGTCCGTATCCCGTACCCGACCCTCGACGGCCGGCTCGCCGTGCGCTGCTGGCTGCGCGCACCGCACGCCGAGGCCGGACCGGTGACCTTCGACGGGACCGGGATGACCGTCGAGGGCACGCTGTACGGGACCGGTCTCGGCACCGATGCCCGTGTCGAGGCGCGACTGCCCGGAGCCGACGGCCGGGTCCTGCGGGTGCCGGTCACCGGACAGCCGGGCGGCTTCGCCTTCAGGCTCCCCCTCGACCGGCTGGCCGACGGGGCCGTCACCGCGCAGCAGCTGTGGACGCTCTGGCTGATCCCGGGGGCGGCGGAGGGCGAGTCGGCCGGCGGCGTACGGATCTCCCGCATCCTCGACGACATCTGGGACCGCAAGAAGATCTTCGTCTACCCGGGCCGCAGCGCGGGGGAGGGCACTCGGGCCACCCCCTGCTACTCCACCGACAACGACCTCTGTGTACGGCTCGAGCCGGAACCGGCGCCTTAGACCGACCGGCAAATGAGGGGTGGGAGAAGGAGCGGGGCCGGGTGCGTGCAGCTGCAAGGCGGAGGAGGGAGGCAACGCGGAGCGTTGTTGACTGACGACAACGCCGCAGATGTGCGCACCCAGCCCCGCGACGCCGCCCTCCATTTGCCGGTCGGTCTCAGACGCTGTCGTTCGGATCAGGCCGGGCTCGCGTGCTCCGGACCCCGCCAGGGGTTGCGGACGCGGGCTGTCCGCAACCCCTGGCAGACTCGCCCCATGTTGGAGACCTCGGCACGACTGCTGCGTCTGCTCTCACTGCTCCAGGCGCACCGCGACTGGTCCGGCGCCGATCTCGCCGATCGGCTCGGAGTCACCCCGCGGACCGTCCGGCGTGACGTCGACAAGCTGCGCGAACTGGGCTACCCGGTCAACGCCAGTCCCGGCACCGGCGGCGGGTACCAGCTCGGCGCCGGTGCCCAGCTGCCGCCACTGCTCCTGGACGACGAGGAGGCCGTCGCCGTCGCGGTCGGCCTGCGCACCGCGGCGGGCAACGGCGTCGAGGGCATCGGAGAGACCTCCGTACACGCCCTGGCCAAGCTCGAACAGGTGCTGCCGGACCGGCTCCGGCGCCGGGTGAACGCGCTGAACACCTTCACGGTGCCCCTGCTCCGCGGGCCCGGTGCGTCGGTCGCCGACGCGGGTGTCCTGACCGAACTCGCCGGGGCCTGCCGGGACGCCGAACGACTGCGCTTCGAGTACCGGGACCACTCCGGCACCGTCTCGCGGCGGACCGTCGAACCCCACCGGCTGGTGTGTACCGAGCGCCGCTGGTATCTCGTCGCCTGGGACCTGGACCGCGCGGACTGGCGTACGTTCCGGGCGGACCGGATCACCCCCACGCCGCCGCACGGACCGAGGTTCGTCCCCCGTGACGCACCCGCCGAGGATCTGGCCGCCTATGTCTCGAAGGGGATCTCCACGGGGGCGTACCCGACGCAGGCGGTGGTCCGGCTGAAGGCGGGGATCGAGCGCGCGGCCGAGCGGGTCTCGCCCTCGGCCGGGGTGCTGGAGGCGGTCGACGCCGACACCTGTCTGCTGCGCACCGGGGCCGCCACCCTGGACGTGCTGGTCATCCACGTGATGATGCTCGGGATCGACTTCGAGGTGGTCGAACCACCGGCGCTCCAGGACGCGATCAGGGTGGCGAGGGACCGGCTGTCCAGGGTCCTGGAGTGAGGCCTGCCTGCGACAACGCCATACGGGCGGTCGGGGTTGCCCGCTATACCGGCGGCAGTCGGCGGCTGTCCCCGTGCCCCGGCGCGAATATTGTGACCAAAGGATAAGGCTGCCATAAGGAAGCGTGAATTCCGGGCGACCTGCTCATTTACACAGGTTATTCGGCGCGGGAATTCCACTCGCTCGATACGGGATATTCCGCTCCGATTACGGGCCTTCCGCGTGTTCGTTTTCCGGCTTGTGTGATTACTGTGTGTCCGGACCCCGGGGCGCGGGTTCGGGTGGCGTGATTCATACGGCGCGCGTGTCGTGATCCTGTGACACAAGCGTGACCGGCAGGGAACGTGGGGATGCCCGGCGGCGGCAGGTGCCCCGGCTTCCGTCGCCGCCCGCAGCCGCCTACGGTGAGGTGCATGGCACCCATACCGACCCCTCCCGTCCAGCCCGACGACGCCCCCGGTGAGTACGTCGGCCTCGCCGCCGACGCCGCCGAACGGCGGGCCCGCAGCCATGGCTGGACCACCGTCAGATCCCTGCCGCCGGGCGCGATCATCACCATGGAGTTCCGGAGCGGACGGATCAACTTCGAGGTCGACGCCGCCGTCGTCACCCGCTGCTGGCTGGGCTGAGACCTCCCGCGACCCGGGCCGTCCGGCCCGGGACCCCCGGACATGAGTGAAGGCCCCGACCGGAGTCGGGGCCTTCACTCATGTCCGGGGGAGCGGCTGTGCGTACCGTCCCGGTGATCGCCGGAGCCTCAGCCGCCGGTCACCGGGCGGGCCGGGCTCGTGCCGCCGCGCGGCGTGCGGTCGGCGTGCGGCGGGCGCCGGCTGCCGGCCGGGGTGACCGGGGTCCGCTCCGAGCGCACCAGATGCGTCGGATGCGACGCGTGCGCGCGCGAGCGGGTGCCCGTGCCGCCCGTGGCCGCCGCGACGACCGGCTCCAGTGCCGGGCTCTGTGCCGGGGCGTCGCTGCCGTCCGGCTGCGGCGGCAGCGTGGTCCTCGGGCCTCCGGCCGCGACGGGCAGGGAGGGAACGGGACGGCCGAGGCCCCGCAGGTTCTCGCGCTGGGCGAAGATCCATGCCTCGGCCCGGGTGATCAGCGGCTCGACCCAGGGCAGGCCCAGCATGATCAGCAGCCCCGCGGCCCAGCCCAGCAGGACATCGCTGAGCCAGTGCGTACCGAGATAGACGGTGGTGAGGCCGACGCCGAGCGAGACGATGGCCGACATGGCCGAGAGATAGCGCCGGGCTCGTGGGGTGGTGGCCAGATAGGCGAGGATTCCCCAGGTCACGACCGCGTTGGCGGTGTGGCCGGAGGGGAATATATCGCCGCCGGCGAAGAGTTCGGCGGAGCCGATCTGGGTGGCGTAGTGCGGGCCGAGACGCCCGAGGCCGATCTTGACCGCGCCGACCGTCACATTGAGCAGCAGCAGCGCCGCGCCCAGCGTCAGCAGCGGCCGCAGCGTGTGCTGCCGCCAGGAACGCCAGCCGAGCCAGCAGGCGACCATGGTGGCGGTGGGTCCGCGCTGGCCGAGCACGATGTAGTAGTCGAGGAAGGCATGAATTCCCGGCCACTGCTGATACGGCCGGAAGAGCATGACCTTCCAGTCCAGGGCCACCAGCCAGGACGAGACCAGCACGGCAATGACGATGGCGAGATAGAACGCCAACGTCCCGCCGAAGAGCGCGATGCGGTGACGGCTCATCCGCGGTGGCTCTATCTTCGGCGGCTCCGGCTCCCGGTCCAGCCGGGCAAAGATGTCGGTACGCACCCAATCGACGTTACAGCGAGTTAGTGCGAGACCAGGTCGATCCGGTCTCTTTGTGATGACGATGTGATGTGGACTATGTCTCAGCAGGGTCTTAATTCCCGATCCGCGTAAGCAGCTCGGCGGGCCTTCACGCTATTGATTTCGCACGCATTTCGGAAGGGTGTTTGGATGCGGGCAGAAAAACGCAGGAGGTGCCGGTATGAATTTATTCGGGCCCGCCGGGAGGCGGAACGGACGGTGCCGGTCCGGTCACCGGCCGCCTTCGGCGCGGGCCCGGCGGGTGCTCCGCGGGGGTGGCCGAGTACCGTCCTGTGCCGGGTGCGCAGGGCGTCCTCGCAGGTCCGGGCGGCGGGTCGGCGTGGCGTACGCCACACTCCGTGGTCCGAACGGGTATGAGGTGGACCACGTGTGGGGGCTCCGAACTCGCGTACGCTGACGGACCACTCGCCCGTCGATGCCGGGCCATGAGGAGCGGCGAACCGTCGCATCCCCGGTTGGCCCGCCGAGCGCGAGGGACCTTTTGGGAGGTACACGCATGTCCGGGACGACCACAGCCCGACTCCGGCTGCGCTCAGCAGCCGACGGTGCCAATCGATGGGTCGTCCTCGTCGTCCTCTGCCTCAGCCTCCTGCTCGTGGCACTCGATGCGACCGTGCTCCACGTCGCCGTACCCGCCGTCACCGAGGACCTGCGGCCCAGCGCGGTCGGTCTGCTCTGGATCGTCGACGCCTACCCGCTGGTCTGTGCCTCGCTGCTGATTCTCTTCGGCACCCTCGGGGACCGGGTCGGCCGCCGCCGCGTCCTGCTGCTCGGCTACGCCCTCTTCGGTGTCGCCTCCGCGATCGCCGCGATGGCCGACAGTCCCGGCGTACTCATCGTGGCGCGTGCCCTGCTCGGGGTGGGCGGCGCGATGATCATGCCGGCGACGCTGTCGATCCTCCGGCAGGTCTTCCCCGACCGGCGCGAACGGGCCGTGGCGATCGGCGTCTGGACCGCGGTCGCCGCCGTGGGCGCCGCCGTCGGTCCGGTCATCGGCGGCTTCCTCGTCGAGCACTTCTGGTGGGGCTCGGTCTTCCTGATCAACGTCCCGCTGATGGCGCTGGTCCTGCCGGTCGGACGGCTGCTCCTGCCCGAGTCGCGCGGCAGCCACGACGGCCCGTGGGACGTGCTGGGTGCGCTGATGGCCGCGGCCGGAGTGCTCGGGATGGTCCTCGGGGTGAAGCGGGCGGGCACCGGTGAGGAAGTGCTGAGCCCGGCCACCCTCGCCCCGCTGCTGATCGGGGCGGTCCTGCTCATCGTGTTCGTGCGCCGTCAGAAGCGGCGTACGCATCCGCTGATCGACATCGGGATGTTCGCCAGGCCCGCCTTCTCCACCGCGGTGGGCTGCATCGTCCTCGCCATGCTGGCCCTGGTCGGTCTTGAGCTCATAGCCGTGCAGTACCTCCAGCTCGTCCTCGGCCTGAGCCCGCTCCAGACCGGCCTGCGGCTGCTGCCGCTCACCTTCGCCGCCATGGCCGCGGGCGCCACCGGCTCGTACACCCTGCGCCGCGTCGGTCCGCGCAGGATGGTCGGCTGGGGCTTCGTGCTCACGGCGGTCTCGGTGCTGATCCTGACCGCGATGGGGCAGCACGACCGGCCCGCGCTGCTGACGGCGGCCTTCGTCGTCCTCGGCTTCGGACTCCAGACCACGCTCTTCGGGGCGTACGAATCCATGCTCAGCGAGGCCCCCGCCGACCGCGCGGGCGGGGCGGCGGCGATCGGCGAGACCTCGTACCAGCTGGGCGCGGGCATGGGGATCGCCCTGCTCGGCAGCGTCATGAACGCCGCCTACACCCCCGGGCTCTCGAAGCTTCCCGAAGCGGGTGTCCCGGCCGGGGCCCGCGCGGCCGCCGCCCACTCGCTGGGCGAGGCCTACCAGGTGGCGGACCGGCTGGGCGGTCCGCTGGGCGCGGTGCTGCGCTCCACGGCGCGCCATTCCTTCATCACGGGGCTGCATGTCACGCTGCTGGTCAGCGCCGCGCTGCTGCTGCTCGGGGCGCTGGCCGCGCTGCGGCTGCCGCGGGTGATGGACTGCCCGTCGCCGACGCTCGACGATCCCGAACGGACCGAAGCGAGCGAGCTGCGCGAACACCGCATGGCGCACGAGACCCCCGCCCCGGGCCGTGCGCAGCTGCCCCTGCCGCGGCCCGCCCGGCGCCGACCCGCCGAGGCGACCGGCTCTGGACGGGCGGCACACTGAGCCGTAACGTCGGTGCGACGCCATAACTAACACTGCTAGTTTTAGCATCGCGCGAGCCGCCGGAGGCACACTCATGTCCACCACCGAGTCCTCGAAGCTCCCACCGTTCGACCCCGCCGACCCGATCGGCATCGACGACCTGCTCGACGACGAGGACCTCGCGATCCGCGGGACCGTCCGGGACTGGGCCGCCGACCGCGTCCTGCCGTACATCGCCGAGTGGTACGAGAGCGGCGAACTGCCCGGCATCCGCGAGCTGGCCCGTGAGCTCGGTTCGCTCGGCGCGCTCGGCATGTCCCTCCAGGGATACGGCTGCGCGGGCGCCACCGCGGTCCAGTACGGGCTGGCCTGCCTGGAGCTCGAGGCGGCGGACTCGGGGATCCGCTCCCTGGTCTCCGTACAGGGATCGCTCGCCATGTACGCCATCCACCGCTTCGGCTCCGAGGAGCAGCGCCGGCGCTGGCTGCCGGGCATGGCGGCCGGCGAGATCATCGGCTGCTTCGGCCTCACCGAGCCGGACCACGGCTCCGACCCGGCCGGGATGCGCACCCATGCCAGGCGCGACGGCGGGGACTGGGTACTCACCGGCCGCAAGATGTGGATCACCAACGGCTCGGTCGCCGGGGTGGCCGTCGTCTGGGCGCAGACCGACGACGGAATCCGCGGATTCGCCGTGCCGACCGACACCCCCGGCTTCTCGGCGCCCGAGATCAAGCACAAGTGGTCCCTGCGCGCCTCGGTCACCAGCGAGCTGGTCCTCGACGAGGTGCGGCTGCCCGCCGATGCCGTGCTCCCGGGCGTCACCGGACTGCGCGGCCCGCTCGGCTGTCTCAGCCATGCCCGCTACGGCATCGTCTGGGGAGCCATGGGTGCGGCCCGCGCCAGCTTCGAGGCGGCCGTGGACTACGCGAGGACCCGGGAACAGTTCGGCCGGCCGATCGGCGGCTTCCAGCTCACCCAGGCCAAGCTCGCGGACATGGCCGTGGAACTACACAAGGGCATCCTGCTCGCCCACCATCTGGGCCGGCGGATGGACGCGGGCAGGCTCCGCCCGGAGCAGATCAGTTTCGGAAAGCTCAACAATGTGCGGGAGGCGATCGACATCTGCCGTACCTCGCGCACGATCCTCGGCGCCAACGGGATCTCGCTGGAGTACCCGGTGATGCGCCACGCGACGAATCTGGAGTCGGTGCTCACCTACGAAGGAACCGTGGAGATGCACCAGCTGGTGCTGGGCAAGGCGCTCACCGGTCTCGACGCGTTCCGGTAGACCGGTCCGGCGAGCGCCCTGCTCAGCTCTGGTTGAAGAAGCCGTCGGTCCGCCGGCCGGCGGCTTCGGTGACCACCTGGGTGTCGGCCGGGGTCAGCAGGAAGACCCGGGTGGCCACGCGCTCGATCGAGCCGCGCAGTCCGAAGATCAGCCCGGCGGCGAAGTCCACGACACGCTTCGCGTCCGTGGGGTCCATGGTCGTGAGGTTGACGATCACCGGGACGCCGTCCCGGAAGAGCTCTCCGATGGCCCGCGCGTCCCGGAAACTGTCCGGGGTGACGGTGGCGATCCGGCGGCCCGTCTCCTCGGCGGCCTCCGACGCGACCTGCACCCGGGGGTCGGTCACCCAGGCCTGACCGGTCCCGGTCTGCGGGCCCTCGGCGTACTCGTCGTCGTAGTACCGCTCGTCGTTGTCCTCCACGAGGCCCAGCCAGGCACTCGCCTTGCGCACCGATCCCATGGATGCCTCCTCTCACCGCGGTTCCGTGGCGTTCCGCATCTCTTTCGTGTCCCTATGGTCGTCCATGATGCGGATCGTGCGCCAAGTGGATAGTCGGCGCGCAGGGGATTCGTGACGGTACTGGTGCAGAAGATATGGCGATTCGTCAGGGTTTCTCCCGCATGGGGAGTCTGAAAGAAAGAAAATATGATGCCCCGGGCCGTACGGGTGACATGGGGGACGTACGGGTGAATGGGGTGCTCGATACGATGCACGTCGCGCAGCCGCACGAGCTCGGCGCACAGGTGAACGACTCTCGGGGGATCGTCGTGTTCGGAATAGTCAGGCCCTGCACCCATCGGTTGTCCGAGGGGCTCAGGACCGAGTGGATGGCCCATCTCTGCGGGCTCTGTCTCGCACTTCGGTCCGATCACGGGCAATTCGCCAGGATCGTAACGAACTATGACGGACTGATTGTTTCTGTCCTGACGGAGGCTCAGGCCGAGCGCACCACCGGATGGCGGCGCACCGCGGGGCCCTGTCCGCTGCGCGCCATGCGGACGGCCCCGGTCGCCCGCGGCGAGGGAGCCAGGCTGGCCGCCGCCGTCTCCCTGGTGCTGGCCTCGGCGAAGGTCCGGGACCACGTCGCGGACAGGGACGGCCTGTTGGGGCGCCGCCCGGTGGCCGCCGCCGCACGCCGGGTCGCCGCGGGCTGGGACCGGGCCGGCGCGCGCACCGGCGCACAGCTCGGCTTCGACACCGCCCTGCTCGTGGACGCCGTCGACCGGCAGACCGGCATCGAGCTGATCGCCGGGCCCGGCACCCCGCTCCTCACGGTCACCGAACCCACCGAGACCGCCACCGCGGCCGCCTTCGCCCACACCGCGGTGCTCGCCGGAAAGCCGCAGAACGCGGCACCGCTCGCCGAGGCCGGCCGCCTGTTCGGGCGGCTGGCGCATCTGCTGGACGCCGTGGAGGACCAGGAAGCTGACGCCGCGTCGGGTGCCTGGAACCCGCTCACCGCGACCGGCACCTCGCGCGCCGAGGCGCGACGGCTGTGCGACGACGCGCTGCACGGCGTGCGGCTGGCGCTGCGCGACGCGGAGTTCACCGACGGCAAGCTGGCCCATGTGCTGCTGGCGCACGAACTGCGCCAGTCGGTGGACCGGGCCTTCGGCACCACGGCGTGCTCGCACCAGGCGGGCGGCGTGCTCCTGGACGGAGCTGCCGCCCCGTCAGGCACCCGGCCGACCGGGGCCTTCGGGCCGCCGCCGGGCAATCCGTACGCACCGAGCCCCGGCGGCCCGGCGGGTCCGCCGCAGCCCCCGCCCGAGCCGCCGCGCGACCGGCGCGGTCTGATCATGGGCTGCCTGGTGTGGGCGGGACTGGCCTGCACCTGCCAGATGTGCTGCGGCACGTTCGACGACCCGTGGAGCCATCAGCGCCGCGACGGACTCTGCAATCAGTGCGACTGCGGCGACGCCTGCGATGCGTGTGACTGCTGCAGCAACTGCGGGGACTGCTGCGATTCATGCGACTGCTGCGGCTGCGACTGCAGCTGCTGAGCCGGGCGCCCGCCTCTGCGGCCGGTCCTCGCTTCTGCGGCCGGGCTCCCGCTTCTGTGGCCGGGCTCCCGCCTCCACGGCCGGGCGCCCGGCCCGGATCACTTGATCTCGGGCGGCGAGATCCGCGAGGTCCTGATCGCCGACGCGCGGATGCCCCACTTCTTCAGGATCCGGTCGTAGGTGCCGTCCGCCTTCAGGCCGTTCACCGCGGCCTGGAAGGCGGGCGCCAGCGGGGTGCCCTTCTTGAAGGCGAAGCCGACGTCGAGGCGCTTGAACTCATTGAGGAAGCGCACACCCTCCTGCTGCCCCACCGCGTACCGCAGCCCGTTGATGGTGGACATCACCACATCGCTGCGGCCCTGCTGGAGCGAGGCCCAGGTGGCGCCCTGGTCGTTGTACGTCTTCACGTCGTACGGCTTGCGGCCCGCGTCGGTGCACAGGTGCCGGTTCTCCTCCAGGGTCACCTCGAAGGTGGTGCCCGCGCCGGTGCCCACGGTCAGGCCGCAGAGCCGGGTGAGATCGGTGACCTTCTTCAGCTTGCTGTCGTCGCGGACGGCGAAGCCCTGGCCGTCATTGATGTACGTGACGAAGTCGATGGTTCTGCGGCGCTCCTCGGTCACCCCGAAGTTCCCGGTGCCCACGTCGTACTTTCCGCTGCCCAGCGCCGGCAGGATCGCCTCGAAGGAGGCCACCTCGCGGGTGAACCTCAGCCCGAGCTTCCTGGCCACCGCGTCCGCGAAGTCGATGTCCGTGCCGGCCACCGTCTTCCCGTCCGCGAGATAGGTGGCGCCCGGCGGGTTGCTGACGCCGGCGGCGATGGTCAGGGTCCCGGCGGCGCGGACGTCGGCGGGCAGCAGTTTCGCCGCGGCCTCGTCCTTGCGCACCGACGAGACCACATCGGTCGTCGGCACCTTTCCCTTGGCGGCCCCGTCCCCGGCGGCACCGGCCGGTGCGGACGCCGGGTCGCCGGACCCGCACGCGGTGAGGGCGAGAGCGGCGACGGTGATCAGCGCGAAGGCAGCGGTGTGCCGGGTTCGGGGCATGAGGTGTGGCTCTCCAGAGTCGTCGGCCGTGAGCGGACGCGGCGGGGCAGCACGCGGCGACCCCACGGTCGGGGCGAGGAAGGACGGCGGAGCGAGGGGAGGGGAGAACGGCGTTGTGTGTGAAGGCACGCAGGGAAAAGTGCTCAGGCGCCGGACACGGCGCGAGGCAGAGGCGCGGGGAGACGCAGGGGGTCAGCTCAACAGGAGGAGGACCACACGCGACCGAAGTCGATGTGGGAGCGCTTGACCAGCCACTGCTGCGAATGCATGGCCCAAGTGGAACAGGCATCCGGTGGCCCGTCAACTGAAGTGAGACGTACGGCTCATAGTGTGGACAGGCTTGACAACGCGTGGTGAACAGCGCTTACCTCGGGAGCGGACCGGCGCTGAGGGGCCCGGTCCACGTTGTGTTTCGGCTGAAGGCACGCCCCGTGTTCGATCTCTGCATCCACGGAGCCTTCGTATGTCCGCGCAGACAGATACCCTCCCGCACTCTCCCCCCGCCCCGCTCGGCAAGAGCGACGGAAACGACCGGCTCCGGATCGTTCCGGTGCGCCGAACGGGCCAGTGGGCGGCGGCCGTCGCAGTCCTCGCGCTGCTCTCCCTGGCGCTGAACTCCGTCATCCGCAACGACGCCTTCCAGTGGGACGTCGTCGCCGAGTACTTCACCACCACCGCGGTCCTGCGCGGCCTCGGCCTCACCCTCTGGCTCACGGCACTGGTCATGGTGCTCGGCTTCGCCCTCGGTACCCTGCTCGCCGTCCTCAGACTCTCCGCCAACCGAGTGCTACAGGCGGTCAGTTGGGGGTACATCTGGCTGTTCAGGTCCACCCCGATCCTGGTCCAGCTGCTGTTCTGGTTCAACATCGGCGCGCTCTACCCGGAGATCCTCGGCGTCCGTACGGTGAACCTCCTCGGCCCCGTCACGGTCGCCGTCATCGGGCTCACCCTGCACGAGGCCGCCTACGCCGCCGAGGTCGTCCGCGGCGGCATCCTCTCCGTCGAACGCGGACAGATCGAGGCCGCCCAGTCGCTCGGCCTCGGACCCTGGCGCCGGTTTCGCCGGATCGTCCTCCCGCAGGCGATGCGCTCCATCGTCCCGCCCGCCGGGAACATGCTGATCGGCACCCTCAAGGGCACCTCGATCGTCAGCATCATCGCCGTACAGGACCTGCTCTACTCCGTGCAGCTCGTCTACCACCGCACCTATCAGGTCATCCCGCTGCTGCTGGTCGCCACCATGTGGTACGCCGTGGTCACCTCGCTGCTCGGCATCGGCCAGCACTACGTCGAGCGGCACTACGCGCGCGGCACGGCGGGTGCCCGATGAGCGGGACGCCGACGCTCGTCGTCATAGGCGCCGGACCGCGCGGCACCGGCCTGATCGAGCGCATCGCCGCCAACGCCCCCGACCTGTACCGGAACCGCCCGCTGACCATCCATCTCGTCGACCCGTACCCGCCCGGCGGCGGACGGATCTGGCGTCACGACCAGTCGCCGCTGCTCTGGATGAACTCCATGGCCGAGGACGTCACGATGTTCACCGACGACACCGTCCAGCTGGAGGGGCCGGTCCGTCCGGGGCCGGCGCTGCACACCTGGGCGGCGGACATCCGGGACGGGCGTGCGACGCTTCCGGACGGGGCAGGCGTGGAACCCGAACTCCTCGACGAGATAAAGACGTTGGAGGGCAGCGACTTCCCGAGCAGACGACTGCAGAGCGTCTATCTGCGCTGGGTGTACGAGCAGGCCGTGGCCGCCCTCCCGGAAGGCGTCACCGTCCACTGGCACCGGGACAGCGCCGTCCGTGTCACCGGGCCGCGCGAAGGCCGGCAGCGCGTCTGGCTGGCGGGGCGCGACACGCCGCTGCTCGCCGATGCCGTCGCCGTCACCATCGGCCACCTCGACGCCGAACCCGATCCGGAACAGGTCGAGTTGGCCGACTTCGCAGACCGGCACGGACTCGTCCACCTGCCGCCGGACTTTACCGCCGACACCGATCTGACCGCGGTGCCGGCGGGTGAGCCGGTCATCGTACGGGGCTTCGGGCTCGCCTTCGTCGATCTGATGGTGCTGCTCACCGAGGGCCGCGGCGGACGGTACGAGGACGGCGAGTACGTGCCGTCCGGCAGGGAGCCCGTGCTCCACATCGGATCGCGCCGGGGCGTCCCGTACCACTCCAAGATCGGCTATGCCTGGGAGGGCGAACGGCCGCCGCTGCCGCGCTTCCTCGGCCCGGACCGGATCGAGGCGCTGCTGAGGACGGACCGGCCGGTCGACTTCCGGCGCGATGTGTGGCCATATATCGACAAAGAGCTCGGCCATGCCCACTACCACCGGCTCTTCACCGCCCACCCCGAGCGCACGGCGGGCGACTGGGCCGGCTTCGAGGAGAAGTACGCCGCCGCGGACCCGGCAGGACCCGAGCCGGCCGCCCTCGTCGCGGCCGCCGTCCCCGACCCCGCGGACCGGCTCGACCTCGAAGCGCTCGACCACCCCCTGGACGGGGTGCGCTACCCCTCGTACGACGCACTGCAGGACGGACTGCGCGGCTACATCACCGCAGACCTGGAACGCCGCCACGATCCCGCACACAGTCCGGACCTCGCCGTTTTCCTCGGACTGCTGTCCGCCTACGGGCAGTTGATCCGGCTCGGCGACATCGGAGGCTGGTGGCACGGCTTCTTCAGCTATCTCGCCTCCGGCCCGCCCGGACCCCGGCTGCACCAGCTCCTCGCGCTCTCCCGGGCCGGTGTCGTCCGCTTCCTCGGCGCCCGAATGACCGTCGAGGCCGATGAGCGGCGGGGCCTCTTCCTGGCCGGCAGCGCCACCGTGCCGGGGCAGCCGATAGCGGCCCGCACCCTGGTCGAGGCCCGGCTGCCCGACCCCACGCTGGAGCGCACCCGCAGCCCGCTGCTCCAGGAGCTGTACGAGGACGGGGCCGCCGCCACCGCCACCGGGCTGCTCTCGGTCGCCCCCGACAGCGGCCGGATCCTGGACCGCGACGGCAGGCCGCACCCGCGCCGCTTCGCGCTCGGCCCGTTCACCACCGCCCGCGCCGGCGGAGCGTTCACCCGGCCGCGCACCGGCGGCCCGGCCTTCCGGCAGAACGACGCCACCGCCCGTACGGCGCTCACGTTCCTCCGGGACCTCGCCCGTAGCGACGGCTGACCGCGCCCCGGGACCTCCCTCCCGGCGCACGGCTCCCCACCCCGCCCTCGTACACCGCAGCCCAAGGACCCCTCATGTCCCTCACCAGCGATCCACCCATCGACAGGGCGACCGGACCACGCGTCGCCCCGCCCACCGCCGACGACCACGACGCGCTCACCGTCGTCCCCGTGCGCCACCCCTGGCGCTGGGTCGCCGTCGCCGCCACCGCCGTCGTGCTCGCCCAGTTCCTGCACGGACTGGTCACCAATCCCGGCTGGGAGTGGGACGTCTTCGCCCAGTTCTTCACCGCCGAGACCATCCTCAAGGCCGTCTGGGTCACCCTCCAACTGACCTTGTACGGCACGGTCCTCGGCTTCGCGCTGGGCATCGTGCTCGCCTTCATGCGGCTGTCGGCCAGCCCGTTCCTCGGCGCGGTCGCCCACGCGTACATCTGGGCGTTCCGCTCCATCCCGCTCATCGTCCAGCTGCTCTTCTGGTTCAACCTCGCCTACCTCTCCAAGGAGTTGCAGTTCGGCATCCCGTTCGGGCCCAGCTTCTTCTCCTTCGACACGATGAACCTGGTCGGCGCGATGAGCGCGGCCGTACTCGGGCTCGCGCTGCACCAGGCCGCCTACGCGGCGGAGATCGTCCGGGGCGGCGTACTCGCGGTGGACGGCGGCCAGTTGGAGGCCGCCGCGGCGCTCGGGATTCCCCGGCACCGGCAGCTGCGGCGGATCGTGCTCCCGCAGGCGATGCGCTCCATCCTGCCGAACGCCGCCAACGAGATCATCTCGCTCTTCAAGGGCACCTCGATCGTCTCCGTGATGGCGATCGGCGAACTCTTCTACCAGGTCCAGGTCGTCTACGGACGCAACGGCAGGGTCGTGCCCCTGCTGATGGTCGCGACGGTCTGGTACATCCTCCTGACCACCGTGCTCTCCGTCCTCCAGCACTACGTCGAACGTCACTACGCCAAGGGGGCCGCACGATGAGCAGCACCACCGAAGACACCACCCCGACCCCGGACGCCATGGTCGAGATCCGCTCCGTGCACAAGAGCTTCGGCAGTCTCGAAGTGCTGCGCGGTATCGACCTGTCCGTACGCGCCGGAGAGGTCACCGTCGTCCTCGGCCCGTCCGGCTCCGGCAAGTCCACGCTCCTGCGCACCATCAACCACCTGGAGAAGGTCGACCACGGCTGGATCAGCGTGGACGGCACCCTGGTCGGCTACCGCAGGGACGGCAACAAGCTGTACGAGCTCCGCGAGCGCGAGGTGCTGCGCCGGCGCACCCGGATCGGCTTCGTCTTCCAGAACTTCAACCTCTTCCCGCACCTCACCGTGGTGGAGAACATCGTCGAGGCCCCGGTCGCCGCCCTCGGCCGCCCGAAGAAGGAGGCCATCGCCGCCGCGGAGAAGCTGCTCGCCCGGGTGGGGCTCGCCGACAAGGCGGGGGCCTACCCCAAGCAGCTGTCCGGCGGGCAGCAGCAGCGGGTCGCCATCGCCCGTGCGCTGGCCCTCGAACCGAAGCTGCTGCTCTTCGACGAGCCGACCTCGGCGCTCGACCCCGAGCTGGTCGGTGAAGTCCTCGACGTCATCAAGGATCTGGCGCTCCAGGGCACCACCATGATCGTCGTCACGCACGAGATCGGCTTCGCCCGCGAGGTCGCCGACACCGTCGTCTTCATGGACGAGGGACGGATCGTCGAGCAGGGCGCCCCCGGCGACGTACTCGACCGTCCGAAGCACGAGCGCACCCGCGCCTTCCTGTCCAAGGTCCTGTGATCCCAGCCGTGTTCTCTCCGAGGAGTACGCCCGTGTCCGTCCGCCGCACCCTCTCCGCCGCGCTCGCCACCCTCACCGCCGCGGGACTGCTCACCGCCTGCGGTGCCGGTGACGCCGCGACCGGCGAGGTGAAGCCGAAGGGGCAGCGGGGCACCGGTATCGACATCGGCCCCGACCAGCACCGGATCCGGGGCAGGAAGGTCGACGCCATCGCGGCGAAGGTGCCCGAGGCCGTCCGCGAGCGGGGCACCCTGCGGCTGGGCGCGAGCGCCGCCGCCTCGCCACCGCTCGGCTTCTACGCCACCGACGACAAGACCAGGATCGGCTCCGAGATCGACCTGGCGACCCTGATCGCCGACACGCGCGGCCTGAAACCGCAGTTCGAGCAGGTCTCCTGGGAGAACCTCTTCGTCGGCCTGGACAGCTCCAAGTTCGACGGCGTGCTCTCCAACGTCACGGTCACCGAGGAGCGCAAGGAGAAGTACGACTTCGCGACCTACCGGCTCGACAACATCGCCTTCGAGGCCAGGAAGGGCTCCGGCTGGAAGGTGAAGGAGCCGAAGGACGTGGCGGGGAGGACGATCGCCGTCTCGTCCGGGACCAACCAGGAGAAGATCCTCGTCGACTGGAGCGAGGAGAACGTCAGGGCCGGGCGCAAGCCGGTCGACATCGAGTACTTCCAGAAGGACAGCGACTACTACCTGGCCCTCCGGTCCGGCCGGATCGACGCCTACCTCGGCCCCGGCCCGTCCGCCAACTACCACGTCGCATCGGCCGGCCAGTCCGAGATCGTCGGCACGCTGTCGGGCGCGGGCGACGGGCTCCAGGGCAAGATCGCCGCCACCACGAAGAAGGGCAGCGGCCTGGTCGAGGCGTACGCGGCCGCCATCGACCACATCGTGCGGGACGGCTCGTACGCCGAGGTGCTGAAGCGCTGGGGGCTCACCGACGAGGCCGTCACGAGGTCCGAGATCAACCCGCCCGGCCTGCCCAGGCCCGGGAACCGAGCCCGCGAGAGCGCCGCGAGAGCCCCACGAGAGTCTTGAGAGGTATCACCCATGCCTGCCACCGCACCCCTCCACCTGGCCGCCGAGATCGGCGGTCCGCCCCGCTACGACCCCGGGCACTACATCGGCCTCGCCCGGCTCGCCGAGCACGGCGCCCTCGACTTCGTCACGCTCGGCGACTCCTTCGCCAGACCCGGACTCGACGCGCTCGCCGTGCTCTCCCGGGTCGCGCCCGCCACCGGCCGGATCGGCCTGGTGCCCACCGTCACCACCACCCACACCGAGCCGTTCCATGTGTCGTCCGCCGTGGCCACCCTGGACTGGGTGAGCCGCGGCCGGGCGGGCTGGAACATCGATGTGTCGACGACCGGGGCCGAGGCCCGGCTCTTCGGCCGGCGTCCGGCGGCGCCCGCCGACGAGCTGTGGCGCGAGGCCGGTGAGAGCGCCGACGTGGGCGCCCGACTGTGGGACAGCTGGGAGGACGACGCCGAGATCAGGGACGTCGCCACCGGACGCTTCATCGACCGCGACAAGCTGCACCACGTCGACTTCGAGGGCGCCTCCTTCTCCGTCCGGGGCCCGGCGATCGTGCCCCGGCCCCCGCAGGGGCACCCGGTCACCGTCGTCGACGGGACGAGCGGCCCGGCCCGGGAGACCGCGGCCCGCCACGGAGATGTCGTCCTGGTCCGGGCCACCGCCCCCGAGCAGGCCGCCGCGGCCCGTGCCGATCTGCGCCGGCGCGCGGCGGCGCACGGACGCGACCCCGACACGCTCCGGGTCCTGGTCGCGCTCACGGTCGACCTCGGCGACGCCGAGACCGCCCCGGAACCGGGACTGGAGAGCGGACCACCGCTCGCCGCCGGCGGCTCGTACTACCGGGGCGGTCCGGTGGACCTCGCCGAACTGATCGCCCGCTGGCACCGCGGCGGAGCGGCGGACGGCTTCCACCTCACGCCCATCACCCCCGGGCGCGACCTCGAACGGATCGTCAACGGCACCGTGGCCCTGCTCCAGCACCGCAGCCTGTTCCGCACCTTCTACCCCGGCGGCACCCTGCGCGAGCACCTGGGGCTGGCCCGCCCCGCCAACCGGTACGCCCTCGAAGGAGGACGGGCATGAGCACCGCGACGCGGCAGATGCATCTCGCCGCCCACTTCCCGGGCGTCAACAACACCACCGTCTGGGCGGACCCCCGCTCCAGGAGCCAGATCGACTTCTCCTCCTTCGCACACCTCGCCCGCACCGCGGAACGCGGCACGTTCGACTTCTTCTTCCTCGCCGAGGGGCTGCGGCTGCGCGAGCACAACGGCCGCATCCACGATCTGGACGTGGTCGGCCGTCCCGAGTCCCTCACCGTGCTGGCCGCACTGGCGGCCGTCACCGACCGGCTCGGCCTCGCCGCCACCGTCAACGCCACCTTCAACGAGCCGTACGAACTGGCCCGCCGCCTCGCCACCCTCGACCACCTCAGCGACGGCCGGGCCGCCTGGAACGTCGTCACCTCCTCCGACGCCTTCACCGGGGAGAACTTCCGGCGCGGCGGCTACCTCGACCGGGCCCACCGCTATACGAGGGCCGCCGAGTTCGTCGCCACCGCCCGCGAGCTGTGGGACGCCTGGACCCCGGACGGCACCCCGCGCCCGTTCACGCACCGGGGGCAGCACTTCGCCATCGAGGGCGAGTTCACCGTCCCGCGCTCCCCGCAGGGTCATCCGGTCGTCATCCAGGCCGGGGACTCCCCGGAGGGCCGCGAGTTCGCCGCTTCGGCCGCCGATGTCGTCTTCACCCGGCACGGCACGCTGGAGGCGGGCCGCACCTTCTACGCCGACGTCAAGGCGCGGCTGGTGAATTACGGCCGGGAACCCGATGAGCTGAAGATCATGCCCGGGGTCACCTTCGTACTCGGCGACAGCGACGCCGAGGCCCAGGAGAGAGCGGCCGAGATCCGCCGCCAACAGGTCTCCCCGCAGACGGCGCTGCTGGCCCTGGAACAGATCTGGGGCCGTGACCTCTCCTCGTACGACCCCGACGGGCCGCTGCCCGACATCGACCCGGACCCCGAATCCTCGCTGGTCCAGGGCCGGGTCAAGCACGGCGACCCCCTCGCCGTCGCGGCGCGCTGGCGAGCGCTGTCCGAGGAGAAGGGGCTGTCCATCCGGCAGACCGTCATCGAGACGACCGGCCGGCAGTCCTTCATCGGCAGCCCGCGGACGGTCGCGGAGCAGCTCACCGAGTTCGTCGCCGCCGACGCCGCCGACGGATTCATCCTCGTACCGCACCTCACCCCGGGCGGCCTGGACGACTTCGTCGAACGGGTCGTCCCGCTCCTCCGGGAGCGCGGGGTGTTCCGCTCCGAATACACCGGTCCCACGCTGCGGTCGCATCTCGGGCTCGCCGAGCCGGTATGGAAAGGTTGATCGCATGAGCACGGACGCACCGCAGCCGCACGGATTCGAGCAGGCGGCACAGGACTGGAAGCACTGGCACGAGGAGCGCACCGCCACGGTCGCCGGCCCCTACGGGCCGCTCTCCCTCACCGGTACCCACTGGCTCTCCGACCACCCGGAGGGCCGCATCCCCGAGGTACCCGGGCAGTGGCGGGAGGACGGCGACGAGCTGGTGCTCAGCGCGTCCGCCGCGGACGGGCTGACCGTCGACGGCGAGCCCTTCACCGGCCAGGTCCGGCTCACCGCCGACCGCGGCCCGATCGACGAGTCCCGCGTCGCGCAGGGCGGGCGGCGGCTGGTCGTGCTGAGCCGCGAAGGGCTCTGGGCGGTACGGGACTTCGACCCGGACTCCCCGGCGCGGCGCGCCTTCCGGGCCATCGAGGCCACCCCGTACGACGCCCGCTGGGCGCTCCCGGGCACCTTCCGCCCGTACGACAGCGCCCGTACGGTCCGGGTCGAGAACGCCGACGGGGTCGAGCGCGGTCTCGGACTCGCCGGTGAGATCGCCTTCGAGGTCGACGGCGCGGAGCACACGCTGCAGGTCGCGGTCGAGCCCGACGGTTCGCTCTGGGCGGTCTTCGCCGATGCCACCAGCGGGAACAGCAGCTACCGCTTCCGGTTCCTGCGGCCCGCGGCGCCCGACGAGGACGGCAGGGTGACGGTCGACCTCAACCGCGCGCTGCTGCCGCCGTGCGCCTTCGCGGACCACTTCATCTGCCCCTTCCCGCCGCCAGGCAACACCCTTTCCGTCGCCGTCGAGGCGGGGGAGCGCAACCGCGTCGACAGCTGACGCACCGCCATATTCCGTCGGGACAGCGGCCCAGACAGCCCATGCGCTGCCTGGGCCGTTCCCGTGCGGTGCGACAGATTCAGGCCAGCAGGCCCTCTTGCGCCACAAGTTGACGCCTTGAATACTCCCGAGCAGCGCTTGTCAGGAGCACGGCATGTCCGCATCGCGGGCCCATGGCCGTGCCGACGACTGCGCCTCACGGGTCCGACCACCCCACAGGCGGACCCCCGACTTCCCCTCGGGAGGAATGAAAAGTGAGGATCAAGCGCACCACCCCCCTCAGCAGCACCGTGAGACGCACCAGGACCGTCGCCATCGCCGCGGGTCTTGTCGCCGTCGCCGCACTGGCCGTCCCCAGCGCCCAGGCCGACACCACCACCACCTTCAGCGCCCAGCAGCTCTCGGCCGCGAGCGACGCCGTGCTCGGCGCCGATGTGGCGGGCACCGCATGGAACATCGACCCGGTGTCCAAGAAGCTCGTGGTCACCGCGGACCGCACGGTCTCGAAGGCCGAGATCGAGCAGATCAAGCAGTCCGCCGGAGCCAACGCCGGCGCCCTGAAGATCGAGCGCACCACGGGGAAGATCAGCAAACTGCTCTCCGGCGGCGACGCGATCTACGCCCCCGGCTGGCGCTGTTCCCTCGGCTTCAACGTCCGCAGCGGCAGCACCTACTACTTCCTGACCGCCGGTCACTGCACCGACGGCAACCCGCCCTGGTACACCAACTCGTCGAACTCGACCAGCATCGGCCCGACGGTCGGCTCCAGCTTCCCGACCAACGACTACGGCCTGGTCCGGTACGACAACGCCTCGGTCTCCCACGAGGGCACCGTCGGCAGCGTCGACATCACCGGCGCGGCCAATGCCACGGTCGGCATGTCCGTCACCCGCCGCGGCTCCACCACCGGCACCCACAGCGGCTCCGTCACGGGCCTCAACGCCACGGTCAACTACGGCAACGGCGACATCGTCTACGGCATGATCAAGACCAACGTCTGCGCGGAGCCCGGCGACTCCGGCGGCCCGCTCTACTCCGGCTCCAACGCGATCGGTCTCACCTCCGGCGGCAGCGGCGACTGCTCCTCCGGTGGCACCACGTACTTCCAGCCGGTCACCGAGGCGCTCAGCGCGTACGGGGTCAGCGTCTACTGACGCACCGGCACCCCCCGGTCCGCCCCGAACAAGCGGCCGACCGAGCCAGAGCCCCCGTCCGAATCGCGGGCGGGGGCTCCCGCTCACCCCGCGGCTTTTGAGAGGATGTGGGGCAGGTCGGTCACGCAGGAGCAACGGGGGCGGGTTCTGTGCCAACCGGAGGGATTCCCCTCCGGAACCCCCGGTAGACACCTCAGGGGGTTCCAGGTCCGTGAAACGCATCGGAGTGACCGGTCATCGCACCATCCCGCAGGAGGCCCACGCCCATGTGCTCGCAGGGTTACGGGCGGCGCTCGGCGGCCTGGAAGGCTCCTTGGAGGCCCTCTCCAGCCTGGCGGTGGGAGCGGACCAGCTCTTCGCCGACCTCGCCCTGGCCCGCGGCGCGGACCTGACCGTGGTCATCCCGAGCGGCGACTACGAATCCTGCTTCGCCGACGCGGCCGAACTCGCCCGCTACCGGGCCCTCAAGGGCCGGGCGGCCCGGGAGGTCCGGCTGGGTTACCCGCACTCCACCGACGAGGCGTACTACGCGGCGGGCGCGTACATCGCCGACCACTGCGACCGGCTGCTCGCGGTGTGGGACGGCCGGCCGGCCCGCGGCCTCGGCGGCACGGGCGACATCGTGACGTACGCCCGGAGCCTGGGCCGCCCGGTCACGGTGATCTGGCGCGAGGGCGTGGAGCGCACCTGACTGCCCGCCGCGCCAGGGGCCGTGCGCGACCCCGGTCGCGGGCGGCCCGCCGCCGGGCGGTGGCTCACATCTGGTGCCGGGCCAGCCAGTCGGTGTGCTGCGGGGAGACGATGCGCTCGGTCTCGAACACCGCCCCCGGCCACTGACGCTCGGTCAGCGTGGTCTCCATCGCCACCTGCATCGCCTCCAGGTCCTGCTCCACCAGCGAGTGGGCCGAGATCAGCGGGTGGTGCCGGCGCATCTCGCTCCACGCCAGACAGGCGGCCGCCGCTGCCGACAGCACCCCCGTCAGGGCGAAGGACTGGGTGACGGAGAACGTCCTCAGCACGGCGAACACCAGGGCGAGCGCGGTCAGTGCGGCAATGGTGGTCGACCAGACCAGGGTGGCCCGCCGGGAGACCTCCTGGCGCCTGCGGTACCAACTTCTCTGCTCTATCAGCCGGTCCCGTACATACGTCTCCTTGCGTACGGTGAACGCCTTCTCCCGCAACTCGCGCATCGAGCCGGTGATCAGCCCGCCCGAATCCGCCGTCAGGTCGCGGGGGTCGGCCCACCCCACTTTGCGGAGTTCCTGAAGGCCCTCTTCGAGGCGATTGGCGAACACCGCCTCCGGATGATGGGTACTGGTGTCGAACGGTGATCCGTGCACCGAGTAGCGCCAGCACATCGACTTGATGAACTCCGCCGCCGAGCGGTTGAGTTGCCAATGCGACTTTGCTTTGCGCCGGGCGGAGAGGTACGTCGTGATCAGGACACCCAGGTAGGCCAACACGCCGACCGCATCGGTGAGTTGGAACGTGTCGGCGACCTCGACGTGCCAGGGGAGTGCGGCCGGTACGGCCCCGGTGACCAGGAGAATCAGTTGAATGCGGGTGGTGTTCACCGCCTCCCGCTGCCTCGCGACGGCTATCCCGTCCGTGTGGTGAAAGAGCGCCGGAAGATCGGCGTTCCTGAAGACCATGCTCTGGAGCGGCCCTGGAAGCGCCGTCATGTTCACTCCCGTCTGCGGTTATAGGCATGCTCGTTCGGTGACTTGGATGGGGCCACGAGCGTAGAGGTGCACCGTCGGGCGCGGCAATGGACCTGGGGCGTCAGTGGTGCTTTTCGGTCCCCGGTAAGGTCCCCTCGTGCAATCCGGGACGCTGTGGCAATGTGGTCCAACAGACCTTGTGCCGGGGCGTGTTGATGTCCAGTACGTGTCTCTCGCGACCGACTGACGGAGGATCAGGGATGAGTGACGGATACGGCGAGAACGTGGATCCGCTGTCCGACGCTCAGCGTCGGGTCCGCCGAAGTCCTCTGCTGTTCACCGCGCCGCTCGTGCTCCTCGGCCTGCTGACCGCACTGCTCGTCTGGGAAGCGGTCCGGGTCAACGTGTCGACCGAGGCGCAGGCCGAGTGGCCGTGGCGTCTGCAGCTGATCGATGGGCAGGTGCTGGGAAGTCTGCTGGCGGTCTCGCTGGGGGCCGTACTGGCACGCGCGCAGTACGCCCGCACGGTCAGGCCGTACCTGGGCTGGCGGGCTGCCTGGGCGAAGGGACTGCTGACCGCTCGGGCGCCTGCGTGGCGCGTCGGAATACTCAACGGCGGCCAGCACATGGCCGTGATCGAATCATGGGACATCAGGGTGGTCATGCAGGGTGCGGACGACTCCGCCGACGCGTGGTGGAGCAGCGTGCCGGACACCGTGGCCGAGTTGACCGGGGCCGGATTCGTCGTCGGGGAGGACTTCCGGCTCATCGCGTTCGGTGCCGGATTCCCTCTGATGGGAGCCGTGGGAGGTCATGACACGGTGCTGGTGGGTGCGTTCTCCGAATCCTTTGCCCAGCAGGTCCAGTCGCTCTATGTCCGTGTGAGGGTTACGGATGTCGTGGGCGACACCCATGAGCGGACCATGGACTGCCTGAAGGGCATATGGACCGACAAGGCCGCTCCGGTGGCCGACTGACGCCTGCCGGGACGTGAGCCGCCCGTGCTGCCGCGGGGCGGCGCGGGCGGGCCCGGGTTCGCCCCCGATGACCTGCCCCACCTGTGTTTCCCTCGGGTTTCCCCCGACTTGCGTGGCGTGATGAGGCCTGTTCGAGCAGGAAGAGTAAGTCCTGTACTGCATCAGGGTGAAGAAAGGATCACTGCGGTGCGTCAGCCGGGATAGGGAGGTAAAGTCGTGCCGCCGGGCACTGTGTTCATACAGAAACTGGCTGCTTTTCTCCCTGATCCGGAAAACTCCCCTCAAGGACGGCCGTGAAGATCTCTGAATCCCCTCGCCCCTTCGCTGTTGCGAAGAAGGACTCGGTGCCGCTCTCCAAGATCGACACCCGCACCGCAGAAGCCACCAGGAAGCTTGGCCGGGTATTTTCTGCCTCGACCGATCGCCACAGCCTGGCGTCGACCTTCAGTTCCGCGCTCTGATTCGCGTTGCATGCTGGCTAGACTGAGGGAATGACAGGACCCCTGGTCCCATTCCGTGAAATTGTGCTCAAAGTGCACAGCAGGTGCGATCTTGCCTGTGATCATTGCTACGTCTACGAACATGCAGATCAGAGCTGGCGTACCCGCCCTAAAGCAATCTCTGACGACGTCATCTTCCGGACAGCTCAGCGCCTGGCCGAGCATGCCACAACGCATGCGTTGCCCTCCGTGTCAGTGATCCTGCACGGAGGGGAGCCCCTACTGGCGGGCCCCGCCCGGCTGCGGCGCGTCTGCGAGGAGCTCACCTCCGCCTTCGAGGGCGTCGCGGAGCTCGACCTCCGTATCCACACCAACGGAGTCCAGCTCAGTCCGCGTTATCTCGACCTCTTCGACGAGTTCGGCGTCAGGGTCGGCATCTCCCTCGACGGTGACCGGGTCGCCAACGACCGACACCGCCGCTACGCCGACGGGCGCAGCAGCCACGCCTTGGTCCTCAAGGCCGTCGAGCTGCTCCGGCAGGATCGATACCGCCATCTCTACCTCGGGCTCCTGTGCACCGTCGACATCGCGAACGACCCGCGCGCGGTTCTCGATGCGCTCGCCGAGCTCGACCCGCCACTCATCGACTTCCTGCTCCCGCATGCCACCTGGGACGATCCGCCGCCCCGTCCGGACGATTCCCCCACCGCCTACGCCGATTGGCTTCTCGCGGTCTTCGACCACTGGCAGGAGCGGGGACGCCCGGTGCCGGTGCGGTTGTTCTCCTCGGTGCTGTCCACGCTGAGCGGCGGCCCCAGCCTCACGGAGTCCCTGGGGCTCGCCCCCACGGACCTCGTCGTTGTCGAGACCGACGGCCAGCTGGAGCAGGTCGACTCGCTCAAGAGCGCCTACGAAGGCGCGGCGGCCACCGGATTCGATGTCTTCACCCATGCCTTCGACGAGGTCGCGGCCCACCCCGGGGTGCGGGCCCGCCAGCTCGGGCTGGCCGGCGTCAGCGAGACCTGCCGGGAATGCCCCGTCGTCCGTTCGTGCGGAGGCGGCCTGTACACGCACCGGTACAGCTCCACGGGACCGTCCGACGCATTCGACAACCCGTCCGTGTACTGCGCCGATCTGGCCGCACTGGTGCGCGGCATCGAGGCGCGTACGGCGGCGGACCTCGTCGCTCCTGCGGTGACCGAGCCCGTCGAACTGGTCGCCGCCCAACAAGACCTCACCCGCACCCTGCTCGCCCTGCTCAACGTCGACATCGGACAGCACGGCGGCAAGCAGTGGGAGGCCGCCTGGGAGCTGGCCGCCGGCATCGAGGCGTCCGAGCAGGGGGCCCGCGGCCTGAACGAGGTGCTGGCGCACCCGTACACGCGCACCTGGCTGCTGGACGCGATGGAACTGGTCCACGAGCGGCCCGGGGCCATGCAGGTGACGCGCCGGATGTCGGCGTACCTCGCGGTCGCCGTCGCGCGGACCGGCCTGGATCTGTTGGTGCGGATGCCCTTCTCGGGTGGCCGGATCTTCCTCCCCGGTCTCGGTGAGCTGCGGATCGCGGACGAGGGGGAGGACGGCACGGCGCTCCTGCGTGCCACCGAGGACGGCTTCCTCGTCCGGCGGGAAGGCGGCGACGCGGCCGAGCGCCGCATCGTACGGCCGGAGGTGGCCGGTCCCGGCTGGCGGCCGCTGCGCCGGATCCCGACACCCGGTTCGGCAGCCGGCTTCGTGCTCGACGACCTCGACCCGTACCGCGACTGCTTCGCCCTGCCCGCCGCGGGAGCGCTCGACGAGCGGGCCGCGGCCGGCCTGGCGGCCAGGATCGGCGAGGCATGGACGCTCATCGGGATGAAGGCTCCCGGGCGCACCGAGGAGATGGCCGGCCGTCTCACCACCCTCACCCCGCTGACCGGCCTGGCCCCGGCGGAGCCCGCCGTGGGGCGGCACGGATACGGCGCGCTGGGGATCGCCCCGGACGGAAGTTCCGAGGAACTGGCGTTCGCCCTGCTGCGCGGTTTCCGGCGGGCCGAATTGCGGGCGCTTCGGGATGTCACGGATCTTTACGCGGCGGACGGCTCCTGGGAACATCGGATTCCCTGGCAGGAACAACCAGTTCCGTTTTCCCGGTTGCTGGCCGACACCTATGAACGGATGGCGTTGGGGGCTTTCGACCTGCGCTACCTGGAGGGCGTACCGCAGGCCCTCGATACTCTGGAAGGTGCCGCCGAACTGACCATCGACGGGAAACGGTTGCTGGACCGGATGCGAAAAGAGATCTGAGGATCACATTCCGGGTCGGCCGGGCTGTCCGTACGCACAGGACAACCGGGAGGAGCAGACGCGGACCCGATTCGATCAAGGAATGATCGACGGAACCTGGGAACGTATGACTGAAAAATGGCGTTGAATGACCGAACGCCATGGGGGTGGAGCAACGTCCGCTCCGGAATGATGAATTCGCTCGCATTCACCATCACTCCTCGGGTGCGGGTGCTCACACAGGACGGGGGTCGTGTGCACGCAACGACGCAGCAGCGAGCGGCGGACCATCGGCCGTACTTTTTCTTGAGTTATGCGCATACACCGGGGTACGGCGGTGGAACGGACCCCGACATGTGGGTCGAGCGGCTCTTCCAGGATCTCTGCGGCCATGTGATGGCCCTGACCGATCTCCCCGCGGGTGCGCCCGCGGGGTTCATCGACCGAGAGATACGCTCCGGCGAAGGCTGGTCGGAACGGCTCGGTGAGGCGCTCGCCACCTGCCGGGTGTTTGTTCCGCTGTTTTCGCCGCGTTACTTCGCGAGCGAGATGTGCGGCAAGGAGTGGTACGCCTTCGCCCAGCGCGCCATCCATCACCGGGCCCGTTCCAACCAGAGCGCCGAGGCGATCGTCCCGGCGCTCTGGGTACCCGTACCACCGAGCCAGCTCCCGGGACCAGCCGAGCGATTACAGTTCAACCACCGTGACTTCGGCGACCGTTATGTCAGTGACGGTCTCTACGGGCTGATCAAACTCAAGCTCTTCGAGGAAGAGTACGAGCGCGCGGTGTACGAACTCGCCAAGCGCATCGTCACAGTCGCCGACACCATAAGGCTCGGCACCGGCCGCCCCGTCGACTACCGGCTGGCTCCCAGCGCCTTCGGCCCGCCGAACAGCGGAGTGGGCGGACCCCGTCCCATGCAGGTGACCATCGCCGCCCCCACACGGCACGATCTGCCCGAGGGGCGCAACGCCGACTACTACGGCGACAATCCGCAGGACTGGAACCCCTACCACCCGGCCGCCGCCCGCCCCCTGGCCTACGTCGCCCAGGACCTGGTGCGCTCCCTCAACTACCAGGTCACCGTCTCCTCCTTCGACGAGGAGTCCGGGCACCCGGAGGGTAAACAGCCTCCCAGCAGACCGGAGATCCTGCTCGTCGACCGCTGGGCCCTGCAGGACGAGGAGCGTCGAAGGCGGCTTGCCGCCTTCGACGCCGAGAATCGTCCCTGGGTGACGATGGTCGTCCCGTGGAACCGCGAGGACTCCGAAAGCAGGGCCTTCGAGGCCGAGTTGACTGAGAAACTCGAACAGACAATGCCGGCCAAGATGCGTCAGGGGCGGGCCTACTGCCGCGTCGCAGCCAGAGGCGTACCCAGCATGGACGCCTTCGGGCGGATCCTGCCGCAGGTGGTCGAAGTGGCGGCCCAGCAGTACTTGAGACATGCCGCGGTCTACCCGCCCGCCACCGGCGGCGGACACACCGAACGGACACGGTTGATGGGGCCGATGGCGCAGATGAACGACACCCCCGAGACACACGACCCTGCGACGGATGCGGAGGACACGGATGACGGCCAGTCGTGACGGGCGCATCGTCACCTTCTACTCGTACAAGGGCGGCACCGGGCGAACCATGGCCCTGGCCAACACCGCCTGGATACTCGCCGCCAACGGAAAACGGGTACTGGCCGTCGACTGGGACCTGGAGGCGCCGGGGCTCCACCGGTTCTTCCACCCGTTCCTCGACCCCTCGACACTCGGTGCAACCACCGGCGTCATCGATCTGATCACCGAGTACGCGTGGGCCGCGACCAGCCCCGTCCAGCGCGCCGACGACTGGCACCGCGACTACGCGCGTATCCAGCCGCACGCCGTCTCCCTCACTCCCGAGGCACTCGGCTGGGAGTTCCCGCAGGGCGGCACGCTGGACTTCGTCTCCGCCGGGCGGCAGAACCGCGAATACTCCGCGACCGTCTCCACCTTCGACTGGGACAACTTCTACGACCGGCTCGGCGGCGGCCACTTCTTCGACGCCCTGCGCGACGACATGAAGGCCAACTACGACTACGTCCTCATCGACAGCCGGACCGGCCTCAGCGACATCGCCGACATCTGCACCGTCCACCTCCCCGACGTCCTCGTCGACTGCTTCACGCTCAGCGACCAGTCCATCGACGGCGCCGCCTCCGTCGCCCGGCAGATCTCCGAGCGCTACACCGGCCGCCCCATCTCCATCTTCCCCGTCCCGATGCGCATCGACGAGGGCGAGAAGGAGAAGGCGGATGCCGGACGGGCGCTGGCCCGGCTGAAGTTCGACCGGCTGCCGCGCGACCTGTCCGGGGACGAACTCACCACCTACTGGGGCGCGGTGGAGATTCCGTACCGCCCCTACTACGCCTACGAGGAGACCCTCGCGACCTTCGGCGACGAGGCGGGCCTCACCAACTCCCTGCTCTCCGCCTTCGAACGGCTCACCTCCGTCATCACCGACCAGCAGATCACCTCGATGCCACCGGTCGGCGAAGAGGTACGGCTGCGCATCCGTGACGCGTTCACCAGGCGCAGGCCCGCGCTGCCGGCCGATCTCTTCCTCAGCTATGTGGCGGAGAACCGGATGTGGGCCGACTGGATCGAATCCGTGCTCACCCGGGCCGGTTTCCGTGTCGTACCGCGCGATGTGTCCGCCGAGCGGGAGACCGCCGAGCCGACGGAGATCACCACCGAGAACGCGACCCGCACCGTGGTGCTGCTCTCCAGCGCCTACCTCAAGTCGCAGCGCGCGGTGAACCTCTGGGACCGGGCCGTCGCGGAGGACCCCGGCGGCGGCCGACGTCATCTGCTGCCGCTCAGGGTCGGTGACGTACGGCTGTCCGCGCCCTACATCGACCGCAACCCCGTCGACCTCTTCCGGCTCGACGAGGTGCACGCCACCGCCGCCCTGCTGCGCGCCCTGGACCGGCCCGTACAGCTCACCGACGCCGTGTCGCCGGGACCGCGCTTCCCGGGCACCGTCCCCAGGATCTGGAACGCTCCGCCGCGCAACCCCGGTTTCACCGGCCGCTCCCTGGTCCTGGAACGGATGCGCGACCAGCTCGGCGGCGGCATGGCCGTCGTGCTGCCGCAGCCGCAGACCCTGTACGGACTCGGCGGCGTCGGCAAGACCCAGGTCGCCCTGGAGTACGTGCACCGCTTCATGGCCGACTACGACCTGGTCTGGTGGATATCGTCCGAGCAGGCCGACGACGTGGTGGCCGCGCTCGCCGAGCTCGCGGTCCGGCTGGGCGCCCAGGGCGGCGACGACATGGCGGCGGCCTCCCAGGAGGCCGTGGACCTGCTGCGGCGCGGTGTGCCCTCGGACCGCTGGCTGCTGGTCTTCGACAACGCCGACGACCCCGAACGGCTCCGGCGCTACTTCCCGCAGGGCGGTTCCGGCCACATCCTGGTCACCTCGCGGAACCAGGCCTGGTCCCAGCACGGCGACGCCCTGCCCGTCGACGTCTTCCTGCGCGAGGAGTCCATCGAACACCTTCAGCGCCGGGCCCCGGGGCTGAGCGACGAGGACGCAGCCCAGGTGGCCACCGCGGTCGGTGACCTGCCGCTGGCCGTCGAACAGGCGGCGGCCTGGATCGCGGAGACCGCCACTCCGATCGACACCTATCTGGAACAACTGGCCCGGCAGGCCCCGGAGGTCCTGGCGCTCAACCAGCCGGCCGGTTACCCGGAGCCGGTCGCCGCGACCTGGAACATCTCCATCCAACGGCTGAAGGAGCGCTCGCCCGCCGCGGTGCGGCTGCTCCAGCTCTGCGCCTTCTTCGCCCCCGAGCCGATCTCCGGGAACCTCCTGTACAGCAAGGAGATGATCGACGCGCTGAAGCCGTACGACGCCTCGCTCCAGGAGAAGCTGGTGCTGGGCCGGGTCATCCGGGAGATCGGCCGGTTCGCCCTCGCCAAGGTCGACCAGGTCTCCAACTCCATCCAGGTGCACCGGCTCGTCCAGGCCGTCATCCGGGCGCAGCTCAGCGAGGAGGAGCAGCGGGACGCCCGGCACGCCGTCCACCGCATCCTGGCGGGCGCCCGGCCCGACGACGAGAACGAGCCGATCGACAACCCTGCGAGCTGGACGCAGTTCGCCACGATCTGGCCGCACCTCGGCCCGTCCGATGCCCGCAACTGCAAGGAGCCCGAGGCCCGCAGGCTGCTGATCGACCGGGTTCGTTATCTCTGGAAGCGAGGTGACTTCAGGACCGCCGCCGCTCTCGGCGAGGAGCTGCGTGTCCTCTGGAAGGAGACGCTGGGGGAGCGGGACATCCAGTACCTCTACCTCTGTTTCCACCTCGCCAACGTCTACCGTTCGCGCGGCCGTTATGTGGAGGCGAGGGAGCTCGACGAGATCACCCTGACGATGCAGCAGGAGGTCCTGGGACCGGAGCACCCGCACACGTACATGAGCACCAGCAGCCTGGCGACCGACCTCGGCACGCTGGGTGAGTACACCAGGGCGATCGAGCTGGCGACGGAGGCGACCGACGGGTTCAACCAGATCTTCCACGATTCGCACCCGAGGACCCTGGCGGCGGCCAACAACTTGGCGTTCACCCTGCGGTCCATCGGGCAGTACGCCAAGGCCAGGGAGATCGACCAGGACGTCTTCGACAAGCGGGTCGAGGTGCTCGGCGCGGAGCACCCGTACAGCCTCTCCTCAGCCATGAACCTGGCCCGCGACCTGCGTGACGTCGGGCGGTACGAGGACGCGGTCGGCATCCTCAGCCGCACGTACGACAGCTACAAGGCAACGCTCGGCCGGGCCTTCCCGGGCACGCTGAGCGCGGCGAAGAGCCTCGCGGTGTCGCTGCGCCGGGCGGGCAGGCTGGAGGACGCCCGCAGGCTCACGGTGGCCACCCGTGCCAGGTACCGGGCCAAGTACACAGCCGCCAACCCGGAGTCGCTGGCCTGTGACCTCAACATGGCGGCGGACCTGTACGCGGCGGGCGAGACCACCGAGGCCAGGAACACCGCGCAGGAGGTCGTCGACCAATACATGAAGGTGCCGGGGGAAAAGCACCCGTACACCCTGGCCGCCCTGAACAACCTAGGTGTCTACCAGTTGGGGACCGGCGAGGTGGAGGAGTCGGAGCGGGTACTGACCCGGGTGGTCGCTTCGATGCGTGAGGTGTACGGGCCGGAGCATCCCAACACCCTGTTCTGTGTGATGAACCTGGCCAACGCGACGGCTGAGACGGGCAATCTCGACATCGTGCTGGAAACCGAACGGAAGGTGGCTGGACAGCTCAGGCGCGTCCTCGGGGCCCACCACCCGGAGACGCTGGCCATGAAGTCGAACATGGCGGTCACCCTCGACGCGATGGGGCGCAAGGACGAGGCGATGCGGCTCCGGGCGGAAACGACCGAGGAGCTGTCCAGGCAGCTCGGCGAGGACCATCCGATGAGCCGGATCGCCCGGGACGAGCGCCGGTTCGAGCGTGAACTGGAACCGATGGCGGTATGAGCCCCGGGAGCGTCCGGCCGCCGCCGGACGCTCCCCGACCCGCCCGCCCGCCGCTCAGCGGGCGGGCGGGTCCAGCAGCCAGTTCAGGATCCTGGGCAGCGCGTGGAGGGCGTCGAAGTGCGCTGCCGCCGGTTCCACCACGACGGTGGAGTTCGGGATGCGTTCGGCCAGCCAGCGGGAGTGGCCCACCGGCGAGAACACGTCCTTCTCACCGTGCCACAGCATCACCGGACCCGTGATGTCCGCAGGGTCGAACCCCCACGGATTGCTGAACGCGAGCGCGTCGTCGATCCAGCCCCAGGCGGAAGTGCGCAGCCCCTCACGGTAGTTGCGCAGCAGCATGGTGCGGACCCCGGCGTCGTTGACCACCAGCCGGTCGGATTCGGTCAGCTCCTGGCGCAGATCGTCGATGAGCCGGACCGGGTTCTTCCTGATCACCGCGGACCGTGAGATGAACGACTCCGCGAGCCCGTCCGGATCGGCCGCCGCGGTGGAGTACGCCAGCACGTTGGAGGCGGCCATCCCGTCGAACCAGTCGAGACCGTCGGCCCCCCACGGGGCCAGCCCGACCAGCGCGGCGGTACGGGTCACCCGCTCGGGCATCAGCGCCGCGCAGGCCAGGGCGTGCGGGGCGCCACCGGACCGGCCCACCACGGCGAACCGATCGAGACCGAGGTGGTCCGCGATGGCCCGTACGTCCTGGACGGCATCGGCGACGCAGCGGCCCGGCAGCCGGTCGGATTCGCCGTAGCCCGGCCGGTCGTAGGTGATCAGCTGGGTCTTGCGCTGGTAGAGGACCATGCCGCGCGGAGCCGGACCGAGCCTGCTGCCGGGCATCCCGTGCAGCAGGAAGACCGGTCTGCCACGGGGATCCCCGAGACGCTCCACCACCAGATGCCGCCCGTCGTCCGCGCGCACCCGACTACGCACTTGGCGCCTCCTCCGTAAGGTGCGGGCACCGCGTGCCCGTCTTTTCCCATCCGATTCGATGATGGCTCATCAGAGCCCTTACCGGGACGGTGCGTTGGGAAACCGCAAAGGGTGTTCGGGGGCGTGCTCGTCGTTCCGTCCGGTGCCGGCCGACGGCGCTACTGTCGCGGGATCTCGACCTCGGCGCGGATCGCCCGCATGATCGGGGCGACATCGGCGGCGGTGAAGCCGAGTTTGGTGCTGGTGCCGTCGGCCTTGGTGATGAGGGTGACGCCGGCCGCGGTGGTCGGAGTGAACCAGGAGCAGGTGGAGACCGCTGTGGCGAGCATGTCGGTCTGGAGGAGGACGGTGTTGCAGATCGCCCGGCCGCCGTGCGGGCCTGGCTTGGCGTCGATGGCGCTGGTGGTGGTCCGGTCGCCGGCGCCGTCGTCGTGGACCGCCGGGAGCTGGTTGAGGATGTCGTGCAGGTGGTCGGGCTGGAAGCCGCTGCCGGTGACCCCCGTGTAGAAGATCCATGCGCCGTCCGCCCGGTCGTCGTAGTAGGCGCGTACCGGTGTGCCGGACACGTCGAGACGCGCGGCGTTCTTCCGGGTGTCGTCGTTGAACCTCCGCACCATGTCCGCCGGTGGCTGACCCTGCGGATAGCCGGCCGCGACCTGCGGGGCACTGAGCGCCCACGAGCTGCTGTTGTTCCCGCTGTTCCCGCTGTTCCCGTTGTTCCCGTTGTCCCCGCTGTTCCCGTGGGTGCCGCCGTCGGAGGGCCCGCTCCGGGCAGTGGGGGCGGCAGGGCCGTTGGACGAGTCGGCGGAAGGGCCGCAGGCCGACACCAGGGGCAGTCCCAGCAGGGCGCAGACCACGGCCAGCGCGACAGTGGGCCGACCGGGACGCGGGGCGGACGACACTCGAACGCGCTTCGGAACGGAACTGGCCATGTGCGGCCTCCTTGTGAACGGGACATGACCGGGCTTCGGGCATGCCTGTGCCAGGGCGGATGCCGGCCGAAGCCCTCGGGATATCGGTGAGTCTCGCAGCTGTACGGCCGCGAGGCAGCCCCGTTGCACAGCAGTGCTTAACCCCCCTCGACAGCGGGACTGGCGGTGCGTCGGTACAGTCCGTGGCACATCCCCTGACACGGAGGAGGGCGGCGCGCATGGACCTCGACCCCAGGCGCCTGCTGGTCCTGAGCGCGATAGCGCGGAGCGGCGGCCTCGCTCCGGCGGCACGCGTGCTCGGCCATACGCGGTCGGCGGTTTCGCAGCAACTGGCAAGCCTGGAACGAGAAGTGGGCCTGCCACTGGTCGACCGTTCGGGCCCACGGCTGGAACTCACCGCGGCCGGCCGGATGCTCGCCGCCACCGGGGACCGCATCAGTCAGGAGCTCGCCGCCGCGGCACAGCAGTTGGGCTCCGTGAACCAGCAGGCCGTCCAGGGGCCGGTGGCGGTCGGGGCCACGTCGTGGGTGCTTGCCCGGATCGCGGTCCGGGCGCTGCGGCTGCTGGCCAGGTCGCATCCGCGGGTCGAACCGAGGTTCGTGGAGGCCGGGCTGCAGGACGGCCTGCGGCAGCTGCGGCTGGGCGAGCTGGACGTCCTGGTCCTCACCGACGACCGGGACACCGCGCTGCCGCTGCCGCCCTCGGTGCGGGCGCAGGTGCTGAGCGAGGACTACTACCGCGTGGTCGTCCCGGCCACCTGGGACGTGCCGACCGCCGCCGCCGGACTCTCCGGCCGTCCGTGGATCAGCGCCCCCGCGCACTCCGCTCGTGGCCGTGCCTTCGCCCGGTTCGCGGGCGTCCACGGGGTCGTGCCGTCGGTCGAGCACCTGGCCGACCACATGATCGCCGTCCAGACGCTGCTGGCCGGGCAGCTCGGGGCCGCGGTCCTGCCGGCGCATTTCGCGGCCCAGTTGGAGCAGGTGACGGTGACGACGCTGCCCGTCACCGGCAGCCAGATCACGCGGACGCTCTACCGCACCGGCCACGGCGGCACCGTCGCGGCCGCCCGGGTGGTGGCCGACGCCTTGCAGCAGGCGGCCCGTGACCACGCCGAGGCGGCGACCGTCGCCGGACACACGAGGGGCGACATCATCGTCCGTACGCTGCACGATCCCACCGAGGTACCTCCGCCTACGCCTTCTCGTCGCACGCCGGGCAGGCCGTAGACGTATTGCCCTGCGAGGGCGAGGGCGTGTCCGCCAACCGAGCGCGAGGCCCACGAACGCCGCCCACTCGCCCTGACCGACCCGCAGCCCCGGTCCGGCACCCGCGGTCTTCGGGTCCCGTACGGCACCCGTACCGGACCCGTACAGGCGGCGAGCTGGGTGAGGGCGGCGGTCTTGCCGATGCCGGGCTCGCCCCACAGGAGTACCGGCAGATCGGCGGCCACGGCCAGCGTCAGCGCCTCCAACTGCATGTCGGGGCGGGGTTCGGTGGTGGTGGAGCGCAGCAGGGCCGTGAGCTCGCCGGCGATGTCGAGCTGGGAGGTACGGTCCCGGTCGGAGGGCGCTTCGGGCATGACGAAAGGGGCGCGTACAGGCATGACTGATCACCTTTGGGTTCGTGGTGAGCGTGAAAGGGTCGGGGGACCGGGTCAGCGGCGGACCGCGTGGCGCGGGTGCGAGCGGCGGTGACCGGGGCGGCGGCGGTACGGGTGGAGGCGGTCGGGTCCTTCGGCCAGACCCGCCCGGAACAGCCCGTAGGTGATCCGCCGCCGCGCGGCCGCCTCCAGCTCGTCCCGCAGCTCGCCGCTGCGCAGCAGTGCGCCGGGGCCCAGCAGACCCTCGACGACGGCCAGCGCACCGGCGATGTCGCCGTGGTCGAGGCGTTCGCGTACGCCGGTGAGACAGTCCGGACGGCGGTGCGCCTCGTCGATGGCCTGGAGGCAGGGAAGCGGGGTGCCGGTCAGTGCGACCAGCAGTTCCTCCCGGCGGATCTCGGCAGGGTCGTGGTCCAGTGGGGCCAGCACCCCGTCGACCAGGCCGATCCGGTGCCGGGCGCCCCGGCATTCCACGAGGCGCGGCTGTCCCGCCAGGTCCGGAGGCCGTGCCGGACCGGCCGGCGAATGATCCGGTGCCAGAGCCGCGACGACCAGCGGATGCAGCCGGCCGGCCTCGATCGAACCGGTACGGATCAGATCGAGGTCGGGCAGCACCCAGGTCGCCGCGTCGGGCAGGACCGGCAGCGCGGAGGCGCCACCGTCCGTGGCCGTGACCGCGGACGCGATCCGTAGCGCGGACGGCCCCCAGCCGTTCCCGTTCCCGTCCGCGACGAGGTCCAGGAGCAGCCGGTGCCGGGCCCCGAACCGCACGGCGACGGTATCGGCGGCCCGCCCCTCGGCCCGGAGCAGGATCCCCGCCTCGTCCGCCCACCGGTCGACGGCGCAGCGGCGCGCGGGCGGCACCATCCCCAGCACATCCGGCGGCAGTGCGGGACGGCCGTCGGAGGGTGGCGGGCCGGCGGGCGGCCCGGCGGCCCCGGACCGGATCCGCAGCTCGTCGGCCCTGCGCGCGTCCCACAGATGGCGGTGCAGGTCGAGGCGGAACCGAGGGTTCGGACGGTGGTGCGGATGGCGGCGGGCGGCGGTCCCCCACCAGGTGCACCGGGCGCACGCCGTCGGGCCCCTCGGTGTCGTACCGGGCCAGAGCGATCGTCAGGCCCGGACGCAGCAGCCCGCGAGGAGCGATCCTCGGCAGGTGCCAGCGCAACAGATCAGGAGCCAGATGGCGCAGATCGTCCCGGATCCGGGACGCGAGTTCCCGGCCGTGGGTGCGTGCCACGGACCGTGGGTTGAGATCGACATCGAGGCCTGCGGCGGCGCACGCTCCTGCCCAGTCGCCGGCATGCCGACGGGCGGTCGCGGTCTCGATCATGGGCGGCACGGCGAACTCCCGCACGCGCAGCCAGAAGGAAAGGCGGGAATCCCTGTTCGCGGCCTGAGTGAGCATCAGCACTCACCTTGCGCGGACGGGTCCCCCGATCTGATATCGGAGTGAGTTGTCATCGCGGGGCAGAGTAGCTCCTCATCTCCCGATCGGCCAGGTCTTTCCGCCGGGAACGCCTCGGGCTCCGACAGCGGACGTCGGATCGAATCGATCTTTATCGTGACCTGCGTGCATGCTTCAATGCATGTGCAGGAAAGAGCGGATTGTGTGAACTATTCGGGGAGGGGCGCCATGGCCGAATCGGATCGTCGGCTGGTGCAGACCGCGGTCATCGGGAGCGCCGCATCGGGCCTGGGCATCGTTCTGCCGCAAGAGGCCGACGAGCTCCGGCGTCTGCGTCGGCGGCATCCGACGTACAGCTACTGGTGCGGCACCCAGCTCGGTGGCTGCGGCAACAAGTTGTCCGACCGGCTCTACGTGGACAAGGTCTGCCACTTCGCCCACGCACCGAATACGTCCTGCCGGCGCAAGGCCAATGGCGCGAACAGTGCGGACCACCTCTTCATCAAGCAGGACCTCGCCCGCTGGGCCCGCGGGAGCGGTGTCGACGCGCGGGCGGTGCTGCGTGATCTGGGTACGGGTCCGGGTGACGCCGTCGACTTCCGGGTCCGTGACAGCCGGCAGCGGGTGCGCTTCCAGTTCCGGAGGCTGACGCACCCCGAATGGCGTTCCGCGCACGAGGAGTTGGAGCGCGACGCGGCAAGCCTGGACTGGGTTTTCGGGCCGGGTTCCGCCCACCCGGAGACCATGGCGGAGATGTACGGGACGTTCGGCCACGTACTCCGCTTCCGTTTCGGGACGGAGGGGGTGGAGCGGCGTATCCGGATCAGGGCGGAGGGGGCGCGGAGCAGCACCGACTGGGTGCCGCTCGACGCCTGCGCGATGACGCCCGAGGGCCTGCGGGTTCCCGGCGTGGAGAGGTGGAGGCGTACGAGCCGCCGCCCCGTTGCGGGGACGGCTCCGGGGCCTGCGGTGGACCGGCCGGTGCCGCAGCCCCCGCGGGACGGTACGGCCCCTGCTCAAGCGTCCGTTGCTCCCCGGCGCGGCTCTTCGGCGGACGCTCCCGATCGGCGGGCCGGCCCGCGTACCAGCCCGCTCGTGCGGAAGGTCCAGCGCCTGGTGGAGGAGCTGAACGCGCTGGCGGCACCGGCGGAGGCCGACATACGGATGAAGGCCGAGCGGCTGGACCGCGAGGCGGCGGCGTGGGCTGTGCGGTACGGGCGGCTGACGAGCCCGGACTTCTGGTCCGGCAAGGCCACGAAGGTCGCGGCCCAGGGGGATTCGCTCGCGGGCCGGCTGGAGAAGCTGGCTCAGCACCTGAAATGACGCGCCCGGGAGGCCTGGTCAGGCGGGATTCGAGCCGAACGGTGGCCGCTCGCCGGTGAGTTCCTCCGGTGTACGGCGCATGGCGACCAGGAGTGTGACGGCCGTGCCCACCACCGCCCACGCGGACAGCACCAGCAGGGGGCCGGTGACCGCGTTGCCCTTGAAGTAGGCGATCGAGCGCGCGACCCAGGTACCCGCCCCGGGCGGCAGGGCGGGACCGATGGCCCGCCAGAAGTCCGGGATCATCGGCAGCGGGTAGGCGCCGCCGGCGCTCGGGTTGCCCGCGATCACCACGATCAGGACGGCCAGGCCGATGCCGACGATGCCGGTGAGGGCCTGGAGTGCGAGGGTGATCATGCCGACCGCGAAGACGGTCAGTGCGCCCAGGCCCGACAGGCCCCAGAAGCTTCCGGGCAGGGCACCGAGGATCGGGCCGATGATGATCGCGCCGCCGATTCCGCCCACGATCGAGTACAGCGCCATGACGCCGGTCCGGATCACCGCGCGCTGACGGTTGGCGGGCTTGGAGCCCGCGCTGATCGCCAGGATCGAGGCGCAGAGGTAGCCGCCGACGCACCAGCCCACGACCAGGTAGAACGACGAGATCCCGTTGAAGTCCTGGTTGGAGGCCGGGGCCAGGTCCACGGACCGTACGGTGCGCTGCCGGGTCCGGTCGACCTCCGTGATGATCTTCGTCAGGGTGGTGGCCAGCGAGGTGCCGCCGCCGGAGGCGACCAGCACGGTGTCGGTCGTGCCCTGGGGGCTGACGACCAGGGCGCCGTCGATCCTGCGATCGAGGATCTGCTCGCGGGCGGTGGCCGCGTCGGTGACCGCGCGGGGGTCCAGCGGGCCGCCGGGGAGATTCTTCAGCTCGGTGAGGAGCTGTGCGGAAATCTGCCGGGGCGCGACGACGCCGAAGGGTACGTCCGTCGGCTTCGGTCTGTGCAACGCCCCGACGTAGGACGCGATGAACAGCAGCTGCAGTCCGAGCACACCGATGACGAGCAGTGCGGCCCGTGGAGTGACGGCGTTCTTCACCTCGTCAGCGAAAGTCATGCCCCCACGTTCCGGGGCGTCGGCCGTTCGTGCAGTCGGGGCTGGGCCGAATGGCTGACCGGAACCCTTGCCGATCACCGGTCGGGGCCGGGGGACCGTTCCGCACTCCGGATATCGTACGAATGTTCGAAACTTGGTCTATGGTGGAGAACGAGGGGGTGGTGAGTACGGATCGTTCAGGAGGTGCAGGTGCCCGGGTTCACGCATCTGCGTACCGTTTCCGGGTTCTCCCTGAGGTACGGGGCCTCGCATCCGGAGCGGCTGGCGGAGCGCGCCGCCCAGCGGGGGATGGACGCTCTGGCACTGACCGATCGCGACACGCTCGCGGGCGCGGTCCGCTTCGCCAAGGCCTGCGAGAGTGCCGGGGTGCGGCCGCTCTTCGGGGTGGAGCTCGCGGTGGGTCCCGCGGCGGCGGAGCATACGAGGGACGGCGGGCGTACGCATCGGCTGCGGACCCCGGTCCGCGGTGGCGCCTTCGTCGATGAATCCGCGCCCCGGGCCACCTTCCTCGCCCGGGACGGAGCCCGGGGCTGGGCGGAACTGTGCCGCCTCGTCACCGCCGCCCACGCCCCCGCGCCCGACGGCGCCGGACGGCCCCTGGTCGGCCGGTCCGAGCTGCCCGCCGAAGGGCTCACCGTGCTGCTCGGCCCCGCCTCCGACGTCGGCAGGGCGCTGACCGCCGGCCGTCCGGACCGGGCCGCCGCGCTGCTCGCCGGCTGGCGGGAGATCTACGGCGACGACCTGCGCCTCGAAGCCGTCCACCACGGGCGCGAAGGCACCGGACCCGGATCGCTGCGGCTCGCCGCCCGTACCGTCGGCTTCGCCGCCGAGCAGGGAGTGCGGGCCGTGCTGACCAACGCCGTCCGGTACGCCGACGCCGGGCAGGGCCCGGTCGCCGATGTGCTCGACGCGGCCCGCGGGCTGGTCCCCGTCGACCCCCGCCGCGCCCCGCTCGACAGCGAGGAGCGCTGGCTGAAGGACGCCCGCGCGATGGCGGAGACCGCCGGGCGGATCGCCTCGGCCGCCGGTCTCGGCCGGGACGCCGGGGAGCGGCTGCTCGCGGAGACCCGGCGCACCGCCGACGCCTGTGTCGTCGACCCCGAGGGCGACCTCGGCCTCGGCGCCGTCCACTTCCCCGAACCGGAGCTCGTCGGCGCCGGGCGGCGCACCGCCCAGCGGGTGCTGGCCTCCCGGGCCGCCGCCGGCATGGTGCTGCGCGGCTACGACCGCAGGCGCGACTACTGGGAGCGGATGCACCAGGAGCTGGACATCATCGCCTACCACGGTTTCGCCTCCTACTTCCTGACGGTTGCTCAGGTCGTGGATGACATAAGGGCGATGGAGGTACGGGTCGCCGCCCGGGGCTCCGGTGCGGGCTCCCTGGTCAACCATCTCCTCGGGATCGCGCACGCCGACCCGGTCGAGCACGGGCTGCTGATGGAGCGCTTCCTCTCCAGGCGCCGCTTCGTGCTGCCCGACATCGACATCGACGTGGAATCCGCCCGCAGGCTCGACGTCTACCGCGCGATCATCGGACGCTTCGGCACCGAACGGGTCGCGACCGTCGCCATGCCCGAGACCTACCGGGTGCGCCACGCCATCCGGGACGTGGGCGCCGCGCTCTCCATGGACCCGGCCGAGACCGACCGGCTCGCCAAGGCCTTCCCGCACATCCGGGCCCGCGACGCCCGTGCGGCCATGGAGGAACTGCCCGAACTGCGTGAAGTGGCACGGGAGAAGGACCGGTACGGGCGGCTCTGGGAGCTGGTGGAGGCGCTGGACGGACTGCCGCGCGGTATCGCCATGCACCCGTGCGGGGTGCTCCTCTCGGACGCCTCCCTGCTGCGCCGTACGCCCACCGTGCCCACCAGCGGCGACGGCTTCCCGATGGTGCAGTTCGACAAGGAGGACGTGGAGGACCTGGGGCTGCTCAAGCTCGATGTGCTGGGTGTGCGGATGCAGTCGGCGATGGCGCACGCGGTCACGGAGATCGGGCGGGCCTCGGGGCAGGACGTGGACCTGGACGCCGTGCCGCCGGACGACCCGGAGACGTACCGGATGATCAGGAGCGCCGAGACACTGGGCTGCTTCCAGATCGAGTCGCCGGGCCAGCGCGATCTGGTCGGCAGGCTCCAGCCGGCCGGTTTCCACGATCTGGTGGTCGACATCTCGCTGTTCCGCCCCGGGCCGGTCGCCGCCGACATGGTGCGGCCGTTCATCGAGGCCCGGCACGGCCGGGCCCCCGTGCGCTACCCGCACCCCGATCTGGAAGGGCCGCTGCGCGAGACGTACGGAGTGGTCGTCTTCCACGAGCAGATCATCGAGATGGTCGACATCATGACCGGCTGCGGCCGGGACGAGGCCGACCGGGTCCGGCGCGGGCTCTCCGACCCCGACTCGCAGGGCCGGATCAAGGTGTGGTTCGCGCAGCGGGCGGCGGAGAGGAAGTACGGCGCCGAAGTGATCGCCCGGACCTGGGAGATCATCGAGGCGTTCGGCAGTTACGGCTTCTGCAAGGCGCACGCGGTCGCCTTCGCCGTGCCGACGTACCAGTCGGCGTGGCTCAAGGCGCACCACCCGGCGGCCTTCTACGCCGGGCTGCTCACCCATGACCCCGGGATGTACCCGAAGCGGCTGCTGCTCGCGGACGCGCGGCGGCGCGGGGTGCCGGTGCTGGCGCTGGACGTGAACCGGTCGGCGGCCGCCCATCGAATCGAACTGGTGTCTGACGATGGGGGAGGGAAGGGCATCTGGGGGGTGCGGCTCGCACTCTCGGACGTCCATGGCATCAGCGAGGCCGAGGTCGCCCGGATCGAGGCCGGGCAGCCCTACACTTCGCTGCTGGACTTCTGGCAGCGGGCCAGGCCGGGCAGGCCGGCCGCCGAACGGCTGGCCCGGGTGGGCGCGTTGGACGCGTTCGGCACCAACCGGCGCGATCTGCTGCTGCACCTGTCCGAACTGCACCGCGCCCAGCGGGGCACGGGCTCCGGCGCCTCCGGCGCGCAGCTCCCCCTCGGCGGCGGGCACCGGACCGGCTCCATCGGCCTGCCCGACCTCAACGAAGCGGAACGGCTCAGCGCCGAGCTGGGCGTCCTGAGCATGGATGTCTCCCGCCATCTGATGGACGATCACCACGCCTTCCTGAAGGAGCTCGGCGCGGTCTCCGCCAAGCGGCTGCGCGAGGCACGGCACGGGGACACCGTGCTGGTCGCGGGCGCCAAGGCGGCCACCCAGACCCCGCCGGTCCGCTCCGGCCGCCGGGTCGTCTTCACCACCCTGGACGACGGTACGGGCCTGGTCGACCTGGCCTTCTTCGACGACAGCCACGCCGCCTGCGCGCACACCGTCTTCCACTCCTGGCTGCTGCTGGTGCGCGGAGTGGTGCAGCGACGCGGACCGCGGAGCCTGAGCGTGGTCGGCGCGGCCGCCTGGAACCTGGCGGAACTGGCCGAACTGCGGCGTACCGGCGGACTCGACGCGGTCGCGGACCGGCTGGCGGCGGAACCCCCGTCCGAGGGACCCCCGTCCGGTGACGGTGACGGCGGCCGCCGCATCCAGCTGCCGACGGGGTACGAGATGAACCCCTGGTCCGACCTCCAGCCGCCCGGTGAAGGCATCGCCACCGGCAGGAAGCTGTGGCACCAGAGCCCGGGGAGCGCGGGATGAGCACCGCACCCGATGCGCCGGGAATCCTGTACCTGCGGTTCCGCAAGCTCGGCGGCGGCCTCCCGGACAGCGCCGGTTACGAGGGGCTGCTCGCCCTGCTCGGCGCGTTCACCCCGGTGGTCGAGGCGGTTCCGCCCGACGGAGCGCTCGCCGATGTGCGCGGCGCGCTGCGCTACTTCGGGCAGGACGTGAAGGGGCTGGCCTCGGTGATCCGGATCCGCGCGCTCGCCCTGCACGGCGTGGACTGCGCGATCGGGGCGGCGGAGAACCCGATGCTGGCCCGGACGGCGGCACGGCAGGCCGCGCCCGGGACGACCTTCGTGGTGCCCGGGGGCGGGGGAGCGGAGTTCCTCGCGGACCGGCCGGCCGCGGCCCTGGACGGTGTCGGGGCGGCAACGGCCCGCACCCTGTGCGGGTACGGGCTCGACTCCGTCGGCCGGATCGCGGCGGCCCCGCTCGGCACCCTCCAGCGGATCACCGGCGTACGGACCGGCCGCGAACTGTGGGAGCGGGCGCGCGGCATCGACCGCACGGCGGTCGTGCCGGGCGCCGCCCCCCGGTCGATCGCCGCCGAACGGTCCTTCCCGCGCGACGAGCTGGACCGGGAACGGCAGCGCCGCGCACTCATGTCGCTCACCGAGGAGCTGGGGGCCAGGATGCGCGGGGACGGGCAGGTCTGCCGCGGCCTCGCGGTCTCCGTGCGCTACGCCGACCGCACCGGATACTCGACGCTGACCCGCAGCCGTACGCTCCGGGAGCCCACCGCCCACTCCGCGGCGCTCACCGCCCTCGCGTACCGGATCCATGACTCGTTCGCCCTGCAACGGGCCCGGGTGCGGGGGATCGGGCTGCGCGCCGAGGGGCTGACGGACCGCGAGCGGGCCACGCACCAGCTGTCCTTCGACCCGGTGGACGAGCGGGCGCGCCGGATCGAGGCGGTGGCGGACCGGCTGCGGGCCAGGTACGGCCCACGGGCCGTGATGCCGGGGCGGCTCGCGGCCTGACCGCGCTTCCGGCCACGCCCCCGGTCCCGCCTCTGGCCCCGCCCGATTGATGGGCCGTCACTTTTTACCGACGCGTAACTTCCCACGCCACCCTACTCGCGCGTAATTTGACACCGGAACACGGAAGAATCAGCAGTCGGAACTTGTGGTCCGGGCCGCAGGATGTACAGACATCGCAACTCCCTTGAGCCGCAAGGAGACCACACGATGCTGCCCTGGACACGTGCGCCGCGTACCCCACGTGCGCGGAGGACCCTCGCCGCACTGCTCCTCGCCGTCGCCGCAGCCGCCACCCCCACGGCCGCTGCCGCTGCAGCCACCCCCACCGCCGCCATGGCCACCTCCCGTGGCTGGAACGACTACTCCTGCAAGCCGTCCGCAGCCCATCCCCGCCCCGTCGTCCTGGTCCATGGAACCTTCGGGAACTCGATCGACAACTGGCTGGTCCTCGCCCCCTATCTCGTCGACCGGGGCTACTGCGTCTACTCGCTCGACTACGGGCAACTGCCCGGTGTGCCGGTCTTCAACGGCCTCGGCCCGGTCGACAGGTCGGCCGGACAGCTCGCCGCGTTCGTCGACAGGGTGCTCGCCGCCACCGGCGCCGGCAAGGCCGACCTCGTGGGCCACTCCCAGGGCGGCATGATGCCGAACTACTACCTGAAGTTCCTCGGCGGGGCCGCCGAGGTGAACGCCATGATCGGGCTCGCCCCCGACAACCACGGCACCACCCTGCTCGGTCTGACGAAGCTGCTGCCGTACTTCCCGGGAGCGGTGGACCTGCTGAACGCCAACACACCCGGTCTCGCCGACCAGGTGGCGGGCTCCCCGTTCATCACCAAGCTCAACTCGGTCCCCGACACCGTGCCCGGAGTGCACTACACCGTCATCGCGACCAGGTACGACGAGGTCGTGACCCCGTACCGCACGCAGTTCCTGGACGGGCCGGACGTGCACAACGTCCTGCTCCAGGACCTGTGCCCGGTCGACCTCTCCGAGCACGTGGCGATCGGCACCGTCGACCGGATCGCCTACCACGAGGTGGCGAACGCCCTGGACCCGGCGCACGCCACCCCCACCACCTGCGCCTCGGCCGTCGGGTAGGGGAAGCGGCGGTACGAGGGGTCCGGGCATCCCGGCCGAGGGATCCCTCGTACCCGACGGGTCCCTCGTACCGATGATCCCTCGTACCGATGATCCCTCGTACGGAGCGGCACGGCTGTCGGTGGTGGCTGGCACGATCTACCCATGACGACGATCGACTGGGACTCCGCAGCCGACTCCTTCGACGAGGAACCCGACCACGGGCTGCTCGACCCGGTGGTCCGGCACGCCTGGGCGCAGCGATTGGAGAGCTGGCTGCCCGGCGAGCGCTCCGAGGTGCTCGACCTGGGGTGCGGCACCGGGAGCCTGGCCCTGCTCGTCGCCGGGCAGGGGCACCGGGTCACCGCCGTCGACCGCTCCCCGCGCATGGTGGAGCAGGCACGGGCCAAGCTCGCCGGGACGGGCACCGCGGTGTTCACCGGCGACGCGGCCCGACCGCCGGTCGGCAATCAGCGGTTCGACGTGATCATGGCCAGACATGTGGTGTGGCTGCTGCCCGACCCGGCGGCGGCCCTGCGCCACTGGTTCACCCTGCTGCGGCCGGGCGGCCGGCTGATCCTGGTCGAAGGCGTCTGGGGCGGCATCGGTCTCTCCGCCGAGCGGCTGACCGGACTGCTCTCGGAACTCACCGAACGCATCCACCACGAGCGGCTCTCCGACGATCCGAACCTGTGGGGCAAGCGGGTCGAGGACGAGCGCTACGCCCTGGTGGCCCGCGCCCAACCGCCGCACCGGCACACCGAGGTCGTCGATGTGCATCTGATCCTCCGCCGCGGACCCGAGGTCCTGCTCGCCCGCCGGGCCGGTACGGGGTACGCGGACGGGCTGTTCAACGGCCCGTCCGGACATGTCGAGGACGGCGAGGACGTCCGCGAGGCGATGATCCGGGAGGCCGCCGAGGAGATCGGCGTCGAACTCGGCCCGGACGAGCTGCGGGTCGCCCTGGTCATGCAGCACCGCGGTCCCGGCGGCAGGCCCAGGACCGGCTGGTTCTTCGAGGCGGAGTACGACCCCGGCCGCGAGCCGTACAACCGTGAGCCGGAGAAGTGCTCCGAGCTGGCCTGGTTCCCGCTGGACGCCCTCCCGGACGACATCGTCGCCTACTGCCGGGCGGGGCTGGACGGTTACCGGGCGGGGGAACACTTCCTCATCCACTGGCACGAGGACGGCGACACCGTGGCGTACCAGCCGCACGGCGTCCGCCGCGCCGTCCCGCTGCCGGCCGGCGGGGCCGGCACCGGCGCGGTGCATCACATCGAGCTGTGGGTGCCCGATCTGGCGGTGGCCGAGCGGGGGTGGGGCTGGCTGCTCGGCGAGCTGGGCCATGCCCCGTACCAGCGCTGGGAACACGGGCGGAGCTGGCGGCGCGGCGACAGCTACGTGGTGGTCGAGCAGTCGCCCGATCTGACTCCGGGGCCGCACGACCGGCACCGCCCCGGGCTCAACCACCTCGCGTTCCACGTCCGGGACCGGGCCACCCTCGACGGCCTGGTGGCAAGGGCCCCGGAGCACGGCTGGCGGCCGCTCTTCGAGGACCGCTACCCGCACGCGGGCGGCGACGGGCACATCGCCGCCTATCTGGAGGACGCCGCGGGGTACGAGGTGGAGCTGGTCGCCGGAGTCCGGCAGGCCCGCCCGGCGCCGGAGGAACCGGCGCCGTACACCGATGTGTGGGAGTGGCGCCGGGACCGGGCGTACTGACCACGGGCGGCGCGGCCCCGTTCCCTCCGGCCCGTCGGACGTGTTGGCCGGTCGGGCCGGTCGGACGCGTCGCCCGTCAGCTGTGCACGTCGTGCGGCCGGAGACATCCAGACCGTCCGCCCCATCACCCGTGAGGTCCCCGTGCCCCTGCTGAACTTCCGCGACCCCGCCCTGACGGCCGATTCCCACCGTAACCGGATACGTCCCGGAATCCTGTTCCGCTCCGCCCAGCCGTTCCCCGCCGCGAGCCCGGCCACCGTCCGGGAACTGCGGGCACGGGACATCCACCTCCGCGAGGTCAGACCAGCAGGGCCGCGAGGCCTTCCGTGCGGGCCAGGTGTTCCAGCTCGTCCAGTGCCCGGCGCGCCGCACCGGCCGCCGCCGGATCGCGTCCGGCGAGACCGCTCTCCTCGAACTCGTCCTCGTCCAGCCGCAGTACGGACGAGCCGTCCGCCGACACCCACAGATCGAGGTCCAGGTCCTCCACCAGGAGCTCCCCGTCCCGCAGCACCGCGGGGCGGGTGATGTCGCAGTACCAGCCCTTGAGCCCGCCCGCGCCGGTACGGACCTCCTTCACGGCGAACCAGCGGTCGCGCCAGTAGTGCTCGGTGAAGACATCGCCCGGCTCGAACCGTACGAAGCCGAAGTCACGGACCCCGGGCGCCGCCCACGGCGCGCGCACCGTCACCCGGACCCCGTCGTCGCGGACCATCTCCGCGGGGTAGCGGATCTTGGTCCGCCCGGCCTTCACCAGGGCGACCACCAGCGCGGTCTCAGCCGAGCCTGCGGACATGGCGCACCTCCGTGGCACAGATCTCGTAGCCGAACCAACGATTGATCGCCAGCATCGGGCCGTTGTCCGCGTCGTTGCCGGTGTACGCGTCCGTGTACCCGGCGGCCCGCGCCCGGTGCAGCGAGTCGTTCTTGGCGAGCTTGGCCAGACCCCGGTTGCGGTACGCCCGGCGGGTGCCGGTCATCCCGGACATGTACCGGGTCAGGCCATCGGTCTCCGCGGCGCTGAACGCCGCCACTTCCCCGTCCACCACCGCGACCGAGGTGAGCTCGTGGTCGAGCGCGGGGGCGCGCCAGGTGTGATTGAGCCAGTCCTCGTAGTCGGTCAGTTCCATCGGGGTGTCGCTCGGCTCGTCGGCCGTGGTCTCGGCGTCCGCCTCGAAGAGCGGGCGAGGGTCGTCCGCGAAGTCCGCGGCGGTACGCAGCTCGACGCCCGGCGGGAGCTCCTGACGGGGCGGCAGCGATCCGCCGGCCAGGTCGAGGTGGAGGAAGTGCGCCGGGCGGCTCGGCGCATAGCCGCGCTTCTCGGCGAAGGCCAGGTTCGGCGGGGTGGCGAGCACCCAGGTGTAGATCGCCGTCGCACCCTCCCGCGCCAGGTACTCCTCGGCCGTGCGCAGCAGCAGCGCACCCGCCCCGCGCCCGGTGCGCTCCGGATGCGTGTACGGGTTGCAGAACCCCTGTCCGGGTTCGGGGCTGTCGTGGACGAGGCCGACCTGCGCGGTCCCGATGAGCTCCCCGTCCTCCTCGGCGACCAGCAGCCGGGCGCGCTTGTCCGGGTGGGCCGAGGCCAGTTCGAAGGTGACGCACTCGGGCGTCGTCACCATGAAGGGCATGGCGGCACGCCGGACCCGTACCCAGTCCTCCGCGTCGGCGGGGAGGAAGTCGCGAACGATGACAGTCATGGGCCGGACGTTACGCGTGGGCCGCCACCGGACGCCCTTGAATTTCCGGCGGTGGGGCGGACATGGGGGAGAATCGGGGCGTGACCCTGAAGATCGCCCTTGATCCGGATGCCGCTGCCGCCCCGTACGAGCAACTGCGCACGCAGATCTCCGAACTGGCCCGCTCCGGCGCGCTGCCCGTCGGTTTCAGACTTCCGACGGTACGCGGCTTCGCCGAGGAGCTGGGCCTCGCCGCGAACACCGTCGCGAAGGCGTACCGCGCGCTGGAGGCCGACGGGGTGATCGAGACCCGTGGGCGCAACGGCACGTTCGTCGCCGCCGCCGGTGACGCGGCGGACCGTCATGCGGCGGCCGCGGCACAGGAGTACGCGGAGCAGGCGCGGCGGCTGGGCCTGTCCCGGGCCGAGGCGCTGTCCCTGGCGCAGGACGCGGTACGGGCGGCGTACGGGGCCGGGTGATCCGGGGACGGGGCGGTGGGGCGGGGCCGCGGGGCTCAGAGATACAGGCCCGCGTCCGCCCGGGAGTCCTGCTTCGGCACCGACGCGGGACCGCTTCCGCGCCGCAGCGCGTACAGCTCGGCGAGCGTCGCGCCCTCGCGGCCGAGCCCTTCCTCCGTGCCCAGCCAGGCCACCGCCTCCTTGCGGGTCAGTGAGCCCACCTCGATCCTGGCGAGGCAGCGGCCGGGCCTGACCACGGCCGGGTGGAGCCGCTCCAGGTCCTCGTTGGTGGTGACGCCCACCAGTACATTGCGGCCCTGCCCGAGCAGCCCGTCGGTGAGGTTCAGCAGCCGGGACAGTGCCTGGCCCGCGGTGTGCTTGGCCTCGCCGCGGATCAACTCGTCGCAGTCCTCCAGGAGCAGCAGCCGCCACCGGCCCTTGGACGTGCCCTCGTCCTCGCCGATCGCGATGTCCATCAGGTAGCCGACGTCGTTGAAGAGCCGCTCGGGATCGAGCACGCAGTCGACCTGGCACCAGTCCCGCCACGAGCGCGCGAGCGTGCGCAGCGCGGACGTCTTGCCGGTGCCCGGCGGGCCGTGCAGCAGGAGCAGCCGGCCCGAGATGTCGTCGGGCGTGACCTTCATCAGCCGGTCCATGGCATCGGCCACCGGCGCCGTGTAGTTGCCGCGGACCTCGTCCCAGGTGCCGGCGGCGATCTGCCGGGTGGTGCGGTGCGGGCCGCGGCGCGGGGAGACGTACCAGAAGCCCATCGTCACGTTCTCGGGCTGGGGTTCGGGCTCGTCCAGGGCGCCGTCCGTCGACTGGCCGAGGACCTTCTGGGCCAGCTCCGCGCTGGTCGCGGTGACCGTGACGTCGGCGCCGCGGTTCCACCGCGAGATGAGCAGCGTCCAGCCGTCGCCCTCGGCGAGCGTGGCGCTGCGGTCGTCGTCGCGGGCGGCGCGCAGCACCTTGGCGGCCGGGGGCAGCAGGGTCGCCCCGGCCTTGACACGGTCCAGGGTGGAGCTGTGCGAGTACGGCTGCTCGCCCGTCGCGAAACGGCCGAGGAACAGCGCGTCGACCACATCTGACGGGGAATCGCTGTCGTCGACGGTGAGCCGGATCGGCAGAGCGGACTCGGGGTTGGCAGACATGGCGCCCATGATCCGGCAAGGGGGTACCCGGCGCACCCGGGTTTCACTACCTTCCTCCCCTTTCCCCTCCCCTTTCCCGGCAGTGGTCACGGACATGACGCGGCCTCAAGGGGGCGCGGAAGAGAACTTGAATCATTGGAGCAACTTGGCATGCACACTTCCGGTGGGGGTGCCGGAACTGCTACCACGGACTCGGCAGACCGGGCGGAGATCCCGTCGGTCGGTCCCAGGGAGGTTCCATGAAGATGTCCAGACTCGCGGCACTCTCGTCCTCGCTCCTGCTCGGTGCCGTTCTCGCTCTGACCGGAGCGGCCACCGCCAGCGCCGCAACGTCTGTTCAGGCCGTCGACTACGTCGCCCTCGGCGACTCGTACTCCTCGGGTGTCGGGTCCGGCAGCTACGACAGCGCCAGCGGTGACTGCAAGCGCAGCACCAAGGCGTATCCCGCCCTCTGGGCCGCCGCCAACTCGCCCGCCTCGTTCGCCTTCACCGCTTGCTCGGGTGCTCGTTCGAGTGATGTGAAGGCCAATCAGCTCGGCCCCCTCAACTCCTCGACCGATCTCGTCTCGATCTCCATCGGCGGCAATGACGCGGGCTTCGCCGACGTCATGACCACGTGCGTCCTCCAGTCGGAGGCCACCTGCCTCGGCCGGATAGCCACGGCCCGCAGCTATGTCGACACCACCCTGCCCGGCAACCTCGACTCGGTGTACTCGGCGATCCAGGCCAAGGCGCCGTCCGCCCGTGTCGTCGTCCTCGGCTACCCGCGCTTCTACAAGATCGGCGGCACCTGTGCCGTTGGCCTGAGCGACAAGGTGCGCACCGCGATCAACGGGGCGGCCGACTACCTCAACGCGGCGACCGCCAAGCGCGCCGCCGACCACGGCTTCGCCTTCGCCGACGTCGCGGGGAAGTTCACCGGCCACGAGATCTGCTCCGGGAGCGCCTGGCTGCACAGTCTCAACTGGCTCGACATCGGCGAGTCCTACCACCCCACCGCCGCCGGACAGTCGGGCGGCTACCTGCCCGTCCTCAACTCGGCGGCCTGACACCACCAGCGTATGTGCCGGGCCCGTTCGGCCGTCTGACGGGCAGGGGACCCCTGTTCGCCGGGGTCTCCGTCCGGCGGGGTGCGCGGACGGCCGGCGGCCCGTGGCGGCCGGCGGGCGGAGCGAATCCGTCCGTTTCCGTTCTGTCCAACTCGCCCTGAAATCGGGCGGATTCATGAGTGAGGTGTCAACCTCCGTATGTGTGTGCGCAATCCTGCGACCGGGATACACGAGTGTCACCGCGGGGCGATAGGGTTAACCTGCCCGGGCCGGGTGCCCTCGTACGGGTGGGGAGTGACATGGAACAGATAGCGATGCGGAGCAGGCCGCGTGTGCCTGCCATCACATGCGGGAGCGGTGCGACGAGTTCGCGCCTGGACCGCCATCTCGCGGTGCTCGGCGGTCCCGCCGTGCCGCAGCGGGAGGCCGCGGAGGCGACACTGCTGATGCGCGAGCTCACCTCGCGCGATGCCGCCCACCGTCGCCGGAGCAAGAGCGCGCGGGTCTCGCTCTTCGCGCCGCTGCGACGACTCCGGCGCTCGCTCTTCGGCAGCCGCCGCTGACCCGACGGCCCGTCACGACCGCCCACCGGTCCTCCGTCCGGGCTCCCCGGCCAGGGCTCGTCGCCCGGCCTCCCGCTCGGGGCCGCAGGTGATCACACCGCCCCGGCGCTGCGCTGCTGTCCGCCCTCCCGTCATCCCCAGGGCCCACGGCAGCGCTTCGGTGTGTGCGCCGGGCGCCGGAGGGCGACGGTCGCGGTCCTTGGAAGACTTCGGTGAATGCTTCAGCGGGCGCTTCGGTAAATACTTCGGCGCCGAAGTACTTCTAGACTGTATGTATGTCCGAAAAGCGAGCCGCGCGCCTGAGCCCCGACGAACGAAGGGCCCAGTTGGTCGCCATCGGCCTGGACATGCTCGCCGAGCGGACGCTGGACGAACTCTCCACGGACGACGTGGCGCGGCGGGCCGGTATCTCGCGGGGGCTGCTCTTCCACTACTTCGACTCCAAGCGCGACTTCTATCGCGCCGTGGTGCAGCAGGAGTGCGACGACTTCGTCGCAGCCACGGAACCGGACCCCTCGCTGGGGCCCGTCCCCTGGCTGCGGTCGTTCATCGCCGGTTTCGTGCGGTACGTACTGGAGCGCCGCAAGGTCTATCTCGCCCTGGTCCGCGGCGCCGCGGGCAGTCACCCCGCGGTGGAGGACATCGTCGACGGAACCAGGGCCACCCTCGCCCGGCGGGTGGCGGAGGGGCAGCGGCGGCTCGGGATGCCGGACTCGCCGCGACTGGCCGTCGCCGCCCGCGCCTGGACGGCTTTCGCGGAGGAGGCCGTGACCAGCTGGCCGCGCGGGGAACCGGACGCGCCGGCGGAGCTCGGGGCCTTCCTGGAGTCGAGCTTCATCAGCCTGCTCGGCGCCCTGGACCGGCCCTGTGCGCTGCCCCGGTGAGGTGCCCGACGGTCACTCGCCGCCGCGCGCGTAACGCCGTACGGACAGCGGCACGAACACCGCGAGGAGCACCGCCGACCAGGCGAGCGTCCCGGCCACCGGGTGGGCGACCGGCCAGGCGGCGTCGGCGGCCGGGGACGCGTTGCCGAACAGGTCGCGGGTGGCCGAGGCCATGGCGCTGATCGGGTTCCACTCCGCGACCGTCCGCAGCCAGCCCGGCAGATTGTCGGTCGGGATGTAGGCGCTCGACAGCAGCGGCAGGATGAAGGTGGCGCTGCCCAGCTGACCGGCGATCTCCTCGTTGCGGATCAGCAGGCCCAGCCAGCAGCCCAGCCACGACGTGGCGAACCGGAGGAGCAGCAGCAGCCCGAAGGCGCCCAGGGCGGCGAGCGGCCCGCCCTCGATCCGCCAGCCGACCGCGAGTCCGACGAGGATCAGCGGGACCATGCCGATGGCCGTGGTCAGCAGATCGGCGGCGGTCTGGCCGAAGGGCACGGCGGGCCGGCTCATCGGCAGTGTGCGGAACCGGTCCATCACCCCGCGGTGGCAGTCCTGCGAGGACTGGAACATCCCGACCATGATGCCGTTGGCCGCCGTCGCGGCCAGCAGACCCGGCACCAGGAACGCGCGGTACTCCTGGCCCGGCATGGCCAGCGCGCTGCCGAACACGTACCCGAAGAACAGCAGCATCGTGATCGGCATGGTCTGGGTCAGGATCACTACGCCCGGGGCCGCCTTGATCCGCTGCAGATGGCGGCCCAGCACGGCCAGGGCGTCGGCGACGGGGGTGCTCGCGGCGGTCGTGGCGGGCCGCTCGTGGACCAGTGTCGTGCTGCTCATGCTGCCGTCTCCTTCAGGGGCGGGGAGGTGCGGCCGTCGCCGCGGTCGGTCAGGCGGAGGAAGACCTCGTCGAGCGTCGGCGGGCGCAGGCTCGCGTCGATCACCGGTACGCCCGCCGCGTCGAGCTCGCGGACGATACGGGGGAGGGTGAGCGTGGTGTCGGTCGCGACGGTGCCCACGGTGCGGCGCTCGTGGTCGAGCACCGGTTCGGCGCCGGTGAGCTGGTCGAGCACGCCGGCCGCCGGGAGCAGCGCCGACTCATGGGCGACGACCACCTCGGCGTAACTGCCGATGCGGGACTTCAGCTCGGCGGGGGTGCCGCGATGGGCGGCCCGGCCCCGGTCGATCAGCACGATGTCGTCGGCCAGCTGATCGGCCTCCTCCAGATACTGCGTGGTGAGCAGGACGGTCGTGCCCCGGCCGGCCAGCTCCCGTACCGCCGCCCAGATCTGGTTGCGGCTGTGCGGGTCGAGACCGGTGGTCGGCTCGTCCAGGAAGAGCACCCCCGGGCGGGTCAGCAGACTGGCGGCGAGATCGAGGCGGCGGCGCATGCCGCCCGAGTAGGTGCGGGCCGGGCGGTCGGCCGCCTCGGTCAGCTCGAAGCGCTCCAGGAGCTCGTCGGCGCGGGCGCGTGCCGCGTCGCCGCGGAATCGTTGCAGCTTGGCGAAGAGCCGCAGATTCTGCCGGCCGGACAGCTCGCCGTCGACCGAGGCGTCCTGCCCGGTGACGCCGATCGCCGCGCGGACCGAGGCCGCCTCGCGCACCACGTCGTGGCCGGCGACCCGGGCGCTGCCACCGTCCGGCGTCGTCAGCGTGGTGAGCACCCGGACGGCGGTGGTCTTGCCCGCGCCGTTCGGCCCCAGCACTCCGCAGACGGTGCCCTCGGTGACCGCGAGGTCGAGCCCGCGCAGCGCGTGGACATCGCCGTAGCGCTTCTCCAGACCTTCACTAAGTACAGCGTACGTAGTTGTCATGCGGCCCAACGTATCGCACTACGTACGGTGTACGTAACTACGATGGTGGGCGAGGTGATGATCGATGGTGGGGCGACCCGCTGTACCCGAAGTGATCTGGGCGCGCCCCGAGCGCGCGGGCCGGGGCCCCAGGCCCGCATTCAGCCGAGCGGACATCGCGGCGGCCGCCGTCCGCATCGCCGACGCGGACGGCTTCGACGCGGTGTCCATGCGCAAGGTGGCGGCGGAGCTCGGCTGCGGCACGATGTCGCTCTACAACTACGTGCCGCGCAAGGAGGACCTGTACGAGCTGATGCTCGACGCGGTCAGCGGGGGGTACGACTTTCCCGAGCCGACCTGCGACTGGCGCGCCGACCTCGTCGCACTCGCCCACCAGACCCGCGCGATGATGCACCGCCACACCTGGGTGCCCCGGCTGATGTCACCCGTGTACGGTTTCAGTCCGAATGCCCTGCGTTACCTGGAGTACGCGCTCAGCTGTCTGGACGGGGTCGACGCACGGTTCGGCGAGAAGATGGAACTCATCGCGATGGTCAACGGCGTGATCACCACCTATGTGGCCAACGAGATCGACACGGCGGAGCGCAGCCGGTCACTGCCCTGGTCCGAGGAGCAGGAGAACGCCGCGCGCACCGGCTATCTGATCAGCCAGATCGCGACCGGGAAGTATCCGCGGATGGCGGCGGGATTCGCCGAGGACCCGGGGCCGATCGATCTGGAAGGGGTCTTCGACCGGGCGCTCCACCGGGTGCTGGACTCCTTCGACCGGTAGCGGGCGGGCCCGGTCGCCCTGTCACAGCAGCGCGAACTGCCCGTCCGGTCCCTCCTCCTGGTGACCGAGCACCGACGCGGGCCGCCGGGCCGTGGCCGCGACGGGCAGGACGCCCGCCGCGCGGAGATCGGCGGCCGTGAGCTGCGGACCTTCGGCAAGACCCTCCTGTCGGGGCCGGAGCCCGTCCAGCAGGGCGAGCAGGGCGATCAGTTCCAGCAGCTCGGAGGTCCACTCCTGGGGCCAGGCCCGGGGCCGGACCGCCTCCAGGCCGTCCACGCCCTCCGCACCGGCCGCCGACCGCCGCTCGAACCAGAGCTCCAGCATCCGCACCCCGCCCACCCGGAACTCCCACGCCCCGGCCGGCACCGGCGAGATGCGGCCCGTCCCCAGCATGAGCGTCTCGTCGTCCGGGTCGTACACCAGCCCGGCGGGCACGGGCGGAACCGCGGCCCGCACATAGGGCCGCCGCCCGCCGGGCAGCCGCGGGCGCTCCCCGCCCCGGGCACCCCGCAGCTGCAACCGCAGCAGCTCCAGTCCCAGCTCCACCCCGGCCGACCAGCGCGCGGTGTCGGCGGGCAGCGGGACCACGCATCCGGCGGGGGAGTGGCGGGCCGCCGCGAGTGCCCACGCCAGCACCGAACGGGCGGTCACCGAGTCCCCGTGGCGGGCGCGCAGCAGGGCGAGCAGCCCGGGGGCCAGATTGGGCTCGTGGCCCTCGGGGCGCCGGTACAGCGGCCGGATCCGGCCGGGCCGGCCCGCGGCGGAGTGGCCGTCCGGCAGCAGCGCCGTCACGGACAGGGCGGGGCCGGTGTCCTGGGGCACGTACCCGTGCTCCACGGCGAAGAGCTGGTGCCCGTCGGCGACCCGCCACAGCTCGGGACGGGCGGCGTCGATCAGCCGGTGGTCGGGGAGCAGCCACTGCTCGTCGAACGGGCCGTGCGCGATCCGTACCGGCTCGGGGCACGGCCCCTGCTCGCGGGCGAACCGGCCGGTACCGGTGGCCTGTCCGGGCAGCGCCGCCACCGGGGTCCGCGGGGTCCGGGAACGGGTCGCCCGGAACAGCCGCTCGCGCTCGCCGGCCGGGGCCCGCACCAGCCGCTCCCAGCGCGCTCTGAGGGAGGCGGCGTCGGGGGCGATCACCCAGGGACGGCCGGTGCGCAGCGGCCGTACGGACCAGGGCATGAGGTCGTCGAGGAGCGGGGCGTCAGCGTCCTGGCCGTCACCGGAGCCGCCCGCCGCCCGTGCTGCCACCGTGTCGTCCTCCCCGTCGCCACGTCCGCCCGCCTCCCGGGCATCGTAGCCGCGCCCCCGCGGCACGAGGCAGTGCGTCGGCGCCCTTCCGCGGCGGTCGGTGCGTCTCCCCGGTGGTCAGTGCGCTTCCACGGTGACCGAGAAGGAGAACCGGTCGCCCCGGTAGCGGATCTGCGCCACGTCGACCACCTGGCCGCTCTCGTCGTACGTCACGCCTGTGTAGAACAGGATCGGGCTCAGCAGCGGGACCTGGAGGAGTTCGGCGGTGGCCGGGTCGGCCAGCCGCGCCTCGACCGTGTCGGTGATGCGCGCGATACGGACGCCGACCCGGTCGCGCAGCACCTTGGTCATCGGCCAGCGTTCGAGATCGGCGACGTCCAGGCGGGCCGCGATCTCGGGCCGCACCACGTTCTCCGCCCAGTTGGTGGGCTCGTCGCTGTCGCCGTCGTGGCGCAGCCGGCGGTAGCTGACCACCTCCGCGCAGTCGGGGAAGTACTCGGTGAGATCCCCGGGCACGGCGACCGGGCCGTGGCCGAGCACCGTGGTCCGCTCGCCCGACTGCTGGGCCACGATCGCATCGATCGAACCCAGCAGCCGGACCGGCGACACCCGGCGGGCGCGCGGCTCGATGAAGGTGCCGCGCCGCCGGTGCCGGCTGATCAGCCCTTCGGTCTCCAGCTCCTTGAGGGCCTGACGCATCGTCAGGACGCTGACGCCGTAGTGCGCGGCGAGCTGTTCCTCGGTCGGCAGCCGTGCCGAGGCGTCCCTGGCGCGGCCCAGTATCGAGGCGCGCAACGACTGCGAGACCTGGTACCACAGCGGCAGCTTGCGGTTCAGGACCAGTGAATCGGGGGCGAAGGCCGGCCCCGGGGGGATCTTGGGCGTCTGAGGCACCTGGGGCCTTTCGTTCGGACCGGGCCGGGGGCGGCGGTGTCGCCTACGGCCTGAAGTTGCGGCTCAGACCCTGCCACACGTCGTCGTAGCCGTGCTGCAGATGACCGGCGGTCGCCGCCTGCCCCGTCGCCGTCACCGGCCAGCGGGTCTCGAACATGAAGGCGAGGCCGTCGTCGATCTTCTGCGGCTTCAGCTCCGCCTCGCTCGCCCGGTCGAAGGTCTCCCGGTCCGGGCCGTGCGCCGACATCATGTTGTGGAGCGAGCCGCCGCCCGGCACGAAACCGCCCTTGCCGGCCGTCTTCGCGTCGTACGCGCCCTCGATCAGGCCCATGTACTCGCTCATCACGTTGCGGTGGAAGTACGGCGGCCGGAAGGTGTCCTCGCCGACCAGCCAGCGCGGTGCGAAGACGACGAAGTCGACACCGGCCAGACCTGGGGTGTCGGACGGCGACGTCAGCACCGTGAAGATCGACGGGTCGGGGTGGTCGTAGCTGATCGAGCCGATGACATTGAAGCGGTGCAGGTCGTAGACGTACGGTGTGTGGTTGCCGTGCCAGGCGACCACATCGAGGGGCGAGTGGTCGTAGGTCGCCGACCAGAGGTTCCCGCAGAACTTGTTGACCACCTCCACCGGGCGGTCGTCGTCCTCGAACGCCGCGACGGGAGCGAGGAAGTCCCGGGCGTTCGCCAGGCCGTTGGCGCCGATCGGGCCGAGGTCGGGGAGGGCGAACGGCTGGCCGTAGTTCTCGCAGACATAGCCGCGGGCGGTGGCGTCGAGCAGCTCCACGCGGAACCGGACGCCGCGCGGGATCAGCGCGATGTGCCCCGGTTCGGCACGCAGCAGGCCCAGTTCGGTACGGAGCAGCAGGCCGCCGCGCTCCGGGACGATCAGCAGCTCGCCGTCCGAGTCGCTGAACACCCGGTCCGTCATCGACGCGTCGGCGTGGTAGAGATGCACGGCCATTCCGGTGCGCTGCGTCGCGTCGCCGTTGCCGCCGAGGGTCCACAGGCCCGCCAGGAAGTCCGTCCCGGGCGTGGGCGCGGGGAGCGGATCCCAGCGCAGCCGGTTGGGGTCGGGCACGGATTCGGTGAACGGGGCGGTGCGGATCGCCCCGTTGTCGATCCGGACGAACGGGGGATGAGCGGCCGACGGACGGATCCGGTAGAGCCAGGAACGGCGGTTGTGGGCGCGCGGTTCGGTGAAGGCCGAGCCGCTCAGCTGCTCCGCGTAGAGCCCGAGGGGCGCGCGCTGGGGGGAGTTGCGGCCGTGCGGCAGCGCCCCCGCAACCGCCTCCGAGCTGTGCTGATTGCCGAAACCGGCGGAATGCTCCAGCGCTTCCGCCGTCTTCCTCGCCTGCTCGTTGCCGCTCATGTGCGCTCCCGGTGCCGAAGGAATCCTATGGGTAACCGTAGGAATCGGATCGAGGTGAGTCAACGGCATTCGTGACGCACACGGGTTCCCGGGGGTTCCCGGAGCGTTCCAAATGCGTGATGCGCGGGGGGTTCAAAAAGGTGAACAATGCTCTACTCTCCCGCACATGTCGTGGACACGAAGACTTCTGGTGGTTCTGGCGGCGCTCGTCGCCGCCCTGCTCGCGGCCCCGGCCGCCCAGGCGCACGAGGAACGTCCGGTCACCCTGCCCGATGGAACCGGCAGCGTCCCCGTGTACCGCACCGGTGAACCCGATCTGCTGGTCTGCAAGAGCGACCGGGCGGACTTCGAGCGCCGTGTGTCCGGCTTCCCGCAGGGGCTGCGGACCCGGAACCTGAAGCTCTTCGACCGGTGCCAGAAGTCCGGCTACCGCCATCTGCAACAGGCCGTCGACGCGGTCGACGGGCCCGGCATGAACATCGCCATCCTGCCCGGCCTGTACGAGGAGGAGCCCTCGCTGCCCAGGCCGACGGGGGAGTGCGCCCGGCTGAAGGCGCCCAACTCCCAGCTCGGCTACCAGATCCTGTCGTACGCGCAGCAGGCTCGGTGCCCGCACAACCAGAACCTGGTGGCGATCCTCGGCAAGAAGAACCTCCAGATCGAGGGCACCGGCGCCGAGCGCACGGACGTGGTCGTCGACGCCAAGTACCAGAAGCTCAACGCGATCCGCGCGGACGGCTCCGACGGCATCTACTTCAGGAACTTCACCGCCCAGCGCACCACCTTCAACTCCCTGTACGTCCTGGCCCAGGACGGCTTCGTCATCGACTCCGTCCTCACCCGGTGGAACGACGAGTACGGCTTCCTGACCTTCGCCAGCGACCACGGGCTGTACAAGAACTGCGAGTCCTACGGAAACGGCGACTCCGGCATCTACCCCGGCAGCGCGTCGAACATCAACGACGCGTACGGCTACGACGTGCCGCGCTACTCCATCGAGATCACCGGCTGCCGCAGCCACCACAACATGGTCGGCTACTCCGGCACCGCGGGCGACTCCGTCTACGTCCACGACAACGAGTTCGACCACAACATGGGCGGCGCCTCGATGGACAGCGCCTTCCCCGGCCACCCCGGCCTGCCGCAGAACCACGCCCGCTTCGAACGCAATTTGATCCACGACAACAATGCCGACTACTACCCCTACGTCGCCGACGGCACCTGCGCCAAGCCGCCCGTGGACCGCGGCTACGAGGAAGGGGTCGTCTGCCCGCAGATCTCCATGCCGCCCGGTTCCGGCATCATCACCGCGGGCGGCAACTGGAACCTGTACGAGAACAACTGGATCTACGGGCAGCGGCGCGCCGCCTTCGTCCTGACCGCCGTCCCCGCCTTCATCCGCGGCGAGGGCGCGCTGTCCAAGCAGGCCGACACCTCGCACCACAACCGGTACGCGGGCAATCACCTCGGCAGGGACAAGGCGGGCAACTCCCGGCCCAACCGCACCGATGTGTGGTGGGACGGCCAGGGCGAGGGCAACTGCTGGCAGGCGGACGCGGGGCCGTCCTCCCCGCGCGCCCTGCCCGCCTGCGGTTCCAGGCGCGGCGCCGTGTCCGGGAGCACCGACCGGCTCGTCGGTGAACCGGTCAAGCTCGCCCAGCTGCTGGTCTGTGCCGACTACAACGTGCAGGCGCGCCGGCTGCCGGCCGGCTGCGACTGGTACGGGGCCCGGGGCATCGAGCGCATCGAGGTGCAGGTGGCGCTGGCAGTCGCGGTGGTGCTCGCGCTGGTCGGCGGGGTGCTGTGGTGGCGCAGACTGCGCGGCAGCCGGCTCGCGACGGTGGCCACGGGGCTCGGCGTGATCGGCCTCGGGCTCGACGTGGCCGGATCGACGACGGGGCTGGCCGCCTCCTATGTGCCCGCGCTGGCGCTGCTGCTGACCGGGGTGTGGTGGACCGGCATCGGTCTCGTGCTCCGGAGGGAACGGCCCTGGCTGGGCTGGACCACGGTGGTGCTGGGTGCGCTCACGCTGCTCGACGCCGTGGACAAGGCCGTCTTCATGATCCCGTGGATTCCGCTCAGCCCGGCCTGGGTGCGCGGACTGCTCGGCGTGGTCTGGGTGGTGTGGGCCGTGATCGCCGCCGCCCGACACGGCGACCGCAACCCGCGGGAAGCGACCGCGGCCCCGGCTCCCGGTTCCGTCCCGGCCCCGGCTTCCGGCTCCGCCCCGGCCTCGGGCTCCGCCCCGGCCTCGGGCTCCGCCCCGGAAGGAGATGCATCGTGAAGCGTTCCACCACACCGTCGCTGCCCGCCCGGCCGGTCCGGCCGGTCCGGGCCCCCCGGCCGGTCCTCGCCGCCGTCACCGTGCTCACCGCGGGCGCACTCGTGTTCGGTGCGAGCGCCTGCGGTGGGCGGGCCACCACCCATCACAAACCCGGCACCAGCCATGAACAGGCCGGCGGCAGCGTCGGCCGGCTGCTCGCCACCGACGACGGCTCCGGCAACCGGCTGCGCCAGGTCGAGACCGAGGGCGCCCCCTCGGTGACGGTCGCCGTACGACCGGACTCCGAGGACGGGTGGAACGTCCACCTCTCCGTACGTAACTTCAGGTTCACCCCGGACAGCGTGGGCGGCGCCGCCCTCCTCGGGCGCGGCCACGCCCGGCTGTTCCTCGACGGCCACCCCCTCGCCCGCGTCTACGGCTCCTGGTACCACCTCCCCGCCTCCCTCGTCCGTGCCGCCGGCGGCGGTACCGGCCTCACCGCACGGCTCTACGCCGACGACCACACCGCCTGGGCCGTGAACGCCACCCCCGTCCAGGCCACCACCTCCCTCGCCATGCCCTCCGCGACGGCCACCTCCCCGGAGGAGCGCCGAACCGCAACACCCCGGCCCGACACGACACTTGACATCGTCGTCTCGCACGGCAGGGTCAGCCCCGATCCCGGCCGCACCGAGATCGAGAAGGGCCGGATCGTCGAGCTCCGGGTCCGCAGCGACCGCGCCGACACCCTCCATGTCCACGGCTACGACAAGGAGGCCCGGCTGCCCGCGGGCAAGACCGTCACCCTGACCTTCACCGCCGACCGCAGCGGGCTCTTCGAGGTCGAGACCCACGAGTCCGACCTGCTCCTGACCCAACTCGTCGTACGGTGAGCGTCCTCGCCCACGGCATCGGCGCCCAGCACGACCTTCCGCTGTCCCCCTTCTACGCCTTCGCCGGAGCCTTCGCCGCGCTCTTCGTCTCCTTCCTCGCGCTCGGCCTGCTCTGGTCCGCCTCCCGGTTCCGGGGCGACCGGGCGGGCCGCCCGCTCCCGTACGTCGTCCAGCGCCTCGCCGACGCCCGCCCCACCCGTATCGCGCTGCGCGCGCTCGGTCTCGCCGCCGCCCTGTACGTCACGCTCCAGCTCCTCCTCGGCCCGGACGACCCGGACCGCAACCCGGCCCCCGGCGCCGTCTACGTACTCCTCTGGGTCGGGCTCGTCCCCGCGTCGCTCCTCCTCGGTCCCGTCTGGCGACCGGTCAACCCGCTGCGCACCGTCCACCTCCTCGTCTGCCGCGCACTGGGCCGCGACCCCGCCGCGGGCCGGCCCCTTCCCGCACGGCTCGGTCTGTGGCCCGCCGCCGCCGGGCTCCTCGCCTTCACCTGGCTCGAACTCGTCGCCCCCGACCCCGCGTCGACCACCGCCCTCCTCCTCTTCCTCTCCCTCTACGCCGCCGTCCACCTCACGGGCGCCGCCCGCCACGGGGCCGGGTGGTTCGACCGGGCGGACGCCTTCGAGGTCTACTCGGGGCTGCTCGCCCGGCTCTCCCCGCTCGGCCGCCGCCCCGCCGACCGCCGCCTCGTGCTCCGCTCCCCGTTCAACGGACTCGACGCCACCCCGCAGACGGCCGGACTCGTCGCCACCGTGTGCGTCATGCTCGGCTCCACCGCCTACGACGGCTTCTCCGACTCCCCGTCCTGGATCACCACCGTCCAGACCTCACCCCTGGGCCGCACCACCGCGGCCACGCTCGGACTCCTGGGCGCCGTCGCCCTCGTCGCCACCCTCTACGCACTCTGCGCCGGCGCCGTCCGGCTGATCTCCGGTCAACTGCGCCACCCGCTCACCGCCTTCGCCCACTCGCTCGTCCCGATCGCGCTCGGCTATCTCGTCGCCCACTACTTCACACTCTTCGTCACCGAAGGTCCACGCACCGTCATGATGGCATCCGGCACCGACAATCCGGTCCCGCCCGAGCCGCCCCTGGGCCCCGGCGGTGTCGCCACGCTCCAGGTCGCCGCGATCGTCCTCGGCCACGTACTCGGCGTCATCGCCGCCCACGACCGGTCCGTGCGCCTCTTCCCGCCCGGCCGCGCCGTCGCGGGACAACTCCCGCTGCTGGTCCTGATGATCACGTACACCATCGGCGGGCTGTCGCTGCTCATCGCGTGAGAGCCGCGCCGGAGGCCGGTGGTCACCCGCCCGCGACCGCATCGGAACCCACCGGCCACCCGCACCGGAGGAGGCCCACGGCATCATGGAGCCCGTGCCCCATGCGAACACGAACCTCCGCCGCGCCCCCGTGCAGCAGCGCAGCGCCGAGCGCCTCGCCCGGATACTCGACGCCTGCGCCGAACTCCTCGACGAGACCGGCTACGAGCAGCTGTCCACCCGGGCCGTGGCCATCCGTGCCGGGGTCCCCATCGGCTCCGTCTACCGGTTCTTCTCCAACAAGCGCGCGCTGGCCGACGCGCTGGCCCGGCGCAATCTGGACAGCTACGCCGAACGCATCACCTCCCGCCTGGCCGTCATCCCGACCGCGGACTGGCGCAGTGCCATCGATGCCGTGCTGGACGAATACCTGGCGATGAAGCGCTCCGTGGCCGGATTCGCCCTCGTCGACTTCGGTGCGCCGGCCCCCGAGGACGACCCCGCCGGCGACGCCAACCAGCGGGTCGCGGGCCGGCTCACCGAACTGCTCTCCGGGCACCTCGGCCGCGCCCCCGACGAGGATCTGCTGCGCACCTTCCTGGTCTGCGTCGAGGCCGCCGACGCCCTCCTCCAACTCGCCTTCCGTACCGACCCGTCGGGCGACCGGGCCATCGTCGCCGAGACCCGCATCCTGCTCCGGGCCTACCTGGCGCGCGTCCTGGACTGACCGGGCGACACCGTCCGGCCGCCCCGGGCAAGCTCGTCGCGTCAGCACCTCCCCACCGTGCGTACCGGTCGGTATGCTCGCCCTGCTTGCCGACGTACGCGCGCCACCGCTGCCGCCGCCCCGGGGAGGGCCCATGTCGCACGACCCCAGCAGCCCCCGTACCGCCCTGCGCATCTGCCCCCTCTGCGAGGCCACCTGCGGGCTCGGCCTCACCATCGAGGGGACCAGGGTCACCGGCGCCCGGGGCGACCGGGAGGACGTCTTCAGCCGTGGCTTCATCTGCCCCAAGGGCGCGTCCATCGGCGGGCTCGACGCCGACCCCGACCGGCTGCGCACCCCGCTCGTCCGCAAGGACGGCGTCCTGACGGAGTCGACCTGGAACGAGGCGTTCGACACGATCGCCCGCGCCCTGTCCGCCCTGACCGAGGAGCACGGGCAGCAGGCGGTCGGCGTCGTCCTCGGCAACCCGAACGTGCACACCGTGGCCGGTGCTCTCTACCCCTCCGCGCTGCTCTCCGCCCTGCGCACCCGGGCCCTGTTCACCGCGAGCACCCTCGACCAGATGCCCAAGCACGTCTCCAGCGGACTGCTCTTCGGGGACCCGAACGCCATCCCGGTGCCCGACCTCGACCGCACCGGCCATCTGCTGCTCCTCGGCGCCAACCCCCTCGAATCCAACGGCAGCCTCTGCACCGCCCCCGACTTCCCCGGCCGGCTCAAGGCGCTGCGCCGCCGCGGCGGCACCCTCACCGTCGTCGACCCGCGCCGCACCCGCACCGCCCGCCTCGCCGACCGGCACGTCGCCATCCGCCCCGGCACCGACGCCCTCCTCCTCGCCGCGCTCGCCCACGTCCTGTTCGACGAGAAGCTCACCGCCACCGGCCCGCTCGCCGGCCATGTCGAAGGGCTCGACGAAGTGGCGGACGCCCTGGCGGAGTTCACGCCCGAGGCGGTCGCCGCGGCCTGCGACGTGGACGCCGCCACCATCCGTACGATCGCCCGCGAACTGGCCGCGGCCCCCACCGCCGCCGTGTACGGACGCATCGGCAGCTGCACCGTCGAGCACGGCACCCTCGCCAGCTGGCTCGTCGACGTCCTCAACATCCTCACCGGCAACCTCGACCGCCCCGGCGGCGCGCTCTTCCCGCTCTCCGCCACCGCCCGCGCACCCCGTCCCGCCGCACCCGGCAAGGGCTTCGCCCTCGGACGCTGGACGAGCCGGGTCTCCGGTCATCCCGAGGCCAAGGGCGAACTGCCCGTCGCCGCGCTCGCCGAGGAGATCGAGACGCCCGGCGAAGGCCGGATCCGCGCCCTGATCGTCCTCGCCGCCAACCCCGTGCTCTCCGCACCCGACGGCGACCGCCTCGACCGGGCCCTCGGCGGGCTCGACTTCATGGTCAGCGTCGACCCGTATCTCAACGAGACCTCGCGGCACGCACATGTGGTGCTGCCCCCGCCGCCGCCCTCGCGGAGCGCCCACTTCGACTTCGCGTTCAACGCCCTCGCCGTGCGCAACCAGGTGCGCTACACCCGGCCCGCCGTGCCCCTGGAGGGCAGCCTGCTCGACGAGAGCGAGATCCTGGCCCGGCTCGTCCTCGCCGTCTCAGGGATGCACGGGGCCGACCCGTCCGCGGTGGACGCCCTGGCCATCGACCGGGTGCTGACCAGGGCCGTGGCCGACCCGCACTCGCCCGTGCACGGCCGGGACCCCGCCCCGCTCGCCGCCGCCCTCACCGGCCGCACCGGACCCGAACGCCGCCTCGACCTGATGCTCCGCCTGGGCCCGTACGGCGACGGCTTCGGCGCCGACCCCGACGGCCTCACCCTGGAGCGCCTGCTCGACCGTCCGCACGGGATCGACCTCGGACCGCTCCGGCCCCGGATCCCGGAGCTCCTGACCACCCGCAGCGGACGGATCGAACTCCTCCCCGAACCGATCGCCGCCGATCTGCCGAGGCTCCGCCAGGCCCTGGCCGACCGGGACGGAGAGGACACGCTCGTCCTCGTCGGCCGCCGGCATCTGCGTTCCAACAACAGCTGGCTGCACAACATCGCCGAACTGAGCGGCGGCTCGAACGTCTGCACCTTGCAGGTGCACCCCACCGACGCGGCCCGGCTGAAACTGGTGGACGGCGGCCCGGCCACCGTGGCGTCGGACGGCGGCGCGGTGACCGCCCCGGTCGAGATCACCGACGGTGTACGGCCCGGAGTGGTGAGCCTCCCGCACGGGTGGGGCCACCACCGCCCCGGCACCCGGCTCTCCGTCGCCGCGGCCCGCCCCGGCGTCAACGTCAATCAACTGCTCGACGGCACCCGGCTCGACCCGCTCTCCGGCACCGCCGTGCTCAATGGATTCCCGGTGACGGTGACACCCGCCGCGACACCCGAGCCCGTGGCGCCGGCGGGGGCGCGGGTCGGGACACCGACGGGGACGCGGGCGAATGCGCCGATGGGGGCGCCGGTTGTGCCCAAGCTGTGATCCCCGCGTTGACCTGGGGTTTTGCTCGTATTGCTCGCATGTCAACATCTTGTTAACGCTGCGAACCGCGCCCTAACGTCAACCGCACCGCCGAGTCCGGTGGGAGTTCAAGGGTGAGCGATAGGTATCCACATGCTGACAATCCTCGGCTTCGCCATGATTGCGACCTTCCTGGTCCTGATCATGTTGAAGAAGATGTCGCCGATCGCGGCGCTGGTCCTGATCCCCGCGCTGTTCTGCGTCGCGGTCGGGCAGGGCGCGAAGCTCGGTGACTACGTCATCGAAGGCGTCGGCAATCTCGCCCCGACCGCCGCGATGCTGATGTTCGCCATCGTCTACTTCGGCGTGATGATCGACGTCGGCCTCTTCGACCCGATCGTGCGGGGCATCCTGCGCTTCTGCAAGGCCGACCCGATGCGGATCGTCGTCGGTACGGCCGTGCTCGCCGCCATCGTCTCCCTCGACGGCGACGGCTCCACCACCTTCATGATCACCGTCTCGGCGATGTATCCGCTCTACAAGCGCCTCAAGATGAGCCTGGTCGTGATGACCGGTGTCGCCGCCACGGCGAACGGCGTCATGAACACCCTTCCCTGGGGCGGCCCCACCGCCCGCGCCGCCACCGCGCTCAAGCTGGACGCGGGCGACATCTTCGTCCCGATGATCCCGGCGCTCGGCATCGGACTGGTCGCCGTCCTGCTCCTCGCCGTCGTGCTGGGCCGGCGCGAGCGCAAGCGGCTCGGCATGCTCACCCTCGACGAGGTGCTGGCCACCGAGACGGCCACGGAGTCGGAGACCGTTCTCGTCGGAACGGGCGGCGGCAGCGACCGTACCCGCAAGAACTCCGGCGGAGCCGGTACGGGCACGGGTGCGGGTGCAGGCGCGGACGGCGACGGAGCCGGGGACTCCGGGCCGGACGAAGGCGAGGACGAGGGCGAGGACGAGGGCTTCAAGGGCCTGGACCCGAACCGGGCCACCCTGCGCCCCAAGCTCTACTGGTTCAACGCGGGCCTCACCGTCGCCCTGCTCACCGCGATGATCATGGAACTGATGCCGATCCCGGTGCTCTTCCTGCTCGGCGCGGCCCTCGCCCTCACGGTCAACTTCCCCCACATGCCCGACCAGCGGGCCCGGATCGCCGCCCACGCCGACAACGTCCTCAACGTCTCCGGCATGGTCTTCGCGGCCGCCGTCTTCACCGGCGTCCTCTCCGGCACGGGCATGGTCGAGCACATGGCCGACTGGCTCGTCGGCGCGATCCCCGACGGCATGGGCCCGCACATGGCGATCGTCACCGGCATCCTCAGCATCCCGCTGACGTACTTCATGTCCAACGACGGCTTCTACTTCGGTGTGGTCCCGGTGCTCGCCGAGGCGGGTGCCGCCCACGGTGTCTCCCCGCTGGAGATCGCCCGCGCCTCCCTGGTCGGCCAGCCCCTGCACATGTCGTCCCCGCTGGTCCCGGCCGTCTACGTGCTCGTCGGCATGGCGAAGGTCGAATTCGGCGACCACACCAGGTTCACCGTCAAGTGGGCCGCGCTCACCTCGCTGGTGGTGCTCTGCGCCGGACTCCTGTTCGGCATCATCTGACCGTGCGCACCCTCCAGGAGCCCGGCAGGGGCTGGCTGCTGCGCCTCGTCATCGCCTTCGCGCAGGGGGCGGTGTCGATGGCCCGGCCCGCCGTCTCCTACTGGGCTCTCTCGCTGGGTGGATGGGGTCTCCCCTGCTCGAACTCAGTTGAGAGCTTGGGGAAGAGCGCGCCATCGGTGTGATCACCGGGGTGTACGCGCTCCTCCCGCTCTTCGCCGCCGTCCCGCTCGGGCGAAGGACCGACCACGGCCGGTGCGCGCCCCTGCTGCCCTTCGGCGTCGTCCTGATCGCGGGCGGCTGCGCCCTGAGCGGCCGGGCGGACTCGCTGACGGCGATGGCGGCCTGGAGCGGTGTGATGGGGCTCGGCCACCTCTGCTTCGTCATCGCGCCCAGTCGATCGTCGCCCGGCAGTCCGCCCCGGCCGAACAGGACCGCAACTTCGGGCACTTCACCGTCGGCGCCTCCCTCGGCCAGCTCATTGGCCCGATCGCCGCGGGGTATCTGATCTCCGAGCGGGACGGTGCCATGGCCCGTACGAGCGCACTCGCCCTGCTCGTCTCGGCGGCCGTCGCCGCCGTCTCCCTCGGCTCGCTCCGGCGCATCGAGCACCGGTCCGCGCCCGCCGCCCGCCGGGCCGACCCGGCCGCGAAGGTGCCCGTCGGCCGCATCCTGCGGGCCCGCGGCGTCCCGGCCGGGATCTTCATCAGCCTCGCCGTGCTCTCCGCGACCGACATCCTCACCGCGTATCTGCCCGTCGTCGGAGAACACCGGGGCATCGCCCCCGCCACCATCGGACTGCTGCTCAGACGCCGACGGCAGTTCACTGCCGTCAGGACCCGGCCGTTGACCTCAAGCCCACTGGAGGTCGTACGTTCCTCCCATGAGCATGGAAACCACGGCGTGGACACAGCTCCACAACGTCATGAACGCGCAAGCGGACCGACGCCCCTTCGACCGGACCACCCTGCGGCGCATCGCCGCGTTCGCCCGCCCGCACCGGCGCCGGGTCGCCCTGTTCCTGATCCTGAGCGTGGCGACGGCGCTGCTCGCGGTCGCCACCCCCGTCCTCGCCGGCCGCGTGGTGAACGCGATCGTGTCCGGCAAGGAGTCGGGCACCGTCACCCGGCTGTCCCTCCTCATCGCCGTGATCGCCGTCGCGGAGGCCGTGCTGGGCCTGGTCAGCCGCTGGCTCTCGGCCAATCTCGGCGAGGGGCTGATCCTCGATCTGCGCACCGCCGTCTTCGACCATGTGCAGCGCATGCCGATCGCGTTCTTCACCCGGACCCGCACCGGTGCGCTCGTCAGCCGCCTCAACAACGACGTCATCGGAGCCCAGCGCGCCTTCAGCAACACGCTGTCCGGCGTCGTCAGCAACGTCGTGACGCTGCTGCTCACCCTCGGCGTCATGCTCTCCATCTCCTGGCAGATCACCGTGCTCGCACTGGTGCTGCTGCCGGTGTTCGTGCTGCCGGCCCGGCGGATGGGCACCAGGATGGCGAGGCTCCAGCGGGAGGCCGCGGCCCACAACGCCGCGATGGGGACCCGGATGACCGAGCGCTTCTCCGCACCTGGCGCCACCCTGATCAAGCTCTTCGGCCGCCCCGCCGACGAGTCCGCCGAATTCGCCGTCAGAGCCGGCCGGGTGCGCGACATCGGCGTCCGCACGGCCATGGCCCAGTCCGCGTTCATCACCGCGCTCACCCTCGTGTCCGCGCTGGCACTCGCCCTGGTCTACGGGCTCGGCGGGTTCTACGCACTGCGCGGGCAGCTCGACGCGGGCGCGGTCGTGGCCCTGGCCCTCCTGCTGACCCGGCTGTACGCACCGCTCACCGCACTCGCCGGGGCGCGCGTCGAGGTGATGAGCGCGCTCGTCAGCTTCGAGCGGGTCTTCGAGGTCCTCGACCTCAAGCCGCTCATCGACCAGAAGCCGGACGCACGGGCGGTCCCGGACGGTCCGGTGTCCGTCGAGTTCGACCAGGTGCGGTTCGGCTACCCGTCCGCCGACAAGGTCTCGCTCGCCTCGCTGGAGGACGTCGCGAGCCTCGACACCCGCGGCGGCGACGAAGTACTGCGCGGGGTCTCCTTCCGCGCCGAGCCCGGACAGACGGTGGCACTCGTCGGCTCGTCCGGCGCGGGCAAGTCGACCATCGCCCAACTGCTGCCGCGGCTGTACGACACGGACGAGGGCGCGGTACGCATCGGCGGCGTCGACGTACGGGACCTGACCGCCGACACCCTGCGCGACACCCTCGGCATGGTCACCCAGGACGGCCACCTCTTCCACGAGTCGGTGCGCGCCAATCTGCTGCTCGCCCGCCCCGGAGCCGCCGAGGAGGACCTCTGGGACGCGCTGCGCCGAGCGCGCCTGGACGGTCTCGTCGCCTCGCTGCCCGACGGGCTCGACACCGTCGTCGGCGAACGCGGCTACCGGCTCTCCGGCGGCGAACGCCAGCGGCTGACCATCGCCCGGCTGCTGCTGGCCCGTCAGCGCGTCGTCATCCTCGACGAGGCCACCGCCCACCTCGACAACACATCCGAGGCGGCCGTCCAGGAAGCACTCACCGAGGCGCTCGCCGGACGCACGGCGGTCGTGATCGCCCACCGCCTCTCCACGGTCCGGGCGGCCGACCTCATCCTGGTCGTGGAGAACGGGCAGATCGTGGAGCGGGGCACGCACGACGAACTCCTTGCCGCGGGCGGCCGGTACGAGGAGCTGTACCGCACCCAGTTCGAGAACCCCGGTACGGAGCACGCGGAGCTCGGCCGACAGCCCTCGGCGTGACGGGCGTCTCTGGCGCCCGAAAACTAACAGCGCTAGTTTGGGGTTGCGGACGCCCCCGTCCGCAACCGTGTCCGGGAGGAACAGCGATGAAGGCCCACGACGGCATGTACATCGACGGGGCCTGGCGGCCCGCCGCGGGAAGGGACACGATCGCGGTCGTGAACCCGGCGGACGAACAGGTCATCGCCGAGGTCCCGGCCGGCGGGGCGGAGGACGTCGACGCCGCGGTCCGGGCCGCCCGCGCCGCGCTCCCCGCCTGGGCGGCCACCGCGCCCGCCGAGCGCATCGCCGCCCTGCGTGACGTACTCGTCGCCCGCAAGGACGAGATCGCCGGGACCGTCACCGCCGAACTCGGCGCGCCGCTGCCCTTCTCGCAGGCGGTGCACGCGGGCGTACCGGTCCTGGTGGCAGGCTCGTACGCCGAGCTCGCCGCCTCGTACGCCTTCGAGGAGAAGGTCGGCAACTCCACCGTGTACGCCGAGCCGGTCGGCGTCGTCGGCGCGATCACTCCGTGGAACTACCCGCTGCACCAGATCGTCGCCAAGGTCGCCCCCGCGCTCGCGGCGGGGTGCACGGTCGTCCTCAAGCCCGCCGAGGACACCCCGCTGACCGCCCAGCTCTTCGCCGAGGCCGTCCATGAAGCGGGCGTCCCCGCAGGCGTGTTCAACCTCGTCACCGGGCTCGGCCCGGTCGCCGGACAGGCCCTGGCCGAGCACGACGGCGTCGACCTGGTCTCGTTCACCGGCTCCACCGCCGTCGGCAAGCAGATCGGCGCCACGGCCGGCGCGGCCGTCAAGCGCGTCGCCCTCGAACTGGGCGGCAAGTCCGCCAACGTCATCCTGCCGAGCGCGGACCTGGCCAAGGCCGTCGGCGTCGGCGTCGCGAACGTCATGGGCAACTCCGGCCAGACGTGCAGCGCCTGGACCCGGATGCTGGTGCACACCTCGCAGTACGACGAGGCGGTCGCGCTCGCCGCGGAGGCGGCCGCCAAGTACGGCGACCGCATCGGCCCCCTCGTCAACGCCAAGCAGCGCGCGCGGGTGCGCGGTTACATCGAGAAGGGCGTGGCGGAGGGCGCCCGCCTCGTCGCGGGCGGCCCCGAAGCCCCGCGCGAGCAGGGCTACTTCGTCAGCCCCACCGTGTTCGCCGATGTCACCCCGGAGATGGCCATCGCCCAGGAGGAGATCTTCGGCCCCGTCGTCTCGCTCATCCGCTACGAGGACGAGGACGACGCCCTGCGCATCGCCAACGGCACCGTGTACGGCCTCGCGGGCGCGGTCTGGGCGGGCGACGACGCGGAGGCGGTGGCGTTCGCCCGGCGGATGGACACCGGGCAGGTCGACATCAACGGCGGCCGGTTCAACCCGCTCGCCCCGTTCGGCGGCTACAAGCAGTCCGGTGTGGGCCGCGAGCTCGGTTCCCACGGGCTCGCGGAGTACCTCCAGACCAAGTCCCTGCAGTTCTGACCGTTCCGCGTCCCTGCGGTTCCGGCCTTTCCGCCCCGCCCGTTTCCCCTGCTGCCGACCCTCAAGGAGCCTGTTCGTGGTCCGCGCCGCCGTACTGCCAGCCGTCGGAGCTCCCCTGGAGATCACCGACATCGAACTCCCGGAGCCCGGCCCCGGCCGGGTGAGGGTCGCCCTCGCCGCCGCCGGCGTCTGCCACTCCGACCTCTCGCTGTCCAACGGCACCATGCGGGTGCCCGTCCCCGCCGTCCTCGGCCACGAGGGCGCGGGCACCGTAGTCGCGGTCGGCGAGGGTGTCGGCCATGTGGCGCCGGGCGACGGCGTCGTGCTCAACTGGGCTCCCTCCTGCGGCAGTTGCCATGCCTGCGCGCTGGGTGAGGTCTGGCTGTGCGCGAACGCCCTGAACGGTGCGGGCGCCGTCCACGCCCGGCGCGCGGACGACGGCGGCGAACTGCACCCCGGTCTCAACGTCGCCGCGTTCGCCGAGGAGACGGTGGTCCCCGCGGGCTGCGTCCTGCCCGTTCCGGGCGGCATCCCGCTCACCGACGCCGCTCTCCTGGGCTGTGCGGTCCTCACCGGATACGGCGCCGTGCACCACTCGGCGCGGCTGCGCGAGGGCGAGACGGTGGCCGTGTTCGGTGCCGGGGGAGTGGGCCTGGCCGCGCTCCAGGCCGCCCGTATCGCCGGTGCCTCGCGCATCGTCGCGGTCGACGTCTCCCCGCAGAAGGAGGAACTGGCCCGCCGGGCGGGCGCCACCGACTACGTGGTCGCCTCGGAGAACACCGCCCGTGAGATCCGGGCCCTCACGGGCAAGCAGGGGGTGGACGCCGCCATCGAGTGCGTGGGCCGCGCCGTCACCATCCGCACCGCCTGGGAGTCGACCCGCCGCGGCGGCCGGACCACGGTCGTCGGCATCGGCGGCAAGGACCAGCAGGTCACCTTCAACGCCCTGGAGCTCTTCCACTGGGGACGTACCCTCTCCGGCTGCGTCTACGGCAACTCCGACCCGGCGCGGGACCTGCCCGTGCTGGCCGGACATGTCCGGGAGGGGCGGCTCGACCTGGGTGCCCTGGTGACGGAGCGCATCACCCTCGACGGTATCCCGGCGGCGTTCGACAACATGATCGCCGGCAAGGGCGGGCGCGCCCTGGTGGTCTTCTAGGGCGTGTCAGACCCCGCGAGACAGACGGGACTTCTCAAACACGCCCTAGGATCAATACCGGTGACTTTGTTGGTGGTGGGTCGTTGGGTGTGGTGTGCCAAGGCCTGGACAGGTGAAGTCGTCGGGTGAGCGGTTGTCGGACCGGATCGCTCTGGGTGTGCTGACGCGGGTGTTCCCGCCCGAGTTGGTGGATGAGGTGGTTGTTGGGTGTGGGCGTCTGGAACAGCGGTCGCGGCTGTTGCCGGCCCGGGTGGTGGTCTATTTCGTGCTCGCGATGTGTCTGTTCTCCGGGCAGGGCTATGAGGAGGTGGCCCGGCTGCTGACGCAGGGGCTGGAGCGGGTGCGGCGGTGGGAGAAACCGTGGCGGGTGCCGACGACAGCGGCGATCGGCCGGGCCCGTCGGCGGTTGGGGCCGGAGCCGTTGAAGGTGCTGTTCGCGCGAGTGTGCCGGCCGGTGGCCGCCCCGGATACTGCTGGTGCCTGGTATCGGCGGTGGCGTCTGGTTGCGGTGGACGGCACGGTCTTCGATGTGCCGGACACCGGGGCGAACAGCGCTTTCTTCGGCCGTCCCGGCTCGGGCAGGGGACAGCAGCGCAGTGCCTACCCGCAGGTGAGGGTTGCTGCGCTGGTGGAGTGCGGGACACACGCGGTGTTCGCCGCGGCGACCGGCCCGCTGTCGGTTCATGAACAGCAGTTGATTCCCGGCCTGCTGGGCCGGCTCGAGCCGGGAATGCTGCTGATGGCCGACCGCGGCATCACCGGCTTCGAGCTGTGGCGGGCCGCCTCGGGCACGGGCGCGGACCTGTTGTGGCGCGTCCGGAAGAACATCGTGCTCCCGGTCCTCGAAGCCTTCGACGACGGCTCCTACCTGTCCGAGATCGTTGCGGCAGGCGACCGCAAGCGCCGGGATCCGGTCCGGGTCCGCGTCATCGAGTACACCCTCGGCCGTGACGACGACACGGTCTACCGGCTGATCACGACCATCTGCAACCCGCAGGAGGCCCCTGCGGCCGACCTGGCGGGCCTCTACCATCAGCGCTGGGAGATCGAGAACACCCTGGACGAGATCAAGACCCATCAGGGCGGACAGCGCCTCGTCCTGCGCTCCCAGTACCCCGATGGCGTCGAGCAGGAAATCTACGGTTTCCTTCTTGTCCACCACGCACTCCGGGACGTCATGCACCACACCGCTCACCAAGCCGGCCTCGACCCCGACAGGCTGTCCTTCACCCGCACCCTTCGCATCGCTCGCCGCCACGTCACCGACCAGGCGGCACTTTCCCCCCTCACGACTCAGTCGAGCCCTGACTCACACCATCCGTGAGCTGCTGGAACGACTCCTGCCACCCCGCAGGCAACGCTCCAACCCCCGTGTCATCAAACGCAAGATGGCCAACTGGCACCTCAAACACACCCACCACCGCAACCCACCCCGACCACCCGCAGCAGCAATCACACTCATCCCGCCCACCAAACCCGCCAGCAGACGCCAGAAGAACACCTAAATCACCGGTATTGGCCCTAGGATCCGTCCGGAAGCGACCCCGGCCGCTCCTGGAAGCGGCCGGGGGTTTCGCCGTGGGCAGCGCGACGTTCCGCGTCGTCCACGGCCGTCCGGTCCGGCTCACGGGCCGGATTCCGCCGTGTCGCGCCGGTCCGCGGACGCGTCCGGGAGACCGCCACCCCGGCCAGGCAGAGCAGCCCCCCGCCGACGGTGAGCGGCGCGGGCACCTCGTCCAGCAGCAGCCAGGACATCAGCACCACCAGCGCCGGGACCGCGTACGTGGTGGCGCCCATCCGTCCCGCCGTGGTCCTGGCGAGCGCGTAGGCCCAGGTGGTGAAGGCCAGCGCGGTCGGGAAGAGGCCCAGATAGACCATGTTCAGGGTGGCGGACAGCGGTGCGTCGGCGGCGTCGGAGATCAGCGCACCGGAGAACGGCAGGCAGGCGACGGTGCCGACCAGGCAGCCGAAGGTGGTGATCTGCAGCGCGGAGCCGTGCCGCAGGGCGGGCTTCTGGCGCACCACCCCGGTCGCGTACGCCACGGCGGCCAGCAGGCACAGCAGTACGCCGAGCACCGACGCGCCGCCGTCACCGGACATCGAGAGCCCCACCACCGCGGCGCCCGCGAACGACACGGCCATGCCCGCCAGCAGCCTGCGGGGCAGCACCTCGCCCAGCACCCGGGCCCCGAGCAGCGCCATCAGCAGGGGGCCGATGTTCACCACCATCGCGGCCGTGCCCGCGTCGACCTGCTGCTCACCCCAGTTCAGCACCACCATGTACAGGCCGAACCAGAGCAGCCCGGACCAGACGATCCCCGGCCAGGCGGCTCGCGGAGGCAGCCCCTCGCGCCGCACCACCAGAAGCGTGCCGAGCGCCAGGGAACCCGCGAGCAGCCGGCCGAGGGCGAGCGCACCGGGGGAGTAGGCGTCGCCGGCGCTGCGGATGGAGACGAAGGCGGAGGCCCACAGCAGCACGGTGGTACCGGCCGCGGCGGCGGCCCGCCAGTCGCGGTGCGGAGCGGGCGGACCGGCGGGGGAGGAGGTCGGGGTCGTCATGGCCACGACCGTAGGGCCGCGACCGTTCGGCCCCTACCGAATTGTTGCCGGCTCGATGCCGAGGTGTTCGTACAGCGCACGCTCCCCGTCCGGGGTGGCCTTCACCGCACGTCCTGAACCGATCCGTACGCACCACCCGGTGTCCAGCGCGTGGCGGCACAGCGCGGCGCCCGCGACCCCGGCCAGGTGCGGCCTGCGCTCCGTCCAGTCCAGACAGCTCCGTACGAGAGGACGCCGCGAACCGGTGTCCAGGCCGATGCCCCGCTCGCCGAACCAGCGCAGGCCCGCATCGGTGAGCGCGAAGCCGGTGTTCTGCTCCAGCAGTCCCCGTACGGTCATGGCGTCGGCGATCGCGATGCCGATCCGCCCCGCGAGATGGTCGTAGCAGGTCCGGCCGCGGGCCATCGCGCTGCCCGCGTTCACCGCGCTCAGGGTGCGCGGCCGCTCCGGCACGGCGCCGGGGACGACCTGGGCCGCCAGGTCCTCGACGAGATGCGCGGTCCGTTCGTCGGCCAGCCGCAGATAGCGGTGGCGGCCCTGCCGCTCCTCGGCCAGCAGCCCGCCCGCGACGAGCTTGCCGAGGTGTTCGCTGGCGGTCGACGGTGCCACGGAGGCGTATCTGGCCAGCTCGCCGGCGGTCCAGGCGCGGCCGTCGAGCAGGGCCAGGCAGAAGGCCGCGCGGGTCTCGTCGGCGAGGAGCGCGGCCAGGGCGGCGAGCCGGGGCGCGGCCGGGTCGGGGTGTGCCATGCGTGCCATGTGAACCAGGATGCGTCAGGAACGCTTCGGTGCGGGCCGAACCGTTCCGGCCGGCGCCAGCAGCTCGTACTGGACCGAGAGGCCGTCGACCAGGGCCCGCAGCCCGGTCTCGAAGGCCCCCTCGTCGACCTTCTGGCGGCGCTCGGCCAGCAGATGGGCCTGGCCGAGGTGCGGGTAGTCGGCGGGGTCGTACGCCGTCTCGTCGTCGACGAAGCCGCGGGCGAAGGAGCCCAGTGCCGAACCGGTGATGAAGTACCGCATCAGGGCCCCGATGTACGTCGCCTGGGCGGGCGGCCAGCCGGCCCTGACCATCGCGCCGAACACCGCGTCGGCGACCCGGAGACCGGCCGGCCGGCGGCCCGGACCCTGGGCGAGCACCGGAACGATGTGCGGGTGCTCGGTGAGCGCCGCACGATAGGAGACGGCCCAGTCGTGCAGGGCGGTGCGCCAGTCGCGGGGGTCCGACTCGTCGAACATCGACAGATCGACCTGTGCGGACACGGCGTCCGCGACCGCGTCCAGGATCTCGTCCTTGTTGCGGAAGTGGTTGTAGAGCGAGGGTCCGCTGACCCCGAGTCCGGCCGCGAGCCGACGGGTGGACACGGCGTCGAGCCCCTCGGAGTCCACGAGTGCGCTCGCCGCCTCGACGATGCGGTCTCTGCTCAGGAGGGGCTTGCGCGGTCGGGCCATGCGGCACATAGTAGGGCCTGCAAGCGAAAAACTAGCAGTGCTAATTAAAAGTGGAGTCGAAGGATGAACCTGGAGCTCAGCGAGGAGCAGGAAGCCGTCCGGCGGCTCGCCAAGGACTTCGTCGCCCGTGAGATCGCCCCGCACGTCGTGGAGTGGGACCGGGCCGAGAACGTCGACAAGTCGATCGTGAAGAAGCTGGGTTCCGTCGGCTTCCTCGGGCTGACCGTCCCCGAGGAGTACGGCGGCTCGGGCGGCGACCACCTCGCGTACTGCCTGGTCACCGAGGAGCTGGGCCGCGGCGACTCCTCGGTCCGCGGCATCGTCTCCGTCTCCCTCGGGCTCGTCGCCAAGACCATCGCCGCCTGGGGCGACGAGGAGCAGAAGCGGCATTGGCTGCCGAGGCTCGCCGCGGGCGAGGCGATCGGCTGCTTCGGCCTCACGGAGCCCGGCACCGGCTCGGACGCCGGAAACCTGACGACGAGGGCCGTCCGGGACGGTGATTACTACGTCATCAACGGCAGCAAGATGTTCATCACCAACGGCACCTGGGCCGACGTGGTGCTGCTCTTCGCCCGCACCGACGACACCCCCGGCCACAGGGGCATATCCGCCTTCCTGGTCCCCACCGACACCGCCGGTCTCGGTCGCCGCACCATCCACGGCAAGCTCGGCCTGCGCGGCCAGGCCACCGCCGAGGTGATCCTGGAGGACGTCCGGGTGCCCGCGTCGGCGCTCATCGGCCCGGAGGGCAAGGGCTTCTCCATCGCCATGTCCGCCCTGGCCAAGGGGCGGATGTCGGTCGCGGCCGGCTGTGTCGGCATCGCGCAGGCCGCCCTCGACGCCGCCGTGGGCTACGCGGGCGAGCGCGAGCAGTTCGGCAAGTCCATCGCGAGCCACCAGCTCGTCCAGGAGCTCATCAGCGACATCTCCGTGGACGTCGACGCGGCCCGGCTGCTGACCTGGCGGGTGGCGGACCTCGTCGACCGCGGCGAGGACTTCGCCACCGCCGCCTCCAAGGCGAAGCTCTTCGCCTCCGAGGCCGCCGTCCGCGCCGCCAGCAACGCGCTCCAGGTCTTCGGTGGCTACGGCTACATCGACGAGTACCCGGTCGGCAAACTGCTGCGCGACGCCCGGGTGATGACGCTGTACGAGGGCACCAGCCAGATCCAGAAGCTGATCATCGGCCGCGCGCTGACCGGGGTCTCCGCCTTCTGACCCGTACCGCCGTTCGAACGGGCGTCTGAGTACCGGCTGAGTACGGGAACGGATGTGGCGCACGCCACGTCGGCCGATGCTGGGCGCCATGAGTGAGACAGCAACGGTCAAGCAGCAGGGCACCGCGGCCTTCTACGGCCAGGCCGTCGCCTCCTTCGGGGTGGCGATCGGTGCGGTGGCTCTCGGTATCTACTTCCTCGACGCCGACGCCTGGGTCCGCGGATTCCTCGCGATCGGCGTCCTCTACCTCGTCACCTCCTGCTTCACCCTGGCCAAGGTCATCCGCGACCGCCAGGAGGCGGGGCGGATCGTCAGCCGGGTCGACCAGGCCCGGCTGGAGAAGATCCTCGCCGAGCACGACCCCTTCCAGAAGCTCTGACGGTCCCGCCGGACGAACCCTAAGCGCTTGCTCAGGTTCGGGGTATGGTGTTCGTCCTGCTGACGAGAGGGGCGAGTGACGATGAGCACGGCGGAGGAGACCGACGGCGACAGCGCGCCGTGGGCCGAGGTGACGCCCGAGGCGGCCAGGCGGCTGCTCGTCGCCGCCGTCGACGCCTTCGCCGAGCGCGGGTACCACGCCACCACCACCCGCGACATCGCGGGCCGGGCGGGGATGAGCCCCGCCGCGCTCTACATCCACTACAAGACGAAGGAAGAGCTGCTCCACCGGATCAGCAGGATCGGCCACGACCGTGCCCTGTTCGTCCTGGAGGCGGCCGCCGACGGCGGAGGTACGGCGGCCGAGCGGCTGGCCGAGGCCGTACGGTGCTTCGTCCGCTGGCACGCCGAGCGGCACACCACCGCCCGCGTGGTCCAGTACGAACTCGACGCCCTCGGCGAGGAGCACCGCGCCGAGATCGTCGAGCTGCGCCGCAGGAGCGACGCGGTGGTGCGCCGGATCATCAGCGAGGGCGTCCGGGCGGGGGAGTTCGACGTCCCCGACATCCCGGGCACCACGCTCGCGGTGCTCTCGCTCTGCATCGACGTGGCGCGCTGGTTCAACGCGCAGGGCAGCCGGACGCCGGACGAGGTCGGCGAGCTCTACGCCGACCTCGTGCTGCGCATGGTCGCGGCGGAACGTCAGAAGTAGCGGTACGCCAGGAGTCGCGGAACGCCGGAAGCGGCGGTGCGTCGGTAGTCGCGGCAGGCCGGAAACGGCGGTACGTCAGAAGTAGTAGCGCGACACCGACTCGGCCACGCACACCGGCTTGTCGCCGCCCTCGCGCTCGACCGTGACGACGGCGGTGACCTGCACCCCGCCCCCGGCCTCCTCGACGCTCCTCAGGACGGCCGAGGCGCGCAGCCGTGAGCCCACGGGCACGGTGGACGGGAAACGGACCTTGTTCGTCCCGTAGTTGATGCCCATCTTCATGCCCTCGACCCGCATGATCTGCGGTACGAGCGCCGGCAGCAGTGAGAGCGTGAGATAGCCGTGCGCGATCGTCGTGCCGAACGGCCCCGTGGCGGCCCGCTCCGGGTCCACATGGATCCACTGGTGGTCACCGGTGGCCTCGGCGAAGAGGTCGATCCGCTTCTGGTCCACCTCCAGCCAGTCGCTGTGCCCCAGCTGCTCGCCCACCCCGTCGCGCAGCTCCTGCGCGGACGTGAAGATTCTCGGCTCTGTCATGTCCCTGGTCCCTGCCCTTCCAGCTCCAGTCCATCCTTCAGCGCGCTGCCTAAGCGCTTGCTCAGCATGGTTGGCGGGTGCGTTCCTGTCAACGACGGACCGGCCGGAGGCGGGCCAGTAGGGTTGGAGGGGTGCCCCAGATCCCACAGACACTCCATGAGCTCACGGTCGGGCAGCTCTCCGCGCGCAGCGGTGCGGCGGTTTCGGCCCTGCACTTCTACGAGGCCAAGGGCCTGATCAGCAGCCGCCGCACCAGCGGCAACCAGCGCCGCTACAGCAGGGACGCGCTGCGCCGGGTCGCGTTCGTCCGTGCGGCGCAGCGGGTCGGCATCCCGCTCGCCACCATCCGGGACGCCCTCGCCGAACTTCCCGAGGAGCGCACCCCGAACCGCGAGGACTGGGCGCGGCTCTCCGCGGCCTGGCGCTCCGAACTGGACGACCGCATCGAGCGGTTGGGGCGGCTGCGGGACCATCTCACCGACTGCATCGGCTGCGGCTGTCTGTCCTTGGAGAACTGCGTGCTCTCCAACCCGAACGATGTCTCCGGTCAGCGGATCAGCGGCTCGCGTCTGATGCCGGAGCGTCCGCCGGCCGAGGGCCCGTAGCTCCGGTCGGAAGCATGTTCGTGCCGGGCCCAACCCTGTTGCTCATGCGCACTCGGGCAGGTGATCAAGGGGGCAATGACGGCGGGCGTGGACGACGGATACAGCGGGCGGCCGGAACAGGGGCCGTGGACGTCGGGGAGGGCCGGACGATCGGCGAGGGCTCGGACGACGACCTCGCCGGCCACTGCCGTGCCGACGGCCGCGAGGTCCGCCGCTACGGGCTCGACCACCACGCCACGCTCGGCGGACGACCGGCCTCGACGCTCGACGTCCAGTGCTACGACCGGGGCGACAAGGCCGCGGGAATCCTCAGCCGCGGTCTCCGGATCGAGGTCGTCACCGAGGGCTCCGAGGTCGAGTACTCCGTCCACGTCCGGGTGCGGGGCCCCGAGAAGGAGGTCTCGGGGGACACCCCGGTGCGTTCTACGAGAAGGACGTCGCCGGGCTACGGATTCCGGACATCCCGGGGACCCGGTCCCGACATGAGGGGCTCCCGGCCCGCCCGCCCGGGTGCCGGGCGGGCGCGGGCACGCCGGAACGGTTCGACGCCCGTCACGCCACCGATGCCAGATCCCGCCGAGGTGTGCTCCGGGCCTTCGCCAGCGCCCGCGGGGTGAGCACCGGCTGCGGCACCACGATCCCGCACCCCGTGCAGACCGGCCCCGACCACGGCTCGCACTCCAGATCCTGCCGCCAGCGGATCGCGGTGCCCGCGCACACCGGGCAGACCGTGCCGGGCTCCGACTCCAGCGCCGTGATCAGCCGCCGCAGGACCTCGGCGAGCGGCGCCGACGGGTGCACTGCCGGGTCCTCGCACCGCGCGACCCCGTAGCCGCCCCAGGTGCGCCGGTGCCAGTCGTCGAACGCGCCGGGCCGGCGCAGCCCGTCGCGCTTCTCCCGCCTGCGGCGCTCGGCGAACCCCGCCTCGTAGCCGAGCCAGACCGCCCGCGCCGCCTCCAGCTCGTCCAGCGCGCGCATCAGCCGCGCCGGATCGGGGGACCGGTCCTCGGGCCCGATCCTGTGCCGGGCGCACAGATGGTCCCAGGTCGCCCGATGTCCGTAAGGGGCGAACCTCTCCAGGCACTTGCGCAGCGAATACCGCCGCAGTGCCAGGTCGCTCCGCGGATCGCGGACCTGTCTCGCAAGACTTCGGAATCCCGCCACCGCACCGTCACCTCCGTCGCTCGTACTTCGGCGTCAAGGAATGGACGTACGGCTGCCCCGTTCGGATCCCACGAAGACTGATGTTGTCCGGAATTCGGCGCGAGCCGCCGGCGCGGCGCCGCAGCGGACGGCGGCATGTGACGATTCGGAAAAGGTGACGGTTGCTCACCTTACCGGCGAGTCATACCGCCAGTAACCTCCGGCGCATCGGCCTCTCGGAGGAGCACGCATGCCCCCACGCACCGTCAAGTTCAGAGCCGCCACCGTCGCGGCGGTTCTCGCCCTCGGCACCACCCTGCTGGCGGCCTCGCCGCAGGCCGGCGCCGCGGCAGCGGAACCCGCCCCCGTCACCGACTACTGCCAGGGGCAGTGCGACGACATCCTGCCGCCCGGCGAGAACGGCAACGCCACCCTCGTCGACATCCTCGGCAACAAGGCGTTCGGTACGCACCCCGCGCACAGCGACGACCAACTCGACCGCTACAACGGCCTGGTGGCCGGACAGTCGGGTCTCACCGACCAGAAGCTGACCGACTTCTTCAACGACGCCTCCTTCGGCGTGTCCAAGGACCAGGTCGAGTCCGTCACCTCGCCGCGCGACGACGTCACCATCACCCGCGACAAGGCGTCCGGTGTCCCGCACATCAAGGGCACCACCCGGTACGGCACCGAGTTCGGCGCCGGATTCGCCGCCGGGCAGGACCGGCTCTGGCTGATGGACCTCTTCCGGCACATCGGACGCGGCGAACTGACCTCGTTCGCCGGCGGCGCCCTCGCCAACCAGGGCCTGGAGCAGCAGTTCTGGCCGCAGGCCCCGTACACCGAGGCAGATCTCGAAGCCCAGGTCGAGTACATCAGGACCCACGAGGGCGCCCGCGGCGAACAGGCCATGGCGGATGCCCAGGCGTACGTCGACGGCATCAACGCCTACCGCGAGAAGTCCAAGAACGGCCGCTACTTCCCGGGCGAGTACGTCCTCACCGGCAAGATCGACGCCATCACCAACGTCGGCGAGATCCAGCCGTTCAAGCTGACCGACCTGATCTCCGTCGCCTCGGTCGTCGGCGGCCAGTTCGGCGGCGGCGGTGGCGGCGAGGTGCAGGCGGCGCTCTCGCTGCTGGCCGCCCAGCAGAAGTACGGCGTCGCCGAAGGCACCAAGGTCTGGGAGTCGTTCCGCCAGCGCGAGGACCCCGAGGCCGTGCTGACGATCCACGACGGCACCTCGTTCCCGTACGCGGGTAAGCCCGCCAAGGCACGCGGCACCGCGCTGCCCGACGCCGGGTCCGTCACCGCCGACCCCCTCATATACGACCGGACCGGCTCCGCGGGCACCGACCGGAAGGCCCCGGTCAAGGCCCCGGCCACGCTCAAGAAGGCCCAGGGCATCTACGACGACGGCGTGATCCCCGAGGGTTCGCTGCCCGGCTCCGGCTCCGGCGCCCAGAAGCGCGGCATGTCCAACGCCCTGCTGGTCTCCGGCAAGCACACCGCGAGCGGAAACCCCATCGCCGTGTTCGGACCGCAGACCGGCTACTTCGCCCCGCAGCTGATGATGCTCCAGGAACTCCAGGGGCCGGGCATCAGCGCCCGCGGCGTCTCCTTCGCCGGCGTCGGCATGTACATCCAGATGGGCCGCGGCCAGGACTACGCCTGGAGCGCCACCTCGGCAGGCCAGGACATCACCGACACCTACGCCGTCGACCTGTGCGAGCCCGACGGCTCCACACCGACCCGGGACTCCACGCACTACCTCTACCGCGGCACCTGCACCGCGATGGAGACGCTGGAGCGCACCAACTCCTGGAACCCGACCGTCGCCGACTCCACGGCGAAGGGCTCCTACCGGATGCAGGTGCGGCGCACGAACTACGGCATCGTCACCCACCGCGCCACCGTGGGCGGCAAGCCCGTCGCGTACACCTCGCTGCGCTCCACCTACCGCCACGAGGCCGATTCGATCATCGGCTTCCAGATGCTCAACGATCCGTCGTACGTCAAGGACGCCGCCTCCTTCCAGCAGGCGGCGAGCCATATCGACTACGCCTTCAACTGGTTCTACGCCGACTCCCGCACCGCCGCCTACTACAACAGCGGCATGAACCCGGTGCGCGCGACGGGCGTCGACCCGGCGCTGCCGGTGCGGGCCGAGCGGGACTACGAGTGGCAGGCGTACGAGCCGGCCGCCAACACCGCCGCGTACACCCCGTTCGCCGAGCACCCGCACTCCAGCGGGCAGGACTACTACATCTCCTGGAACAACAAGCAGGCCAAGGGGTACGCCGCCGCGGGCTTCGGCCTCAGTGCCGTGCACCGGGGCGATCTGCTGGACGACCGGGTGTCGGAGCTGGTCGAGGAGGGCGGGGTGACGCGTGCGTCCCTCACCCGGGCCATGGCCCAGGCCGCGGTCACCGATCTGCGCGGCGAGCAGCTGCTGCCCGAACTGCTGAAGGTGATCCGCTCCCGGCCGGTGACCGATCCCGAACTGAACGGTGGCGTACAGCAGTTGGAGTCCTGGCGGGCGGCGGGATCGCAGCGCAGGGAGAGCAGCCCCGGTTCGCACGCGTACACCCATGCCGACGCGGTGCGGATCATGGACGCGTGGTGGCCGAAGCTGGTCGAGGCCGAGTTCAGGCCGGGGCTCGGCGACGGCCTGTACGGAGCGCTGACCGCCAACCTCGCCACCGACGAATCCCCGGCGGCGAGCCACGGGCCGAGCGGGGCGCACAGCGGATCCGCGTTCCAGTACGGCTGGTGGGGCTTCGTGGACAAGGACCTGCGCCAGGTCCTGGGGCAGCAGGTCAAGGGGCCGCTGGCCAGGACGTACTGCGGCAACGGCGATCCGGACAGCTGCCGTGACGCACTGCTCGCGTCCCTGAAGCAGGCCGCGGCCCGGCCCGCGACGGAGGTCTATCCGGGGGACGACAGCTGCAAGGCGGGCGAGCAGTGGTGCTCCGACTCGATCGTCCACCGGCCGCTCGGCGGGATCGCCCAGAAGTCCATCCACTGGCAGAACCGCCCGACGTACCAGCAGGTGGTGGAGTTCCCCGCCCACCGGTAGGGGGTTGACCTGCAGTGCCGGGCGGGTCCGAATTCCTCGGGCCCGCCCGGCGCCGTCTCACCGGTACTGGAGATACCGCTTCCGTACGGCCCGGAACGCGGCGAGATCCTGCGCCCAGGCCCCCACCACCTCATCCGTGTCCGCCCCCGCGTCGATCATCGTGCGGACCCGGGTGTTGCCGGTGAGCTTGTCGATCCAGTTGTCCGAGCGCCAGGCGAAGCCGCTCCAGGTCCGCTTCGCCGTCACCAGCAGCGCGATGCCCGTGCGTACCGGATCGAAGACCTCGCGGTCCTGGACGTGCAGTTGCACACCGCCGACCGTCTTCCCCTGGAACTTGGAGAACGTCGGCGCGAAGTACGCCTCGCGGAACGCGACCCCGGGCAGGTCCAGCGCGTTCGCCGCCGCCGCCCACCGGTGGTCGATGCCCTCCGCGCCGAGCAGTTCGAACGGCCGGGTCGTGCCGCGCCCCTCGGAGAGGTTCGTACCCTCGAACAGGCAGGTCCCCGAGTAGACCAGCGCCGTGTCGGGCGTCGGCATGTTGGGGCTCGGCGGTACCCACGGCAGCCCGGTCGCGTCGAAGAAGTCCGAGCGCTTCCACCCGGACATCTTCACGATGCGCAGGTCCACCGGCCGCTCGGCCAGGAACCGGGCGTTGAAGAGCAGCGCCAGCTCGGTGACTGTCATGCCGTGCGCCTGCGCGATCTCCCGGCGGCCCACGAACGTGCCGAACGCCGGGTCGAGCACCGGGCCGAGCGCGGCCCGCCCGGTCACCGGGTTCGGCCGGTCCAGGACGACGAACCGCTTCCCCGCGAGGGCCGCCGCCTCCATGCAGTCGTACAGCGTCCAGATGTACGTGTAGAAGCGGGCGCCCGCGTCCTGGATGTCGAAGACGACCGTGTCCACGCCGGACGCCGTGAAGACATCGGCGAGCGGCTGCCCGCTCTTCAAGTACGTGTCGTAGACCGGGAGTCCGGTCGCCGGGTCGTCGTACCGCCCCTCCGAACCGCCCGCCTGCGCGGTGCCGCGGAAGCCGTGCTCGGGACCGAAGACGGCGATCAGGTCCACCCGCTCGTCCGGGTGCATCACATCGACGATGTGGCGCACGTCGGAGGTGATCCCGGTCGGGTTGGTGACGACCCCGACCTTCTGGCCCTTCAGCAGCGCGTAGCCGTCCGCCGCCAGCCGGTCGAAGCCGGTGCTGACCCGGCCGTGCCCCTTGCCCGGAGCGGGTGCGGCGCTCGCGGCCCCGGCCCCGGCGGCCGTCGCCGCGAGGGCTCCCACCGCACCACCGGCGGCCAGCAAACCACGTCTGGACAGGCTCATTCGGCTACCTCCATGATCGCGACGTCTGTCATGGTCACGCACGCTAGCGCGCGTTCAGGCCATACGGAATGAGCCGGACGGGACGGTTGTGACAGGACTGCCGCCGGAGCGGAGTCCGCCTCTTCCGCTCCGGCATACCGACTGGTTAGTCTGCCAGTGCAGTCGGCTGAGAGAGGCGGGACCCGATGAGTGCGGTGCAGGGCGCGGGCGTGGTGGTCACAGGGGCCGGAGGCGGCATCGGAGCCGCGCTGGCCCGCCGGTTCGCCGCGGAGGGTGCGCGGGTCGTGGTCAACGACCTCGACGAGGCGAGGATCAAGGCACTGGCCGAGGAGACCGGCGGCATTGCCGTCGCCGGTGACGCCTCGCAGATCGTGGACGCCGCCAGGGACGCGCTCGACGGCACCGTCGATGTCTACTGCGCCAACGCCGGCCTCGCCTCGCCCGGCGACGTCTTCGCCGACGAGGAGGTCTGGGCCGCGGCCTGGGACGTCAATGTGATGGCCCACGTCCGCGCGGCCAGGGCGCTGCTGCCCCACTGGCTGGAGCGCGGCAGCGGACGCTTCGTCTCGACCGCCTCCGCCGCCGGACTGCTGACGATGATCGGCGCCGCGCCGTACAGCGTCACCAAGCACGGCGTCGTCGCCTTCGCCGAATGGCTCTCGCTCACCTACCGCCACCGCGGCATCAAGGTCCACGCGATCTGCCCCCAGGGCGTGCGTACGGACATGCTCACCGCCGCCGGATCGGCCGGGGAGCTCGTCCTCGCCCCCAGCGCCATCGAGCCCGAGGCGGTCGCGGACGCGCTCTTCGACGCCATGGCCGAGGACCGCTTCCTCGTCCTGCCGCACCCCGAGGTCGCCGGGTACTACCGGGCCCGCGCCAAGGACACCGACCACTGGCTCGGCAGCATGAACCACCTCCAGCAGAAATGGGAGGAGACCGGCGCATGACCGAGTCGATCTACGCGGCCAAGCCGTGGATCCCCCTGCTCAGCGAGGCCCAGCGGGCCCCCGTCAGCCCGGCCCCCAGCCTCGTCCACGCCTTCCGGGACTCCGCCGCCCGCAGCCCCGGGCATCCCGCGCTCGCCTACTTCGACGGACGCCTGAGCTACCGCGAGACGGACGCGCTCTCCGACTCGGTGGCCGGCCACCTCGCCGCCGAGGGCCTGGAGCGCGGCGACCGCGTCGCGATCATGCTGCAGAACACCCCGCAGTTCGTGCTCGCGCTGCTCGGCGCCTGGAAGGCCGGCGCCACGGTCGTCCCGCTCAATCCGATGTACAGGTCCGGCGAGGTCGGCCACGTACTGAAGGACGCCGAGGTCACCGCGCTGATCTGCGCGGACCGGGCCTGGGAGGCGTATCTGCGGGACACCGCGGCCGGCGCCCCGACGGTACGGATCGCCCTCACCACCAGTGAGCTCGACCTCCAGACGCAGAACGACGAACGGGTACTCGGCTTGGACCGGCTGCCCGTGCCCGAGGACGCCGACGACCTGGTCGCCGTCGCCCGGCGGGGCACCAGGGCTCCCGAAGGGCGCGAACCCACCGCCGCCGACGTGGCGTTGATCAGCTACACCTCCGGGACCAGCGGCACCCCCAAGGGCGCCATGAACTCCCACGGCAACATCATGATCAACGCCGAGCGCCAGCGGACCGGGCACCCCGTCCCCGAGGGCTCCTCCTACTTCGCGCTCGCCCCGCTCTTCCACATCACCGGCATGGTGTGCCAACTGGCCGCCTGCCTCACCAACGCGGGCACCCTCGTCCTCGCGTACCGCTTCCACCCCGGCGTCGTCCTCGAAGCCTTCGCCGAACACCGCCCCGCCTACACCGTCGGCCCGTCCACCGCCTTCATGGCGCTGGCCGCCCACCCCGACGCCACCCCCGGGCACTTCGCCTCCTTCCGGGTGATTTCCTCGGGCGGCGCACCGCTGCCGCCCGCTCTGGTCGAGAAGTTCCGGGCGGGCTTCGGCCCGTACATCCGCAACGGCTACGGCCTCACCGAGTGCACCGCCCCCTGCGCCTCCGTACCGCCGGAGCGCGAGGCCCCGGTCGACCCGGTCTCCGGGACCCTGTCCGTCGGTGTCCCCGGCCCCGACACGGTGGTCAGGATCCTCGACGAGAACGGCGAGGAGGTGCCCTTCGGCGAGCAGGGCGAGATCGCGGTCCGGGGCCCGCAGGTGGTCTCCGGCTACTGGCGGCTGCCCGAGGCCACCGCCGCCGCCTTCCCGGAGGGCGAACTGCGCACCGGCGACATCGGCTTCATGGACAGCGCGGGCTGGCTCTATGTCGTCGACCGCAAGAAGGACATGATCAACGCCTCCGGCTTCAAGGTCTGGCCGCGTGAGGTGGAGGACGTCCTCTACACCCACCCGGCGGTCCGGGAGGCGGCCGTCGTCGGTGTCCCCGACGCCTACCGGGGCGAGACCGTACGCGCCTACGTGAGCCTGCGGCCCGGCGCCTCGGCCGGACCCGAAGAACTGGGTGCGTACTGCAAGGAACGGCTTGCCGCGTACAAGTACCCGCGCGAGGTCGAGATCCTGACCGAACTCCCGAAGACGGCGAGTGGGAAGATCCTCAGGCGGGAACTGCGTTCCCCTCGATGACCGATTCATGCGGAAGGCAGGTGGCGGCAATGGCCAAGGCGACGGACGGGGACACGGCTCCCGTCCCTCAGCGGCTGCTGGCCGCCGCCACCCGGCTCTTCGCCGAGCAGGGCTACGACCGCACCTCGGTCCAGGAGATCGTCGAGGCGGCGGGCGTCACCAAGGGCGCGCTCTACCACTACTTCGGCTCCAAGGAGGACCTCCTCCAGGAGGTCTACGCCCGGGTGCTCCGCCTCCAGCAGGAGCGCCTCGACGCCTTCGCCGGCGCCGACGCGCCCGTCGAGCAGCGGCTGCGCGACGCCGCGGCGGACGTGGTCGTCACGACCATCGAGAATCTCGACGACGCCTCGATCTTCTTCCGGTCCATGCACCACCTGAGCCCGGAGAAGAACAAGCAGGTCCGGGTGGAGCGGCGCCGCTACCACGAGCGCTTCCGGGCCCTGGTGGAGGAGGGCCAGCGGAGCGGGGTGTTCTCCACGGCCACCCCGGCGGACCTGATCGTCGACTACCACTTCGGTTCGGTGCACCACCTGTCCACCTGGTACCGGCCCGACGGCCCGCTCAGCCAGCAGGAGGTCGCCGACCACCTGGCCGACCTGCTGCTGCGCGCCCTGCGTCCCTAGGGCGTGTTTGAGAAGGAGCGTTTCCGCCGCCGGGTTGCGGAGCTTGGGGCCGCCCGTGCGGACCGAGCCGGGTTCGCGGGGCCCGGACGCCCGCCCGGCGAGGACCACGGTCCGGCCGGGCTCCGGCCGGCGGATGCTCGGACACGGCAGCCCCGCGTCCTCGCCGATCCGCCGCGGCACGATCGCCACCGCGTCCCGGGCCGCCTCCGTCCCGGCGAGCACCGACCGGGCCGCGGGCAGCAGTGCCCGGCCCGCCCCGGTGAGGATCACCCGCCGGCCGGTCCGGTCGAACAGATCGGCCCCCAGATCCCGTTCTAGGTTGCGCACGGAGGTGCTCAGCGCGGACTGCACGATCAGCTCGGCGCGGGCGGCGGCGGTGAAACCGCCGTGCGTGACGACCGCCATGAAGTGGCGGAGTTGGCGTAGCTCCGTCCATCCACGCTGTCGATCGCAGCCGGCCAAACCATCTGTTGGACCGATCACGGGTGCGGGCCGAAGCTGGAGGTATGACTCACATCCAGCCGTCCGCGCACGTCCCCGCACTCTGGACCGCGGCGTACGGCCCCCACCACGCGCCGGCCGTACGCTACGCCGCCCGGTGCCTGCTGCGGGTGAGGGCCTTCGTACGCGATCTGGCGCTGGCGGACCACGTGGGTTCCGGCGGCTACTGAGGCGGCCGCCGAGAGGGAGCGAAGGCCCGAAACCCGTTGGTGTGGCCGGAGAGCGCCCGGTTAGCATCCGACGATGCGGACGCCGGTCGACGAACAGTTCCACGCCCTGGGCCGACTGATCGGGCACGAGGACCCCGGGCAGCGTCATCTGGGGCTGGTCCGGCTGACCGAGCGCGTCACCGAGTGCCCCCCGTCCGACGACGGGGAGATGGACGCACTCGCCGGGCTGCTGCCCGCATCGCTGACCGGACTGCCGGAGGCCGATCTCCTCCTGGCCGGGCTCTACGAGCGACTCGGCCACCGCCTGAGGGGCCGCCCCCGGCCGACGTGGCGCACGGCCGGGCAACTGCCGGTCCGGGTACGGATCGCCTGGCTGCGCGCCGATGTGCTCCACGATCCCGAGGTGCTCCGCGACGAGGCCCCGGGCGAGCTCCTGTACCAGGCCGTGCGGGGGGCGGTCATCACCGGTACGCACCGGCCGGCGCGGCTCGTGGACGAGCTGGCGGGCAGCGGCGATCCGGTGCTTCAGGCCGAGGCGCTGCGGTTGGCCCGGGAGGGGCTGCACGCCGGACTGCTGGCCCCGGCGCTGGTCCGGGAGGACCTGATCGGTCTGCTGGGAGCCGGCAGCGCCCCGGTCGTCGCAGGTGCGCTGGGCGGACTCGCCGAACCGTGGGCGGCGACGGACCCGCTGCCGCCCGGCCTCCTCGCTCCGTTCATCTCCGCCGATCCGGTACGGGGCTTCTCCGCCGATCCGGTACGGGCGAGGCCCGGGGAACCGGCGGAGGGTTCGGTGCGGGAACAGGCCGGGGGACCGGCGGAGGACGCCGTGCGGGAATGGCCCGCGGTGGCCGATGCCGCCCTCGCGGCCGCCGCGCGCCACGGCCACCGGGACCTGCTGCGCCACGTCGTCGGCGACCCCGGCCTTCCGCCGGGCCTTCGTCGGCGCGGGATGGAACTGCTCGGCGAGCTGGCGGACCGCGACGACATCGGCGAGTTGACGGCCGTCGCCGCCCGCGATCCCCTGCTGCTCGGCGGCCCGGCCGTGGCCTGCCTGCGCGGTCTCCACCGGCGCGGGCACTTCCCGGACGGTCCCCACGTCTCCGCCGTCATCGGCCTGGCCCTGTCCGATCACTCGATCCCGCCCCGCGACGTGGCGACGATCCTCTTCACCTCCCGGAAGGAAACGCTCCGGGTACTGACGGACGCACCGGCCGACGATCCGGGCTGGCCGCGACGGCTCGCCCTGCTGGTCGCGCTGGCCGGGCAGGGAGCCGGCGATCTCCCGATCGGGGACGCCGTCGCGCACGTACTGCCCTCCGCCCCCGCACCCGGGCCGTTCCTCGACGCGATCCGCGAACTGCGCCACGGGGATGCCGAGGAGGCCGTGATCGCCCTGCTGCCCTCGGTGCCGGCCGCGGCCCTGGACGCGCTGGAGGCGATCGGCGGCGACCGGACGGTACTGGCCCTGCGCGAAGGGCTGGGCCTCACCACGGACGGGACAGCGCCCCATCTGCGCGCCGTACGCAACCGCGCCCTCGAACTGCTGTGGCAGCTGAACCGCGATCCGGCGCAGCGCCGAGCCCTTCTCGTACGGCTCGACCCCGTCGATCTGCCGCCGCGCATCGCGGCCGACCTCGGCGGACCGGACGAGCGGGAACTGGCCCTGCTGAGTTCCCACCTTGACCCGGACGCGCCGGTGGCGGCGCTGTGCCGGCTGGCGGCCCACGGCAACGCTGGCACCCTCCCGGTCATCGCCGACCTGCTGCTGCGCATCGTGGCCGAGCAGGCCGCGTCGAGGAGCCCGGACGCGGCGCCCCGGACAGGGGAGCACGGACAGCCGGCCGGTGAGCCCGCGGTGCCGCAGGAGGTTCTGGACGCCGTGAGCGCCCTGGGCCGCCGACTCCACGGACGGGGCGCGATCCGTCCCGTCTGCCTGCTCGGCACCACGGACGCCCGGGAGGCCGGGCACGCACTGGTCGCGACCGTGGCGCTGGACCTGCTGGACCGCCCCGGACTGTCCGACGACGAGCAGGTGGTCCTGCTCGAACTGCTGCTCAGGGCCCCTTGGACGGGCACCCGCGCGCGGGTGCACCGACTGCTGCGCCACCGCGACCGGCACGTGCGCAAGCACGTCATCGCCCTGCTCGCCCGCGACGCCACGGGTGAGGACGCCCAGGCGCTCTCGGCCACGCTGATCGCGCTGACGAGGGCCCAGGACGTCCAGACGGTCCGACAGGCGCTGCTCGCACTGGGCCATGGCCGGGCCCACTGGGCGAGCGCCGCGATCTCCGCATGTCTCGACCATCCGAACATGAACATCAGGAAGACGGCGGCCGACGCGCTGGTCCGGGCGGGCACACCGGTGGCGCTCCCGAAGCTCCTCTTCCGGCTCGGGCGCGACAGCAACCCCGGACTGCGCGCCACACTCGTCGCGGCCCTGCGTGCCGTCCTGGGCGACGCCTATGCGGCCACCCTCGTCGCCGCCGCCGAACACAGCCGGGACGACGGCACCCGCCAACTGCTGCTGGAGGGCCTCCACGGCGTCCTCGCCGCACGCTCGGTCCTCGCGCTGGACGACCAGGAGTCACCGGTGGCGGTCACCCTGCTCACCCTGGTGGCGTCCCGCCGGGTCGGACTGGCCTCCGGCACGGTGAAGGATCTGGCGATACCCATGGCCAGGCACGGGATCACCGCACCGGCCGCCGGAGACCCGTCATCGGTGGCCGGCGAGGCGGACCGCGACATCAGGGCGCTGCTGGCCGGGGGCTGGGATCCCGCGGTCGCGCTGCGCGTCGTCGAGCGGGACGAGCCGCTCGGCCCCGGCCGGTCGGAACAGCTGCGGCCGATGCTGGCCGACTGGCTCCGGCTGGCGGGCTCCCGTCCGGAGTTCCGGAGCAAGGCGCTCGGGAGCAAGGAGCCCCAGGACAAGGAGCCCCAGGGCAAGGAGCCCCGGAACCAGGCGCCCCGGAACCATGAGCCCCGGAACACGGCGCCCTGGAGCAAGGCGCTCCGGAACAAGGTGGTGCGGTTCGCGCTGCGGCTCTGCGCCGAGCCCCGGGGCGACGTGGAGCTCACGGCGTTCGCCCGGTCCGCCCCGCTCCTGCTGGACGCGCTCGCCGACGCCCGGGACGAGGACCGGCACGACCTGATCGCCGTACTCGAAGCGGTCGCGCCGATGCTGACGGCCACCGGAAAGCCGGCCGCCGTCGCCGCGGTACGGGCCCTGCGCCCCGCGCCGGCGACGCCGAGCCGGTCCACGCTGACACTGCTGCGCCGCCTCGGCGCCGTACCGGTCCGCGCCGACCTCGACCGGGCCCTCGCGGGCGCCCGGCTCGGCGCCGACCCCTGGCGGGCCGAAGCCGCCGTGCTCCGGGAGGCCTTCGCCGTACCGGAGAGCGCCGACGGGCCCCTGCCCGCCGGGACCCGGGCCTGGCGGGTCGCGCTGGACGACGCGGTCCGTACACCGGGCGCACTGGAGGAGTTCCGCCGACGGGACGACGGCGCCATCCCCTCGCGGGACCGGCTGACCGCGCTGATCGAGGCCCACCGGGGCGCCGACCCCGGGGTCCGGGCCGCGCTCATCGACTGGATGACGCTGCTCCAGCCCATCGACGCGCCGCCCTGGACCATCGCCGAGACCGCCCACGCGCCGGCGTCACCACCGCGACGGGTGCGCGTCGACGACCTGGACCAGCCGCGTTCGGCGGCCCTGCGGGAGCGGCTGCTGGCCATGCTGGGGTCGGCCGAGGAGGACCGCAGGCAGACCGCGGCCCAGGTGCTGGCGCGGTGGCCCGAGCCGGAGGCCCGCCTGGCGGTGCTGCGCGCGTACCTCCACGGCCGGGTCGGGCTGCCCGCCGGCGTCGACCCGGCCCACGCACTGGGCGCCGTCGACGAGACGGAACTCCGGGGCGACGGGATCCTGCGCGACAGGGTGGCGCGTGCGGCCGCCGGGCTCGACCCGTGGGAACTGGAACGGCTGGTCCCGCTGCTGCTGGAGTGGTGGGAACAGGCGCCGCCCGCCCTGGGCCGGGCCGTCGGCGACGCGTTGCGCGCGTACCCCGCCGACGCGCTGGCCGGGGCACTGGGCGACCGCCTCGACGCCGGGGCCTGGGGCTTCCTGGATCTGCTCGTCGGCCGCCCGCTGCTGCGCACCCCGGCGCTGACGCGGACCTGCCGACGCCTGCGTACCGAAGGGCGCGACGAACTCGCCGACCGGCTCCTGCTCGTGGAAGGACCGCTGCGCGGCCCGGACGCCGGGCGGCAGGACGCGGCGGCGCTGGCGGTGCTCCGCGACCGTGGTGCGGCCGTACCCGCCGGAACCGGGCACCGCCCGACCCGGCAGGAACTGCTCGACCTGGCCGGAACCGGCACGCCGGAGCAGATCTGCCGGGCGCTCACGGAACTGGCCGGGGCGCACACCGGCCCGGAGCCGGACCAGGACCGGCAACTCCTCGATCTGCTCGGCGAGTTGATCACGCATCCCCGGGCCAAGGTCCGGCTGCGCGCCCATCGGGCCTCCCGGGTGATGCTCGGCCGGCCGACCCATCTGCGCCACACCGAACTCCTGCTGGACGACCCCCGGCCGGACGTGGTGCGCATGGCGATCCGGACGCTCTGCCGGGCGGGCTGGGAGCCGGCGATTCCCGCGGTGACGGGGCTGCTCGGGCACCCGCACGCCGTCGTGCGCGAGGCGGCGGCCGAGGGGCTGGTCGAGCTGGGCGGGGCGGCGGTCCCGGCCCTCCGCAACGCCGCCGCCCACGCCCGGCCCGACCGGCGCTCCCTGTACACGGAGGTACTGGACCGGATCAGGGCCGCTGAACACTGAGAGGGGACCCGCAGTCCCTGGCCGGCCCCCGGGCCACCGTCTACACGTACCGCTTGATCTCCCGCCGGGCCAGCGACCGCTGATGCACCTCGTCCGGGCCGTCCGCCAGCCGCAACGTCCGTGCCGCCGCCCACAGTTCGGCCAGCGGGAAGTCCTGGCTCACCCCGCCCGCGCCGTGCAGCTGCACCGCTCGGTCGAGGATGTCGACCACCGCGCGCGGGGTGGCGATCTTGATGGCCTGGATCTCCGTGTGCGCGCCCCGGTTGCCCACTGTGTCCATCAGCCAGGCCGTCTTCAGCACCAGCAGCCGCAGCTGCTCCACCGTGACCCGCGCGTCCGCGATCCAGTTCTGCACGACGCCCTGCTGGGCGAGCGGCTTGCCGAAGGCCGTACGGGACACCGCCCGCCGGCACATCAGCTCGATGGCCCGCTCGGCCATGCCGATCAGCCGCATGCAGTGGTGGATCCGGCCCGGTCCCAGCCGCGCCTGGGCGATGGCGAAGCCGCCGCCCTCCTCGCCGATCAGATTCTCGGCCGGCACCCGCACATCGGTGAAGACGACTTCCGCGTGACCGCCGTGGTAGTGGTCCTCGTACCCGTACACCTGCATGGCGCGGCGCACTTCGAGGCCGGGGGTGTCGCGGGGGACCAGGATCATCGACTGCTGGCGGCGGATGTCGGGGCCGTCCGGGTCGGTCTTGCCCATCACGATGAAGATCTTGCAGTCCGGGTTCATCGCCCCGGAGATGTACCACTTACGGCCGTTGATGACATAGTCCCCGCCGTCGCGCACGATCCGGGTCTCGATGTTCGTCGCGTCCGACGAGGCCACCTCGGGCTCCGTCATCGCGAACGCCGAGCGGATCTCACCGGCCAGCAGCGGCTCCAGCCACTGCTTCTTCTGCTCGTCCGTGGCGAACTGGTGGAGCACCTCCATGTTCCCGGTGTCGGGAGCCGCGCAGTTGACTGCGGTCGGCGCCAACCGCGGGGACCGGCCGGTGATTTCGGCGAGCGGGGCGTACTGGAGATTGGTCAGCCCGGCCCCGTACCCGGCGTCCGGGAGGAAGAGGTTCCACAGGCCCTGCCTGCGCGCCTCGGCCTTCAGGTCCTCGACGATCCGCGGGGTGTCCCACGGGGAGGCCAGCAGCGCGCGCTGCTCGTCCGCGATCTTCTCGGCCGGGTGGACGTGCTCGTCCATGAAGGCGAGCAGCTTGGCGCGCAGCTCTTCGGTGCGGGCGTCGAATGCGAAGTCCATGGGGGTGATCAGCCTTCCTGGAGGGTGGTGAGGCCGTGCTCGATGAAGACCGGGACGAGATCGCCGATGCGGTCGAAGCCGGCGCCGACGGTCCGGCCCAGGGTGTAGCGGTAGTGGATGCCCTCCAGGATCACGGCGAGTTTGAACCAGGCGAACGCCGTGTACCAGGAGATGGCGGAGGTGTCCCGGCCGGAGCGGGCGGCATAGCGCTCGATCAGTTCGGCGGGGGAGGGGTGGCCCGCCGCGCCGCTGGTGGTGGAGACCGGCGAATCCGCCAGACCGAGGTCGGAGCTGTACATCACCAGCAGGCCGAGGTCGGTCAGCGGGTCGCCGAGCGTCGACATCTCCCAGTCGAGGACGGCCTTGATCCGGTCGTCCGAGCCGATCAGGACGTTGTCCAGGCGGTAGTCGCCGTGCACGACGGTGGGCGCGGGGGAGGCGGGCAGCTCGCGCCCGAGCGCGGCGTGCAGTTCGTCGATGCCGGGCAGCTCGCGGTTGCGCGACGCGTCCAGCTGCTTGCCCCAGCGGCGCAGCTGTCGGTCGAGGAAGCCCTCGGGGCGCCCGAAGTCGCCGAGTCCGACGGACTCCGGGTCCACGGCGTGCAGCGCGACGAGGGTGTCGACGAGCCCGAGGACCGCCTCCCGGGTGCGCTCGGGGCCCAGCGGGGCGAGCTGCTCGGCGGTGCGGTACGGGGTGCCCTCGACGTACTCCATGACGTAGAAGGGCGACCCGATCACCGAGTCGTCCTCGCAGAGCAGCACCGGCTCGGGCACCGGAACGGCCGTCGGGTGCAGGGCGCTGATCACCCGGTGCTCGCGCCTCATGTCGTGCGCGGTGGCCAGCACATGGCCCAGCGGGGGCCTGCGGACGACCCAGCGGCCGGTGCCGTCCGAGACGGTGTACGTCAGGTTCGACCGGCCGCCCTCGATCAGCCGGGCTTCGAGCGGTCCGCTCACCAGCCCCGGCCGCTCGCGGTCGAGATGTCCGCGCAGCCGGTCGAGGTCGAGACCTGGCGGGGGGACTGAGCTCATCGTGCGCACCTCCGAGGGGTGAAGGACGGTCGGAGACCATCATGCCGACCAGTCGGTATGTCGTCCAGTGCGTGCCCGGGATCCATCGGGTGGAGTCGCGTCCGGATCCGGCGGGCGGACTCGCGTCCTACTTGGCGCGGAGTCTGGTATTCAGTCGCATCCCTGAATAGGGTTCACGTATGAATACAGAGCTGCTGATCGACGAAGTCCGGCTGACCCCGATCCTGATAGCCGACCCGCCCCTGCTCAACACCCAGGGCGTCCACCAGCCCTACACCCCGCGGCTCATCGTGGAGGTCGTCACACGCGGTGGGGTCACGGGTATCGGCGAGACGTACGGGGACGGCAAGTACCTCGAACTCGCCCGGCCGCTCGCCACCGCACTCACCGGACGCCCGGTCAGCGATCTGAACGGACTGTTCGCCCTGGCCGATGAGGTGTGCGGTGATTCACGCGCGGCCGACGACCGGGTCGACGCGGGCGGGCTGCGCGGCGTCCAGACCGCCGACAAGCTCAGGCTCTCCGTCGTCTCGGGCTTCGAGGTCGCCTGCCTGGACGCGCTGGGCAAGTCCCTCGGCCTCCCCGTGCACGCCCTGCTCGGCGGGAAGGTCCGCGACAGCGTCGAGTACAGCGCCTATCTCTTCTACCGCTGGGCCGCTCACCCCGAGGGCGGCGAACAGGACGACTGGGACGCCGCCCTCGACCCGGCCGGAGTCGTCGCCCAGGCCCGGCGCTTCGCCCGCGAGTACGGCTTCTCCTCCTTCAAACTCAAGGGCGGCGTCTTCGAACCCGACCGGGAGATCGCCGCGATCCGCGCCCTCGCCGAGGAGTTCCCCGGGCAGCCGCTGCGCCTCGACCCCAACGGCGCCTGGTCCGTCGAGACCTCGCTCCACGTCGCCGAGCAGCTGAAGGACGTACTCGAATACCTGGAGGACCCGGCGAGCGGCACGGACCTGATGGCCTCGGTCGCCGCCGGCACCGAGGTACCGCTCGCCACCAACATGTGCGTGACCACCCTCGCCGAGGTGCCGGAGGCCTTCGCCCGTGGCGCCGTGCAGGTCGTCCTCTCCGACCACCACTACTGGGGCGGGCTGCACCGTACCCGTGAACTGGCCGGGATCTGCCGCACCTTCGGCGTCGGACTCTCCATGCACTCCAACACCCACCTCGGCATCAGCCTCGCCGCGATGACCCATGTCGCGGCCACCGTTCCCAACCTCGACTACGCCTGCGACAGCCACTACCCCTGGCAGACCGAGGACGTCATCACCGCCCGCCATGTCTTCCGGGACGGCCGGCTCACCGTGTCCGACGCACCCGGGCTAGGTGTCGAACTCGACCGCGAACGCCTGGCCGCGCTGCACCGGCGCTGGCTCGACGACGACGGCACGATGCGCGAGCGCGACGACGCGGCCGCGATGCGCAAGGCCGAGCCGGGGTGGGAGACGCCGACGATCCCGCGCTGGTGACGGGCCCGTCGCCCGGGACACGACGGCCTGACTTGCGGGGGCCCGGACCCGCACCGAAGGTCGGTGCATGAAGGCGATCAGCTACAGCGGGTACGGCGGGGCCGACGTCCTGGAGTACGGCGAGCGGCCCGACCCCAAGGTCGGCCCGGACTCCGTCCTGGTGAAGGTGCGGGCCGCGGCCGTCAATCCGGTCGACTGGAAGGCCCGCGAGGGCTACCTGGACGCCGCACTGGAGGCCGTGTTCCCGGTGATCCCCGGCTGGGACGTGTCCGGCGTCGTCGTGCAGCCCGGCACGGCCGTCGACGAGTTCGCGGTCGGCGACGAGGTCATCGGCTATGTGCGGGAGGACTTCCTCAGCCGCGGCACGTTCGCCGAATACGTCGCCGCGCCCGTGCGCACCCTCGCCCGCAAGCCGCTGAGCCTGAGCTTCGAGGAGGCGGCCGGACTGCCGCTGGCCGGTCTCACCGCCTACCAGGTCCTGCACCGCGCCCTGCGGATCCGCGACGGCGACACGGTCCTCGTCCACGCGGCGGCCGGCGGGGTGGGCTCCTTCGCCGTCCAGCTCGCCCGGCATGCCGGCGCCCGCGTCATCGGCACCGCGAGCGAGCACAACCACGATCATGTCCGGCAGCTCGGCGGGGAACCGGTGGCCTACGGGGACGGCCTCGCCGACCGGCTGCGGGCCCTGGCCCCGGACGGCGTCGACGCCGCGTTCGACACCGTCGGCGGCGAGGCGCTCCGGGTCTCCGCCGAAGTGCTGAAGCCCGGGGGTCGCCTGGCCTCCGTCGCGGACGGCGAGGTCCTCGCGTACGGCGGCCGCTACGCCTACGTACGACCGGACGCGAAGGACCTCACCCATCTGGCCGAACTGGCCGAACAGGGCATCGTCACGGTCCATGTGGAACGGGTCTTCCCGCTGGAACAGGCGGCGGACGCCTACCGGCTGAACGAGCAGGGGCGCACCCGCGGAAAGATCGTCGTCACCGTCCCCTGGGAGGTCCCGGACCTCCCGCCGGACGTCTGACGGGCCTTCGTACCCGGACCTCTGACGGCCGCCCGCGCCCGGCGCCCGGAACACTCAGAACAGCATGGCCGCGGCGAACACCGCGAGCGCGACCGTGCACGCCGCCGCGGTCAGCGCGCCACGTGCCGACAGCGGTCGCGGCCGCGCGGTCCCCATCCCGAGCACCCGCAGGTGCGCCACCCGCAGGAAACCCAGCCAGGCCAGGGCGCTCAGCGACACCGCCACGATCGCGGCCGGGCCCGCCCCGCCGTGCAGCGCCTGCTTGACCGCCAGCAGCGCCACCACCGTGCACGACAGCGTCGTACGCCGCCAGGCCAGCCGGGTCCGCTCGGGCTGCAGCCCGGGGTCGCGCTCCGGGGTGGTCACCGCCCCTCCCAGCCGAAGAGGACCACCACCACCATCGCCACGGCGACGACCGCGACGGCCAGTCCGAGCAGCGTCGGGAACCGCGAGACCGGAAGGTCCTCCCCGCGCCGCATCGCCCGTTCGCACCGCACCCAGTGGTTGACCGCCCGCAGCGCGCACAGCACACCGGCCGCCAGCAGTGCGAGCGCCAGACCGGCGCGCATGCCCCAGGCCAGCTCCGGCAGGAACTGGTCGACCGCGAACCCGCCGCCGATCAGCGCCAGAGCCGTCCGGATCCAGGCGAGGAAGGTGCGCTCGTTGGCGAGCGAGAACCGGTAATCGGGGGTGTCGCCCTCTTCGCGGATGCGCTGCGGTGCGAACCACAGCCGCAGGCTCTGTACGAATTCGTTCACGCGTGAACCTTATCTGCCGCTTTGCCGGTGATCGCCGGTCGGGCTCAGGAGGCCGTTCCGGCCGCCCGGAAGGCGCGCAGCCGGTGGTACGCCGCCAGGCCGTCCGGCACCCACTCCCGGTCGCCGATCTGCCGCGCCAGCTCGTCATCGGTGAGGAAGGTGTGCCAGGCGACCTCCTCCACCTGCGGGTTCACCGGCAGCTCGCACCGTACCTGGTAGACGTACGACCACCAGGAGTGCCCGGCGTGCTCATAGAGGAACTTGAAGAGCGGTTCGGGCCGGGGAAGCCCTGACACCCCCAGCTCCTCCTCGGCCTCCCGCAGCGCCGCCTCGTCGTACGACTCACCGGCGCCGACCACCCCGCCGACGAACATGTCGTAGCGGGACGGGAAGACCAGCTTGCCCGGGGTCCTGCGGTGGACGAAGAGCCGGCCCTCCGCGTCCCGGGCCTCGATGAAGACGCAGCGATGGCGAAGGCCCCGCGCGGTCGCCTCACCGCGCGGGGCCTGCCCCACGACCACGTCGTTCTCGTCGACGATGTCCAGGATCTCGTCAGAGGGAGTCATGCTCCCCATCCAACATCAGACCATCGCGGGACGATCACTGCCCCATGACGTACTTGACGGTCGGGCCCGTGGTCCAGCCGCCGTCCACGGCCAGCTCGGCACCGGTGATGTACGAAGCGGCGTCCGAGAGCAGGAACGTGACCGCCTCCGCGATCTCCGGGGCCTCGCCGACCCGGCCCATCGGGGTGTTCGAGTAGTTGCCCTCGCCCTGCTGGATGCCGACGGACGCGGTCATCGGCGTGTAGACCATGCCGGGGTGCACCGAGTTCACCCGGATCCTCGCCGTGCCGAGCTCCACCGCGCCGACCTTCGTCAGGCCGCGCACGCCCCACTTCGAGGCGCCGTAGCTGGAGGTCAGGGCGAGGCCCATCAGACCGGCGGCCGAGGAGATGTTGACGATCGAACCGCCGCCGTTCTCCTTCATCACCGGGATCACCGTCTTCATGCCGATGAAGACGGCCGTCAGGTTGATGTCGATGACCTTGCGGAAGTGCTCCACGGTCTCGGTCTCCAGCGGCTGGCCGGTCGACACCCCGGCGTTGTTGACCAGCCCGTCGATCCGTCCGAACTTGGCGAGGGCGAACTCCGCGACGCGCTGCCAGTCCTCCTCGGAGGTCACGTCGTGGTGCATGAAGCGGGCCTTGGCCCCCAGCTCCGTGGCGGTGGCGGCGCCTTCCTCGTCGAGCACATCGGTGATCACCACATGGGCGCCGCCCGCCACCGCGAGGCGGGCGGCCTCGGCGCCCAGGCCCCGGGCGCCGCCGGTGATGATGACGGTCTTGTCGGTGAGGTTGCTCTTCTCGGTCATGTCGCTTCCTTCATGTGGTGCAGGTGGCAAGTGGTGCGGTGGTACGTGGCGCGGGTGGTCACGCGCTGCCCGGCACGGGGGCGTGCAGGAACGCGGTGGTGGTCTCGACGAGATCGGCGAGGAAGAGCTCGTCGCCGGTCAGCGGTTCGGTGCCGTCGAGACGCTGGCGGGCGCGGTCGGCCAGCGCCGCGCCGATCAGGGTGAGCGCCAGATCCAGGCGCTCCAGGCGCACCGGACCGGGCAGGCCGCCCAGGCAGTCCCCGATGCGGCGGATCAGACGTCCGTAGTCGGTGCCGTCCAGGACCGGGTGCAGCCGCCCGGTCCGCAGCCCGGTCTCATGGCTGAGCCGGGCCGAGATCCGCAGGCAGCGGCGACCGCGGTCGTCGGCGAGCAGGCTCGCCTCGGCCGTCACCAGCGCGGTGAGCAGCTCCCGTACGCCGCAGTCCGCGCCCAGCGCGTCGAGCAGGGGTGCCATCACCTGTTCGGTACGGGCCTGGCGGCCCGCCATCACCGCGTCGAGCAGCCCGGCCCGGGAACCGAAGTGGTACTGGACCGCGGAAGGGTTGCTCTGCCCGGCCAGCCGGACGATGTCCCGCAGCTGGGCGCCGTCCGGTCCCTGCGCGGCGAAGATCTCCTCGGCCGCGCGGATCAGCTTGTCCCTGGTCTCCTGCCCCGACGTTCGCGCCATGGCACCATTCTAATGCTGGCCATTATTAAAAACCAGTGCGGACGGCCGCTCGGGACCGACGGCCCCGCTCAGTTCGGCTGGAGGCTCTTCTCGCGGCGTCCGCCCACCGGGCCCTCCGGCATCGCCGGATGCAGTCCGAGCAGCACGATCCCGACGACGATCGCGGCGAGGCCGACCGCCTGCCAGGCCAGCGCGCCGGTGTCGGTGCGCAGCTGGTCGCCTAGGAAACCGACCCCGCAGGCGATCCCGGCCAGCGGCTGGGCGGCGGTCAGCGGGGGCAGCGAGACCCGGAGCGGGCCCGTCTCGAACGCGCTCTGCACCAGCAGCAGCCCCGTCACCCCCAGCGCCACCACCGCGTACGGCTGCCACGCCGTCACCAGCGCCGCCCACCCGTCGTCGGACAGCCGCTGGCCGCTGACCCGGGTGAGCGCGTCCTGCAGTCCGTACAGCAGTCCGGCCGCCACGGCGAGCAGCGCGGGGGCGACCCCGGACTCGGAGCGTTTGGCGAAGGCGGTCAGCAGCAGCGCGGTGCCCACCACCACGCCGATCACCAGCCAGTGCCGCAGCGGGCTGGTCACCGCCTCGCCGCCCTGCGGCTGGCCCGCCAGCAGAAAGGTGGCGACCCCGCCGGCCAGCAGCCAGAGACCGGCCCAGCCCTGATGGCCGAGCCGCTGACCGGTGCGATGGCGTGACAGGGCCATCGCGAAGAGCAGATTGGTCGCGAGGAGGGGTTCGACGACGGACACCTCGCCCTTGCCCAGGGCCAAGGCGCCCAGCACCATGCCGCAGACCATCAGCCCGATCCCGGCCAGCCAGCTCGGCACCCGCATCAGGTCCAGCAGCAGCCGGGGGGAGAGGTAGTCGCTCCTCGGGGCGTGCGAAGCGGCGGCCTGCTGCAGGACGAAGCCGAATCCCAGGCAGCAGGCGGCACTCACGGCGAGCACGAGGACCAGCACCGACACGCTTCTACCTCGAGTCAGGCCAGAAGTGGGTGATTTGTACCGACGATAGCGCTTGCGTCCCGGGGACGCGGCCGGAGCGCGGCCGACCGGGCGGTTGACGCCGCAGCGGCCGGTGCCGAAGATCTGACGCACGAGTAACTTCCGGCTCCGGAGACGGCTCGGCGACGGTTCGGAGCCGGACCGTGGCCGCGACCGGATCGCCCCGACAAGGATGGAACCCATGGCGTACGACGCTGATGTGATCGTTATCGGGGCAGGGCTCGCCGGTCTGGTGGCCACCGCCGAGCTGGTCGACGCCGGCCGCTCGGTGATCCTGCTCGACCAGGAGCCCGAGCAGTCGATCGGCGGACAGGCGCACTGGTCCTTCGGCGGTCTCTTCCTCGTCGACTCGCCCGAGCAGCGCCGGATGCGGATCAAGGACAGCCATGAGCTGGCCCTCCAGGACTGGCTCGGCACGGCGGGCTTCGACCGGAAGGAGGACCACTGGCCGCGGAAGTGGGCCGAGGCGTACGTCGACTTCGCGGCCGGTGAGAAGCGCCCCTGGCTGCACGCCCAGGGGCTGCGGATCTTCCCCGTCGTCGGCTGGGCCGAGCGCGGCGGTTACGACGCGAACGGCCACGGCAACTCCGTACCCCGCTTCCACATCACCTGGGGCACCGGCCCCGGCATCGTCGCCCCCTTCGAGCGCCGGGTGCGCGCGGGCGTCGCCAAGGGGCTCGTGGAGTTCAGGTTCCGTCACCGGGTCACCGGACTCGGCCGCACCGCGGGCGATGTCGACACGGTGACCGGCGAGGTGCTGGAACCGAGCGCCGCCGCCCGGGGCACCGCGAGCAGCCGCCGGGCGACCGGCACGTTCGAGCTCAGGGCCCAGGCGGTGATCGTCACCTCCGGCGGCATCGGCGGCAACCACGACCTGGTGCGCAAGCAGTGGCCCCGGCGGCTCGGGACCCCGCCCGCGAAGATGCTCTCCGGCGTGCCCGCCCATGTCGACGGGCTCATGCTCGGCATCGCCGAGGAGGCGGGCGCCCACCACATCAACCGCGACCGGATGTGGCACTACACCGAGGGCATCGAGAACTGGAACCCGATCTGGGCCAAGCACGGCATCCGGATCCTGCCCGGACCGTCCTCGCTCTGGCTGGACGCCCGCGGCAAGCGGCTGCCGGTCCCGCTCTTCCCGGGCTTCGACACCCTCGGCACCCTCGAACACATCATGAGGTCGGGCCACGACTACACCTGGTTCGTCCTCGACCGGAAGATCATCGGCAAGGAGTTCGCGCTCTCCGGATCCGAGCAGAACCCGGATCTGACCGGAAAGTCGATCCGCGGCGTGATCGGCCGGGCCCGAGCCGACGTACCGGCCCCGGTGAAGGCGTTCATGGACCACGGGGTGGACTTCGTCGTCGAGAAGGACCTCGCCGCGCTCGTCCGGGGCATGAACGCGCTCACCGAGGAACCGCTGATCAACGAGGCCGAACTGCGCCGCGAGATCACCGCACGCGACCGCGAGATCGCCAACCCCTTCACCAAGGACCTCCAGATCACCGCGATCCACGGAGCCCGCGCCTATCTCGGCGACAAGCTGATCCGTACGGCGGCACCGCACCGCATCCTCGACCCCAAGGCCGGCCCGCTGATCGCCGTGCGGCTGAACATCCTGACCCGCAAGTCGCTCGGCGGACTGGAGACCGACCTGTCCTCCCGGGTGCTGACCGCGGACGGCACCCCCCTGGCCGGTGTGTACGCGGCAGGGGAGGCGGCCGGTTTCGGCGGCGGCGGGGTGCACGGCTACCGCTCGCTGGAAGGGACCTTCCTCGGCGGCTGCATATTCTCCGGCCGCGCGGCCGGCCGGGCGGCGGCGAAGGCGGTCGGCTAGGGCCTGTCCGGCGGATCAGGGTCTAGGGGCGTCCTGAAGATCTCGAAAATACGCCAGACTTGCACCTCTTTGTGCTGATTGGCGTCTGTCGGCAATCCGGGGTGAACCGGGTGGCCGGGCAAGATCTTCAGCGGTCCACCGGGGCTGAATCGCCCTGGTATCTCCTGTGGGCTCTCGGCTCCGTTCGAACGGGGGGCGGGCGGGACGGCCCGCGCCTCGGAACGCGTGGGTACCGTCATTTGGATGATCTCAATCGTGTTGATCATCACGCCGTGCCTACCGAACGTGTGAGCTAGCGTTCCGAAGCGTGATCAACAACGCCTCACTCCCCTCCGACCAGGCAGCTTCGACCGTTGCGGCGCTGACGCGGGCGCTCTTCGGTGAACGGCTGGAAGAGCTCCACGCGCCCTGGCGCAAGCTGTTCAGTACCGAGCCGTTCCGCTTCAGGGAAGGGCTGTCTCCTGATGAACGTGCCGCACTGTCCTACGAACGTTTACACCTGATCAACGACGCGCTCGACAAACCCGAGGACTTCGTGGTCGATGTGGAGCGGCTCGCGGCACTCCACGAATGGGTCGGCCCGGTGGACGCGGGACTGGGAACAGTGGCGAGCATCCACTACAACCTCTTCCTCGGCAGTCTCCTCGACCATGCGCCGGGTCCGGACCGTGATCTGGGGGAGTTGGCCGATCTGCGGCGTACGGGAACGTTCCTGTGTACGGAGGCCGGGCACGGCAACAGCGCCTCGCAACTGGAGACCACCGCCTCGTACGACCGGTCCGCGAGGGAGTTCGTGCTGCACACGCCCAGCGCGGCCGCACGCAAGTTCATGCCGAACACCAGCTCCATCGGCGGTCCCAAATCCGCTCTCGTCGCTGCCCGCCTCATCACGGACGGCAAGGACCAGGGCGTCTTCCTGTTTCTCACCCCGCTCAGCGACGACGCCGGGCTCCCCATACCAGGAGTCGGGATACGCAGGCTGCCGCAGACCGCCACCGCCCCCGTCGACCACTCCGTCACATCCTTCGACCATGTCCGGCTGCCCCATGGAGCACTCCTGCAGTCCGACCACGGGCGCCTCACACCGGAAGGCGACTTCACCAGTTCCATCGGCAGCCCCCGCAAGCGCTTCCTGCACTCCATCGGCCGCGTCACCGCCGGCAAGCACTGCATGAGCGCCTACAGCCTCGGAGTCATGCGTCACGCGCTCGCCGTAGCCGTACGGCACGCCCATACGAGGCAGACTTCCGGCGTGTCGGCCCGCGGCGATGTTCCGCTGTTCGCGCACCGCAGCCACCACGCCCCGCTCATCGACGCCATCGCGACCTCCTACGCCGCGACCCTCCTGCACCGCGTCGCAGTGCGGCAGTGGGCGCGGGCAACGGAGTCGGAGCGGGAGGACGGCGAGCGGTTCGCGGCCATAGCCAAGGGCTGGATCACCTGGCGGGCCCGCGCCGTCATGACCGAGTGCCGCGAACGCTGCGGTGCGCAGGGGCTCTTCCTGGCCAACGGAATCGCGGGCCAGTTGGCGGCCAACGAGGGAACCATCACGGCGGAAGGCGACAACCTCGTCATCTGGGTCAAGGCCGCGGGCGAGATGCTTCTCGGGCACTTCACTCCGAAGGAACCCCAGGAGGCACCGCCCGAGGACCGCGACCTCGGCGATCCCGCCTTCCTCCAGGACCTGTTGTCCGACATCGAACGCATCTGGCACCAACGAGCACGTACCCGCCTGCGCAGCCGAACGGCCCGTGATCCCCTCAATCGATGGAACGCCACCGTCACACCTGCTCTGGAACTGGTCGACGCCTACGCACACTGTCAGGCCGCCCAATCCCTTCTGGACGCGGCCACCCGGGCCACCGACCCGGAGGCGCGGCGTCAGCTGGGTTTGCTGCACCGGCTGTTCACCCTGCGCCGGGTCGCGGCTCACAGTGGAGACCTGCTCGCGGAGGGGTATCTGACCGGCGACCAGGTGAGGCAGCTCCCCGACGCGGCCGAGAGCGTCGTCGCGGACCTCGCACCCCACGCCATGACTCTCACGAACGGATTCGCCCTCGCGGACGAGGTCTTCCTCGACCACCCCATCAACCGTGCCGAAGGCTTCGAAGGCAGCCTGCTGCCCGGGTGAGAGCCTCCATGCCTGTTCATCGGGGCGACGGCGCGCCCGGAAACAGCTGACACCCTCGGAGGAACGGGCCGCACCCGAAGGCCGGGTTCGGCCCGTTCCACGCCATGGACGTGAGGCGACTGGCGCCCGGCAGGGTCCGAGTCCGGCGCCACGCGCTGCCTGGAACTGCCGCTGCTCCTGGGCTCCCGGGCCGCCTGGCAGCAGTCCCCGATGCTGGGGACACCCCTTGGGAAGAGGCGGACGCGCTGGGCAGGGCGACGCGCGCCACGTGGACCGGCTTCGCCCGCACCGGCCGTCCCGGCACCGTGACCCCGCCTCTGACCTGCCGCGGGATCCCTGCCCCGCAGCCCGTGGGCCACCGGCCCCGCCCACGGCCCCCGGTCGGCCGCGCGCACAGCCCGGCAGCGGCTACCGCTCCTTGGTTCCCACCACGGGGTCCAGCAGCTCGACGACCCGGAACCGTTCGGCGACGACCATGGTGTTGTCGTCGACGGTGAAAGCCGGGTCGCCGAGCGCCTCCCGCATCTCCTCGCCGTGCCAGAACTTCTCGTGCCCCGCGCGCCACTCGGCGACCGACGTGTCGCCCTCGCCCTCGTCGATCACATGCTGGAGGTCCACGTCGCCGAGGCGCAGCACCCGTACCTCCGTCACCTCCAGCACCGCGGTCTCGCGGCCGTCCGAGTCGATCAGCGCGGACCGCTCACCCACCGGAGGCAGCTCCTCCTTCTCCGCCTCGTACTCCGCGAGCAGCCCGGTCGTCGACACCTTCGTACCGGCGAGCACCGCCCCCACCAGCTGATCGCGCAGCGGTCCGGGGAAGGCGAGCAGAAAGGGCTTGAGGGGTTCACGGTTCGACATGGCGCCAAGTCTGACATGTCCCCCGGGGCGCGGTGCCGGGGCGTGCGCCCGGCCGGGGCTGTCAACTGTGCGCCGGGCGAGCGGAGTTGGGGGCGGGTCCGGGCAGGTGGCCCGCGGCCCCTGGCGGCCGGCGGCGTCGACTGGTCGAATGGCCGGGTGAACAGTCGACCTCCCGACACCGAAGGCGCCCCCGTGGGCCGCCGTCTCGTCCTGGCCATGCTCGGTCTGGGCGCCGCCGGGGTCGTCGCGGCGCCCGTGCTGCAACGCACGCTGGAATCCGGCCTGGGCGCCGTCGCCGACAAGGACCCCACCGGACTGACCGGCCTGCTCCCCAACGGCGGCGGCTTCCGCTACTACTCCGTCGCCTCCTCCGTACCGAAGAGGAGCGCGGACGACTACCGGCTGACCGTCGACGGCCTCGTCGACCACCCGGCCACGTACACCCTGGCCGACCTGAAGGGCCTGCCGCAGACCCGCATGGTCCGTGATGTCCAGTGCGTCACCGGCTGGCGGGTGCCCGGGACGCCCTTCGAAGGGGTGCGGCTCTCCGCGCTGCTGGACGCGGCGGGCGTACGGGCCGGGGCGAAGGCCGTCCGCTTCACCTGCTTCGACGGCGCCTACAGCGAGAGCCTCACGCTCGCGCAGGCGCGCCGCGCCGACGTGCTGGTCGCGCTGCGCCTGCGGGACCGGCCGCTGACCCACTCGCACGGCGGGCCGGTCCGGCTCTACGTGGCCCCGATGTACTTCTACAAGTCGGCGAAATGGCTCTCCGGGATCACCGTCACCGACTCCGTGCGCCCCGGCTACTGGGAGGAGCTCGGCTATGACGTCGATGCCTGGGTCGGCCGGTCCAACGGCCGTGACGACGCCCCCACCGCCTGAGCGCGTCCAGCGCTTCACCGGCGCGGAGCGCTGGGTGCACCGGACCACGGCGACGCTGATGCTGGTGTGCGTGGCGGGCGCGGCCTGCCTGTACGTACCCCAGCTCGCCGAGCTCGTCGGCCGTCGCCGTCTCGTGGTCACCGTGCACGAGTGGTCCGGGGTGCTGACCCCGGCACCCTTTCTGGCCGGTCTGCTGTCCCGGGCGTTCCGGGCCGATCTGTCCCGGCTCAACCGCTTCGGGCCGCACGACCGGCGGTGGCTGCGGGCCGTGTGCCGCCGCGACCACCGGCCGGGGGCCCGCCCGGCCGGGAAGTTCAACGCCGGGCAGAAGCTGTACGCGGCATGGATCGCGGGCGCGACGCTGGTGATGACGGGCACCGGGGTGCTGATGTGGTTCACCGGCCTCGCGCCGCTGCTGTGGCGCACGAGCGCCACCTTCGTCCACGACTGGCTGGCGCTCGCCATCGGGATCGTGCTGGCCGGGCACATGGCAATGGCGCTCGCCGACCCGGAGGCACGCCGTGGCATGCGCACCGGGTCGGTCGAGCGCCATTGGGCACGGTCACAGCATGCGCTGTGGGGGGAGGACCGTGCGGGCGGCAGGTCGCCGGGACAGGCCCTAGGGCCTGTCCCGGCGGATCATGGCCGGGGTCGCGGCGGCTGACACGGCACCTCGCAGCGTTGCCGAAACGTCCGAATAGCTCCGCTATTAGGACGCTCCGGCGCCTTGCGATGCACCGCACCAGCCGCCGCGCCCTGTCCGACCCTGATCCGCCGGACAGGCCCTAGACGACTAGCGAAAGCAGCAGGATGAAGGCCAGCGAGACCACGGAGATGATGGTCTCCATCACCGACCAGGTCTTCACCGTCTGGCCGACGTTCATGCCGAAGTACTCCTTCACCAGCCAGAACCCGGCGTCATTGACATGGCTGAAGAAGAGCGAGCCCGCGCCGACGGCGAGGACCAGCAGAGCGGCGTGGGACGTCGACATGTCGGCGGCCAGCGGGGCGACCAGACCGGCCGCCGAAATGGTGGCCACGGTCGCCGAACCGGTCGCGAGCCGGATCGCGACGGCGATCAGCCAGCCCAGCAGCAGCGCCGGGATCGACCAGTCCTTGGAGAAGTCCAGGATCATCTGGCCCACGCCGGCGTCGATCAGGGTCTGCTTGAACCCGCCGCCCGCGCCCACGATCAGCAGCACACCGGCGATCGGGGCAAGGGACTTCTCGACGGTGGTGGAGAGCCGGCCCTTGGAGAAACCGGCCGCCCGGCCCAGCGTGAACATGCCGACTATGACGGCCGCCAGGAGCGCGATCAGCGGCGAGCCGATCACATCGGTGACCTTCTGGAGGCCCTGCTCCGGGTCGTCCACGACGATGTCGACCAGGGCCTTGATCAGCATCAGCACGACCGGCAGCAGGATGGTCGCCAGGGTGGCGCCGAAGCTGGGACGACGGTCGAGATCCTCCGAGGGACGCTGCGGAATCATCTTCTCCGGAGCCTTGATGTCCACCCAGCGCGCCGCGTAGCGGGAGAAGAGCGGCCCCGCGATGATCACGGTCGGGATCGCGACCAGCACACCCAGCGCCAGCGTGACACCGAGGTTGGCGCCGAGGGCGTCGATCGCCACCAGCGGGCCGGGGTGCGGCGGGATCAGACCGTGCATCACGGAGAGACCGGCCAGCGCCGGGATACCGATCCGCATCAGGGAGAAGTTGCCGCGCTTCGCGACGAGCAGCACCACCGGGATCAGCAGCACGATGCCGACCTCGAAGAAGAGCGGCAGGCCGATGATCGAGGCGATCAGGACCATCGCCCACGGCATGGAGCGCCTGCTCGCCTTCGCGAGGATGGTGTCGACGATCTGGTCCGCGCCACCGGAGTCGGCCAGCAGCTTGCCGAGGATCGCGCCGAGCGCGATGAGTACACCGACACCCGCGACGGTCGAGCCGAGGCCGGCGGTGAAGCTCGCGATCGTCCTGGCCGGGGCGGCACCGGCGAACGAGCCGAGCGCCAGCGAGCCGATGGTCAGCGCGAGGAACGCGTGCATCTTGAACTTGGTGATGAGCAGAACGATGACGGCGATGCCCGCCAGAACGGCGATACCCAACTGCGCGTTGCCTGCCGAAGTGATCGGTTCGACGGCGTCCGCTGCCAACATCTCGACGCTGAGACTGGTCACGGTGGTGATCCTTAGTTATCGAGCCGGCGCAACGCGGCGACGGCTCGCTGGGTGATTTCTTCGGGGGTGCCGGACACATCGACCGAGACGCCGGCCTCGTCCTCCCGCAGCGGCTGGAGGGTGGCGAACTGCGAGTCGAGCAGCGCGGTGGGCATGAAGTGCCCCTTGCGCTCCGCCATGCGTGCCTCGATCAGAGCCCGGTCGCCGGTCAGGTGGAGGAAGACCGCGCCGGGTGCCTCGGCGCGCAGCCGGTCCCGGTAGGCCCGCTTGAGCGCCGAGCTGCTCACCACTCCGCCGAGCTCCGCCCGGCCGTGCGCCCACTGGCCGATCGCGTCGAGCCAGGGCCACCGGTCGGAGTCGTCCAGCGGAGTGCCGGCCGACATCTTGGCGATGTTCACCGCGGGATGGAAGTCATCGCCCTCTGCGTACGGAACGCCGAGTTCGGCGGCGAGCAGGGGGCCGATCGTGGTCTTGCCGGTCCCTGCTACGCCCATCACCACGACGACGTGGGGGGTGCTCATTGGTGGTGCCTCGCAGTCTTGTTCGACGTCTTCCTCGACATCGGTCCGTCGCGCTACTGAAACCTATACGTACGACTTATTCAAGATGCTGTGACGTAAACGTCGTACTTTTTGTTCCTGAAGGCCGCCCCGTAGGCTGTGCTCATGACCACACAGGGCCCTGGGCTGCATACACATGTGCTGGACACCCTGGGTCTGGAGATCGCCGCGGGGGAGCACCGGCCGGGGCAGGTCCTGCGCACCGATGAGCTGGCCCAGCGCTTCGACGTCTCGCGCACCGTCGTACGCGAAGTGATCCGCGTCCTGGAGTCCATGCACCTGGTCGAGTCCCGGCGCCGGGTCGGCGTGACCGTGCGGCCGACCGAGGCGTGGAACGTCTACGACCCGCAGGTCATCCGGTGGCGGCTGGCCGGTGCCGACCGCCCGCGCCAGCTGCGCTCCCTGACCGTGCTGCGTTCGGCGATCGAACCCGTCGCGGCCGGCCTCGCCGCCCGCAACGCCACCCCGGAGCAGTGCGCTGCCCTCACCGAGTGCGCGCTCGGCATGGTCGCCACCTCGCGAGGCCAGCAGCTGGAGGGCTATCTGGAGCACGACATCGCGTTCCACCGGATCGTGCTCAACGCCTCCGGCAACGAGATGTTCGCGCGGCTCGGTGACGTCGTCGCCGAGGTCCTGGCGGGCCGCACCCACCACCAGGTGATGTTCGAGGACCCGGACCCGGCCGCGGTCACCCTCCACGTCCGGCTCGCCGAGGCGGTGCGCGAGGGCGACGCCGTGGAGGCGGAGCGGCTGACGAAGGAGATCGCGGTGGGCGCCCTGCACGAGCTGGACGTCCTCGCCCCCTGAGACCCGTACCGCGGCACCGTCCGGCAGACGTACGTCGGCGGCAGGCGGGTCCACGAGGCCTGAGACCCGCGGCGGCCCCCGCGGAACGATCGACGCTGTTGGTTAATTACCAACAGCGTCAACGATCCCGCGGGGGCCGCCGGTCCGAGCAGTCGGAAGGTCAGCCGCTGTGCCCGTGGTGGCCGCCGTGCCCGGCGCCGTGGTCGAACTTCACCGCCTCGGGCGGCATCACGACGAACGGCCGCATCATGCCCATGTCCTCGTGCTCCAGCAGATGGCAGTGGTACATGAACCGCCCGTACGCCCCGTCGAACTTCCCGAGCACCTTCACCAACTGCCCCCGGGGCACCCGGAAGACGTCCTTCCAGCCCTGTTCGTTCGGTGCCGTCGGGACCGTGGTGCCGTGGTCGAACGCCACGGGGGAGCGGGTTCCGCCGATCGCCGGATCGAAGCCGTCGAGCTTGTACGCCTCCCGGCCCATCACCTGGAAGTCCGCCAGATGGATGTGCATCGGATGCGTCGGTGCGCCCAGATTGAGGAACGACCACTGCTCGTAGGCGCCCTCGCCCACCGTGAAGCCGAGACCGTCGTTGAAGGTCCGCGAGATCCTGCGGTACGTGCGCACCGTGTCGTCCTCGCCCCGGACCTGGACGACACCGTCCGACGGCACCTGGACCCCGGCGGGGTCCTCGACCTCCGCCATCTCCCAGATCTCCGGGTGACCGCCGCCGCCGACCGTGCCGGGCACCGTCAGCACCACGAGCCGGTGCCCGTGCTCCACCTGGCCGTGCTCGTACCGCCGGAACGAACCGGACAGCACCTCGGGCAGCTCGAAACCGTCCCGCCGGCCCGTTTCCCGTACCCGGAACTCCATCACCTGCGGGAACGGCACGTTCGCCGCCGGGTCGGGCACCCCCGGCGCGAGCCCGCCGCGGTTGACCAGCCGGACCCGGCGGCCGGCCAGCGCCGAGAAGTCGATCAGCAGATCCATCCGCTCGGCCGGGGCGATCGTCAGCCGTGGCAGCACCTCGTCGAAGTCGACCGGCACCGGGCGCGGCAGCAGCCCGCCGTCGCTGCCGATCTGCCGGATCACGCCCGGCACCGGGTTGTTCTCCTCGTCGACCAGCACCAGATCGTAGATCCGCGCATTGGACGCGTTGACGAGCCGGAAGCGGTACCAGGCGTCGTCCACGTCCAGATGCGGCCAGATACGGCCGTTGACCGTGGTGTACGGGCCGAGGAACGGCAGCGACACCGGCTTCCCGGTCTCCGGATCGGCCTCGGTGATCACCGTCGTCTTGTGCAGCAGCCGCCCGTTGAGCCGGCCGTCCGCGTCGGTGTCCAGGTTGCGGTCGGCGAGGATCAGCGGCAATTCCCGGTCGCCGGACGGCAGGCCGAGCGCGTCCTCCTCGTCGTCCCTGATCAGGTACGTGCCGACGAGCCCGGCGTACACGTTCCACCGGGTGATGTTCATGGCATGGTCGTGGTACCACCACTGCGTGGCCTGGTGGTCGTTCGGGTACTCCGAGAGCTGCGCGTCGCCGAAGCCGACCGCGTTGTCCGCCCAGCCGTCGTTGCCTCCACCGGTCTGCGCGCCGTGCAGATGCGTCACCGTCCAGGCGGGCAGCGCGGCGACGTCCGCGTTCGGCTCGACGCCGTCGCGGCCGGGACGGTTGTGCGGTGCCGGTTCGCCCTGCTTGACCGGACCGACCTCCACCGCCGTGACCGGGTACTCGCTGCCCTTGGGGATGCGGTTGGTCCAGGCGATCCTGATCCGTTCCCCGCGCCGCACCTCGATGGTCGGACCCGGCACCGTGCCGTCGTACCCCCACATCAGGGTCGGCGGCAGCTGCGCGTGCAGTCGCACCCAGGTGGGTGACAGGGCGATCTCGGTCTCGCGGAGCACGTCCCCGCTCTGCGGGCGGAGCACCGGCGGGACGGGCAACGCGTCGGTGTACGGCACGAGTCCGCCGACCGGTGCCCCGAGCGCGGCAGTATCGGGAGCCGGACCCGGCTCGTCGGTCCGCTGACTGATCTTCTCCGTGGTCTCAGCGATCTCGGTCAAGGTTCTTCCCCCATGATCCGTAATTCCACTGCTGGTGGACCACGCGACCCCTGCCCCCGCAGGTATTGGTCCGGCGGCCCCTGTGTATCAAAGGACCGCCTGGAGAGCGCCGACGTTCAGCGATGTGCATCATCTGACCGAAAGCGGTACATCCCACCGGGTGGAGGGCAGCCGTTTCCCGCCAACGCGGCGCGCCGCCGTGACACCCTCACGGGGCGTACGGTTGTTCGTGTTCGATCTTCGTACATAGACGGAAACAGGGAGACCACGGTATGTCGCAGCAGGTGCAAGGGGTCATCGCACCGGGGAAGAACGAGCCGGTACGGATCGAGACGATCGTGATCCCGGACCCGGGCCCCGGCGAGGCCGTGGTGAAGATCCAGGCGTGCGGCGTCTGCCACACCGACCTCCACTACAAGCAGGGCGGCATCAACGACGACTTCCCCTTCCTGCTCGGCCACGAGGCCTCGGGCGTGGTGGAGTCCGTCGGCGAGGGCGTCACGGATGTCGCGCCCGGCGACTTCGTCGTTCTCAACTGGCGTGCCGTGTGCGGGCAGTGCCGCGCGTGTCTGCGTGGCCGCCCCTGGTACTGCTTCGACACCCACAACGCGAAGCAGAAGATGACGCTCCTCGACGGCACGGAGCTGTCGCCGGCCCTCGGCATCGGCGCGTTCGCCGAGAAGACCCTGGTCGCCGCCGGTCAGTGCACCAAGGTCGACCCGGAGGTCTCCCCGGCCGTCGCCGGGCTGCTCGGCTGCGGCGTGATGGCGGGCATCGGCGCCGCCATCAACACCGGACAGGTCGGCCGCGGCGACTCGGTCGCCGTGATCGGCTGCGGCGGTGTCGGTGACGCGGCGATCGCCGGGGCCCGGCTGGCCGGCGCGGCGAAGATCATCGCCGTGGACATCGACGACCGCAAGCTGGAGACGGCGAAGACGATGGGCGCCACGCACACCGTCAACTCCCGCTCCACCGACCCGGTCGAGGCGATCCGCTCCCTGACCGGCGGCAACGGCGCGGACGTGGTCATCGAGGCGGTCGGCCGCCCGGAGACGTACAAGCAGGCCTTCTACGCCCGCGACCTCGCCGGCACCGTCGTCCTGGTCGGCGTCCCCACCCCGGAGATGCAGCTGGAGCTGCCGCTCCTCGACGTCTTCGGCCGCGGCGGTTCGCTCAAGTCCTCCTGGTACGGCGACTGCCTTCCCTCGCGCGACTTCCCGATGCTGATCGATCTGCACCAGCAGGGGCGGATCGACCTCGGCGCGTTCGTCACCGAGACCATCGGACTCGGCGACGTCGAGCAGGCCTTCGCCCGGATGCACGACGGCGACGTGCTGCGCTCGGTGGTGGTCCTCTGATGGCCGCCCGCATCGACCACCTCGTCACCTCCGGCACCTTCGCCCTCGACGGCGGCGAGTGGGACGTCGACAACAACGTCTGGATCGTCGGCGACGACACCGAGGCGATCGTCATCGACGCCGCCCATGACGCCGCCGCCATCGAGGACGCGCTGAACGGCCGTACGCTGCGCGCCATCGTCTGCACGCACGCGCACAACGACCACATCGACGCGGCCCCGGCCCTCGCCGACGCCACCGGTGCGCCGATCCTGCTGCACCCCGACGACCTGCCGCTGTGGAAGCAGACCCACCCGGACCGCCTCCCGGACGGCGAACTGGCCGACGGCCAGGAGCTGGAGGTCGCCGGAACGACGCTCAAGGTCCTGCACACCCCCGGCCACGCCCCGGGCGCCGTCTGCCTGTACGCCCCCGAGCCGGCCACCGTCTTCACCGGGGACACGCTCTTCCGGGGCGGGCCCGGCGCCACCGGACGGTCCTTCTCCCACTTCCCGACCATCGTCGCGTCGATCAGGGACCGGCTGCTCGCACTCCCGCCGGAGACCACCGTCCGTACCGGACACGGCGATTCCACCACCATCGGCGCGGAGGCCCCGCACCTGGACGAGTGGATCGCCCGCGGTCACTGACGACCGCCGGCGTTCACCGGTCCGGCCACGCGGAGAGCCGCAGCCCGCTCTCGAAGCGGCGCGGATCGCCGGTGACCGGATCGGTGAACTCCAGTACCCGGGCGAGGAGTTGGAGCGGGCGGGAGAAGTCGTCCGGAGCTCCTTCCGCCTCGACCACCGGATAGACCGGGTCGTGGACGAGCGGCAGCCCCAGGCCGTTCATATGGACCCGCAGCTGATGGGTCCGCCCGGTGGCGGGCAGCAACCGGTAGCGGCCGAGCCCCTCCCGGTGCTCCAGCAGCTCGATCCGGCTCTCGCTGTTCGGCTCGCCCGGCTCCTCATGGGCGGCGATGACCCCGCGTTCCTTCACGATCCGGCTGCGCACGGTCCGCGGCAGGACCAGCGCGGGATCGTACGGCGCCACCGCCTCGTACTCCTTGCGCACCAGGCGGTCCCGGAACATCGTCTGGTACGCGCCCCGCTCCCCGGGCCGTACGACGAACAGGACGAGGCCCGCGGTGAGCCGGTCCAGCCGGTGCGCCGGCTGCAACCGAGGCAGATCCAGCTCGCGGCGCAGCCGGGCCACCGCGGTCTCGGTGATGTGCCGGCCGCGCGGCGTCGTCGCCAGGAAGTGCGGCTTGTCGGCGACGACGAGATGCTCGTCGCGGTGGACCACACCGACCGGGAACGGCACCGGGTCCTCCGGCGCGAAATCCCGGTGGAACCAGATGTACCGGCCCGCGGCGTACGGCTCGTCGGCGGACACCGGGCCCTGTACGGAGACGAACCGGCCCTCGGCCAACATGGCGTCCACCCGCCGCGCCCCGATCGCGCCCGCGAACCGCGCCAGGAGATGGTCACGTACCGTCGGCCACGCCCCGTCCGGATCCTCGGGGAGCCGCAGCCGGACCGGATCGATCCCGTCCCGCTGCGGCAGCGGCGCCGACGGGGGCTTCGCACGCCCCCTCATCGGGGAACGCCGACCACTGCGGCGGTGCTCATGGTGCCGGCTCCTCGCTCTGTCGCCCGGGGTGTCCGCAAAAGTATCGCCGGTCGCCGGCCCGGTGCCGTCAGGAGCCCGGCAGCGTCACCGGACCGCAGCCGATGCGCTCGGCCTCGGCGGCGACATAGCCGGGCAGCAGCTCACGGGCGAGACCGGCGACCGAGTGCTCCGTGTGGTCCAGCTGTTCCACCACGAAGACCACCGGACCGGTCTGGCAGCTCGTCCGGTAGACGGCCCTGGTCCCGTCGATGGAGCCGGAGCCCTTGGATCCCCTGACGTACAGACCGGTCCTGAGCGTGCCCGAGGAGAAGATCTCGGACAGCGCCGCGTCGGTGACCGTCGTCAGCCGCACGGCGGGGTTGTAGGAGCCGCCGGCCTCGCAGACCCGGGCGGGCCCGCCGTCGCCGCCGACGCGCGTGCGGGTCAGATCCTTGCGGTGCGCCTCGGGAAGCGCGAAGCCCTTGATGCCGCAGAAGGCATCGGCGTCCGTCTTCTTCCGCTCCATCGGGGCGGGCAGGGTGCGCGCTGTCCGGTACGTACCGGAGCAGCCGAAGTCGCGGATGACTCCGTTGGTGGCCTCCACCACCGCACGGGTCAGCGCCGCGCGGTCCTCCCGCCCGTAGTCCGACGCGAGGTCGAGTCCGGTCGGCCCCATGGCGATGTCCACCACGGTGGGGCCGGTGAACTCGTCCCGCCCGGTGCAGCTCTGCGGCAGCGCCAGCCAGGCGCGCGACGACGAGGACAGCCCCGGCAGCCCGTCGCCGAGCGGGACCATGTCGGCCGTGAGGAACTCCGCGGGCCAGTCGCGCCCGTCCGTGCCCCTCAGACCGTCCAGCCGGTGCACCCGCAGGGTCACCTGGCGGCGGGCCCTGTCGTCCTTGTAACTGGTGATGCGGCACTGCCCGTACGAGTCGCCCCGGCCGACCGGATCGGCCTGGAGGGTCTGCTCCTCGGCCTCGGTCCTGCGGTCACCGAAGAGGTCCGACATGGTCGAGTCGCCGAGCGAGTCCCAGCAGGGGGCGGGGCCGACGAGCGGCAGCGTGTCCGTGCGCCAGGCCACCGCACCGGCGCCGAGCAGCGCACCGGCCAGCCCGGCGGCGGTGACGGCACGGGCGGTGCGGCTGCGCAGCAGACGGCGCAGCACCGGAACGTGCGCGGTGGCGGGCTCCGGCTGCGCGGACGGATCCTGCTCGGGCCCGTGCTCCTGCGTCCGGTCCTCGGGCCCCTGCTCCTGCGTCCGCTTCCCGGGCTCGTGCTCCCGCGTCCCCTCCCCGGGATCCGTCGTGGTCTCGCCGTCCGCTGCCGTCACTGCCGCTGCCCCGTTCTCTCCGGCGTCCTCGTCGCTCATGCGCCCTCACCGGTCCCACAACCGATGCGCCTGCTCACGGACTCGGTGAAGTGCGTGAACACCTTCCGGTCGTCCGGCCGGCCCGCACCCTCCAGCCCGGAGCCGAGGTTCGCGTAGAACACCGTCCGCCGCCCGTCGCACTCGGTGCGCACGAGCCCGTTGCCGACGCCCTCGGGAAGGCCCTCGAACAGCGCGACCAGGCGCGGTTCGGCCGTCATCACGTACTGCGCCGCCGGCTCGTCGGGCAGCCCCCGCGCGCGCCACACCACCGAACACGTCTGGAGCCGTTCGTCGACCACACCCACCTGCTGCCGGTAGCCGTAGCCCCGGCCGAGGTCGAGCGTCACACCGGGTATCCGGCACAGCGGACTTCGGGCACTCTCCGCGTCCCCGGGGACCGTCACGAAGGGCGAGGTCGTGCGCAGCGGCTTCTCCGGAGCGCAACCGGCCTTCCGCATGCCGGTGTTCGCCACGTCCAGCAGCATCCGGGCGACCGCGGACCGGGTGCCGATCGTGAACGGCATGGTGACCTTGCCCAGATGGCCGTCACCGGTGCTCCCGCTCCGGATCGTCACCGCAGACGGCCTGCCGTCCACATCGCAGGCCTCGGGCAGGACCAGCATGGCCCGGTCCCCGGCGACCAGTCCGTCGAGACCGTCGGGCAGCCGTGCCCCCGAGCCGTCGAAGTACCGCGCGATCCAGGCGCGGTGGTCCTCGGCCCCGGCGGGGACCGGACCGTACTCGACGATGACCTGCTCCTTGAAGGAGAGCGGCTCGTCCGAGTCGTCGTCCGGGACCGTCGAGGTCACCGTGACCGTGCAACTGGCGTGGTGACGGCCGGCCGAGGGCGGCGCGGACTGGGTCGCGCTCCGCTCGGAGCCGGACTTGGCGAGCCCGTCGTCACCCAGGAAGGCCGCATCACTGTTCTGCTCCCACGCCCCCCAGCAATAGCTGTCCCGGAACGGCCGACTGTCCGTCGCCCACAGCCCGATGCCGGAGACGAGCACCGCCCCGGCGGCCGCCCCGGCCAGTATCGCTCCGCGCCGTCCGCGCCTGCCGCCCATCACATGCCCCCCGCGAAGAACCAAGATCGCGCAAAGCCCCGATGGTACGTCGTCGCTCCCGGAGCGCGGATCGGGCCCCTGCGCCGTCAGCCCAGCGGCGTGAACACGAAGGAGAACTCCGCGGCCCGCGCGTCGAGCCGGTACTCCGGCAGCACGCCCGGCCCGCACGACTGGGAACCGATGCCCTGCACCGCGTGATCCAGATTGACCCAGACGGTCTCGCCGGCCCGCAGCCCCGGCCGGTGCTCCGCCGCGTCCAGCTGCTCGCTCGTCCACCGCCGCGCGGTGAACCAGAACGGCGCACCCCCCTCGGCCCGCACCCCCGCACCGCTGCCGTCCGTCAGCTCCGCCCACCGGACGTCGGCCCGCGCACCGTTCTCCTGGGGCCGCACGTACGGCGTCTGCATCGCGTCCACCGACATCCGCCACCGGCCGAGCACCGAGGCGGCCCGGGTGTCCGGGTACGCCTCACCGGGCCCGCCGCCGAACCACCGCGCCGAGCCGTACGCGGCGGGCAGCCCGAACCGGATGCCCAGCCGGGGCAGCGGCACCCGCCACTCGCCCTCCGGCACCACGGACACGGTCAGCCCCAGCCGCTCCCCGTCGGCCGTCCACCGGTACGCGGTACGCAGCCCCAGCCCGACCCCGGCCGGCGCCACCCGGGTCCGTACGAGCAGCGAGTCCTCGTCGGCCTCGACCGCGTCGGTCCGGTGGAGCATCCGGTGCAGCCCGGACTCCCGCCACCGCACCCCGTACCGCTCGTCCGGCTGCCACGCCGCACCGTTGTCGTTGTCGGTGGGCGCCCGCCACACATCCAGCCGAAGCCCCTCCACCGGCACCGGCCCCAGCCGCACCGGCGCCCCGGTCACCGCGTCGAAGACCCCGGGCCCGAGGGTGATCAGCCCCTCGCCCCGCTCCGGCCGCTCGCCCACCGCGGCGGCGGGGACGACGGCCGGGCCCGTCTCCGTCTGCCCCCACGCGACCACATGCCCGCGCTCGCCCCAGTCGGTGTCCCGGGCCAGTACCGCCCGTACGGTCCACACCCCGGCACCGTCCATCGGCAGCCGCACCCCGGCCGACGCACCGGGTGCGAGCTCCGGCACATCGAGCACACCGGATCCGACGGGCTCGCCGTCCACCTCGTGCAACCACGCGAAGTCCAGGTGCGCCAGTCCCGCGAAGTCGTACCCGTTGGTGATCCGTACCGAGTCCGCCCCGGGCACGGGCTCGATCCGCACCGGCTCGACGACCTTCTTGTACTCGATCAGCCCGGGGGAGGGGGTGCGATCGGGGAAGAGCAGTCCGTCGCAGACGAAGTTGGAGTCGTGCAGTTCCTCGCCGAAGTCCCCGCCGTACGCGAAGCCGTGCTCGGGGTGGGCGATGCCGTGATCGATCCACTCCCAGACGAAGCCGCCCTGGCAGCGCTCGTACCGCTCGAACAGCCGCTGGTACTCGGAGAGTCCGCCCGGACCGTTGCCCATCGCATGCGCGTACTCGCACATCAGGAACGGCATCGCACGCCGCCGCGCGTCCGACTCCGGGTCGGCCCACGGCTCCTCCGCCCGGCGGCCGATCAGCTCGACCTCGGCGTGCGCCGGGTACATCCGTGAGTACAGGTCGACGTCCCGGCAGGAGGGATCGCCCTCGTAGTGCACCAGCCGCTCCGGATCCCGTCCCCGGATCCACTCGGCCATCGCGCTCAGCCCGCGCCCCGTCCCGCACTCGTTGCCGAGCGACCAGATGATCACCGACGCGTGGTTCTTGTCGCGCTCCACCATCCGCGCCGCCCGGTCGAGCAGTGCCGGGGTCCACCGCTCGTCGTCCACCGGGTTCCCGCGCCACTCCTGCCCGGCGAAGCCATGCGTCTCCAGGTCGCACTCGTCGATCACCCAGAGCCCCAGTTCGTCGCAGAGGTCGAGAAAGGCGGGATGCGGCGGATAGTGGCTGGTCCGCACGGCGTTGATGTTGTGCTGCTTCATCAGCACCAGATCGCGCCGCATGGTCGCCGTGTCCACGGTCCGCCCGGTCTCCGGATGGAACTCGTGCCGGTTCACCCCGCGAAAGAGCACCCGGCGCCCGTTGACCTGGATGAGCCCGTCCTCGACCACGACACTGCGGAACCCCACCCGCAGCCCGATCCGCTCCCCGGACGTCACCAGCTCCCCGTCGTAGAGCCGGGGCGTCTCGGCCGTCCACGGCTCGACCGCGACGGTCACCGCCTCGCCCGTCGCGACGTCGACACCCAGCTCGGGCACCAGGACCCGCCCCTCGGCCCCCGCGCACTCCACCCGCAGGGTCCCGGACCCGTCGCGATGGTCGTACCCGGCGTGCACGAAGAAGTCCCGGGGCGCACCCCGCGGCCGCTCCAGCAGGGTCACGTCCCGGAAGATTCCGGGCAGCCACCACTGGTCCTGGTCCTCCAGATAACTCCCCGAGGACCACTGGTGCACCCGCACGGCCAGCACATTGCCCTCGGCCCGCAGCAGCCCGCCGACGGCGAACTCGTGCGGCAGCCGTGACCCCTTGAAGGCGCCCAGCTCCCGGCCGTTGAGCCAGACCCTGGCACAGGACTCCACCCCGTCGAACCGCAGCACCACGTCCCCGTCCCCGGCCCATCCGGCGGGCAGGTCGAAGGTCCGCAGATGGTCCCCGGTCGGATTCGCGGCCGGCACCCTCGGCGGATCGACGGGGAAGGGGTACACCACGTTCGTGTAGGCGGGAGCCCCGCCGGCACCCTGGAGCACCCAGTGCCCGGGAACCTCGACCGTCGCCCACCCCGAGGCGTCGAACCCGGGGCGCGCGAACGACTCGTCCCGGGTGGCGGCGCCCGGTGAGAGCCGGAAGAGCCACTCCCCGTTCAGCGGCATCCGCCCGGCGTCCGACCCCGCGTACCAGGCTCGCGGCTCCAGCCCGCCCGATCCGGGACCCATGTCCTCGTACCAGGTCAGGGCGGGCGTGCGGGTGCGGTTCATGGGACTCCTCGCTCGGCAAAGCCTCCGTGCTGCTGGAGCCTCGGACGCTAGTGAGGGATGAACCGATTCAACAAGGGTGCCCGGCCGCACGGCCGGCCCGCGCCGCACGGGCCACAACGCAAAAAGCCGATCAGGATTTCTCCTGATCGGCACTTGCTCTGTGTCCGAGGGGGGACTTGAACCCCCACGCCCGATAAAGGGCACTAGCACCTCAAGCTAGCGCGTCTGCCATTCCGCCACCCGGACAAGGTGTCTGTCTCGCGGGCTCCGGCCCGTTCCGACGTGGAAAACAATAGCAAACATTCGGGGGTGCTCGATCACGCCCAGGACTGTGTGAAGGGCGCATGACGAGGGGTGGGTGCCCTTGGGTGTGCGGGCCCGGCGCGGGAGGATGAGGGGGAGCACCACAGCGACAGTGGAAGGAAGCAGCGTGAGCGAGACCAACACGGCTTGGACCGGCTCCGGCGAGGACGAGGTCGTGGACCTCTGTCGTGAGCTGATCCGGATCGACACCAGCAACTACGGGGACCATTCGGGACCGGGGGAGCGGGGCGCGGCCGAGTACGTCGCGGAGAAGCTTGCCGAGGTCGGGCTGGAGCCGCAGATCTTCGAGTCCCACAAGGGTCGTGCCTCGACCGTGGCGCGGATCGAGGGCGAGGACCCGTCCAGGCCCGCGCTGCTGATCCACGGGCACACCGACGTGGTTCCGGCCAATGCCCACGACTGGACGCACCACCCGTTCTCGGGCGAGGTCGCGGACGGCTGCGTGTGGGGCCGCGGCGCGGTCGACATGAAGGACATGGACGCGATGACCCTCGCGGTCGTCCGCGACCGGATGCGCAGCGGCCGCAAACCCCCGCGCGACATCGTGCTGGCCTTCCTCGCGGACGAGGAGGCGGGCGGTACGTACGGCGCGCGGTACCTCGTGGACAAGCACCCCGGCCTCTTCGAGGGGGTCACCGAGGCGATCGGCGAGGTCGGCGGCTTCTCCTTCACCGTGAACGAGAAGCTGCGGCTCTACCTCGTCGAGACGGCCCAGAAGGGCATGCACTGGATGCGGCTCACCGTGGACGGCACCGCCGGCCACGGCTCGATGACCAACGGCGACAACGCGATCACCGAGCTCTGCGAGGCGGTCGGCCGGCTCGGGCGGCACAAGTGGCCGGTCCGGGTGACCAAGACCGTACGGTCCTTCCTGGACGAGCTGTCGGACGCGCTCGGCACCCCGCTCGACCCGGAGGACATGGAGGCCACGCTCGCCAAGCTGGGCGGCATCGCCAAGATGGTCGGCGCCACGCTCCGCAACTCCGCCGCGCCCACCATGCTCGGCGCCGGTTACAAGGTGAACGTCATCCCCGGCCAGGCCATCGCCCATGTCGACGGCCGTTTCCTGCCCGGCTACGAGGACGAGTTCCTGGCCGATCTGGACCGGATCCTCGGCCCGCGTGTGAAGCGCGAGGACGTGCACGGCGACAAGGCGCTGGAGACCAGCTTCGACGGCTCGCTCGTCGACGCCATGCAGATCGCCCTGAAGGCGGAGGACCCGATCGCCCGTGCCGTGCCCTACATGCTCTCCGGCGGCACCGACGCCAAGTCCTTCGACGACCTGGGCATCCGCTGCTTCGGATTCGCCCCGCTGAAGCTGCCGCCGGAGCTCGACTTCGCGGGCATGTTCCACGGCGTGGACGAGCGTGTACCGGTGGACGGTCTGAAGTTCGGCGTGCGGGTGCTCGACCGCTTCATTGACAACTCCTGACGCCTTGCCGGATTTCCGCCGACTTTCCGCACCAACAATCGCCAGCGTGTGCGTATTTGACCGGAACGAGTGAAAGGGGCGATACGCTCGTAGCTTGATTACCTCTTCCTCGTTACAAGTGATGCGGTCCGCGGCTGGGACCGCATTGCCAACTAGGAGGAATAATGATCAAGAAGGTCGTCGCTGCTGCGGCTGTCACTGGTGGTCTGGTGCTCGCGGGTGCGGGCATGGCCGTCGCGGATTCCGGTGCCCAGGGCGCCGCTCTCGGCAGCCCCGGCGTGATCTCGGGCAACACCATTCAGGCGCCCGTCCACGTGCCGGTGAACGCGTGCGGTAACACGGTCTCCGTGATCGGGCTGCTGAACCCCGCCTTCGGCAACCCCTGCTTCAACGCCTGATGTTGTGCGTCAACCCGTAAGGGTTTGAACCCGGTCGGCCCCGAAGTGCACGCCATGCACTCCGGGGCTGCTGGGTACTCCGCCCCCGCACGGTCAAGTCCGGGGGTTTTCCGGAAGGTAGAAGGCAGGAAACAACCTATGCGACAGGTCACGCGTAAAGGCCTGATCACCATGGCGGCAGCGGGCGGCGTGCTCGCGCTGAGTGGCGGCTACGCGCACGCGGACGCGGGAGCGTCCGGCGAGGCGACGAATTCCCCGGGGGTGCTGTCAGGGAATTCGGTACAGATCCCGGTCCACGTACCGGTCAACGTGTGCGGCAACTCCGTGGACGTCGTGGCGCTGCTCAACCCGGCGTTCGGCAACACTTGCGGAAACGGTTCGCAGGACGACTCCCAGGGCAAGCACGCCTCCGGCAGTCATGTCTCCGGCGACCTGACCCAGGCGAGTCGGCCCGGCGCGGGCAAGCACCGGGCCCCGATCGGTGGCGGGTCGACGGCCCAGGGCGTCGCGAAGGGCTCGCCGGGAGTGCTGTCCGGTAACAACATCCAGGTGCCCATTGACATCCCGGTGAACGCCTGCGGGAACAGCGTCACCATCGGCGGTCTGCTCAACCCCACCTTCGGCAACGACTGCGGGAACAGCACGGACGTCGTCACGCCGCCGCCGGTCACACCGGTCACACCGGTCACACCGGTCACCCCGGTCACCCCGGTCACCGAGCACAAGCCCCCGGCGCCGGAGAAGCCGGTCGTGCCCAACGTGCCCGAGGAGCAGAACGTCCCGCAGCTCGCCCACACCGGAGCGGGCGGGCTCGACCTGCTGATCCCGGCGAGCGCGGGTCTGCTGCTGGCGGGTGCGGGCACGATGCTCTACCGCCGCGCCCGGATGTCCGCCTAGCGGACCGGGGCAGCGACGCAAGCACGACGAAAGGGGGGGCGGGTCCCGCGACTGCGGGGCCCGCTCCGTCTCACCAGGTGGCTCGGAGCTGGCGGATGATCCGTCGGCGCAGGCGCACCCTGCGGCTGCCGTCGCGGCGCAGCGTCAGCCGGTCCAACTCCCAGTGACCGTACTCGGCATGGTCGGTCAGCAGGCGGGCCGTCTCCTTCCGGGACACCCCGCGCGGTACGTACACATCGACAAATTCGTATTCCGGCATCGCATCTATTGTGCGGGCAGAGCCCGTGTACGGATAGCGTCTGCACTATGTCTGATGCTGCGCAGCCCACCGCTGCCGAGGTACGCGCCGCCGCCGAGGCGGTCAAAGCCGCGCTCGACCACCACCTCGAGGCGGTCGAACGCCGGACCGGGGACGACGACGTGGCCGTCTATGACGCGTTCAACGCACTGGCCGCTGCCGCCGAGTTCTACGACGAACTGCTCTACGACCGGTACGACGAAGTCACCCCTTTCGAGATCCCGGGTGCGGAGGATTCGCTACCGCCGTACACCGGCCCCGAGGAGCCGAACGCACTCAGTCTGCTGATCCGGCGCGACTACGCGGTGGTGGAGCCGCCGAGGCTGCTCGCACAGGCCCAGCGGATCGCCGACCTCGATCAGGGCGAACGCGGCGGAAGCGCCGCGGTCGTCGGCTCCAGCGTCCACGCGGCGCTCGGAGTGCTCTTCGGGGAGTACGAACCCGACGAGATCGCTTCCCGGCACACGGAGTTCGGCCTGGAGGAGGGCGACTCCACGCTCTGGGTCACGGCCGCCGAGGAGCTCCCCGAGGCGGGGGAGTGGCTCGGCGCGCCCTTCGACGACGCCGATCCGCAGCTGGTGGTCTGCCGCTTCGACGTCAGCGCCGTCTTCGACGAGGACGAACCGGACGAGGAACCGGCCCGCCTCGACCCCGTCTGACCCGTGCCGCCCGCCGGCGGACGGCTCCTGATCCGCCGGCCGGACGGGCTCGACACCGAGCCCGTCCGGTGCGGGCGTCGCCGGTGGGACCCGGTCAGCGGGCCGGGGTCTCCAGCAGGGTGCGCAGCCGCGTCGTGCGGTCCTGGGCCGGGGACTGGGCGACCGCGCGCGGGAGCGCCTGGTCCACCCCGTGCACCACGGACAGATGCCGCTCCCCGCGGCTGAAGGCGGTGTACACCCAGGAGCGGCTCAGCCCCTGGACTGCGTCGCCCGGCAGCACGACGACCACTGCGGGCCACCGCGTGCCGGCCGCCTGGTGGGCGCTGAGGGCCCAGCCATGGCGCACGGAGGATTCCACCCGCTCCTGGGCCACGACGACCTCCGTGCCCGCGCAGTCCAGACGCAGGCCCTCGGCGTCGGCCGAGACGACCACTGCGGGCACGACCCTGCCGGGCGCCGGGACGTGGACGACGCGGTCGCCCGGGTCGAAGCCGCCGAACCGCCCCGGTCCGGGGTTGAGCCGCTGCTTCAGCGCCGCGTTCAGCGCCCGGGTGCCCGCCGAGCCGCCGTGGCCGACGGTAATCACCTGGGTGTCGGACGACGGCACGCCGATGGCGCGCGGCACCGAGTCGGCCACCAGCTGCACGGTGCGGTGCACCGCCTCGCCCGCATCGCGTACGGGGACGATCACCACTTCCTTGCCGGGCGCCTCGACCTGGTTGAGCTCGCCGATGCCGATGCCGGAGACCAGCTCGCCGATCGGTCCCGGATCCGGTGTGCGGGAGACGATCTGCGGGCAGGCGCGGGCCGCGAGCACATCCGCGAACACCCTTCCCGCACCGGCCGAACCCAGCACACCCGGATCACCGCTGAGCACCAGGCGGGTGCCGTCGGCCAGGGACTCGACCAGGATCGCGGCGGTCTCGACGTCCAGCTGCGGGGCGTCCAGCACGACGAGCAGGTCGACGGCGATCGCCCCCTCCTCGTCCCGCCCCGGGCCCTGCTCGCCCGAGAGCAGACCGGCGAGGGGGACGGCCGTCTCCGGATCGCCGGTCGCCTCGGCCAGCCGTCGCCTGCCGTCGGCGCTGTGCGTGGTGCCCAGGGCGCGCAGCCCGAGACCGCGGGCCGCGGTGATCAGGGCGGCGGGCTCGGCCCTGGCGGCCTCGCCCCCGGTGTGCGCCACGAGGCCGTGGGCCGCGACCGCGCGGATCAGCTCGGCTGCCGACGGGGAGCCCGCGGCCGAGGCCGCCTCCGTCCAGTCGGCGTCCTTCTCGCAGGCGTTGACCAGCCGGGCCAGGCCGTCGGCGAGGCTCTCCTCGGCGAGTGCGTAGCGGTCGAGGCCGAGCAGCACCTGCACCGGTTCCCGCCCGGCGTCCGGGCCGGCCTCCTCGTCGGGTTCCGCGGGTGCTTCGGACTCCTGGTCGTCCTGGCCCTCCGGGCCGTCCTGGAAGACCAGGACGACTCCCTCGGCGACGGCGTGCTGCACGGCCGCGTCGGGGTCGGTCACCGAACGCTCGGCGAGCGCGGCCCGTACCTCCGAGGCGTCCAGCGCCGTGTGGCCGCGGAGCGCGGCCCGTTCCAGCAGCCAGCCCACCAGGGCGGCGGTCCGCCGCTCGTCGTCCGGGCCGCACTCGGCGCCGAGCAGGGCCCGCGCGAATCCGTCCGCCTGCTCCGGTCCCACTCCCGGCACGGCCAGCAGCTGCCAGGGGTCGGCGCGCAGGGCGTCGGCGGCCTGCGCCCCGAGGGTCTCGGCCGCCGGTCCCGCCAGCGCCGCCGGAGCCCCGCCCTCGGCCAGTACGGCGGCGGTCGCGGCCACGGCCTCAGGCGGGGCGCCCTGCGGCGCCCGTGCCGGTTCGGGGGCGCGCGGGCGGGCCGGGGCGGGCGCGGGTGCGGTCCGGCGGGGGGCGGCGGGTGCGGGCGAGTCGAAGAACGAGGTGGCGGGCTGCTCTCCGCTCTCCACCGCGCGCACGGCCGCCAGCAGGTCGGCCGCTTTGCCGCTCAGCTTCGCCCCGGCGGCGATGGGGCCTTCCTTCTCGGCCTTGCGCTTCTCGATCCGCTCCCGGAGCTCACGCTGGGCGGCGAGCTCGGCCTCGGCCTCGGAGACCGGTGCGGGGGCGGCGTCCGCCCCGGCCCCGGCCCCGTCCCCGGTGCCGTCCCCGGTGCCGTCCCGGTCCCCGGCCTCGGCGTCCGCCCCGTCCCCGGTGTTGTCGGCGGTGTCCGTTCCGCCGTCCGTCGTGTCGTCCAGGTCGTCCGTCTCCGCTCCGTCCCCGGCGTCGTCGGCCGTCGGTGATCCCTCGTCCGCGGCGTGCCCCTCGTCCCCGGCGGACGGGGCGGGCACGGCGGCGGAGGGGGTCGCGGCGACGCCGTCGTCGTCGGCGGCCGGGGAGCCGGGGGTTTCCCCCCGGGGAAGCGCAGTCACAGCGTGCTCCAGTCCTGGTCGGGATAGCGGTGCACGGGCGCCGACACATCGTCGAGCGCCTGGCAGATCTCGTCAGGAAGACTAAGCGCCTCCACTGACAATGCCTCCGTGAGCTGCTGCGCGTTGCGCGCGCCGACGATCGGGGCCACCACTCCGGGCCGGTCCCGGACCCAGGCGAGAGCCACCTGGAGCGGCGTCGTGGCCAGGCCGTCCGCCGCCGTCGCCACCGCGTCCACCACGCGGCTCGCCGGCTCGTCGAGATACGGCTCGACGAACGGAGCCAGCAGCTCCGAGGCGCCACGCGAGTCCGCCGGAGTGCCCGACCGGTACTTCCCGGTGAGGACCCCACGGCCCAGCGGGGAGGAGGGCAGCAGCCCGACGCCGAGATCGAGGGCGGCGGGCAGCACCTCGCGTTCCACGCCCCGCTGCAACAGCGAGTACTCCATCTGCGTGCTCGCCAGCCGGGTGCGCACCCCGGGCGAGGCGAGCTGCCAGGTCGCCGCCTTGGCCAGCTGCCAGCCGCAGAAGTTCGACACCCCCGCGTAGCGGGCGCGTCCGCTGGACACCGCCATGTCCAGCGCCTGAAGGGTCTCGTCCAGCGGAGTCACCGGGTCGAAGGCGTGGATCTGCCACAGATCCACGTGGTCCGTGCCGAGCCGTTCCAGGGAGGCGTCCAGCGCGGCCAGCAGATGCCCGCGCGAGCCGTCGAACCGGCGGTACGGATCGGCCACGCTGCCGGCCTTCGTCGCGATGACCAGATCGCGCCGTGGCACCAGGCCGTCGACGAGCTGCCCGAGCAGATATTCGGCCTCCCCGCCGCCGTACACATCGGCCGTGTCGACCAGCGTGCCGCCCGCTTCCCAGAAGGCTTTCAGCTGTTCGGCGGCGTCGTGATCATCGGTGTCCCGGCCCCAGGTGAGGGTGCCGAGCCCGATCCGGGACACTCGAAGGCCGGTGCGGCCGAGATGCCTCTGCTCCATGGAGGCTGAGATTACTGGCCAGAACCCCACTCGGCGGAAGCCTGTGGACAACCCGGCGTCAAGTCGCCCCTGCCGGATCCCGTCGGCGCGCGCTAGAGTCCGGAGCTCAGGGACGTTACTGATCGGTAAGGGGAGCGGTTATGCGGCTCGGCATCAATCTCGGTTACTGGGGCGCGGGAATGGACGGCGACAATCTCGCCGTCGCCCAGGAGGCCGACCGGCTCGGATACGACGTCTGCTGGGTGGCCGAGGCGTACGGCTCCGACGCGCCGACCGTGCTCTCCTGGGTCGCCGCCCGGACCGAGTCCATCGACGTCGGCTCCGCGATCATGCAGATCCCGGCCCGCCAGCCCGCCATGACGGCGATGACCGCCGCCACCCTCGACTCGCTCTCCGGCGGCCGGTTCCGGCTCGGCCTCGGCGTGTCGGGACCGCAGGTCTCCGAGGGCTGGTACGGCGTCAAGTTCGACAAGCCGCTGGCCCGCACCCGGGAGTACGTCGAGATCGTCCGCAAGGCGATGTCCCGCGAGCGGCTCTCGTACGAGGGGCAGCACTGGACGCTGCCGCTGCCGGACGGTCCGGGCAAGCCCATCAAGCTGACCGTCCACCCGCAGCGCGAGCACATCCCGCTCTACATCGCCGCGATCGGCCCGAAGAACCTGGAGCAGACCGGCGAGATCGCCGACGGCGCGCTGCTGATCTTCCCCTCCGCCGAGCACCTGGAGGACACCGCGATGACGTACCTGCGGGCGGGCCGTGAGAAGTCCGGCCTGACGATGGAGGGCTTCGACGTCTGTCCGACCCTGCCGCTCGCCGTCGGCGACGACGTCAACGGCCTCGCGGACATGTTCCGTCCGTACACCGCCCTGTACGTGGGCGGCATGGGCAGCCGCAAGCAGAACTTCTACAACCAGCTCGCGCAGCGCATGGGCTACGAGAAGGAAGCCGCCGAGATCCAGGACAAGTACCTGTCCGGCGACAAGAGCGGTGCCGCCGCCGCGGTACCGCACCAGCTGATCGACCAGACCGCGCTGCTCGGCCCGGTCGAGCGGATCGCCGAGCGGATGCAGGCCTACGCCGCCGCGGGGGTCACGACGCTGACCCTGGCCCCGGCCGGGTTCACGCTCGAAGAGCGGCTCACGGCCCTGCGGGCCGGCACGGACGCGCTGGAGCGCTCCGGGCTCGCGTAACAGGTTTCGCTGCTCCCGGGAGCAGCACTACGGCCGTGGTGGGGGTTCGGGGCCTCCCCGCCACGGCCGTTACGCATATCAACGCGCGCACGGCCGGGCGGTCACGGCGGCACGCGCCCCATCCGGCGTAGCCGGGGCCCGTTCCTGTTGCCCGGGTGGGTGTGCCGCACTTGACTGTCGCTCGGCGGACGCGCACGGAGGTGGCAGTGATGCTCTCGGCAAGGAACCTGTTCCTGGAGATTCTCGACGACGACGAGTCGTTCCGGCTGTTCTGTTCCATCGCGGCCGGCGGGGAGTCCCAGGGCGGCTGGGAGAACGGCCGCATCGCGGCCCTGGTGCCCGAGAGCCAGCGCGCGCTGGCGCCCAAGATCGCACGGCACGGCGCCGACGAGGACAAGCACGGCAGGATCTTCGACGCGCTGCTGCGCAAGCGCGGGCTCCGGCCGGCGGAGATCCCGCACGAGACCGACTACACGATGCTGCTGGAGAAGCACGGCATCGGCCTCGCCCATGAGCAGCTGCGGGGCGAGGAACGGCTCTCCGAGCGCGACATCATCACCTACCTCGCCCACAGCCGGGTCACCGAGCAGCGCGCCTCCGAGCAGATGGCCCTGCTGCGCAAGCACTTCGCCGACCACCCCGACCTCGGCCGCGCCGTGACAATGATCTCGAACGACGAGGACAACCACCTGGCGTACTGCCACGAGGAACTGCTCCGCTTCGCCCGCGCCGGACACGGCCGCGCCATCCAGCGCACCCTGCGCGAGTGCGCGCTCGCCGAGATCCGGGTGTACCGCGACGTCAGCCTCGCCGTGATGAACCACATGGGCCGCATCCTGGGCTGGCCCCGGGCCAGATCGGCGGTGCTGGCCGCCGGGATCCACGGCGTCTACGCGTACGAACGGCTGGTGGGATGGCGGCGCATGGTGAGCCTGGCGCAGCCCGAGCGGCGTGACGCGCTGGGCGGTCCCGCGGTGCCGGAGCCCGGGTCCGCCTGAACCGGGCGGGGCACCGGCCCGTCCGTCAGAGCCAGCCGCGGCGCTTGAACTGCCGGTACAGCGCGAAGACCACGACGGCCATCAGCGCGATCACCACCGGATAGGACCACACCCAGCGGAGCTCCGGCATGTGATCGAAGTTCATGCCGTAGATCCCCGCCACCATGGTCGGCACGGCGGCCATCGCCGCCCAGGCCGAGATCTTGCGCATGTCGTCGTTCTGCCGCACGCCCACCTGGGCCAGATGGGCCGAGAGGATGTCGGAGAGCAGCCGGTCCAGCCCCTCCACGTACTCGTTGGCGCGCGTCAGATGGTCGCTGACGTCGCGGAAGAACGGCTGCGAGTGTTCGTGGACGAACGGCACGTCCGCGCCCGCCAGCCGGGCCATGGGGGCGCTCAGCGGACCGGTGGCCCGGCGGAACTCCAGGATCTGCCGCTTGAAGGTGTAGATGCGGGCCGCGGTGCTCTTGGTGTCGCCGACGCCGGTCGGCGCGAACACCTCGGTCTCCAGCTCCTCCAGGTCGACCTGGAGCTCGCCCGCCACCTCGATGTAGTGGTCGACGACGGCGTCGCTGATCGCGTACAGCACCGCTGTCGGCCCGTGCTTGAGCACCTCCGGCTCGGCCTCCAGCCGGCGGCGTACCGCGGCGAGCGGCGCGCCCTCCCCGTGCCGGACCGTCACGACGAACGAATCGCCTATGAAGGCCATCAGTTCGTCGGTGGTGACCGTGTCGCTGGTCTGCTCGTACACCACCGGTTTGATGACGGCGAAGAGCGAGTCGTCGTACACCTCCAGCTTGGGCCGCTGGTGCGCGCTCAGGGCGTCCTCCACCGCCAGCGGATGCAGCCCGAACTCGCTGCTGACGAGCGCGAACTCCTTCTCCGTCGGCTCGTGCAGCCCGATCCAGAGGAACGCGTCCCCGGTGGCCCGTGCCTCGTCGAGGGCGTCGGAGAAGTCGGCGGGGCCGTCGGTGCGGCGCCCGTCCCGGTAGATGGCACAGTCCACGATCACGGCGCGCATTCTTCCCTGCCGCGCTCCCCGGCGCACCTCACCCTCGTCGGCGGCCTACGCTGGCCCGTATGCCCACCCTGATCCTCGTACGCCATGGACGCTCCACCGCCAACACGGCCGGGGTGCTCGCGGGCCGCGCCCCCGGTGTCGCGCTCGACGAGCGCGGTGCCGAACAGGCCGCGGCACTGCCCGGACGGCTCGCCGGGCTGCCCCTGGCCGCAGCCGTCAGCAGCCCGCTCCAGCGCTGCCGGGAGACCCTGCGGCCGCTCCTCGCCGCCCGGCCGGAGCTGGAACTGCACACCGAGGAGCGGATCAGCGAGTGCGACTACGGTGACTGGTCGGGTCGCAAACTCGCGGAGCTCGCCGACGAACCGCTGATGGGTGTCGTGCAGCAGCACCCGTCCGCCGCGGCGTTCCCCGGCGGCGAGTCGATGCGCGGCATGCAGGCGCGCGCCGTCGACGCGGTACGGGACTGGAACGCCCGCGTCGAGGCCGGGCACGGCGACGACGCCGTCTACGTGATGTGCTCGCACGGCGACATCATCAAGGCCCTTGTCGCCGACGCGCTCGGCATGCATCTCGACCTCTTCCAGCGGATCCACGCCGACCCCTGTTCGGTCACCGCGATCCGCTACACCAGGCTGCGGCCCTTCCTGCTGCGTCTCGGCGACACCGGGGACCTCGCGTCGCTGGCACCGCGCGAGCACCCCGGCGGTGCCGACCCGGGCGCGCGCCCGGCGGCGGACGCGGACGCGGCTGTCGGGGGCGGCGCTGGGGCGCCGTGATCGCTTCGCGCAGTAGGGTGGACGCTCCGTAGGCGCCTTGCCCCGGGGGAACCTCCCGCGGCCCCGGCCGCCCCTCATCCACCGTCGATCTCAAGGGAGACAGGACGTGTCCCGTCAGGTGTTCCTCTACGACCCCCCGGACCGTTTCGTGGCCGGTACGGTCGGATTGCCTGGACGCCGTACGTTCTTCCTGCAGGCATCCTCAGGCGGACGTGTCACCAGCGTGGCCCTGGAGAAGACCCAGGTGGCCGCGCTCGCCGAGCGGATCGACGAACTGCTCGACGAAGTGGTGCGGCGGACCGGCGGAAACTCCCCGGTGCCCGCCGTCGCACCGATGGACGTCACCGACACCGCGCCCCTGGACATCCCCGTCGAGGAGGAGTTCCGGGTCGGCACGATGGCGCTCGCCTGGGACGGCGAGGAACAGCGCATGATTGTCGAGGCGCAGGCGCTGGTCGAGCTGGACGTGGACTCCGACGAGGACCTCGCCGAGGCCGAGGAGCGGTTGCTCCAGGACGAGGAGAACGGTCCGCCGATGCTCCGGGTCCGGCTCAGCGGCGCGCAGGCACGGGCCTTCGCCAAGCGAGCCCTGGACGTGGTGAACGCCGGACGTCCGCCGTGCCCGCTGTGCAGCCTGCCGCTCGATCCGGAAGGACACGTATGCCCGCGCCAGAACGGATACCGTCGCGGAGCCTGACCGGCACCGACCCGGTCGCCCTGCTCGCCGAGGGGGAGCTCACCGTCCTCGGACAGATCCGCGGGGCGTCCAACGCGGTGCTGTACTGCACGGTCGCGCGCGACGGCGAGGAGGCGACCTGCGTCTACAAGCCGGTGGCCGGCGAACAGCCCCTGTGGGACTTCCCGGACGGCAACCTCGCCCGGCGCGAGGTGGCCGCGTACGAGATATCCGAGGCGACCGGGTGGGGCCTCGTGCCGCCGACCGTGCTGCGCGACGGTCCGTACGGCGAGGGCATGTGCCAGCTGTGGATAGACGCGGCCCCCGAGGACGACGAAGCCGATGAGACGGGTGGGGCGGGCGAGCCCCCGCTGCTCGCGCTCGTCGAGGACGAGGAGCCCGGGGAGGGCTGGAAGGCCGTCGCCCGTGCCGAGGTCGGCGAGGGGAGGACGGCCCTGCTGGTCCACGCGGACGACGCGCGGCTGCGGCGGCTGGCCGTCCTCGACGCCGTGATCAACAACGGGGACCGCAAGGGCGGCCATCTGCTGCCCGCACCCGGCGGCCGGCTCTACGGCATCGACCACGGTGTGACCTTCAACGCGGACGACAAGCTGCGCACGCTGCTCTGGGGGTGGGCTGGGGAGCCGCTGACGGCGGAGGCCGTCGAGGTCGTCGAGCGGCTGGGGGCGGAACTCGCGCCGGGCACCCCGCTCGTCACCCGGCTGGGCGAGCTGATCACCGAGGTCGAGATCGAGGCGTTGCGGGGCCGTGTGGCGGGACTGAGGGAGACGGGACGGCACCCGGAGCCGAGCGGGGAATGGCCGTCGATCCCCTGGCCGCCGGTCTGAGCCGAGCAGGGGTTACGCGGTGCCCCGGGGCCTGCCGTACGGCCCCGGGGGCGCGGACCGGGGTGCCGGCCTTGCACCCCGAAGCAGATGCGGCCACGCGGCGCAAGACCGCCTCTTCGGCCAAGATCCGGCAGCCGGTTCGTATCCGGAACATGCATCCGGTTACGCTCGTGGCATGCATGCCTGGCCCGCTTCTGAGGTCCCCGCCCTGCCTGGCAAGGGCCGCGACCTTCGGATCCACGACACCGCGACCGGCGGACGGATCACCCTTGACCCCGGTCCCGTCGCCCGCATCTATGTCTGCGGCATCACGCCGTACGACGCGACCCACATGGGTCATGCGGCGACCTACAACGCGTTCGACCTCGTTCAGCGCGTGTGGCTCGACACCAAGCGGCAGGTTCACTACGTCCAGAACGTGACCGACGTGGACGACCCGCTGCTGGAGCGGGCCGTGCGCGACGGTCAGGACTGGACCGAGCTCGCCGAGCGCGAGACGGCCCTGTTCCGCGAGGACATGACTGCCCTGCGCATGCTTCCGCCGAAGCACTACATCGGTGCCGTGGAGGCCATACCCGGCATCGTTCCGCTGGTGGAACGGCTCCGCGACGCCGGTGCCGCCTACGAGCTCGACGGCGATGTGTACTTCTCCGTCGAGACCGACCCGCACTTCGGCGGCGTCTCCAACCTCGACGCCGAGGCGATGCGGCTGCTCTCCGCCGAGCGCGGCGGCGACCCGGAGCGCCCCGGCAAGAAGAACCCCCTCGACCCGATGCTCTGGATGGCCGCCCGTGAGGGCGAGCCGAGCTGGGACGGCGCCTCCCTCGGCCCCGGCCGGCCCGGCTGGCACATCGAGTGCGTCGCCATCGCCCTGGACCACCTCGGCATGGGCTTCGACGTCCAGGGAGGCGGGTCCGACCTCGCCTTCCCGCACCACGAGATGGGCGCCTCGCACGCCCAGGTGCTGACTGGCGAATACCCCTTCGCCCAGGCCTATGTGCACGCCGGAATGGTCGCCCTGGACGGCGAGAAGATGTCCAAGTCCCGGGGCAATCTGGTCTTCGTCTCGAAGCTGCGCCATGACGGCGTGGACCCGGCGGCGATCCGCCTGGCGCTGCTGTCGCACCACTACCGGTCCGACTGGGAGTGGACGGACCAGGTGCTCGCCGACGCGGTGGAGCGGCTCGCGCGGTGGCGGTCCGCCGTCTCCCGGCCCGACGGACTGCCCGCCGAGGCCCTGGTCGAGGAGGTCCGCGAGGCCCTCGCCGACGATCTGGACGCGCCGGCCGCGCTGGCCGCCGTGGACCGCTGGGCCGAGCGCCAGAACGCCGACGGCGGTACGGACGAGGGAGCGCCCGGCCTGGTCTCGCGCACCGTCGACGCGCTGCTGGGTGTCGCCCTGTAACACCGCGCAGGGTGACAACCCGCCGATTTCCACCGGACGTTCGGAGCGAACCGGCCTTGGACTTCTCGACGAAGTTCAGGGCCGGTTCCGTTTTGTCCATGGTCAAGTGCTCGGTGTTGCGCTAAAAGCGCTCTATGCAAACATCAACGCGCATCAGAGCGGCGGCAGTTGCAGCCTTGTTCGGGCTGCTCGCCGTCCTCGCGGGCCCCGGCGCTGCCGAGGCCGGCGCCGCCGAACCGGACACCACGGTCGGCGACCTCACCGGATTCTCCGCCGACGGACCCGTCTACCACCTGAAGGCCGGCACCGCCGAGGCGCGGGTCAGCTTCGTCTCCGCCGAGACCTTCCGTATCGAACTCGCCCCGGGCGGCACGTTCTCGGACCCGGCCGGCGACGACATCGTCCTGCCGCAGGGCACCCCGCCGCACACCCGGTGGAAGGAGCGGAGCGACCGCTACGAGCTCTCCACCGCCGACGTCACCCTGCGCGCCTACAAGTCGCCCCTGCGTTTCGCCCTGTACCGGGCCGACGGAAGCCAGGTCTGGTCCGAGGCCAAGGGGCTGAGCTGGAACGGCGAGAAGACCACCCAGACCCTGGCCCGCGGCGCGGACGAGCAGTTCTACGGCGCCGGCATGCAGAACGGCCGGGGCAACACCTCGCACCGCGACAAGACCGTCGAGGTGGGCGTCGACTACAACTGGGACGACGGCGGCCACCCCAACTCGGTCCCGTTCTACCTCTCCTCGGCCGGCTACGGCGTCTTCCGCAACACCTACGCGCCGAACACCTATGCCTTCACCGACCCGGTGACCACCAGCGCCGAGGAGAAGCGCTTCGACGCCTACTACTTCGCGGGCGACAGCGCCAAGGACGTCATCGGGCAGTACACGAAGCTCACCGGCAAGCCCTTCCTGCCGCCCATGTACGGAATGGAGATCGGCGACGCCGACTGCTACCTCCACAACGCCAACCGCGGTGAACGCCACACCCTGGACGCGCTCAAGGTCGCCGACGGCTACCTGGAGCACGACATGCCGAACGGCTGGATGCTCGTCAACGACGGCTACGGCTGCGGTCACGAGGACCTCGCCGAGACCGCCAAGGGCCTCCAGGACCGCGACATGCAGCTCGGCCTGTGGACCCAGGACGGCATCGACAAGATCGCCGACCAGGTCAAGGCCGGTCAGCGGGTCGCCAAGCTGGACGTCGCCTGGATCGGGGCCGGCTACAAGTTCGCCCTGGACGGCTGCAAGGACGCGTACAAGGGCATCGAGGACAACAGCGACGCCCGCGGCTTCACCTACGCCCCCGAGAGCTGGTCGGGCGCGCAGCGCTGCGGCGTGCAGTGGTCCGGCGACCAGTACGGCACCTGGGACTACATCCGCTGGCAGATCCCGACCTACGCGGGCGCCACGATGTCCGGCCTCGCCTACACCACGGGCGACGTCGACGGCATCTTCGGCGGCAGCGCCAAGACCTACACCCGTGACCTCCAGTGGAAGATGTTCCTGGGGACCACGATGACGATGGACGGCTGGGCGGCCAGCGACAAGCAGCCCTACCGGTACGGAGAGCCGTACACCACCATCAACCGCGACTACCTCAAGCTCAAGGAGTCGCTGCTGCCCTACCAGTACTCCTACGCGCACGAGGCGACCAAGTCCGGCGTCGGCATGGTCCGTCCGCTCGTCCTCGAATACCCGGACGACCCGAAGGCGGCGACGGACGCCGTGAAGTACGAGTTCATGTCCGGCGAGGACTTCCTCGTCGCACCGGTCTACCAGGACAGCACCGAGCGCGACGGCATCTATCTGCCGAAGGGCACCTGGACCGACTACTGGAGCGGGCGGACGTACGAGGGTCCGGTCACCCTCGACGACTACAGCGCCCCGCTCGACACCCTGCCGCTGTTCGTCAAGGGCGGTGCCAGTGTGCCGATGTGGCCCGGCATCCGCTCGTACAAGGACCGCACCGCCGGCTCCCCGCTCGCCTGGGACGTCTACCCGCAGGGCAGGTCGTCCTTCACGCTGTACGAGGACGACGGCGTCACCCGGCAGCACCGCGACGGCAAGTACGCCACCCAGCGGGCCGACGTGGACGCACCGGTCCGGGGCGCGGGCGACGTGACCGTGCGGATCGGCGCGAGCGAGGGGAAGTTCACGGGCAAGCAGAGCGAGCGCCCGTACGAGTTCACCGTGCACACCGGCTCCGCCCCGAGCGCGGTCGAGCTCGGCGGGAAGCTGCCCCGGCTGGCCTCCGCCGCCGCGTTCAAGGCCGCGAAGCAGGGCTGGTGGTACGACCGGGACGACCGCGGCGGCGTGGTGAAGATCAAGACCGCGCCGCTGTCCACCGGCAAGAAGTTCTCCGTGAAGCTGAAGGACACCAGCGCGGTCGGCGGCCGGCACGCCGCGGCGGGCGCCGTGGTCTCCGTGCCGTCCGGGCAGGAGGTCGGCGCCGGGGCCGCGGGCACCGTCGCCGTCGATGTCACCGCGGGCAGGGCCGATGTGACCGGCGCCGAGGTCGGCCTGGACGTCCCCGAGGGCTGGCAGGTCGCACGGACCGCGAAGGTGGACCGGATCCCGGCGGGCACCACCCGTCGGGTCGAGGTGTCCGTCACCCCCGCGAAGGACGCCGCGGCGGGCGAGGCACGGATCACCGCACTCGTCCGCTACCGGTCGGCCGGTGAGTCCCGGACCGCCACGCAGCGGTTCGCGGCCGGAGTCATGCCACCGCCGCCCACCGGCGAGGCCTGGGCGAGCGATCTGGTGTGGCTGAAGTCCACCAACGGCTACGGACCGGCCGAACGGGACCGCAGCAACGGCGAGTCGGGCGCGAGCGACGGGCACCCGCTGACCCTCGCCGGGAAGACGTACGAGAAGGGGATCGGCACCCATGCCGACTCCGACATCGAGGTCTATCTCGGCGGGCGCTGCACCGCGTTCACCGCCGACGCGGGGATCGACGACGAGATCAACGGCTACGGCGAGGTGGCCTTCTCCGTCGAGGCGGACGGCAAGGTGCTGTGGACCTCCCCGAAGGTGACCGGGGCTTCGGCGACCGTGCCGGTCGACGTGAAGCTCGACGGTGCGCGTCATGTGCACCTGAAGGTCACGGACACCAACGGTTCCAGGACCGGTGACCACGGGGACTGGGCCGCGGCCCGGTTCAGCTGTTCCTGAATGTCCCGGACAGCACGGGAGCGCCGGGCGGTGACGTACCCGCCCGGCGCTCCACCGGTCCCGTCAGTCCTCCGGGGAGTCCTCCGACGAATCCTGCGGGCCGTCGCCGTCACCGCTGTCGCCGCCCTCCCGGTCGGCCGGTGGCTGCCGGCCGGGCCCGCCCGCGGGCGGCGCGCCGGGCCCGGTGTCGCCGCCGGTCTCGGGACGGGCCGGCTTGGGCGGACGGGTACGGCCGCTGGAGGTGTCGCGCAGATACGAGGCGTCGCCGCTCTCCGTCGCATGCCCGCCGGGCGCCTGGCCCGGACCGATGTCCCTGCGGCGCAGATAGCGCTCGAACTCCCGGGCGATGGCCTCGCCGCTCGCCTCGGGAAGCTCGGCGGTGTCCCGGGCCTCCTCCAGCGTCTGCACGTACTCGGCCACCTCGCTGTCCTCGGCGGCCAGTTGGTCGACGCCGAGCTGCCAGGCGCGCGCGTCCTCGGGCAGTTCGCCCAGCGGGATGCGCAGACCGATCAGGTCCTCCAGGCGGTTCAGCAGCGCGAGCGTGGCCTTCGGGTTGGGCGGCTGCGACACATAGTGCGGCACCGCCGCCCACAGGCTCACCGCGGGCACGCCCGCGTGCGTGCAGGCCTCCTGGAGGATGCCGACGATGCCCGTCGGCCCCTCGTACCTGGTCTCCTCCAGGTCCATGGTCCGTGCCAGATCCGGATCGGAGGTGACTCCGCTGACCGGAACCGGGCGGGTGTGCGGGGTGTCGCCGAGCAGGGCGCCCAGGACCACCACCATCTCCACACCCAGCTCATGGGCGAAGCCCAGGATCTCGTTGCAGAACGAGCGCCAGCGCATGGATGGTTCGATACCGCGGACCAGGACGAGATCGCGGGGCTTGTCCCCGCCGACGCGGACCACGGAGAGTCTGGTGGTCGGCCAGGTGATCTTGCGCACCCCGCCGTCCAGCCACACCGTCGGCCGGTTGACCTGGAAGTCGTAGTAGTCCTCGGCGTCCAGCGCCGCGAACACCTCGCCCTTCCACTCCCGGTCCAGGTGCGCGACCGCCGTGGAGGCGGCGTCCCCTGCGTCGTTCCATCCCTCGAACGCGGCCACCATGACCGGGTCGATCAGCTCGGGAACCCCCTCGAGCTCGATCACCCAGGCCTCCTTCCGAAGTTCCCTTGTGTACCCATCAACCTTACGGCTTCCGGCCACTCCTGCCGCAGCCTCCGTGCACAGTCGGGTGAACCTGGTCCACGAGGGTGCACCACCGGTCGGATCAAGGCATCGGACTCCGGATACATCCGAGCTGTGTCCGGTCAATTTCTATCAATCCCTGGACGTTGGCGCCCTGGTGGCGCTATACATCGGATGACCAGAACAGAGGTCCGATGTTATTCCCCTGGGGGCGCACATGAGTCAGACCGTCACGGATTTCGAGGTCCACGACATCCGTTTTCCGACCTCGGAACAACTGGACGGCTCGGACGCCATGAACCCCGATCCCGACTACTCGGCTGCCTACGTCGTACTGCGTACCGATGTCCCCGACCGCACGGACGGCCCGGACAGCGGCAGCGGCGGCATCGAGGGACATGGCTTCTGTTTCACCATCGGGCGCGGCAACGAGGTGATGGCCGCCGCCATCGACGCGCTGCGCCCCTACCTGGTGGGGCGTCCGGCGCCCCGCACCGCGGCCGACCTCGCCGCACTGCACCGTGAGCTCACCCATGACTCGCAGCTGCGCTGGCTCGGCCCGGAGAAGGGCGTGATGCACATGGCGGCCGGCGCGGTCGTCAACGCCGCCTGGGACCTGGCGGCCAAGCTGGCGGGCAGACCCGTCTGGGAGTTCCTCGCCGGGATGACGCCCGAGGAACTCGTCTCCCTCGTCGACTTCCGCTACCTCAGCGACGCACTCACCCCCGAGGAGGCCCTCGCGATCCTGCGGGCCGCCGCACCGGGCCGGGCCGAGCGCGCCGAACGGCTGCGCGCCGAGGGGTACCCGGCGTACACCACCTCGCCCGGCTGGCTGGGCTACAGCGACGACAAGCTGGTCAGGCTGGCGAAGGAGGCCGTCGCCGACGGCTTCACCCAGATCAAACTGAAGGTCGGCGGCAACCTCCGCGACGACGTCCGCAGGCTCGCCCTGGCCCGCGACGCGGTCGGGCCCGACATCCGGATCGCCGTCGACGCCAACCAGCGCTGGGACGTCCCGGACGCGGTCGAGTGGATGACCGCGCTCGCGCCGTACGACCCGCACTGGATCGAGGAACCGACCAGTCCCGACGACATCCTCGGCCACGCCGCCGTCCGGGCCGGCCAGCCGGTCAAGGTCGCCACCGGCGAACACGTCGCCAACCGCGTCGTGTTCAAGCAGCTGCTCCAGGCCGGAGCCGTCGACTTCGTCCAGATCGACGCGGCACGCGTCGCGGGCGTCAACGAGAACCTGGCGATCCTGCTCCTCGCCGCGAAGTACGGCGTGCCGGTCTGCCCGCACGCGGGCGGGGTAGGACTCTGCGAGCTGGTGCAGCACCTCTCCATGTTCGACTACGTGGCGGTCTCCGGCAGTCGGGACAACCGCGTGATCGAGTACGTCGACCATCTCCACGAGCACTTCGCCGACCCCACCGTGATCGAGTCCGGCCGCTACACCGCGCCGAGCTCCCCGGGCTTCTCCGCCCGGATGCTCCCCGAGTCGATCGCCGCACACCGCTACCCGCAGGGCGCCGTATGGCAGGCCCGCCGCACCGAGGAGGCCCACCGATGACCACAACGAGCGACTTCGAGGGAATGGGCGCCCTGGTCACAGGCGGCGCCTCAGGCATCGGGGCAGCCGTCGCGACCATGCTGCTGGCACGCGGCGCGCGGGTGGCCGTACTGGACCGGGAGACCGCCGGCGCCCCCGAGGGCGCCCTCGCCGTCAAGGCGGACGTCACCGACGACGACGCCGTGCGCGAGGCGGTCGACCGCGCCGCCGCCGAACTGGGCGCGCTGCACACCGTCGTGTCCAACGCGGGCATCGGCTCCATCGGCACGGTCGAGGACAACGCCGACGACGAGTGGACCCGGGTCCTGGACATCAACGTCCTCGGCATGGTCCGCACCGCCCGGCACGCCCTGCCCCATCTGCGGCGCGCCGCGGCCGCCCGCCCCGGCGCCGTGTCGATCACCCATACCTGCTCCATCGCGGCGACCGCCGGGCTGCCTCAGCGCGCCCTGTACAGCGCGAGCAAGGGAGCGGTCCTCTCGCTGACCCTGGCGATGGCTGCCGACCACGTCCGTGAGGGCATCCGGGTCAACTGCGTCAACCCCGGCACCGCGGACACCCCGTGGATCGGCCGGCTCCTCGGCCGGGCCGACGACCCGGCCGCCGAGCGGGCCGCGCTCAACGCCCGCCAGCCGCTGGGACGCCTGGTGTCGGCCGACGAGGTGGCTGCCGCGGTCGTCTACCTCGCGAGCCCCGCCGCCGCCTCGGTCACCGGTACGGCCCTGGCCGTCGACGGCGGCATGCAGGGGCTGCGCCTGCGCCCCGCCGAGAGCTGACCGGGGGCGCCGGGGCCTCTCGTCCGGGTCGGGGCCGCGCCCGCGGGCCGACCCGGACGAGAGGCCCCGGGCCCGAGCCGCGTCACCGGGCCGCACCCCCGCGCACCATGCACCTCCGCTTTGCCGACAGAGCTCCGAGCCGGTACTCACAAAGGACGGGACACCAATGAGAGTGCGTACGACGAGTGCGGCGGCCTGCGCCGTACTGCTGGCCGTCACTGCCCTCGCGGGCTGCAACCGCGAGTCCACCGCCGACGGCGCGGGCGGAGGCAAGGTCGGGATCGACCTGCCGCGCAGCGACAGCGACTTCTGGAACTCGTACCAGAACTACGTGGAGAAGGGCGTCAAGGCGGGCGAGGTCAAGGCGCTGCCGCTGACCAACTCGCAGAACGACATCGGCAAGCTGGTCGCCAACGTCCAGACCTTCACCGACCAGGGCGCCAAGGCCGTCGTGATGGCACCGCAGGACACCGGCGCGATCACCGAGTCGCTCAACACGCTGAACGAGAAGAAGATCCCGGTCGTCAGCGTCGACACCCGCCCCGACAAGGGCAACATCTACATGGTGGTGCGCGCCGACAACAAGGCGTACGGGGCCAACGCCTGCAAGTACCTCGGCGAGCAGCTCAAGGGCAAGGGCAAGGTCGTCGAGTTCCAGGGCGACCTCTCCTCGATCAACGGCCGTGACCGGTCCGAGGCGTTCAAGGCCTGCATGGACAAGGACTTCCCCGGCATCAAGGTCTTCGAGCTGGCCACCGACTGGAAGGGCGACGTCGCCTCCGCCAAGCTCCAGGCCACCCTGGCCGCCAACCCCGACATCAACGGCATCTACATGCAGGCCGGCGGTGTCTTCCTGCAGCCCACCCTCGCCCTCCTGGAGCAGAAGAAGCTGCTGAAGCCGGCCGGTACGCCGGGGCACATCACGATCATCTCCAACGACGGCATCCCGGAGGAGTTCGACGCGATCAAGGCCGGGAAGATCGACGCGACGATCTCCCAGCCGGCCGACCTGTACGCGAAGTACGCGCTGTACTACGCCAAGGCGGCCCTGGACGGCAAGACCTTCAAGGAAGGCCCCACCGACCACGACTCGAACATCATCAAGATCCCGAACGGCTTCGAGGACCAGCTGCCCGCGCCGCTGGTGACCAAGGACAACGTCGACGACCCGAAGCTGTGGGCCAACCAGCTGGAGAAGAAGAGCTAGCCATGGACCAGGCACCACCTGCCGTACAGGCGGAAGGCGTTGTCAAACGCTTCGGGCCCACCGTGGCGCTCGACGGGGTCCGGCTCACCGTGCAGCCGGGTGAGTCCCACGCCCTGGTCGGGCGCAACGGCGCGGGCAAGTCCACGCTGGTCAGCGTCCTGACCGGGCTCCACAAGGCGGACGCGGGCACGGTCACCTTCGGCGGGGAGCCCGCGCCCGCCTTCGGTGACACCACGGCCTGGCAGTCCAAGGTCGCCTGCGTCTACCAGAAGTCCATGGTCGTCCCGGACCTCACCGTCGCGGAGAACCTCTTCCTCAACCGCTTCGACGACAACGCCCCCTGGATCGGCTGGGGCAGGCTCCGCAGACGTGCGCAGCAGCTGCTGGCCGACTACGGCGTCCAGGTCGACCCCAGCACCCGAGCGCGCGATCTCGCCGTCGAGCAGCGGCAGTTCGTCGAGATCGCCAGGGCGCTGTCCTTCGGCGCCCGGCTGATCATCCTGGACGAACCGACCGCCCAGCTCGACGCCCGGGGCATCGGGCGGCTCTTCGACAAGCTGCGGGAACTGCAGAGCCAGGGAGTGGCGTTCCTCTTCATCTCCCACCATCTGCAGGAGGTGTACGAGTTGTGCACGGCGGTCACCGTCTACCGCGACGCCCGCCATGTGCTGACCGCCCCGGTCGCCGACATCGCCAAGGCGGAGCTGGTGGCGGCGATGACCGGCGAGCAGTCCGCCGGTGCCACCGCCTGGCACGCGGGCGGCGTCGGTGCCGCGGCACGGGACGAGTCGGCCGCCCCCGTGCTGCGTACCGAAGGACTCACCGTCCAGGGCCAGTTCGAACCGCTGGACCTGGAGGTCCGCCCCGGCGAGGTGCTCGGCCTCGCCGGCTCCGCGGCCAGTGGCAACACGGCACTGGGCGAGACCCTGGCCGGCATGCGGAAGGCGGGCGGCGGCACGGTCCGCGTGCACGGCAGGGCCGTGCGCTCCGGCAGTGTGCCGCACGCGCTGGACGCCGGGATCGGCTACATCCCCGAGGACCGGCACGACCAGGGCCTCGTCCTGGAACGCAGCGTCGCCGAGAACGCCACGCTCACGGTCACCGACCAGCTCGGCCCGTGGGGGACCGTACTGCCCTCCCGTACCAGGGAGTTCGCGCGCTCGATGATCGCCTCGCTGGACATCAAGACGCAGGGGCCCGAGCAGCCCGTCTCCGGGCTCTCCGGCGGCAACCAGCAGAAGGTGGTGGTCGCCCGCGCACTGGCCCGCGAGCCGAGCGTGCTGGTGGCGGTCCGGCCCACCGCGGGCGTGGACGTCAAGTCCAAGGACTCGCTGCTCGGAGTCGTGCGACGGGTCGCCGACGAGGGGAACGCCGCAGTGATCATCTCGGACGAGCTGGACGATCTGCGGGTCTGCGACCGGGTGCTCGCCCTGTTCCACGGCCGCGTGGTCGCGACATTCGCAAGCGGGTGGAACGACGGGGAGCTCGTCGCCGCCATGGAAGGTGTGGGGGAGAGGGAATGACCGGCACGGTACGGCCCCTGGCGGCCGACGGCATCGACGGCGGGCCGAAGGGCTCCTCGACCGGCGAACGGCCGCTGGACCGGCTGAAGCTGATCAGATGGAGCGACTTCTCGCTGGTACCGGTGATCCTGGTGCTGATGGTGATCGGCTTCATCGTCTCGCCGGTGTTCCTGACCTCCGAGAACCTGATCAGCGTCGTCCAGCAGTCCTCCGAGCTCAGCCTGCTGGTGCTGGGCCAGGCGCTGATCCTGATCTGCGGACGGATGGACCTGTCCCTGGAGTCGACGATCGGCATCGCGCCGGTCGTCGCGATGTGGCTGGTCCTGCCCGCCGAGGGCGGCCGCTTCGCGGGCCTGGGCCTGCTGCCCACCTGGTCGGCGATCCCGCTCTGTCTGCTGGTGGGCCTCGCGATCGGTGCGGTCAACGGCTTCCTGATGCTGAAGCTGAGGGTCAACGGCTTCATCGCCACGCTCGGCATGCTCACCATGCTGCGCGGCCTCCACATCGGCATCACCGAGGGCAAGTCCATCACCGACGTCCCGGAGTCCTTCCGCTACCTCGGCAAGAGCGAATGGCTCGGCGCACCGGCCGCCGTCTGGATCTGCCTGGCCCTGTTCGCCGTCGGCGGCGCCGCGCTGGCCTGGCTGCGCCACGGACGCTCGCTGTACGCCATCGGCGGCAACCCGGAAGCGGCGCGCGCCGCGGGCATCCGGGTGGACCGGGTCACCTGGATCGTGCTGGCCATCGGCGGACTGCTGGCGGCCTTCGCGGGCATCCTCTACACCGGCCACTACGGATCGGTCGCGGCCACCCAGGGCAACGGCTGGATCTTCCAGGTGTTCGCCGCCGCGGTCATCGGAGGCATCAGCCTCAAGGGTGGCCGGGGCACCCTGTTCGGCGCGCTGACCGGTGTGCTGACGCTCCAGCTGGTGGTCAATGTGATGACCCTCGGCGGTGTCCCGGCGCTGTGGAACCAGTTCCTCAACGGCGCGATCATCATCGTCGCCCTGGTCATCTCCCGCTTCGCGAGCGGCGAGAAGCAGGACTGAGGCCCGCTTCCCGAACGCCGGACGGGGCGGATCCAGCCCGTCCGGCGTTCGAGGACCGGGGGTCCGGGGCGGAGCCCCGGGTCCGCACCGGACCGTGCTAAAGCGTCGACCGCAACCACTGCTCCACGCTCGCCACATGCACCGTCGCCCAGGCCCGCGCGGCCTCCGCGTCCCGGTCCCGCAGTGCCGACACGATGGCCCGGTGCTCATGGAGCGTGCGGCTGACCGCGTCCTCCTGCGTCAGCCCGCGCCAGACCCGCGCCCGGGTCGTCGGCCCCGACAGCCCGTCGAGCAGCGAACAGAGCACCGAGTTCCCGGACGACTGCACGATGCCGCGGTGGAACTCCAGATCGCAGGCGACCAGTTCCTCCACCGAGGGCTGCGCCCCCAGCGCGTCCAACTGCGAGCTGAGCGCGTCCAGTTGGGCCTCGCTGATCCGGGTGGCGGCCATCGCCGTCGCGGCGGGCTCCAGGATCCTGCGGACCGCGAGGAACTCCAGCACCGTGTCGTCGCGGTGGAAGTCCACCACGAAACTGAGCGCCTCCAGGAGCAGTTGCGGATCGAGGCTGGTCACATACGTGCCGTTGCCCTGGCGGACATCGAGGATGCGGATCAGTGAAAGGGCCCGTACCGCCTCGCGGAGCGAGTTGCGGGAGAGCCCGAGCTCCGCCGCGAGTTCGCTCTCCTTGGGGAGCCGGTCGCCGGGGCGCAGAGCACCCGAGACGATCATTCCCTTGATCTTCTCGATCGCCTCGTCGGTGACAGCCATGACGGTCCTCCTGGATCCGGACTGGAATCAGACATCCGATGTATCCCCTCATTATGCGGGTCGGAGGAGTCGGATGAACCAGGTCTGCCGCAGGTCGCCCCGGGTGCGGGCGGCCGGACGCCCGTCGGGGTCAGTCCCAGAGCGCGGACGGTGCCTCGCGCCGCACCACCGGAGCGATCTCCTCCGCGAACCGCTGGAGGGTCTCGGCCTGCTCGTCCCGGCCCAGCCCGAAACCGTCCACACCGACCGACTGGAGGTCGTGCCCGTACACCTCGTGCCAGCCGAGGATCTTGTCGATGATCTGCTGCGGGCTGCCGATCAGCTGGGGCCCGTCCGCGATGGCCTCCTCGATCGTCCGGAACGGTGTGTTGTAGCCGGCCCTGCCCTCCAGATGCGGCCGGAAGGACTGAGCCACCTTCGCCTCGTACAGCTCCTTGTAGCGCTCCACGGCCTGCTGCGAACTGTCGGCGATCAGCAGCCCGCCCGACCCCGCGGCCACCTGCGCGCGGGCCGGATCGTGGCCGTACGCCTCGAAGCGCTCCCGGTAGTGGTCGATCAGCCGGGCGTACGCCGCGCGGGGCTGGACGGCGTTGGCGGTGAACAGCGGATCGCCGTGGCGCGCCGCCAGTTCGGGGGAGTCGAGACCGGTCGCCGAGCCGTGCCAGACGCGTGGCGGCCCCGCGTACGGGCGCGGCAGGGTCGTGGCGTTCTTCAGCGCGGGCCGGAACTCGCCCTCCCAGTCGACGCCCTCCTCGCGCCAGAGCCGCCGCAGCAGCTCGTACTTCTCCCGCTGGAGGTCCCACTGCCGCTCCTCGTCGAGCCCGAAGAGGTCGAAGTGACCGGCCTCCGCGCCCTTGCCGACGACGAGCTCGATCCGGCCCCGGGAGATCTGGTCGAGCGTCGCGAAGTCCTCGGCCACCCGCACGGGATCGAGGATCGCGACGACCGTGACACCGGTCAGCAGCCGGATGGTGGAGGTACGGGCCGCCAGCGCACCGAGCACCACGCTCGGGCTGGACGAGAGGAAGGGACCGGCATGCCGTTCGCCGACCGCGTACGCGTCGAAACCCAGCCGTTCCGCGACGACGCCGGTCCCGATCACTTCCTCGAACCGCTCGGCGGGGGAGGGGAGTCGGTGGTCGAGCGGGTGCGAGGCGTGGCCGATGAGGGAGAGCACGGAGAACTTCATGGCTCAACTGTCCCCGCGCCGTATTGCACCCGTATGGCGGCCGTATGGCGCGTTCGCCGGTCCCCGCGGTGTCCCGGCAGGCGCCGAGGGGCGGCTCCCTCGCGGGAGCCGCCCCTCGCCGTGCCCCGGGACGGGTCAGCCCCGGTCGCCGAGCATGGACTCGACGCCGGCCCGGATCTCGTCCGTCGCCAGGCCCCGGATCGTCAGCGTCGTCCGGCGGCGCAGCACATCGTCCGCCGTCTCGGCCCACTCGTGGTCACGGGCGTAGGCGACCTGCGCCCAGATCTCCGGCGCGTCCGGGTGGATGCGCTCGGCCAGCGCCGGGTTCTCGTTCGCCATCCGCGCGATGTCGAAGGAGAGCGAGCCGTAGTGCGTGGCGAGGTGCCGGGCGGTGTCGGCCGCCATCCGCGGGCCGGGCGTGCCGCCGTCGACCATCAGCCGGTGCGCCACCGCGTTCGGGTTGGCGATGCCGGGCAGCGGGAGCTTCTTCGGCAGGTGCGCGATCGGCTCCATGTCCTCGGCGAGCGGGTGCCCGGGGAGTGCGGCCAGCTTGTTCATCACCGTACGGCCGATGTGGCGGAACGTCGTCCACTTGCCGCCCGCGACCGACAGCATCCCGCCGCGGCCCTCCGTCACGACCGTCTCGCGCTTGGCCTTGGACGTGTCGCCGGGGCCGCCGGGCAGCACCCGCAGACCGGCGAAGGAGTAGGTGATCAGATCGCGCGACAGCTGCTGGTCCCGGATGGAGAACGCCGCCTCGTCGAGGATCTGCGCGGTGTCCTTCTCGTTGACCGCGACGTCCGCGGGATCGCCCTCGTACTCCTCGTCCGTCGTGCCGAGAAGCAGCATGTCCTCCCACGGCAGGGCGAAGGTGATGCGGTACTTGTCGATCGGGGTGGCCAGCGCGGCCTTCCACGGGCGGGTGCGCTTCAGCACGAGGTGTGCGCCCTTGGACAGGCGTATGGAGGGCGCCGCGTCCGGGTTCTCCATCCTGCGCAGGTGGTCGACCCACGGTCCGGTGGCGTTCAGCACGAGCCTGGCGTCGACGCCGAACTCCGTGCCGTCCGTGCGGTCCTCCAGGTCGGCGCCCGTCACCCGTCCCTTGGTGAACCGCAGCCCGGTCACCGCCGCGTGGTTGAGGACGACCGCACCCGCCTCGACGGCCGCGCGGACGGTCATCAGCGCCATCCGGGCATCGTTCATCTGGTCGTCGCCGTAGACCGCGACGGCCTTCAGGTTGTCCGTACGCAGCTCGGGCACGTCGCGCTGCGCCTTCGCCGGGCTGATGACATGCCCGACCCCGTCACCGAACGCGGAGAGCGCCGAGTACGCGAACACGCCCGCGCCGAGCTTGGCCGCGCCGTGCGGCCCGCCCTTGTAGACCGGCAGGTAGAAGGTGAGCGGATTGGCGAGGTGCGGGGCGACCTGACGGGACACCGCGCGCCGCTCGAAGTGGTTCTCCGCCACCAGCTTCACCGCGCCGGTCTGCAGGTAGCGCAGACCGCCGTGGAGCAGCTTCGACGAGGCGGAGGAGGTGGCGCCGGCGAAGTCGCCGGCGTCCACCAGGGCCACCCGCAGCCCGGACTGCGCGGCGTGCCAGGCGGTGGAGATGCCCAGGATGCCGCCACCGATCACCAGGAGGTCGTACGCCGCCTTGGACAGCTGCTCCCTGGTCTCGGCACGGCTCGGGAGGGAGCCGGAGGCCGGGTGGGTCCCGAGGGCCGGGACGCTCTGCAGGGTGGTCATGTCGATTACTCCTCGTCTTCGATCCAGCCCATGGTCCGTTCCACGGCCTTGAGCCAGCTCTTGTACTCGCGGTCGCGGCTGTCCGCGTCCATGCGGGGGGTCCACTCGGCGGCCCGGCGCCAGTTGGCGCGCAGCGCGTCGGTGTCCGGCCAGAAGCCGACGGCGAGACCGGCGGCGTAGGCGGCGCCGAGGCAGGTCGTCTCGGCGACCATCGGCCGCACCACGGGTGCGTCCAGGAAGTCGGCGAGCGTCTGCATCAGCAGGTTGTTGGAGGTCATGCCGCCGTCGACCTTGAGGGCGGCCAGCTCGACCCCCGAGTCCTTGGTCATGGCGTCGGTGATCTCGCGGGTCTGCCAGGCGGTGGCCTCCAGGACGGCACGGGCGATGTGCGCCTTGGTGACGTACCTGGTCAGGCCGGCGATGACGCCGCGGGCGTCGGAGCGCCAGTACGGGGCGAACAGGCCCGAGAACGCGGGCACGAAGTACGCGCCGCCGTTGTCCTCGACCGACGAGGCCAGGGTCTCGATCTCGGCCGCGGACTTGATCAGGCCCATCTGGTCGCGCATCCACTGCACCAGCGAACCGGTGACGGCGATGGAGCCCTCCAGGGCGTAGACCGGCTTCTGGTCGCCGATCCGGTACCCCACGGTCGTCAGTAGTCCGTTGTACGAGTTGACGGGGGTCTCACCGGTGTTCATCAACATGAAGGTGCCGGTGCCGTACGTGGACTTGGCCTCGCCCTCGGAGAAGCAGGTCTGGCCGAAGAGGGCCGCCTGCTGGTCACCGAGCGCGGACGCCACGGGGACCCCGTCGAGCACGCCGCCCTTGGCGTTCCCGTACACCTCGGCGGAGGAACGGATCTCGGGGAGCACCGCGGCCGGGATCTCCATCGACTGGAGGATCCGCTCGTCCCACCGCATCTCGTGCAGGTTCATCAGGAGCGTGCGCGAGGCGTTGGTGACGTCGGTGACGTGGACGCCGCCGTCGGTGCCGCCGGTCAGGTTCCAGATGACCCAGGAGTCCATGGTGCCGAAGAGGATGTCGCCGCGCTCGGCGCGCTCGCGCAGCCCCTCGACGTTGTCGAGCAGCCAGCGGACCTTGGGGCCGGCGAAGTACGAGGCGAGCGGCAGACCGGTCTCGCGGCGGAAGCGGTCCTGGCCGACGTTGCGGCCGAGCTCCTTGCAGAGCGCGTCCGTCCGGGTGTCCTGCCAGACGAGGGCGTTGTGGACCGGCTCACCGGTGTTCTTGTCCCAGAGCAGCGTGGTCTCGCGCTGGTTGGTGATGCCGATCGCCTTCACGTCGGCGGCGGTGATGCCCGCCTTGACGATGGCGCCGGCCACGACCTCCTGGACGTTCTCCCAGATCTCGGTCGCGTTGTGCTCGACCCAGCCCGGCTTCGGGAAGATCTGTTCGTGCTCCTTCTGGTCGACGGAGACGATCCGGCCGTCCTTGTCGAAGACGATGCAGCGGCTGGAGGTGGTGCCCTGGTCGATGGCCGCGATGAACGGGCCGGTGGTGTGTGCGTCGGTCACGGTGTGCTCCCGGAAGTCTGTGTGGTCGTGAGGGTTGCGGCTCTGGGCGCCACGGCTCAGGCGAAGGCGACGTTGTAGAGCCCGCCCGCGATCGCGCCGCCGATGAGCGGTCCGGCGACCGGGATCCATGCGTAGCCCCAGTCGGAACCGCCCTTGTTCGGCAACGGCAGCAGCGCGTGCACGATACGCGGACCGAGGTCGCGAACCGGGTTGATCGCGTAGCCCGTCGGGCCGCCGAGCGAGAGACCGATACCGACGACCACCAGAGCGGTGATCAGTGCGCCGAGCGTGCCCAGACCGTCGCCGTCGTTGTTGAGGCCCTGGGTGAGGATCGCCAGGACGAGCACGACGGTGGCGATGATCTCCGTGACCATGTTCTGCACGGCGTGCCGGATCTCTGGACCGGTGGAGAAGACGCCCAGGACCGGGCCCGCCTTCGGGGCGGAAGCCTTGTCGACCATGCCCTCTTCACCCGAGTGGGCGGCCAGGATCTCCGGATCCGTGAGATGCGCCCGGAACTGCCCGTAGTACGTCAGCCAGACCAGCACCGCGCCGATCATCGCGCCGAACAGCTGGGAGCCGAGGTACAGCGGCACGTCGCTCCACTTGGTGCCGCCCTCGATCGCGAGGCCGATCGTGACCGCCGGATTGAGATGCGCGCCCGAAACGCCACCGGCCAGATACGCGCCGGTCAGCACGGCGAAGCCCCACCCGAAGGTGATGGCCAGCCAGCCGGCGTTCTGCGCCTTGGAGCGCTTGAGAGTGACAGCGGCACAGACACCGCCGCCGAGCAGGATGAGTACGGCGGTACCTATGGTCTCGCCGATGAAGATGTCGGAGCTGGACACCCGCGACTCCTTTGTCCTTCGTCCAGGGAAGCCGAACCCCGGGTCCCTCCGGTGGTCCGCGCCCTCGTGTGAGGGCGTTTTCCGGCCCTTGGCGCTGTCACACCCTAACGCTCTTTTCCGTTAGGTGTTCGACAATGCCGACCGATGAACGGCAATGCTTCCCCCAGGTGAATCAGGCGTCAAGGGTTGTGTGGCCTATAACTCGATCGTTACCGGCCCCGGCCCGCCGCGGCGGTCAGAACCGTCCGGCGCCCAGGTCCCTGGAGACCGCGCGGGCGCAGTCGCGCACCGCGGCGATCAGCTCCGGGCGCAGCTCCCCGTCCGCGCAGACCCGCTCCACGGCACCGGTCACGGCCACCGCGCCGACCGGCATCCGCCGCCGGTCGTGGATCGGGGCGGCCACCGCGGCCACGCCCTCCCAGGTCTCCTCCACGTCGGCCGCCCAGCCGCGCGCCCGGATCAGGTCGAGCATCGCCTCGAAGTCCTCCGGATCGGTGACCGTGCGCGGCGTGAAGGCCTGCCGCTCGGCCTCCAGGGCCTCGGTGTGTGCCACCGGGTCGTAGGCCGAGAGCACCTTGCCCAGGGCCGTGGAGTGCAGCGGCTGCATGGCCCCGACCTCCAGGACCTGCCGGCTGTCGTCGGGACGGAACACGTGGTGGACGACGAGGACGCCCTGCTGGTGCAGCACGCCCAGATGCGTGCTCTCGCCGCTGGAGCGGGCCAGGTCGTCCGTCCAGACCAGCGCGCGGGCCCGCAGCTCGTGGACGTCGAGATAGCTGTTGCCCAGGCGCAGCAGCTCGGCGCCCAGCTGATAGCGGCCGGACGCGGCGTCCTGCTCGACGAAGCCCTCGTGCTGGAGCGTGCGCAGGATGCCGTGCGCGGTGCCCTTGGCCAGGCCCAGTGAAGAGGCGATGTCGGACAGCCCCAGCCGCCGCTCGCCGCCTGCCAGCAGACGCAGCATCGCCGCCGCCCGCTCCAGCGACTGGATGTTCTTGGCCATCGCGCCGTACTCCTCCACCTCGGTTCGACAATGCTGAACACTATCGGTCGATGCCGACCCTCGCTCGATCGCGCGGCAAAACCGCGACACCGCTCCGAACCGGACATCCCCCCGCACAGCATGCAGTCCGTTCCGTGGGACGGAGTGACGGCCCCGGGCGCCGCCCGGCTACGCTGGCCTGGTGCGCCTTCCACCGAAGACGCAAAGCCGACAGCCGTCGCATCCCAGGGAGTACATCCATGGCCTCGTCGCCGACCCCTTCCGCCGACAGCCGGAACCGAGCCGAAGCCCTCCGCGAGGCGCTCGCCACCCGTGTAGTGGTGGCCGACGGCGCCATGGGCACCATGCTCCAGGCACAGGACCCGACCCTCGACGACTTCCAGAACCTCGAGGGCTGCAACGAGATCCTGAACGTCACCCGCCCCGACATCGTGCGTTCGGTGCACGAGGAGTACTTCGCCGTCGGCGTGGACTGCGTCGAGACGAACACCTTCGGCGCCAACCTGGCGGCCCTGGGCGAGTACGACATTCCCGAGCGGGTCTTCGAGCTCTCCGAGTCCGGCGCGCGCATCGCCCGCGAGGTCGCCGACGAGTTCACCGCCTCCACCGGGCAGCAGCGCTGGGTGCTCGGCTCGATGGGCCCCGGTACGAAGCTGCCGACGCTGGGCCACGCCCCGTACACCAAGCTCCGCGACGCCTACCAGCAGAACGCCGAAGGCATGATCGCCGGTGGCGCCGACGCCCTCCTGGTCGAGACCACCCAGGACCTGCTCCAGACCAAGGCCTCCGTCATCGGCGCGCGCCGCGCCCTGGAGGCCACCGGGGCCAACCTCCCGGTGATCTGCTCCGTCACCGTCGAGACGACCGGCACCATGCTGCTCGGCTCCGAGATCGGCGCGGCGCTCACCGCCCTGGAACCGCTCGGCATCGACCTCATCGGCCTGAACTGCGCCACCGGCCCCGCCGAGATGAGCGAGCACCTGCGCTACCTCGCCCGTCACTCCCGCATCCCGCTCTCCTGCATGCCCAACGCCGGCCTCCCGGTGCTCGGCAAGGACGGCGCGCACTACCCGCTGTCCCCGGCCGAGCTCGCCGACGCGCAGGAGACCTTCGTCCAGGAGTACGGCCTCTCGCTGGTCGGCGGCTGCTGCGGTACGACTCCGGAGCACCTGCGCCAGGTCGTCGAGCGGGTCCGCGGTGTGGCCGTCACCTCCCGCACCCCGCGCCCCGAGCCGGGTGCCGCCTCCCTCTACCAGACCGTCCCGTTCCGCCAGGACACCTCGTACCTCGCGATCGGCGAGCGTACGAACGCCAACGGTTCGAAGAAGTTCCGCGAGGCCATGCTCGAAGCCCGCTGGGACGACTGCGTGGAGATGGCCCGTGACCAGATCCGCGAGGGTGCGCACATGCTCGACCTCTGCGTCGACTACGTGGGCCGTGACGGTGTGGCAGACATGGAGGAGCTGGCCGGCCGCTTCGCCACCGCGTCCACGCTCCCGATCGTGCTGGACTCGACGGAACTGCCCGTGCTGCGGGCCGGCCTGGAGAAGCTGGGCGGGCGTGCCGTCCTGAACTCGGTCAACTACGAGGACGGCGACGGTCCCGAGTCCCGGTTCGCCAAGGTCACCGCGCTGGCCGTGGAGCACGGTGCCGCGCTGATCGCGCTGACCATCGACGAGGAGGGCCAGGCCCGCACCGTCGAGCACAAGGTCGCCGTCGCCGAGCGGCTGATCGCGGACCTGACCGGAAACTGGGGCATCCAGGAGTCGGACATCCTGATCGACGCCCTCACCTTCACCATCTGCACCGGTCAGGAGGAGTCCCGCGGCGACGGCATCGCCACCATCGAGGCGATCCGTGAGCTGAAGAAGCGCCACCCCGAAGTGCAGACCACGCTGGGCCTGTCCAACATCTCCTTCGGCCTCAATCCGGCCGCCCGCACCGTGCTGAACTCCGTCTTCCTCGACGAGTGCGTCAAGGCCGGACTCGACTCCGCGATCGTGCACGCCTCCAAGATCCTGCCGATCGCCCGCCTGGAGGAGGAGCAGGTCAAGGTCGCCCTCGACCTGATCCACGACCGGCGCGCCGAGGGGTACGACCCGCTGCAGCGGCTCATGGAGCTGTTCGAGGGCGTCAGCACGAAGTCGATGAAGGCGGGCAAGGCCGAGGAGCTCCTGGCCCTGCCGCTCGACGAGCGGCTCCAGCGCCGCATCATCGACGGTGAGAAGAACGGCCTGGAGAACGACCTCGACGAGGCACTGCGGACCCGCCCGGCCCTCGACATCGTCAACGACACCCTCCTGGAGGGCATGAAGGTCGTCGGCGAGCTCTTCGGCTCCGGCCAGATGCAGCTGCCCTTCGTCCTCCAGTCCGCCGAGGTCATGAAGACCGCGGTGGCACACCTCGAACCGCACATGGAGAAGTCCGACGCCGAGGGCAAGGGCACCATCGTCCTGGCCACGGTCCGCGGCGACGTCCACGACATCGGCAAGAACCTCGTCGACATCATCCTGTCCAACAACGGCTACAACGTCGTCAACCTCGGCATCAAGCAGCCCGTCTCCGCGATCCTGGAAGCCGCCGAGGAACACCGGGCCGACGTCATCGGCATGTCCGGCCTCCTGGTGAAGTCCACCGTGATCATGAAGGAGAACCTGGAGGAGCTGAACCAGCGCAAGCTGGCCGCCGACTTCCCCGTCATCCTCGGCGGCGCGGCCCTCACCCGGGCCTACGTCGAGCAGGACCTCCACGAGATCTACGAGGGCGAGGTCCGCTACGCCCGCGACGCGTTCGAGGGGCTGCGTCTGATGGACGCGCTGATCGCGGTCAAGCGTGGTGTCCCGGGTGCGGTCCTGCCCGAGCTCAAGCAGCGCCGGGTGCCCAAGCGCGACACCGCGGTCCTGGAGGTCGACGAGCCGCAGGAGGGCGTCCGCTCGGACGTCGCCGTCGACAACCCGGTCCCCGAGCCCCCCTTCTGGGGCACCCGGGTCGTCAAGGGCATCCAGCTCAAGGAGTACGCGTCCTGGCTCGACGAGGGCGCCCTCTTCAAGGGCCAGTGGGGACTGAAGCAGGCCCGCGCCGGTGACGGACCGACGTACGAGGAGCTGGTGGAGACCGAGGGCCGCCCGCACCTGCGCGGCTGGCTCGACAAGCTCCACACCGAGAACCTCCTGGAAGCCGCCGTCGTCTACGGCTACTTCCCCTGCGTGTCCAAGGGCGACGACCTGATCCTGCTCCACGAGGACGGCTCCGAGCGGACCCGCTTCACCTTCCCGCGCCAGCGCCGCGGCCGGCGGCTCTGCCTCGCGGACTTCTTCCGCCCCGAGGAGTCCGGCGAGAGGGACGTGATCGGTCTTCAGGTCGTCACCGTCGGCTCGAAGATCGGCGGCGAGACCGCGAAGCTCTTCGAGGCCAACTCCTACCGCGACTACCTGGAGCTGCACGGCCTGTCCGTGCAGCTGGCCGAGGCCCTGGCCGAGTACTGGCACGCCCGGGTCCGCTCGGAGCTGGGCTTCGGCGGCGAGGACCCGTCCGACGTCGAGGACATGTTCGCGCTGAAGTACCGGGGGGCGCGCTTCTCCCTCGGCTACGGTGCCTGCCCCGACCTGGAGGACCGGGCGAAGATCGCCGAGCTGCTCCAGCCGGAGCGGATCGGGGTGCACCTCTCGGAGGAATTCCAGCTGCATCCGGAGCAGTCCACCGACGCGATCGTCATCCATCACCCGGAGGCGAAGTACTTCAACGCGCGGTAAGACGATGTTCAACGCGCGGTAGCAGGACAAGTCGTACACTTGTCGGCCCAGTGCAGGCCGGTCGCCCTTCCCACGGGAAATGGCGGCCGGCCTTCTCGTCCCTCACGGAAGGTGTGCCGGATGACCAGCACGGTCCCCGCGTCCTTGACCCGCACGGCCGAAGGCGCCGCGCTCCAGGCCGTCCTCCTCGACATGGACGGCACTCTCGTCGACACCGAGGGGTTCTGGTGGGACGCGGAGGTGGAGGTCTTCGCCGAGCTCGGTCACCGGCTCGACGAGGCCTGGCGGGACGTGGTGGTCGGCGGGCCGATGACCCGCAGCGCCGGCTACCTCATGGACGTCACCGGCGCGGACATCACCCTCGACGAACTCACCGTGCTGCTCAACGACCGCTTCGAGAAGCGCATCGGCCGCGGGGTGCCGCTGATGCCGGGCGCGGCCCGGCTGCTGGCCGAACTGGTCAGGCACGACATCCCGACGGCCCTGGTCTCCGCCTCGCACCGGCGGATCATCGACCGGGTGCTGGAATCGGTGGGCCGTCACCACTTCGCGCTCACCGTCGCGGGCGACGAGGTCTCCCGTACGAAGCCGCACCCGGAGCCCTATCTCACCGCCGCTTCCGGCTTCGGTGCGGAGCCCGAACGCTGTGCGGTCATCGAGGACACCGCGACCGGTGTCGCGGCCGCGGAGGCGGCGGGCTGCCGGGTGGTCGCCGTACCGTCCGTCGCTCCCATCGCCCCCGCGTCCGGCCGGGTGGTCGTGCGTTCGCTCGAAGAAGTCGATCTCGCCTTCCTCCGGGGACTGGTCACGGGAACGCGTTGATCCGCGTACCGAGAGTGTTTCTGTGAATGAACGGAAAAGCCCTCGGCGGCGAATGGTGCATTTTCTGTCGCGCGCAAGTGTGGGAATGCCGGGCGTGCGATAAGGGATTCGAACGGTCGAGGCGTGAGTTTTCTCACCCGAATGCACTTCGGAGGGTTTTCGAGATCACCCGGCATGCCCGTTTTGGTGCATTGGAATGTCCCGGTTCATTCTGTATGCGCGAAACCCTTCCGACGCGTGAAAGCGGCTCGCCGTTCATTCCCATCACCATCTGATTACGCGCGGGGACTTCTCCGGTCCGGCATTGCCGACGACGCCTACTAATGTCGCTCTCTCCATGCCCGGATGAGGGAGAGCGTCCAAGATGAACCGCAAGACTCTGGTGCTGCCGGCCGTCGTCGGCCTGCTCGCACCCGCACTCGCCGCCTGCGGCGCGTCGGGCGACGGGAGCGATGGCAAGGGCGCCATCGTTGTCGGCACCACGGACCAGTTCGTCGCCTCGAAGGACAGTCCCGCGCCGCTCGATCCCGCCATCGGCTACGAAGCCGGCGTGTGGAACGTGCTCCGGCAGACCGTGCAGACCCTGGTGCATGTGCCGCGCGGCGGCGGCGAGCCGGTGCCCGAAGCCGCGGAGAGCTGCACCTTCACGGACACGCAGAACGAGAGCTACCGCTGCAAGCTGCGCAGCGGTCTGAAGTTCGCCGACGGCAAGGCCATGACCGCCGACGACGTGAAGTACTCCATCGACCGCGTCATCCGCATCGATGCCCCCAACGGGCCCGTCGCCCTGCTCGACAACATCGACACGGTCGAGACACAGGGGGAGCGGGAGGTCATCTTCCACCTGCGCGCGCCGGACGCCACGTTCCCGTACAAGCTCGCCACCCCGGTCGCCGGGATCGTGCCGCGGAGCCAGTACGCGGCGAAGTCCGCGCGCACCGGATTCCAGGTGGACGGCTCCGGGCCGTACACCATGAAGCCGGAAGTCGAGCACAATCGGATCGTCAAGGTGCTCTTCACCAGGAACCCTCACTACAAGGGGGACCTGAAGGTACGGAACGAGAAGGTCGAGCTGGACGTCTTCCCCGACCCGGCGGCCATGGGCAAGGCCCTCGACAACCAGAAGATCGACATGATGACCCGCACCATGTCGCCCGAGCAGTCCCAGCAGATGCTCGAAAAGCCCAGGGACGACATCAAGCTCACCGAGATGCCCGGCCTCGCCATCCATTTCCTGGGCTTCAACACCAACGACCCGGCCGTGAAGAACAAGGCCGTCCGCCAGGCCATGGCCCAGGTCGTCGACCGCGGTGAAATCGCGAGCAAGGTGTACGGCACCACGGCCGAGCCGCTGTACTCGCTGATCCCGTCCGGCATCACCGCGCACGCCAACTCGTTCTACAACAAGTACAGCGAACCCGGCACCACGAAGGCTGCGGCGATCCTGAACGCCGCAGGCGTCGACACCCCGGTGAAGCTCACGCTCCACTACCCGACCGACCGTGCCGGCGCCGGCACCGCCGCCGAGTTCGGAACGCTGAAGAAGCAGTTCAACGACACCGGACTGTTCGACGTCACCGCCCAGGGGACCCCCTGGGCGAAGTACCGCCCGGCACAGCTGCGCGGCGACTACGCCGTCTACGGCATGGGCTGGTTCCCCGACTTCCCGGACCCCGACAACTTCACGGCGCCGTTCCTCGACAGGAACAACTTCCTCAACTCGCCCTACAAGTCGGCGCCGGTCCAGAAGACGCTCATTCCGCAGTCCCGCCGCGAGAGCGACCGCAGCGCCTCGACCAAGACCTTCCAGCAGATCCAGGACATCGTCGCCGACGACGTCCCGGTACTACCGATCTGGCAGGGAAAGCAGTACGTCGCCTCCCGCGAGGGCCTCACCGGTGTCGAGTGGGCGGTCAACTCCTCCGCGGAACTCCAGCTCTGGGAGCTGGGCGACGGCCGCGTCTGAGCACGGACGGCGCCCCCGGCCGCACCTGGCCGGAGGCGCCGCTCCCTCCGCTCCGCTCACTGGGCGCCGGGGCGCACCAGACCGCTCTCGTACGCGTACACGGCGGCCTGCACCCGGTCGCGCAGTCCGAGCTTGGTCAGCACATGGCCGACATGGGTCTTTACCGTCGTCTCGCTGACGAACAGATCCGCGGCGATCTCCGCATTCGACAGACCGCGTGCCACCAGCTTCAGCACCTCGACCTCGCGGTCGGTCAGCGTGTGCAGCGTGTCGGGCACCGGATCCTCGCCGGACGGCAGATGGTCCGCGTACTTGTCGAGGAGCCTGCGGGTGATGCTCGGTGCGAGCATCGCCTCGCCCGCCGCGACCACCCGGATGGCCTGCACCAGCTCATTGGCCGGAGCGTCCTTCAGCAGGAAGCCGCTGGCGCCGGCGCGCAGCGCCTCCACCACGTACTCGTCGAGATCGAACGTCGTCAGCACCAGCACCTTCGCCGGACCGTCGCGGCCCGGCCCGGTGATCTGGCGCGTCGCCTCGACGCCGTCCATCCGCGGCATGCGGATGTCCATCAGCACCACATCGGGCTGCAGCGCCCGCACCTGGTCGAGAGCCTGGAGACCGTCACCGGCCTCACCCACCACCGCGAGATCGCCTTCCGCCTCCAGAATCATCCGGAAGCCGGTGCGCAGCAGGGGCTGGTCGTCGACCAGTAGGACGCGGATAGCCACAGGGTCTCCTTCACGGTCCTTCGAGTTCACGGTCCTTCGAGGGCCACAGGCCGGCCGGCCTCGGCGCGGACCGGATCCATTCTGCCCTGCACATCCTGCTCCGGCTCCGCCGGGCGGACCGTCAATGGATAGACCGGGGGAGTACCGCCGAATTCGGGACAGACCGACCGGTGGTCGCACCAGCCGCAGAGCTTCGTCGGCCGGGGCCGCCACTCGCCCGTCTCCGTGGCCAGCCGGATCGCGTCCCACAGCGCCAGCAGCTTGCGCTCCACCCGCTCCAGATCCGCCACCACCGGGTCGTACGTCAGGATGTCCCCGCTGCCGAGGTAGACCAGCTGGAGCCGGCGCGGCACCACACCCTTCAGCCGCCAGATCACCAGGGCGTAGAACTTCATCTGGAAGAGCGCGCCCTCCGCGTACTCCGGGCGCGGCGCCTTCCCCGTCTTGTAGTCGACGATCCGGACCTCGCCCGTCGGCGCCACGTCGATCCGGTCGATCACCCCGCGCAGCCGCAGTCCCGACTCCAGCTCCGTCTCGACGAAGAGCTCCCGCTCGGCGGGCTCCAGACGCGTCGGATCCTCCAGCGAGAACCACCGCTCCACCAGGCCCTCCGCCTCCGAGAGCCAGCGCGAGAGCCGCTCGCCCCCGGCATCCTCGGCGAACAGCTCCGACAGCTCCGGCTTCGACTCCAGCAGCCGGTCCCACTGGGCGGGGATCAGCGCCGTGGCCCGGCCGGCGGTGCGCTCCACCGCCGGATTGTCGAAGAGCCGCTCCAGCACCGCATGCACCAGCGTGCCCCGGGTAGCCGCCTCGCTGGGCTTCTCCGGCAGTTTGTCGATGACCCGGAAGCGGTACAGCAGCGGACACTGCATGAAATCGCTCGCCCGCGACGGCGACAGGGACGAAGGCGGCTGAGCGGGCCGCGGCAGGGAGGTCATGTCGAAGACCCTACGGCCCGCCACTGACAGCGGGCGGCATACCATCGACCACACAGCCTCGAACACTGCATGATCGTGCCGTAGGGCACCGACCGAAGGGACCCCGTGGACGAGAGCGGCGACAGCGGGCGGCCGCAGCCCGGTGCAGGGGGAACGCCCCCTGGCGCCGGCCCCGACAAGGGTGAACCGCAGCGCCCCGAAGAGCCCGGAGGCGGCATTCTCATGGGCCGCCCCTTCGGCGTGCCCGTGTACGTCGCGCCCAGCTGGTTCCTCGTGGCCGCGCTGATCACCTGGGTCTTCGGCGGTCAGCTCGACCGGGTGCTGCCCGAGCTCGGCACGGCGCGCTATCTGGTCGCGCTCTTCTTCGCGATCGCCTTCTACGCCTCCGTGCTCGTCCACGAACTCGCCCACACCGTCGTGGCGCTGCGCTACAAGCTGCCGGTGCGCCGCATCCAGCTCCAGTTCTTCGGCGGCGTCTCCGAGATCGAGAAGGAGTCCGAGACCCCGGGCCGCGAATTCCTGCTCGCCTTCGTCGGACCGCTGCTCTCCCTGGTGCTCGCGGGTGTGTTCTACGTCGGGATGATGTTCGTCGCGCCCGGCACCGTGCCCGGTGTCCTGCTCGCCGGGCTGATGGTCTCCAACCTCCTGGTGGCCGCCTTCAACCTCCTCCCCGGCCTCCCGCTGGACGGCGGGCGCATGCTCCGCGCCGTCGTCTGGAAGATCACCGGACGGCCGATGAGCGGCACCGTCGCCGCCGCCTGGGTCGGCCGCGCCCTCGCCGTCATCACCCTGATCGGCCTGCCGCTGCTCACCCACACCGGGACCTTCGGCAACAACCCCGGCGACCTCAGCGGCATGGACACCATCACCGACGCCCTGCTCGCCGCCATCCTCGCCGCGATCATCTGGACCGGAGCGGGCAACAGCCTGCGCATGGCCCGTCTGCGCGAACACCTCCCCGAGCTGTGCGCCCGCACGCTCACCCGGCGCGCCGTCCCGGTGGAGGCCGCCACCCCGCTCTCCGAGGCCCTGCGCCGGGCCAACGAGGCGGGCGCCCGCGCCCTCGTCGTCGTCGACGGACACGGCGAGCCGAAGGGCATCGTCCGGGAAACGGCCATCGTCGCCGTGCCGGAACACCGCCGCCCCTGGGTCGCCGTCAGCGGCCTCGCCCAGGACCTCACCGAAGGCATGAAGGTCTCCGCCGAGCTGTCCGGCGAGGCACTCCTGGACAGGCTCAAGGCCAGCCCGGCCACCGAGTACCTGGTGCTGGAGGAGACCGGTGAGATCTACGGCGTCCTCTCCACCGCAGACGTCGAACGTGCGTTCGTCGCCGCCCTGGCCAGACCGGCCGCCTGACCGCCGGAGTCCGCCCCGGGCTCGCGGTCGGAGCCCCGGGAATCACCGGTACGCTGGTCACATGTCTGAACCGACCGGTGCCGCCCGCCGACGCGGGCCCTTCAAGGTCGGGGACCAGGTCCAGCTCACCGATCCCAAGGGACGCCACTACACCTTCACGCTCGAGGCCGGAAAGAACTTCCACACCCACAAGGGTTCTTTCCCGCACGACGAGCTGATCGGTGCCCCCGAGGGCAGTGTTGTCCGAACCACGGGAAACGTCGCCTATCTCGCGCTGCGCCCCCTGCTCCCCGACTACGTCCTGTCCATGCCCCGCGGCGCCGCCGTGGTCTACCCCAAGGACGCGGGGCAGATCCTGGCCTTCGCCGACATCTTCCCCGGCGCCCGCGTCGTGGAGGCCGGCGTCGGCTCCGGCTCGCTCTCCACCTTCCTGCTGCGCGCCATCGGCGACCAGGGCATGCTGCACTCCTACGAGCGCCGCGAGGACTTCGCCGAGATCGCCCAGCAGAACGTGGAACGCTACTTCGGCGAGCCGCACCCGGCCTGGCAGCTCACTGTCGGCGACCTCCAGGACAACCTCTCGGACACCGACGTCGACCGCGTCGTCCTCGACATGCTCGCCCCCTGGGAGTGCCTGGAGGCCGTCTCCAAGGCGCTGGTGCCCGGCGGCATCCTCTGCGCGTACGTCGCCACCACCACCCAGCTCGCGCGGACCGTCGAGTCCATCCGTGAGATCGGCTGCTTCGCCGAGCCGCAGCCCTGGGAATCGATGATCCGCAACTGGCATGTCGAGGGCCTGGCCGTCCGCCCGGACCACCGCATGATCGGCCACACCGGCTTCCTCGTCACCGCCCGTCGACTGGCCGACGGTGTGGAGGCCCCGCTGCGCCGCCGCCGCCCCGCCAAGGGTGCCTACGGCGAGGACTACGACGGTCCCGGCAGCCAGAGCGGCTCCTCCCGCGGCTGACCGCGCAACGCACCGGCGCCGCCGCCGAGTTCCCGGACCGACCCGGGAACTCGGCGGCGGCGCCCTTTCGTTGCCGGGAGGACACCGTCCTCGCCGGCCGGGCAATCCGTACCGACCCCACCGTTCCGCTGTTCTGTGAGGTGTGGCACGATGCTGGCCACCCCGCGCCGCCGCGCCGGTCCCACCGGCGCCGCCCACCCCGGCATCCTCGAACCACAGGAACCACAGGAGACATCCCGCGTGCAGACCTCCGAGCTCCCGGACCTCGCGCACACCGACACCAAGCCGCTGCACTGGCTCGCCACCGCGGCGGCCATGGCCGCCGTCGTCGCGGCCGCAGGCCTGCTCCAGCCGGACCCCGCGGCCTCTGCCTCCACCCCTCACCGCACCACGGCGCAGCACGGCACCGCGAACGTCACCGCCCCCGATCCGGCACGGGCGGACTTCCCCCTGGAATGCGGCGGACTGGAGAGCGCCGTGGCCAAGCAGGCCACCGGCGACCTCGACGGCGACGGCCGCCCCGAGACCGTCGCGGTGGTCCGCTGCGCGGCCGGCTCCGGGACCCCGCCCAGCGGCGTCTACGTCCTCACACGCGGAAGCGGGGCCGCACCGCGGGTCGTGGCGACCCTGGTGGACCCCGCCCAGGAGATGAGCGTCGGCGATTTCGCGGTGCGTGACGGAGTCATTTCGGCCACTCTGCTCGGCTACTCCTCCGACACGGTGGCGCGCTGCTGCCCCGACCAGCAGGAGCGGGTCACCTGGCAGTGGAAGGGCGGCGCGTTCGTCCGCGCCACCCAGGCCGCTCCGAGCAGCGCCTGACCCGTCACCGAGGGTGACCGGAGGTCCGCTGCAGCCGGATCAGGCGGCCTCGGGGCCGTACACCTCGACGCTGTCCGAAACGCGACGTACGTGGATGCAGTCGCCCGGACACTCCTTGGCCGAATCGACGACGTCCTGGAGGAGCGGCAGCGGAACGGGCGTCGTCGCGCCCGCGTCCTGCAGCAGCTCGTCGTCCGCGCTCTTCACATAGGCCAGACCGTCGATGTCCAGCTCGAACACCTCGGGCGCGTACTGGACGCAGATGCCGTCTCCCGTGCAGAGGTCCTGGTCGATCCAGACCTCCAGGTCCTGCGCGTCGCCGCCGTTGGGAGCGTCCTGCTGCACGGTCATTTCTCCTGCCGTTCCCTGCGTATCCGAACCAAAAGAAGCCAACCCTGACGGGTGTTGAACGGTTCGACGATACAACCGGCCGCTTTCCGATGTTGAAGGGTGGGTATTCCCCTGACACGAGGGGGAACGCAAGGGTGAAGATCGGACACGCCCCGCAGTCTTTGTGATCTAGGGGTTTCAATCATCACCCACCCAGGTAGGGTCAGGAAGCGTCCAGCTCCCCTTGGAGGAGGTGAGGACCGTGGCAGCCCACGACGACGACATCAACCGCGGCATCCGGCCCGGGCGGGGGTCCGAAGACCCAGCCGGCCAGGTCGCCTATCTCGAGCAGGAAATCGCCGTCCTGCGACGTAAGCTCGCCGACTCTCCGCGCCATACGAGGATTCTCGAAGAGCGGATCGTCGAGTTGCAGACCAACCTGGCAGGCGTGTCCGCACAGAATGAACGGCTCGCCAACACATTGCGCGAGGCCCGCGACCAGATCGTGGCCCTCAAGGAGGAAGTCGACCGGCTCGCACAGCCGCCGGCCGGTTTCGGTGTGTTTCTGCAGGGCAATGAGGACGGCACCTGCGACATCTTCACCGGGGGCCGGAAGCTCCGGGTGAATGTCAGCCCGAGTGTCGAGCTCGACGACCTCCGGCGCGGCCAGGAAGTCATGCTCAACGAAGCGCTCAACGTGGTCGACGCCATGGAATACGAGCGGGCCGGGGACATCGTCACCCTCAAGGAAATCCTCGAGGACGGCGAGCGGGCCCTGGTCATCGGGCACACCGACGAGGAACGGGTGGTGAGGCTCGCCGAGCCGCTGCTGGACATCACCATCCGCCCCGGCGACGCCCTCCTGCTCGAACCCAGGTCCGGCTACGTCTACGAAGTGGTCCCCAAGAGCGAGGTCGAAGAGCTCGTCCTCGAAGAGGTACCGGACATCGACTACGACAAGATCGGCGGTCTGGGCGACCAGATCGAACTGATCCGGGACGCGGTCGAGCTCCCCTACCTCCACCCCGACCTCTTCAAGGAACACGAACTGCGTCCGCCGAAGGGCATCCTGCTCTACGGTCCGCCCGGCTGCGGCAAGACACTCATCGCCAAGGCCGTCGCCAACTCCCTTGCCAAGAAGGTCGCCGAGGTCACCGGCCAGCCGGCGGGCAAGAGCTACTTCCTCAACATCAAGGGTCCGGAGCTTCTCAACAAGTACGTCGGCGAGACCGAGCGGCACATCCGCCTGGTCTTCCAGCGTGCCCGTGAGAAGGCGAGCGAGGGCACCCCCGTCATCGTCTTCTTCGACGAGATGGAGTCCCTCTTCCGCACCCGGGGATCCGGCGTCAGCTCGGACGTGGAGAACACCATCGTCCCCCAGCTGCTCGCCGAGATCGACGGCGTCGAGGGCCTGGAGAACGTCATCGTCATCGGCGCCTCCAACCGCGAGGACATGATCGACCCCGCGATCCTGCGACCCGGCCGCCTCGATGTGAAGATCAAGATCGAGCGCCCGGACGCGGAGGCCGCGAAGGACATCTTCGCGAAGTACCTCACGCCTTCGCTGCCCCTGCACGCGGACGACCTCGCGGAGCACACCGGCTCCAAGGAAGCCGCCGCGCACGCCATGATCCAGTCGGTCGTCGAGCGGATGTACACCGAGTCCGAGGAGAACCGCTTCCTCGAGGTCACGTACGCCAACGGCGACAAGGAAGTCCTGTACTTCAAGGACTTCAACTCCGGCGCGATGATCCAGAACATCGTCGACCGGGCCAAGAAGATGGCCATCAAGGCCTTCCTCGACCAGGGCCAGAAGGGCCTTCGCGTCTCCCATCTCCTCCAGGCGTGCGTGGACGAGTTCAAGGAGAACGAGGACCTGCCGAACACCACCAACCCGGACGACTGGGCCAGGATCTCCGGCAAGAAGGGCGAGCGGATCGTCTTCATCCGCACGCTCGTCACCGGAAAGCAGGGCGCGGACACCGGTCGCTCCATCGACACGGTGGCGAACACCGGGCAGTACCTGTAGAACGCGGACAGGCTGCGGATGCCCGGCCGGGCATCCGCAGCCGGTTGCTTTCGGTCCAGCTCGCGCGACACCGCAGCAATGACGCAATTGATCTCCCCACCAGCACAGAGGCGCTCTAGGCTCTTGCGTACCGCCCGGTCGCGCAGTGCGTGGACGGGCAGCGCACGCGCACCGACAAGCAGCGGTACTGGAGCGCCGCCCCTCAAGGGAGCGCCGCCGGGCAAGGAGGGCCGCATGACCGTACGGCGAGTAATGGGCATCGAGACGGAGTACGGGATCTCCGTCCCCGGCCACCCCAACGCCAATGCCATGCTCACCTCGTCCCAGATCGTCAACGCCTACGCAGCGGCGATGCACCGGGCGCGCCGCGCCCGCTGGGACTTCGAGGAGGAGAACCCGCTGCGGGACGCGCGAGGCTTCGACCTCGCCCGCGAGACCGCGGACTCCAGCCAGCTCACCGACGAGGACATCGGTCTCGCCAATGTCATCCTCACCAATGGGGCCCGCCTCTACGTCGACCACGCGCACCCGGAATACAGCTCCCCGGAAGTCACCAATCCGCGGGACGCGGTCCTCTGGGACAAGGCCGGCGAACGCATCATGGCCGAAGCCGCCGAGCGCGCGGCCCAGCTTCCCGGCGCCCAGCCGATCCACCTCTACAAGAACAACACCGACAACAAGGGCGCCTCGTACGGCACGCACGAGAACTACCTGATGAAGCGGGAAACCCCCTTCTCCGACATCGTGCGCCATCTGACCCCGTTCTTCGTCTCCCGCCAGGTGGTCACCGGCGCGGGACGCGTGGGCATCGGCCAGGACGGTCACGAGCACGGCTTCCAGATCAGCCAGCGCGCCGACTACTTCGAGGTCGAGGTCGGGCTGGAGACCACGCTCAAGCGCCCCATCATCAACACCCGGGACGAACCCCACTCCGACGCCGAGAAGTACCGCCGGCTCCATGTGATCATCGGGGACGCGAACCTCTCGGAGATCTCCACCTATCTCAAGCTCGGCACCACCGCCCTGGTCCTCTCCATGATCGAGGACGGCTTCATCAACGTCGATCTCGCGGTCGACCAGCCGGTGCGCACCCTGCACCACGTCTCCCACGACCCGACGCTGAAGCACCTCATCACGCTGCGCAGCGGCCGCACCCTCACCGCGGTGCAGCTGCAGATGGAGTACTTCGAGCTGGGCCGCAAATACGTCGAGGAGCGGTACGGGGCCGACGCCGACGAGCAGACCAAGGACGTCCTGATCCGCTGGGAGGACACCCTCAACCGGCTGGAGAACGATCCGATGAGCCTGTCCGGGGAGCTCGACTGGATCGCCAAGCGGGAGCTCATGGAGGGCTACCGCCGCCGCGACAGCCTGGACTGGGACGCGGCGCGTCTGCATCTGGTGGATCTCCAGTACGCCGACGTGCGGGCCGAGAAGGGCCTGTACAACCGTCTGGCGGCCCGCGGGAAGATGAAGCGGCTGCTGGACGAGAGCGAGGTCGAGCAGGCCCGTACGAAGCCTCCGGAGGACACCAGGGCCTATTTCCGCGGCCGCTGCCTGGAGCAGTACGCCGACGACGTGGCGGCGGCCTCCTGGGACTCGGTCATCTTCGATCTGCCCGGTCATGACTCGCTGCAACGGGTACCGACCCTGGAACCGCTGCGCGGCACCCGTAACCACGTCAAGGAGCTCCTGGACCGCTGCCGTACGGCGGAGGAGCTGGTCCAGGTCCTGTCGGGCGGCTGAAAGGGCCGGGATCGGGGAATCATCGGGATGTCCCCCGGACGTTGAGGGAAGTACCGGGCCGATGTCGGAGCCCGTGGGTAGGGTCTGATCAAGTGCTTCGAACCGAGCGGGGTGAGCTAGATGGCGACCAAGGACACCGGCGGCGGACAGCAGAAGGCGACGCGTTCCACCGAGGAGGTCGAGGAGCAGGCGCAGGACGCGCAGGCCTCCGAGGACCTCAAGGACCGCCAGGAGAAGCTGAGCGACGACGTCGACTCGGTTCTGGACGAGATCGATGACGTGCTCGAGGAGAACGCGGAGGACTTCGTGCGCTCCTTCGTTCAAAAGGGCGGACAGTAGTTCACGGATGTGAACGCGGGGGAGTGGAGAGCGGTGCGCGCGGTACGGGCCGGGTCGGCCCGTACCGCGCGGGCGCAAGCGGCACCGCGAGCCGTGCAGCCGCCCCCGCGGTTCATGTGGATCACCGCCACGGTACGGGTAGGGTCCGTGGCGTAACCGCAGCAACTGCAATTCGGCCATCGGCAAGTTGGGAGACGATCCTGACGCCTTGCTCAGGGCCGTCGTTTACCTGGAGGGAAACGCGTGGAAGCCAACACTCGTAGCACCGGGCGTCTACCAGCTGCCTTCCTGACGCCGGGATCCTCTTCGTTCATGGATTTCCTGTCCGACCAGTCACCCGGGATGCTCCCGGGCAACCGGAGCCTGCCGCCCCTGCAGGGGGCCATCGAGGCGCCGCACGGGACGACCATCGTCGCGGCGACGTTCCCCGGCGGTGTGGTCCTGGCCGGTGACCGGCGCGCGACCATGGGCAATGTGATCGCTCAGCGCGACATCGAGAAGGTCTTCCCGGCCGACGAGTACTCGGCGGTGGGCATCGCCGGCACGGCCGGACTGGCCGTGGAGATGGTCAAGCTCTTCCAGCTGGAGCTGGAGCACTTCGAGAAGGTCGAGGGCGCCCAGCTCTCCCTGGAGGGCAAGGCCAACCGGCTCTCCACGATGATCCGCAGCAATCTGGCCATGGCGATGCAGGGCCTCGCCGTCGTGCCGCTCTTCGCCGGCTTCGACGTCGACCGCGAGAAGGGCCGCATCTTCTCGTACGACGTCACCGGCGGCCGTTCCGAGGAGCACGGCTACGCGGCCACCGGCTCCGGGTCGGTCTTCGCCCGCAGTTCGATGAAGAAGCTCTACCGCCAGGACCTGACGGAGCAGGAGGCCCTCACCCTGGTCGTCCAGGCGTTGTACGACGCCGCGGACGACGATTCGGCGACCGGCGGTCCCGATGTGGCCCGGCGGATCTACCCGATCGTCACCGTCATCACCGACGAGGGCTTCCGGAAGCTGGACGAGGCGGAATCCTCCGAGATCGCCCGCTCCATCCTGGAACACCGGCTGGAGCAGCCCGACGGCCCGCGTGCCGCGCTGCTCTGACCCCCGTTCCGCTGCTTCTTCGATGCTCTTGTCACTGACAGAAAGGGACGGATAACCGGTGTCGACGCCGTTCTATGTCTCACCTCAGCAGGCCATGGCCGACCGGGCGGAATACGCCCGGAAGGGCATTGCCCGTGGTCGCAGCCTGGTTGTGCTGCAGTATGCCGACGGCATTGTGTTCGTCGGCGAGAACCCGTCCCGTGCGCTGCACAAGTTCAGCGAGATCTACGACCGGATCGGTTTCGCCGCCGCCGGCAAGTACAACGAATACGAGAATCTCCGCATCGGCGGTGTGCGCTATGCCGATCTGCGCGGATACACCTACGACCGTGACGATGTGACGGCCCGTGGGCTGGCCAACGTCTACGCGCAGACGCTGGGCACCATCTTCTCCAGTGCGGCCGAGAAGCCGTACGAGGTGGAGCTGGTGGTCGCGGAGGTGGGCGCCGAGCCCGAGGGCGACCAGATCTACCGGCTGCCGCACGACGGGTCGATCGTCGACGAGCACGGCTCGGTCGCGGTCGGCGGCAACGCCGAGCAGATCAGCACCTTCCTGGACCAGCGGCACCGCGACGGGATGACGCTCGCCGAGGCGCTGAAGCTGGCGGTGCAGGCGCTGTCGCGCGATCCCAACGGCAGCGAGCGGGAGATCCCCGCGGAGCGGCTGGAGGTCGCGGTCCTGGACCGTACGCGGCCGCAGCAGCGGAAGTTCAAGCGGATCGTCGGCAGGCAGCTGGCGCGGCTGCTGGAGGCGGACGGCGGCTCCGCGCCGACGGACGCTCCCTCCGACACCGAAGAGGGCGAGGGCGGCGAGTCCGCCGCCGCGACGGACGCCCCCAAGTCCACCGACTCCGGCGGGGACGTGGAGTAGCCCTTCGCGGGGCGGTCCACCGCATGACCGTGCCCCGGTCCGCCGTTCCCGGCGGGCCGGGGCACGGTCATGCGGGCGGGGGCGCCGAGGAGCCGCGGGCCACCAGGTGCACGGGGAGGCTGCCGGGCTCGGCCGGCCGGTCGTCCAGGACCGCCAGCAGGGCGGCCATGCCGCGCTCCCCGACCTGCTCGGCGGGCAGCTGCACGGTGGTGAGCTCCGGCTCGACGGCCGTGGCCAGGGCCAGATCGTCGAACCCGGTGACGGACAGGTCGTCGGGCACCCGGAGGCCGAGCCTGCGGGCGGCCTTGCAGGCACCCGCGGCGAGGATGTCGTCGTCACAGACGAGGGCGGTGGGCCGGGGGCCCGGGGCGGCGAGCGTGCGCTCCGCCGCGATGCGGCCCGCGTGGACGTCGAGCGCCGCCGCGACGGTCCGTACGGAGGTGCCGGGCACCGCCCGCAGCGCGTCGTGGAGTGCCCGGCCGCGCACCGCGAAGGTCCAGGAGTCGACCGCCGACGCCAGATGGACGAAGCGGCGGTGGCCGAGGGCGAGCAGATGGTCCGCCACCTGCCGCATTCCGTCGGCGATGTCCAGGTTGACGCGGGCCGCGACACCGCTGTCCGCCGGGTCGCTGTCGAGCATGACCAGCGGCAGGCCCGCGCCGCGCAGCTCGTCGAGCGCGCCGGCGGCCATGGAGGAGGCGATCACGCCGTCCAGGGAGGCGCTCGCCGAGGCGAAGGGGTCCCGGGCCGGACCGGTGCCGTCGGGGGACGGGTAGAGGACGACGCCGAAGCCGTGCTCGGCGGCGACCCCGGCGGCGCCGGTGTAGACGCGCGCGAAGAACTCGTTGGTGAGCGCGGGGACGACCAGCAGCGCGGTCCTGGTGCGGCCCAGCCGCAGGTTGCGGGCGGCGAGATTGGGCCGGTAGCCGAGTTCGTGGGCGGTACGGCGTACGCGTTCGGCGGTGGCCTCGGAGACCCTGCCGCGCCATTTGCCGCCGAGCACGAGGGAGACGGTGGCCTGCGAGACGCCTGCGGCCCGCGCGACATCGCGGCTGGTGGGCCGGGTCGGGGCGGGCTGTGGTGCGCTGGTCACTCGGGCCTCCGGGCCGGTCGGGGCAGGCGCCGTGAGGTGGACCTGCGGACTGGGCACATGGTACGTATGAACCTCGACGTTATACGTAAAACCTCGGGGTCGTCGGACCGCTCGGGGGAGAGGGGCGACCGACATGGCCGCGGGATATCTGGACATCCTCCGGGCGCGGCATGCCGCCCGGCTGCTGGCGGGGACCCTGGTGGGACGACTGCCGAACGGCACCGCCCCGGTCGCGATCGTGCTGTTCACCCGCGCCGAGGGCGGCACCTACACCCTGGCAGGCGCGCTCGCGGCCGTGTACGGGCTGGCCACCGCGGTCGGGCAGCCGCTGCTGGGCCGCGCCGTGGACCTGTACGGCCAGCCGCGCGTCCAGCTCCCGGCCGCCGTGGCGTCGGCGCTGGGCATGTCCCTGCTGGCCCTGGTGGGCCTGGGATCGCTGCCGCTGGCCTACGGGGCGGTGGCGGTGGCCGGAGTCTTCACGCCGCCGCTGGAGGGCGGCCTGCGGGCCCTGTGGCCGAGCGTCCTGGGCCGTGAGGACCGGGTGCACCGGGCGTACGCCATGGACGCCGTCGCCCAGGAGGTGATGTTCACCGTGGGCCCGCTGCTGGTGACGGTGCTGGTCTCCCTCTGGTCACCCGCCGCAGCCCTGCTCGTCATCAACGCGATAGGGGTCCTGGGGGCGCTCTCCGTCGTCCTCTCCGAGCCCTCCCGGACCTGGCGCTCCGCACCCCGCGAGGCGCACTGGCTGGGCGCGCTGCGCTCACGGGGGCTGCTGGCGCTGCTGGGGTCGTTCTTCTTCGTCGGACTCGCGCTGGGCTCGATCACGGTGGCCGGCGTGGCCTACGCCGACGACCACGGCCGGGAGTCGGTGTACGGCTGGCTGATGGCCGCGCTGGGGCTGGGCGCGCTGATCGGCGGTGCCGTCTACGGGGCGCGGCAGTGGGCCGGGGCGCCGGAGCGCCGGCTGCGGGTCATCGTCGCGCTGCTGGCACTGGGCTATCTGCCGCTGATGCTGACCCCCGGAGTGGTCGCCATGACCGCACTGGCGGCAGTGGCCGGGGTCTTTCTGGCGCCCGCGATCGCGTGCTCCTTCATCGTGGTCGACCGGCATGCTCCGCGGGGCACCGTGACCGAGGCGTTCTCCTGGCTGGTGACGACGTTCGGGGTCGGCGCGGCGGCGGGAACGGCCGTGGCGGGCCCGGCCGTGGAGCTGGGCGGCACGTCGTGGAGTTTCGCCGTCGCGGGGGCCGGTGGGGTGGCGGCGCTGCTCGTCCTGCTGGCGACGGGAAGGGTACTGGCAGTTCCCGGGCGTACGGCCGTCGCCGTACAGGGATCGGAAAATGATCGAAACGGTGCTGTCGAACCCGGTTTCAGCTCAGGCCATCAGGCGTAATGTTCAGTCATGGACCGCCGCATTTTCGGGCTGGAGAACGAGTACGGCGTCACGTGCACGTTCAGGGGACAGCGCCGACTGTCCCCTGATGAAGTGGCGCGCTACCTCTTCCGCCGTGTTGTGTCATGGGGCCGCAGCAGCAATGTCTTTCTGCGGAACGGCGCCCGCCTCTACCTCGACGTGGGATCGCATCCGGAATATGCAACCCCCGAATGCGACAACCTGACCGAACTGGTCACCCACGACAAGGCCGGCGAGCGCATTCTCGAAGGCCTGCTCGTCGACGCCGAACGCCGCCTGCACGAGGAGGGAATCGCGGGCGACGTCTATCTCTTCAAGAACAACACCGACTCGGCGGGAAACTCCTACGGATGCCATGAGAACTACCTCGTGGCCCGGCACGGAGAATTCTCCCGGCTCGCGGACATCCTCATTCCCTTCCTCGTCACGAGGCAATTGATCTGCGGTGCGGGCAAGGTGCTGCAGACCCCCCGGGGCGCGGTCTACTGCGTCAGCCAGCGTGCCGAGCACATCTGGGAGGGCGTCAGTTCCGCGACCACGCGCTCCCGCCCGATCATCAATACACGTGACGAACCGCACGCGGACGCGGAGCGGTACCGCCGCCTCCACGTCATCGTCGGCGACTCCAACATGTCCGAGACGACCATGCTGCTCAAGGTCGGCGCGACCGATCTGGTGCTCCGCATGATCGAAGCGGGCACGGTGATGCGGGATCTGACGCTGGAGAACCCGATCCGGGCGATCCGGGAGGTCAGCCACGACACCACGGGGCAGCGCAAGGTGCGCCTGGCCAGTGGCCGTGAGGCGTCCGCCATCGAGGTGCAGCGCGAGTACTACGAGAAGGCCGTCGACTTCGTCGACCGCCGTGGCATCCGCACCGGAACCGTCGCACAGGTCCTGGAGCTCTGGGGCCGTACGCTCGACGCGATCGAGGCCGAGGACCTCGACCGGATCGAGACCGAGATCGACTGGGTGATGAAGTACAAGCTCATCGAGCGGTACCGGGCCAAGCACAACATGACCATGTCGCATCCGCGGGTCGCCCAGATAGACCTCGCGTACCACGACATCCACCGGCGTCGCGGCCTGTACTACCTGCTGGAGCGCAAGGGACAGGCCGCCCGCATCTGCAACGACCTGAAGATCTTCGAGGGCAAGTCCGTGCCCCCGCAGACGACCAGGGCGCGGCTGCGCGGCGACTTCATCCGCAGGGCGCAGGAGCAGCGGCGGGACTTCACCGTCGACTGGGTCCACCTCAAGCTCAACGACCAGGCGCAGCGCACCGTGTTGTGCAAGGACCCGTTCCGTTCGGTGGACGACCGTGTGGAGAAACTGATCGCGGGTATGTGAGCCGGCACAGGACGATCCCGGCCGAAGACGCGACGCGGGCCCCGTACGTTCCTCGTACGGGGCCCTGCGTACGCCCTAGAGTGTCGGGGACTCAACCAACTGTGCCGTCTGAGATCTGAGGAACAAGTGCGCCGACTTGCCGGCCTTCTCGTCGTCCCCCTGTTGCTGCTGACAGCGGCTTGCGGCGGCGAAAAGGGCTCCAATTCCGTTTCCGCTTCCGCCACGTCGAAGGACGGGTTCCCCGCGATCACCGCGGGCGCGAAATTCGGTGAGAAGCCGACCCTGGCCAAGGGCACCGGGAACCCGCCCAAGGAGCTGAAGACCCGAGTCGTCAGCCAGGGAGACGGCGCCACGCTCAAGAACGGCGACGCGATCCAGGTCAACTACCTCGGCCAGTCCTGGGACTCCGACAAGCCCTTCGACAACAGCTTCGACCGCAAGCAGCCGCTCGACCTGACCCTCGGCGCCGGCATGGTCATCCAGGGCTGGGACAAGGGCCTCGTCGGCCAGAAGGTCGGCAGCAGGGTCCAGCTGGTCGTTCCGCCGGACCTCGGTTACGGCGCCCAGGGCCAGGGCGACATCAAGCCCAACGCCACGCTCGTCTTCGTCGTCGACGTCCTGAAGGCGACGCAGATCCCGGCCTCCGCCAAGGGCACCGAGGTCGCCCAGGACAACATCGACCTGCCGAAGGTCGGCACCAACACGGACGGCAAGGCCCCCAAGGTCACCGTCCCGACCAAGACCGACCCGCCGACGAAGCTCGTCTCCAACTACATCCTGGAGTCCAAGGGCGAGGTCGTGAAGGACACCGACAGCGTCGTCGTGAACTACGTCGGACTGACGTGGAAGGACGGCAAGACCTTCGACAGCACCTACGCCGCGGGCAAGACGCAGACCTTCCCGCTCGCCCAGGTGACCCTGAAGGGGCTGAAGAACGGTCTGGTCGGCAAGAAGATCGGCAGCCGGGTGCTGCTCGTCATCCCGCCGGACCAGGGCTTCGGTGACAAGGCGCAGCAGACCATCCCCGCCAAGTCCACGCTGGTCTTCGCCGTGGACCTCCTGGCAAAGATGTAAGACTGTCCCGGTTGCCCAGTTCATCATCAAGAGGAGCAAGTCAGTGAGCATCGAGAAGCCCGAGATCGACTTCCCGGGTGGCGAGCCGCCGGCCGAGCTGGAGATCAAGGACATCTGGGAAGGCGATGGCGCGGTCGCCAAGGCGGGCGCCACCGTCTCCGTCCACTACGTGGGCGTGGCCTTCTCCAGCGGCGAGGAGTTCGACGCATCCTGGAACCGAGGCACCCCGCTGCAGTTCCAGCTCGGTGCCGGCCAGGTCATCGCCGGCTGGGACCAGGGTGTGCAGGGCATGAAGGTCGGCGGCCGTCGCCAGCTGACCATTCCCGCGCACCTCGGGTACGGCGACCGCGGCGCCGGTGGCGGCCGCATCGCGCCCGGCGAGACGCTGATCTTCGTCTGCGACCTGGTCGCCGTCTGATCCGCACCCGTGCGATACGAGGGCCCGTGCCGCGAGGCACGGGCCCTCGCTTTTGTCCCGACACCGCGTAGCGGTACGGTCGACGGTTGTAGAGCGAAACAGAAAGGGCGTCGATGGCGATTGCCAAGGCCGAGCGGCTGATGAACCTGGCGCTGTGTCTGCTGGGGACCCGCCGTCCGCTCAGCAAGCGCGAGCTGCGCGGTTCCATCGAGGCCTATCTGGAAGCGGGCTCCGACGACGCCTTCAACCGGATGTTCGAGCGCGACAAGGACGACTTGCGCGAGCTCGGCCTGATCATCGAGACCGTGGAGAACCTGGACGGCGACACGGGATATCTCGCCCGCCGCGACAGCAACCGGCTGCCCCCGATCACGCTGGACGCCGAGGAGGCCGCCGCACTCGGACTGGCCGCCAAGGTCTGGCAGCAGGCGCGGCTGGCGGGCGCGGCCAGCGGCGCGCTGCAGAAGCTGCGGGCCGCCGGCATGCCGGAGGCCGAGGACGCGTACGAGGTGCACAGCGCCCTCGAACCGCGCATCCCCGTCCATGAGGCGGCGTTCGAGCCGCTGATGCTGGCCTGCCGCGACCGCCGCCCGGTGACCTTCGACTACCGCAAGGGCAACGCCGCCAAGCCCGAACAGCGCCAGGTCGAGCCGTGGACCCTGGAGTGCTGGCGCGGACACTGGTATCTGGCCGGCTGGGACCGGGACCGCGGCGCCGAGCGGGTGTTCCGGCTCTCCCGGATCACCGGCCGGGTCCGCTCCCGGGCCGGGGCGTTCACCACCGAGGTGCCCGACGTCGTGACCGTGCGCGAGACCGTCGAGAGCTGGGCGGGGGAGACGGCCACCAGGACCGCGCTGATCAGGCTGCGCACCGGGGCCGGCTACCCGCTGCGCTCGCGCGCCGTGTCGGTCCGGGAACTCGGGAACGGGTGGGACGAGTTGGAGATTCCGTACGGACACGGCCTGGACGCCTGGCTCGTCGAATTCGGTCCGGACGTCGTCGTACAGGAACCCGCCGACCTGCGGGCCGATGTGGTGGACCGGCTGCGCGCCGTGGCCAAGGACTGAGGGGGAGTACCGTATTCATGGCGACGAACGCGATCGACCAGACCCGCCGGATGCTCTCCCTGGTGACGTATCTGCGTGAGCGCCCCGGCGCCCATGTCCAGGACGTCGCGCGCGCCTTCGGGATCACCGAGGACGAACTGATCTCGGACCTCGACGTGCTGCCCATGTGCGGTACGAGCTTCCGCGGCGGGGACCTGCTGGACATCGACACCGACGGCGACCGCATCTGGTGGCACAACCCGGACGATGTCGCCGAGCCGCTGCGGCTCGCGGCCGACGAGGCGACGGCCCTCCTGGTCGCCGCCCGTGCCGTGGCCACGCTGCCGGGACTGCGCGAGAGCGACCGGCAGGCGCTGCTGCGGGCCACCGCGAAGCTGGAGACCGCGGCCGGTGAGGTGGGGGCGGCGAGCTCGCGGCTCTCGGTCACCTTCGAGTCCGAGGGCGGTGTCTTCGCCGATGTCGACCGGGCGATCTCCGAGCGGCGCAGGCTCTGGCTGCGCTACTACTCGCCCGCGCGCGACGAGCTCACCGAGCGCGAGGTGGACCCGATCCGGCTGTTCGCCGTGGGGCACACCTACATGGAGGCCTGGTGCAGGTCGTCCGAGGACCGGCGTACGTTCCGGCTCGACCGGGTCGCCGAGATCCGGCTGCTGGACGAGCCCGCCGCGCCGCCCGAGCTGGAGCTGCGGGATCTGTCCGAGGGGCTCGTCCAGCCGGCCGCCGAGGACCCGGAAGTCGTCGTCGAGGTGGGTCCCGGCGGACGCTGGGTCGCCGAGTACTACCCGCACGACAGCGCGCAGGAGCTGCCCGACGGCGGGCTGCGGATCGCCCTGCGCACCCCCGACCCGGCCTCGCTGCGCAGGCTCGCGCTGCGACTGGGCGGCGAAGGCCGCATCGTCTCCCCGCCGGAGCTGGCGCAGAGCGCACAGCAGGCGGCCCGTGCGGCGCTCGCCGCGTACGACGAACCGGTCCGAGCGGAAACCTGAGGGAGATATGAGCAATATGTCTGTGGTGTCAGGTGTTCCGACCGTGGTGGTGCCCGAGTCCGTGCGGTTCAAGGCCGCTTGCCCGGACTGCCGCGAGCGGTTCGAGCTGGCCGCGGCCGCCATTCGCCTCGTGGTGGGGGCGAGCCGCCGGACGACGTTCTACTCCTTCACCTGCCCGCAGTGCCGTGCGGCCGTCCGCAAGCCCGCGGGGGAGCGGATAGTCGAGCTCCTCAGCCGGGGCGGGGTGCGGACGCTGCGCCTCCACACCACCAGCCTCTAGAAAACGCCCACGCAGTCGGACACCTAGACACATCGAGGCTCTGCGCATGTTCTGGCCCATGCTCGCCATCGCCCTGGGATTTCTAGGGATCGCCGTTCTCGGCGTGCTGGCCGTCAAGGTCTTCATCGAGGCCCAGCGGCTCGGGCATCAGGTGACGCGGACCACCCAGCGCATCAACCGGGCTGCGGAGGACCTCGAAAAGGCGGCGACGGACCTTGCCGCGACCGGCGAGGCACTGCGCTAGACGTTGACGCCCCATCTGCCCGTACACGGCTGTGAGCAGGGCAGATGGATCAGGGCGGGCGCGGCCTCCTGTTTCGCGGGTTCGGAGGGTACGCTGCTGAAGGCGGCCCTGAGAGCGAGGCATGGGCCGTAATCGCAAGGATGCCTGGGTATTGCCCTGCGTTTACTCCTGCGGGATACGATCGCTGACGGTAAGAAGATCGGACGTCTGTCCGAGGTTCCATCCGCCCCACCCCTGCTGCCTCGGTGAGAAGGTACACGCATATGTTCGGAAGGCTCGGCGCTCCCGAGATCATCCTGATCCTCGTCGTCATTGTTCTGCTGTTCGGCGCGAAGAAGCTTCCTGACATGGCTCGCTCGCTCGGCAAGTCGGCCCGCATCCTCAAGAGCGAGGCCAAGGCCATGAAGTCCGAGGGCAGCCCGTCGGCGACCCCGGCCGAGCCGGCCGCCAACGACGCCGCCCAGGACCAGGCCGCCCCGCGCACCATCAAGGCCGCCCCCGGCGACGTGAGCAGTTCGCGTCCGGTCGCGGAGCCGACCGACTCGACCAAGCGCTGACAAGAAACGGGCCGACGCAGGCGCCGCGATCGGTGACGGCCTGCTGCACGAGATGAGGACGTGGGTTGCTCAAGTCTGCCCGCAAGCAGGAGACGGACCCAGAGGGCCGCATGCCCCTGGTGGAGCACCTGCGTGAGCTGCGTAACCGGTTGGCCAAGGGGCTGCTCGGGATCGTCGTCGTCACGATCGTGGCTGCGTTCTACTACAAGGGGATCATCGATTTCTTCACCAACCCGGTGCTGAAGTCGGTCGGTTGCGCGTCGAGCTTCGCCGAGCTCGCCAAGCAGGAGGACGGTACCTGCGCGCGTATCGTCCTGAACGGTCTGCTCACCCCGTTCACCCTCGCCCTCAAGGTCTCCTTGATGGCCGGTGTCGTCTTTTCCTCGCCGATCTGGCTCTATCAGTTGTGGGCCTTCGTCGCCCCGGGCCTGCACAAGCACGAGAAGAAGTACTCGCTCGCCTTCGTCGGCGCGGGATTCCCGCTCTTCCTCGCCGGTGGCTTCTTCGCGTACAAGACGCTGCCCACGATGGCGCGGGTGCTTCTGGAGTTCTCGCCGGCCGACCTGGACAACCAGCTGCCGCTGGACGAGCTGCTCGATCTGATCACCCGCATGGTGGTCGTCTTCGGGCTCTCGTTCGAACTGCCGCTGCTGCTCGTCATGCTGAACTTCGGCGGGGTCATCACCGGCAAGCGGATGCTCGGCTGGTGGCGGGGCATGATCATGGGCATCACGGTCTTCGCGGCGGTGGCCACGCCCAGCACTGACCCGGTCAGCATGCTGGGGCTCGCCGGACCGATCTGGGTGCTCTACTTCGTGGCCACGGCGATCTCGCTCCTCAACGACCGCCGCAGGGCACAGATCACGGCAGCCGGGCCCGCCGACGACGAGGCCTCGGAGCTGGACCTCACTCCCGAGGACATCGGTGAGATCGAATCGGTCTCGTCCCGCCGGTCATTGCCCACCCAGGCGAGCTCGGACCATGACCGGGTCAACGGTTACGACGACATCACCTGACCTTGTAGGGTCCCGGGGTGACCAGCGAGATCACCCTCTTCGTCAATCCCACCGCAGGACGCGGCCGGGGCGCGCATGCCGCGCAGCCGGCCGCTTCCGCGTTGCGGGACGCAGGATTCTCCGTGCGTACGGTTCTCGGTGAGGATGCCGACGACGCCCTGCGGCGGGCCCGTGCGGCCGTCGCGGCCGGGACCGGTGCCCTGATAGCCGTCGGCGGGGACGGCATGATGTCCCTCGCCCTGCAGGCGGTCGCGGGAACGATGACTCCGCTCGGGGTCGTGGCCGTCGGCACCGGTAACGACTTCGCCCGCGCGCTCGGGCTGCCGATACGGGACCCCGCCGCCGCCGGACGGCTGGCCGCCGAGGCGCTCAAGGGCGGTGCCGTCCGCGAGATCGACCTGGGCCGGGTCGGTGAGCGGTGGTTCGGGTCGGTGCTCGCCTCCGGCTTCGACTCCCGGGTCAACGACCGCGGGAACCGGATGCGGTGGGTCGGCGGACGGTTCAAGTACGATCTCGCGATCCTCGCCGAACTCGCCGCGTTCAAGCCCATTCCGTACCGCGTCAGGCTGGACGGTGGACCGGTCCGGGAGATCGAGGCGACGCTCATCGCCGTCGGCAACGGATCGACGTACGGCGGCGGCATGCGGATCTGCGCCGACGCCGTCATGGACGACGGGCTCTTCGACGTGACCGTCGTCGGGGACTGCAGCCGCGCCACCCTGCTGAAGGTCTTCCCCCGCGTCTACAAGGGAACGCACCTCGGCCACCCCAAGGTCACCGTGCACCGGGTCTCCTCGATCGAGCTGGCCGCAGCCGGTGTCACGGCGTACGCGGACGGTGAACAACTCGGGTCGCTGCCACTGACCGCGGACTGTGTGCCGGGCGCGGTGAGAGTGCTCGCACCCGCTGCTCCCACCGGGATTTAAAGATCGAGCCTGCTGTCAGAGGTGGCGGGTAGGCTCGTAAGCAAGATGACAGAGGACCTCTCACCAGCTGAGCGATACCAGGCTTCTCGGATCCGCGCCGCCGAGCAGGCCACCGCACTCGCGCCCTTCCGCGAGCTGTACGAATTCGATCTGGACCCCTACCAGATCGAGGCCTGCGAGGCCCTGGAGGCCGGCAAGGGGGTGCTGGTCGCGGCTCCGACCGGCTCGGGCAAGACGATCGTCGGCGAATTCGCCGTGCACCTCGCCCTCGCACAGGGCCGCAAGTGCTTCTACACCACCCCCATCAAGGCCCTGTCCAACCAGAAGTTCGCCGATCTGGTCAAGCGCTACGGACCGGACAAGGTCGGCCTGCTGACCGGCGACAACAGCGTCAACGCCGATGCCCCGGTGGTCGTCATGACCACAGAGGTGCTGCGGAACATGCTGTACGCGGGCTCGCAGGCGCTGCGGGGCCTCGGCCACGTGGTGATGGACGAGGTGCATTACCTCTCCGACCGCTTCCGGGGTGCCGTGTGGGAGGAAGTGATCATTCACCTCCCTGACTCCGTGACCCTCGTGTCACTGTCGGCGACCGTGTCGAACGCCGAGGAGTTCGGCGACTGGCTGGACACCGTCCGCGGTGACACCCAGGTGATCGTCTCCGAGCACCGCCCCGTGCCGCTCTGGCAGCATGTGCTGGCCGGCCGCCGGATGTACGACCTCTTCGAGGAGGAGACCGACCACGGCGGCCGCGGTGCCGGACGCCGCGAGGTCAACCCCGACCTCGTCCGGCTCGCCCGGATGGAGAACCAGCGCGGGTACAACCCGCGTGAGCGCCGCCGGGGCAAGATGGTCCGCGAGGCGGATCGTGAGCGCGAGCGGCGTCAGCGCAGCCGGATCTGGACCCCGGCCAGGCCCGAGGTCATCGACCGGCTGGATGCCGAAGGGCTGCTTCCCGCCATCACGTTCATCTTCAGCCGGGCCGGCTGCGAGGCCGCCGTGCAGCAGTGCCTGCACGCCGGACTGCGGCTCAATGACGAGGACAAGCGACGCCTGGTCCGCGAGATCGTCGAGGAGCGGACCGCGGCCATTCCCGGCGAGGACCTCCATGTCCTGGGCTATTACGAATGGCTCGAAGGGCTGGAGCGGGGCATCGCCGCGCACCACGCGGGCATGCTCCCGACGTTCAAGGAAGTCGTCGAGGAGCTGTTCGTACGCGGGCTCGTCAAGGCCGTCTTCGCCACGGAGACCCTCGCCCTCGGTATCAACATGCCCGCGCGCTCGGTGGTGTTGGAGAAGCTCGTCAAGTGGAACGGCGAGCAGCACGCCGACATCACTCCCGGCGAGTACACCCAGCTGACCGGGCGGGCCGGGCGGCGCGGCATCGATGTCGAGGGCCACGCGGTGGTGCTGTGGCAGCGCGGCATGGATCCGGGGGCACTGGCCGGACTCGCGGGCACGCGTACGTACCCGCTGAGGTCCAGCTTCCGGCCCTCCTACAACATGGCCGTCAACCTGGTGCAGCAGTTCGGACGGCACCGTTCGCGCGAGCTGCTGGAGACCTCCTTCGCGCAGTTCCAGGCGGACCGGTCGGTGGTCGGTATCTCCCGGCAGGTCCAGAAGAACGAAGAGGGGCTGGAGGGCTACCGGGAGGGCATGACCTGCCACCTCGGTGACTTCGAGGAGTACGCGCGGCTGCGCCGCGACCTCAAGGACCGGGAGACCGAGCTCGCCAAGCAGGGCGCGACGCAGCGGCGGGCCGAGGCCGCGGCGTCCCTGGAGAAGCTCAAGCCCGGCGATGTCATCCATGTGCCCACCGGCAAGTTCGCCGGGCTGGCACTGGTCCTCGATCCCGGACTGCCCGCCGGGCGGACCAACGGGCACGGCCACCGCGGGCTCGAATACCACGACGGGCCGCGGCCGCTGGTGCTCACTGCCGAGCGGCAGGTCAAGCGGCTCGCCTCGATCGACTTCCCGGTTCCGGTGGAGGCGCTGGAGCGGATGCGGGTGCCGAAGTCGTTCAACCCGCGCTCCCCGCAGTCGCGCCGCGACCTGGCCTCCGCGCTGCGGACCAAGGCCGGGCACATAGTGCCCGAGCGGCACCGCAAGGGGCGGTCCGCCGCGGCCGACGACCGGGAGATCGCCCGCTACCGGGCGGAGTTGCGCGCGCACCCCTGCCACGGGTGCGCCGAGCGCGAGGACCACGCGCGTTGGGCCGAGCGGTATCACCGGTTGCAGCGCGACACGAGGCAGTTGGAGCGGCGGATCGAGGGGCGGACGAACACGATCGCCCGCACCTTCGACCGGATCGTCGCGCTGCTCACCGAGCTCGACTATCTGCGGGGCAATGAGGTCACCGAGCACGGGCGCCGCCTGGCGCGGCTCTACGGCGAGCTCGATCTGCTGGCGAGCGAATGCCTGCGGGCGGGTGTGTGGGAGGGGCTGAACCCTGCCGAACTCGCGGCGTGCGTCTCGGCGTTGGTGTACGAGGCGCGGCAGGCCGATGACGCGGTGGCGCCGAAGCTGCCATCGGGGCCCGCGAAGACCGCGATGGGCGAAATGGTCCGGATCTGGGGCCGGCTCGACGCCCTGGAAGAGGACTTCAAGATCAACCAGGCGGAGGGTGTCGGGCAGCGCGAACCCGATCTGGGCTTTGCCTGGGCGGTCTACATGTGGGCGTCGGGGCGGACGCTGGACGAGGTGCTGGGCGAGGCGGAGATGCCGGCCGGGGATTTCGTGCGGTGGTGCAAGCAGGTGATCGACGTGCTGGGGCAGATTGCGGCTGCGGCGCCGCGGGACGGGAGTTCTGTGGCGCGGAATGCGCACAAGGCGGTGGATGCGGTGTTGCGGGGGGTTGTGGCGTACAGCTCTGTGGGGTGAGGGTTCCGCGGGGTGCGGGTTCCGGGGCGGGGTGCGGGTGTGGAGTGCGGTGGGGTGGGGTGTTGCGGTGCGGGGTGCGCCTGCGGCGGGCCTGTTCCCCTACCCGCCCCTTCCCGTAACCGGGGGCTCCGCCCCCGGACCCCCGCTCCTCAAACGCCGGAGGGGCTGAAGGTGCCCGCCGGACGGGCTGAAGATGCGCGCCGGGCGGGCTGGTTGTAGTCGGCCCGTCCGGCGGCCTTCCGGTGTTACGCGGCCGGGTGGGCTGCTTCTCGTTTGGCTACTTCCTCGCGGACTATCGGGATGACGTGCCGGCCGAAGTCGATGGCGTCGTCCAGCAGGTCGTAGCCGCGGGCCGAGAGGATTTCCACGCCGAGGTCGTAATAGTCCAGCAACGCCTGTGCCACTGTCTCCGGCGTTCCGACCAGGGCCGTCGAATTGCCGGCGCCGCCTGTCTCCGCCGCGGTCGGTGTCCACAGGGCGCGGTCGTGGTGCTCGCTCTCGGCGGCCACCGCGAGGAGTCGTCGGGAGCCGGCGTTCTCCGGGTTGGTCAGCGGGTGACGGCGGCTCAGTGGCGCGCCGGCCTCGCGGGCCTTGATCCGGGCCAGGGTGCGGTGGGCCTTCTCCCAGGCCAGATCCTCGGTGGGCGCGATGATCGGGCGGAAGGCGACCTGGATCCTCGGCACGTCCGTGCGGCCCGCAGCCTTCGCGGCCTCCTTCACCGAGGCGATCTGCTCCGCGGTCTGTGCCAGCGGCTCGCCCCACAGGCAGTAGATGTCGGCCTCGGCGCCCCCTGCCGCGTACGCCGCAGGCGAGGAACCCCCGAACGAGACCTGCGGATGCGGTTGTTGCACGGGGAAGGTGTCGCTGACGAAGTCGTTGAAGCGGTAGTGCGTGCCCTCGTGGTCGAAGGGCTCGTGCGACGTCCAGGCCTTCTTGATGATCTGGATGGCCTCACGGGTGCGTGCGTACCGCTCGTCCTTGGTCAGGAAGTCGCCCTCGCGCTGCTGCTCGTGGTCATTGCCTCCGGTGATGAAGTGCACGGCGAGGCGGCCGTCGCTGATCCGGTCCAGGGTCGCGAAGGTCTTGGCCGCGAACGTCGGGTACGAGACGTTGGGGCGGTGCGCCACCAGGATCTGGAGCTTCTCGGTGCGGGCCGCCACGTAGGCGGCGGCCGGAGACGGATCGGGGGAGCCGGAGCCGTAGGCGAACAGGACCCGGTCCCAGCCGTGGTCCTCGTGCGCGCGGGCCAGCTTGAGCGTGTACTCCTTGTCGAAGGACGCCCCGGAGCGGGGTGTCACTTCGGAACCTTCGTTCGTTGCTGCGATGCCGAGAAACTCGACGGGCATGGCGAAGCCTCATCTCGTGCTGCGGAAAACCGGTGGTGTGAAGTGCTGACGCGGGAACGGTCAGCGGCAACACGAGGCGGACCACACTCGACCGAAGTCGATGTGGTCACGGGTGACCAGCCGCAGCTGAGGGCGCATCTGCCCAGTGGAACAGGTGTGTTGGTGACCAGTCAACCGTTTCCGGGGGCAATGGCCGGGACCCGACCCGGCGTCAGGACGCCGGGGCCAGCAGGGCCGCGATCCGGCCCAGGCGTTCGTCGGTGTCCGCCGGGCCGATCAGCATCACGCCGAACGGCCGGCCGTCCACCTCACCGGCGGGGGCCGCCACCGCGCACAGACCGAGCAGGTTGGTGGAGCTGGTGAAACGGCCGAGGCGGGCATTGGCGCCCACCGGGTCCGCGGCCACCTCGGCGAACGTGGGATGCCCCGGCGCGGTGGGCAGCAGGAGCGCGTCCGCGTCGCCGAGTGCGGCCGTCGCATCGGCACGGAGCCCGGCCAGCCGGGCCTGATCGGCGAAGAGCCGGTGCGCCGGGATGTCGCGGGCCGCGGTGATGATCCGGGCGACCGTGGGATCGAGGTCGGGCGCGGTGGGCGCGCCGTCGATGAACGCACCGACCGCCGTGTAGCGCTCGGCGACGAACGCGCCGCCGTACAGCAGCGCACCGGCCTCGATGAACGGTGTCGGATCGATCGGCCGGAGCAGCGCCCCCGCCGCACGGAGCCTGGCGGCCGTCGACTCGTACGCCGCCGCCCAGCCCGGGTCGAGCTCGCCGAGCTGCCCGGTGGGCGGGACCGCGATCCGCCAGGGGCCCGGAACACGGGAGCGGTCGGGCCGCAGGGCCCGGGTGGCCATCAGGGCCATCGCCTGTTCGGCCTCGGGGAGCGTACGGGCGAAGACGGTCACGCAGTCCAGGCTCGCGCAGGCAGGGACCACCCCGTCCGTCGGGACGAGACCGCGGGTCGGCTTCAGCCCGAAGACGCCGTTGAACGCGGCGGGAACACGGCCGGAGCCCGCCGTGTCCGTACCCAGCGCGAGATCCACGATGCCCAGGGCCACGGCGACCGCCGAACCGGAGCTGGAGCCGCCGCCGACCCGGTCCGGATCCCGCGCCGAGGCCACCGCGCCGTACGGGGAACGGGTGCCGGTCAGGCCGGTGGCGAACTGGTCCAGATTGGTCGTGCCGATCACCAGGGCTCCGGCGGCCCGCAGCCGGGCCACCGCCGGGGCGTCGGAGTCCGGCTCGTACGCGTACGAGGGACAGCCCGCGGTGGTGGGGAGGCCGGCCACGTCGATGTTGCCCTTGACGGCCAGCAGACGGCCTGCGAGGGGGAGGAACTCGCCTGCGGCCAGGCGTGTTTCGAGCTGCTCGGCCTCCGCCTCCATGTCTTCCCGGGGCCGCAGACCGATCCAGAGCTCGGGGCGCTCCACCGCTTCGGCAAGGGCGTGGGCGGCCCGGACGCGGGTGAGGGCGGGGGAGGTCGTCGGCGCCATGGTCGCTCCTCAGGTCCGGTGCGCCGGGGCCGGGGGCGTCCGTGGCGGGCCCGGCTCGTTCGGGGGAGCGGACAGGCCCGCGCGGCAGGCCAGTTGGAGGGCGAGGCGGACATCCGGCTCGTTCAGATCGGCTCCCGTCAGCTGGACGATCTTGCGGATGCGGGCCCCCACCGCGTTCCGGTGCAGATGGAGCGCGTCGGCGGCGCGGGCGGGCGAGTTGTTGTGGTCCAGGTATCCCTGCAGCGTGCGCAGCAGTGGCTCGGCGCGTTCCGGGCCCAACGCCAGTACCGGGGCGAGGAGTTCGCTGACCGCCTCGCGTGCCGTGTCGGAGGCGTACCACTCCAGCAGCATCCGGTCGAGGCCCACCGCGTCATGCGCCGCCACCACCGGCCCGGCACCGCGCGGCACCGCGGCACGGGCCTCGCGGGCGGAGGTGCGGATGCCCAGCGGGCCCCGGTGCGGCGAGCCCACGCCGCAGCGCAGACCGGCCTCCGGGCGCAGTCCGGCCAGCCGGTCCACCACCCGGCGGGCACGGGCCAGGGTGGCGCGCCGCCCGTCCGACCCCGGGTCGGCGGGCCAGGTGCTGAGCAGGACCAGGGCGTCGTCGACCAGCGCGGCGTTCCACTGGACGGTGTCGGCGACCTGCGGCGCGGGGGCGGACGGGGCGGCGGTGCCGGGGAGCGGCGCCGCCCCGTCCCAGGTGCGCAGCAGGGTCAGCGCCTGGGACATGACCGCGTCCAGGGCCTTCGGCCGGTTCGAGGCGTCGAGGCCGCCCGCCTCCACCCGCAGTGCGATGTGCCAGCCGTCCACGGGCAGCGCGAGCGCCCGGCCCCGGGCGGCCAGCCGGGCGGCCTGGTCCTGCGGGGCCACGAGCAGCTCGGCGAGCAGTCGGCCCCGGGAGCGCACGGGAACGTCGCCGTGCCCGCCGCCCGCCGCGGCGAGGGCCGCCAGCGCGAGGACGGAGCGCACCGCCGCCCCCGCGTGACCGGGGCGGGCGGGGGCGGCGAGCCGGATCTCACCGTCCGGGCCCGCGGCGGTCGCACCCTCCTCGCCCGGACCCGCGGCGCGCAGCTCCACCGGTACGCCCAGGGCGCGGCCCGCCGCCGCGGCCACCCGGTCCGGGTCACCCGCGACGGCCGTCACCTCCCGCGCCGCCGCCGCGACCCGGGCCAGCGCGTCCGCCGCGGACCCGGCCACCGCCCGCTCCACGGCCACCACCAGAGCCGCGAGGTCCCCGTCGGCGTACAGCACCGCGACCCGGCCCCGCTCGGCGAGCGCCCGCGCCGTGGCCGTCACCTCGGCGGGCAGCCCACGCGGTGCCTCGGTCACGCCCGTCAGGACCAGCGCGGCGGCCCCCGCCGCGGCCGCGTCCCGCACCGCCACATCCAGCAGATGCCCCGGCACCGCGGCCAGCAGCACGGCGACCGTCCCGGCGGGGATGGCCGCGAGCCGGTCCGGACGCGGCTCCAGACGCACCCCCGTGACCTCCACCGCGTCGAGCGGGCCCACCAGCGGGCGGACCGCGTCGAGTCCGGGGGAGGAGAGGAGTTCCAGGATGTTCGCCATCCCTCCAGTGTGCTGCAAGCCGGTGTGCTGCGCGCACACCCGGCCGCGGAATCACGGGCCGATGGCCCATGGGGAGCGCGATCCGTCTTCGTACGCTGGGATTCATGCACGTGGACGCCGAAGCACTCGCCGACTTCGCGCGGGGCTGTGCCGTCCTCGGATCGGGGGGCGGCGGACCCGCCGATGTGACCCTTCCCGTCGCCGGACAGGCGATCGAGGAGTGCGGTCCGGTGCCCGTCGTCGACCCGGCCGTACTCCCCGCCCAAGCGCTCGTCATGCCCGTGGGGCTCGTGGGGTCGCCCGCCGTCGCCGCCGAACGGATCGGCGGCCGGGACGAACCCGCCCGGCTGCGCACCCGTTTCGAGGCCTTGCACGGTGCCCCGGTCGCCGCGGTCATGAGCAGCGAGATCGGCGGCCTCAACGGCTGCGTCGCCGTCGCCTGGGCGGCCCGGCTGGGGCTGCCGCTGCTCGACGCCGACTCGATGGGCCGGGCCTTTCCCCGCATGGACCAGAACGTTCTCGAACTGGCCGGACTGCGCCCGGGACCGGCCGTGCTCGCCGACGAGCACGGGCACACCGTCGTGGTCGACGACGTCGACGGCGCACACCTCGAACAGTTCGCCCGCGCCGCCGTCGTCGCCTTCGGCGGGCGCGCCGCGTCCACCGACTACCCCCTCACCGCCGGGCAGGCGGCCCGGCACGCCGTCGCCGGATCGGTCACCCGCGCACTGGCCCTCGGCCGCGGCGAGGGTCCGGCGCCGCTGCTGACCGGCAAGGTCTCGTCCGTCCGGAGGTACGCCACCGAGGGCGCCGACGGCGACGACGCCACCGGTGTCCTGCTGGAGGGCGGCGGCCCCGACGCGGGCCGGCTGGTGCTCGTCGAGGCCCGCAGCGAGTTCGTCGCGGCCCTGGAGGACGGCACCCCGCTGGCCGTCGTACCGGACGTCATCGCCCTGGTCGATGTGAGGACCGGCTGGGCCGTCCCGGTCGAGGAGGTCCGCTACGGGCTGCGCGTCCACCTCGTCACGCTCCCCTCGGACCCCGCCTGGTACACGCCCGAGGGCCTGCGGCTGGCGGGCCCGTCCGCCTTCGGCCTCGCCGGTCTTCCGGACGCCGCGGGCGAACGCCGGTTCCCGGGAGGCACGCCATGATCCTCGGAGTGGACGTCGGGCCCACCAACACGGATGCCGTGCTCCTCGACGGCGACCGGGCGGTGCGGGCCGTCAAGGTGCCCTCGGTGACCGGTGACGCCGTCGGATCGCTCGCCGCCGCCGTCCGCGCGCTCCCCGCCGAGCTGCGCGGCCGGGCCACCCAGCTCGCCGTGGGCCTGCGGGTCGCCGCCCGCGCGGTCAGGGAGCGGGACGGGCTCGCCCGGGTCGGAGTGCTGCGGGTCGGGGGCGCCGCCGCCGACGCCGTGCGGCCGCTCTTCGGCTGGCCCGGGGCGCTGCGCGACGCCGTGTGCGCGGGCACCGCGAACGTCCGGGGCGGCGGTGGTCTGGCACCCCGTGACACCACCCCGCTCGACCGGGACGCCGTCGCCCGGTTCGGCGCCTCGCTGGCCGGGCGCGCCGAGGCCTTCGCCGTCACCGCCGTGTTCTCGCCCGTCGACGGCGGCCAGGAGCGGGAGGCCGCCGAGATCCTGCGCGCCGAGACGGGCCCCGAGACGACCGTCCTGCTCTCCAGCGACGTCGGCACCCTCGACCTGCTGGCCCGCGAGAACGCCACGGTGCTCGACGCCGCCCTGTCCGTGCTCGTGGCCCGGGTCGCCGACGAGCTGACCGCCACCCTGCCCCGCCTCGGCCTCGCCCCCGGCGCCGCCGTCCTCGTCACCCGCAGCGACGGCACGCTGATGAGCCTGGAGTACCTGCGCCGCCAGCCCGGCCTCAGCCTGGGCAGCGGACCCGCCTGCACCATTCGCGGCGCCGGACTCCTGGCCGGGCTCCGGGACGCCGTGGTCGCCGACATCGGTGAACGCCGCGCCCAGGTCGGAGCGCTGACCGGCGGCTACCCGCAGGAGGCCGGACCCGGCGAACGCATCGGCGGCGTCCCGGTCAGCCTGCGCTTCCCCGACCTGATCACCGTGCGCGCCGAAGCCCACCGCGAACTCGCCGAGGCCGCCGACCGGATGCGCCCCGCCGCCGGGCCCCTCCCGCTGATCCTGGTCGGCGGCGGTGCCGGCGGCGTACCCGCCGGAGCGCTGGCCGGGTTCGACGTCGTACGGCCCGAACACGGCGGCGTGGCCGGGGCGTTCGGCGCCGCGGCCAGCCCGGTCGGCGGCCACTGCGACCGCATCGTCCGCCGGGGCCCCGGCCGGCGGCTCGACGGCCGGGGCCCCGGCCGGCGGCTCGACGTCGTACGCGACGAAGTACGGGACCTGGCCCGAGCCGGTGCCGTACGGGCAGGGGCCGATCCCAGGCGCGTACGCACCCACGCGGAGCCGGACCTCCCGGTGCCGTATCTGCCCGGTGCGGTGCTCCTGCGGGCCCGCGCCGTCGGGCCTCCCCTTCCGCTCTGAACCCCGCTCGACGCCCCTTCCCCTCCCCTCCGGAGCAGCCCGGTGCCGTGCTGCTGCGCCCTCCTGCCCGCCCGCTCACCCGAGGACCCGTCCCCATGACCCAGCAGTTCGATGTGCATCAAGAGCCATCCGCACGGACGCAAGCGCAGAACCAGGCGCAGAACCAGGCACAGACTCGGCAGCAGGACGAGGACTACCCGCTGGAGCGGGTGCCGCGCGCGGCCCGCTACTCCTGGTTCAACGTCGCGGTGCAGCGCTTCGGCCAGCTCTCCGACCTGACGCAGTTCCTGCTGGGCGCCGCGCTCGGCGCCGGACTCTCCTTCTGGGGCGCCTTCTGGGCGTTCACGCTCGGCTCCGTGATCCTGGAGATCGTCTGCATATTCGTCGGCATCGCCGGCATGCGGGAGGGCCTGTCCACCTCGATGCTCGTCCGCTGGACCGGCTTCGGCCGTTACGGCTCCACCCTCATCGGACTCGTCATCGCGGTCAGCCTGTTCGGCTGGTTCGGTGTGCAGACGGCGGTGTTCGCGGCCGGGCTGCACTCCATCGTGCCCGCGCTGCCGGTCTGGGCCTGGTGCCTGATCTGCGGGCTCGGAGTCACCGCGCTCGTACTGCGCGGCTTCCGCGCCATGGGCTGGACCGCGTTCGTCACCGTGCCCGCCTTCCTCGGCCTCGCGGGCTGGGCGATGATGGTCGAGTTCTCCCGGCACAATGTCGGTGACCTGGTGGCCTCGGCGCCGTTCGGCGCCCACATGTCCATCGCCACCGGTGCGACCGTAGTCGCCGGCTCGTACATCGTCGGCGCGGTCACCACCCCCGACATGACCCGCTTCAACCGCAACACCGGCGATGTCGTCAAGCAAACGGTGGTGGGTATCAGCCTCGGCGAGTACGTCCTGGGTCTGGGCGGCGTGCTGCTCGCCTACGCGGTGAAGTCCTCCGACCTGATCGCCATCATCACGTCCTCCTCCGGTGTCATCGGCGTCGTCGTCCTGGTCTCCGCCACCGTGAAGATCAACAACTGGAACCTGTACTCCTCGTCGCTCGGCCTGATCGGCGCGTTCGAGGCGCTCTTCAAGGTCCGGCTCAACCGGGTCGGCACGACCGTCACGATCGGTGTGCTCGGCAGCCTCGCCGCGGCCGCCGGAATCCTGGACCGGTTCACCGACTTCCTCACCGTGCTCGGTGTCCTCACCCCGCCCGTCGCCGGAATCATGGTCGCCGAGTACTTCGTGGTGAAGAAGTGGCGGCCGCAGCTGGACGCCTCGCGCGCGGCCGGCCGGCTGCCCGAGACCGAACCCAGCTGGGTGCCCGCCACGATCGCCCTGTGGGCCGCCGCCTCCCTGTTCGGCTGGCTCGGCGACCGCTACCAGTGGTGGGGTATCCCGGCGCTCGACTCCCTGCTGCTGGCCGGTCTCGGCTATGTCGTCCTCGGCAAGCTCGGCCTGGTGCGCGGGGCCCGTGAGCTGCCGTTCGAACAGCCCGTACGTCCCGCGGCGGCGATCGAGGCGGAATCGGGCACGGCCCGGTCGTCGAAGGCCGCCGCCTGACATCCCCGTCCTTACGAAGCCCGCCATGAAACCCCCTACGAAAGACAGACACACCATGCGCATCGGAATCGACGTCGGAGGCACCAACACCGACGCCGCCCTTCTGGGGGACGACGACCGGATCGTCGCGACCGCGAAGACCCCCACCACCTCCGACATCACCTCCGGCGTGACCGCGGCGATCCGGGCACTCGATCCGCCGATGGAAGCCGTCACCGCCGTGATGATCGGCACGACCCACTTCCTCAACGCGCTGATCGAGGGCGCCCGGCTCGCACCCGTCGCTGCGGTACGCCTCGGCCTGCCCGCCACGGCGGCGCTGCCGCCGATGACCGACTGGCCGGAGCGCCAGCGGGCGGCCGTCGGCGGGCACGGCTATCTCTGCCACGGCGGCCGGGAGTTCGACGGACGGCCGCTGTCTCCGCTCGACCCCGAGGAACTGAAGCGCACCGCCGCCGACATCGCCGCGCGCGGACTGACCTCGGTGGCCGTCTCGTCGGTGTTCTCCCCGGTCGCCGAGGAGGACGAGCGCCGGGCCGCCGAGATCCTCGGCGCCGAACTGGGCCCCGGCGTGCACTTCTCGCTCTCGCACGAACTCGGCCGGGTCGGACTGCTGGCCCGCGAGAACGCCACGATCATCAACGCGGCCCTGCGGGACCTGGCGACCGCGATCGTGGAGTCGTTCGCCAAATCGCTCGCCGAGGTGTCGTTGACCGCCCCGTTCTTCCTGTCGCAGAACGACGGCACGCTGATGGACGTGGACTTCGCCCGCGCCTACCCGGTGGCCACCTTCGCGTCGGGGCCCACCAACTCGATGCGCGGAGCCGCCTTCCTGTCCGGACTCGGTGACTGCGCGGTCGTCGACGTCGGCGGCACCACCGCGGACGTCGGCATCCTGGCCGGTGGCTTCCCGCGCGAGGCCGCGGGGGAGAGCGAGGCCGCGGGCATCCGTACCAACTTCCGTATCCCCGACGTCCTCTCGCTCGGCATCGGCGGCGGCTCCCTGGTGTCGCCGGACGGCGAGACCGGCCCCCGCTCGGTCGGATTCCGGCTCACCGAGGAGGCGCTGGTCTTCGGTGGTACGACCCTGACGGCGACCGACCTCGCGGTGGCCGCGGGCCGCGCCGACATCGGCGACCGCTCGCGGGTCGCCCATCTGGACCCGGAGTTCACCACCCGCGCGCTCGACCGGATCGCCGAGCGGCTGGCGGAGACCGTCGACCGGATGCGTACCTCGGCGGGGCCGCTGCCGGTCGTCGCGGTGGGCGGCGGCAGCGTGCTGGTGCCCGCGGCCCTGCCCGGCTTCGACGATGTGCGCCGCCCCGGCCACTTCGACGTCGCCAACGCGGTGGGCGCCGCCATCGCCCAGGTCGGCGGAGAGGTGGACCGGGTCTTCCAGGTCCCGGAGGGGCGCCGGGACTCGGTGCTCGCCGAGGCCCGCGAGGAGGCCGTGGGCCGGGCCGAGAGCGCGGGCGCCCGGCCCGGCACGGTCCGCATCGTCGACGTGGAGGAGGTCCCGCTGGCCTATCTGCCGGGCGGTGCGACCCGGATCCGGGTCAAGGCGGTCGGCGATCTCGACCTGAACGGCATCGGCAGCACCCGCGCCCCGGCCGGGGCGCGCGACACCCATGGAGCAGCGTCACATGCGTGAGATCAACCTCGACAACCTGGACGACATCGCGCGCGGCGCGGGCATTCTCGGCACCGGCGGGGGCGGCGACCCGTACATAGGCAAGCTGCTGGCCCGCGAGGCCATCCGCAAGCACGGCCCGGTCCGGCTCGTCGCCTTCGACGAGGTGCCGGCCGACGCGACCGTGGTACCCGTCTCGGGGATGGGTGCGCCGACCGTGCTGCTGGAACGCGTCCCCGCCGGCGGCGAGGAAGTGGCCGCCCTGCGCGCCCTGGAGAAGCACATCGGCCGGGCCGCCACCCACATCGCACCGATCGAGGTCGGCGGCGTCAACTCCATGCTGCCCATCGCCTGCGCCGCCGAGGCGGGGCTGCCGCTGGTCGACGGCGACGCCATGGGCCGCGCCTTTCCCGAGGCGCAGATGGTGCTGCCCGGTCTGATCGGGGTGGCCAACACCCCGATGGCGCTCGCCGACGACAAGGGCAACAGCATCATCGTCGACGCCGTCTCCAACCACGCCGCCGAGCGCATCGCGCGGGCGGTCTGCGTGGAGCTCGGCTGTCAGATCTCCAGCGCCGACACCGTGATGCGGGGCGACCAGCTCGCCGACGGGCTCGTCCCCGCCACGCTGACGCTCGCCGAACGGCTCGGCTCCGCCGTGCGCGAGGCGCGCGCCGCGCACACCGACCCGGTGCGCGCGGCCCGCACCATGCTGTCCGGCAGGCATCTGCTGACCGGCAAGGTGATCGACGTGAGCCGCCGCACCCAGGGCGGCTTCGCCCGGGGCAGCGCCCGGATCGAGGGCATCGGCGACGACACGGGACGGGTGCTGGAACTCGGCTTCCAGAACGAGCATCTGCTGGCCACCCGCGACGGCGAGACGGTCGCCACCACGCCCGACCTCATCTGCGTGCTGGACACCGACACCGGCGACCCGGTGACCACGGAGGGCCTGCGCTACGGCCTGCGCGTCAGCGTCCTCGCGGCCCCCTGCGACCCGCGCTGGACCACCCCGGGCGGCCTGGCGCTCGCCGGTCCGCGGTACTTCGGGTACGACGTGGACTATCTGCCGTTCCGGCGGAGCTGACCCACGGGCCGGAACACACCGGCGCCCGGCCGGTCCGCTCCCGCGGGCCGACCGGGCAGTCCCTTTCGCCGAGTGGTCCCGGCCGAGCGATCCCTTTCGGGCGGTCCCTTCCTCAGACCGCGCGCTTGCCGCTCTTCATGGACACGGCGGCGCAGGCCAGTCCCAGCAGCACGGTCAGACCGCCGATGATGACGTTGTTGAGGACGATGCCGAGGTCGGGGCTGCTGCCGACGATCCACGTCGAGATGATCGTCCAGGCCCCCATGGCGCAGATGGCCCAGCTCAGGCCGTACATGCGCTCCGGCATGACGGTGAACCCGAGGCCCAGCGCGGCGATCGCGATACCCATGATCAGGTTGTGCGTCGCGAGGGTGGGCTGACTTGCCGTGAAGTGCAGCACCCACGGCGAGATGGCGCAGTAGAGACCGACGAGGAACACCGGTGCGTCCACCAGGGCCACATCGCGGCCACCGAGCATGCGGGCATAGCGATCACGCATTTCGGAAACATCGGGGTGACTGGCCATGTCACGGCCGGTGTGCGAGAGGTTTGACATGGGGTTCGTCTCCTTCGCTCCTGCAGGCCAACCCGCCACTTCTGTGCGATAAGCAGCCTGCTATGCCATTCTGCGCTTATACCGCCCTTATGTGTAGATTCAGGACTCGCGAAAATCCGAGGGAAGCGCACGAGGCGCCGCAGGGGCCACGTGAGACTCCGCGGGAACCGCGCACGGCGAGGCTCCGTCCAGCCGCCGCGCCAGGGACACCAGGCCGGGCGTCCGCAGCACCCGGTCCCCGTACCCCGGCAGCGGCACGTGCAGCGGCTCCGTCCAGCGCGCCGGGATCGCGCCGAAGCCGTACATCGCGCCCGCCAGACCGCCGGTCACGGCGGCGACCGTGTCGGTGTCCCCGCCCACGTCGACCGCCGCCGCCAGGGCGTTCTCGTACGTATCCGTGGTGCGCAGCGCCCACAGCGCGGTGCCCAGGCACGGCCAGACCGCACCGTTGAACTCCGTCGCCGCCTCCGGGTGCCAGTCCGGCGCGAGGACGGTGGCCCAGCGCTCCCGGTGGTCCTCGTGCACGCCGTCCAGCGCGCCCGGGACGGCGGAGAGCGGATCGTCGCCGTCCAGTGCCACCCGGATCAGCTCGTGGAGCACGGCGGTGCCTTCCCAGGCGGCCCGGTCGCCATGGGTCAGCGCGGCGATCCGGCGGGCGGCGTCCATGGTCGCCGTCCGGCCCTCCGCGGCGAAGTGCACGGCGGACGTGGCCGCCCGCATCAGCGAACCGTTGCCCGCCGCACGCCCGTCGACCTGGAAGTGCAGCGCCGCCGCGAGATCCCACGCGTCCCCGCTCGTCAGGACGGTCTCGGTCTGCAGCCCGATGTCCTTCGGATCGCCGGCCGCCCACCGGCAGAACCGGCCGAACATGTCGGGGAGGTCGAGGCCGCCCCGCTCCAGCAGGGATTCCGCGACCAGGACGGCCATCTGTGTGTCGTCCGTGGCCTCACCCGGATCCCAGCCGCCGCCCCCGCACATCGTGCCGACGCCGTCCGGGAAGCGGGCCGTGTACACCCCGGCGGGGCCGAACTCGAACGGCGCGCCCAGCGCGTCACCCACCGCCGAACCGACGACGGCGCCCGCCACCCGGTCCTGCCGTTCCACGTGGTCCGGAGGATTCATCCGGTCAGCGTACGGACGACGCCCGCCTCCCGTACACCGTGGGGGTGCGCCCCGGCTCAGGAGACGTCGACCACCACCGAGTGCCAGCCGGTCGCGCCGTCGGGCACGGTGCCGGTCCGCCGGCCGGTCTGGGTGGCGCCGGTGCCGTCCGTCGCCCGGACTTCGAGGGTGTGGCGGCCCGACGTGGCCGGCCACTTCCAGACCCACTGGCGCCAGGTGTCCTTGCTGTCCTGGGCCGCCAGCCGGGCCGGGTGCCACGGACCGCCGTCCACCCGGACCTCCACCCGCGAGATGCCGCGGTGCTGCGCCCAGGCGACCCCGGCCACCGGCACGGTGCCGGGTTTCGGGGACGCGAGGGCGCGGGGGGTGTCGATCCGGGACTGGGTCTTGACCGGTGCCTGCTGGGCCCAGCTCTGCCTGACCCAGTAGGCGTCGTACGCGTCGAACGTCGTCAGCTCGATGTCCTCGATCCATTTGCAGGCCGACACGTATCCGTACAGACCGGGGACGACCATCCGGACCGGGAAGCCGTGCGCGAAGGGCAGCGGCTCGCCGTTCATGCCGAAGGCCAGCATCGCGTCGCGCCCGTCCATGACCGTCTCGACCGGTGTGCCGATCGTCATGCCGTCGACGGATCGCGCCACGAGCTGGTCGGCGGGCCCGCCCGCCGACGGCGGCCGCACCCCGGCCTCGCGCAGCAGATCGGCCAGCCGTACCCCGATCCACCTGGCATTGCCCACGTACGGGCCGCCGACCTCGTTGGAGACGCAGGCCAGCGTGATGTCCCGCTCGATGGTCTTCCGGCGCAGCAGGTCGTGGAGGCCGACCGTGACGGGCCGGGCGACACCCTCGCCGTGGATGCTCAGCCGCCACCCGGCCGCGTCGAGACGGGGCACGACCAGGGCCGTGTCCACCCGGTAGAAGTCCTTGGCCGGGGTGATGAAGGGGCTCAGCCCCCGGATTCGCAGATCGGCGCCGGCCGGGACCGCCGGGGCGGCGGAATCGGGTACGGGCAGGACCAGGTCATGACGTGAGGCGGTGGCCCCGGCCTGGACGGAGGAGGTGAGCCGCCGCCCCAGGAGTCCCGCGGCGGCCGAGACCGCCGTCGCCACGGTCGCCGTGATGACGAAGCCGCGGCGGTCGTAGGCGCCGTACGCCTCCTCCGTCGCGCGCGGCGGACGGGGAGCCGTCGCCAGCCGTCCGGCCAGGAGGAAGAGCACCCAGGCGCCCACCGCGGCGCCCACCACCGAGGGCAGCGCGTCGGGCGCGCTGCCCTCCGGCCGCCCCACCGCTGCCACTGCCCCGACCACGCCGAAGACCAGGACGGCCGCCGATCCGGTACGGCGGTGGTGCAGCGCCAGTACTCCGACCGCCACGGCGAAGACCGCCAGCAGCACCACGATGCCCAGCTGCAGCACCAGCTTGTCGCCGGTACCGAAATGCCGTACGGCGAACTCCTTCAGGGCCGGGGGAGAGCGGTCGATGACCGCCCCGCCCACGGCCGTGACCGGCCCCGCCTCGGGACGCACGAGGGCCGAGACCAGCTGTGCGACGGCCAGGGCGCAGAACCCGGCGATCAGTCCGCCGAGCGCGGCGAGGGCGGTGCGGGCTCCGCGCGTCCCCTCGGCCCGTGAGGTTCCGTGGCGTTGCGCATCGGCTTCTTTCACGCGGGCTGCCTCCCAGGCGGCGCCTCGGCTCTCCGGCGGCGCTCCGGAGGCGGTAGCGGTACAAAACGGTCAGTGGGTGAGATCCTTCCACGCGGTCGGGAATTCGCGATACATCGTGGTTGACGCGTCTGGGTGAACGCGATATGTTCGCTCGCGAGTATTCGACGGCGAGGGATGGGTGGTGTGGACGGTGGCCAAGCGGCGCAAGCTCGGCAATCCGCTGGCGCTGACGGTCATGGTGCTGCTCGCCGAGCGCTCCATGCACCCGTACGAGATCGCCCAGACGCTTCGGCGACGCGGCAAGGAACACAGCGTCAAGATCAATTTCGGCTCGCTCTACACCGTCGTCCAGAACCTGGAGAAGCACGGGTACGTGGAGGTGGCCGGCGTCCAGCGACAGGGCAACCGCCCCGAGCGCACGCTCTACGGCATCACAGAGGCCGGGCGTGCGGAGATGCTGGACTGGCTCTCCGATCTGCTCGCCGTCCCCGCCGCCGAATACCCGGTCTTCGAGACGGCGCTGTCGCTGCTGCCGGTGCTGCCGCCGCAGGGCGTGGCGGAGCTGATGGAGACCCGGGGGGCGGCGCTGGCGATCCAGGCGGCGGCCCTGCGGGGTGTCCTCGGTCAGCTGGGGGAGAAACTGCCCCGCGTCTTCGTCATCGAGACCGAATACCAACTGCACATGGTCGACGCACAGTTGGAGTGGATCAGGAACTTCCGCACCGAACTCACCGACGAGACGATCAGCGGGATCGAGGAGTGGAAGTCCTTCCACGAGACCGGTGAAGTCCCGAGGGACTGGCAGGACCTGGACGAACAGGAGATCGTCCTGGACCCGGGGCGGAACGGCTAGGGCCTTTCGTTTGCATCAGGCCGGATCCGAACGAAAGGCCCTGGACGCAGGAACCAGACAGGGAAAGACCCCGGCGGGAGCTGTTGGAGCAGCGACCGCCGGGGTCTCGAACCCCGAACCGGTCACGCCGTGGAGGCGAGCCGGGCGATCGAGGTGCGGCACACCAAGGATAGCCCGGCGCTCTTCACGCGGATCGGCTCGGCATGCCCGAGTGCTCGGTACACCCGAGCACCCCGCCGACCACAGGAGAGCTCTGTCATGAGCACCCGCGCGCCCGCAGTAGCGGCGCGAAATCTGATCAAGACCTATCCAGGCGATGTCACCGCCCTGGGCGGCATGGACCTCACCATCGAGGCCGGCACGGTCTTCGGACTGCTCGGCCCCAACGGCGCCGGCAAGTCCACCACCGTCAAGATCCTGACCACCCTGGCCCGCCCCGACTCCGGCACCGCGACCGTCGCCGGACACGACGTGCTGCGCCACCCCGACCGGGTCCGCCGCGCCATCGGCGTCGTCGCCCAGAAGTCCGGCGCCGACCCGGTCGCCACCGGCCGGGAGAACCTCCTGCTCCAGGGCAGGCTGTACGGGATGCGGGGCGCGGCCGTCCGGCGTCGCGCCGATGGGCTGCTGGACCGCTTCGACCTCGCCGACGCGGGGAACCGCCAGGTCAAGGGGTACTCCGGGGGGATGCAGCGGCGCCTCGACGTGGCGCTCGGCCTGGTCCACCGTCCCGAGGTGCTCTTTCTCGACGAACCCACCACCGGACTCGACCCCGAGGCCCGTACGGCGATGTGGGACGAGATCGCCCGGCTGGCCGGCGACGAGGGGCTGACCATCGTCCTGACCACGCACTACCTGGAGGAGGCCGACCGGCTCGCCGAGCGGATCGCGATCGTCGACCGCGGCCGGATCGTCGTCGAGGGCACCCCCGACGAACTCAAGGGTGAACTCCGGGGCGACGCCGTCCACATGGAGCTGCGCACCGAGGGCGACACCGGGGTGACCACCGCCGCGCTGACCGGACTGCCCGGTGTGCACGAGGTGCTGGTCGACGGCCGCCGGGTGAGCGTACGCGCCGAGGACGGCGCCGCGGCCGTCCCCGTCCTGCTCGCCGCCCTGGAGCGGGCCGGCGCGGCGGTCGCCGCCGCCACCGTGGCCCGCCCCTCCCTCGACGACGTCTATCTCCGCTACGCGGGACGCCGCTTCGCCGAGGCCGAAGCCGCGGATGCCGGGAACACCCCCGCCCCGACCCCCGCCGGAGGCACCCGGTGAGCAGTCAAGCACTCGCCCAGACCTGGTACATGACTCAGCGTCAGCTCATGGCGATCATCCGGCAGCCGGTCTTTCTGGTGATCTCCCTGATCCAGCCGGTGATCTGGCTGTTCCTGTTCGGCAACCTCTTCAAGAAGGTCGTCGAGCTCGGCGGCTTCGGCACCACGTCGTATCTCGACTACCTGATCCCGGGCATCGTGGTGATGAGCGCGCTCGGATCGAGCATGTGGGCCGGGATGGGCACCCTGGAGGAGATCGAGCGGGGCACGCTCAACCGTTTCCTGACGACACCGGTCAGCCGCAACGCGCTGATGAACGCCAATGTCGTGCAGAACGGCATCAGCACCGCCGTACAGTCCGTCATCATCGTGCTGCTCGGCCGGGTCGCCGGGGCCACCTACCCGGGCGGCGTGGGCGGACTGCTGATCCTGGTCGTCGCCTCAGTGCTGCTCGGAACGGTCTTCGGCGCGCTCTCCAACGCCCTGGGCATGCTGGTCCGCCGCCGAGAGTCGATCATCGGCATCAACACCTTTCTGCTGCTGCCGCTGACTTTCCTCTCCTCCTCCTTCATGGCCCCGAGCCAGATGCCGTCCTGGATGCGGCACATCGCCGACTTCAACCCGGTCAACTGGGCGATGGTGGCGGGCCGTTCGGCGCTGAGTGGCGCCCCGGACCAGGGTGTGGTGCTCAGCCGCGGGGGAGCCCTTCTGGTCCTCGCGGTGGTGGCGGTCGGGCTGTCGACCCGTACGTTCCGCTCGTACCAGAAGTCCGTCTGACGGGCGCACCTACGACAGCGGCGTACCGCCGACCCGGTCCGGGGCCGAATCCCCGGGCCGGGTCCTCGACTTCAGTACCGCCCTCAGCGCGAGGAAGAGCAGCAGCCCGAACGGCGAGAGCAGGATCGTCAGCACCAGCAACGGCCCCATCACCAGCGGGGAGACGCCCAGTCGGCGCCCTTCCAGGAACATCCACTGGCCCAGCAGCAGATCCCAGGCGATCACCTGCGCCCAGATTGCCCCCGCCCCGTTCGCCAGCGCCATCAGATCGCGGAAGGTGTCGATGTCGGGGCTGCGCACCGCGTCCCAGAGCTCGGGGAAGACGGGTACGGCCATGATCAGGTAGAGCGCCAGCACGGGCAGAACGGTGAGCGGCGAGGCGGCGATGCGCGCCGTGGGGCGCCAGCCGGGCGCCAGGATCATCAGCAGCCAGAACGGGGCTGCCAGGAAGAACGAGATCTCGAAGAGGGCACCGGTCATGGCGCGAGCTCCTTCCGGGCGGAAGCGGAAGCGGAAGCGGAAACGGAACCGGAAGCGGTGCCGGAGTCCGCGTCGGAGCAGGAGCAGGAGCAGGAGCAGGAGCAGGAGCCGGAATCCGGGCCGGTCCGCCGTCGTACGGGAGCCGGCCTCAGCGCCCCGAAGGCGCCGGTGGCGCTCGCGACCGCGATCAGGGCGGCGGCACCGAGCGTCGCACCGTCCGGGTGGATCAGCGGCTGGCCGCGCAGCGCCTGCCAGGTGACCAGCGCGACGACCGCCGCGTATGCCGCCGAGGCCACCAGCACCAGCCGCAGCCGGACCCGCGGGTCGCGCAGCCGCGGGAAGCGCGGGGCCAGGGAGCCCAGTGCGAGCAGGAAGAGCGGCAGCAGTTGGAGCGCGTGCATCCCGATGAAGTGCGGGATGCGCAGATCGCCGCCGGTCGTGGACCAGCCGGTGAGGGGCATCGACGGGCCGCCGTCCGGTACGCCGACGGAGTGCGCGCCGATCACATCGGCGGTGTCCAGGTTCCCGGCCGCCCGCTGCTCGGGGGTGGGCCGGGTCATCAGGAAACCGAATCCGGCGCCCACCAGGGCGAGCAGCACGCCGGAGCGGATCGCCCAGGCGGAGGCGCGGTCGGCGATACGGGCGCGCAGCAGCAGGATCGCGATGACCAGCGTGCTGGTCCACAGGATGACGACGGTGACGGCCATCGCGCTGAACAGCGTCTCGTCGAACGGGGTGGCGTGGTTGAAGTGGCTCCGCTTCCCGCGGACCACCTGCCCGGTGATGATCGCCATCTCGACCAGGCTGGACAGCGCGACCACGGTCCCGGCCCACCAGCCGACCCGTCGGCCACGGGTGACCAGCGTCAGCATCCAGGCGAGGGCGAGTGCGTACACGGCGAACGAGGCTGCGAATTTGAACGGTTTGAACCATATCGCCGCGCCCACCAGGACCCGGTCGTCGACTATGAGGCCGATGGCCGAGACGATCGTCATGACGGCCATCGCCGCGGCGAAGAGGACTAACGGCCGAGCCAGGAACGCCAGGAAGACATGAGAGCCCCTCAGGGATTATGGATAGCAGCACTTTCCGCTATCCGATAGCGGAACTATCTATGATGGGTCGGGGGGTTGGCAAGGGCGGAAGGAAGAACACGCGGTGCGCATCGGCGAGTTGAGCAACAGGTCCGGAGTCCCGGTACCGACGATCAAGTTCTACGTACGTGAAGGGCTGCTGCCCGCAGGGCAGTTGACCAGCCCGAACCAGGCGAGTTACGACTCGGACCATGAGCGCAGGCTGCGGCTGATCCGCGCCCTGCTGGATGTCGGAGGGCTCTCGCTGGCCGCCATCGGCGATGTGCTGCGGGTGGTCGAGGATCCGGCGCAGCCGGTGCACAAGGTGCTGGGCGCCGCGGCGAAGCGCCTCGCTCCGGTGCACGGGGACGGGCCGGGGCCCGAGCTGGAGGACGCCCGCGAAGAGGTGGCGGAGCTGCTGGCGCGGCGCGGCTGGCGGGCCGAGGCGCACGGCCCGGCGGGCGAGTCCCTGGCCGAGGTGATCGTCGCGCTGCGGCGGGCCGGGCACGGGGGGTTCGTCGAGCTGCTCGACGACTACGCGGCCGCCGCCGAACCGGTCGCGCGGGCCGACCTCGACTACGTGGGACGGCGGGTGGCGCGCGAGGACCTGGTGGAGAGCGTGGTGGTGGGCACGGTGCTGGGGGAGGCGATGTTCGGCGCGCTGCGACGGCTCGCGCACGCGGACGCGTCCGCGCGTGCGTACGAGGGGGGCGACGGGGGCGGTGCGGGCGGCGACGACGCGGGCGGTCCGGATGGCGACGGGGCGCAGGTGCGGGGCGCCGGTGGGTGACCCGGTGCCCCGAACGCGGGTACGCCCCGGCCGGCGGCCGGGGCGTACGGGTGCGATCCGGTGTTACGCGGCGCTCTCCTGCTCGCGCTCCACCTGTGCGTTCCACTCGCGCTTGACCGAGCGCCAGGCGTCGTCGTTCTGGCCGAGCCGCCAGTAGCCGGAGATGGACAGCCGGGGGAGCGGGATCCCGCGGTCCAGGCGCAGATGGCGGCGGATCTCCTTCACGAAGCCCGCCTCGCCGTGGATGAACGCCTGGACCTCGCCCGCGGGGAACTCCAGCTCCTTCACGGCGGCGGTCAGCGCCTCGCCGACCGGGCGCTCCCCGCGGTGCAGCCAGGTCACCTCGACGCCGTCGGGCGTCACGATCTTCTGCTCCTCCGCCGCGTCCGCCACCTCGACGAACGCGTGCACCACCGCGCCCGCCGGCATCTGCTCCAGGGCCGCCGCGATGGCCGGCAACGCGCTCTCGTCGCCCGCCAGGAGGTGCCAGTCCGCCGAGGCGTCCGGGCCGTAACCGCCTCCCGGGCCCTGGAAGGTCACCTGCTCGCCCGGCACCGCCCGCATCGCCCAGGGCCCGGCGAGGCCCTCGTCGCCGTGGACCACGAAGTCGATCGCCAGCTCCCGGGCGACCGGGTCCCAGGAACGTACCGTGTACGTACGGGTCGTGGGCCACAGCTCCCGCGGCTGCTCCTCGCGGATCCGGGCCATGTCGAAGGGGTGCGCGTAGTCGGCGCCCTCGGGGGCGAAGCAGAGCTTGACGTAGTGGTCGGTGAACCCGGAGAGCCCGAAGCCGGCGAGGCCCTCGCCGCCGAGCACCACGCGCACCATGTGCGGGGTGATCTGCTCGGTACGCACCACCTGGGCCCCCTGCGCCTTGGGTGCCTGCCGTGCCGGTCGTTCTGCCACGAGGTTCTCCCTGCTCCGATGTGCTTAGGCTTACCTAAGCTAGCACCTCAGTCGCGCAGAGTGGAGAGCAGGCGCTGGAGCGCACCGCCCAGCCCCCACCGCTTCGCGAGGGCTTCGAGGGCGGCGGGATCGCGCGGCCCGGCGGGCAGCAGGGGGTCGAATTCCGGCAGGGGTACGTCACCGGCGACCCGGACCACCTTCGGCGCGACGGCCACGTAGTCCCGCGCCTCGTCGAGCCGCCTGCGCTGCGACGGTGTCAGCTTGGACTTCGGGTCGTCGACGGCGGCCATGATCCCGGCCAGGTCGCCGAAGGCGTCCAGCAGCTTCGCCGCGGTCTTCTCGCCGATGCCGGGGACGCCCGGCAGCCCGTCGCTCGGGTCGCCGCGCAGCAGGGCCAGATCGACGTATCCGGAGCCGTCCACCCCGTACTTCTCCCGCAGCCACGCCTCGTCCGTCAGCTGGAGCGAGCCGACGCCCTTCAGCGGGTAGAGCACCCGTACCCCGCGGGCGTCGTCGACCAGCTGGTAGAGGTCCCGGTCGCCGGTGACGATGTCCACGGGGCCGGCGGCCAGGCCGCTGAGCGTGCCGATCACATCGTCCGCCTCGTAGCCCGCGACGCCGACCCGGGCGATGCCGAGCGCGTCGAGCACGTCCTCGATGACCGGCACCTGAGGGGCCAGGGTGTCCGGGGTCTCCTCCTCGTCGGGCAGTCCCTCGGCGGTCTCCACCGCGACCCGGTGCGCCTTGTACGAGGGGATCAGCTCGACCCGCCAGTGGGGCCGCCAGTCCGCGTCCATGCAGGCGACCAGGTCGTCCGGCCGGTGGTCCTGCACCAGGCGTCCGATGAAGTCGAGCAGGCCGCGCACGGCGTTCACCGGTGTCCCGTCCGGCGCGCGCACCGAATCGGGGACCCCGAAGTAGGCGCGGTAGTAGAGGGAGGCGGTGTCGAGGAGCATCAGGCGTCGCGTCACACCCCGATGATGCCGCACACCGCTGACACCGGCCGTCGCGGACACCGTCCGTCAGGGGTGCGGAGGGCCGGGGGACGGGTGGCGGCAACCATCCGTTCATATGTGACCTGTATCACTCTTGTGTTTGGGTTGTGTAAGCGGGGGCAGGCGCGCAGCCGGAGCGGATCACGTACCGGTTTCAACCAGTGCACGTGCCATGCGGACCGAATCCGCGCCGCTCCACGGTCTGCCGGAGGGGGTGGCAGACCGTTTTTCGGTTCAACCCGCGAGGTGTATGTGTCAAGGCTGCAAGCTGAACGCTTGTACAAAGTGTTTGGCAGACGACCCGATCAAGCCGTGCAGAAGCTCGAAAGCGGTACCGACCGCGACGAGCTGCGCGCCGACGGAACGACCGCAGCGGTGATCGACGCCTCGTTCACCGTCGAACCGGGACAGATCTTCGTCGTGATGGGTCTGTCCGGGTCCGGAAAGTCGACGTTGCTGCGCATGCTCAACGGCCTTCTGGAGCCCACAGCCGGACGCGTGCTCTTCGACGGCCAGGACCTGACCGCCCTGAGCCCCGCCGAACTGCGCCATGTCCGCTCCTCCAAGATCAGCATGGTGTTCCAGCACTTCGCGCTCTTCCCCCACCGCAGTGTGCTGGAGAACGCCGGATACGGCCTGGAAGTCCAGGGTGTGCCGCGTGCCGAGCGCGAGAAGCGCGCCGCCGAGGCGCTGGAGCTGACCGGCCTCGCCGGCTGGGAGAAGTCCTGGCCCGACGAGCTGTCCGGCGGCATGCAGCAGCGTGTCGGCCTGGCCCGCGCCCTGGCCACCGACGCCGACCTGCTGCTGATGGACGAGTCCTTCAGCGCACTCGACCCGCTGATCCGCCGCGACATGCAGGACCAGCTGCTCGAACTGCAGAAGCGGCTGAAGAAGACCATCGTCTTCATCACCCACGACCTCAACGAGGCCATGCGCCTCGGCGACCGCATCGCCGTGATGCGCGACGGGAAGATCGTCCAGCTCGGCACCGCCGAGGACATCCTCGTCACCCCGGCCAACGACTACGTCGCCTCCTTCACCCAGGATGTCGACCGGACCCGGGTGCTGACCGCGGGCGCCATCATGGCCGAACCGCACACCGTCATGGGCACCAGCACGGACGACGGCAAGGAACTGCGCACCGCGGCCGATGTGCTCGCGGCCGCCCCGGCCACCGTCACCGAGTCCACGCCGATCATCGAACTCTTCACGCCCTGCTCGCAGAGCGGAGTGGCGGTCGCCGTGACCGACGCCGGGGGCAAGCTCGTCGGTGTCGTACCCCGCGCACGGCTGCTCGCCGTGCTCGGTGAGCCGATGACCCCCACCGAGGTCCCGCAGGACGTCGAGCCCGGCGCGGCCGGCACGAAGAAGGTGGCCAGTGTTTAGGCTCCCTCTCGGCGACTGGGTCGACTCCGCCGTCGACTGGCTGCAGACCCATCTGGCCTGGCTGTTCGACGCGATCAGCTCGATCGTCAGCAATATGTTCGACGGCATAGCCGCCGTACTCTCCGCCCCCGCCCCGCTGCTCTTCGCGGGCATCGTCGCGGTCATCGCCTGGTGGCTGCGCGGCCTGCTCGCCGGTGTGCTCGCCTTCGTCGGCTTCGCCGTCATCGACTCCGTCGAGCTGTGGGACGAGGCGATGGACACCCTCACCCTGGTGCTCGTCGCCACCATCATCGCGCTGGTGCTGGCCGTACCGCTGGGCATCTGGGCGTCCCGCTCCAAGACGGTCAGCGCGGTGACCCGGCCGGTCCTGGACTTCATGCAGACCATGCCCGCCATGGTCTATCTGATCCCCGGCGTCATCTTCTTCGGCGTCGGCGTGGTGCCCGGCATCATCGCCACCATCATCTTCTCGCTGCCCCCGGGCGTCCGGATGACCGAGCTCGGCATCCGCCAGGTCGACGGCGAGCTCGTCGAGGCGGCCGAGGCGTTCGGCACCACCAGGCGCAACACGCTGCTGCGGGTCCAGCTGCCGCTCGCGCTGCCCACGATCATGGCGGGCATCAACCAGGTCATCATGCTGGGTCTGTCCATGGTGGTCATCGCCGGCATGGTCGGCGGCGGCGGCCTCGGCGGCGCCGTCTACCGCGCCATCGGCAACGTGGACGTCGGTCTCGGCTTCGAGGCGGGCATCTCCATCGTCATCGTGGCGATGTACCTGGACCGGATGACCGGCGCGCTCGGCCGCGAGGTCTCCCCGCTCGCCCGCCGCGCGCTCGCCAGGGCGCAGGCCATGGCCGGCGGATTCAAGATCTGGAACCACCGCCCGCAGCCCGTCGTCGCGGTCTCCGGCGTCGTCGTCCTCGCGCTCGTCGCCGGTGCCCTCGGCATCTTCGGCTCCTCCGGGTCGGACAAGGCCAGGAGCACCGCCGACGGTTCGGACATCGGCGCGGGCAAGAAGATCAGCATGGGTTACATCCCGTGGGACGAGGGCATCGCCTCCACCTTCCTCTGGAAGGAGATGCTGGAGCGGCGCGGCTTCGAGGTCGACGTCAAGCAGTACGAGGCCGGCGCGCTCTACACCGGTATGGCCAACGGCCAGATCGACTTCGAGACCGACTCCTGGCTCCCGGTCACCCACGCCAGCTACTGGAAGACGTACAAGGACCGCCTGGAGGACATGGGCTCCTGGTACGGCCCCACCTCGCTGGAGCTGGCCGTCCCCTCGTACATGAAGGACGTCCAGTCGCTGGACGACCTCAAGGGCAAGGGCTCGCAGTTCAAGGGCCGGATCGTCGGCATCGAGCCGAGCGCCGGCGAGATGGGCCTGCTCAAGGACAAGATCCTGCCGGGCTACGGCCTGGACAAGGAGTACAAGGTCGTCGACGGCTCCACGCCGTCGATGCTGGCCGAGCTGAAGCGCTCGTACGCCAAGAAGGAACCGATCGTCGTTCCGCTCTGGTCGCCGCACTGGGCGTACAACCAGTTCGAGCTCACCAAGCTCAAGGACCCCAAGAACCTCTGGGGCAAGGGCGACGGCATCCACACCCTGGCCCGCAAGGGCTTCTCCGCCGACAACCCCGAGGTCGGCAGCTGGCTCAAGAACTTCAAGATGAGCGAGGAGCAGCTCACCAGCCTTGAGGCGCAGATCCAGAAGTCCGGCTCCGGCAAGGAGCAGGAGGCGGTCCGCACCTGGCTGAAGGCCAATCCGGGCGTCGCCGACAAGTGGACCCCGGTCGCCAAGGGCGGCACGGCCAAGGGCGCGAACGGCAAGGACGAGCGCGACCGCGCCGTCGAGATGGCCTGGTTCCCCTGGGAGGAGGACATCGCCGCCACGTATCTGTGGAAGGCCGTCCTGGAGGAGCGTGGCTACAAGATCAACCTCAAGCAGTTCGAGGTCGGTCCGATGTACACCGCGATGTCGCGCGGCCAGATCGATGTGCAGTTCGACGGCTGGCTGCCGTACACCCAGAAGAACTACTGGGAGAAGTACGGCTCGAAGCTGAGCGACCTCGGATCGTGGTACGGCCCGACATCGATCGAGGTCGCGGTGCCCTCCTACGTGAAGGACGTCAAGTCCCTCGCCGACCTCAAGGGCAAGGGCTCGCGGTTCAAGGGCCGGATCGTCGGCATCGAGCCCGGCACCGCCACGATGGAGAACCTCAAGAAGAACGTCCTGCCGGCCTACGGCCTGGACAAGGAGTACGAGGTCGTCGACTCCTCGACGCCCGGCATGCTCGCCGAGCTGAAGCGCGCGTACGCCAAGAAGGAGCCCATCGCGGTGCTGCTCTGGACCCCGCACTGGGCGTACAGCGAGTACGGCATGACCAAGCTGAAGGACCCCGAGAAGGCCTTCGGCGACGGCGACCGGCTGCACACCATCGCGGCCAAGGACTTCCCGAAGAACTACCCGCAGCTGACGAAGTGGTTCAAGAACTTCAAGCTGAGCGAGGACCAGCTCGCCGGACTGGAGAATCAGATCCAGAAGCACGGCGCGGGGCACGAGGAAGAGGCCGTGAAGGCCTGGATGGAGACGAATCCGGGCATCGTGGACAAGATGGCTCCGCAGTAGGGCCTTCCGCAGGCCCTGAGGCACCTGGAAGGGTGGGCACCGCCGACGGCGGGCCCGCCCTTTCCGGGTTCCCGGACGTTCACCATCCGGCCGACCTTGCGCAACCGTATGCGTAATGTGCTGGCAGCCGGAAGGATGACGAGTCGGGAGGGAGCCGGACATGGACGAGAAGGAAGCACTCCGCGTGGGCGCCGCGGTCCGCCGAAGGCGCAGAACCCTGGGGCTCACACTGGCCGCGGTCGCCGACCGCAGTGGTCTGTCCGTGCCGTTCCTCAGCCAGATCGAGAACGAGCGGGCCCGGCCCAGCGCCCGGTCCCTGGACCGGGTCGCCGAAGCCCTGGAGACCACCACGGCCCGGCTGCGCGCCGCCGCGGACTCGGCACGCGCCGTCGCCGTGGTGCGCGCGGGCGAGGGCGACGGGGTACGCCGGGTGGTGCGCGGACGCCATCAGCTCAGCGCCCTGGAGTTCACCGGGGAACTGGACCTCGGGCGCGAGTTCCAGCACCGCAACGACGAGGTGATGTACGTGGCGCAGGGCGCCGCCGAGGTGGAGGCCGAGGGACAGGCGTACCGGCTGGAGCAGGGCGACACCCTCTTCCTGTCCGGCGGGGTGCGGCACCGCTGGCGGGCCACGGTGCCCGGTACGCGGCTGCTGGTCGTCGCGGTCGCCGAGCACATCGACGCCACCTACGACCCGCGCCGCTGAGAGGGGCCCGTCGTGCGAGTCGTCTCCCTGGTCCCCTCGCTCACCGAGGCGGTCGCGGTCACCGCGCCCGGACTGCTGGTCGGGGTCACCGACTGGTGCACCCACCCGGCCGGCCTGGCCGCCGCCCGGATCGGCGGGACCAAGAATCCCGACGTGGCCGCGGTGCTCGCGCTCCGGCCCGATCTCGTCGTCGCCAACGAGGAGGAGAACCGCGAGGCCGACCTCGCGGCGCTCCGGGCCGCCGGGACCGAGGTGCTGGTCACCGGGATCCGCACCCTCGGCCAGGCCTTCGAGGAGCTCGAACGCGTCCTGGCCGCCTGCGGCCGGCCCAGGCCGCGCTGGCTGGACGAGGCCGAGGCCGCCTGGGCCGCGCTCCCGCCGCCCCGCGCCCCGCGCCGTGCGGTGGTGCCCGTCTGGCGCAGGCCCTGGATGGTGCTGGGCCGCGACACCTTCGCCGGGGACCTGCTGGCCAGGCTCGGCGTCGAGAACGTCTATGCGGACCACGCCGAGCGCTACCCCCGTATCCCGCTCGACGCGCTCAACGCGGCGGGCGCCGACCTGGTGGTGCTGCCCGACGAGCCGTACCGCTTCACCGCGGACGACGGGCCCGAGGCCTTCCCCGCCCTGCCCGCCGCGCTCGTCGACGGGCGGTTCCTCACGTGGTACGGGCCGTCACTGGTGCGGGCGCCTGAGGTGCTGCGAGCAGCGCTCCGCTGAACAGCCCGCGCAGCGTCCGGACCCCGGCCACCGCCCATGCCGCCACCAGCAGCACGTACAGCGCGACGGCCAGCCAGGTGTACGCCGTGAGACCGGTGTGCCGGGCCAGGCCCGCGGCACCCGTGACACACGTACCGACCGGGAAGGTGAAGCCCCACCACGTCATGCCGAAGGTCATGCCGTTCCGTGCGGCCCGCACCACCAGTGCCACGGCCAGCGCCAGCCACAGCAGCGCGAAACCCATCACCGGCACCCCGTACAGCACGGCGAACACCCCGAACCCCGAGGCGTACGGCGCCCCGATCGCACCCGGCGCCACATCGGCGAGCTGATTGACCGCGGTCGTCGACTGCCCCAGCGGGCCGAGGACCAGGAACAGCGTGGGCGTCAGCGCGAGCGGCAGCGGCCCCTGGTGGACGAGCCGGGCGAAGATCAACGGCAGCATCACCAGCGTGGCCAGCAGACTCAGACCGAACATCGCGTAGCAGGCCAGCAGCAGCGCCTCCCGCCACTGACCGGCCGGCAGCTCCGGCACCAGCAGCGGACCGAGGGCCGCGGAGACCATCGGGGCCACCAGCGGCAGCAGCCACACCGGCGACGCGGTGCCGGGTTCGATCCGGTGGCGTACGACCATCAGATACGGGATCGCGACCGCGGCGGCCAGCCCGATCAGCGTGCCCGCGGTGTACAGCACCACGTCCAGGGCGAGCGCGGCCCCGTGTCCGATGACATCCCGGCCGACCACCATCGACGAGCCGCCGACGGCCAGCAGAGCCATCGAGAGGCAGCCGTAGAACGGGGCCACGGCCGGGTCGAGCAGATGGCTGCGGGCCTGGTCGCGATGGGCGATCCAGTGCCCGGTGCGGGCCACGAGCACCGCGGCGAGCGCGACCGCCGCCAGCGCCCACACCACCGTGCAGGCGGCCCGCAACCCGGGGACGTGCACGGGCAGCGCGACACCCGCGCTCGCGACGATCGAGGTGCCCATGACGGCCGCGTACCAGTTGGGGCCGAGATACCGCAGGGAAGGCAGCCGCACGGCGGCCGGAATCGGGGCTGGGGGCTGCTGCGTCTGCGGAAAGATGGCCATGCCACGATTTTCTCGGCGAGGGACGGACCCCACCAGGGAGTCCGCGTCTATGAGGTCATAAGGTGGCTTTATGGCCGGTGAAGCGCATGTCCCTCTCTCCCACCGGGTTCCCGACCTCGGAGCGCTGGAACTCCTGCTCGCCGTCGCCCGGCACGGCAGCCTGGGGCGCGCCGCCCGGGACGTCGGCGTCACCCAGCCCGCCGCCAGCAGCCGCATCCGCTCCATGGAACGGCAGCTCGGCGTGGCCCTGCTGGACCGTTCACCGCGCGGCTCCCGGCTCACCGACGCGGGCGCGCTGGTCACCGACTGGGCACGCAGGATCGTCGAGGCGGCCGAGGCGTTCGACGCGGGCGCGCAGGCGCTGCGCGACCGGCGGGACTCCAGGCTGCGGGTCGCCGCCTCCATGACCATCGCCGAATACCTGCTGCCCGGCTGGCTGATAGCGCTCCGCGCCGAACGGCCGGACACGGCGGTCTCGCTGCTCGCCGGGAACTCGGCGGCGGTCGCGGGCCGGCTGCTGGTCGGCGACGCCGACCTCGGTTTCGTGGAGGGCCTGTCCGTACCGGAAGGGCTCGACGGCACGGTCATCGCCCACGACCGCCTCGTCGTCGTGGTCGCCCCTTCCCACGCCTGGGCCCGCCGCCTCACGCCCCTCACCCCGCAGGAACTCGCCGCCACCCCGCTGATCCTGCGCGAACACGGCTCCGGCACCCGCCAGGTCCTGGACGCGGCCCTCGCCGTGCACGGCGGCCTCGCCCAGCCGCTGCTCGAACTCTCCTCCACGACCGCGGTGAAGGGAGCGGCGGAGAGCGGCGCCGGACCGTGCGTCCTGAGCGAACTGGCGCTCGGCGAGGAGCTGTCCTCGCGGCGCCTGGTCAAGGTCCCGGTCGCCGGAGTGCGCCTGCGACGCCAGCTGCGCGCGGTCTGGCCCTCCGGCCACCGCCCGACCGGGCCGGCCCGCGACCTCCTGTCACTGACGGCGCGGGACGGCTGAGGGCTGTGCCGCCATCCGCTCCGGGCCTTCCAGCGCGCCCAGGGCGTGGCGGCGCTGCGCTGGCTGCGGGGGAGACTCGGGCACGGCGCTCCTTGAGGGAGTCCTGTCAGACACCGGGCACCAATGGTGATGAATCAGACCTTTGCGACCTCCGTGCGCTCCCGCTCAGGCCAGGAAGCCGCGCAACAGCGCGGCCGTACCGGCGCAGTGCTCGCGCATCACCGCACGCGCGGCCTCCCCGTCACCGTCGAGGACCGCCTCGACCAGGCTGGTGTGCTGGTGCTGCGAATGCTCCAGGTTCCGTACGAGCAGGGGTATGCAGTCCAGCAGGTCGTTCAGGGCGGCCCGGACGGCCGCGTACTGCGTGGTGAGCGACGCGGACCCGGAGAGCTCGGCCAGGGTCAGATGGAACAGGGTGTCGCGCCTGCGGTAGTCCTGCAGCGGGGCCTCATGGGTCGCCGTCAGGGCGGCGCGCAGCCGGTCCGCGCCCTCGCCGTCGAGTCCCTGCACGGCGCACAGCTCGGCCGCCCCGGCCTCCAGCACCTCGCGGAAGCGCAGCACGTCCTCGATGTCGACGGACGCGATCCTCCGGCGCAGCTCGTCCTCGCCGGGACTGCCGGTGCGCCGCAGCACGAACGTGCCGCCGTACCGGCCGCGCCTGCTCTCCACCAGGCCCTGGTCCTGCAGGACCTTCAGCACCTCGCGCAGGGTGACCCGGCTGATCCCCAGCAGCTCGGAGAGGTCGCGCTCGGCCGGCAGCCGCCCGCCGCCCGGCACCAGCCCGAGCCTGATCACCTGGAGGATCTGCTCCAGCGCCTCCTCGAAGCCGTTCCCCGCCCGGACCGGCCGCAGTACGGGCATCAGGCGGTCGATGAACTCGCTTTCCCCGGCCATGCCCCGCTCCCCTTCCCGGTCTTGGTCGACCATCAATGGTTGACCCTCACACCTTAAGTCTTCCGGCAATTGACGGGTCCGGGGCGGTGACCGAACCCTAAAGTGGGGGGATGAGCAACGCGACACCCCCCGGCTGGTACCCGGACGCCGCGTCACCGGGCACCGACCGCTGGTGGGACGGCACGGCGTGGACCGCGCACACCCGTCCGGCCGCCCAGGTGTCCCAGGGGTTCGGCCCGCCCGAGCCGGTCGCCGCCGCATCCGGCGACGGCACCGCCGGGGGCGGGGGCGGCACCCGGATCGTCGCGCTCGCCGTGGCCGGGCTGGTCGTCGTCGGCGCGGCCGTCACCGGAGCCGTACTGCTGGGCAGGGACGACAGCGGTACGCGGCCCGAGGCCGGAGCGAGCAGCTCCGCTCCGCCGGCCACCGCCGCGACGGACACCCCGTCGCCCGGTGACTCACCGGCCGAGGACGACCCGAAGGTCCTCGTCGACCAGCTCAACGGCATCACCCTGCCGATCCCCGACGGCTGGGAGAAACCCGACAGGACCGTCGAGCCGGTCGTCACCATGCGCACCGTCGACTCCTACGACTGCCCCGGCAACTCCTCCGACTTCTGCTACCACGCCACGGTGACCAGCCGCATCGCGAGCGCCACGGACATCACCTCCGCCGAGGAGCTCGCCAAGCAGGACATCGCCACCGCCGCCGACAGCGCCTACGAGAAGAACATCGTCGGCGCGCGGATCCACGGCGGCATCACGTCCCACAAGCAGCTCGACTCCACGTCCGTGAGCGTCGCCGGACGCGCCGGCTACCAGGTCCGCTGGCGCGTCGACACGGCCAAGGGGCCCGGCGGTTATGTGCAGTCGCTCGTCTTTCCGTCCACGATCGGCAGCGAATCGCTGATCATCGTCCGCTACGCCTTCGACGCGGGCCCCGACGGACCGCCGCTCTCGCTCATGGACACCATCACCAAGGGGATCCGGCGGATCGGCGACAGCGCGACGAGCGGTGGCGTGGGCAGCTCGATCGCACCCTGACACGGGCCGCCCGGTCGGAGGTCACCCGACAGGCTCTCAGAGGAACGTACGGCCCTCGCCCCGGTACGTCGGCACGGCCGCGGTCACCCGGTCGCCCTCGATCAGCTGCAACTCGTCGAAGCGCTCGCACAGTTCACCGGCCTTCGCGTGCCGGAACCACACCTTGTCGCCGATCAGCAGATCGTCGGCCGGGGCGCCGAGCAGCGGGGTCTGCACCTCGCCGGGTCCCTCCTGCGGGTCGTAGCGCAGTCCCTCCGGCAGATACGGGACGGGTAGCCGGTCCGGGCCCGCGGGGCCGGACGCCGGGTAGCCGCCACCGAGGACCGTCACCACGCCCACACCCGGCCGGCGCACCACGGGATGGGCGAACAGCGCCGCCGGACGGGCCGTGAACGACGTGTAGTTGTCGAACAGCCGGGGCACGTAGAGCCCCGACCCGGCCGCGATCTCGGTCACCGCGCGCTCGGCCGCGGTGTGCTGCACACTGCCCGTGCCGCCGCCGTTCACGAACTCCAGGTCCGGCGCCACCGCCCGTACCGCGCGCACCACCTCGGCCCGCCGGACGGCCAGTTCCCTGCGGCCCGCGGCCTGCATCAGCCGGACCGCCCGGGAGCGCAGCGGCCGGCCCGCGACCGAATCCCCGACCCCGGCGATATGGCCCTCGTACGCCATCAGACCCACCAGCCGGAAACCCGGCCGCCGGGCCACCGAGCGTGCCAGCTCCGCCAGTTGGGCGGGGGAGCGCAGCGGCGACCGCAGGGCGCCGACCCTGACCCGGCCGCCGAGCAGCCGGAGCGAGGTGTCCAGCTCCAGACAGACCCGGATCTCCTCGCGGCCCCCCGCCCGCGCCGCGTCGATCAGCTCCAACTGCGCGTGGTCGTCGACCATCACCGTCACCGCCGCGGCCAGCTTCGGATCGGCGGCCAGCTCCGCGAAGGCGGCCCGGTCGGCCGACGGATAGGCCAGCAGCACGTCCGCGAACCCGGCCCGCGCCAGCCACAGCGACTCCGCCAGCGTGAACGACATGATCCCGGCGAAACCGGGCCGCGCCAGCACCCGCTCCAGCAGGGCCCGGCAGCGCACCGATTTGCTCGCCACCCGGATCGGCTTCCCGGCCGCCCGGCGGACGAGATCGTCGGCATTGGCGTCGAACGCGTCGAGATCGACGATGGCGATCGGGGCGTCCAGGTGGGCGGTGGCCCGGTTGTACCGGGTCCGGTCAGCGGCACGGGCAGTCATGGCGGCAGCTTGCCAGACGTCCGTACCGCTGGGTAGGGGGATGATCCGCGCAGATCGTCCGGGGCCGGACGGCCCGCTCCCGCCAGGGGCGTTCCACCCCGTAGAGTGACGGCACGCGGCAACCAACGGGCCTGCCTGTGACGTCGATCCGCGCACGGTACGGAATGGGACCAGGGGGGCGGATGAGTACCGAGGCGCAGCACGCTCCTGTCCCGCCCCGCCCCACGCCACCGGCGCCCCCGGCGCAGGACCCCCCTCCGGCTTCCGTGGGCGCACCCGATCCGCCCCGCCCGAGCACACCGCCGCCCGCGGCGGCCGCCCCGCCCGTGGAGACCACGGCCCGGCTCCGGCCCGTGCCCCCGGCCCCCGCCGCGCCCGCCCCCACCCCCACCCCACCCGCCACCGCCCCGCCGCGCCCCGAACAGCCGCCCGCGGCGACCCGCCGCCGGCCCGTCGGCGCCGTGGACCTCACCCCGCGCCCGGGAGCGGCCCCGCCACCGGCCGGGCCGGCCCACGTCCCGCACCCGTACCGGCCGCCGCAGCCGTACCGGGGTCCCCACCCCGAGACGCCCGCCGAGACCACCACCCGGCTGCGCCCGATCCGTACCCGTCACCCCGCCAGGACCGCGACCGCCGCGGCCTGTGTCGTGCTCGGGCTCGGGCTGATCGGCGGCGCGGCCACCGGCGCCTGGCTCACCAGTGACTCCTCGGCCGACGCCGCCGCCCACAGCGCCTACACCGTGGGACGCTCCGCCTGGCACAGCGTCCCCGTGGACACCCTCTTCCCCCGCACGCTGACCGGTGACGGAGCGGGCCCCGGCGGCGCCGACCGGATCTGGACCCGGATCGCCGTCGCCCCGGACGGCGGCTGCCGGGCGGCCCTGGACCCGCTGCTGGCCAGGACCCTCGGCCCGGTCGGCTGCGAGCGCCTGCTCCGTGCCACCTACACCGACGCCACCACCAGCAGCGTCACCACGGTCGGGGTGATCTTCACCGAGGGCGACCCGGCGGCGATGAAGGCGCTGAGCACCCGCTTCACCGGCCAGCACCTCGGCCGGCGCACCGACCTGATGCCCCGCACCTATCCCGCCAAGGGCACGGTCGCCGCCGGGTTCGGCGACCGGCAGCGCGCCAGCTGGACCGTCCACGTACTGACCGAGGTGCCCGTCGTCGTCTTCGCCGTGTCCGGCTTCGCCGACGGACGGACCGTCACCGACCCGCAGCCCGTCGACCGGGCCATGGCCGCGGACGTTACGACGGCCGCCGCCCAGGCCGGGCTCGGCCACGAGGCCAAGGGCATTGCCGACCGGATCGAGCGCGGACTGCGCCGGACCGTCACCGACCTCACGGAGAAGCCGGAATGAGCCGCCGCAGCCGCCGTCACCGTGTCCTGGGCGCGGTCTGCGCCGCCACCGCGTTCACGCTCCTGCCCGCGGCACCGGCCGGGGCCGACGCCATCCGGGACCAGCAGTGGGGCCTCCAGACGCTCCACACCGACAAGGCGTGGCGGACCACCAAGGGCAGGGGAGTCACCGTCGCCGTCGTCGACACCGGGGTCGACGGCAGCCTTCCCGATCTGGCCGGCCAGGTACTGCCCGGCAAGGACATGATCGGCTTCGGAGCCCGCCGCGGTGACCGCTCCTGGGCCCGGCACGGCACCGCGATGGCGGGCATCATCGCTGGTCACGGCCATGGGGCGGGGCGCGGCGACGGCGTGCTCGGCATCGCGCCCGAGGTGAAGATCCTTCCGGTGCGGGTGATCCTCGAAGCCTCCGACCCGGCCCGCGCCAAGGCCCGGGAGTCACGCGGCACGGCCCTCGCCGACGGCATCCGCTGGGCCGCCGACCACGGCGCCGATGTCATCAACCTCTCGCTCGGCGACGACAGCAAGTCCGCGCACCCCGAGCCCGGCGAGGACGCCGCCATCCAGTACGCGCTGAAGAAGGGGGCCGTCGTCGTGGCCTCCGCGGGCAACGGCGGCGAGAAGGGCGACCACATCTCGTACCCCGCCGCCTACCCCGGCGTGATCGCGGTCGCCGCCGTCGACCGGTACGGCACCCACGCCGCGTTCTCCACCCGCCGCTGGTACGCCACCGTCAGTGCCCCCGGGGTCGACATCGTCGTCGCAGCGCCCGACCACCAGTACTACGTCGAGTGGGGCACCTCCGCCGCCTCCGCGTTCGTCTCGGGCGCGGTCGCGCTGGTCCGCGCCGCGCACCCCGGACTGACGCCCGCCCAGATCAAGAAGCTCCTCATGGACACGGCCCGCAGCGCCCCGGCGGCCGGCCGCGACGACGCCCGGGGGTACGGCATCGTCGACCCCGCCGCGGCGATCGAGGCCGGAGCCGCGCTCCGCCCCGCCGGTCTGCGCGCCGAATCCGCCGAGACCGGCTACCGGAAGCGGTACTTCGGCGCCGGCCCCACCCTCGAGCGCCACGAAAGCAGCCCGGCGGGCTGGCTCGCCGCAGGCGCGGGCGGCCTCGGAGCGGTGCTGCTCGCCCTGGCCGTGGTGCTCTGGCGCGGCAGGGGCCGCGGTCCGGCCGCCGTACGGGGCTGAACGCGGCCCCAGGGGCTCTTGTCAGGATCAGGCCGGATCAGGGAGCGGGGTCCGGTCCCTGATCCGGCCTGACCCGAGCGAAAGGCGCCGGCTCACCGCGCGGCGCCGAGCACAGCCACCGCGGCCCTCGCCACCGACTCGACCAGCGCGATCCCCGACTCCTTCGTCCCGTGCCCGTCCGAGAGCACCGCCAGCAGACAGGTGCGCGCGCCGGTCCGGACCCGCCCGATGCTGTTGATGTCCCACAGCCCGGTCGTCGTCCGTGGCATCCACCCGTTCTTCAGGGCGCAGTCGCTGCCCGCCGCCGACACCCCCCACCGCTGACCGGCCTCGACCCGCTCCATCAGCCCCCGCAGATACGCACGCGAGTCCTCGCCCAGCTCCGAATCCGTGCTGAACACCGCACGCAGCAGCGTCAGCCGGTCCGCCGCCGTGGTCCGGGTCAGCCCCCAGGCGTGCGCCGCCGTCGTCCCGGTCAGGCCCAGGCGCGCATTGGCCGCGTCGAGCGCCGCCGGACCGCCGATGGCCCGCAGCAGCGCGGTGGCGGAGGCGTTGTCGCTCCGCTCGATCACGGCGGTGGCACGGTCGCGCTCGACGGCGGTGAGCGCGCGCCGCTCGTCCTGGGCGAGGAGCAGCAGTGCCGCGACCATGTCGACCTTGACGACGCTGGCGGTGTCGAACGCACCGTCCCCGTAGACCGCCCGAGCCCCGTTCCCGGTGTCCAGCACGGCGACCGACACCCTCGCGCCACCCGCGCCGGCCGGCAGCGGCTCCACCGCCGCGGCCAGTGCCGTGTCGAGATCCACCGGCGGCTCCTCGCTCTTCGTCACCCGTCGTCGCCCGTCGTCGCCGGGACCGACGATACGGACCCGGCCGCGGAGACCGGCCGATGCCGACCTGTCGGCAGGGCGGGGAAGCCCAGGCACTAGGCTCGCCCTGTGGCGCAGAAGAACATTCCGGACCCCGGATACTCCGACGACGACGGCACGGCCGACCCGGCACTGACCGAGGCACTGGCCGCCTGGGCCGAGGACCGCAAGGCCGTCGGCCCGGTACTCGAAGCCCTCAAGGGCACCCGGCTCCTGGTCCCGGTCGTCGCGGTACTGGGGGAGGTGGAGGAGGACGAGAACGGGCTGCGTCGCGAGAAGACCAGCGACATGGCCGTCCCCACCCTCCAGGCGGGGGACCGCCGCGCCCTGCCCGCCTTCACCTCGACCGCCTCGCTGGCCCTCTGGGATCCGCAGGCACGCCCCGTCGCCGTCCCCCTGCACCAGGCGCTGCAGGCCGCCGCGCACGAGAAGGCGGACACGGTCGTCCTCGATCTCGCAGGCCCGGTCGCGTTCGAGCTGACCGGCTCCGCACTGCTCGCCCTCGCCGAGGGCCGCACCAGCGCCGATCCGCTGGACGACCCCGCCGTCAGCTCGGCGGTGCGGACCGCGGTCGCTGCCGAGCCCGCGGTGCTCCGGGCCCACCTCGGCCCCGGCCGGGCCGACGGCACCCTCGCCCTGGTCCTCGCACCCGGCGCGGACCCCGCCGAAGCGGCCCGCCGGGTCGCGGAGCTGCTGGCGGCCGACGAGGTCCTGCGCGCCCGCCTGGTAAGCGGCCTCGACCTGGCACTGCTGCCGGCCGACGCCGCCGCGCCCGGTGAGCCCCTGTTCACGCGCTGAACGCCGGGAGCCCCCTGCCCGGGACGGGGCGCTGTTGGTTAATTCGGGGGCTCGCGTGGCGTCGGCCTTCAAGGCCCGGTTGTGCTCTTGAAGGCCGACGTTGTTGTGTGGGGTGGATGTCGATGCAGCCGATGGAGCCGGGGGAGATTCCGGCGGAGACGGTGCGGGTGGCGCGGGCCGCGTTCCGAAGGGAAGTCTGGCGATCCGGGTGCGGGATGAGCTGGGTGCGCTGTTTCACGACGAGGAGTTCGTCGATCTGTTCCCGTCGCGGGGCAAGCCTGCCTGGTCACCGGGCCGGTTGGCGCTCGTGCTGGTGTTGCAGTTCGTGGAGGGGCTCACCGACCGGCAGGCGGCGGAGGCGGTGCGGGCGCGGATCGACTTCAAGTACGCGCTCGGGCTGGATCTCGATGATCCTGGGTTCGACTTCTCGGTGCTCTCGGAGTTCCGGGACCGCCTGGTCGAGGCGGAGGCCGCGCGGCGGGTGCTGGACGGCATCCTGGCCGCGGCTGGGGAAAGCGCGGGCGCCGCCATCAACCTCGCCCGCATCGATGCCCACCTCACCGGCACGCCCCGATCCCGCACCCGCATGAGCTACTTCGCAGCACTTCGCCCCGCCGAGCTCATGCTCGACGGGGCGAAGTAGGACCAGCCCCCGAATTAACCAACAGCGTCCGGGACGGGGCGGGGGGCTCTCACGCTCGTGGGAACGGAACAGGCGGGTGGGGCTCAGCCGAAGACCGGGCCGGTGTACTTCTCGCCGGGGCCCTGTCCGGGCTCGTCCGGTACCAGCGAGGCCTCGCGGAACGCGAGCTGCAGCGACTTCAGGCCGTCCCGCAGCGGGGCCGCGTGGAAGGAGCTGATCTCGGTGGCGCTGCCGTCCAGCAGACCGGCCAGTGCGTGCACCAGCTTGCGGGCCTCGTCGAGGTCCTTGTGCTCGTCGCCGTCCTCGGTCAGGCCGAGCTTCACGGCGGCGGCGCTCATCAGATTGACCGCGACCGTCACGATCACCTCGACCGCGGGCACCTCCGCGATGTCGCGGGCCATGTCGTCGAAGCCGGGGGAATCACTGGTGGGGGTCGCGTCACTCATGCGCCATACGATAGGCCCACGCCGATGCCGCCCCGCCCGCGGGAGCGGCGCGGAGACAGCCGGTTAGCGTACGCCCGGGGGAGCTGCTAACCTTGTGTAACGACCGGCTGGGCAGCTATGTGCCCGGCCCACAAGTGGAGGCTCCGATCTCCCACCTGGCTGTCCTTTCAGGACGGCGGGTCATCCGGTCAGGCGGTGGCCATCGTTCCGTACGGACGATGGGACCGCCCGATGCGCCCCGCGGTTGACCGCGGTGGTTCCGGTTGTTCCAGGAGCCCCGCCTGTGTCCCGTCCGGGGCATTTTTATTGCACTGGTGCGGTTGGTCTCACGAAACAGACGTTACGTGGCTGTCCGCCAGGCGGCCGCGTGGTGCTACCGAGGAGGATCCATCAGCGCCGAGCCCCGCATCAACGACCGGATTCGCGTTCCCGAGGTGCGACTTGTCGGTCCCAGCGGCGAGCAGGTCGGGATTGTTCCGCTTGCCAAGGCCCTGGAACTCGCACAGGAGTACGACCTCGACCTGGTCGAGGTGGCGGCGACCGCCCGTCCGCCCGTGTGCAAGCTCATGGACTACGGGAAGTTCAAGTACGAGTCGGCCATGAAGGCCCGTGAGGCGCGCAAGAACCAGGCGCACACGGTCATCAAGGAGATGAAGCTCCGGCCGAAGATCGACCCGCACGACTATGACACCAAGAAGGGTCACGTCGTCCGGTTCCTCAAGCAGGGCGACAAGGTCAAGATCACGATCATGTTCCGTGGTCGTGAGCAGTCCCGCCCGGAGCTGGGCTTCCGACTGCTCCAGCGTCTGGCTTCGGACGTGGAGGAACTCGGCTTCATCGAGTCCAACCCGAAGCAGGACGGCCGGAACATGATCATGGTTCTGGGCCCGCACAAGAAGAAGACCGAAGCCATGGCCGAGGCCCGCGAGGCCCAGGCCGCCCGCAAGGCGGAGCGTCAGGGTTCCACCCCCGACGCCGAGGCCGCGGACGAGGCTGCCGAAGCGCAGCCCGAGGCTCCGGCCGAGACACCTTCCGAGGCGTGACCTCAGGGGGCCGCCATCCAGGCGGCCCCGGGTCTCCCCGGAATTCCCACCAAGATCTGACGCCCCTGCTGCCCGGTGCCCGCACCGCGAGGGGCGCCACTGACGAGGAGAGAACGGCGCGATGCCGAAGAACAAGACGCACAGCGGTGCCAGCAAGCGCTTCAAGATCACCGGCTCCGGCAAGGTGCTCCGTGAGCGCGCAGGCAAGCGCCACCTTCTTGAGCACAAGTCGTCCAAGAAGACCCGCTCGCTGACCGGCACGGTCGTAGTGGCTCCGTCCGACGCCAAGAAGATCAAGAAGCTTCTCGGCAAGTGAGTCCGCGGCCCGCGGTGAACCCGTGGGCGGCGCACTCGACTCAGACCGGGACCAATTCGTTTCCGGGCCGTGTGAGTCCAACCACGGCCCCGCTACAAGGAGTTAAAAAGTGGCACGCGTCAAGCGGGCAGTAAACGCTCACAAGAAGCGCCGGGCAATCCTCGAGCAGGCCAGCGGTTACCGGGGCCAGCGCTCCCGCCTGTACCGCAAGGCGAAGGAGCAGGTCACCCACTCCCTCGTCTACAACTACAACGACCGCAAGAAGCGCAAGGGCGACTTCCGTCAGCTGTGGATCCAGCGCATCAACGCCGCTGCCCGCCAGAACGGCATGACGTACAACCGCCTCATCCAGGGTCTGAAGGCCGCCAACATCGAGGTGGACCGCAAGATCCTGGCCGAGCTCGCGGTCAACGACAGCAACGCGTTCGCCGCCCTCGTCGAGGTTGCCCAGAAGGCCCTCCCGAGCGACGTCAACGCCCCGAAGGCCGCCTGATCCAGGTCGCACTTCCTGTCTTCTGAGCCGGACCCGCAGGCGCTCGCCGTCTGCGGGTCCGGTGCGTTGCACGACATGTTCCGTACGTCCGTCACCTCCGTACGCAGAGAGGCTCGCCGCCGACCATGGGCACCCCCGAACTGATCTCCCCGCGATCGCCGCGCGTCACCGCCGCCCGACGGCTGGCCAAGCGCAACTTCCGCGGCAAGGAGCGCAGGTTCATCGCCGAGGGGCCGCAGGCCGTGCGCGAGGCCGCCGAGCACCGCGGCAGCGACGGCGAGCCGACACTGATCGAGCTGTTCGCCACTGTCGAGGCGGCCGAGCGGTACGCCGACATCGTCGCCGCCGCCCACGCGGCCGGCGCCCGGGTGCACCTCGCCGACGGCGAAGTGCTCGCCGACGTGTCGCAGACCGTCACCCCGCAGGGCCTGATCGGCGTCTGCCGCTTCCTCGACACCCCGTTCGACGCGATCCTCGCCGCGAAGCCGAAGCTCGTCGCCGTCCTCGCCCACGTACGCGACCCCGGCAACGCCGGTACGGTGCTGCGCTGTGCCGACGCGGCGGGCGCCGACGCCGTCGTGCTCACCGATGCCTCGGTGGACCTCTACAACCCCAAGTCGGTCCGGGCCTCGGTCGGTTCGCTCTTCCATCTCCCGGTCGCCGTCGGCGTCCCGGTCGAGCAGGCCGTGCGGGGGCTGCGGGCGGCGGGCGTACGGATCCTCGCCGCCGACGGCGCGGGCGACGACGACCTCGACGACGAGCTCGACGCGGGCACCATGGGCGGTCCGACCGCCTGGGTCTTCGGCAACGAGGCCTGGGGCCTGCCGGAGGAGACCCGGGCGCTGGCCGACGCCGTCGTACGCGTTCCCATCCACGGCAAGGCGGAGAGCCTCAACCTCGCGACGGCGGCGGCCGTCTGCCTGTACGCCTCCGCGAGGGCCCAGCGCCCGAGGTGACCGCGGCTCCGCGCCACCGCAGGGTGTCGCTCCGTCACCGACGACTAGTAGGGTGGCGAACTCGGGGGCCCACTGCACCGGTTCGAGAGGTGGGGTACGGGATATGGCTGTCGGCATGAGCAGGCCGCGCGAGACACATGCGGCCGTCGTGCGCGCCCGTGAACCCTCCGGCACGGCCGGTGGACCGGACGGGAGCGGGAAGCTCGTAGCCGTCGACATGAGTGTCGATCCCGACGACCTGCCCGACGGACTGGTCGTCGCCGACGAGACCGGCCGGGTCATCTGCTTCAACTCCGCCGCCGCCCGGATCACCGCGGTGCCCCGGGCCGCCGCCCTCGGCCGCTCCCTGGAGCACGCGCTGCCGCTGGAGGACCTCAAGGGCCGCCGCTGGTGGACCCTGACCGATCCCTACGGCGGCCTCGCCACCCGGGTCGGCCAGCCCGAGCGCAATCTGCTGCTGCCCGGCGGCCGGGAGGTCCTGGTCTCCGCCCGTTACGTGCGCGAGCACCCGACCGGCCCCGTGCGCCGCGTGGTGATCTCGCTGCGCGGCACCGAGGCCCGCCGCCGCAACGAGCGCAGCCACGCCGAGCTGATCGCGACGGTCGCCCATGAGCTGCGCTCCCCGCTGACCTCCGTCAAGGGCTTCACCGCGACCCTCCTCGCCAAATGGGAGCGGTTCACCGACGACCAGAAGCGCCTGATGCTGGAGACGGTCGACGCCGACGCGGGCCGCGTCACCAGGCTCATCGCCGAGCTGCTCGACATCTCCCGGATCGACTCAGGACGCCTGGAGCTGCGGCGCCAGCCCGTGGACCTCTCCGCCGCCGTCGAACGTCACATCCAGGCCCTCACCGCGAGCGGCCAGACCCCCGACCGCTTCCTCGTCCGCACCTGCCAGCCGCTGCCCGCGGTCTGGGCCGACCCGGACAAGGTCGACCAGGTGCTGGGCAACCTGCTGGAAAACGCGGTGCGCCACGGCGAGGGAACCGTCACCATTGAAGTCGCACCCGCACCCGCGAAGAGCGACGAGAAGGGAACGGCCGTCACCGTGAGCGACGAGGGCCCCGGCATCCCCGAGGAGTCGATGGGCCGTGTCTTCACCCGCTTCTGGCGGGGAAGCAAGCGCGGCGGTACGGGCCTGGGCCTCTACATCGTCAAGGGCATCGTCGAGGCGCACGGCGGCACGATCACGGTCGGCCGCGGTCCCGGCGGCGGCGCGGAGTTCCGATTTATTCTGCCCGTGAGCGCGCCGGCCTACCTGGTCTGAGCGGCCCACGGGCCTCCCACACATCCTGTGGCCCTTAGACTCGACCTTTGGCACCTTTGCGTCCTCCAGTCGTCGATCGGGGCCATGGGGGTCCGGGGCATTCCCCGGTAAGCGCAGTATCAGCCAATCGGAAGCACGGGAAGAGATGTCGGCACCGAACAAGTCGTACGACCCAGTCGAGGTCGAGGCACTGAAACCGGAAGAGATCGAGCGCATGCGGGACGAGGCGTTCGCCGCCTTCGCCGCCGCCGGTGACCTCGACGCGCTCGCCCAGGCGAAGACCGCGCACACCGGTGGTACCTCGCCGCTGTCGCTCGCCAACCGCGAGATCGGCGCACTGCCGCCGCAGGCCAAGGCCGAGGCCGGCAAGCGCGTGGGCCAGGCCCGCGGCGCCGTCTCCAAGGCCCTCGCCGCCCGTCAGGCGGAGCTGGAGGCCGAGCGGGACGCCCGCGTGCTGGTCGAGGAGGCGGTGGACGTCACGCTGCCCTACGACCGCACCCCGGCAGGTGCCCGCCACCCGCTGACGACCATCATGGAGCGCGTCGCGGACGTCTTCGTCGCCATGGGCTACGAGGTCGCCGAGGGCCCCGAGGTCGAGGCGGAGTGGTTCAACTTCGACGCCCTGAACTTCGTGCCCGACCACCCGGCCCGGCAGATGCAGGACACCTTCTTCGTCCAGGGCGCCGACGGTGCCAGGAACGACGAGTCCGGTGTCGTGCTGCGTACCCACACCTCGCCGGTCCAGGCCCGCTCCCTGCTCGACCGCGAGCCGCCGGTCTACGTCGTCTGCCCCGGCCGCGTCTACCGCACCGACGAGCTCGACGCCACGCACACCCCGGTCTTCCACCAGATCGAGCTGCTGGCCGTCGACGAGGGCCTCACCATGGCCGACCTCAAGGGCACCCTCGACCACATGGTCCAGGCGCTCTTCGGCCCGGACATGAAGACCCGGCTGCGGCCGAACTTCTTTCCGTTCACCGAGCCGTCCGCCGAGATGGACATGGTCTGCTACGTCTGCCGCGGCGCGTCCGTCGGCAACCCGGACCGCCCCTGCCGCACCTGCGGCAGCGAGGGCTGGATCGAGCTCGGCGGCTGCGGCATGGTCAACCCCAAGGTGCTCATCGCCTGCGGCGTCGACCCCCAGAAGTACAGCGGATTCGCCTTCGGGTTCGGCATCGAACGGATGCTGATGTTCCGCCACAACGTAGAAGACATGCGAGACATGGTCGAGGGTGACGTCCGGTTCACCCGGCCGTTCGGGATGGAGATCTGATGCGCGTCCCGCTTTCCTGGCTGCGGGAGTACGTCGACCTGCCGGCGACGGAGACCGGCCGTGACGTACAGGCCAAGCTCGTCGACGTGGGTCTGGAGGTCGAGACCGTCGAGCAGATCGGCGCCGGCCTCAAGGGTCCGCTGGTCGTCGGACAGGTACTGACCATCGAGGAGCTGGAGGGCTTCAAGAAGCCCATCCGCTTCTGCACGGTCGACGTCGGCGACGCCAACGGCACCGGCGAGCCGCAGGAGATCGTCTGCGGCGCCCGCAACTTCGCCGTCGGCGACAAGGTCGTCGTGGTCCTCCCGGGCGCCGTGCTGCCCGGTGACTTCGCGATCGCCGCACGCAAGACGTACGGCAGGACCTCGCACGGCATGATCTGCTCCACCGACGAGCTCGGCATGGGCGACGACGGCACGCACGGCATCATCGTGCTGCCGCCGGAGCACGAGGCCGGTACCGACGCGATCGAGCTGCTCCAGCTCGTCGACGAGGTCCTCGACATCGCCGTCACGCCCGACCGCGGCTACTGCCTCTCCATGCGCGGCGTCGCCCGCGAGACCGCCATCGCGTACGGCCTGCCGCTGCGCGACCCGGCGCTCCTGGACGTGCCCGCGCCGAACGCGTACGGCTACCCGGTCAAGGTCGCCGACCCGTTCGGCTGCGACCGCTTCACCGCGCGCACCGTCGTCGGTCTGCAGCCCGAGGCCCGGTCCCCGATCTGGATGCAGCGCCGGCTCCAGAAGGCCGGGATGCGGCCGATCTCGCTCGCCGTCGACGTCACCAACTACGTGATGCTCGAACTGGGCCAGCCGCTGCATGCCTACGACCGGACCCGGATCGACGGTCCGATCGGGGTGCGCCGCGCCGAGCAGGGCGAGAAGCTCACCACGCTCGACGGCACGGTCCGCGTCCTGGACGCCGCCGACCTCGTCATCACCGACAACCGCGGGCCGATCGGCCTGGCGGGCGTCATGGGTGGTGCCAACACGGAGATCGCGGACGCCGCCGAAGGCACGCACACCACCGAGGTCGTCATCGAGGCGGCGCACTTCGACGCGACCTCGATCGCCCGGACCGCGCGCCGCCACAAGCTGTCCTCCGAGGCCTCCAAGCGCTTCGAGCGCGGCGTCGACCCGCAGGCCGCGGCAGCCGCCGCGCAGCGCACCGTCGACCTGCTGGTGCTGCTCGCCGGCGGCACCGCCGAGGCCGGGGTCACCGAGGTCAGCGCACCGTCCGCGCCCCGCACCATCGTGATGCCCGCGAACCACCCCGACCGGGTGGCCGGTGTCGCGTACGGCCGCGAGACCGTCGTACGCCGCCTCCAGGAGGTCGGCTGCGACGTCTACGGGCAGGACGAGCTGATCGTCACCGTGCCGTCCTGGCGCCCCGACCTCGGCGAGCCGAACGACCTCGCCGAAGAGGTCATCCGGCTGGAGGGTTACGAGAACCTCCCGTCCACGCTCCCGACCCCGCCGTCCGGCCGCGGGCTCACCGACCACCAGCGGCTGTACCGCAGGGTCGGCCGGGCGCTCGCCGGAGCCGGCTACGTCGAGGCGCTGAACTACCCGTTCATCGGCGACGCCGTCCTCGACCAGCTCGGGCTCGACGCGGACGACGCCCGCCGCCGTACCGTCAAGCTCGTCAACCCGATCTCCGACGAGGAGCCGGCGCTGCGCACCACGCTGCTGCCGGGCCTGCTCGGCGCACTGCGGCGCAACGACGGCCGCGGCAGCCACGACCTCGCGCTCTTCGAGACCGGCCTGGTCTTCAGGCCGACCGGCACCGAGACCGAGCCCGTCCGGCTGCCCGTCGACCGCCGTCCCACCGACGAGGAGATCGCCGGGCTCGACGCCTCGCTGCCGCGTCAGCCGCGCCGCGCCGCGGTCGTCCTCGCGGGCGCCCGCGAGCAGGCCGGCTGGTGGGGCAAGGGCCGCCCGGCCGACTGGGCGGACTCCGTCGAGGCCGCCCGCACGATCGCCCGTGAGGCCGGCGTCGAGGTGACCGTCCGCAGCGACCGGCACGCGCCGTGGCACCCGGGCCGGTGCGCCGCGCTGTACGTCACGGTGAACGGCGAGGAGACCCTCTTCGGGCACGCCGGTGAGCTGCACCCGCGGGTCGTCAAGGACCTTCACCTGCCCGAGCGCACCTGTGCCATGGAGGTCGAGCTCGACGTCCTGGAGCAGGCCGTCGACGGTGCGCTCCAGGCGCCCCGGATCTCCACCTTCCCGGTGGCGACCCAGGACGTCGCGCTGATCGTCGCGGAGAACGTCCCGGCCGCCGATGTGGAGCGGGCGCTGCGCGAGGGCGCGGGCGAACTGCTCGAATCGGTGCGGCTGTTCGACGTCTTCACCGGTGAGCAGATCGGTGCGGGCCGCAAGTCCCTGGCGTACGCACTGCGCTTCCGCGCGGCGGACCGCACGCTGACCGTCGACGAGGCCTCGGCCGCGCGCGACGCGGCGGTGGCCCTCGCCGCGGAGCGGACGGGCGCGGTGCTGCGGGGCGCGTAGCGTTTCGCGGGAACACGGCGAGGAGGGGCGCATCCGGTGACCGGGTGCGCCCCTCCCGCATGCTCGCCGAGCGGCGAGGACCGCACCCGGGCCCCGGCACGGCCCGGGGGAACCCGGCTCCGAGCCGACCCCGCAGCCACCCTCCGATCCGTGGGCAGTGGGTCGTGCGATCCGGCGCCGTCCACGCTGCCACGGAGTGTCGGGCAGGTCGGCAGAGCGGACGGCGCAGGTGCGGGTCGTCGTGCTGTACGAGGGGGAGCAGACGACCCGTCCGCCTCTTGCGAGACGACTGATTCAACCGATCCGCGCGCCGACGCAACAGGGTGCGCAGCGGGACGGTTCGGGCATTGCGTTCACACCCCGTGTGAATCGTGCTCCACTGGTGCGACACGCCTCGGCGTGCCGAACCACCGGAGGGGCGCATGGGGGCAACGGAGCCCAACATTCTGCTGGCTGCCCTGATCGAGGAGGCGGGTGTCTCCCGGGCGGGCCTTGCCGCGCACATCAACCGGGCCGGCCGCTCCCGCGGGCTGCGCCTGCGGTACGAACACACCGCGGTGGCCCGCTGGTTGAAGGGGCAGCGTCCGCGCGGCCAGGTGCCCGACCTGATCTGTGAAGTGCTCGGCGACCGGCTGAGCAGGCCCCTCTCGCTGGACGACATCGGCATGGCCACCCCGGGCACCGGCTCGCCCGTGCCCGCCTCCTCGCTCACCGGCTTCGTCGAGCGGGCCACCGCGCTGTGGCGCTCCGACGAAGGGCAGCGTCCGCACACCCTCGTCCCGGCCGCCGTCACCGGCACCGCGGCGGTGATGCCCGTCTGGGAGTGGGAGAACCCGCCGGAGGACGCCGATGTCTCGCGCGGTGGACCGACCCGCGTCTGCATGGCCGACATAGTGACCCTGCGCGCGGCCCGTACCCACTACGAACTGATGTACCGCCGGGCAGGCGGGATCGCGACCCGATCCCGCATCGTCGGCTTCCTCAACGCCGAGACCGCCCCGTTGCTGCGCGGCGGCTACAGCGACGCGATGGGCCGCCGGCTGCACCGGGCGGCGGGCGGTCTGGTGGCGGTCGCGGGGATCTGCGCCTACGACTCCGACGCGCACGGGCTCGCCCAGCGCTACTTCCACCAGGCGCTGCGGCTGGCCAAGGCGAGCGGGGACAGGGGGTTCGGCGGCTATGTGATCGCCCTGCTGGTCAACCAGTCGCTCCTCCTCGCCGACTACCGGCAGTCCGTGGCTTTCGCCCAGGCGGCGCTGCGGGCCGCCGGAGGCCACATCAGCCCCGCGCTCGCCGCCGACCTGTACGCGATGCAGGCCAAGGCGTACGCCCGACTGGCCGACGCGGGCGGCGCCCGGGAGTGCATCCGGCGCGCCGAGTCGGAGGCCGAGCGCATCAGGCCGGGCCATGAACCGGACGAGACGGGGTACGTCCAGCCGGGCCTGGTCGATGTGCAGGTGGCCGAGGCCCTGCTCGGCATCGGCGATCTGCCGGCGGCCAGGGAACACGCGGTGAAGGCCGTACGGATCCCGGCGCACGACCGGGGCCGGGTGCACCGGCTGGCCATGCTGACCCATGTCGAGCTGCGCCAGGGCGAGGCGGACCGGGCGGCGGCCACGGCCGCGGAGATGGCGGAGCGGGCCAGGGGCATGGAGTCGCGGCGGCTGCGCGACCGGCTGCGTGCCGTGCGCGAGGACCTGGTCGCGAGCGGCTGCGCCGACGCGGGGCGGGCCGCCGAACTGATCGACGGAGCGTTGCGCGTACCGCTGTGAGTGCGTACCCGAGAGGACCGGTGCGTTCCGTTCCGCTCCCGCTCCTGCTGCGATGTTGCCACCTACTTGTCGGAAGGTGGCAGAAACGTGCAATGGGTGAATCTGAACGAACAAACTGTGTACGAGAACCGCTGGTTCCGGGTCAATCTGGCGGACGTGGTCATCCCCGACGGCCGTCATCTCGACCACTACCTCATCCGGCTCCGCCCCGTCGCGGCGGCCACCGCCGTCAACGAGGCCGATGAGGTGCTCCTGCTCTGGCGGCACCGTTTCATCACGGACAGCTGGGGCTGGGAGCTCGCCGCGGGTGTCGTCGAGGACGGCGAGGACATCGCGGCCGCCGCCGCCCGGGAGATGGAGGAGGAGACCGGCTGGCGCCCCGGGCCGCTGCACCCGCTGCTGACCGTGGAGCCGTCGAACGGCCTCACCGACGCCCGGCACCACCTCTACTGGTCCGAGGAGGCCGCCTGGACCGGCGCGCCCAGCGACGCCTTCGAGTCCTCACGCCGCGAGTGGATACCGCTCAAGCTGGTGCCCGAGATGATCGCCCGCGGCGAGGTCCCGGCCGCCGGCATGGCCGCCGGGCTGATGATGCTCCGCCACTTACGGCTGGGGTGAGGCACCGCGAACCGCGAACGGGGCCGGTCCTGGGATCGCCCGGACCGGCCCCGTACGGGCACGAAGGAAGGATCAGGAGTACGGGTAGAAGCCCGAGCCGGTCTTGCGGCCGAGCCGGCCCGCGTCCACCATGCGCTGGAGCAGCGGGGGAGCGGCGTACAGCGGCTCCTTGAACTCCGCGTACATCGAGTCGGCGACCGAGGCCACCGTGTCGAGACCGATCAGATCGGAGAGCTTGAGCGGGCCCATGGGGTGGGCGCAGCCGAGCTCCATGCCGTTGTCGATGTCCTCACGGCTGGCGATCCCCGACTCGAACATCCGGATCGCGGAGAGCAGATACGGAATCAGCAGCGCGTTGACGACGAAGCCGGAGCGGTCCTGGGCGCGGATCGGGTGCTTGCCGAGGACGTCCTGCACCAGGGCCTCGGCGCGCTTCACCGTCTCGTCGGACGTCGTCAGCGCGGGGATCAGCTCGACGAGCTTCTGCACCGGCGCCGGGTTGAAGAAGTGGATGCCGATGACCTGGTCCGGGCGGGAGGTCGCCACGGCCAGCTTCACCAGCGGGATGGAGGAGGTGTTCGAGGCGAGGATCGCGTCCTGCCGGGTCACCACCTGGTCGAGCACCTGGAAGATCTCGGTCTTGACCTGCTCGTTCTCCACGACGGCCTCGATGACGAGATCGCGGTCGGCGAATTCGCCCAGGTCCGTGGTGAAGCTCAGCCGGGCGAGTGTCTCGTCGCGCTCCTCGGGAGTGATCTTGCCGCGCTCGGCGGCCTTCGAGAGGGAGTTGTGCAGCCGGGTGCGGCCGATCTCCAACGCCTCGCCGGTGGTCTCGGCCACCATGACCTCGAGACCGCTGCGGGCGCACACCTCCGCGATGCCCGCGCCCATCTGGCCACAGCCCACCACTCCGACGCGTGCAATGTCGGCCATAGAGTCCGTCACCTCGTGCCTTTCGCTGTTCTGCGTGTCGCAGGTTCCCGTCTGATTCCGGTGCCCGCCCCGACCCCCCGACGTTACTCCGCGACCTACGGGTCATCGTGGGCCGGGGCGGGCATGCTCTGCGTTACGCCCGGATACCCGGGGTGACGATGTGGACAGAGAGACGGCAGGTGCAGCGAAATGCGGCAAATGGCCCGAAGAGGCTTTGTGGCGGGTGCGGCCGGGGTGGTTGCGGGGGTGGTGAGCACCGTCACCGCGGCCGGTGACGCGGCCGCGGTTCCGCCCCGGCGGACCGGTGCCGGGCGCCCCGGCGCACCGGCGCGCCCGGGTGCTCACCATGTGGCACGGCGCGAACTGCGCGGCATCTGGGTCGCCACCGTCGCCAACGTCGACTGGCCCTCGGCGCCCGGCCTGACGCCGGCCGCGCAGCGGGCCGAGCTGATCGCGTACCTCGACGAGGCCGTGGCCCGGCGGCTGAACACCGTGATCCTCCAGGTCCGGCCGACCGCCGACGCGCTGTGGCCCTCGCCCTACGAACCGTGGTCCCAGTACCTCACCGGCGTCCAGGGCAAGGACCCCGGCTGGGACCCGCTGGGCACCGCGGTGAGCGAGGCGCACCGTCGCGGTCTGGAGCTGCACGCCTGGTTCAACCCGTACCGGGTCGCCAACCACACCGACCCGTCCCGGCTGGCTGCCACCCACCCGGCCCGACTGCACCCCGACTGGGTCCTGCCGTACGGCGGGAAGCTCTACTACAACCCCGGGATCCCCGAGGTCCGCCGCTTCGTCCAGGACGCGATGCTGGACGCGGTCCGCCGCTACGACATCGACGCCGTGCACTGGGACGACTACTTCTACCCGTACCCGGTGGCCGGGCAGGTCTTCGACGACGACGCCACGTACGCCAAGTACGGCGCGGGTTTCCCGGACAAGGCCGCCTGGCGGCGCGACAACACCGACAAGCTGGTCCGCGAGACCGCCGAGCGGATCAAGAAGATCAAGAAGAACGTCCAGTTCGGGATCAGCCCGTTCGGGGTGTGGCGCAACGCCGCGACCGACCCGCTCGGCTCCGACACCAAGGCGGGGGTGCAGACCTACGACGATCTGTACGCCGACACCCGCGGCTGGGTCAGGAAGGGCTGGATCGACTACATCTGCCCGCAGGTCTACTGGAACATCGGCTTCGCCGCCGCCGACTACGCCGAGCTCGTGCCCTGGTGGAGCGAGGCCGTGCGCGGCACCGGCGTCAACCTGTTCGTGGGGGAGGCGCTCTACAAGGCCGGTGACCCCGCCCAGCCCGCCGCCTGGCAGGACCCGGCCGAACTCTCCCGGCACCTCGACTTCGCAGCCGGGTACGACCAGGTGCGCGGTCACGTCTACTTCTCCGGGAAGGACGTGGTCACGGACCGGATCGGGGCCATGGACCGGGTGGTGGGCGACCACTACCGCAACCGGGTGCGCCCACCCCGCTGACACGAAGTGCGCCCACCCCGCCGGGACAAGAATGCGGAGTGGGCGCGAGAGGTGTCGGGGGCGGGCTGCCGGGAACCGGCCGGCCCGCCCGCGGCCCGGAGGCGAAGAGCAGTGCCGTCCGCCGGAGGCCGCTACGGAGTCGGGGGCTGTTTCCGGATACAGGTGTGCTCTACGACGCTGTCGGGACCGGGTGCAATCAGGTGTTCGTGTCCGTCGTCGGAGCGCACGCGGTACGGGGGAGCGCCCCCGGCCCCGAGCACTTCGACGATCTCTGCGACCTTGTCGTGCTGGCCCACGGTCCTGCCGTGCGTCACCAGCCGGTCGCCCGTGTGTGCCTCCATCGGGACTGACCTCCTCACGGATGGCGGTCCATGTCGACAAGTCTATGACCGAAAGGCGACTTCGCCCGGTGGAGCGGGCGGGTCCTTCACCGCGGACGCCGGGCCCGCCCCGCCCGCTGGGTGGCCGCGATGCAGACGAGCACCGCGAGTGCCGCCACCGGCGCCGCGGCCGAGACCGTCTCGCCGAGCAGGAAGAACGACCAGACCAGGGTCAGCAACGGCTGCGCGAGCTGGAGCTGGCTGGCTCTCGGCACCCCTATCTCCGCCATCCCGCGGTACCAGACGTACAGGCCGAGGCAGGTCGAGCCGGCCGCCACCCAGACCAGACCGATCACCCCGTGCGCGGTCAGCCGCACCGGCTCGGCCGGCAACGCGACCGCCGCTCCCGCCACCGCGAGCGGCAGACAGAGCACCAGCGCCCAGCCGACCACCTGCCAGCCCGGCATGACCCGGGCCAGCCTGCCGCCCTCGGTGTACCCCGCCGCGCACACCAGCAGCGCGCCGAACAGATACAGATCGCCGCCGGACAGCTCACCCCCGCTCTGCTGCACGGTGAACACGATCACCACGGCGGCACCGGCCAGCGACGCGACCCAGAAGGCGCGGGGCGGTCGCGCTCCTGTACGCAGCGAGGAGAACACCGCGGTGGTCAGCGGCAGCAGCCCCACGACCACGGCCGCGTGCGAGGTCGTCGAGGTCTGCAGCGCCAGCGTGGTCAGCAGCGGGAAGCCGATCACCACACCCGCGGCGACGACGGCGAGCCCGGCCCGGTGTCGTCGGTCCGGCAGCGCGACGCGTCCCAGCAGCAGCGCACTGCCTGCGATCACCGCGGCGAGCAGGGTACGCAGCGCCACCAGGGACCAGGGGCCGAAGCTCTCCAGGCCCCAGGCCGTGGAAGGAAAGGTCAGCGAGAAGGCGAGGACACCGAGCCCGGCGAGAACGGCGCCGCCGCGGTTCCCCTCATGGCCTGTGACGCGGCCCGTCCCGCTCCCGGCCGCACTGTCGGCCCCGCGGTCGGGATCGATGCCGACGGAGGAACCAACCGCTATCGTGCCATTATTGGTAGCGCTATCCTTGGCTCTCATGCAAGAGCGTAGCAGTGTCGCCGACCTCGCCGGATCGCTCCGGAGTGAGGTGAACCGCTACTTGCCCGGTGGGAAGCTGCCGTCGAGTCGAGCCCTGGTGGAGCGCTTCCGGGTCAGCCCCGTCACCGTCTCCCGGGCCATCTCCCAGCTCGTCGCCGAGGGGCTGGTGGTCACCAGGCCCGGCTCCGGCGCCTTCCGGGCACAGCCCCGCACCGATGTGCCCCCGCCGGGCGACACCTCCTGGCAGGAGGTCTCCCTCAGCGGCGACGGCGGCCCCGAGGTGGTGCCGCGCACCGTCGACGCCTCCGGAGTCCTGGTCACGCTCGCCGCGCCGCCGCCCGGTGTCATCGAGCTGAACGGCGGCTACCTCCACCCCTCGCTCCAGCCGGAGCGGGCACTCGCCGCCGCCCTCGCGCGGGCCGGCCGCCGCCCCGGCGCCTGGGGCCGGCCACCCACCGACGGCCTGACCGAACTGCGCTCCTGGTTCGCCCGGGAGATCGGGCCCGCGTTCACCGCCGCCGACGTGCTGATCACCGCGGGCGGCCAGAGCGCCCTGGCCACCGCACTGCGCGCCCTCGCCCCGCCCGGCGCCCCGTTGCTGGTCGAGTCACCCACCTACCCCGGCATGCTGGCGGTCGCCCGCGCCGCCGGACTGCGGCCCGTGCCGGTGCCCATGGATGCCGACGGCGTACGGCCGGAGCTGCTCGACGCGGCGTTCCGCGCGACCGGTGCCCGCGTCTTCGTCTGCCAGCCGCTCTTCCAGAACCCGACCGGCGCGGTCCTCGCCCCGGAACGGCGCGCCGAGGTCGTCCGGATCGCCCGTGCGGCGGGCGCCTTCGTCATCGAGGACGACTTCGCGCGCCGGCTGGTCCACGACGACGCCGGGCCGCTGCCCGCACCCCTGGCCGCCGACGATCCGGACGGAGTGGTCGTCCACGTCTGCTCCCTCACCAAGATCGCCTCGCCGAGCCTGCGGGTGGGGGCGCTCGCCGCCCGCGGGCCGGTACTGGGCCGGCTGCGGGCCATCCAGGTCGTCGACAGCTTCTTCGTCCCCCGGCCGCTCCAGGAGGCCGCGCTCGAACTCGTGGGGTCCCCGGCCTGGGGCCGCCATCTGCGGTCGGTGTCGACCGGGCTGAGGAACCGCCGCATCGCCATGACGACGGCCCTGAGCCTGGAACTGCCCGCCCTCACGGTCCCGCACATCCCCGCCGGCGGCGGCAGTCTGTGGTTGCGCCTGCCCGAGGCGGAGGCCGGTACGGACGAGTCCGCGGTGGTCTCGGCGGCCCTGCGCGCGGGTGTCGCCGTCGCACCCGGCCGCCCGTACTTCTGCGCGGAACCCCCGGCCCCGCAGATCCGGTTGAGTTACTCCGCGGTCGCCGGGCCGGCCGAGATCGCCGAGGGGATCCGCCGGCTGCGCACCGCCTGCGACGAAGTCCTGACCGGTTCCGGGGGCGGCCTCCGGCCCTGACCCGGGCTGCCCGAGCGGTCCCTGAGAAGGCCACTTCAGGCCAATCGGGGGCAGGTGCCGCGGGATCCGCCCCGGGCCGGGACGGGACGGAAGGACTCGTGAAGGCCCTCTTGACCGGAAGGGTGTTCGGATCCACGATCACCGCCATGACTTCCAGAGTCTCGTTGGTCGCGGCGGCACGCAGCTCCGCCGTGCTCGCCGAGCGCTTCGACGACGACCGGCCGCTGGACCACACCGGTCTGTACGAGGTCCGGCTCGCCGCGCCCGCCCTCATGTCTCTGGGCGCCGCCGAGCTGCGCTACTGCTCGCCGACCCCGCGCAGCCGTGCGACCGGCGACGCACTCGGCTTCGCCCCGCTCGTCCAACCCGCCCTGCGCGACTGCGACATGGGCCGCTGGCGCGGCTGCACCCTCGCCGACGTCACCGCATGCGAACCCGCGGCGGTCGACGCCTGGCTCGCGGACCCGCGCTCCGCCCCGCACGGCGGTGAACCGCTGCTCGCGTTCATCTCGCGGATAGGGGGCTGGCTGGACACCCGCCCCGCATGCGAGGGCGCCATCGTCGCCGTCGCCGAACCGGCGGTCGTCCGGGCCGCGCTCGTCTACGCGCTCAAGGCCCCGCCGTCGACGTACTGGAGCGTGGACGTCGGGCCGCTCTCCACGGTCACGCTCACCGGTGTGCCGGGCCGCTGGAGTCTCCGGCTCGAAGCGGGAGTCCGCTGAAGTTTCTGGAGAACTTCCCGGCGAATTTCCGGGGGTACGGGGAACCGGGCGCGGCGGTCGCCGTACCTGTCGGCGGTTCCGTGGTCTGCCTGCGGGGCGGTCGGCCGGACGGCGTCCCCGTCCGGCCCCGGGAGCGGACGGCCCTGGTCAGCGTCCGGTGAGCGAACAACGACGACCGCTCGACGCAGCCCGGCCCCGTCGGCCGGGGGCCGTGCGGGCCTCGCCGCCCCGGTCGCCGCGTACTGGCCGGAATTCGCCGCGGCGGGCCCGGCACCGGCGTACGACGACCGGCACCGGGTCCGCCGGGGCGTCCGGCGGACCCGGCGGCTCGGTCAGCCGTCCTCCCGCGAGCCGGTGAGGAGGGTGAGGGCCTCGGCGATGCCCGTCTCGGCGGTCGCCTTGTCGATGCCGAGATCCGTCAGCACACCCGTACCGTCCTCCTGCTCCAGCAGCGCGAGCAGGATGTGCTCGGTTCCGATGTAGTTGTGGCCCATCCGAAGAGCCTCCCGGAACGTCAGCTCCAGCGCCTTGCGGGCCCCGGCGTCGTACGGGACGATCTCCGGCAGCTCGCCGGTCACGGCCGGTGGCAGTGCCTCGGTCGCGGCCCGGCGGACGTCCTCCAGCGTGATGCCCTGGGCCTTGACGAACGCCGCGGCCAGCCCTTCGGGCTCGCTGAGCAGCCCCAGCACCAGGTGCGCGGTGCCCACCTCGTCGTTGTGTGCCGTGCGGGCCTCGTTCTGCGCGGCCATCACGACGTTCCTGGCCCGCGGGGTGAAGCGGCTGAACCCCTGGCTGGGGTCGAGATCCGACACCTCGCCGGGGTCCTTGGCCACGAACCGCTTCTGGGCCGCCTGCCTGGTCACCCCCATGCTCTTGCCGATCTCGGTCCAGGAGGCGCCCGAGCGCCGGGCCTGGTCCACGAAGTGGCCGATCAGGTGGTCGGCGATGTCACCGAGGTGGTCCGCGGCGATCACCGCGTCGGAGAGCTGGTCGAGGGCGTCGGTGTGCACCTTTTTGATGGCCTCGATCAGATCGTCGAGGCGCACGGGATGGGTCGGGCGTACGGGATTCACCATGTGTCAACCGTAGGTTGACAGTCCCCGGGGTGTCAACCATCGGTTGACAGTGAGGTCAGTGGCGCGACGCATTGCAGAAGACGCATGCCTCCCAGTACGCCGGCGCGCACAGCACGCGGTGCCGTACGCACGAGGCCATGGCGGCCTCCTCCGGACCGGGGAAGGGGAAAATGCCGCTCCGCGGCTCGGTGCCGGCGGGGTCGAACGCCTCGACCATCTCCCGGTACTGCCGCAGATATCCCTCGGCGAACGGTGGTTCGTAGCCCAGCTCGTCCCACCGGTGCCTGCGCAGGGCCAGATCGAGCACCCGCAGCACGAAGCCCTTCGCCGCGGCCTGCTCGCCCGGGGAGCTGCCCCAGTCGACTTCCTCCAGGTCGAATCCGACCACCCCGCGCCCCACGGCGCCCTGGTCCTGCAGGGTCAGCAGGGTGGCGAAGCGGTACTCCCAGACGCTCTCGGCGAGATCGGACACGGCCAGCATGAGCACATCGACGAAGACGTCCGTGCCCCCGTTGGACATGGACAGACTGCGGCCCCCGCCGTGGAAGAAGTTTCCCATCCCGGCACCGTATCGGCGGAGCGGGGGCTGGTCGGCCGCCGGTACGACGGAGCGCGCCGCCCGGCGGGACTGCCGGGCGGCGCGCTCGTTCCAGAGGCTGTGTGTGCGGGTCAGACGGTGCCGCTGTCCGCGATGGTGATCTTCGCCTGCGGGCGGCCGCTCTGGGAGCCGAGGGACTCGATCTTCTTGACCAGCTTCATGCTGTCCTCGTCGTCGACCTCGCCGAAGACCACGTGCTTGCCGTCCAGCCACGACGTCACGATCGTCGTGATGAAGAACTGCGAGCCGTTGGAGTGGGGGCCGCTGTTGGCCATGGACAGCTGGCCCGGCTTGGTGTGCGCGAGCTTGAAGTTCTCGTCCGGGAACTTGGCGCCGTAGATGCTCTGGCCGCCCGTGCCGTCGCCCCGGGTGAAGTCGCCGCCCTGCAGCATGAAGTCGGGGATGATCCGGTGGAAGGACGACCCCTTGTAACCGAAGCCCTTCTCGCCCGTCGCCAGCTGGCGGAAGTTCTCCGCCGTCTTGGGAACGATGTCGTCGAACAGCTTGAACGTGATCCGCCCGGCGGGCTCGTCGTTGATGGTGATGTCGAAGTAAACCTTGCTCGTCATGGAACCATCCTGACATCGACTCGTTCGGCATCGACGGGCGGGCACGGGTGGCACGCGCGCTCGGGCGGCGTCCGCCCCCTCGCGTCCGCCCCCTCGCGTGCGCTCCCGCGCGCGTGCGACGACCCGTTCCCGTCCGGGCTTCCTGGTCAGGCGGAGCTCGGCTTCCGCCGCGATCACCGGGTTCCCGAACGGCGCGATCACCGGGTTCCGGAACAGTCGGCCCCTGCCGCGGCGCCGGGCCCGTGGCGCCGGGGTCAGCTCGTGCGCTGGAGGTGGGCGCCGATCTGCAGGAACGCCGGGACGAGCGGGGCCGCGGGGGCGACCGGAGACATCACCTGGGATCCGTAATGGACGATGACGGTCTCCAACTGGGGCGAGATGAAGAGGCGTTGGCCGTGAATGCCGCTGGCCATGAAGGAGCCGTAGGGGTCGTTCAGGATCCACCAGAAGTCGTGGTAGGAGAGGTTGGCGGGGGCGCTGGGCGGCGCGGCGGGAAAGCGGACGCGCTTGGGGTAGCCCTCCGGCGCTTCGGTGATGGCGGCGGTCACGGCGTTCGGAATGATCTGCCGGTCCGCGACGGCACCGCCGCAGCGGATCATCTCGCCGAGCCGGGCCACGTCGCGGGCGGTGGCGCTGAATCCGCCGCAGGCGGCTTCGGCGCCCTCGCTGTCCAGGACGTAGTATCCTCGTCGGCGCCGAGCCGGGACCAGATCATGTCGCTCAGCAGGGCCGAGGTGGTGGTGCCGGTGACGCGGCGGAGGATTTCGGCGAGCGCTTCGACGTTGCCGTTCTCGTAGCGGAACCCGGTCCCCGGTGCGGCGGTCGCGCGTGCGGTGGTGAGGTGTTCGCGGATGCTGGTGGGGCCGCTGTAGCCGTAGGGGCGCAGGGGTGGTGCGACGACCGCGAAGTAGCGCTGGGCCTCGACGGGCTTGTCGAAGGGGCGCCCCGCGTAGGAGACATGGGTTCCCATGTGCAGCAGGTGGTCGACGGTGCTGTCCCCGAAGGCGGTGCCGGCGAGTTCGGGGATGTACGAGGAGGCTGTCGCGTCACGGTCGAGGGTTCCCCGGTGGGCCAGGGTGGCCGCCAGGAGGCCTACGTACGACTTGGCCGCCGAGGCGTTGAAGTGGGCGTCGTGGGGCCGCAGCCCGTGCGGGTAGTTCTCGTAGACGACGGTGCCGCGGTGCATCACCAGGAGGGCGTCGGTCTCGGCGGCCGCGAAGAGGTCCTGGAGGGTCAGGGTGCGGCCGTCGGGCGCGGTGATCGTGAGCTGTTCGATGCCGGCGGTGCCGGTCGGCAGGCTGCGGGCGGGGTCCGGTCCGCGCCACACCCGCCGGCTGGGCAGCAGTTCCCGGCCCGACGTGGTGTAGCGGCGCACCCATGCCGGGTCGGTGTAGCCGCGGGACCAGTGGAGATGCGCCAGCGGTGCCTCGGTCATGCGCGCTCCTCGAAATTGAGTGACGTTCCGAATTGAGTGACGTTCCGATCGCTACCATACACACCGTCTGATTTCATGACTGTCGCGTTCTGATTCGTCACTTTCTCCAGCGATCGACTCGTGATGCATCGCCTCACTTGCCATAGAAGCATTGACCGGAAGTGGCCAGCGCGTTACGTTGCCGAATCAACAGCCCATTACTGGACGCTGTGTTCAACGCTTTGCCGTCGCACCCCGACTGGGCGTGCCCGGACGGGAGCGGCGCCGCCACCCGCGTCAGCTCGATGCCGCGCCTCCCGCCGCAGAGCATTCGCCCCCTGCTTCTCCCGAACCGCAGGAGTCTCCCTATGTCCTCGCAGCCATCACCGCCGCTGGCTCTCGACGCGCCCGGCGACCTCGCGGCGCCGGCGTTCGACCGGCGCCGCGCCTGGCTCGTCACCGCGCTGATCGTCACGTTCATGATCGTCAATTTCGCGGACAAGTCGGTGCTCGGACTGGCGGCCGACCCGATCATGGACGAGCTGGACATCAGCCACAGCACCTACGGCCTGATCTCCAGCTCCTACTCGATCCTGTTCAGCCTCTCCGGGCTGGTCGTCGGCTTCTTCGCCGCACGCATCTCCAGCCGGGTCCTGCTGTTCGTGATGTGCGTGGTGTGGGGCCTGGCCCAGCTGCCCGTCCTGATCGTCTCGGCCGTGCCGGCGCTGGTCGCCGGCCGGGTGCTGCTCGGTGCGGCGGAGGGGCCGGCCACGCCGATGTCGATGCACGCCCTGTACAAGTGGTTTCCGGTCGGCCGACGCGGCCTGCCCTCGGCCCTGCAGATCAGTGGTGCCGCGCTCGGCACCCTCATAGCGGCGCCCGTGGTGACCTGGCTGATCACCCGGTTCGGGTGGCGTTCGGCCTTCGCCGCGCTGGCCGTGACGAGCCTGGTGTGGAGCGCGGTGTGGTGGTTCGTCGGGCGCGACGGGCCCTATGACCGGCCTTCCGCGCGCGTACCGGCCGGGACCGGCGGGCCCGCGCGCGTCCCGTATCGCCGCCTACTGCTCTCCGGCACGGTGATCGGGAGCGTGGCCAGCGCCTTCGGGGCGTCGTGGGCGATGGCCCTCAGCCAGGCGTGGCTGCCGTCGTACCTCAGGAACGAGCTCACCATGAGCCCGGGGACGGCGGCGGCGGTGCTCAGTGCCGTGTCCGCCTTGAGTTTCGTACTGCTGCTGGCACTGTCCCCGATGGTCGACCGGCTGACCCGGCGCGGCGTGTCGCTGCGCCTTTCCAGCGGTGTGCCGCAGGGCCTGGCGGTGGCGTGTGCGGGGGCGGCGATGGCGGTGTTCCCCTTCGTCGGCCCGCTGCCGGTGCGGCTCGTCCTGATCGCGGTCGCCTTCGCGGTGCACTCCATCGCCTTCCCGCTGCACTACATGACGGCCGCGGCGGTCGTGCCCGCCTCCCAGCGCGGCGCGCTCTTCGGGATCGTGGCTGCGACGGGGACGCTTCCGGGGCTGCTGGCCCCCTCTCTGACCGGCCGCCTGCTGGACACGGCGCCCTCGGTGAGTGCGGGCTACGCGCAGTCGTTCGCGCTGGCCGCGGGCGTCATGATCACCTGCGGTGCGGTGGCCGTCTGCTGTATCCGCCCGGCCCGGGACGCCGCGCGGCTCAGTGCGTCCTCGGTCAGCCCCGGTCAGGTGCGGTGAAGCCGCTGGCCCAGTACCGGCCGTGCAGGGCCAGGTCCAGGAGCATGCGGACGGCCTCTTCGGCGGGCATCGGCGGGGTGTCCTGCTCGGCCCACCAGCGCAGTACGGCGATCTGTTCGCCCACCCAGACGCGGGCCAGCAGGTCGGCGTCGATGCGCGGCTGGACGCTGTTGCGTTCGGCGCGGGCCTTGAACTCCTGCGCCGTCGCGGCGGCGCAGGAGTCCATGAACATCTGCAGGGGCTTGCCGTCCCCCTCGCCGCGCAGGACGACCCGGTACACGTCCCGTTCGTCGCTCACGTGCCGCAACATCTCCAGCAGCGGTTTGCCGGTGAATCCGACGGCGCTGCCGGACACCGCCGGCTCCAGACGCTGCGTGAGCTGCTCCAGCAGGTCGGTGGTCACGCGCGCGAACAGGTCGTCCTTGCCCTTGAAGTGCGCGTAGAACGTGGCGCGCGCGACATCGGCCCGCTCGGTGATGTCTTCGACGGTGAGCGCGCTGAAGCCGCGCTCCAGCACCAGCTCCACCAGTGCGCCGCCCAGCGCCCTGCGGGTGCGCCTGGTGCGCCTGTCCTCGGCCATGCGGCCCCCTTCGCCCTGTCGTGGTTCGCGCACAGTCTAGATGGCTCTTGACAGCCCACAAGATACAAAACATTCTGTCCGTAAACGTTCTTGTTGTATTCAATCGATCAGACTGTAAGGCTGGAGATCGTTGATGAACCTCGGCACCTACCTCGCCCGCAGCGCCCGTTACTGGCCCGACGCGACCGCTCTGGTCTGCGGCGAGCGTTCCTGGACGTACGCGGAGCTGGACGGCGCGACCGACCGGCTCGCCTCGGCCCTGATCGCCCGCGGGCTGCGCCCCGGTGACGCGGTCGCCTCCCTGGCCTGGAACCGCGGGGAGCTGGTCGAGGTCGAATTCGCCCTCTACAAGGCCGGACTGGTACGCGCACCGGTCAACGCCCGTCTGGGGCGCGGCGAGATCGAGCACATCCTGCGCTACGCGCCGGTGCGCGCCCTCCTGTTCGACGCGGCGCACCGCGAGGACGCGCTGGCCGCCGTCGAGGCGTCGGGCACCGGCTGTCTTCCCGTGCTCCTCGATGACGAGCCGGCCGCCGCGTCGGGCGCGACACCGGATGCCGCCGCGGTCCTCGGCTACCGGGCCCTGCTCGGCGAGGCGGGAGCGGAGACGGGAGCCGGCCCGGTCGCCACCGACGTGGACGAGGACGCTCCGTGCGTCCTGAACTTCACCTCCGGATCCACCGGAGCGCTCAAGGCCGCCGTCCAGACCTTCGGCAACCGCCTCGCGAACATGCGCAAACTGCTGATGAGCGACGAGTCCCGGCCCCGGCCGGGCACCCGCTACCTCGCCTGCGGCCCCATCACCCACGCCACCGGCATGACCCTGCTGGCCAATGTGTTCGCCGGGGCGACCACCCATGTGCTGCCGGCCTGGAGCGCCGAGGCGTTCGTGGAGACGGTGGAGAGGGAACGCATCACCGCGACGTTCCTCGTCCCCGCCATGGTCAACATGGTGCTGGCCCACCCGGACGCGACCGGGCGGGATCTGTCCAGCCTGACCGGCGTGCGCGTGGGAGGCGCGCCCATCTCGCCCCAACGCCTGCGGGACGCCGTGCGGTTCTTCGGCCCGGTCGTGGCGCAGGGCTACGGCCTGGGCGAGACGACCAGCGTGGTGGCGGGCCTGAGCAGCCAGGAGATCGCCCACGCCGTCGCGGACGACCCCGAACTGCTCCAGTCCTGCGGACGGGCGATGTACGACACCGAGATCCTGATCGTCGACGAGGCCGGCCGACCGCTGCCGCCCCGCGAGGTCGGTGAACTCATCGTCCGCGGCCCCGACTGCGTACGCGAGTACTGGCAGGAGCCCGAACTGTCGGCGCAGACGTTCCGCGACGGCTGGGTCCACACCGGCGACCTCGCCTGGATGCGCGAGGACGGCTACCTGTTCCTCGTCGACCGCAAGAAAGACATGATCATCTCCGGTGGGTTCAACATCTACTCCACCGAGGTCGAGGCCGCCCTCTACGAACACCCCGGTGTCCAGGAGGTCTGCGTCATCGGCGTGCCCGACGAGACGTGGGGCGAAGCGGTCAAGGCCGTCATCGTGCCCCGCCCCGGCCACGCGCCGAGCGCCGACGAGATCACCGCGTTCTGCGCCGAGCGCCTCGACCGCTTCAAGAAGCCCAAGAGCATCGACTTCGTCGGAGAACTGCCCCACAACCGGAACGGAAAGCTCGACCGCAAGGCCGTGCGTGAACCGTTCTGGGCCGGCGCCGACCGCCGCGTGAACTGACCCCGCCCCCCGACCGCCGCGTGAACTGACCCCGCCCCCCGACCGCAAGGACCACCACGACATGACCTTCTCCCTGCGCCCCAGCTACGACGACCCCCAGGTCTCCGGCCTCGTCGACCGACTCCGCACCTACCTCGACGGCGAACTCGCCGACTACGAACGCGACCGCGGCATCACCCACGAGAGCCGCCTCGCCCGCTCCGACCTCGAACCCGTCTGGCAGCGCAGCCGCGAACTCGGCTTCTACGGCATCCATCTGCCCGAGCAGTACGGCGGTCAGAACCTCTCCTACACCGCCCTGGCCGCCCTGAAGGAGGAAGTGGGCGCCTGCGGACGCGTGCTGGGGCACAGCGTGCTCGGCGACATGGGCGGCCCGCTCCGTGCCGGTGACATCCTCGACCACGCCACCGAGTACCAACTGGAGACGTACCTGCTGCCCCTGGTGCGCGGCGAGCGCGCCTGCTGCTTCTCGCTGACCGAGACCGATGCCGGCTCCGACGTCCGGTCCATGCGCACCACCGCCGTCCGCGACGGCGACGGCTACCGCCTGAGCGGCCACAAGGTCTTCAGCTCCGCGGGCCCCTTCGCCGACTTCGCCATCGTCGTGGCCCGGATGGCGGGGACCGGCGAACAGGAGGGCGAGAAGCCGGCCTTCTCCGCCTTCCTCGTCGACCTCGACAGCCCCGGCTGCCGGGTGGCCGACGGCGCCACGCCCATGTCCGGCGAGCACATCGAGAGCGACATCGTGCTGGACGACTGCCACGTCCCCGCCCGGAACCTCCTCGGCGAGGAGGGAAAGGGCATGCGGATCGCGCTCGGCCGCGTCACCACCAACCGGCTCCTGCACTGCCCCACCGTCATCGGCGCCACCCGCCGCGCCCTCGGCCTCACCCTGGAGCGCACCCGCACCCGAAAGGTTGCCGGCGGACAGCCCCTGCTGGCCCTGCAGTCCATCCAGCACAAGGTCGCCGACATGGCCACCGATCTGTACGCGGCCCGCTCGATGACCTACGCCGCGCTCGCCGCCCTCGACCAGGGCAAGGACGTACGCACCGAGGCGTTCATGAGCAAGCTGTTCGTCGCCGAGTCCGCCTTCCGCATCCTCGACCAGGCCGTCCAGATCCACGGCAAGGAAGGTCTCACCCAGGGCAACGAGATCGAGTTCCTGTTCCGCAAGATCCGCATGTTCCGCATCCTGACCGGCACCTCCGAGATCCAGCGCAACGGCATCGCGCACGGCCTCGCCTTCATGGCCTGACCGGCCCTCCCGCCGCACGTCGCCCCTCGCCCCGCAAGACAGGTGCACCCGATGACACCCCCCGCCCACTCCGCAGCCCCCGCCTGGTCGTCGCTGACGGGCAAACGCATCCTCGACCTCTCCCGCCTCCTGCCCGGCCCGTACGCCACGTCCCTGCTCGCCGACCTCGGCGCCGACGTCATCAAGGTCGAATCCCCCCACGCCGGCGACCCCCTGCGGATCGCCCCCGACCTGTTCGACGCGCTCAACCGCAACAAGCGATCGATCGCCCTCGACCTGCGTGACGAGGACGACCGGAACACCTTCCTGGACCTGGTCCGCACCGCCGACGCCGTAGTGGAGAGCTTCCGTCCCGGCGTCCTCGACGGGATGGGCCTGGGCTACGCCACGCTCCACGAGGCCAATCCGCGCCTGGTGCTGTGCTCGCTCAGCGGCTACGGGCAGAGCGGACCGTACGCACAGAAACCCGGCCACGAGCTCAACTTCCTCGGCCTGTCCGGCTTCTTCGCCGTCCCCGGACGACTGGACGGCCACATCACACGCCCCGGCGTCCGGATCGGCGACATGGCCGGAGCCATGCACGCGGCCCTCGCCCTGACCGCCGCCCTCGGCGCCGAGACCGAGGGCCAGCACATCGACGTATCCCTCAGCGAGTCCATCACCGCCTGGTGCTCCCTCTTCGCGCTGCCGCTGCGCGATGTCCCCGACCCCCTCGAAGCGGGTCTGGTCCAGGGCGACAACGACACCTTCACCACCGCCGACGGACGCCGGCTCTCCCTCGCGGCTCGGGCATGGGTTTCGCGCCGCACCAGATCCCCGCGTTCCTGGAGCAGGGCTGGTACGAGCGCTTCATCCGGCCCACGAAGTTCCCCGCCGACGAACGGCGCGTCCGTCGTACCGCGGCCGCCCACCTCGTCTGCCGGTCCGCCCAGTGCACCCTCCGTGAAGCCACACTCGTACTGGGCATCCCGCCGGGCTCGGTCCGTGACGAGGTCAACGACGACGCCTTCTGGAAAGGGGCCAAGGACGCCCCGACCGACTTCCGCTTCGCCGTGGTCGGGCTGGGCACACATCTACGCGAGATCGCCGACTACCTTCCCGACTACCAGCGGCGCCGCGACATCCTGAGCAACTGGGCACTCCCCGAGGAGACTTGGAGGGAGCTGGCCGACCCGCCTCCCTGAAATCTCTGGGAAACGTCCCGTCCCCGACGACCGGAAACGCCAGATCGCCTCCATCTTCATCTGGCAGCGCGTCACCGCCGGGAGCACCTCTTCGCTCCCCGCCCTCTCGAACAGGCCCAGCCCGAGCTGATCCGCCGCGCATGGGCCGCACGGCGCCCCACTACCAGGGGCTGGCTCGGACATGGAGGTGAGCCCAGTCGGCGCCGGCCGCACTGGTTCTGACTGGCATGTCACGGCTCAGTGATCTCCGGGCCACCCCCGACGCTCACCCGGGCCAACTCAAGCGCTCACGGGCCAACCCGAAAACTCAGTCTCAGCCGATGTGACCGAGCGCTTCAGTTGGCGGATGAGCACGCTAGTTGGCGGAGCTGAGCGCTTGAGTTGGCGGACGGGGTTGTGCCGAGCCACGATAGTTGGCACCGCCCTCGCTCATCCATGCCAAGATTCGAGGGTGGATATGACCGACGTCACGCGTGCGATCGCGGCTGCGACTTCGGTCGCCGCATCGCTCGACCTGCCAGCCAACGATGCAATCGTTCTCCACAACTCGAACAAGCTGGCACTGCGGCTGACGCCATGCGACGTCTTTGCCCGGGTCGCCCCTGTGGGACAAGAGGTTGCACAGTTCGAAGTCGATCTCGCTCAGCGGCTCACCGAGGCCGGATGCCCGGTGTGTCCCTTGGAGCCTCGGGCGGACCCGCGTGTGTACACGCGCGATGGCTTCGCAGTGACGCTGTGGACCTACTACGAGCCCGTGACACCTCACACCTCACCGGTCGACTACGCCAAGGCGCTGGAGCAGCTGCACGCCGGCATGCGCAAGGTCGATGTGCCGAGCCCGAGGTTCACGGACCGGATCACGGAGGCGGAAGAAGTTGTCGCCGACCCGGATCGCTCGCCGGAGCTCACCGACGCGGACCGCGTGTTCCTCAGCGGCAGGCTGGCAAGCCTGCGACGAGCGATCGACGACCGCGGCGCCGTGGAGCAGCTGCTCCACGGCGAGCCGCATCCGGGCAATGTGCTCAGCACGAAGAACGGCCCGTTGTTCATCGACCTTGAGACGTGCTGCCGTGGACCCGTCGAGTTCGATCTCGCCCATGTTCCCGAGGCGGTCTGCGAGCACTACCCAGGCGTTGACCAAGGGCTGCTGGACGAGTGCCGGCAGCTCGTTATCGCGATGGTCGCCGCGTGGCGTTGGGAGCTTGGCGACCAGTTTCCGAATGGGAGGCGATTCGGAGAGGAATTCCTGCGCTTGCTGCGCGAGGGTCCTCCTTGGCCGACACTCGACACAGTGACCAGGCGACTGGATGGTCTGTAGAAATCGCCGAAGGTCACGTGAAAGCGGCAAGGAACCAAGCGACGAGACGGTCGCCGTTGCAACCCCATGCGTGCCGGCCTCGCTGCCGCGCTGAACCATGGCGCCGGTGCCAACAAACGTGGCAATGCATTACAGATGCCAAGAATCTTGGCCAGGCAGTGCCAACTGGCCTGGCCAGGCTGTTGGGAGCCCCAGGTCACACAGCCCGATCAGTGCCAACTGTCGTGGCCTGGCACAGGGGTGCGGCCTGCGACGCTTACCTGCAGGGGGTGTTCACGAGTGCCGATGGCCTGGGCAGTTGTCGGTCGGTGGGCGCCGACCCACCAGGCCGCGGGCGGACGCTAGGGTCGTGAACGTGTTGAGCTCATCGGTGAGCGGGGACTTGGTCGTCGTCGGCGCCGGCATTGTCGGCGCATCGGTGGCCTATCACGCCGCCCGCGCGGGCGCCGCGGTGACGTTGGTCGACGCCGGGCGGCCAGGTGCCGGCGTGACGGCGGACTCGTTCGCCTGGGTCGGAGCGTCTGGCGTGCGTAAAGGTCCGGCCGCCGGGCTGCGGGCCACCGCAACGGCGGCGTACCACCGACTCGGGGCCGAGTTGCCGGGACTCCCGGTTACCTGGTCCGGCTCGCTGAGCTGGACCAGGGAGGACAGTGCGCCGGACGCCGGGCTCGGGCAGACGATCGTGGACGCGGCCACCGTGGCGACGCTCGAGCCCACCCTTCGGCAGCCTCCGGAGTGGGCTGTCTGGGCGCCGGGTGACGGCGCTGTTGACTCGGTGGGCGTGACCGAGCGGCTGGTCGCGGCCGCTCGCACCCATGGGGCTCGGGTACATCTGGACACGCCGGTTACCGCGGTCCGCCGGGATACAGCGGGCCGGATTGCCGGGGTTGAGACGGCAGCAGGACCCCTCTCCGGTGCGACGGTGGTGCTGGCGGCCGGAGTTGCCACGGCCGCGCTGGGCGCATCGCTCGGCGTGCGCGTCCCGGTCGAACCGTCGCCGTCGCCGCTGTTCCGGCTCCGCGCCCCGGCCGGTCTGGTCCGCACCGTGGTCAACACCGAGGACTTCGATCTTCGGCAGGTCGCCCCGGACCGGCTGATCGCCGCCGCGGACTCGCCCGAACGGACCCTTGCAGCCGTCCGGTCCACTTTCCATGGCGCCGGGAGCGTCGAGCTGCTCAGCACCCGACTCGGAGCGCGCCCAATGCCGGCCGACGGTGAGCCGATCGTCGGCCCGGTCGCCGAGGTCCCCGGCCTCTACTTGGCAGTGATGCACTCGGCGGTCACGCTCGCCCCGGCCGTGGGCCGCCTGGTCGCACGGGAGTTGATCGACGGAACCGTTGAGTCGGCTCTGTCAGGTTGCCGCCCGGATCGCTTCTGATGGCACGGCCCCGTTGCAGCCTGCCCCGCTGCTGCTCTCGGAGCAGGACCGCCTGACGTCGAGGTCGTGGTCCCGCTCAAGGTCGATTCGGGCGGGGTATGTCGAGCGGGCGCGGATCGTGCTGGAGTGTGCGCAACCAGGCGCGGGAACGATCTCGGTGGCGGCCGCGGTGGGCTCGACGCGGCCGACGGTGATCAAGTGGCGGGAGCTGTTCCGGGCGCACGGGCCGGCAGGGCTGGCCGAACTGGGACCTGCGGGCCGGTCGGCGCTTGATCGTGTCCTGAAGGGCCTTTGACGTCGGCATCGATCGACCGGGCCTTCCTGGCACCGTCCACTCGCTGACAGGGTCGGAGCAGTCCCGGCCGTCGGAACCGTGCAGACCGAGAACTGCTCGGTCCCGGCTGTAACGCCGCACATGCCACGGCCTCACTTCGCTCCGCCAACTCGCGCGCACATCCCCCAACTGAAGCCCCGACCCACAGCCGACCGCCGAACCACCCGCCAAAGCTTTGCATAAAAGTGCATAGCTGCGTATAGTCATGCCATCGACGAGGAGGTTTCGATGGTGGTACGCGCAGCAGTGGCAGGGGCGAGTGGATACGCCGGCGGGGAGCTGCTCCGTCTCCTGCTGGTTCACCCCGAGGTCGAGATCGGGGCGCTCACGGCCAACTCCAACGCCGGGCAGAAGCTCGGCGCGCTGCAGCCGCACCTGCGCCCGCTCGCCGACCGGGTGCTCCAGCCGACCACCGCCGAGGTCCTCGCCGGGCACGACGTCGTCTTCCTCGCCCTCCCGCACGGACAGTCCGCCGCCGTGGCCGAGCAGCTCGGTGACGAGGTGCTGATCGTCGACATGGGCGCCGACTTCCGGCTCAAGGACGCCGCGGACTGGGAGAAGTTCTACGGTTCGCCGCACGCCGGCACCTGGCCCTACGGTCTGCCCGAACTGCCGGGCGGACGTTCGGCGCTGGCCGGCTCCAAGCGTATCGCGGTGCCCGGCTGCTACCCGACCGCCGTCTCCCTCGCGCTCTTCCCGGCGTACGCGGCCCAGCTGGCCGAGCCCGAGGCCGTGATCGTTGCCGCGTCCGGCACCTCCGGGGCGGGCAAGGCGGTCAAGCCGCATCTGCTCGGCTCCGAGGTGATGGGCAACATGTCCCCGTACGGCGTCGGCGGCGCCCACCGGCACACCCCCGAGATGATCCAGAACCTCAGCGCGGCGGCCGGTGAGCCGGTCACGGTGTCCTTCACGCCGACCCTGGCGCCGATGCCCCGCGGCATTCTCGCCACCTGCAGTGCGAAGGCGAAGCCCGGGGTGAGCGCCGCGTCCGTCCGTGACGTGTACGAGAAGGCGTTCGCCGACGAACCCTTCGTCGACCTGCTCCCCGAGGGGCAGTGGCCCGCCACGGCGGCCGTCTACGGTTCCAACGCCGTACAGATCCAGGTCGCCCACGACGAGGCGGCGGGCCGGATCATCGTGATCAGCGCCATCGACAACCTCGCCAAGGGCACCGCCGGCGGCGCCCTGCAGAGCATGAACATCGCCCTCGGACTTCCCGAGGACACAGGTCTTTCCACGATCGGAGTCGCACCGTGAGCGTCACGGCAGCACAGGGGTTCTCCGCGGCGGGCATCGCCGCGGGAATCAAGGAGAGCGGTAACCCGGACCTGGCCCTCGTGGTCAACCACGGTCCGCGTCGCGCCGCCGCGGGCGTCTTCACCTCCAACCGCGTCAAGGCCGCCCCCGTCCTCTGGTCGGAGCAGGTACTGAAGGGCGGCGAGGTCACCGCCGTCGTGCTGAACTCCGGCGGTGCCAACGCCTGCACCGGGCCGAAGGGCTTCCAGGACACCCACGCCACCGCCGAGAAGGCCGCCGAGGTGCTCACCGGCCACAACGCGGGTGAGATCGCGGTCGCGTCGACCGGGCTGATCGGCACGCTGCTCCCGATGGACAAGCTGCTGCCCGGCATCGAGCAGGCCGCCGCCGCCCTCAGCGAGCACGGCGGCGAGAAGGCCGCCATCGCGATCAAGACCACCGACACCGTCGACAAGACCGCCGTCGCGGGCGGCGAGGGCTGGACCGTCGGCGGCATGGCCAAGGGCGCGGGCATGCTCGCCCCGGGCCTCGCCACCATGCTGGTCGTCCTCACCACCGACGCCGACGTCGACGCCGCCGGACTCGACTCCGCGCTGCGCGCCGCCACCCGCACCACCTTCGACCGGGTCGACTCCGACGGCTGCATGTCGACCAACGACACCGTGCTGCTGCTGGCCTCCGGGGCGAGCGGAATCGCGCCGGAGCAGGCGGAGTTCGCCGAGGCCGTGCGGACCGTCTGCGCCGACCTCGCCCGGCAGCTCATCGGTGACGCCGAGGGTGCCTCCAAGGACATCCGGATCGAGGTCGTCAACGCGGCGACCGAGGACGACGCCGTAGAGGTGGGCCGCTCCATCGCCCGTAACAACCTCCTCAAGTGCGCCATCCACGGCGAGGACCCCAACTGGGGCCGGGTCCTCGCCGCGATCGGTACGACGAAGGCCGCCTTCGAGCCCGACCAGCTGAACGTGGCCATCAACGACGTCTGGGTCTGCAAGAACGGCGGCGTCGGCGAGGACCGCGACCTGGTCGACATGCGCTACCGGGAGGTCAAGATCACCGCCGACCTCGCCGCCGGCACCGAGTCCGCCGTCATCTGGGCCAACGACCTCACCGCGGACTACGTCCACGAGAACAGCGCGTACAGCTCGTGAGCGCGGCGCGGAAGCACACCGCACTCCCGAAGGCGCAGATCCTCATCGAGGCGCTGCCCTGGCTGACCCGGCACAACGGCAAGACCGTCGTCATCAAGTTCGGCGGCAACGCCATGATCGACGACGAGCTGAAGGCGGCCTTCGCCCAGGACGTGGTCTTCCTGCGCCAGGCCGGCCTCAAGCCCGTCGTCGTGCACGGCGGCGGCCCGCAGATCAGCGCCCAGCTCGACAAGCAGGGCCTGGTCAGCGAGTTCAAGGCAGGTCTGCGCGTCACCACGCCCGAGGCGATGGACGTCGTACGGATGGTGCTCGCCGGACAGGTCCAGCGGGATCTCGTCGGCCTGCTCAACCAGCACGGACCGCTCGCCGTCGGCATGACCGGCGAGGACGCCCACACGATCACCGCCACCCAGCACCGGCCGACCATCGACGGCGAACTCGTCGACATCGGCCGGGTCGGCGAGATCACCGCCATCGACACCGGGGCGGTCCAGGCCCTGCTGGACGACGGCCGGATCCCGGTCATCTCCTCCATCGCACGCTCCGCCGACGACAACCACGTCTACAACGTCAACGCCGACACCGCGGCCGCGGCGCTCGCCGCCGCGCTGAACGCCGAGACGCTGATGGTCCTCACCGACGTCGAGGGCCTCTACGAGGACTGGCCCAACAGCGACGACGTGATCAGCCGTCTCACCGCGGCCGAGCTGGAGAAGCTGCTGCCGGAACTCTCCAGCGGCATGGTGCCGAAGATGCAGGGCTGCCTGCACGCCGTGCGCAACGGGGTCGAGACCGCCCGCGTGATCGACGGCCGGGTCCAGCACTCGATCCTGCTGGAGATCTTCACCGACGAAGGAATCGGCACGATGGTCGTGCCCGACGCACAGCCCGACGCGCAGGGGGAGTCATGAGCAACCAGGAGCTCGCACAGCGCTGGAGCCACGCGCTGATGGACAACTACGGGACCCCGCAGCTGTCCCTGGTCCGCGGCGAGGGCGCCCATGTGTGGGACGCCGACGGCACCGAGTACCTCGACTTCGTCGGCGGGATCGCGGTGAACGCGCTGGGGCACGCCCACCCCGCCGTCGTCGAGGCCGTCTCCACCCAGATCGCCTCCCTCGGCCATGTCTCCAACCTCTTCATCGCCGAACCGCCTGTCGCCCTCGCCGAACGGCTGCTCCAGCTCTTCGGCCGGACCGGACGCGTCTACTTCGCCAACTCGGGCGCCGAGGCCAACGAGGCCGCCTTCAAGATCGGCCGGCTGACCGGGCGGACCCACATGGTCGCCACCGACGGCGGCTTCCACGGCCGGACCATGGGCGCGCTCGCACTCACCGGCCAGCCCAAGAAGCGCGAGCCGTTCCTTCCGCTGCCCGGCGACGTCACACACGTCCCGTACGGCGACGCGGACGCCCTGCGGGCCGCCGTCACCACCGACACCGCGCTGTTGATCATCGAGCCCGTCCAGGGCGAGAACGGTGTGGTCGTACCGCCCGCCGGATACCTGGAGGCCGCCCGGAAGATCACCCGGGCCACCGGCACCCTGCTCGTCCTCGACGAGGTGCAGACCGGCATCGGCCGCTGCGGCCAGTGGTTCGAGCACCAGGCCCACCAGGGCATCGAGCCCGACGTCGTCACCCTCGCCAAGGGCCTCGGCGGCGGACTGCCGATCGGCGCGACCGTGGCCTTCGGCCCGGCGGCCGAGCTGCTGCATCCGGGCCAGCACGGCACGACGTTCGGCGGCAACCCGATCGCCTGCGCCGCCGGTCTCGCTGTCCTGGACACCCTGGCCGCCGACGGCGTCCTGGACCGGGTCAAGCGGCTCGGCGAGAAGATCCGGGACGGCGTGGAGGGCCTCGGTCACCCGCTGGTCTCCCATGTCCGCGGCTCCGGACTGCTGCTGGGTATCGTGCTCACCGAGCCCCTCGCGCCTCAGGTGCAACAGGCGGCTCAGGGAGCCGGAATCCTGGTGAACGCACCCGCCCCCGATGTCCTGCGGCTCATGCCGCCGCTGATCATCGGCGACGCGGAAGTGGACGCGTTGCTCCGGGCACTGCCCGGCGCTCTCGACGCGGCACAAGGGGACGGACGATCCGGAGAATGAGGCGACGACGATGACCGAGGCGCAGGAAACCGAGTACGGCGGGCCGTCCGTGCCGCAGACCCGCACCGCACGCCACCGCCGGATCGTGGACATCCTGAACCGGCAGCCGGTGCGCTCGCAGAGCCAGTTGGCGAAGCTTCTCGCCGACGACGGGCTGAGCGTCACCCAGGCGACGCTCTCCCGCGATCTGGACGAGCTGGGCGCGGTGAAGATCCGCAACACCGGCGGCGAGCTGATCTACGCGGTGCCGAGCGAGGGCGGATTCCGCACCCCGCAGGCACCCTTGGGCGGGTCGGCGAAGGAGGAGCGGATGCGGCGGCTCTCCGCCGAACTGCTCATCTCCGCGGAGGCATCGGCCAACCTCGTGGTGCTGCGCACTCCTCCGGGCGCGGCCCAGTTCCTCGCCTCGGCCATCGACCAGGCCGAACTGCACGACATCCTCGGCACCATCGCGGGCGACGACACCCTGATGCTGATCAGCCGTGACCCGGCGGGCGGTCAGGCGCTCGCCGACCATCTGCTGCGACTGGCCCAGAACGAGCGCTGAGCGGACCGGTGTTGCCGGGTACCGTCAGTAGCGCGTGATCGCGGTCGGGCCCGACCGGGTCCCGATCGCGATGTGCGGACGGCGGGCCGGGTCCACCCAGTCGAGGATCCGGTCCATCGCGGCCGCCGGTACGGAGACACAACCGGCGGTCGCGCCACGCCCGTTGACGTGGAGGAAGATCCCGGCGCCACGACCCCGTACCGGCCGTGCGTAGTTGAACCCGATGACGAGCGCGCGGGCGTACTGGGTCGGATACGCGATCAGGTGCTCCGCCTCGCCCGCCCGGCAGTCCTTGGGCCGCGGTTCCACCCAGCGGTTGTAGGCCCGCGCCGCGGTGTCCTGACACCACCACGACCGGTTGCCGACCCGTCGGTACGGATGGACGGTGCCGGCCGGTGCGGGCTCGATCCCGAAGGCGTACGGCAGGTCGTACAGGCCGGTGGGCGTGGTGTTCGTGCCCTGCTTGCGCGTCGCCCCCTCGGCCAGCCCCTTCGCGCCGAAGCGGGCCGGTGCGGACCCGCCCTTCACCCAGGTGCCCCGGCGCAGATTCCACCAGGTGACGGTGCCCGTGGTGGAGCCCCTTGCCGGGGCCTCGGCCGTGATCAGCTGGTTGCCGCCGCCGGTGTCGGCCATCCGATGCGGCAGCGGCGGCGCGGCGGCGGGCCGGGCCGCGACCGAGCCCGCCAGTGCGAGCAGTACCGAAAGGGTCACCAGGGATCTGCGCATGTCCGGACGGTAGACCCGCCGGCCGGGTGCCACCCGCGGTTCTGCTCCGTACGGCTCAATGCCGGTCCGCCGGGTCGCCGTCCGGCCGGGGCATCGCCGGCAGCGGGAGCGGCAGCCCCGGAAGCCCGTCGATACTCGTCGCGATGTGCTCCTTCTTCTCGAAGTAGGCACTGAGCGAGGTGTCGTCCTCGCGGGCGAAGCGCCGGGCGTGCAGCGACCGGTCCTCGTCGTACGACATGAACGGCACCCCGTAGCCGCAGGTGTCCCGGATCAGCTCGGCCCGCACCACGACGACGGCGCGCAGCCCGTGGAGGTCGGGGTCCACGTCCGGGAAGTGGGCGAGCAGCGCGCCGAACCGCGGATCGTCACGGAAGACCGGCTCACCGCGGCCGTGCACCCGCACGATGTTCGGCGGCCCCTGGAAGGCGCACCACATCAGCGTGATCCGGCCGTTCTCGCGGAGGTGGGCGACGGTCTCGGCATTGCTGCCGGCGAAGTCCAGGTAGGCCACGGTCAGCTCGTCGATGACGGCGAACGAACCGCTGACGCCCTTGGGAGAGAGGTTGACCGTGCCCTCGCCGGCCAGGGGCGCCGTCGCCGTGAAGAAGATGTGCTGCTCTTCGATGAAGGTCCTGATCCGTCCTTCGATGCGTTCATATGTTTTCCCCATGGCGACCATTGTCGGCGCCGACTCCGGTGATGGCGAGGTGATTCCAGCTTGCGGGACGTCCATTCCGGGGTGCGGGGCGGCAGTCGCGCCTTTGACAAAACATGCAGAGGTCTGCATAGATATGCCTACCGGTGATCGTGCCGTGAGGAGAGACCCGTGACCGGGCGGAAGCCCGGGAAGCGTGACCTCGCCCGACCCCCAGTAGTTACGTCTCCGCCTCCCCGGCCCTCCACGCGGGGAGGCGGTCGCACACCCACCACCCTGTTCTTCCGAGGAGCACGCAGTGAGCAACGGCAACGGCAACAGCGATGTACGCCTCTGGGGCGCCCGCTTCGCCGACGGTCCGGCCGAGGCGCTGGCCAAGCTGTCCGCCTCCGTCCACTTCGACTGGCGGCTCGCGCCGTACGACATCGCCGGTTCCCGCGCCCACGCGCGCGTCCTGAACAAGGCGGGCCTGCTCACCGAGGACGAGCTGAGCCGCATGATCGCCGGTCTCGACCAGCTCGAAGCCGATGTCGCCGACGGCTCCTTCACCGGCACCATCGCCGACGAGGACGTCCACACCGCGCTGGAGCGCGGACTGCTGGAGCGCCTCGGCCCCGACCTCGGCGGCAAGCTCCGGGCCGGCCGGTCCCGCAACGACCAGATCGCCACGCTCTTCCGGATGTACCTGCGCGACCACGCCCGGATCATCGGCGGTCTGATCGCCGAACTGCAGGGCGCGCTGGTCGGCCTCGCCGAGGCGCACCCGGACGTCGCGATGCCCGGCCGTACGCATCTGCAGCACGCCCAGCCGGTGCTCTTCGCCCACCACGTCCTGGCCCATGTGCAGCCCCTGTCCAGGGACGCCGAGCGGCTGCGCCAGTGGGACGGGCGGACCGCCGTCTCGCCGTACGGCTCCGGCGCCCTGGCCGGGTCGTCCCTCGGACTCGACCCGGAGGCGGTCGCCGCGGACCTCGGCTTCGAGCACGGGTCCGTCGCCAACTCCATCGACGGAACGGCCTCCCGCGACTTCGTCGCCGAGTTCGCCTTCATCACCGCGATGATCGGCGTGAACCTCTCCCGGATCGCGGAGGAGGTCATCATCTGGAACACGAAGGAGTTCTCCTTCGTCACCCTGCACGACGCCTTCTCCACCGGCTCCTCGATCATGCCGCAGAAGAAGAACCCGGACATCGCCGAGCTGGCCCGCGGCAAGTCCGGCCGGCTGATCGGCAACCTGACCGGCCTGATGGCCACGCTGAAGGCCCTCCCCCTCGCGTACAACCGCGACCTCCAGGAGGACAAGGAGCCGGTCTTCGACTCCTGCGACCAGCTGGAGGTCCTGCTGCCCGCCTTCACCGGCATGATGGCCACCCTCACCGTCAACCGCGAGCGCATGGAGGAGCTGGCCCCGGCCGGCTTCTCGCTCGCCACCGACATCGCCGAGTGGCTGGTCAAGCAGGGCGTGCCCTTCCGCGTCGCCCACGAGGTCGCCGGTGAGTGCGTCAAGGAGTGCGAGCAGCACGGCATCGAGCTCGACGAGCTGACCGACGAGCAGTTCGCCAAGATCTCCGAGCACCTCACCCCCGAGGTCCGCACGGTCCTCGACGTCACCGGTGCGCTCGCCTCCCGCAGCGGCCGCGGCGGCACGGCCCCGTCGGCCGTGGCCGTCCAGCTCGCCGAGGTGAAGGCCGACCTCGCCGTCCAGCAGGCCTGGGCCACCGCGAAGAACTGACCGCGACGAGAGCGGTATCGGGGCGGGGAGCGGTCGTACGCTCCCCGCCTTCCGGTTTCCGTGAGCTGGGTTACGTTGACGGGGGAGCACACCCGATCGACGAGGAGCCCAACGATGCCTTTCGCCCGGCTGGCCACAGCGACGACGCCGACCGCCCACATCGGACTCGGCCTGGCGGCGGTCGGCAGGCCCGGCTACATCAATCTCCACCGCGACCGCGATCTGCCCGCCGACCGCGGCGTCGAGGCGATGCGCGAACGCACCCACGAGCTGCTCGACGCCGCCTACGCACAGGGCGTCCGCTACGTCGACGCGGCCCGCTCCTACGGCCGTTCGGAGGAGTTCCTGGCCGACTGGCTGACGGCACACCCCGAGGCGGACGATGTCGTCATCGGCAGCAAATGGGGCTACACCTACACCGCCGACTGGAGCATCGAAGCCGAGGCGCACGAGGTCAAGGACCACGGCCTCGCCACGTTCCTGCGCCAGCGGGCCGAGACCGACGCACTGCTCGGCGACCGCCTCGACCTCTACCAGATCCACTCGGTCACCGCCGACAGCCCGGCCCTCACGGACAAGGAGCTGCACGCACGGCTGGCCGCGCTCGCCGAGGAGGGCGTCAGCGTCGGCCTCTCGACCAGCGGACCCGCCCAGGCCGACGCGATCCGGGCCGCCCTCACCGTCACCGTGGACGGCGAGCCGCTCTTCCGTACGGTCCAGGCCACCTACAACGCCCTGGAGACCTCCGCCGGGGCGGCGCTCGCCGAGGCCAGTGCCGCCGGCCTCACCGTGATCGTCAAGGAAGCCATGGCCAACGGACGGCTCGCCGGAACGGAAGCCCCCGCCGTGGTCCAGGAGATCGCCGCCGATGCCGGTGTCGGCAGCGACGCGGTCGCCCTGGCACTCGTGCTGCACCAGCCCTGGGCCGGGGTGGTGCTCTCCGGCGCGGCGACCGTCGACCAGCTCGCCGGAAACCTGCACGCGGCCGTCGTCGACCTCGACGAGGAGGGGCGCGCCCGGCTCGACGCGCTGGTGGAGGAGCCCGAGGCGTACTGGCGCCACCGCGCCGGGCTGCGCTGGAGCTGACCGGACACCACCGGGAGCGGCGCGCGCCGTCCGTCACATCGTCGGGGTTCCGTCCGTCAGTGCTGTGACGGAACACGACGGAGGAATGTGACTGTGGACGGACACGATTTCCTGGCAGAGCGCTTCGAGGGGAACCGGAACCAGCTGAAGGCCGTGGCCTACCGGATGCTCGGCTCGACGAGCGAGGCGGAGGACGCCGTCCAGGAGGCCTGGATCCGGCTCAGCCGTTCCGACGACCGGGCGATCGAGAACCTGGGCGGCTGGCTGACGACGGTCGTCGGGCGGGTGTGCCTGGACATGCTCCGCTCCCGCCGCTCCCGCCGCGAGGAACCCCTCGACACCGGGGTGCCCGAGGGGCATGCCCCTGGCCCGGACCTCGGCGAACGGCCGGAGGCCGACCCCGAGCAGCGGGCGCTGATGGCCGACTCGGTGGGTCTCGCGATGCTCGTCGTGCTCGAAACGCTCGACCCCGCCGAGCGGCTCGCCTTCGTGCTGCACGACATGTTCGCCGTGCCCTTCGACGAGATCGCCGTCGTCGTGGACCGCACCCCGGCCGCGACCCGGCAGCTCGCCAGCCGGGCTCGGCGCCGGGTGCAGGGCGTGGAACCGGTCCCGGACCCCGGTCTCGCCCGCAAGCGCGAGGTCGTCGCCGCCTTCCTGGCCGCCGCCCGGGACGGCGACTTCGAGGCCCTGGTGGCCGTGCTCGATCCGGACGTGGTGGTGCGGTCCGACGTCGGCGCCGGGGGTGCCGGTGCCCCGGCCCTGGTGCGGGGCGCCGAGGCCGTGGCCCGTCGGGCGATGATGTTCGCGCCGTTCGCGCGGTCGTCGCAGCAGGCACTGGTCGCCGGGGAACCGGCCGTCATCGCGACGCGCGAGGGCCGGCAGTTCTCGGTCATGGTCTTCACGGTCGTCCGGGGGAAGGTCGCCGAGATGTTCGTGATCGACGACCCGGCCCGACTGCCCGGCCTCGATCTGACGGTCCTCAACGACTGACGGGCCCGTCCCGCGGGCCGCCGTCCGCCCACGCCGCGAGCGCCGCGAAATCGGACGGCAGCAGACCGATCCCGGGGTCGATCCACCGGAGCAGCGCCTCGCCGGCCCCCTGGCCGAGGACCCACTCCCGGTCCTGCCCGGTGATCTCGTCGTCGACCCAGGCGAACGGCCGGCCGGCCGCGTACTCCACGACGTACCGCGTCTTCCAGTACGTGCCGTCCGGCGCGTTGCCGTGCATCGACGGCCAGTCGATGTACGGCAACGGGGGCAGCCCCAGACGCGGCCCGATCCAGACGTTCGCCTCGTCCTTCCAGGTCGTCGCCCAGACCAGCTCGTACCGGTCGGCCAGGGCCCGCAGCGCCGTCCCGTGCTCCGGGTTGAGCAGGACGGGCAGGGGTGGCCCGTAGTCCCACCCCGTCGGCCGCGTCAGATGCTTCGCATAGCCATCCGGTGGCCGGAGGTGCGCGAGCGCCGTGTAGGGATTGAGCGGACCGTCGATGTCGATCAGCAGCAGCGGCTTCATGGCGCCATGGTCCTCCCTCCCGCCGGGGAGGACACAGCCTTCCGGTGAGACGCTGATGTCTCATATGGTCTATGGTTGTCTCATGAGTCTCGACCGTGAGCAGGTGCTGCGCAGCGCTGCCGCTCTGCTGACCCGTAAATCGACCGCCACCATGGACGAGGTCGCCAGAGCCGCAGGCATCGGGCGTGCCACCCTGCACCGGCACTTCGCCGGACGGGACGCCCTGGTCAGAGCGTTGGAGAACCTGGGCATCCAGGAGGTCGAAGCGGCTCTGGACGCCGCCGCGCTCGACGAGGGGGCCGCGCAGGACGCACTGCGCCGTTTCGTCGCGGCCGTCGAGCCGAGCGCCGGACTGCTCTCCTTCCTCGTCACCGAGAACCAGCTCTTCGAGGGCGAAGAGCTGAACGAGGGCTGGAGCCGCCTCGACGCCCGGGTCTCCGCCTTCTTCAGGCGCGGCCAGGAGCGCGGCGAATTCCGGATCGACCTCACCCCCGCCTGGCTGACCGAGGCCCTCTACGGCCTCATCTCCTCCGCCGCCTGGGCCGTCCAGGACGGCCGGGTCGCGAGCCAGGACTTCCAATACATGATCGTCGAGTTGCTGCTCGGCGGCGCACGCCGGAGCGTGGAGCAATGAGCCGTATCGAACAGCAGGTGGAGACCTCGGACGAACTGCACCGTCCGGGGCGGTGGATCGCCCTGGCCGTGCTCGTCCTCGCCGTGCTGCTCGTGGCGATCGACGCCACCGTCCTCGGCCTGGCGACCCCCTTCCTCACCGAGGACCTCGAACCGACCGGCACCCAGCTCCTGTGGATCGGCGACGTCTACTCCTTCGTCATCGCCGGACTCCTGGTCTCGATGGGCAGCCTCGGCGACCGCATCGGCCGCAAGAAACTGCTGCTGTGCGGTGCGACGGCGTTCGGCGCGGTCTCGGTGCTCAACGCCTACGCGCACACCCCCGAGATGATGATCCTGGCGCGGGCGCTGCTCGGTGTCGCGGGTGCCACCCTCATGCCGTCCACGCTCGCCCTGATCCGCAACCTCTTCCACGACCCGCGCGAGCGCAGCCTCGCCATCGGGATCTGGGGAGCGATGGCCTCCGCCGGAGCGGCCGTCGGCCCCGTGGTCGGCGGACTCCTGCTGGAGCACTTCTGGTGGGGCTCGGTCTTCCTGATCAACCTGCCCGTCATGGCGATCCTCGTGGTCGTCGGCGCCAGGATGATCCCCGAGTCCAGGAACCCGGCCCCGGGCCCCTGGGACCTGGTGAGCGTCGTGCTCTCCTTCATCGGCATGATCGGCGTCGTGTACGCCGTCAAGGAACTGGCGGCGCACGGCCCGAGCTGGGGGACCGTCCTCGCCGGCGGCGGTGGCGTGGCCGCGCTCTGCTGGTTCGTACGCAGGCAACTCACGCTCCCCGCACCCCTGCTGGACATGCGGCTCTTCCACCACCGGGGCTTCTCGGGCGCGGTCCTCGCCGACCTGCTGACCATCCTCGGCCTGTCCGGGCTGGTCTTCTTCCTCTCCCAGTTCCTTCAACTGGTGCAGGGCCGCGGGCCGCTGGAGGCCGGTCTCGCGGAACTGCCCGCGGCCGTCGGCGCCGTCGCCGCGGGTCTGCTCGCCGGCCGGGCGGCCCGTCGCTTCTCGGTGCGCTCGGTGGTGACCGGCGGTCTCGGGGCGATCGGCCTGGCGCTCGCAGCGGTCACCCTGATCCACAAGGAGACCGCCTACCCGCTGATCGGGGCGGTGCTGCTCATCGTGGGCGTGGGCGCGGGCTTCGCCTTCACCGTCACCTCCGACGTGATCCTCTCCAGCGTCCCGAAGGAGCAGGCGGGATCCGCCGGCGCGGTCTCCGAGACGGCGTACGAACTCGGCGCGGCCCTCGGCATCGCCCTGCTCGGCTCCATCGTGACCGGCGTGTACCAGAAGTTCGAATCGCCCGCGGGGACCCCGTCGGCCAATGCCGCCGCTGCGCACGAATCGCTGGGCGGCGCGGTCGAGGCCGCCCACGGTCTGCCGGCCCCGCAGGGACAGGCACTGGTCGCCGCGGCGCAGGACTCGTTCGTCGAAGGGCTGCGGCTCGCCGCGGGTGTCGGCGCGGCGGTCCTGCTGGCGACGGCCGTCGCCGCCTGGTTCCTGCTGCGCGGTCAGAAGCTGGAGGACGGCATCGTGCACCAGTAGCCGCCCGGGTCGTCCGGATATGCGGAAGGGCCCGTACCACCGGGAAACCGGGGTACGGGCCCTTCCGCATGTCCTGCCGTCGGCGCTTCGCGCCTCAGCTCACGCGGCCTTGGCCTTCGTGGCGTACATGTCGACGTACTCCTGACCGGACAGCCGCATCACCTCGGCCATCACGGAGTCGGTCACCGCCCGCAGCACATAGCGGTCGCGGTCCATGCCCTCGTAGCGGGAGAACTCCATCGGCTCACCGAAGCGGACCGTCACCTTGCCGGGACGGGGCAGGCCGGCCCCGCCGGGCTGCAGCTTGTCCGTGCCGATCATCGCGAACGGCACCACCGGCGCGCCCGTCATCAGCGTCAGCCGGGCGATGCCCGTGCGGCCCCGGTACAGACGGCCGTCGGGGGAGCGGGTGCCCTCGGGGTAGATGGCGAAGGCCTTGCCCTCCTCCAGCACCCGACGGCCCGTCATCAGCGCCGCGACACCGCCGCGTCCGCCGTCCCGGTCCACCGGGATCATGCCGCAGCCGGTGAAGAACCAGGCCATCGCCCGGCCCTTGAGCCCCTTGCCCGTCACGTACTCGTCCTTGCCGATGTAGAACACCGGCCGGTCGCAGCAGATCGGCATGATCATCGAGTCGATGAACGTCAGATGGTTGCCCGCGAGGATCACCGGACCGTCCCCGGGGATGTTCTCCACACCCTCCACCTGGGGGCGGAACATCAGGCGCAAGATCGGTCCGAGCACTGCCTTGATGAGTGCGTGTCGGGACAACGGTTCCTCCGGTGTAGTGGCCGGGCCGGCCGAGGTGCGGGGATCGTGACGGTCCATGCAGGTGAGGACGATACTCGCGGGTACTCGCTGATCGCACATCGGGTTCATGGAGCGGATACGCGGTGTTGACATGAGTTTGCGCCATGTTCGTCCAGGAGCTGCCCCCACGACGGTACCGCTGCCTACGCTCGGGCCTCGCCCGACAGGTGCCAGACATCACACGCGAGGAGCATTCATGACTGAGCGCGCGCAGGCCGGTCCCGGCCGCAGAACCATGCTGGGAGCGGGGGCCGCCGTACTGGGCACGGCCGCCCTCGGCCTGGCCGGCGGCCCGGCCGCCGCCGACAACGCGGCGAACACCGCCGGACGCCACGGTGGTCACGGCTTCCGCCTCGACCTGCCGGTGCCCACTGTCATCGGACACCGCGGCACCAGCGGCTACCGGCCCGAGCACACCCTCGGCTCCTACCAGCTGGCCCTCGACATGGGCGCGCACATCGTCGAGCAGGACCTGGTGCCGACCAAGGACGGCCACCTGGTATGCCGTCACGAGAACGACATCACCGCCACCACCGATGTCTCCGCCCACCCCGAGTTCGCGAGCCGCAGGACCACGAAGAAGGTCGACGGCGTCTCCCTCACCGGCTGGTTCACCGAGGACTTCACCCTCGCCGAACTGAAGACACTGCGGGCCAAGGAGCGCATCCCCGGCACCCGTCAGAAGAACACGCTCTACGACGGCCGCTGGGGGATCCCCACCTTCGAGGAGGTGCTGCGCTGGGCCGACCGGGAGGGCCGCAGGCGCGGAAAGCCCGTCTGGCTGTACGTGGAGACCAAGCACCCCACCTACTTCCGCGGCCTCGGCCTCGGACTCGAGGAGCCGCTCGCCAAGCTGCTGCGCCGCTACAACCGGCACCGTCAGCAGTCGCCGCTCATCCTCCAGTCCTTCGAGCCCGGCAGCATCCAGCGGCTGGCGCGGCTCGTCGCGACCCCGCGCGTCGTGCTGCTCTCCGGCGCGGGCGAGCGCCCCTGGGACTTCGTGACGTCCGGTGACCCGCGCACCGTGGCGGACCTGGTGAAGCCCGAGGGTCTGAAGTGGATGGCCTCCTTCGCGCAGGGCATCGGCCCCACCCTGGACCTGGTCATCCCCAAGGACGCCTCGGGGCGGCTCACCGCACCGACCACCCTGGTGAAGGACGCGCACGCCCAGGGCCTGGTCCTGCACCCCTACACCATGCGCAACGAGAACACCTTCCTTCCCGCCGACTTCCGGCGCGGCACGGACCCCAACGCCTACGGCGACGCGTTCGGCGCGTTCCGGACGTACTTCGCGACGGGCATCGACGGCGTCTTCTCCGACAACCCGGACACGGCCCTGCTCGCCGCGGCGGACTTCGCCGGGAAGTGACACCCGCGTCAGCACCCGGCCGGGGCGTGCCCCGGTCGGGTGGTGCTCGCCCGGTACGGCAACCGGCCGCGGGCGCGGGCGCGTCGGCCGGGGCATGACGCTTCTCGATCTTGCTCCCGCGGAACCCGCCCCGGCCCCCGCTTCCGTCGTCCGCGCCCTCTATCCGCTGGTGAGCGCCGAGGCCATGGCCGAGGCTGCCGCCTCGCTGACGGGCGCGGCGATCGAACCGGCCGATCTCGAACAGGCCGTCTGGCTGCGGCTGCTGGAGCGGCTCGCCGGGGAGGGGCCGCCGGTGGACCCGGCCCGCTGGGTGCGGGACGCCGTACGGGGAGAGGCCCGCAGGGCCCGTCGCACCGCCCGGCACGAACGCCCCTACCGCGACGACTCCGCCGCGGATCCGGCCGGCTGCCCCGAGCGGCTCGCCCTCTGCGCCGACGAACGCAGGGCGCTGCGCGCGGCGGTGGACCGGCTGCCCGGCAGGTGCGCCCGGCTGCTGGCGGCGATGCTCGCGCCCAGCGATCCCACCTACCGGGAAATCGCAGGGAAGTTGGGTATGTCACAGGGGAGTTTGGGCCCGATCCGTTCCCGTTGCCTTGGATGTCTGCGCAGAATGCTCGCGGCGGAGGTTGCGGCTCCTGAACTGCGGGGAAAGGAGCGTTAGACAACCGGTGGATCAGGTGGGCGGAGGCATGCGCACATGGGCATGAGCGTGATCATCTCGGCGGCGACGGCACAGGACGCCGAACAGATCTTGAAACTCCAGTACCTCTGCTTCCAGAGCGAGGCGGAGCTGTACGGGAACTACCGGATCGACCCGCTCGTCCAGACCCTCGACTCGTTGCACGCCGAGATCGCCACGAACCTGGTGTTCGTGGCGCGGCTGGGTGACGAGGTGGTGGGCTCGGTCCGGGGAACCATCGGTCAGGACGGCGCGGGGGAGATCGGCAGGCTCTGCGTCCACCCCCGGCTCCAGGGCCACGGTCTCGGTGCCCGGCTGCTGCGGGCGGCGGAGGCGGGACTCACCGACGAGCGGTCGGCCACCCGGTTCCGGCTGCACACCGGTCATCGCAGCGAGAGCAATCTCCGGCTCTACCGGCGGGCGGGATACGCCCCCGTGGGCAACGAGACCGGCCGGGACGGCGTCCTGATGATCCTGCTGGAGAAGGACGCCACCAAGCCCGCGTACGTGGCCAGCGCCTGAGAGGCTGTCGGGTGACCCGCTACGCCTTCCTCGCCCGGCGCAGCCACATCATCCCGGTGATCGGCAGGATCACTGGGATGAACAGGTACCCCATGCCGAAGTCGGACCAGACGGTGGCGTCCGCGAACGCCGAGGGCTCCGCCATCGTCCAGGTCCCGACGACCAGCACACCCAGCAGCTCGGCGGCGCAGCACACCAGCGCCGTCCTGCGCGCCTTCTCGCCCCCGCGCACCAGCGAGTACGTGATGAACCCGTACACGAGCGCGGCGACGGCCGACAGCACATAGGCGAGCGGGGCCTTGCCGAAGTCCAGGATCATCTGGACGATCGAGCGGGAGGCGGCCGCGACGGTGAACACCCCGTAGAACCAGACCAGGACCCGGCCGGGTCCCGTGCCGAGGTCGAAGGGCTGCTTCTCGCCGGTGGCCGCCGCGGGGGCGCGATCGGTGTCGGTCACGGTCAGTTTCCCCAGATGTCGTAGAGCCGTACTTCGAGGACGGCCAGCACGATCGCGCCCGCCGCCACCGTCACCGAACCCCACCGGGTCCGCTCGGTCAGCGACAGGAAACCGGCCGCGGGCACCGCGAGGAAGGCCCCGATCAGATACGCGATGAAGATCGTCATGCCCTGCTCGGGCCGTTCGCCCCGGGACAGCTGCACGATGCCCACCACCAGCTGGGCCAGTCCCAGCAGCGAGACCACGGCCATCCCGATGAAGTGCCAGTCCTTGGTCGGCTGGTCCCGGTACGCGGCGAATCCGCACCAGGCGGCGAGGGCGAGCGCGGCCACGGCGACCGCGACCGTCAGGGCGTCAAGCATGAGCCGAGGGTATTACGGACCGAACGACCCCCTGCGTGCGCCCCCGTCCCCGCCGGACCGCGGGCCCGACGGGCGGCACGGGCGGGAGTCGTGGCCTTGGCCACAACCCGCGACCGTTCCGAACCGGTCGCGGATGTGGCAACCGAAGCCCTGTCCGCCGTATCGACGCAGGTCACAGCCGGGGGAGCGGAAATACTGGCGACCGGCCGAACCGGCTCGCACCGCCATCCACGCCTGTCCGCTATTCGGACAGGCGGGTCGGGCGGAACGTTACGTCTGTTTTACTTGGGGCATGACCACGACGAGCAACCGCATCCTTGCGACCGAGGCGATCACGACGCCCGGTGCTCGTTGTATGTGTCGAATGCGCACCTTCTGAGGGCCCACGCCTGAGCCTCGCGCCCCGAAGCGAGACCGAGCCCGAGCCGTCCGCATCCAGCGGAACGAGCCTGCCCCAGCACCGCCGCCCGGCCACCCGCCGCCCCGAGCCGTGCCGAGACCCCCGCTTGGAACGTCCGATCGAAACGTCCAGACCGTCTCATCAGACGAATGCCCCGTGCCCGGCGGCCACCGCGCCGCGCACTCGACAGTGACGGAAACCCCTGTGATCACCACTTCGGGCCTCACGAAGGTCTACCAGTCGCGCGGCCGCGAGGTCACCGCCCTGGACGGCGTCGACCTGCACGTCCGCGAGGGCGAGGTGTACGGCGTCATCGGACAGAGCGGCGCCGGCAAATCCTCCCTGATCCGCTGCATCAACCTCCTGGAACGCCCCACCTCCGGCACCGTGACCGTGGGCGGCCAGGACCTCACCGCACTCGCCGGACGAGGCCGCCGGGCCGGCAGGGAACTGCGCGAGGCACGCAGCCGCATCGGCATGGTCTTCCAGCACTTCAACCTGCTGGCCTCCCGCACCGTCCAGGACAACGTCGAACTCCCGCTGGAGATCCTCGGCGTCTCCGGCCGGGACCGCTCCCGCAAGGCCCTCGAACTCCTCGGCCTGGTAGGCCTCGCCGACAAGGCCAAGGCCTACCCCGGCCAGCTCTCCGGCGGCCAGAAGCAGCGCGTCGGCATCGCCCGCGCCCTCGCCGGGGACCCCAAGGTCCTGCTCTCCGACGAGGCGACCTCGGCCCTCGACCCCGAGACCACCCGCTCCATCCTCCAGCTGCTGCGCGACCTCAACCAGCAGCTCGGCCTGACCGTCCTGCTCATCACGCACGAGATGGACGTCGTCAAGACGATCTGCGACTCCGCCGCGCTGATGCAGAAGGGACGTGTCGTCGAGTCCGGCACCGTCGGCGAACTGCTCGCCACCCCCGGCTCCGAACTGGCCCAGGAGCTGTTCCCCGTCGGTGGCACGGCCTCCGGCCCCGAGTGCACGGTCGTCGACGTCACCTTCCACGGCGACGCGGCCGGCCGGCCGGTGATCTCCCAGCTCTCGCGCACGTACAACATCGACATCTCGATCCTGGGCGCCGCGATGGACACCGTCGGCGGCAAGCAGATCGGCCGGATGCGCATCGAGCTGCCCGGCCGCTTCGAGGAGAACGTCGTCCCGATCGGCTTCCTGCGCGAGCAGGGCCTCCAGGCCGAGGTCGTCGAGAACGACGGCACCGCCATCCCCGTACAGACCCCCGCCCCGCTCACCAAGGAGGTGGCGAAGTGACCTGGTCCGAAATGCAGCCGCTGCTCACCCAGGGGACCATCGACACCCTCTACATGGTGCTCTGGTCCACGGTCGTCACCGTGCTCGTGGGACTGCCGCTCGGCGTCCTGCTGGTCCTCACCGACAAGGGCGGACTGCTCCGGAACACCCCGGTGAACAAGGTCATCGGCGTGATCGTGAACATCGGCCGCTCGCTGCCGTTCATCATCCTGCTCATCGCCCTGATCCCCTTCACCACCTGGGTCGTCGGCACCTTCATCGGCCCGTCCGCGATGATCGTTCCGCTCTCCGTCGGCGCCATCCCGTTCTTCGCCCGGCTCGTCGAGACCGCCGTCCGCGAGGTCGACCAGGGGCTCGTCGAGGCCGTCCAGTCGATGGGCGGATCCATCCCGACGATCGTCCGCAAGGTCCTGCTGCCGCAGGCGCTGCCCTCGCTCATCTCGGGCGTCACCACCACCGTCATCGTGCTCATCGGCTACTCCGCGATGGCCGGCGCGGTCGGCGGCGAAGGGCTCGGCTCCAAAGCCGTCACCTACGGATTCCAGCGCTTCGACAACCAGTTCATGCTCATCACCGTCGCGCTGCTGATCGTCATCGTGACCGTGATCCAGCTGATCGGCGACGGAGCCGTGCGCCTGCTGGCCCGCCGGGGCCGCACCACCTCCTGAGACCTCCTCTCCGCTCACAAGCCCGAACTCCTTGTCCGGGCGCACCACCCTCACCACCAGAAAGAGGCACTTTTCGTGCGTAAGAACATCAAGATCACCGCAGCTGCCGCTGCCACCGCCGCCATCGCCCTCGGCCTCACCGCCTGCGGTACGTCGTCCGACCCGGGCGCCAAGAGCGGGACCGGCGCCAAGGCCGACACCTCCAAGGCGCTCGTCGTCGCCGCGTCCCCGACGCCGCACGCCGACATCCTGGACTTCGTCAAGAAGAACCTGGCGGAGAAGGCGGGCCTCAAGCTCGAGGTCAAGGAGTTCACGGACTACGTCCTGCCGAACACCGCCACCGAGACCGGCCAGGTCGACGCCAACTTCTTCCAGCACCAGCCGTACCTCGACGACTTCAACAAGAAGAAGAACACCCACCTCGTCCCGGTCGGCACCGTCCACCTGGAGCCCCTCGGCCTGTACTCCAAGAAGGTCAAGGACCTGAAGGACATCAAGGCCGGCCAGACCGTCGCCGTCCCCAACGACACCACCAACGAGGGCCGCGCCCTCCAGCTCCTCGCCGAGAACGGCCTCATCACCCTCAAGGCCGGCGTCGGCACCAGCGCCAAGCTGAGCGACATCACCGACAAGAAGGGCCTGGAGTTCAAGGAGCTGGAGGCCGCGACCGTGCCCCGCGCCCTGAACGACGTCGACGCCGCTGTCATCAACGGCAACTACGCGATCGAGGCCGACCTCAAGCCCTCCAAGGACGCCCTGGTGCTCGAAAAGGCCGACGGCAACCCCTACGCCAACATCATCGCAGTGAAGAAGGGCAACGAGAAGGACCCCCGCGTCCAGAAGCTCGTGAAGCTCCTGCACTCCGACGAGGTCAAGAAGTTCATCGAGGACACCTACCAGGGCTCCGTCGTCCCGGCCTTCGGCACCGCCGCCAAGTCCTGACACCCGCACGGCATTTGTCCCAGGAGCCCCGCGCACCCCACCGAGGGGGCGCGGGGCTCCGTCGTACGGACCCGCCCATGCGCGACATCGGGCCGATGCTGCATGCTGTGCCTTTAACGGTCTTCGGCATGGAGCTGCGCATGACTTCCACCTTTCCGGACATCTCCATCAGCACGGATCGGTTGGTGCTGCGCCCCTTCGACATGGCGGACGTCCCCGCGTACATCGAGATGATGAACGACGAGCTGGTCGTCGCCTGGACCGAGGCCCCCCACCCCTACACCCAGGTCGACGCCGAACGCTGGGTCCGCCGGATCGCTCCCGCCCAGCGCACCACCGGCGACGGCATCGTCCTCGCCGTCACCGAATTCCTCACCCAGCGGCTCGTCGGCTCGGTCCGGCTCCGCAACACCGACTGGCGCACCCTCGCCACCGAGGCCGCCTACATCACCGCCCCCTGGGCCCGCGGCGAGGGATACGCCACCGAGTCCGTGCTGGCGGTGGCCCAGTGGCTCTTCCGGGACCAGGGCTTCGAGCGCATCGAACTGCGCACCGCCGCCGACAACACCGCCTCCCAGCAGGTCGCCCAGAAGCTCGGCTGCATCAGCGAGGGAGTCCTGCGCAACGCCCGCATAGCGCGCACCCGGACCGAGAACGGCACGGACGGCGGCTGGACCGACATCCGGACCGACCTGATCGTCTGGGGCCTGCTTCCCGAGGACCTCGAAGGCGTCGCCGAGCAGCTCGCCGACGCGGGCGGCTACGGCGCCTACAACGACTGGAACTGACCCCGCGAAGGGGCCCTGACCCCAGGTCGGCACGGACCGGGTACTCTCACCCTGCCCGCCCTCACCAACATCCCCACCTGCGACGACTCCAGGAGACTGACGACAGATGGCCGATCGGGTCACCGTGATCGGCTGGGACGGCTCGCCACTGACCGGAGCGGCCACGGCCGCCCTCTCGGCCGCCACGCTCGTCGCCGGAGCCGCCCACCACCTCGCACTCCCCGAAGTCCCGGCGAACGCCGAACGGATCCGCCTGGGCTCCATCGACCTGGCCGCCCGCCGGATCGCCGGCCACCGGGGCAGCGCCGTGGTCCTCGCCGACGGGGACCCCGGCTACTTCGGCGTCGTACGCAACCTCCGCGCACCCGAACACGGCCTGGAGGTCGAGGTCGTCCCGGCCGTGTCCTCCGTCGCCGCCGCGTTCGCCCGCGCGGGAATGCCGTGGGAGGACGCCCGGACGGTCGTCGCCCACCCCCGCACCCTGCGCCGCGCCGTCAATGTCTGCCGCGCCCACCACAAGGTCGCCGTCCTCACCTCGCCCGGCGCGGGCCCCGCCGAACTCGCCCTGCTCCTGGAAGGCGTCCACCGCACCTTCGTCATCTGCGAGGAACTCGGCACCGCCCGCGAACAGGTCACCGTCGTCACCTCCGACAAGGCCGCCGACCACGTCTGGCGCGATCCCAACGTGGTCATCGTCATCGGCGGCGGTCCCGAACCGCAGGCCACCGGCGCCTGGATCGCCGGCAGCCACCCCGCCCACCCCCACGGCGTACGCGGCTGGGCACTGCCCGCGGAGGCCTACCCGGGCAGTGCCACCGAGGGCGGCGGGGAGAACGGCGAAGGCGAGTCCCCGGGGCTTCGCGCCGCCCAACTGGCCCGCCTGGGCCCCCGGACCGGCGACCTCCTCTGGGACATCGGATCCGGCAGCGGGGCCCTGGCCGTGGAGGCCGCCCGCTTCGGCGCGGCGGTCCTGGCCGTCGACAGCGACCCGGCCGCCTGTGCCCGTACCGCCGCGGCGGCACGGGCGTTCGGGGTCCAGCTCCAGGTCGTCGAGGGCCGGGCCCCCCATGTGCTGGAACGGCTGCCGGAACCCGACGTCGTACGGATCGGGGGCGGCGGGGTCCCCGTCGTCACCGCCGTCACCGAACGTCGGCCGGAGCGCATCGTGACCCATGCCTCGACGCGGGACGAGGCCGAGGCGCTCGGAGCCGCCCTGGGCGGGAACGGATACACCGTCCGGTGCTCGCTCCTCCAGTCCGTCGAACTCGACACGGCCGCTTGGTCGGAGCGCGAACGCTCGGTCGTGTTTCTCCTCTCGGCGCTGCGCTCGGACCTCGCCCCGTGACCCGGTCGGCGTACAGCGGGAGGTAGGCTGGCCGATCGTTGCACCGCGCCTGGATGTTCGTCGCTTCGTTCGTCAATGTCCGGAAAAGGGGACCGTTTTGGCCCCCGCTGTGGTACGGCAGAACCGGGGGATGCGCGACGTGGCGCAGTCCACAGCGGGCCGTGGCGAAATGAGCTGCCGCGGCGGCGAACAGCCGCGAGAATGCAGTATGTCCGCGACCGATTCGTGCCGCGCGGCGAGCCCGCTCGTTCTTGTTGACGAGCACCGGCCTGCCGTGTTCGGGCGTCCCGGGCGAAGGGCCGAAGGAGCACTGACGATGGGCGAGGGGTACGCATGAGTGACACCGGCCAGATCCCGGGTGAGGGACTGCCGGAGAACGCAGGCATGGTGGAGCAGCCGGGCGTCGCCGCCCCGGATGCCTACGCCTACCTCGCTCCCTCCGAGCATGTCTCCGAGGACGACGACCTCCTCCTGATGCCGAGCTCCCAGGGCGCCTGGAGCGACCCGCAGGCCGTACCGGCCCCGGGCCAGTACCCCGAGGGCGTCGTCGCCCAGGCGCCCTTGCCCGGACCGGGCGCCTACCAGGCCCAGGCCGTGGCACAGCCCTATGCCCAGTCGGCCGGCGAGACCCCCGCGCAGCCCCAGGGACCCGTCCAGGTCCAGGTGCAGGAGCCCGTCCAGACACAGGCCCCGGACGCGTACACCGCTCAGCAGGTGGTGGCGGAGCCGCTGCCCGAGACCGGCCAGGGGACTCATGAGTCCGGCGGCCGCGACTCCGGTTCGGTCGACCTGAGGGGCGTACGCATTCCGTCGCCCACCCCGGCCCCTGCCCCGGCGGCCCAGGGCCAGGCACAGGCGCCGGTGCGCCGACCGCTGCACCGCGGCCCGGTCGCGGCCGACGGCTCGCCGTCCTACGGCGGGACGCCGACCGGCGGAGTGGTGCGCTCGCTCGCCGACCGCGGACCCGCGGGCGCGCCCCGGACGCAGACCCGGACCCCGGCCCCCGCGAGGCACGCCGGTCCGCCGACCACCGGCCCGGAGTACTTCGAGGCGCCGGGCGAGGACGCGTCCGCACTGCCGGGCCCGCAGCTCGGGGAGATCCTGCCGCAGGGCGGCAGCCCGTGGGCGGCCCAGCCGCCGCAGCCGGAGGCCGCACCGGTGGCCGCAGAGCCGGTCGTTCCGGAGCCGGTCGCCGAGTCGGTACCGGCGGCACAGCCGGTCGCCGAGCCGATGCCGGCGGCGCAGCCGGTTCAGGCCGCTCCGGCCGTGGTGCCGGAGGCCGAGGCCGCTCCGGTCGCGGTCACTCCCACCGCCGAGCCGGTACCGGCCGCGGTCGAGACGCCCGCCGAAGTGCCCGTCGACGCCGGGGCGCCCGCCGAAGCGGTCGTGCCGCAGGACGCCGCGGAAGCCGTTCCCATGGGCCGGTTCGTGCCCGTCGAGGGTTCGGTGCCGACGACTCCGCATCTGGCCCCGACGCCCGTGGCGGAGCAGACCGTAGAGGCGGAGCCCGCGGCCGAGCCCGAGCCCGAGGCCAAGCCCGTGGCTATCGCCGTGGAGCCCGTGCAGACCCCTCAGCCGGACGTCGCAGCGGCCGTGGAGGCCGCGGACGACGTGACGGCCGGAGGAGTCGTCGAGCCTTCCGAGGCCGCGAACACCGAGCCCGTCGCGACCCCTGAGGTCGTCCAGGCCGTCGAACCGGTCGTGAACGCCGAAGCCGTCGAGGCCATCGAGAACGCCGCGCCCGCCGAAGCCCCCGAGCCGATCCCCGCGCCCGCGCCCGTCCCCGCGCCCGAGGCCGAGGTGCTGACGGCGCCCGAGCCGGAGGCCGAACAGGGTCCGGAGGTCATCGAGACCCCGGACATCACGGCCCCCTCGGACGCCGCGGACATCGTGGACACCGCGGACACCGTGGAAGCCGCCCCTCTCGCGGAGCCCGCAGCGGTGGCGCCCGGTACGACGGAGACCACGGAGGCCCCGGAGACCGGGCACGTGGAATCCGTGCAGCCCGAAGCCTGGACCGAGGAGTCCGCCGAGGCGGGAACCCCTGAGCAGGAGGCCCCCGAGGCGTCCGAGTCCGACGAGGCCGCCGCTCCCGCCGGCCCGCCGGCCCCCGGCTACGACGACGCCGAGCGCGAGGCGGTGCTCCGCGTCATGCGTGAGCGCCGCGACATCCGCAACGGCTTCCGCAACGACCCCATCCCGCACGAGGTCCTGCTCCGCGTCCTCGAAGCCGCGCACACGGCGCCCAGCGTCGGCCACTCGCAGCCCTGGGACTTCGTCGTCATCCGCTCGGCGGAGACCCGCCGCTCCATGCACGAACTGGCACAGCGCCAGCGTGACGCCTACGCGAAGTCGCTGCCCAAGGGCCGGGCCAAGCAGTTCAAGGAACTGAAGATCGAGGCCATCCTCGACACCCCGGTGAACATCGTCGTCACCGCCGACCCCACCCGCGGCGGCCGCCACACCCTCGGCCGGCACACCCAGCCGCAGATGGCCCCGTACTCCTCCGCGCTCGCCGTCGAGAACCTCTGGCTCGCCGCGCGCGCCGAGGGACTCGGTGTCGGCTGGGTCAGCTTCTTCGACGAGCGCGAAATGGTCCGCGCCCTGGGCCTGCCCGAGCACCTCGAAGTCGTCGCCTACCTGTGTGTGGGCTACGTCGACGAGTTCCCCGAGGAGCCCGAGCTGATGCAGGCGGGCTGGTCCAAGCGCCGCCCGCTGTCCTGGGTCGTCCACGAGGAGACCTACGGCCGCCGCGCCCTGCCCGGCGAGGAGCCGCACGACCTGCTGCAGGAGACCATCTCCAACATCCGCCCGCTGGACGCCAAGGCGCTCGGCGAGGCGTGGGAACGCCAGAAGCGGATGACCAAGCCGGCCGGCGCGCTCGGCATGCTGGAGATCATCTCGGCGCAGCTGTCCGGGCTCTCCCGGATGTGCCCGCCGCCGATCCCGGAGCCCGCGGCCGTCGCGATCTTCGCGGGCGACCACGGGGTGCACGCCCAGGGCGTCACGGCCTGGCCGCAGGAGGTCACCGGCCAGATGGTCGCCAACTTCCTCGGCGGCGGCGCGGTCTGCAACGCCTTCGCGGCCCAGGTCGGCGCCGAGGTGTGCGTGGTCGACGTCGGCGTGGCCATGGAGCTGCCCGCGACGCCCGGTCTGCTGCCCCGCAAGGTGCGCGCCGGAACGGCCGACTTCACGACCGGCCCCGCGCTCACCCGCGAGGAGGTGCTCGCGGCGATCGAGGTCGGCATCGAGACCGCCCGCGATCTGGTCGCGGCAGGCAACAAGGGCCTGCTCACCGGCGAGATGGGGATCGCCAACACCACGGCGTCGGCCGCGCTGATCTGTGTGTACACGGGCATGGACCCGGCCGAGGTGACCGGTCGCGGTACCGGCATCAACGACGAGATGCACGCCCGCAAGGTGGACGTGGTCCGCCGCGCCCTCGAACTCCACCAGCCCGACCCGGCCGACCCGATCGGTGTCCTGGCAGCGGTCGGCGGCCTGGAGCACGCCGCGATGGCCGGCTTCCTGCTGGGCGGCGCCTCGCTCCGTACGCCCGTCATCCTCGACGGCGTGAGCGCGGGAGCCGCGGCCCTGGTCGCCCGTGCCATCGCCCCCGAGGCCCTGGCCGCCTGCATCGCGGGCCACCGCAGCGCCGAGCCCGGCCATGTCGCCGCGCTCAACAAGCTGGGCCTGCGCCCGCTGGTCGACCTCGACCTCCGCCTCGGCGAAGGAACGGGCGCGCTGCTGGCGCTCCCGATCGTGCAGAGCGCGGCGCGGGCGATGCACGAGGTGGCGACGTTCGACTCGGCGGGCGTCACCGAGAAGTAGTACGTCACCGAGAAGCAGTACACGGCCATGCTCGGCCCGGACCGGCGCCTCGGGCGCCCGGTCCGGGCCGAGCCACGGTTCAGGGCAGGGGCCGAGCTCCGCGCAGCGGCCCCCGCCCGCTCCACCGGCCCGCCCCGCGCCCCGAAACACCCCGTATCGTGGACGCACGCCCTGCAAAACCGCACGTCACAGCCGCTCCACCGTCGCAGCGGCCCGCACCCCGCATCGCACGAGGAGTCCGCACCGCCATGGCCGAGCACGCCGATCACCCCGCGTACCCCGTCGGACTGCGCCTGAGCGGGCGCCGCGTCGTCGTCGTCGGCGGCGGCCAGGTCGCGCAGCGCCGCCTCCCGGCGCTCATCGCGGCCGGCGCCGACATCACCCTCGTGTCGCCGTCCGCGACCCCCTCCGTCGAGGCGATGGCCGACGCCGGTGAGATCCGCTGGGAGCGCCGCCGGTACGCGGACGGGGACCTGACCGACACCTGGTACGCGCTCATCGCCTCCGACGACGACGCCGCGAACGACGCCGCGTCCGCCGAGGCCGAGCGCACCCGCACCTGGTGCGTGCGCAGTGACAACGCCGACGTGGCCACCGCCTGGACCCCGGCCACCGGCCGCAGCGAGGGCGTGACCGTCGCCGTCCTCTCCACCGACGCCCAGGGCCGCGACCCGCGCCACTCCGCCGCCGTCCGCGACGCCATCGTCGAGGGACTGCGCGACGGCACGCTCGCCGCCCCGCACCACCGCGCCCGGCCCACCCCCGGTGTCTCCCTGGTCGGCGGCGGTCCCGGCGACCCCGACCTGATCACCGTGCGCGGCCGTCGCCTCCTCGCCGAGGCCGACGTGGTCATCGCCGACCGGCTCGGCCCGCGCGACCTGCTCGACGAACTGCCGCCGCACGTCCAGGTGATCGACGCGGCGAAGATCCCGTACGGCCGCTTCATGGCGCAGGAGGCGATCAACCAGGCGCTCATCGAGCACGCCAGGGCGGGCAAGGCCGTCGTACGGCTCAAGGGCGGCGACCCGTTCGTCTTCGGCCGGGGTATGGAGGAGGCCCAGGCGCTCGCCGCCGAAGGCATCCCGTGCACCGTCGTCCCCGGCATCTCCAGCTCGATCTCGGTACCCGGCGCGGCCGGAATCCCCGTCACCCACCGAGGCGTCGCCCATGAGTTCACCGTCGTCAGCGGTCATGTCGCCCCCGACGACGAGCGCTCGCTGGTCGACTGGGCGGCGCTCGCGCAGCTGCGCGGCACCCTCGTGCTGCTGATGGCCGTCGACAAGATCGGCGCCATCGCGAAGGCCCTCGTCGCCCACGGCAAGTCCCCGGACACCCCGGTCGCCCTGGTCCAGGAGGGCACCACGGCATCCCAGCGCCGCGTCGACGCGACCCTGGCGACCGTCGCCGAACGGGCCGCCGCCGAAGAGGTACGTCCACCGGCCGTCATCGTCATCGGCGAGGTCGTCGCCGTCGGCACGGGCGCCACGCCGCACCCCGCCGAGTAGCCGGCCAGGACGCCTCCGCACCCCCACCGAGTAACCAGCGGTAACGGATCTTCTCCCGAGCCGTTGGCACCACACACCGGACAAGGCAGTATCGAACCCGTGGCTGATCTCATCACCGTCGACGACCCCGACGACCCCCGCCTGCGCGACTACACCGGACTCACCGACGTCGAACTCCGGCGCAGACGGGAGCCCGCCGAGGGCCTCTTCATCGCCGAGGGCGAGAAGGTGATCAGACGCGCCAGGCACGCCGGGTACGAGATGCGGTCGATGCTGCTCTCGGCGAAGTGGGTCGACCTGATGCGCGACGTCATCGACGAGGTCCCGGCCCCGGTGTACGCGGTCAGCCCCGAGCTCGCCGAGCGCGTCACCGGCTACCACGTCCACCGCGGCGCCCTCGCGTCGATGCAGCGCAAGCCGCTGCCGACGGCCGACGAACTGCTGACGACGACCCGCCGGGTGGTCGTCATGGAGGCCGTCAACGACCACACCAACATCGGGGCGATCTTCCGCAGCGCCGCCGCTCTCGGCATGGACGCCGTACTGCTCTCCCCGGACTGCGCCGACCCGCTCTACCGGCGCTCCGTCAAGGTCTCGATGGGAGCGGTCTTCTCCGTCCCCTACGCCCGTCTCGACACCTGGCCCAAGGACCTGGAGGCCGTACGCGAAGCGGGCTTCAGGCTCCTCGCGCTGACCCCGGACGAGAAGGCCGGAAGCATCGACGAGGCGGCACCGCACCGGATGGACAAGGTGGCGCTGATGCTGGGCGCCGAGGGCGACGGGCTGTCCACCCGGGCCCTGGTCGCCGCCGACGAATGGGTACGCATCCCGATGGCGCACGGCGTCGACTCGCTCAACGTGGGAGCGGCCGCGGCGGTCGCGTTCTACGCGGTGGCATCGGGCCGCCCGCAGAACTGACCGGCTACCGGAGCTGCCGGCTCTGGGGCGGGGTCTCGACCTGGGTCTGCGTCCGGGTCTCGTTCCGCCCCGGATCCGTGCCCAGCCCGCGCGAGGGCCCCTGGCAGCCCTGGGCCGCCGCGATGCCGAGCGCCACCAGCAGCGTCACCACGACGAAGACGACGAGCCGCTGCCGCAGCAGCCGCGGATTGGCGGGACGCAGCCCCGCCGAATTCGTACGGGTCCCGGGCCGCGTACCCGGCCGGCCGTTCGTCCCCTGCGGGCGCCTGCCGGGCCGGGTGGTGTCGCGCGGCGGCCGCTGCTGGTGAGGACGCGAACCACCGGTCCGGGGCGACCCCGTCCGCGACGACGAGGACGGCCTGCTGCTCTGCGGTTGCTTCTGCTTCTGCTGACGGGGCGCGGGAGGAGCCGAACGCCGCGTCTGCTGCTCGGTGTACGGGCCGTCGAGACGGCCGGTCGGCCGGTCCAGCTCCTGTGCCGAACGCTGCACGGGCGGCCGGCTCTCGTGCAGCCCCTGCGCCTCCCGCGCCGCGATCTCCTTGAGCCGCATGGAGAGTTGGAGCGTGCTCGGCCGCTCCTCGGGGTCCTTGGCCAGGCAGGCGCTCACCAGCGGGGCGAGCGCGTCGTGCACGTCGTGCAACTGAGGCTCCTCGTGCACCACGCGGTACAGCATCACCTCGGAACTGCCGTGCCCGAAAGGCGAGTCGGCCATGGCCGCGTACGCAAGCGTGGCACCGAGCGAGAACACATCGGTGGCGGGTGTCACGGCCGCGCCGCGCACCTGCTCGGGTGCGAGGAATCCCGGCGAACCCACCGCCGTACCGACATGGGTGAGGGTGGAGGCCCCGGTCGCCCAGGCGATGCCGAAGTCGATGATCCGGGGGCCTTTGGGGGAGAGGAGGATGTTCGACGGCTTCAGGTCACGGTGGACGACACCGGCCTCGTGCACCGCCACCAGGCCCTCGGACAGCGCGGCCCCGATCGAGGCCACCTCGGCCGCCGACAGCGGCCCCTCCTCGGCCACCTTGTCGTGCAGCGAGGGCCCCGGGACGTATTGCGTGGCGAACCACGGACGGTCCGCCTCCAGGTCCGCGGCCACCAGACGCGCGGTGCAGCCGCCACGGATCCGCCGGGCGGCGGACACCTCGCGCGCGAAACGGGAACGGAACTCCTGGTCCTCCGCCAGATCCGGGCGGATCACCTTCAGCGCCACCCGCTGGCCCCGCCGGTCCGAACCCAGGTAGACGACGCCCATGCCGCCTGCCCCGAGCCGCCGGTGCAGCCTGAACGAGCCGACGACACGCGGGTCCTCGCGCCGGAGCCGCATCATCGCCATGTCTGCCCATCCCCGCTGCCTGGTCCGCCTGACGAGGCACAGCTTACGTACCTGGCGCCCGGGGTGCTCAGAGGCCGCGCCCTCGCCGGTCGATCGATTGTCGGTGCGCGGCACGGCCGATGACAGGGCGTCCGGCCGGAGCGGATTCCCTGCCGGACGGGCCCGGACCCCAAGGCGGTTGCGGCGACGGGTGGTTGGAGGTGCACGGGCCGGCCGGCCGGTCGTCGCGCGCCCCGGCCCGGACGGCCGCGCGCGGCCCCCGCCGGCGCCCCGGGGCCGACAGCCGGGAACCCGGTGAATGAAGGGTGAGTGAAGTCACGGTGACCGTGGCCGTGCGCACCCGCGGGCCGCGCCGTGCAACGACTCCGACGCCGCGAGAAGTTCGCCGCGCCCCCTCCGGGATGTCCCCGGGGTCAGGCGCCCGGTCTCCACCCAGGGGAGTACGCCGAAGGACCGGGGCTCATCCTCCGGGAGGCCCGGCAATCGGTACGCGGGCATGACGCCCTCCGCCCCGCGCGTCCCTAATGTTGAGGTCAAGCGGCGGGTGCAGCACTCGTCCCCCGAGGTCACACGCCCGCCGCCCCACATCGAGTCAGGAGAGGAACCATGGCGGACACGGCAACGCGGACCATGATCCGCACGGAACGCAGGGGCCATGCCTCGTTCGGCAGCCGCCCGTCGTCCGGTACGCGCCACCCACTCGTGGCGACGGCAATGGTTCTTCCTCTGGCGGCCCTGCTCGTGGTCGTCTTCGGCGGCTGGGACGCAGTGGTCACACAGGCGTCGTCCGTGGGCGTGATGCTGGGGCGCTGAGCGGCGCCCCGGGTCCGGAAGAGCGGTCCGGACCGGGACATCCGGCCAACAACCCCGTGGGGACGGGGGTGCGGCGGACGGCAGCGTTTGTCCGGTCAGCTGGGGAGCTGACCGGACATCGCGCTGTCCGGGGCCGTTCGCAACGCGGCGGTGATCGCACCGGACGGCCTAGGGCCTGTCCGGCGGATCATGGCCGGGGTCGCGGCGGCTGACACGGCACCTCGCAGCGTTGCCGAAACGTCCGAATAGCTCCGCTATTAGGACGCTCCGGCGCCTTGCGATGCACCGCACCAGCCGCCGCACCCTGTCCGACCCTGATCCGCCGGACAGGCCCTAGGCGCCGCCGTGACGCTCTGCCCGTCCGCGACCCCGCACGGCGCGCGTACGCTCATCGGCGGGCCCGCGCCGATCGGGCCACCCGCATCTGTCCGCCACCGGGGGAGACCGTGACCACCGCAGTCGTACGCGCGCTGGGCGCCCTCGCCCACCGGGCCGCCCACGCACACCCCGAGGACCCCTGCGCCTGTCCGCCCCCTACGGTGCTCGCGGACCGTGCGGACGGCACGGTGGTCCGCAGCGGGGGCGTCGTCGCCAAGGCCCACGCCCCCGGCACGGACACCCCCGGCCTGCTCACCCGCCTGACCCTCGCCAACGATCCGCACCTCACCGGCATCCTGCTCGCCCCGCTGGCACCCCACCCCGCCGCACCGTCCGCCCCCCTCCACGACCGCCCCGTCACGCTGTGGCCGCACGGCCGACCCGTCGACCCCGGCGACCCGGACGGAGCCCCCTGGGAAGAAGCCGCCGCTCTGCTGGCCGGGCTGCACCGGGCCCCGGCCCCGCCCTCCCCCGCACTCCCGCCCATGCGGGGCCCCGCGAAGGCCGCGCTCGCCGTCGCCCGGATGCGCGCCGCCCGGCCGGCCGACCCGGCCACCGCCCCCGTACTCGAAGCCTGGCACCGCCTGCCGGCCTGGGCCCGCGACGAAGCCGCTGCACCCCCGCACCGTTCGCGCTTCCTCTGCCACGGAGATCTGCACCTCGGCCAGCTCGTCCGCCACCCGGCCCCGCACGGACCCTGGCTGCTCATCGACGTCGACGATGCCGGTCTCGGGGACCCCGCCTGGGACCTCGCCCGCCCCGCCGCCTGGTACGCGGCCGGGATCCTGCCCCCCGAGGTCTGGCTCCGCTTCCTGGACGCCTACCGGGCGGCGGGCGGCCCCGCCGTACGGGCCGAGGGCGATCCCTGGCCGGAGCTGGATGTGCCGGCCCGCGCCCTGACCGTCCAGGCCGCCGCGCTGGCCTTCGCCAAGTCCGCGGCGGAAGACCGGAATCCGGATGAAGTGGAGCAGACGATGATCGACGCCTGTGCCCGAATCGCATCCCTCCCGCCCGAGTTGGCCGCCGAACACTCGTCGTAGGCTGAACCGACCGTCGACGGGCATGCATTCCGGCGACGGCGACCCGACGGCGAGGAGTGAGCCGAACCATGCAGTGTCCCAAGTGCCACGCGCAGATGCACACGTACAACCGCAACGGCATACAGATCGAGCAGTGCAGCGGCTGCCGGGGAATCTTCCTCGACTACGGCGAGCTGGAGTCCCTCACCCGCATCGAGGCGCAGTGGACGCAGCAGGCCCCGCCCGCACCGCCGGCCCCGCAGGCCTACCCGGCCGCCCCGACGCCCGCCTGGGGTGCCCCGCAGCACCACGGCGGCCACCACGGCGGTCACTACCGGCACAAGAGCTTCGGCCGCATGCTCTTCTCGTCCTGAACGGACCGGCGCCCGACCGCGGGCCCGGACGCCTTCCGTCCGGGCCCGCAGTGCGCCCGTACCGGCAACTCGTACGCCGGGAACGACAAAGCCCCGGTCGTCGGGACGACCGGGGCTTTTGCTGGTGCGCGATACTGGGATTGAACCAGTGACCTCTTCCGTGTCAGGGAAGCGCTCTCCCGCTGAGCTAATCGCGCAGGGTGAACCTGCGTGTACTGCGTGCGCGATACTGGGATTGAACCAGTGACCTCTTCCGTGTCAGGGAAGCGCTCTCCCGCTGAGCTAATCGCGCGGGGACCCTTGCGGATCAGTGGACGATACTGGGATTGAACCAGTGACCTCTTCCGTGTCAGGGAAGCGCTCTCCCGCTGAGCTAATCGTCCTTGGAGGTGGAGACGGGATTTGAACCCGTGTAGACGGCTTTGCAGGCCGTTGCCTCGCCTCTCGGCCACTCCACCAGGAGTGAGGGCTCGGGAAGATCCCCCACTTTCTGCGAGCGGACGACCAGGTTCGAACTGGCGACCTCAACCTTGGCAAGGTTGCGCTCTACCAACTGAGCTACGTCCGCTTGTCTTTCCCGGTCCGCTTGCGCGTCCCGGCGACGTGTTGAACTCTAGCGGATTCCCGGGCCAGTACAAAAACGCGTTTGTGCAGCGTGCTGAGGTGCACCCGACCCGGCGCGGGTCATCGTGCGCCGCCCTAGACTCGACGGCGTGCACGACCTCGCTCCAATGGCCCGCTTCGGCGGCCTCGTCGCGTCCGATCTGCGGGACGTGACCAGTGATCCCACAGCCCTCGAATCGTCCGGCTTCTGGGCGGTATCCGTCGATTTCGAGGGCCGACTCGTCTGCGCGCGCTTCGGCTCCGTACGTACGCGGGCGGTACCCGCACCCGTGCGGGGCGCCTGGCGCGGGCCCGCGGCCGGTGACTGGAACTCGTCGCTGGACCGGGCCGCGTACATCGCGGGCGTTCGGCGGATCCGCGAGTACATCGCGGCGGGCGAGGTCTACCAGGCCAACCTCTGCCGGGTGATGACCGCGCCGCTGCCCGACCCGGGCGCCGCGGACGTGGACGCGCTGACCGCGGTGCTCGCCCGTGGCAACCCCGCCCCGTACGCAGGAACGATTCGGCTTCCCGGGCACGGCGTGGAGATCGCCACCGCGTCCCCCGAACTCTTCCTGAGCCGGGACGGCCGGACCATCGAGTCGGGGCCGATCAAGGGCACCGGCCGCACCGAGGCCGATCTCCTGGAGAAGGACCACGCGGAGAACGTGATGATCGTCGACCTGGTCCGCAACGACCTGGGCCGGGTCTGCGCCACCGGATCGGTCACCGTCCCCGACCTCTGCGTGGTCGAGAAGCACCCCGGCCTGGTCCACCTCGTCTCCACCGTGCGCGGCGAGCTCGCCGAGGGCGCCGGCTGGCCCGAGCTCCTCGACGCCGCGTTTCCGCCCGGCTCCGTCACCGGGGCACCCAAGTCCAGCGCCCTGCGGATCATCGAGGAGCTGGAGACCGCACCGCGCGGGCCCTACTGCGGAGGCATCGGCTGGGTCGACGCCGACCGCCGCACCGCATCGCTCGCCGTCGGCATACGCACCTTCTGGATCGACCGGACCGGCACCGCCCCGGTCCTCCGCTTCGGTACCGGGGCCGGCATCACCTGGGGCTCGGACCCGGAACGCGAGTGGGACGAGACCGAACTCAAGGCGTCCAGGCTGCTCGCTGTAGCGTCGGGCGCTCACGAAGCAACCGGAAGGACCGTGTGATGAGGATTTGGGTCAACGGCGAACTGCGCGACGCCGAGGACGCCAGGGTGTCCGTGCTCGACCACGGACTCACCGTGGGGGACGGCATCTTCGAGACGGTCAAGACCGTCGACGGCAGGCCCTTCGCCCTCACCCGCCACCTCGACCGGCTGACCCGCTCGGCCCGCGGCCTCGGACTCCCCGCCCCCGACGTCGACGAGGTCCGCCGTGCCTGCGCCGACGTCATCGAGGCCAACCCGATGGCACTCGGCAGGCTGCGCATCACCTACACCGGAGGACTCTCCCCGCTCGGCTCCGACCGCGGCGACGCCGGTCCCGGCCTGGTCGTCGCCCTCGGCGAGGCGGCCCGCCGTCCCGACACCACCGCCGTGATCACCGTCCCCTGGACGCGCAACGAACGCGGTGCGCTCACCGGGCTCAAGACCACTTCGTACGCCGAGAACGTCGTCGCCCTCGCCCGTGCCCACGAGCACGGTGCTTCGGAGGCGCTCTTCGCCAACACGGCCGGGCAGCTCTGCGAAGGAACCGGGTCCAATGTCTTCGTCGTCCTCGACGGGCAGCTGCACACCCCGCCGGTCGCCTCCGGCTGCCTGGCCGGGATCACCCGCGCGCTGGCCGTGGAGTGGACGGGCGCACAGGAGACCGAGCTGCCCTTCGACGTCCTGGAGCGGGCCGAGGAGATCTTCCTGACCTCCACCCTGCGCGATGTGCAGGCCGTCCACCGGGTGGACGGCCAGGAGCTGCCCGGGGGGCCCGGACCGGTGACCGCCAAGGCCATGCGGATCTTCGACGAGCGGGCCGGCGACGACCTCGACCCGTAAATCGGGGTGACGGGCCGGGCCCCGGCGGATAGAACATCTCCGATGACCACCACCCTCCGGCCGACCGGGCCGATCCAGCAAGGCACCGACGGTGCGAAGAACCGCGCGTACGACGTGTGCGACAACGGGCGGCCCGTCGGCTCCCTCGAGATCGGCACCGACGCCGCGTTCGGTACGGCCACCGGCGAGCTGCGCTCCCTGACCATCGACGAACCGAGCCGGCGCCGGGGCCGCGGCACCATCGCCGTGCTCGCCGCCGAGGAGGTGCTGCGCGGATGGGGCTGCGGCCAGGTGCACCTGTCGGTGCCGGAGGGCAACGAGGGGGCCGGACGCCTGGCGGCCGCACTCGGGTACACCGAACGCAGCCGCAACATGCTCAAGGGGATCGGCCCGACGGCCCCCGTGCTCCCGGACGGTGTCCTGGCCAGGGAGATGACGGCCGAGGAGTTCGCGGCCTGGCAGCGCACCAGTGTCGACACGTACGCACAGTCCTGGATCGACCAGGGTGTTCCGGTCGAGCAGGCCATGCACAAGTCCCGCTCCGACCACGCCCGCAACCTGCCGGCCGGAATGGACACCGAGGGCATGCACTTCCATGTCCTCGTCGCCGGGGGAGTGGTCGCCGGCCATGTGTGGGTGTCGGTCCGCGAGGGTGACGACGGTGAGGCGACCGGCTTCGTCTACGACGTGGAGGTGGACGAGGAGTACCGGGGCCGCGGCCACGGGCGTGCCCTGATGCAGCAGGCGGAGCACATCACCCTGGCCGCGGGCGCCCGACGCCTCGGACTGCATGTGTTCGCCGCCAACACGCCCGCCCTGCGGCTGTACGAGTCGCTCGGATACCGGACGACTCAGTACAACCTGGCCAAGAACCTCTGAGGGCCGGGCCGCTCAGCCCCGCTCGGCGAGCAGCCGGTCGGCGATCTCCTCGATCCGTTCGCGCAGCCCGTCCTGGCTCTTGCCGCCGTCCAGCCGCTCGTCGCCGATCACATACGTCGGGGTGCCGGTGACTCCGATCGCCTTGCCCTCGGCCTGGTCGGCGTCGACGATCAGCATGTGGCGTCCGTCGATCAGCGCGGTGTCCATCTCCTCGGCGTCCAGGCCGAGTTCCCGCGCCACCTCGACGAGCAGCGGCTCGCCGGTGCGGGCGAGATCGGCGGTACGGGCGAGCACCGCCTCGATGTACGGCCAGTCCTTGCCCTGGGCCGCCGCCTCCTCGGCGGCCTGCGCGGCGGCGTAGGCGTGCTTGTGCTTCTCCAGCGGGAAGTGCCGCAGCCGTACGTCCAGCCGGTCGCCGTACTTGGCCTGCAGGGCGTGCACATCGGAGAGGGCCTGGTGACAGTCGGGGCACTGGAGCTCGCACCAGATGTCGAGGACGACGGGGGCCGCAGGGGTGGAATCGCTCATGCGGCCAGTCTCCCAGGGCCCGCGCGAGCCTCCCAATCGGCACCCGGTCCGCCCCGGCTCCGTACGACCCGCGCACCGCCGATCGGCACCTGGGGAGGATCCCGGCCCTGAAATGTCCCTGATGCGGTCCCGGATCGTGGCCGCCGGGCCGGTCGCCGGTGCAGGATGGAAGGGACGTTTCCCCTTGCGCCTGGAGGCACCGATGCTTGCCGAGACCATCTGCTCCGCGGTGTCAGCGGCGGGCCTGGGCGTTGCCGCCGTCACCGCTTGGCGAAAGCGCTTCCTCGCCGCGACCCGGATCGCCGCCTACTCCCTGGTCCCGATCGCACTGGTGCTGACCGGGGTCGTGGGCTGGGTCGCCGGAATCGCCTTCAAGCCGAGCGTCTGGCTCGGTTTCGGGCTGCTCGCGGTGGCCTGGCTGCTGTTCACGACCACGCGCGCGATCGAGCGCCGGGGTGGCGGCACCCGCAAGGAGCGCAGGGCCGCCGCACGGGCGGCACAGGGCGAGGCGGTCGCCCCCGCGGCCTCGGCGCCCTCTCTGGGGTCGGGGCTCCCGGAGTCCCGGGCACAGGCGCGTCCGAAGGCGAAGTCCAGGCAGCAGTCCGACACGCCGGGCGAGGACTTCAGCGACATCGAGGCCATTCTGAAGAAGCACGGCATCTGACCCCTGCCCCCGTCCCGGTCCGGGGGAAGGGGTGTCCATGACGAGTGAATCGATTCATGGATGATTCTTGACGGTGTACGGACGCGAGGCTAGCTTGTCCCGATCGGATTGAAACAATTCATTCCACGGGTGGGTGGCCGGGGAGGCCGGCCCGTAATGCCGTCCGTACGATGGGGGCACGCCGCGGACCGGTGCGGCCGAAGTCATCAGTGGGGCAGGACAAGTGGCGCGTGTGGCAGGGATCAAGGATGTGGCCCGGCAGGCCGGAGTCTCCGTGGGCACCGTGTCCAACGTGATCAACCGGCCCGAGGCGGTGCTGCCGGAGACCCGTGCCCGGGTGCTCGCCGCCATCGAGGAACTCGGCTACGTGCGCAGCGAGTCGGCGCGCCAGCTCAGGGCGGGCCGCAGCCGGATCATGGCCCTGCTCGTCCTCGACATGGGCAACCCGTTCTTCGTGGACGTGGCCCGTGGCGCCGAGCGCGCCGCCCGTGCGGCCGGTCTCGGTGTCATGGTCTGCAACAGCGACCAGAGCCCGGCGGAGGAGGCCGAGTATCTCGGACTCTTCGCCGAGCAGCGGGTCTGTGGCGTCCTGGTCACCCCGGCCGACGCGACCGGCCGGAACCTGGAGGCGTTCAGCCGTCACCGGATCCCCTTCGTGCTGGTGGACCGGGTGGCGCCCGGCACGGGGACCTGCGCGGTCTCCGTCGACGACGTCCGCGGCGGCGCGCTCGCCGTCGGTCATCTGGTCGCGGCCGGTCATCGCTCGGTGGCGTACGTCAGCGGACCGGGAGACCTCCATCAGATCAGGGACCGGCGCCAAGGCGCCCTGTCGGCCCTCGCCGACGCCGGGCTGCCGCCCGAGGCGCTCGTCGAGATCCCTTCCGACCGGCTGGACGTGGCGGCGGGCCGCGACGCCGGGGCCCGGCTGCTCGGCCTCGTGCCCCGGCCGACCGCGGTGTTCTGCGCCAACGACCTGCTTGCCCTGGGTGTGCTCCAGGCCCTGTACGCGGCGGGCGTCGGGGTGCCGCACGACATCGCCATCGTCGGCTACGACGACATCGAGTTCGCCGCCGCCGCTGCCGTCCCGCTCACCTCGGTCCGCCAGCCCGCGGTCGTGATGGGCAGGATGGCCGCGGAGCTCCTGCTGGAGGAGTCGGACGACGAGGACGGCACCCACGAGCACCGCAGTGTGGTGCTCCAGCCGGAGCTCGTGGTGCGGGCCTCCAGCTCGACGCCACGCTGAGACCGCGGCGCCGCCCCCGGTCGCCTGCCTGCTCGCCGGATCCCGAATCCACCGCGTACGGGAAGGTGTTGGCCGATCGGGTCGTTCGAGGGGCGGCGTATCGGCCTTCCGCTCCGCGGAGTTGCGGCACGGGAGCGCTCCGGGCGCCGTACCGAATGTGTGGCGGCCGATCGGACGCCGGAGCGAATTGTGACCGGTCGGGGTGGGTGAACTCCCGGTGCGAAAAGGCGTATTGATCGCCAACGGGGCCCCGAGTGAGTCATGATCGTCCCGAGATGGTGGACACCTCCCGGGGCGATGCCCCCGCACCCCCTGCCGAAGAGCCGCGCGGCTGCCTCTTCGCGCTTTCCCAGCCCCCTTTGATGATCTTCCTCACGGTGGTCGGCGGCCTGCTGCTGATGGCCGCGTTGCATGATCTCTTCATGCTGTGAGCGGTCAGCCGGCCGCTTCCTTGCGGCGTGCCCGGTACGCGGCCACATGCAGACGGTTGCCGCAGGTGCGGCTGGAGCAGTAGCGGCGGGAGCGGTTTCGGGACAGGTCGACGAAGGCGTGCCGGCAGTCCGGCGCCTCGCACCGCCGCAGCCGTTCCTGCTCGCCCGCCACCACGATGAAGGCCAGCGCCATGCCGCAGTCGGCCGCGAGGTGGTCGGCGATCGACGCGTCGGGTGCGAAGTAGTGCACATGCCAGTCGTAGCCGTCGTGGTTGCTGAGCTGCGGCGTCGTGCCGGCGGCGGCGACGAGCGCGTTGACGAGCGAGGCGGCGGTCTGCGCGTCGTCCGTCGCGAAGATCTCGGCGAAGCGCGTCCGTACGTCCCGTACGGCCCGCAGGTCCTTCCCGTGGAGCTCGCCCACGCCGCTGATGCGATGGCGCCGCGCGAAGTCGTACAGCGCTTCGATGTGGGCGAGGCCGTCGCTCCGCTCGCCTTCCGGCTGCCCGCTCGACGGTGGTTCGCTCTCCGGTGCGGTGTTCACCAGGTCGACCACCGTGTCGAGGGCGATCCGGGTGTCGTGGGGGATCAGCACGCTTTCGCTCCCTGCCTCCGGCGGGCCGGTGTCCGCCGATGCGGGCTGACTCTACTGGCTCGGCCGCGGCGCACAGCGGCCCGAGAGGGCCCGCAGGGGGTGCGGGGAACGGATACCGGCCACGGGTGGGTACCCCATGCCCGGCGGACGGCTGCCCGGGGCGTGAGGGGGCCTACGGGCCCGGGGCGCGCGTAGCGGCGCCGTCACCACGGTGGATTCCGTGAGGACGGCGCCGGTGTCAGCCGTATGAAGTTTTCCGCGCGGCGCCGTCGCCCCGAGTCGGACGGCGCCGTGCAGCTCTCGGCCTGGCTCAGCTCTCGGCCAGGATGTGTGAGAGCTCCGTATCGAGGTCGAAGTGACGATGCTCGGTGCCTGGCGGCACCGCGGCGTCGGTCCGCTTCAGGAACGACTCCAGGGCCCTCGCCGGGGCTTCGAGCAGTGCTTCGCCCTCTGGGGAGCTCAGCGCGATACAGACGACGCCCTGGCCGTGACTACGGGATGGCCAGACGCGGACGTCTCCGGTGCCGGTGGGCCGGTGCAGCCCTTCGGCAAGGAGGTCGCGGGCGAATACCCATTCGACCGTCTCCTCCGCTCCGGTATGGAAGGTGGCGTGCACGGCATACGGATCGGCCGTGTCATACCGCAGGCCCGCGGGTACAGGCAGTGAGGACTCGCTCGACACAACGAGGCGCAGGTGCAGCTCGCAGCTGACCGTGGTGTTCATAAGCGCCAGGGCCTTTCGCTCAGTGTGCGCTCGGGGATTCGCACGTCGGCGAAATCGACATGCCACCTACGGTGGCGTTGTAAACCCCTCTGACCTTTTTGTGTTCCTTCAGGTAGCTCGTACGGCGGTGTGTGACTTTCGGTTATGCGGCCATTCCGGTGATGAAGGCCGTTCCGGTAGGTTGGCTCCTATGAATGCGGAGCGTGATGTGCGGGACGGGGACGCCGCACCGGCGACACCGGTGTCCGCCGCGGGGGACAGGGCGGACGGCGTGACGGGTGAGGTCACGGAAGGTGTGACCAAGGAGCGCGGGCTCGGCTCCCGGGCGCCCGGGTTCATCAAGGCATCCAGGGCGCTGCACCTGAGCTGGCAGGTCGGCGTCTTCGTGGTCGGCTTCGCCGTGGTCGTGGCGGGCATCATCATGCTGCCGCTGCCCGGCCCCGGCTGGTTGGTGATCTTCGGGGGCATGGCGATCTGGGCGACCGAATTCGTGTGGGCGCAGCTGGTGCTCCGCTGGACCAGGCGGAAGGTCACCGAGGCCGCCCAGCGGGCGCTCGACCCCAAGGTCCGGCGGCGCAACATCATCCTCACGTCGATCGGTCTGGTGATCATCGTGGTGCTGGTGGGGATCTACGTCTGGAAGTTCGGCATCACCATGCCGTGGAAGATCCACGAGTGACCCGTGGGTGGTCATGGGGCGCCGCTGACATGGGGTAATGTTTGGCCTGCGCCCGGGGCGATTAGCTCAGTGGGAGAGCGCTTCGTTCACACCGAAGAGGTCACTGGTTCGAACCCAGTATCGCCCACCCCGGACAGAGGGCCCGTGAGACCACAGAGTCTCACGGGCCCTCTGCGTTTCCCGCGTCCGGCCGGCCGCCGGGTCCCTGCCGGTTGTCTTCGAAGAAGATTCACAAGCGCTTTCGGGAACGATTCAATCCGGGTGGCGGTGGACAGGCGGGATCCGCTAATCGAGCAGCGGCATCCGGATATCGCGGCCGGACGTACTTCCGTGACCACGAGAATTCCTGGAAAGGGTTCGGCCTTCGGTATCCGAGGGCAATGCCCCCGACGATTCCGGAACTCCCGCCGAAAATTGCGCGGGTGCGACGACGGGAGCGACGACGGGTGCGAACTGCTCGATTTCACAGGTGAGTTCGCCGTGGCTGCTCCCTCGTCCGGTACGCCTTCGGGGCGGACCTGGGGGACGCCGGCCGGTCCGTGGCCCGTCAGGGCGCTCCGGGCCGGCCGTGCGACGCACCGTCAGCGCATCCGGCCCACGGTCTCCTTCAGTCGCCGCGCATCGCGCAGCCGCTGCTCGTACGTCGCCCCGACCACCAGGAGCAGCACCCCGGCCAGGGCGGGCGGCAGCCAGCGCGGGAGCGCGCCGACGACCTGGACCACGTACGGCGCCAGTTCGTGCACGGCGTCCATGGCCAGCACCGCGCCACCGAGCAGCAGCAGCGCCTGCAGCCGCAGCCGGGCGCCCGCCAGCGTGATCGCCAGTGCCGCCACACCGAGCAGCAGCGGGCGCAGCCAGTGCGGATCGACCCAGGCCGCGAAGAGGCTCGGGACCAGCGTGGCCGCGAGACCCGCCCCGTACGCCGTCCACGACGACGCCTCCGGGTCGCGACGACGGCGCAGTACACCGACGGCCAGGGCGGGCACCGTCACCGGCAGCGTGTACGCCTCCGGGTCCGACACGCCCGAGGCCGAGAGCCGCACCCAGGTCGCCAGGACGAACAGCGCCACCGCCAGATACCCGGCCACCGGCCGCCGTTCGGCCCGTACGGCCGTGCCCGCCGCCAGCACCCCGCTCAGCGCCAGCACCAGTGCCAGGAACGGCCGGTCCGGCACCGCCATGACCAAGGCCACCGCAGCCGATGCGGCCCCGGTCAGCTCGACCGGAAGAGCAGCCGGGCGGCCCCGCAACCGGGCCCCGAGCAGCACCGTCACCCCGGGGACGACCAGCATGAGCGGCGCCGCCTGGTACCCGGCAAGCCCCAGCGACGCCCCGGCCGCACGGGCGAGCACCGTCCCGCACACCACGGCCCCGCACGCCGGCACCGCCTGCGCGATCCGCAGCGCCCGTACAGCGCGCACCGCGCGGGCGTCCGGCAGCGCCCGCGCCGCCTGGACCGCGCCGCCTTCGAACAGCACCGCGGCCGCCCCGAGCACCACCAGCAGCACCGCGAACACCGCGTACGTCGCACCCTCCGCCGCGAGCGAGAGGAACCCCGTGCTCACCGCGCCGATCAGCCCGCACACCAGCGCGGTCGTCCCCACGGCACTCGTCCCGCGGCGCAGACCCCGTACCGCCACGGCGAACGCCCCGGTGACCAGCACCGATTGCACCGACACGGCCGCCGCGTACGACAGCCCCAGTACCGCGGGCAACGCGGTGAGCCCCGCCCAGCAGAGGGCCGACGCGGCGGCCCCCGCCGCACTCCGCCAGGCCGCACCCGGCGAAAGCACCGGCCCGGCCGCCCGTACCAGCCGGGCCCACGACCGGTGCGCAAGACCCAGCAGACCGGCCACCGTCAGCAACACCACCGGGGCCGCGGCCAGGTGGGACCAGGCCAGACCCTCCGTACCCAGAGCGCCCCGGACACCGCCGTCGGGAGCACCGGACCACACACGGGCCAGCTGCGACACCGTACCCATCAGTGACATGCCGACCGGCGGCGCCGCGGACACCACCGCGGCCACGGTCACCGCCGACGAGGCCCACACCAGCCCCTGCCCGACCGGGCGCGGCAGCGGCGCGCGCAGCGCGGCCAACAGCACCACACCGCACAGCAGATACACCGGCACCGACCAGCCCCAGTCCATCCCGGCACGCAGCACACCGCCCACCGCGGCCACCCCGCACAACCCGGCCAGCGCGCCGCCGGCCACCGCGAGACCCCTGGGCGCACGCCACGCCCCGAACAGCGCGACCGCCGCACCCGTGAGCAGCAGCGCGGCCGGCGCCACCGCGCCCGACGCCGCACCGGCGGACACCGACTGCGCCAGGGCCACCAGCAGTCCCAGCAGGCCCGTCGTCCAGCAGCCGACACAGGCCGTCACCCGGACCGCGACGCCCGGACCCCACACCGCGATCACGCAGTCCAGCGCCGCCGTCAGCAGCAGCGCCCAGCCGAACACCGAGGCGCCCGCGCCCGCCGACCAGGCCGACAGCAGCAGTGGCAGCTGAGCGCTCACCACCGCCAGGGGCAGCGGCAGTCGCAGCCGGCCGAGCAGCAGCCCGTACGCGCCCCACAGCACCGCCAGCACCGCCGAGGCGACCGCGGCGAATCCAGGACCGTCGGCGTCCGGCGCCGCCACCCGGTGCAGCGCGTAGGCATCGAGGATCATCAGCACGGACGCCAGGGCGCCGAGCGACTCGGCCGTCGCGGACAGCCCACGACGCAGCAGCACGGCGGGTGCGGCGAGCGTCGCGATCGTCACCACGGCGAGCACCGCCGAGCGGCCGGAGATCCCCATGTGGCCCCAGCTGACCAGGGTGAACGCGATCGCCGCGATCGTCAGCAGCAGACCACCCAGGGTGAGCAGCACATTCTGCGCACTGCGCGCCCCGGCCTGCGCGGCAGGCGGCCCGAAAGGAGCCGCGGACGGAGCCGGCGGCCGGGCCGGCGAAGGCGGCCCGAACGGGGCGGCGAACTGCGGCGCCGGCGGCGCGGCAGGAGGCCCGGCGGGTGGCGTCAGCACACTCAGCAGCCAGGCACGGCGAACCAGCAACTGGGACCGGCGGGCGTCCAGCCGGGCCAGTTCGCTATCGAGGAGCGCCAATTCCTCGGCGGGTGGCGGCACATGTTCCATGAACGCGAGTGTGGTGCGAGCCACAGACTCGGACATGCGCTCGGATACTCAGTTCCCCGGCTGAGTACGCGCAGACTGGGGTCATGGACTGGAGCCACTACCGATTTGTGAGTATCTGGGACCTTCCCGCCCCGCCCGACGCCGTGTACGAGGTCCTCGAACGCGCCGATGACTACCCGCGGTGGTGGCCGCAGGTCCGCGAGGTCACCTCGGTCGACGGGACCACCGGCACCACCCGCATCCGCTCCCTCCTCCCGTACGACCTCGTGATGACCGTCCGCGAACGCCGCCGCGATCCCCGGGCCAGGGTCATCGAGGCGACGCTCAGCGGCGATCTCGACGGTTGGGTCCGCTGGACGGTCTCCCCGTACGGCGGTGGCTGCCGGGCCGTCTACGAGCAGGAGGTCGAGGTGCGCGGACGGCTGATGCGGCTCCTGGCGGTGCCCGGACGCCCGGTGTTCCGGGCCAATCACGCCCTGATGATGCGCGCCGGACGGCGGGGTCTCGCGGCCAGGCTGGAAGGAGTTTGAACAGGACCCGCCGAGCCCTGTATGGTTCAACCCGTTCCCGGGCGATTAGCTCAGTGGGAGAGCGCTTCGTTCACACCGAAGAGGTCACTGGTTCGAACCCAGTATCGCCCACCCGGAAGCAGCCGGTCCGTCAGCAGAATCGACGGACCGGCTTCTGCATGTCCAGGGCATGTGCGGAAGCGGCGGCGGGCACCGGGGCCATCGGCTCCGGGCACCCGGTCACGCCGCGGCGGGAAGATCCGGGCGCAGCGGCCATGCCGGATCCACCATCTCCGCCGTGCCGTTCTTCGCGAACCACGCCTGGAGTCCACGCGCCTGCGCCGCGTGCCACACGGCCTGCAGGGTGTGCAGCTCCGGTGGGGTCAGCCGTTCCAGTCGGGACGAGAAGCGCCGCCCCACCGCCCGTACCAACTCCAGCGAGGCCGTCGCGTCGGCCGCCGCGTCATGGGCGCCGTCGAGCACCACGCCGTACAGCTCGCAGAGATCGGTGAGGGTCCGCCGCCCCTTGCGATAGCGGTCCAGATGCTTGTCGAGCACGCGCGGATCCAGCACGCACAGCGGGGAGTTCTGCAGATACGCCCCGAGCGACGACGCGCGATGACGCTTCAGCTCGCGGTCCAGCAGCGTCAGGTCGAACGGCGCGTTCATCACGACCAGCGGACGCCCGGCCGCGCACTGCTCGGCCAGCGCACGGGCTATCTCCTCCACCACCGGTGCCGGCCAGCGCCCGTTGCGCTGGAGATGATCGTCGGTCAGACCGTGGATCTCGGTCGCCCCCGCGGGCACCGGCACCCCCGGATTCACCAGCCAGCGGGTGATGCGTGTCCGCCCGCCCGCCGTGTCCTGGACGACCAGGGCGGCCGAGACGATCCGGTCCCCCTCGACGTCGACTCCTGTTGTCTCGGTGTCAAAAGCGGCCAGCGGCCCTTCGTACCAGTGCGTCATCCCCGAACTCCTCGTGCCCGAACGGCAGATGGTGTGATTCCCCTGCCCGGTTCGGTGATACCCGCGCCCTTTGCCTGATACGCCGTTTGCGGGCCGCCGTGTGCGGTGACAACACAGGTGGGGGGAACGGAAGTTGTCCGTCACCCCCGCACCGGAGAACCGATCGGCACAGCCCGGAAGGCACACGCAGCCATGGCGCTCGCGCAGCCCGAACCGAGCGGGCTGCTGTCCCAGCGGATCGAACCGCTGCGCGGCACACTCGCAACCACCGCCTGCATGGAGACCCTCCAGGTGGGCTATCTGCACGCGGTCGCGGCCGCGGCGGGGTGCTCCCTGTCGCAGCCCTTCCCCGACAACGGCATCGACTGGCACGTCAGCCACGGCGCCCCCGGCCATGCCGTGGACGACGAAGTGACCATAAAGGTGCAGCTCAAATGCACTTATCAGATCCCGCCGCACCCACCGGGACCGACGTTCGCCTTCACACTCGACAACGCCCACCTCGTGAAGCTCGCCCGGACCCCCGTGTCGGTGCACAAGATCCTCGTCGTGATGATCGTGCCGCGGAGCCAGGACGACTGGCTCCGCGCCGGACACGACCGGCTCGACCTGCGGCACTGCTGCTACTGGACCAACTTGGCCGGCCACGCGGTGACGGGCCGGCACCGGACCACCGTGCGGATCCCGACCTCGCGCATCTTCGACGACCGGGCACTCTGCGAGATCATGACCCGCGTAGGGGCGGGAGGGAGACCCTGATGCACCGGCCGATGGACGAGTACACCGACGGAGCGATCCCGCCGGCCACCCGCCCGCACCCCGCCGAATCCGCGGGACCGTGGCCCGGCACTCCCCGGCCGCCCGGGGACAACCCCGACCCCGCCCGCGTCGACCCCGCCGTCCTCGGCACCCTGCTCGGCCGGCACGGCTGGCAGCGCCGAGGCGGGGCTGCCGGGCGCTACAGCCGCTGGACCCCACCGGGGCCACCGGGCCCGCCCGGGGGCGGGACGAGCCTCCTGGTCCCCGACACCACCGCCTTTCCCGACAGCGAGGACCTCCTCGGCGAGGCACTGACCGCGCTCGCCCGCAGCGCCGCACCCTCCGCCCGCGAGGTCCTGATCTCCCTCGCCGTACCCAGCGACGAGATCCGCTGGTGGCGCGAGGTCCCCGAACCGGTCGCGGGAGCGGTGGGCGCGGCCGGCTGGACGGGGGCGGAGCACCTGCACACCGCCGCCCGGCAGACACTGCTCGCCGGAGCCCTCGCCGTACGCGGAAACACCGGCTACCACGGCGCCCGCCACCGGCGCAGGGCCCGTGCGGCGCTCGAAGACATCCTCGTCGGACCCGCTCCCGGCGGCCGTGAGCTTGCCGCGTTCGTGCCGGTCGAACCGGGCCGCGCCGTCGCCGTACGGCTCTACCAGGCCCTGCACGCCACCCGCGAGGCCGTGGACTATCAGCGGGCCACCGGCGGTTTCGAAGCCTTCGACACGGCCGTCGAGGCCGGCGTCAGCCGGGAACTGACCGAGGCCGTCGTCGCACTCGTCCGGGGCTCGGAAGGGGCGGGGATCGCCCTGGAGTGGGCGCCCGCCGCCGGTCCCCCCGAGGGCTGCCCGGCCCGTCCCGAGCCGGTGGAATTCTCACCGGGCGACCTGCCCGCACTGCGCCGGGCGGGCGCCCGCTACCTCCGGGACGAGCCGGCCGTGACGGTACGGATCACCGGCGCCGTCGTCCGCATGCGCCGCCCGGCACCGCGCGGCGCCGGGATCGTGCGGCTGCGGGTGCTGGCCGGCGCCGAGGTGTCGCACGTACGGCTGGAGCTGGACGAGGAGGCGTACCGGATCGCCGGCCACGCCCACCTGGTGGGGCTGCCGATCCGGGTGGAGGGCAGGCTGGAGAGCCGTGGCGGCTTCCGGCGGCTGACCCGGACCTCGCACGTCGTGCCCGTACAGGTCGACGAGGCGGAGCGGGACCGGCTGATGAAGTCCCTCCAGGAGAACGTCGACCAGTTCGAGGAGGCGTGCACGGGCGAGTAGCGGGGCGGAGGCCGCCGGGACCGGCCCTTTCGCTAAGGGGTGCGTCGGCTCGGTACGATTCCCATTGTGCCCACCACAGGAATGTGGGTGCGCCCCCTGAGTCAGGAGAGACCGGTGTCAGACGTCCGTGTGATCATCCAACGCGATTCCGAGCGGGAAGAGCGCGTGGTGACGACGGGCACTACGGCAGCCGAGCTCTTCCCCGGTGAGCGCACCGTCGTCGCCGCCCGGGTCGCCGGTGAGCTGAAGGACCTCGCGTACGTCGTCGCCGACGGCGAGGTCGTCGAGCCCGTCGAGATCTCCTCCGAGGACGGCCTGAACATCCTGCGGCACTCCACCGCGCACGTGATGGCGCAGGCCGTGCAGCAGCTCTTCCCCGAGGCCAAGCTGGGCATCGGTCCGCCGGTCAAGGACGGCTTCTACTACGACTTCGACGTCGAGAAGCCGTTCACTCCCGAGGACCTCAAGGCCATCGAGAAGAAGATGCAGGAGATCCAGAAGCGGGGGCAGAAGTTCTCCCGCCGGGTCGTGACGGACGAGGCCGCCCGCGAGGAGCTGGCCGACGAGCCGTACAAGCTGGAGCTCATCGGCATCAAGGGCTCCGCGTCCACGGACGACGGCGCGGACGTCGAGGTGGGCGGCGGCGAGCTGACCATCTACGACAACCTCGACCCGAAGACCGGCGACCTGTGCTGGAAGGACCTCTGCCGGGGCCCGCACCTGCCGACCACCCGGTTCATCCCGGCGTTCAAGCTGATGCGCAACGCCGCGGCGTACTGGCGGGGCAGCGAGAAGAACCCGATGCTCCAGCGCATCTACGGCACCGCCTGGCCCACCAAGGACGAGCTGAAGGCGCACCTGGAGTTCCTGGAGGAGGCCGCCAAGCGCGACCACCGCAAGCTCGGAAACGAGCTGGACCTCTTCTCCTTCCCGGACGAGATCGGCCCCGGTCTCGCGGTCTTCCACCCCAAGGGCGGCATCATCCGCCGCGCCATGGAGGACTACTCGCGCCGGCGCCACGAGGAGGAGGGCTACGAGTTCGTCTACTCCCCGCACGCCACCAAGGGCAAGCTCTTCGAGAAGTCCGGCCACCTGGACTGGTACGCCGACGGCATGTACCCGCCCATGCAGCTCGACGACGGGGTGGACTACTACCTCAAGCCGATGAACTGCCCGATGCACAACCTGATCTTCGACGCGCGCGGACGCTCCTACCGTGAACTGCCGCTGCGCCTCTTCGAGTTCGGCACGGTGTACCGGTACGAGAAGTCCGGCGTGGTGCACGGCCTGACCCGCTCGCGCGGCTTCACGCAGGACGACGCGCACATCTACTGCACCAAGGAGCAGATGGCGGAGGAGCTCGACCGTACGCTCACCTTCGTCCTGAACCTGCTCCGCGACTACGGTCTGACCGACTTCTACCTGGAGCTCTCCACCAAGGACCCGGAGAAGTTCGTCGGCTCCGACGAGATCTGGGAAGAGGCCACCGAGACGCTGCGCCAGGTCGCCGAGAAGCAGGGCCTGCCGCTGGTCCCGGACCCGGGCGGCGCCGCGTTCTACGGCCCGAAGATCTCGGTGCAGTGCAAGGACGCCATCGGCCGCACCTGGCAGATGTCGACCGTGCAGCTCGACTTCAACCTCCCGGAGCGCTTCGACCTGGAGTACACCGGCCCGGACGGCACCAAGCAGCGCCCGGTCATGATCCACCGCGCCCTGTTCGGCTCCATCGAGCGCTTCTTCGCGGTGCTCCTGGAGCACTACGCGGGTGCGTTCCCGGTGTGGCTGGCGCCGGTCCAGGCGGTCGGCATCCCGATCGGCGACGCGCACATCCCGTACCTCCAGGAGTTCGCGGCCAAGGCCCGGAAGAAGGGGTTGCGGGTCGAGGTGGACGCCTCCTCGGACCGGATGCAGAAGAAGATCAGGAACCAGCAGAAGGCCAAGGTGCCCTTCATGATCATCGCGGGTGATGAGGACATGGCCAACGGCGCCGTCTCCTTCCGCTACCGCGACGGATCGCAGGAGAACGGCATCCCGGTCGAGGACGCCATCGCCAAGATCCAGAAGGTCGTCGAGGACCGCGTCCAGGTCTGACGGTCTGACGGGCACGTGAGAAGAGGCCCCCGGAGAGCTACCCGCCCTCCGGGGGCCTCTTCTCGTCCTCCCGGGTGAACACCTGCAGCAGCCACGACGAGAACGAGCCCGTCACCGCCCCCAGCAGCCCCAGCCCGCAGACCATCAGGCCCGCGGCGACCACCCGGCCGCCCGGCGTGACCGGCACCGCGTCCCCGTACCCCACCGTGGTGAGCGTCGCGCACGCCCACCACACCGCGTCACCGAAGGTACGGATCGAGGCGTCCGGGACCATGTGTTCCTGGTGGTAGACGGCGAGCGCGGCGGAGAAGCCGAGCAGCAGGGCGGTCGCCCCGGCATAGGCGATCACGCGGGCGTACAGACTCAGCCGCGGTCGCTCCCGGCGCCGCTGGACCGCGGTGTAGACCCGGAGCAGGCGCAGCGGCCGCAGCAGCGGAAGCAGCAGCACCACCGTGTCCAGCCAGTGCACCCGGACGAAGCGGTGGCCGAGGCCGCTGAGCCGGAGCCGTACGACGTAGTCCGCCGCGAAGACCAGCCAGGTGGCGCCGACCAGGGCGAGGGCCAGGTCCCGCCAGGTGCCGGCGTCCTCGGGGGCGAGGACGCGGACCGCGTAGCCGAGCAGGAAGAGCAGCGAGGCGCCGAAGAGCGGCACTTCCGTGCGTTGCTCCCAGCGCCGGAAGCGAACGGGGGCGGAGTCGGCGGACTGGTCGCTCATCGCCTCAGCATCGCCGTACGCCGACGGGTGCGGCCCCGGCGACACGCACCCCGGGAGTGAAGCAATATGCTGATCGTCATGACGAGTGAGCCGGAGCAGCAGATCGGAGTGGGGACGCCCGACGCGTTCCAGCGCCTGTGGACGCCCCACCGGATGGCGTACATCCAGGGTGAGAACAAGCCGACCGGTCCGGAGGCCGGCGACGGCTGTCCGTTCTGCGGGATCCCGTCGAATTCGGACGAGGACGGGCTCGTCGTCGCGCGTGGCAAGCATGTCTATGCCGTGCTGAATCTGTATCCGTACAACGGCGGCCATCTGATGGTGGTGCCGTACCGGCATGTCGCCGACTACACGGAGCTGGACGGCCCGGAGACGATGGAGCTGGCCGATTTCACCAAGCGGGCGATGGTGGCTCTGCGGACCGCCTCTGGGGCGCACGGATTCAACATCGGCATGAACCAGGGTTCGGTGGCGGGGGCCGGCATCGCCGCCCATCTGCACCAGCACCTGGTGCCGCGCTGGGGCGGCGACACGAACTTCATGCCGGTGGTCGGGCACACGAAGGTGCTGCCGCAGCTGCTCGCCGATACGCGCAAGATGCTGGCCGACGCCTGGCCGGTCGGCTGATCCAGGCTGCCGCTTCCGGGCGGGCCGCCCCGGCATCCGTCATCTGCCGGGGCGGCCTCCGTCCGTCCGTGTCCGTCTACGCGTCGTACAGGTCGGCCTTGCGCGGGGTCGGGTCCTGTACCAGGCCGCTCAGTATCATCGAGCGGTTGTCGAAGCGCTCGATGTCGACGCCGTTCTCCCGGAGGACGCGCAGGGCGGCGCTGTGGACGGCGCGTAGGACGGGCGTCGCCGCGCGCATCGCGTCGTCCGCCATGAAGCGGTGGCGCCAGGGCTTCTCGGCCCAGGCGTGCCGCAGGCCGAACGGCTCGGGCAGGGCGATCTTGCCGCCCAGGTAGTCCAGGAGCGGCGGGTACCAGGTGAACGGGGCGCGCAGGGCGAGGCGGACGACCTCGCTGGATTCGACCAGCGGAAGGGTTATGTCGCGGGTCTCCCAGAACCGGACGGTCTTGTTGACCGTCTTGGTCTTGGCCGCGGGCTTGCTGGTGAAGAGCGAGTGCACCGGACCGAGCGCGTGCCCGGTGACTTCGATGCGCAGGGTTTCGTGGAGCACCGTCACCGTGATCATCATCGTGATGATCAACTGGCCTTCCCAGAGGGTGAACTGGACGCCCAGATAGTGCCGGTCACCGCTGCCGAACTGCTGGTGGTTGCAGATCCGCTGTATCTCGTGCGGTTTGACCTGGAAGGTGGCGACGTCCTCGCCGTCGGGGCGGGAGACCGAGTCGGCGTTCTCCCCGACGGGGGACACGATCCAGTGGGTGACCGCCGGGGTGGGGAACCCCCCGGTGTTCAGCGGGCCGCGCTCCAGCACCTTGAGCTGGTCGTGGATGGCCCGTATCAGGTCCCAGCTGCGGAACTGGTGGAATTCCTTGCCGGGCTCCTTGGGGACGAGCTCCTCGGCGAGCTGCCAGCTGCCCCAGCGGGTGCCCATGCCGAGGATGCCCTTGGGGCCCGCGTAGAAGACCGAGTTGGACTGCTGCTCGGCGGAGAGCTTCTCCAGGCCCTGGCGGAGCGCCTCGCGGGAGGTCTCGTTGGGGTTCTTCGGCACGGCCTCGGGGATCTTGGCGATGACACCGCCGCCGGAGAGCAGCCCCTCCCAGCGGGCGCGCATGTCCTTGGCGGAGGACTCGGCGATCCGTTTGGCGATGAGCCAGCCGACGACGGGGGCGATGATCATCAGGCGGACGTAGAGCGCCAGGAATCCGTTGAGCGGCAGCTTGACCAGGAAGATCAGCGCCACGATGCCGATGATCGGGAGCAGCGCGCTGCCCAGGGTGGAGAGCGCCTTGTCCTTGGTCTTGCCGAGGAAGTCGCGCAGGCGGAACGCGAGGACCCACAGGATCATGCCGGGCAGGAAGAGGAAGCCGAACAGGGCGGTGACGGCGGTGAGTTTGGTGTCGCGGCTCTTGCGGAGACGGCTCGCGGACAGGCAGTGCTCGACGACCGTCTGCGGATCGGTCCCGAACGACTGGATGAGCGCCTTCCGGGCGCCGCCCAGCATGCGTTCCTGGACGGCGCGGGAGAACGCCTCGCCGAGATTGGGCTTGAAGTAGTCGGACTTGAAGAGCTTGGAACGGCCCACCTTGACTTCGGACTTGTGCCACTCGCTGTTGGCGTCAAGGATTTTCTCCACCGGGCTGTCCCGGTACGCGGCGGAGGCGAGGGCGTTCGTCGCCACCGCCTGTCCGCCCGAACCCTGGAGCGGGATCTGCGCTCCGGGAGAGAAATCGAATCCGTCGCTGGCCACTGTCGCCCCCACTCACCGCCGAGGAACTGCTCCTGCGGCTGTTTCCCAACTGCCGTGCCCGGCACACCTTCTGAGCTGGGACCAAAGCGTATCGTCCGGATCGCTGCGCCGCCCGCCCCTGTGGACAAAGGCGGGCGGCATGGCTGGTCATGAGTCGTTGGGATTGTTCTCCTGCTGCTCCCGGAGGCGCTCGGCGAGCTGCGGGGGCATGGCTTCGTGCCGGGCGTACGCCCGGTCGAAGCGACCGGCGCCATGGGAGAGGGAGCGCAGGTCGACCGCGTATCTGCCGATCTCCAGTTCTGGTACCTCGGCCCGTACGAGGGTCCGGCCGGGGCCGGACTGCTCGGTTCCGATCACTTTGCCGCGCCGCCCGGACAGATCGCTCATCACCGGCCCGACATAGTCGTCGGGGACCAGGACCTGGATCTCGGCGACGGGTTCGAGGAGCTGGATGCGGGTGTCCGCGGCGGCTTCGCGCAGGGCCAGCGCGCCTGCGGTCTGGAACGCGGCGTCGGAGGAGTCCACCGAGTGGGACTTGCCGTCCCGCAGGGTGATGCGTACGTCGACGAGCGGGTGGCCGGCCGCGACCCCGCGGGCGGCCTGGGTGCGCACGCCCTTCTCGACGGACGGGATGAACTGGCGGGGTACCGCTCCGCCGACCACCTTGTCGACGAATTCGATGCCCGAGCCCGGAGGCAGCGGCTCCACGTCGATCTCGCAGATGGCGTACTGGCCGTGGCCGCCGGACTGTTTCACATGCCGGCCGCGCCCGGTGGACGGCGCGGCGAAGGTCTCGCGGAGCGACACCTTGTGCGGTACGGCGTCGACCTGGACGCCGTAGCGGCTGCGCAGCCGGTCCAGTGCCACGTCCTGGTGGGCCTCGCCGAGACACCACAGGACCACCTGGTGGGTGTCCTGATTCTGTTCGAGGCGCATGGTCGGGTCCTCGGCGACCAGCCGGGAGAGTCCCTGGGAGAGCTTGTCCTCGTCCGCCTTGCTGTGTGCCTCGATGGCGAGCGGCAGCAGCGGGTCCGGGGTGGTCCAGGGGTCCATCAGCAGTGGTCGGTCCCGGTCGGACAGGGTGTCCCCGGTCTCGGCGCTGCCCAGCTTGGCGACGCAGGCCAGATCTCCCGCGATGCACGCGGTGAGGGGACGCTGCTGCTTGCCGAAGGGGGAGGAGAGCGCGCCGACACGTACCTCGGCCTCGTGGAAGGGGCGGGTCTCGTGGCCGGGGTCGGTGAGGCCGTGGCCGAACACATGGACGGTCTCGTCGGGACGCAGGGTGCCGGAGAAGACGCGCACGAGCGAGACCCGGCCGACGTACGGGTCGGAAGCCGTCTTGACCACCTCGGCGACGAGCGGGCCCTCCGGGTCGCAGGTCAGGACCGGTCGCGACGTCCCGTGCAGGGGGGTGACGCCGGGGAGCGGGCGCTCCAGCGGGGTCGGGAAGCCGCCGGTGATCAGGTCCAGCAGCTCCACCGTGCCGATGCCCTGGCGGGCACCCGCGGCGGCGGGGGACGCGGTGAGGACCGGGTGGAAGGTGCCCCGGGCGACGGCGCGCTCAAGATCGTCGACGAGTGTCTTGATATCGACCTCGGCGCCGCCGAGGTAGCGGTCCATCAGGGTCTCGTCCTCGCTCTCGGCGATGATCCCCTCGATGAGCCGGTTGCGGGCCTCCTGGAGCGTCGCCCGCTGGGTCTCCGCGGGCGGGTTCTCCTGCCGCTCGCCCGAGGAGTAGTCGAAGATCCGCTGGGTGAGGAGGCCGGTGAGCCCGGTGAGCGGGGCGTGTCCGTCGGCGCCCTCGGGGCCGAGGACGGGCAGGTAGAGAGGGAGCACGGCGTCGGGGTCGTCGCCGCCGAAGATCTCGCCGCAGATCCGGGTCATCTCGTCGAACGAGGTGCGTGCCGTGTCCAGGTGGGTGACGACGATGGCGCGCGGCATGCCGACGGCCGCGCACTCCTCCCACACGGCGCGGGTGGCGCCCGCCACCGCGTCGGCCTCCTGGGCCGCGGACACGACGAACAGGGCCGCGTCCGCGGCCCGCAGACCGGCCCTGAGTTCCCCGACGAAATCGGCGTATCCGGGGGTGTCCAGCAGATTGATCCGGTACCCGTCCCATTCGACGGGGACCAGGGAGAGCTGTACGGAACGCTGCTGGCGGTGCTCGATCTCGTCGTAGTCGGAGACGGTCGCGCCGTCCTCGACCCGGCCGGCCCGGTTGATCGCACCCGCGGTCAGTGCGAGGGCCTCGACGAGCGTGGTCTTTCCGGAGCCGCTGTGGCCGACCAGCACCACATTCCGTACGGATGAGGGCCGGTCGGCCGTCGCTGCCCTGCCGGCGGCCCCGGTGTGTGCGTGTGCCTTGTCGCCCATGATGCGTGCCTCCCAGGTAGTGGCGCGGAGCTGAGGAGATACCGACGCGATGTGGGGAGTGATGCACGGGCACCGGGGAGCCGCCGCGGCGGCTACGGCGACGCCCGCGGTAATTCGAGCTTTCCACTCGGGCCAGGCCGCGTCCATACATGGCACGCCGCCGCGCGAGGCCGGGTGCCCGGACGGTGGAGTCCGGCGGGCGTGACTACGATGGGCCAGCCGGTGGCCGATGGGGCCGCTCGGCCCACCGACCCTCGGGAAGGCCATGCTGAACAAGTACGCGCGTGCATTTTTTACGCGTGTCCTCACACCGTTCGCCGCGCTGTTGCTCCGTCTCGGTGTGAGCCCTGACGCGGTCACTCTGATCGGTACGGCCGGGGTGATGGCAGGTGCGCTGGTCTTCTTCCCGATGGGGGAGTTCTTCTGGGGCACGATCGTCATCACGATCTTCGTCTTCTCCGACCTCGTCGACGGCAACATGGCCCGGCAGGCCGGTATCTCCAGCCGCTGGGGCGCGTTCCTGGACTCGACCCTGGACCGGGTCGCCGACGGGGCGATCTTCGGAGGGTTCGCGCTCTGGTACGCGGGCAAGGGCGACGACAATGCGCTCTGCGCCGTCGCGATCTTCTGTCTGGCCAGCGGTCAGGTGGTCTCGTACACGAAGGCGCGCGGCGAGTCGATCGGGCTGCCGGTCGCGGTCAACGGTCTCGTGGAGCGCGCCGAGCGCCTGGTGATCTCGCTGGTCGCGGCCGGATTGGCCGGCCTGCACAAGTTCGGTGTCCCCGGGATCCAGATCCTGTTGCCGATCGCGCTGTGGATCGTCGCCGTGGGCAGCCTGATCACGCTCGTGCAGCGGGTCGTGACCGTGCGCCGCGAGTCCGCGGAGGCCGACGCGGCCGAGGCCGCCGCTGCCCGCCCGGGGAGCGGGACCGCACAGTGAGCGACGACCCCGGGGAGGCGCGGACCGGCCTGCGGGACCGGCTGACCGACGGGCTGTACGGACTCGGCTGGACCGCCGTCAAGAAGCTCCCCGAACCGGTCGCCCGAGCGCTCTTCCGCACCATCGCCGACCAGGTGTGGAAGCGGCGCGGCAAGAGCGTGCTGCGGCTGGAGTCGAATCTGGCACGGGTCGTACCCGGAGCGTCACCGGCCCGGCTGGCCGAGCTCTCCAAGGCCGGGATGCGCTCGTACATGCGCTACTGGATGGAGTCGTTCCGGCTGCCCACCTGGAGCCCGGCGCGGATCAAGGCGTCCATAGAGGTGGCCGACGCGCACCGGCTGACCGACGGCCTCGACACCGGCCGCGGTGTCATCCTCGCCCTGCCGCACCTGGGGAACTGGGACCTGGCGGGAGCCTGGGTCACCACCGATCTCAAGGTGCCCTTCACCACGGTCGCCGAGCGGCTCAAGCCCGAGACGCTGTACGACCGGTTCGTGGCCTACCGCGAGGGGCTCGGCATGGAGGTCCTGCCGCACAGCGGCGGCGCGGCCTTCGGCACCCTGGCGCGGCGGCTGCGCGCGGGCGGGCTGATCTGTCTGGTCGCCGACCGCGATCTGTCCGCCTCCGGTGTCGAGGTGGAATTCTTCGGCGACACCGCGCGGATGCCCGCCGGGCCCGCGCTGCTGGCGCAGCAGACCGGGGCGCTGCTGCTGCCCGTGACGCTCGGCTACGACGAGACGCCCGTGATGAAGGCACGTATCCATCCGCCGGTCGAGACGCCCGAGTCAGGCAGCCGCACGGAGAAGACGTCCTCGATGACACAGGCGCTGGCCGATGCCTTCGCCGTCGGGATCGCCGACCATCCGGAGGACTGGCACATGCTGCAACGGCTCTGGCTCGCCGATCTGGAGATCCGGGAGGACAGGACGTGAAGATCGGCATCGTCTGCCCGTACTCCTGGGACGTACCGGGCGGTGTGCAGTTCCACATCCGCGACCTGGCCGAGCACCTGATCCGGCTGGGCCACCAGGTGTCGGTGCTGGCGCCGGCCGACGACGAGACACCGCTGCCGCCGTACGTGGTGTCGGCGGGCCGTGCCGTGCCCGTCCCGTACAACGGCTCCGTCGCCCGGCTGAACTTCGGCTTCCTCTCGGCCGCCCGGGTGCGCCGCTGGCTGCACGACGGCACCTTCGACGTCATCCACATCCACGAGCCGACCTCGCCCTCGCTGGGGCTGCTCGCCTGCTGGGCCGCGCAGGGGCCGATCGTCGCCACGTTCCACACGTCCAACCCGCGCTCCCGGGCCATGATCGCGGCGTACCCGATCCTCCAGCCGGCGCTGGAGAAGATCAGCGCGCGCATCGCGGTGAGCGAGTACGCCCGCCGCACCCTGGTCGAGCACCTGGGCGGCGACGCGGTCGTCATCCCGAACGGGGTCGACGTCGGCTTCTTCGCCGCCGCCGAGCCCAGGGCCGAGTGGCAATCAGGAGGGGCGCGAAGCACGGTCGAGGGCAGTGGTGGGAGGCCGGAGGGCGGGACGATCGGCTTCATCGGGCGCATCGACGAGCCACGCAAGGGCCTGCCCGTCCTGATGCGGGCGCTGCCCGCGATCCTCGCCGCCCGCCCGGACACCAGGCTGCTGGTCGCCGGCCGGGGCGACGAGGAGGAGGCCGTCGCCTCGCTGCCCAGGGCGATGCGCGAACGCGTCGAGTTCCTCGGCATGGTGAGCGACGAGGACAAGGCGCGGCTGCTTCGCAGTGTCGATGTGTATGTCGCTCCCAACACGGGCGGCGAGAGCTTCGGGATCATCCTGGTCGAGGCCATGTCGGCCGGCGCCCCGGTCCTCGCCAGCGATCTGGACGCCTTCGCACAGGTGCTGGACCAGGGTGCGGCGGGCGAACTCTTCGCCAACGAGGACGCGGACGCGCTGGCCTCGGCGGCGATCCGGCTGCTCGGCGACCCGGAGCGGCGTGCGGAGCTGCGCGAGCGGGGCGCCGCGCATGTGCGGCGGTTCGACTGGTCGACGGTCGGGGCGGACATCCTCGCGGTGTACGAGACGGTGACGGACGGCGCGGCCTCGGTGGCGGCCGACGAACGCACGGGCCTGCGCGCGCGGTTCGGGCTGGCACGGGAGTAGGGGCCGGGGGCGGGCCCGGACCGTCACGCCGTCCGCGCCTCGACGGTAGCCTTGCCGCCCGTGATCGAAACCCTCATCTGGATCGCTGTCGCGGTCGTCGCGATCGGCATGTACCTCAGCTGGACCGCCGGACGGCTGGACCGGCTGCACACCCGCATCGACGCCGCACGGGCCGCGCTCGACGCGCAGCTTCTGCGCCGTGCGTCGGTCACCCAGGAACTGGCCACCTCCGGTGTCCTCGACCCGGCCGCGTCCATCGTCCTGTACGAGGCCGCGCACGCCGCCCGCCAGGCGGAGGAGGAGCACCGCGAGGTCGCGGAGAGCGAGCTGAGTGCCGCGCTGCGGGCGGTCTTCGGCGAGACGGCACAGGTGGAGGCCGTGAAGGAGATCCCCGGCGGTGAGGAAGCGGCGTCCGAGCTCGCCGCCGCCGTGCGCCGCGTCCCGATGGCCCGGCGGTTCCACAACGACGCGGTGCGCGCGGCGCGCGCGCTGCGCCGGCACCGCAAGGTGCGGTGGTTCCGGCTGGCCGGTCACGCCCCTTTCCCGCTGGCCTTCGAGATGGACGACGAACCCCCGGTGGCCCTGGCGGACCGCCCCGTCAGCCGACCGGACGGCCGCAGGCGCGCGTGACGGGGGCCACATCTCGTCCTGTACGCATGCAAAACGATCCACCGGCCTTCCATTGGCCCTTGCAGTGGACTGTTCCCGGAGAGTTTGCTCAGCACTGCACCGAGCAGTGCTTTTCAGCAACTTTTCTCCGAGTGAGGTCGATCCATGTCCACGCTTCCCACCACCCCGCAGTCCGTCGACTCCCCGGCCACCGGCACCGCGCGCGTCAAGCGCGGCATGGCCGAGCAGCTCAAGGGCGGCGTGATCATGGACGTCGTCGACGCCGAGCAGGCGAAGATCGCCGAGGACGCGGGCGCTGTGGCCGTCATGGCCCTGGAGCGGGTGCCGGCCGACATCCGCAAGGACGGCGGCGTGGCCCGGATGTCGGACCCGAACATGATCGAGGAGATCATCGAGGCCGTCTCCATCCCGGTGATGGCGAAGTCGCGTATCGGCCACTTCGTCGAGGCCCAGGTCCTCCAGTCCCTCGGAGTCGACTACATCGACGAGTCCGAGGTCCTCACCCCGGCCGACGAGGTCAACCACAGCGACAAGTTCGCCTTCACCACCCCGTTCGTCTGCGGTGCCACCAACCTGGGCGAGGCGCTGCGCCGGATCGCCGAGGGCGCGGCCATGATCCGCTCGAAGGGCGAGGCCGGCACCGGGAACGTCGTCGAGGCGGTCCGCCACCTGCGCCAGATCAAGAACGAGATCGCCCGCCTGCGCGGCTACGACAACAACGAGCTGTACGCCGCCGCCAAGGAGCTCCGCGCCCCGTACGAGCTGGTCAAGGAGGTTGCGGAGCTCGGCAAGCTGCCCGTCGTGCTGTTCTCCGCGGGCGGTGTCGCCACCCCCGCCGACGCCGCGCTGATGCGCCAGCTCGGCGCCGAGGGCGTCTTCGTCGGCTCCGGGATCTTCAAGTCCGGCGACCCGGCCAAGCGCGCCGCCGCGATCGTGAAGGCCACCACCTTCTACGACGACCCGAAGATCATCGCGGACGCTTCCCGGAACCTGGGCGAGGCCATGGTCGGCATCAACTGCGACACCCTGCCCGAGGCCGAGCGCTACGCCAACCGTGGCTGGTAATCACTGATGAGCGACACCCCTGTGATCGGAGTCCTGGCTCTCCAGGGCGACGTACGGGAACACCTGATCGCCCTGGCCTCGGCTGATGCCCTGGCCAGGCCGGTCCGGCGTCCCGAGGAACTCGCCGAGGTCGACGGCCTGGTCATTCCCGGTGGCGAGTCCACCACGATGTCCAAGCTGGCTTCCCTCTTCGGCATGCTGGAACCGCTGCGCGAGCGGGTGCGGGACGGAATGCCCGTCTACGGCACCTGCGCCGGAATGATTCTGCTCGCCGACAAGATCCTCGACCCGCGCTCGGGCCAGGAGACGGTCGGCGGGATCGACATGATCGTGCGCCGCAATGCCTTCGGGCGGCAGAACGAGTCCTTCGAGGCGGCCGTCGAGGTCGCCGGCATCGAGAGCGGCCCCGTGGAGGGCGTGTTCATCCGCGCCCCCTGGGTGGAATCGGTCGGCGCGCAGGCCAAGGTCGTGGCGGAGCACGGCGGCCACATCGTCGCCGTACGTCAGGGAAACGCCCTGGCTACGTCGTTCCACCCGGAATTGACCGGAGACCATCGCGTTCACGCGCTGTTCGTGGACATGGTGCGCGCAGTCGGCTGACTCGATCCCGGTAGGATCTCTCGGGTTCGAATCGTTTTTGGTGACGCGAAGGAGAAGGCAGATGTCCGGCCACTCTAAATGGGCTACGACGAAGCACAAGAAGGCCGTGATTGACGCCAAGCGCGGCAAGCTCTTCGCGAAGCTGATCAAGAACATCGAGGTCGCCGCCCGCACCGGAGGTGTGGACCCCGAGGGAAACCCGACCCTCGTGGACGCGATCCAGAAGGCGAAGAAGAGCTCCGTACCGAACAAGAACATCGACTCCGCGGTCAAGCGCGGTGGCGGTCTCGAAGCGGGCGGCGTCGACTACCAGACGATCATGTACGAGGGTTACGGCCCGAACGGTGTCGCGGTGCTCATCGAGTGCCTCACCGACAACCGCAACCGTGCCGCCTCCGACGTGCGTGTCGCGATGACCCGCAACGGGGGTTCGATGGCCGACCCGGGTTCGGTCTCGTACCTCTTCAACCGCAAGGGCGTCGTCATCGTCCCCAAGGGCGAGCTGACCGAGGACGACGTCCTGGGTGCCGTGCTCGACGCGGGTGCCGAGGAAGTGAACGACCTCGGTGACACGTACGAGGTCGTCAGCGAGGCCACCGACATGGTCGCGGTCCGCACCGCGCTCCAGGAGGCCGGCATCGACTACGACTCCGCCGAGGCCAACTTCCTGCCCACCATGCAGGTCGAGCTGGACGAGGAAGGCGCGCGCAAGATCTTCAAGCTGATCGACGCGCTGGAGGACAGCGACGACGTGCAGAACGTCTTCGCCAACTTCGACGTCTCGGACGAGGTCATGGAGAAGGTCGACGCCTGAGCCGCGCCCAGCGCAGCCTTCATGGACGGGCCGACGGGGACACACCCCGTCGGCCCGTCGCATTGTCAGTGCGAGCCGATAGCCTGCGGGAACAGTTGACCGATCGGTACGGAGGGGGCGTCCCATGCGGGTACTGGGTGTGGACCCGGGGCTGACCCGGTGCGGTGTCGGCGTCGTCGAAGGCGTCGCCGGCCGCCCCCTGACGATGCTCGGTGTGGGCGTCGTCCGCACCCCGCCCGACGCGGAGCTCGGTCCCCGGCTGGTCGCCATCGAGCGCGGCATCGAGGAGTGGCTCGACGAGCACCGGCCCGAGTTCGTCGCCGTGGAGCGGGTGTTCAGCCAGCACAACGTCCGTACGGTCATGGGCACCGCCCAGGCCAGCGCCGTCGCCATGCTCTGCGCGTCGCGCCGCGGCATTCCCGTCGCCCTGCACACCCCCAGCGAGGTCAAGGCGGCCGTCACCGGCACCGGCCGTGCGGACAAGGCACAGGTCGGCGCGATGGTCACCCGGCTGCTGCGGCTCGACGCCCCGCCGAAGCCGGCCGACGCCGCCGACGCCCTCGCCCTCGCCATCTGCCACATATGGCGCGCCCCCGCCGCCAACCGCCTCCAGCAGGCACACGCGGCAGCCGCCGCGGCCCGAGCCGGGCGCGTTCCCCATACACCCGCAGTCCCCGTCCGGAAGGTCCCCCGATGATCGCCTTCGTCAGCGGCCCCGTGGCCGCACTCGCCCCGACCACGGCCGTGATCGAGGTCGGCGGCATCGGCATGGCCGTCCAGTGCACGCCGAACACCCTCGCCGGCCTCCGGATCGGCAAGGAGGCCAGGCTCGCCACCTCCCTCGTCGTGCGGGAGGACTCGCTCACCCTCTACGGCTTCGCCGACGACGACGAGCGGCAGGTCTTCGAGCTGCTCCAGACCGCCAGCGGGGTCGGGCCCCGGCTCGCCCAGGCGATGCTCGCCACCCACAGCCCGGACGCCCTGCGCACCGCGGTCGCCACCGGCGACGAGAAGGCGCTCACCGCCGTTTCCGGCATCGGCAAGAAGGGCGCGCAGAAACTCCTCCTCGAACTGAAGGACAGACTCGGCGAGCCCGTCGGCGCCCACATCGGCCGGCAGGGCATCGGCACCGCCGTCACCTCGTCCTGGCGCGATCAGCTGCAGGCCGCCCTGATCGGCCTCGGCTACGCCACCCGCGAGGCCGACGAAGCGGTCACCGCCGTCGCCCCCCAGGCCGAGGCAGCCCTCGCCGAGGGCGGGCAGGCCCCCGTGCCGCAGCTGCTGCGTGCCGCACTGCAGACCCTCAACCGCGCGCGCTGACCGGAGCGCGACACCCCCGGGGAACACCCCGACGCCGGGCCGGGCACCGCACGGCACCGAAACACCCGAGGCGGGACAGACTGAATGAACTGGGACGAGACCGGACCCGACACCGACGAGCGGCTCGACGAGCGCCTCGTCCAGGCCGACGCGGACGGTGAGGACACCGCGGTCGAAGCGGCGCTCCGGCCGAAGGATCTCGACGAATTCGTCGGCCAGGAGAAGGTGCGCGAACAGCTCGACCTGGTCCTCAAGGCGGCTCGGGCCCGCGGCGCCACCGCCGACCACGTCCTGCTCTCCGGCGCCCCCGGCCTCGGCAAGACCACCCTCTCCATGATCATCGCGGCCGAGATGGGCGCGCCGATCCGGATCACCTCCGGCCCCGCCATCCAGCACGCGGGTGATCTTGCCGCGATCCTCTCCTCCCTCCAGGAGGGTGAGGTCCTGTTCCTCGACGAGATCCACCGCATGTCGCGGCCGGCCGAGGAGATGCTCTACATGGCGATGGAGGACTTCCGGGTCGACGTCATCGTCGGCAAGGGCCCCGGCGCCACCGCCATCCCGCTGGAACTGCCGCCCTTCACCCTGGTCGGCGCCACCACCAGGGCCGGACTGCTGCCGCCGCCGCTGCGCGACCGCTTCGGCTTCACCGGCCACATGGAGTTCTACGCACCCACCGAGCTGGAACGCGTCATCCACCGCTCCGCCCGTCTCCTCGACGTGGAGATAGACGCGGACGGCGCCGCCGAGATCGCCGGCCGTTCCCGCGGCACCCCCCGTATCGCCAACCGGCTGCTGCGCCGCGTCCGGGACTACGCCCAGGTCAAGGCCGACGGGCGGATCGACCGCCCGGTCGCCGGCGCGGCGCTCGGGGTGTACGAGGTCGATGCCCGCGGCCTCGACCGGCTCGACCGCGCGGTGCTCGGCGCCCTGCTGAAGCTCTTCGGCGGCGGTCCTGTCGGGCTGTCCACCCTCGCGGTCGCCGTGGGGGAGGAGCGCGAAACCGTCGAGGAGGTCGCGGAGCCCTTCCTGGTCCGGGAAGGACTGCTGGCCAGGACGCCGCGGGGGCGGGTCGCGACCCCCGCGGCCTGGGCCCACCTGGGTCTCGTGCCTCCACAGCAAGGCGGAAAGGGACAACAGGGCCTGTTCGGGGCGTGATCTGTCACAGGTTGGCCGACGCAGGAACCACGGAGGGGCGCTGGGCGTTGTTCCATCGATGCGGACTCGCTTAGACTCCGCCGATGCCGCCCTTACAGGTCGGTGTACCCACCCCCGTAGATACAGGCCGCCTTCCAGCGCGGTCGTGCGAAGGAAACTCGTCCCGTGAATCCCGTGACTCTCCTCCCCTTCATCGTGCTCATCGGGGCAATGTTCCTGATGACGCGGTCCGCCAAGAAGAAGCAGGCGGCCGCCGCCCAGATGCGCAACGAGATGCAGCCCGGCACCGGCGTCCGGACGATCGGGGGCATGTACGCCACCGTCAAGGAGCTGCACGACGACACGGTTCTCCTTGAGATCGCGCCCGGCGTCCACGCCATCTACGCCAAGAACGCCATCGGCGCCGTCCTCGACGACGCGGAGTACAACCGCATCGTCCACGGCGACGGCGAGAGCGGTCTCGACCTCGACGGCACGGTCGTTCCGGACGACGCCTCCTCGCTGACCGAGGCCGACGCCGACGAGGACACCTCGGACGACTCCCGGATCGACCTGGGCAAGAAGGCCGAGAAGGCCGACGAGGCCGAGCCGAAGGACGCCGAGTCCGGCAAGAAGTCCGAGGGCAAGGACGACGGCGAGGCCGACGCGAAGTAAGCCACGCCCGGGGATGCCGTGAGCCCACCGGCGTCCGGCATTCCCCGGACCGTGCGATCTTCTGCGGGGGCGGGTCCCCACTACACTTCGTGGCCGCTCGGGCGCGTACCCGGCGCGGGGCGGTTGGACAGGGAGAAACGAGAAGGTGGCAGCACCGAAGAAGAGCCGAGGGCCGGCCGGCGGTCAGGGCAGGCCGGGGCGTTCCCTGGCTCTGATCCTGATCGCCATGGTCGCGCTCACCGGCGGGATGTTCCTGGCCGATCAGCCGACCCCACGGCTGGGTATCGACCTGGCGGGCGGCACCTCGATCACGCTTGAGGCGAAGAGCGAGCCGGGCCAGGAATCGGCGATCAACAAGACCAACATGGACACGGCGGTCCAGATCATGGAGCGCCGTGTCAATGGTCTTGGTGTCTCCGAGGCCGAGGTCCAGACACAGGGCGATCGCAACATCATCGTCAACATCCCCAAGGGCACGAACTCCGCCCAGGCCCGGGAGCAGGTCGGCACCACGGCCAAGCTCTACTTCCGGCCGGTGCTGACCGTCGCCCAGGGCACGCCCACCCCGACGCCCAGCGCCTCGACGTCCGGCAAGCCCACCCCGTCCGGCAGCCCCAGCGCCCCCACCGCCGACAAGGGCAAGACGTCGGCGACGCCGAACGCGAGCGCCACCACCCAGGGTCGCGCGGTCACCGGCGCCCTCAAGGCCGACTCCACGCCCACTCCCAAGGCGAGCACCACGCCCAAGGCCGACACCACGCCGTCGGCGTCCGCCGCCGACGAGGCCGCCGCCGCCAAGCTGCAGAAGCAGTTCGCGGCGCTGGACTGCTCCAGCAAGGCGTCCCGCGCCGAGGCCGCACGGGGGGCCAAGCCCACCGACACGGTCGTCGCATGCAGCTCCGAGGGTGACGCGAAGTACGTCCTCGGCCCGTCCGAGGTGTCCGGCACCGAGGTCGACAACGCCAAGGCCGGCTTCAACCAGCAGCGCGGCATGTGGATCGTCAACATGGAGTTCACCAAGCAGGGCTCCAAGCAGTTCCAGACGATCACCAAGAAGCTCTCCGCGCAGCCGTCCCCGCAGAACCAGTTCGCCATCGCCCTGGACGGCGAGGTCGTCTCCGCGCCCCAGGTGAACTCGACGCTCAGCGGCAGCGCCGAGATCTCCGGCAGCTTCACCCAGCAGTCCGCCGATGACCTGGCCAACGTGCTCTCCTACGGTGCGCTCCCGCTCTCGTTCAAGGAGCAGAGCGTCACCACGGTCACCGCCGCGCTCGGCGGCGAGCAGCTCCAGGCAGGTCTGATCGCCGGTGCCATCGGTCTGGCCCTGGTGGTCATCTACCTGGTGGCCTACTACCGAGGCCTCGCGCTCATCGCGCTCCTGAGCCTCCTGGTCTCCGGCATCCTGACCTACACGCTCATGTCGCTGCTCGGCCCGGCCATCGGCTTCGCGCTGAACCTCCCGGCGGTCTGCGGCGCCATCGTTGCCATCGGTATCACCGCGGACTCCTTCATCGTGTACTTCGAGAGGGTCCGCGACGAGATCCGCGAGGGCCGCACGCTCCGTCCGGCCGTCGAGCGGGCCTGGCCGCGCGCCCGGCGCACCATCCTGGTCTCCGACTTCGTGTCGTTCCTCGCCGCCGCGGTGCTCTTCGTCGTCACCGTCGGCAAGGTCCAGGGCTTCGCGTTCACGCTGGGTCTCACCACTCTGCTCGACGTGGTCGTGGTGTTCCTCTTCACCAAGCCCGTCATGACGCTGATGGCCCGTACGAAGTTCTTCGCCAGCGGTCATCCGTGGTCCGGTCTGGACCCGAAGCGGCTCGGTGCCAAGCCGCCGCTGCGCCGCTCGCGCCGTGTCAACGCCCCCACCGACCCGAAGGAGGCGTGAGATGTCGCGACTCGGCACTCTCGGCGCCCGTCTCTACCGCGGCGAGGTCGGCTACGACTTCATCGGCAAGCGCAAGATCTGGTACGGGATCTCGATCCTGATCACCATCACGGCCATCGTCGGCCTGGCGGTCAGCGGCCTGAACATGGGCATCGAGTTCAAGGGCGGCGCGGTCTTCACCACCCCGAAGACGAGCGTCACCGTCGCCAAGGCGGAGGACCTGGCCACGGAGGCCTCCGGCCACCAGGCGATCGTCCAGAAGCTCGGCAACGGCGGTCTGCGCATCCAGATCACCGAGGTCGACACCGCGAAGTCCGACGAGATCAAGAACACGCTCTCCAAGGACCTCGACGTTCCCGCGGAGAAGATCGCCGCCGACCTGGTCGGCCCCAGCTGGGGTGAGCAGATCGCCAACAAGGCCTGGACCGGCCTCGGCATCTTCATGGTGCTCGTCGTGATCTACCTGGCCATCGCCTTCGAGTGGCGCATGGCCATCGCGGCCCTGGTCGCACTGATCCACGACATCACCATCACGGTCGGCGTCTACGCCCTGGTCGGCTTCGAGGTCACCCCGGGCACCGTGATCGGTCTGCTGACCATCCTCGGTTACTCCCTCTACGACACGGTCGTCGTCTTCGACAGCCTCAAGGAGGGCACGAAGGGGATCACCAAGCAGACCCGGTGGACGTACAGCGAGATCGCCAACCGCTCCATCAACGGCACGCTGGTCCGTTCCATCAACACCACCGTCGTGGCACTGCTGCCGGTCGCCGGTCTGCTGTTCATCGGTGGCGGTGTCCTCGGCGCCGGCATGCTGAACGACATCTCCCTGGCGCTCTTCGTCGGCCTCGCCGCCGGTGCGTACTCCTCGATCTTCATCGCCACGCCGCTCGTCGCCGACCTCAAGGAACGCGACCCGCAGATGAAGGCCCTGAAGAAGCGGATCCTCGCCAAGCGCGCGGCAGCCGCCGCCAAGGGCGAGTCCGCCGACGACGAGCCGTCGGACGACGACTCCCCGCAGGACGCCGCACCCGCCGCCGCGGTCGTCGGCCAGCGCCAGCAGCCCCCCAGGGGCCACGGCCGGACCTCGGGGAAGCGTCGATGACCAGCACCACCGAGAGCACCCGCGAGCTCCTGCTCAGCCGCATCCGCGATGTGCCGGACTACCCGAAGCCGGGTGTGCTGTTCAAGGACATCACCCCGCTGCTCGCGGACCCGACGGCGTTCGCGGCCCTCACCGACACCCTCGCGGAGCTGTGCGTACGGCACGGCGCCACGAAGGTCGTCGGCCTGGAGGCCCGGGGCTTCATCCTGGCCGCCCCGGTCGCGGTCCGGGCCGGGCTCGGCTTCGTCCCCGTCCGCAAGGCGGGCAAGCTGCCCGGAGCCACGCTCGGCCAGTCGTACGAGCTGGAGTACGGCACCGCCGAGATCGAGATCCACGCGGAGGACCTGTCCGCCGACGACCGGATCATGGTCATCGACGACGTCCTCGCGACCGGCGGCACCGCCGAGGCCTCGCTGGAGCTGATCCGGCGGGCCGGTGCCGAGGTCGTGGGCGTCGCGGTCCTCATGGAGCTCGGCTTCCTGCCCGGACGGGCCCGACTGGAGCAGGGGCTGCGGGGCGCTCCGCTGGAGGTTCTGATCACGGTCTGAGCAGCACCGACCGTACGTGGCAACGGCATATGCGAGCAGGACGGGCACTCGGGAACAACCGGGTGCCCGTTCCGCGTTGTCAGGAGTCTCACGGTCCCCGGGGGAGGACCGGCCGCAGGGTCGATACGATGGCCTCTCCGGGTACCCGGATCCGCACGAGGAGCGCTCTTGCCAGACGAGGCCCAGCCAGTCGCCGCCCCGCAGCCCGACAAGCCCGCGGCGGCCCCAGCCACGCCCGGGAAGACGCGGCCCGCGGACAAGCCGAAGCCCCCGGCCCCCGAGCCCGGCAAGGGCCCGGACCGGGCGAGTGCTCCGGCGGCCGGGGCCGCGCCCGCTTCGCCCGCACAGCCGGCCGCACCCGCCTCCCCGGCCGCGTCCGCCCCGAAGCCTCCCGCGAAGCCCGCAGCCAGGCCGGTGCCGTCGGCCGCCCCCACGACCCGCTCCGGCGGCTCGTCCAACCGGGTGAGGGCCAGGCTGGCCCGGCTCGGCGTCCAGCGCTCCAGCCCGTACAACCCGGTGCTCGAACCGCTGCTGCGCATCGTCCGCGGCAACGACGCCAAGATCGAGGCGGCCACGCTGCGCCAGATCGAGCGCGCCTACCAGGTCGCCGAGCGCTGGCACCGTGGCCAGAAGCGCAAGAGCGGCGACCCGTACATCACGCATCCGCTCGCCGTCACGACGATCCTCGCCGAGCTGGGCATGGACCCGGCCACGCTGATGGCCGGACTGCTGCACGACACGGTCGAGGACACCGAGTACGGCCTGGACACCCTGCGCCGCGACTTCGGCGACCAGGTCGCCCTGCTCGTCGACGGCGTCACCAAGCTGGACAAGGTCAAGTTCGGCGAGGCCGCCCAGGCCGAGACCGTACGCAAGATGGTCGTCGCCATGGCCAAGGACCCCCGGGTCCTCGTCATCAAGCTCGCCGACCGGCTGCACAACATGCGCACCATGCGCTACCTCAAGCGGGAGAAGCAGGAGAAGAAGGCCCGCGAGACCCTTGAGATCTACGCTCCGCTGGCACACCGCCTGGGCATGAACACCATCAAGTGGGAGCTGGAGGACCTCGCCTTCGCGATCCTCTACCCCAAGATGTACGACGAGATCGTGCGTCTGGTCGCCGAGCGGGCCCCCAAGCGCGACGAATACCTCGCCATAGTGACCGACGAGGTCCAGGCCGACCTTCGCGCCGCCCGGATCAAGGCCACCGTCACGGGCCGGCCGAAGCACTACTACAGCGTCTACCAGAAGATGATCGTGCGGGGCCGGGACTTCGCCGAGATCTACGACCTGGTGGGCATCAGGGTCCTCGTCGACACCGTCCGCGACTGCTACGCGGCGCTCGGCACCGTCCACGCGCGATGGAATCCGGTCCCCGGCCGGTTCAAGGACTACATCGCGATGCCCAAGTTCAATATGTACCAGTCGCTGCACACCACGGTGATCGGTCCCAGCGGCAAGCCCGTCGAGCTGCAGATCCGCACCTTCGACATGCACCGTCGCGCCGAGTACGGCATCGCCGCGCACTGGAAGTACAAGCAGGAGGCCGTCGCGGGCGCCTCCAAGGTGCGTACCGACGTCCCCAAGAACACCGGCCGCGGCCAGGACACCGTCAACGACATGGCGTGGCTGCGCCAGCTCCTGGACTGGCAGAAGGAGACCGAGGACCCCAGCGAGTTCCTGGAGTCGCTGCGCTTCGACCTCTCCCGCAACGAGGTCTTCGTCTTCACGCCCAAGGGCGACGTCATAGCGCTGCCCGCGGGTGCGACCCCGGTCGACTTCGCGTACGCGGTCCATACGGAGGTCGGCCACCGGACCATAGGAGCACGGGTCAACGGGCGGCTCGTACCGCTCGAATCGACGCTCGACAACGGCGATCTGGTGGAGGTCTTCACCTCCAAGGCGGCCGGCGCCGGACCCTCCCGGGACTGGCTGGGCTTCGTCAAGTCCCCCCGTGCCCGCAACAAGATCCGCGCCTGGTTCTCCAAGGAGCGCCGCGACGAGGCGATCGAGCAGGGCAAGGACGCCATCGCGCGGGCCATGCGCAAGCAGAACCTGCCGATCCAGCGCATCCTGACCGGCGACTCCCTGGTCACCCTCGCCCACGAGATGCGCTACCCCGACATCTCGTCCCTGTACGCGGCGATCGGCGAGGGACATGTCGCGGCCGCCGGAGTCGTGCAGAAGCTGGTCCAGGCGCTCGGCGGCGAGGACGAGGCCAACGAGGACATCGCGGAGAGCTCACCGCCCTCGCGCAGCCGCAGCAAGCGCCGCTCCAACGCCGATCCGGGTGTGGTCGTCAAGGGCGTCGAGGACGTCTGGGTCAAACTGGCCCGCTGTTGCACGCCCGTCCCCGGCGACCCGATCATCGGCTTCGTCACCCGGGGCAGCGGCGTCTCCGTGCACCGCGCCGACTGCGTCAACGTCGACTCGCTGTCGCAGCAGCCGGAACGGATCCTGGAGGTCGAGTGGGCGCCGACCCAGTCCTCGGTCTTCCTGGTCGCCATCCAGGTCGAGGCCCTCGACCGGTCCCGGCTGCTCTCGGACGTCACCCGCGTCCTGTCCGACCAGCACGTCAACATCCTGTCGGCGGCCGTCCAGACCTCCCGGGACCGGGTGGCCACCTCACGATTCACCTTCGAGATGGGCGACCCGAAGCACCTCGGCCACGTACTGAAGGCGGTCCGGGGTGTGGAGGGCGTCTACGACGTCTACCGGGTGACCTCGGCCCGCAGGCCGTAACGGCGTACCACGACCGCACACGAGGAAGGGGCTCCCGTACGTCGCGTACGGGAGCCCCTTCCTCATGGTGCGACTGTCAGCCGCCGAACTCCTCCAGGCCCTTGAGCGCCTGGTCCAGCAGCGCCTGCCGGCCCTCGAGCTCCTTGGCCAGCTTGTCGGCACGGGCGTTGTTGCCCGAGGCGCGGGCCGTGTCGATCTGCGTACGCAGCTTGTCCACGGCCGCCTGGAGCTGACCGGTCAGACCCGCGGCGCGCGCACGCGCCTCAGGGTTCGTCCGCCGCCACTCCGACTCCTCGGCCTCCTGGAGCGCCCGCTCCACCGCTTGCATCCGCCCCTCGACCTTCGGGCGGGCGTCACGCGGAACGTGGCCGATGGCCTCCCAGCGCTCGTTGACGGCCCGGAACGCGGCCCTGGCCGCCTTCAGGTCCTTCACCGGCACCAGCTTTTCGGCCTCGACCGCGAGCTCCTCCTTGAGCTTGAGGTTCTCGCCCTGCTCCGCGTCCCGCTCGGCGAAGACCCCGCTGCGGGCGGCGAAGAAGACGTCCTGAGCACCGCGGAAGCGGTTCCACAGATCGTCCTCGGCCTCGCGCTGGGCGCGGCCCGCCGCCTTCCACTCCGTCATCAGGTCGCGGTAGCGGGCGGCCGTGGCCCCCCAGTCGGTGGAACCGGAGAGCGATTCCGCCTCGACGACCAGCTTCTCCTTGGCCTTGCGGGCCTCCTCGCGCTGGGCGTCCAGCGACGCGAAGTGGGCCTTGCGGCGCTTGGAGAACGCCGAGCGGGCGTGCGAGAAGCGGTGCCACAGCTCGTCGTCGGACTTGCGGTCGAGCCGCGGCAGGCCCTTCCACGTGTCGACGAGCGCACGGAGCCGCTCGCCCGCGGAGCGCCACTGCTCGCTCTGCGCCAGCTCCTCGGCCTCGGCGACCAGGGCCTCCTTGGCGTGCTTCGCCTCGTCGGTCTGCTTCGCCTTCTGGGCCTTGCGCTCCTCGCGCCGCGAGTCGACCGTCGCGACGAGCGCGTCGAGCCGCTTGCGCAGTGCGTCGAGGTCACCGACGGCGTGATGCTCGTCCACCTGCAGACGCAGATGCTCGATGGCGGTCGTCGCGTCCTTCGCCGACAGATCGGTGGTCTTCACCCGCCGTTCGAGGAGGCCGATCTCGACCACAATGCCCTCGTACTTGCGCTCGAAGTAGGCCAGAGCCTCCTCGGGGGAACCCGCCTGCCACGATCCGACGACCTGCTCGCCGTCGGCTGTCCGCACGTACACGGTGCCGGTCTCATCGACACGGCCCCACGGGTCGCTGCTCACAGCGCCTCCTCCACCTGATGCCCGCGAGGGGGTTCGCCCCCCTGGCATCGTCCACAGTTTCCTGGGGCGGGCAGCGCCCGCCCTGCACAACGCCAATCTAGGCGACCGGCCGCCCGGCTGTCCGCACTCAGCGCGGCCGAAAAAAATCCGGCCCGCGCCAGGGCCTCTCGTTCGGATCATGCGGGGCTCGTGTGCCCGTGTGCCTGATCCGAACGAAAGACCCCGGTCGTCACCGGCCGGCCCGGTCCGGCCGCCCCGAGCCGGTCACGACTTGTCGACAGCGGCCTTCGAGATCTTCACGGCCTTCTTCGGCGCACCGTCGGGCGCACCGCCGGCCGCGCCCGCCGCGCCGATGTCCTTGACGGCCTTCAGCGAGGCGTCGTCCATGGTGCCGAACGGGGTGTAGGTGGGCGGCAGTTTGCTGTCCTTGTACACCAGGAAGAACTGGCTGCCACCGGTGTGCGCCTGGCCGGTGTTCGCCATCGCCACCGTGCCCGCCGGATAGGTCACCGTGCCGTCCTTGCCCGCCTTGCCCAGCGCGGTCAGGTTCTCGTCCGGGATCGTGTAGCCGGGACCGCCCGAGCCGTTGCCCTTGGGATCGCCGCACTGCAGGACGAAGATGCCCTGCGTGGTCAGCCGGTGACACTTGGTGCCGTCGAAGAAGCCCTTGTCGGCCAGTGACTTGAAGGAGTTCGTGGTGTGCGGGGTCTTCGCCGCGTCCATCGTGAACGCGATGTCGCCCTGGCTCGTACTGAGCGACATCTTGTACCCGGACTTCTTGTCGATCTTCATCGCGGGCTCGGGCGCCTTGCTCTCGCTCGGCGACGGCGACGCGGGGTCCGACGGGGTCGAACTGGCGGCGGCGTCCGCCGTGTCCTTCTTGTCGTCGCCGTCGAGGGCGAGGTACGAGCCCACACCCACGACCGCCACCACGGCCACCGCGGACGCGATGACGACCGTCAGCCGCCTCGTCCTGCGGCGGGCCTCCTCCCGGCGCTGCTGCTGCCGCTCGAACTTCTCCCTGGCGAGCTGCCGCCGCCGCTGATCGCTGCTGACCACCGGGTGATCTCCTTGAGTAGGTCGTGTGATGGGCCTTGGCTGCCCCGTACCGTATATGGGTTAGCTGTGGAATGAGGAGCGCCGGTAGGCTCTGAACTGCCGCGACCTTCTCAGTCGCAATCCGCCGTCGGACGACCATTAAGGACGATCGTGCTCATTGCCGGGTTCCCCGCAGGGGCCTGGGGGACCAACTGTTATCTGGTCGCCCCGGCCGCAGGCGAGGAGTGCGTGATCATCGACCCGGGCCACCAGGCCGCGGACGGAGTCGAGGAAGCACTGAAGAAGCATCGGCTGAAGCCCGTCGCCGTCGTACTGACCCACGGCCACATCGACCATGTCGCCTCGGTCGTCCCGGTGTGCGGCGCGCACGACGTCCCCGCCTGGATCCACCCGGAGGACCGGTACATGATGAGCGACCCGGAGAAGGCCCTCGGCCGCTCCATCGGGATGCCGCTCATGGGCGAGCTGACGATCGGGGAGCCGGACGACGTCAAGGAGCTGAGTGACGGCGCCCGGCTGGAGCTGGCCGGTCTGGAGTTCGGTGTCGCGCATGCGCCCGGCCATACCAAGGGGTCGGTGACGTTCAGGATGCCCGAGGCCGCGGATGTTCCGCAGATCCTCTTCTCGGGCGACCTGCTCTTCGCCGGCTCCGTCGGACGCACCGACCTGCCGGGTGGCGACCACGCCGAGCTGCTCGAGTCGCTGGCCCGTGTGTGCCTGCCGCTCGACGACTCGACCGTGGTGCTGTCCGGCCACGGCCCCCAGACGACCATCGGCCGCGAGCGCGCCTCGAATCCGTATCTGCACGGTATGGACGCGCCCCGACGAGGAATGTGACGAGAGACATCCCGTGAGCACTTTCAAGGCCCCCAAGGGCACGTACGACCTGACCCCGCCCGACTCCGCCAAGTACCTCGCGGTGCGCGAGGCCATCTCCGCACCCCTGAAGAACTCCGGCTACGGCTACATCGAGACACCCGGCTTCGAGGACGTCGCCCTCTTCTCGCGCGGAGTCGGTGAGTCCACCGACATCGTGACCAAGGAGATGTACACCCTCACCACCAAGGGCGGATCCCAGCTGGCACTGCGCCCCGAGGGCACCGCTTCCGTGCTCCGCGCCGCACTGGAGGCCAACCTCCACAAGCTCGGCAACCTGCCCGTGAAGCTCTGGTACTCCGGCTCGTACTACCGCTACGAGCGCCCGCAGAAGGGCCGCTACCGCCACTTCTCGCAGGTCGGTGCCGAGGCGATCGGGGCCGAGGACCCGGCGCTGGACGCCGAGTTGATCATCCTGGCCGACCAGGCGTACCGCGCGCTGGGCCTGCGGAACTTCCGCATCCTGCTCAACTCGCTGGGCGACAAGGAGTGCCGCCCCGTCTACCGGGACGCGCTCCAGGGCTTCCTGCGCGAGCTCGACCTGGACGAGGAGACCCGCCGCCGCATCGAGATCAACCCGCTCCGGGTCCTCGACGACAAGCGGCCCGAGGTGCAGAAGCAGCTGACCGGCGCCCCGGTGCTGCGCGACTACCTCTGCGACGCCTGCAAGGCGTACCACGAGGAGGTGCGCGACCTGCTCTCCGCGGCAGGTGTGGTGTACGAGGACGACGAGAAGCTCGTCCGCGGCCTCGACTACTACACCCGCACCACCTTCGAGTTCGTCCACGACGGGCTCGGCTCGCAGTCCGCGGTGGGCGGCGGTGGCCGCTACGACGGTCTGTCCGAGATGATCGGCGGACCGGCGCTCCCGTCGGTCGGCTGGGCGCTCGGCGTGGACCGTACGGTGCTCGCGCTGGAGGCGGAGGGCATCGAGCTCGAACTGCCCGCCGCCACCAGTGTCTTCGCGGTACCGCTCGGCGAGGAGGCCCGCCGGGTGCTCTTCGGTGTCGTCACGCAGCTGCGCCGCGAGGGTGTGGCGGCGGACTTCGCGTACGGGAACCGGGGCCTCAAGGGCGCGATGAAGAGCGCGAACCGGTCGGGAGCCCGCTTCACCGTCGTCGCGGGCGAGCGGGACCTGGCCGAGGGCGTCGTCCAGCTCAAGGACATGGAGTCCGGCGAGCAGACGCCCGTTGCCCTGGCCGATGTGGCCGGGGCGATCCGCGAGCGCCTGGCCTAGGGACTGTCCGGCGGGTCAGGGCCGGACAGGCCCTGGTCCGTCCGGTGCGGCCGGCGGGCGGAATCCCGTCCGCCGGCCGCACCGGAGCTCCGCGGGCCCCGTCCCGCCGGCCGCCCCGGGGCGCGCGCATCCCGGTCAGTCGTCGCGCCGGTCCTTCCACCGGAAGGTCAGCAGGCACAGCACGAGACCGCCGGCGCACCAGGCACCGAGGACCAGCGCGACCTTCCCGTACTCCCAGCTCCCGGCCTGTTCGAGGACGGCCGCCGACTCGGGCAGGAACACGCCGCGGAAGCCCTGGCACATCCACTTCAGCGGGAACAGCGCCCCGAGGTTCAGCATCCAGCCGGGCAGCGTGTCGACCGATATGTAGACACCGGAGATGAACTGCAGGACGAGGAAGGGCAGGACGACCACCGAGGTCGCACTCCGCCCGGACCTCGGCACACTGCTGATCGCGATGCCGAGCAGCGCGCAGCCGGTGATCCCCAGGACGAAGATCCAGCCGAAGGTCAGCCACTTGCCCGCGCTCGTCGGCAGGTCGACGTCGAACAGTGTGGTGCCGACCAGCAGCAGGGCCGCGGCCTCCAGCAGCCCGGTGACCAGCACCAGCCACACCTTGCCGAGAAAGTACGCGGCGGGCGGCATCGGAGTGCCGCGCAGCCGGCGCAGCACCTTCTCGTCCCGTTCGATCGCGATGGAGATCCCGAGCGACTGGAAGCTGGTCGACATGATGCCCGCGGCGAGCATCGCGGCGACGTACAGCTGGGACGCCGTGATGCCCGCGCCCTTCACGTCGTCGCTGAAGATCGACGCGAACAGCGCCAGGAACACCACGGGGAACGCGAAGGTGAAGACGACCTGTTCGCGCTGGCGGAAGAACTGCCTGAGTTCCAGGGCGCCGCGCCGCAGGCCGATGCTCCAGGCCCCCGGCAGCGACGCCGGCCCGTCCGCGTCGGCCCGCCGCCGGGACGTGCGCGCGGTCATCGGGCCCGCTCCTGTCCGGTGAGCCGGAGATAGACGTCCTCCAGCGTCGGGCGGGTGACCCGCAGCCCGGGTATCTCGCCGTCGAAACGGCCGATCAGGCCGGCGACGGTACGGGTCGGGGCGGTCGTGCGTTCCGAGCGCGGGGTGCCGTCCGGCTCCGTCCACTCGACGGTGGCGTGGGTGCCGAACCGCTCGCGCAGGGCGGCGGGTTCGCCCTCGGCGACCACCTTTCCCGCGGAGATGACGGCGAGCCGGCCGGCCAGCGCCTCGGCCTCCTCCAGATAGTGCGTCGTGAGCACGATCGTCGTGCCCTCCCGGGCCAGGAGCCGGATCAACTCCCAGAAGCGGCGGCGGGCTGCCGGGTCGAAACCGGTGGTGGGCTCGTCCAGCAGCAGGAGTTCGGGGGATCCGATCACGCCGAGCGCCACATCGAGACGGCGCCGCTGGCCGCCGGAGAGTTCCTTGATGCGGGCGTCGGCCTTCTGCTCCAGACCCACGAGAGCGATGACGTCCTCGCAGTTGCGCGGCCTCGGGTAGTAACGGGCGAAGTGCGCCACCGTCTCGCGCACCGTCAACTCGGCGGGTGCGGATTCATCCTGCCAGACGATGCCGACCCGGGAACGCCAACGGCGGCCGGCGCGCGCCGGGTCGACGCCGAGCACCGACACGGTCCCCTCGTCGCGGCTGCGATGACCCTGCAGGATCTCCACGGTCGTGCTCTTCCCCGCCCCGTTCGGCCCGAGGATCCCGAACACCTCGCCCTGCCCGATCCCCAGGTCCAGGCCGTCGACGGCGGTGAGTCCGCCGTAGCGTTTCCTGAGGCCGCGTACCTCCACCGCGAGTTCGGTCATGGTGCCGAGCTTCCCCCGGACCCTTGGGTTCCGTGCCGGTCGTGCGCAGACCTTTGAGTACACCTTTATGTCCATCGAACAGAGGGCCGACGCCGTGGTGCGGCACAATGACCGTGCCCAGCAGGCCACTCACTGATGGAACGGCGATATGACGACTGCAGCGGTTGACCATCCCTCCTCCGAACAGGACGAGGACGGCGGGAAGAGGACCATCGGCGGCAGTCGGGCGCTCGCGCTGCTGCTGGTGATCACCGGCGCTGCCGGACTCCTCGCCGCCTGGGTCATCACGATCGACAAGTTCAAACTGCTGGAGGACCCCAACTTCACACCGGGGTGCAGCCTCAACCCGGTTGTCGCGTGCGGCAGCATCATGAAGAGCGAGCAGGCGGCCGCCTTCGGCTTCCCGAACCCGATGCTCGGCATGGCGACCTACCCCGTGATCATCGGCATCGGGCTGGCGCTGCTCGCGGGCGCCCGCTTCCGAAGCTGGTACTGGCTCGGGATGAACGCCGGCGCGCTGTTCGGCGTCGGCTTCTGCACCTGGCTCCAGTACCAGTCGCTCTACAACATCAACTCGCTCTGCCTCTGGTGCTGCCTGGCCTGGGTCGCCACGATCTTCATGTTCTGCTACATCACCACGCACAACATCAAGCACCGGATCATTCCCGCGCCGAACTGGCTGCGCAACGGTCTGACGGAGTTCCACTGGGTGCCGCCGGTCCTGTGGGTCGGCATCATCGGCATGCTGATCCTGACCCGCTGGTGGGACTTCTGGACCAGCTGACCGGCCCGCTCGTCCCTCCCGGGCGACCGGCCCGGCGGGGATGTCAGTGCCGTGACATAGGCTTCAAAACGTGGAGCCCGACCTCTTTACCGCAGCAGCCGAAGACCGCCAGGAGAAGGACCCGTCCAGCAGCCCACTGGCTGTCCGGATGCGCCCCCGCACCCTCGACGAGGTCGTCGGCCAGCAGCATCTGCTCAAGCCGGGCTCGCCGCTGCGCCGCCTCGTGGGCGAGGGGGCCGGCGGGCCGGCGGGCCCGTCCTCGGTGATCCTCTGGGGTCCGCCCGGCATCGGGAAGACGACTCTGGCGTACGTGGTCAGCAAGGCCACCAACAAGCGCTTCGTCGAGCTCTCCGCGATCACCGCGGGCGTCAAGGAGGTCCGCGCCGTCATCGAGGGAGCCCGCCGCGCCACCGGCGGCTACGGCAAGGAGACCGTCCTCTTCCTCGACGAGATCCACCGCTTCTCCAAGGCGCAGCAGGACTCCCTGCTCCCGGCCGTGGAGAACCGCTGGGTGACGCTGATCGCGGCGACCACCGAGAATCCGTATTTCTCGATCATCTCGCCCTTGCTGTCCCGCTCGCTGCTGCTCACCCTGGAATCGCTCACCGACGACGATCTGCGCGGGCTGCTCGGGCGCGCGCTGGCCGACGAGCGCGGGCTCGGCGGCGCGGTGACGCTGCCGGAGGAGGCCGAGGCGCATCTGCTGCGCATCGCGGGCGGCGACGCGCGCCGGGCGCTGACGGCGCTGGAGGCCGCGGCCGGTGCCGCGCTGTCCAAGCAGGAGAAGGAGATCAGCCTCCTGACCCTGGAGGAGACGGTCGACCGCGCGGCCGTCAAGTACGACCGGGACGGCGACCAGCACTACGACGTGGCGAGCGCGCTCATCAAGTCGATCCGCGGCTCCGACGTGGATGCCGCGCTGCACTACCTGGCCCGGATGATCGAGGCGGGGGAGGACCCCCGGTTCATCGGCCGGCGGCTGATGATCTCGGCCAGCGAGGACATCGGCCTCGCCGACCCCACGGCCCTGCCCACCGCCGTGGCGGCCGCCCAGGCGGTGGCCATGATCGGTTTCCCGGAGGCGGCGCTCATCCTGAGCCACGCCACGATCGCCCTGGCCCTCGCCCCCAAGTCCAACGCGGCGACGCTGGCGATCTCCGCCGCCCAGGAGGACGTGCGCAACGGCCTCGCGGGCCCTGTCCCGGCCCATCTGCGCGACGGCCATTACAAGGGCGCCGCCAAGCTGGGCCACGCCCAGGGCTACGTGTATCCGCACGACGTCCCCGGCGGGATCGCCGCCCAGCAGTACGCGCCGGACGCGGTCCGCGACAAGCACTACTACCGGCCCACGCGCTACGGCGCGGAGGCGCGCTACGCCGATGTGGTGGAGCGGGTCCGCGAGCGGCTCGGCCGCACAGCCGGCGACGACACCCGCCCGTCCGCGGGCTGAGGGCCGAGCGGAGCCGCGCCCCCGTTCAGTACGCCGCCGCCTCGAAGAGCGTGTGCATGGCCTGGCTCAGTTCGACGACGTCCCGCACCGGAGCGGGGAACTCGAAGCGCGCGTCGTAGCACTGCCCCCGGTCCTCGCACAGCCGCAGCCGCAGCCCGTACCGGTCGAGCGCGAGCGGTACGACGGAGGGCAGGTGGGCCGAGCAGCGACCGGCCGCCCGTTCGCCCAGCAGCCCGCACAGCATCGCCAGCTGCTCGCCGTGCGCAGCGTGCAGATGCTGCAGCAGCTCCGCCTCGTGTCCGATCAGCGGATCGGGTGCCGCGTCCCGGAATTCCTCCGGTTCCACGTCCTGCGCGCCCCACAGATCGTCGACGTACGCCTCGCCCGTCTCCAGCCGGAGCGTCATCCGACCGGGCCCCGACATGCCGGGTACGGTGGTGAGCCAGCCCGAGACCCACGCCCGGCCGCGGATGCGGTGCGGGACGGAGACCGGGGCGACGTCCGTGATCTCCAGCACAGCCGTCAGTTCGTCGTCCTCGGCGTGCGTCGCGGCCCGTACGGCCGGGGAATCAGCGGGGAGTTCGAGGAACAGATCCCCGTCGGGCCCCACGCTTCTGGTCAGTGGCATCACCTGGTCCGAGCCGGCCACGTCCAGCCCTGGGATGAGCAGCACCGCCGAACAGGTACTCTGTACGAGAGTTCGTGTGCGCTCGGCTGCTGACGGCATCCGAGTGTTTTCAAGCCCGCCGGGACGCGGCTGACCACGATCTGATCGGTCCTCCGTCGTATCGGCACCCCGAGGGGTGTCGACGCTGTCAGTGCTGTCCGTGATGTGACTGGTGTTCCCCGGGCGAGACATGCGATCTCCTCAAGTAAGGTGAGCCTAACCTAACCTACAACGGAGGTCTGGAGAACGTGCCTAACCAGTCGCGTCCCAAGGTCAAGAAGAGCCGCGCGCTCGGCATTGCGCTGACGCCGAAGGCCGTCAAGTACTTCGAGGCCCGCCCCTACCCGCCGGGCGAGCACGGCCGTGGCCGCAAGCAGAACTCGGACTACAAGGTCCGTCTGCTGGAGAAGCAGCGTCTGCGCGCCCAGTACGACATCAGCGAGCGCCAGATGGCGCGTGCCTACGACCGCGCCAAGAAGGCCGAGGGCAAGACGGGCGAGGCGCTCGTCGTCGAGCTCGAGCGCCGTCTCGACGCGCTGGTCCTGCGTTCGGGCATCGCCCGCACCATCTACCAGGCCCGCCAGATGGTCGTGCACGGTCACATCGAGGTCGACGGCCGCAAGGTCGACAAGCCGTCCTTCCGTGTCCGTCCCGACAACATCGTGATGGTCCGCGAGCGCAGCCGCGACAAGCACCCCTTCCAGGTGGCCCGCGAGGGTGGCTACGCCCCCGACGGCGAGACCCCGCGCTACCTGCAGGTGAACCTGAAGGCCCTGGCCTTCCGCCTTGACCGGGACCCGAACCGCAAGGAAATCCCCGTGATCTGCGACGAGCAGCTCGTCGTCGAGTACTACGCCCGCTGATCCAGGCGTAGCCGCTCTCACCAGCGCTCGGGCCCGCCCCTCCCGGATGTACGGGAGGCGGCGGGCCTCCGCGTTTTCCCGGGGCCCGGGGGCGTTCCGGGCAGCCGCGCCGGAGTCTCCGGGTGGTCCGCGGGGCCGCTCGCCAGAGCCCTGGCCACCGCCGCGTCCGGATCCAGTTCTCCGCCCGCGCGCAGCCCCGATTCGTAGCGGACGTCGCCCAGCTCCCGGCGGGCCAGCTCCTCGCAGCGGACCCGGGGCTGCCCGTAGTGCGCCGATCCGAACAGCGGCAGTCCCACCGACGGCCAGATCCGGTCGGCGGCCCCCTGGAGCACCGCCGCCTCCGCCGCATCGCCCTCGATGGCCGTGATCAGCGCCAGCAGTTCCAGGGCGAGCACCGAGCCGAGCAGATCGTGGAAGGTGTGGCTGATCGCCAGCGACTGACCGAGCAGTTCCCGGGCCCGGTCCGGCCGGCCGCGCTGCGATGCCGCGAAGGCCAGCACGTACAGCGCGTACGACAGGGCCCACCGCTCCCCGTGGTCCTCGCAGATCTCCCTGACCTCTTCGCAGATCGCGGCCGCCCCGTCCAGATCCCCGTGGAATCCGACCGCCATCGCGAGCTCGACCTGGGCCATCAGGACGTTGCTGTTCAGCTCGCCGAGCTCCCGGTAGCGGCGCAGCGCGTCGTCCAGCAGCTCCTGAGCCCTGGCCATGTCGTCGGTGACGAGCGCCAGACATCCCATCCGGTGCACCGCGTACGCGAGCGCCGTGGAGTCATCGGCCCGGTCCGCCTCGTCCCGGCACTCCTGCAGCGCGGAGACCGCGCCGACCGGGTCGCCCTGAAGCACGGCCACGTACCCGAGCACCCACAGCGCCTTCAGTCGCGAGGAGTCGTACGGGGTGTCCTCCTCCAGCACATGGTCCAGCCAGTGCCGGCCTTCCGAGAGCCGCCCGCAGCCCACCCAGAGGAACCACAGGGTGCCCGCCAGATACTGCGCGAGATGGGCCTCGCCCGGAATCTCCAGCGAACACTCCATCGCCCGGCGCAGATTCGGCAGCTCGCTCTCGACCCGGGCGGCCACCTCGCCCTGCCGGGGGCTGAACCAGTCGAGCTCGCACCAGGTCGCGAGCCCCAGGAACCAGTCCCGGTGGCGGCGCCGCAGCCGGTCCGTGTCATCGGTGGCCGCCAGCCACTCGGCGCCGTACTCCCGCACCGTGTCCAGCATCCGGTAGCGGGTGCCCTGCGCCGAGTCCTCGCGCACCACCACGGACTGCGCCAGCAGCCCGGAGAGCACATCGAGCACCGACTCGGCCGGCAGATCGGCGCCGCTGCAGATGTATTCGACGGCCTCCAGGTCGAACTGCCCGGGGAACACCGAGAGCCGCGCCCAGAGCAGCCGCTGCTCCGGAGCGCAGAGTTCATGGCTCCAGCCGATGGCCGTACGGAGCGTCTGGTGGCGCGCCAGCGCGCTGCGGCTGGAACCGGTCAGCAGCCGGAAGCGGTCGTCCAGACGCTGCAGCACCTGGTCGGTGGACAGGGCGCGCAGCCGCCCGGCGGCCAGTTCCAGGGCGAGCGGGATTCCGTCCAGGCGGCGGCACAGCTCCAGGGCGGTCGAGCGGTTGTCGTCGGTCAGCCGGAAATCCGGCCGTACGGCGGCGGCCCGCTCCGCGAAGAGCAGCATCGCGTCCTCGTCCGTCATCGGCGCGAGCGGGTAGGTGAGCTCCCCGTCCAGTTCCAGCGGCAGCCGCCCGACGGCCAGCACCCGCAGCCCCGGGGCCCGGCGCAGCAGTTCCCGCACCAGTTCGGTGCAGGCGTCGACGAGATGTTCGAAGCCGTCGACCACCAGCAGGAGCCGGCGCCCGGCCAGATGCTCGATGAGGGTCGTGCGCGGCGGTCTGCTGGTGTGATCGGTGAGTCCCAGCGCGTCGACCAGGGCGTGTTCCAGCAGCTCGGGGTCGTGGACGTCGGAGAGCTCGGCCATCCGGACGCCGTCGCAGTACCGTTTCTGCAGAAGCGCGGCGATCCGGGTGGCACAGCGGGTCTTGCCCACGCCGCCCACGCCGACGACGGTGACGAGCCTTGACTCGTCCAGGAGTTGGGCGAGACGGACGAGTTCGTTCTGCCGTCCCACGAATCTGTTCAGTTCCGCCGGGAGATTTCCGAGGGCGGTGGGGGCGCTCGGATCGTGGGGGGACGGAAAGGGGCGCTGGGGGCGTCGCATGAAACACGCAGAGTACTGGCACGGAAGCTCTCCGTACAATCTCCTTATGGGAACGCCCGTCGTTCCCGCCGGTAATGCGGTACGGGGTGCGACCACCGGCGCGATAGGCTCGGGGGACGACGATCGGCTGTTGCGACGGCCGTCGCCGGACCGAGCAGAGACAGTACAGAGACAGCGACAAGCTAGAGAGCGGTGCACTGTGTCCGGTGGAGAGGTGGCCGGGATCCTGGTGGCCGTCTTCTGGGCGATCCTGGTTTCGTTCCTCGCCGTCGTGCTGGTGAGGCTGGCCCAGACGCTCAGGGCGACCACCAGGCTCGTGGCGGACGTGACCGAGCAGGCGGTCCCGCTGCTCGCCGACGCCTCCGCCACCGTGCGTTCCGCGCAGACCCAGCTCGACAAGGTCGACGCCATCGCGACGGACGTCCAGGAAGTCACCTCGAACGCCTCCGCGCTCTCCACCACCGTCGCCTCGACCTTCGGTGGCCCGCTCGTCAAGGTCGCCGCGTTCGGCTACGGGGTTCGGCGGGCCATCGGCCGCAAGACCGATCCCGAACCGGAACCCGCCCGCCGTTCGGTGCTGGTCGGCCGCACCGTGCCGTCCGCGCGCGGCAGGAAGCGCAACGGCAGAAACCCCCGCGGACCGAAGGACTGACGCAGCCATGTTCCGCCGTACGTTCTGGTTCACCGCCGGTGCCGCCGCCGGTGTCTGGGCCACCGCCAAGGTCAACCGGAAGCTCAAGCAGCTCACCCCCGAGAGCCTTGCGGCGCAGGCCGCGGACAAGGCGGTCGAGACGGGGCACAAGCTCAAGGACTTCGCGCTGGACGTCCGTGAGTCCATGGCCCGGCGCGAAGCCGAACTGGGCGAGGCGCTGGGCCTGGCGGCACCGGTCGACCGGGAACTGCCGGTCCGGCCGCACTTCGTCGTCGAGGCGTCCGAGCCCGTCGGGCCCGACAGGTCTCTTGAGACCGCCAAGTACCGCAAGCTCCCCTACAAGTCGTACAACCGGAATGAGGACCACTGATGGAGTCGGCTGAAATTCGTCGCCGCTGGCTGAGCTTCTTCGAGGAGCGCGGTCACACCGTCGTCCCTTCGGCGTCGCTCATCGCGGACGACCCGACTCTGCTGCTGGTCCCCGCGGGCATGGTCCCCTTCAAGCCGTACTTCCTCGGCGAGGTCAAGCCGCCCGCCCCGCGCGTCACCAGCGTGCAGAAGTGTGTCCGTACGCCGGACATCGAAGAGGTCGGCAAGACCACCCGGCACGGCACGTTCTTCCAGATGTGCGGCAACTTCTCCTTCGGCGACTACTTCAAGGAAGGCGCCATCTCCTACGCCTGGGAGGCTCTGACGAGCTCCGTGGCGGACGGCGGCTTCGGCCTCGACCCCGAGCGGCTGTGGATCACGGTCTACCTCGACGACGACGAGGCCGAACAGATCTGGCGCGACAAGATCGGCGTACCGGCCGAGCGCATCCAGCGCCTGGGCAAGAAGGACAACTTCTGGTCCATGGGTGTCCCCGGCCCCTGCGGTCCCTGCTCCGAGATCAACTACGACCGCGGCCCCGAGTTCGGCGTCGAGGGCGGCCCGGCCGTCAACGACGAGCGGTACGTGGAGATCTGGAACCTGGTCTTCATGCAGTACGAGCGCGGCGCCGGTGACGGCAAGGAGGACTTCCCGATCCTCGGCGACCTGCCGTCGAAGAACATCGACACGGGTCTGGGCCTGGAACGCCTCGCCATGATCCTGCAGGGCGTACAGAACATGTATGAGACGGACACCCTGCGCGTCGTCATGGACCGGGCCACCGAGCTGACCGGCGTCCGGTACGGCGCCGACCACGGTTCGGACGTCTCGCTCCGCGTGGTCGCCGACCACATCCGTACCTCCGTGATGCTCATCGGTGACGGCGTCACGCCGGGCAACGAGGGCCGCGGCTACGTCCTGCGCCGGATCATGCGCCGGGCCATCCGCAACATGCGGCTGCTGGGTGCCACCGGGCCGGTCGCCAAGGACCTGGTCGATGTCGTGATCGAGACGATGGGGCAGCAGTACCCGGAGCTGATCACCGACCGCAAGCGCATCGAGACCGTGGCCCTCGCCGAGGAGGCCGCCTTCCTCAAGGCGCTCAAGGGCGGCACCAACATCCTCGACACCGCCGTCACCGAGACCAAGGCCGCCGGCGGCAAGGTCCTCGCCGGCGACAAGGCGTTCCTGCTCCACGACACCTGGGGCTTCCCGATCGACCTCACCCTGGAGATGGCCGCCGAACAGGGCCTCTCGGTGGACGAGGACGGCTTCCGCCGCCTGATGAAGGAGCAGCGGGAGCGCGCCAAGGCCGACGCCCGCGCCAAGAAGACCGGTCACGCCGACCTGTCCGCCTACCGCGAGGTCGCCGACAACTCGGGCGCCACCGACTTCACCGGCTACACCGCCACCGAGGGGGAGTCCACCATCGTCGGCCTCCTCGTCGACGGAGTGTCCTCCCCGGCCGCCTCCGAGGGCGACGAGGTCGAGGTCGTTCTCGACCGCACGCCGTTCTACGCCGAGGGCGGCGGCCAGATCGCCGACCAGGGCCGGATCAGGCTCGACACCGGCGCCGTCATCGAGGTCCGCGACGTCCAGAAGCCGGTCCCCGGCGTCCACGTCCACAAGGGCGTCGTCCAGGTCGGCGAGGTCACCGTCGGCGCTCCGGTCCTCGCCTCGATCGACGTCAAGCGCCGCCGTGCCATCGCCCGCGCCCACTCCGCCACGCACCTCACGCACCAGGCCCTGCGCGACGCGCTCGGCCCGACGGCCGCCCAGGCCGGTTCCGAGAACCAGCCCGGCCGCTTCCGCTTCGACTTCGGCTCGCCGAACGCCGTTCCCGGCTCGGTCATGACCGACGTCGAGCAGAAGATCAACGACGTGCTCTCGCGCGAACTCGACGTCCAGGCCGAGGTCATGTCGATCGACGAGGCCAAGAAGCAGGGCGCCATCGCCGAGTTCGGCGAGAAGTACGGCGAGCGGGTCCGGGTCGTCACCATCGGCGACTTCTCCAAGGAGCTCTGCGGCGGCACGCACGTCCACAACACCGCCCAGCTCGGGCTGGTGAAGCTGCTCGGCGAGTCGTCCATCGGTTCCGGTGTGCGGCGTATCGAGGCCCTCGTCGGCGTCGACGCGTACAACTTCCTCGCCAAGGAGCACACGGTCGTCGCCCAGCTCCAGGAGCTGGTCAAGGGGCGTCCCGAGGAGCTCCCGGAGAAGATCGCCGGAATGCTCGGCAAGCTGAAGGACGCCGAGAAGGAGATCGAGAAGTTCCGCGCGGAGAAGGTCCTCCAGGCCGCCGCCGGACTGGTCGAGTCCGCCAAGGACGTACGCGGCGTCGCCCTGGTCACCGGCCAGGTCCCCGACGGCACGTCGGCCGACGACCTGCGCAGGCTCGTCCTCGACGTCCGCGGCCGCATCCAGGGCGGCCGGCCGGCCGTCGTGGCCCTGTTCACCACCGCCAACGGCCGCCCGCTGACCGTCATCGCCACCAACGAGTCCGCCCGCGAGCGCGGTCTCAAGGCCGGCGACCTGGTCCGGGCCGCGGCCAAGACCCTCGGCGGCGGTGGCGGCGGCAAGCCGGACGTCGCCCAGGGCGGCGGCCAGAACCCCGAGGCCATCGGCGCCGCGGTGGCGGCTGTCGAACACCTCGTCACCGAGACGGCGTGACGGCGGGAATGACGCAGATGCGCCGCGGTCGCCGTCTCGCGATCGATGTCGGGGACGCCCGGATCGGGGTCGCCTCGTGCGACCCCGACGGGATCCTCGCCACGCCGGTGGAGACCGTTCCGGGACGCGATGTCCCGGCGGCCCACCGGCGGCTCGGACAGATCGTCGAGGAGTACGAGCCGATCGAGATCATCATCGGCCTGCCGCGGTCCCTCGGCGGCGGTGAGGGACCCGCCGCCGCCAAGATCCGGGTCTTCGCACAGGAGGTCGCCCGCTGGGTCGCGCCCATTCCGGTGCGGTTGGTGGACGAGAGGATGACCACAGTGACGGCCAGTCAAGGGCTGCGCGCTTCGGGCGTGAAGTCCAAGAAAGGCCGATCCGTCATCGATCAAGCTGCCGCTGTGGTGATCCTTCAGAACGCTCTGGAGTCCGAACGGGCGTCGGGCCAGGCCCCCGGCGAAGGCGTCGAAGTGGTTGGCTGATCGCGATACGGTAACGTTCCGCGCGATGCGGCGGTGCTTCGAACAAACACCGCACAGCAAAGAGACGGAATGTCGTCTCGCGGCTCTAGGGGATCGATGACTGAGTATGGCCGGGGCCCCGGCTCCGAACCGTGGCATCCCGAGGATCCCTTGTACGGGGACCAGGGTTGGGGAGGACAACAGTCTGCCCACGGCCAGAGCCAGTACGGCGGCCAGCAGCAGCCCTACCCGCACGATCCGTACGCGCAGCAGCCGCAGCAGCCGCACGACCCGTACGCCCAGCAGCACTACCAGCAGCAGCCCGGCTACGGAGTCCCGCAGGACCCGTACGCGCAGCAGCAGCCCCGGCAGCCCCAGCAGCCGCAGTACGACAACGGCGGCTGGGACACCGGGCAGCAGACCACCGCGATGCCGTACGACGCCCAGCCGGCCGACCCGTACGGCGGCGGGCAGGGCGGCTACGGCGAGACGCACGACTACTACGGCACGCCGGAGGCCTACCCGCCGCCGCAGCCCCCGGGCCGTCGTGAGGCCGCTCCCCAGCAGGCCCCGACGGAGAGTCCGGACTGGGACCCGGAGGCCCAGCCGGAAGAGACCCACCCCTTCTTCACGGGCGCCGACGACCGTGACGGCAACGACGACGAGCAGGACGACGATCCGCGTGAGTCACGCCGCGGCAGCCGTGGCGGCAACGAGCGCCGCGGCAAGGGCAAGAAGAAGAGCCGCAGCGGCTTCGCCTGCCTGGTCGTCTCGCTGGTCCTGGTCGGTGGCCTCGGCGGGGTGAGCTACTTCGGCTACACGTACTGGAAGGACAAGTTCGGCTCGGCGCCGGACTATGCGGGCAGCGGCTCGGGGTCGGTCGAGGTGGAGATCCCCAAGGGTGCCTTCGGCTACGACATCGGCAACATCCTGAAGAAGCAGGGTGTCGTCAAGAGCGTCGACGCGTTCGTCTCGGCGCAGAGCGAGAACCCCAAGGGTAAATCGATCCAGGCCGGGGTCTATCTCCTCCACGAGAAGATGTCCGCGGCCGAGGCATTGAAGATGATGGTCGACCCGAAGAGCCAGAATCTTCTGGTGATTCCCGAGGGTTCCCGCGATGTCGCCATCTACGGGATGGTCGACAAGAAACTGGGCCTCAAAAAGGGAACGACCAAGGAAATCGCCACGTCCAAGAGGTCCGAGCTCGGTCTGCCCGGCTGGGCGGTCAACGGCAAGGACGTCAAGGACCCGCTGGAGGGGTTCCTCTACCCGGCCGCCTATCCGGTCACCAAGGAAACCAAGCCGGAGACCCTTCTCAAGAAGATGGTCTCCCGTGCCAACGAGGAATACGACAAGCTCGACCTCGAGGGAACGGCCAAGAAGTACAAGCTGGACGGCCCGTGGCAGGTGCTCACCGTCGCCAGCCTGGTCCAGGCGGAAGGCCTCACGCACGACGACTTCCGCAAGATGGCCGAAGTCGCCTACAACCGCTTGAAGCCCGACAACATCGCCACGAACCGCAAGCTCGAATTCGACTCCGCGTTCAATTACCTCAAGAATCAGAGCAAGATCAAGATCGGGTCGAACGAGATCCGGACCAACCCGGACCCGTACAACACCTATTACCACCCGGGCCTTCCGCCGGGTCCGATCAGCAATCCGGGCGACGAAGCCCTGCGGGCCACGCTCAATCCCACCAGCGACGGGTGGATGTTCTTCATCTCGCTCGACGGCAAGAAGACCCAGTTCACCAAGACGGCCGCGGAGCACGAGAAGCTCAACGACAAGTTCAAGGAACAGCATGGCCTCCAATGACGGGCGCCACCGGGCGGCCGTTCTCGGTTCGCCCATCGCGCACTCGCTCTCCCCGGTGCTGCACCGGGCCGCGTACGCCGAACTCGGCCTCACCCACTGGACGTACGACCGGTTCGAGGTCGACGAGGCAGCGCTGCCCGGCTTCGTCGAGGGGCTCGACTCCACCTGGGCCGGGCTCTCGCTGACCATGCCGCTCAAGCGGGCGATCATTCCGCTGCTGGACTCCATCAGTGAGACCGCGTCGTCGGTGGAGGCCGTCAACACGGTCGTGCTCACCGAGGACGGCCGGCGGACCGGTGACAACACCGACATCCCCGGGATGATCGCCGCGCTGCGTGAACGCGGGGTGGAGAAGACCGAGTCCGCCGCCGTCCTCGGTGCCGGGGCGACCGCGTCATCGGCGCTCGCCGCGCTGTCCGGGATCTGCGCCGGGCCGGTCACGGCGTATGTCCGCAGCCGGGAACGGGGCCAGGAGATGCGTGGCTGGGGCGAACGCCTCGGCGTGGACGTCCGGATCGCCGACTGGGCGGAGGCCGAGCAGGCGCTGAGCGCCCCGCTGGTCGTCGCCACCACCCCGGCCGGTGCCACGGACGCCCTGGCCACTGCCGTACCGGAGCGACCCGGCACCCTCTTCGATGTGCTGTATGAGCCCTGGCCCACCCGGCTTGCCGCCGCGTGGACGGCCCGAAGCGGCGCAGTCGTCGGAGGTCTCGACCTTCTGGTGCACCAGGCCGTCCTCCAGGTCGAGCAGATGACGGGCCGTGCGCCCGCGCCGCTCGCAGCCATGCGGCGGGCCGGGGAAGCGGCGCTCGCCGCCCGCTGAAACCCTCGCGCCCGCCGGTGCGATCCGTCCGTCTGCTGGACCGGCGACCGGTTCGGGCTCCCGGTCGTGGGAGGATCGAAGGCGGCGGGCCAGGGCCGCGCACCCGGTCGCGCCGTTGCAGTTCCAGGCGCGAGCATGAGGAGCACCGTTGAGCAGGTTGCGCTGGCTGACCGCGGGGGAGTCGCACGGCCCCGCACTCGTGGCGACGCTGGAGGGTCTTCCCGCCGGCGTCCCGATCACCACGGAGATGGTGGCGGACGCACTCGCCCGGCGGCGGCTCGGATATGGCCGCGGTGCGCGGATGAAGTTCGAGAAGGACGAGGTCACCTTCCTCGGCGGGGTGCGCCATGGTCTCACCATGGGCTCCCCGGTCGCCGTGATGGTGGGCAACACCGAGTGGCCCAAGTGGGAGCAGGTCATGTCGGCCGACCCGGTCGACCCCGACGAGCTGGCCGCGCTGGCCCGCAACGCCCCGCTGACCCGCCCGAGGCCCGGCCACGCCGACCTCGCGGGCATGCAGAAGTACGGCTTCGACGAGGCCCGGCCGATCCTGGAGCGCGCCAGCGCCCGGGAGACGGCGGCCCGCGTCGCGCTCGGCGCCGTCGCGCGGTCGTACCTCAAGGAGACCGCCGGCATCGAGATCGTCAGCCATGTCGTCGAGCTGGCCGCGGCCAAGGCGCCCTACGGCGTCTACCCGACGCCCGCCGACGTCGAGCGCCTCGACGCCGACCCGGTGCGCTGCCTGGACGCCGACGCGAGCAAGGCGATGGTCGCGGAGATCGACCAGGCCCACAAGGACGGCGACACCCTCGGCGGCGTCGTCGAGGTACTGGCGTACGGGGTGCCCGTCGGCCTCGGCTCGCACGTCCACTGGGACCGCCGGCTCGACGCCCGGCTCGCCGCGGCCCTGATGGGCATCCAGGCCATCAAGGGGGTCGAGGTCGGCGACGGCTTCGACCTGGCCCGGGTCCCCGGCTCCAAGGCGCACGACGAGATCCTGGTCACCGAGGACGGCATCAAGCGCGCCTCCGGCCGTTCCGGCGGCACCGAGGGCGGTCTGACCACCGGCGAGCTGCTGCGGGTCCGTGCCGCGATGAAGCCCATCGCCACCGTGCCGCGCGCGCTCGCCACCGTGGACGTGGTCACCGGCGAACCCGCCAAGGCCCACCACCAGCGCTCCGATGTCTGTGCCGTTCCGGCCGCCGGCATCGTGGCCGAGGCGATGGTCGCCCTGGTCCTGGCCGACGCCGTCGCGGAGAAGTTCGGCGGCGACAGTGTCCCCGAGACCCACCGCAATGTGCAGTCGTACCTCGACCACCTCCAGATCCGATGAGCGGCCCGCTGATCGTCCTCGTCGGCCCGATGGGCGTCGGCAAGTCCACGGTCGGTGAGCTGCTCGCCGACCGGCTCGGCACCACCTACCGGGACACCGACGCGGACGTCGTGGCCACGGCCGGCAAGCCGATCCCGGAGATCTTCTACGACGAGGGCGAGGAGCACTTCCGCGAGCTGGAGCGGCGCGCGGTGCACACCGCTGTCGCCGAGCACACGGGCGTCCTCTCCCTCGGCGGCGGCGCCGTGCTCGACGACACGACCCGCGCCCTGCTCGCCGGACGCCCCGTCGTCTATCTCTCGATGGACGTCGAGGAGGCGGTCAGGCGGGTCGGCCTGAACGCCGCCCGCCCGCTCCTCGCGGTCAACCCGCGCCGGCAGTGGCGTGAGCTGATGGACGCCCGCCGCCACCTGTACACCGAGGTGGCCCGGGTGACCGTCGCCACCGACGAGCGCACCCCCGAAGAGGTCGCCCAGGCGATCCTCGACGCACTGGAATTGCCGGAGCGCACGGGCGAAACCGTCACCTCCGGCCGGGAGAACACACGTATGTCCGAGCAGGGCCCCACCCGTATCCCGATCGCCGGCAGCGCGGGCACCGACCCGTACGAGGTGCTGGTCGGCCGACAGCTGCTGGGCGAGCTGCCCGCGCTCATCGGCGACCGTGCCAAGCGCGTCGCGGTGCTGCACCCCGAGGCGCTCGCCGAGACCGGTGAGGCGGTCCGCCAGGACCTCGCCGGTCAGGGCTACGAGGTCATCGCGATCCAGCTGCCGAACGCCGAGGAGGCCAAGACCGTCGAGGTCGCGGCGTACTGCTGGAAGGCGCTCGGCCAGACCGGCTTCACCCGCACCGACGTGATCGTCGGCGTCGGCGGCGGAGCCACCACCGACGTGGCCGGATTCGTCGCGGCGAGCTGGCTGCGCGGGGTGCGCTGGATCGCCGTGCCGACGACCGTGCTCGGCATGGTCGACGCGGCCGTCGGCGGCAAGACCGGCATCAACACCGCCGAGGGCAAGAACCTCGTCGGCGCCTTCCACCCGCCGGCCGGGGTCCTCTGCGACCTCGCCGCACTGGACTCGCTGCCCGTGCACGACTACGTCAGCGGCATGGCCGAGGTCATCAAGGCCGGTTTCATCGCCGACCCGGCGATCCTCGACCTCGTCGAGGCGGACCCGGAAGGCGCCCGTACGCCCACCGGACCGCACACCGCCGAGCTGATCGAACGCGCCATCAGGGTCAAGGCCGAGGTCGTCTCCAGCGACCTGAAGGAATCCGGACTGCGCGAGATCCTCAACTACGGCCACACCCTGGCCCACGCCATCGAGAAGAACGAGCGCTACAAGTGGCGGCACGGCGCGGCCGTCTCGGTGGGCATGGTCTTCGCCGCCGAGCTGGGCCGGCTGGCCGGACGCCTCGACGACGCCACCGCCGACCGGCACCGCGCCGTCCTGGAGTCCGTCGGACTGCCGCTCACCTACCGCGGCGACCAGTGGCCCAAGCTGCTGGAGAACATGAAGGTCGACAAGAAGTCCCGCGGCGACCTGCTGCGCTTCATCGTCCTCGACGGCCTCGGCAAGCCCACCGTCCTGGAGGGCCCCGACCCGGCCGTGCTGCTCGCCGCCTATGGGGAGGTGTCGGCGTGACCCGCCGGGTGCTCGTCCTCAACGGCCCGAACCTCGGCCGGCTCGGCTCCCGCGAGCCGGACGTGTACGGTGCCACGTCCTACGCCGGACTCGTCGACGCCTGCCGGGCACTCGGCAAGGAACTCGGCTTCGACGTCGACGTCCGCGAGACCAACGACGAGGGCGAACTGATCCGCTGGCTCCACGAGGCTGCGGACGGTTCAATTCCGGTCGTTCTCAACCCGGGCGCCTTCACCCACTACTCGTACGGGATGCGGGACGCGGCGGCCCAGCGCACCGCCCCGCTGATCGAGGTGCACATCTCGAACCCGTACGCGCGGGAGGAATTCCGCCACAATTCCGTGGTCGCACCGGTCGCCACGGGGACCGTGGCCGGATTCGGCATCGGCTCCTACCGCCTCGCCCTGCGCGCCCTCGCGGACGAGCTGACCGACTGACGGACCGGATTCCCCGGCCGGCCGGGCACCGTGGCGCGTCCCCGACCGTTGTCCCAGCGGCGGCCGGGGACGGTACGGTTGCCGTTCCACCAGCGCCAGTTGCCTGCACGAGACGGAGTGGCACCGGATGCAGCACGCAGTGGGGGCCCCGCTGCCGCCGCCCCAGGGCCCCGGAAACGGACCTGTCGGCTGGACGCACCAGGCCCAGCACCCCGGCCACCCCGGTCCGCCGGGGCCGCCGCCCAGTGCCCCTCCCTCGCCCGGCGGGTGGAGCGGGCCGGCCCCGCACCATGCTCCGGGGCCTCCTCTCAGGGAGACCACGGGACACGTCCAGCTGCCGCCCGGCGGCCCCGTCCCGCTGCCCGCGCCGGCCGCCGAGCCCGGGACCGGCAGCGCGACCCTCGCCGTCCTCCTGATCGGCCCCGCGGGCGCCGGCAAGACCACCGTGGCCAAGCTCTGGGCCAGCCGCCGCCGGGTGCCCACCGCCCATGTCAGCCTCGACGACGTCCGCGAATGGGTCTGCTCCGGTTTCGCCGACCCGCAGGCCGGGTGGAACGACCACTCCGAGGCCCAGTACCGCCTCGCCCGCCGCACCTGCGGCTTCGCCGCCCGCAATTTCCTCGCCAACGGCATCTCCTGCATCCTCGACGACGCCGTCTTCCCCGACCGGCCGGTCGTCGGCCTCGGCGGCTGGAAGCGTCATGTCGGCCCCGGGCTCCTGCCCGTCGTCCTGCTGCCCGGCCTGGAGATCGTGCTGGAGCGCAACGCCGCCCGCAGCGGGAACCGCCGCCTCTCGGACGAGGAGGTCGCCCGGATCCACGGCAGGATGGCCGGCTGGTACGGCTCCGGACTGCCGATCATCGACAATTCGACGTACGACGTGGAGACCACCGCCCGCGTCCTGGACGACATACTCGCCCGCTCCATAGCCAGCCCCCCGGCCTGGTGAACCACCACCAGGCGGTGCTCCGGCCCGGCGACGGGACCGGCGGCCGCCCCCCGGTCGGATGCGCTGACCGAGCAGGCCCGCGCCACCGCTCGTAGGCTCGTGACATGTCAGAGGTGTACGCCGTCCGCCGCGGGCTGCTCCGCGACCGGTGCGCCGCCGTCGGATCCGCGGCAGCCCTGGTCTCCCGCCCCGCCAATGTCCGCTATCTCGCGGGCGGGGCGCCCCCGGGGGCCGTGCTGCTGCTCGGACCCGGTGGGGACGTCCTGCTCTCCCCCCGTGCCCCGAGCGGCGATCCCGCCGACGGGCGCACCGACGATCAGCTGCGGGTGTCCCTGCTGCCGGCCTCCGACGGCGATCCGGTGGTCGCCGCCGCCGATCTGGCCACTTCCTCGGGCGCGGAGTCCCTCGCCGTCGAGGAGCATCATCTGACGGTCTCCCGTCACCGGGCCATGGGCTCGGTGGCCCCGCGGCTCCGGCTGGCCGATCTCGGCGCCACCGTCGAACAGCTGCGGGTGGTCAAGGACGAGGAGGAGATCGCCTGTCTCCGGATCGCCGCCGAGATCACCGACCAGGCCCTGGGCGAACTCCTCGAATCCATCCTGGTGGGCCGCACCGAACGGCATCTCGCCCTGGAGCTGGAGCGCCGCCTGGTGGACCACGGCGCCGACGGCCCCGCCTTCGCCACCTCCGTCGCCACCGGCCCGAACTCCGGCCAGGGCCGCCACCGCCCCTCGGACCGCAGGGTCGAGGAAGGAGATTTTCTCTCCGTCTGCCTGGGCGCGAACTATCGCGGCTACCGCTGCGAGATCGGCCGTACATTCGTCATCGGGACGACGCCCGCCGACTGGCAGATCGAGCTCTACGACCTGGTTTTCGCCGCTCAGCGGGCCGGGCGCGAGGCCCTGGTGCCGGGCGCCGCCTACCGCGACGTGGACCGCGCGGCCCGGTATCTCCTGGACTCCGCGGGGCACGGCGGGGGCCTGGCACCCTGGACCGGGCACGGGGTGGGACTGGAAATCGACGAGGACCCGCAGTTGGCACCTGCGGCCATGGGTAAACTGGACGCTTGTGTGCCGGTCACCGTCGAACCGGGGGTCCACCTCCCGGGCCGGGGCGGGGTCCGGATCGATGACACGCTCGTCGTGCGCCCCGAGGCGGACGGCGGACCCGAGCTACTCACCATTACGACCAAGGAGCTGCTCGCGCTCTAGCGCGCATCCTCGGTCGTTCCACCAGCTTCAGTCCAGGAGATTCCGCAACCGTGGCTTCCACGAACGACCTCAAGAACGGCCTGGTGCTCAAGCTCGACGGAGGCCAGCTCTGGTCCGTCGTCGAGTTCCAGCACGTCAAGCCCGGCAAGGGCCCGGCCTTCGTGCGCACCAAGCTCAAGAACGTGCTCTCCGGCAAGGTCGTCGACAAGACGTTCAACGCCGGCGTGAAGGTCGAAACGGCCACCATCGACCGTCGCGACATGCAGTTCTCGTACATGGACGGCGAGTACTTCGTCTTCATGGACATGGACACCTACGACCAGCTCATGGTCGACCGCAAGGCCGTCGGCAACGCTGCCAACTTCCTGATCGAGGGCTTCACCGCCTCCGTCGCCCAGCACGAGGGCGAGGTGCTCTACGTCGAGCTGCCCGCCGCCGTCGAGCTGACCGTCAAGCACACCGACCCGGGCGTCCAGGGCGACCGCTCCACCGGTGGCACCAAGCCCGCCACGCTGGAGACCGACTACGAGATCGGCGTCCCGCTCTTCATCACCACGGGTGAGAAGATCAAGGTCGACACCCGCACGGGCGACTACCTCGGCCGGGTGAACAGCTAACCGTGGCTGCCCGGAACAAGGCCCGCAAGCGCGCCTTCCAGATCCTCTTCGAGGCCGACCAGCGCGGCGAGTCCGTGCAGACGGTCCTCGCGGACTGGGTGCGGCACTCGCGGGCCGACAACCGTCAGCCGCCGGTCACCGAGTACACGATGGAACTCGTCGAGGGGTACGCGCAGTACGCGGACCGGATCGACGACCTCATCGTGACCTACGCGGTGGACTGGGAGATCGACCGCATGCCGGTCGTCGACCGGAACATCCTGCGGCTCGGTGCGTACGAGCTGATCTGGGTGGACGGCACCCCGGACGCGGTGGTGATCGACGAGGCGGTCCAGCTCGCCAAGGAGTTCTCCACCGACGACTCCCCGTCCTTCGTGAACGGGCTGCTGGCCCGCTTCAAGGACCTCAAGCCGAACCTCCGCCGGGAGCAGTAGCCTCCGGCGGCGTTCAGCCAACGAAGGGCCCACGGTCGGGGCGGATTCTCGGGGTCCTCGCAACACCTGATGGCCTATGCGGTCGTCAGTAGATCACGCAGGCGCTCGGCTGGGGTTCTCCAGCCGAGCGTTTTGCGTGGTCGGCCGTTGAGTTGCTGAGCGACGTGTTCGAGGTCTGCGGCGCTGTGCACGGACAGGTCGGTGCTCTTGGGGAAGTACTGCCGCAGCAGACCGTTGGTGTTCTCGTTCGATCCGCGCTGCCAGGGGAGTGCGGATCGCAGAAGTAGACCGGTACTCCCGTGGCGACGGTGAACTGCTTGTGCGCGGCCATCTCGCAGCCCTGGTCCCAGGTCAGCGAGCCGCGCAGGTGCGCGGGCAGGGTCTGGATCAAGGGCACCAGCACGTCACGGACCTCCTCGGCGGTGTGTCCGCCGGGCAGATGCCCGAGCATGACGTAGCGGGTGGAACGCTCGACCAACGTCACGATCGCGCTCTCGCTGCGGGGGCCGACGATCAGATCGCCCTCCCAGTGGCCGGGCACCGCCCGGTCCTCGACCTCGGCAGGCCGCTCGGAGATCATCACCATCTCGTCGACGAACCGGCGAGTGCGCTGCTCCGGGCCACGGTGTGGCTTGCGGCGGGTGCGCCCGGTGCGCAGCGCGAGTGCGATCTCGCGCCGCAGCCCGCCACGGGCCTGGACATAGATCGCCTGGTAGACCGTCTCCGGACTCACCCGCATACCCTCGTCGTCGGGGAACTCCATGACCAGAGCGTGACAGATCTGCTCGGGTGACCACTGCTGCTGCAGTCTGCCCGCGACGTACTCGCGCAGCGGACCGTCGTGGGCGAGCTTGGACTGCTTGGGGCGTGCCCGGCTCTTCGCCCAGGCCCGCTGTGCCCGGTGGGGCTGATAGACGCCCTCGACGCAACGGGCATCGATCTCACGTTTGACGGTGGATGCCGGCCGGCCCGGTGCCCGTCCGATCGCCCGCAGTGAGCGGCCCTCACGACGCATGTCGGCGATCAACTCCCGCTCGGCCACCGTCAGGAACCGTGGGTGCAGCTCGGCTTCGACTGCCGCAAGAGAGGGCGCCGACGTGACGGCGACGGTGCTGGTCATGCCCGTTGTGTAGTCGATCCCTCGCCCATCGGGGTGCAGGCGCGCGTTGCCGATCTTCCGGATCCCGCGGTCCCAGTCCTTGGCTGTGCGCTCGTGGACCCCGACCTGCGCCGCGGCATCCCGTCGTCGCACCCCCGACGCGCGAAGCCGGTCGCACTCCGCCCGCCCCGGATGCCCACTGGTGCCCGTCTTCCCACGACCACGGACGCCGGCCTTCCGCGCCCAGCCCGCCGCCGTGTGTCGGCTCACCCCAACCGCCCGAGCAGCACCCGAGACACTCCCGTTCTCCCGGTCCAGCGCCTCGAAGAACCGCGCCTTCAACTCCTCAAAATCCACGATCCCCGCAACTCCCTGAAATCCAGGGTGTTGCGGGGATCGCTAGAACCCGCCCGGCCGACCGTGGGCCCTTCGGCGTGCGGCGGACTGTCGCGCACGAAAAAGCCGTGCCGACGCGGGCACCCGAAGGAGTGAACCCGCGCCGACACGGCGGTACGTTTCTTCAGTGGGGCGTCAGCCCTCTTCGTGGGCCACGGCGCGACGCGCGTCCGCGTCCAGCACACCCCAGCTGATCAGCTGCTCCGTGAGCACGGAAGGCGACTGGTCGTAGATCACGGCCAGTGTGCGCAGGTCGTCCTGGCGGATCGAGAGCACCTTGCCGTTGTAGTCACCGCGCTGGCTCTGGATCGTCGCCGCGTAGCGCTGCAGCGGACCGGCCTTCTCCGGCGGGACGTGGGCGAGACGCTCCAGGTCCAGGACCAGCTTCGGCGGCGGCTCGGCAGCCCCTCCGGGCGTCGTACCGGGCAGCAGCTCCTGCACCGGGACTCCGTAGAAGTCCGCGAGCTCAGCGAGGCGCTGCACGGTCACGGCACGGTCGCCGCGCTCGTACGAACCGACGACAACGGCCTTCCAGCGGCCCTGGGACTTCTCCTCCACGCCATGGAGGGAGAGGCCCTGCTGGGTGCGGATGGCACGGAGTTTGGCCCCGAGCTGTTTTGCGTATTCGCTGGACATAAGGCTCCCCGGACGCTGGGACATTTCGCGGCTCCGCCGCGTTGCTGGTAACTCACTGTGAGGTTACGCAGCGTTACTTGGATGCGTCAAGCCGAATGGTCCGGACCGGCACCACCCGGGGGTGCGATCAGGGGCCGACGCAAGCCCTGGTAACGTGGATGACGCAATTTCGACGTCCTTTAAGGTCCGTCCCGTGAGGCGGAGAAGGAGGTCCGTTTCTTATGGACGCACAGCACGAAGCCCCCGGCAATGCGGCACGCCCCGTTCTGGAGGCTCCCGACATCGCCCGGGTACTGACCCGGATCGCCCACGAGATCGTCGAACGCGCCAAGGGCGCCGACGACGTGGTGCTTCTCGGCATTCCGACGCGAGGCGTGTTCCTCGCCCGTCGGCTCGCCGAGAAACTCGAAGAGATCACCGGCGGGAAGATGCCGGTCGGCTCCCTCGACATCACCATGTACCGCGACGACCTGCGGCTGCGCCCGGCGCGCGCCCTGGCCCGCACCGAGATCCCCGGCGAGGGCATCGAGGGCCGCCTGGTCGTCCTCGTCGACGACGTCCTCTTCTCGGGACGCACCATCCGTGCCGCGCTCGACGCCCTGGGCGACATCGGCCGGCCCCGCGCGGTGCAGCTCGCGGTCCTCGTCGACCGCGGTCACCGCGAACTCCCGATCCGTGCCGACTACGTCGGCAAGAACCTCCCCACGTCGCTGCGGGAGACGGTCAAGGTCCAGCTCGCCGAGGAGGACGGCCGGGACGCCGTGCTGCTCGGTGTCGAGCGGACCGCCCCGGCGGGCGAGCAGTAGCCGTACCACACCCGTACGGCCCCGACGCGAGCCCGTACGGCCGCTTCCGCACGCCCGCATGCCTGAACCCTCCAGCCACCCGGAGAACACCCAGATGAAGCGCCACCTCATCTCGGCCGCCGATCTCACCCGCGACGACGCCGTCCTGATCCTCGACACCGCCGAGGAGATGGCCAGGGTCGCGGACCGGCCGATCAAGAAGCTCCCCACCCTGCGCGGCCGTACCGTCGTCAACCTCTTCTTCGAGGACTCGACGCGTACCCGCATCTCCTTCGAGGCCGCCGCCAAGCGCCTGTCCGCCGACGTCATCAACTTCTCCGCGAAGGGCTCGTCCGTCTCCAAGGGCGAGTCGCTCAAGGACACCGCGCTGACCCTGGAGGCGATGGGCGCCGACGCCGTCGTCATCCGGCACGGCGCCTCCGGCGCCCCGTACCGCCTCGCCACCTCCGGCTGGATCGACGGCGCCGTGGTCAACGCCGGTGACGGCACCCACGAGCACCCCACCCAGGCCCTCCTGGACGCCTTCACCATGCGCCGCAGGCTGGTCGGGGCCGATGCCGGGCTCGGCCGGGACCTGGAAGGACGACGGATCACGATCGTCGGCGACATCCTGCACAGCCGGGTCGCCCGCTCCAACGTCCACCTGCTGAAGACGCTCGGCGCCCACGTCACCCTCGTGGCCCCGCCGACCCTCGTCCCGGTCGGCGTCGAGCAGTGGCCCTGCGAGATCAGCTACGGCCTCGACGAGGTGCTGCCGAAGTCCGACGCGGTGATGATGCTGCGTGTGCAGCGTGAACGGATGAACGCCGCGTACTTCCCGACCGAGCGCGAGTACTCCCGCCGCTACGGCCTGGACGGCGACCGGATGGCGAAGATGCCCGGCCACGCCATCGTCATGCACCCCGGCCCGATGGTGCGCGGCATGGAGATCACCGCCGAGGTCGCCGACTCCGACCGGTGCACGGCCGTCGAGCAGGTCGCCAACGGCGTCTCGATCCGCATGGCCGTCCTGTACCTGTTGCTGGGCGGGTACGAATCCGCCGCCCCCGCCGCCCCGTCCCGTACCGAGGAGAACAAGTAACCATGAGCAAGATCCTTATCCGCGGCGCGAAGATCCTCGGCGGCGAACCCCAGGACGTCCTCATCGACGGCGAGACCATCGCCGCGGTCGGCACCGGCCTCGACGCCGGTGACGCGACCGTCGTCGAGGCCGAGGGCCGGATCCTGCTGCCCGGCCTGGTCGACCTCCACACCCACCTGCGCGAGCCCGGCCGCGAGGACTCCGAGACCGTCCTCACCGGGACGAAGGCGGCGGCCGTCGGCGGCTTCACCGCCGTCCACGCCATGGCCAACACCTTCCCGGTCGCCGACACCGCCGGTGTCGTGGAGCAGGTCTGGCGGCTCGGCAAGGAGTCCGGCTACTGCGACGTGCAGCCGATCGGCGCCGTCACGGTCGGCCTGGAAGGCAAGAAGCTCGCCGAGCTCGGCGCCATGCACGATTCGGCCGCCGGAGTGAAGGTCTTCTCCGACGACGGCAAGTGCGTCGACGACGCGGTGATCATGCGCCGCGCGCTGGAGTACGTGAAGGCCTTCGACGGCGTCGTCGCCCAGCACGCCCAGGAGCCCCGCCTCACCGAGGGCGCCCAGATGAACGAGGGCGTCGTCTCCGCCGAACTCGGTCTCGGCGGCTGGCCCGCCGTCGCCGAGGAGTCGATCATCGCCCGCGACGTCCTGCTCGCCGCCCACGTCGGCTCCCGGGTGCACATCTGCCACCTGTCGACCGCCGGTTCCGTCGAGATCGTCCGCTGGGCCAAGTCCAAGGGCTGGAGCGTCACCGCCGAGGTCACCCCGCACCACCTGCTCCTCACCGACGAGCTCGTACGGTCCTACGACCCGGTCTACAAGGTGAACCCGCCGCTGCGCACCGAGGCCGACGTCATGGCCCTGCGCGAGGCGCTGGCCGACGGCACCATCGACTGCGTCGCCACCGACCACGCCCCGCACCCGCACGAGGACAAGGACTGCGAGTGGGCCGCCGCCGCCATGGGCATGGTGGGCCTGGAGACCGCTCTGTCCGTGGTCCAGCAGACGATGGTCGACACCGGACTGATCGACTGGGCGGGGGTCGCCGACCGGATGTCGTTCCGCCCGGCCGCCATCGGCCGCCTCGACGGACACGGCCGGCCGGTCTCGGCGGGCGAACCCGCCAACCTCACCCTGGTCGATCCGGCTTACCGTGGTGTCGTGGACCCCGCGGGCTTCGCCTCCCGCAGCCGCAACACTCCGTACGAGGGGCGCGAGCTGCCGGGCCGAGTCACCCACACCTTCCTGCGGGGCCGTGCAACGGTCGTCGACGGGAAGCTCGCGTGACATCACTCATCCCCCTGTACCAGCTCGCTGCCGAGCAGAAGTCGGCCGAGGTGACCGACTGGTCCGCCCGGATCAGCTGGGTCGTCGGACTGCTCGTCCTGATCGCCTTCGTCTACTGGCTGATGCGCCAGGGATGGAAGTGGCGGGGCAGCCTCCAGTCCGACCTGCCGGAACTCGACTCCACCCCCGAAGGGTTCGCGGACGGCGAGAAGCTGCTCACGCTGACCGGCCGGTACCACGCCTCGACCACCGCCGGTCAGTGGCTCGACCGGATCGTCGCCCACGGCCTCGGCACCCGCAGCCGCGTCGAGCTCACCCTGACCGGTGAGGGCCTCGACGTCGTACGCCCCGGGGCGGCCGACTTCTTCGTGCCGGCCGCCGCACTGCGCGAGGCCCGGCTGGACAAGGGCATCGCCGGCAAGGTCCTCCCCGAGGGCGGCCTGCTGATCATCACCTGGGCGCACGGCGACAAGCTGATCGACTCCGGCTTCCGCTCCGACCGCTCGGCCGAGCACCCGGCCTGGGTCGAGGCCATCAACCAACTCACCAGCACTACGGAAGGCACCGCACGATGACGATCTCCACCCGGGGAGCCGCCAAGGCTCCCGCCGTACTCGTCCTGGAGGACGGCCGCGCCTTCCGCGGCCGCGCCTACGGGGCCGTGGGGGAGACCTTCGGCGAGGCGGTTTTCTCCACCGGCATGACCGGCTACCAGGAGACGCTGACCGACCCCTCGTACCACCGCCAGGTCGTCGTGATGACCGCCCCGCACGTCGGGAACACCGGGGTGAACGACGAGGACCCCGAGTCCGGACGGATCTGGGTCTCCGGTTACGTCGTCCGCGACCCCGCCCGGGTGCCCTCCAACTGGCGCTCCCGGCGCTCGCTGGACGAGGAGCTGGAACGCCAGGGCGTCGTCGGCATCAGCGGCATCGACACCCGCGCGCTCACCCGCCACCTGCGCGAGCGCGGCGCCATGCGCGTCGGCATCTTCTCCGGTCCTGCGCTGGACAGCGTCTCCGCCGCGGGAGTCGCCGACGAGGCCACGCTGCTGGCCCGCGTCCAGCAGGCCCCCGAGATGGTGGGCGCCGACCTCTCCGCCGAGGTCGCCACCAAGGAGACGTACGTCGTCCCCGCGATCGGCACCAAGAAGTTCACCGTCGCCGCGATCGACCTCGGCATCAAGGGCATGACCCCGCACCGGATGGCCGAGCGCGGCATCGAGGTGCACGTGCTGCCCGCCTCCGCCACCCTGGAGGAGGTGTACGCGGTCGAGCCCGACGGCGTGTTCTTCTCCAACGGCCCCGGCGACCCGGCCACCGCCGACCACCCGGTCTCCGTCATGCAGGGCGTCCTGGAGCGGAAGACCCCGCTCTTCGGCATCTGCTTCGGCAACCAGATCCTGGGCCGCGCCCTCGGCTTCGGTACCTACAAGCTGAAGTACGGCCACCGCGGCATCAACCAGCCCGTGCAGGACCGAACGACCGGCAAGGTCGAGGTCACCGCGCACAACCACGGCTTCGCCGTCGACGCCCCGCTCGACAAGGTGTCCGAGACGAAGTTCGGCCGCGCCGAGGTCTCCCACGTCTGCCTGAACGACCAGGTCGTCGAGGGGCTCCAGCTCCTCGACCAGCCGGCCTTCAGCGTCCAGTACCACCCCGAAGCAGCCGCGGGCCCGCACGACGCCGCGTACCTCTTCGACCGTTTCGTCTCCCTGATGGAGGGCCAGCGTGCCTAAGCGCTCCGATATCCAGTCCGTCCTGGTCATCGGCTCCGGCCCGATCGTCATCGGCCAGGCCGCCGAGTTCGACTACTCCGGAACCCAGGCCTGCCGCGTACTCAAGGCCGAGGGCCTGCGCGTCATCCTGGTGAACTCCAACCCGGCGACGATCATGACCGACCCGGAGATCGCCGACGCCACGTACGTCGAGCCGATCACCCCCGAGTTCGTCGAGAAGATCATCGCCAAGGAGCGCCCCGACGCGCTGCTCCCGACCCTGGGCGGCCAGACCGCGCTCAACACCGCGATCTCCATGCACGAGAACGGTGTCCTGGAGAAGTACGGTGTCGAGCTCATCGGCGCCAACGTCGAGGCCATCAACAAGGGCGAGGACCGCGACCTCTTCAAGGGCGTCGTCGAGGCCGTCAAGGCGAAGATCGGCTACGGCGAGTCCGCCCGCTCGGTCATCTGCCACTCCATGGACGACGTCATCAAGGGCGTCGACACCCTCGGCGGCTACCCCGTCGTCGTCCGCCCGTCCTTCACCATGGGCGGCGCCGGCTCCGGCTTCGCGCACGACGAGGACGAGCTGCGCCGGATCGCCGGACAGGGCCTCACGCTCTCGCCCACCACCGAGGTGCTCCTTGAGGAGTCCATCCTCGGCTGGAAGGAGTACGAGCTGGAGCTGATGCGCGACAAGAACGACAACGTCGTGGTCGTCTGCTCCATCGAGAACTTCGACCCGATGGGCGTCCACACGGGCGACTCGATCACCGTCGCCCCGGCGATGACGCTCACCGACCGCGAGTACCAGCGGCTGCGCGACATCGGCATCGCGATCATCCGCGAGGTCGGCGTCGACACCGGCGGCTGCAACATCCAGTTCGCCATCGACCCGGCCGACGGCAGGGTCATCGTGATCGAGATGAACCCGCGCGTCTCCCGCTCCTCGGCGCTCGCCTCGAAGGCCACCGGCTTCCCGATCGCCAAGATCGCCGCCAAGCTGGCCGTCGGCTACACGCTCGACGAGATCCCCAACGACATCACCGAGAAGACCCCGGCCTCCTTCGAGCCGACCCTCGACTACGTCGTCGTCAAGGCCCCTCGGTTCGCCTTCGAGAAGTTCCCCTCCGCCGACTCCACCCTCACCACCACCATGAAGTCGGTGGGCGAGGCCATGGCGATCGGCCGGAACTTCACCGAGGCGCTCCAGAAGGCGCTGCGCTCGCTGGAGAAGAAGGGCTCGCAGTTCTCCTTCACCGGTGAGCCCGGCGACAAGGCCGAGCTGCTGGCCGAGGCGGTCCGCCCGACCGACGGCCGGATCAACACCGTCATGCAGGCGATCCGGGCCGGTGCCACCCAGGAAGAGGTCTTCGACGCCACGAAGATCGACCCCTGGTTCGTCGACCAGCTCTTCCTGATCAAGGAGATCGCCGACGAGCTCGCCGCCGCCGACAAGCTCGGCCCCGAGCTGCTCGCCGAGGCCAAGCGGCACGGCTTCTCCGACGCGCAGATCGCCGACATCCGCAGCCTGCGCGAGGACGTCGTGCGCGAGGTGCGGCACGCGCTCGGTATCCGCCCGGTCTACAAGACGGTCGACACCTGCGCCGCCGAGTTCGCCGCGAAGACGCCGTACTTCTACTCCAGTTACGACGAGGAGAGCGAGGTCGCGACCCGCACCAGGCCCGCGGTGATCATCCTCGGCTCCGGCCCCAACCGCATCGGCCAGGGCATCGAGTTCGACTACTCCTGCGTCCACGCCTCCTTCGCGCTGAGCGACGCGGGCTACGAGACCGTGATGGTCAACTGCAACCCGGAGACCGTCTCCACCGACTACGACACCTCCGACCGCCTGTACTTCGAGCCGCTGACGCTCGAGGACGTGCTGGAGATCGTGCACGCGGAGACCCTGGCCGGTCCGGTCGCCGGCGTCATCGTCCAGCTCGGCGGCCAGACCCCGCTGGGCCTGTCGCAGGCGCTCAAGGACAACGGCGTGCCGGTCGTCGGCACGTCCCCGGAGGCCATCCACGCCGCCGAGGACCGCGGCGCCTTCGGCCGCGTCCTGGCCGAGGCCGGGCTCCCGGCCCCGAAGCACGGCACGGCCACCACCTTCGACGAGGCCAAGGCCATCGCCGACGAGATCGGCTACCCCGTCCTCGTACGCCCCAGCTACGTGCTCGGCGGCCGCGGCATGGAGATCGTGTACGACGAGACGCGGCTCTCCTCGTACATCGCCGAGTCCACCGAGATCAGCCCCACCCGGCCGGTCCTGGTCGACCGCTTCCTCGACGACGCGATCGAGATCGACGTCGACGCGCTCTACGACGGCACCGAGCTCTACCTCGGCGGCGTGATGGAGCACATCGAGGAAGCCGGCATCCACTCCGGCGACTCCGCCTGCGCGCTGCCCCCGATCACGCTCGGCGGCCACGACATCAAGCGGCTGCGGGCCTCCACCGAGGGCATCGCCAAGGGCGTCGGCGTACGCGGGCTGATCAACATCCAGTTCGCGCTCTCCGGCGACATCCTCTACGTCCTGGAGGCCAACCCGCGCGCCTCGCGCACCGTCCCCTTCACCTCGAAGGCGACCGCGGTCCCGCTCGCCAAGGCCGCCGCCCGCATCTCGCTGGGCGCGACCGTCGCCGAGCTGCGCGCGGAGGGCCTGCTCCCGGCGAACGGCGACGGCGGCACCCTCCCGATGGACGCGCCGATCTCCGTCAAGGAGGCCGTCATGCCGTGGTCGCGCTTCCGCGACATCCACGGCCGCGGCGTCGACACCGTCCTCGGCCCGGAGATGCGCTCCACCGGCGAGGTCATGGGCATCGACTCGGTCTTCGGCACGGCGTACGCCAAGTCGCAGGCCGGCGCCTACGGGCCGCTGCCCACCAAGGGCCGCGCCTTCATCTCGGTCGCCAACCGCGACAAGCGCTCGATGATCTTCCCGGCGCGCGAACTCGTCGCCCATGGCTTCGAGCTGCTCGCCACCTCCGGCACCGCCGAGGTCCTCAAGCGCAACGGCATCAACGCTCGCGTCGTGCGCAAGCAGTCCGAGGGCGTGGGCCCGCAGGGCGAGAGGACCATCGTCCAGCTGATCCACGACGGCGAGGTCGACCTCATCGTCAACACGCCGTACGGAACGGGCGGCCGCCTCGACGGCTACGAGATCCGCACCGCGGCCGTGGCCCGGTCGGTGCCGTGCCTGACGACGGTCCAGGCGCTCGCCGCCGCCGTCCAGGGCATCGACGCGCTCACCCACGGAGGCGTCGGCGTCAGGTCCCTCCAGGAACACGCGGAACATCTGACCGCGGCCCGCGACTAGCAGACCGGCAGGGGGACACCGGAAACGGTGTCCCCCTCTCTGTGAGGACACTCCCGATGTACAAGTTCTTCTTCCGGCTGGTCTTCAAGCGGATGGACCCGGAGCAGGCCCACCATCTGGCCTTCCGGTGGATCCGCCTCGCCGCCCGCATCCCCGTACTGCGCACCTTCGTCGCCGCCGTGCTTGCGCCCCGGTACAAGGAGCTGCGCACCGAGGCCCTCGGCCTGCGGATGCACGGCCCCTTCGGCCTCGCCGCCGGTTTCGACAAGAACGCCGTCGCGATCGACGGCATGTCGATGCTCGGCTTCGACCACATCGAGATCGGTACGGTCACCGGCGAGCCGCAGCCCGGCAACCCCAGGAAGCGCCTCTTCCGCCTCGTCGCGGACCGCGCGCTGATCAACCGCATGGGCTTCAACAACGAGGGCTCCGCGGCCGTTGCCGCGCGGCTGGCCGCCCGCAGGCCGGTCTTCCGGACCACGGTCGGCGTCAACATCGGCAAGACGAAGGTCGTGCCGGAGGCCGAAGCGGCCGGCGACTACGTGAAGTCCACCGAGCGCCTCGCCGCCCACGCCGACTACCTGGTCGTCAACGTCTCCTCGCCCAACACCCCGGGGCTGCGCAACCTCCAGGCCACCGAGGCGCTGCGGCCCCTGCTCGGCGCCGTGCGCGAGGCGGCCGACCGGACCGTCACCGGGCGGCGGGTCCCGCTGCTCGTCAAGATCGCGCCGGACCTCGCGGACGAGGACGTCGACGCAGTCGCCGATCTCGCGGTCGAGCTGGGTCTGGACGGCATCATCGCGACCAACACCACCATCGCCCGCGACAGCCTCGGCCTGAAGTCCGCGCCGTCCCTGACCGGGGAGACCGGCGGGCTCTCCGGAGCGCCCCTCAAGGCACGCTCCCTGGAGGTCCTGAGTCGCCTCTACGCGCGGGTGGGCGACCGGATCACCCTGGTCGGCGTCGGCGGCATCGAGAACGCCGAGGACGCCTGGCAGCGCATCCTCGCGGGCGCCACGCTCGTCCAGGGCTACAGCGCCTTCATCTACGAGGGGCCGTTCTACGCCCGCGCGATCCACAAGGGCCTGGCCGCACGCCTGGCCGCCTCCCCGTACCTCACCCTCGCCGAAGCCGTCGGCGCAGAAACCAGGAAGGCCACCGCATGAGCCCCGAACCGTTCGGCGCGCGCCTGCGCCGCGCCATGGACACCCGAGGGCCGCTGTGCGTCGGCATCGACCCGCACGCCTCGCTGCTCACCGCCTGGGGCCTGAACGACGACGTCGCCGGGCTCGAACGCTTCACGCGTACGGTCGTCGAGGCACTGGCCGACCGGGTCGCCGTGCTCAAGCCGCAGTCCGCGTTCTTCGAGCGCTTCGGCTCCCGCGGCATCGCCGTCCTGGAGAAGGCGGTCGAGGAGGCGCGGGCGGCCGGCACGCTGGTGCTGATGGACGCCAAGCGCGGGGACATCGGCTCCACCATGGGCGCCTACGCGGCGACCTACCTGGAGAAGGACTCGCCGCTGTTCTCGGACGCGGTCACCGTCTCGCCGTACCTCGGCTTCGGCTCGCTGCGCCCGGCGCTCGACGCGGCGGTCCTCTCCGGCGCGGGCGTCTTCGTGCTCGCCCTCACCTCCAACCCGGAGGGCGCCGAGGTGCAGCGAGCCACCGCCGCCGACGGCCGATCGCTGGCCCAGCTCATGCTCGACCACATGGCCGCCGAGAACGAGGGCATGACCCCGCTCGGCTCCGTCGGCGCGGTGGTCGGAGCCACGCTCGGGGACGCGGGGGCGAACCTGGCGATCAACGGCCCGCTGCTCGCTCCCGGGATCGGGGCGCAGGGCGCGACACCCGCGGACCTGCCCGGTGTGTTCGGCGCCTCGGTGGGCAATGTGGTGCCCAGCGTGAGCCGCGGCGTCCTGAGCCAGGGGCCGGACATGGCAGGGCTGCGGGAGGCCGCCGAGCGGCTCACGGACGAGATCCGGGCAGCCGTGGCGGGTAGGTGACTATGCCACGTAACGGGGTGTTGACTCTTTCCTGACCAAAAAACTCGGTAGTTATGCCTGAAATGTCCTGGTCGGCCAAGGCTGACCAGGACTTTTCGTTGGTTCTCGCTGACTCGGGCGGCCTTGGCCGCTAGTCTCCGTCGAGAGCCGACGTACACAAGTTGTCCGTCGCTCACCTGGTGGGGAGCGTTCAGCTTCCTCACCGGTCCGTATCCGACAGATCGACATCCGAGGTGACGTAGGCGTGGCTCTTCCGCCCCTTACCCCTGAACAGCGCGCAGCCGCGCTCGAAAAGGCCGCCGCGGCTCGCCGGGAGCGGGCCGAGGTCAAGAATCGACTCAAGCACTCCGGCGCCTCCCTCCACGAGGTCATCAAGCAGGGCCAGGAGAACGACGTCATCGGCAAGATGAAGGTCTCCGCCCTCCTGGAGTCCCTGCCGGGCGTGGGCAAGGTCCGCGCCAAGCAGATCATGGAGCGGCTCGGCATCTCCGAGAGCCGCCGGGTCCGGGGTCTCGGCTCCAACCAGATCGCATCCCTGGAGCGTGAGTTCGGCGGCAGCGCCGCCTGACGTTCTCAGGCACTCCTGAGAACCTGGATAATCGCTCCATGGCTGCAACATCCCGGGGGACGTCCCCCGTACCCCCGGACGTACGTCCGCGGCTGACCGTGCTCTCCGGCCCTTCCGGGGTCGGCAAGAGCACGGTCGTCGCTCATATGCGCAAGGTCCACCCCGAGGTCTGGCTCTCGGTGTCGGCGACGACCCGCAAGCCGCGCCCCGGCGAGCGCAACGGTGTCCACTACTTCTTCGTGGACAACGAGGAGTTCGACAAGCTGATCGCCAACGGCGAGCTGCTGGAGTGGGCCGAATTCGCGGGCAACCGCTACGGCACGCCCCGCCGCGCCGTGCTCGACCGCCTGGAGGCGGGCGAGCCGGTGCTGCTGGAGATCGATCTCCAGGGCGCCCGGCTGGTCCGGCAGTCGATGTCGGACGCGCAGCTGGTCTTCCTGGCCCCGCCGAGCTGGGACGAGCTGGTCCGCCGGCTCACCGGCCGCGGGACCGAGGCGCCCGAGGTGATCGAGCGCCGGCTCGCCGCCGCCAGGATCGAACTGGCCGCCGAGTCCGAGTTCGACACGACGCTGGTCAACACCTCCGTCGAGGATGTGGCCCGTGAGCTGCTAGCCTTGATGCTGGAGGCTTGCGGCCACCGTGCCGACAGCGACTGACGCACAAGTTTGACGCACAACGGCTGACGAAGTCGGCACGCACATCACCGCGGAACTCCGCACCGTCAAGGATCTCCTTGATCTTTACCCCCTTCGGAAGGCAGAGAGTGTCCTCTTCCATCACCACGCCCGAGGGCATCATCAACCCGCCGATTGATGAGCTCCTCGAGGCCACCGACTCGAAGTACAGCCTCGTGATCTACGCCGCCAAGCGCGCCCGTCAGATCAACGCGTACTACTCGCAGCTCGGCGAGGGTCTCCTGGAGTACGTCGGTCCGCTCGTCGACACCCACGTGCACGAGAAGCCGCTCTCGATCGCGCTCCGCGAGATCAACGCGGGCCTGCTTACCTCCGAGGCCATCGAGGGCCCCGCGCAGTAAGCAGGAATTGCACCTTCACCTCAGGCCCGGCGGCCACGGCTGCCGGGCCTGAGGTGTGTCCGGGGCGACAGCATCGGACCGGGTGCGGTGAGGCAGCATGGGGGTGTTCGTATCCGAGTGCGGGGAGACGCAGTGGACAAGCCGAAGGTCGTTCTGGGGGTCAGCGGGGGTATCGCCGCGTACAAGGCGTGCGAACTGCTGCGCCGGCTGACCGAGTCCGGTCATGACGTGCGCGTCGTGCCGACCGAGTCCTCGCTGCACTTCGTGGGCGCGGCCACCTGGTCGGCGCTCTCCGGCCACCCGGTGTCCACCGAGGTCTGGGACGATGTCCACGAGGTGCCGCACGTCAGGATCGGGCAGGGCGCCGATCTGGTGGTCGTCGCCCCCGCCACCGCCGACATGCTCGCCAGGGCGGCCCACGGTCTCGCCGACGACCTGCTCACCAACACGCTCCTCACCGCCCGCTGTCCGGTCGTCTTCGCGCCCGCCATGCACACCGAGATGTGGGAGCACCCCGCCACCCAGGAGAACGTCGCCACCCTGCGCCGCCGGGGCGCCGTCGTCATCGAGCCCGCCGTCGGCCGGCTCACCGGCGTCGACACCGGCAAGGGCCGGCTGCCCGATCCCGGGGAGATCTTCGAGGTCTGCCGCCGGGTGCTGGCCCGCGGGCCCGTCGAGGCCGACCTGGCCGGCCGCCACGTGGTCATCAGCGCGGGCGGTACGCGCGAGCCGCTGGACCCGGTGCGCTACCTCGGCAACCGCTCCTCCGGCAAGCAGGGCTACGCCCTGGCCCGTACCGCGGTCGCCCGCGGCGCCCGGGTCACCCTCATCGAGGCCAACACCGGCCTGCCCGACCCGGCCGGCGCCGACGTCCTGCACGCGGGGACCGCGGTGCAGCTCCGCGAGGCCGTGCTGAAGGCCGCCGCGGACGCCGACGTGGTCGTGATGGCGGCGGCGGTCGCCGACTTCCGCCCCGCCGAGTACGCCACGGGGAAGATCAAGAAGAAGGACGGCCAGGAGCCCGCGCCCCTCACGCTCGTCCGCAACCCCGACATCCTCGCCGAGGTGGCCGGCGAACGCGCCCGGCCGGAGCAGATCGTCGTCGGATTCGCCGCCGAGACCGACGACGTCCTCGCCAACGGCCGGGAGAAGCTCCGCCGCAAGGGCTGCGACCTCCTCGTCGTCAACGAGGTGGGGGAGCGCCGGACCTTCGGCTCCGAGGAGAACGAGGCGGTCGTGCTCGCGGCCGACGGCGGTGAGACCCAGGTGCCCCACGGGCCCAAGGAGGCACTCGCCGACACGGTCTGGGATCTCGTGTCGTCGCGCCTCGGATGAAATTCTTGTGTCATGCCGATGACCGGGCCGAAACCCTTGAAATATGGGCGTAAATGGCATGCTCCGAGGGCGATCGGCCCGCGTCGGCGGGCCGTGCCTCAGGTCACAGAACTCCCAAAGGGCGAGACATGTTGTCCGCCGAACGAAAGCGACGGATAAACTGGGGCCGGACCATGCCGGGCGCAGCTCCCGGCCGTCCGCCAAATGATCAGCCAGCAGCCGCTGCAACCCCAGGGAGCGATGTGTCCCGCCGTCTCTTCACCTCGGAGTCCGTCACCGAGGGTCACCCCGACAAGATCGCTGACCAGATCAGCGACACCATTCTCGACGCGCTGCTCCGCGAGGACCCCCGGTCCCGCGTCGCCGTCGAGACCTTGATCACCACCGGTCTGGTGCATGTTGCGGGTGAGGTCACGACCAAGGCCTACGCCGACATTCCGACCCTCGTACGCAACAAGGTCCTCGAGATCGGCTACGACTCCTCCAAGAAGGGCTTCGACGGCGCCTCCTGCGGTGTCTCGGTGTCCATCGGGGCGCAGTCTCCCGACATCGCGCAGGGTGTCGACACCGCGTACGAGAAGCGGGTCGAGGGCGATGAGGACGAGCTCGACAAGCAGGGCGCCGGCGACCAGGGCCTGATGTTCGGCTACGCCTGCGACGAGACGCCCGAGCTCATGCCGCTCCCGATCTACCTCGCGCACCGGCTCTCCCGCCGGCTCTCCGAGGTCCGCAAGAACGGGACCATCCCGTACCTGCGCCCCGACGGCAAGACCCAGGTCACCATCGAGTACGACGGCGACAAGGCCGTCCGTCTCGACACGGTCGTCGTCTCCTCGCAGCACGCCAGCGACATCGACCTCGACTCGCTGCTCGCGCCCGACATCCGCGAGTTCGTCGTCGAGCACGTGCTCGCGCAGCTGATCGAGGACGGCATCAAGCTGGACACCGACGGCTACCGGCTGCTGGTCAACCCGACCGGGCGCTTCGAGATCGGTGGCCCGATGGGCGACGCCGGTCTGACCGGCCGCAAGATCATCATCGACACCTACGGCGGCATGGCCCGCCACGGCGGCGGTGCCTTCTCGGGCAAGGACCCGTCGAAGGTCGACCGCTCGGCCGCGTACGCCATGCGCTGGGTCGCCAAGAACGTCGTCGCCGCGGGCCTCGCCGCCCGTTGCGAGGTGCAGGTCGCGTACGCCATCGGCAAGGCCGAGCCGGTCGGGCTCTTCGTCGAGACGTTCGGTACCGCCGCCGTCGACACCGAGAAGATCGAGCACGCCATCGGCGAGGTCTTCGACCTCCGCCCGGCCGCGATCATCCGCGACCTCGACCTGCTCCGCCCGATCTACGCCCAGACCGCGGCCTACGGCCACTTCGGCCGTGAGCTTCCCGACTTCACCTGGGAGCGCACCGACCGCGTGGACGCGCTGCGCGCGGCGGCCGGTCTGTAGGACCGCCGCCTTCCGTCTGTACGCCGGGGCCCGGACATCGCACGCGGTGTCCGGGCCCCGGTGCCCCCTCACCGGGGCCGCTGTCAGTGGTGTCTGGTAGGTATGTGGCTGTGAGCAGCGACAACGAGCGGTCCGCGGACCCCGGGGACGGGGCCCCGGAGCAGCTTGCGCTGATTCGGGAGACGGTGCGCAAGGCCAAGGTGCCGCGGGCCAAGCCGCGGACCTGGCGCGGCGCCGCGCTCGCCGGGGAGCTGCCCGTCGCCCGGGTGCTGGTCAACAAGGGCGTGCTCCACCTCGACCAGTACTTCGACTACGCGGTGCCCGAGGAGCTCGACGCCGAGGCACAGCCCGGCGTCCGGGTGCGGGTGCGCTTCGGGGCCGGGGGGCGCAATGTGCGCGGCGGCCGGCGCGAGGGCGGCGGGCTGATCGACGGCTTCCTCGTCGAGCGGCGCGCCGAATCGGACTACCCGGGCGCCCTCGCGGCGCTCGCCTACGTGGTATCGCCCGAACCGGTGCTGGGCCCGGAGCTGCTCGCGCTCGCGCGCGCCGTCGCCGACCGTTACGCGGGCAGCCTCGCCGATGTGCTCCAGCTCGCCGTGCCGCCCCGGAACGGCAGGGCCGAGTCCAGGCCCTCGCCCGAGCCCCTGCCGCCGCCGCCCGTGCCGTCGGCGGGGAGCTGGCAGCGGTACGCACAGGGGCCGGCGTTCCTGCGGGCGCTGGCCGAGGGCGGTGCGCCCCGGGCCGTCTGGACCGCGCTGCCGGGACCCCACTGGCCCGAGGAGATCGCCAGGGCCATGGCCGCGACCCTCGCGTCCGGGCGCGGCGCCCTCGTCGTCGTCCCCGACGGCCGGGCCGCGGGGCGGGTGGACGCCGCGCTCACCGAGCTGCTCGGCCCCGGGCGCCACGCGCTGCTGACCGCCGACTCCGGACCGGAGAAGCGATACCGGGAGTGGCTCGCCGTGCGGCGCGGCTCGGTGCGGGCCGTCGTCGGGACCAGAGCGGCGATGTTCGCGCCGGTCGCCGATCTCGGCCTGGTCGCCGTCTGGGACGACGGGGACGCCAGCCACAGCGACGACAACGCCCCCTTCCCGCACGTCCGCGAGGTGCTCGAACTACGGGCCGCACACGGCCGCTGCGCGTTCCTGCTCGGCGGTACGAACTGCACGGTGGAGGCCGCCCAGCTGGTGGAGAGCGGCTGGGCGCTGCCGCTGCGCGCGGACCGGGAGCAGCTGCGGATCGCGGCGCCCCTGGTGCGTACGGTCGGCGACGGGGAGCTGGCGCGGGACGGCGCCGCGAGGGCCGCGCGGCTGCCCAGCCTGGCCTGGCAGACGGTACGGGACGGGTTGCGCAGCGGCCCCGTCCTGGTCCAGGTGCCACGCCGCGGATACGCGCCGCGGCTGGCCTGCGAGCGCTGCCGCGAGCCCGCCCGGTGCCGGCACTGCGCGGGACCGCTCCAGGCCCCGGACCAGCGGGATCTCGACTGCGCCTGGTGCGGGCGGGCCGAGACCGCCTGGCACTGCGTCGCCTGCGGCTCCAACCGGCTGCGGGCCCGGATCGTCGGCGCCCGCCGGACGGCCGAGGAACTGGGCCGGGCGTTTCCCGCCGTGCCGGTGCGGACGTCCGGCCGCGACCACATCCTCGATTCGGTGCCGGACGTGCCCGCGCTGGTCGTCAGCACCCCCGGCGCCGAGCCCGTCGCCGAGGGCGGCTACGCGGCCGCGCTGCTGCTGGACGGCTGGGCGATGGTCGGCCGCCCCGATCTGCGGGCGGGCGAGGAGGCGCTGCGCCGCTGGACGGCCGCGGCCTCGCTGGTGCGCGGGCAGCCGGAGGGCGGCACGGTGGTGGTCGTCGCCGAGCCGACGCTGCGGCCCGTACAGGCCCTGGTGCGCTGGGACCCGGTCGGACACGCCCGCCGTGAGCTGGCGGAACGGGCCGAGCTCGGCTTCCCCCCGGTGTCCCGGATGGCCGCGGTGACCGGCACGCCGGAGGCGCTGGCCGCCTTCCTCGCGGCGGCCGAGCTGCCGCCGGAGGCCGAGGTGCTGGGCCCGGTCCCGGTGCCGGTCACCGGACCGGGCAGGCCCCGCAGACCCGGGGAAGCGCCGCCGGGGGAGTCCTGGGAGCGGGCGCTGCTCAGGGTGCCTCCGGGCAGCGGGGCGGCGCTGGCGGCCGCGTTGAAGGCCGCGCAGGCGGCACGGATGTCCCGGGGGAGCGGCGAGCAGGTCCGGATCAGGGTGGATCCGCCGGACATCGGGTGACCGGGAGCGGAGATGAGGCTGCCCCGCCGTGCGTCGGGCGCGGCGGGGCAGAGGGCGGGGTGGTCAGCCGTTGCGTGGGCCGGGGAAGGCGCCGGGGCGCAGGTCCTCGCGCAGCGACGGGCGGTCCGCCGACGGCTGCGGCGGCATGGAGCGTGCGGCGGGTACGGCGGGCAGCGCGGGCGCGTTGCCGGAGCCGGGCACGACCGGCAGGGGGCGCGGCACCCCGGCCTCCGTGCCGGTTTCGCCCGGCCCCGGCTGGCGGGCGTTGCGGCGTGCGCCGTAGCGGCGGTGCACGGCCTGCTTGGTGACCCCGAGCGCGGAGCCCACCGCGTCCCAGGAGAAACCCAGCGAGCGGTCGAAGTCGACTGCGGCGGTGACCAGGGTCTCGACGCTGTCGCGCAGTTCCTGGGCCAGCCTGACGGTGGGGGCCGGGGCCCTGCCGTAGACGACGAAGCCCGTGGACGGGCCGGAGCGGCGCGGACGGTAGACGTTGCCCAGTTGGGCGGTGAGCGTGCGCAGCGCGTCCACCTGCCGCCGGACCCGCTCGATGTCCCGCACCAACAGATGCAGACTGGCCCTCGCTTGGGCGTCGTGGGTTGCGTGGTCGGCCATGAAGAAGCCTCTCGAACCGGCGTTGAAAGGGATCGGGCCGCACCGTGGCGGCTCGCTTCGGTCAATCTCTCTTGACCAACGCCTCAGCTGTGGATCTGGTCACGCTTCAGGGGCGCGTGCGCCCTTCAAAGGGGCGCACGGCCATGCGTACGCCCCCCGGCCGCCCGGACCATAGAATTGTGCGTTGCTCGTCACCGCACGTTTCGGCCCGAGAGGCAGTCAGCCACCCATGAAGCTCGTCTTCGCAGGCACCCCCGAGGTAGCCGTACCCGCCCTGGACGCCCTGATCGCCTCCGACCGGCACGAGGTGGCCGCCGTGGTGACCCGGCCCGACGCCCCCGCCGGGCGGGGCCGCCGCCTGGTCGCCAGCCCCGTCGCCGAGCGCGCCGCGGAGGCCGGTATCGAGGTGCTGAAGCCCGCCCGGCCGCGCGACGAGGACTTTCTCGCCCGGCTCCGCGAGATCGCCCCGGACTGCTGCCCGGTCGTCGCCTACGGGGCGCTCCTTCCCAAGGAGGCGCTCGGCGTCCCCGCCCGAGGCTGGGTCAACCTCCACTTCTCGCTGCTGCCCGCCTGGCGCGGCGCGGCCCCCGTGCAGCACGCGGTCATGGCCGGGGACGAGGTGACCGGCGCGTCGACCTTCCTGATCGAGGAGGGGCTTGACTCCGGACCGGTGTACGGCGTCCTCACCGAGGAGGTGCGCCCCACCGACACCAGCGGTGACCTGCTCACCCGGCTGGCGTTCGCCGGCGCGGGGCTGCTCGCCGCGACGATGGACGGCATCGAGGACGGCACCCTGCACGCCGTGCCGCAGCCGGCGGAGGGCATCACCCTCGCACCGAAGATCACCGTCGAGGACGCCCAGGTGCAGTGGTCGGCACCCGCCCTGCGGGTCGACCGCGTGGTGCGGGGCTGCACGCCCGCTCCCGGCGCGTGGACGCTGTTCCGGGGGGAGCGCCTCAAGCTGATCCAGGCCGTGCCCGTCCTGGACCGCGCCGATCTGGCTCCCGGCGAGCTGTCGGCCGCCAAGAACAACGTGTACGTGGGCACCGGATCGCACGCGGTCGAGCTGCTCTGGGTCCAGCCGCAGGGCAAGAAGCCGATGCGGGCCGCGGACTGGGCCCGCGGGGTGCGGATCGTCCACGGCGAGCTGCTGGGGAGCTGAGTCCCGCCGGGGCCGGGGCGGCGACGTAGGCTGGCAGGGTTCGTCCTCTCACCATCAGCGGAGCACCTTTCACGTGAACGACCAGCAGCGTCGCCGTCCCGCCAAGCCGCATCGCCGCCCCAAGAAGGACCCGGTCCGGTTCCTCGCCTTCGAAGCCCTCAGGGCCGTCGACGAACGGGACGCGTACGCCAACCTCGTCCTGCCCCCGCTGCTGAAGAAGGCGCGCGCCAAGGGCGACTTCGACAACCGGGACGCGGCGCTGGCGACCGAGCTGGTCTACGGCACGCTGCGCCGCCAGGGGACGTACGACGCGATCGTCGCGGCCTGCATCGACCGGCCGCTGCGCGAGGTCGACCCGCCGGTCCTGGACGTGCTCAACATGGGCGTGCACCAGCTCCTCGGCACCCGTATCCCCACCCACGCGGCGGTCTCCGCCAGCGTGGAGCTGGCCCGGGTGGTGCTCGGCGAGGGGCGGGCCAAGTTCGTCAACGCCGTGCTGCGCAAGGTCACCGCGGACGACCTCGACGGCTGGGTGGCCCGGGTGGCCCCGTCGTACGAGGAGGACGCCGAGGACCACCTCGCGGTCGTGCACTCGCATCCGCGCTGGGTCGTCTCGGCCCTGTGGGACGCGCTGGGCGGCGGCCGGGCCGGGATCGAGGACCTCCTCGAAGCGGACAACGAGCGGCCCGAGGTCACCCTGGTCGCCCGCCCCGGCCGCTCCACCACCGACGAGCTGTTCACCGCCCTCGGCGAGGGGAACGGCCTGCCGGGCCGCTGGTCGCCGTACGCCGTGCGGATGGCGGAGGGCGGCGAGCCCGGCGCCCTGACCGCCGTCCAGGAGGGCCGCGCCGGGGTCCAGGACGAGGGCAGCCAGCTGGTGGCCGCCGCCCTCGCCAACGCGCCGGTGGAGGGCGGCGACACCCGCTGGCTCGACGGCTGCGCGGGACCCGGCGGCAAGGCCGCCCTGCTCGCCGCACTCGCCGCCGAACGGGGCGCCGCCCTGCTCGCCGCCGAGAAGCAGCCGCACCGGGCCCGTCTCGTCGAGCGCGCGCTGGCCGGCAACCCCGGCCCGTACCAGGTGATCACCGCCGACGGCACCCGCCCGCCGTGGCGGCACGGCAGCTTCGACCGGGTCCTGATGGACGTGCCGTGCTCGGGCCTCGGCGCCCTGCGCCGCCGCCCGGAGGCGCGCTGGCGGCGCCGCAAGGAGGACCTGGAGAACTTCGCGCCGCTCCAGCGCGGCCTGCTGCGCGAGGCGTTGAAGGCCGTACGGGTCGGCGGCATCGTCGGCTACGCGACCTGCTCGCCGCACCTCGCGGAGACCCGGGTCGTCGTCGACGACGTGCTCAAGGGACGGGGCGGTCAGCCCGTCGATGCCGAGTGGGTGGACGCCCGCCCGCTGATGCCGGGCGTGCCCGCGCTGGGCGACGGCCCCGACGTCCAGCTGTGGCCGCATCTGCACGGCACGGACGCGATGTACCTGGCCCTGCTGCGGCGTACCGCCTGAACCGGGCCGACGTGCCTCGGGGGCCCCGGCGGGTTCCGTGCACCGCCGACGCCGCCCGAAGCGCCCGCCACGGGCCGAAACGCCCGTATCGTGCGGCCGGAGCGCCCGGATCGAGCGAACTGTAATGATCCCGTGAGGCTTTGGCCCTCGCCGGGGCGGGGAAGTGGCGCGGAACATGGCAGGCTTGGGACATGGCCCAGATCAACCCCAGCATCCTGTCCGCCGACTTCGCCCGTCTCGCCGAGGAGGCGAAGGCGGTCGAAGGCGCCGACTGGCTCCACGTCGATGTGATGGACAACCACTTCGTGCCCAATCTGACCCTCGGCGTGCCGATCGTCGAATCGCTCAGCCGGGCCACGGACACCCCGCTGGACTGCCATCTGATGATCGCGGACCCGGACCGCTGGGCTCCCCAGTACGTCGAGGCCGGCGCCGGTTCCGTCACCTTCCACGCGGAGGCCGCGGCAGCCCCCGTACGGCTGGCGCGGGAGATCCGGGCCAAGGGCGCCCGCGCCTCCATGGCGCTCAAGCCCGCGACGCCCATCGAGCCGTACGAGGACCTGCTCCCCGAGCTCGACATGCTGCTGATCATGACGGTGGAGCCGGGCTTCGGCGGCCAGGCCTTCCTGGACATCATGCTGCCGAAGATCCGCCGCACCCGTGAGCTGATCTCCAAGCACGGCCTCGAACTGTGGCTCCAGGTCGACGGCGGCGTCTCCGCGTCCACCATCGAGCGGTGCGCCGAGGCCGGTGCGGATGTCTTCGTCGCGGGTTCGGCGGTGTACGGGGCGACGGACCCGGCCGAAGCGGTGCGGGCCCTGCGCGCCCAGGCCGACGGGGCCACCGCCTCGGCCGCCTGGGCGTGCGGCCACTGACACCGGCACCGACTCCCGCCGCCGATCGCGGGTCGGCCGGGCCAAGGGCAGATGAACTCGGTCCGACGGGACCGATCAGGGAACGCCGTATCTGACAGGATGAACGGCGTATCGAGAGTGTGAACAGCAGTGAGGAGATCGCGGTGTCTGCAATGTCGGCGGGCCGGTCCGCCCTGCGGATGGGGCCCGCGGAGCTGGTGCAGGCGGCGGCCATGGCCCGCCGCTTCTACCTCGAGGGAAAGTCGAAGATCCAGATCGCCGAGGAGTTCGGCGTCAGCCGCTTCAAGGTGGCCCGGGTCCTGGAGACGGCTCTTGAGCGCGACCTCGTACGGATCGAGATCCGCGTCCCCGCCGAGCTGGACGCCGAGCGCTCCGACGCGCTCCGGGCCCGCTACGGGCTGCGCCACGCGGTCGTCGTCGAATCCCCGGCCGAGGAGCAGGACGACGCACCGGACCCGGAGAACCTGGGCGAGGTCGCGGCCGATCTCCTCGGCGAACTGGTGAACGAGGGCGATGTGCTCGGTCTGGCCTGGGGCCGGTCCACCATCCACATGGCCGCGGCGCTCGACCGGCTGCCGCCGTGCACGGTCGTGCAGCTCACCGGGGTGTACGACGCGGGGACGGCCGAGCGCGGCTCCGTCGAGGCGGTCCGGCGGGCCGCCCAGGTGTCCGGCGGCGAGGCCCACCCCATCTACGCGCCGATGCTGCTGCCCGACCCGGCCACGGCCGCCGCGCTGCGCCACCAGACCGGTATCGCCCGCGCCTTCGACTACTTCGACAAGGTGACGGTCGCGGCGGTCTCCATCGGCTCCTGGGAGCCGGGCATCTCGACCGTCCACGACATGCTCAGCGACGAGGAGCGGGCGCACTACGCGTCGCTCGGCGTCGCGGCGGAGATGTCGGCGCACCTCTTCGACACCGAGGGGCGGCGGGTCGGCCGGGACCTGGGGGAGCGGTGCATCACGGTCGAGGCCGACCGGCTGCGCCGGATCCCCGAAGTGGTGGCGATCGCGGGCGGTCAGCGCAAGGCCGCGGCGATCGGGGCGGTGCTGAGGTCCGGGCTCGTCACCAGCCTGGTGACGGACACGGCGGCGGCCGACTATCTGCTGACCGAGTCGGCGGCGCCGCAGCGGCCGGCTCTGGAGCGGGCCGACCCGGACGGGGACTGAGCGGTCCGGGGGCGGCCGTCGCCGCCCCCGCGGACGGCGGCCACCGAACCGCCCGGACAGCGCGTGCGCCGTCCGGGCGGTTCGGCGGCCGCCGGTTCAGTCCCGTACCACGCCCAGGACCGTCGCCTCCAGGTACTCCTCCGGCTCCTCGTACTGACTCACGTCGGCCGGGTTGTAGCGCGGGGTCTGCCGCGACCAGTCGAGGTTGCCGCGCATCCAGCTCTGCATGCCCTCCAGATACGGCGTGAGCATCCAGGACAGCTGCGGGTACGCGGCCAGCAGCTCGGCCTCGGCGGTGAGGAAGCGCTCCGTCTCCGCCGCGATCTCCGCGCAGACGTGTTCGAGCGCCCGCCGCTCCCCGTAGCCGCGATGGTGCCGGACCAGATGGACGAGATTGTGGATCTCGCCGAGCACCTGTTCCTTCTCGTACGAGTACACGTCGTTGGCCCAGCACACGACATTGCACGAGGCTTCCAGCGCGGTGATGAACCGGGAGTCGTTGTGGATCGACTCGGGAGCCTCGATCCCGGCGACGATCTCTATCAGGTCCATGCAGACATGTATCGCACCGGTGTGGCGGCGCTTGGCGATGTACGTCTCCTCGGACGGCACCACACCGGCGGCCCGGTTCCCCGCCTCCCACGTGGTGGCCGTCGTGAGATACGTGGTGAGGTGCCAGCCGAACCGGGTGCGCCAGTGCGCGGCGGCGGTCGGCGTCGTCCGCTCCCACAGATCCGCCAGGGCGATCACGGCGGCAGGCAGCTGTCCCTCCGGCAGGGTGCCCGGGGTGTCGCCCTCGATCACGGCCCGCATCAGATCGACCACGTCCCGCACCCGCTCCGGGCTGCGGCCGAGATGGCCGTCGTCGAGCTGGTCGTCGACGAGAAACAGCCATACGAACCAGTCGGCGACGAGGTCGAGGTTCTTGCTGTCCGCGGTCGGGTACACCATGCCGACGAATGAGCCGAAGTCTGCCTGCGCGAAGCGGTCCCTGGCCGAATCACGATGCACCAGACCGGTGTTGCGCGTCCATTCGTCGAGGTGGACCCTGGTGTGCCCGACGTGCGGGTTGGTTCGCTGGGGGAACGGGCAGTAGATGTCCGGCAGTTCGCTCTCCACGGGTGGGTCGTGATCCTCTCCGGTCGTACGTGTGACGGAAGTTGTGACCCTTCCGGCTGTTCCTCCGGGGCGTAGACGAGACCCACGGGACCTGCGGCTTTGAAGCTACCCGACCCCTTGTCACCAGGTCCAGGGAAGATGATCGGGAATGATTCGAACGTCCTTCGGGTAGGGTCCGCGGGCAAGGCAGGTTCCACTTGCCCGGGACTCCCGCCCGGTTCCTTCGGAGGAACATACGAACGCGGGTGTCCTTTGCTGTGCCTTCGTGGAAGCGACCTGCTCCGTTACGTATGAAAAAATGAGCGTTATGCGTTTTCTTGAGCCCGGTACTGGTCGTTACACAGAGTCCCCCTCGGTCCCGTACGACCTCACGTACGACGACGTCTTCATGGTCCCGGGCCGTTCGGCAGTCGGTTCCCGCCAGGGTGTCGATCTCTCCTCGCCCGACGGCACCGGCACCACCATCCCGCTCGTCGTCGCGAACATGACGGCCATCGCGGGCCGCCGGATGGCCGAAACGATCGCCCGCCGCGGTGGGCTCGTCGTCATCCCGCAGGACATCCCGATCGAGGTCGTCACCGACGTCATCTCCTGGGTGAAGACGCGGCACCTGGTGCTCGACACGCCGATCGTGCTGGCCCCGGGCCAGACGGTCGCCGACGCCCTGTCGCTGCTGCCGAAGCGCGCGCACGGCGCGGGCGTCGTCGTCGACGAGGAGCAGCGGCCCCTCGGTGTCGTCACCGAGCACGACCTGACCGGCGTCGACCGCTTCACCCAGCTCTCCGAGGTCATGTCCAAGGACCTGGTGCTGCTCGACGCGGACATCGACCCGCGCGACGCGTTCAACAAGCTGGACGGTGCCAACCGCAAGCTCGCCCCCGCCGTCGACGCGGAGGGCCGGCTCGTCGGCATCCTCACCCGTAAGGCAGCCCTGCGCGCCACCCTGTACACCCCCGCCACCGACGCCGACGGCAGGCTGCGGATCGCCGCCGCCGTCGGGATCAACGGCGATGTCGCGGGCAAGGCCAAGCAGCTTCTCGACGCGGGCGTCGACACGCTCGTCGTGGACACCGCCCACGGCCACCAGGAGTCCATGATCAGCGCGGTCCGGGCCGTCCGCGCGCTCGACCCGCACGTCCCGATCGTCGCGGGCAACATCGTCGCCGCCGAGGGCGTGCGCGACCTCATCGAGGCCGGTGCGGACATCATCAAGGTCGGTGTCGGCCCCGGCGCCATGTGCACCACCCGGATGATGACCGGTGTGGGCCGGCCGCAGTTCTCCGCCGTTCTGGAGTGCGCCGCCGAGGCGAAGAAGTACGGCAAGCACGTCTGGGCGGACGGCGGCGTCCGGCACCCGCGCGATGTCGCCATGGCGCTCGCCGCGGGCGCGTCCAACGTGATGATCGGCTCCTGGTTCGCCGGAACGTACGAGTCGCCCGGCGACCTCCAGCAGTCCGCCGACGGCCGCTTCTACAAGGAGTCCTTCGGCATGGCGTCCGCGCGCGCCGTGAAGAACCGCACCTCGGACGAGTCCTCGTACGACCGGGCCCGCAAGGCGCTCTTCGAGGAGGGCATCTCCACCTCGCGGATGTTCCTCGACCCGGCCAGGCCCGGCGTCGAGGACCTGATCGACTCGATCATCGCGGGCGTCCGCTCCTCCTGCACCTACGCCGGCGCGGCCTCCCTGGCGGAGTTCGCCGAGAAGGCGGTCGTCGGGGTGCAGAGCGCCGCCGGTTACGCCGAGGGCAAGCCGCTGCACGCCAGCTGGAGTTGATCCCGAAGCACCGTAACGCCGGTGCCCCTCCGGGCCGTTCGGGCCCGGAGGGGCACCGGCGTTTTCGGGTGCTTTCACCGGATGGCGCGGATGTCCGGTTCCGGCCCCCGGTCGGCGCAGTGAGCCGCTTCAACCCCGGTGGAATGTAAGTAACATGAAACCCAATCAGCTGCCCGTTCCTCCGTGGTAAGGGATCTCATGTCCTTCTTCACCGACCTGGCTCATCAGTACATCGACGGAGAGTGGAGGCCGGGCAAGGGCTCCTGGGACATCATCGACTTCAATCCGTACAACGGCGAGAAGCTCGCCTCGATCACGGTCGCCACGGCCGACGAGGTGGACCAGGCCTACCGGTCCGCGCAGGACGCCCAGCGGGCCTGGGGCGACACCAACCCGTACGCCAGGCGGATGGTGCTGGAGCGGGCGCTGCGCATCGTCGAGGAGCGCGAGTCCGAGATCGGCGACGCGATCGTCGCGGAACTGGGCGGCACCCGGCTGAAGGCGGCCTTCGAGCTGCACCTTGCCAAGGAGTTCCTGCGGGAGTCGGTCCAGCTCGCACTGCGGCCCGCCGGGCAGATACTGCCTTCGCCGACCGAGGGCAAGGAGAACCGTGTCTACCGGGTGCCCGTCGGCGTCGTGGGCGTCATCAGCCCCTTCAACTTCCCGTTCCTGCTGTCGCTGAAGTCGGTCGCCCCCGCCCTGGCCCTCGGCAACGCGGTGGTGCTCAAGCCGCACCAGAACACCCCGGTCTGCGGCGGCACGCTGGTGGCGAAGGTGTTCGAGGAGGCCGGGCTGCCGGCCGGCCTGCTGAACGTCGTGGTCACCGACATCGCCGAGATCGGTGACGCGCTGCTGGAGCACCCCGTTCCGCAGGTCATCTCCTTCACCGGCTCGGACAAGGTGGGGCGGCACGTCGCCACGGTCTGCGCGGCGAACCTCAAGCGCGCCGTGCTCGAACTCGGCGGCAACAGCGCGCTGATCGTCCTAGACGACGCCGATCTGGACTACGCCGTGGACGCGGCCGTGTTCAGCCGGTACGTGCACCAGGGCCAGGTCTGCATGGCCGCCAACCGGATCCTGGTCGACCGGGCGGTGGAGAAGGAGTTCACCGAGAAGTTCGTCGCCAAGGTCGCCTCGCTGCCGGTCGGCGACCCGGCCGACCCGGAGACCGTGATCGGCCCGCTGATCAACTCCTCGCAGGCCGAGGCCATTTCCTCGCTCGTCGAGCAGACCGTGGCGGCCGGTGCGACGGCCCTGCTGCACGGCAGGGCCGACGGCAATCTGGTGAGCCCGTCCGTGCTGACCGGGCTGGCCGCCGATTCCCCCGTCCTGTCCCAGGAGATCTTCGGGCCGGTCGCGCTCCTCGTGCCGTTCGACGGCGAGGACGAGGCGGTGCGGATCGCCAACGACACCCCGTACGGCCTGAGCGGCGCGGTGCACACCGGTGACATCGAGCGCGGCGTACGGGTCGGGCAGCGCATCCACACCGGCATGATCCACATCAACGACGGCACGGTCCACGACGAGCCGATCGTCCCCTTCGGCGGCGAGAAGAGCTCCGGCCTCGGCCGGCTGAACGGCGACGCGATGGTCGAGGCCTTCACCAGCCAGAAGTGGATCTCGGTGCAGCACGGCCGCTCGCGGTTCCCGTTCTGACCGGTCACGCCCTGCGGTGAGCGCGCCCGACCGGGCGCGCCATGGTCTACTTCGGAGGCGGCCCGCGCCGCCCCCGACACCGGCCATCGCAGAGAAGTGACCCGCCCGAAGTGCGCCTGAACGACCTCGACGAACGCATCGTCCACGCCCTCGCCGAAGACGCCCGGCGCTCCTACGCCGACATCGGCGCGATGATCGGCCTGTCCGCGCCCGCCGTGAAACGCCGCGTGGACCGGCTGCGCGCCGAGGGCGCCATCACCGGCTTCACGGTCCGGGTGGACCCGGCGGCGCTGGGCTGGGAGACCGAGGGGTTCATCGAGATCTACTGCAGCCGCAACACCTCGCCGGAGGCGATCAAGCAGGGGCTCGCGCGCTATCCGGAGATCGCTTCGGCGTCCACGGTGACCGGGGAGGCCGACGCGATCGTGCAGGTCTTCGCCGCGGACATGCGCCACTTCGAGCAGGTCCTGGAGCGGATCGCGGGCGAGCCGTACGTGGAGCGGACGAAGTCCGTCCTGGTGCTGTCGCCGTTGCTGCGCCGGTACTCCTCGGGCGCGCCGGAGTAGGTGCCGGGCGGGCCTGCCGGCTGTCCCGCGTGAGACCTGGGTCACCCTTTTGACCTGCGACGACGCCCCACGCAATGAATCGCCGCCGGTGGCCGTCGGCGCGCAATGGATCGACGGTGTACGCGCAACGGTCGCGCCTTGTCGGGCGCGAGCGGCGGACCGTACCGTCGATACGTCCCCGCCCCGCCCGCACCGTCCGAGGTCAGCCATGCCGCCGTTGCGCACCGCCCTGCTCCAGAGCTCCGGACGACCCGGGCACGTGGACGAGAACATCGAGACGCTCGGCGAAGCCGCACGGCGGGCGGCCGACGCCGGGGCGCGACTGCTGGTCTGCCCCGAACTGTTCCTGACCGGATACGCCATCGGGGCCGATGTGCCCCGGCTGGCCGAGCCGGCCGACGGGCCGTCCGCCCTGGCCGTCGGCGAGATCGCCGCACGGCACGGGCTCGCCGTCCTCTACGGCTACCCGGAGCGCGCCGGCGAGCGGATCTTCAACGCCGCGCAGCTCATCGGGGAGGACGGGGCGGCGCTCGCGAACTACCGCAAGACCCACCTCTTCGGCGGCTTCGAGCAGGAGTGGTTCACCCCGGGCGAGCAGACCGTGGTCCAGGCCGAACTGGACGGCGTACGCGTCGGGATCATGATCTGCTACGACGTCGAGTTCCCCGAGAACGTCCGCGCGCACGCACTCGCGGGCACCGATCTGCTCCTGGTGCCCACCGCGCAGATGCACCCCTTCCAGTTCGTCGCCGAGTCCGTCGTGCCGGTCCGTGCCTTCGAGAACCAGATGTACGTGGCGTACGTCAACAGGACCGGCCCGGAAGGCGAGTTCGAGTTCGTCGGGCTGAGCTGCCTGGCCGGCCCCGACGGCACCGTCCGCACCCGCGCCGGACGCGGCGAGGAACTGGTCGTCGGCGAGGTCGACCCCGATTTCCTGAGCGCCTCGCGCGCCGCCAACCCGTATCTGCACGACCGCCGCCCCGGTCTGTACGGCTCCCTCGTCTGAGCCCGCACCCCTCCGTTCCACCTTCATTCGCGCAAGGAGTCCCTGCCCCATGACGTCCACGGTGCCCAACGCCGTCCAGCACACCGACGCCACCGAGCCGATCACCATGTTCGGACCGGACTTCCCCTACGCGTACGACGACTTCCTGGCGCACCCGGCCGGCATCGGCCAGATACCCGCGACCGAGCACGGCACCGAGGTCGCCGTCATCGGCGGCGGACTCTCCGGCATCGTCGCCGCGTACGAGCTGATGAAGATGGGGCTCAAGCCCGTCGTCTACGAGGCGGACGAGATCGGCGGCCGACTGCGCACCGTCGGGTTCGACGGATGCGACCCGGAACTCACCGCCGAGATGGGCGCGATGCGGTTCCCGCCGTCCTCCACCGCGCTCCAGCACTACATCGACCTGGTCGGCCTGGAGACCAGGCCGTTTCCCAACCCGCTCTCCGCGGCCACCCCGTCGACCGTCGTCGACCTCAAGGGCGAGTCGCACTACGCGCGGACCATCGACGACCTGCCGCAGGTCTACCGCGATGTGATGGACGCCTGGAACCGGTGCCTGGAGGAGGGCGCGGACTTCTCCGACATGAACCGCGCGATGCGCGAGCGCGACGTGCCGCGCATCCGGGAGATCTGGGCCGAGCTCGTCCAGAAGCTCGACAACCAGACCTTCTACGGATTCCTCTGCGACTCCGACGCCTTCAAGTCGTTCCGGCACCGGGAGATCTTCGGCCAGGTCGGCTTCGGCACCGGCGGCTGGGACACCGACTTCCCCAACTCCATCCTGGAGATCCTCCGCGTCGTCTACACCGAGGCGGACGACCACCACCGCGGCATCGTCGGCGGCAGCCAGCAGCTCCCGCTGCGGCTCTGGGACCGCGAGCCGCAGAAGATCGTCCACTGGCCGCTCGGCACGTCGCTGTCCTCGCTGCACGAAGGCGAGCCGCGCCCCGCCGTGACCCGGCTGAACCGCACCGCCGGCAACCGGATCACCGTCACCGACGCCACCGGCGACATCCGCACCTACCCGGCCGCGATCTTCACCGGGCAGTCCTGGCTGCTGCTCTCGAAGATCGACTGCGACGACGCGCTCTTCCCGATCGACCACTGGACGGCGATGGAGCGCACCCACTACATGGAGTCGTCCAAGCTCTTCGTGCCCGTCGACCGGCCGTTCTGGCTGGACAAGGACGCGGCCACGGGGCGGGACACCATGTCGATGACGCTCACCGACCGGATGACCCGGGGGACGTACCTGCTGGACGACGGTCCCGACCGGCCCGCCGTCATCTGTCTCTCGTACACCTGGTGCGACGACAGTCTGAAGTGGCTGCCGCTCTCCCCGAACGAGCGCATGGACGTCATGCTCAAGTCGCTCGGCGAGATCTATCCGGACGTCGACATCAGGAAGCACATCATCGGCAACCCGGTGACCGTCTCCTGGGAGAACGAGCCGTGGTTCATGGGGGCGTTCAAGGCCAATCTGCCGGGCCACTACCGCTACCAGCGGCGGCTGTTCACCCACTTCATGCAGGACCGGCTGCCCGCCGACCGCCGGGGCCTGTTCCTCGCGGGCGACGACATCTCCTGGACGGCCGGATGGGCCGAGGGCGCCGTACAGACCGCGCTCAACGCCGTCTGGGGTGTGATGACCCAGTTCGGCGGCGCGACCGATGCGACGAACCCCGGCCCCGGCGACGTCTTCGACGAGATCGCCCCGGTCGAACTCCCGGAGGACTGAGCCGCCTTGCGGCTTCCGTTACGCGGGCCGGCAGACGCTGCGCTGCCGGCCGAGGCCCGAGATCTCGACCTCCATCACATCGTCCGGGCCCAGGTAGGGGAAGCGGCCGGACAGCGCCACGCCCTGCGGGGTACCGGTGTTGACGATGTCACCGGGCTCCAGCACCAGGTACTGCGACAGATGGTGCACCAGATGCGCCACGCTGAAGATCATGTCCGCGGTGCCGGAGTCCTGCCGCGGCTCGCCGTTGACGTAGCTGCGCAGCCGCAGCCGCAGCCGCTGCGGGTCGCCGACCTCGTCGGCGGTCACCAGCACCGGGCCCAGCGGGTTGAACGTGGCGCAGCTCTTGCCCTTGGACCACTGGCCGCCCGACTCCTCCAGCTGGAAGGCGCGTTCGGAGACGTCGTTGCTGACGGCGTAGCCCGCGATGTGCGCGGCGGCGTCGGCGGGGGAGTCCAGGTAGGAGGCGCGACGGCCGATGACGACGGCCAGCTCCACCTCCCAGTCCGTCTTCTTGGAGCCGCGCGGGATCAGGACGTCGTCATACGGGCCGACGACGGTGTTCGGCGACTTGTAGAAGAGGATCGGCTGCTCGGGCGGCTCGGCACCCGACTCCGCCGCGTGGGCGGCGTAGTTCTGGCCGATGCAGAGCAGCGCGGAGGGCCGGGCCACGGGCGCGCCGATCCGCTGACCGGTGATGTCGATCTCCGGGAGCACCGGCTCGGCGGGCACCAGGTGCGGATTGTCGGCGAGTGCGGCGAGGAACGGGCCGTCGATGTCGTCGGTGATGCCGGACAGGTCGTAGTGACGGCCCTCGGGGCAGACGAGGACCGGGCGCTCGTGGCCCGGCTCGCCGATGCGCATCAGTCGCATGAAGTGAAATCTCCTGAACGGTACGGGGGTTGGGGCTCTCTGGGGCCTTGTCGCAGCAGGGCCTGTCCGGCCATGATCCGCGGGACAGCCCTTAGACCGACCGGCAATTGGGGGGTGGGAGAAGGAGCGGGGCTGGGTGCGTGCGGCTGCAAGGTGGAGGATTGAGGCAGATGGGGTCTCCCCTGCTCGAACGCAGCTGAGAGCTCGGGGAAGGAGCCATGGTGATTGACGACAACGCCGCAGACGCGCGCACCCAGCCCCGCGACGCCGCCCCCCAATTGCCGGTCGGTCTTAGTGCAGGCGGGCGAGGGCGTCGGCGGAGACGGCGTGGACCGGCGGGCGTCCGGCGAGCAGCCGCAGCACCTCGTCGACCGCGCTGGCGCCGAGCCGCTGCCGGCACTCGACACTGCCCGCCGCCTGGTGCGGGGTGAGCAGCACGTTCGGCAGGGAACGGAAGGGGTGGCCGGTGGGCAGCGGCTCGTCGTCGAAGACATCGATCGCCGCGTCCAGCCGGCCCCGGGCCAGCTCGGCGAGGAGCGCGTCCTCGTCGACCAGCCACGATCTGGCGGTGTTCACCAGCCCCGCCCCGTCCGGCATCAGCGCCAGCTGCTCGACGCCGATCATCCGGTGGGTCTCCTCGGTGACCGGGGCGTGCACGGCCACGATCTTGCTGCGCGACAGCAGCGTCTCCAGGGGTACGGACTCCACGCCGAGCGCCTCGGCGTCCGCATCGGACAGGTACGGGTCGGTGACGCCCACCCGCGCCCCCATCGCCCGTACCAGGGCGATGTAGGCACGCCCGGTGCGGGAGGCACCGATCACGCCGATGTCGCTGCCGTGGATCTCGTGGCGCGGCGGCGCCTCGCTCGCCGCCGCCCACTCCTGCCCGCCCCGCAGCGCGTGGTCGAAACGGTGGACGCGGTGGAGCAGCGAGAGCGTGAACGCGAGGGCCACCTCGGCGACCGGGCGGGCCATCTCGTCACCGGCCTGGGTGACCAGGATGCCCCGCCGGAACACCTCCTCGGTGACATAGGGCGCGACCGCCGAACCGGTGTGCGCCACCAGCTCCAGTCGGTCGGCGTGGGACAGCAGTTCGCTGTCCACCCGGGGCGCCCGCCACGAGGTGATCAGCGCACGTGCCCCGGGCAGCGCGGCCGTGACCGCCGCCCGGTCGGAATGGTCGTCGACGACGGTGAGTTCGGCCGCCCGCTCCAGATCCCGCCACACCTCGGCGGTGAAGAACTGGGCCCGCAGGTCCGGTGGTACGGCGACGACCACCCGGGAGCGGTCGGCAGGATCAGGAGAGCCAGGCATCGAGGTGCTCCGCAACGAAGGCGTCGTCGGTCAGCCAAGGGTAGGCCGCGGCCACCCGGCTGATCTCCTCGGCCTGTCCGGGCGAGAGCGTCTCGGCCGGGTCCAGGCACCGGATGTTCGCCAACAGGCCCTGTCGGCGCAGGACTTCGTGCACCCCGGCGATGCAGCCGCGGAACGCGCCGCGCACATCGAAGACCGCGCTGTTGGCATCGGTCAGCTCGGGGCGCCGGGCCAGGCAGCGCACCATCGCCTCGTGGTCCCCGCCGCGCGCCCTGCGGACGTCGTCCAGCAGCGTCACCGCGGAGCCGGTCCACACGGCCCACTGGCCGAGGAGCCCGCCCGCGAACCAGCGCGGCGTGCCGCCCGCCGTCTCGTACGGGGTGAGCAGATCACCGATGATGTCGTCGTCGTTGCCGGTGTACAGCGCCACCTCGTCGGCCCGGTCCGCGGCGGCCACGGCGCGTACGACATCGGCGGTCCGGTAGCGGTCGAACGGGGCGATCTTCACCGCGGCGGTGTTCGGCAGATCGGTGAACGACGACCAGAAGTGCGGCGACAGATACCGTCCGCCGACGGCCTCCTGGAGGTAGAAGCCGATCACCGGCAGCACCTCGCCGACCGCCCGCGCCCGTTCCAGCAGCCCCTTCTCGTCCGCACCGGGCACGGCCGGGCTGAGCAGCACCGCGTCGTAGCCGAGCTCGGCGGCGGTCTCGGCCTCCGAGACGGCCTGCGCCGTGTAGCCGCAGGCACCGGCGACCTTGATGAACGGCCGGCCGGCCTCGGCGTCGATCGTTTCGGCGGCGAGCTCCAGGACCGGCCGGAACAGGCCGATCTCCGGTTCGCGGATCTCGAACTGGGTGGTGTGCACGGCGACGGCGACGCCGCCCGCGCCCGAGGCGAGGTAGTAGCGGGTCAGCGCACGCTGCCGGCGTTCGTCGAAGGAGCCGTCGTCGTGCAGGGCGAGCGGGTGCGCGGGGATCACGGCACCGTGGGCGAGCGCGTCCAGGGCGGGGGTCGACACGAGGGAGGGAGTGGACATGGAGTGGATCAGAACCTTCCGTCACGGACCTGGAACTTGGTGGGCTTGCCGGACAGCGGCAGCCCGCGGCGCAGCCAGTCGGCCTGCCACTCGACGAGGGTGCGCAGGGCGACGTCCGGGTAGCCGAACAGCGCGTGGCAGCGGCTCGCGTCGGAGAGCAGCGCGGTAGGCGCCTCCTCGCCGGCGAAGACCGGATCCTTGCCGAACTCCTCGCCGAACCACCGGGCGACGCGGCGCACCGAAGCGGTCTCGGGGCCGGTGAGATTGAGGGTGAACGCCTCGCCGTCGGTGGCGTGCAGCAGCGAGCGCAGGGCGACCTCGTTGGCGTACCCCTGCCACACCACATTGGCATGACCGGTCGTCACATCGACGGGCTCGCCCGCCTGTACCCGGTAGGCGATGTCGGCGAGGACGCCGTAGCGCAGGTCGACCGCGTAGTTGAGGCGGATGTTGGCGACCCTGGTGCCGCGGGTCAGCGCCGCGTGGCCGAAGATCCGCTCCCGGCCCAGGCACGACATGGCGTACTCGCCGACCGGGCCGACCGGGTCGCTCTCGGTGCAGCCGCCGGAGGAGACCGGCACCAGCGGGTACACATTGCCGGTGGAGAACGCGGCGATCCGCGCCCCCGACCAGCGGCGCGCCACCCGGTCCGGCATCGCGGCGTTCACCGCCCAGGCGTGCGAGGGGGCCCCGGCGGAGCCGAATTTGGCGCCGACCATGAAGACGACGTTCCCGGCGTCCGGCAGTTCGGCCAGATCGGCGGCCGGGTCCATCAGGTCGAAGGCCACGGTGGAGACCCCGGCGGCCTCCAGCTCGTCCGCGGCGGCCCTGTCGGACCAGCGGGAGACCGCGTACACGGTCACGTCCTGGCGGCCCGCGGCGTCCAGCGCCCGGCGGGCGAGCCGGCACAGGCTGGGGCCCATCTTGCCGCCGGCGCCGAGCACCAGCAGATCGCCTTCGAGGCGGCCGAGATCGGCGACGAGCGCGGGGGAGGGGGTGGCGAGCCGCTCTTCGAGTGCGGCCTCATCGGTGAACATTGGTGGCTATCCCTTGATTCCGGACGCGGTGACGCCCTCGGTGAAGTAGCGCTGGCCCACCATGTACGCGGCGAAGATGGGCACGAACGCGATGACGGAGCCGGAGAGCACCACATTGAGCGGCACGTTCTGCTGCTGGAGCGAGGCGATGCCGACGGTGAGGGTGCGCATGTCGGTGGACTGGCCGATGACCAGCGGCCACAGGAAGTCGTTCCAGTGCCACAGGAAGACGAAGACGCCGAGCGTGGCCAGGATCGGCTTCAGCAGCGGCAGCACGATCCGGTAGAAGATCTGCCACTCGTTGCAGCCGTCGAGCCGGGCCGCCTCGAAGAGTTCGTCCGGCAGCCCCTGGATGAACTGCCGCATCAGGAACACCGCCTGGGCGTTGGCGAGGGTCGGCACGATCAGACCCCAGTACGTGTCCACGCCGCCCAGCTTCGCGATCATCGCGAAGGTCGGGATCATCGTGACGTGGTACGGGACCATCACCATCGACAGGAACGACCAGAACATCGTCTCCCGGCCCGGGAAGCGCTTCTTGGCGAAGGCGTACCCGGCGAGCGAGGCGAGCAGCAGCACGCCGACAACCGAGACGACCGAGTAGATCAGCGTGTTGAACAGCCAGCGCGGCACGTCCTGGGAGTTCATGACGGTGTCGTAGGCCTCGCCGGTCAGTGGCCACGGCAGCAGACTGCCGGGGAACTCGACCGCCGCGGACGGCTTCAGGGAGAGCACGACCATCGCGTAGAACGGGAAGACCGTCACGAGCGCGGCCACCGTCAGCAGCACGGCGCGGCCGATCCGGCCGGCCCGGGTGGGCCGCATGCCGTACGGGACGGTGTCCTGCTCCGAGAGCTTGCGCAGTTTGCGTTCGGCGCGGCGCGCGGCCCGGTCGGGAGCCGCGGGGGCCTTCGGCGCGGGCGGGGTCTCGGTCTCTGCGGGTGCTGCGGTCATGGTCACTGGTCCTTCCCGATCACGAGCCGCTGGATCACCGCGACCACCACGGTCAGCGCGAAGAGCGCGACGCCGATGGCGGAGGCGTAACCCAGGTCGAAGTACTTGAAGCCCGCGTCGTAGAGCTGGAAGACGAGCGTGTAGCTGGCGTTGGCGGGGCCGCCGCCGGTCATCGTGTAGACCGCGTCGAAGACCTGGAACGACGCCGTCGTCTCGATCACGGCGAGGAAGAACAGGGCGGGCTTGAGCTGCGGCAGCACGATGTACCGGAACCGCTGCCAGGGGCCCGCGCCGTCGGTGAGGGCCGCCTCCTCCAGCTCACGCGGGATGTCCTGCATCCGGGCCAGCAGGATGAGCATCCCGTACCCGAAGCGGGACCAGACGCCGACGATCGCGAGCGCGGGCAGCACCAGCACGTCGTCGGAGAGCCAGGAGCCCTCGGACATCCCGAACCAGCTCATCAGGGTGGACCACGGCCCACCGGTCGAGAAGATCCAGACGAAGACGGTGGCGGCCAGCACCAGCGAGGTGACGACCGGCAGGAAGAACACCGACCGGAAGAACTTGGCGCCGCGGAACGCGCGGCGGGTGATCAGGGCCAGGGACACCGAGGCGATGAGCGTGCCCGGCACCGCGAGCACGGTGTAGAGGACCGTGACCTTCAGCGCCTGCCAGAACAGCGGGTCGTCCCAGAGGCGGGTGAAGTTGTCCAGCCCGATGAAGCTGCCGCCGCCCGTGAGGGTGTAGTCGGTGAAGCTCATCAGCACCCCGGCGATGCCCGGACCGAACCGGAACGCCAGGAAGAGCAGGAAGCACGGAAGGACGAAGAGCAGGCCGATCCGGGCCTCGCGGCGCGCCTGCGGCCCGCTGCGACGGCCCCGGCGGGTTGGTTCCGCGACGACTGCCACGGGGATCTCCTTGCGGTACGGGGGAATTGAGGGGGGTCGGGGGTCAGGGTCTTTCGTTTGGATCAGGCCGGGCTCGCGGGGTCCGGCCTGATCCGAACGAGAGGCCCTGGGCCCCCGGGGAGGGCGGTTCCGGGATCCGGGTGCGGCCGGATCCCGGAACCGCGCCCGATCAGCGGCCGAGCATCGCCTGAGCGGCCTTCTGCGCGGCGTTCAGTGCCTCCTGCGGGCTCTTCTTGCCCAGCAGCGCCGCCTGGATCTCCGGCGCGAGCACGCCCTGGACCTCACGGGCCTTGTCCTGGAGCGGGCCCACGGTCATGCTCGGCAGCGTGGCGCCGACCGCCGTCTGAAGGGCGTCGCCCGGGTACAGGTCGCCGCCGGACTTGCGGGCCGGGAAGTAGCCCGCGGCCTTCTGCAGGCCGGCCGCGTTCTTCGACTCGGCGACGAAGTTCAGCCAGTCACCGGTGTTCTTCTTGTCGGCGCCCTTCAGCATCGACAGCGCGCCGACCGTGCCGTAGCCGACCGACTTCGCGTCCTTCAGCGGCGGCTGGACGACGATGTTCTCCTTGCCCCAGAAGGGCTCGACGTCCGCCGGGGTGTTCTGCCAGGTGCAGGCGACCTTGCCCTTGGCGGTCGGGGTCTGCTCCAGCTTGGGCGTGGTCGTGACCAGGTCCTTGTCGGTGTAGCCGCCGGCGACGAGCTTCTTCAGGTACGTCAGGGCCTTGACACCGGCCGCGTCGTTGAAGGTGACGTTCTTGCCGTCCTCGGAGAAGACGTCGCCGCCGGCCTGCCACAGCAGCGGGTAGAAGGTCATGTTGAGTGTCTGCTGGGTGTCGCCGTAGTAGGTGGTGGCGTAGTAGCCCTTCTCCTTCAGCTTCGGGGCCAGCGCCTCCAGCTCCGCCCAGCTCGTCGGGTAGGTCTTCTCGCCGATCGCGGCGAACACCCGCTTGTCGCAGATCAGCGGGTTGGCGCTGGTCAGGATCGGGGTGGCGAGGGCCTTGCCGTCGACCGTGACGGACTTCAGGGCGAAGTCCGTGTAGTCCGACTTGGCGTCGGCCGGCATGTAGTCGTCGGCCGGGACGATGCTCTTGGCGTACTTCGGCAGCTGGTCGGGGATCAGGTAGACCGCGTCCGGGCCCTTGCCGGAGGCGATCGCGGTGGCCAGCGCGGTGTCGCGGTTGGCCCACGGGAAGGTCTCCACCTTCACCTTGACGCCCGAGTGCTCCTTCTCGAACGCCTTGATCAGGCCGTCCCAGTACGCCTTGTTCTTGGCCTCGTCGAAGATGACCGGGTAGGTCCACATGGTGACGGTGTTGCCGTCGCTGCCGCTGCCGGAACAGCCGGCCAGCACACCGGCGGCGAGCGCGGTGGCCACGACGAGGGCGGCCAGGGCGCGGACTCTGGAACGGCGGGTGAGGAGACGGGACATGAGGTGGTCCTCCGAGGACGTGAGGGTGGGGCGGGAAGAGGGGGAGCCCGGTCCGGTCCGAACGACAGGCCCTTCAGGGGGAGTCACTGCGCCGGGACCGTCTGGACGGTGCCGGTGTGCCGGGCACGTTCGGCGGCGAACGCCGCGAGATGACTGCCGAGCGAGGTGGCGGGACCGGAGCGGACCGCCCCGGCATCACCCGTGGCGACGGCGGTGACGAACGCCTCGACGAGCGCGGCGTCCCCGCCACCGTGCCCGTCGGCCGCGTTCGAACCGGACGTGCCGAGTTCATGGACGGTGGACTCGCCGGTCCGGAAGTCCTGCACCGTGACCCGCTCGCCGTCGCCGATCAGCCAGCCGTGCGAGCCGAAGATCCGGGTCTGGCGGTGCGTCTGCTCGGTGAACGCCACCATCTGGAAGGTCGCGGTCACCCCGTCCGTCAGCTGCATGGCGAGGACCTGGTGGTCGACCACGTCGTTGTCACCGCGGTACACGCAGACGCCGTACGGGCCCTCGCGCAGCGCCTGGACGAGACCGGCCTCGTCGGTCGCCTCGGTGACATGGGTGACCGGCCAGACCGCGCCCTTCTCGCGCAGCGTCGGCATGTACAGCTTCAGCGCGCTGTACGGGCAGTCGGCCTCGACCGCACAGTCGAGACAGCGCCCGGCGGACCCGGCCGGAGCGTTCTGTGGCCGGAAGTGCTTCAGTCCGCCGAAGCTCGACACCTGCTCGATCCGGCCGCCCATCACGTAGGTGATCCAGTCCAGGTCGTGGCAGGACTTGGCGAGCAGCATCGGGGAGGAGTCCTTCTCGCTGCGCCACGGCCCGCGCACATAGCTGTGGGCGTAGTGCCACCAGCCGACCGGCTCCAGATGGTCGAGGGAGACCAGCTGACCGAGCACGCCGGAGTCCACGACCTCCTTCACCAGGTCGGTGTACGGGGTGTACCGCATGACGTGGCACACCGCGAACAGGACCCCGGACCGCTCCACGCCCTCGACGATCCGCCGGGTCTCCTCCTCGGTCGGGGCGAGGGGCTTCTCGGCGAGGATCGCGTAACCGGCCTCGGCCAGCGCCAGCACCGGCTCCACATGGAAGCGGTCCTGGGTGGCGACGACGACGGCGTCGGCGATGCGGTTCTCGACCAGCGGCCGCCAGTCGTCGAACTCGACGGGTGCGCCGGCGGCGGCCCGAGCCGCGGGGCGCGGATCGGCGACGGCGACGAGCTCGGCGCGCTCGGGGTGCGCCTTGATCCACTCGGCGTACGTCAGACCGCGGTTGCCGGCGCCGACGAGCGCGACCCGTACGGGCCGGCCGGTGATCGGGGTATGCGTGGACACGGGAATCCCTGGTGCTCGATGGGTTGGGGTCTTTCGTTCGGATCAGGCCGGATCAGCGTGCGTGCCAGACCTCGCGAGCCCGGCCTGATCCGGACGAGAGGCCCCGAGGTGGTCAGAACCGCAGCGTGGCCGCGGTGTGGGCGACGCGGCCGCCCTCGTCCGGCAGCGCGGTGCGCTCGGTGCCGTCCTCGACGCAGCCGGTGTGCAGCAGGTGGCTGTCGCCGGTGAACGCCGCGGGCCGCAGTTCGAGCCGGCCGCCGGTGAAGGTGGAGCCGGTGGCCCGGTAGCGGTTGGGGCCCTCGGTGACCAGCACATGGGCGGTGCCCTTGGGCGCGGTCGAGTCGAGGCCGGTGAGCTGCCAGTCGACGGTCCGTCCGGAGCCGGTACGGGCTAGCAGGGCGGCGTCCTTGTTGGTGCCGCTCAGACGCGTTCCGTCGACGCGCAGCCGCTGGTCCTTCGCCGAGGTCAGCTTCAGTCCGGTGTCGCGGAGTTCGCCGCCGAGCACGGTGATGTCGGCGTGCGCGAGCGAGACCGGGGCGGTGTCCTTGGAACCGGTCAGCGTGCACTGGTCCAGGGTGAGCGGGCCGGTGCCGTTGAGGACCGCGCCGTCGACGCCCTTGAGGGTGCTGCGCTGGATGGTGAGCGGCGCGGCGACGTTGGCCTGGGTGATCTCCGCGCCCGCCGCGAACGCGAACGAGGAGTCGGCGATCACATTGGGGCGGGCGGAGAGGTCCGAGGCCCGGGAGACGATCAGCGGACCCGTGGCCGTACAGCCGCGCATCTGCACACCGTCGGCGTTGACCCAGAGCATTCCGGAGCCGGCCAGGGACTTCTTGCCGATGACCAGCACGTCCTCCAGGGTCAGATCGGTGATCTTGACCCGGGCCACGAACCAGGAGCAGGCGTGCCGGCGCACGGTGATCCGCTTGGCCCTGCCGCCCCAGGCGGCACCGGAGTTGGCGAAGGTCATCAGCCCGGAGTTGCCGGTGTAGACGAGGTCGTGCTCGAACTGGCCGTGCGTCACGAACGGGCCCTCGTCGTCACCGTCGCCGTGGCAGTTGGTGACGTAGCAGTAGGCGGAGGCCGTGAAGTCGTTGAGGTGACGGGCGTTGGAGGTGTGACAGTCCTCCACGTGCCCGTACAGGCAGTAGATCTGCTGGGTGAGGTAGCCCGCGCCGCCGTAGGTGACGGACTTCGGGTTGGTCAGCGAGCACTGCTCGGTGCGGTAGTACGTGCACCAGCGGCGCATCACCACCGGCCAGAAGGTGCCGATGGCCTCGATCCCGGAGACGTCGCAGCGCACCGCGTACTCGTAGGCGACCGGGTGCGAGCCGGTCATCTCGTCCTCGCCCCAGCCCTCGAAGACCATGTTGCGGACATGGGCGCGGTCGACGGGCTCGACCCGGGTCCAGGTCAGCGTGCGGCCCGCCGCCAGGTCCCAGCCGATCTGGTAGTTGACCCGGATGTGCGTCGGGTCGACGACATCGGTGACCTGGACGAGACGCTGGATCTCCTTCTCGTACTTCCCCGCCAGGGCGTCGATCTCCACGGCCCACCACTGGCCGACGGCGAACTTCGACGAGTCGCCGACCTCGAAGAGGTCCGAGAGGTCCGGCATCGCCGCGCCCAGGGTGTGCTCGACGGTGGTGTCGGTGACGGTGCCGCGGAAGGAGAGGACGGCGCCGAAGGGGTTGTCGTGGGTGTTCTTCTCGATGCCTTCGGTGCGTATGCGGTGGCCGCCGAAGTCGAGTTCGATGTCGGAGCGGTTGAAGAGGTGGCGTTTGGTGAGGAGGAGGTCGGTGTGGGCTTCGATGCGGTGGACGCTGTTGTCGGCGATCATGGCGTCGAGGGCGGCGTCGGCGGGGGTCTTCGCGTCGAAGTGGCCGAAGGTGCGGAAGTCGAGGGTTCCGGTGTGGAGCTGGTGCCAGCGGCCGGTGCCGTTCCTGGCGGGGGCGATGACGGTGCCGCCGTTGTGTGCGGCGTCGGACTTCCTGTGCCAGCGCACGGCCATGGAGCCGCCGTCGCCGGGGGTGCGGTAGCCGGCGATCAGGACCTGGGTGCCGTCGTCGAGCGGCTTGGTGTTCAGGGCGCGCAGTGCGTCGACCGTGTCGACGCGGAGCACGTCGCCGGTGTGCGAGGGTGCGGCCTGCGCGGAACCGGCGGCCACGGCCGAACCGGCCATGACCAGACCGGCCAGACCCGAAGCCCGAAGAAGATTCCGGCGGGACGAGGCGGAGGTGTGGTGGTGCGGAACGCTCATGCGGACTTCGCCTTCCGAGAAGTGCGATAAGTGAGGGAGCGTTCCTGCGGTGGACTGCCATGAGGCGGATGGCTGAAAAGGGTCCGGTCGTCGGATGTCCACGGCGCGATGGGCAGGCGCCGGAACCAGGCCGGAAGGGGTAAATCGCCGGTGACCATGGAATGTCACCGCAGTTGGCAGGGAACCTACGGCGGGTTACGCCGTTTGGTCAAGACCCGATTCCGTCGGAATGCGACGTGTCGCTGTCGGACGAGGCGCCGTCCGAGTCGTCGACCCAGCCGAGCGAGAGGCTGATCCGGCGGGCCGCGTCCCGCACCTGGCCGCCCAGTTCCTGGTAGCGCCAGGCCGGCAGGCCGAGTTTGAGGCCGGTGATGGAGACCGCCCCGGCACACACCGAACGGTCGTCGAAGACCGGCGCGCCGATGCAGATGATGCCCTCGGCGTCCTCCTCGTCGTCCAGGGCGTAGCCGACCCGGGCGATGTCGCGCAGATGCGACAGGAAGGTCGCCGGGTCGGTGATCGTGCGGGAGGTGCGCCGGGGCAGCCCGAACCGCTCGACGACCGCGGCCGCCTCGTCCGGCGGCACGGCGGAGAGCAGCGCCTTGCCCAGGCCCGTGCAGTGCGGCAGCTCGCGCTGCCCCATCCGCAGATCGAGCCGGACGCGCTGGTCGAGCTCGACCTGGTCCACGACGACCGCGTGGCCGTCCTCGGGCACGGCGAGCCTGGACGCCATACCGGTGGCCCGGGTCAGCTCGCGCAGGACCGGGTGGGCGACCCCGCGCAGGGACACCTGGGAGCGGGCCCGGTCACCGAGTCTGGCCAGGCTCATGCCGAGCCGGTAGCGGCGGTTCATGCCCTCGCCGTCGTCCGAGACGAGGCCATAGGCGCGCAGGGTCTGGAGCATGCCGAAGGCGGCGCTCTTGGAGATGGAGCAGGCCTGGCCGACCTCCGTGACGCTCAGGCCGTTCCCCTGTGCGGGGGCGGCGAGCGCCTCGAGGATGTCCGCTGCCCTGGCCACGCTCTTGACCCAGTACTTCGGTTCTTCTGGGGCAGCACTGTTCGTCATAGCAGAACAGCGTAGTGCCTCGGGGAGGCTCGAACGCGCTTTCTCTGTGAAGAAAGCGCGGAATCGGGCCTTCCTGGGTTTGAAAGGGTCTTGACCGGCCCCGGAGCCGGACGTAATATCCAGGCACTGTTCTGCTCTACAGAACAGTGTTCAGAAAAAGCGAAACGCACCACCTGAAGCACCACCTCAAGCACCACGGATCATTCTCTTCCTGCGGCGACTGCCGGGCGGATGGCGCCAGGGACTCACGGGCCGGGCAGGGCCTGCGAAGACCGACGACTCTCGACGCAAGGAGCAAGCGATATGAGTTCAGGCCCGGTAGGCAACGAATCCGGAGCCCGACTCGCCGAGCGCGCCCGCCAGGTCGTACCCGGCGGCGTGAACAGCGGTCAGCGCAGTGTTCCCGGACTGACCGACCTGGTCGTCACGGGGACGGACGGCGCACGGTTCCGTACCGCCGACGGACGCGAGTACACCGACTTCCACTCGGCGTTCGGCCCGCCCCTGCTCGGTCACAACGACCCCGACGTGGCCCGCGCCACCGCGGAGGCCGGTGCCACCCTCGGCCACATGGGCGTCGGCGTCACCGAGGGCGAGGTACTCCTCGCCGAACAGCTCACCGAGCTGATCCCCTCGATCGAGAAGGTGCTGCTCACCAGTACCGGCAGCGAGGCCACGTTCCACGCGCTGCGCGTCTCCCGCGCCGCCACCGGCCGCCGTCTGGTCGTCAAGTTCCAGGGCTGCTACCACGGCTGGCACGACGCCGTCAGCCTCAACGTCATCTCCGCGCCCGAGAAGGTCGGCGGCCACGACCCGATCTCGACCGGCATCCTGCCCGAGGTCCTCGAAGCCACCCTCGTCCTGCCGTTCAACGACAGCGAGGCCGTCCGCCGCGCCTTCGCCGAGCACGGCTCCGACATCGCCGCCGTGATCGTCGAGCCCGTCCCGCACAACGTCGGGGCGCTCCTGCCGTACCAGGAGTTCCTCACCACGCTGCGCGAGGAGACCACGAAGGCGGGCAGCGTCCTGATCTTCGACGAGGTCATCACCGGCTTCCGCCACGACATCGGCGGCTGGCAGAAGATCTCCGGCATCACCCCCGACCTCACCACCCTCGGCAAGGCCATCGCCAACGGCGCCCCCGTCGGCGCGATCGGCGGCCGCGCCGACCTGATGGACCTCTTCTCCACCCGCCCCGGCGCCCCCGCCTTCTTCGCCGGCACGTACAACGGCCACCCGTCCGTCGTCGCCGCCGCCCTCGCCACCCTGCGCAAGCTCCGCGAGGAGCCGGTCCACGAGCACGTCTTCCGGCTCGGCGAGCGCGTCCGCACCGAACTGACCGGACTGTACGAGCGCCTCGGCGTCCCCGCGGTCGTCACCGGCTACGGCTCCGTCTTCGTCAGCTACTTCATGCCCGGCGAGGCCCCCCGCACCTACGCGGACCTGCTGAACAACGACGCCTCGCTGTTCGTCGGCTACCGCCGCAAGCTCCTCGACCACGGCCTGTTCGAGCTGCCGCTCAACCTCAAGCGCAGCCACATCAGCTACGCCCACACCGACGCGGACGTGGACCGTCTCGTCGAGGGCACCGAGGCCGCGGTCAAGGCCGTGCTCGCCGACGGCGGCGCCCGCGACCTGGAGAACACCTCCACCATGGGCGGGGCGACCCGCTGATGCTGACCGTCAACCGCACCCGCCCGGCCGGCCCCGCCGGACGGATCACCCGGGTCGAGACCCTGATGCTCGGCACCTCCTGGCGCGACTTCGGCTACGTCCGGGTCCACACCGACGAGGGCCTGTCCGGCATCGGCGAGATCACCCACCCCTACCGCGTCCGCGAGGTCTGCGCGCTGACCGAGGCGCTGGCCCGGCGCCATCTCATCGGCGCCGACCCCTTCGACATCGAGGAGCTCTGGCTCCGCGTCTACCAGGGCGACTTCCTGCGCGGCGGCGACATGGGCGGCGTCGCCCTGTCCGGCCTCGACCAGGCGATGTACGACCTGATGGGCAAGGCGCTCGGCGTCCCCGCGTACCGGCTGACCGGCGGCGCCTGCCGGGACGACGTACGGGTGTACGCCAACGGCTGGTACACCGGCGAACGCGAGCCCGAGACGTTCGCGGCCAAGGCGAAGGAGACCGTGGCGAAGGGCTTCACCGCCCTCAAGTTCGACCCCTTCGGCCCCGGACTGCACGAGCTGGAACGCGCCGAGCTGCGCCGCTCCGTCGACCTCGTGGCCGCCGTCCGCGAGGCCATCGGACCGGACGTCGACCTCTTCATCGAGGGCCACGCCCGGTTCGCCATGCCGACCGCCGCCCGACTGGTGCGGGAGCTGGAACCCTTCGACATCGGCTGGTTCGAGGAGCCGATGCCGTGGACCCACATCGAGCGCTACGCGGAACTCCGGCAGCGCGCCGCGTTCCCGATCTCCGGCGGCGAGCACTTCCACAACCGCTACGAGTACAAGCAGCTCTTCGCCACCAACGCGGTCGACATCATCCAGCCCGACCTCTCCATGGCCGGCGGCTTCACCGAGGTCAGGAAGCTCGCCGCGACCGCCGATACCCACGGCATGCTGGTGGCCCCGCACAACTCCAACTCGCCGCTCTGCACCACCGTCTCGGTGCACGCGACGCTCGGAATCCCCAACTTCAAGATCCTCGAAACCTTCGACGGACTCCTCGAGGACTACGTCTTCGACGCGCTCAAGGGCACCCTGCCGATCGTCGACGGCCGCATCGGCCTGCCGACCGCACCGGGCCTCGGTGTCGAGCTCGTCGACGAGGTCTTCGAGGAACACCCGCCCAGCCACCGCTTCTGGAACATGTTCGCGGACGGCTGGGAGAAGCGGAACCGGACATGATCGTCGACGTCCACTCGCATCTCTTCCGGCACAGCCACGACTTCACCGACCCGTTCAAGTCCGACTCCGCCCGCGCCCACGCGGGCGAGGTCGACCTCACGGTGAAGTGGGAGGAGTACGCCGCCACCGCCCCCGAGGGCACCCGCACGATCGTCGTCGGCGGCAAGGCCCGGCGCAGCGGCCTCTGGGTCGACGACGCCGCCGTCGCCTCGTACACCGCACAGCACCCCGACCGGCTCATCGGCTACCTGTCCCTCGACCCCACCCAGCCCGGCTGGCAGGACGAACTCAGGTACGGTCACCAGGAACTGGGCCTGCGCGGCATCAAACTGATGCCGATGTACGCGGGCTTCGACCCGGCCGCCGAGGAGTACGACGAGCTGTACACGTACGCCGAACGGCACGGACTCCCGCTGCTCGTGCACACCGGCACCACCTTCGTGTCGAGCGCGCCGCTGGAGTGGGCGATGCCCCGCCACCTGGACGCGGTCGCCATCCGCCACCCGGAACTGCGGATGGTCCTCGCCCACCTCGGCCACCCCTTCGAGGGCGAGTGCATCGCGGTCATCCGCAAGCACCCGCACGTGTACGCGGACATCAGCGCCCTGCACTACCGGCCCTTCCAGCTCTGGCACAGCCTCCGGCTGGTCCAGGACTACGGGGTCTTCGACAAGCTGATGTTCGGCAGCGACTACCCGTTCACGACGGTCGACGACTCGGTGAAGGGGCTGCGGGAGATCGCCCGGATCCCCGGCATCCCCGGACTGCCGCCGCTCGACGCGGACGCGGTGGAGGAGATCATCCACCGGCCGTCGCTGGACCTGCTGGGCCTGAACGGCTGACCCGGCCGTTCTCCCGAACCTGCCGGTACGGTGCCGGGGTCATCCCCCTGTCGCCCGGTACCGACCGGCAGCCGGGCCGCCGCGCCATCACCCATGTGTCCCAGCGCGGCGGCCCGGACCCTTCCGGCGATCAGGACCGGACCCGACCCACCCCCTCCGTACCTCTCCGTACCTCTCCGCCTGGAGGAACCCCCGCCATGACCGCAGCCGTTCCGCCCCGCGGGACCGACCGCTTCGATCTGACCGGCCGCACCGCGGTCGTGACCGGGGCCGCCCGGGGCCTCGGCCGTTCCTTCGCCGTGGGCCTCGCGGAGGCGGGCGCCGATCTGGTCCTCGTCGACCTGCCCGGTGCCGAGGGCGTCGCCGAGACCGCGGCGGCGATCGAGGCACTCGGCCGCGGGTGCCGGACGTACGGACAGGATCTCGCGGACATCGACGCGCTGCCCGGCTTCGTCGACGCCGTACGCGCCGAGGCGGGACCGCTGCACATCCTGGTCAACAACGCCGGCACGGCGGCGCTGGAGCGCTTCAACGAGATCACCCCCGCGAGCTGGTCGCACATCATGCGGGTCAATGTCGACGCCGTCTTCTTCCTCAGCCAGCGCATCGCCGAACACATGACGGCGGACTCGGTCGCGGGCCGCATCATCACCATCACGTCGAAGAACGCCCTGGTGGCGGAGGCCGGCCTGGCCCACTACAACGCCTCCAAGGCCGCCGCCCAACTGCTCACCGAGACCCTGGCGGTCGAACTCGCCCCGCACGGCATCACCGCCAACACCCTCGCCCCCGGCATGGTCGAGACGCCCATCGACGGCGAATTCCCCTTCGACCGGGAGGCCTTCGAATCCGCCTACCGCGAGCGCATCCCGCTCGGCAGGTACGCGCAGCCCGACGAGTGCGTCGGTGCGCTGCTGCTGCTCGCCTCGGACGCCGGGGCGTATCTCACCGGGGCGCGCATCGTCGTCGACGGGGGAGTACTGGCCGACCAGATGCCGCGTATGCGTTTCATGCCGCCGTACCGCAACACGATCTGACCGCGACCGACCGGCAGTCGGTTCCCACCGAGCACGCATCGACAACGCGAGGAGCGCCTCCGTCATGTCCGTCAATGCTTCGTCCCCTGCTCCGTCCTCCGCCTCGTCCCGCCGGAATCTTCTTCGGGCTTCGGGTCTGGCCGGTCTGGTCATGGCCGGTTCGGCCGTGGCCGCCGGTTCCGCGCAGGCCGCACCCTCGCACACCGGCGACGTGCTCCGCGTCGACACGGTCGACGCACTGCGCGCCCTGAACACCAAGCCGCTCGACGACGGCACCCAGGTCCTGATCGCCGGCTACCGCACCCCCGGCGACGGCGGCTCCATGGCCGTGCGCTGGCACAGGAAGTCCGACGCCGCACACAACGGCGGCACCGTCATCGCCCCCGCCAGGAACGGCACCGGCCGCTGGCACCAGCTCCACACCGGAACCCTCGACTTCCGCACCTTCGGCCACTTCGACGCGAAGACCCCCGCCGACGCCGCCCTCGACGCCATGATCGCCGACAACAGCGTCCACCGCATCGAAGCCCACACCGACCTTCTCCTCACCAAACGCCACCTCTTCAACCGCTCCGACATCGAACTCGACTTCGGCGGCCACCGCATACGCACCGAAGGCATCGAGAAGAACACCCACGACAACCCCTTCGGCGCCGTCCTCTCCTTCCGCGGCACCGTCACCGACACCACCGTCAGGCACGCGCTCTCCGGCAAGGTCATCGAGCTCACCGACACCTTCCCGGTCCCCGACGCCAAGGCGTTCGAGGTCGGTCAGTGGTGGGCCGTGCAGGTCGACCCGGTCGCGGGCGGCGGCGGTGACGAGCGCGAACTGCAGAAGCTGGTCGAGATCACCGAGATCGTCGACGCGGGACACATCCGGATCGGCTACCTCAACGGCTGGGAACTCGCCGCTGGCCGCAACCTCACCTGGACCCGCGTCGAACCGGTCCGCAACACGCACATCCGCAACATGGTCTTCGAGGGCGCCGGCCCCGACGAGTACACCGGCTCGCACCCCGTCAGCTTCGAGTACGCGGTGGGCTGCGACGTCTCCGGAATCCATGCCACCGGCACCTTCTGGCCGGTCATCATGCGCCGCTGGTGCACCCGCTTCCGCACCGAGGAGTGCTCGCTGAAGAACCCGCCCACCGTCGAGTACGGCGGCGCGGGCTATCTCACCCAGCAGATCTACTGCCTGTACGGGCGGGTCGCGGACTGCACCACCAGCAATGTGCGCCACCTCAACGACCTCACCGCCTCCGCCTACTGCACCGTGGTGAACTGCCACGGCGACGGCGACGACGCGGGCGGCAATCCCTTCACGACGCACGGGCAGTACGAGCACGATCTGCTCTTCGACGGCAACTCCGGACTGATGGACATTGCCAACTCCGGTGCGCAGTGGGGGATTTCCGCGAAGCGGATCACCGTACGCAGACATGTCTGCTCCTGGTTCACCGCCAACACCAAGATCACCGACCTGACCCTCGAGGACATCACGGTGATCGCGCGCCCCACCTTCGACCAGGCCGGCACCCTCACCGTCAACGCCGACGGCGCCCAGGTGCGCGGCTGCACCGCGAAGACCTTCGCCGTCGCCCAGCGTTCCGCCCGCTCCACCCGGCCGACCACCATCAGCGACTGCTCCTTCGAGCCGCCCGCGGGCGCCGTCCTCGTACAGACCCCGGTCACCGCGCCCGTGCACTTCGTACGCTGCACGTTCAAGGGCGTCGACGGCGCGATCCTGCGCGGGGCGGGGCCCGTCCACTTCACCGACTGCACCGTCACCGGCGCCGAGAACGCGGCCCCGCTCTCGGTCGGATCCGCGGATCTGCGGATCGACGGCGGCAGTTACGACAACACCGGCATCGAACTCAGCGCCGTGCGCGACCAGCGGATCACCGTCACCGGCGGCGCCCGTCTCACCGGCAGCAACAAGGCCAAGGCGCTGCTCGGCCGTGCGGCCGGTCCGGGGAAGGTGACCTGGGACATCAGCGCGCTCAGCAGCGCCGCCTCCGACGCGGACACCGCCCATGTCCGCATCGATGACGGCACCAACCACTACGCGGCCACCGGGAGCCGCTTCACCGGTGGCACGCTCCACCTCGCCCCCGGTGCGCTGGACTCGGTCCTGCACACCTCGTGCGTGGAGAACGGGACGAAGCGCGACGCGATGCCCGCGAACAGCGACAAGGTGCGCACGGACGGGAACCTGACCCTGTGACCGCCGTCATCCGGACCGCGACGGCGGCCGACGACCCGGCCCTGGCCGCCCTGTGGCAGCGGTGCTTCGACGCCCCGCAGGTCGTCGCCCTGCACGCCCTCGACCCGGACCGCCACCGGCACACCTTCGTCGCGCAGAACGCCTCGGGGGACGGGATCGACGCGGTCGTCGTCTACGTACCGAGGCTGATCCGCGACGCGGACGGCACCCCGCGGCGGGTCGGCGGCATCGGTAGCGTCGCCACCCGTCCCGAGGCGCGGGGACAGGGGCTGGTGCGGCGGCTGCTGGTGGCGGCGGAGCACACCATGAGGGCCGAACAGTGCGCCTGGTCGCTGCTGTTCACCGGGACTCCCGGCGTCTACCGGGGCTCGGGATGGCAGGAGTTCGAGAGCTCGTACACCGAGGGGGCGCTCGCGCCCTCGCCCGCCGCCGGGACGTTTCGGATCCGCGAGGCCACCGCGCGGGACGCCGCCGAGGTGGCCGCGCTGCACCACGCGTACAACGCGAACCGGCCGCTCGGCTCGTTGCGGGCGCCGGAGGACTGGGCGGTGCGGGTGCCCGCCTGGTACGGCCCGCTCGACCGGTCGCTCGTGGCCGAGGACCCCGGATCGGGAGCGCTCGTCGGCTGGATGGTGGCCCAGTACGAGGGGGAGTGCGTGGAGGTGCGCGAATTCGCGGGCGCCCCCGAATGTCTGGGCGAGCTGTTCGCGGCCGTCGGCGAGCGGGGCCGGGCGGCGGGCCTGGGCCGGGCCCGGGTCCGGCTCCCCGACGCTCCCGGGGTCCGGGCGGCGCTGCCGTTCCTGCTGGCGGACGCCCGGCCGGTGGCGGAGCAGGTGGGCATGGCACGCCCGCTGCACGCCTCCGCGGACGCCGTCCGGGCCACGGTCACGGCACCCGGTGCGGTCCACTGGTACGGCGACTGCTTCTGAGGGCCGGGCGGGGCGCCGTCAGCGATGCGGAGTGAGCAGACAGCGCCCCACCAGCCCCGCTCCCGCGTCCATCCGCTTTCTGAACTCCTCGGCCAGCAGCGGCACATCACGCAGCCGCCACAGCACCAGCGCCGCCGACCAGGCCGCCTCACAGGCCCGCTCCAGACTCCACGAGCCGAGCAGATGGGTGAGCGGGTCCGCGAGTTCCAGCAGATCCGGGCCCGGCATCAGGTCCTCGCGGATCCGCTCCTCCAGCATCACGAGGAGATCGCCCACCCGGTCGAACTCGTCCTCCAGGGCCGGCGGGGCGCAGCCGAGCGTGCGGCAGGCGTCCACGACGGCGAGCGGCAGATTGTGGCCGATGTGCGCGTTGATGCCGGCCAGCGCGAACTGCAGCGGCCGTACGCCGGGATGGCGCCGGTACTGGAAGAGCGGACGCCAGCAGTCGGGCGGCGGGTGTCCCGCCGCCGCGGCGTCGACCGCCGACAGGTAGCGCTCGGCGAACCGCACGTCCAGCGCGGCGGCGGCCTGCCGGTCCGGGAACGCACCGTCGTCGATCTGTTGCCGGACGGTCTCGGTGACCGTCAGATAGACGCGGTTGAAGACCTCCACCCCGTCCTCGGCGCCGTCCACCGGCGGCCAGGCGGAACGGAACGCGCGCATCCGCTCGATCACGGAGGCGATGTCGGGGACGGAGCTGTGCGACTGCTCGAACTGAGCCATGGGGGCAGCGTCCCAGCCGCGGGACCGGGACGGCGCCGACGGACCCAGGGTTCATCGGAACGGGGGAACGGCCGCGACACGTGCCGGCTGTGCGGCGGCCGAGCTCACCCTTCCGGTATGGCCGGGCTCACCCTTCCGGTACTACGGGACTGCCCTTACGCCTAGTCCTTCGACGGCCCTTCGTCGTACGCCGAGGTGCCCGAGTCCAGCAGGGGCTCCTGGGTCTTGAGGTGTGCCGGGGCGAAGGCGCGCAGCACGTGATAGCCGGTGATCACCACGATGGTGCCCAGCGCGATCCCGCTCAGCTCGAAGTTGTCGGTGATCTTCAGGCTGACCCCGCCGACGCCGATGATGATGCCCGCGGCGGCCGGCACCAGGTTCAGCGGGTTGCGCAGGTCGACCTTGGCGTTCAGCCAGATCTGGGCGCCGAGGAGGCCGATCATGCCGTAGAGGATGACGGTGATGCCGCCGAGCACACCGCCGGGGATGGCGGCGACGACCGCGCCGAACTTGGGACAGAGGCCGAAGAGCAGGGCGAAGCAGGCGGCGGCCCAGTACGCGGCGGTGGAGTAGACCCGGGTCGCGGCCATCACGCCGATGTTCTCCGAGTACGTGGTGTTCGGCGGACCGCCCACCGCGGTCGACAGCATCGACGCGGCGCCGTCGGCGGCGATCGCGGTGCCCAGCTTGTCGTCCAGCGAGGAGCCGGTCATCTCGCCGACGGCCTTCACATGCCCGGCGTTCTCCGCGATCAGCGCGATGACCACCGGCAGCGCGACCAGGATCGCCGACCACTCGAAGCTCGGCGCGTGGAAGGAGGGCAGCCCGATCCAGTCGGCCTTGGCCACGCCCGACAGGTCGAGCCGCCAGTGGTCCACGGCCCCGGCGCCGCCGGCCGGGGAGTGGATCTTGCCGAAGATCCGGTCGAAGACCCAGGACAGCGCGTACCCGAAGACCAGGCCGAGGAAGATCGCGATGCGCGAGAAGAAACCGCGCAGGCACACTACGGCCAGTCCGGTGAACAGCATCACCAGCAGCGCCGTCCACTGGTCCTGCGGCCAGTACGTCGACGCCGTCACCGGAGCCAGGTTGAAACCGATCAGCATGACGACGGCACCGGTGACGACCGGCGGCATGGCCGCGTGGATGATCCGGGCGCCGAAGCGCTGCACGGCGAGACCGGCGAGGAAGAGCACCGCACCGACGACGAAGACCGCGCCGGTGACCACCGCGCTGCTGCCGCCGCTCGCCCGGATCGTCGCGGCGACCCCGACGAAGGAGAGCGAGCAGCCGAGGTAGCTGGGCACCTGGCCGCGCGTGGCCAGCAGGAAGATGGCCGTCGCGACACCCGACATCATGATCGCCAGGTTCGGGTCCAGGCCCATCAGTACCGGAGCGACGAACGACGCGCCGAACATCGCGACCACGTGCTGGGCGCCCAGTCCGAACGTACGGGGCCAGGAGAGCCGTTCGTCCGGCCGGACCACGGCCCCCGGTGCGGGGGTCTTCCCGTCGCCGTGCAAGGTCCAGCGCACGCCGAGGCCCATGGTCGCTCCCTGTTGTGTAGGTGCGGAGCCGAGCGCCTCGCCGGGCACGTCGCTGCCGCAGAAATGATCAGCGCCATGGTAATGCCGGATCGTGGCATGCTCGCGGCCGGGCCATGGCCCCTGAGCACGGCGGATGCGGGCGACGGAGGGGAACGGGCCCCGGCCGTCCGCCGGCCCGGCCGGTCAGGGACGCGGCTCGGCGGACTTCGTGCTCGGGGCACCGGCGTCCGAGGACGACACCTGCCTGCGGTCGCCCGCCCGCAGCACCCCGGCCCCCAGCACCAGACCGAACGCGAGCACCGTCACCAGGCCGAACGAGACGACCAGCGAGGTCGCCTCGGCCAGCGAGCCGATCGCGGACGGGGCGATCAGCCCCGAGGTGTACGTGATCGTGGCGACGCCCGCGATCGCCTGGCTCGGGTTCGGGCCGCTGCGCCCGGCCGCCGCGAAGGCGAGCGGGACGACCACCGCCACTCCGAGGCCCAGGAGCCCGAAGCCGCACATCGCGAGCGCCGCGTCCGGCGAGGCGACCACGAGGATCCCGCCGACCGTCGCGAGGACGCCGCCGACCCGTACGGTCCGGACCGCGCCGAAGCGGTCGACGACCTTGTCGCCGGCGATCCGGGCGACCGCCATGGTCAGCGCGAACGCCGTCGTGGAAGCCGCGGCGAGCCCGGCGGAGGTGTCCATGACGTCCCGGAGGTAGACCGCCGACCAGTCCAGGCTGGCCCCCTCGGCGAACACCGCGCAGAAGCCCACCGCGCCGATGATCAGCGCCGACTTCGGCGGCAGGGTGAAGCGCGGCGGCGGCTCCTCGTCCGGCCGGCTGCGCAGGTCCAGCACGCCCTGGCAGGCGATCAGGCCGAGCGTGGTGAGCACGAGGGCGGCCAGGGCGTGGTGCAGCCGGGCGTCGGCGCCCAGATGCGCGGCCACCGTGCCCGCCGCCGAACCGATCAGGGCGCCCACGCTCCACATCCCGTGCAGTCCGGACATGATCGACTTGTCGAGGCGGTTCTCCACCTCGACGCCGAGGGCGTTCATCGCCACGTCCGACATCCCGGCCGTCGCCCCGTACACGAAGAGCGCGGCGCACAGCGTCAGCAGGTTGGGCGCCGTCGAGGGCAGGATCAGCGCCAGCGTCCACAGGGCGAGCAGTCCGCGCAACGCGGTCCTGGCGCCGAAGCGATGGCTGATCGCACCGGCCAGCGGCATGGCGAGCGAGGCGCCGATCGCCGGGAAGGCGAGGGCGAGGCCGAGCTGACCGGCGCTGAGCCCGGCGTGGTCCTGGATCCAGGGCACCCGGGTGGCGAAGCTGCCGGTCACCGCGCCGTGCACGGTGAAGACGGCGGCGACGGCGAACCTGGCCCGCCTCACCTGCTCCGTGCCGAAGGCCGTGTCTGTGGAATCCGCTGTCATACCGCCGTGCCCTCCCCTGGGGAATCCTCTGTTGCCGGTGGTCCCGGCGCCCGACTCCACGGTGCGCGCCGTAAACTATCAGGAACCCTGCCTGATAAATAGTGCGCCTGGGCATCCAGTGCGTCAGCGATCTGGAAGGATCCCGGCATGCCCGCATCACCGAGCACCGCACGGGCCATCAACGACCGGCTCGCCCTGCGACTGCTCCAGCAGGACGGCCCGCTGACGGCCACGCAGCTGAAGACCCTGACCGGCCTGTCCCGGCCCACCGTCGCCGACCTCGTCGACCGGTTGCAGGGGGCCGGTCTGATCCGCGTCGTCGGCGAGGCCGGCGCCGAGCGCCGCGGTCCCAACGCCCGGCTGTACGGGATCGCCGCCGACCGCGCCCATCTCGCCGCCCTCGACGTACGCACCGGCAGCGTCGCCGTGGTCGTCGCCGATCTTCTCGGCGCCACGCTCGCCGAGGCCACCCTGCCCATCGGCAGCGACACCGACACCGAGGCCGCCGCCGAACAGGCCGCCGCACTGCTGGAACGCACGGCGCGCGAGGCCGGTGCCGGCCCGCTGCACAGCGTCGGCATCGGCGCGCCCGGTCTGATCGACCCGGTCACCGGCGAGCTGCGCGACACCACCGGGCTGCCCGCCTGGCACCGGCGGCTGGTGCGGGTGCTCCAGCAACGGCTGCCCGCGACCGTGCTGGTCGAGAACGAGACCAATCTCGCCGCCGTCGCCGAACACCGCGGCGGCGCGGCGGCCGACCACGACACCTTCGTGCTCTTCTGGCTCGGCCACGGCGTCGGCGCCGCCGTCATGCTGGACGGGAAGCTCCGCCGGGGAGCCTCCGGCGGCGCGGGCGAGATCGGCTTCCTGCCGGTGCCCGGCATCGCGGGCACGCCGTCGGCCGTCAACTGCGACGGCGGGTTCCACGCGCTGGTGGGCTCCGCCCCGGTCTGTGAACTGGCCGCCGCCCACGGCATCGCCGTGCCCCCGGGCACCGCCGAGGGGGACAAGGAACCGGGCGCGGCGTTCGCCGTGCGGGCCGCGCTGGCGGGGGAGGGGGACGGCGAGGCGTTCCTGGACGCCCTCGCCGGCCGTCTCGCGGTCGGCGCCGCCGCCATCGCCTCGGTCCTCGACCCGGGCTGTGTGCTGCTGGCGGGCGAGGTCGGCCATGCCGGCGGAGACGCGCTCGCGGCACGGGTCGAGGAGCGGCTGACCCTGATGTCACCGCTGCGCACCGAGGTCAGGGCCGGGCGGCTGGGCGGCGCGGCGGTGCTCCGCGGCGCGCTGCTCGCCGCCCGGGAGGCGGCTCAGGACGAGCTGTTCACGCCGGCCGGGTAGTCCCCGGACGGCCGGTCGGTTCCCCGGGCAGGGGAGAGGCCGACGGTGACCAGGGGCGATCCGGTCACCGCCGGGCGGTACGGAAGGTGGTGAGCTGCTGTCGGTTCGGTGAGCTGGAGCGAGTCCTGTCGGAGGGGCCGTGGGGTGGGAACGGGCTCCTGGTCGGCGGCGGCCGACGAGGTGGCGGCGAGCGAGCCCATCAGCAGTCTGGCGACGGCTACGCCGCCTGCGAGCAGGGTGGCTCTCGCACGGGTGGGGGACAGCGCGTTCGGTTCCTCCCGGGGAGGTTCGGCAGAACGCAACTGGCAAGGGGGTGGGTCGTGTTGATGCCCCGGGTGTGCGCACACCACGGGACCGCTCCTCGGAGGTGGCGCAGAGATAAAAAGGACTAGACCAGTGCGTCAACGGATCTGGACCTTTAAGTGTCAACTTCTTCGGCCGCACCCCTCGCCGCGGCCGTCCTGTGAGCCAGTCCACAAGCACTCACCCGCATGGTCCTCCGCCGGGCGTGGCACACTGATCGTGTACCAGCAGCAGCGCACTCCGGGGTCGGTGCAATTCCGAACCGGCGGTTATAGTCCGCGACCCGTCCGCATCCAGCGGCCGGTTGACCAGGTGGGATTCCTGGACCGACGGTTAAAGTCCGGATGGGAGGCAGTGCGCGGCGGGCCGTTTCGCGGGTACGCCGCCGTCGGCGGATGGTCTTCGGGCAACCGATCCATCCGTGTTTTCCGGCATTTCCGGCGTTCCCCCGTGGCGTTCCCGCTTCATCTGTCGTCATCGACAGGCCCCGGAGTCCGTGCCCGAAGAGGCAGGAGGACCCGGTGGACACCGCAGCCGACATCACCGCCATGCGCCGTGCGATCACGCTCGCCGCCCGCGGTCTCGGCTCCACCAGCCCCAACCCCGTCGTCGGCTGCGTCATCCTCGACGCCGCGGGCCGCCACGCCGGCGAGGGCTTCCACCAGCGGGCCGGCGGACCGCACGCCGAGATCCACGCCCTGCGCGACGCGGGCGACCGGGCCCGGGGCGGCACCGCCTACGTCACCCTCGAACCCTGCAACCACACCGGCCGCACCGGCCCCTGCGTCCAGGCGCTCATCGAGGCCGGGGTCGCCCGGGTCGTCTACGCGGTCGGCGACCCGAACCCGCAGGCCACCGGCGGTGCCGACACCCTGCGCGCGGCCGGGACCGAGGCCGAGCAGGGGCTCCTCGCGGCCGAGGCCGAGGCGGGCAACGCGGCTTGGCTGACCTCGGTGCGCCTGGGCCGCCCGTACGTCCTGTGGAAGTACGCGGCGACCCTCGACGGCCGGATCGCGGCCGCCGACGCCACCAGCCGCTGGATCACCTCTCCCGAGTCCCGCGCCGACGTCCACCGGCTGCGCGCCGAGGCCGACGCCGTCGTGGTCGGCTCCGGCACCGCCCGCACCGACGACCCGCAGCTCGGGGTACGCGGCATCGAGGACGCAGTGCAGCCGCTGCGGGTGGTCGTCGACACCGGCGCCACCGCCGTACGGCCCGGCGCCCGGGTTCTCGACGGCACCGCGCCCACCCTGATCGCCGTCGCCGAGGACGCCGACGCCGGGCACCTGCCCGAAGCGGCCGTCGTGCGGCTGCCGCGCGCCGCCACCGGCCCCGGCCTGGACATCCCCGCCCTGCTCCGCGCCCTGCACGGGCGCGGCGTCCGCTCCGTACTCCTCGAAGGCGGCCCGACCCTGGCCGGGGCCTTCGTCGCCGCGGGAACGGTCGACAAGGTCGTCGGCTATCTCGCCCCCGTGCTCCTCGGCGCCGGCCCCGCGGCCCTCGCCGATGCCGGAATCTCCACCATTGCCGAGGCGTTGCGCCTCGATGTGACCGAGACCGTCCGTATCGGCCCCGATCTGCGCATCACCGCCGTCCCCGGCCCTGCCCGGAAGGGAAACTGAGTGTTCACCGGAATTGTCGAAGAACTGGGTGAAGTCACCGCCGTCGAGAAACTCGGCGACGCCTCCCGATTCCGCCTCCACGGTCCCGTGGTCACCGAAGGCGCCAAGCACGGCGACTCCATCGCCGTCAACGGCGTCTGCCTCACCGTCGTCGACCTCGGCGAGGGCGAGTTCACCGCGGACGTGATGGCCGAGACCCTCAACAGGTCCAGCCTCGGCGCCCTGGACACCGGCTCCCGGGTCAACCTGGAACGCCCCATGGCGGTCGGCGGCCGGCTCGGCGGGCACATCGTCCAGGGCCATGTCGACGGCACCGGGCGCATCGTCGAGCGCAGGATCTCGGAGAACTGGGAGGTCGTGAAGATCTCCCTCCCCGCGGAGCTGACCCGCTACGTGGTGGAGAAGGGATCGATCACCGTCGACGGCGTCAGCCTCACCGTGGTGGACGCCGGACCCGACCACTTCACCATCAGCCTCATCCCCACCACCCTCGCCCTGACCACGCTCGGCATCAAGGAGCCCGGCGACCCGGTCAACCTGGAGGTGGACGTCATCGCGAAGTACGTCGAGCGACTGCTCGGCAACCCCGCGCAGGAGCCCGAGGAGCCGGTGAAGTGAGTGCCCTGCACTGGCTGAACTCGGAGGCGTTCACTGTCTTCGGGCAGCACATCATCTGGTCCGACATGATCGGCAACACCGTCGGTCTGATCGCGCTCACCCTGGGCTGGCTCCGCTCCATCTGGACCTGGCCCGCCCAGCTGCTGTCCGGCGTCGTGCTGGTCGCGGCCAACGCCTCCGTGCACCAGGCGGGCAGCGTCGGCAAGCAGCTCGTCGTCATCGCCGTGGCCGTCTGGGGCTGGCAGCAGTGGACCCGGGGCAGGCAACAGGCCCAGGACGGCTCCATCGCCGTACGGTTCGCCACCTGGCGCGAGCGCGGCTACCTGCTGGGCGGCGCCGCACTCGGCACCCTCGCGGTCGGCGGCCTGTTCACCGCGTTCCCCTCGCTCTCCTGGAGCCCGTGGGCGGACGCGTACATATTCGCCGGGACGCTCGTCGCGATGCTCGCCCAGGCCCGCGGCATGGTCGAGTTCTGGTTCGCCTGGCTGCTGGTCGACCTGGTCGGCGTACCGCTGAACTTCCACAGCGGACTCGCCTTCTCCGGTCTCATCTACGTCGTGTACGGCGCCCTCGTCCTGTGGGGCATGCGCGACTGGTGGCTGCGTTCGCGGACACCCGCTCTGGAAGGAGCCACGGCATGACTGCCCAGCCCACCTGGTTGCACCGGGAGCACGAGGACGCCGCCGAGGACCTACGCCTGGACCCCGTCGAGCAGGCGATCCGCGACATCGCCGCCGGACGGCCCGTCGTGGTCGTCGACGACGAGGACCGGGAGAACGAGGGCGACCTCGTCATCGCCGCGGAGAAGGCCACCCCCGAGATCGTCGCGTTCATGATGAGCGAATGCCGCGGCCTGATCTGCGCGCCCATGGAGAACGACGAGCTGGAACGGCTCGAACTGCCGCAGATGGTCGACCACAACACCGAGTCGATGCGCACCGCGTTCACCGTCTCCGTCGACGCGTCCGCCGCCCACGGCGTCACCACCGGCATCTCGGCCGCCGACCGGGCCACCACGCTCCGGCTGCTGGCCGGCGGCGAGGCCGGCCCCGGCGACTTCGTACGGCCCGGCCACATCTTCCCGCTCCGCGCCCGCTCCGGCGGGGTGCTGGTCCGCAACGGCCACACCGAGGCCGCCGTCGACCTCGCCCGGCTCGCCGGACTGCGGCCCGCCGGGGCCATCGTGGAGATCGCCGGCGAGGACGGGGTGATGCTGCGGCTGCCCCAACTGGTCCCGTTCGCCCGCAAGCACGGCCTCACGATCATCTCCATCGAGGACCTGATCGCCTACCGCCGCAGCTCGGAGCCGACGGTCCGCCGTGAGGCCGAGGTACGGCTGCCGACGGGCTTCGGCGCGTTCACCGCGTACGGCTACCGCTCCACCACCGACGGCGTCGAGCACGTCGCGCTCGTCCACGGCGACCTCGGCGACGGCGACGACGTCCTGGTCCGGGTCCACTCCGAGTGCCTGACCGGCGACATCTTCCAGTCCCAGCGCTGCGACTGCGGCCCCCAGCTGCACGCCTCCATGCGCCGGATCACCGAGGAGGGCCGCGGCGTCGTCGTCTACCTGCGCGGCCACGAGGGCCGCGGCATCGGACTGCTGTCCAAGCTCCGCGCCTACGAACTCCAGGAGCGCGGCATCGACACCCTCGACGCCAACCTGGAGCTCGGCCTGCCCGCCGACGCCCGGGACTACGCGGCCGGCGCCCAGATCCTCAAGGACCTCGGCGTCCACAGCCTCAGGCTGATGACCAACAACCCCGACAAGACGGCCGCCATCCTGCGCCACGGGCTCGCCGTCACCGGCCGCGAGCCGATGCCCGTCCAGGCCGGCGAACACAATCTGCGCTACCTGCGCACCAAGCGCGACCGCATGGGGCACGACCTGCCCTGGCTCGACACCGCCACGGCGTCGACCTGCGGCAACCAGTGAGATCACGGAAACGAGCGGTAGGAGAGACATGAGCGGCAAGGGCGCACCCGAACTGTCCGTACGCAACTGCGGCGACCTGCGCGTGGCGGTCGTCGCCGCGCAGTGGCACGAGAAGATCATGGACGGACTCGTCGACGGCGCCCTGCGCGCCCTGCACGAGCTCGGCATCGACGAGCCGACCCTGCTCCGGGTGCCCGGCAGCTTCGAACTCCCGGTCGTGGCCAAGGTCCTCGCGGGCCGCGGCTACGACGCGATCGTCGCCCTCGGCGTGATCATCCGCGGCGGTACCCCGCACTTCGAGTACGTGTCCAACGGCGTCACCAACGGTCTCACCCAGGTCGCCGTCGACACCGGGGTCCCGGTCGGCTTCGGCGTACTCACGTGCGACACCGAGGAGCAGGCGCTCGACCGGGCCGGCCTGGAAGGGTCCAACGAGGACAAGGGGCATGAAGCGGTCACCGCGGCCGTCGCCACCGCCGCCACGCTGCGTACGGTCAGCGAGCCCTGGCGCTGAGCGCAGGGCCCGGACCCCGTACTCTAAGACCATCATGGCGAACAAAACCTTCGAAGAGCTCTTCGCCGAGCTGCAGCTCAAGGCCGCCAACGGCGACCCCTCCACCTCCCGTACCGCCGAGCTCGTGGACAAGGGTGTCCATGCCATCGGCAAGAAGGTCGTCGAGGAGGCCGCCGAGGTCTGGATGGCCGCCGAGCACGAGAGCAAGGACGCGGCCGCCGAGGAGATCTCCCAGCTGCTGTACCACGTCCAGGTGATGATGGTCGCCCGCGGGATCTCGCTCGACGACGTCTACGCCCATCTCTGAGCACCACCTCAGCACCACGTACGTCCGCACGCCCGCACAAGACTCCCTCCTCGCAAAGGAAACCTGACCTCATGCTGCGCATCGCCGTCCCCAACAAGGGTTCACTCTCCGGGCCTGCGATGGCGATGCTCCATGAGGCCGGCTACCAGCAGCGCAAGGAGTCCAAGGAACTCGTCCTCGTCGACCCCGAGAACGAGGTCGAGTTCTTCTACCTGCGGCCGCGCGACATCGCGATCTACGTGAGCTCCGGCCGCCTCGACATCGGCATCACCGGCCGCGACCTGCTGCTGGACTCCGGCGCCGACTCCGAGGAGATCCTCCAGCTCGGCTTCGCCCGCTCCACCTTCCGCTACGCCACCAAGCCCGGCACGGCCGAGGGCCCGCAGGACTTCGACGGCAAGACGATCGCCACCTCCTACGAGGGCATCGTCGCCAAGCACCTCGCCGACGTCGGCGTCAACGCCTCTGTCGTCCACCTCGACGGCGCGGTCGAGACCGCCATCGAACTCGGTGTCGCCCAGGTCATCGCCGACGTCGTGGAGACCGGCACCAGCCTGCGCAACGCCGGACTCGAAGTCATCGGCGAGCCGATCATGAAGTCGGAGGCCGTCGTCATCCGCCGCACCGGCGCACCCGACGACGACCCCAAGGTGCAGCAGTTCCTCCGCCGCCTCCAGGGCGTCCTGGTCGCCCGCTCCTACGTGATGATGGACTACGACTGCCGCGTCGAGCACCTGGAGCGCGCGGTCGCCCTCACCCCGGGCCTGGAGTCGCCGACCATCTCGCCGCTGCACCACGAGGGCTGGGTCGCCGTCCGCTCCATGGTCGCGGCCCGGGAGGCCCAGCGGATCATGGACGATCTGTACGACCTCGGCGCCCGCGCCATCCTCACCACCGCCATCCACGCCTGCCGCCTCTGACGGCCGGGCGACCACCCGGAAGACAGAAGAACATCATGTCCGCCCCCGCACCCCGGCCCGAACTCCCCACCCTCCCGGTCACGTTCCGGCCGACCCGAACCCGGGTGGTCCTGCTGACCGTGGGGGCGGCGATGTTCTTCGTCATCACCGCCGTCGCCCTGACCCTGGAGCAGTTGAGCCCGGGGGAGCGGGCCAGCTTCGTCTTCACGGCACTGCTGTTCTTCGGCGTACTCGCGCTGCTCAGCCGCCCGAAGGTCGTCGCGAACGAGGACGGGGTGACCGTGGTCAATCTCACCCGGACGCGCCGGCTGTCCTGGGCGGAGATCCTCCGGGTCAACCTGCGGGTCGGTGACCCCTGGGTCTTTCTCGACCTGAGCGACGGGACCAGCATGCCCGCCCTCGGTATCCAGCCCGGAATCGCCAAGCAGCAGGCCATCCGCGACGCCCGTACGCTCCGCGCCCTCGCCGAGAACCACGGCACCGGAACGGACATCGGCTGAGCCCCCTGCCCCGCACGGCCTCTTCTTGATTACTCTGGAGGGCGGCGGTGCCCCTGCGCACCCCGCCCCGCAACCAGAGGTCCACGAGAATCGAGACCGGCGGGGCTTTCCTGCGACCCAAGGAGTGACTCCTTCCAGCAATGGACGGATCGTCCGGTAGTACCTGCGCCGCCCCTTCCCCGGAGGCGGCGGCATGACCACCCCCCTGCTGCTTCTGAGCGCGGCATTCCTTCTCATCCTCGCCAACGGATTCTTCGTGGCAGCCGAATTCGGGCTCGTCACGGTGGAACGGCCGGACGCCGAGCGCGCCGCGGCCGAGGGCGACCGGCGGGCCCGCACCGTCGTCGAAGCCCTGCGTGAACTCTCCTTCCAGCTCTCCGGCACCCAGCTCGGCATCACCATCACCTCACTGGTCGTCGGCATGCTCGCCGAGCCGGCACTCGCCCAGCTGCTGGAGGGCCCCCTCACCGCGACCGGGCTGCCCGACGGCGCGGTCCCCGGCGTCAGCGTGGTGATCGGGATGATGGCGGCCTCCGCCGTCCAGATGGTGATCGGCGAACTCGTGCCCAAGAACTGGGCGGTCTCCCGGCCGCTCCAGGTCGCCCGGTTCGTCGCCGGCCCTCAGCACCGTTTCTCCGCCGTCTTCCGGCCGGTGATCAGCCTGCTGAACACTGTGGCCAACCGGCTGGTGCGGCTGCTGGGTGTCGAACCCACCGACGAGCTGGCCTCCGCCCGCACCCCCGGGGAGCTGGTCTCCCTGGCCCGGCACTCGGCCGAGGCCGGCACCCTCGAACAGGACACCGCGGATCTCTTCGTACGGACCCTGTCGCTCGCCGGACTCACCGCCCAGCACGTCATGACCCCCCGGGTGAAGGTCAGCGCCCTGCAGTCCTCGGCGACCGCACAGGACGTCCTCAACCTCACCCGCGCCACCGGCCTCTCCCGCTTCCCCGTCTACCGGGAGCGGATCGACGAGGTCGTCGGCATGATCCACCTCAAGGACGCGCTCGCCGTGCCCGCCCAGGACCGGCTGCGCACCCCGGCCGGACGGATCGCCGTACCGCCGCTGCTGGTCCCGGAGACCCTGCCCGTCGAACAGCTGCTCCAGCGACTCCGCAATGAGCAGCCGATCGCCGTCGTGGTCGACGAGTACGGCGGCACCGCCGGAGTCGTCACCCTCGAGGACATCATCGAGGAGCTCGTCGGCGAGGTCAGGGACGAGCACGACGCCGAGGGCGCCGACCGGCCCGAATTGGCCCCCGCCACCGCGGAGGACGGCCGCCAGGCCTGGGACGCCGAAGGCAGCTGCCGGGTTCTCACCCTGCGCCGGATAGGACTCGACGTCCCCGACGGGCCGTACGAGACCGTGGCCGGACTCGTCGCCGATCTGCTGGGACGCATCCCCGCCCCCGGCGACCGGGCCGAGCTGCCCGGCTGGCGGATCTCCGTCCGCCAGGTCGGCCACTACCGCGCCGAGAAGGTCCGCTTCGTGCGCACGGCCGAGCCGGCCGGCGCCGGGGCCCCGGTGGCCCATGAGCTCCTGGAGGCCGTGCGATGAGCCTGGTCCAACTGCTCTTCGCCGCGCTCCTCGTGCTGGCGAACGGCTTCTTCGTCGGTGCCGAGTTCGCCCTCGTCTCCGTACGGCGCAGCCAGGTCGAGCCGCTCGCGGCGGCCGGGTCGGTCCGGGCGCGCCAGGTGCTGTACGGACTGGAGAACCTGCCGCAGATGATGGCCGCCGCCCAGTTCGGCATCACCGTCTGCTCACTGACCCTCGGCGCCGTCGCCGAACCGACCGTCGCCCATCTGCTGGAGCCGGTCTTCCAGGCGGTCCACCTGCCCGAGGGCCTCATCCATCCGCTGGGCTACGTCCTGGCACTCGTCTTCGTGGTCTTCCTCCACCTCGTCATCGGCGAGATGGTCCCGAAGAACCTCGCGATGGCGGCGCCGGAGAAGACCGCGCTCTGGCTCAGCCCCGGACTCGTCGGCTTCGCCCGCCTCTGCCGCCCGGTCACCGCCGCACTGGGCGCCTGCGCCCGGCTGGTCCTCCGGATCTTCGGAGTCGAACCGAAGGACGAGGTGGAGGCCGTCTTCACCAGCGAGCAGCTCAACCGGCTCGTCGAGGACTCCGGTCAGGCCGGACTGCTGGAGCCGGAGGCACAGGAGCGGCTGGAGGACGCACTGGAGCTGGGCAGCAGGCCGGTCACCGACGTGCTGCTCAGCAGGGCCTCCCTGGTGACCGTGGATCCGTCCGTCACCCCGCACCGGATCGAGGAGCTGACCGTACGTACCGGCTACTCGCGCTTTCCCGTGTGCGCGGAGGGCGGCGGTCCGTTCATGGGCTATCTGCACGTCAAGGACGTCCTGGACCTGGAGGACGGCGAGCGGGCCGTCCCCCAGCACGTATGGCGCCCGATGGCGACCGTACGGGCCGAACTGCCCCTGGACGACGCCCTGACCGTGATGCGCAGGGCGGCGACGCACCTGGCACAGGTCGCCGACGCGTCCGGCCGGATCCTCGGCCTGGTCGCCATGGAGGACGTCCTGGAGATGCTCGTCGGCGAGGTGCGGGACCCGGCCCACCGGGTCGGGGTCCCGCGCCGGGCGGCGGAGCCCGCGAGCACGACGACCGGCTACGGGGAACTCACCGCGTCGGTCCGCTAAGGCGTGTTTGAGAAGTCCCGTCTGTCTCGCGGGGTCTGACACGCACGCTTCAGCAACACCTTCCGGGTCGCCGGAGGGGCCGTCGCCCGGTCCCTCCGGCAACCGGGGACTCACAGGGCCGGCGGCTCCTGCGGCCCCCGGTCCACCGGCCCCCGGCCGGACAGCACCTCGCCGTACGCCTGCATCAGGTCCGGCAGCCGCAGGGTGGCCAGATCGTCCCGGCTCGGCACGGACGCATAGCCGGAGAGCCGCAGATCGCGGTAGGCGCAGCTCTTCTCGTACAGGGTGCGCAGGAACCGTCCGTTGCCCAGCTCGTCGATCCAGCCCTGCTCGACGACATGGCCGCTGATGGAACGCAGCTCGTCCAGGGACTCCTCGTCCCACGCGTCGCCGTTCTCCGCCGCCAGCACCTCGCCGATCGAGGTGAGCTCCAGCGGCCGGTAGCTCGGGAAGTCCACCCGGGTGGTGAAGCGCGAGGAGAGCCCCGGATTGGTGGCCAGCAGCCGGTCCATGCCCTCCGGGTAGCCCGCGAGGATGACGACGAGATGGTCCCGGTTGTCCTCCGCGCGCTTGAGGAGGACCTGCAGGGCCTCGTCGCCGTACGCGTCGCCCTTGCTGTAACCGCTGTTGGCGAGGCTGTACGCCTCGTCGACGAAGAGCACCCCGCCGAGCGCCGAGTCGATCAGCTCATTGGCCTTGACCGCGGTCTGGCCGAGGAACTCGCCCACCAGATCAGCCCGTTGGGCCTCGACCAGGTGATCGCCGCCGAGCAGCCCCAGCGCGTAGAAGACCCGGCCCAGGATGCGGGCCACCGTGGTCTTGCCGGTGCCGGACGGGCCGGAGAAGACGAAATGGCGCTTCGGCGGCTGCACGGGCAGCCCCTGGCCGGATCTCAGCCGCGCCATGTTCAACTGCGCGGACAACGCCTTGACCTGGCGCTTGACGGGCTCCAGACCCACCATCCGCTCCAGCTCGGCCAGCGCCTCGGCGAGCAGCACCGGATCGCTGGGCCCCGCCGGGAACGGGGACCGCGGCTGTCCGGGCACCGCGGCCCTGCGCCGGGCCCCGCCGGACGGCGGCGGCATTCCGATGCCCGGAAGACCGGGCCCCTCACCGCCGGGCCGCAGCTCCCGGCCGTCCGGCGGATCGGCGCCGAGCAGCGGATCCGCCTCCGGCTGGGCCTCCGACACGGTGTTGTCCGTGCCGAGCCCGGCCAGCGACACGGCGGCCAGCCCCGCGGCCTCGTCGGAGCCCTCCAGGCCGTCGTAGTCGGCGATGGCGGCGAGCCGCGCCGAGGTGTCCATGAACGCCGGGTCGATGCGGTGCACCGCCCGGTAGAGCGGCAGGGCGGCGGCGCTGCGACCGGTGCCCTCGTGCGCACGGGCCAGCCAGTAGCGCAGCTCCTTGCGCTGCGGCTGCTCGCTGCGACAGCGCATCAGGGCGGTGGAGAGCAGCGGCTCGGCCTGCCCGTACATCTCCAGCCGCACCCGCGCCATGCCGCCGAACAGCCCCGCCTCGATGCCGAGCAGCGGATCGTCCATCAGCCGCTCGGTGTTGCGTACGAGCTGCTCCCAGTCCTTGACCAGATACGAGCGGCAGGCATGCAGAAAACGCACCTGCGGGTCCGCGTCCACCGGCGGCAGGCCCGCGAGCGCCCGGTCCAGCTCGGGGACATGGCGGCCGTCCAGCCAGTGCGAGGCGTGCGCGAGCAGCAGATCGCGCGCGCTCTCCAGGACCGGCTGCACCCACCAGCCCAGCCAGTACCAGGAGTTGAGCGTGCGCCGATGGCGGGTGCGCTGCTCACCGAAGCGCTCGCGATGGCGGTACATGCGCAGCAGCGCGGTCGTCGTGTCGACCCTCAGCGCATGGAGGCCGAGCCAGCCGTCCGCCATGCCGGGATCGAGGCGAACCGCGGCCCTGAACTCCTCCTCGGCCTGTGGGTAGGCGCCCATCGTGTAGGCGTCCACGCCGCGCAGCCAGGCGAGGTCGGCCGGGGCCTGTGCGCCCTGCGTGCCGATGTCCATCTGGTCCCCCACAAACCGTGCCCCCAGGATGTCCCGCCGCACGATTCTGCCCACCGGGGCGCGCCGAATCACTTTGCCGCGGACGGGAATTGACCGCACCGAGAGGCATCGTACCTGCGCAGGGTGTGTGCGACTAAGTGCGCCGCAGGCGGAAGGGAGACCGTGACCCAGGGTGAGTGGAATCCACTGAACCGGTGTGGGGGAGGGGGCGCGAGGGCAGAACGAAGCCCCCGATCACGGGGGAACAATCGGGGGCTTCGCGTCCATGGGGGCTCCGAAAAGCCGCACATTGAGAACGTAAGACCTGTACCGCCCCCGGGTCAAGCAGAGTTGAGGCACTTGCGGGGCGATTTCTCACCATTCAATACGACGGAGCGCTGCGCTCACGTTCGGTGACGGAATGGTTCGCTCCTGCTTCCGTTCCGGGTCCCTCCAGCAACTCGTACCCCACGGGCAACTGCCGTACCAGGGCGTCCGCGTGGGAGCGTGAGGGATCGGCCGAGAAGTGCTCCGCCTCGGCCGCCGTCCACCCGTCCCAGAACTCCGAGAGCGCCGGCCCGTCCCTGCGGCGGCCGCGCTCCCAGGACTCCGCGGCGGCGAGATCCATCCACAACAGCCGGGCCAGCCGCGGCCGCAGCGCCCGGCGGCCGGCCCCGACCCCCTCGATCAGGACCACCGGTGCGGGCTCCAGCCCGCGCGGCGCTCCGAAACGCCGCGCGGTCCAGTCGTACGGCGCGTACCGCGCGCACTCGCCGCGCTCCAGTGGCCCGAGCACCTGCTCCCGCAGCCGGTCCACCCAGGTGAAGAAGGAGCCATGGGCGGCCAGGTCGTCCAGATGCAGGACCGGGGCGTCGTCGAGGGCGGCGGACAGGCGGGCGGCGAAGGTGCTCTTCCCCGACCCCGCGTGGCCGTCGACGGCGATCAGCCGTACCGGCCCGCAGGACGGCGGCAGGGCGCGCAGCCGCGCGGCGAGGGGCGAGAGGTCGTTCATGTCCACCAGCTTACGAGCCGCGCCGGAGCAGCCGCAGGTCACGCCAGTGGACCAGACCAATATTGGTTTACCGGCGCGAGTCGAATCGCTGGCCGGATCCGGCCACGACCCGCGATAGTTGGCGCACTGTCGTGCACCTGCCGCCCCACTCCGCCTACGACCGGGGGTCTCGCCCATGAACAGACCGACCTCACGCAGAACCGTGCTGACTGCCGCGCTCGCGGCAGCGGCCACCGCCGGCGCGGTGTCGCCCGCCGGTCCCGCGGCCGCCGCCGTTCCGTCCGCCGTCCCGTCCGATGCCTCCTCGGCGGCGGGCCCTGCCGTGGACAACGGTTTCTGGCACACCTACACGGACTGGCGCGCCGGTTCCGGCGCCGGGACGCGCGTCGTCGCGGGCCGCCGCCCCGGTCTGGTGATCGGACACGCCGAGGGGCGCACCGACTACACCGATCCGCACACCGGTACGACCGCCACCTGGGAGTACGCGAGCTGGACCTCTCCGGTCCACCGGTCCACCGTCCCGGCGACCGAGGTGATCGCCTCCTGGAACGCGGAGACCCCGGCGGGCACCTGGATCCAGATCGAGCTCCAGGGCCGCTACTCGGACAGCACCTCGACACCCTGGTACGTGATGGGCCGCTGGGCCGCCGGTGACGGCGACATCCGGCGTACCTCCGTCGACGACCAGACCGACGGCAAAAGCTCCGTCTGGACCGACACCTTCTCGGTGGACGACCCCGCGAGCGGACTGCGACTGGTCTCGTACCGGCTGCGGCTCACCCTCCACCGCACCCCGGGCAGCCGCCTGACGCCCACCGTCCGGCGGCTCGGCGCGATGGCGTCCGACATCCCGGACCGCTTCACCGTGCCGGCCAGCAACCCCGGCCTCGCCCGTGAGCTGCGGGTGCCGCGCTACTCGCAGAACGTCCACGCGGGCCAGTACCCCGAGTACGACAACGGCGGCGAGGCCTGGTGCAGCCCCACCTCCTCGCAGATGATCATCGAGTACTGGGGGCGCCGCCCGACCGCCGAGGAGCTCGCCTGGGTCAAGCCCGGCCTGGCCGACCCGCAGGTCTGCCACGCCGCCCGGTTCACCTACGACTACCAGTACGAGGGCTGCGGCAACTGGCCGTTCAACGCCGCGTACGCCGCGACGTACGACGAGATGAGCGCGGCGGTGACCCGGCTGGACTCGCTCGCGGACCTGGAGACGCTGATCCGCGCGGGCATCCCGGCCATAACGTCGCAGTCCTTCCTCAAGGAGGAGCTGACCGGCGCGGGATACGGGACCTCCGGCCACCTGATGACCGTGATCGGGTTCACCGCGGACGGCGACGTGATCGCGAACGACCCGGCCTCGCCGAGCAACGAGGCCGTGCGCCGGGTCTACAAGCGCAGGGAGTGGGAGAACATCTGGTTGAGGACCAAACGGTACGACGCGAACGGCAAGGTCAGGAGCGGTACGGGTGGAGTGTGCTACCTCTATTGGCCCGCCCGGCCGACACCGGCTCAGCGCCGGGTGCTGAAGTCGTTCGGCCTGCTCTGAGCATGTGCGCAGCCACGGCCGCCTCGACCACCTGACGGCAGCGTTCCCGGCCGTCCTGGGCGAGGTGGCCGCCATCTGCGGCTTTGCTTTCGAGAGGGCCTCTGACCTGCGCCGGAGGCCCTTTCGAAGCAGGGCGCCAGGGCGATCACGGCAGTGCCGCAGACGGCATCGAGTCACCGATGAACTGGAGATGAACTGAAAGAGCCCGACCCGGTCGAAGCCGTCCCTCACGTCGCGGCGAGTCCGGAACCGGGCGGCTCAGCCGAGGTCGTCACTCGACGTGGAGTTGCGGATCATGCGCACGTTGGGCAGCCTTCCTCGCCAAATCTCTCGTTCACCCGTGGCCTTGAATCCGTAGCGCTCGTAGAAGCGGACCGCGCGCTCGTTGTACTCGGTGACCCATAGGCGCATGGATGCGCTTCCTGCCCAGGCCAGGAATTCGCTCATCATTCGCCCCCCGACACCTTCGCCCTGGGCCTCGTTCAGCAGATACATCGGCCCGAGGGTGACCACGTCGTCCCGGCGGCCGCAGAGGAAACCGACGATCTCCGTATCGGAGCGGACGACACGGCAGAACAGCAGGTCCGGCCGTTGCTTCGCCGCCACTATGAACTCCCGCCACTGAGCGATGCCTTCCTCGGTGGCGGAGGAGCCTCGGTGCTCACGTATCCAACTCTCGTCTATCCCCGCCTCCTCGTTGGGATACGTCTGCAGCCAGGCCCTCAACTGCACAGGCCCCAGAGACTCGGCGTCCTCGGCGTGGGGGGCTTCGATCACGTGGGTCACGGCGGCCTTCCTTCACGATGCCCCGCGAGCACCTCGCACGGCCCTCATCGGCTTCAGCCCGTAGTCGAGCTCGACCGGTCCGCCGCCGTGGCAAGGGCGGACGGACCGCAGGTGGTCGGTCGTCCTGCTGCGCAAGGCCGCCGAGCCGGTGTGACGGCCGGCGGCCTCCGTTACCGCCCCGGCGTGCTGCCGCGCACGACCGGCTCCGCAGGAAGCAGCAGCCCGCTCGCCTCGGCGGCGGCGGGGTCCTCGACGGCGGTGATCAGCCGGTCGACGAGGACGTGGGCGATGGCGGCCAGGGGCAGGCGCGCGCTGGTGAGGGCGGGCTGGAGCAGTGTGCAGAGCGGGATGTCGTTGAAGCCGGTGACGGCGACGTCGTCGCCCACGACGAGGCCTGCGGCGCGGACGGCCTGGTAGGCGGACAGGGCGAGCCAGTCGTTTGCGCAGACCAGGGCGGTGGGGCGGTCGGGGCCGGTGAGCAGGCGCTCGACGGCGTGGGAGAGCGCGGCCGGGTCGTCGTCGGGGACGCCGACCTCGAAGGCGCCGTCAGGGGCGGCGGCCGCGGCTTGCAGGAAGCCGGCCCTGCGGTCGGCGAGCCAGGGCAGGGACGCGGCGGAGTTGAGGTAGCAGATCCGGCGGTGGCCCTGGTCGAGCAGGAGTCCGGTCAGGGCGGCGGTGGCGGCGGTGGAGTCGATGTCCACCCAGTTCTGCGGGCGCCCGGGGGCGGTGCGGCCGAAGGCGGCGAACGGGAAGCCGGCCTCGGCGAGCACGTCGACGCGGGGGTCGTCGTGGACGACGTCGGAGAGGACGAACCCGTCGACCTGGCGGGCCGCGATCAGGCCGTTGAAGGACCTGGCGACTGCTGCGGCGCCCTGCTGGGGGTCGGAGCGGAACACCAGGATGCGGTGGCCCACGGCGTCGGCGGCGGTCACCAGCGCCTGGAGGAAGCCGCCCATCAGGGGGTTGGGGTCGGCGGGGTTGTCGGCGGGGGCGGGATAGCCGATGACCTTGCGGGTGCCGGTGCGCAGGCTGCGGGCGGACTGGTCGGGCTGGTAACCGAGTTCGTCGATGGCGGCGGTGACCCGGGCGAGGGTGGTGGCGCGCAGCCGGTGGGGTGCGTTGAGAGCGTTCGAGACGGTCTGGCGGGAGACTCCGGCCGCGTGTGCGACGTCCTCGATGGTCACCTGTCGAGCGGTCATCGTTCCTCTGTGGTCGGCGGGCTGGGGGCGGCGGGTGGCCGCCCCCGGCCCCCGGTCGTCAGTGCTCGCGGGTCAGGGTGAGCAGGCCACCGGTCGGCACGGTCACCGAGTTCACCCCGGCGACGAGGTCGAGAACGGTCTCCGACAGGATCTCACCACGGCAGTCCTGGACGCGGGCGAGGGTCTGTTCCGGCCGGGTGGCGGTCAGGAGCACCACGGGGTCGCGGTCCGCGTTGGCGACGAGCAGGGTCTGCGGGCCGTCCGCGGCGCGCCGGTCCGGGAGGGCGACGGGCAGCGGCGCGTAGCGTGCGACCACGGTGGTGTGGTGGTCGCGGGCGCGGACCAGGGGGTAGCCGAGGTCCGGTCGCGCGGGTTCCAGGGCGCCGAGCTGGAGGACATCGGCGTACCGGCGGAAGACGCCGAGCCAGAAGCGCAGGGTGGCGAGCTGCTCAGGGCTCTGGGCGGCGAGGTCGACGGAAATCTGCGGCACCGAGAACAGGGCGTTGACGAGGTGGACGGCAACGGACTCGGGCGTTTCGGCGGAGTGCCACGTGATCATGTCGGCGTGGACGGCGAGCGGGCCCGCGGTGAGCCGGCAGTCGACGGTGCGCTGGCGGTTCTCGGCGGGGCTGAGCGGGCAGTCGGTGGCGCGGACCATGGTGGCGTACGGCCACAGCCCCGGGCTGACGTACGGCTGGCGGTGCTCGACGATCACGTCCGGCCGGGTGCGGCGCAGACGGGTGTCGAGGTCGGCGAGCAGCTGGAGCACGCCCTCGTGGACGGCGGTGCGGTCGGCGCCGGCCGGGGCGGGCGGAGGGTCGGTGACGGCGAAGCGGTCGATGAAGTCGAGCTTCAGACCGTCCATGTCCCACTGCTCGACGGCGCGGGAGACCTTCTCGACCAGGTGGGCGCGGACCTCGGGGTGGCGGGGGTCGAGCACGGCCGCGTCCAGGTGGGGCTCCTCGCGCAGGATCATGCCCTGGAAGCGGTCCCAGGCGTCGTTGTGCCGGCCGATGAACGGCACCGCGTACCAGAGGAGGTAGGCGACGCCGAGCCGGTGGACCTCGGCGACATGGGCCGCGGGGTCCGGGAAGGCCGCCGGGTTGGGCTCCCAGTCGCCGCAGTGGCCGTAGCCGCGGGCGCGGTCGGTGGTCTGCCAGCCGTCGTCGACGATGATGCTCTCGCAGCCGACGGCCGCGGCGAGGGCGGCCTGGCGCTCGACGGCGGCGGTGTCGACGTTCTGGTGGAGGCTGTACCAGGTGGAGTAGGCGGGCATCCGGGCGGCGGGCGCGATGCCGGGGTGGTCCAGGCCCTCGGCCCACCAGTCGGTGACGGCCTGCAGGGTGGCGGCGAAGTGGCGGTCGCTGAGGTCGATCCGCAGCCGCAGCGGCGGCCCGTCCGGGGTGAGGTCCTGCTCCACGGTGAAGGCGAACTCGCCGCTCTCCTCCACCACACCGGCACCGACGCGCACGGGTGCGGAGGTCTCGCCGGCGGCGGCGGTGCACAGAGCGCGGTCGTCGGCGCCGACCAGACTGGCCACGGGGGCGCCCAGAGCGAGCGAGACGGCCCGGGGGGCGACCCAGGACGGCGGCAGCCAGCGGGAGGCGTTGGTGTCCGGGGTCCAGTAGGCGGTGGCCCCGACGCAGGGGATCCGCCATTCGGCGCGGACGGTGGCCGCGGCCGACGCCGTGACCTCGATCAGGGCCACGCCGTCGCCGGCCGGGGTGACGGTGGTCTCCAGCCGGTCGCAGCCGAGCCCGGTGAGGTGGACGGTGAGCGGGGCGTCGGCACCGTGGAGCAGCCCGGTGGCGAGCTGCTGGTGGACGACGGTGTCGGGGGTCGCGTCGGCCGGCGTGTTGGGGCGCCAGACCGGGACGGGCTGCTGCGGGACCGCGGGCGCTTCGGTGGTCATGGCGGTCACTCCTTGGTGGCCCCGGCCAGCAGGCCGGAGATGAACTGGCGTTGCAGGACGAGGAAGAGGGCCATCACGGGGACGGCGGCGATGGCGGCGGCGAGCAGGACCTGCGCGTAGTTGGTGGTCGCAAGGCCCTGCAGGGTGGCGGTGGCCACGGGCAGCGTGTACATGTCGGGGCTGCGCAGTGCGATCAGCGGCCAGACGAACTGGTTCCAGCCGCCGAGGAAGACGAACAGCGCGAGCGCCGCGATGACCGGCCGGTTGACCGGGATGACGATCCGCCACAGCACCCGCAGTTCGCCGGCGCCGTCGACGCGGGCCGCGTCCAGGAGCTCGTCGGGCATGGAGCGCAGTGCCTGCCGCATCAGGAAGATGCCGAACGGGGTGACCAGGCCGGGGAGGACGACGGACTGGTAGGAGTCGATCAGGCCCAGCTTCATCATCATCTCGAAGATCGGGATGAGCATCACCGTGTCGGGGAGGACGAGGGTGCTGAGCAGCAGGACGAAGAACAGATTGCGCCCGCGGAACTCGAACTTGGCGAAGGCGTAGCCCGCGAGGACCGAGACGACGACCGCGCCGACCGTCTGAACGCCCGCCACCAGCACGGTGTTGAACAGGACGCGGGTGAGCCCGATGGAATCCTGGAGCCCCTGGAGGTTCTCCATGAGGTGACCGCCGGGCAGCAGCTTCGGCGGCCAGGAGAACACGTCGCTGTTCTCCTGCGTGGCGGCCATGGCGAGCCAGTAGAACGGACCGACGCAGAGCCCGAAGGCGCCCGCGAGGAGCAGGGTGAGGAGGAGGCTGCGGCGTTTCACTTGCGCTCTCCCATCAGGCGGACCTGCAGGAAGCCGAGCACGGCCACGATCAGCGCGAGCGCGTAGGCGAGAGCCGAGGCGTAGCCGAAGTCGAAGTATTTGAAGCCGTTGTTGTAGAGGTACATGGTGACCGTCAAGGTGGCGTTGTCGGGGCCGCCGCCGGTGAGGACGTACGGCTCGTCGAAGAGCTGCAGGGTGCCGATGGTGGAGAGCACCACGGTGAGGAGCAGGATCGGGCGCAGCTGGGGAAGGGTGATGGAGACGAAGCGGCGGATCGGTCCCGCGCCGTCGACCTTCGCGGCCTCGTACAGCTCCTGGGGAATGCCCTGCAGGCCGGCGAGGTAGATCACCGCGTTGTAGCCGGTGTAGTGCCAGGTGATGACGAGGACGACGCCGACGCGGGCCCAGAAGGGGCTGCCGAGCCAGTTCACCCGGTCGATGCCGAACAGGGAGAGGACCCAGTTCAACAGTCCGGCGTCGCGGTTGAGGATCACGGAGAACATCACGCCCGCGGCGACCAGACCGGTCAGCGAGGGGACGAAGACGCCGAGCCGCCAGAGCGGGCGCAGCCAGACCTTGGTGGAGTTGAGGCCGAGGGCGACGAGCAGGGCGAGACCGAGCATCAGCGGCACCTGGACGACCAGGATCAGCGCGGTGTTCTTCAGCGCGGTCCAGAACAGCGGGTCTTTCAGCAGGCGCTGGTAGTTGTCGAGCCCGGTGAAGTGCCGACCGGCGCCGTTGCCGGTGGTGAGGCTGATCCAGAGCGAGGCGACGATGGGGTACGCCTTGAAGATCGCGAAGCCCAGCACGGCGGGCATGATCAGCAGGTACGGGACGGAGGTGCGGGTCAGCAGTCGGCGGCGGCCCGAGCGGGTGCGGCCGTTCCGGTCGGTGGTGCCGCGGCCGGCCGGGGTGGCGGTGGCGGTGGCGGGAGCGTGTTCGGACGGGGCGAGGGACATGGTGGTCAGGCCGCCTGCTGCCGACCGGTCTGCTGGGCAAGCTGCTCGGCGGCCTTCTTGAGGGCGTCGGCCGGGTCGGCGCCCTTGATCAGCACCTGGCTCTGGGCGTCGCTGGCGAACTTGAGGGCGCGGGCGTAGTCGCCGGTGAAGTTGGTGGCCCGGGTATCGGCGGAGAGCGATTCGACGAAGGGCTTCAGCACCTTCTGGCCGCCGTAGAAGGGGTGCGGCGCGCTGAACCTCGGGTCGTCGTACGCCGCCTTGAGGGCGGGGAAGACGCCGCCGGAGGCGAACATCCGGTTGATCTGGGCGGGCTTGGTGAGCGCGTACTCGATGAATTGCCAGGCGGCCTTGCGGCGCGTGCTGGAGCCGGAGACGGTCAGGTAGGTGGAGTTGACGATGGCGTTGCGCTTGCCACCGGGAACGGCGGCGGGCGGCTGCATGGAGCGCCACTTCCCCTTCTGCTCGGGAAACGTGGAGGCCAGATACTCCACGGCCCAGGCCGCCTCCGCGTAGGTGGCGAGCTTCCCCTGGCTGAGCAGGCGCTTCTCGGTGCCCTGGCCCGCGGTGTCGGCGATCAGGCCGGCGTCGTTGAGCCGCTTGATGATGGTGAGGGCCTTGACGGCGGCCGGGGAGGCGAGCGTGATCTTCCCGTCCTGGTCGAAGTAGAAGACGTCCTGGAGTTGCATCAGGTTCTGGAAGAAGTCCATGTCCTGGGTGGCGCCGGTCTTGTCGAGCCCGAGCAGCCGGACACCGGTGGCGTCGAGGATCTTCGACCCTGCGGCGGTCATGTCGTTCCAGTCACTGATGTCGGCGGGGTCGACACCGGCCTTCTCGAAGTGGTCGTGCCGATAGAAGAGACCGAGCGGGTTGACCTCCCAGGGGAGGGCGTGGGCGGCCTTGTCCTTGCCTATGACGGTCGGCCACAGACCCTTGGCGAAGGCGTCCTTGTACGTGTCGGCGCCGAGCCCGGACAGGTCGGCGATGCCGTCGGGGAACTTGTCCAGGTAACCGGGCAGGTAGTCGACGCCGATGTGCAGGACGTCCGCGAGGCCCTTGCCGCCCGAGGCGAGGCCGACGGTGATCTTGTCCCAGATGGCCGGGTTGCCGACGTCCTGGACGTCGACCTTGATGCCGGGGTTGTCCCGCTCGAAGGAGGGGACGACGCTGCGCAGGCCCTCGGCCGCGGTGGTCCAGCTCCAGACGGTGATCCTGCCGCTGTCGCCGTCGCCTCCGGCGCTGCCCGATCCGTTGTCGCCGCAGGCGGTGAGGCCGAGTCCGGCGACGGAGGCGGTGGCGAGCTGAAGCAGACGGCGGCGGCTCAGTTGGTGGGACATGTGGGCTCCTGGGAGTGGGACATGGAGTGGGACGTGGGGCGGGTGAAGGCCTGCAGCGCCTCGGTGAGCAGGTCCGCGGCGGCGTCGGGGGTCGAAGCGTGGGGAGACAGCCGGATCCACTCGTCGCGGCGGGTGGTGATGACTCCGCCCGCTTCGAGGGCGCGGTGGACGGAGGCGGGATCACGACCGGGCAGCCGGAAAGCGCCGATGCCGCCGCGCTCCTGGGGCCCGAGCCCGTCCAGCAGGACCTCGGCACCGGCCTGGCGTGCACGATCGAGCAGTTCGTCGAGGACGGCGCGGATGCGACCGCCGACGACGGCCGGTCCGCCCTGGCCGACCAGGTCGTCGATCGCCGCGCCGAGGGCCGCGGCGGCCGGGAAGTCCGGGTTGGTGGCGAGGTGGGCGGCGGCCCCGGGCAGCGGCGGCGCCGGATGCCGGGGCGCGAAGGGATCCGCGACGCCGGCCCAGCCGCCGAGCCCGGGAGCCAGGTGCTCGGCGCACCGGTCGCGGATCAGTAGCAGTGCGGCTCCCCAGCCGGCCCGTAGCCACTTCTGGCCGCCGCTGACGAGGATGTCGGCGGCATCCGCTTCGAGCGCGACGGCGCCCAGGCCCTGGATGGCGTCGACGATCAGCAGCCGGCCGGGCCCGAGGACCTCCTTGAGGGCGGCGAGCGGTGCCAGGTGGCCGGTGAGCGAGTCGACGGCGCTGACGGTGAGGGCGGTGACATCGGGAGTGAGGTGGCGGCGCAGGAGGTCGGGGGTGATGTGCCGCTGCCCGGCCGGGTCGACGAGACGGACGGCGGGGCCGCCGCGGCCGGCGAAGCGGAGCCAGGGGTAGAGGTTGGCGGGGAACTCGCCACGGGGCACCAGGACGGTACCGGGGCCGTGGAGTGCGGCGGCCACGGTGAACAGGCCGTTGCTGGTGGACGGAGCGAGGGCGATTTCGTGCGGACGGGCGTCGAGCAGCCGGGCCGCCGAGGCCAGGGCGGCGTCGCCGAGGGCGAACAGCCGGTCGAGGTCGGCTGGGTCGACGCGGGCGGCGAGCGCGGTCGCGTCGGCGAGCGCGGCGGCGGCCGGGCGGGAGAGCGGGCCGACCCTGGCGTAGTCGAGGTAGCCCACCATCGGACCGCGGGCGGGAGCCGGACCGGGGGCCGCGGGGGTGACGGCTTCGGATGTCTGATGCATTTGATCGTTCAAAAATTTGCCCTAACAGAGCTTGCTGTACGTACTTTCCGGGGATTTGAAGGTTCACATTAGGGAGATCAGATCGACCCGACAAGAGGTTCGACACAACTGCTTTTCGGCGCAACTGCTTTCCGGTGAGCCGGCCGCAGGCCCCGCGCGGGTGGGCGGCGGGCGGTTCACCGGCACGGGCTCCGCTTCGACGAGAGCCGAGCGCTGCCGTCCTGCGGCACTTCGCTCGGCAGACGCCGGATCGTCGGCCCGGCCGGAGAGCCGGCGCTCCGCCGACACCGCCCTGCGCGAGTCGCTCGCGGGGCTGACCAACCCGCACCCGTTCAAGCGGTGCGCCGAGCTGGCGGCCTCCGGACCTGTCGCGGCTGCCCGCCACACCCTGCGGTCGCCGGCCCGCCGCATTCAGCACCTGCCCAAGAAGAGCGATGTCGGTGCCGTAAATGACGCCGGTAGCGAGGACGAGCCGGTCCCGGGCGGCGGCGAGGACGGTGGCGAAGCCGGATCTCGGCGTCGGTGACGCGCACGGTCGGGGGACCGATCCGGGTCGGGGCCGAGCCGTCGCGGCGCGCTGTTTCTCCGGACTCCGATGCTCCTCGCCGATGGACATGCGCGGCTTCTCGGCGCGCAGGCGATGGGACGGACCGTCCACTGCTTCGGCAGCGCTCACCTCGGAGACCCGCGATGCGTAACCGGTCCGAGCCCGGCGTACAGCCCGACCCGTCTGCCGCCACTTGCGGCTCTGCTCAGGAAAGGGCCTCTGACCTGGGCAGCACGCCGGGGCGCGGCCGTCCCAGGGACTCTGCAGGGAATTTCACGTCTGTACCGGGGGAGATTCCAGGGACTTTCGCTGTGCGGGCAGGGAAGGCACTGACAGCGCTCAAAGATGGAAAAGCGCTGGTCAGGGCACCGGCCCAGCGCCGGGTGCTGAAGTCGTTCGGCTGCTGCGAGCGGGTGCGGCGCCACGGCCGCACCTCCGAGGTCCTGAGCCGGTACACGTCCCGGCCCCGCCGGCATGCTGCTCGTGCCGACGGGGCCGGGAACGTCTTCCCGAGTGGTCAGCGCACCCGGAGCGCCTCGCGGATCGTGGCGAACAGGTCGGTCTGGTCGGTGACGCCCAGGACGCGGTAGGCCTGCGGGCCCTGAGCCGCGATCCGGACCTCGGTACCGGTGTGCTCCTGCGACTCGCCGGGCGGGTTGGTCGAGTAGTTCACCTTGATCTGCTGGCCCTCGTCGGTGACCAAGGTGGAGGACAGGCCGGGCGGCTGGGCCTCCAGGGGCACGATCTGGCTGCTGTGGCCGTGGTCGGCGGTGGTGACGACGAGGGTGTCGGGGTGCTTGGCGGCGTACGCGCGGGCCGTCTTCACCGCGCGGTCGAACGCCGCGGTCTCGCCGATCTGGCCGCACGGGTCGGCCGCGTGGTCCTGCTTGTCGATCGACGCGCCCTCGACCTGGAGGAAGAAGCCCTTCTCGCTGTGCCGGCGCTTCTGCTTCGCCTCCAGGAGCTGGATGGCCTTGGTGGTCTGGTCGGCGAGGTTCGGGGTGCCGGAGGGCCGGTTCGGGTTGGACGTCACGCAGCGCTGCGGGGCGGTCCCGCCGACCGCGGCGGTCTTGCCGGTCCACTCGGTGGGAACGTTGCCGGGCGCGAAGAGCCCGAGCACCGGCTTGCCGCCCTTGACCGACTTCAGGGAGGCGTTGTCGGTGACGACCTGGTAACCCAGCTTCCGCGCCTGCTCGCTGACGGTCAGGCCCTTGTACTTGCCGGCGGTCACCTTCTGGTCGAAGCGCTGCTTGCCGCCGCCGAGGAGCACATCGACCTTGTGGTTGACGCTCTGCTCGGCGATGGAGCCGGGTCCGCCCTTGGCGATGGTGTCGGTGGGGCACTTGGCCATGTCGGCGGGGCCCTGGCAGGAGCGGTCCGTGGCGTGCGAGGCGAGGACGGCCGGGGTGGCGTCGGTCAGCTCGGCGGTGGTCACCGAGCCGGTCGCGTAGCCGCCCTTCTGCGCCAGTTCCAGAATGGTCGGCACGGCCTTGTCGGTGCCCGGCGTCTTGGAGATCCGCCCGTTGACGGTCTTCACGCCGGTCGCCCAGCCGGTGCCGCTGGCCGCGGAGTCGGTGACGTAGTCCGGTGTGCCGTCCGCGTGCACGGCGTAGGTCGTGTACGCGCCGGTCAGCGGGAACTTGTCCATGTTCAGGCGGCCGGCCGCGCCCACGGTGTAGTCGCGGGCGAGGGTGATCTCCGAGTCGCCCATGCCGTCACCGATGAGCAGGATGACGTTCTTCGCCTTGCCGCCCTTGACGGCGTCCTTCGCGTGCTCCTTCGTACCGTACGCACCGGCCGTCGCCGTGAGGGCGACGGCGGCGGTGGCGGTGGCGACGAGGACCGCACCGGTGGCTGTCAGGTGACTGCGGGACAGGCGCTGTCTGGGCATGGAAATCTCCTTGATCCGGTCGGCGGGGAGCACCGACGACGATCACCTCATCAGCGGCGGGTGAACCACCGGTGACGTCGAAGCCGCGTCCGTCCTGCCGGAACATGGCATGAGGAGCCCGCCCGCCCGGCCCGCTGTCGCGAGCACGGCCGTACGGCAGCGGGCCCCGGCGGAACGGAATCCGCCGGGGCCCGCTGCCCGGATGCGTACGGCCGGGGCCGGGGTCAGTCCGTGCCGGACTCCATCGCGGCACGGTCCAGCATCGTCTCCTCGTCCGTGGCCTCGCCGCGCGAGGCGATCGCCTGGGCGCCGCCCTGGTCCATCGCGCCGATCAGGCCGGTCGAGGCGGCCTGTGCGGCGCCGATCGGCGTCGGGTGGCCGGTGCCGACCAGGCCCAGGCCCGCGTACTGCTCCAGCCGCGCACGGGAGTCGGCGATGTCCAGGTTCCGCATGGTGAGCTGGCCGATCCGGTCCACCGGGCCGAACGCCGAGTCCTCGGTGCGCTCCATGGAGAGCTTGTCGGGGTGGTAGCTGAACGCCGGGCCCGTGGTGTCGAGGACCGAGTAGTCCTCGCCGCGCCGCAGCCGCAGGGTCACCTCGCCGGTGACGGCCGCGCCGACCCAGCGCTGCAGCGACTCGCGGATCATCAGCGCCTGCGGGTCCAGCCAGCGGCCCTCGTACATCAGCCGGCCGAGCCGCCGGCCCTCGTTGTGGTACGCGGCCAGGGTGTCCTCGTTGTGGATCGCGTTGACCAGGCGCTCGTAGGTGATGTGCAGCAGCGCCATGCCGGGCGCCTCGTAGATGCCGCGGCTCTTGGCCTCGATGATCCGGTTCTCGATCTGGTCGGACATGCCGAGACCGTGGCGGCCGCCGATCGCGTTGGCCTCCATGACGAGGTCGACCGGGGAGGCGAACTCCTTGCCGTTGATGGTGACCGGGCGGCCCTGGTCGAAGCCGACCGTCACGTCCTCCGTGGCGATCTCCACCGACGGGTCCCAGAACCGCACGCCCATGATCGGGTCGACCGTCTCGACGCCGGTGTCGAGATGCTCCAGGGTCTTGGCCTCGTGCGTGGCGCCCCAGATGTTGGCGTCCGTGGAGTAGGCCTTCTCCGTCGAGTCCCGGTACGGCAGCCCGTGCGCGAGCAGCCACTCGGACATCTCCTTGCGGCCGCCGAGCTCCGTGACGAAGTCCGCGTCCAGCCAGGGCTTGTAGATCCGCAGGTGCGGGTTGGCGAGCAGCCCGTACCGGTAGAACCGCTCGATGTCGTTGCCCTTGAACGTGGAGCCGTCGCCCCAGATCTGCACCCCGTCCTCGAGCATCGCCCGTACCAGCAGCGTGCCGGTCACGGCCCGCCCCAGCGGCGTGGTGTTGAAGTACGGGCGCCCGCCCGACTTGATGTGGAACGCGCCGCAGGCGAGCGCCGCCAGCCCTTCCTCGACCAGCGCGGCACGGCAGTCGACGAGCCGGGTGATCTCGGCGCCGTACGCGGAGGCGCGGCCGGGCACGGACGCGATGTCGGGCTCGTCGTACTGGCCGATGTCGGCGGTGTACGTGCAGGGGACGGCGCCCTTGTCGCGCATCCAGGCGACGGCGACGGAGGTGTCGAGTCCGCCGGAGAAGGCGATGCCGACGCGCTCGCCGGTGGGGAGGGAGGTGAGGACTTTGGACATGGCAAGACTATGCATCACTTCGCATGATCATGCAACATTGCCTTCGGTGACGCACTGCGCGGCCGGGCAGACTCACCCGGCCGCGCGGCCCCGATCCGTGTTCCGCGGAGCGGACGGTCTCAGTCGATCGCCTTGATCAGCTCGCCGTTGGTGGTGTCGCCGCTCAGCTCCCAGAAGAAGGTGCCGCCGAGGCCCTGCTGGTTCTTGTAGTTCATCTTGGTGCCGATGGTGGCGGGGGTGTCGTAGCTCCACCAGTTGGTACCGCAGTGGGCGTACGCGGTGCCGGCGACGGTGCCGGTGGCCGGGCAGCTGTTCTTGAGGACCTTGTAGTCCTCGATGCCCGCCTCGAAGGTGCCGGGCGCCGCGCCGGTCGCGGTGCCGCCGGGTGCGTCCTGGGTGACGCCGCTCCAGCCGCGGCCGTAGAAGCCGATGCCGAGCAGCAGCTTGGCGGCGGGGACGCCCTGGGCCTTCAGCTTGGCGATGGTGGCCTCGCTGTTGAAGCCGTCCTTCGGGATGCCGTCGTAGGAGGTGAGCGGGGAGTGCGGGGCGGTCGGCCCCTTCGCGTCCCAGGCGCCGAAGTAGTCGTACGTCATCGGGTTGTACCAGTCGACGTACTTCGCCCCGCCGCCGTAGTCGACCGCGTCGAGCTTGCCGCCGTCGGAGGCGTCGGCGGAGATCGCCGAGGTGACCAGGTTGCTCGTCCCGAACTTGGTGCGCAGCGCCGCCAGCAGGTTGCCGTAGGCCTCGCGCCCGCTGGTGTCGCAGGTCAGACCGCAGGCGTTGGGGTACTCCCAGTCGATGTCGATGCCGTCGAAGACATCGGCCCAACGCGGGTCCTCCACCAGGTTGTAGCAGGACTCGGCGAACGCGGCCGGGTTCTTCGCCGCCTCGCCGAAGCCGCCGGACCAGGTCCAGCCGCCGAACGACCAGATGACCTTCAGATCCGGGTGCAGCTTCTTCAGCTTGCGGAGCTGGTTGAAGTTGCCGCGCAGATCCTGGTCCCAGGTGTCCGCCACACCGTCGACGGACTGGTCGGCCGTGTACGCCTTCTCGTAGTCGGCGTACGAGTCGCCGATCGCGCACTTGCCGCCGGTGACGTTGCCGAAGGCGTAGTTGATGTGCGTGAGTTTGTCGGCCGAGCCGGAGGTCTCGATGTTCCTGACGTGGTAATTGCGCTGGTAGACACCCCAGTTGGTGAAGTATCCGACCACCTTGTCGCCGGCCGCTGTGGGGGTGGCGTCGGCGGACGCGGGGGCCGCTGCCCGCGTGGTGGTGGGGGTCGCGCCGGCCGATGCGGTGCCCGCGGCACCCAGCAGGGCGGCGCCGAGGGCGGCGGTACAGGCGGCTGCGGCGAGCGCCCGGAAGCGGGCGCGGGGACGATGCGGTCCGAACATCTTGTCTCCTCGTGGGGGAGGGAACTTGCTTGTGGGGGGCAGGAAGTCGGCCATCGCGTGGACTTGGCATGAACGCGCAAAGGCCGTTCCGGTTGAAACCGTAGATGGACTAGACCAGTCGGGTCAATGGTTCGGACCAATCCCGCTGATCGTTCCGCCCGGTGCCGAGTCGCCCGGTCACCCCGTGACGGATATCGTCCGATCGGGCATACTCAAGCCGCCACAGCCGCTGGCCGGCAGCTCTCGTAATCCGACGAGGCCGGTGTCGGCCGGGCAGCAGTGCTTTTCCGGGTCGCGCCCGGAAGCCCCCGGCGGCGCCGCCCACACCCCGCGCGCGCGACCGTCGCAACGCCCGACAGGGAGGAGAGCGCCGTCATGACCGACCGTGCCCCGCAATTGGTGGAACGCCGTCTGCCCACCGAGGAGTCCAGGCAACTCGTCGCGCTCGTCCGCGACATCGCCCAGCGAGAGATCGCACCCCGGGCGGCGGAGGAGGAGGAAGCGGGCCGCTTCCCGCGCGAAGTCTTCACGCTGCTCTCCGACTCCGGACTGCTGGGACTGCCCTACGACTCCGCGTACGGCGGCGGCGATCAGCCGTACGAGGTCTACCTCCAGGTCCTCGAAGAACTCGCCGCCGCCCGGCTCACCGTCGGCCTCGGTGTCAGCGTCCATTCCCTCGCCTGTCACGCGGTCGCCGGATACGGCACCAAGGAGCAGCGGACCGAACACCTCCCGGCGATGCTGGGAGGGGGCCTGCTGGGCGCCTACTGCCTCTCCGAGCCCGCCGCGGGCTCCGATGCCGCCTCGCTCCGTACGAAGGCCGTACGGGACGGCGACGACTGGGTCATCACCGGCACCAAGGCGTGGATCACCCACGGCGGCATCGCGGACTTCTACACGGTCCTGGCCCGCACCGGCGCCGAGGGCGCCCGCGGGATCACCGCGTTCCTGGTCCCCGGCGACGCCGAGGGGCTCGACGCGGCCGTCCCCGAGAAGAAGATGGGCATGAAGGGCTCGCCCACCGCCCAGCTGAACTTCGACGGCGTACGGGTCTCCGACGCGCGCCGGATCGGCGAGGAGGGTCAGGGCTTCGCCATCGCCCTGTCCGCGCTCGACTCCGGGCGGCTCGGCATCGCCGCCTGCGCGGTCGGCGTCGCCCAGGCCGCCCTGAGCGAGGCCGTCGGCTACGCCACCGGGCGGGAGCAGTTCGGCCGCCCCATCGCGGACTTCCAGGGGCTGCGCTTCATGCTCGCCGACATGGCCACCCAGATCGAGGCGGGCCGGGCGCTCTACCTGGAGGCGGCCCGGCTCCGCGACGAGGGCAAGCCCTTCTCGCGCCAGGCGGCCATGGCCAAGCTGTTCTGCACGGACACGGCCATGCGGGTCACCGTCGACGCCGTCCAGGTGCTCGGCGGATACGGCTACACCCTCGACTTCCCCGTCGAGCGGCTGATGCGCGAGGCCAAGGTGCTGCAGATCGTCGAGGGCACCAATCAGATCCAGCGGATGGTCATCGCACGCCACCTCGCGGGTCCTGAGACGCGCTGACCCGCAGCGGCCGGTCCGACCACACGGGCGTCGCCATGATCCGGTGCCACTCCTGGTCGTGGCGGCCCGGCAGGGTCCGGTCCGCGCGCTCCCAACGACGCAGCAGGGCCCGGTAGATGGGCGGATCGGTGGAGTGCGGCACCGGTCGCGGAGCCGACCGCGGGGGCACGGGCCGGGGCACCGGCTGCGAACCGGGCTGCGGAACCGATTCTTCGGCGGTGGGAGAGGCGAGGCGGCGGCCGGGACCGGCCGTTGATTGCAGCAGGGTCATGCCCGGCCAACGGCGCGGGGCGGGCCCTGGTCACTGTCCGGCCGAATAGAGAGCCCGTTCGCCCTGTCCCCGGGCGGCGGGCGGTCCTCGCCGGGGGCACCACGCCGGTCGGGCCGTCGTGGTGCGGCGCAGAGGTGCCGGGCGGGCCCGGAAACGTGTCCGGGCCGGTCCCGCGCGGACGCGGGGGCTGCCGTCAGGCGGCGTCGCGCCGCATCCGGGGCACCCGCAGCGGGCGTGAGCCGGGGCCGCCGGCGTGCGAGAACGGCTGCATTCTCCAGTCGAGTCCCTGAGGGAGCGTCAACAGCAGGCCCGTTTCCTGCTCCTGGGCGTCGAACGAATCGTCGGCGGGCCGCGACTGCGACGCCGCGCGGCCCGTGCCGGCGCAGACGGTCAGCACGAACGGGTTCCACGGCGTCGGGCACAGCGCGTGCTCCGGCAGTACGTCCTCGTCCGCCAGCAGCGCGATCGGCTGCGCGCAGTCCGGGCAGATCACCCGGTACATCTCGAAGGTGTCGTACGCGTCGGGAGCGGTGTTCTCGACGGGAGCGGTGTCCTCGACGGGTTCCGGTTCGATACGTCCGGTGAGCTTCAGGCTCTGCATGGGAAATTCCCCCCTCAGGTGGGCCGACCAGGCGACACGGCCTCGACCACAGCAAGCACTTCCCGTCGCGCATCCGCCGTAACCGCGAGGTGGTCGGCTACCCACCCGTAAACCTGTGGCATTCGTCACATGTCCGCCGTGGGTGCCCCTTCCGGAGCCCCTGCCGCTGTGCCTGGAGGGACCCGGGGCAATAGGTTGATCCGTATGGAGGAGCTGGACCGACAGATCGTGGAGTTGCTCGTCGAGGACGGGCGGATGAGCTACACCGACCTGGGCAAGGCCACGGGCCTGTCCACATCGGCCGTTCATCAGCGTGTCCGCAGGCTGGAGCAGCGCGGGGTGATCCGGGGCTACGCCGCGGTCGTCGACCCCGAGGCCGTCGGCCTGCCGCTCACCGCGTTCATCTCGGTGAAACCCTTCGACCCGAGCGCGCCGGACGACATCGCCGAGCGGCTCGCGGACGTCCCGGAGCTGGAGGCGTGTCACAGCGTCGCGGGTGACGAGAACTACATCCTCAAGGTGCGCGTCGCCACGCCGCTGGAGCTGGAGCACCTGCTCACCCGGATCCGCTCGCTCGCCGGTGTCTCCACCCGGACCACGGTCGTCCTGTCCACGCCGTACGAGGCCCGGCCGCCGCGGATCTGAGGGGGTCGCGGACCGCGCGGGTCCGGGCAGGCGCGAGACTGGTCCCATGACCGAGAGCACCGCCCCCCAGAGCGAACACCGCACCGTACTGCTGCGCGGTGGAGACGTCCACAGCCCCGCCGACCCCTTCGCCACCGCCATGGTGGTCGAACGCGGCCATGTCGCCTGGGTGGGCTCGGAAGGGGCCGCCGACGCCTTCGCGAGCGGCGTCGACGAGGTGATCGACCTCGACGGTGCGCTGGTCACCCCCGCGTTCACCGACGCCCACGTGCACACCACATCGACCGGGCTGGCCCTCACCGGCCTCGACCTGTCCGGCGCCCGGACCCTCGACGAGGCGCTCGGCCTGCTGCGCGCGTACGTGGCCGCGCACCCCGCGGACCGGGTCGTCCTCGGCCACGGCTGGGACGCCACGCGCTGGCCGGAGCGTCGCCACCCCTCGCGCGGCGAGCTCGACGCGGCGGCCGGCGGACGACCGGTCTACCTGCCCCGCGTCGATGTGCACTCCGCGGTCGTCACCGCCGCCCTGCTCGACCTGGTCCCGGGCGTCACCGGGCTGACCGGCTACCACCCCGACGCCCCGCTGACCGGCGCCGCCCACCACGCGGTCCGCTCCGCGGCCCACGGCGCCGTCTCGCCGCGGCAGCGTGCCGACGCCCAGCGCGCCGCCCTGCGGCACGCCGCGTCGCTCGGCATCGGCACCGTCCACGAGTGCGGCGGCCCCGACATCTCCGACGAGGAGGACTTCGCCGCACTGCTGAAGCTCGCCGCCGCGGAGAGCGGGCCGCGGGTCTTCGGCTACTGGGCCGAGCAGGTCGCAGACGAGAAGGACGCCCGCCGGATCAGGGAGCTCGGCGCCGTCGGAGCGGCCGGAGACCTCTTCGTGGACGGCTCGCTCGGCTCGCACACCGCCTGCCTGCACGAGCCGTACGCCGACGGTCCGGCCGGACGCACGGGCACCGCCCATCTGGACGCCGCGCAGATCGCCGCGCACGTCACCGCGTGCACCGAGGCGGGGCTGCAGGCGGGCTTCCACGCCATCGGGGATGCGGCGGTCTCCGCCGTGGTGGAGGGGGTCCGGGCCGCCGCCGAGACGCTCGGCCTGCCCCGGATCCGGGGGGCCCGGCACCGTGTCGAGCATGCCGAGATGCTCACCCCCGAGACCGTCGCCGCGTTCGCGGAACTGGGTCTGACCGCCTCCGTCCAGCCCGCCTTCGACGCGGCCTGGGGCGGCGAGGAGGGCATGTACGCGCAGCGGCTCGGCGTCGAGCGGGCCAGGACCCTCAACCCGTACGCGGCGCTCCTGCGGGCCGGTGTGCCCCTGGCCTTCGGCTCCGACAGCCCGGTGACCCCGCTCGACCCGTGGGGCACCGTACGGGCCGCCGCCTTCCACCGCACGTCCGAGCACCGGATCTCCGTACGGGCGGGCTTCACCGCCCATACCCGGGGCGGCTGGCGGGCCGTCGGCCGCGACGACGCGGGGACCCTGGTGCCCGGCGCCCCGGCCGACTACGCGGTCTGGCGCACCGCTGACCTGGTGGTCCAGGCCCCGGACGACCGGGTCGCCCGCTGGTCGACCGACCCCCGGTCGGGAACGCCCGGCCTGCCCGATCTCACCCCGGGTGCCGAACTGCCGGTCTGCCTGAGGACCGTGGTCTTCGGACAAACGGTCTACGCGCGGCCGAACGAGTGACGTCCGGACATTTCGTATCGTCACTGATCGTGGTCCCCGTTCCGCCGCGACCTGCGGATCTTCGCTACTGACCAGGCAAGTTTCGTAAATATTGCAGGTCAGACGGCTATTGACAGAACGCGCCCACCGGCCGGTAGGTTCGGCCGAGTCCACCACAGGACGTCCGACCGGTAAACCTCCACGCAGTCGTCGAACGCCGCTGGGTCATGGGGTGGTGTGCCGCACCGGCGCACCACCACTGACAGCCAGGTTCAGCGCCCGCGCCTCGGGGGCGAGGGAAGGTTTCATCCGGACGGCGGTGCGACCCGGGTGGGGCCCGGACGTTCAGTAGACAACGGCTCTAGGTCGACCCGCAGCCAGCGGGTCCCAGGTCGGCCCGAAGGGCGCTGGGCCCCCATCCGTAGTTCCCGCGCGCGCGTACCCGTGTTTCTGTCCGTACTTCCGTCCATCTGTCCCCGGCGATGCCCGGCCCCGTCCGACCATGTCGGCGAGGGGCCACCGCCCGCTGGATATGGTGTGCACCTGCGTACGGACTTAAGGGGCAGTAAGTGAACGACGGCGGTCAGCGGCGGTACGGCCCGCTCGGCAGAATCCTGGTGATCATTCCGACCTACAACGAGGCCGAGAACATCAAGCCGATCGTCAGCCGGGTGCGTGCCGCTGTGCCGGACGCCGACATCCTGGTCGCCGACGACAACAGCCCGGACGGCACCGGCAAGGTCGCCGACGAGATCGCCGCCGGGGACAGCCAGGTCCACGTGCTGCACCGCAAGGGCAAGGAAGGGCTGGGCGCGGCCTATCTCGCGGGCTTCCGCTGGGGCTCCGAGCACGGCTACGGCGTGCTCGTGGAGATGGACGCCGACGGCTCCCACCAGCCCGAGGAACTGCCCAGGCTGCTCACCGCGCTCAAGGGCGCCGACCTGGTGCTCGGCTCCCGCTGGGTGCCGGGCGGGCGCGTGGTCAACTGGCCCAAGTCCCGCGAAATGATCTCCCGTGGCGGCAGCACGTACTCCCGGTTCCTCCTCGGGCTGCGGACCAGGGACGTCACCGGCGGCTACCGGGCCTTTCGCGCCGAGACCCTGGACGGCATCGGCCTCGAACAGGTCGCCTCGCAGGGCTACTGCTTCCAGGTCGACCTGGCCCGCCGGGCCGTCGAAGCCGGCTATCACGTCGTCGAGGTGCCGATCACCTTCGTCGACCGGGAGATCGGTGACTCGAAGATGAGCCGCGACATCCTGGTCGAGGCGCTCTGGCGGGTCACTTCCTGGGGTGTCACCTCCCGTACGAACCGGGCCCTGGGCCGCAAGGCGATCTGATCCGCCGCGCCCGCCGCCACCGGCGGCGGGCATCGGGTCCGCCGCCCATGATCACCCCCCTTGTGCCGTTCGGACGCCCGTACGGGCACACTGGGGACCATGACGACCGGCACACCGCCCCCGACCGCCCCCACGCGCTCTCGCGCCCGAACCTTCGTCCCCCTCGCCGTCGCCGCCTGGGCGGTGCTGGAGATCTGGCTGCTCACCGTCGTGGCCGACGTGGCCGGCGGGTTCACCGTGCTGCTGCTCCTGGTGGCGGGCATCGTGCTCGGCGCCGCGGTGATGAAGCGGGCCGGCCGCCGGGCCTTCCGCAACCTCACCCAGACGCTCCAGCAGATGCCGGGGCAGCCCGGGGCCGCCGCCGCCCCACCGGCCGCAGGCTCGGGCGGCAAGGGCAACGGCTTCCTGATGCTCGGCGGGCTGCTGCTGATGATCCCCGGGATCGTCTCGGACGTGGCGGGGCTCCTGCTGCTGGTGCCGCCGGTCCGTTCGTGGCTCGGCCGGTACGCGGAGCGGTCGCTGGAGCGCCGGATGCGTGCCGCGAGCCCCGGCAGCCTCTCCGACGCCTTCCAGCAGGCCCGCATTCACCGGCCGGACGGAAAGGTCGTCCAGGGCGAGGTCATCCGCGAGGACGGCGCACAGCCGGGCGCACGCCCCGATGAGGGCCCCCGGCCACCGCTGACTCCCTGAACGGGCGAGTCCCGCAGCTGCGGTACGACAGAGCCGCGGGCCGCGACACCGGCTGGTGTCGCGGCCCGCGGCTCTGTCGTACCGAGGTGTTACGCGGTCAGTCAGGCAGACTTCCTGCTGTCCCGCGGATGTACGGCGATGTTCATGGCTCCGGAGCGCAGGACCGCAAGCCTCTCGGCGAGCACTTCCTCCAGCTCCTCGCGTGTGCGCCGCTCCATGAGCATGTCCCAGTGCGTGCGCGCAGGCTTGCCCTTCTTCTCCTCGGGGCCATCCCCGTCCACCAGGAGTGCCATGGCGCCGCACGCCTTGCACTCCCACTCCGGCGGAATTTCCGCCTCTACCGAGAACGGCATCTCAAATCGATGTCCGTTCTGGCATGCGTACTCCACCGCCTGGCGCGGGGCCAGATCGATGCCGCGGTCCGTCTCGTAGCTGGTAACCACGAGTCGCGTGCCGCGGAGAGCTCGCTCACTCATGAATCGTGCCTCCCGGGCTTGTCGCCCACAGGACAGGTGTCGCTGTCGTCGTCATCCGGTCAACGTCCGGTCGGCGGTAAAGATTCCCGTTGCCGGTCATGCGTCGCCCGTCGTGCCGCTGCTTTTTCAGGTTTCCCAGGGTTTCAAGTACCCAGCAATGCCCGGTTTGTCACATCTGGCGGAAGTTGTAACCCAACGGTTTGGCTTCTTCCGCTCGCAGTAACGGTCCTCCGGGCAGGCCAAAGGCGTACACTACCGGCCTTTCACTTCAACGTCTAAATCCGTTCCGGAACGGGGTTGCCCGCGGCCGCCACGGCCCGCCGGACCGGCACCCTCGCGAGCAGCACGGAACCGACCACGAAGAAGATCACCAACGAGATGATCGCATCCCGGTAGCTGCCGGTCAGCTGATACGCGAGCCCGAACACCAGCGGTCCCAGCCAGCTCAGTCCGCGGTCGCTCATCTCGTACGCGGAGAAGTACTCGGCCTCCTTGCCGCGCGGCACCAGATGGGAGAAGAGCGAGCGCGACAGCGCCTGGCTGCCGCCCAGCACCAGGCCGATCGCCGACGCCAGTACATAGAAGAAGACCGGTGCTCCGGCGGGGAGGAAATAGCCGGCGACGAGAATCAGCGTCCAGACGACGAGCGAACCGAGGATCGTGCGCTTCGCGCCGTACACCCGTGCCAGCCGGCCCATCCCCAGCGCTCCGGCCACCGCGAGCACCTGCACCAGCAGCACCGCCGTGATCAGGGTCGTCTGGTCGAGGCCCAGTTCCTCCGAGCCGTACACCGATGCCTGGGAGATCACCGTCTGCACGCCGTCGTTGTAGACGAGGTACGCCAGCAGGAAGGAAAGTGTCAGGGGATGGCGGCGCATGTCGCGCAGGGTGGCCATCAGCTGCCGCCAGCCCGAACCGACCGCGCCCTCGCCGCTCGCCGTCACGTGCCGGTCGCGCAGCCGGCGCAGCGGCACGAGCGTGAAGGCGCCCCACCAGAGACCGGCCGACGCGAGACAGATCCGTACCGAGTCGGACTGGGAGAGGCCGAAGGAGTCGTGGCCCGTGTACAGGACCAGGTTCAGCACCAGGACGAGCGCACCCGAGGTGTAGCCGAAGGCCCAGCCGCGCGAGGAGACCGCGTCCCGCTCCTCCGGTCCGGCGATCTGCGGCAGATACGCGTTGTAGAGCACCATCGACACCGAGATCGCGGCGTTCGCCACGATCAGCAGGAACGCGCCCAGCAGATAGCGCTGACCGTCCAGGAAGAACATGCCGGTGGTCGCGGCGGCCCCGGTGTAGGCGGCGGCCGCGAGCAGCGGCTTCTTGCGCCCCGTGCGGTCCGCGGCGGCGCCCACGATCGGCATCAGGATCACCGCGACCACGACGGACATGGAGACCGCGTAGGCGAACAGCGACCCGGCGCGGACCGGAATGCCGAGCGGGTGCACGAAGCCGTCGGCGTCGGCGGACGCCTTGGCTATCGAGGTGAGATAGGGGCCGATGAAGACGGTCAGGACACTCGTCGAGTAGACGGAGCAGGCGAAGTCGTAGAAATACCAGCCGCGTTGTTCGTGCCTGCGGCTCGCGGCATCGGCGGAATCCGCTGTCGGTTCCGTCGGCTCAGCGGTTTCCGCGGTCTCGGCGCTCAACCCGCACCCCCTCGTCTCTCCCTGTGAAGACCTCGCACGGCCGGCGTCAGGCCCAGGCCCCCCGCTCGCTCAACACCGTGCGCAGCGTCTCGATGTGATCGGTCATGATGCCATCCACGCCGAGATCGAGGAGCGCTGCCATCCGCTCCGGTTCGTTCACGGTCCAGACGTGCACCTGGAGCCCGCGCGCGTGTGCCTCGCGCACGAAGCGCCGGTCGACCACCCGGACACCGTTCTGGCTCTCCGGCACCTGTGCGCACACCGCGCCCGCCCGCAGTGCCGCCGGTATTCCGTACGAGCGCAGCCGCAGGCCCAGCACGCCCCGGACGCCGTAGGAGGTGGCGAGCCGGGGGCCCGCCAGGCGGTGGGCCCTGGCGACCCGGGCCTCCGAGAACGAGCCGACGCACACCCGGTCCCAGGCGTCCGCGCGGCGGATCAGTTCGACCAGCGGTACCAGCGCGGACCCGGCCTTGATGTCGACGTTCCAGCGGGCCTCGGGGAACGTCTCCAGCAGCTCCTCGAACAGCGGCAGCGGCTCCCGGCCCGCCACCCTGGCCCGCCGCACCTCGCTCCAGGGCAGCTCGGCTATCCGGCCGCGGGCGTCCGTCACCCGGTCCAGGGTGGCGTCGTGGAAGGCCACCAGGCGGCCGTCCGAGGTGGTGTGCACATCGGTCTCGAAGTAGCGGTACCCGGCGTCGGCGGCCCGGCGGAACGCGGCCGTGGTGTTCTCGATCCCGTCCGCCGCACCGCCTCGGTGGGCGAAGGGGATCGTCGCGGGATGGTCCAGATAGGGGTGGCGTACGGAGGTCACTGCGGAAGTATGGCCTGCTCCGGTGTCCGTGCGGTGACGGCGGTGTCGCCATTGTCCGGCGCGGGTGCGACAGTGCCCTCCTCATGGGTTCCGGTCTCCTCGTGGGCCCGGGTCTCCGCGTCGGCCCCGGCCCCCGCGGCCGGAATCCCGCCGACCGTGAAGAAGCGCAGGAAGAACTGGGCGAGCGGGCCGATGGCCAGGGCGTACACGACCGTGCCCGCCCCGAGCGTGCCGCCGAGCAGGAAGCCGGTCGCCACGACCGCCACCTCGATCAGCGTCCGCACCAGCCGGATGGAGCGGCCGGTGCGCAGATGCAGTCCGGTCATGAGCCCGTCACGGGGTCCCGGGCCGAACCGCGCCGCGATGTACAGCCCGGTGGCGACGCCGTTGACGACGACGCCCGCGACCATCACGGCTATCTGCGCGGCGAGGCCGTGCACGTCGGGTACGAGCGCGAGCGTGCCGTCCATGGCGATGCCGACGGCGAAGACATTGGAGACGGTGCCCAGGCCCGGACGCTGCCTGATCGGGATCCACAGCAGCAGGACGGCGGCGCCGACGACGATCGAGACGACTCCGATGGACAGACCGGTGCGCTCGGCGAGCCCCTGATGCAGTACGCCCCAGGGTTCGAGCCCGAGACCGGCGCGGACCAGGAGCGCCGAGCTGGCCCCGTACAGCGCGAGACCGACGTACAGCTGGATCAGCCGACGGGTGAGGTGCGCCCCGCGAGGGGCGGCGGCGGTGGACAAGAGGTGCCCCCTGGTGTGGTGGTAGTGGACTGCCGCATGTCACTCTGTGGCAGGGGATCGGCCGCCAACTATGGCCAATCCGAGGAAGGTGGACTGATTTCCATGGCTCAGTGGACTTCGGCAGTGGGTGCGGCGCAGCTCGCCCGGCAGCTCCAGGCCCAACGGTCCCGGCCCGTCGGACCGGGCGCCCGCAGGCCTCCCGCCTATCGTGCGCTGGCCGACGGGATCCGTCTGCTCGTCCTCGAAGGCCGGGTGCCCGTCGCCGCCAGGCTCCCCGCCGAACGCGAACTGGCGCTCGCCCTGTCCGTCAGCCGCACCACCGTCGCCGCCGCGTACGAGGCGCTGCGGACCGAGGGATTCCTGGAGTCCCGCCGGGGTGCCGGCAGCTGGACCGCCGTGCCCGCCGGGAACCCGCTGCCCGCACGCGGTCTGGAGCCGCTGCCGCCGGAGTCCCTCGGCTCGATGATCGACCTGGGCTGCGCCTCGCTGCCCGCCCCCGAACCGTGGCTGACCCGGGCGGTCCAGGGCGCCATCGAGGAGCTCGCGCCGTACGCCCACACCCATGGCGACTACCCGGCCGGTCTGCCCGCGCTGCGGCAGATGATCGCCGACCGCTACACCGGGCGCGGCATCCCGACCATGCCCGAACAGATCATGGTCACCACGGGTGCGATGGGCGCGATCGACGCGATCTGCCACCTCTTCGCGGGCCGCGGCGAGCGGATCGCGGTGGAGTCCCCGAGCTATGCCAACATCCTGCAGCTGATGCGCGAGGCGGGTGCCCGGCTGGTGCCGGTGGCGATGGAGGAGGGGCTCGGCGGCTGGGACATGAACCGGTGGCGGCAGGTGCTGCGGGACGCGGCGCCGCGGCTCGCCTATGTCGTCGCCGACTTCCACAACCCCACCGGCGCGCTGGCCGACGAGGACCGGCGGCGCGCCCTGGTGGACGCGGCCCGCTCCGCAGGCACGGTCCTGGTCGTCGACGAGACCATGAACGAGCTCTGTCTCGACGCCGATGTGCGGATGCCCCGCCGGGTCTGCGCCTTCGATCCGGCGGGCTCCACCGTGATCACGGTCGGATCGGCGAGCAAGGCCTTCTGGGCGGGCATGCGGATCGGCTGGGTGCGCGCCGCCCCGGACGTGATCCGCAGCCTGGTGGCCGCCCGCGCCTACGCCGACATGGGCACGCCCGTGCTCGAACAGCTCGCCGTGAACTGGCTGATGCGCACCGGCGGCTGGGAGGAGGCCGTGCAGGTCCGGCGCGAACAGGCGCGGGAGAACCGGGACGCGCTCGTGGCCGCGGTCCGCCGGGAGCTGCCCGACTGGGAGTTCTCCGTTCCGCGCGGCGGCCTGACGCTCTGGGTGCGGACCGGCGGCCTCTCCGGCTCCCGGCTGGCGGTGGCCGGGGAGCGGGTCGGGGTACGCGTTCCGTCCGGTCCCCGGTTCGGGGTCGACGGCGCCTTCGAGGGGTACGTACGGCTGCCGTTCACGGTCTCGGGGCCGGTCGCGGACGAGGCGGCGGCACGGCTCGCGGCGGCGGCGCAGCTGGTCGGGTCGGGGGCGGGCGCGGGCGTCGAGGCGCCGCGGACGTTCGTCGCCTGACCGGACACAGGGGTGCGGGGTGACCGGTCGCCCGACCGGTCACCCCGCACCCCTGTGGACAGCTCCGTTCAGTCGGTGACCGCCATGCCCTCGACGGCCACGGTCACGGTGCGCGGCAGTACCGGCTCGGGGACGCCCGCTCCGGCCGGCACCTGCCGCTCGGGAAGCAGACCGAGGACCGCCTGCCGCTGTGCCTCGCCGGTCGCCTCGTCGTACGGATCGGGCGTGGCCGGGACCTGGAGCCGGAGCACCGGGCCGGTGCCGAGCCGCGCGTAGCCGCGGCCGGGCGGGACATCGGCGGCCGGGGTGGTGTGCGGCTCGGTACCGAGCACCGACTCCACCTGCTCGCGGGAGCAGTGGCCGAGCGCGACCCGGGCCCTGCAGTGCGTCCGTACGGTCTCGCCGAGGGTGTCCAGGCTGTCGAACTGATCGGTCAGGACCACGGTGACGCCGGCCGCCCTGCCGTGCCGCAGCGGCCCCTGGAGCAGTTCCTGCGGATCGGGCCTGCCGTCGGCGGCGGCCAGATGGCCGAGGACACTCGGCCGGTCCAGCAGGATCCAGAGCGGGCGCTTGATGTCGTCGGGCACGGGGTGGCCGACCTGCCGGGCCCGGTTCGCGGCGGTCAGCCGCCGTTCCGTCTCGTGGGCCGCCCATTCCAGGGTCGCCAGTGCGCCGGCCAGCCCGCACTCCACGCTCAGTACGCCGTCCCGCCCGGTCAGGCAGGCGTATTCGCCGGTTCCGCTGCCTTCGACGATCAGGATGTCGCCGTGCTGGAGCGCCTGCAGGGCGATGGAGCGCATCAGGGTCGTGGTGCCGCTGCCGGGCTGCCCGACCACCAGCAGATGCGGCTCGGTGGAGCGGGCGCCGGTCCGCCAGACGACCGGAGGGGCGTCGCGGGTCGTGTCGCCGTCGTGCACCGGAACCGTGCGCTGCACCGCGTCGCCGTCGGTGAAGCCCAGCACGGTCTCGCCGGGGGCGGTGACGAAACGCTGGGCGCCGATCGAGGTGGGCAGGGCGCCGAGGACGTTCATGACGAGCTGGTTGCCCTCCTCGTCCCAGGTGAAGTGGTATTCGCGGCCGCGGCCGGACTTGGCGTGCAGCAGCCGCTCGATCCGGGCACGGGAGGCGGCCTCGCTGTCGGTGAAGTAGGCGGGGTACGTCACCTGGAGGCGGGTCAGCCGCCCGTCGCCGTCGAACTCGTAACCGCTGAAGGCCTTCTCCCAGTCGCCGCCGTGGGAGAACAGCGGACCGGGGTCGTCGGCCACGGAGAAGTACGGCACGAGCGCCTCGTACAGGGATCGCAGCCGCGCGGTCTCCGCATCGTCGGGTCCGGTCTTCACGGGGGTCCGCTCCCGCCCCGCCCAGGCGGCGGCGCCCATCGCCGTGACGAGGGCGATCAGACCCCCGTACGGCATGAGCGCGAACGCGAGTACGCAGGCCGCGACGAGGAACAGCGTGGGGCCACGCCTGTCCTTGGGCGTCGCGGCCCACTTCTGCCGTCCGGCTCCGGCCAGCAGCCGCAGACCACGAGTGATCGTGATCAGCGGATGGAGGACATCCGTGGCGTTGTCGGCGGCCGTGCGCGCGAACTCGCGACTGCGAGTGATCGAGGCGCTGCCGCTGCTCAGAATGCGGGGGAGTGGTCGCCGGGCCACGTCGGTCTCCTGACGGGGTGGGAGCGGTCGCGGAGGGTCAGAACTTGATCCCGCCCAGGAGGCCGGCGAGGCTCGCGCCCCCCGCGGTGATGCTCGGTGCGATGGCGGTGCCTGCCAGATAGAAGCCGAACAGGGCGGTGACGAGGGCGTGCGAGGCCTTGAGGCCGTCCTTCCTGAAGAACAGGAAGACGATGATGCCGAGGATGACGACGCCTGACATGGACAGGATCATGAGTGGTTCTCCTGGTTGGGGGGACGGTCACCATGAGTCCTTCCAGGTTCACCGGAAGTATCTATACGATAAAAGCTGCATTTGGGTGAAAAGTCGTTATTTTCACTTGAATGGCCGACCGAGGGGTCCCGGTGGGCCGGAACTTTCGGTGTCGCGCACTGTTCCGCCGCACCATTCGTGATCCTTTGCCACGGGTGGGCCGGGTCATGTGCCCGGTCGGGCAGTACCCTGTCGGTTCACTCGTACGGCCCCCTCGGCGTACGCCCCGGCAGGTCGACAGCGGTGAAACCGGTTAATGGAAGGCGGTCCGTCCGATGAGCGAAACCCCCGATCCCGAGGTGGTCGAGCTGGCGACGAAGGTCTTCGACCTCGCCCGCCGCGGTGAGACCGACGCGCTCGCCGCGTACGTCGACGCGGGCGTCCCCGCGAACCTCACCAACGACCGGGGCGATTCGCTGCTGATGCTCGCCGCCTACCACGGGCACGCAGCCGCGGTCACGGCCCTCGTCGGCCGGGGCGCCGACCCGGACCGGGCCAACGACCGCGGGCAGACGCCGCTCGCCGGAGCCGTCTTCAAGGGCGAGGGCGCGGTGATCGAGGCACTGCTCTCCGCGGGCGCCGATCCGGCCGCCGGAACACCCTCCGCTCTCGACACGGCTCGCATGTTCGGCAAGGCCGACCTGCTGGAACTCTTCGGCTCCCGCTGACCGGGTACGCCGTAAATGTGGTCGCGGTGGCGAAATGGCTGGGTCATCATGACGTCGCGGGCCCGGTTCCGGGCCACCGACGAGAGGCAGAGGAAGATGGTCTACACCAAGCAGAAGACGGCGGTCGGCCGATCATGTTGCTGCGCGGCGTAGTGCCCACCCGGCACTTGGAACTGCACAGTCCCGGTTGCGTCGACAGCTTGATGTGAGGCTTTTCCATGTTTGATCCGTTCATAGCGCCGAGCGGCACCCTGCTCGGCCTGCTGCAGAGGGGCCGTGGCGACGGCACGCTCCACGCGCTCGCCGCACCACGCCCCGAGGCCCTGGCGGCTCTCAACCACTGCGTCCTGAGCGATCCGCGTCACGACTGGCAGGTGGAGAACCGCTCCCTCTACTACGCACGCCTGTACCTCGACCTCGACGGCGGCATCGAAGAGATCGAGCGGCACCTGTGCGATCCCGACGACCACCTCGACACCGACGACTCGCGCACCGGGCTGGCCCTCGCCGTGCTCGGCCACCTCGCCTCGTACGGACGCGACGACGCCCTGGCCCTGCTGCGGCGGTACGCCGCGACCGGCGCCAACTGGGCCTGGGCCCTCGACGAGCTCGCCCTGCGCGACGACGACGCGGGACTCCGCGCCCTCGCCGTACCCGTGCTCGGCCGGTTCCCGGCCACCGAGGAGGGCGCCGCCGAGCTGGCCGCCGCCGTACGGGACGCCTACGAACCCCGCCCCTGGCGGCTCTGGGCGGACGACCCGCGCGACACGGTCGGCGCCAGGGTCAGGGCCGCCTCGGAACAGGGCTCCTTCGACCGCTGGCAGCGCCAGATGCGGCCCGGCGGCCCGCGTCCGGGCTGGAGCGTCCAGGCGGTCTTCGACTGGGCCCAGCAGGGACTCGAACGCGGCAGCACCCTCCATGTGCCGGCCGCCCGCTGCCTCACCGCCGTCGCCGGCCCCGAGGACCGGCCCACGATCATCGAGGCCGCCCGCAGCGGCCCGGAAGGCGCACGCTGTGCCGCGCTGCACTACCTGGCGGAGGCCAGGGACCCGGCCGTGCTCGACCTGATCGAGACCGGAGCGGTCGGCGTCTCGCGCACCGTCGCCGACGCGTCCGTCGCCGCCTTCGAGCGGATGTGCGGCGACGCTGCGGTGGAGCGCGCCAGGCGCTGGGCCCGACGGCCCGACGCGCTCGGCGCCTCCGCGGCCGGTGTGCTCGCCTGCCGGGGCGGCGCCCAGGACGCCTCACTGGTCCTCGGAGCGCTCCGCGAAGCCGTACGGGGCGACGGACCGGACGCACCACGTCTGTGGACCCTCGTCGACGGCGCGGGGCGGCTGGGCATCGTCTGTGCCGCTCCCGTGCTGCGGCACGTCTACCGGGAGACGTCCTCGTCGCATCTGCGCGGCCGGGCGGCCCGCGCACTGGCCGCCACCGATCCCTCCTTCGCCACCGGATTCGCCGTCGAGTGCCTGTGGGACTGCGAGGAGACCACCCGCGAGGTCGCCGCCCTCCACGCGGAGACCGGGGACATCAGGGTCGCCGAGCGGCTCCGCCGCCTCGCCGCGGACCCGGCCGAGGAGGCCGAGGTGCAGACGGCGGTACGCAGCCGGATCGGGCCCGACACCCCGGCGGCCTGACCGAGTACGCACGCGACGCGCGTCGGGGGGCGCGCGGCGTGAAACGGGTGGCCCCACCCGAACGGAAGACCCTCGCGACGCGTTCGGCTCAAACGCTCACGGGACGTTCCCCGGGCGGAAGGATCCAAGTCGGCCCGGTCACGCCCGGCGTGGCGACAACACGGACATGCGTGTCGTCATCGTCACCGAATCCTTCCCGCCCGATGTCAACGGCGTGGCCCACTGCACCCTCCGGACGGCCCGGCATCTCGCCGGCCGCGGCCACGCACCGCTCGTCATCGCCCCGGCCACCGCCGGCGCGACGGCCACGTCCCGTCCGGACCTCCCCGACGCCTTCGAGGCCGACGCACCCTGCCCCGTGGTGCGCGTCCCCTCCCTCCCTCCCTCTGCCCGGCTACCCCCAGGTCCGGGTCGCGCTGCCGAGTAGGCGGCTGACCGCCGCCCTCACCGCCCACCGCGCCCGACTCGTCCATCTGGCCGGACCGTTCGTGCTCGGCGCACGGGCCCTGGCGGCCGCCGCCAGGCTCGGTCTGCCGGCCGTGGCCGTACCAGACCGATCCGGCCGGCTACGCACGCACGTACCTCGGCACCGGCGAGAACACCGCCTGGCGCCGGATGCGCGCCGTGCACGGCGCCGCCGACCTCACCCTCGCCCCGTCCACCGCCGCCCTGTTCCTGGCCGCCCACGAGGTGCCGGACCGGGGCCGGATCGCGGGGGTGCGGATATGAGCGGGGGTGCGGGTACGAAGGGCGCGTCGGAGCCGTGCGGCGCCGCGGAACCACGTACTGGGGGACCACGTACTCCGGGACCCTGCGACGCGCGACCGTCGGGCCCGTGCCCGGTGCGGTTCGCCGCGCTCGGGGACTCGTTCACCGAAGGCGTCGGCGACCCCGTCCCCGGTGGCTTTCGAGGCCAGGGCCTGTCCGGCGGATCACGGCCGGGGTCGCGGACGGACGGCGGGGCGTGGAGTTCCGTAACTTCGCCGTCAGCGGTGCGCAGTCCGGCGACGTCCGGGACCGGCAGGCCGCCGCCGCGGCGGCGTTCCGGCCCCACCTCGCCGCCGTCGTCGGCGCCAACGGCACCCTGCGCCGTACCTTCGACATCGTGCTCCTCGCGCGGCGCCCCGACGAGGTCTGCGCGCTGCTGACCGGGGGCGGAGCCGTGCTCCTGACCGCCTGTCTGCCCGACCCCGGCGCCGTGCTCGGGTTCCCCGGGCCGCTGGGCAGACCGCCGGCCCGGCGGCAGGCGGCGGTGAACGCCGTGGTCCACGCGCTGTCCGACCGCTACGACGCCGTTCATCGCACATGGCGGACCGGGCCTGGGTCGGCGACCGCTCGCTGTGGAGCTCCGACCGGCTCCATCCGGCCGAACGCGGTCACCGGACGGTCGCGGCGGGCTTCCACGCGCTGCTGGCCGCCCGAGGACTGGCCCCCGGCGCCGCACCGGGGCTCGAACCCCGGCAGCCGTCCCCGAGCCGCCTCGACGCATGGTGCCGGCCGGCCACCGCCGGTACCGGCTGGCCGGCCCGCAGAAGCACCGATCTGCTGCCCAGCTGCTGTGCCTGGCCGGAGCGGGCCTGCGGCGCCGGGCCCGCGGCACCGGCGCCCACCCCGACCGACGTGCCGAGACGTCCCTGCGGAGCGCGTTGGCCGCCGTACAGCCGGCCGGTGCGCCGGGAGCGGGGGAGCGGGCCGTGCCGTCCGGGCCGTTGGCCGCGCCGGGGGTCAGTATGGAGGGATGACCGGACGCTGGGAGTTCTGGATCGACCGGGGCGGGACGTTCACCGATGTCGTGGGCCGGGATCCCGGCGGGCACCTGGTCACCCGCAAGCTGCTCTCCCACGACCCGGACCGCTACCGCGACGCCGCCGTGGCCGGGATCCGGGCGCTGCTCGGCCTCGGCCCCACCGACCCGGTCCCCGCCGACCGGGTCGCCGCGGTGCGGATCGGCACGACCGTCGCCACCAACGCCCTGCTGGAGCGGCGCGGCGAGCCGACCGTCCTGGTCATCACGGAAGGCTTCCGGGACGCCCTGCGCATCGCCTACCAGAACCGGCCGCGGCTCTTCGACCGCCGCATCCTGCTGCCCGAGGCCGTGTACGAGCGGGTGATCGAGGTCCCCGAGCGGATCGACGCCCGCGGCCGGGTCGTCAGACCGCTGGACCGGGAAGCGGTCACCGAGCGGCTGAGGGCCGCCCGCGCCGACGGACTGCGCAGCGCGGCCGTCGTCCTGATGCACGGCTACCGCCACCCCGCACACGAGCGCGCCGTGGCCGCCGCGGCCCGGGAGGCGGGCTTCACCCAGGTCAGCTGCTCGCACGAGGTGAGCCCGCTGATCAAGCTCGTCCCACGCGGCGACACCACCGTCGTCGACGCCTACCTCTCACCGATCCTGCGCCGGTACGTCGACGAGATCGCCGGTGAACTCGACGGCATCCGGCTGATGTTCATGCAGTCCAACGGCGGGCTGCGCGAGGCCTCCCACTTCCGGGGCAAGGACGCGGTGCTCTCCGGCCCGGCCGGTGGCGTGGTCGGCATGGCCCGCACCTCCGAACAGGCCGGATTCGGCCGGGTCATCGGCTTCGACATGGGCGGAACGTCCACCGACGTGTCCCACTACGCGGGCGAGTTCGAGCGCGAGCTCGGCACCCAGGTCGCCGGAGTGCGGATGCGCGCCCCGATGATGAGCATCCACACCGTCGCGGCCGGCGGCGGCTCCGTCCTGCACTTCGACGGCCGGCGCTACCGGGTCGGCCCCGACTCGGCGGGCGCGATCCCCGGCCCGGCCTGCTACCGCCGCGGCGGCCCGCTGACCGTCACCGACGCCAATGTGATGCTCGGCCGGATCCAGCCCGCGCACTTCCCGGCCGTCTTCGGACCGGACGGAGACCTCCCGCTCGACGCGGACCTGGTCCGCGAACGCTTCGACGCGCTCGCCAAGGACGTGAGGCGCGCCACCGGAACACGGCGCACGGCCGCCGGGACCGCCGCCGGGTTCCTGGAGATCGCCGTGCTCAACATGGCGAACGCGGTCAAGACGATCTCCGTGCAGCGCGGGCACGACATCACCCGCTACGCCCTGACCGGCTTCGGCGGCGCCGGTGGACAGCACGTCTGCGCCGTCGCCGACTCCCTGGGCATCGACACGGTCCTCGTACCGCCGCTCGCGGGCGTGCTGTCCGCGTACGGCATCGGCCTCGCCGACGCCACCGCGATGCGCGAACAGTCCGTGGAGGCGGAACTGAACGAGGCGACCCGGACCGCGGTGGGCGAACTCTGCGACGAACTGGCCGCCCGGACCCGCGCCGAACTGCGGGCCGACGCCGTCCCCGACAGCGCGATCAGCACGCACGCCCGAGTGCTGCTCCGCTACGCCGGTACGGATTCGAGCCTGCCCGTCGTCCTGGACACCGCACCCGCCATGGCCGAGGCGTTCACCGCCGAGCACCACGCACGCTACGCGTTCACCATGGACAAACCCCTGGTCGTCGAAGCGGTCTCGGTCGAGGCGACCGGCACGGCGGGCCGGCACCAGCCACGCCCGGCCGACCGTACGCCCCGCACCGGCGCGAAGCCCCGGCCGCGCGACACCGTGAGGATGTTCGCCGAGGGCCGATGGGGGGACACCCCGCTCCACCGCCGCGAGGAACTGCGTCCCGAGGACACCGTGACCGGCCCCGCCGTGATCGCCGAGGCGGACGCCACCACCGTTGTGGACCCGGGCTGGCAGGCCGCTCTCGCCGACACCGGCCACCTGCTGCTCACCAGGGTCCGCCCACGCCCGGACCGTACGGCCGTCGGCACCCGGGTCGACCCCGTCATGCTGGAGGTCTTCAACAACCTCTTCATGTCGATCGCCGAGCAGATGGGGGTCCGCCTGGAGAACACGGCACACTCCGTCAACATCAAGGAGCGGCTCGACTTCTCCTGCGCGCTCTTCGACGCGGACGGCAATCTGATCGCCAACGCCCCGCACATCCCCGTCCACCTCGGCTCGATGGGGGAGTCCATCAAGGAGGTGCTGCGGCGCAACGGCGGCACGATGCGTCCCGGCGACGCGTACGCCATCAACGATCCGTACCACGGCGGAACCCACCTGCCCGATGTGACCGTGGTGACGCCGGTGTTCGACGAGGCCGACGGCGAACGGCCGGAGCTGCGCTTCCTCGTGGCCTCACGCGGACACCACGCCGAGATCGGCGGCATCACCCCCGGTTCCATGCCCGCCTTCAGCCGCACCATCCACGAGGAAGGGGTGCTGTTCGACAACTGGCTGCTGGTACGCGACGGCAGCTTCCGCGAGGACGAGACGCGCGAGCTGCTCACCACCGCCGCGTACCCCTCCCGCGACCCGGAGGCCAACCTCGCCGACCTGCGCGCCCAGATCGCCGCCAACGAGAAGGGCATCGCCGAACTCCGGCGCATGGTCGAACAGTTCGGGCCCGACACCGTCGCCGCGTACATGGGGCACGTGCAGGACAACGCCGAGGAGTCCGTCCGCCGGATCATCGCCGGACTCCACGACGGCGCCTACCGCTACGAGACCGACAACGGCGCGGTCATCGAGGTCGCCCTCACCGTGGACCGGGCCGCCCGCTCCGCGGTCGTCGACTTCACCGGCACCTCGCCGCAGCAGCCGGGCAATTTCAACGCGCCGAAATCCGTGGTCATGGCGGCCGTGCTGTACGTCTTCCGGACCCTGGTCGCCGACGACATCCCCCTCAACAGCGGCTGCCTCAAGCCCCTGGAGGTCCGGATCCCGGAAGGCTCCATGCTGGCCCCCGTCCACCCGGCGGCCACCGTCGCGGGAAACGTGGAGACGTCCCAGGCCGTCACCGGCGCCCTGTACGCGGCCCTCGGCATCCAGGCCGAGGGCTCGGGCACCATGAACAACCTCACCTTCGGCAACGAACGGGTCCAGTACTACGAGACGGTGGCGAGCGGCTCGGGCGCGGGCGACGACTTCGACGGCGCCGACGCCGTGCAGACCCATATGACCAACTCCCGCCTCACCGACCCCGAAGTCCTCGAATGGCGCTACCCCGTCCTGCTGGAGAGCTTCCGGGTGCGCGAGGGCAGCGGGGGCGGCGGGCGCCGGCACGGCGGCTGCGGGGTGGAGCGGCGGATCCGTTTCCTGGAACCCGTCACCGTGGCACTGCTCTCCGGCCACCGCCGGGTCCGGCCGTACGGCATGGCGGGCGGGGAACCCGGCGCACTGGGCGACCAGCACATCGAGCACCCGGACGACCGGGCGGACACACCGCTGCGCGGCTGCGACACGGCCGAGCTGGAGCCGGGCGACGTACTGGTGCTGCGCACACCGGGCGGCGGGGGCTACGGAACCCCGGAGCAGGGCCCCGACGACGGTACGGAACGCACCGGGGAACGGCCGTGACGCCACTGCCGCCCGGCCCCGGGCCAGGGGTCGCTTCTGCGCCGTTTCGACCGTTGTCTGTGTGAGGACCTAATCTGTGCAGCGTGACTTCGCCTGCCTACACGGACAACGCTGCGCCCCAGCTCAGCGCGGGGCCGCGGCCCGCCCCGGGCCCGGCCGCCGACGAGGGGCTCTCGCGGCGGCTGCGCGCGCTCGCCTGCACGGCGCCGCTGCACGACCTCGATGTGCGCAAGGCGAATCTGGCCGGTGAGTACACCGTCTACGCGATGGCCGAGGTCGCCCTCGCCGCGATCGATCTCGTCACCCTCAACATGGACTTCGACACGGGTGCCGACCACGACCAGATAGTGACCAGACTGCTTCCCCGCGTCGCCGCCCAGGCTCCGCGCCGCCCTCTGGCCGAGCACGAGCGCGTCGCTCGCTGGGTGCTGGAGAACCTGATCAATGTCGGCAGCGTGGACCGCGGATTCCGCGCGGTGTACGGCACGTTCGGCCCCGACGGGGTGTACGTCCGCCGGGACTACGACTTCAAGCTGATCGAGGAGGTCCCGGGATACGGCGGCACCGTCTACCTCCGGGCCACCGACGAAGCGGTCAACGTCCTGGTGGGCGCCCTCGACACGGACGTCACCAGCGCCCAGATCGCCGCCGAGGTGAAGCTGGAGGTCCTCATCAGCCGGGGCCGCCTCGCGGACGCGCAGCTCGCCGCCGAGCAGGCCCGCTACCGCACCGTGCAGTACGCGGAGACCCTACGCAGGACGCTGGAGGCCACCCGGCGCAACGTCCGCGCCGTCGACTGGCTCAACGCGGTGCCCGACATGATCGCCGAAGCGCTGGACCACGTCGCCGACCGGTACCGTCACGAGAACGCGATCCTCACCAACATCCGCAAGGCGCGCGACGAGGCGGAGGAGCCCGAGCACAAACGCCGCGCCGCCGAGCTCGTCGACATCGTCAAGGACTGCATCCGCCGCCACACCCAGCTGCAGTCCCGACTGCTGGAAGCCGGACCGCTGTTCCGCGCCGAACAGGACCGGCAGGCCTTCGCCACCCCCACGGCCCGCACCGGCCTCGATCTGTACGGCCAGCTGGTCGCCCCGCTGCTGCCGCTCCCCGTCGAACAGGCGATCCGGGTCACCGACGCGTTCTTCGCCCACGGCACCGGGCTGCGCACTCCCACCTCGGTGCGGATGGGCGACCTCGTCGACATGCTGCTCACCCCGCCCCTGGAGCGGGAACACCTGGGCGCCGAGATGCCCGAGCCCGACCTGATCGCCACCCCCGACGACAGCAGGTTCAGCGAGGAGCAGCTCGCCGGCGCCATGGAGCTCCTGGACCTGGAACACGACGCCCCGCGGCGCCTGTCCGGACTCCTCACCGAGGCCCGGCGCCGCGATCCCGAACTGCCCTACCTGGTCGCCCTGCTCGCGGTGCACGCGGCGAGCCCGCCGGTCGGCACCGCCTACCGGCAGGGAGAGCAGCGACTGCTGTTCTCCGTCGACGACGGTACGCAGCTCGACGACCCCGAGTTCGGCGGCGCCGACCTGATCGTGGGCACGGCCCTGCTGGACGCGGCCGGAATGGCCGCGGACCGCACGGAGGCGTCATGACCGGCACGGTACGCGCGGGACGGCGCACACCGACCCGGCGGGCTCCCGCGGACCAGAGGCGTCCGCGGCCCGCCGGCACCCGCGCCACGGGCACGGACCGGACCCTGCCGCCCGGCGCGGACACCGTGAGAACGGACCGGATGCCGCTGCCCGGCGCGGACACCGTGAGAACGGACCGGACCCTGCCGCCCGGGACGGACACCGTGAGAGCCGCCGCCGTCCACCCCGTACCGAAGAGTTTCCGCAGCAAGGAGCGACAGTCGTGAGCGACCACCGCGCACAGCACCCCGACGCGTGGGGCGAGCCGAGCGCCGCGTACGCGACCGAGGGCGCGGGACCCGCCGAGCCGGTCGGCCCCGCGGCCACCGCGTCCGTCACCCCGGCCGACGCGGCCGACGCCGCCCGGCTCGTCGCCTTCGGCCTCCAGCCCAAGCTGCTGCCCGCACGCGACGCCGAATACGCCGAACTGCTCCGCCGCTACCGCGAGGAGCCCGCCTTCGCGCGGCTCGCCGACGCCGTGGCGACCGGACTCGGCCTGGTCGTCCTGGAGGTGTCCACTCGCGCGGGCATGGCCGTGACCGCCGGTGAGGACTCGGTCTTCGCCGTCCGGATGGGCGACTACGCCCGCCGCGCCTCGTCCGACTCCGCCGACCGCTTCCTGCACGGGCTGGCGCACCTCGCCGTCGCCGCGATGGCCTTCCCCCGCCCCGAGGACCTCGCCGACGACGCGTACATCGGCCGGATCACGGTCAACGGCGTCGACTCGTTCGTACGCCAGGCGTGCCACCGCCTGGAGGAGCGCGCCGAGGAGTACGGGGACAACACGGACCCGGCCACCGACGCCCCCGGACTCGAAACGGCCTGGCGGATCTACGCCCGGCGCAGTTCCACCGGCGCCACGAAGGACGCCCGGCGACTGGCCGGCTCCACCACCGGCATCGTCGGCAAGGCCGTCGCCTTCCTCACCGACTCCGGCTTCCTCCAGCGCACCGGGGACGACGCCGGGGGTGCCTTCCGTACCACCGCCCGCTACCAGCTCCAGGTCCGTGACATGGCCGGCAGCGCCGCCATGGCCGAACTGCTGGAACTCGGCGTCGTACCGGTGACCGACGGCACGGCGACACTGCTGCCGCCGCCCGACCCCGACGACCTGGAACTGGCCGCCGGCGCGGGTCTGCCCTTCCACGCCTGACCGGCCCGCCCCACCACCGCCGTCTCCCTCCCGCTGCCTGAACGACGAGAGTCCGCCGCCATGTACGAGCTGTCCCGGGTCCGCCTCTACTCCATCGGACCTGCCGGCGCACGCTACGCCGACACCGTGCTCGACCTGCGCGGAGTGGGCGAGCCCGTGCCCGACCCCGCGCCGGCCCAGGCGGAGTTCTTCGAGGAGGAACCGGTCGGTCCGCCGCGCCGCCCGGCCCCCGCCGGTGTGCTCTTCCTGGAGAACGGCGGCGGCAAGTCGGTGCTGCTGAAGCTGATCTTCTCGGTGATGCTGCCCGGCCACCGCAACACCCTCGGCGGCGCCAGCTCGGGCGTGCTGCGCAAGTTCCTGCTCGCCGACGACTGCGGGCACGTCGCCCTGGAGTGGCAGCACACCCTCACCGGCGAGTGCGTGGTCGTCGGCAAGGTCAGCGAATGGCGTGGCCGGCAGGTCTCCAACGACCCGCGGAAGTTCGCCGAGGCCTGGTACTCCTTCCGGCCCGGACCCGGCCTCAGCCTGGACTCCCTGCCGGTCGCCGAGGCAACCTCCGTGCGCAGGCCCGTCGAAGGCGTTTCCGGCGCGCAGGGCAGACGGCGCACGATGAAGGGATTCCGCGACGCCCTCACCGAGGCGGGCAAGTTCTACCAGCACCTCGATGTGCACTGGGAAGAGATCCACGACCGCTGGAACGAGCACCTCGGAGACCTCGGACTCGACCCCGAACTCTTCCGCTACCAGCGCGAGATGAACGCCGACGAGGGCGAGGCGGCGGGGCTCTTCGCGGTCAAGAAGGACTCCGACTTCACCGACCTGCTGCTCCGCGCCGTCACCGACACCCGGGACACCGACGGCCTCGCCGACCTGGTGAGCGGCTTCGGGAACAAGCTGGGCCGCCGCGCCGAACTGACCGCCGAGCGCGACTTCACCGCGGGCTCGGTCGACCTGCTCGGCCGGATTGTGGAGGCCGCCGGCACCCGTTCCCGTGCCCGGGACGTCCATGCGGGCGCCGAGCGCCGCACCCGCACGCTCGCCCGCAGGCTCTCCTCCCGCGCCGGGCAGGAACGCGGCCGGACCGCCGAGCTGGCCCAGCAGGTGACGGCCGCCGCGCACACCGTCACCACGGCCGAACAGGCGCGCAGCCGCAGCGCCCTGATCGCCGCCGAACTGGCCTACCGGCACGCCTCCCTGGCCCTGACCGCGGCCGAGAAGGGCGCCGCCGCCCAACGCCGCGAACTGGGCGACGCCCGCACCCTGCACTCCGCCTGGCAGGCCGCCGAGGCGGTACTGCGCCACCGCGCCGCCGCCGACCGCTCCGCACGGGTGGCCGTCGCCATCCGTGCGGCCGAGCGGGACGCCGCGCCCGCGCTCGCCGCCCGCGCCGAGGCCGCCGCCGATCTCGTCCGGGCGCTGCACACCGCCGCCGAGGCCGGCGAGACCCTCGCCAACGAGGAGGAGGAGCGCTCCGACACCCTCCAGAGCGCGGGCGAGGCCGCCCACCGGGACGCCACCACCGCCGCCACCGAGGCCCAGCGCGCCCGCAGCGAGGCCGGACATCTGCGCCAGCGCCTCGCCGAGGTCGAGCAGGAGACGGCACAGGCGGTACGGGCCGGCTGGCTCGACGACACCGCACCGGACGCCGACCCGGCGCGCGCCGCCCTCGCCGCCAGTGACGCCGAGACGTCCGCCGTCGCCGCGTGGGACACCGCCAGGGAGGCCGCCCGCTCGGCCGCCGACGTGGCCAGGGACGCCGCGGCCGCCGAGAGCCGCGCCGAACTGGCGGCGGCCCGCGCCGCCGATGCCGCACAGGCCGCGGAACAGTCCTACGAGGCCGAGCTCAGGGCCGCCGAGTCGATCGCCGCCGACCACCGGCTGGCCGACCTGCTGGGTCTGCCCGCCGCCCACGGCACCGGCGTGCCCCGGCCCCGCCGGGGCGCGGCCGGAACGGACGCGGACCCGGACGCCCCGCACAGCGCGGACGGCACCGACACCGGTCCGGCCCCCACCGACCGACGGCCCGGCGCCGCGGAGGCGACCGGCCGGCCGGTCGAGGCGGGCCGGTCCACCCAGGCGGCGCAGGGCACCCACACCGCCACGGCCGAACACGCCACCGCCCACGAACAGCCGCTCACCGCCCAGGAGCTCGACCGCAGCGCCGACGAACTGCGGGAGCTGCTCGACCGGTCCATCGCCTCCGCCGAGCGCCGCCTCTTCGAACTGCGCACCGCGGCCGCCGACGACTCCCGCATCCTCGGCGCACTCGGCGACGGCGGACTGCTGCCGCCCGGACCCGACGTCCTCGCCACCGTCGAGTACCTCGGCGAACACGGCATCCCCGCCCTGCCGGGCTGGCGCTACCTCGCCCAGGCGGTCGACCCCGCCGACCACGCGGCCGTCCTCGCCGCCCGTCCCGAACTCGTCGACGGCGTGGTCATCACCGACCCCGACTCGCACGCCCGCGCCCGCGACGTCCTGAGCGGCGCCGCGCTGCTGCCGCGCTCCGCGGTCGCCGTCGGCACCGCCGCCGCGCTGCTCGCCCCCGTCCCGGCCGCCGGCACGGGCTCGGCGGCGAGCACGGAAGGGGTCTTCCTCGTCCCGCCGAACCCGGCGATGCACGACGAACACGCGGCCGACGAGGAGCGGCAGGCCCTGAGGAGCAGAGCCGCGGCCCGTGACGAGGACATCCGCACCCTCGCGGCCCGCCTCACCGCCGACCGTTCCCTCGCCGCCCGCATCGGCTCCTGGCGGACCGACTGCCCGCCCGGCATGCTCGCCGAACTCGCCGAGGCCGCGCGCACCGCCCGCACGGCCGCGGAGACCGCCGAGGCCGAGCTCGCCGAAGCCCGCACGGTGCGTGCCGAGACGGACGAGGCCGCCGCGGACACCGCCCGCGTCCGGGACGAGCGCCAGGAGGCCGCCCAGCGAGCCCGCCGCGCCGCCGACGCCCTCGCGGGCCTCGCGTACCGGCTCCGCGAACGAGCGGGCTGGCAGGCGAAACTCCGCGAACTCGTCGACGAGGCGGCCGAGTCCGAAGCCCGTGCCACCGTCTGCCTGGAGCGGGCCCGCGCCGCCGACGAGGACCGCAGGGCCGCCCAGCGCGCCGCCGACGACGCCCGGCGCACCGCCCGCGCCCTGCGCGCCGAACGAGCGGAGATCGCAGGCGCCCCCGAGCAGCTCCCGGAGCCCGGGGACGACAACCCGCGCCCCGCGCTGCCCGCGCTGCGTGAGGCGTACCGGGCCGCGTCCCAGCTGTACGAGAAGGTCGGCGTCGGCGCCGACCTGCGCGCCGAGCAGGCCCGAGCGGAGAGCGACGAGAGCGCCGCCCTCGCCGAACTGGACCGGCTCACCAACAAGGTCCGCACCCGCGCCGCCCAGCTCCTCGAAGGCACCGACGGCGCGGACGGCCCCTCCCGGCAGGCGGCCGCCGCCCGTGCCGAGTCCCTGGTCCAGCTCCTGGAGACCAGGGCTTCCACGGCGAGCGAGCAGCTGGGCCGGCTCCGCGGCGAAGCCGAGCGCCTGGCCCCGGTCGACGGCGAGTCCCACCACACCGAACTCCCCGACGGGCTGGTCCCCGCCGACGCCGACCAGGCTCAGGCCCGCCTGCGTACCGCCACGGCCGAGCTGGCCTCCGCCACCGCGACCCTGGACACCGCCCGCGCCGCCCACGCCGAGCTGCTGCACGCCCACCGCACCGCCGAGGACTCGGCAGGCGGCTTCGACGAGACGGCGGCCCTCCTGCGCGACCTGCTCAGGGACCACGGCCCGGACGAGGACACCGAGGCCCCCGAGCCGTACCCCGGCAGCCTCGACGAGGCCCGGCAGTCGGCCGCCGAGGCCCGCCGCTCACTGCGCGGCTGCGCCACCGACCTGTCCGCCGCCGAGAGCGCCGTACGGGAAGCGAGCGACGTCCTTGTACGGCACGCCAACTCCACGCGCTACGAACAGGTCCGCACCCCCGCCCGTCAGCAGATCCGCGAGCTGCCCGCCGCGGCGCTGCCCGAGCACGCCGAGAAGTGGGCCGCCGCCTTCGCGCCCCGGCTCCGTGTACTCACCGACGAGCTGGCCCAGTTGGAACGCAACCGCGACTCCATCGTCGACCGGCTCCGCGGCCTCGTGGAGTCCGCCCTCACCACCCTCCGCTCCGCCCAGCGCCTCTCCCGGCTCCCCGAAGGACTGGGGGAGTGGTCCGGCCAGGAATTCCTCCGGATCCGCTTCGAGGAACCCGACCAGGCGACGCTCACCGAACGGCTCGGCGAGGTCGTCGACGAGGCGACCCGCGCCGCGCTGAAGAAGAACTCCGATCTGCGCAGGGACGGCATGTCCCTGCTGCTGCGAGGTGTGCAGGCGGCGCTGGAGCCCAAGGGCATCGCCGTGGAGATCCTCAAACCGGACGCGGTGCTCCGCGCCGAGCGCGTCCCGGTCGGGCAGATGGGCGACGTCTTCTCCGGCGGCCAGCTGCTCACCGCCGCCATCGCCCTGTACTGCACGATGGCCGCGCTGCGCAGCAACGACCGGGGCCGTGACCGGCACCAGCACCGGCACGCGGGCACCCTCTTCCTGGACAACCCCATCGGCCGCGCCAACGCCACCTATCTGCTGGAGCTCCAGCGCGCGGTGTCGGACGCCCTGGGCGTGCAGCTGCTGTACACGACCGGACTGTTCGACACCACGGCGCTCGCCGAATTCCCGCTGGTCATCCGGTTGCGCAATGACGCGGACCTGCGTGCCGGGCTGAAGTACATCAGCGTGGAGGAGCACCTGCGCCCCGGCCTGCCGCAGCAGAACCCGAACGGTGAGACGGTGCACGGCGAGATCACCGCCACCCGCATGTTCAAGCGCGCCACGACACCCTCCGACACCGCTCAGGTCCCCGTTCCGGTTCCCTCCGACGAGTAGCGACCGGAGCGGGCGCGAGAACGGGGAGCGAGCAGGGACGGGAAGCAGGCGGGCAGCAGACACGGGGACGGGGCCGGAGGACGGGCAGGGCTGCCCGCCGGCGCTCAGGCCCGTGAGAGGCTTCCCGCGCCCCGGCGGCGTATCCGCGCGTCGTCCCGCTGCGCGGCCCGCGCCGCCCGCCGCGCTCTGCGTCGCTCACGGCGCAACTGCCGTGCCGAGCTGCTCGGCACCGAAACCACGCCGTTGCGCTGATTCCATACCTGCCGGGTGATCCAGACGTCCAGCACCGACCAGGTCGCGACCACGGTGCTGCCCACACTGCTCAGCACCATCGGAAAGGCCAGCCAGGACCCGGCCAGCGTGCACAGGAACGCCACCATGGCCTGAATGATCGTCAGCGACATGATGAGAACGGCACGCACCGCGGAGCCGCGGACCGGGTCCGGCATCCGCCGCCGTATCGCGGGTTCTTCCACCCACAGCTGCTGGCGCGGGATCTTCGCCCCGCCCACCGCCGAGCTCGCCGTCGCGACCGGTGCCGACGACACCACGCCCCGACGCTGTTCCGTTTCCAAGGACTCTCAACTCCCCACCGCTGTCCGACTTCAGGGTTGCTGCCCGGCATGCGCCATTGCTACGCGGGCGGATCGGACCTTCCCGCCCCGTGGCGTCCGTCCCACGGAGCCCGCCCGGCGGATCAGGTGGTGCGAACCCGACCATGATCCCGCGAACAGGCCCTGAGATCCCGCGAACAGGCCCTGACTCTCCCCGTGTTACCCCTGCCCCGTACAGAGAGACGAGTGGGCAGCCGTGAAGATTCCCCCGAGTCGTCGAGCAGCGAAGAGTTCCAGCCAACTGCCCTACCGAGCAGGATGAAGCTCCGGCGGGTCTCTTCTGCCGCTTTCGCGAATTTCATTGCCCGGAATACCAGGACAACCCGTGACCAACACCGGATAGCACGGCCGAAAATCGTCCGGACAACCCTTCGAGTTGCTACTCCGTCAGTAGTAGGCTCGCGCCGTTTGTTGACGAAACACGACCCCCGCCCCGCGGGGTCGAGCTGGGGGAGTCCATGCGCTTTCGCGGAAAGTCGATCCGCAGGAAGATCGTGGCGCTGCTGCTGGTGCCGCTCGTCTCCCTCACCGGGCTCTGGGGATTCGCCACCTATCTGACGGGGCGCGAGGCCCGTCACATGTTGAGCGCGAGCACGATCGTGGAGAAGGTCGGTCATCCTCTGGAGGACACCGTCCGCGCCATTCAGGACGAACGCCGCCAGACCCTTGTCTTCCTCGCCGACCCCAGGGCCTCCGACGCCCTCCCGCTCCTGCAACGGCAACGAGCGGCCACCGATCGCGTCCTGACCGGCGTCAAGGACAGCGCCCGGCAGGAGGACATCCGCGACGCGCTCAGCTCCGAGGACGACACACAGCTGAATTCGATCCTCGGCACGGTCGAGGGCCTGGGCGCGCTCCGCGACTCGGTCGACAGGCGCACCATCGACCGCTCCAAGGCGATGGAGTTCTACGGACGGCTCATAGATCCCTGCTACCGCTTCCTGACCGGCCTCCGCACGATGGAGAACGTGTCGATGGACAAGCAGGTCCGCGCGCTGGTCGGCATTTCACGAGCCCGCGAAATGCTCTCCCGCGAAGACGCCCTGGTCGCCTCGTCGCTGATCGCCGGACGGCTCACCGCCTCCGAACTGCGCCAGATCTCCGACCTCGTGGCCAACCGCAAGCTGCTCTATGAGATCAACGTCGACGCGCTGCCCGCGTCGGAGCGCCAGCGCGTGGAGCAGTATTGGGCGAGCCCGGACAGCGAGCCGCTGCGGACGGCGGAGAAGACCCTCATCGAGGGCGGTCCCACCCAGGACCCGCGCGCCGTCGACGCCGAGCGCTGGCAGGAGGCGGCCCCACCGGTCCTGGACCGGCTGGCCAACGACTCCACGGAGATGAACAACCGCTTCCAGGACCGCGGCAAGCCCGCCGGCTACAACGTCCTGATCAAGGCCGGGATCGCGGGCGTCCTCGGATTCCTCGCCCTGATCGCCTCGGTGTTCGTCTCCGTACGCATCGGCCGTGAGCTGATCCGGGACCTCTCCCGGCTCCGCAAGGACGCCCACGAGGTCTCCGGCGTACGGCTGCCCAGCGTGATGCGCCGGCTCGCCGCCGGGGAGCAGGTCGACGTCGAGACGGAAGCCCCGCACCTCCAGTACGAACGGGACGAGATCGGCCAGGTCGGCCAGGCCCTCAACACCCTGCAACGGGCGGCCGTCGAGGCGGCCGTCAAACAGGCGGACATGCGACGCGGCGTGTCCGAGGTCTTCGTCAATCTCGCCCGCCGCAACCAGGTGCTGCTGCACCGGCAGCTGACGCTCCTGGACACGATGGAGCGCCGCACCGAGAACACCGACGAACTCGCGGACCTCTTCCGCCTCGACCACCTGACCACCCGCATGCGACGTCATGCAGAAGGCCTGGTGATCCTCTCCGGCGCGGCCCCGTCCCGCCAGTGGCGCAAGCCGATCCAGCTGATGGACGTGGTGCGGGCGGCGGTCGCCGAGGTCGAGGACTACGAGCGGATCGAGGTCCGCCGGCTCGCCCGTATCGGTGTGGGCGGCCCCGCCGTCGCCGACCTCACCCATCTGATCGCCGAACTCCTGGAGAACGCGACCGTGTTCTCGCCCCCGCACACCGCGGTCCAGGTGCACGGCGAACGCGTCGCCAACGGATTCACGCTCGAAATCCACGACCGCGGCCTCGGCATGCCGCCCGACGTCCTCCTGGACGCCAACCTCAGACTCGCCGAGACTCCCGAGTTCGAACTCTCCGACACCGACCGGCTCGGCCTGTTCGTCGTCAGCCGTCTCGCCCAGCGCCAGAACGTCCGCGTATCGCTGCAGACCTCTCCGTACGGTGGCACGACCGCCGTCGTCTTCATCCCGGCGGCGCTGCTCACCGACGCCCCGGACACGCACGGCACCGGGTTCCGCCTCGACCGCCGGGCCGAGCGGGCGATCGGCAGCGGCAGGGTGGCCGGCGAAGCCTCCGGCAGCGGCCGGGACCGCAGGGACGGCCCACCGGACCGCCGGGCCACCGGCAGGTCCCCGGGCCTCGCCCCCGTGCCGACCGGCCTGGTGGACCCGGCCCTCCTCGACGGGCCCGTCGAGCTCGAAGGACCTGTCGGACCGCTGGGCTTCGAGAGCGACCCCGTGCTCGATCCGCTGCTCGACCCCCTGCTGGGCGGCTCCGCCGACATCGACGACACCGAGAGCGAACGCGGCGGCATCTTCCGCGCCCGCGACCTCCGGCGCGACGCCGACCGCGAACAGCATCAGCAGGCCACCGATCAGGCGGCCGGGCCGACGGCCGGCGTACGGCCGATGCGCCCCGGCGGCCCGGTGCCGCTGCCCCGCCGCAAACCGCCGACCCTGATCACGGACAACGGCCGCCGGGTCGACGAGGCGGGCCGCGCCCATCCCGCGACCGCCGAGCACGACATCCCGCCGGGCCCGGCCGACGTGGGCGGGCCCTTTGCCGACAGCACGCCTCCCGACGCCGACGGAACGCGTCCCGAGGCGCCCGCCGAACCCCGGCAGCCCACCGGCTTCCGGAAACCCACCGAGCCCGCCACACCCGAGGAGTCCATGTCCCCCGGAGCCCCGAGCGCCCGGGAGACCGTGGGCGGCCTGCCCCGCCGCATCCGGCAGGCCAGTCTCGCTCCGCAACTGCGCGAGGAATCGGGCGTCCGCGATGCCGAGCCGGCCCGATCGGAACCGGATCAGGACTTCGAGCGTGATGCGGAGGAGGTGCGCAGCCGCATGGCTTCGCTCCAGCGCGGCTGGCAGCGCGGCCGCCGGCAGAACGCCGAGGACGTGACCGGCCCCGGTGACACAGCACAAGGAACCACTCCGGGAGGGGACGGTCGATGACCGCACCGAACGTCGCAGCAACCAACGCCGCACGCCAGGGCTCCGGCCAGCTCAACTGGCTCCTCGACGAACTCGTCGAACGCGTCTCCAGCATCCACAAGGCGCTGGTGCTCTCCAGCGACGGTCTCGCCACCGGCACCTCGAAGGACCTGACCCGCGAGGACAGTGAACACCTGGCGGCCGTCGCCTCCGGGTTCCACAGTCTCGCCAAGGGCATCGGGCGGCACTTCGACGCGGGCCGGGTCCGCCAGACGGTGGTCGAACTCGACGAGGCGTTCCTGTTCGTCACGGCGGCCGGTGACGGCAGCTGTCTCGCGGTGCTGGCCGACGCCGACTCGGACGTCGGTCAGGTGGCGTACGAGATGACGCTGATGGTCAAGCGCGTCGGCGCCCACCTGGCCAACGCCCCCCGGACGACCGGTCTGTCCGCCGGGGGGTGAGTGAACGGTGAGCGCTGAGTCCTCCAGATCTCCGGCAACGCCCACCGACCCGCAGGCCTCGCGCTGGTACGACGCCGACGCGGGACCGGTGGTCCGTCCGTACGCGATGACCCGGGGCCGTACCAGCAGCGCCTCCCGCCATCGGCTCGACCTGATCGCGGTCGTCGTCCCCGAACCCGAGGCCGACGACCCCGGCCGGGACCAGACGCTCTCCCCGGAACACGTGGAGATCGTCGAACTCTGCAATGGCATGCCCCAGTCGATCGCGGAGCTCGCGGCCGGCCTGGATCTCCCCGTCGGGGTGGTCCGGGTGCTGGTCGGCGACCTCGTCGAGGACGAGCTGGTGCACGTGACCCGTCCCGTTCCGCCGGCCGAGCTGCCGGACGTGAACATTCTTCGCGAGGTGATCAATGGCCTTCGGGCGCTCTAGCCGCAAGAAGCGGCCCGTGGAGCCCGTTACCCTGAAAATGCTGGTGGCGGGCGGCTTCGGAGTGGGCAAGACGACTCTGGTCGGCGCGGTCAGTGAGATCAGGCCGCTGCGTACGGAGGAGAGACTCAGCGAGGCGGGCCGCCCGGTGGACGACCTGGCGGGCGTGGAGGCGAAGACCACCACCACCGTGGCCATGGACTTCGGCCGGATCACCCTCCGCGAGGACCTGGTGCTCTACCTCTTCGGTACCCCGGGGCAGGACCGGTTCTGGTTCCTGTGGGACGAACTGGCCCAGGGCTCGCTGGGGGCCGTCGTGCTCGCGGACACCCGGCGGCTGGAGGACTGCTTCGCGGCGGTCGACTATTTCGAACGCCGCAAGATTCCGTTCACCGTCGCCGTCAACTGCTTCGAGGGAGCCGACGAGTTCCCCACCGAGACGGTGCAGGCGGCACTGGACCTCGACCCGGAGGTGCCCGTGCTCATGTGCGACGCACGCGACCGCGGCTCGGTGCGGGACGTACTGGTGGCCGTCGTCGAGCACGCCGTGGCCCGCGCGGACCGCGTCCGCGAGCCCGCTACGACGTAGGGCCGCACGGTCCGTACCCCTGCCGACCGGGGTACGGACCGTGCGTCGTCGCGTCACCGGACAAGGAGCCTCCTCCCGTCGTGACGGGCCGTCAGGACTCCTGGCAGGTCTCCTGGCAGCGGCCGTTCTCGGCGAGCCACTTGTCGGCGGTCTCGGCCAGCTCCCGGTCGCGTCCCGCCAGCATCATCCGGATCATCTGCACGTCGCCCCGGAGCGACCAGGCGGGATGCCCGAAAGTGGCCGGATTGTTCTTCTCGATCAGGAAGTGCGCGGGCCAGGCGGTCCCGTACCCGATCAGCGGCAACGCGGCCGCGTACCTCTTGCGCCCCCGTGCCAGTCCGTAGGCGGTGACCGCGAGCCCGGTCAGTGTGCCGGTGAGATGGACCCAGCGGGTCGCGGCCTTCGAGTGCATCGCCACGTAGTAGGGCCAGAACTCTTCGTAGGAATCGAACGTCTGCTGTGACATACGGGCACCGTAATGGCTCGGACCGCAACCGGAAACGGCCGATCCGCGTCCGAGAAGAAGAAGCGGGCGGCCGGAATCCACGGGGGTGGTCCCGGCCGGCCGCTTCCACGCACCGGCGTCAGTGCCCCGCGACGGACCGCCGGGCCACCGGGAAGTCGAAGTAGGTGTCCGGGAACAGTTCGGGCTCGAAGGTGTAGTGCCACCATTCCTCGGCCAGATTCACGAAACCGGCGTCCGTGAGCGTCTTCTTCAGGAACTGCCGGTTGGCGCGCTGCGCCCCCTGGACGCGCGGATCGTCGGTGTGGGAGAGCGTGTCGAAGCAGTCGAATCCGGTGCCCATGTCCACGGAGTTGTCCGGGAACCGCTCGGCCGCGGGTGCGTAACAGGGCACCTGCGGACTGCCGGGCCGGTACGGCGGGGTCGGTGCGGCGGGCAGCTTCACCAGCGTCAGATCCACCGTGCTGCCGCGGCTGTGCCCGGACTTCTCCGCGATGTAACCGTCCGCGAACAGCCGCGTCTTGTCGACCCGGGGGTAGAACTCGCCCTTCATGGTCTCGTCGTCGAGATCCTTCGCCCACCGTACGAAGTGGTCGACCGCCCGCTGCGGCCGGTAGCAGTCGTACACCTTCAGCGAGTAGCCACGGCGCAGCAGCCCGGTCTGCGCGTCGTGCAGTGCCCGTGCCGCGGGCCGGGTCAGGATGCAGAGCCGCCTGCGGTAGCCGTCCACCGGGACGCCCATGAAGTCGTGGGCGGTGGGGTAGCGCATCTCCTGGATGATCGTCGGATCCACCGAGCTCAGCGCGACGAACTCCTCGGGAGCCTTCGGCTCGGGCCTCGCCCGAGCCGCTGGGGCGGCGGCGGTGACGGCGAGCAGGGTGGCGGCAGCGGCCACCCGGACACGGAGAGCGGAAGCAAGACCTGTCATGAGCACATAATCCAGCAGTGCGGGGGAGTCCGCCGGACGATCGGATACAGTCCGCCCGTGTCTGCGCCCGAGAACAACCCCGAGAAGCCGGCCGAGGACTCCCACTGCGGCAGTTGCGGAGCACCCTACGCGGCGTTCGTCACCTGGCCGCGCACCTGCACCGCCTGCGGCAGCACCGCCCATCGCAATCCGCTGCCGGTCGCCGTCGCGCTGCTCCCCGTCACCGACCGGGACGGCACCGGCCTCGTCGTGATCACCCGCGCCATCCCGCCCCACCGCGGCGGCCTCGCCCTGCCCGGCGGCTACATCGACCACGACGAGGACTGGAAACACGCGGTCGTACGGGAACTCGGCGAGGAGACCGGCATCGGAGCCGACGAACGGGAGGTCCGCCTCGCCGACGCCCTCAGCGCCCCGGACGGCCACCTGCTGCTCTTCGGCCTCCTCCCCGAACGCCCCGCAACCGCCCTCCCGCCCTCCGGCCCCACCGACGAGACCTCCGGCTTCCACCTGCTCCGCGCACCCACCGCGCTCGCATTCCCCCTGCACACCCGCGCCGTCCGCACCTGGTTCGACGGCGGCTACCGCTGACCGGCCCGCCGCAGACCACGAACCGATCGGTCACCGCCGAGCGCCCCGCCGCACACCACGAACCGCCCTACAAGCCCCGCACCCGCACCGGGTACCCCACCGGCCCCTCCTCACCCTCCCGTTCGACCAGGACCCGCCCGTCCACCCACCGCGACGCGTACCGCTCGACCTCCGCCCGCTCCCAGCCGTCCCCCGCGTCCCGGACCACCAGCCCGCTCCCGCTGCGCCCCGCCGCCGGAGCCCACACCTCCAGCTCCACCCCACCGTCCGCACCCCGCACCGGCAGCACCGAACCCGCCCGCGCCAGCACCGGCACCCGCGACAACGGCGCATCGAGCAACACCTGACCCGGCCCCTCGTACACCTCACCGGTCGCCGTGTCGTACCAACGTCCCCGCGGCAACCGCACCGCCCGGCGATCCGCGCCGCGCTCCAGCACCGGAGCCACCAGCAGAGCGTCACCCAGCAGGAACGCGTCCTCGCACTCCCGCAACCCCCGGTCCGCGGGTGCACGCCACCACAGCGGCCGCGCATACGGGGCGCCGGTCAGCTCGGCCAGCCGCGACAGCGTCACGAAGTACGGGTGCAGCCGCTCCCGCTCCTCCAGCGCGGCCCGCGCGTGCTCAAGGACCTGCGGCCCGAATTCCCACGGCTCGCGCCGCCCCGCGTCGATCGCCGCATGGGTACGGAACAACGGCAGATACGCACCCAGCTGGAACCACCGCAGATAAAGCTCCGGCGACGGCGACCCGTCGAACCCGCCCACATCGGGCCCCGAGTACGGCACCCCGCACAGCCCCAGCCCCAGCACCAGCGCCAACGAGGCCCGCAGCCCCGGCCAGCCGGTCGCCACATCACCGGACCAGGTGCCCCCGTAGCGCTGCATCCCCGCCCAGCCGGAACGCGAGAACAGGAACGGACGCTCCTGGGGCCGCAGCCGGCGCAGCCCCTCGTACCCGGCACGCGCCATCGCGTGCGCGTACACATTGTGGGCCTCGCGGTGATCACCCCCGCGGCCCTCCAGGGAGTGCCGCGCCGACCGCGGCAGCGTCGGATCCCCGAACGCCGCGAACGACACCGGCTCGTTCATGTCGTGCCACACACCGGAGAACCCCTGCGCCAGCCGCTCCTCGTACAGACCGCCCCACCACTCCCGCACCCGCGGATCGGTGAAGTCCGGAAACACGCACTCACCCGGCCACACCTCCCCGCGCACCACCCGCCCCCGCGCGTCCCGGACGAACGCCCCGCCACCCCCGACCGCCGCCCCCGCGTCGAACACCGCGTTCCCCGGCTCCGCCTTCACCGCGGGATCGACGATCGACACCAGCCGCACGCCGTCCTCCCGCAACTCCTCCGCCAGGCCCGGCAGATCGGGAAAACGCCCGTGATCGACGGTGAACACCCGGTGCGCGTCGTAGTGGTCGATGTCCAGATGCAGTACGGACAGGGGCAGCCCCCGCTCCCGGTAGCCGGCAACGATCCGCCGCACCTCCCGCTCGCTTCCGAACCCCCACCGGGCGTGCTGCGGACCCAGCGCCCAGGACGGCGGCAGCGCCGGGGCACCCGTGAGAGCCGTCCAGCCCTGCAGCACCCGGGCCGGCGTACCCGCCACCACCCAGCAGCGCAACGGCCCCCCATCCATCCGCACCTCGCACATCCCCGGCCGGTCATGGCCGGAGCCCGCACCCTCCTCACCCTCGCGCAGAGTCACCCGCCCCGCCCAGGTGTTGTCGTGGAACACCAGATGCGTCCCCGCGTCACAGACCACGAGCTGCACCGGCATCGTCAGATACAGCGGATCGTCATCGGGCCCGAAACGCCCACCAGGGTCGGTGTTCCACAGCTCGTACACACCGTCCCGCAGCCGCGGCCCCGACGCCCGGCCCCCGAGCCCGAAGAACCGCGCATCCGCCGGCACCTCGGAACGCTGCACCCACCGGGCATCACCACCCGCCACCGGCTCCCACCAGCGCGGCGGCAGCTCGCGCCGGAGCACCACCCCGCCAGGAGTACGCAGTTCCACGGCCCCGTGCCGCGACACCGCGACGGTCAGCCGCTCCGAGACCACCTGCCAGCCGCCGTCCTTGTCCGGCTCCAGCACCGCCCGCGGATCCGGCTCCGGCGCCGCACCGGGCAGCGCGTACGACGGCAACGGCTCCGCCCCGTCCCAGCCCCAGAACACCGCACCGCCCACCGCCACCCGCACCCGCAACTCCGAACGGGCGAACCGCACCACGCCCCCGCCCGGCTCCGGCTCCGCCCCCACCACGGGACCGGGCACCCGCGCCCGCTCCGCACCACCCGGCGGCAGCGCCCGCGCATCCGCACTCCGGCGCCGCCAGGAGGAGCGCACCGCGCGCAGCCCCCGCACCGAACCGACCATCTTCACCGAGCGCACCAGGTCACGACCGTCCATGCGGCTCACCCTGCCATCCGACGGGGCGGCTGCGGGCTCCGTTCAACTTCCGTTCACCCGCGACCGGACCAGTGGCCGGACCACATGTCCGGACACGCGACCATGGGCGGGGAACCCTGGTGCGAAAGACGATCACATGGCATCGTCCGTAAAAGCCGCCTCACGCGCACACCCCAGCACGTGTGCGCGACCCACGCCCATCCTGCGTACCCGTACAGCCAGGGAGCCGCCCCATGACCGCCGCAGCCGACGAAGCCCCCCTCTGGCAGCCCGGCCCCGACCGCATCGCGGCCGCCGCCGTCACCCGCTTCCAGAGCTGGGCGTCCCAGCGCTACGGAGCACCGGCCGAGGGCGGCTACGCGGCTCTGCACCAGTGGTCCGTGGATGAGCTCGACACCTTCTGGCAGGCCGTCGCCGACTGGTTCGACGTACGGTTCTCCACCCCGTACGAGACGGTCCTCGCCGACCGCGCCATGCCCGGCGCCCAGTGGTTCCCCGGCGCCACCCTCAACTACGCCGAACACGCGCTGCGTACCGCCGAGGACCCCCTGCGCGCGGACGCCCCCGCCCTGCTCCACGTCGACGAGACCCACACCCAGGTACCCGTCTCCTGGTCCGAACTCCGCCGCCGGGTCGGCTCGCTCGCCGCCGAACTCCGCGCCCTCGGCGTCGCACCGGGCGACCGCGTCAGCGGCTACCTCCCCAACATCCCCCAGGCCGTCGTCGCCTTCCTCGCCACCGCGGCCGTGGGCGGTGTCTGGACGTCCTGCGCCCCGGACTTCGGCGCCCGCAGCGTCCTCGACCGCTTCCAGCAGGTCGAACCCGTCGTCCTCTTCGCCGTCGACGGCTACCGCTACGGCGGCAAGGAACACCACCGGGCCGACACGGTCGCCGAGTTGCGCCGCGAACTCCCCACCCTGCGCGCCGTTGTCCACATCCCGCTGCTGGGCACCGAGGCCCCCGAGGGCGCCCTCGAATGGTCCGCCCTCACATCCGCGGACACCGAGCCCGTCTTCGAGCAGGTCCCCTTCGACCACCCGCTGTGGGTCCTCTACTCCTCCGGCACCACCGGGCTCCCCAAGGCGATCGTCCAGTCCCAGGGCGGCATCCTGCTGGAGCACTTCAAGCAGATCGGCCTGCACTGCGATCTCGGCCCCGACGACCGCTTCTTCTGGTACACCTCCACCGGCTGGATGATGTGGAACTTCCTCGTCTCCGGCCTTCTCACCGGAACCACCCTCGTGCTGTACGACGGAAGCCCCGGCTACCCGGACGTCAGCGCCCAGTGGCGCGTCGCCGAACAGACCGGAGCCACCCTCTTCGGTACCTCGGCCGCCTACGTCATGGCCTGCCGCAAGGCCGGCGTCCACCCGGGCCGCGACTTCGACCTCTCCCGCGTCCAGTGCGTCGCCACCACCGGATCCCCGCTCCCGCCCGACGGCTTCCGCTGGCTCCACGACGAGGTGGACGACGAACTGTGGATCGCCTCCGTGAGCGGCGGCACGGACGTCTGCAGCTGCTTCGCCGGCGCGGTCCCCACCCTGCCCGTACACATCGGCGAACTCCAGGCCGCGTGCCTCGGCACGGACCTCCGGTCCTGGGACCCCGCGGGCAGACCGCTCATCGGCGAGGTCGGCGAACTCGTCGTGACCGCGCCCATGCCCTCCATGCCCACCCGCTTCTGGAACGACCCCGACGGCAGTCGTTACCACGACAGCTACTTCGACATGTACCCCGGCGTCTGGCGCCACGGCGACTGGATCACGATCACCGAACACGGCTCGGTGATCATCCACGGCCGCTCCGACTCCACCCTCAACCGCCAGGGCGTACGGATGGGTTCCGCCGACATCTACGAGGCCGTCGAGCGGCTCCCCGAAATCCGCGAATCCCTCGTCATCGGCCTCGAAGAGCCCGACGGCGGCTACTGGATGCCACTCTTCGTCCACCTCGCCGAAGGCGCCCGGCTCGACGACGAACTGCGCGACAGCATCAAGCGGACCATCCGGGAGAACCTCTCCCCGCGTCATGTCCCGGACGAGGTGATCGAAGTCCCCGGCATCCCGCACACCCTCACCGGCAAGCGCATCGAGGTCCCGGTCAAACGTCTCCTGCAGGGCACGGCCCTGGCCAAGGCGGTCAATCCCGGCTCGATCGACAACCTCGAACTCCTCCACTTCTACGAGGACCTCGCCCGCAAGCGTCACTGACCGTCCGCATTGTCAGTGCCTCTGGTTACTCTGAGTGAGCAATGTTCGACAGCGCACTGGGGGAGTCATGGCGCACATCAGGAACAGTGGGAACAGCGGGAACGGTAAGTACGGCAGGACGGCCGGGTACAGCCGGTCCGGCGCATCCATGCGACGCACGCTGCGCCGCGAAGCACCCAGCACCATCGGTCTCCTCGCCGACGAGCAGGACTTCGCGGCGATGCGGCGCTACCGCACCTTCCCCTTCGACGACCACACCGTCTATCTCCAGCAGGTCGAAGGCCTGCTGAAGACCCTCTCCGCACAGGGCATGCACGCCACGGTCGCTCTCTTCGACCCCGAGGAGTACGCGGAGTTCTGCGCAGAATCGGGGCTCGTCCCCGACGACCCGGCCAGCCGCAGCCGCTTCACCGCCGAAGTCGCATCGGCCGGCGCCACCGTCGCGTACACCGGACAACCCATCGACACCCTGATCCCGCTCCTGGTCAGCCGGGCCGTCCGCCGGGCCACCTGGGAGTACGCCACGATGCTCCTGGCCGGCGTCGGTGAATGCGCGGAGTGCGGCCAGGACATCGGCCACGCCGCCTTCGACCGGGCCTCGCACCTCCTGCTCCGCATCCTGGAGACGGCAGGCCCCGGCAGCCACCACCTGGTCTGCAGCACTCCCACCGACGACGAGCACCTGCTCGCCGTCCTGCACACCGAGCGCGACACCACGGGGCCCGCCCGACTCGAATCCGGGGAAGGGGCAGAGTTCGTCACGGTGCTCGCCGTGGCCATCGCCCTGGAGAGGCCCGCCGGAGTCGTGCTCCGTACGAGCAGCTCCGGCGCCCAGGACCGGGTGCACGGCTGGCGGTTGACCCGCGGCAATCTGCTCCCGCTCAGCGCCGGTGAGGTCTTCAGCGCCTATTGCACCGACGCCGACACCGGCGAACCGGTGGCCCCGGAGTCGCACGTGGAGTACTGCGCAGGCTTCGACCTCGGCGCGGACGAACCGGAATCGCACCACTGACAGGCCGAAGGGGCTCCCCGCCCTCATCGGCGGGGAGCCCCTTGACCACAGAACGCCGCGCGACCTACTCGCCCGACAGCACCATCTGAGCCGCGACCCGCGCCTCCTCGGCGGAGTCCGCCGCACGAGCGGCGGAAGCGGCGCGCTCGCACTGCGCGAGCGTGTACTTCGCCAGCGTGGCGCGGACATAAGGAATGGACGCGGCACCCATCGACAGCGACGTCACACCCAGCCCCATCAGGACACAGGCCAGCAGCGGATCGGAGGCGGCTTCACCACAGACACCACAGCTCTTGCCCTCGGCCGCGGCCGCCTCCGCCGACAGCGCCACCAGATCGAGCAGCGCGGGCTGCCACGGATCCTGCAACCGCGAGACCGCTCCGACCTGACGGTCGGCGGCGAAGGTGTACTGCGCGAGGTCATTGGTGCCCAGCGAAAGGAACTCCACCTCCCGCAGGATCGAACGCGCCCGCAGCGCGGCGGACGGAATCTCCACCATCGCACCGAACTTCGCCTGCAGACCGGCCTCACGGCAGGCGTCGGCGAAGGCCTTCGCATCCGCACGGTCCGCCACCATCGGCGCCATGACCTCAAGGTGGACAGGCAGCCCCTGGGCCGCCTTCGACAGCGCGGTCAGCTGGGTACGCAGCACGTCCGGGTGATCCAGCAGACTCCGCAGTCCGCGCACACCCAGCGCCGGGTTCGGCTCGTCGGCCGGGGTCAGAAAGTCCAGCGGCTTGTCGGCCCCGGCATCCAGCACCCGTACGACGACACGCCCCTCGGGGAACGCCTCCAGCACCGCCCGGTACGCCGCGACCTGCTTCTCCTCGGACGGCGCCTGCTTGCTGTCGTCCAGGAACAGGAACTCGGTACGGAACAGCCCCACGCCCTCCGCGCCGGCCTCGACCGCCGCCGGTACATCGCCGGGCCCGCCGACGTTGGCCAGCAGCGGGACCTTGTGACCGTCGGAGGTCGCACCCGGCCCGGACGAGGCCGACAACGCGGCCTTGCGCGCCGCAGCGGCACTCTCCATCTCCGCACGCTTCTCGGCGCTCGGCTCGACGAAGATCTCACCGGTGCTGCCGTCCACGGCGACGACCGTGCCCTCGGCGAGCTCCCCGGCACCGGGGAGCGCCACCACGGCAGGCACCCCGAGTGCTCGGGCGAGAATCGCACTGTGGCTGGTCGGGCCGCCCTCCTCGGTCACGAAGCCGAGCACCAGAGCCGGGTCGAGCAGCGCCGTGTCCGCAGGAGCCAGGTCCCGCGCGATCAGCACATAGGGCTCGTCGCTGTCCGGCACACCGGGCATCGGCACACCGAGCAGCCGGGCCACGATCCGGTTGCGCACGTCATCGAGGTCGGCAACGCGCCCCGCCAGGTACTCCCCGGCGTTGGCGAGCAGCGCCCGGTAGGAGGCGAACGCGTCGTAGACGCCGCGCTCGGCGGTGCTGCCGACGGCGATGCGTCGTTCCACGTCCGCCATCAGCTCGGGGTCCTGCGCCATCATGGCCTGGGCCTCGAGCACGTGCTGAGCCTCGCCACCGGCCAGATTGCCGCGCGCGATCAGATCGGCAGCCACAGCCTCCACGGCCTGCTGAGCGCGCCCCTGTTCGCGCTCGGCCTCCTCGGCGGCAATCTGCTTGGCCGGTGGTTCGAGCACCGCCGTACCCATATGACGCACCTCGCCGATCGCCACTCCATGGCTCACACCGACGCCTCGCAGCGTTGTCTCCATTTCACCCGTCTCCGGTCGTGCGGCGGTCCGAGCCCCCGCGGTGGATATCCAGTCGGCTGTCATCGTGCCGAGCTCGTCACTGCCAACCGAACAAGGTGTCGCCGACCTTCACGTCGCCGTCCTCGCGGACATCGGAGAGGGATTCGGCGGTGGCTTCCAGCGCCACGACCGGGCAGACGGGCGACTTGCCGGCCGCCTCGACGCCCGCGGGGTCCCAGCGCACGATGCCCTGACCGCGCGTGACCCTGTCCCCCTTGTTCACGAGCAGCTCGAAACCCTCGCCATTGAGCTGGACGGTGTCGATGCCGAGGTGTGTGAGCACTCCGTGCCCGTGCTCGTCCACCACGACGAACGCGTGCGGGTGCAGGGAGACGATGATGCCGTCGACCGGCGATACGGCCTCGGACGGTTCGCGCACGGGATCGATGGCGGTTCCGGGACCCACCATCGCGCCGGAGAAGACCGGGTCCGGTACCGCAACGAGCCCGATGGCACGTCCGGCAAGAGGGGACGTCACAGTGGTCATGGGGAGCCTCCCAGGGGTGGAGCTTGATTGGCGCCGTCACAGCCTGCGGGCGACGGCGTGCTGTTCAGCAGCGTAAGTCATAAGAAGTCCCGGTTCTGCCCGAGTCCTGGCGGTTCGCGGCCTTAGAGGCGCACCGGAAACGATTTGCCTCGACTCCCGGCGGGCTGTACTGTCGTACTCCTGCCTGACCCCAACGCGACTTTAAGTCGGGGGTCGGCGGCGACTTTTAAGCCCTGACTCTAACCCGGACACGGCACCTGCATGCCTGCAGGGACTGGTCAGGGAAAGCGAAAAGGACTGATAGAGTCGGACTCGCCGGAAAGGGAAGCGCGAAAGCGAAGAACTGGAAAGCAGCAAAAACTCTCCTGCTCCGCAGGGGGCCCGCTTCGACCGGGAATCGGACACGAAAGAGTCTGATAGAGTCGGAAACGCAAGACCGAAGGGAAAAGCCCGAAGGAAAGCCCGAGAGGGTGAGTACAAAGGAAGCGTCCGTTCCTTGAGAACTCAACAGCGTGCCAAAAGTCAACGCCAGATATGTTGATACCCCGGCCTGCTTCGGCAGGTTGGAGGTTCCTTTGAAAGTCCCGCGGGGTCACTGACCCGGTGGGCAATTTACACAGCGAGGACGCTGTGAACGACCGGTCTTATTCCGTCCGGTCGTTCCGCTCTCGTGTTGTGTTGTCCCGATCACGGGAAAACATTCACGGAGAGTTTGATCCTGGCTCAGGACGAACGCTGGCGGCGTGCTTAACACATGCAAGTCGAACGATGAAGCCCTTCGGGGTGGATTAGTGGCGAACGGGTGAGTAACACGTGGGCAATCTGCCCTTCACTCTGGGACAAGCCCTGGAAACGGGGTCTAATACCGGATAACACTCTGTCCCGCATGGGACGGGGTTGAAAGCTCCGGCGGTGAAGGATGAGCCCGCGGCCTATCAGCTTGTTGGTGGGGTGATGGCCTACCAAGGCGACGACGGGTAGCCGGCCTGAGAGGGCGACCGGCCACACTGGGACTGAGACACGGCCCAGACTCCTACGGGAGGCAGCAGTGGGGAATATTGCACAATGGGCGAAAGCCTGATGCAGCGACGCCGCGTGAGGGATGACGGCCTTCGGGTTGTAAACCTCTTTCAGCAGGGAAGAAGCGAGAGTGACGGTACCTGCAGAAGAAGCGCCGGCTAACTACGTGCCAGCAGCCGCGGTAATACGTAGGGCGCAAGCGTTGTCCGGAATTATTGGGCGTAAAGAGCTCGTAGGCGGCTTGTTGCGTCGGTTGTGAAAGCCCGGGGCTTAACCCCGGGTCTGCAGTCGATACGGGCAGGCTAGAGTGTGGTAGGGGAGATCGGAATTCCTGGTGTAGCGGTGAAATGCGCAGATATCAGGAGGAACACCGGTGGCGAAGGCGGATCTCTGGGCCATTACTGACGCTGAGGAGCGAAAGCGTGGGGAGCGAACAGGATTAGATACCCTGGTAGTCCACGCCGTAAACGTTGGGAACTAGGTGTTGGCGACATTCCACGTCGTCGGTGCCGCAGCTAACGCATTAAGTTCCCCGCCTGGGGAGTACGGCCGCAAGGCTAAAACTCAAAGGAATTGACGGGGGCCCGCACAAGCAGCGGAGCATGTGGCTTAATTCGACGCAACGCGAAGAACCTTACCAAGGCTTGACATACACCGGAAAGCATCAGAGATGGTGCCCCCCTTGTGGTCGGTGTACAGGTGGTGCATGGCTGTCGTCAGCTCGTGTCGTGAGATGTTGGGTTAAGTCCCGCAACGAGCGCAACCCTTGTTCTGTGTTGCCAGCATGCCCTTCGGGGTGATGGGGACTCACAGGAGACTGCCGGGGTCAACTCGGAGGAAGGTGGGGACGACGTCAAGTCATCATGCCCCTTATGTCTTGGGCTGCACACGTGCTACAATGGCCGGTACAATGAGCTGCGATGCCGCGAGGCGGAGCGAATCTCAAAAAGCCGGTCTCAGTTCGGATTGGGGTCTGCAACTCGACCCCATGAAGTCGGAGTTGCTAGTAATCGCAGATCAGCATTGCTGCGGTGAATACGTTCCCGGGCCTTGTACACACCGCCCGTCACGTCACGAAAGTCGGTAACACCCGAAGCCGGTGGCCCAACCCCTTGTGGGAGGGAGCTGTCGAAGGTGGGACTGGCGATTGGGACGAAGTCGTAACAAGGTAGCCGTACCGGAAGGTGCGGCTGGATCACCTCCTTTCTAAGGAGCATCTAGATTCCGTAAGGAGTCCAGAGGCCATTACGTCGGCAAATGTTCGACGGTGGTTGCTCATGGGTGGAACGTTGACTATTCGGCACGACAGGTTGTTTTTCACTAGTACTGCTTCGGCGTGGAACGTGGGGGATGGCAGGTCGGGTCGGGCACGTTGTTGGGTATCTGAGGGTACGGCCGTATGGTCGCCTTCAGTTGCCGGCCCCAGTGAACCTGTTCTTCGGAGCGGGGTGATGGGTGGCTGGTCGTTGTTTGAGAACTGCACAGTGGACGCGAGCATCTGTGGCCAAGTTTTTAAGGGCGCACGGTGGATGCCTTGGCACCAGGAACCGATGAAGGACGTGGGAGGCCACGATAGGCCCCGGGGAGCTGTCAACCGAGCTTTGATCCGGGGGTGTCCGAATGGGGAAACCCGGCAGTCGTCATGGGCTGTCACCCGCTGCTGAACACATAGGCAGTGTGGAGGGAACGAGGGGAAGTGAAACATCTCAGTACCCTCAGGAAGAGAAAACAACCGTGATTCCGGGAGTAGTGGCGAGCGAAACCGGATGAGGCCAAACCGTATGTGTGTGATACCCGGCAGGGGTTGCGCATGCGGGGTTGTGGGATCTCTCTTTTGCGGTCTGCCGGCCGTGAGACGAGTCAGAAACCGTTGATGTAGGCGAAGGACATGCGAAAGGTCCGGCGTAGAGGGTAAGACCCCCGTAGCTGAAACATTGACGGCTCGTTTGAGAGACACCCAAGTAGCACGGGGCCCGAGAAATCCCGTGTGAATCTGGCGGGACCACCCGCTAAGCCTAAATATTCCCTGGTGACCGATAGCGGATAGTACCGTGAGGGAATGGTGAAAAGTACCGCGGGAGCGGAGTGAAATAGTACCTGAAACCGTGTGCCTACAAGCCGTGGGAGCGTCGCATGCAAGCTTGCTTGCATGTCGTGACTGCGTGCCTTTTGAAGAATGAGCCTGCGAGTTTGCGGTGTGTTGCGAGGTTAACCCGTGTGGGGAAGCCGTAGCGAAAGCGAGTCCGAATAGGGCGTTTCAGTAGCACGCTCAAGACCCGAAGCGGAGTGATCTAGCCATGGGCAGGTTGAAGCGGAGGTAAGACTTCGTGGAGGACCGAACCCACCAGGGTTGAAAACCTGGGGGATGACCTGTGGTTAGGGGTGAAAGGCCAATCAAACTCCGTGATAGCTGGTTCTCCCCGAAATGCATTTAGGTGCAGCGTCGTGTGTTTCTTGCCGGAGGTAGAGCACTGGATAGGCGATGGGCCCTACCGGGTTACTGACCTTAGCCAAACTCCGAATGCCGGTAAGTGAGAGCACGGCAGTGAGACTGTGGGGGATAAGCTCCATGGTCGAGAGGGAAACAGCCCAGAGCATCGACTAAGGCCCCTAAGCGTACGCTAAGTGGGAAAGGATGTGGAGTCGCAGAGACAACCAGGAGGTTGGCTTAGAAGCAGCCACCCTTGAAAGAGTGCGTAATAGCTCACTGGTCAAGTGATTCCGCGCCGACAATGTAGCGGGGCTCAAGCGTACCGCCGAAGTCGTGTCATTCACACATGAAGGGCCAACGCCTGTGTGGATGGGTAGGGGAGCGTCGTGTGCCGGGTGAAGCAGCCGCGGAAGCGAGTTGTGGACGGTTCACGAGTGAGAATGCAGGCATGAGTAGCGATACACACGTGAGAAACGTGTGCGCCGATTGACTAAGGGTTCCTGGGTCAAGCTGATCTGCCCAGGGTAAGTCGGGACCTAAGGCGAGGCCGACAGGCGTAGTCGATGGACAACCGGTTGATATTCCGGTACCCGCTTTGAAACGCCCAATACTGAATCAGGCGATGCTAAGTCCGTGAAGCCGGCCCGATCTCTTCGGAGTTGAGGGTAGTGGTGGAGCCGATGAACCAGACTTGTAGTAGGTAAGCGATGGGGTGACGCAGGAAGGTAGTCCAGCCCGGGCGGTGGTTGTCCCGGGGTAAGGGTGTAGGACGCACGGTAGGCAAATCCGTCGTGCATATAGTCTGAGACCTGATGCCGAGCCGATTGTGGTGAAGTGGATGATCCTATGCTGTCGAGAAAAGCCTCTAGCGAGTTTCATGGCGGCCCGTACCCTAAACCGACTCAGGTGGTCAGGTAGAGAATACCGAGGCGTTCGGGTGAACTATGGTTAAGGAACTCGGCAAAATGCCCCCGTAACTTCGGGAGAAGGGGGGCCATCACTGGTGAGTGGATTTACTCCATGAGCTGGGGGTGGCCGCAGAGACCAGCGAGAAGCGACTGTTTACTAAAAACACAGGTCCGTGCGAAGCCGTAAGGCGATGTATACGGACTGACGCCTGCCCGGTGCTGGAACGTTAAGGGGACCGGTTAGCTGACTTTCGGGTCGGCGAAGCTGAGAACTTAAGCGCCAGTAAACGGCGGTGGTAACTATAACCATCCTAAGGTAGCGAAATTCCTTGTCGGGTAAGTTCCGACCTGCACGAATGGCGTAACGACTTCTCGACTGTCTCAACCATAGGCCCGGTGAAATTGCACTACGAGTAAAGATGCTCGTTTCGCGCAGCAGGACGGAAAGACCCCGGGACCTTTACTACAGTTTGATATTGGTGTTCGGTTCGGCTTGTGTAGGATAGGTGGGAGACTTTGAAGCGGCCACGCCAGTGGTTGTGGAGTCGTCGTTGAAATACCACTCTGGTCGTGCTGGATGTCTAACCTGGGTCCGTGATCCGGATCAGGGACAGTGTCTGATGGGTAGTTTAACTGGGGCGGTTGCCTCCTAAAGAGTAACGGAGGCGCCCAAAGGTTCCCTCAGCCTGGTTGGCAATCAGGTGTTGAGTGTAAGTGCACAAGGGAGCTTGACTGTGAGACCGACGGGTCGAGCAGGGACGAAAGTCGGGACTAGTGATCCGGCAGTGGCTTGTGGAAGCGCTGTCGCTCAACGGATAAAAGGTACCCCGGGGATAACAGGCTGATCTTCCCCAAGAGTCCATATCGACGGGATGGTTTGGCACCTCGATGTCGGCTCGTCGCATCCTGGGGCTGGAGTCGGTCCCAAGGGTTGGGCTGTTCGCCCATTAAAGCGGTACGCGAGCTGGGTTTAGAACGTCGTGAGACAGTTCGGTCCCTATCCGCTGTGCGCGTAGGAATATTGAGAAGGGCTGTCCCTAGTACGAGAGGACCGGGACGGACGAACCTCTGGTGTGCCAGTTGTTCTGCCAAGGGCATGGCTGGTTGGCTACGTTCGGAAAGGATAACCGCTGAAAGCATCTAAGCGGGAAGCCTGCTTCGAGATGAGTATTCCCACCCTCTTGAAGGGCTAAGGCTCCCAGTAGACGACTGGGTTGATAGGCCAGATGTGGAAGCCCGGTAACGGGTGGAGCTGACTGGTACTAATAGGCCGAGGGCTTGTCCTCAGTTGCTCGCGTCCACTGTGTTAGTTCTGAAATAACGAACGGCCGTGTTTTTCCGGTGTTGGTTAATTTCATAGTGTTTCGGTGGTCATTGCGTTAGGGAAACGCCCGGTTACATTCCGAACCCGGAAGCTAAGCCTTTCAGCGCCGATGGTACTGCAGGGGGGACCCTGTGGGAGAGTAGGACGCCGCCGAACTCCTTTTACGGGAAAGCCCCGTGCCCTTGTGGCACGGGGCTTTTCTGCGTTTACGAGATGCTTGCCGTCACCCCTGTGCAACCGACCGCGGAGGCTGAGGGTAAGGTCAGGGGGCATCATTGGCACGTTCTTCACAGGAGGCCCCCGGGTGGAGGTCCAGGAGACTCGGGTTCAGACGGACCGGGTACTCACCATCCCCAACATCCTCAGCATGGCTCGCCTTGTAGGGGTTCCGCTCTTCCTGTGGCTGATTCTTCGCCCCGTGTTCGGCGGCCCCCACAGCGACGGCTGGGCCCTGCTGGTGTTGATGTTCAGCGGCATCAGCGACTACCTCGACGGTAAGCTCGCCCGCCGGTGGAACCAGATCAGCAGCCTCGGCCGGCTCCTGGACCCTGCCGCGGATCGCCTCTACATCCTTTCGACCCTCGTCGGCCTGACCTGGCGGGAGATCCTGCCGCTCTGGCTCACCGCAGCACTTCTTGCCCGTGAGCTGATGCTCCTCGTGATGGTCGGAATCCTGAGGCGTCACGGCTATCCGCCGCCCCAGGTGAACTTCCTGGGGAAGGCGGCCACGTTCAACCTGATGTACGCGTTCCCCTTGTTGCTGCTCAGCGATGGAAGTGGTTGGCTTGCATCGCTGGCCGCTATTTTCGGATGGGCGTTCGCAGGTTGGGGTACAACGCTCTATTGGTGGGCAGGGATCCTCTACGTGGTTCAGGTCCGCCGGCTCGTCAAGGCGGATGTAGTAGCCGATTGAGCTCGTTGACGCGGTGCCGCGCAGTGTGGCCGGCCCGCCTCTGATGACCCGGATGGTGCCCCGACGGGCGAAGTCGGCCAGACCGTCGTCTCTTCAAGGAGGACGTTTCCGACATGAAGGCCGTCGTGATGGCTGGCGGCGAAGGCACTCGTCTTCGCCCCATGACCTCAAGCATGCCCAAGCCGCTCCTGCCCGTCGCCAATCGGCCGATCATGGAGCACGTGCTTCGGCTGCTCAAGCGGCACGGGCTGAATGAGACCGTCGTAACGGTCCAGTTTCTTGCCTCGCTGGTAAAGAATTACTTCGGGGACGGCGAAGAGCTCGGGATGGAGCTCAGCTACGCCAACGAGGAGAAACCCCTCGGCACTGCGGGGAGCGTGAAGAATGCCGAGGAAGCGCTGAAGGACGACACCTTCCTCGTTATTTCCGGTGATGCACTCACCGACTTCGATCTCACCGACCTCATCGCCTTCCACAAGGAAAAGGGCGGCCTGGTCACGGTGTGCCTGACCCGTGTGCCGAACCCCCTGGAATTCGGCATCACGATTGTGGACGAGGGCGGCCAGGTAGAGCGTTTCCTGGAGAAGCCCACCTGGGGCCAGGTCTTCTCGGACACCGTCAACACCGGCATCTACGTCATGGAGCCCGAGGTATTCGACTATGTCGAAGCCGATGTCTCGGTGGACTGGTCCGGCGATGTCTTCCCCCAGCTCATGAAGGAAGGCAAGCCCATCTACGGCTACATCGCCGAGGGTTACTGGGAGGACGTCGGCACCCACGAGAGCTACGTGAAGGCGCAGGCCGATGTTCTTGAGCGGAAGGTCGATGTCGACATCGACGGCTTCGAGATCTCGCCGGGCGTATGGGTCGCGGAAGGTGCGGAAGTACATCCCGACGCAGTGCTGCGCGGACCTCTCTACATCGGCGACTACGCAAAGGTCGAAGCCGGTGCTGAGATTCGCGAGCACACGGTCATCGGGTCGAACGTCGTCGTCAAGAGCGGTGCATTCCTTCACAAGGCCGTGGTGCACGACAACGTCTATATCGGCCAGCACAGCAATCTGCGCGGATGCGTGATCGGCAAGAACACCGACGTCATGCGGGCGACCCGCATCGAGGACGGTGCGGTCATCGGGGACGAATGCCTGATCGGTGAGGAGTCGATCATTCAGGGCAATGTCCGCGTCTACCCGTTCAAGACCATCGAGGCGGGCGCCTTCGTCAACACCTCGGTGATCTGGGAATCGCGCGGACAGGCTCATCTCTTCGGCGCCCGGGGCGTGTCCGGGATCCTGAACGTCGAGATCACCCCGGAACTGGCGGTGCGGCTCGCCGGCGCCTATGCCACGACTCTGAAGAAGGGCTCGACGGTCACCACCGCACGTGATCACTCCCGCGGTGCCCGTGCTCTGAAGCGAGCGGTGATCTCGGCCCTTCAGGCGAGCGCCATCGATGTCCGGGACCTGGAGAACGTACCGTTGCCCGTCGCGCGCCAGCAGACCGCGCGCGGGAGCGCCGGCGGGATCATGATCCGTACGTCGCCAGGCGTGCCCGACTCGGTCGACATCATGTTCTTCGACGAGCGGGGGGCGGACCTGTCGCAGGCGCGGCAGCGGAAGCTCGACCGGGTCTACGCACGTCAGGAATACCGCCGTGCCTTCCCGGGCGAGATCGGGGATCTGTACTTCCCGTCCAGCGTCTTCGACTCGTACACCGGATCGCTGCTGCGGAACGTGGACACTACGGGGATTGCCGATGCGGGTCTCAAGGTGGTCGTCGACGCCTCCAACGGGAGTGCCGGGCTCGTACTGCCGAGCCTGCTGGGACGGCTCGGCGTCGATGCGCTGACCATCAATCCCGGCCTCGACGAATCACGGCCCACCGAGACCGCCGAGACCCGGCGCTCCGGGCTCGTGCGGCTGGGCGAGATCGTCTCGTCGGCGCGGGCCGCGTTCGGCGTGCGGTTCGACCCGGTCGGTGAGCGGCTCTCCCTGGTCGACGAGCGGGGCCGGATCGTGGAGGACGACCGGGCGCTCCTCGTGATGCTCGACCTCGTGGCGGCCGAGCGGCGCAGCGGGCGGGTGGCGTTGCCGGTCACCACGACGCGCGTCGCCGAGCAGGTCGCGGCGTACCACGGCACGCAGGTCGAATGGACGACGACATCGCCCGACGATCTGACGCGCGTGGGACGCGAGGAAGGCACCATCTTCGGTGGAGACGGGCGCGGGGGCTTCATCGTTCCCGAATTCAGCAGTGTCTTCGACGGCTCGGCCGCGTTCGTGAGGCTCCTGGGGCTGGTGGCCAGGACACAGCTCACCCTCAGCCAGATCGATGCCCGCATCCCTCGTGCCCATGTCCTGCGCCGTGATCTCGCCACCCCTTGGGCCGTCAAGGGCCTGGTCATGCGCCGGGTCGTGGAGGCCGCCGGTGACCGCAGCGTCGATACGACGGACGGGGTACGGGTGGTCGAGGCCGACGGGCGGTGGGTGATGGTGCTGCCGGACCGGGCCGAGGCGGTCACCCATCTGTGGGCCGAGGGGCCGGACGACGCCTCCGCACAGGCGCTGCTGGACGAATGGGCGGCGGTCGTGGACAGCGCAGGTCAGTGACGGTTGTTCCGGTGTGTCCGACGGCGGCCGACAGCGCCTTCGGGCACACCGGTGGGGCCATTCGGCGGTAGCGGCGACGACGTGCGACGATGTGCGGCATGTCGCAGCAGCCCCCCGATCGGAGTACCGCCTCGCCTCCCGCGCGTCCCGACGCATCCATGTCGCTGCTGACCAATGTGATGGACCACAGCCTGGACGACGGATACGCCGAGGCATCGGCGCGTCGCAAGGCCGACGGGAGCGCGGGCCTGCCCCGTACGCTCAAGTCGAAGCTCGGCCTCGCCGCATGTCTGGTGCTCGCCGCCCTCGTCGTCACGCTCGGGGCCGCGGAGGCGCGCGTCTCCGCGCCGGTCCTCGCCAAGGAGCGCCAGGAACTGATCGATCGCATCGACGACGAGACGACGGCGGCCGACACCCTCGAGTCGCAGGTGGACAAACTCCGGGACGACGTGGGCAGGCGCCAGCGCAGGGCGTTGGAGAAGCACGGCGGGGACCAGGGAGAACGGGTGGCACTGCTCGCCGGGGCGACCCCGGTGGAGGGGCCCGGCGTGAAACTCGTCGTCGACGACGCCAAGAACACCGACCAGGGCGGCGGCGGACCGAGGGAGACCAGTGGATTCGCCGACACCGGGCGGGTCCGCGACCGGGACCTTCAGCGAGTCGTCAACGGGCTGTGGCAGTCCGGCGCGGAGGCGATCGCGATCAACGGGCAGCGTCTGACGGCCCTGTCGGCGATCCGCGCGGCGGGCGACGCCATACTGGTCGACAACAGACCGCTCGTTCCGCCCTACACAGTGCTGGCGGTGGGGGACGGGAAACAACTCGGCAACGCGTTCCAGGACAGTGCCGACGGTCAGTATCTGCAGGCGCTCAAGGACACCTTCGACATCCGGACGAGCATGTCCGTGCAGCAGAAGGTGAGCCTCCCGGTCGCGCCGAGCCTGATCGTACGTACAGCAGAGCCTTATCAGGCCGCAGACACCGGCAGTGGTGCGGCAGACACAGGGAGGGGCACATCGTGATCGCCGTACTGGGCCTCGTCGTGGGAGTCGTGGTCGGACTTTTGGTCCGGCCCGAGGTACCGGCAGTGGTCGAGCCGTATCTCCCGATCGCCGTCGTGGCCGCCCTCGACGCAGTCTTCGGTGGTCTGCGGGCCATGCTCGACGGGATCTTCGTCGACAAGGTGTTCGTCGTGTCGTTCCTCTCGAACGTCGTGGTGGCCGCACTGATCGTCTTCCTGGGCGACAAGCTGGGCGTCGGAGCGCAGCTGTCCACCGGTGTGGTGGTCGTGCTCGGGATCCGGATCTTCTCCAACGCCGCGGCCATCCGCCGGCACGTCTTCCGGGCCTGAGGCCGATGAGCAACGAAGAATTTCCCGACGACACGGAGCACGCCGGCGAGCAGACGGCGGGCCCCGCCAATGACCTCACCGGTCGTCAGCGGCTGATCGCCGGACTGTGGCCGCCGCGGGTGACGCGGGCTCAACTCATCGTCGCGGTGCTGCTGTTCGTTCTCGGTCTCGGACTGGCCATTCAGGTGCGGTCCAACAGTGACAACAGCGCACTGCGGGGTGCCCGGCAGGAGGACCTGGTCCGGATCCTCGACGAGCTGGACGACCGGACACAGCGCCTGGAGGACGAGAAGCAGCGGCTGGCCGCTCAGCGCACGGAGCTGGAGAACAGCTCCGACCAGGCCGAGGAGGCGCGCAAGCAGACGGTGGAGAAGGAACGGCAACTCGGTGTTCTCGCGGGCACCGTGGCGGCACACGGGCCCGGGATCACGCTCACCGTCAACGATCCCGGGGACGGGGTGAAGGCGGACATGCTGCTCGACGCACTCCAGGAGCTGCGGGCGGCGGGCGCCGAGGCGATCGAGGTCAACGGGGTGCGTGTGGTCGCCAATACGTATTTCTCCGGTGACGGCGGCAACGTCAGGGTCGACGATCGTAAGATCAGCGCGCCATACGTCTTCGAGGTGATCGGCAAGCCCCAGGATCTGGAGCCGGCGCTGAACATCCCGGGCGGTGTGGTGCAGACGCTGGAGAAGGAGCAGGCCACCGTGCAGGTCGCGCAGGCCGACGACATCGTCGTGGACGCCTTGCGACCGGCGAAGCAGCCTGACTACGCTCGGTCGTCGTCCCCGTGAGGCCGCGACGCGGAGGGGACGAAGGATACGGGCGCGAGGTTGCGGGGGGTCGCCGCATCGTATTGGTGGTGCGTGGTGGAAACTGTCGAGTGGATACGGACGTTGTGAGGATGTCCGGGTCGGCAGGTGTGTTCATTCAGGGTTCGTCCTGCCCCACGGGCGGGTCTATTTCGGTCAAGGGGAAGCGCCCGTGAAGTTGTTTGGGAAGTTGTTCGGCAAGAGCGCTCGAGACGAGGCTGCCCGCCATCGCGCACCGCGCCATGGCCAGGCGGACGAGCAGGGCACGGAGCGCCCGCTCTTCCGTGATCAGGTGTCGGGTACGGACAGTGACAATTCGGGAGCTTCCGGCGCGTCGTCTGTTGACCCTGCCGGTCCCGGCCGCATAGGTTTCGGAGAATCGTCGACCTCACGTACGGGTGGAGAGTTCGCCCCCAGGCAGGAGGGTTCGTCCATGCCGGTCTGTACGAGGTGCGGACATCGCAACGCCGAGGCCAGTCGTTTCTGCTCCAACTGCGGTGCGCCGCTGAGGGGTGGGGTTCCCGAGCGTGCCTCGGAGACGACCTCGACGATCTCCATCTCCGGTCTTGAGGCGTACGAGGCGGAGGTCACCGGGCAGACGGCCGTTCCGTCCCTCTCGCCCGAGGCACAGGCGGCCGTCGATGCCCTTCCGCTCGGCTCGGCGCTCCTGGTGGTGCGTCGTGGTCCGAACTCCGGCAGCCGCTTCCTGCTGGACGGTGAGCTGACCACGGCCGGCCGCCACCCGCAGAGCGACATCTTCCTCGACGACGTGACGGTGTCACGGCGGCATGTGGAGTTCCGCAGGAGCCCCGACGGCAGCTTCACGGTCGGGGACGTGGGCAGCCTGAACGGCACCTACGTCAACCGTGAGCGCATCGACTCCGTCGCCCTGTCCAACGGCGACGAAGTGCAGATCGGCAAGTACCGGCTGGTCTTCTACGCGAGCCAGCGCGGTATCTGACCCGTCAGGGAAGGTCCATGCTGAGAACACCGACGGGCGGTGCCGTGGCCGGCACCGCCACCGCCGACGACCGCCCGATGAGCATCGGCACGGTGCTCCTGCGGCTGCGGGACGAGTTCCCCGAGGTCACGATCTCCAAGATTCGATTCCTGGAGGCCGAAGGGCTCGTCGAGCCGCAGCGGACCCCGTCCGGCTATCGCAAGTTCCGTGGTGCCGATGTGGAGCGGCTGGCTCAGGTGCTGCGCATGCAGCGGGACCACTACCTCCCGCTGAAGGTCATCCGTGAGCATCTGGATGCCCTCGCCCGTGGTGAACAGGCCGCCCTCCCGTCCGAGGGCGGCCCGCGGGACCTGACCGGCGGCTGGGAGGCGGAGCCCGGACGGGCCACCGCGGCCCGGATCGGCCGTGCCGAGCTGCTGGCGGCCGCCGAGGTCGCCGAGAGCGACCTGGACGAGTGGGAGTCGTACGGCTTGGTCGTTCCGACCGCAGAGGGCGGTTACGACGCCGAGATGGTCACAGTCGCCAAGCTTGTGGCGGATCTGGGCAGGTTCGGTCTGGAACCGCGTCACCTGCGTGCCATGCGAGCGGCCGCGGATCGCGAGGTCGGGCTCATCGAGCAGGTGGTCGCGCCCTTGCGCCGGCACCGGAATCCGCAGACCAGAGCCTATGCGGAGGCCACTGCGAAAGAGCTCGCGGAGCTGTCCGTGAGGCTTCATTCGGCCCTTGTACAGAGCGCTCTGCACATCCGGCTCCACTGATCACGCCGGTGCCCGACTACCCAAACCTGCCGGGCACGTCCTAGGGTTGCTGTGTGAACGAGCTCGACGTTGTGGGTGTCCGGGTGGAAATGCCCTCCAACCAACCGATCGTGCTCCTGCGTGAAGTGGGAGGCGACCGGTACCTCCCCATTTGGATCGGTCCTGGTGAGGCGACCGCGATCGCCTTCGCCCAGCAGGGCATGGCTCCGGCCAGGCCGCTGACCCATGATCTCTTCAAGGACGTGCTCGAGGCCGTCGGCCAGGAGCTCACCGAGGTCCGCATCACGGACCTCCGGGAAGGGGTCTTCTACGCGGAGCTGGTCTTCGCCAGCGGGGTCGAGGTGAGCGCGCGGCCGTCCGACGCCATAGCGCTCGCATTGCGCACCGGAACGCCGATCTACGGCAGTGACGGGGTGCTCGACGACGCCGGCATCGCCATCCCGGACGAGCAGGAGGATGAGGTGGAGAAATTCCGCGAGTTCCTCGATCAGATCTCTCCGGAGGATTTCGGTACCAACAGTCAGTGACCGTTCTTCGGGGCCGCCGTCAGCGCATCCGGCAAGCCTTTCCCGCTCGTGAGTCACGGGAAACCACCCTCAGGGTGATTATCACTCGGCGTGCCGAGTGTGGCGATCGTTGACGCACCCCGAGTGACTGCCTACCTTCGAGATGGCAGGTCAAGGACGGAGGTCGGCGTGAGAAGCAGCGGCGACGGTACGGCAGCGGGTGGGCCGTATCCGCAGCAGGGGAGTACAGCCGACCACACCATCATGCAACCGGTTCAACCGGCGGCGGTGGCGGGGGACGGAGTGGCATCGGTCAACGACATCGGCTACCGCGGGCCGACCGCCTGCGCGGCTGCCGGGATCACCTACCGGCAGCTCGACTACTGGGCGCGCACGGGGCTGGTGGAGCCGAGCGTGCGTCCGGCGTACGGCTCCGGCACACAGCGGCTCTACAGCTTCCGGGACGTCGTCCTGCTGAAGATCGTGAAGCGCTTCCTGGACACGGGTGTGGCACTCCAGAACATCCGCACCACGGTTCAGCATCTGCGGGCCCGGGGATTCCAGGACCTCGAGCGGATGACGCTGATGAGCGACGGGGCGACGGTCTACGAGTGCTCCTCGCCCGACGAGGTCGTCAGCCTGCTCCAGGGCGGCCAGGGGGTCTTCGGTATCGCGGTGGGCGTGGTGTGGCAGGACGTGGACGCCGCCCTCTCACAGCTGCACGGCGAGCGGGTGGACACCGGCGAGACCCTCATCGGGAACAACCCCACCGATGAGCTCGCGCGGCGCCGCAACCGCGCCGGCTGACCCGGCCGACGGTTCGGGCGCGGCGATTGTCAGTGCCGTAGGGCAGCATCGATTGATGTGAGAGCCGCGCCCACCATCCTGCATCTGGACATGGATGCCTTCTACGCCTCTGCCGAGCAGGCGGCGAAGCCGAGCCTGCGCGGCAAGCCGGTCGTGGTCGGCGGACTCGGACCACGCGGAGTCGTCGCCACCGCCTCGTACGAGGCGCGACGCTTCGGGGTGCACTCGGCCATGCCCATGGCGCAGGCGCGGCGGCTGGCGCCCAACGCGGCCTATCTGGTGCCCCGCTTCCAGCTGTACCGGACGGTGAGCGACCAGGTGATGGAGCTGCTCGCGCGGCTCTCCCCACTGGTGGAGCCTCTCAGCCTGGACGAGGCCTTCGTCGACCTGGAGGCCGGCGGGACGGCCGACGACACGGCTTCGGCGCTGGAGATCGGCGAGCAGCTGCGTACGGCCATCAAGGCGGTCACCGGGCTCACCGGCTCGGTGGGGCTCGCCGGTTCCAAGATGCTGGCCAAGATCGCTTCGGAGGAGGCGAAACCGAACGGCCTGCTGCTCATGGAGCCGGGCACGGAGCGGGAGCTGCTCGCACCCATGTCGGTGCGGATTCTCCCCGGTGTCGGACCTGCGACGGCGGACCATCTGCGCCGTGCCGGGATGACCACGGTCGACGACCTGGTCGAGGCGGGAGAGGACGAGCTCGTACGCCTGCTGGGGAAGGCGCACGGCGGCTCGCTCCACCGGATGGCGTTCGGGTACGACGACCGGCCGGTGGTCGCGGAGCGGGACGCGAAATCGGTGTCGGTCGAGGACACCTTCGACGCCGACCTGCACGACCGGGTGCGGATCAGGACGGAGGTCGAGCGACTGGCCGGCCGCTGCGTCCAGCGGCTGCGGGGCGCGGGGCGGTCCGGGCGGACGGTGGTGCTGAAGGTGCGCCGGTACGAATTCTCGACGCTCACGCGGTCCGAGACGCTGCGAGGGCCCACGGACGACCCCACGGTGGTCCGTGAGGCCGCCGCGCGGCTCCTGGAGGCAGTGGACACCACCGGAGGCGTCCGGCTCCTCGGAGTGGGCGTGACGGGGCTTGCCGACTACACGCAGGAGGACCTCTTCGCCCAGGCCGCCGGTGAGCGGGCCGCGTCCGAGGATCCGGCTGCGGAGGCGACGCCGTCCGGGGACGACGGGGCCGAGCCGCCGGACGATCCCCGGGCGGAGGCCGAGGAGACCGCCGAGCAGCGCGCCGCCCGGCGCTGGCCCGCCGGACACGACGTACGCCATGACGCATACGGCCATGGCTGGGTGCAGGGCAGCGGCGTCGGCCGGGTGACCGTGCGGTTCGAGGAGCCCGAGTCGGCGCCCGGCCGGGTGCGTACGTTCCGGATCGACGACGCGGAACTCCGGCCGGCCGATCCGCTGCCGTTGGTGCGGGACCCGGTGGACTACTCGTCCTGGCCGGCCAGTCTGCCGAAGTCCCTGTCCGGGCCGGCCCCCTCGGGCGGGGAGTCCAGACCGTAGTGCCGGTAGAGCTGGAGCTCCTGTTCCGGTGAGAGATGGCGGCCGACGCCGAAGTCGGGCGCGTCCTTGATCAGCGCGCGGTCGAAGGGGATGCGGAGCGAATCCTCCACGAATTCGCTGGGTTCCAGCGGGACGAACGCGTCCCGGCTGAAGAGTCCGGTACGTACGGCCGCCCACTCGGGCACACCGGTCGCGTCGTCGAGGTACACCTCGTCCACGGTCCCGATCTTGGTGCCCTTGCGGTCGAACGCCTTGCGGCCGATCAGGCTGCGCGGATCGATGTCGGTCTGCACGGTCCCTCCCACTGGTCGCGGCTACTCCACAAGCACTACAAAAGGGCAGATCCGGGTGGTTGGCCACTCGAGAAATCAGCCATGAACCCCGCTGGTAGGCTGGTCATGGCTGCTGACCCCGTGCGGGAGAGTCCTCCGGAGTTGATCCGAAGGCGCCGAAGGAGCAAATCCTCCCCGGAATCTCTCAGGCCCCCGTACCGCACGGACGAGGTCACTCTGGAAAGCAGGGCGGGTTTCGTGCGGCCGAGTGCCGGTGCGATTCCTTTCCTCACCGACGGTGAAAACCGGTGTGCCACAGGGCGCGCCGGTGAAGCTCTCAGGTTGAGATGACAGAGGGGGAGGCCGTTCGGGCACCCGCGCCGTGGTGCCCCTCGCAGGTCGTGACAGACCAGGAGGCCTCCACCATGACCCCCCGTCGCACTCCGCTCTCCCAGCTGGAGCAGGGTATTCCGTTCGAGCAGCGCCATATCGGACCCGATGCCGAGGCGCAGTCGAAGATGCTCGCCCAGGTCGGTTACGGCTCGCTGGACGAGCTCACCGCGGCCGCCGTGCCCGACGTCATCAAGAGCACGGAGGCACTCGGGCTGCCGACCGCGCGTACCGAGGCCGAGGTCCTCGCGGAGCTGCGCGCCCTCGCGGACCGCAATCAGGTGCTGGCCCCGATGATCGGACTCGGCTACTACGGCACCTTCACCCCGCCGGTGATCCTGCGCAATGTCATGGAGAACCCCGCCTGGTACACGGCCTACACGCCGTATCAGCCGGAGATCTCGCAGGGCCGCCTGGAGGCGCTCCTCAACTTCCAGACGATGGTCGCCGAGCTGACCGGGCTGCCCACCTCCGGCGCCTCCCTGCTCGACGAGGGCACCGCGGCCGCCGAGGCCATGGCCCTCTCCCGGCGCGTCGGCAAGGTCAAGGACGGCGTCTTCCTCGTCGACACCGACACCCTGCCGCAGACGATCGCGGTCATCGAGACCCGCGCCGAGCCGACCGGTGTCGAGGTCGTCGTCGCCGACCTCTCCGACGGCATCCCGGCGGAGATCGCCGAGCGCGGTGTCTTCGGCGTCCTGGTGCAGTACCCGGGCGCGTCCGGGGCGGTGCGGAACATCGAACCCGTCATCGAGCAGGCCCACGAGCTGGGTGCGATCGTTACGGTCGCCGCCGACCTGCTGGCCCTGACCTTGCTCACCTCGCCCGGTGACCTGGGCGCGGACATCGCGGTCGGCACCACGCAGCGCTTCGGTGTGCCGATGGGCTTCGGCGGACCGCACGCCGGCTTCATGGCCGTACGCGAGAAGTTCGCCCGCAGCCTTCCCGGCCGTCTCGTCGGAGTCTCCGTCGACGCGGACGGCAACAAGGCCTACCGGCTGGCCCTGCAGACCCGCGAGCAGCACATCCGCCGCGAGAAGGCCACCAGCAACATTTGTACTGCCCAGGTGCTGCTCGCCGTCATGGCCGGAATGTACGCCGTCTACCACGGCCCGGACGGGCTGCGGACGATCGCCCGGCGCACCCACCGCTACGCGACGATCCTGGCCGAGGGCCTGCGCGCCTCCGGTATCGACGTCGTGACCGGTGCCCACTTCGACACCCTCACCGTGCGTGTCCCGGGGAAGGCCGCCGACGTTGTCGCGGATGCCCGCGAGCGCGGTGTCAACCTGCGGCTCGTCGACGCCGACCTGGTCTCCCTCGCCTGCGACGAGACCACCACGCGTACGCAGATCGCCGCCGTCTGGGCCGCCTTCGGCGCCGACGGGGACATTGAGGAGCTGGACGCCAGCGCCGCCGACGCGCTGCCCGAGGGGCTGCTGCGCACCGACGAGATCCTCACCCACCCGGTCTTCCACCAGCACCGTTCCGAGACCGCGATGCTGCGCTACCTGCGCAAGCTCGCCGACCGCGACTACGCGCTGGACCGCGGCATGATCCCGCTCGGCTCCTGCACCATGAAGCTGAACGCGACCACCGAGATGGAGTCGATCACCTGGCCCGAGTTCGGCGCGCTGCACCCCTTCGCCCCGGCCGAGCAGGCGCAGGGCTTCCTCACCCTCATCCGTGAGCTGGAGGAGCGCCTCGCCGAGGTCACCGGGTACGACGCGGTCTCCATCCAGCCGAACGCGGGCTCGCAGGGCGAGTTCGCGGGCCTGCTGGCCGTACGGGCGTACCACCGGGCCAACGGTGACGAGCAGCGCACCGTCTGCCTCATCCCGTCCTCCGCGCACGGCACCAACGCGGCCAGCGCCGTGATGGCCGGCATGAAGGTCGTCGTGGTCAAGACCGCCGACGACGGCGAGGTCCACATAGAGGACCTCCGCGCCAAGATCGAGAAGCACCGCGACGAGCTCGCTGTGCTCATGATCACGTACCCGTCGACGCACGGCGTGTTCGAGGAGCACGTCGCCGACATCTGCGCCGAGGTGCACGACGCCGGCGGTCAGGTGTACGTCGACGGCGCCAACCTCAACGCGCTGGTGGGCCTCGCCCGGCCGGGCCGGTTCGGTGGCGACGTCTCGCACCTGAACCTGCACAAGACCTTCTGCATCCCGCACGGCGGCGGCGGCCCCGGCGTCGGCCCGGTCGGGGTGCGCGCCCACCTCGCGCCGTACCTGCCGAACCACCCATTGCAGCCCTCGGCGGGTCCCGAGACCGGCATCGGACCGATCTCGGCCGCTCCGTGGGGCTCGGCCGGCATTCTCCCCATCTCCTGGGCGTACGTACGCCTGATGGGCGGGGAGGGCCTGAAGCGTGCGACGCAGGTCGCCGTGCTCGCGGCCAACTACATCGCCAAGCGTCTGGAACCGCACTACCCGATCCTGTACAACGGCCCGGCCGGTCTGGTCGCGCACGAGTGCATCGTGGACCTGCGGCCGATCTCCAAGGCGACCGGCGTCAGCGTCGACGACATCGCCAAGCGGCTGATCGACTACGGCTTCCACTCGCCGACCATGTCGTTCCCGGTCGCCGGGACGCTGATGATCGAGCCGACCGAGAGCGAGAACCTCGCGGAGCTCGACCGGTTCTGCGACACGATGATCGCCATTCGCGACGAGGTCGAGAAGGTGGCCTCCGGCGAGTGGAGCGCGGACGACAACCCGCTGCACAACGCTCCGCACACCGCGGCGATGCTGGGCGGGGAGTGGAAGCACGGATACAGCCGTGAGGTGGCGGTCTTCCCGGCCGGAGTCTCGGCCGCCGACAAGTACTGGCCGCCGGTGCGCCGGATCGACGGCGCCTTCGGCGACCGCAACCTCGTCTGCTCCTGCCCGCCGCTGGACGAGTACGACAACTGAGTCATGAGCGCCACCATGTGACGCGGACATGCGTCGGGGCCGGTTCGGAGAAGTCTCCGGGCCGGCCCCAGCTCTTACCGGCCGCGGTCAGGCGGCCTTCATCACCCGATCGGTCCCCAGGGGCCGGTGCGGAGCGATGATCTGACCGTCCGGGAGCAGCTCACCGGTGTCCTCGAAGAGCAGGACTCCGTTGCACAGCAGGCTCCAGCCCTGTTCCGGGTGGTGCGCCGTCAGGCGGGCGGCTTCCCGGTCGGCTGAGTCGGCGGTCGGGCATGGTGGCTGGTGCTGGCACATGGCTGGGTTCTTTCGCTGCGTTGTAGTGAATGTCCTGCGGCTGGATGAGGTGTTCATGGCCGCCCCCCCCGTATCGATCGGTCCGGTCCCAGTGTTGCCCCACGGGCGTCAATCCGCAGGTATTTCGCAGCAGCACTTCTCCCTACCCGGAGGACGCATCACCCGCGCGGACGGTTCACCGCAACTGCACTGTCCCTTCGGGTGGTTCGGGGTGGTCGTTCCGGGCTAGTCCGGAAGGGCGCGAAGTGCGCCCCTCCAGCACTGTGCCCCGCGACCGGGGACGGCGGCGGGGCACGGTGTGCTGATGCGGGGTCCGGTTCTCAGGCCGGGGAGCCGAGCAGGGGGCCGGGGCCGGGGGTGATGCGCAGCGTCATCACGCGGAGCAGATCGGCGACCCGGTGCGGGCGATGTGCCGCGATGCCCGGTGGGGCGGGAGCCAGCGGAACCAGAAGATCGGCGGGGGCGAGCGCCCCGGCGGAGGCGTCGGCCTCGACGTCGCCGTGCAGCCACAGCGCCAGCATGTAGAGCTCCGGGATGGACAGCAGCCGCGGCTGGTAGTGCGGTGTCACCGTCTCGGCCTGGCGCAGGGCGAGCTCGGTCGAGGCGATGTAGGGGCCCTCGAAGAAATGCGAGAAGGCCCAGCCGTCCGGGGTGAGCATGGTGTCCGCCGCGGCGACGGCCTGCTCCGTGCTGCGGATCAGGAATCGCCACCCGGCCAGCCGGGTCGCGGGAGCGAGCCCGTTCGGACCGATCCGCTCCAGTACGTGGACGGGGAGCGGGAGTTCGGGGCTCAGTGGCCCCTGGGCGGATCGGAGGGCGGGTGTGCGGGCTTCGCGGACCGCGGTGGGTGAACCGAGTGCCGCGAGAACGCTGCGCAGAGCGGGCGCGGGAGCCGGGGGAACATGCAGCGGCATAGTGGGTCGCCTCTCACTTCGGAGACACGGTGGTGCGTGGGCGGGTGCAGACGGCGCTGTCGGCATGCGGGGCCAGAGGAGGCCGGTGACTGGGCCGGTGCGTCAACTCTCTGCCTCGTCCGCGGAGTTTATACGACACGTGTTCACGCGGTGATTCCACTAGCCGTCGCAGGCATTGCCGACAAGGCGGTATCAAGACTTTATTATGCGGAGAATCTACTGATTCTGTGTCAACGGCGCAGCCGCCGCCTGGGATTTTTCCCCCGGCGCGGACGGCTGAAACGCGTCGGCGTTTTCACTCACGCCGGACGGGGAAACGTGTGCTGCACCATGCCCATGGAATGTGCCTCCGGCGGGCGCCCTCAGATTACTGGGTCCACGGCGTTCTCGGGGGCGTTATGGATCACGCGGCCTGGGCATTATCGATCGTGACGCGAGCGGCCTGGGCCGCGGGCCGCCCACTTGAGGGAGGGACGCTCCGATGGGGGAGAAGGTCGTGGCGGGCGCCTTTGACCTGTCCGGTCGGCAGGGGTACCGGAAGAAGCTCCACCAGTGCCTGGAGGGACTGGAGAGACTTCTTGCGGAGCGGAGGTTCGACCGGCCGCGCAACCTCATGGGCGTGGAGATCGAGCTGAATCTCGCGGGCGCCGACGGCATGCCGAAGATGATGAATGGGGAGGTCCTCCCGCGCATCGCGAGCCGTGATTTCCAGACCGAACTCGGGATGTTCAATTTGGAAGTGAACATAGTCCCGCACCGTCTGGACGGGCGCGTTTTCGATCAGTTGGCCGAAGAGCTCAGGACCGGGCTCGGATATGCCCACCGGAAGGCGGGCGAGGTCGATGCCGGGATCATGATGATCGGTATTCTGCCCACCCTGCGCCATGAGGATCTCGTTCTGGCGAACCTCTCGGACGCGGACCGCTACACACTGCTGAACGATCAAATGGTGGCCGCGCGCGGCGAGGATTTCTCCCTCGATATCCAGGGCGTGGAGCGATGGGTCTCCACCTCCGCCTCGATCACGCCCGAGGCCGCCTGCACCTCGGTCCAGTTCCATCTGCAGGTGACACCGGCGCGATTCGCGGCCGTGTGGAACGCGGCCCAGGCCGTCGCCGGTGTCCAGATCGCACTCGGTGCCAACTCGCCCTTCCTGTTCGGCAGGGAGCTCTGGCGGGAATCGCGGCCGCCGCTCTTCCAGCAGGCCACCGACACCCGGCCGCCCGAACTCCAGAACCAGGGGGTGCGGCCCAGGACCTGGTTCGGAGAGCGGTGGATCGACTCGGCGTACGAGCTCTTCGAGGAGAACCTGCGCTATTTCCCGCCGCTGCTCCCGATCTGCGACGAGGAGGAGCCGCTGCGGGTCCTCGACGAGGGCGGGGTGCCGCGGTTGCAGGAACTGGTGCTCCACAACGGAACGGTCTACCGCTGGAACCGGCCCGTGTACGGGCTGGCCGACGGTGTACCCCATCTGCGCGTGGAGAACCGGGTCCTGCCCGCCGGACCCACCGTCACCGATCTGATCGCCAACGCGGCGCTGTACTACGGGCTCGTGCGGTCGCTCGCGGAGGAGTCCCGTCCGGTGTGGACCAGGCTGCCGTTCGCCGCGGCGGCGGAGAACTTCGACACCGCCTGCCGGCTCGGCATCGACGCGGAGCTGATCTGGCCACGTCCCGGCCGTGCGGGCGGGCTGACCCGGGTGCCGGCCGTCAAGCTCGTACGGGACGAACTGCTGCCGCTGGCCGCCGCGGGGCTCGATGCCTGGAACATCGAGCCCGCGGACCGCGACCGCTATCTCGGGGTCATCGAGGAGCGCTGCAAGCGACGGGTGAACGGGGCCTCCTGGCAGGCGGACACCTACCACCGGGCACGGGAGGCCGGGCTCGACAGGCACGCGGCGCTGGCCGCGACCACCCGGCGGTACGCCGAACTGATGCACAGCGGGGAGCCCGTGCACACCTGGCCGACCGGTGCTCCCAAGCCGTGAGCCCGGCACGGCGGGCGCCGTTGCCCGGCGCTCGATCCGGCTCCGGCTCCAGTTCCGGCTCCGGTTCTCGTTGAGGTTTTCGTTCCCGCCGCGGTACGGCGTCGCTGCTTGCGGACGGTGCCGGTCCGGCCGCGTCCGGGGCTACTCCTGGGCGGCGTGGCCGCTCTGACCGGCTGTCATGATGGCCTGCAGGATCACCGTTTGGATCTCGGCCGGGTCGATGACCTGGTAGCCACCGCCGCCGGTCACCTTCGCTATCTCGTTCACCTCCTCGCGGTCGGCCTCGGGACCGACCGCGATGGCGAGCAGCGGCACCGGGCGCTCCGGATCGGCGATCCGCTTCAGTTCCGCGATCAACGCACTGCGGGAGATGGAGAGGTTGTCCTGGTTCGATCCGTCGGTGAGGATCACGACCGCGTTGAACTTGCCCTTCACATACGTCGCCTGGGCGTCCTTGTAGGCGGCCAGCATGGTGTCGTACAGACCGGTCGCGCCGCCCGGCACGGGCTTCAGCGCCGCGAAGGCCGCGGCGAGCTTCTCGCGGTGGGTGCCGCCGCCCTTCGCCGGATTGCCCAGTCGGGCGGTCGGCATCAGCCTGCGGTAGTCCTTGTCGCCGTCGAGCGTGGTGGCGAACTCCCAGAGCCCGATCTCGTCGTTCGGGGTGAACTGGTCGAGGGCCTGGATCAGGGACGCCTTGGTGACATCCATCCGGGACTGGTTGCGCCCCGGGACGATCGTGGCCATGGAACCCGACGCGTCCACGACCGTGGTCAGCCGAGCGCTCTGCACCGTGATCGTCCACATGCCGAGCGTCTGCTGGAGCGCCTCGGCGGTCGGTGCGGCGGCGGCCGCGGTGGCGTACGGCTGGGGCTTCTTGCCGCCGGCCGGTGCGACCACCGACTCCTCGGCCGTGCCGTCGACGTTCCTGAACCCGTGCTTCTCCAGGGTGGCCTGGGCACCGGGTTCGTTCAGCAGCGTCATGAACCGCAGCGCCGCCCGGCCCTCGGACGTGCTCATCCTGGCCTCGTCGACCAGCGTGTACGGATAGTCGAGGAGCGGGGTGCCGTCCTGGGGGTAGAAGAGGTCGAGCTTTCCGCCGCCGGTCGACTCCGCGTTGTGGGCGAACGCGGCCTGCTCGGAGAGGAGCACCGCCTGGTTGCGCTCCGGATTGCCCTGCTGGGCGCCCGAATCGCTCTGCGCCAGTGTCTCCAGCACCTGGGTGTCACCGTCCGACATGCGCTGCGCGAGCAGCTTGGCGGTCGCCGCGACCCTGGTGTCGCTGTCTCCGCCCTGCTTCTCGGAGGACGCGCCGATGCAGGCGAGCGCCAGCAGGCCGGTGGCGCTGCGCGCCGGGTCGGCCGAGCCGAGCCGCACCTTGTCCGACTTCATGGCCGCGCCCGTCAACTCCGCCCAGGAGTACTTCTTCTTCGGCCAGCCGAGGCCCTTGGCCGCGGACGGCACCATGGCCAGGGTCACGGGGGAGGAGGCGATGGAGTCGCCCGGCGTGATCGGGACGCCGTCGCCGGAGCCCTTGGCCCGGTCGAGCCAGAGGTCCGAGTCGGGCAGCCAGACCTGGAAGTCCGGGGTGCGGGCGTCGCTGGAGAGGGAGTCGGCGACCTTGTAGGAGTCGCGGGCGACCACCGTCACGTACAGACAGCGACCGTCGGATCGCACCTCGTCCTTGCGCGCCTTGTCGGCGACGGCGCGAACGGCGGGGGCGATGTCCGGCGAGGCCATCATGGACAGACGAATGGCCGAGTCCTCGCAGCTCTTCGAGAACGACAACAGGCCGCCCTGCGCCGCGACGGCCGTCCCCGCAGCGACCGCGAGTACGAGCATGGTCGCGATCACGACGGTGCGCCGACGGTGAGGCGGTGATCCGTCCCCGCTTCCGTCGCCGGCGTAGTCGTCGGGCAAGCTGTGACGTCCCATGTCGGTGGTGCCCCTCCTTGAGGATGAACAAGGAAAAGGGGGACCACACCATCGGCAATGGTGGTTGTCCCCCGGCCTGTCGCGCATGATCTTCGTACCTGCATTCGAGACCCTAGCCGGACGGGGAGCAGGATGGGGCGTGAATGCACAACTCAAGGCAGGTGTACAGGTGGAGGCGGGGCTTGTGGCTGATTCTTTCTCCCAGGAGGCTGTGCCGCGACGGATTCTGCGGTCCGAAACGGTCCTTGTGCTGGCTCTCTCGTTGGGGGCCAGCGGAGTGTCTGCCCTGATCAGTTTTGTCGGATCGCTGACGAAACCAGGGGGTTTGAAGGATCAGGCCGCGACGCTCAACAGTTCGTACGCGCCGGGGCGTCCATGGCTGGATCTCGCCTGGCAACTCTTCGGAATCACAACGGCTCTGGTGCCCGTCGCCCTGGTCGCGCATCTGCTGATCAGGGAAGGCGCCGGCCTGCGGGTCATCGGTTTCGACCGCACCAGGCCGTGGCCGGACCTGGGGCGCGGCACGATGGTCGCGGCGGGTATCGGAAGCGCCGGCCTCGCCTTCTATCTGGTGGCCCGCGCCGCCGGATTCAATCTGACCGTGGTACCGGAATCACTGCCCGATGTGTGGTGGAAATTCCCGGTCCTGATCCTGTCCGCGATCCAGAACTCCGTCGTGGAGGAAGTGATCGTCGTCGGGTATCTGCTGCGCAGACTGGGACAGTTGGGGTGGACGCCGATGGCCGCCCTGGTCGCCAGTTCGGTGCTGCGCGGTTCGTACCACCTGTATCAGGGGATCGGCGGCTTCATCGGCAACATGGTGATGGGCGTCGTCTTCGTGCTCCTGTACCGGCGCTGGGGGCGGGTCGGGCCGCTGGTCGCGGCACATGCGCTGCTGGACATCGGGGCGTTCGTCGGATACGCCCTGCTGGCGGGGCAGGTGGGCTGGTTGCCCACGCCGTGAGGGACGGGCCGGGTGCGGCGGGGGCGCAGGGGAGTGGCCTCGTCGCCCCCGCGCAGCCTGCGGGGGTCAGAGCGGCGTGAGCAGTTCGCCGTCGATGACCGTCACGGCGTCCCCCGTCAGCAGGGTGCGATTGCCGCGCAGCGAGGTCCGGACCAGGCCGGAACGGGCGGAGGCCTGAAGTCCGGTCAGTTCGTCACGACCGAACCGGGCCGACCAGAAAGGCGCCAGCGCGGTGTGGGCACTGCCGGTCACGGGGTCCTCGTCGATCCCGACACGCGGGAAGAAGCCGCGGGAGACGAAGTCGTAACCGCGGGAGGGGTCCTTGGCGGCGGCCGTGGCGATGACGCCCCGCCGGGAGACATCGGCCAGTGTGGCGAGATCGGGGGTCAGCCCTCGTACGGTCGCCTCGTCGGACAGTTCGACGAGCAGATCGCCGATGTGCGGGCCGGTGTCGTGGACGGAGAGGGGATCCGCGCCCAGGGCCGCGGCCAGCCCGGCCGGGGCGGCCTCCGGTGTCAACGAGGCCGTGGGGAAGTCGAGAGTGGTGGCACCGTCCGGGTGCGCGGTCGCGGTGAGGATCCCGCACCGCGCCGCGAAGCGCACCGTGCCGCTCGCCGTCCCGGTGGTGTGCAGGACGTGCGCGGTGGCGAGGGTGGCATGCCCGCACATGTCGACCTCCGTGGTCGGGGTGAACCAGCGCAGCGCCCAGTCGGCCTCGCCGCCCGGGGGCAGCGGGTGGGCGAAGGCGGTCTCGGAGAGGTTCAGTTCCGTGGCGACCCGCTGGAGCCGATCGTCGTCGGGAAAGGTCTCGGAATCCAGGAGCAGGACTCCCGCCGGGTTGCCGGTGAAGGGGCGGTCGGTGAACGTGTCGACGATGCGAATCCTCATGCCGCGACCCTACGTACGGTGCGAAGCCGGGTGCCAAGGCCAATCCGGTGTCACTGGACCCGGAATGCCGACGGGCGAACGGTGTCAGTGGCACCCGGTACGGTCCGTGTATCGGATCGAGTCGGACCGGGGAGGCCCTGCCCATGGGGACCAGGTGGAGTGTGACGATCGACTGCGCGCGTCCGGCGAGGCTGGCCGCGTTCTGGGCGCTGGCCCTGGGCTATACGGAGAAGCCCGCGCCTGCCGGGTTCGGGAGCTGGGAGGAGTGGTTCGCGCACCATGAGGTCCCGGAGGACGAGTGGGACCAGGGCGCGTACCTGTGCGATCCGGAGGGGGTGGGTCCAGGTCTGACCTTCATGCAGGTGCCCGAGTCGAAGGTCGTGAAGAACCGCCTGCACCTCGACGTGCAGGCCGGTGGCGGTCGTGAGACTCCCTGGGAGGACCGTTGGCCGCGTGTGGTCGAGGCGGTGGAGCGTTTGACGGCCGCCGGCGCGACCGTGGTGCGTGAGGACGAATTGCAGGGCAGGCCGGACCATGTGGTGATGGCCGACCCGGAAGGGAACGAGTTCTGCCTGCTCTGACGGTGGTTCCTGCCAGTCCGCGGACGCCAGGCGGCCCCAGGCTGAGGCGGGTCCGTGGTCACGCGCCCCGGTCGGTTTCCTGAGCGGCGTGCTCCAGCCTGCTGCGATGCTTCTCCCACCAGGCCGAGTCGCCCGGCGCCATGTTTTCGTTGCCCTTGCTCATCCCGACGGCGCCGTCGACGAGTTCCCGGACGATATCGGCGTGCCCGGCATGCCGGTGCGTATCGGCGATCACGCGCACCACGGCATGATGCAGCGTCACCTCGCACCGGTCGTCCGGCCACCACGGCACCCTGCCTGTCGTGTCCAGCGCCAGCGCGTCGATCGTGGCGTCCGCATGCGCCCATGCCCGGCGGTACAGCGCCACGATGTGCTCGCGTGACTCGCCGGCGGTGACCCACATGTCCGCGTTGGGCTCGGCGCCGTCCTCGACCCAGGGCAGTGGCTCGCCGGACGGCCGTCCGAAGGTGTCGCCGAGGTAGCCCAGCTCCACACTGGCCACGTGTTTGACCAGGCCCAGGAGGTTGGTGCCGGTCGGTGTCAGCGGGCGGCGGGCGTCGTACTCCGAGAGCCCTTCGAGTTTCCACAGCAGGGCCTCGCGGGCCGACTGCAGGTAGAAATGAAGGTCGGCCTTGCGATCCGATTCGGTCATGGGGCCAGTCTGCCGCTCGCGCGATCTTTGTTCACCGCCTTTGTGCACACCCCTCTCGCCGTCCTCTTGCGCATCCGGCACGGGCCGAGCGTGCGGGCGCGTGAGCCGACCGCGCCGATGCGCTTGTCCGCCCTTGCGGCACCGCACTACGTTCCCGATGCGGATCTCTTCTCACGCTCGTGGACGGCGCTGCGCACGGCGGTCGCCGGACTCCCGGACGAGGACTTCGCGAAACCGTCCGGCTGTGCCGGCTGTGCCGGCTGGCTCGTGCGGGACCTGGTGTGTCATCTGGTCATCGACGCCCAGGACGTCCTGATCACGCTGGTGACCCCCGCCGAAGCGGAACCGACGCGCGACGCGGTGACCTACTGGGACGTCGCCGAAACGCCGCCGACCGGCGACGACCGGCGACGACCCGCTGGACGCGCTGACCGTCCGGCCGGCCGCCGCGTACGAGGAGCCCCGGCTGCTCAAGTTCCACTTCGGCGACGTCGGCTCCGCCGCCGGCCGCGCCGCCGGACTCGCCGACCCGGGCCTCCGGGTCGGCACCCGCGTCGCAGCCCGGACCAAGGCCACCGCACCGGCAGCAGCCGCGGCTCCGCCGCCACCCGAGACGCAGAACGAGCCCGCGCCGGAACCGCCGGCGGAGGACGAGGAAACGATGGCCGACGTGATCCCGCTTGGCCTGTTCGACCCGCGCGAGGACCCCTGGAGACGTTCATGACCACGCCTCACCTCCTGCCCTCCGAAGCGGACCGGCACCTGAGTACCCGTCCGGGCTGGCGCGAGTTCACACAGGACCCGCCGACTCTGCCGGTCATGCTGTCCGAGGACGCGTACGCGGCGCTGAGCGATGCCGGCCTCGCCCGCGACACCGAGGACCGGCTGGACCACCACACCCGGCTGCGGGTAGTGGCCACCTCCACGGTCCGCCACACCGTCACCACCGGCCGTCGGCTGATCCTGCTGAACCGGCACGCCGTCAGTGCCCGCCGCGGCCTGATCGCCTCCGGGCCCGCGGGCACGGGAAAGACCATCGCGATCACCCAGCTCGGCCTTGCCCACGAGCTCCAGGACCAGGCCCGCCACCCGGATTCACCCGACCGCATCCCGGTCCTCTACATCACCGTCCCGCCGGCCGCGACACCCCGCATGCTCGCGGCTGAATTCGCGCGCTTCCTCGGTCTGCCCACGACCCGCCAGTTCAACATCACCGACATCATCGAGTCCGTCGTCGGCGTCTGCACCAAGGGCCGCACCGGTCTGGTCCTGGTCGACGAGATCCACAGCATCTCGCTCACCAGCCGCACCGGCGCCGAAGTCGCCGACACCCTCATTACTTCTCCGAGCACATCCCGGCCACATTCGTTTACGCCGGCATCGACGTCGAGCACAGCACCCTACTCACCGGCACCCGAGGGGCCCAGATCGCCGGACGTTTCACACTGATCCCCTCTCACCCCTTTCCCTACAACGCCGAATGGAAGGGCCTGGTCAAGACGCTGGAGGAAACCCTGCTCCCGCGCAGTCACCGGCCGGGCACGCTCGCCGACTCGACCGGTTCCTCCACGACCGGACCGGCGGGATGATCGGCGCGCTCTCGCACCAGATCCGCGGAGCCGCGATCGACGCGATCCTCAGCGGCACCGAGAAGATCACCAAGAAGAGCCTGGAGAACATTCCCCTCGACGTCGCCGCATCCACCCGGATTCCCGCGTCGGGGGACGCCCGTTGACCAGCAGAACATGGACCAGCCCCGCCCTCGTCCCGCTGCCCTTCCAGGTCAGGCCCATCGCCGACGAAGGCCGCGACGAGTTCGTCGAACGCCTCGCTGAAGCCAACTACATCAAGGCCCGCTACCTGCGAAAGATCGTTCGGGAACCGCCCGACCACCGGGGTCACGTCCAATGGGAACGCCTGGCCGCCGTCACCGGCCGGGACCCAGTCCAACTCAGCGACATCCTGGGGCACTCCCGTTGCAGGGGCTGCGGCATCATCCTGCCCCTGGACAACAAAGCCTCCGACCGGCGGACTTGCTCGGCTGCCTGCCGGACGAAGAGCTACCGTCAACGACTCCGCCCCACCGACAAGCCACAAACGCGTCGCATGATCGTCTGCGCGGGCTGCGGTCAAAGCGTCGAAGTCCTCGAACAGCAACAACGCCGCCGTTACTGTTCACGCACCTGTCGCCAACTGGCCCGCGAGCAGCGCCAACACGAACTCGGCGCGCTCCCGGTCAAGGCTTGCCAAGCATGCCGGAAGATTGGCAGCGGGGATACAACATCACCTGACGGACGGTGCAGGCCCTGGTCAGCCAGTGGCGGGGCCGCGCAGGCAGCGGTCGCGGCGCAAGAGTCCTCCGTCTCAGGTCGTGCTCGGCAGGGCGTGCGCGAGGAGGGTCTTCGCTGCCGTCCGTGCGTGTCGGCCGTAGTCTGCTTCGCCCAGCACCATGGCACGACTGGCCGCCCCGTCCGCGAGGGTGACCAGCTGTTCGGCGAGTACGGCGGGTTCGCGGCAGCCCAGCTCCGTCACCAGTGCGGTGACCAGGCGCACCATGTGCAGTTTCTGTTCACGGGCGTAGGAGTGGACCGTGCTCTCCGGATCGGGGAACTCCGCCGCGGCATCGATGAACGGGCACCCGCGCACTGGTGCCGCATCCGGCGCGGGCTGGTCGAACAGCCCGAGGATCCGCTCCAGCGGTGGGATGTCCTCGCGGGTCAGCACGCTTTCCAGGGTGGCCCCCGACGAAGCGAGGTCCTGAAGGTGGGCGATCACCAGGTCGTTCTTGGTCCGGAAATGCGCGTAGAGCGTGCGCTTGGACACCGGTGCCGCCTCCGCAACCTGCTCCATGCCGGTCGCGTTGATCCCCTGGGTCGCGAACAGCTGGGCGGCGGCGGCCAGGATGCGCTCCCGTCCGCCACGCCCCCGCCCTTGAGATGCCGTAGTCGTCGCTCTCATGCATCGAGTATACGTATGCGTTTACTTCGAGAGGAATGGTCTGCTAGGGTCCCGCGATGTAAACGGTCTCGTTTACATCAATTGTTGTCGAGGAGTGCCCCATGAACCTGCTGATCCCCGCCGAGCTGAGTGTCTGCGCGGAGAAGCTGATACGCGGCCGTCGCGCGACCCGTGCGTTCCGTCCCGAAGCGGTACCCGAGGACACGATGCGAGCGATCTTCTCGCTGGCCGGCGCCGCGCCGTCCAACTCCAACGCGCAGCCGTGGCGGGTAGAGGTGGTGAGCGGCGCCCCACGTGAGCGCCTGGCGGACGCCTTGCAGGCGGCCCACTCCGCACACCGCGCCTCGGTCGACTTCCCGTATTCCGAGGACATGTACTCACAAGTGCACCAGGCGCGCCGGGCGGCGTTCGGTGCCCAGTTGTACGGAGCACTGGGCATCGGTCCCGACGATCGCGAGGCGCGGGCGGCTTACGACGCGGTAAGCCTGCGCTTCTACGGCGCGCCGCACGCTGCGTTCCTGTTCGTCACCGGGGACGGCGGGGCCCGGCTGGCCGCTGACGTCGGTGCCTACATGCAGACGCTGCTCCTGGCAATGACTGCGTACGGTCTGTCGAGCTGTCCGCAGGGGCTGCTGAGCTTCTATGCCGACACAATCCGCGCCGAACTCGGAGTCACCGGGGGACAACTGCTCGTGGGTATCTCCTTCGGCTACGCCGACGAGGCCGCGCCGGTGAATCACGTCACGACCGAGCGGGCCGCGCTCGAAGCGGTCACGACCTTCCACAGCTAGCCGGTTCGCCCGTGCGCGCCACTCCCCGCGCTGCGGCGCCCCCGGCGGGTTACCGCAGCTGTCAAGTGGCATCAGTTTCACTGACATCGATAGTGAGCGAGCGGCGCGAGTGACTCCCGAACTCACATCGAAATGACATCCCCGGACCCCCGGAGAGTGACACAGCCAGTCAGGGGACAGCGAGCACGTGACACGGCCCGGCACGAACGGCGAGCCGATCGCCGAGCTCCCCTTCCAGATCCGGCCGATCGCCGGTGAAGGCTGCTATGCCTTCATCGCCCGCTTGGCCCAAGCCAACTGCCTCCCACCCGTGCACCTGCGACGATTCCTCGCCGGACCACCCGGATATCGCGGCAGCCCGTCCTGGGAACGGCTCGCGGCCGTTACCGGCCGCGACGCCGGACAACTGCGGAAGACGCTCGACACCGCGAAGTGCAAGGAGTGCGGTTCCGTCGTCCTGCTCAACCGCACGTTCGGCAACCTGCCCCGCTACTGCTCCGCTCGATGCCGCAGCCGCCCATCCTTCAAACGCGAGGTCACAGAGCCCTGCCGGATCTGCCGGCAACCCATGAAGATCCAGTTCGGCCAACGCTACCGCCTCTGTTCCTCCACCTGCCGCAGAGCGGCCTACATAGAACGCAAACGCCGCAACAAGGGCACCACCGAGGGTCACGAGCCCCGCACCTGCGCCGCCTGCGAGCACCCCTTGCCAGCCGCCACTCCGATCTCCGAGCGCACCTGCTCGGAGAAATGCAGCTGACAGGTCTCTCGCTGGGACTGGATGATCGAGCGGCACGGACTTCCCCTGCCCACACTGACATGCGCGTTCTGCGGAACCCCGATAGCGACGAAATCCCCGTCCGACCCCCATCGGCGCCGGTGCAGCCGCCGATGCCGCACATGGGCATCCCACGGACATGACCCATCCGCCTTCTCTCAACCCGCTGACCTGCGAACAATGCCAGAAGCCATTCCAACGCCACACGAACGGCAGGCATCGACGGTGGTGCTCACGCAAGTGCTACCGGCTATCCCGAGGCTGGTCTGAGACACCGAAGACACACCAGTAACCGAAACACCGACCGCCTATCCGGCGCGGCCCACCGAAGCAGTCAACCTTCACTGAGACAAACCGGCAGGTTGTCGATCTTCATTGAGACGAAACCCCATCAGTTCAGCTTGCTTGAGATCGCATCAGCGTTCATTGAGACAGGTCAAACGGGCAGCCGAGCAAGGGATTGTCAGGCGATCGGTTCCGATATATCGTTGACGCATCGCGACAGATCAACGATGGAAGGAGCGTAGCGATGCGTTCACATGGACACGAGCACGAGTTCGGACCTGGGCGTGGGCACTGCGGGCCCGGTCATCAGGGGCGTGGCGACTTCGAGGGGCGACGGGCGGCCTTCGGGCAGTTCGGGCCGCCGTTCGGGGGTGGCCCGTTCGGGGGTGGCCCCTTCGGTGGCGGGCGCGGCCGGGGCGGCGGCAGGGGAAGGGCGCGGCGTGGTGACGTACGCGCGTCGATCCTGGCGTTGCTGAAGGACCGGCCGATGCACGGCTACGAGATGATCCAGGAGATCGGCGAGCGCAGTGGCGGGGCCTGGCGTCCCAGCCCAGGCTCGGTCTACCCGACCCTTCAGCTGCTGGAGGACGAGGGGCTGATCGTCAGTGCGAGCGAGGGCGGCAAGAAGCTGTTCACGCTCACCGACACCGGCCGCACCGAGGCGGAGTCGGGGCCCGAGGCGCCCTGGGAGGAAGCCGGGCGTGGTGTCGACTGGGAGAGCGTCAACGAGATCCGGCAGGCCGGCTTCGGTCTGATGGAGGCGTTCGGCCAGGTCTGGAAGACCGGCTCGGCCGATCAGCGCCAGAAGGCTCTCACGGTCATCAACGACGCCCGTAAGAAGCTGTACCTGATCCTTGCCGACGAGCACTGAGCCCGTGGGTGCGGTGCCCGCAGGGGTGTGGTGACAAGGGCCTCGCGGCCGAGCCGCGAGGCCCTTCCCGTCGGCGGGGTGGAGTCAGGCGGCGATGAGTCCGCCCAGTTTGCGCAGTGATTCGACGAGCGCGGCCGTCGCCGAGTCCTTGAGCTTTCCCGCCATCAGGGAGACCGCGGCTCCGGTGAACTCCCCGTCGATGCGGACCGTGGTGGCGTCCCCGTCGGGGGTCAGTGAGTAGCGCATGGACAGGTTGACGCCCATCGGGCCCTTGCCCTTGGTGGCCAGCAGGCGCGCGGTCTCCAGTTCGGCCACCGTCCAGGTCACCTCGGCCGGGAAGCCCATCAGCTTCATGTTCTCCTCGTAGGTGGCCGCGAGTTCGAGTGTCGCCGGACCGCCCTTGGGGAAGCTGGTGTGAGTGGCGTTCCACTGGCCGTACGCGGTGAAGTCCGTCAGCTGGGCCCACACCTTCTCGGCCGGTGCTTCGATGCGCGCCTCTGCGCTGACTTCGGCCATGCGACCACCCCTTCTCGGCGGGTTACGGTGTCGCGGAACGTAGCCGCAGAGACCGGAACTCTCAATACTGATGAACCGTCAGATTCGTCTGGCCGGTTCCTTACGCTCCCGCGCGCCAGATCAGGGCGTCGTCGAACCGGTCGAAGGCGCGCGGGTGCGGACCGTCGTCGTGGCAGTGGAACGCGGCCCAGAAGAGATCGGCGTGCAGCGCGTCGGCCGGTGCGTGGACCCGGTACACGTACTCCCGCCCATCGAGTGCCGGCAGGGCGACCAACCAGGACACGTCCGCGGTCTCCCTTCCGGCTGTCACATGGGGGTATGGCCTGTGGGACGTACGGGGGCGGTGTCCGGTTGCTCGGGGAGCGCGTGGCAAGGCGGCGCGCGCCCTTTTCACCGATCGGATCCGGAAATGGCGAGATCTCATCCGCAAGGAGGAGAAACTGTTCGGGTGTGCCCAACTTGCGTGGGATGCCTAGATGAGTCCCTCCGGGGATGTGTCGGCGCTGCGGGTCTGATGGGGTAAGAGGTGTGCAAAACCGGACGCCGCGGATTCCTCAGCAGCCCGTACCGAACCGCGCCGAGCTCGACGCCAGACTCACGGTGGAGCTGGCCGCGGTGGTGACGGGTGCCCGCAGGCGTGCACTGCGCGACGGTGACCGGCAGATCGACACGGCGCATCTGCTGCACTCCCTCATCGAATCGGACCCCGCGGTGCGGGCGGCCTTCGAGGGCGGACCTCAACTGGCCAGAGTGCTCGGCTATCTCGTCCAGCGCAGTATCGGATACGGGCTCCGCTGGCAGGGCTCGGTGGAGGACTCCGGCGCCGTACCGGTCGTCCCGGTCGTCCCGGACCTGGACTCCGCCGTGCGGGACTCAGGGGTGGAGGGCTGGTCGCCCTCGGCCGCTTCGGCAATGGCCGGAGCGCTTGAGCGGGCGGAGAAGCGCGGCGATGCGCGGGCCGGAGGGCTCGATCTGCTCGCGGCGCTGGCCATGGATCACGAGTGCCGGGCCGTCGAGGTGCTGGTGCGGGGCGGGATCGACGCGGATCGGCTCGCCGCCCGGATCGCGGATGCTTCCGATCAGGGCGTGTGGGAGGCCGGAGGGTGATCCTCCGGTGCGTACCCGCCCGCCGGAGCTGACGGGGAAGGCCGCGGCGGAGCCACGTACCCGGCGGCGAGCGTGTCAGGGGTCACCGGGATGACGCTACTGACCGCAGCTGTCATGATGGGCCGATGCACGCGTCTCAGGGGAGAAGCGCCAGCCTGGGACTAGCCCTGGCCTCGGCGTTCGCATTCGGCGGTTCAGGGGTGGCGGCCAAGCCGCTGATCGAGGCGGGGCTCGATCCGCTGCACGTGGTGTGGCTGCGGGTGGCGGGCGCGGCCCTGGTCATGCTGCCGGTGGCCTGGCGTCACCGGGGCCTGGTGCGCAGCCGGCCGGTCCTGCTGCTCGGCTTCGGGTTGCTCGCCGTCGCGGGTGTACAGGCCTGCTACTTCGCCGCGATCTCCCGGATTCCCGTCGGTGTCGCGCTGCTCGTCGAATACCTGGCGCCCGCGCTCGTTCTCGGCTGGGTCCGGTTCGTCCAGCGCAGGCCGGTGACCCGGCGGGCCGCGGTCGGCGTGGTGCTCGCCGTCGGAGGGCTGGCATGCGTGGTCGAGGTCTGGTCGGGGCTGAGCTTCGACGCGGTCGGACTGCTGCTCGCGCTCGGAGCCGCCGGTTGCCAGGTCGGCTACTTCGTCCTGTCGGACCAGGGGAGTGCGGACGGGGCGGACGGTGTCGAACCGCCGCATCCGGTCGGTGTCATCGCCTACGGGCTGCTGATCGGTGCGGTCGTCCTCACGGTGGTCTCGCGGCCCTGGGGCATGGACTGGTCGGTCCTGGGCGGCAGCGCCGGCATGGGCGGCACGGATGTTCCGACCTGGCTGCTGCTCGTCTGGATCGTGCTGCTGGCGACCGTGATCGCCTACGTCACCGGGGTGATCTCGGTGCGGCTGCTCTCTCCCGCGGTGGCGGGCGTGGTCGCCTGTCTCGAGGCGGTCATCGCCACCGTGCTCGCCTGGGTGATGCTCGGCGAGCACCTGTCGGCTCCCCAGCTCATCGGCGGGGCCATGGTGCTGTTCGGTGCCTTCATCGCCCAGTCGTCGACACCGCGGACGCCCTCGGGTCCCGTCGCGTCGGGGCTCGCCGCGGGGGTTGCCGAAGGGCCGGACACCGGCCGCGCAGCCGCCGAGGGGGAGCTGTCCGCCGGGCGTGCCGCGACGTGACGGCGACGGACGGCCGGGCCCGCGGGCAGGCATCGAGCGGTTCGTCGCGGTCCTGGGCGAGCCGAGGGCCGCGACGAACCGACCGCCGGGACGGCGGACCCGTTGCCCGGCTGTGGGCCCGCTCCTCGGCGTGCGTCAGAGTGCGGTGATGTAGTCCGGCACCCCGATCGCGGGGTCGAGGTCGTCCGAAGGGAGCGGCGTCTCGTATCCGCGGGCGAGCGGGACGACGCCCGCCCAGTGGGGAAGCGCGAGGTCGCGGGGGTCGTCGTTGGGGCCGCCCGTGCGGATCTTGGCGGACACCTCCCGCAGGTCCAGCCGGACCACCGCGGTCGCGGCCAGTTCCTTCTCGTCGGCGGGCCGTGAGTCGGCGGACCGGCCCGGCACCACGTGGTCGACGATGGCGTCGAGAGCGGTCCGCCGCTCCTGCGGGTCGGTGACCGTGTGCGCGACGCCGTGGACCACCACGGAGCGGTAGTTGATCGAGTGGTGGAAGGCGGAGCGGGCCAGCACCAGCCCGTCGACATGCGTCACCGTCAGGCACACGGGCAATCCGGGATCGGTGCGGCCCGCCTCGCGCAGGGGGCGGGAGCCCGTCGAGCCGTGCACGTAGAGCCGGTCGCCGATCCGGCCGAAGAGCGTCGGCAGGACGACGGGCGCGCCGTCACGGACGAAACCGAGGTGGCAGACGTACGCCTCGTCGAGTATCGAGTGGACCACCTCCCGGTCGTATGCCGCCCGTTCGCGGGAACGGGTCGGGACGGTGCGCTCGGTCGGCTCGTATCCGGCTGGGGTGTCCGGGCCCGTGGTCTGCGGCGATGCGGTGTCCGACATTGCGTACTCCATTGTACTAGTGCATAATCTGGTTTGTGCTAGGAGAGTATCGGATTGTTGGGCGACGCGCATCGGAAATTGCCGCCAGTGTGGAGAGCGGGGTCGGGTCCGGTGGGCTCGAACCCGGCCAAGTGCTGCCTCCCATGCGGGAGTTGGCCGAGCGGCTGGGGGTGAATCCGAACACGGTGGCGGCCGCCTACCGCACGCTCCGCGAGCGCGGGGTGATCGAGACGGCCGGGCGCCGGGGCAGCAGGGTGCGGCCGCGTCCCGCGAGTACGGCGCGCGGATCGCTCGGGGTCGAGGCGCCGGCGGGCGTGCGGGACCTGGGGGCGGGCAACCCCGACCCGGGCCTGCTGCCCGCGCTGGACGAAGCCTTCGCGGCGGTCGCGGGGGAGTACGCGCGGCAGCCCGGCATGTACGGACAGGCGCCGGTGGACCCGGAGTTCGCCGCGCTCGCTCGCGCAGCACTGGACGCCGACGGAGTGCCGGCCGGACCCGTGGTCGCGACCTCCGGCTCACTGGACGCGATCGAGCGCGTGCTGGTCGCGCACCTCCGGCCCGGTGACGCGGTGGCGGTCGAGGACCCGGGCTGGGGCAGCCTGCTGGATCTCGTACCGGCGTTGGGGCTGCGCCCCGTGCCCGTCGCGGTCGACGACGAGGGGCCGTTGCCCGACGCTGTCGAGCACGCGCTGAACGCCGGTGCCCGCGCGCTGGTGGTCACGGACCGCGCGCAGAATCCGACCGGCGCGGCGATCGGTGCCGGGCGCGCCTTCGAGCTGCGAGGGGTCCTCGCCGGACACCGCGATGTCCTGCTGATCGAGGACGACCACGGGCACGGCATCGTCGATCTGCCGCTCCACCCGTTGGCGGGTGCCACCGACCGTTGGACATTCGTACGGTCCGTCGCCAAGGCGTACGGGCCGGACCTGCGGGTCGCCGTGCTGACCGGTGATCCGGTCACGGTCGACCGGGTGGCGGGGCGGCAGCGGCTGGGCCCCGGCTGGGTCAGCAGACTGCTGCAACGGGCCGTGGTGCACCTGTGGAGCTCGGATGCCGTCGACCCGGTCGAGGTGGCGCGGGCGTACGCCGACCGGCGGGACGGCCTCGTGCGGGCGCTGGCGGAGCGGGGCGTGGCGGCCCACGGACGCAGCGGGATGAATGTGTGGGTGCCGGTCGGCGACGAGACCGGTGCCGTGGCCAGGCTGCTGCACTCCGGCTGGGCCGTGGCGCCCGGGGCGCGGTTCCGGATGGCCGCGCCCCAGGGGATCCGGCTCACCGTGTCGTCGCTTGCCGAGGCCGACATCGGGCCGCTGGCGGATGCGGTGGCGGCAGCGACGGGACCGGTGAAGCCGCTGAACTATGGGTGATCCCCGGTCCCGGCCCGGCCGCCGGAGGCCCGGCCGCTCCGGCCCCTGCTCTGGGTGAGAGCGGCGCCCGCCAGGACCACGAGGGCTCCCACCGGAGTGTTCCAGCTCAGCTGCTCGCCGAGCACGACCACTCCGGCGGCGGTGGCGATGACCGGGATGAAGTAGGTGACCATCTGCGCGGTCGTCGGTCCGACCTCCTCCACCAGGCCGTACTGCATCAGGACCGCGAGGCCGGTACCGAGTGCCCCGAGGGCCACCACTGCCAGGGTCGGGAGCAGCGGGAATCCATCGGGAGCCGAGGTGAACAGCGGGGTCACCAGGGCGATCTGCACCGTGCCGAGGAAGAGCTGGCTGCCGGTGAGCGACAGCGTCGAAGAGCTGCTGCCCGCCAGCGTCCTGCGGACGTAGATCCAGCCGATCGGGTAGCTGAGGGAGGCGAGCAGGGCCATGGCGGTGCCGCTGAAGTCCAGCCCGGAGAAGCCCTGCCAGGCGCCGAGCACGGTCAGTACGCCGAGAAAGCCGAGCCCGAGTCCGGCGACCCGGCGACGGGTCGGCCGGTCCTCGGAGAGTGCGACGAGCGACAGCGCCATGCCCCACAGGGGCGAGGTCGCGTTGCAGATGCCGGCCAGCGTCGAGGGAATGGTCAGCTCGGAATAGGCGAAGAGCGAGAACGGAAGCGCGTTCAGGAAGAACGCGGCGACGGCCAGGTGCCCCCATGTGCGGGCGCCGCGGGGCAGTCGCTCACGCCGGACCACCATCGCGACGGCCAGCACCGCCGTGCCGGACAGCAGACGGCCGAGGGTGACCTGGAACGGGGCGTACCCCTCGGTGCCGACCTTGATCAGGAGAAAGCTGAAGCCCCAGATGAGCGAGAGCGCCCCGAACCGGATCCGCCAGTCCAGCGCCGGGCGAGCGGCGGTTGCCGGAGCCGGGGCGGCCACCGGGACAGCCGTCGGGGCAGGGGCGGACGGCTCGGCGGGAGATGTGGTCTTCGGCGTGGCGGCGGGGCTCATGGGCTCAACGATGACGAAGCGGACCACGTAGAACAAGCGAGATTCTGTGGGAGGGTCTGCGTAGCATTGCTTACATGTTGAATCTGGAGCGCCTGCGCACCCTGGACGCACTGGCCCGGCACGGTTCCGTGAGCGGCGCCGCCGAGGGGCTGCATGTGACCACATCGGCGGTCTCCCAGCAGATGGCGAAGCTGGAGCGCGAGGTGGGGCAACGCCTCCTGGCCAAGAACGGGCGCGGGGTCCGGCTCACCGACGCCGGCCGGCTGCTCGCCGACCACGCGGCCCGGATCCTGTCCCAGGTCGAGCTGGCCCAGTCCGACATCGAGGCGCAGCGCGGCGAGGTGGTGGGCGAGATCCGGCTCTCCGCCTTTCCGACCGCGGCGCGCGGACTCTTCCCCGCGGCCCTCCACGCGCTGCGCAGGGACCACCCCGAACTGCGCGTACGCACCCGGGAACTGGAGCCCGAGGACGGAATCCGTGCCGTGATCAGGGGCGACACCGACCTTGCGGTGGTGCTGGACTGGAGCAACAAGCGGCTGCCCGTGCCCGGTGGCCTGGCCAAGGCCGAGCTCCTGGACGACGCACCGGACATCGCGATGCCGGCCGGCCACCGGCTCGCCGACCGGGCCGAGGTGGACCTGGAGGACTTCGCCGACGACGACTGGGTGTCCTGGCCCGAGGGTGAGTTCTGCTACGACTGGCTGATGTTCACCCTCCGCTCGAAGGGCATCGAACCGCGCATCGCGCACCTGGCGGGCGAGCACCACACCCAACTCGCCCTGATCGCCGCCGGGATGGGCGTCTGCGTGGCGCCCAGACTCGGCCGGGGGCCGGTACCGGACGGGGTGCGGCTCGTGCCCGTACGGCAGAAGATGCGACGCCATGTCCACGCCGTGTGGCGCACCGACGCGGACCGGCGTCCCTCGATCAGGGCGGCGGTGACGGCCCTGCGCGCGGTCGGTCAGGAGCTGGACGCGCCGTAGGCACAGGTGCGGGAGAGGGGTCTCAGGTGGGGGAAGGCCCCGCGAGCTTCCGGAAGTCCCAGGAGGTGATGGCCTGCGGCGTCAGCCGCAGCCAGGCGTGACGGCCGTCGTGCGGCATGGTGTCCATGCCGAAGTACTTTGACGCGAACAGCCGTTCCGGCACCACGAGTTCGAGGCACGGCTCGCCGGTCCGGGGCGCCTCGCCGACCGGGAGGGCCTCGCCGGAGAGCTCGATGCCGCGCAGATCCCCGTACTCCACCCCGTCGTCCACGACCACCGCGATCCTCGGATCGTGGCGCAGCTGGGACCAGCGCAGGCTGCGCGTGATCGAGTACAGCCAGAGCGAGGTTCCGTCCCAGGTGAACCAGAGGGCGCCGACGTGCGGGCGGCCGTCCTCGGCCACGGTGGCCACCCGGCAGGTGCGCTGCTCGGTGAGATAGGTGTCGCGTTCGGCGTCCGTCATCATGATCCGACGGCCCCGTCGCTGAGTGGCGGTCATGGGGGGTGTCTCCTCCCAGTTGCTGACTATGTGTCAGAGATCATGGGGCCTCTTCCTTCATCAAGCAATGGCGGTTACCCTCGCGCGCCCGTTCCGCCGCAGAAAGGGCCAGCCGTGCCGTCGAAGAATCAGCTTGCCGAGCAGCTCGATCCGGCCACCACCGTGCTTCTGACGGTCGAATGCCAGCAGGGGGTCGTGGGCCCGGGGAGCGCACTGCCCGAACTGGCCGACGAGGCCCGGTCGTCCGGCGCCCTGCACCGTGTCGCCCGGCTGGTCGCCGCCGCCCACGAGGCCGGGGTCCAGGTGCTGCACGCGGTGGCCGAACGCCGCCCCGACGGACGGGGCGCCAACAACAACGCCCGGCTCTTCCGGGCCGCCGGCCGATTGCCCGTGCAGCAGCACTCCGGCACCACCGCGGTACGGATCGCCGCGCCGATCGAAGTGGCCGCCGAGGACCTCGTCGTGCGCAGGCTGCACGGTCTCTCGCCCATCGCCGGCACCGATGTGGACGCGCTGCTGCGCAACCTCGGCTGCCGGACACTCGTCGTCACCGGGGTCTCGGCCAATGTCGCCATCCCCAACGCCGTGTTCGACGCGGTGAATCTCGGCTACACAGCCGTGGTGCCGTCCGATGCCATCGCGGGGGTGCCGGCCGACTACACCCCCGCGATGATCCGCAACACGCTCGCCCTCGTCGCCACCGTCACGAACACGGACGACGTACTGGGCTGCTGGCTGAGCCGGACCTCCGTCAGGGGCTCTTCCTGAGGCCTGATCCGGAGGACCCGTCCGCCCCGAGGCGTGCCGCCCGGACACCGACCCCCTGCCGGTGGAGGCGGGACACCCTGGAGGCCCCCCGGAACTCCGGCGCCAGCCTCGCCGCGATCCCGGCCGCCGCCGCCATCGCCGCGTACTTCTCCCTCGTCTTCGGCGCGGTCAGGGCTGGAGTGTGATCGAGCCGCCCGTGACCGTGATCTTCCTGGCGGGCAGCGGCTCGGTGGCGGGTCCGTGCGTCACGGCGCCGGTCGAGGCGTCGAAACCGCTGCTGTGGCAAGGGCAGTTGATGGTGCCGTCCGAGACGCTCGACACCGTGCACCCCTGGTGGGTGCACTTCGACGAGAACGCCTTGAACTCTCCGGCCTTCGGCTGCGTCACCACGACGCCCCGGTCGGCGAAGACCTTTCCGCCGCCTTCGGGGATGTCGGCCGTGCTCGCCAGCGCGGCGCCGCTGCCGTCCGTTCGGGTGCCGGCCTGTTCGACCGCATCCGAACCGCCCGAGTCCTTCTGGTTGCCGCAGGCGGTGAGTACGGCGGCCACCGAAGCGGCCCCGGCCGCGACGACAACGGCCCGGCGCCCGGGACGTCCCTCGTGGTTCCGCGATGTGCTCATTCCGGCTTTCCCTTCCGCAGTGTTCAGGACTTCCGTCTCGCCCAGGGGTACGCGTGGTGGGACCCCCGCGTTCAACGCCCGGGGACTTCTCCGGGAAGTCCCGCGGCCGGCGGCGCGGCGGCGAACCGCGGCAGGTGGACGACGACCACACGGTCATCGGCAGATCCGTGCACCGGCTTGAGCGGGTGAGCGGATTGTCAGAGGCGCCTGCGAGGCTGAGCGGTATGACACCGAGGAACTTCGACGACATCGAGCAGGCCATTCGACGCGGTTGGGGCGCGGACACCACGACGCCGGCTCACCGGCCGAACTGGACTTCGGACAACCCGGCGCGCGACCAGTGCGGCGTCACCGCCCTGGTGGTGCATGACCTTCTGGGCGGTGATCTGATCCGTGGCGAGGTCCATGTCAACGGCGAGCGAGTGGACTACCACTGGTGGAACCGGCTGGGCCTGGGCATCGAGGTCGATCTCACCCGAGAGCAGTTCGGCCCGGAAGAGATCGTCGTCGGCGGGGATGTGATCGAACGGCCTGCGGAGATCGTGCGACTCCGTGAGGAGTACGAGCTTCTCCGCGGCAGAGTCGTGGCGGCGCTGTGTTCGTAGGCGCTACCTCTCCGCGGTGTCCCGCGCGGTGGTGACGCGGGGCCGGGCAGCCGTCGCGTCGTTCGCGCGGAAGACCGGTAGCCCCTCGCGCAAGCGGTCGAAGAGGAGCGTCCGGTCCAGCTGCTCCTCGTCCTCGTCCTCCTCGTTGCCGAAGACCTCGCCCACCAGCAGTCCGCGCAGCCGCTCCTGCACGCCGTGGTGAGCGTGCCGCTCGCCAGGCCGAACAGCCGGCTGATGTCGTCGTACGCGGCGCCCGTCACGAGCGCGAAGAAGCGTGCGAGGTGGTCCGTGGGTGTACCCGCTGCCCGGTCCGTCGGCAGCAGGGCGTTCAGTTCGGCACCGGCCGCGGTGCCGAAGGCCTCGGCCACCAGGTCCTCGACCGCGGGGAGGTAGTGGCTGATGAGACCGGGGCGGACACCGAGCTGTTCGGCGACCCGGCGCAGGGTGATGCACTCCAGCCCCTCGGCCAGGGCGATGGCCGCCGCCGCGTCGACGATTTCCGCACGTCGGTCCGACGGGGACTTCCGGATCCGCTTCCGCCGCATGCTATGACGACATACCGGCGACATTATTGAGTGTTCGCCCAATCAGCAATCGGTGGGCCGAGCCTCCCGCGAAGCCGCTGAAACCGCCCTGAAACCGCCCCCGAAGCCGCCGCCGGAACTGCCGATCGCGCCGAGACCCGGACTCTAGCGTCGACTCCCGTAAGCAATGACCGACGCCATGGAGGACAGGGATGAACAACAGCATTCGTACGGCGGCCGCTGCCGCGGCTCTGGTTGCCGGTCTCGTCACGGTCGGCGGCACCACCAGCGCCGCTGCCGCCGAGCGCCCGGAGCGGATCACCACCCAGGAGCAGCTCGCCAGGAGCATCGCGCAGGCGGTCGCCGCCGAGCAGCAGAAGGGTGCTGTCACCGATGGAGTCATCGGCGGCATGGTGGTCAACTCAACCGTCCCGCGTTCCTGCTGACGAATAGGAGGTGAGCACCGTGGACAGCACTGCGGACCTTGCCCGGGACGGGCAGGAAAGCCCCCTCAGATGGTGTCCGAGCGGTAATGCGAGCCGCCCGGAGACCGTTGTCCTCGGCGTACGGTCCGGGGAACACGATCAGGTCGTCTACCTGGCCGAACCCGTACCCGCCGCGGAAGTTCTCGGTAGCATTCCGGAGGGGATCGCCCCCAACCGGGTGCTCCGGTTCGCGTCGCACTGCGTATCGGACTGCGCGAACCGGGTCGGCGAGGCCTGCGGGCTGATCGAACGGATCACGACCGTACCGGCCGAGCCCGGACCGGTCGCCGTGCCACGGTGCCACCTCCGCCCGCACTGCAAGTGGTGGAACCAGGTCGGTGTCGAGGCCTGCCACCGCTGCCCCGCCCTGACGACACTGGAATCCCGCGACGACGAACTCGCTGTTCTCGTCGCGGACCCGGCGACCACCCGTGAACAGCTGGAAAGCTGGATCGCCGCCGAACAGTGAGCGGAGACCGTTCACGGATTCGGTCACGGACCGGACCGAGAACACGAGAGAAGGGATGTCGTGGACAACTGGATACGGTGCTTCCGCCCGGCCCCCGACGCCGGAGCGCAGTTGCTGTGCTTCCCGCACGCAGGTGGTTCGGCCAGTGGCTATCACTCGCTGACGGCCGAGGTCGGGGGGAGGGCCGAAGCGCTGGTCGTGCAGTACCCCGGGCGGCACGACCGCATGGCCGAGCCGTTCGCCGAACGGCTCGGCGACGTCGTGGAAGCGGTGCTGGCCTCACTCCCCGCGAGCGGGGGCCGGCCGCTGGTCCTGTTCGGCCACAGCATGGGCGCGCTCCTGGCGTTCGAGACCGCGCGGCGGCTCGCGGCCGAGGGGCGGGAGCCCGCGGCCCTGATCGTCTCGGGCAGCGAAGGCCCGTCGCTGCCGCGGCCCGAGCGGTTTCCCAACCCGCCCAGCGACCAGGACCTGATCGGGGAGATGCGGCTGTTGTCCGGCACGGACGACGAGCTGCTGACCCATCCGGAGATCCTCCAGCTCGCGCTGCCACCGCTGCGCGCCGACTACGCCATGCTGTTCTCCCGCATCCATGTACCCGGGCCGCCGTTGCGCTGCCCGGTCGTCGCGCTGACCGGTGACAGCGACCCCCGGGTTTCCGTCGAGGGCGTACAGGCATGGGAACAGGAGACCGAAGGTCCCTTCGAGCGGCATGTACTGTCCGGCGGCCACTTCTTCCTGGGCGACCACCTGACGTTCGTCGCGGATCTCATCGCCGCGCGCGTGCCCGGTCGATCGGCCCGTACGTTCGCCTGACACCACGCACCGCACAGGGCTTGGGCCCCGACCCCCTTCCGGGTCGGGGCCCAAGCCCTGTGCGGTGTCCTCACTCACTCCGCCTCGAACTCCGTGAGCAGGGCGTCGAGGGAGTCGTCGCCCTCCCCGGCCGCGACGATCCGGCGGGCCATCTCGTGCAGCGTCAGCTGCTCCAGGAAGAGCGTGATGGGGACGTCGAGGTCGAAGTCGTCCCGCAGGCAGCCGACCAGGTGGACGGCGGTCAGGGAGTCGCCGCCGGCCGCGAAGTACGTCATCTCCGGGTCGTCGGTGTCCGTCAGACCCAGGGCGTCGGCGAGCAGCGCGCGGACGCCCTGCTCCAGGTCGGCGGAACCGCCGCCCTGCTCCGGCTGCTCCCCGCCCGGTGCGACCTGGCCGAGGCGGTAGGCGCCGTGGCTCTCCCCGGCGAAGGGGTAGGACGGCAGGGCGACCCGTCGGCCGCCGCCCTCCCGCATCACCGGCTCACCCGCCAGCCAGGCCTCGCCGAGCGGGTCGGGCCCGCCCAGGCCCGCCGCACCGCCCGAGGCCAGTTCGGCGAGCAGATCCGCCGCCCCCGCCCGGTCCCCGGCCCGCACATAGCCGCGCACGGCCATCGGGGCACGGCCCAGGCACAGCGTGTACGCGGTGTCGGCGAGCGACGGGGCACCCGGCGCCCGCAGCGCCCCGGCCAGCCGGCCGGCCATCGCGGCGAGGTCCTCCCGGGTGCGGGCGGACAGCAGCAGGACCTCCGGTGCGCCCTGGGCGTCCGGTTCCCCCGCATCGCCGCGCCGGGGCGCCTCCTCCAGGACCACGTGCACATTCGAGCCACCGATGCCGACCGAACTCACCCCGGACCGCCGGGGACCGAGCTCGGGCTCCGGCCAGGCGGTCGCCCGCTCGACCAGGTGGAACGGCGAGTCGTCGAAGCCCAGTTCGGGGTGCGGACGGCCCGCGTCGGCGTTCGGCACCAGGGTCGCGTGCTCCAGCATGAGCACCGACTTGATCAGCGCGGCGACGCCCGCCGCGGCGTCCAGGTGGCCGATGTTCGACTTCACCGAGCCGATCCCGATCCGCCCGGTGCCGAGCGCGCCCTTGAACGCGGCGGTCGCCGCCGCCGCCTCGATCCGGTCGCCGAGCGCGGTGGCCGTGCCGTGTGCCTCCAGGTACTGGGCGTCGGCCGGGTCGAGACCGGCCGCCGCCCAGGCCTCCACGATCGCGGCGGTCTGCTGGTCGACGCCGGGCGCGGTGAACCCGACCTTGGTGGCTCCGTCGTTGGTGACGGCGCTGCCCCGGATGACCGCCCGGATCGGGTCGTTGTCGGCGAGCGCGTCGGACAGCCGGCGCAGCACGACCACGCCCACCCCGTTGCCGGGCACGGTGCCGCCGGCCCGCTCGTCGAAGGGACGGCAGCGGCCGTCCGGCGAGTAGATGCCGCCCTGCTGGTGGATGTAGCCCCGCTTGCGCACCGTGTCCATGGCGACGCCTCCGGCCAGCGCCGTGTCGCACTCGCCGAGCAACAGGGACTGCACCGCGAGGTGCACCGCCGTCAGCGAGGTCGAGCAGGCCGTCTGCACCGTCAGGCTCGGGCCCTCCAGGCCCAGCCGGTACGAGATCCACGGGGCGAGGAACTCGCGGTCGGTGAGGATGCGTACCTGAAGCGCCCCGATGGACGCGGCGAGCCGCGGATCGGTCTGCGCGGCCAGCATGTGCTCGGTGGGGCCGCCGCCGACGTACACGCCGGTACGCGCCGTTCCGCCGAGCGGGCTGCGGCCGGCGTCCTCCAGCGCGGACCAGGCCGTCTGCAGGAGCAGCCGGTGCTGGGGGTCGAGGGCCGCCGCCTCGGTGCGGTTGAAGCCGAACAGCTCCGCGTCGAAGCGGTCCGCGTCCACGAGATGGCCCTTGGCCGGTATGTGGTCGCGGCCGCGCACCTCCTGCGGGTCGGCGCCGTCGGCGATCAGTTCCTCCTCGGTGAAATCGGTCACCGAGCAGAGCCCGCCGAGCAGATTCGCCCAGTAGGCGTCCAGGTCGGGGGCGCCGGGGAAGCGACCGCTCATCCCGACGACCGCGATCGCGGAGTCGGCTGCGAGGGGCTCGGCGGCGCTGGCGTTCTCGGTCATCGTGTGGTGCCTTTCCGGTAGCTGAGTCGTCGGGCTGCGGCGGTGCGTCGTGCGTGCCGGTCACCGCCGCGCGCGGCGGCCGTGTCGGCGGGAGGAGCGGTTGCGGAAGCCCCGGCGGCGGTCCCGGCGACCGCCCGGTCGAGGTAGGCGGCGAGGGAACTGACGGTGGGGTGACGGAACAGGTCGACCAGGCTGAGCTCGCCGTACGTCCCCAGCTCGCGCAGGGCGGACAGCACACTCAGCAGCCGGATCGAATTGCCCCCCAGATCGAAGAAGTGATCGGTGACGGCGACGAGTTCGAGGTTCAGCACGCGGGCCCACAGGCCCGCCACCAGCCGCTCGGTCGCGGTGCCCGCGACGGTGGTCGAGCCGTCCGGCCGGCACCGCACGGTGGCGGGTTCCGGGAGCCGGGCCCGGTCGATCTTGCCGTTGCTGCTGAGCGGCATCTCGTCCAGGCGCACGAACACCTCGGGCACCATGGACCCGGGCAGCCGCCGGGCGAGATGGGCGCGCAGCTCCGCGTCCGGGGGCGCCGCCCCGTCCCGGCCCACGACATACGCCACGAGCCGCTGCGCGGTGCCCGTGCCGCGGACGGTGGCCGCCGCCAGGGCGACGCCCGGCGCGCCGGCCAACAGGGTCTCGATCTCGCCGAGTTCGACGCGTACGCCGCGCAGCTTGACCTGGAGGTCGGAGCGGCCGAGATAGTGGATCAGGCCGTGCGCGTCGATCCGGCCCAGGTCTCCGGTGCGGTACATCCGGGTGCCCGGTGCGCCGTGCGGGTCGGCGACGAACCGTTCGGCGGTCAGGCCGGGCCGGCCGATGTAGCCCCGCCCCAGCGAGGCACCGGCCACGTAGATCTCACCGGCCACCCCGGCGGGGACCGGCCGCAGCCGCTCGTCGAGGACGTAGACCCGGGCCCCGGGCACGGCGCCGCCGAGCACCACGGGCTCACCCGGGGTGAGGTCCCCGGTGGTCGCGTAGACGGTCACCTCGCTGGGGCCGTACGCGTTCACGATCCGCCGGCCGGGCGCGCTGAGCCGCTCGACCAGTTCGGCGGGGCAGGCCTCGCCGCCGACCGCGACGGTCCGCAGCTCGGGCAGCTGCCCGGTCAGGTCGGGCAGTAGCATCGCGGCGGACGGCGGCAGGAACACATAGGTGATGCGGGAGTCCCGCAGCCGTTCCAGCAGCGCCTCGCCGATCCGCTCGTCCTCCCGCGGGATGTGCAGTTCCGCTCCGGCCACCCAGGGGAAGAAGAGGTCGGACACGGCGACGTCGAAGCCGAACGACACGAATTGCAGCACCCGGTCGTCTGCGTCGACCGGGAAGGAGTGCCGGACCGCCCGGGTGAGGTTGAGCAGCGCCCGGTGCTCGATGGCGACGCCCTTGGGGACGCCGGTGGAGCCCGAGGTGAACAGGACGTAGGCGAGGTCCTCCGGGCCCGGTGCGGCACCGGTCGTGGCGGCCCCCGGGGTGACGGGGTCCGTGACGGCCGGGCGGTCGACCCGGATGCACGGCACCTCCAGGCTCTCCCCCTTCTCCGCGGTCTCCCGGGAGGTCAGGAGGAGCCCGGTGCCCGAACTCTCCACCATGTGACGGAGCCTGGCCTCCGGATGGGCCTGGTCCAGCGGTACGTACGCGCCGCCCGCGCGCAGGACGGCGAGGGCCGAGATGCCCTGGTCGGCCGAGCGCGGCAGCAGCAGACCGACCCGGAAGCCGGGCCGCACCCCGGCGGCGCGCAGCCGGGCGGCCAGCGCGTCGGCCCTGGCGAGCAGTTCGGCGTAGCTCAGGCGGAGGTCGCCGCAGACCAGGGCCGTGGCATCGGGGTGTTCGGCCGCTCGGTCGGCGATCAGGTCGGGCACCAGGCGGTCCAGCGGCGCGGCCTCCGCGAGGCGGTCGGCGCCCGCGATGATCCGGCGGCGCTCGTCGGCCGGCACCAGCTCCGCGGCGGACAGCGGTGCGGACGGGTCCGCGAGGAGTCCGGCCAGCAGCGTGCGGAAGTTGTCCGTCCAGCGGCGGACCGTGCCGGCCTCGAACAGGTCGCTGCGGTAGATGAACTGGGCGGCGAGTCCGGCGCCCCACCGCTCCATGAACAGGTGGAAGTCGAACTTGGCGGTGTCCAGGGTCAGGGGGAGCCGTTCGGTCGTCGCGCCGGCCAGTGCCAGATCCGGCGCGGCCTCGTCCTCGTAGCTGAGCGCCACCTGCACCACCGGGTCGTGGCTGGTCTCACGGACCGGGGCGAGGGTGTCGACGACCGCCTCGAACGGTGCGTCCTGGTGGGGCTGCGCCGCCAGCATCGAGGCCCGGACGCGGCGGGTGAGTTCGTCGAGGGAGGGGTCGCCGGACAGGTCCACGCGCATCGCCAGGGTGTTGGTCAGCATCCCGACCATCTCCTGGAGTTCGGGCCGCTCGCGCCCCGACGCCGGATAGCCGATGACCAGGTCCTCGCCGCCCGAGATGCGGGAGAGGAACGCGGCGTACGCCGCGAACATCGTCATGAACGGGGTGGCGCCCTGGACCGCGGCCACCTCGGCCAGGCGCTCCCTGACCTCGGCATCGAGCAGGAAGCGTTCGGTGCCCCCGGCGGCCGTGCGGACCGGCGGGCGCGGGCGGTCCAGCGGCAGTTCCATGGCGGCGGGCGCGCCGCGCAGCCGGTCGACCCAGTGCTCCACGGACGCCTCGAAGGCACCGTCCGCGGCACGCTCCCGCTGCCAGGCCGCGTAGTCGGGGAACTGGAGCGGGAGTTCGGCCGGCCGGTAGGCCTGCCCCCCGGCCTCGTGCCGGTACCCCTCGGACAGCCCCTCCAGCATGAGGCCGAGCGACCAGCCGTCGCAGACCAGGTGATGGGCGACGAGCAGCACCCGGTGGCTGCCGTTGTCGACGGCGTACACGGTGCAGCGCAGCAGCGGCCCCTCGGCGGTGTCGAAGGGGAGGGCGGCCTCGGCGCGCACCAGGGCGTCCGCACGGTCGGCGGGCACGTCCTGCCGGACCGTGAGCGGCACCCGCCCGACGGCCGAGACGCGCTGCGCCGGGGTGCCGTCCTCGGCGGTCCGGAAGACGGTCCGCAGTGCCTCGTGGCGGGCGACGAGCGCGTTCAGCGCGCGGCCGAACGCGGCGGTGTCGAAGGGCCCGTGCACCGCGAAGGCGACCGGGACGTTGTACTGGGGGGAGCCCGGATTCAGCTGGTCGAGGACCAGCAGGCGGCTCTGGGCGTCGGAGGCGGGGAACTCGTACTCCTCGTCCCCGCTGCTCTCCCCGGCGTAGAGGTCGATGAGATCGACGGCGTCGACGGTCATGGGTTTCAGTCCCCTCGGAGGGCGGATTCGAGGACCGCGGCGATCTCGGCCGCCGGGCCCGGAGTGAGTACGTCGCTGTGACCGCAGTCCAGTTCGTGCACGTCGAGCGCGGCGGTCACGCGCTGCCAGGCCTCGGTCTTCTCGGCCGTGGTCGGCCAGTCGTCGTGCGTCGCGGAGAAGAGCGTCGTCCGGCCGTCGTAGGGGGACGGGCACCACTCCCGTACGAGCCTGGTGTGGTGTGCCCCGGCGTCGACGAGGTTGTGCAGACGGGCGGGGGAAAGGCCGTCGAAGGCTCCGTCGCGGGCCATGGAGAACACCTCGGTCCGCTCCAGCGGGCCGGCCGGCAACGGCAGCTCCGGGGCATGGGAGTGGAGCAGGATGCGCAGCATCTCGTCCTCGACGGCCGCGGGGTCCGGCGGCGTGCGCCTGATCTCGTCGGGCATCGGCATGGCGTCCACCACGGCGAGCATCCCGACCTCCTCGCCGGCCCGGCGCAGCCGCACCGCCAGCTCGTGGGCGAGCGGACCGCCGAAGGAACGGCCGAGCAGCAGATACGGTCCGTGCGGCTGGAGTGCACGCACACTCCGCAGATACAGGTCCGCCATCTCACCCATGGTGGGCGGGAGTCGGCCGACGCCGCTCAGCAGCGCCGGGCTCTGCAGGGTGTGCACGGGGCGGGCCGGGTCCAGGTGCGGCAGCAGGTTCACGTACGACCAGCCGAGACCGAGCCCCGGGTGCACACAGATGAGCGGGGTGCGGTTGCCACCGGTCCGCAGGGTGAGCACCGGCTCCAGGCTGTTGTGGTGCGGCTCCTCCGGCGCCGTCGCGGACGACGGGCGTCCGGGAGCGGCGCGCAGCGGTGTCCCGGGAGCGGGGCCGTTCGTGGACGGTGGGGCGTCGAGCCGGGCGGCCAGAGCGGCCGGGGTCGGCGCGTCGAACAGGGCGGAGACCGGGATCCGTACGCCGAGGACCGTCTCGATCTTCGACTTCAGGCGCAGCGCGGTCAGTGAATGGCCGCCCGCCAGGAAGAAGTCGGTGTCGGGCCCGACCGCGGGGACACCGAGCACCGTGCCGAACAGGGCACACAGCTCCCGCTCGCGCGGAGTGCGCGGTGCCCGGTCGGCCGCCGCTTCCCCGCCGGGACCGGGGTCGGGGAGCGCGGCCCGGTCGACCTTGCCGTGGCGGGTGAGCGGCACCTCGTCGATGCGGACCCACAGCGACGGCACCAGGTGCGCGGGCAGCCGCTCGGCGGCGTGCGCCCGCACCCGGGCGAGGGTCCGGTGCCACTGCTCCTCCCGGTCCGCGTCCCGCGCCGGCACCAGCCAGGCGGCCAGCAGCTTGCCGCCCGCCGCGTCCGGCCGGGCGCCGACCACGGCCCGCGCCACACCGGGGCAGCCCGCCAGCGCGGCCTCGACCTCGGCGGGCTCCACACGGAAACCACGCACCTTGACCTGGTCGTCGGCCCGGCCCGCGAACTCCAGCACGCCGTCCGGCGTCCAGCGGGCCAGGTCCCCGGTGCGGTACATACGGCTGCCCGGCGGTCCGTACGGATCGGCGACGAACCGCTCCGCGGTGGGAACCGGCCGCCCGAGGTAGCCCTGGGCGAGCCCGCTGCCGCCGATGTAGAGCTCACCGGTGGCTCCCGCCGGGACGGGGCGCAGCCGGACGTCCAGGACATGGGCGCGGGTGTTGTCCAGGGGACGCCCGATGGGAACGGCGCCCGGGTGCCCCGCCGGTTCCCCGGACGCGGTGTGCGCGGTGGCGAAGACCGTCGTCTCGGTGGGGCCGTAGCCGTTGACGACCACCGTGTCCGGGCAGTGCTCGCGGATCCGGCGCACCGTGTCGGGCGCGAGGACGTCGCCGCCGGACCACACCTCGCGGAGCCCGGACAGCGCGCCGGGCGCGATCTCCGCGACGGTGCGCAGCAGTTCGGGTGTGAGCATGAGCCCGGTGACCCGCCGTTCCCGGACCACCCGCTCCAGCAGTTCGGGGGTGACCGCTTCGGAGGGGGCGACCACCACGGTCCCGCCGTTCAGGAGCGGGACCCACACCTCGTAGGTCGAGGCGTCGAACGTGTACGGGTTGTGCAGCAGCACCCGGTCGTGGGCACCGCCCGCGAAGCGGCCGTCGGTGGCGAGTTCGGTGATCGCCCGCTGCGGGACCACCACCCCCTTGGGCTCTCCGGTGGAGCCGGAGGTGTAGATCACGCAGGCGGCGGCCCCGGGATCGGCGGGGACACCGTCGAAGGACGCGGACGCGGACCCGGATTCCTCGGCGACGTCCAGCACCGCGGTACCGGCGGGCAGCCGGGCGGCGGCCGGATCCGTCCCCGCGGTGAGGACCAGGGAGGGTGCCGCCGCGGACATCAGCCGGGCCAGCCGCTCCGCCGGGTGCGCCGGGTCGAGGGGGAGCCAGCAGGCGCCCGCCTTGAGGACCGCGAGCTGGGCCACGACCATGGAGGCCGAACGGGGCAGCAGCAGGGCCACGGTGTGCCCCGGCGCCACACCGGCCCGGACGAGGCGGCCGGCCAGCCGGTCCGACGCGGCGTCGAGTCCGGCGTAGCTGAGGGTCTCGCCGTCCGTGTCGACGGCCGGCGCGTCCGGGGTACGGGCCACCTGGGCGGCGAATCGCCCGGTCGGGGTGGCGGGTGCGGCGGGCGCGCGGGTCGGGCCGTCGGCCAGGGCCAGCAGGCGGTGCCGCTCCGACTCGGGCAGGGCGTCGATGTCCTCCACCGGTGTCCGCGGCGAGCGGGCCAGCTGCTCCAGTACGTGCGCCAGGCGCTCGGCGACCGCCGTGGCGGAGATGCCCCGGCGGCAGCTCACGGACAGCAGCAGCCGGTCCTCGGCGACCGCCGCGATCGTGACCGGGTAGTGCGTCGCGTCCGACACCTTCGCCAGGCGGACGGTGCCGGGGCCGTCGTCGCTCCCGGAACCCCGCGGGAAGTTCTCGAAGGCGATGATCGAGTCGAAGAGCTCACCGGCCCCCACGGCGCGCTGCACCTCGGCGGCGCGGGCGTGGTGGTGCTCCAGCAGCCGGGACTGCTCGTCCTGGATCCGGCGGAGCAGCTCCTCCACCCGCTCGCCGTCCCGCAGCCGCACCCGTACCGGCAGGGTGTTGATGAACAGCCCCACCATGGACTCGACACCGGGCAGGTCGTGCGGGCGCCCCGAGACGACCGCGCCGAAGACCAGGTCACGGGAGCCCGTCAGCCGGGCCAGGACCAGGGCCCAGGAGACCTGCACCAGAGTGTTGAGGGTGACGCCCGCCGCGGCGGCCCGCCGGACCAGCGTCTCGGTGAGGGCGGCGGTCAGCCACAGCCGCGAACGGTCGGGCGCCGTGTCCGGTCCGGCAGGGGCCAGCAGCGCGGGCCGTTCCAGACCTTCCAGCGACGCGCCCCACGCGGCTTCGGCCTTGTTCCGGTCCTGACCGCCCAGCCACACCAGGTAGTCCCGGTAGGGCGCGGCGGGCGGCAGCGGCCGGCCCGCCACGAGGGCGGCGAGGTCCCGCTCGACGACCGGCATCGACCAGCCGTCCAGCAGGATGTGGTGGAAGGACACGATCAGCTCGGCACCGGTGTCGTGCCGCAGGAACGTGGCACGGACCAGGGGCGGGCGGGCCACGTCGAAGCGGAGCGCCGCGTCCTCGCGCAGCACCTCGTCGGTGCGCGCCCGCACCTCGTCCGGGGCGAGACCCGTCAGATCCACCTCGGTCCATGGCACCCGGACCGCCTTCGGCACGACCTGGACCGGCCGGTCCAGGCGCTCGTGGCGGAAGCAGGCGCGCAGATTGGGATGCCGGTCCAGGAGCGCGGTGACCGCGGCCCGTACCGCTTCCCCGGTGATCGCGGGGCCGATCAGGAAACGGGCCTGCACCAGATAGGGGTCGGGGCCGTCGGTCTGCCGGGCGGCGTGGAAGAGCAGGCCCTCCTGGAGCGGGGAGAGCGGCAGCACGTCCGCGATGCGCGCGTTCATCGTCGCTCCCCTTCGTCGCCGGCGGAGCCGGCACCGTCGAAGCCGGCGTCGAGATCGTCGAAGTCGGCTTCGAGATCGCCGAAGTCCATGTCCTGCCCGAGCAGTTCGAGCTGGTCACCGGTGAGGTCGACGAGCGGGAAGTCGGACGGGGCGTGGACGGCTCCGCCGTCCGGTCCGCACGTGTCCGCGAGGACGCCGAGCGCCTCGGACCACGCCCCGGCCAGTGCGCGTACCTCGTCCTCGGGGAACACCCCGGACGGGTAGGAGAAACTCGCCTCCAGAACGGGCTCGCCGTTCTCCTCGCGGGCCAGCACGTCCACCTCCAGGGTGTGCGCCAGCGGCACGGCGTCCGGGCCGGGCTCCAGCAGCCGCCCGCCCGCCGCGTCGCCCGCGCCGAACCGCCCCAGATAGTTGAAGCGGACATCGGGCACCGGGAGCGCGGCGAGGGCCGGGCCGGTCTCCGGGTTGAGGTAGCGCAGCAGACCCCAGCCGAGCCCGCCCGAGGGCACCGCCCGCAGCTGCTCCTTGACGCACTTCAGGGCCTCTCCCGGCTGACCGCCGGGCGCCACCGACGCGGCACCGATGTCCAGGCGGACCGGGTACTGCGTGGTGAACCAGCCGACGGTGCCGGACACATCGACCTGGGCGGAGACGACCTCGCGCCCATGGCCCTCCAGGTGGACGAGGAGCGCGGATCCGGTGCCCCGGCGCTGGACGGCCGCCGCGGTCAGGGCGGTCAGCATCACCGCGTCGGGACGGCAGTTGAAGGTGCCCGGCAGGGTGAGGAGCACACTGCGGGTGAGCCCGGGGCCCAGGTCGAAGGTGAGGGTCTCCCGCTGTCCGTCCGCACCCCGGACGTCGGCGAACCGGGCGGTTTCGTCCGCCAGCTGCCGCTTCCACCAGGGGAGTTCGTCGAGCCGCAGCCCGGCCTCCTGGGACAGCAGCCGGGACCACCGGGTGAACGAGGCGGTCTTCGCGGGTGCGGCGTCGCCCTCGGAGCGGTGGTCCAGCGCCGCGGCGAGCTCTTCCCCGAGCACCCGCCAGGAGAAACCGTCCACGGCCAGGTGGTGCACGGTCAGCAGCAGGGCGCCGGGACGGCCGGGGCCGGGATCGAGCCACACCGCCCGCACCATCTCGCCGTGCTCGGGCCGGAGGGTGATGGTGCGGGCCAGTTCCGTCGCCCGGGAGTGGAGATCGGTGTCCGCCGGCACGGCCACCCGGACGGCCGCCGCGTCGGCGGGCGCGCTCTCCTCGGGCACCTGGAGCTCCCAGCCGGTGTCGTCCTCGCGCACCAGGCGCATCCGCAGCGCGGCGTGCCGCTCGACCAGTACGGAGACGGCCTCCTCGATCGCCGCGAGTCCGGTGCCGGGCGCCAGCGGGAACAGCATGGACTGGGTGAACGTGGCGGTGTCCCGGACCTGTTCGCGCCACCAGTGCATCACCGGGGTGAGGGGCAGCCGCCCGGTCCCGGTGTCCTCCTGCGCCGGGGTGTCGACATCGGGCGTACGGGCCAGCACGGCCAGCCGGGCCGGGGTGCGTACGGTGAACACGTCGTGCGGCGAGAGCACGAGTCCGGCCGCCCGCGCCCGTGCGGCGAGCTGGATCGCCATGATGCTGTCGCCGCCGAGCCGGAAGAAGTCGTCGTCGGCACCGGCCTGTTCGAGGCCCAGCAGCTCGGCGAAGAGCCCGCAGAGGATCTCCTCGCGCGCCGAACCGGGGAGCCGGACGGTGTCGGCGGTCCGTGCGGCGGGCGCGGGCAGGGCGGCCCGGTCCAGCTTGCCGTGGGACGACAACGGCAGCGCGTCCAGGGCCACCACGGCGGCCGGGACCATGGCCGCGGGCAGGCGCCCGGAGGCGTGCAGGAGCAGCGCGTCCTCGTCGATCTCCGCTCCCGGCGCGGGCACCGCGTACGCGACGAGCTGCGCGCTGTCGCCCCGGTCGTGCCGTACGACGGCCACCGCCCGTTCCACGGTGGGGTGTTCGGCGAGCGCGGCGGCGATCTCACCCGGTTCGATCCGCAGCCCGCGCAGCTTCACCTGCTCGTCGCCGCGCCCGAGGTAGTACGTGCTGCCGCTGTCGTCGCGGTGGGCGAGGTCGCCGGTGCGGTACATGCGGCTGCCGGGCGGACCGTAGGGGTCGGCGACGAACCGCTCGGCGGTGAGCGCGGCACGTCCCAGGTAGCCGCGGGCGAGCGCGGCACCCGCCAGGTACAGCTCACCGCCTGCGCCGGCCGGCACCGGCCGGAGCCGCTCGTCGAGGACATAGGCGATGGTGCCCGCCACCGGTGTGCCGATGGGCGGCACCGTGCCGTCGGCTTCCAGCGGCCCGGAGACGGTGGAGACGACGGTCGACTCGGTGGGCCCGTAGGCGTTGTGGAAGCGTCGCCCCGCGGCGGCCCAGCGGGCCACCAGCTCCGGCGGGCAGGCCTCCGCGCCGACGACGAGGGCGCGCAGATCCGGATGCGGTCCGGCCGGTACGGTCGCGAGCACGGACGGCGGGACGAACGCGCAGGAGATCCGCCGCTCGGTCAGAACCGTCCCGAGGGCCTCGCCCACGAGCGGACCCGGGGGCGGCAGCACCAGGGTTCCGCCCGAGCCGAAGGCCAGGCACAACTCGCCGACGGAGATGTCGAACGAGGGCGGCCCGAGCTGGAGAACCCGGCTGTCGGCGTCCAGCCCGATGCCGTCCACCAGGGTCCGGGTGAGCGCGGCCACCCCGGCATGGGTGACCACCACGCCCTTCGGGGTGCCGGTGGAGCCGGAGGTGTGGATGACGTGGGCGGCATCGAAGGGTTCCGGGCCCCCCGGCGGCAGCGGTTCCCCGGCCCAGGCGTCCTCGTCGAGGACCAGGACCGGCAGACCGGTCTCCAGGGGCGTGGCGCCCGGCTCGGTGACGAGGAGCACGGGCGCGGCCTCGGCCAGGACCCGGCGGATCCGCTCGGCCGGGTGGGCGGGGTCGAGGGGCAGATAGGCGGCGCCGGCGCGCTGGACGGCCAGCGCCGCCACCGGCCAGTCACTGCCGCGGGCGAGGGCGAGGGCCACGACCCGCCCGGGGCCGGCCCCGAGTTGCACCAGCCTGCCCGCCAACCGGGCCACCCGGTCGTCGAGCCGGGCGTAGCTCAGGGTCTGCCCCGGGGACTCGACGGCCGGGGCGTCCGGTGTGCGGGCCGCCTGCCGGGCCACCAGCTCGGGCAGCGTGAGGGGGGCGGGGGCGGTGGGCCCGGCGGATCCGGCGAGCAGCTGATCGCGCATGGCCGGGGGCACCAGGTCGATGTCCCCGACGAGCGCGGTGGGGTCGGCGGTGATCTGCCGCAGGAGCTCGACGTAGCACTGCGTCCAGCGGGCCACCGTCGCGGGGCCGAAGACATCGGTACGCAGCCCGAAGCTGCCCTCCATGCCGTCACCGCTGTCCTTCACCACACCGACGAGGTCGTGCTCGCCGCCGGTGTGGATGCGCTCGGGCTCCGCGAACTCCTTCATCACCGAGACGCTCGGCTGCTGCGTCAGGTGCATGAACACCCACTGGTACAGCGGGGCCCGGCCCGCGCTGCGCTCGGGCGCGGCGGCCGACACGATCCGGCCGACCGGCACGTCCGAGTTGGCCATCAGATCCGGGAAATCGACGGCGAACCCGGCGAGCACGTCGGCGAAGGACCGGTCCGGAGTCACGTTCCAGCGGGTCGGCACGGCATTCATGACGTACCCGATGACCTGGTCCAGGCCCTTGGCCGCGCGGTTGGCGATGGGGGTGCCGATCACCAGGTCGTCGGCGCCGCTGACCCGGTGCGCCAGGACGGCGAAGGCGGCCATGAGGACGACGTAGACGGAGGCACCGCGCTCCCTGGCCAGGGCCCGCACGGCGGCGGTGGTCGGCGCGTCGATGTGGAAGGGGACCTGCGCGATGCCGTCGCCCTCGGTGACGGAGGCGGTGGAGCCCGGCACGGTGAGCGGACCGGGCGGGTCGGCGAGATAGCGCCGCCAGAAGTCGAGCCGGCTGGCGAAGACCCCGGACTCCTCCAACTCGCTCTGCCAGGAGGAGAAGTCGGCGTACTGGACGGCCGGCCGGGTGAGGGGCGGCTCCAGGCCGTCGCGCAGGGCGCCGTACGCCTGCGCGAACTCGTTCTGCAGCACGTCGAACGACCACCAGTCGCTGATGGTGTGGTGCAGACTCAGCATCAGGGTGGAACGCAGTTCGTCGACCTGGACGAACCGGGCCCGGATCAGCTTGTCCCGGCCGAGGTCGAAGGGACGGCTGCGGAAGGTCTCGAAGGCCTCGTCGATCGTCCTGCCGGTGCCCCGCAGATCCTCGCGCTCCAGATCGAAGGTCCCCTCGTCGCCGAACTCGACATGCAGCTCGCCCGACGGGTCCGTCACGATCCGGGTCCGCAGGATGTCGTGGTGACGCTGGATCAGCGTCAGCGCCGCCTCCAGATGCGCCGGGTCGACGGCCTGCTCGAAGTGGTAGGCGGCGCACAGGTTGAGCGCGGGGGTACCGGGATACAGCGAGTCGTACACCCACAGGTCGTGCTGCGCGGGGCTCAGCGGCACCCGGCGGGCCGGGTCGCGCGGCGGTATGACGGCGGGTATCTCGCGGGCCCGTCCCGCCTCCAGCAGACGACGCATCAGGCGGACCCGCTGCTCCCTGCCGAGTGCGCCGAACCGGTCGGCCATGGAAGAAGGGGATGCCGCACCCGGGACGGGGCGCGAAAAGGTGGGGGCGCTCATCACAGGTTCTCTTTCAGTTCGGCCAACCGGTGCAGCCCGGCCAGTACGTCGTCGCGTCCGATGCCGAAGTCGATGAAGCAGGCGATCTCGTCGACGCCCAGCTCGGCCAGGTCGGCGAGCATCTTGGCGCAGTGGCCGGGGGAGCCGAGCAGGCTGCCCCAGCTCAGATAGCGCTCGAACGCGAAGTCGGCGAGCATCGCGGTCTGTTCCTCGGTGAGCCCCGCGGTCGTGGTGTCCGCGGAACGGTTGGCCGCGGTCTGGCGTACGTACGAGGCGAGATAGGTCTTGAGCGGGGCGCCCGCCATCCGGCGGACCTCCGCGTCGTCGGTGCCGACGTAGGTGTGGGCCATCAGCGTGACCCGGCCGTGTGCGTCGGTGCCCCGCTGGTCGGGGGCGGCGGCGCAGGCGGTGCGGTAGCGGGCGATCTTCTCGGCCAGCTCGTCCCGGCTCTGCCCGACGGTCGCGCCGAGCACTCCGGCACGCAGCCGTCCGGCCGCCTCCCAGGTCTCCGGGTTGCCGGAGGTGGTGATCCACAGCGGCAGGGTGTCCTGCACGGGCCGGGGCTGGGGCGTGACGGAGACCGGGGTGCCCGTGCCGTCGGGGTACTCGGCGGGCTCGCCCGCCCACAACGACCGCAGCCGCGGGACGGTCTCCAGGGCGGATTGCCGACGGTCCGCGTACTGCTCGGGGGCCAGCGTGAAGTCCTTGGAGTGCCAGCCGGTGGCGACGGACAGACCCACCCGCCCGTGCGAGAGGTTGTCCACGACGGCCCAGTCCTCCGCCACCCGCAGCGGGTGGTGCAGCGGCAGGACGACGCTCCCCGCGCGGATCCTGATCCGTTCGGTGGCGACGGCGAGTGCCGCGCTGAGTACCGGCGGGCTGGGGAAGACCTGTCCCACCTGCTGGAAGTGGCGCTCGGGGGTCCAGACGGCGTGGAACCCGAGCCGGTCGGCGGTCCTGGCCACGGCGAGGATGTCCTCGTACGTCTCGGTGTGCCGGGCCTCGCCGGCGGTGGTGCTGTCCGCACCGAAGAACATCACACTGAGGTCCACTGCCACTCCTCCTGCTTCCTGCTGGGCTGGGTCTGGGTCTGCGGACGGCGCGGCACCCGGGGGCGGCGCGGGATGGGGGACGCGGCGTCCGGCTCGGGCCGGGCGAGCGCCCGTTCCAGCTCGGCGGCGAAGGCGGCGACCGTGGGCGCGGCGAACAGCTGGGCCACGGTCACCGGCCGGCCGACGCCGAGCCGGGCCACGGCGCGCACCGCGCGCAGGGAGTTGCCGCCGAGTGCGAAGAAGTCGTCGTCCGGGCCGGCGCTCGGCACACCGAGGACCTCGCACCACACGGCGGCGATTTCCTGTTCCAGAGCGGTCATCGGGCGCTCCGCGGTGCCTCGGGGCCGGGCCGGTGCCACGATCCGGTCGCTCTCGCAGGCCCGCCGGGGCGGCTCGGTGAGACCCAGCCGCGACAAGGGCGTGTCGGGGGCGGACGCGGCCGCCTCCAGGGCCTCGGGGAGAGCGTGGGCGAGCCACTGGACGAAGTCCGCCTCCAGCGCCTCCCCGCGGTACTCGAACGTCAGCGTCAGCCCGTCCGGTGCGCCCAGCTCCGAGGTGGAGTCCGTGACGTCCACCAGGAGTTCGAACCGGGCGGCGCCGGTGCGCACGATCTCGACGCCGTGCTCGGCACCGGGCAGCGTGACCTCGGCCCGCGCGTTGTTCTGGAGCGCCAGGACCACGTCGGTGAACGGCTGCCGGCCGGGGGAGCGCGCCGGGTTGAGGGAGCCGACCACGTCCTCGAACGGCACGTCCTGGTGGCCGAACGCGGCGAGGTCCGTCTCCCGCACCCGGGCGAGCACTTCGGCCGCGGTGGGGTCGCCGGAGAGATCGGTGCGCAGCACCAGCATGTTGACGAAGAACCCGACGACGTCCTCGACGCTGCCGTCCCCGGCGCGTCCGGCCACCGGTGCGCCGATCGCCAGGTCCTCGTCCGCGCCGGCCCGCACCAGCGCGGTGGCCAGCGCGGCGTGCAGGGCCATGAAGAGCGTGGCGCCCCTGGCACGGGCCGAGTCGGCCACCCGGGCGTGGGCCGCCGCGTCGAGCCGGCACTCCACGACCTGCGCGGCCGGACCGGGTACGGCGGGACGCCCGGCGCGGCGGGGCAGCAGCGGACCCTCGGCCGGCAGCCCGTCCAGCTCCTTGCGCCAGTACGTGAGCTGGCGGGCGGCGAGCGCGTGCGGATCGGACGGTGAGCCGAGCCGGTCGAGCTGGTGACGGGCGTGCTCCCCGTACGGGACGGCGAGCGGGGCGAGTGCGGCCGGGTCCGCACCACGGACCCGTGCCTCGTAGGCGCGTGACAGATCGCGGAAGAGCGGCCGCAGGGACCAGCCGTCCCCGGCGATGTGGTGGACCAGCACCAGCAGCGCGTGCTGGTCCGGCCGCTCCCGGCTGGTGAACAGCGTTGCCCGTACCGGGAGTTCGGCACGCAGGTCGAAGCGGTGGCGGGCCTCCCGCCCGATCTCCCGGTCCAACGCCTCCTCGGTGACCTGCAGATGACGGAAGGGAGGCCGGGCGGCCGCCCCGCTCAGCACCCGTCGTACGGGGGCGCCGTCGGACTCCTCGAAGACGGTGCGGAGCACTTCGTGACGGTCGGCGACCCGGGCCAGGGCGTCGTCCAGCGCGGCCGGGTCGACCGTACCCCGCAGCCGGACCAGCATCGGCAGGTTGTACGCGGCGCCGGCCCCGATCCGGTCCAGGAACCACAGCCGGTGCTGCGCGTGCGACACCGGGAGCGCGCCGGAGGCGGCGCCGGGCGCGGCGGGGGCCGCGGGGGGCGCCGGGGGAGCGGCGTCGACGAGCGGGGCCAGCAGCGCCGGGGTGGGCGCCTCGAAGAGCCCGCGGATGTCGATCTCGGCGCCGAGCGCGGAGTGGATCCGGCCCAGCAGCCGGGCGGCGAGCAGGGAATGGCCGCCGAGGGAGAAGAAGTCGTCGTCCGGGCCGACCGGGTCCGTGCGCAGCACCTGGGAGAAGAGGTCGCACAGCGCGGCCACGGTGCCGCTCACCGCCGCCGGTCCGGCGAGGGCCGTCGCGGATCCGGGCTCCGGCAGGGCGGCCCGGTCCAGTTTTCCGCTGGGGGTCAGCGGCAGCGCGTCCAGCGGCACGAAGACCGCCGGTACCAGGTAGTCGGCCAGCGCGTCGCGGGCGTAGGCGCGCAACTCCGCTTCCCGGAAGTTCTGCCGGGCGCCGCCGTGCGGTACGACGTACGCGGTCAGCTGGCGGTCGCCCGCCGGGTGCTCATGGGCGACGACCGCCGCCCGGTCGATGCCGGGGTGCCGGGCCAGAACGCTCTCGACCTCACCCGGCTCCACCCGGAAGCCCCGGATCTTCACCTGGCTGTCGGCCCGGCCCAGGTATTCGAGGACTCCGTCGGCACGACGTCGCCCGAGGTCGCCGGTGCGGTAGACACGCTCACCGGACGGGGCCGCGACGAAGCGTTCGGCGGTCAGCGCGGGCCGCCCCCGGTACTCGCGGGCGACGCCCGCCCCGGCGGCGTAGATCTCACCGGTGCGGCCGTCCGGTACCGGACGGAGTTCCTCGTCGAGGATGTACAGCCGCTTCCCCGCCAGCGGACGGCCGATCGGCACCGGGCCCGCGCCGACCTCGGCGCGGGTCACCGGATGGACGGTCAGGAAGATCATGCACTCGACGGGCCCGTAGCCGTTGCTCAGCCGCAGCCGCGGACTGCGCTCCAGGGCGCGGGCCGCGTGCGGCGCGGACAGGGCCTCGCCGCCCACCACGAGTTCCCGCAGTCCGTCCATCACCTGCGGGTACTCGTCGACGATGACGTTGAAGAGGGATGCCGAAAGATACATGGAGGTGATGCCGTGCTCGGCGACGAGCCGTGCCATCACGAAGGGCTCGGGCCGCTGCCCCGGGTGCAGGACGCAGGTCCCGCCGTTCATGAGCGGCCCCCACAGCTCCAGGGCGAACGCGTCCCACGACAGCGGGGCGCACTGGAGCCAGACCGCGCCGTGGCCGAACGACGCGAAGGTCTGCCCGGTGAGGGTGGACGTGATCGCGTGGTGCGACGAGGCGATGCCCTTCGGCCGCCCGGTCGAGCCGGAGGTGAACATCACGCAGGCGATGTCGTCGGGCCGGACCGGGACGGCGCCGCGCGGCAGCGGCTGCGCGCCGTGCGCGTCCTCGATGTGCACCTGTGCCACGTCGAGCATCCCGGGCGCGGCGTCCCGGGCCGAGACGACCACGGCCGTCCCCGCGTCCTCGGCCATCGCGCGCAGCCGTTCGGCGGGGAAGCCGGGGTCCAGCATCACGTAGCCGGCTCCGGCCTTGAGGATGCCGAGCACCGTCACGACGAGTGCGGTGGAGCGCTCCAGGTACACCCCGACCGTGTCGCCGGCCCGGATGCCCCGGGCGGCCAGCAGACCCGCCAACCGGGCCGCCTGCGCGTCGAGTCCGGCGTAGTCGATCCGTTCGCCGCCGTGGATCAGCGCTGTCGCGCCGGGCGTCCGTGCCACCTGCTCCTCGAACAGTTCATGCACGCACCTCATCCCGCTCACCTCCTTGCCCGCCGCTCTGCTCGACGGGCCCCTGCGGCGCGTCGAGGTCGGGCAGCAGGGTGTCGATGTCCCGGATCGAGCGGCTGGCGAGTCCCCAGAGGGCGACCCCGGTCCCGCCGATGCCGGCGAGGAGCAACATGGCCGCCATGCCGCTGCCCGGACCGTCGCCGACGAGGGGACCGAGCACGGTGAAGAGCCCGGAGCCCCGGGCGGCCAGCGGTTCGAAGACATGGTCGGCGAGCGGTCCGGAGACCGCCATGGCGATGGGCACGGAGATCTGCGACAGGAACATCACCGCGCCGAAGACCCGGCCCTGCCATTCGTGGGGGACCTTGGTCTGCACGATCGTCTGCATCGAGGCGTTGACCACCGTCATGAGCAGGGCGCCGACCAGGATGGCCAGGCACCAGCCGGTCACCCCGTCCACCAGGCTCATCACCACCAGGGCGGACAGGCACATGCCGACCACGCCGAGCATCATGCCCCGGCCCCGGTTCGCGGGACCGCCCCAGGCCGCCATCAGCAGGGCGCCGGCCACTCCGCCGATACCGACCGAGGTGTTGACCGCGGCGAGTGCGCCGTTGCCGGCCCGCATCAGCACCATCGGCGAGATGAGGGCGAAGCCGAAGACCATGACGAGGTTGACGACACAGAAGTTGACGATCAGGTCGCGCAGGCTGGGCACCCGGAACAGGAAGCGCAGCCCCTCGGCGGCATCGGCGGTGATCCGCTTGCGCGGCGCGGCGGCGTCCTTCGTCACCCGGTCGCCGTTGAAGCGCACGATCCGGATGCCGATGAGGGCGAACGCGTAGCTGGCCAGGTCGACCAGGAGCGTCGGGCCGATCCCGAAGAGCGTGACGAGCAGACCGCCCAGCGCGGGGCCGCCGATCCCGGCGGCACTCTTCGCACCTGCCAGCAGGCCGTTGGTGCGGTCCAGTTGGTCCTTGCGGACCAGGAGGGGAACGGCCGAGGACAGGGCCGGGAACTGGAAGGCGGCGCAGACGCCGAGCAGTACGGCGGCCGGATAGACCTGCCAGGCGTGGAAGGCGCCGAGGTAGTGGAGCAGCGCCAGCGTGCCCACCACGAGGAGCCCGCCGGCATCGGCTATCTGGAGCGCGGTGCGCTTGGGTATACGGTCGACGATTGCGCCCGCAATGGGACTGAACACGGCCTGCGGCAGCATGGCGCACAGCGAGAGGATGGTGACGGCGGTCGCGTTCCCGCCGGACGACCACACCTCGACGATGAAGGCGAACCGGACCGCCGCGCTTCCTGCCAGGGATACCGCCTGACCGGACCAGACGAGGAGAAAGGGCCCCATTCCCGAAAAGCGACCGGGAATGTCCGTTGATATCCGGGTGCCCATCAGGATCCGGATCCCTCGTGCACCGGCAGCCGGCACATCGTGCCCGAGCCGACGAATGGTTTGGTTGCCACGCCTCAATCCCCCAGGATGTCGCATCCTCTGCGGATCACCACGGATCCCTGTCTGAGTGGAACGGGGCCATCATGCGGCCATCGATTACCGCTGCGTTCCCTTAGCGAACGCGGGAACGGGAAGAAGGCGGGAACGGTTCGGGAGGGAACCGGGAGCAGGGAGGGCAAGGGTCGTTCTGTAGTTGTCTGCAGAAGGAGTACTCCGTGAAGGACCCCAGGGATCGTTCGCCCGACGGGACGGAACTGCGCCAGGCCCTCCAGGACCTGTCCACCGTGGAACGGTGGGCCGAGCGTGTGGCGTCCGGTGTTCAGTCCCATCCGTACACCGCGCCGGAGTCCTTGGAGGGGCCCCAGCTGAGCGTCGAGACCAGAACCGAGAACGGCATGCACACGGTGGCCGGGATCGTGGAGTGGCCGCCCGGGAACGGTGCCGGTCCGGCGGTCCTGGACGAGACGGAGCGCGCGGTGCTCCGTTCCCTCGTGAGATCGCTGCTCGACCTGGCCGGCCACGAGTCGGGAACGGCCCGTACGCGTGTGGTGCTCACCCCCCTCGGGCCCCGGGTCGCCGCCTGTCAGCTCGACGTGGAATAGCCGTTGCCGGTCCGTTCCCGCGGCAGTTCCCCCCGGCGGTATCGGGGCAGGAACGGACCGGGAACGCCGATCAGCAACATCAGTGGTGTCGGGAAGCGGAACACCGCAGAACCTCACAAACACCACTTAGGGGCGGGACATGGGACGCAAGCTTGCTGGACTCTTCGGGATCATCGCGGCGACGCTGGCCTTCGGTATCGGTACGGCCGTCGAGGTGGGGCAGTCGCACGACTCCCGGGGTGTTCAGCAGGTTGTCGCCGACGACAAGGTGCCGACGATCATCGGCACCCACCTGCTCGCCGACGACAAGGGTCCGACGATCATCGGTACCCGGGGGACCGACGACGACAAGGGCCCGACGGTCATCGGCACCCACGTGCTCGCCGACGACAAGGGCCCGACGATCGTCGCCCGGACGATCACCGACGACAAGGGTCCGACCGTGATCGGTACGCAGGGCACCGACGACGACAAGGGCCCGACGTCCCCCGCCATGTGATCCCACCGCCTCGACACACGAGCCCCGCACCGGAGTCACGGTGCGGGGCTCTTCGCTGTCCGTCCCGGGGCGGCGGCCCCGGCCGGGCGGCTGCCGTGCGCGCGGGCTGCTCCGGGGTACGGCGCCGGCGGGCGGGCGTCAGCCGCGCCGGTGATCCGCCGGTACGTCCATCTCGGTGAAGAGCTGCTCGGCCTCCGCCCGGTACCGGGCCGAGTCCGGTGTGTCCCCGAGGACGTCGGCCATTCCCGCGAGCGCGTAGGCCTGCTCGATGCGGTAGCCGAGGGACGAGGCGAGTTCATGGGCGTGGGTGTGCAGCGCGAGCGCCGCCGCCGCGTCGCCCTGCCGGCGGCGCAGCCGGCCCACCACGTTCTCCACCTTGGCCCGGCGCAGGGGCGAGGAGTTCGTCCGCATCATGTCGAGGGCGAGCTCCGCCTGGTCCGGGACGCGGGGCGGCCTTCCCAGCCGGTTCTCCACATCGGCGGACAACGCCAGGGTCAGGGCGAGGTTCGCCTCGTTGCCGGCGTCCCCGTACAGTGCGCGGGCCTCCGTCAGGCAGCGGTCGGCCTCCTCGTACGCGCCCAGGCCGACGTGGGCGAAGGCGAGGTCGGTGACGGCGCCGGGCAACCCCTCGTGCTGCCCCAGCTGCCGGCTCAGTTCGGCCGACCGCTGGGCCGCGTCCCGCGCCTCCTCGTACCGTCCCCACTGTTCGTAGAGCGTGCTGAGGATGGTCAGGCTCTCGGCCTCCGCGCGCGGCATGTCCAGGTCGCGTTCATACGCGATCGCCGTCTCCATGTGGCCCAGGGCCGCGGAGAAGTCGCCGAGCAGACTGTTGAACTGGCCGAGGACACTCTCGCTGTGGGCCTGGGTGTGCAGGTCGCCGAGCCGGATCGCGACGTCCCGGCTCTTGCGGGCGGCTTCGAGGCCCTCGGAAAGACGGCCGAGTTTCCAGCAGGCGACGCCAAGGTTGGACAGGCTCACCCCCAGCAGTGCCAGATCCTCCAGGCGGTTGGCGGCGGCGACCGCGACCCGGCTCAGCTCGCCGAACTCCTCCAGGAGACCGAGGTCGTTGAGCTGGAAGACGAGATTGCGGGCCAGGCACACCACATAGCGGTCGTGATCCCGGCGCTCGGCGAGCGTGACGGCCGCGAGGAGCGACGTCTGCTCGCGCTGGAACCACTTCCGCGCCCGCTCGGGCGTGCCGAGGTCCGGCAGTTCGGCCGCGGAGGGTTCGATACCGGTGCTGCGCCTGCGCCGCCCGGAGTAGAGGAGGTCGCACGCCACCTCGGTGGCGGTCAGGTAGTAGCCCAGCAGCCGCTCCACCGCCCCGGAGTCCTCGGGGGACTCGACGAGCAGGCTCTGCGCGAAGCTGCGGACCAGGTCGTGGAAGGTGTAGAGGCCGATCTCCGGCTGCTGCACGAGGTGGACGTCGAGCAGCATCTCCAGCAGGTCCTCCGCGTCCCGGGCGGAGGAGCCCAGCAGCGCACCGGCCACGTGGACGTCCATGTCGCTGCCCGGGTGCAGGGCCAGCGTCGAGAACGCGTTCCGGCACTCCTCGTCCAGGGCCTGGTAGGACAGGCGCAGGGTGGCGGAGACGCTGCGGGCGCCCGAGCTGAGCTCGTCGAGCCTGCGGGTCTCGTCGCGCAGCCGTTCCGCCAGGTACTGGAGCGTCCAGCGCGGGCGGTTGCGCAGCCGGGCGGTGGCGATCCGCAGCGCGAGGGGGAGGTGGCCGCAGAGCCGGGCGAGTTCCACGGCCGCCTCGGGCTCGGCGGCGACGCGCTCGGCACCGAGCGTCTCGGCCACCAGCATCGCGCTGTCCTCGGGCGGCATCACCCCGATCGAGATCCACTGAGCGCCGTCCAGATCGACCAGACGGGCCCGGCTGGTGACCATGACGAGGCAGCCGGGGGAGAGGGGCAGCAGCGGGCGGATGGCGGCGGCGTCGGCAGCGTTGTCGATGAGGATCAGCAGCCGCTTGCCGACCAGGGTGGCACGCCACAGGGCCGTGCGGGCGGGCGCGTCGTCGGGGATGAGATTGCCCGGCACGCCGACGGCCCGCAGCAGAGTGTCGAGCGCGATGCCGGCGGTCACCGGCTGGTCGCCCGGAGTGTATCCGCGCAGGTCGATGTGGAGCTGACCGTCCGGGTAGTCCGGTGCGAGCCGGTGCGCGGCCCGCACCGCGAGCGAGGTCTTGCCGCAGCCGCCCATGCCGTCGATGGCCACGATCTGGGGGCCCTGCTCGCCGCCGCTCTTGGCGCCGTGCAGGATTTCGGCCAGTTCCCGGTCCCGGCCGGTGAAGTCCGCGAGGTCGTACGGGAGGGTGCTGGGGGGTTCGGCGGGCAGCGCCACGGCGACGACGGGGGCGGCGGCCGGCTCGGGGCCGGCCAGTTCGGGGCTCTCCCGCAGGATTCCCTCGTACAGCTTGGTCAGATTGGGGCCGGGGTCGATGCCGAGTTCCTCGGAGAGGAGCTCGCGCACCTTGCCGTACTCGTCCAGGGCCTCGGCCTGCCGCCCGGACCGGTACAGGGCGATCATCAACTGGCCGCGCAGGGACTCGCGCAAGGGGTGCTGCTGGACCAGTTCCCGCAGTTCGACGACGAGTTCGGCGGCCTCGCCGAGTGCGAGGTGGAGTTCGAAGAGCTGTTCCGCCGCGGTCAGCCGGCGCTCCTCGATGGAGGTCGACGCGGCCTCGATGACCGGACCGCCGCCGCCCGACAGAACAGGTCCGCGCCAGAGTGCGAGGGCGCCGCGCAATATCTCGGCGGCTTCGGCCGTCCGGCCATCGGACGCCGCGAGCTTCGCTTTGCGTATCAGTAGGCCAAATTCGGCCACGTCGATTTCACATTGTTCCTGGGCTACGCGATAGCCGGGCCCGTCGGTGACGAGGACGTCGGCACCGCCGGGTATCCGTCTTCGGAGATCGGCAACTGCCTTGCGCACTTGGTGCGGTGCGGTCGTCGGCGGTTCCTCGTCCCAGGCCGCCTCGACCAGCCGGGAAACCGGAAGCACTTTTCCGGGCTCCAGAAGCAGAGTGGCCAGAACTCGCTCCTGTATGACACCGCCCAGCCGGAGTCGCGTCCCGTTGGACCAACCCTCTATCGGGCCAAGAATGTTGAAGCGCAGCCGAAACTCTTCTGCAGTTGACACGCATCCTCCCCCTCAGCTCTGCGCACCCGCAGCGCTTCACCAGCGCGAGGCGATCGTAGCCCTTGCAGAAGGAACTCGCGGTACTGCACCGGGAAGAGTTCGGGAATGGCTCGATGGAGTCTGTTCATCGACGGCAGGCCTTCGCTGCCACGGAGAGTACGGAGCGTGAGCGGACCGGAAAGATCCCGGATCGGGCCATGCGTTCCGGACAGTCCTGGGCGGTCGGGTAACCGGCCATTGCGTTTTGTGAGCATGTGGAGACCGAGGAGACAATGATGAATTCCCAGCCCGCACCCGGGCTCGACGTTCTGCTGCAGAATGCGCGCCGGCGGGCGGGACTCACTCAGGAACAGCTCGCCGGGCTTTCCACGGTGAGCGTCCGAGCCATTCGAGACCTGGAACTGGGTCGGGTCCAGCACCCGCGCAGGGAAACGCTGAAGCTGCTCGCCAATGCCATGAGGCTCAGCGACGCGCGGCGCGTCGAGCTGGAACTCGCCGTCGATGCAAAGGCCGCGGGGCGCGTCTTCCAGGACATCTACGGAACCGGCCTCGCCACACCGCCCCCTCCGCTGCGCCCGCTGATCGGGCGGCGCCCGGAACTGGAAGCGCTGACAGCCCGGTTGCGCACGGATCACGAGCGGCTGCTGACCCTGGTGGGTCTGCCGGGAGTGGGGAAGTCGCGGCTCGCCCAGGAGGCCGCCTCGGTGATTCACGCGCGGGACCGGGTTCCGGTGCTGTGGGTCTCCCTGAACGACACCGCGGAGACCACCGGTACGGACCCCAACAATCCGCAGGCGACCGTGACCGGGTGGGTGCGCGCACTCGTCCGCGACGGCGAGGAATTCGAGGAACTGGCCGCGCTCATAGGGTCCAAGGCGACCTTGATCGTGCTGGATGGTCACGATGCGTCACCATCTGTCACCCCTCGCCTGTTGAGTCTGCTGCGTGTCTGCGAGCGCCTGAAAATACTCACCACCACCGACCGTCCGGTCCAGCTGCCCGGTGGACGGCTGCTCCCGCTGGCTCCACTGGCGGTGCCGACCGTCGCCGATCTCGCCGCCGAGCCGGTGGGCGGCTCCCTCGTCGCCGACCGGCACGCCGTCGAGCTGACGCTCTCTCATGTCAGCTATATGCGACCCGATTTCCTCCCCACCGACTCCGTCGTCACCACCGTGGCCCACATCTGCCGGGCCCTGGACGGCATGCCGCAGGCGCTGGAAGCCGCCGCCTCATGGCTGCTGCTGTATTCCCCGCAGCAGCTTCTGGACATCGCCCGCACCACACCGCTGGTCCTGCTCGACGGGGTCACGCCCGCCGATCCCGCCGCCGGCCCCACCTTGGGCGAGCGGCTCACCGCCGCCGTGACCGGGCTCGACCCGCAGTCCGCCGCTCTGCTCCGCACGCTGGCGACGCTGGAGGACCCGTGGACGGTGGACGGCGCCGCGCGTGCCTGCGGCACCTCCCTGGCCGAGACCGCCCGTGACGTGCATGCCCTGCTGGTCCGCGGCCTGATCCGCCGGCTCCCCACCACGGCGGGCGACCCGGTGGGCTTCACCGTGCTCAATCTGGTCCGCGCGGTCCTCGACGCGGAGCAGGAGACACGGCCCGCCGCTCTCGCCGTCGCACTGACCGAATGAGGACCGCCCCGCCGGGACACCGGGGAAGCCCCGCGCGCGTCCCGTCCGAGGCCTCCCCGCGCCTTCCTCCGTCTCCCGCCCGCCCCCTCGTACCACCCGGGGCCCGCCCCCTCGCGCCACCCGGGGCCTCTCGTCCCCCGTTCCGCAGCCCGACCCCGTCCTCGTCCTCGTGAAAGGCACCTCACCCATGCGCAACCTGATCTCCCTGGCCGACCTGACGCCCGCCGAGCTGGACCACCTCGTCCGGCGCGCCGTCACGTTCGGCCGCGACGGCATCGTGCCGAAGCCGCTGGCCGGACGCCAGGTCGGTCTCTACTTCCGCAAGTCCTCGACCCGGACCCGTACATCCTTCTGGAGCGGGGCGACCCGCCTCGGCGCCGATGTGATCACCTTCGGTCCGAACGAACTGCAGCTCACCACCGGCGAGACGGTCGAGGACACCGCCCGGGTGCTCGGGCAGTACCTGGACGCGCTCGTCGTACGCACCAACGGGGACGTGGAGGAGATCCGCCGGCTCGGCAGCAGCGAGGACCTGGCCGTCGTCAACGCCCTGAGCCTGGACGAGCACCCGACCCAGGCCATCGCCGATCTCGCCACCCTGGCGGAGGAGTTCGGCTCGCTCGACGGTCTGCACCTGCTCGCCGTCGGCGAGGGCAACAGCTCGGGCGCGGCCCTCGCGCTCGCCGCGGCCCTCACCCCCGGCCTGCGCCTCACCCTGCTGTGCCCGGCGGGCTACGAGGTGCCCAAGGAGACCCTGGACCTGGCGGACGAACTCAGCGGTGGCAAGGCCCTGGTGAGCCAGGTCGTGACGGCCGACGCGGTCGAGGGGCCGGTGGACGCGGTGTACACCAGCCGGTGGCAGACCATGGGGGTGACGAAGGACAACCCCGACTGGCTCCGGGACTTCGACGGCTTCCAGATCAACCGCGCGTTCCTGGACCGCTTCGCCGGCCCGCGCACCGTCTTCCTGCACGACCTGCCCGCGGTCCGCGGCGAGGAGGTCACCGACGAGGTCCTCGACGGCCCGTCGAGCCGGGCCTGGCGGCAGGCCCACCACAAGATGACCGCCGCCGCGGCGGTCCTGGAGTGGTGCGTACGCGGCGTCCAGGACTGACCACCCCGCACCATCGGCTCCTGGCGGACATGGGTTCACGACCGAGACCACCCATGTCCGCCAGGAGCCTTTCGCGTGTCCGGGGTACGGGAACCGGCGCCGGTCGCCGTACGGAAAAGGGCGGGTGCGGGGCGCGTGCTGCGCCTCGCACCCGCCCTTCCGGAACGGGACGACCGACGGGTTCAGCCACCCATGGCCGCAACCACCGAACGCGGTCGCATATCGGTCCAGTTCGCCTCGATGAATTCGCCGCATTCCTGCTTGCTGCCCTCGTCCTTCACCAGTTCCCAGCCCGCCGGCTGCTGGATCCGGGCCGGCCACAGCGAATACTGACCCTCTTCGTTGGCCAGCACTACATAGCGGCCCTGGGAGTCCTCGAACGGGTTGGTTGCCATGATTTCCACCTCGGTTGGACGAAGTTGTACGTGATGTCGTCGGGTGTGTCTGAGTGTTTCGGCTGCATCAAATGCTAGGAGCCGCGGTCCGGTTCGCCGGGCAGAAGTCCAGGCAGATCGGCGGCACCAGGGACCGCTGGATCGACGGACCGCCGGATCAGGTGAGCACCCGGGCCGTCTGGTGCGCGTAGGTGAGGGCGACCCCGGTCGCCACGGTGGCCGCGCGCACCGCGCCGAGCGCCTCGCGCACCAGCTCCGAACGCTCCACCGGCATCACCTCGAACCCGAGCTGACCTGCGCGGACAATGTTCACCGCGGCTTCGAGCACGGCGACCTGGGCCTCACCCAGCGCCTCCCGCCGGTCGACCCGTTCCCGTACCTCCGCCAGGACGTCCGCGAGCACGTCCGCCGCACGGACGCTGTGGCCGGTCTCTGCCATGTCATGACTCCTCGGTCTTTCGCCGGCGGTGTGCACGGGGCCGGGCGCTGAATTCTGCGGGTGCAGTGCGGCCAGTCTCACGCCCCGCCGCGGGCCCGGCACCGGACTGTCGGTCAACTGCTCCTCTGCTGCCGCCCAGTTGCCGCCGGTGACGCCGGAAACGCCTCGGGAGCGAATCTACGGTTGTGGCCGAAAGGAAGTTCCGGGCAAGCCTGGACCTCTTTCTCCCCTTGTCATCCAATGATGTGGACGAAGCGAACAATGAAGCCTGCGGAATGGGCGGCTCGTCATCGATCCGGGCCGCTGGATGTTGTTGTCACCGGACTGCAATCCGATGCTCACACCTGGAATCTCATCTACATCCAACTGCTGCTCGAAGACCTCGGGCACAAGGTCGTCAATCTGGGTTCCTGCGTGCCCGAGGACGAGATCGTCGAGTCCTGCTGCAAGTTCCAGCCCGACCTCCTGGTCGTCAGCAGTGTCAACGGGCACGGCTTCCACGACGCCGAGCCCCTGATCGGGGCCATCCGGTCGCGCTGGGAGCTGACCGGCCTGCCCGCGGTCATCGGCGGCAAGCTCGGCGTGTCCGGGGACGGGGAGGAAGAGGCCGACGCCCTCATGAGGGCCGGGTTCGACGCGGTCTTCCAGGACGGCGTCGACATCGCCGCTTTCGAGTCCTACGTCGACTCGCTTCCCAAGGAGGTGGAACGATGACCGCGCCGGTCCAGGAGGCGGCCCCCGGGAGCCGCACCACCGTGCACCGGCGACCGCTCTCCTTCGGCCGCTTCGTCGCCGGGGCACAGGCCCGCGGGACACTCGTGGTGCAGCCCCGCATGGGCTTCTCCGACCCCGCTCTGATGAGGGCCGGCCTGCTGGCCACCAAGGGAGCGGCCGACGCGGTCGTCGGCACCATGACCATCGACAGCTACACCCGGGTCAACGACGAGGCGTCCGCGGCCCGCGCCCTGAACGGCGGCGTCCCGCTCAACGGGTTTCCCATCACCTCCTACAGCCCGCACACCTCGCGCTGGGTCCTCGACGGCGTCCGGGACGCTGGCTTCCCGGTGCAGATCCGGCACGGATCGGCACGCCCCCAGCGCATCGTGGCCGCGCTGGCCCGGCTCGGCCTGGACGCGACGGAGGGCGGACCGGTCTCCTACTGCCTGCCCTACGGACGCACCCCGCTCCTGGACTCCGTACGCAACTGGCAGGAGAGCTGCGACTTCCTGGCCGGGCTGCGCGCCACCGGGGCGGAACCGCATCTGGAGACCTTCGGCGGTTGCATGCTCGGACAGCTGTGCCCGCCCGGACTGCTCGTCGCGATCAGTGCGCTGGAGGCACTCTTCTTCCACCGCGCAGGGCTGCGCAGCATCTCGCTCAGCTACGCCCAGCAGACCAACGCGGCCCAGGACCGCGACGCGATGCACGCGCTGCACCGACTGGCCGGCGAGTTCCTGCCGGACACCGACTGGCACATCGTCCTCTACACCTACATGGGCCTCTACCCGCAGACCCGGCACGGCTCCCTGGAACTCCTGGAACGTTCGGCCGAACTGGCCGTGGAGACCGGGGCGGCCCGGCTGATCGTGAAGACCGAGGCCGAGGCGCACCGCATCCCGACCGTGGCGGAGAACGTCGAGGCCCTCCGGGTCGCCGCGCGGGCCGCCGCCCGGCACCGCACGGCGACCGGCCACCGGCCCGGGAGCGTACCCGTCCCGAGCTCCGACCCGGCGGACAACGCCGTCTACGCCGAGGCCCGTGCCCTGGTGGACGCCGTGCTGAACCTGGACGACGACCTGGGCCAGGCCCTGCTGAAGGCCTTCGCCCGCGGATACCTCGACGTTCCCTACTGCCTGCACCCCGACAACGCGGGCCGCACCCGGAGTCATATCGACGGGTCCGGCCGCCTCACCTGGTCCGAGATCGGGGCGATGCCTCTCGGGCCCGTCCGCGACCGCGGCCGGCGGCTCACCGCCGCCGGGCTGTTCGACGCCCTGTCGTTCGTCCAGCGCCGGCACGACCGCATCGTTCCCTCGTCCGCTTCCCGCCCCTCGCTCCCCACGGCGGCCCGTCGCCCGGCGGCCCATCGGCAGCACACCCAGGAGGTAGCACCATGACCAGCACGATCGCCGAGTCCCACGGCCGCGTCGCGCCCTTGTTCCCGGCCTCTCCCGACCAGCACCTGATGGCCGAACCGACCCGTGCCACGCTGCGGGTGCAGAGCCGCATGCTCGCGGCGACCCGCGCCTTCCTGACCGCGCAGGGGTTCCAGGAACTGCTGCCGCCGGTCATCGGACCGGTCACCGACCCGGGAATCCGGGGCTCCAAGCAGGTGGACGTCGACTTCTACGGCCACAAGTACAAGCTGATGACCAGCGCGATCCTCTACAAGCAGGCATCGCTGCTGGCCTTCGACAAGATCTTCTACATCGCGCCCAACGTGCGGCTGGAACCGCTGGAGACGGCCGTCACGCACCGCCATCTCGCCGAGTTCCACCAGATCGACGTGGAGATCCGCGACGCCCGCCGCGAGGACGCGATGGAGCTCGCCGAGCGGCTCGTCGCGCATGTCGTCGACGAGGTCGTCCGCGAGATGCCGGGGGACCTGGAGCTCCTCGGCCGGGACCGGGACGCCTTCCGGGAGGTGGTCCAGGGGGCGTTCGGCCGCACCACGCACAAGGAGGCCACCGCGGACCTGGTGGCGCTCGGCCACCCGCAGGACCCCGGCGCCGAGATCGACTGGGAGGGCGAGGAGATCCTCTCCGCGAAGACCAGCCGCCCGTTCTTCGTCGTCGACTACCCCAAGGGTTCGCGGGGCTTCTACGACCAGGAGGACACCGACCGCCCCGGCGTCCTGCGGAACTTCGACCTGATCGCCCCCGAGGGCTACGGCGAACTGGCCAGTGGCAGCGAGCGCGAGCACGACTACGCGGCCCTGGTCACCCGGATGCGCGAGACCGGCGAGAACCCCGCCAAGTACGGCTGGTACCTCGACCTGGCTCGCCGCGGCATCCCCGCCAGCTCCGGGTTCGGCATCGGCCTGGAACGCTTCACCCGGTACGTCACCGGCCGCACCGCCGCCTGGGAGGCCAGCGCCTACCCGAAGCTTCCCGGCGTGGTGTCGGCATGAGTGCGGTACTGAGCGCCGCGGGCTTCCCCGAGGAACAGGTGCGGCACCGGGCCAGGGCCGGAGCGGCGGGGGTCTTCCCCGCGCTGGAGTCCTACGGCAGCAGCATGCTGGGCGCGATCCCGGCCGGCCAGGACCCGCACGACCTGCTGGAGCGCGCCAGGATCGTACCTCCGGTGTTCATGCCGGAGCGGCTGAAGAAGCTCATCGACCTGGCCCGTGAACCGCTGTACACGGATGTCGAACTGGACACCCGGGTCGGCGGGTTCGCCTCCCGGCTGCCGCTCTACGTGTCCGCGTTCGGCTCGACCCAGGTCGCCAGCCACGACCTGGGCGAGGCAGCCGGACGCCAGGCCGGGCAGCTCGGCATCCCGATGGTCATCGGGGAGAACGTGGTGCCGGTCAACGGCTACCGCGCGGCCGCCGACTCCGCGGCCTCCCCGCTGCTCGGCCGGATCGCCGCCTACACGGCCGCCGCCGACGACGAGCACGGCGGCGTGGTGGTGCAGCAGTCCACCGAGGACGCGGACGCCGAGGTGTGGAACCTGGTCTACAGCGACCCGGTGTCCGAGCCGCTGCTGGCCACCGGCCGGCTCGCCTTCGAACTGAAGGTGGGCCAGGGCGCCAAACCGGGGCTCGGCGGTCTCACCGTCCTGGGCCGCGAGGCCGGCGGCAGGGTCGCCGAACAGTACGCCATGGACGCGGTGTTCGGCGCCGACAGCGACTCGGTGCTGCGGATCAGCAGCCCCGGCACCTTCACCGAGGAGATCCTGCGCCAGCAGATCCGGCTGATGCGGAACAACTTCCCCCGCGCGAAGGTGTGGGTGAAGCTGCACCCCGGCCGCGACGTGGCCCACGCCGCGGCCACCGCCTGGGCGGCCGGCGCGGACTCCGTCACCGTGGACGGCGCGGAGGGCGGCACCGCCTGGGCGCCGACCGCCTTCCTCGGCCAGGTGGGACTCCCGCTCGGCGACTGCCTCACCCGCATCGGCCGCACCGACCACTGCCTGCTCGCCAGCGGGCGGATCTGGGAAGGCAGCAGGGCCGCGAAGGCGCTGGCGCTCGGCGCACGCGCCGTCGGCCTCGGCCGGGCCGCACTGCTCGCCGTGGACGAGGACGCCGAAGCCGGCCTGGTCCGGCTGGTCGAGGCCATCGCCCTGGAACTCCGGCTGCTGATCAGCTCCGTCGGCAAGTACCACGCGAACGCCCTGGAAGCGGACGACGTCCTGCTGCCGGCCGACGCCGCGACGGCCTCCCGCACCGGCTGACCCCCCGCTCCACTGCCCTGCTTCGCACCATTTGCACGTCATCCACCGTGGCTCCGTCGGTCTCCCGGCACGCCGCGAGACCACGAGATCCGAGCTACCAAGAAGGTGTCGAGATGTCCCAGCCGCAAACCGATCCGGCTCTCTCCCTCGGCGTCGGCGTCCCCGCGCACGTCGCCACGTACAACGACACGGCCGAGAACCTTCCCGTGGGCGCGCTGCACGCTCTCTTCGCCGCGCAGGCCGCCCGTACCCCGGAGGCCGTCGCCCTCGTCCGTGAGGACCGCCGTCTCACCTACCGGGAGCTGGACGGCGCGGCCAACGCCCTCGCGCACCGGCTCGTCGCCGAGGGCGTACGGCCGGGCGACGCGGTGGGCCTCCTCTTCGACCGCTCGTTCGCCTACGTCATCACGGTCCTCGCCGTGCTGAAGAGCGGCGGCGTGTACGTCCCCCTCGACCCCCGTCAGCCCGAGGAGCGGCTCGCCTGGATCCTCGCCGGCACCGGGGCCACCCTCCTGGTCACCGACCGCCCGGCCGGGGACACCGGCTTCGCGGGGGAGCTGCCCGCCCTGCGGCTCGACGACGCGAGCGCCACGGCCGACACGGCTGCCACCGCCCCCGATGTCACGGTCCACCCCGACCAGCCGCTGTACATCATGTTCACCTCCGGCTCCAGCGGCACCCCCAAGGGCGTCGTGAACACCCACCGCAACGTGGTCGAACTGGCCCTGGACCCGGGCTTCGGCGCCGCGGCCCACGAGCGGGTGCTCGCCTACTCGCCGCTGCCCTTCGACTCCTCGACCTACGAGCTGTGGGTGCCGCTGCTGCGTGGCGGACTGGCAGTCGTGCTGTCCGCACCGAAGATCGACATCGGCGAGCTGGCCGACGCCATCACCCGCTACCGGGTGACCGCCGCCTACTTCACGACCGCCCTCTTCGACGCCATGGCCAGCGAGGCGATCGACGGACTCAAGCAGCTGCGCGAGATCTGGACCGGCGGCGACGTGCTGTCCGCCACCGCCCTCCAACGGGCCCTCGACCACTGCCCGGACACCACGTTCGTGCACGTCTACGGTCCCACGGAGGCGACCGTCTTCTGCAGCTACCAGGCCTTCACCCCCGAGGTGCGCACCCTCGACCGGCTGCACCTCGGCATCCCGATGGCGAACACCGCCATGTACGTCCTGGACGCCGAGCTGCGCCACACCGCCCCGGGCGAGACCGGCGAACTCTATGTCGCGGGGCCGCACCTGGCCCAGGGCTACGGCCGGCTGCCGGCCCTGACCGCCGAGCGTTTCACCGCCGACCCGCACGGACCCGCCGGCAGCCGCATGTACCGCACCGGCGACCTGGCCGCCTGGAACGAGCACGGTGAGGTCGTGTTCCTGGGCCGCGCGGACCAGCAGGTCAAGCTGCGCGGCAACCGCATCGAGCTCGGCGAGATCGAGACCGTGCTGGTCCGCCACCCCTCCGTCGCCCAGGCCGCGGTCATCGTCCGCGAGGACCGGCCCGGCGACAAGCGCCTGGTGGCCTACGCCGTGCCCGCCGAGGAAGGCGTCCTGGACGGAGCCGAACTCCTCCGGTACGCGGGCGAGCAGCTCGTCGAGTACATGGTGCCCTCGGCGGTCGTCCCGATGGGGACCCTGCCGCTGACTCCGAACGGAAAGCTGGACCGGCGCGCACTGCCCGCTCCCCGGGCCGGCGCGGCACCGGGCGGCCGGGCCCCGCGCAACCCCGTCGAGGAGGTCCTCTGCGGCCTGTTCTCCCACTCCCTCGGCCTGCCGTCGATCGGCATCGACGACGACTTCTTCACCCTCGGCGGCCACTCGCTGCTGGCGACCCGGCTGGTCAGCCGGGTGCGCACCGTCCTCGATGTCCAGCTGACGCTGCGGCAGTTCTTCGAGTACCCGACCGTGGCGCTGCTCGCCGAGTACGTCGCCACCGGCGGCGGCGAGTCCGCCCGCCCTGCCCTGACCGCCCAGGAACGGCCGGAACCGCTGCCGCTCTCGGCGGCCCAGCAACGGCTCTGGTTCCTCGATCAGCTGGAGGGCCCGTCGGCGACGTACAACATCCCGCTCGCCGTCCGGGTGAGAGGCGACCTCGACGTCGCGGCCCTGGAGTCCGCGTTCACCGATGTCGCGGGACGGCACGAGAGCCTGCGCACCGTGTTCGGCCAGGCCGAGGGCCGGACCTATCAGCGGATCCTGCCCGCCGACAGTGTCCGGGTGGAGCTTCCGGTCACCCCGGCGACCGAGGACGGCGTCGCCGCACTGCTCACCGCCGAGTCCGAGCGCATCTTCGACCTCTCGGGCGATCTGCCGTTCCGCGCAAGGCTGTTCAGCCTCGGCGAGCACGACCACGTACTCCTGGTGGTCATGCACCACATCGTCTCCGACGGCTGGTCCTACCAGCCGCTCATGCGCGACCTGAGCACCGCGTACGCCACCCGTTCGCGTGGCGAGCGCCCCGCCTGGGAGCCGCTGCCCGCCCAGTACGCAGACTACGCACTGTGGCACCGGGGCGTGCTCGGCGACCCCGCGGACCAGGAGAGCGTCGCCGCCCGTCAACTGGACTACTGGCGAGGCGCATTGGCCGATCTTCCGGAGGAGGTCACCCTGCCCGCCGTCCGGCAGCGGCCGGCCGTCGCCTCCTACCGCGGCGCCACCCACACCGTGCACCTCTCCCAGGACGTCCACTCCTCGCTCGCGGAGCTGGCGCGCGAGTCGGGCGCATCGGTGTTCATGGTGGCCCAGGCGGCGGTGTCGACCCTGCTGTCCCGTGCGGGCGCCGGGCACGACATCCCGCTCGGCTCGCCGATCGCCGGCCGTACGGACCAGGCGCTCGACGATCTCGTCGGCTTCTTCGTCAACACGCTCGTCCTGCGCACGGACACCAGCGGCGATCCGAGCTTCCGCGAGCTGCTGACCCGGGTCCGGGAGACGGACCTCGCCGCCTGGGGCCACCAGGACCTGCCGTTCGACCGGCTGGTCGAGGCCCTCAACCCGGACCGGTCCGCCGCCCGGCACCCCCTCTTCCAGGTGATGCTCACACTGACGGACGCGGCCACGCCGACGCTCGTCGCCGAGGACCTGGACACCGAATCGGAGTTCACCTGGCTGAGGTTCGCCAAGTTCGATCTGACGTTCTCGTTCGCCGAGCATCGTTCGGTGGATGGTCGGCCGGTTGGTCTGGACATCACGATCGAGTACGCGACGGATCTGTATGACGCGCGTTCGGTGGAGTTGGCGGGTGAGCGTCTGGTGCGGTTGCTGGGTGCTGCGGCTTCGGCGCCGGATGTTCCGGTGGGTGAGCTGGAGTTGTTGTCCGCGGATGAGCGTGGGGTGTTGTTGGGGGAGTGGGCCGGTGAGGTGACGGGTACTCCGGGTGCGGGTCTTGCGGAGTTGTTCGCGGCGCAGGTGGCGCGGACGCCGGATGCGGTTGCGGTGGTGGGTGAGGGGCGTGAGCTTTCCTATCGTGAGGTTGATGTGCTGGCCAATGGTGTGGCGCGTCGGCTGATCGGTGAGGGGGTGCGGCCCGGTAGTCGGGTGGCGTTGTTCCAGGAGCGTTCGGTGGGTGCGGTGGTCGCCACGTTGGGTGTGGTGAAGGCGGGTGCGGTGTATGTGCCGTTGGACACCCGGTATCCGGCGGACCGTGTCGAGTTGATCGTGGGTCAGTCGAGTGTCACGCATTTGGTGACGGACCGGGATCCGGGTTCGTTGGTGGTGCCGGCGGGTGTGCGGGTGCTGGGTTCGGTGACGGGCAGTGAGGGCGACGCTTCGGACGCTTCGGATCCTGGTGTGTCGGTGCATGTGGATCAGCCGGTGTACGCGATGTTCACGTCGGGTTCGACGGGGGTGCCGAAGGGTGTCGCGGTCACGCATCGCAATGTCGCGGACCTGGCGGCGCAGACGATGTACGCGAACGGCAACCACGGTCGGGTGTTGTTCCACTCCGCGATGGCGTTCGATGCCTCGACGTACGAGATGTGGGTGCCGTGGCTCAACGGCGGCACCCTCGTCGTCGCCCCCGCAGGACATCTCGACGCAGCGGCGTACGAGGAGTTGATCGCTGCGCACGGGATCACCGCGTTGTGGCTGACGGCGGGCCTGTTCCGGGTGATGGCGGAGGAGGTTCCGGAGGCGTTCGCCGGGGTGCGTGAGGTGTGGGCGGGGGGTGATGTGGTTCCGCCGGAGGCGGTGCGCCGCGTCATGGACCGTTGCCCGGACGTCACCGTCGTGAACGGTTACGGTCCGACGGAGACCACCACCTTCGCCGCCACCCACCGCATCCACCGCCCGCTGGACTACGCCGGTGCGATCCCGATCGGCGAGCCTCTCGACAACCACCGGCTGTACGTGTTGGACGAGGGCTTGCGGCTGGTTCCGCCGGGCACCCCCGGCGAGCTGTACATCGCCGGCGCCGGCCTGGCACAGGGCTATCTCGACCGCCCGGCGCTGACCGCCGACCGATTCGTCGCGGACCCGTACGGTCCGGCCGGTACGCGGATGTACCGGACCGGCGACCTGGTCCGCTGGAACCTCGAAGGCTCCCTCGAATACCTCGGCCGCGCCGACCAGCAGGTCAAGCTCCGCGGCTTCCGCATCGAACTCGGGGAGATCGAGAGCGCGTTGGCCGCCCACGGGAGTGTGGGGCAGGCGACGGTCGTGGTCCGGGAGGACCGGCCCGGCGACAAACGCCTCGCCGCGTACCTGGTCGCCGCCGACGGCGCCCGGATCGACACCGAGGCGGTGCGTCGCGAGATCGCCGGCACGCTCCCGGAGTACATGGTCCCGTCCGCCTTCGTGGTCCTCGACGAGATCCCGCTCACCGTCAACGGCAAGGTCGACCGACGCGCCCTGCCCGCCCCTCAGTTCGGCAACGACGCCACCGGGCGCGCACCCCGGGGGCCGGGCGAGGAGGTCCTGTGCGGTCTCTTCGCGGAGGTCCTCGGACTGCCGTCGGTCACCATCGACGACCACTTCTTCCACCTCGGCGGGCACTCCCTGCTCGCCACCCGCCTCATCAGCCGCATCCGACAGACCTTCGGTGTCCAGATCACCGTCCGGGACCTCTTCCAGGGCCCGACGGTGGCCTCGCTGGCCGAATACGTGGAAGCGGGCGGTGACGCGGTGCAGCGGCCCGCGCTCCGGGAGGCGGTCAGGCCCGAGCGGGTGCCGCTCTCCTCGGCCCAGCAGCGCCTCTGGTTCCTGCACCACCTGGAGGGGCCCTCGGCGACGTACAACATTCCGCTGGCCCTGCGCCTCGCGGGCGCACTCGACCATCAGGCCCTCCAGCTCGCGCTCACCGACCTGGTGGTGCGGCACGAGTCGCTGCGCACCCTCTTCGGAATGGCGGACGACGCCGCCTACCAGTGGCAGCTCCCGGCGGCCGAGGTCCGGGTGGAGCTGCCCGTCATCGCGACGACCGAGGCCGCACTCGAAGCGGAGCTCGGCGCACAGGCCGCCCGCAGCTTCGACCTGGAATCCGAACTGCCGGTCAGCGCAGCCCTGTTTGCCCTCGGCGACCAGGAACACGTCCTGCTGGTGGTGATGCACCACATCGCCTCCGACGGCTGGTCCACCACCCCGCTGCTGCGGGACCTGACGGCCGCCTACACGGCTCGTACGCAGGGCACCGCCCCCGTGTGGGAGCCGCTGCCGGTCCAGTACGCCGACTACACCCTCTGGCAGCAGGAACTGCTCGCGGCGGACGGGGAGCGGCAGGCGGAGTTCTGGCGCCGCACACTTGACGGGCTGCCCGACGAGGCCACCCTGCCGGCCGACCGGCCGCGTCCGGCGGTCGCCACCTACCGCGGCTCCACCCACGGCGTCCACATTCCCGCGGAGCTGCACGACGCGCTGACACGGCTGGCCCGGGAGACCGGCAGCACCATGTTCATGGTGGCCCAGGCCGCCGTCGCCACCGCACTGTCCCGCTCCGGCGCGGGGGACGACATCCCGATCGGCGCCCCGATCGCGGGCCGCTCGGAGCAGTCCCTGGACGATCTGGTCGGCTTCTTCGTCAACACCCTGGTGCTGCGCACGGATCTGACCGGCGACCCGAGCTTCCGCGACCTGCTCTCCCGGGTCCGGGAGGCCGACCTGGCGGCGTGGGCCCACCAGGACCTGCCCTTCGACCGGCTGGTGGAGACCCTCAATCCCGAGCGCTCCACCGCCCGGCACCCCCTCTTCCAGGTGGTGCTCACCCTTCAGGAAGCGCTCACCCCCACCCTCGAACTCCCCGGAATCTCCACCGAGTCGCGCTTCACGACGCTGGAGATCTCCAAGTTCGACCTGACCTTCTCCTTCCATGAACACCGCACGGCTGACGGCCGCCCGGGTGGACTGGACATCAGGGTCGAGTACGCTACCGACCTGTATGACGCCGGCACCGTCGAGGCCGTCACCGGCCGACTGGTCAGGCTGCTGGGCGACGCCGTCGAGCGCCCCGAAATCCCCGTCGGGGAGCTGGAGTTCATCGGTCCGGACGAGCGTCACCAGCTGCTTGAGCGATGGAACGGTGCGGTCACTGGTTCCTCCGGTGCGGGCCTTGCGGAGTTGTTCGCCGCACAGGCCGCCCGTACCCCGGACGCGACAGCACTGGTCGACGGCGACCGGGAGCTGACCTACGCGGAGCTGGACGCGGAAGCCAACCGGCTGGCCCACCATCTCGTGGGCCTCGGCGTCCGGCCGGAGAGCGTCGTCGCCGTCCTGATGGAGCGGTCGGCGGACCTGCTCACCGGGTTGCTCGCAGTGGTCAAGGCCGGCGGGGTCTATGCCCCGCTCAACACCGCGGACCCCGACACCCGTCTGCTGCGGATCCTGACGGAGACCGCGGCGTCGGTCCTGCTCACCGACCAGGCGCTGGCCGACCACCCGATCGTGGCCCGGACCGCCGCCGAGACCGTCGTGCTCGACGGCAACGACGGCTTCGCCCACCTCCCGTCGACGCCACCGGCGCCCCGCGCCCACCCCGACCAGTGGCTGTACGTGATGTTCACGTCGGGTTCGACGGGGGTGCCGAAGGGTGTCGCGGTCACGCATCGCAATGTGGCGGACCTGGCGGCCCAGACCATGTACGCGAACGGCAACCACACCCGGGTGCTCTTCCACTCACCGCACACCTTCGACGCAGCGACCCACGAGATCTGGGTGCCGTGGCTGAACGGGGGAGCGGTCGTGGTGGCGCCCCCGGGCTACCTCGACCCCGGGACCCTTGGCGGGCTGCTGACCGAGCGCGGGATCAGCTCGCTCTGGCTGACGGCCGGTCTGTTCCGGGTGATGGCGGAGGAGGTCCCGGAGGCGTTCGCCGGGGTGCGTGAGGTGTGGGCGGGGGGTGATGTGGTTCCGCCGGAGGCGGTGCGCCGCGTCATGGACCGCTGCCCGGACGTCACCGTCGTGAACGGTTACGGTCCGACGGAGACGACGACCTTCGCCACCACCCACCGCATCCACCGCCCGCTGGACTACACGGGTGCGATCCCGATCGGCGAGCCCCTGGACAACCACCGGCTGTACGTGTTGGACGAGGGCTTGCGGCTGGTTCCGCCGGGCACCCCCGGCGAGCTGTACATCGCCGGCGCCGGCCTCGCCCGTGGCTACCTGGGCCGGCCGGGCATGACGGCCGATCGTTTCGTGGCCGACCCGTACGGTCCGGCCGGTACGCGGATGTACCGGACCGGCGACCTGGTCCGCTGGAACCTCGAAGGCTCGCTCGAATACCTCGGCCGCGCCGACCAGCAGGTCAAGCTCCGCGGCTTCCGCATCGAACTCGGAGAGATCGAGGGCGCGTTGGCCGCCCACGGGAGTGTGGGGCAGGCGACGGTCATCGTCCGCGAGGACCGGCCCGGCGACAAACGCCTCGTCGCCTATCTCGTCGCCGCCGACGGCTCCCGGATCGACGTGGCCGAGCTGCGCGGTCATGTCTCGGACGCCCTGCCCGAGTACATGGTCCCGTCCGCCTTCGTCGTCCTCGACCAGATCCCCCTCACCACCAACGGCAAGGTCGACCGACGCGCCCTGCCCGCACCCCAGGTCTCCCACGCCACCAACGGTCGCGCCCCGCGCACACCGCAGGAAGAGGTGCTCTGCGGCCTCTTCGCGGCCGTTCTCGGACTGCCGTCGGTCACCATCGACGACCACTTCTTCCACCGGGGTGGCCACTCGGTGCTGGGCACCCGCCTCATCAGCCGCATCCGGCGCGCGTTCGGGGTCCAGCTCGGGGTGAAGGACCTGTTCCGGAACCCGACGGTCCTCGCCCTCTCCGAGTGCGTCACCGCGGGCAGCGGCGAACTGGCCCGGCCCGCCCTGATGCCCGAGGAGCGCCCGGAGATCATCCCGCTCTCGTCCGCGCAGCAGCGTCTGTGGTTCCTCGACCAGATGGAGGGCCCGTCCGCCACCTACAACATCCCGCTCGCCCTGCGGCTCAAGGGCTCCCTCGACCACCGGGCCCTCCAGCTCGCCCTCACCGACCTCACCACACGCCACGAGGGCCTGCGCACCGTCTTCCCCACCCACGAGGGCACTCCCCACCAGCACATCCTCCCCCCGACCACCACCGACCTCCCGCTGATCACCACCACCGAGGAGGAGCTCACCGCACGACTGGCGGACCTCTCCTCGGCCACCTTCGACCTGTCCGTCCAGCCGCCGATCCGTACTCATCTGCTCTCGGTCGGCGAGCAGGAACACATCCTGCTGGTGGTCATCCACCACATCGCCTCCGACGGCTGGTCCAACGGACCGCTCTTCCGTGACCTGGCCACCGCCTACGAGGCCCGCACCGAGGGCTCCGCCCCCGCCTGGGAGCCGCTGCCGGTCCAGTACGCCGACTACTCCCTCTGGCAGCAACGGCTCCTGGGAAGCGACGAGGAACGTCAACTCGACTACTGGCGCGACACGCTGGCCGATCTTCCGGAGGAGGCCACGCTCCCGGCCGACCGGCCCAGGCCGGCCACCGCGTCCAACCGGGGCACCACACACACCGTGCACTGCTCGGCGGGCCTGCACGACTCGCTCACCTCGCTGGCCCAGGACACCGGCAGCACCCTGTTCATGGTGGCCCAGGCGGCGGTGTCGACCCTGCTGTCCCGTTCCGGTGCCGGCCACGACATCCCGCTCGGCTCACCCGTCGCAGGGCGCACCGACCCGGCCCTCGACGATCTCATAGGCTTCTTCGTCAACACGCTCGTCCTGCGCACGGACACCAGCGGCGACCCGAGCTTCCGTGAGCTGCTGACCCGGGTCCGCGAGACCGACCTCGCCGCCTGGAGTCACCAGGACCTGCCGTTCGATCGGCTGGTGGAAGCCCTCAACCCCGAGCGCACCACCGCCCGGCACCCCCTCTTCCAGGTCATGCTCACCGTCGGCGACATGTCCGCAGAGGCACCCCAACTCTCGGGGCTGGAAGCGGCGTACGAGTTCTCGAAGGTGGAGATCGCCAAGTTCGACCTCACCTTCGGCTTCGCCGAGCATCGTTCGGTGGATGGTCGGCCGGGTGGTCTGGACATCACGATCGAGTACGCGACGGATCTGTATGACGCGCGTTCGGTGGAGTTGGCGGGTGAGCGTCTGGTGCGGTTGCTGGGTGCTGCGGCTTCGGCGCCGGATGTTCCGGTGGGTGAGCTGGAGTTGTTGTCCGCGGATGAGCGTGGGGTGTTGTTGGGGGAGTGGGCCGGTGAGGTGACGGGTACTCCGGGTGCGGGTCTTGCGGAGTTGTTCGCGGCGCAGGTGGCGCGGACGCCGGATGCGGTTGCGGTGGTGGGTGAGGGGCGTGAGCTTTCCTATCGTGAGGTTGATGTGCTGGCCAATGGTGTGGCGCGTCGGCTGATCGGTGAGGGGGTGCGGCCCGGTAGTCGGGTGGCGTTGTTCCAGGAGCGTTCGGTGGGTGCGGTGGTCGCCACGTTGGGTGTGGTGAAGGCGGGTGCGGTGTATGTGCCGTTGGACACCCGGTATCCGGCGGACCGTGTCGAGTTGATCGTGGGTCAGTCGGGTGTCACGCATTTGGTGACGGACCGGGATCCGGGTTCGTTGGTGGTGCCGGCGGGTGTGCGGGTGCTGGGTTCGGTGACGGGCAGTGAGGGCGACGCTTCGGACGCTTCGGATCCTGGTGTGTCGGTGCATGTGGACCAGCCGGTGTACGCGATGTTCACGTCGGGTTCGACGGGGGTGCCGAAGGGTGTCGCGGTCACGCATCGCAATGTCGCGGACCTGGCGGCGCAGACGATGTACGCGAACGGCAACCACGGTCGGGTGTTGTTCCACTCCGCGATGGCGTTCGATGCCTCGACGTACGAGATGTGGGTGCCGTGGCTCAACGGCGGCACTCTCGTCGTCGCCCCCGCGGGGCACCTGGCCCCGGCCGACTACCAGCGGCTGCTGGCCGAGCACCGCATCACCGCGCTGTGGCTGACGGCGGGTCTCTTCCGCGTCATGGCGGAGGAGGTCCCGGAGGCGTTCGCCGGGGTGCGTGAGGTGTGGGCCGGAGGTGATGTGGTGCCGCCGGAGGCAGTACGCAGGGTCATGGACCGCTGCCCGCAGCTGACGGTCGTCAATGGCTACGGCCCGACGGAGACCACCACCTTCGCCACCACCCACCGTATCCACCGCCCGCTGGACTACGCCGGTGCGATCCCGATCGGCGAGCCTCTCGACAACCACCGGCTCTATGTTCTCGACGAGGGCTTGCGGCTGGTTCCGCCGGGAACGCCCGGCGAGCTGTACATCGCCGGCGCCGGCCTGGCACAGGGCTATCTCGACCGCCCGGCGCTGACCGCCGACCGCTTCGTCGCGGATCCGTACGGTCCGGCCGGTACGCGGATGTACCGGACCGGCGACCTGGTCCGCTGGAACCTCGAAGGCTCCCTCGAATACCTCGGCCGCGCCGACCAGCAGGTCAAGCTCCGCGGCTTCCGCATCGAGCCGGGCGAGATCGAGACCGTCCTCGTCGGCCGGCCGGGCGTGGCCCAGGCCACCGTCGTCGTCCGGGAGGACCGGCCCGGCGACAAGCGCCTCGTCGCCTACCTCACCGCCGAGGAAGGCGCCCGGATCGAACCCGGCGACGTACAGCGCCAGGTGTCCGGGCTGCTGCCCGACTACATGATCCCGTCCGCCTTCGTGGTCCTCGACGAGATCCCGCTCACCGTCAACGGCAAGGTCGACCGACGCGCCCTGCCCGCCCCGCAGTTCGGCAACGACGCCACCGGGCGCGCACCGCGCACCGCCAAGGAAGAAGTCCTGTGCGGTCTCTTCGCGGAGATCCTCGGACTGCCGTCGGTCACCATCGACGACCACTTCTTCAACCTCGGCGGGCATTCGCTCCTCGCCACCCGGCTCGTCGGCCGGATCCGCACCGTACTCGGGGTCGAGCTCTCCGTGGCGACCCTCTTCGAAAACCCGATCGTGGCCACGCTCGTCGAGAAGCTCGACGGCGCCGAGGCCGCCCGGCCCAGACTTCGGCCGATGCGCCGGATGGGAGTGACCAAGTGATTCCCTTGTCCTTCGCCCAGCAGCGGCTGTGGTTCATCGCCCAGATGGAAGGGCCGTCGACCACCTACAACATCCCGCTCGCCGTGCGGCTGAACGGCGAACTCGACCGCCCGGCACTCCAGTCGGCGCTCCTGGACGTGGTGGGCAGACACGAGAGCCTGCGCACCCTCTTCCCCGACCAGGACGGCACGCCGTACCAGCACATCCTCGCCGAGGAGGACGTGGAGCTGGCACTGGAGGTCATCCCGGCCGACGCCGCGACGCTGCCGGTCGTGCTCGCCGAGGAGTCCGCCCAGGTATTCCACCTCGCGGTGGACCTGCCGGTCCGGGCACGCCTGATCGCCCTCGGCGAGCAGGAGCACGTCCTGCTCATCGTGATGCACCACATCGTGTCGGACGGCGGCTCGACCGCGCCCCTGCTCCAGGACCTCGCCACCGCCTACGAAGCACGCGCCCGTGGCGTCGTGCCCGGCTGGGAGCCGCTCCCGGTCCAGTACGCCGACTACACCCTCTGGCAGCAGGAACTGCTCGGCGAGGGCGACGACCCGGAGAGCGCCGGATCCCGTCAACTGGACTTCTGGCGCAAGGCATTGGCCGAGCTGCCGGAGGAGTCCACCCTGCCGGCCGACCGTCCGCGCCCGGCCTCCGCCTCGTACGTGGGCGCCACCTGCGACGTCCACCTGCCCGCCGACCTCCACATCGGCCTGACCCACCTCGCGCGGGAGTCCGGCGCCACACTGTTCATGGCGGTCCAGGCCGCCGTGGCGACCGCCCTGTCCCGCTCCGGCGCCGGCCTCGACATCCCGATCGGCTCCCCGGTGTCCGGGCGCATCGACGAGGCACTCGACGGCCTGGTCGGATTCTTCGTCAACACCCTGGTGCTGCGCACGGATCTGACCGGCGACCCGAGCTTCCGCGACCTGCTCTCCCGGGTCCGCAAGACGGATCTGGCGGCCTGGGACAACCAGGACCTGCCCTTCGACCGGCTGGTCGAGGTGCTCAACCCCGAGCGCTCCGCCTCCCGCCACCCGCTCTTCCAGGTGATGCTCACCATGGGCGAGGCCGGCTCGGACGTCATCGGCTTCCCGGGGCTCGACGCCCGTACCGAGTACAGCGCCCTGCAGATCGCCAAGTTCGACCTGACGTTCGGCTTCGCCGAGCACCGCACCCGTGACGGCAGGCCGGACGGTCTGGACATCACCATCGAGTACGCCACCGACCTCTACGACGCCCGGACGATCGACGCCCTCATGGCGCGGCTGAACCGGCTGCTGGAGGCCGTGGTCACCTCGCCCGACACCCCGCTGTCGGTCCTCGACCTGCTCGGCGAGCACGAGCGGCGGCTGCTCCTGGAGGAGCGGAGCGGTGCCGCCACCGGCACGTCCGGGATGAGCCTGGCGGAGCTGTTCGCCGCGCAGGCCGCCCGCACCCCGGACGCGACAGCCCTGGTGGACGAGGACCGCGATCTGACGTTCGCCGAACTCGACGAGGTCACCAACCGGCTGGCCCACCACCTCATCAATGCCGGAGTACGACGGCACGACGTGGTCGCCGTCCTGATGGAGCGCTCGACCGACCTGCTCACCGCGCTGCTCGCCGTGGTCAAGGCCGGTGCCGTGTACGCCCCGCTGAACACCACCGACCCGGACAGCCGGCTCGTCCAGATCCTGGCCGATACCCGGGCACCGGTCCTGCTCACCGACCAGGCCCTCTCGGACCACCAGGTCGTCCTGGACGCCGACGCGCAGATCGTCGTCCTGGGCGACACCATGGACCTCGACCGGCTGCCCGCCACCGCTCCGGCACACACCATCCACCCCGACCAGCCGGTGTACGCGATGTTCACCTCGGGCTCGACGGGAGTGCCCAAGGGCGTCGCGGTCACGCACCGCAACGTGGCGGACCTGGCGGCGCAGACCATGTACGCGAACGGCAACCACCGGCGCGTGCTGTTCCACTCGCCGGCCGCCTTCGACGCCTCGACGTACGAGATCTGGGTGCCGTGGCTGAACGGCCGTACGGTCGTGGTGGCACCGCGCGGCCATCTCGCACCCACCGACTACCAGCGCCTGCTCACCGAGCACCGGGTCACCGCGCTCTGGATGACCGCGGGTCTCTTCCGCGTCATGGCGGAAGAGGCACCCGAGGCGTTCGCCGGGGTGCGTGAGGTGTGGGCGGGGGGTGACGTGGTCCCCCCGGAGGCGGTGCGCCGCGTCATGGACCACTGCCCCGAAGTCACGGTCGTCAACGGTTACGGTCCGACGGAGACCACGACCTTCGCCACCACCCACCGCATCCACCGCCCCCTGGACTACGCGGGTGCCGTCCCGATCGGCGAGCCCCTCGACAACCACCGCCCGTACGTCCTGGACGCCGCGCTGCGGCTGGTTCCGCCGGGCGCTCCCGGCGAGCTGTACATCGCGGGATCCGGGCTGGCCCAGGGCTACCTCAACCGCGCCTCGCTGACGGCGGAACGCTTCGTCGCGGACCCGTACGGCCCGGCCGGAACGCGGATGTACCGCACGGGCGACCTGGTCCGCTGGAACCACGAAGGCTCGCTCGAATACCTCGGCCGCGCCGACCAGCAGATCAAGCTCCGCGGCTTCCGTATCGAACTCGGCGAGATCGAGAGCGCGTTGACCGCCCACGGGAGCGTGGGGCAGGCGACCGTCGTGGTCCGGGAGGACCGGCCCGGCGACAAACGCCTCGTCGCGTACCTCGTCGCCGCCGACGGTGCCCGGATCGACACCGAGGCGGTGCACCGCGAGATCGCCGGCGCACTCCCGGAGTACATGGTCCCGTCCGCCTTCGTCGTCCTCGACGAGATCCCCCTCACCACCAACGGCAAGGTCGACCGACGCGCCCTGCCCGCACCCCAGCAGAGCACCGACGCCGGCGGGCGCCCGCCCCGGACGCCCGCCGAGGAAGTCCTCTGCGGCCTCTTCGCGGCCGTACTCGGACTGCCGTCGGTCATCATCGACGACCACTTCTTCCGGCGCGGCGGCCACTCGCTGCTCGCCACCCGCCTCATCAGCCGCATCCGGGCCGTGTGGGAAACCGAGATCACCATCCGGGACCTGTTCCAGTACGCGACCGTCGCGCAGCTGGCCGAGCGGATCGCGGCCGAGGGCAGTGGGGAGCGGCGACCGGCCCTGATGCCCGAGGAGCGCCCGGAGATCATCCCGCTCTCGTCCGCGCAGCAGCGTCTGTGGTTCCTCGACCAGATGGAGGGCCCGTCCGCCACCTACAACATCCCGCTCGCCCTGCGGCTCAAGGGCTCCCTCGACCACCGGGCCCTCCAGCTCGCCCTCACCGACCTCACCACACGCCACGAGGGCCTGCGCACCGTCTTCCCCATCCATGAAGGCACTCCCCACCAGCACATCCTTCCCCCGACCACCACCGACCTCCCCGTGATCACCACCACCGAGGAGGAGCTCACGGAGCGGCTGGCCGCCCAGGCCGGCCGGACCTTCGACCTGGCGGCCGAACTGCCGTACCGGGCACAGCTGCTGGAGCTCGGGCCCGAGGACCACGTGCTCATGCTCGTGATCCACCACATCGCCTCCGACGGCTGGTCCAACGGACCGCTCTTCCGCGACCTGGCCACCGCCTACGAGGCCCGCACCGAGGGCTCCGCCCCCGCCTGGGAGCCGCTGCCGGTCCAGTACGCCGACTACTCCCTCTGGCAGCAACGGCTCCTGGAGCGCGACGAGGAGCGCCAGCTCGCCCACTGGCGCGGGGTGCTCGCCGAGCTGCCGGAGGAGGCCACGCTGCCCGCCGACCACGCCCGCCCCGCCGTCGCCTCCAACCGGGGACACACACACGCCGTGCGCTGCCCCGCCGAGCTCCACACCGCCCTGATGTCCCTGGCCCAGGACACCGGGACCACCCTGTTCATGGTGGCCCAGGCGGCCGTGGCGACCCTGCTGTCCCGTTCCGGCGCCGGGCACGACATCCCGCTCGGCTCACCCGTCGCAGGGCGCACCGACCAGAAGCTCGACGATCTCATCGGCTTCTTCGTCAACACGCTCGTCCTGCGCACCGACACCAGCGGCGACCCGAGCTTCCGTGAGCTGCTGACCCGGGTCCGCGAGACCGACCTCGCCGCCTGGGCCCACCAGGACCTGCCGTTCGACCGGCTGGTCGAAGCCCTCAACCCCGAGCGCACCACCGCCCGGCACCCCCTCTTCCAGGTCATGCTCACCGTCGGCGACACCAGCAACGAAGCCCCCCGACTGGCCGGGCTGGAGAGCGAGTTCGCCATCCCGCCGGTCTCCGTCGCGAAGTTCGACCTCACCTTCGCGTTCGCCGAGAACCGGGCCGCCGACGGCCGGCCCGACGGCCTCGACATCCTGATCGAGTACACCACCGACCTGTACGACGCACGCACCATCGAGGCCACGGCGGACCGCCTGGTCCGGCTCCTCACCGGCGCCGTGGCCACCCCCGATCTGCCCCTCGCCGAGCTGGAGATGGTGTCCGGGCACGAGCGGGCGCAGCTGCGGGAGTGGAGCGGCGCGCAGTCACCGGCGCCCGCCCTCGGGCTCGACGCACTCTTCACGGAGCAGGCCGCCCGCACCCCGCACGCGGTGGCGCTGGTCCACGAGGAGCAGCAGGTGACGTACCAGGAGCTGGACATCTGGTCCAACCGGCTAGCCCGCCACCTGACCACGCACGGGGTCACCCCGGGCAGCATCGTCGCCATCCACCTGGAGCGATCCCCGCAACTCATCGCCACGCTGCTCGCCGCCCTGAAGGCCGGGGCCGGATACACCCTGCTCGACCCGCAGTTCCCGGCCGACCGGCTGAACACCGTGCTCGGGCAGACCGATCCGGCGGCGCTGGTCACCCAGGCCCACCTGACGGCCCTGTCGACCCCGTCCACCCTGGTCGACCTGACCGCGGAGATACCCGCGATCAGCGCACTGCCGGGGACGCCGGTGGAGACGGGCGGGCACCCGGAGTCCATCGCCTGCGTGATGTTCACCTCCGGATCGACCGGAGTTCCCAAGGGGGTCGCGGCCTCGCACCGGGCGCTGGCCGCCACGTTCATCGGCCCCGACTACCTGGACTTCGGCCCCGGGCAGACCTATCTGCAGAGCTCCCCGGTGTCCTGGGACGCCTTCGCCCTGGAGGTCTTCGGACCGCTCCTGCACGGCGGCGTCTGCGTCCTCCAGCCCGGCCAGCACACCGATCCGCACCAGATCGCGGAGCTGGTGGAGCGGCACGGGATCACCACCCTGCAGATGTCGGCGAGCCTGTTCAACCACATGCTCGACGAGCACCCGGCGGTCTTCTCACAGATCAAGGAGGCCATGACCGCCGGTGAGGCGGCCTCACCCGCCCACACCGCCAAGGCGCTGGCCGACCACCCCCACCTCCACCTGGTCAACGGCTACGGGCCGGCCGAGAGCATGGGCTTCACCACCACCCACACCCTCACCGGGCCGGCGCCCGCCATCCCGATCGGGCGGCCGATCGCCGGCAAGCACGCCTACGTCCTGGACGAGAACCTCCGGCTGCTGCCGCCGGGTGTCCCCGGTGAGCTCTACGTCGCCGGGCACGGCCTCGCCCACGGCTACATCGGACAGCCCGTACTGAGCGCGGAGCGGTTCGTCGCCGACCCGCACGGTGCGCCCGGCTCGCGGATGTACCGCACCGGCGACCTGGCCCGCTGGAGCCAGGACGGCGCACTGGAGTATTTCGGCCGGGCCGACCAGCAGATCAAGTTGCGGGGCTTCCGCATCGAGCCGGGTGAGATCGAATCGGCGCTGCTGCGGCACCCCTCCCTCGCCCAGGTGGCGGTGCTGATCCGCGAGGACCGGCCCGGTGACAAACGGCTGGTGGCGTACGTGGTGCCCACCGAAGGCAGTCGGCCGGACCTTCCCGAACTGCGCCGGCACGCGGTCGCGGCCCTGCCCGAGTACATGGTGCCGGCCACGATCGTGCCACTGGACGCGCTGCCCCTGACGGTCAACGGCAAGCTCGACCGCCGTGCGCTGCCCGAACCGCAGCAGGCCGACACAGGCGGTGGCCGGGCGCCGCGCACCCCGGCGGAGGAAGTCCTGTGCGGGCTCTTCGCGGAGGTCCTGGGCCTGCCGTCGGTCACCATCGACGACCACTTCTTCCAACTGGGCGGCCACTCGCTGCTCGCCACCCGGCTGATCGGCCGGATCCGCTCCATCTGGGACACCCGCGTCACCATCCGGGACCTGTTCCAGTACCCGACGCCCGTGCTGCTCGCCGAACACATCGCCACGAACACGGGCGGCGACCCGATGGAGACGCTGCTGCCGATCCGGGCCGCCTCCGGTACCGACAACGAGGCCCCGCTGTTCTGCGTCCACGCGATCTCCGGGATGAGCTGGTCGTACGCCGGACTGCTCCGGCACATCGGTGGGCGACGTCCGCTGATCGGGCTGCAGGCAAAGGAGTTGACCAGCCCTTCGGACCGGCCGGCCGGCATCGAGGAGATGGCGGACGGCTACGTGGCCGAGATCCGCTCGGTCCAGGCCCACGGCCCGTACCACCTGCTCGGCTGGTCGTTCGGCGGTCTGGTGGCGCACGCCATCGCCGCCCGGCTGGAGGAGCAGGGCGAGGAGGTCGCCATCCTGGCGCTGCTCGATTCCTACCCGCTGCCCGACGGATTCCGGCCACCCGCGATCACCGGCCGGGAGGTGCTGACCGCGCTGCTCGGCGGACGCGGCGCCGAACTCGACGTACGGTGCGCCGACACCGCCCCGGACGCGGAGGAGCTGGCCGCCGTGCTGCGCGCCGAGGACGCGATCCTGGGCGCGCTGGAGCCCGCCCAGGCCGCGGCGGTCGTCGCCGCGACTGCCGGCAACCTGGAGATGCGCTACCGGTACGTTCCCCGGCGGCGGTTCGGCGGCGACGCGGTGTTCTTCAACGCCGCCCGCACCCCGGCCGCGACGGGCGGCGCGGACGCCTGGGCACCCCATGTGGGGGGCCGCGTCGAGGAGCACGACATCGACTGCGAGCACTGGGACATGACCACGGCCGAGCCGCTGCGCGAGATCGGAAAGGTACTGGCCGAGGAGTTGCGAGGAGTACGTCACTGACCGGGGGTCCTCCGTCCGGATCACGCAGGATCCGGACGGAGGACCTCAATACCCCACAGGTGCCCGGGTCCGCCACGACGGCGGACCCGGGCACTTTCGCGTGCGCCGCCGTCGCCGGTACCCGAATTGCCCGCGTGCTGCCGCTCATGCCGCCGGGCAACGGGTTCCGGCCTGCATAGCGTGAAGCCATCCGCAGGCCACGGCCCCCGGCAACAGAAAGTCAAGGAAATGGTTGATCATTCCGGCTGGCGTGTCGGGGTAGCTTCAGCCCCCGTCCACCACGGCGAGATCCTGCAAGGCGTGTTCCCCGGTGACGGCGGGCTCACCCGAGGTCTCGTCACTCTTCCCTGCACCATTCACGCGACCCGCGCGACGTTCATCCCCGCTCCCGGCGCGGAGGTCACCGTCACGCCGGACTGGAAGGGCAAGGCGCGGCGCGCGGCCGAACTCGCGGTCCGCGCCGTGACACCGCCGGGCGCCGAGCCGGCGGGCGGTCATCTCGACCTCACCGGTGACGTACCGCTGTGCCGGGGCTTCGGCTCGTCCACCAGCGATGTGCTCGCGGCCATCTGGGCGGTGAAGGACGCGTTCGTCAGCCCGCTGCCGCCGCAGGAGGTCGCCCGGATCGCGGTGCGCGCGGAGACCGCGTCCGACTCGCTGATGTTCGAGGAGTCCACCGTCCTCTTCGCCCAGCGCGAGGGCACGGTGATCGAGGACTTCGGCTACCGGATGCCGGCCCTGCGGATCCTCGGCTTCGGCTCACGCCCCGCGGGCGGCGGGCGGGGCGTGGACACGCTGGCCCTCTCGCCGGCCCGCTACGGGCAGGACGAGATCGACCTCTTCACCCGGCTGCAGGCGATGCTCCGGGAGGCCATCCAGATGAAGGACGTGGCCCTGCTGGGCTCGGTGGCCACGGCCAGCACGGAGATCAACCAGCGTCATCTGCCGATCCCGGACCTCGACCGCATCCGTGACATCGCGCGGACCACGGGAGCCGTCGGGGTACAGGCGGCGCACAGCGGGGACATCGCCGGTCTCCTCTTCGACCGGGACGACCCCGAGGTCGAGGCGCGGACCGACCTGGCCCAGGACCTCCTGCAAGAGCTCGGAATTCACGAGCAGTGGAACTACACAACGGGTGACTGACATGACGACGACTCTGCCCAAGGCTCACTCCTCGATCGTGGAGGCCACCGAGCTGCCACGCATCATCAAGGTGACCGACAACCTCTACGCGGCGGCCTTCAGCCTCATGAAGCTGCTGCCCGCCCGCTACATACTCGACCGCGCCGAGGCGGCCGGCCTGATCTCCCCGGGCACCCGGATCATCGAGACCTCCTCGGGCACCTTCGCCCTGGGCCTGGCCATGGTCTGCCGACTGCGCGGCTACCCGCTGACCATCGTCGGCGACTCGGCGATCGACCGGGATCTGCGCACCCGGCTCGAAATGCTCGGTACGACGGTGGAGATCGTCGAGCACACCGGCCAGGCCGGCGGCATCCAGGGCGCCCGGCTCGCCCGCGTCGCCGAGCTGCGCCGGCAGCACCCGGACGCCTTCGTCCCCGGTCAGTACGACAACCCCGACAACCCCGGCGCGTACGGCATCGTCGCCGACCTGATCGGCAACACCGTCGGAGCCGTGGACTGCCTGGTGGGCCCGGTGGGTTCGGGCGGCTCCACCGGCGGACTCGCCGCCGCGCTGCGGCAGACCGGCCCGGCACTGCACCTGGTCGGCGTGGACACCCAGGGCAGCATCATCTTCGGCAGCCCGGACGGACCGCGCATGCTGCGCGGGCTCGGCAGCAGCATCCACCCGGGCAACGTCAAGCACGCGGCGTACGACGAGGTCCACTGGGTGACGGCCCCCGAGGCGTTCCACGCGACCCATGAGCTCTACCGCGAGCACGGCCTGTTCATGGGCCCGACCAGCGGCGCGTCCTTCCAGGTGGCATCGTGGTGGGCCGGGCAGAACCCGGACAGCACCGTCGTGATGGTGCTCCCGGACGAGGGCTACCGCTACCAGTCCACGGTCTACAACGACAGCTGGCTCAGCGAGCAGGGCATCGTCCCGGCCCCCGCCACCGGCGGCCCGCTCACCGTCGAGCACCCGCTGGACGCCACCGCCGCCTGGTCCCGGCTGCTGTGGGCCCGCCGCGGCTTCGACGACGTGGTGATGCCGGTGGTCGGCTCATGAGCGAGCGCCTGCTGCTCCTGGTGGAGAGCAACACCACCGGTACGGGACGGCTGTTCGCGCGGCGCGCGGCCGAACTCGGTGTGGTGCCCGTGCTGCTGTGCGCGGACCCGGGCCGCTACCCGTACGCCGCCGAGGACCGGCTGCGGACGGTCGTCGTGGACACCTCCGACGAAGCCGCGCTGTGGGCGGCCGTCCGCGCGCTGGAGGACGACGCCACCGTCGCGGGCGTCCTGACCAGCTCCGAGTACTACGTACCGACCGCCGCCGCGCTGGCGTACCGGCTCGGGCTGCCCGGCCCGTCGGCCGAGGCCGTACGGGCCTGCCGCGACAAGGCCGAGCAACGCCGGATGCTCGACGAGGCGGGCGTCGGGTCGCCGGACTTCGCCGTCGTCTCCGAGGTCGCCGACGCACTCGCCGCGGCCCGCTCCATCGGACTGCCCGTGGTGGTCAAACCGGTGCAGGGGTCGGGGAGTCTGGGCGTACGGCTCTGCGCGGACCTCGACGAGGTCGCCGAACACGCCGGGACGCTGCTGGCGGCCACCGTGAACGAGCGGGGCATCGCGTCACCGAGCCGGATCCTGGTCGAGGAGTACCTGACGGGCCCGGAGTTCTCCGTCGAGGTGTTCGGCACCGACGCCGTCGTCACCGTCGCCAAGCACGTCGGCGCACTGCCGTCCTTCGTCGAGATCGGCCACGACGTGCCGGCCGCACTGCCCGGCGAACAGGAGATCGCCCTGCGCGAGTCCGCGGTACGCGCCGTGCGGGCGCTCGGACTCGGCTGGGGAGCCGCCCATGTCGAACTGCGCCTGACCGGGCCCCGCACCGCCGAGGTCATCGAGGTCAACCCCCGGCTGGCCGGCGGCATGATTCCCGAACTGGTCCGCAGGGCCTGCGGGATCGACCTGGTGCGCGCCCAGGTGCTGGCCGCCCTCGGCACCGCCCCCGAGCTGGAACGCGGCGGATACGCCCGCGCCTCGATCCGGTTCCTCACCGCGGAACAGGACGGCATCCTCGACCGGTCCGCCGCACTCGCGGAAGCCGTGGTCAGGGCCCGCACCGTACCGGGCACCGTCGAGGCGGTGCTCTACCGCGCCCCGGGCGAACCCGTCGGCCCCGCCGAGGACTTCCGGGGCCGCGTCGGTCACGCCATCGCCGTCGCCGACCGCTCGGTACGGGCGGCCGAGGCCGCCGACCGGGCCGTGGCCCTGCTCGGCGAGGCCGTGTCCTACGCGGACCTGCACACAGAGGAGGCATTCGCATGACCGCAGCGACGGCGCACGGCGTCGACACCGGCCGGCTCAAGGCCGCGCTCGACGCCGAGGCGCACCGCATCGTCTACGACCAGTACCTGCCGGACACCGCGGACGGGCTGGGCGAGGAGCTGCGCTGCATCAGCGAGGTCGACCGGGCCCACCTGATCATGCTCACCGAACGCGGGATCGTGGACGCCGACCGGGCCGCGGCCCTGCTGCGCACCATCGAGGAACTGCGCGGACAGGACTTCGCCCCGGTCCGGGCCACCCCGATGCCGCGCGGCGTCTACCTGGCGTACGAGGGACACCTCATCGAGCGGCTGGGCGACGGGACCGGCGGCATCCTGCACACCGGCCGCTCGCGCAACGACCTCAACGCCACCACCACCCGGCTGAAGACGCGCGGGCCGTACCTGGCCCTGCTCGACGCGGTCGACCGGCTGGCGGGGGTGCTCCTGGCGAAGGCCGAGGAGTACCGGGACGTGGTCATGCCCGCCTACACCCACGGCCAGCCGGCCGTACCGATCAGCTACGGCCACTACCTCGCCGGTGTCGCCGGCGCGGTGCTGCGCGCGTACGAGTCGCTGCTGGACGCCGGACGCCAGCTCGACGTCAACCCGCTGGGCGCCGGCGCGATCGGCGGGACGTCCGTCCCCATCGACCCACGGCGCACCGCCGAACTGCTCGGCTTCAGCTCCGCCGCGCCCAACTCGGTGGACGCGGTGGCCTCCCGGGACTTCGTACTGGACCTGCTGTCCGCCTCCGCCGTCCTCGGCGTCGCGCTGGCCCGCGCCGGGCGGGACCTGAGCACCTGGACCTCGGAGGAGTTCGGGCTGCTGCGGGTGGGCGACACCCTCGTCGGCTCCAGCTCGATGATGCCGCAGAAGCGCAACCCCTTCCTGCTCGAACACATCCAGGGCAGGTCCACCGCGAGCCTCGGCGCCTTCGTCGGTGCGGCGTCCGCGATGACCACCGGCGGCTACACCAACGCCATCGCGGTGGGCACCGAGGCCGTACGGCACCTCTGGCCCGGTCTGAGCAGCACCACCGACGCGGTGACGCTGCTGAGCCTGGTGGTGGCGGGCACGGAACCGGAACGGGAACGCATGACGGACCGGGCCGTGGACGGTTTCACCTCGGCCACGTACCTGGCGGAGCGGCTCGTCCTGGACGGGACACCGTTCCGTGCCGCGCACCATCTGGTCGGCGAGACCGTGCTCGGTGCCCTGGAATCCGGCCGGTCGCTGGTGGACGCGGCGCGGTTCGCCGCCGTCGACGACGGCGGGCTGGCCCCCGACCGGGTGGCCGCGGCGTGCGCCCACGGCGGCGGACCCGGTTCCACGGCGGACGGGATCCGCGCCCTCGGTGCCCGACGGGACGTCCTCCGAGCCGAGTTGTCCGACCGGCGCGCCCGCTGGGCGGACGGCGCCGCACTGCTGTCGCAGGCCGTGACCGAGGCGGTGACGTCATGTCGGCCCGCCTGACCGAACGCGCTCCGGGCGAGGAGCAGGAGCGTCCGCCGCGCAGCGGACTGCTCGGCCACCACGACTTCCGGCTGCTGTGGCTCGGCGAGACGACCAACCGCGTCGGCATCAACATCACCGGGGTCGCCATGCCCCTGGTGGCCGTGGTGACGCTCGATGCGAGCACGTTCTGGGTGAGTGCGCTGGCGGCCGCACCCTGGCTGCCCTGGCTGCTCATCGGCCTGCCCGCCGGTGCCTGGGTGGACCGGATGCGACGCCGGCCGATCATGCTGATCTGCAACCTGGTCCCGCTGGTGCTTCTGGCCAGCGTTCCGGTGGCCGGCTGGCTCGGCGTCCTGACGATGACCCAGCTGATGGTCGTGGCGCTGATCAACGGGTTCGCCGCGGTGTTCTTCGGCATCTCGTACAAGGTCTATCTGCCCTCCATCGTCGAACCCGAGGACCTCCAGGAGGCCAACGCCAAGCTCCAGGGCAGCGAATCGGTGGCCCAGGTCGCGGGGCTGGGCGGCGGCGGTCTGCTGGCCCAGGCGTTCGGTGCCGCCTCCGGTCTCCTGGTCAACTCGGCGACCTTCCTGGTCTCCGCGCTGTGCCTGCTCGGCATCCGCCGCAAGGAGCCGATCCCGGAGAAACCGGCGGAACGCCGAGCCCTGCGACAGGACATCAAGGAGGGCGTGCAGTACACCTTCAGGGATCCGTACCTGCGAGTCCTCACCCTGTACGGCACCGCCACCAACCTGCTGCTGACGGCCGAGGCGGCGATCCTGCCGATCTTCATCATCCGTGAGCTCGGGGTGCCCGAAGGCGCCACCGGCTGGCTCCTCGCGTCGAGCAGCATCGGCGGGATCCTCGGGGCCACCACCGCGAAACGCCTGATCGCACGGCTCGGTTCGGCCCGCGGACTGCTGGTCGCCACGATCGCCAGCGCCCCGTTCGCCCTGCTCATCCCGCTGACGGGGACGGACTGGACCCTGTCCGCGCTGGTGGTGGGGAGCGCGGTCCTCTCGCTCGGCGTCGTGCTCGCCAATGTGATCCAGGGGGCGTTCCGCCAGCGCTACTGTCCGCCCCAGCTGCTCGGCCGTGTCTCGGCCAGCGTCTCGGTCGCGAACTTCGGTGCCATTCCCTTCGGTTCCCTGCTCGGCGGGATCCTCGGCACCGCACTGGGTCTGCGGCCCACCCTGTGGCTGCTCACCGCGGGACTCGCCCTGACCCCGCTGCTGCTCCTGATCGGGCCGCTGCGCCGGAGGCGGGACCTGCCGGTCGCGCCGGCCACGCCGTGAGACCCGACTCGCCTGTCACTCTCGTACGAACAGGAGAGACCCCGTGGAACAAACCCTGCCGTGGGTCGTCCGTGAGCTGCCACCCCCCGGCTCACTCGACCTCTGGCTCCTGAGGGTCTCGGATGTCCCCATCGGCATCCTGGACGAACAGGTACTCGACGCGACCGAGCGTCAACGTGCCGCCACCCTCATGCACGCCGCCGACCGGACCCGGTTCACGGCCGCGCATGTCGCCCTTCGCCGGCTGCTCGGCTCGTACCTGAGCCTGCGCCCCGAGGAGGTCCACTTCGGCCGGGACACCTGCCCCTGCTGCGGCGGACCGCACGGCCGGCCCACCGTGCTCGACGCCGACGACCGGCTGTTCTTCTCGCTGTCCCACCGGGGCGATCTCGCCGTCGTCGGAACCGCGGCGGCCCCCATCGGGGTCGACGTGGAACTGGTGCCGGACGAGGACGGCACCGCGGACCTCGCCGCGATGCTGCACGTCGACGAGCAGGCCGAACTGGCCGCACTGAGCCCGCCGGCGCGGCCTCGGGCCCTGGCCCGGCTCTGGACCCGAAAGGAGGCCTACCTCAAGGGCCTCGGCACGGGTCTGGGCCGCGACCCCGCTCTCGACTACGTCGGCTCGGGACGCCCCCAGGGCCCGTACCCGCCGTCCGGCTGGACCCTCCTCGACGTTCCGGTGGACCGGGGCTACGCGGCAGCGGTGGCGGTCCGCGGCGAGCTCACCAGGGACGGCCTGCTGGTCAGGAAGCTCGCCGGCCTCGACGTCGTACGGCACACCTGCGACGCCCTGCAGACGGCAAGAACCCCGCCCTGACCTCCACCGAAGTCCGCCGGGTGCACCGTTGCGGTGATCACCCGGCGGCGGGCACGCACCATCCGGCCGCTCCCGCCGCGGCTGCCGATCACCGATACGTCCTCGCCAACACTCCTACGGACTTTTGGAACTGACGATGTCAAACGCTGTGAAGCAGGCCCCCGCGGCCCTCCTCCCGCAAGTGCGGCCCCGTACCGCCGGGCAGCCGGACACCGGCGCCGAGCACGTGACGGGCGCCCAGTCCCTCATCCGGTCGCTCGAAGAGGCCGGCGCAGAAACCGTGTTCGGCATTCCCGGCGGCTGCATCCTTCCGGCGTACGACCCGTTGATGGACTCGGCCCGGGTCCGTCATGTGCTGGTCCGCCACGAACAGGGTGCCGGGCACGCGGCCACCGGATACGCGCAGGCCACCGGCAAGGTCGGGGTGTGCATGGCGACCTCGGGGCCGGGCGCCACCAATCTGGTGACCCCGATCGCGGACGCGTACATGGACTCCGTGCCGCTGGTCGCGATCACCGGCCAGGTCCCCTCCAAGGCCATCGGCACGGACGCCTTCCAGGAGGCGGACATCGTCGGTATCACCATGCCGATCACCAAGCACAACTTCCTGGTCACCAACGCCGACGACATCCCGAGGACGGTCGCCGAGGCCTTCCGTATCGCCTCGACCGGCCGCCCCGGACCCGTACTCATCGACATCACCAAGGACGCCCTGCAGGCAACCACCACCTTCCGGTGGCCGACGACGACCGACCTGCCCGGCTACCGTCCGGTCACCAAGCCGCACGCCAAGCAGATCCGCGAGGCCGCCCGGCTGATCAGCGCGTCGAGCCGCCCGGTCCTCTACGTCGGCGGCGGTGTGCTCAAGGCGCGGGCCACGGACGAGCTGCGCGCCCTGGCCGAGCTGACCGGGGCGCCCGTGGTCACCACCCTGATGGCGCTGGGGGCCTTCCCCGGCAGCCACCCGCAGCACGTGGGCATGCCCGGCATGCACGGGGACGTCGCGGCGGTCGCCGCGCTCCAGAAGGCCGACCTGATCGTGGCCCTGGGGGCCCGGTTCGACGACCGGGTCACCGGCAGGCTGGACGGCTTCGCCCCGCACGCCAAGGTCGTCCACGCCGACATCGACCCGGCGGAGATCTCCAAGAACCGGGTCGCCGACGTACCCATCGTCGGGGACGCCCGTGAGGTCCTCGTCGCCCTGGCCGCCGCCGTGCGCGCCGAGCAGGAGGACGGCCGCGCCGGCGAGGCCGCCCGGACGGGATATCCGGCCTGGTGGCGGGAGCTGAACCACTGGCGGACCACCTATCGGCGCGGCTACGAACTGCCCGCCGACCCCGGACTGCTCTCCCCGCAGCAGGTCATCGAGAGGATCGGTCAACTCGCCCCGCAGGGAACGCTGTTCGCCTCCGGTGTGGGACAGCACCAGATGTGGGCGGCGCAGTTCCTCCCGCACGAGGAGCCGGGCACCTGGTTCAACTCGGGCGGTGCCGGAACGATGGGGTACGCGGTCCCGGCCGCGATGGGCGCCAAGGCCGGACGCCCCGAACGGACGGTCTGGGCGATCGACGGCGACGGCTGCTTCCAGATGACCAACCAGGAACTCACCACCTGCGCGCTCAACAACATCCCGATCAAGGTCGCGGTCATCAACAACGGCGCGCTCGGGATGGTCCGCCAGTGGCAGAACCTGTTCTACGGGGCACGGTTCTCCAACACGGTGCTGCACGACGGCGCCACCAACGCCACCACCGGTTCGACCCGCGGAGTGGGATCCGACACCAACCGCGGCACCCGGGTCCCGGACTTCGTACAGCTCTCCGAGGCGATGGGCTGTGTGGGCCTGCGCTGCGAGAACCCCTACGAGCTCGACGCGATCATCGACAAGGCCAACGCGATCAACGACCGTCCCGTCGTCGTGGACTTCATCGTCCACGAGGACGCGATGGTGTGGCCGATGGTCCCTGCCGGCACCTCCAACGACGACATCATGGCCGCACGCGACGTACGCCCCTACTTCGGCGACTCCGCGGACGACTGAGAGGACCCTCTGACATGTCCCAGCACACGCTCTCCGTCCTGGTCGAGGACACGCCCGGCATCCTCGCCCGTGTCGCCGCCCTGTTCTCGCGCCGCGGCTTCAACATCGACTCGCTCGCGGTCGGCACCACCGAACATCCCGAGCTCTCCCGCATCACCATCGTCGTCAGGGTCGACCACGAACTGGCCCTGGAGCAGGTGACCAAGCAGCTCAACAAGCTGGTCAATGTCCTGAAGATCGTCGAGCTGGAGGCGGACTCCGCCGTTCAGCGCGAACTGGTCCTGGTGAAGGTGAGCGCCGGCAACGGCACCCGGGCCCAGATCGTCCAGATCGCCGAACTGTTCCGGGCCAGAACCGTCGACGTCTCGCCCGACGCCGTCACCCTCGAAGCGACCGGCTCCGGCGACAAGCTCGACGCGATGCTCCGGATGCTCGCGGGCTTCGGCATCAAGGAACTCGTCCAGTCCGGCGCGATCGCGATCGGCCGCGGCTCCCGGGCCCTGGCCGACCGCTCCGCACGCGAGACCCGGCCGATCCGCCTGACCCCGTCCTCCGCCACCACGGCTACGGCCGACGCGCAGAGCGCCTAGGGCGTGTTTGAGAAGTCCCGTCTGTCTCGCGGGGTCTGACACGCCCTAGAACCTCCCGCACAGAACACAGCTTTCCGCATTCCCGTCCGCACACCCTCACGTTCCAGGAATCAAGGAGAACCACCATGCCCGCCGAGCTGTTCTACGACGACGATGCCGACCTGTCCATCATCCAGGGCCGCAAGGTCGCGGTCATCGGTTACGGCAGCCAGGGCCACGCCCACGCGCTGTCGCTGCGTGACTCGGGTGTCGACGTCCGGGTCGGTCTGCACGAGGGTTCGAAGTCGAGGGCGAAGGCCGAGGAGCAGGGCCTGCGCGTGGTGACCCCGGCCGAGGCGGCCGCCGAGGCCGACGTCATCATGATCCTGGTCCCGGACCCGATCCAGGCCCAGGTCTACGAGGAGTCCATCAAGGACAACCTCAAGGACGGCGACGCGCTGTTCTTCGGTCACGGCCTGAACATCCGCTTCGACTTCATCAAGCCGCCGGCCGATGTGGATGTCTGCATGGTCGCGCCGAAGGGCCCGGGTCACCTGGTCCGTCGTCAGTACGAGGAGGGCCGCGGCGTTCCGTGCATCGTGGCCGTCGAGCAGGACCCCTCGGGCAACGGCCTGGCGCTCGCCCTGTCCTACGCGAAGGCGATCGGCGGTACGCGGGCCGGGGTCATCAGGACGACGTTCACCGAGGAGACCGAGACCGACCTGTTCGGTGAGCAGGCCGTGCTGTGCGGTGGCACCGCGGCTCTGGTCAAGGCCGGTTTCGAGACGCTGACCGAGGCGGGCTACCAGCCGGAGATCGCGTACTTCGAGTGCCTGCACGAGCTGAAGCTGATCGTGGACCTGATGTACGAGGGCGGTCTGGAGAAGATGCGCTGGTCCATCTCGGAGACCGCCGAGTGGGGCGACTACGTCACCGGCCCGCGGATCATCACCGACGCCACCAAGGCCGAGATGAAGAAGGTCCTCGCGGAGATCCAGGACGGCACCTTCGCCAAGAACTGGATGGCCGAGTACCACAACGGTCTGCCCAAGTACAACGAGTACAAGAAGGCCGACAGCGACCACCTCCTGGAGACCACCGGCCGCGAGCTGCGCAAGCTCATGAGCTGGGTCGACGACGAGGACGCGTAACACCGAAACGGCCGACGGACGTCCGGCCCCCGGTGCGCGAAGGCGCCCGCGGGGACCGGACGCCGCGCCGTCCGGGACTCCCCGGATAGCCTGGGGAAATGCTCACCGAAGTCACAGCGACCCGCTACGTCACGCCCCTGCGGGAGGGCGGATCGCTCCCCGGGATCGTCGAGGCCGACGATCTCGGCACCTATGTCATGAAATTCACCGGCGCCGGACAGGGGCGCAAGACGCTGGTCGCGGAGGTCATCTGCGGGCAGCTCGGCCGCAGGCTCGGGCTGCGGGTCCCCGACCTCGTACAGATCCAGCTCGACCCGGTCATCGGGCTCGCCGAGCCCGACCAGGAGGTGCAGGAGCTCCTGAAGGCCAGCGGCGGGCTCAACCTGGGGATGGACTTCCTGCCCGGCTCGATCGGCTTCGACTCGCTCGCCTACCAGGTGGACCCGCTGGAAGCCGGACGGGTCGTCTGGTTTGACGCGCTGATCAACAACGTCGACCGGTCCTGGCGCAATCCGAACATGCTGATCTGGCACGGCGACCTGTGGCTCATCGACCACGGCGCCACCATGATCTGGCACCACAACTGGCCCGGCGTCCAGGCCTCCGCCGCCAAGCCCTACAACGCCTCCGACCACGCGCTCGCCCCGTTCGCACCCGACATCGCGGCGGCCGCGGCCGAGCTCGCCCCGCTGGTGACCGAGGAGCTGCTCACCGAGGTCGCGGCCGATGTCCCCGACGAGTGGCTGGTGGACGAGCCGGGCTTCGACAGCACCGACGAGCTGCGCCGCGCCTATGTGGACGCGCTGCTGCCACGTGCCGCGACCATCCACGAGCGGATCACGATGGAGGGCCCCACCGAGCCCAAGCCGTCCCAGGCCCCCGGCTGGCTCACCGAACACCTCACCCCCTGGCCGCATCCCACCAAGAAGAACGACAAGGACGGCCAGCGGTGAGCGAGCGCGATGTCTTCGAGTACGCGCTGCTGCGCGTCGTCCCGCGGGTGCAGCGGGGCGAGTTCTTCAACGCGGGCGTGGTGGTCTACTGCCGCGCACGGGGTTTCGTGGCCGCCCGCACCCATCTCGACGAGACCAAGCTGCGGGCCTTGGACCCGACCGCCGACGTGATCGGTGTACGGGCCGCCCTGCATGCCGTCGAGGGCGTGTGCCGCGGCGGTACGGACGCGGGCCAGGCGGCCCGTGACGACGCCGGCCGCCGCTTCCGCTGGCTGATCGCCCCGCGCTCCACGGTCGTCCAGCCGAGCCCCGTGCACAGCGGTCTCACCACCGACCCGGAGGCCGAGGTCGAGCGGTTGCTGGACCTGCTGGTGCGCTGATCCGCCGCCCGGCGGCGCCGCCCGCGACCACCGCGCGAACGGCGCCGCCAGGTGTGACATGCGCCCCGGCGGCCGTGGGCCGTTGACACCGTGTGCCAAGGCTTCTAGCGTCTCGTCTGCTGAAGGTACTAAGCGGTTGCTCAGCTATCGGGAAGGTTCCGTGCACACGAGGTCACGTGCCGGGGGTGCCCCGACGTCCGCTGAGCGGCGATCCAAGGGCGAGGAGAACCAAGCATGTCCACCACCGAGCAGCGCGTCGCCGTCGTGACCGGAGCGGCGCGGGGCATTGGCGCCGCCACCGCGGTACGTCTGGCGGCCGAGGGCCGCGCCGTCGCCGTACTCGACCTCGACGAGGCGGCCTGCAAGGACACCGTCGAGAAGATCACCGCCGCCGGGGGCACCGCCCTCGCGGTCGGCTGCGACGTGTCGGACAGCGCCCAGGTGGAAGCCGCGGTCGCGCGGGTCGCCGCCGAGCTCGGCGCCCCGACGATCCTCGTCAACAACGCGGGCGTGCTCCGCGACAACCTGCTCTTCAAGATGAGCGAGTCCGACTGGGACACCGTGATGAACGTGCACCTCAAGGGCGCGTTCCTGATGGCCAAGGCCGTCCAGAAGCACATGGTGGACGCGAAGTTCGGCCGAATCGTCTCGCTCTCCTCCTCCTCGGCGCTCGGCAACCGCGGCCAGGCCAACTACTCCGCGGTCAAGGCCGGTCTCCAGGGCTTCACCAAGACCCTCGCCAAGGAGCTCGGCAAGTTCGGCATCACGGCCAACGCCGTGGCCCCCGGCTTCATCGTCACCGAGATGACCGCGCAGACGGCGGCCCGGGTCGGCATGGGCTTCGAGGAGTTCCAGGCCGCGGCCGCCACTCAGATCCCGGTGCAGCGCGTCGGCCGCCCCGAGGACATCGCCAACGCCATCGCCTTCTTCACGGGCGACGAGGCCGGCTTCGTCTCCGGCCAGGTCATGTACGTCGCCGGCGGACCGCTCAACTGACCCGAAGGGCTACGGACATCATGACTGTGCAGGACAGCGGGAAGGTCGCGCTCGTCACGGGTGCGAGCCGGGGCATCGGCTACGGCATCGCCGAGGCGCTGGTGGCCCGCGGCGACCGGGTCTGCATCACCGGGCGCGGCGAGGACGCGCTTCAGGAGGCCGTCGAGCGGCTGGGCGCCGACCGGGTGATCGGTGTGGCGGGCAAGGCCCACGACGAGGCGCACCGGGCGGTGGCCGTCGAGCGCACCATGGAGGCGTTCGGCCGGGTCGACTTCCTGGTCAACAACGCCGGGACGAATCCGGTCTTCGGGCCGATCGCGGAGCTCGACCTCAATGTCGCCCGCAAGGTCTTCGAGATGAATGTGATCTCGGCGCTCGGCTTCGCGCAGCAGACCTGGAAGGCCTGGCAGAAGGAGAATGGCGGGGCGATCGTCAACATTGCCTCGGTCGCCGCGATCTCCGCCTCGCCCTTTATCGGCGCGTACGGCATGAGCAAGGCCGCCATGGTCAATCTGACCCTTCAGCTGGCGCACGAGTTCGCGCCGGTCGTCCGGGTCAACGCGATCGCTCCCGCGGTCGTGAAGACGAAGTTCGCCCAGGCGCTGTACGAAGGCCGCGAGGCGGAGGCCGCCGCGGCATATCCGCTCGGCCGGCTGGGAGTTCCCGAGGACATCGGTGGCGCCGCCGCGTTCCTCACGTCGAGTCAGGCGGACTGGATCACGGGACAGACCCTGGTGGTCGACGGCGGAATCTTCCTGAATGCGGGCGTGGGCTGAGACGGCCTGAGCGGATTTGGCCCTGATTGACTCAAGTGCCCTGTCGGGCCTGCGGATTGACCCGACGGGGCACTGCGGTATGGTCTGCCGACCCATGGCTGATCGAGGAGCGTTCACGTGTTCTACCGGGCCAGTCTGCAGGCCGCTGCAGCCGTTGCTTCCCTTTCTCTGCTGGCAGGCTGCGGACTTCTTTCCGACAGCGGCTCGAAAGTCGAGCAGAAGATAGTCGTCGGTACGACCAGCGAACCCTCCACCCTCGATCCGGCGGCGGCGTGGGACAACTCCTGGGAGCTGATGCGGAATGTCTTCCAGACCCTGGTGAGTTTCCCCTCCGGCAGTACGAGCCCCGAGCCCGATGCCGCGGAATGGTGCAAGTTCACCGACACCACCAGCACCTCCTACCGGTGCAAGATCCGCGAGGGCCTGAAATTCTCCAATGGGGACAAGCTCGACGCCGAGGCGGTGAAGTACTCCATCGACCGGATCTCGGAGATCAAGTTCAAGGGCGGCCCCGTCGGCATGCTCGGCTCGCTCGACCGCGTCGAGACCAAGGGGGACGACATCGTCGTCTTCCACCTCACCAAGCCGGACGCCACGTTCCCCTTCATTCTCGCCACGCCCGCGATGTCGCTGGTGGCGCCCAGCGCCTATTCCAGGCACAAGATCCGCAGCGACGGAAAGATCACCGGATCCGGTCCGTATCTCCTTGATTCGTACAAGCCGGGGAACCGGGCCGAACTGGTGAAGAACCCGGACTACAAGGGCTTCGCCGACCGCAAGAACGACGCCGTGACCATCCGGTACTTCAAGGAATCGGCCCCCGTGGTCGCGGCGCTGCGGAAGAACCAGATCGACGCGATCTACCGCGGCCTCACCGCCGAGGAGGTCGTCAGCCTGGAGGGAGCCCAGGACAAGGACAGCAACCTGCAGATCGTCGAGACGGTCGGCGCGGACATCCGCTTCCTGGTCTTCAACCCCAAGGACCCGGCGGCGGGGAACGTGGCCGTACGGCGGGCCATCGCCCAGCTCGTCGACCGCGACGCCCTGGTGGCCAAGGTCTACCAGGGCACGGCCGAACCGCTGTACTCCATGGTCCCCAAGGGCATCGCCGGACACACCACCAGCTTCTTCGACGCGTACGGCGACCCGGACCAGGGCAAGGCGAAGCAGATCCTGGCCAAGGCGGGCATCACCAAGCCGGTCGAGCTGACGTTCTGGTTCGCCACCGACCGGTACGGCTCCTCCACCGCCCCCGAGTTCGACGAGCTGAAGCGGCAGCTGGAGAGCTCCGGGCTGTTCAGGATCACACTGAAGAGCAGGCCCTGGAAGACGTTCCAGGAAGGCTTCACCAAGGGGCAGTACCCCGTCTTCGGCCGCGGCTGGTTCCCGGACTTCCCGGACCCGGACAACTTCATCGCCCCGTTCCTCGGCAAGGAAAGCGTCACGGGGATGCCGTACATGAAGAACGAGATCTCCAAGGAGCTGCTGCCGCAGACCCGCAAGGAGAGCGACCGGGGCGCGGTCAGCAAGCAGTTCGAACGCGCCCAGCAGATCCTGGTCGACGACGTGCGGCTGCTGCCGCTGTGGCAGGGCAAGCTGTACGTCGCGTCGGGCGAGGACATCGGCGGTGGCGAGCGCGCCCTGGACCCGCAGACGGTCATGCAGATGTGGGAGCTGTACCGCAAGGCCAGCTGGTAGGCCCGCCCCGGCGGGGTTGGCGGGGCGCGTTGTCAGTGGTCCCCGGTAGGTTCTCGGATGAAAAGCTGATTGCTTACCGGAGGTTGTTGAAGTGACCGACACCGACCTGCTGCCCGAGTCCTGGCGCGGCGTCCTCGGCGAAGAGCTGCAGAAGCCGTACTTCAAGGAGCTCACCGAGTTCGTCGAGGAGGAGCGGGCCAAGGGGCCGGTCTATCCGCCGCGCGACCAGGTGTTCGCCGCCCTGGACGCCACGCCCTACGACAAGGTGAAGGTCCTCGTCCTCGGCCAGGACCCGTACCACGGGGAGGGGCAGGGGCACGGGCTGTGCTTCTCCGTGCGGCCGGGCGTGAAGACGCCGCCGTCGTTGCGGAACATCTACAAGGAGATGAAGGAGGAGCTCGGCCTCCCGGTCCCGGACAACGGGTATCTGATGCCGTGGGCCGAGCAGGGCGTACTCCTGCTCAACGCCGTGCTGACGGTGCGCGCGGGCGAGGCCAACTCGCACAAGGGCAAGGGCTGGGAGAAGTTCACCGACGCCGTGATCCGCGCGGTCGCCTCGCGGCCCGACCCGGCGGTCTTCGTGCTCTGGGGCAACTACGCCCAGAAGAAGCTTCCGCTGATCGACGAGGAGCGCCATGTGGTGGTGAAGGGGGCGCACCCCTCGCCGTTGTCGGCCAAGAAGTTCTTCGGCTCCAGCCCGTTCAGGCAGATCAACGCGGCGGTGGCCGCGCAGGGGCACGAAGCCATCGACTGGCGCATCCCCGACCTGGGCTGACAGGCGGTCGTGGCCCCGGCCGGCGGCGGGCGTCCGGCGGCCGGCCGGGGACGTCTGCCCGAGCCTCTGCGGGATTGACCGCACCTGCGGCTAGCGTCGCACGGGAACGGGCGGACGAATGCGCAGGGAGGTTGCGGTGACGGAGCAGCGGGAGGCGTCCAGGGACGCCGTCATGACCAGGATCGGCCAGGCGATCATGCTGCTGCACGGCGGCGATCGGGAAGAGGCCCGCAATCGTTTCGGCGAGCTCTGGTCGGAGATCGGCGAGGACGGTGACGCCCTGCACCGGTGCACCCTCGCCCACTACATGGCCGACACCCAGGACGATCCCGGCGATGAACTGGCCTGGGACCTGAGGGCGTTGACCGCGGCCGACGGGCTGACCGACGAGCGGGCGGCGCAGCACCCGGATGCGCCGGCGGCGCGTGCCTTCTATCCCTCGCTGCACCTCAATCTCGCGGCGGACTATGTGAAGCTCCGGCGGCCCGACGCGGCGCGGTTCCATCTGGACCGGGCCCACGCCGCTTCCGGTGTCCTCGCGGACGACGGGGCGGACGACGGGTACGGGGGAGGGGTGCGGGCGGCGATTGCGCGGCTGGAGCTTCGGCTGCGCGAGCTGTGAGGGTGGCCCGTCCATGGTGGACGGGCCACTGCTCGGTTCGTCCGTTCGGGGCTCAGCGGCCGTAGGTGTCGTCGCAGATCCGGGACTGCGGGCTGCCTGCGGGCCAGTGCCCGTAGCCCCGTCCCAGCGCGCAGACGTCCGTACCGGCGACCGGGGCCGGCGGGGCCGGGACGGGCGCGGTCACGGCGGGCGGGGCGCGGTGCGGCCGGGGCCGTGCGGCATTCGGGTACCGCGGCTGTCGCTGCTGCCGCGGGGCGCGGGGCGCGGTGCGGCGGGTCTCCGGCGGCGGCGCGCCGCTCGAAGGGCGGCGCGCGGAGGCGGACGGCTCGGGGGCCGGCGCGGCCCCCAGGGAGTCGTGGACGGGCGGCAGCACGATCTGCGGGGTCAGGTCCTGGGTGGGCCCACTGGCGCGGGGCCGCGGCGGAACGTCCGGGCGGGGCTGTACGGACACGCAGCCGGAGAGCGTCGTGACGGCCACGCCGACCAGGAGGCTCACGGTGATTCTGGTTCGTTGCACCTGATCACTCTGCGGTGCGGACATGGCCCCGGTGAGCCGGGCGGCCGGGATTGGCCCGCACGGGTGACGCCGGTCAGCGCGGCGTCGCCCACCGCGGTCCCAGCATCCCGCTCAGCAGTTCCGCGAAGCCGGTGCGCAGCTCCTCCTCGCTCGGGACGGAGCGGTTGTACGATCCCGCGGCGCACGAGAACATCAGCCCCTCGCACCAGGCCACCAGGGACAGGGTGTGCCGTTCGGGCTCGGCCGATCCGGCGGCCGTCATCAGCGCCATCAGCGGTTCGCGGAACTGCCGGCCCGTCGCGTCGAAGAACTCCCGCAGCTCCGGGCGCCGGGTCGCCTCCAGCGCGAGCTCGTAACGGCAGACGAGCAGTTCGAGGTGGCGAGTGAGATAGCGGTGCAGCGCCAGCGCGAGACCGGCCACCAGCGCCTCCGCCCCGACGGCCGGACCGGTCTCCGGGCCGCCGCTCGAACCGTCTCGCGCGCCGGTGTCCGGGGCGACGCCCGGGACCGGGAGTTCACCGGGGGCGAGCACCCGTGCCTCACGCTCGGCCAGCCGTCGCACCGCCACCTCCAGCAGGGACTGCCGGGTGCGTGCGTAGTTGGACGTCGAGCCCTGGGGGAGACCGGCGCGCTCGTCCACCGCGCGGTGGGTCAGCCCGCGCATCCCGCGTTCGGCGAGGAGCGCGAGGGCGGTGTCGGCGATGAGATCGGCCCGGGAGGTACCGGCGGTGCTTGTGGCCATGGGGCCAACCTACCCTCGCCACTACATCCGTAGTACGATGAATGTGTCACTACGGATGTAGTTCCGGGGTTCCGGGCTCCGTGGTTTCGACGAGTTGCGTGGTTTCGATGATTCGTGGAGGAGTCATGGACAAGCCCCATGCCGTCGTCATCGGCAGCGGAATCGGCGGCCTCACCGCGGCGGTGGCCCTGCACGGCCGCGGCTGGCGGGTCACCGTTCTGGAGCGCGCGGCCTCCCTGGAGCCCGTCGGGGCCGGTATCGCCCTCGCCCCCAACTCCCAGCGCGCCCTGGACGTCATCGGCATGGGCGACGAGATCAGGGCCCTCGCCGCCTGGCAGGGCGAGGGCGGCATGCGTGTCCCCGGTGGCCGCTGGCTCTCCCGTACGGACAGCGCAGCCGCGGCCCAGCGGTTCGGCGGTCCGATCGTCCTGCTGCACCGGGCCGATCTTGTCGACCGCCTCATGGCCCGGCTGCCCGAGGACACCGTCCGCACCGGTACGGCCGCGGAACTGCTGGACCCGGGGACGGCGGACGGCGCGCCCGCCGTGGTCGGCACGGCGGCCGGGAACATCGAGGCCGACCTCGTCATCGGCGCCGACGGCATCGACTCGGCCGTACGGAGCGCACTCTTCCCGGACCGCCCCGGCCCCTCGTACGCCGGATTCACCACCTGGCGCATCGTCGTCCCCGCGCGCGAGCGGCCCTTCGCCCCGCACGAGACCTGGGGGCGCGGCGCCCTCTGGGGCACCCAGCCGCTCAAGGACGGCCGGATCTACGCCTACGGGGCCGCCGTGGCCCCCGCCGGGGCCTACGCCGCCGACGACGAGAAGGCGGAGCTGCTGCGCCGGTTCGGCGGCTGGCACGGCCCGATCCCGTCCGTCATCGCCGCCGCCGATCCCGGCCAGGTGCTCCGCAACGACGTCCACCAGCTGCTCGATCCCCTGCCGTCCTTCCACCGGGGCCGTACCGTCCTCGTCGGCGACTGCGCGCACGCGATGGCGCCGAGCCTCGGCCAGGGCGGCAACCAGGCCATCGAGGACGCGATCGTGCTCGCCCACCATCTGCCGCCGGGCGGTGACCTCGCCGCCGGGGCGGCGGCGTACACCGCCGAGCGGTTGCCCCGCACATCCGCCATCGTCCGCAAGGCGGAACGGACTGCCCGTCTGATGCGCCTGACCAGCGCTCCCGCCGTCGCGATGCGTGACGCGCTGGTGTCCGCCGTCTCGTGCCTCGGGCCCACCCTCGTCCTGCGCACCTTCGACGGGATAGCCGACTGGCGGCCACCGCAGCACACGTATGCTGCTCCTCGCGAGGCGAACACCGCGCCGGTGGACGGCGAACAGTGAGAGGAAGACCCCTGTGAAGGTCGGCTGCATCGGGCTCGGCGACATCGCGCAGAAGGCATATCTGCCGGTTCTGACCGCCCTGCCCGGGGTCGAACTGCATCTGCAGACCCGAACCCCCGCCACCCTGGCCGCGGTTGCCGAGGCGCACCGGATCCAGGCCGCGCAGTGCCACACCGACCTCGAATCGCTGATCGCCCAGGGGCTGGACGCCGCGTTCGTCCACGCCCCGACGACTGTGCATCCGGAGATCGTGGCCCGGCTGCTGGAGGCGGGCGTCGCCACCTACGTCGACAAGCCACTGGCCTACGAACTCGCCGATTCCCAGCGCCTGGTGAGTCTCGCCGAGGAGCGCGGAGCGAGTCTCGCCGTCGGTTTCAACCGCAGGGTCGCGCCCGGCTACGCGCAGTGCGCCGAGCACCCGCGCGAGCTGATCCTCATGCAGAAGAACCGGGTGGGCATGCCGGAGGACCCGCGCACCATGGTGCTCGACGACTTCATCCATGTCGTCGACACCCTGCGCTTCCTGGCGCCGGGACCGGTCGAGCACACCGTCGTACAGGCCAGGATCCGCGACGGCCTGATGCACCATGTCGTGCTGCAGCTGTCCGGTGACGGATTCACCGCCATCGGCACCATGAACAGGCTCAGCGGCTCGACCGAGGAACGGCTGGAGGTCTCCGGCCAGGACTCCAAGCGCGAAGTCGTCAACCTCGCCGAGGTGATCGACCACAAGGGGCAGCCGAGCGTACGGCGGCGCGGCGACTGGGTGCCGGTGGCCCGCCAGCGCGGCATCGAGCAGAGCGTGCTGTCGTTCCTGGACGCCGTACGCGCCGGCCAGGTGCTGAACGCCGAGGACGCCCTGCGTACGCACGAACTGTGCGAACGCATCCTGCGCGAGCTGGACTGCGCCTGAGAGGCTGTCCCGGCGCAGCCGCCGGGAGCGGCGGTCGGTGAGCCTCCGGATGCGTCGGGTTCCGCTCCGATGCAGGCTGGGGTGATGGGCCACCGGCCCGTGGAGGTGACCTCGTGAGATCTCACGACGAGCCAAAGGGCTGGGGAGCGCTCCAGCCGCCGCCGGGCTACTACTCGGCCGATGGGCGGCCGCCCGACGAGAAGCAGCGCGGTCTGATCCTCGACTGGGCGGTCAATCAGCGGATCGCGAGCGGCTGGCGGGTGGAATCGCGCTCCGGGACACAGGTCGTCATGGTCCGGGGAAACCCGCTGAACCATGTGCTGCACGCCATCCTGATGGTGTTCACCTGCTTTCTCTGGGGCGCCGTGTGGCTGGTGCTGGCCGTGACCAACAAGGTCGAGCGGGTCTCGCTCACCGTCGACGCCCAGGGCCACATCGTCTCGGTGAACGGCCCCGGATAGGCCCGGCCAGCCCCGCGCCATCCGGTCCGGCTGTCAGGGCCCCGGGCGGACGACCGGACCGGCCGGCGCGGCAGCCGCCCCACCCGGCACCCGGTCACGCCTCATGAGCGACCGGACCCCTTCGGAGGCGCAGAACAGGACCAGCACCGCCGCGGCCCCCTGGAGCGGCCAGTCGCCCAGCCGCACATAGAGCGTGGTGCCCGTCGCCAGCGGTACGTCGAACACGGCGGCGCCGCTCGTGTCCGTACCGAGCGGAGCACCGACGCGCGCGCCCTGCGGGCCGTACACCGCACTCACGCCGGTGAGCGTGGCATGCACCATCGGACGGCCGTTCTCGGCGGCCCGCAGCGCCCCCAGTGAGGCATGCTGTTCGGGTGCCCAGCTGTGCTGGAACGACGAGGTGGACGACTGGTCGATCAGGACCTGTGCACCGTCCCGGGTGAGCCGACGGCTCATGTCGGGGAACGCGGACTCGAAGCAGATCAGCGGCCCGATCCGCAGACCGTGCCCACCCTCGGCCCGGGGCAGCGACATCGTCACCTGCCGGGTGCCCCGCAACCGGTCCTCGCCCGCCGCCCGGCCCACGGACGTGGCCCAGCCGAGCACCGACCGGGCCGGGATGTACTCGCCGAACGGCACCAGCCGCATCTTGTCGTAGCGGTCCCCGGTCAGCCCGTCCGGACCCACCAGCACCGCCGACTTGAAGATGCCCGTCCGGCCCGACGCGTCGGTCTGCCTGGCGTCCATATTGACCAGCACATCCGCGCCCACCCGGCGCGAGAGAGCGGCGATCCGTGCGGTGACGTCGGGGTGCTGCGCGAGATCCATCCCCACACTGCTCTCGCCCCACACCACCAGATCGAGATCGCGCCCGGCCAGCGAGCCGGTCAGCCGTTCACTGAGGGCGAGCCGGCGCTCGGCGCCGTGGGCCCCCGTGACCACACCCGGCTGCACGACGGCGATCCTGGCCACCCCCGACTCCTCGGGCTGCGGTGCCCACTTCGCCATCGACGCCACGGCCAGCGCGCACACCAGGATGCTCACCGCGGCCACCCCCCGGGCGGCCGCGGACACGAACAGCAGGGCGACAGCGGTATTCACCGCCACCACCACGAAACTCACCAGCCACACCCCGCCCACGGACGCCACACGGAGCGCGGGAGCCACCTGCCACTGGCTCGCGCCGAGCAGCCCCCAGGGACCGCCGAGCGCCTCCCAGGAGCGGGCCAGTTCGATCATCAGCCACCCGGAGGGCACCACGACGACCGCGAGGACGACGGCCGCCGCGGACACCGGCCCGCCCAGCATCCGGAAGACCAGCAGCCCCCACGGAGCCCACAGCAGACCGAGCAGGGCCGCCAGGACCACGATGAAGACATGGAGGCTCGGCATCAGCCAGTGATGCACCGCGAGCATGTAGCCGGTGCCGCCGAGCCAGCCGTCCAGCGCCGCCCGGCGCCCCGTGCCGGCGGACCGGATGAGGAGCAGCCACGGAACCAGGCCGACACCGGCGAGCCACCACAGCGAAGGCGCGGGGAACGCGAGTGCGGGCAGCGCCCCCGCGAGCGGTGCGAGACAGCCGCGCCACCGGCCGGACCGCAGCACCCGCTCCCACTGCCCGCTCCGACCGGCCGGAAATCGCATGCCGCGCCTCCTCGTCCTGCCTGATCAGCAGTCTCCCCCCTGCTTGTCCGTTCCGCAGTTCTTCCCCGGTGCGGGGGAGCGGAAGCACCGGAGGGCCGGGATCAGTCCGCGGGGAAGAGGCTTCCTGCGCTGCGCCACTTCTCGTGGACGGTCACGGTCCGGATCCGCCAGCCGCCGTCCGTACGCGACAGCGTGAACGCGTACCGCCCGCCGGAGACGAAGTTCGGCGTGGTGTCCCGTACCTCCGCATCGCCCGCACCGGCCGCGGTGCTCTCCAGCCGCATCGGGTTGAGGTAGTCGGCCCCCACCTCGGCGCGGTCGCCCGGGTAGCCGCCCAGGTCCTGGAGGTCGAGCCGGCGGTTGACGATCAGATGCTGGCGTACGGGGAAGAGCCGCATCGTCCCCGCCAGCCACTGGGCGACCTCGTGCGCCGGCCCTTCGACACCACCGGCGCCGCGGTAGTCGGCTCGGCCGTCCGCGGTGAACAGGGCCCGGTAGTCGGCCCATTCCCCGTCGTCCACCGCCGTCGCGTAGCCGGTGATCACTGCATCGATGGACAGCCGGTCCATCACGGTCGCGAGATCCACGCGCTGCGTCATCGGGTCAGTGTCCGCCCCGCCGGCGTGCGAGGCCAAGAGGCGTGCACGCACGGCGGGGCGGCGCCGACGTCAGCAGGGCACCACGGCGACCGGGCCGAGCGCGTGCGTGAGCGTGGTCTGCGCGACGGGGGAGAGCCCGAGCCCGAGGGACTCGCCGCCCCGGCGCCGCCCGATCACGGTCAGCGCCGCGGTCGCCGATGCCGTGACCAGGGTGCGTGAGGCGGAGCCGCCGACCGGTTCCCTGACGACCTCGACCTGCGGGTACTTCTCCCGCCAGCCGGCGGTGAGTTCCGCGAGGGTCCGTTCGGCCGAGTTCGCCGCCGCGTCCCGGTCGAAGACGGGGCCGCCCGAGAGCATCGAGGAGAACATCGTCCAGCCGTGCACGATCCGCAGCCGCGCACCGGGCCGGGACGCCGCGGTTCCGAAGGCGAACTCGAGAACCGCTTCGCTGCTCTCGTCGGCAGCCACTCCCGCGACGATGTCGGGATGTGTTCCCGCCGCCTCCGCCGCGTCCTCGTCCGACGGCCCGCTGTGGACCACGACGACGGGGCATTCGGCCATCGACGCGGTCGCCAGGCTGTTGGAGCCGAGCAGCAGGGACCGGAAGCCGCCCAGACCGCGCGAGCCGACGACCACCAGCGAGGCCTCACGGCTGAGTGAGGTGAGCGCCGCCGAAGGGAAGTCCAGCGGTGTCAGCTTCGAGGTGTGCAGCTCCGGAACGATCTCGGACACCCTTCGTACGGACCGGTCGAGCAGCTCTTCCGCCTCGCGCCGCTGCGTGTCCTGTCCGACGCGCCGGTCGGGCGTGCGGGCGTGCACGATCGTCAGCCCGAGGCCCCGCCGTACGGCTTCGTGGGCGGCCCAGTCAAGTGCTTCGAGGCTGTGCGACGAGCCGTCGACTGCGGCGATCACGGGACGGTCGGTGCTGGTCATGATTTTCCCTCCAGGTTCCGGCGGTGCATGTCCCAGGCTGGTACGCACGGACATCGTGCGGCAGGGACTTTCGACCCTATCTGCCCGGAACATCCGGGACCTGTGGCCGCCCGTGCACGCGGGAGCGGCGGAGCGGCTTGGCGAACAACACGGAGACGGTCCGGGGAATCGAGGCGGACCCGGCTGCGCCGGTGCGCTCCGTGACGTCCCGGCCACTGCGATTGTCAGTGCCGGGTGCGATGCTGCCCCCCATGGACGAGCTGATGCGGCAGCGGCGCGTGTACGGCGCCGACCATGACGATCCCGACCCGGGGCCCCGGCCGGGTCACGCCTACCGGGAGTTGGTGGGCGGCCCGCTCGACGGCCTGCTTCTCGACGTGACCGGCTGGACGGAGCGGGCGCTGCGCGAGGGAGCGGCGCTGAACACCGAGATCGGGCGGTTCGGACCGGGCGGCAGGGCGGAGTACGGGCCGCGGGACGGCGACCCCGACCGCTGGGACTGGCGGGGCGACATACCCTGACCCGCCGGAGCAGGTCGCATCCTGGGACGTACGGGTGCGGCCGGGCATCGTCGACGACCCGGTGCACCGGTACCCGAGGAATGCGGCCGCCCGTCAGGACTAATCGCCCGAATCGCTCGATACTGGACGCATGGCAGAGAAGACGTCCCGATCGCACGGCCCGCCGACCCTGACCGTCAAGGGCCGGAACGTACGCATCCGCACCCTCGGGGCCCTGGTGCTGGCGGGGCTCGCGATCTGGTTCATCGCCGCGAACACCGGGTCGGTCGGCATCCGGCTGTGGATTCCCACCGTCACCCTGCCGCTCTGGGCGGTACTGGCCGTGACCCTGGTCGCCGGGCTCGTCCTGGGCGGATACCTGTTCCGCCGCCGCGCGAGGCGCTGACCCGGCGCCCGGGTGCCGCGCGTGCGAAGAACCAGGCCCCGGCGCCCAGGTGCCGTACGTGCGAACCCTAGCCCGCCGACTCACCGGCGTGCGGGCTCAGCACACCCGCGGCCACCAGCGCGAACAGCAGCACGCCGAGCAGTACGCGGTAGATGACGAACGGCATGAAGCTCTTGGTGGTGATGAACTTCATGAACCAGGCGATGACCGCGTACCCCGCGCCGAACGCGATGACGGTCGCGAAGATCGTCGGCCCCCACGACACGTGTCCTTCACCCGCGTCCTTCAGCTCGAAGACACCCGAGGCGAGCACCGCCGGGACCGCGAGCAGGAAGGAGTACCGGGCCGCGGCCTCGCGGGTGTACCCCATCAGCAGACCACCGCTGATGGTGGCCCCGGAGCGGGAGACGCCCGGGACCAGGGCCATCGCCTGGCAGAAACCGAAGATCAGGCCGTCCTTCACCCCGAGTTCCTTGAGCGTCTTGCGCTCCTTGCCGGCCCGGTGCCTCCCGCCCACCTCGTCGCGGGCGGCGAGACGGTCGGCGATGCCCAGGACGATGCCCATCACGATCAGCGTGGTGGCGATCAGCCGCAGATCGCGGAACGGGCCCTCGATCTGGTCCTTGAAGGTCACACCGAGCACGCCGATGGGGATGGAACCCACGATGACCAGCCAGCCCATCTGGGCGTCGTGGTCGCCGCGCATCGACCGGTCGGTCAGCGAACGGAACCAGGCCGAGACGATCCGGACGATGTCCTTGCGGAAGTAGATGAGGACTGCCGCCTCCGTACCGATCTGGGTGATGGCGGTGAACGCCGCACCCGGGTCGTGCCAGCCGGCGAACGCTGCGGTGAGCCGCAGATGCGCGCTGGAGGAGATCGGCAGGAACTCGGTCAGTCCCTGAACGAGGCCCAGGACGAACGATTCGAACCAGCTCATGGGGCTTTGGCCATCCCGGAGGTGATCGTGCATCGGCCGACGGCATGGAGGGCCGTCGGCGGCGTGCGCATTGCGGTCAATTGAGGGCAGGGCCGTGACGGGCCCGGAGATCTTCGGTCGGTCGCGGGCAGGGTACCGCCCTCAGATGAACAGCGTTACGCGTACCCCCGGGCCGCCCACCGCCCCGGTGCGAGTCGCCGTGCGCACCGGTTCAACCGGCGGTCAGACGGTGGCGCTTGCGCCAGGCGACGACGGCCGCGCCCAGCCCCGTCAGCACGATGAAGCCCATCGCGGCCAGGAACGCCGGAGACGTCGGTGACGAGGCCTCGCTGCCCGCGACGACATACGCCGCGGTGTTCGGGATCGAGCCGAGCCCGGTGGCCACCAGGAACGGCGGATACCCCATGCGCGACACCGCCGCGCAGTAGTTGGCCGCCGCGAACGGCACGCCCGGGAACAGCCGCAGCGCCAGCATCGAGCGGAACCCGTGCCTGCTCAACTGACCGTCCGCGGCCTTGAGCCACCGCCCGCGCAGCAGCGTACGCAGCGCGTCCTGTCCCAGCACCCTGCCCAGTCCGAACGAGATGCCCGCGCCGAGCACCGTCCCCGCCAGCGCGGCGGCCAGTCCCGACTGCGTACCGAAGAGTGCGCCGGCGGCGAGATTGAGCAGCGGCCGGGGAACGAAGGCCACGGTGCACACGCCGTACGCGACACCGAACAGGATCACCGCGACCGCGCCACCGCTGAGCTGGGCGGGCCAGCCGGTGGCGAGCAGCCGCTGGGGTTCGAGGAGGAGCATCGTCGCCGCGGCGCCCAGCAGCACGGCCACGAGCAGCGAGAACCGGGACCAGGGCGAGAGCAGCGCCCTCGTGCAGCGCACGGCGAGGCCGGTGGCGGGCCGGGCGGCGGGGACGGGCATGCGGGGAGAGTATCCGACGCCGGTGCGTGATCGCCGTAATGCGCGTGGCGGGAGCGGGGCGGCCGGTGCCGCGCCCCTTGCCCGCCCGGCGTCCGGCTCGGGCCGAACTACCCTGCCGTGACTGCGGTGTCCGCCCGAAAACCATTCGACGCCGCCCGGCCCGTCCGACATGATCGGACCCATGTTCCGGTACGCCTTCCTCGCAGCGCCGTCCGCAGTCGCGGACGCGCCGAAGGCTGCCGTGAGCCCCGTCACCGCGGCAACTTCCGCAGCGGTGTTCACCGCTGCCGCAGCGCTCATCGGCGGCGCCCGAAGCTGACCCTCCCCCGACAGTCCGGCGGACCCCGCAAGGGGAGGGTCGGCGGGGCCCCGGGGTCTTCTCTCTCAGCTTCGAACACCAAGGAATGAACCATGCCCAAGACGGCATACGTGCGCACCAAGCCGCACCTCAACATCGGCACCATGGGCCACGTCGACCACGGGAAGACCACCCTGACCGCTGCCATCACCAAGGTCCTCAGCGACCGCGGGACCGGCACGTTCGTCCCGTTCGACCGGATCGACCGGGCGCCGGAGGAGACGCAGCGCGGCATCACCATCAACATCGCGCACGTCGAGTACGAGACCGACACGCGTCACTACGCGCATGTCGACATGCCGGGCCATGCCGACTACATCAAGAACATGGTCACCGGCGCCGCCCAGCTCGACGGGGCGATCCTGGTCGTCTCCGCGCTCGACGGGATCATGCCGCAGACCGCCGAGCACGTGCTGCTCGCCCGCCAGGTGGGTGTCGACCACATCGTCGTCGCGCTCAACAAGGCGGACGCCGTCGACGACGGCGAGGACACGGTGCTGACCGACCTGGTCGAGCTGGAGGTCCGCGAGCTGCTCTCCGCGCACGGCTACGGCGGTGACTCCGTTCCCGTCGTGCGGGTGTCGGGCCTCAAGGCTCTGGAGGGCGACCCGCGCTGGACCTCGGCCGTCGAGGCGCTGCTGGACGCCGTCGACACCTACGTACCGATGCCGGTCCGCTACATCGACGCGCCGTTCCTGCTGTCGGTGGAGAACGTCCTGACCATCACCGGCCGGGGCACCGTCGTCACCGGGGCCGTCGAGCGCGGCACCGTCCGTACCGGCGACCGGGTGTCGGTGCTCGGACCGGACCCGGACATCGAGACCGTCGTCACCGGGCTGGAGACCTTCGGGAAGCCGATGGAGTCCGCGGAGGCCGGTGACAACGTGGCCCTGCTGTTGCGCGGAGTGGAGCGCGACCGGGTCCGCCGCGGCCATGTGGTCGCGGCGCCCGGCAGTGTGACGCCGAGCCGGCGCTTCACCGCGCAGGTGTACATCCTGTCGGCGAAGGAGGGCGGCCGGACCACCCCGGTCACCACCGGCTACCGGCCGCAGTTCTACATCCGCACCGCGGACGTCGTCGGCGACGTCGATCTCGGTGAGGTGGTGGTGGCGCGTCCGGGCGACACGGTCGACCTCACCGTCGAGCTGGGACGTGACGTCCCGCTGGAGACCGGACTCGGCTTCGCGATCCGCGAGGGCGGCCGCACGGTCGGCGCCGGCACCGTCACCGGCGTCCTCTGAACGGCGACGTTCCAAGGGCCCGCCTCCCGCACCCCACGGGAGGCGGGCCCGGCGCCGTGCGCAAGACTGACGGCATGACAGACACAGCGCTGGTCCTGGGTTCCGGCGGCGTCACCGGCAGTGCCTGGGAGACCGGAATCCTGCACGGGCTCGCGAGTTCGGGCGTGGACCTCTCCGCAGCGGATCTGATCATCGGCAGCTCCGCGGGAGCGATGGTCGGCGCACAGCTGGCCTCCGGGCTGCTCGGCCTTCCCGAACTCTACGAACTCCAGCTCGCCGATCCGCAGGACATCACGGGCGGCAAGCTCGGCATGTTCACCCTGCTGCGCTACGCGGGCGCCGTACTGTCCGCCCGGACCCCCGAGGCGTACGGCCGGAAGCTGGGCAGGATCGCGCAGGACGCCCGGCTCGGCACCACCGCGGAGAAACGGCGCACGGCCATCGCGAGCCGCCTCCTGTCGCCCGAGTGGCCGGGGCGTCCCCTGATCGTCACCGCCGTCGACGCCACGACCGGCGAACTCCACACGTTCGACAAGGACGGCGGAGTGTCCCTGGTCGACGCCGTCACCGCGAGCTCCGCGGTCCCCGGCGTGTGGCCCGTCGCCCGCGCCGACGGGCGGTCCTGGATCGACGGCGGGGTGCACTCCACGGCCAACGCCCAGCTCGCCGCCGGGTACGGACGCGTCGTCGTCATCGCCCCGTCGGCCAGTGGCAACAAGGCCATCGCCTCGCCGGGTTCGCAGGCGGCCGCGCTCGCAGCGAACGGTGCCCGCGTCGAGGTCATCACTCCGGACGCGGCGGCGAAGAAGGCATTCGGCCGCAACCCCCTCGACCCGAGCTGCCGCGCCGCGGCCGCCCGCGCCGGGCTGGCCCAGTCGGCGTCGCACACCGAAGCCGTGGCCGCGGTCCTGAGCAGCTGATCCGGCACCCCACAATGGGGGAGTGAACGACTCGATACCGGTCATCCGGGACGTGGACCAGGGCACCGCCAGGCTTCTCCCCGACGTGGACCGGGACAGTGCCTGGCTGCTCACCGTCGACGGCGCGCCCCAGTCCTACGTCGACCTCGACGCACCGGACCACCTCGAATTCGAGTACGCGCGACGGCTCGCCCACGTCATCGACTGCGCGGCGGCACCCGGCGCACCGCTGGACGTACTCCATCTCGGCGGCGGTGCGCTCACCCTGCCCCGCTATGTCGCCGCGACCAGGCCCGGCTCCCGCCAGGACGTCGCCGAGGCCGACCTCGGGCTCCTCGAACTGGTCGCCGAGCACCTGCCGGTCCCCGACGGCGGCGGGATCACCGTGCACGGCACGGACGCCCGCGGCCGGCTGGAACGGACCGCGTCCGGCTCCGTCGACGTCCTGGTCGCCGATGTCTTCGGCGGCTCGCGGGTACCCGCCCACCTCACCTCCGTCGAGTACGCGCAGGCTGCCCGCCGGTCGCTGCGGGACCGCGGAATCTACGCCGCCAACCTCGCGGACGGCGCGCCCTTCGGCTTCCTCCGCTCCCAACTTGCCACCTTCGCAGCCGTCTTCGAGGAACTCGCGCTGATCGCCGAACCGGCGGTACTGCGCGGCCGGCGCTTCGGCAACCTCGTCCTCGTCGCCTCCCCGAGTCCCCTCGACATCGCGACGCTGACCCGCCGTTGCGCCGCCGACGCCTTCCCCGCCAGGGTCGAGCACGGTGCCGCGCTGGACCGGCTCACCGGTGCCGCCCGGCCGGTCAGGGACGGTGCGGCGGTCGCCTCACCCGAGCCGCCCGACGGGGCCTTCAGTATCGGCTGACGCCGGGCCCCGGTCCTTCGCCACCTCGGCGGTGGCGGGGGCCCGGGTCAGACCGCGTACCTCAGGCACGAACAGCACGGCCCCTGTGACCAGCACGATCAGCGCCGCACAGCCCCACAGCGCCTCGCTCCGCCCGACCAGTGACTCCACCGGACCGGCGAGCGCGGTGGCCACCGGCATCATCGCCACCGAGCCGAACCAGTCGTACGCCGAGACCCGGGAGAGCTTCTCCTCCGGGATCTCCTGATGCATGGCCGTCATCCACGAGACCCCGAACACCTCGATGGCGACGCCGCTGACGAACATCACCACGCAGAGTCCGGCCACCGGCAACGGCACCGCGAGGCCCGCCGACGGCAGCGCCAGCGGGAAGACGCAGAGCGTTCCGGCCAGCAGCAGCCGCCGGGGCTTCCAGCGCATCATCAGGAGCGCCCCGCCCAGGGTGCCGACCCCGAACGCGGCGAGCGCGAAACCCCACGGGCGGGCGCCTCCGAGTTCGTCCCGGGCGACCAGCGGACCGTACACCGACTCGGCCGCACCCACGGCGGCGACCACCACCGAGAACTGCGCCACGATGCTCCACAGCCAGGGGCGGCCGATGAACTCCTGCCAGCCGTCCCGCATATCGGCGAGCAGACCGCCGCCCGGCGCGCGCGGGGGGATGTGGCTGACGTCCAGGAACGCGCGCAGCGCGCCCGCCACCGCGAAGGCCGCGGCATCGACGGCGAGCACCCAGCCCGGGTCCATCGCCGCGATCATGGCGCCGCCGAGCGCCGCCCCGCCGATCGTCGCGCCCTGCATGGCCATCCGGAACAGGGCGAAGGCACGGCTCGCCTGCTCGCGGCTGACGCTGGACATCAGCATGCCCTCGGCCGCCGGGTTGAAGAACGCCTGCCCGGTGCCGCACAACGCGGTGAGCAGCATCATCTGCCACAGCTTCGGATCGCCGGCCAGGACCAGCCAGGCGAACGCGGCCTGCGAGAGGCAGTTGAGGGCGTTGGCCGCGACCATCACCCGGTGGCGCGGCAGCCGGTCCGCGATCGCGCCGCCGATCAGCAGGAAGAGCACCAGGGGCGCGGTCCTGGCGGCGGCCACCAGACCGACGTCGCCGCCGTCACCGCCCGCCTCCAGAACGGCGAACGCCGCCGCGATCAGCGCGCCATGGGTACCCAGGCCCGTGATGATCGCGGCGGCGGTCAGCAGACGGTAGTTGCGGCCGGGGCGCAGCGGACGGGATGCGGGGGCGGAGGCGACAGTCACCAGGGGACTATCGCCGCCGCACCTCCGCCGTGACAACTGTTTTCCCGGGGGAGGCGAAGGGGTCAGTCGGTCTTGACGACGTCCACCAGTCGCACGGTGCTGAGGATCTTCTGGATCGTCGTGTCCGGAAGTTCGTCCTTGACGGAATCGGCTCCGTACAGCACCCAGGACGCGAACTCACCCTTCTTGTTCTTGAAGGTGAAGGCGATGGTCTTGCCGTCGCTGTCGCACTTCTTCCGCTTCGTGACATTCGGCGCGGTGGCGGTGACGACCTGGCCGGTGAGACCCGACTTGGTGGTGTACTGCTTGGCCTCGGTGAACTTGATGGTGCTCTCCGGCATGTGCTGCGCGTAGGCGGCCCACGCCCAGGTGCCGGCCTCGCTGTGGGCGTTCTTGGCGGCGTCGGTGGCACCCTGGGCGCCCCTGGTGCCGGCGCTCGCGAGGCTCATGTTCTCCTTGATGCCGTCCTTGTCGGAGTCGTCCACGCACCACTGCTTCTGGTAGAACGACGGCGCGGAGAAGCCGATGAGGGGCGATTTGTCGCCCTTCTTGTCGTCCTCGAAGTACGAGAACGTGCCGGGCGTCCCGACCTCCCAGTCGCCGGGCACGTCGAACTGCGTGCCCCACTTGGGATTGGTGACGACCTTCCACCCGGGAATGAGGGGCTTGGGGTCCCCGTCGTCGCCACGCGGGTTCGCCTCGGTGGTGGAGGCGGACCCGGACGGCTTGGGCGCCGACGTCTGCTTGTCGTCGGCGACGTCCTTGCCCTTGTCGTCCTTGTTCATCACGACGACACCGGTCACCACGGCGGCCACGACGACAGCGGTGGCCGCGACGATCGCGACGGCGGTGGTCTTCTTCTTGTTGTCGCCGGGCTGCGGTCCACCGGGCGGGCCGGGTACCGCGTACTGCGGCACGGTCGGCTGCTGGTACGGGTTCGGCTGCGGATAGCCGGGCTGCTGGCCCTGCTGCGGATGTCCCGGCTGCGGTCCGGGCTGGCCCTGCTGCTGATATCCCGGCTGCTGATAGGGATTCGGCTGCTGGTACCCCGGCTGCTGATACGGGTTCTGATTCTGGTCCTGCGGGTTTTGCTCGCCCCCGGGCGGCTGCTGTCCTGGCCACATGGCGAGTAACGATAGAGGGGTGGTGGCCGGTCTGCTACGTCCGCCCCCGTGTGCGGACGGTGAAGGATCCGATCACGGAGGGGTGCCGGGGGATGCCGGGGATGGCCAAAAAGCTTTACTCGTGAGTAACATCCGGTCATGAGCGCTGAACAGATGACCGTCGGCGAGATGCTCGTCGCGACGGTCCCGATGGCCCGGACCCTCAATCTCGAGTTCCTGGAGACGACCGCCGAGCGCGCGGTGGTCCGCCTGCCGGACCAGGCCGAGTACCACAACCACATCGGCGGACCGCACGCCGGAGCGATGTTCACGCTGGCGGAATCGGCGAGCGGGGCGATCGTCATCGCCGCCTTCGGCGACCAGATGTCGCGCGCCGTGCCGCTGGCGGTGAAGGCGGAGATCGGTTACAAGAAGCTGGCCAAGGGTGTCGTCACGGCGACGGCGACCCTCGGCCGCCCGGTGGCCGATGTCATCGCCGAACTCGACGCGGGCGAACGGCCGGAGTTCCCCGTGGTCATCGAGATCCACCGCGCGGACGGCGCGGTGACCGGTGAGATGACGGTCGTCTGGACGCTGCGTCCCCACGCCTGATCCCGGCCGGTTCCGCGAAGAGCCGCCACGCACCCCAACGAGAGGGCGTGTGGCGGCTTTTCGCGCTGTCCGGGCCGTTGGCGGGGCAGGTAGGCTTCCCGCCGTGCGCCGAGGAGTTGCCCGGCGGGCAACGGACATCGGTTACGGGAGGATCGGCGTTGCACATCCAGGAATGGCTGGAGACCATCCCCGCGGTCAGCGTCTACGCCCTGGTGGGCGTGGTCATCGGGCTGGAGAGCCTCGGCATTCCACTGCCGGGCGAGATCGTACTGATCAGCGCGGCGCTGCTGGCTGCCGGGCACGACGGAGTGAACCCGTGGATCCTCGGCGCCTGCGCCTCGGCCGGCGCGGTCATCGGTGACTCGATCGGATACGCCATCGGCCGCAAGGGCGGCCGGCCGCTGCTGGCCAAGCTGGGCAGGAAGTTCCCCAAGCACTTCGGCGAGAGCCAGATCGGGCTGGCGGAGCGCTCGTTCCAGAAGTGGGGCATGTGGGCGGTGTTCTTCGGCCGCTTCGTGGCGCTGCTGAGGATCTTCGCGGGTCCGCTGGCGGGCGTACTGCACATGCCGTACTGGAAGTTCCTGATCGCCAACGTGCTCGGCGGCATCATCTGGGCGGGCGGTACGACGGCCGTCATCTACTCGGTGGGAGTCGTCGCCGAGGCCTGGCTCAAGCGGTTCTCGTATCTCGGCCTCGTGGTCGCGGTGCTGATCGGCATCACCTCGATGCTGATCGTGAAGAACCGGGCCAAGAAGGCGGCGGAGCGGGCGTCGGCCGCCTCCGCGTCCGGCTCGGCAGCGGTACCGGCCGCGGACTGACCGGACGGGACGGTAACGGAGCGGGGCGGCGCGAGCGGGACAGCGTGGTGCGGTGGGGGCGAGGCGGAGACAAGGAGCCGCCGGGCACGTGCCCCGCCCGGCGCTCCCTCTCGTACGCTCCCGGCCCCGCCCTGTCCTCCCCGCTCAGCCCTCGTGGGCCTGGCGGTGCGCCTTGGCCAGCTCCACGTAACCCACCGCGTTGAACTTGATGCCTTCGAGCTCCTCCTCGGTCAGCTGCCGCTTGACCTTGGCGGGGACACCGGCGACCAGCGAGCCCGGAGGCACCCGCATTCCCTGCGGGACCAGCGCCTGCGCCGCGATCAGCGAACCGGCGCCGATATGGGCTCCGTTGAGGATGGTCGAGCCCATGCCGACGAGGACGTCGTCCTCGATCGTGCAGCCGTGGAGCACGGCGTTGTGCCCGACCGAGACGCGCTCGCCGACCGTGACGGGGAACCCGGGGTCGACATGGACGCTGCAGTTGTCCTGGATGTTGCTGTCGGCCCCGATGACGATCGGGCCGCAGTCGGCGCGCAGTACGGCGTGGTACCAGAGGCTGGAGCCCGCGGCCATCGTGATCTCACCGATGACGACCGAGGTCGGTGCCGTGAAGGCATCCGCGTCGATGTCCGGCTCCTTGCCGCCCATTCCTGTGATCAACGCCTGCTCTGCCATCGCCCGTTCCTCCGTGCTCAGGTCTCGTGCGGCCGCGGTCGTCCGCTCCGGCAGCCGGCCGCGGCTGTTGGATCGCGTTGATCGCGTCGATCGCGTCGGAGAAACGGTATGCGACGGTCGGCCGACCGTGACCCGGTGGGGTGAACATCACAGGTCGCCGCGGTGATCGGGCCGGACGCCGCCGACTACCGTGAGCGAGTGCCGACGAACAGGAACGCGTTCTCTTCCCTTGCCGCCTGGCGGCGGCGCGCCCTGTCCCGGGCCGTCCACCGCGGCTGGCGCTGGGTGCAGGAGACGGGCGCGGTCACCGCGGATCGTCCGGGCGCGCTGCGCTTCCGCCGGATCGGCGCGGGCACCCGGCTGGCCTTTCCGCAGGGCACGGTCTTCGGGGAGCGGTGGATCGAGCTCGGCTCGCACTGCGTGATCGGTGAGCAGGTCACGCTGACGGCCGGACTCATGCCCGACCTGGACCTCGGCCCCGATCCGATCCTGACCCTGGGGGACGGGGTGGTGCTCGGCCGCGGCAGCCATGTGGTCGCCGACACCACGGTGACCATCGGCCCGGACACGTACTGCGGGCCGTATGTCTACATCACGTCGACGAACCACAGTTACGACGATCCGCACGAGCCGGTCGGCCGGCAGTGGCCCCGCATGGAGCCGGTCGCCATCGGGCCGGGCTGCTGGATCGGCACCGGAGCGGTGATCCTCCCGGGGGCCACGCTCGGCCGCAACGTGGTGGTCGCCGCGGGTGCGGTGGTACGGGGCGAGGTGCGCGATCACGCGGTGGTGGCCGGTGCCCCCGCCCGGGTCGTACGCAGCTGGGATCCCGAGAAGGGCTGGCAGCCGCCGCTGCGTACCCCTGCCCCGGTGCCGATCCCGACGGGCGTCACGCCCGAGCAGTTGCTCGCCCTGGCGGAACCCGGCGAGCCGGCGGACCCGTCCGCCGGCTGACCGCGGCCGGCACGGCGACGCCCAGCGAGCCGAGCGGGGAGACGACCCCCATCGGGCCGAGCGCCAGGGCCTTGTAGAAGCACAGCATCGCCACCGGTCCGACGACGCCCGCCGCGACGGCGAACCACGGCTGCGGGCCAACCTCGCTCCACCCGCCGGTCGCGATCACGATGACGCCCAGCACCACGGCCGCGGCGGCCTGCGAGACGACGACCACGGTGAGCGCGGGGATGCGCCGGGTGAACAGTCCACCGCCGAAGTCGGCCAGTCCCTGGAGCAGGCTGGTGGCCAGCGCGAACAGTGCTGTCTTTGCATGCCTCGCAGTACAGTGCGGTGAACGGTTGGGTGCACCACACCGTAGTGCAGTATTTTCGACCCTGCCATACAAAATATTGGACGGAATGTGTCTGACCTCGATCAGCTCACTCAGTCGCTCGCGCGCAATCTCAAGCGCTGGAGGGGGGAACGCGGCTTCACCCTGGACGTGCTCGCCGCCCGCGCCGGGGTCAGCCGCGGCATGATCATTCAGATCGAGAAGGCCCGCACCAACCCGAGCGTCGGCACCACGGTCAAGCTCGCCGACGCGCTGGGTGTCAGCATCACGACGCTGCTCGACTACGAGCAGAGCTCACCGGTCCGGCTGGTGCCCGAGAGCCAGGCGGTGCACATGTGGTCCACCGAAGCGGGCAGTTCCACCACCCTGCACGTCGGTGCGGAGGCGAGGGGGCCGCTCGAACTCTGGACCTGGCGCCTGATGCCCGGTGACAGCAGCGCCTCCGATCCGCACCCCGAGGGCACCGTCGAACTGCTCCATGTCACCGCGGGCGAGCTCACCCTGGTCGTCGACGGCACCTCGTACGCCGTACCGGCCGGCGGCTCCGCCTCGTTCGAGGCGCATCACCCGCACGCCTACCGCAACGACGGCCCCGAGCCGGTCGAGATCACCTTGGTGGTCTCCATCCCGCCCGTACGGTGAGACGGCCGGCCGAGGGACCCGGGGGCGCTGTTAGCGTGGTGCGCATGCGCGCTCCCATCGGCTCCTTCGACAACGCCGGTCCGGCGGCCGACCGCCTCGACCTGCTCACCGACCCCGTCGCCGCCGCCGTGACCGCGGGCTGGGGCGGCTTCCCCGCCGAACAGATCATTCACGTCGACACGGATCCGGCCATCGCCGACACGGCGGTCTTCGTCGAGCACCATGGCGTGGAACTGCTCGACCGGTCGGCCAACTGCGTCGTGGTGGCGGGCAAGCGCGGCGGCGAGGTGACGCTCGCGGCCTGCCTCGTCCTGTCCCACTCCCGCGTCGACGTGAACGGCGCGGTCCGCAAGCAACTGGGCGCCCGCAAGGCCTCCTTCGCCCCGATGGACACGGCGGTCGGCGAGACCGGCATGGAGTACGGCGGCATCACCCCCGTCGGCCTCCCCGCCGCGTGGCCGCTGCTGATCGATCCCGCCGTCGTCGACGAGGAGTGGGTACTGATCGGCAGCGGCAGCCGCCGGGGCAAGCTGATCGTCCCGGGCAAGGCCCTGGCGGCGCTGCCGGGCGCGGTGATCGTCGAGGGTCTCGGCATCAGGAGCTGAGACGGCGACCGCCGTCCGTCGGGGAACCGGGGTTCTCAGCCGGGCGCGTGGCAGAGGGCCCGGACCGGCGCGTCGGCCCGGTGGGCAGCCAGCCAGTGCGCGGCGAAGTCGACGGCGTCGGTGATGCGGAAGAGGCGACTCGTCGATGAGCCTACCGGGCCGGTGCGCACGGTCACGCCGTCGTCCGGGTGGGCGAAGTCCGCGCCCAGGGCCGCGAAGTCGCTGTCGTCCAGGGCGACGTCCTCGTACTCCCACCACTGGCGTCGGCCCCCGGTCGCCACCACGCAGCGGTAGCTCCGGCGGGGCGGGGCGGGTACCCGGTACTCGCCGAGATGGAACGCCGTGCAGGTGTCGAACCCGGTGCCCAGCAGGAGCACCTGGGCCCGCAGATCGTAGAGGCGGGCCAAGGGTGAGTCCTCGCCGAGATGGCAGTCGGGGCGGTGACCCGCCGTCAGGTCCCGGGCCAGCGGGCCGAGCGCCGCGAAGGACGTCTGCGGATGGTCGCTGCGCGTCGCCCCTTCGCCGAGCCGTACCGCCTCCGCGAGGCTGCCCACCGACGGTGCGGCCGAGGTCGCCGGGTCGAAGGGCGGCATGCTCGCGCGTACCGCCTCCCGGGCCCGGTCGTCGAGGCCGCGCACCCGGTCGAGGTAGTGCGGAGACGTATCGGAATTCTCCGGCGTGAAGGCGGGGACGACGAGCGTGCCGCGCCCTCCGAGGACGTCCCGCAACGCGCCGGCCATCGCACGGACCCCACCGCTCACCGGACCCACCGCGCGCATCGAGGCATGCACCAGGAGGACACCGCCGGACTCCACGCCGAGCTCGGCCAGCTGCCCGGCCAGCCCGCCCCGGCTGTGGGTGACGCTCGGCGCAGTCGTAGTAGTCACAGCCGGCCATTCTCCCAGCCGGACGCCGGGCGCGACACCACGCACATCCGGACGAGGGACGCGGGTGCGCCTGCCGGGGCTTCCTAACGCTTCAGTGCCGGGATCTCGATGGCGGGGCACCGGTCCATGACCATGTCCAGCCCTGCCGCACGTGCGCGGCCGTACGCCTCCGTGTCGACCACACCGAGCTGGAACCAGACGGCCCTGGCACCCGCCGCGACCGCCTCGTCGGCCACCGCCCCCGCCGACTCACTGTTGACGAAGACGTCCACCACATCGACCGGGAACGGGATGTCGGCCAGCGAGGCGTAGCCGTCCTCGCCGTGCACCCGCTCCGCCTTCGGATGCACCGGGACCACCCGCTTGCCGAAGCGCTGGAGCACCTCGGCGACGCCGTAGGCCGCGCGCGACCGGTTGCTGGACAGGCCCACCACGGCCCAGGTGTCGCCGCTGTCCCGGAGAATCCTGTGGATCGTCTCTTCGTCTGCGTACATGATCCGCACAACGGACGGCGGCCCCGGACCATTCCCGTGCGGGGCATAGGGTGGCCGGATGCAGGAGCAGTACCGGACAGTCGCCCGAGCGGGCGTGCACGAGACCGAGATCAACCGATCGCGCTTCATCTGCGCGCTCGCCCCCGCCGCCACCGAGCAGGAGGCGCAGGACTTCGTCGCACGCATCCGCAGGGAACACCCGACCGCCACCCACAACTGCTTCGCCTACGTGATCGGCGCCGACGCCTCCGTACAGAAGGCGAGCGACGACGGGGAACCCGGGGGCACCGCGGGCGTACCCATGCTGCAGATGCTGACGCGCCGCGAGATGCGCTACGTCGTCGCCGTCGTCACCCGCTACTACGGCGGCGTCAAGCTCGGTGCCGGCGGGCTGATCAGGGCCTACGGGGGAGTGGTCGGCGAGGCCCTCGACGAGCTCGGCACCATCACCCGGCAACGGTTCCGCCTCGCCACGATCACCGTCGCCCATCAGCGCGCGGGCAAACTGGAGAACGACCTCCGGGCCACCGGCCGCACCGTGCGCGAGGTCCGCTACGCGGAGGCCGTCATCATCGAGATCGGGCTGCCGGACGCCGATGTCGAGTCCTTCCGCGGCTGGCTGGCCGATGCGACAGCGGGCGAGGCCGAGCTGGAGCTGGGCGGCGAGGCGTACGGGGACGCCTGACCGGAACCACGGACCGCCCGGGGGCACCCAGGCGCCGCCACTGATCGGCCGCACCGGACAATGGGCGCATGACCCGACTCCTGACCCGCAGCGACCTTTTGGCCGTCCTCGATCCGGAAACCGCCCTGAAGGCCCTGTCCGAGGGGTTCCGTCACGTCGGATCCCCGGCGGTCGCCGGGCAGCGGGTGCGCACGGACCTGCCGTTCCCGGGTACGGCGACGGCGCTCATTCCCGGCCTGCTGCCCGGTATCGACGCCTACACCGTCAAGGTCAACGCCAAGTTCCCGGGCGCCCGGCCGGCGCTGCGCGGTGTGATCTGCCTGCACAGCGGCCGGGACGGCGAACTCCTCGCGCTCCTCGACTCCGCCACCGTCACGGCATGGCGGACCGGGCTGGCCGCCGCCCTCGGCACCGATGTCCTCGCCGCCCCCGACCCCGCGGGCGAGGCGGTGCTCGGCGTCGTCGGCGCGGGCGCCCAGGCCGAGATCATGGTCCGCGGACTGCGGAGTCTGCGGAGCTTCCGCGAACTCGTGGTGCACGACACCGACCCGGAACGCGCATCGGAATTCGCCACCCGGCACGGCGGCCGGGGCCTCGGCACGGCAGCCCAGGTCGCCGCGGCGGCCGATGTCGTACTGCTCTCCACCTGGTCGCGCGCCCCCTTGCTGAGCCTCGCCGACAGCCGCCCCGGACAGCACTTCACCACGCTCGGCGCCGACGAACCCGGCAAGCAGGAGCTCTCCGCCGATCTGCTCACCGCCGCCCTTCTCGTCGTCGACGACCGCGAGCAGGCCGCGGCGACGGGCGCCCTGGCCGCGGCGGGACTGCCGCCCACCGCCGCCGACGCCACCCTCGGCGAGCTGCTCGGCGGCGCGCACCCCGGCCGTACCTCCGGCACGGCCCGTTCCGTCTACGCACCGGTCGGGCTCCCCTGGCAGGACCTGGCCGTCGCCTGGACCGCCTACCGGAGGGCGGAACTCCGCGACATCGGAACGCGGATCGATCTTCTGGGATGAGGAGATGGAGGGCCGAAGGGCTGGAGCGCCGAAGGCCCGGACGCGGTCGGCGGTGATGCGAGACTGTGAGGGGTGAGAAAAGAGGGGCTCACCACTCGGGGGCGGAGGAAGAGGACAATGCGGGTCGGAGCCGGGTCTTGAGAATTCTGCACACATCGGACTGGCACCTGGGGCGTTCGTTCCACCGGGTCTCTCTGCTCGAAGCCCAGGCCGCCTACCTGGACCACCTGGTGACGACGGTGCGCGAGCACGAGGTGGACGCGGTCCTCGTCGCGGGTGATGTGTACGACCGGGCCGTTCCGCCGCTGTCCGCCGTCGCGCTCTTCGACGACGCGCTGCACCGGCTCGCCGCCGCCGGGGTGCCCACCGTGATGATCTCCGGGAACCATGACTCGGCACGCAGGCTGGGCGTCGGCGCAGGGCTGATCGGGCGGGCCGGGATCCATCTGCGGACCGACCCCGCCGACTGCGCCACCCCCGTCGTCCTGCGGGACGCGCACGGTGAGGTGGCGTTCTACGGGCTGCCCTACCTGGAACCGGCTCTGGTGAAGGACGTCTTCAAGGCGGAGCGCGCCGGGCACGAAGCGGTGCTGACCGCCGCCATGGAGCGGGTACGCGCAGATCTGGCGGCACGCCCGGACAGCACCCGGTCCGTGGTGCTCGCCCATGCCTTCGTCGCGGGCGGGGAGGCCAGCGACAGCGAGCGCGACATCACCGTCGGCGGGGTGGCCGCCGTGCCCGCGGGAGTCTTCGACGGCGTCGACTACGTGGCGCTCGGCCATCTGCACGGCTGCCAGACCGTCACCGAACGCGTCCGCTACTCCGGCTCGCCGCTCGCGTACTCCTTCTCCGAGGTCGACCACCGCAAGACGATGTGGCTGATCGACCTCGACGCCTCGGGCGCGGTCACCGCCGAACGCCTCGACTGCCCGGTGCCCCGCCCCCTCGCCCGGCTCCGCGGCCGCCTCGACGAGCTCGTCGAGGACCCCGCGCTGGAGCGGCACCGGGACTCCTGGATCGAGGCCACCCTCACCGACCCGGTGCGCCCGGTCGAGCCGATGGCCCGGCTCGTCGAGCGGTTCCCGCACACACTCAGCCTCGTGTTCGAACCCGACCGGGCCCCCGACGACCCGCTCGCCTCGTACGCACAGCGCCTCAAGGGGCGCGACGACCAGCAGATCGCCGAGGACTTCGTGGCACATGTGCGCGGCGGCTCCGAAGCCGACGAACAGGAACGAACGGTGCTGCGCGGCGCCTTCGACCACGTCCGGGTGGACGACGGCGTGCGCGAGGTGAACCGTTGAGACTCCACCGGCTCACCATCACCGCCTTCGGACCGTTCGGCACCACCCAGGAGATCGACTTCGACGCCCTCGCGTCGGCCGGGCTCTTCCTCCTGCACGGGCCGACCGGCGCAGGGAAGACCTCGGTCCTCGACGCGGTCTGCTACGGCCTGTACGGCGCGGTGCCCGGCGCCCGCCAGAGCCCCGGCACCTCCCTGCGCAGCGACCACGCACCGGTGGATCTCGCCACCGAGGTCGAGCTGGAACTGACCGTCGGCGGCCGGCGCCTCGAAATCACCCGGAGCCCCGCACAGCCCCGCCCCAAGAAGAAGGGCAGCGGCTTCACGACGGAGAAGGCCCAGAGCCGGCTGCGCGAGTACGACCCCGACGACGGCTGGCGGCCGCTCAGCCGCTCGCACCAGGAGATCGGCGAGGAGATCACCCAGCTCATCGGGATGAGCCGGGAACAGTTCTGCCAAGTGGTGCTCCTGCCGCAGGGCGACTTCGCACGCTTCCTGCGCGCCGATGCCGAGGCACGCGGCAGACTCCTCGGCAGGCTCTTCGACACCCACCGTTTCGCCGCCGTCGAGGAGCGCCTGGCCGAACTGCGCCGTACCGCCGAAACCAGGGTCGCGGCCGCGGACGAACGTGTTCTCGCGGTGGCCCAGCGGATCGCCCAGGCCGCCGGACCCGCCGCCCGTGAATCGCCGTTCCCCGACCTCCAGCCCGGCGAACCGGGGCTCGCCGAAGGCGTGCTGGAGTGGGCCGCGACGGCCCGCAGCGGCGCCCGTGAACGGCTCGACATCGCCGCCTGTGTCCTCGCCATGGCCGAAGGCCGGCAGTCGGCCGCGCGCCTGGCCCTCGACAGCGAACGCGAACTCGCCGCACTCCAGCAGCGGTACGCGGAGACGCGGCGCCGCGCCGCCGCACTCGAAGCCCGCCGCCCCGACCGCGACCGGCACCACGAACGTCTCGCACGGGCCCGAAAGGCGGACCTCGTCGCGCCCGCTCTGGACCTGCGCGAGGAGGCCGAGCGCGCGTACCGCACGGCCTGCCGGGACCGTGACCGCGCCCGTGCGGTGCTGCCCGGCACCCTGGCCGACGCCGGGGCCGAACAGCTGGCGGAGCTGGAGCGACGGCTCCGCCAGGAGATCGGCGGGCTCGACGCCGCGAAGCGTGCCGAGCGCCGCAGCGCACGGATCGACACCGAGCGGGCCGGACTGGAGCGGCAGGCCAGGGCCGACGACGAGCTGATCCGCGAAGCGGAACTCTGGCTCGCCGACTGGGAGTCCACCCGCGACGGCCTGCGGGCACGCGTCGAGGCGGCCCAGGAGGCCGCCACCCGTGCCGAACAGCTCGCCGGCCGGCTGGAGCCCGCCCGTGCGCGGCTGGACGCGGCCCGCCGCCGCGACGCGCTCGCCGCCCAGGTGTCGGCCGCCGCCGAGCGGCTGGCCGCGGCCCGCGAGCGCGCCGCCGCGGCCCATGAGTCGTGGCTGGAGCTTCGCGAGCGACGACTGCGTGACATCGCGGCGGAACTGGCGGCGGAGCTGGTGGACGGCGAGGACTGCAAGGTCTGCGGCTCGGCCGACCACCCCAAGCCGGCCCGCGCGGCAGATGGACATGTCGACAAGGCCGCCGAGGATCGGGCCCTCCACGCCCACCGGCGCGCCGAGGAGGCGCGTACGCGGGCGGACCGGGAACTCGGAGTCGTACGCGAGCAGCACACGGCCGCCCGCACGGCCGCGCAGTCGGCGGTGCCGCAGCCGAGGGACGGGGCCGATGCAGCCGATCCGGCCACGTCCGGATGCGTGACCGGGAGCGCCGCCCTCGGATCGGCCGGGCCGACGCCGACGGCAGGGACCGGGGCGGTCGCCGCCGGCCCGGTCGGGACCGGGCCCGATGCCGACCCCACCGTCGCCGAACTCGGTGCGCTCGTCGACCGGCTGACGGGCATGCACGCCGAGGCGTATCGCACCGCAGCCGGCATGCACGCCGCGCGCGAGGCCCTCGCAGCCGCCGAGCGGGAACAGGCCGAGCGCCTCGACGGACGGCAGCTCGCCGAACGCCGGGCCGCGGCCCGCACCTCCCTGCGTGAGGGCCTGGACCGTGAGCAGGCATCGCTGGAGGCCGAGTTGGTGACCGCTCGCGGCGAGTCCGGCAGCGTGGCCGAACACTCCGCACTCCTGGAGCGCCGGGTCACTCTGCTCGCCGCCGCCGCCGAGGCGGTACGGGAGGAGGAGCTGGCCGCACAGCGCCGCAAGGAGGCCGACGACCGGCTCGCGGACGCCGCGTTCCGGGCAGGGTTCGACACCCCGCAGGCCGCGGCCGAGGCCCTCCTCGGCGATGCCGGGCAGCGCGAACTCCAGCACCTCGTCGACGCCTGGCAGTCCGAGGCGGCGGCGGTGGCCGACCGTCTGGCGGAGACGGACACCCGTGCCGCAGCCGACCGCCCGCAGGCCGCGGTGGGGCTCGCGCAGGCCGCGCACGACACGGCCGAGCGGTCGCTGCGGGAGGCCTCGGCCGTGCTGGCCGCCGCGCGCGAACGCTGCGCCGAACTCGGCAGGCTCTCGCGCGGCGCCGCGGACGAGGTGCGCGGACTCGGACCGCTGCGCGAGGAGTACGACCGGGTGGCACGGCTGGCCGGGCTCACCGCGGGCACCTCCGCGGACAACGAACGCAAGATGCGACTGGAGTCGTACGTGCTCGCCGCCCGGCTCGAACAGGTCGCCGCCGCAGCCACCGCACGGCTGCAGCGCATGTCGTCCGGCCGCTACACACTGGTCCACTCCGACGCCCGCACCGGAGGCCGCAGATCGGGCCTCGGACTGCATGTCGTCGATGCCTGGACCGGCCGCGAGCGCGACACGGCGACGCTCTCGGGCGGCGAGACGTTCTTCGCCTCCCTCGCCCTCGCACTCGGCCTGGCGGACGTCGTCACCGACGAGGCGGGCGGTGTACGGCTGGACACCCTCTTCATCGACGAGGGTTTCGGCAGTCTGGACGACCAGACCCTCGACGAGGTGCTCGACGTACTGGACTCGTTGCGCGAGCGGGACCGCAGTGTCGGCATCGTCAGCCATGTGGCCGACCTGCGCCGCCGCGTCCCCGCACAGCTCGAAGTGGTGAAGGAGCGGCACGGCTCGGCGGTACGGCACCGGACCACCGTTGAGTTCAGCGGCTGATGGCGCGGCGGGGGAGCGGCGAGGAGCAGACGACGCTCGTGGTCTCCGAGCCGAGGGCGCCGATCCTCCCCGAGACCTCCTCCAGGTGACTCATCGAGCGGGTGGTGACCTCCAGTACGAAGCAGTCGTCACCGGTGACATGGTGGGCCTCCACGATCTCCGGAGTCGTGTCGAGCAGATCGTGGAACGGTTTGTCATGGCCGTTCGGGCAACGCAGCCGTACGAGGGCGAGGACCGGCAGCCCGAGTCGCTCCGGGGCGACCACGGCTGCGTGGCCGCTGATCACCCCGTCCTCCTCCAGCCTGCGCACCCGCTCGGTCACGGCGCTCGGGGACATCGCCACCACGCGCGCCGGCTCGGCGAACGACGCCCGCCCCTCGCGTTGCAGGACATCGAGGATGCGCCAGTCGGTGGCGTCCGGGGAATAGTCGGTCATGCTCGGGAGACAACAGGGAATCCCCGGCAGATCAAGCGCTGTGCCGGGGGTCTCGTCTTCCGGGAGGCGGATCACCGGCCGTAGATTTCCGGGCATGACATCGCAGCCCACCGCCACCGCGGCCCATCCCGTCCTTCGTGTGCCACCGGCCTCCCCGGCGGTGGCCGCCGCCTACTTCGGCGCCTCCCTCGCCTTCCACGCGGACGTCTCCGATGTCGCCGCCGCGTTCGCGGCCGACGGCGATCCTGGCTTCGTGCTCCTGGACTCGCGCTCCACCGAGTCCTGGAACCAGGGACATGTCCCCGGCGCGGTCCACCTGCCCACCGCGCTCATCGCCGAGCAGGCCGGGAACCTTCTCGACCCGGCCGTGCCCGTGGTCACGTACTGCTGGGGCCCCGGCTGCAACGGTGCGACGCGTGCCGCGCTCGCCCTCGCCGAACTCGGCTACCAGGTGAAGGAGATGCTCGGCGGCTTCGAGTACTGGGTGCGCGAGGGCTTCGAGTTCGAGACCAGGGAGGGGCGTGGGCGGCGCGGCGCGGATCCGCTCACCGCACCGGTCGACTCCGACGACTGCGGCTGCTGACCGCCCCGGCCGTCGCGACCGGCTGGGCCGTTCCGGCCGCGAAGGCGCTCGGCGACCGGGCTCATGGCGTGAACCGAGCCCGGTCGCCGCGGTATCGCGCGGGGTGTCCGGTCAGAGCTTGGACAGCTCGTCGACGAGATCGTCGAGTCCCAGCGGACCCTGCGACAGGGCGGCCATGTGCCAGGCCTTGGCGTCGAACGCGTCACCGTGTGCCTTGCGGGCGTTCTCCCGGCCCAGCAGCCAGGCACGCTCGCCCAGCTTGTAACCGATGGCCTGTCCCGGCATCGAGAGATAACGCGTCAGTTCGCTCTCCACGAAGTCGGCGGGCCGGCCGCTGTGGTTGCCGAAGAACTCCTGGGCCAGATCAGGGGTCCAGCGCTCGCCGGGGTGGAACGGGGAGTCCGCCGGGATCTCCATCTCCGCGTGCATGCCGATGTCCACGATCACCCGGCAGGCCCGCATCATCTGCGCGTCCAGATAGCCGAGGCGGCGCTCCGCGTCCGGCAGGAAGCCCAGCTCGTCCATGAGCCGCTCCGCGTACAGCGCCCAGCCCTCGGCGTTGGCGCTGACGCCACCGATCGACGCCTGGTAGCGGGACAGGCTGTCGGCGACATGCGTCCACTGGGCGATCTGGAGGTGGTGGCCCGGCACACCCTCGTGATACCAGGTCGACACCAGGTCGTACACCGGGAAACGGGTCTCGCCCATGGTGGGCAGCCAGGTGCGGCCGGGGCGCGAGAAGTCCTCGGAGGGGCCCGTGTAGTACGGGGCCGCGGCGCCGCCGGGCGGGGCGATGCGGGACTCCACCTTCCGTACGCGCTCGGCGAGTTCGAAGTGCGTCCCGTCGAGCGCCTCGATCGCCTCGTCCATCAGGCTCTGCAGCCAGGCCTGGACCTCGTCGACGCCCTCGATGTGCTTGCCGTGCACATCGAGATGGGCCAGCGCCTCCCAGGGGCCGGCGCCGGGCAGTACCTTCTCGGCCTCGGTCCTCATTTCGGCGAGCAGCCGGTGGTACTCGGACCAGCCGTAGGCGTACGCCTCGTCGAGATCCAGGTCGGTGCCGTTGAAGTAGCGCGACCAGCGGGCGTACCGCTCGCGGCCCACCGTGTCCGGCGCACCCTCGACCGCGAGGGCGTACACATCGCGCATCCAGTCCCGGAGCGCCACGACCGACTCCGTGGCCTGCCGGGCGCCCTCGTCCAGACCGGCACGCAGACCCGCGGGTCCCGCGGCCACGAACTCCTGGAAGAAGCCCGGACCGCCGTCCCCCGCCCACTCGTCGAGCTGGCCGATGAAGGTGGCGGTGGCGCGCGGCCCGCCGTACAGCTTGCGCTCCAGGCCGAGTGCGAGCGACTCTCGGTAGCCCTCCAGCGCGGCGGGAACCGCGCGCAGCCGGTCCACGACCGCCGCCCAGTCCTCGTCGGTCTCGGTGGGCGTCACCGTGAACACCTCACGGACGTTGTGCGCCGGGGAGAACAGATTGGAGACCTTGCGCAGCCCCTCATCGGCCTCATGAACGGCGAGTTCCGCCGTGAGGCGCTCGCGCAGGAGGCGGCCGCAGCGGCGCTCGGCATCGTTGTCCGCGCCGGGCAGTTGTTCGGCGGCATCGAGCTTCGCCAGGGTGGTGCGGGCCAGCTCGGCAAGAGCCTCCTGCCCGGCGGGGGAGAAGTCGGGAAGGCGGCGCGAGCTCTCCGCGACACCGAGATAGGTGCCGGCGATCGGGTCGAGTTCGATGAATGCGTCGACGTAGGTGTCGGCGACCTGGCGGGGCAGCGCGCTGCTGGATGTGTCTGACATGCGGACATCCTCGTACGGCGGAGGCCTCCGCGTCATCATTATTCGGCCTCAGTGGCCCGACTCCGCCGATTCTCCGGACGGCGGCAGCAGCGGCCCGCACTCCCACTGCTGGAATATCAGCCTGGTCTCGACCCTCGCCACCTCGCGGCGCGAGGTGAATTCGTCCAGTACCAGGCGTTGCAGATCGGCCGTGTCCGTGACCGCGACATGCACCAGATAGTCGTCCGGGCCGGTCAGATGGAACAGCGCGCGGGACTCCGGCAATGTCCTGATGCGTTCGACGAACGGGCCGATGAGTTCTCTGCGGTGCGGCCGGACCTGTACGGAGAGCAGCGCCTCCAGACCACGGCCGAGCCGTGCCGGGTCCAGACGCAGCTGGTGGCCGAGAATGACGCCTGACCGGCGCAGCCTGGTCACCCGGTCCAGGCAGGTCGACGGTGCGACGCCGACCTTGGCGGCCAGCTCGCGGTAGGTGGTTCGGGAATCGTTCTGCAGCAGCCGCAGAATGTGCAGATCCACCGGGTCAAGAGCGACGGAATCGGCCATCTGTCGAACGTAGCACGGGAGATGGCCCAGTGGATCCGGTGTTTGTTCAGAGTGGTGGCATGGACACCGAATCCTTGATGGCTCCCCCGACGACACCCCGGTCCAGGGCGCTGGCCACCGAAGCCGTGCACGCGGGCCGCGACGATCTCGCGGCCCTCGGACTGCACGCCCCGCCGATCGATCTGTCCACCACCTACCCCTCGTACGACTCCAGGGGCGAGGCGGAGCGGATCGACAACTTCGCCGCCACCGGCGCCCGGCTCGAAGGGCCGCCGGTCTACTCGCGGTTGGACAACCCGACGACGGCCCGGTTCGAGACCGCCCTCGCCCGGCTCGAAGGGACCGGGAGCGCCGTGTCGTTCGCCAGTGGAATGGCGGCGCTCACCGCCGTGCTGCTGGTTCGCGCGAGCATGGGACTGCGTCATGTGGTCGCCGTCCGGCCGCTCTACGGCTGCAGCGACCATCTGCTCGGCGCCGGGCTGCTGGGCACGGAGGTGACCTGGACCGATCCGGCGGGCATCGCGGAGGCGATCCGTCCGGACACCGGTCTGGTGATGGTGGAGACGCCCGCCAACCCGACGCTCGCCGAGGTCGACATCCGCGCGATCGCACACTCCTGCGGCTCCGTGCCGCTGCTCGTCGACAACACCTTCGCCACCCCGGTGCTCCAGCGGCCCGTCGAGCACGGTGCCCGGATCGTGCTGCACAGCGCCACCAAGTACCTCGGCGGGCACGGCGACGTGATGGGCGGGGTCGTCGCCTGCGACGAGGAGTTCGCGGCCCGTCTGCGGCAGGTGCGTTTCGCCACCGGCGGGGTGCTGCATCCGATGGCCGGGTATCTGCTGCTGCGGGGCCTGTCCACGCTTCCGGTACGGGTACGGGCGGCCTCCGCGAGCGCCGCCGAACTGTCCCGCAGGCTGACCGCCGATCCGCGCATCGCCAGGGTCCACTACCCGAAGCTGGGCGGGGCGATGGTCTCGTTCGAGGTGTACGGGGATCCGCACCGGGTGATCTCGGCCGTGCGGCTCATCACGCCGGCGGTGAGCCTGGGCAGCGTGGACTCCCTGATCCAGCATCCGGCCTCCATCAGCCACCGCATCGTGGATGAGGGAGACCGGCAGGCCTCCGGCGTCGGGGACCGGCTGCTGCGCATGTCGGTCGGTCTGGAGGACGTCGAGGACCTGTGGGCCGATCTGTGCCAGGCGCTGAGTTCGCCGGAGGCCGGACGGGAGTCCTCCATGTCCGGGGAGTCAGCGACCGGCCTGCTCGTACGGGGGCAGTGAACGGACCGGCGTCGCGTCCAGCCGGGCGGTGATGACCAGGGTGCCCTCCTCGATCTGGTAGTCCAACGGCAGGGACAGCGCGCGCATGGCCGCGACCATGCCGGTGTTGGACGACTGGGTGACGGCGTAGACGCTCTCGCAGCCCGCCTCGATGGCGAGTGCCACCAGGCGGCTCAGGAGCTCGGAGCCGATGCCACGGCGCTGCCAGTCGTCCTCGACGAGGAGGGCGACCTCGGTCTCGTCGCCGTCCCAGAGGAGGTGGCCGAGGGCGACCAGCCGGCCCGAGGCCGTCTGCACGGCCAGTGTGCGGCCGAAGCGAGGACTCAGCAGGTGGTCCAGGTAGCGGTCGGCGTCGTGGACCGGTCCGTGGTATCGCAGCCGCAGTGTCTGCTCGGAGCAGCGGTCGTGCATCGCACGTGCTGCTCCGAGGTCGCTGCTGTCCGCGCGGCGCACGGTGATCTCGTTGCCCTCGGGCAGGGTGAGCACGTGCTCGCTGCGCGGGACGCGGGGGCCGAGCCGGGTATCGAGCTCGACCAGGGCACGCGCCCGCGCGAACTCGGTCGGCGTGAACGGAAGATAGGGCCGCTCGATCGTGATAGCACCTCCGGACGGGTCGCGCAGCCGCATCACCGCCTCCTCCAGCACTCCTTCGACGGGCGTGAGCTCACCGGTCGCGCGGCCGGTGATCGAGACGGCGGGCAACGAGTGGATGGTGCACCGCCCGAGCAACTGTCGCAGCGCGAGGGGGAGTTCGGCCGCGTCAAGGGCGGTGCGGGTGGCGAGGCCGAGGACGCGCGTCGGGGCGTCGACCAGATCGTGCGTGTCGGCCCGCTCGATCCAGGTCGAACTGCCCCCGGCGGCGGAGATCGCCCGGCTCAGCTGCTGGGCCGGGAGCGGGGCGGGCGCGCGCAGCAGGAATTCGTCGACCGTGCCGTGGGCCAGCGGGTGCGTCTGCAGGGTGAGGATGTCGACCCGGTGCCGGGCGAGGGCGCTGCACAGCACCGCCAGGCTGCCGGGGGCGTCCCGCACCGTGGTCCGCATCCGCCACAGCACCGTGCCCTCGGCGGACGGGCCCGCAGCGGTGGGCGTGCTCAGCAGCGCGGTCGTGGCTGCGGCGGCGCGGTGGGCCGGGACCGCGCCGCCGCCGTCTCCCTCGGCTGGGAGGTCGGAGACGGTCGGCGGCGGGGCGTGGCTGTGCCGCCGCGCCCACCAGGTGTGGAACCCGGCCGTCACCGCCAGGGCCACGGCCGAGGCGATCAGCAGGTACGGTCCGTCCGGCTGGTGCCCGATCAGGTTCGCGATGGCGTCGGCCACCGCGACCGCGGTGAACAGCGCGGCCAGCTCGGTCACGTCCCGCCGCCAGTGGTGGGAGCGGCGGGCAGTCTTCGCGGATGTCACATCAGTCATGGATTCACTCTGACCGAGCGTTGTTGCCTGATCACGAACACTCTGTGACTGATGGGTTAAGTATGGATCTAGTCCGTTATCACTCACTTTCGATGTATTGGTGACCTGCTCGATCGCATGCCCGCCCCGCATGCCCGCCCCGCATGCCCGATCGCTCGCCCGACCTGTGCTTGATCGCCTGCCCGGTCTGTGTGTCCGATGCGTCTGCTCGACGCGTCCGGCTGATGCGTCCGCCTGATCGTGCCCGCTGTCGCGGTGCGGCAGCTCCCGCCCTCCCGGCCCGGTCCCGGGCCGGACAGGAGCTGCCGCACCGCCGGCCCTATCGCTGCGAGCCGGTAGGGCCCGCGGGTCACACCGCGATGTCCTGGACCTTCACGTCTGCCCCAGGCCCCGCTCCCAGGCGGCTTGCAGGCGTACCGCCTGGCGTACCAACTGCGACGATCCGCCGCGCGCGGCCGTTTCGGCGAGCCCGGGTATCGCCTCGCCGCCGCCCACCGCACCACAGTGTTCCGCGCACTCGGCGGCCACGGAGAGCAGGTCGCTCAGACCGCGCGTCCCCTTCTTGTTCGCCAGGAGTCCGGGCAGAACGGGGACCAGTACGGACAGCACCGTCCGGTATGCGCCCGTCGCGGCCGCGGTGCGGGCGGAGTCCGCGAGGCGGGTGGGTTTCACCAGCCTGTGATCGAGGAGGATCGCCAACTGCTCGCCGAGCGATGTCGTGTCCAGCCGTTGCTGGGCTGCGAGTATCAGCAAGGCGTCCACCGCCGACAGCCGGTCCTCCGGATACCGGGCGCCCAGCCCGTACCCCACGGCCAGATGGATGGCCTCGGCGGCAGACCCACCCAGTTCGACCAGGCCGAGGAGCGGCCGCGCCGCTACCCTCAGCTCATCGGTGGCACACGTCGCCATGGCCGGCAGCAGCCACGCCGCCAGTGTCTCGCTGTCCTCGGGCAGGGTGGCGAGCCAGGAATCCGGGTGGTCGTTCCCGTGGTCGCAGGTGCGATGACGCGGGGTATGGGCGCTGCCCAGCCAGTGGAAGGAGCGCGGGAACTCCCGCTGAATGAACGGGTGTTCATCACTCGCCATCAGGATGCGCCGGGTCCAGCCGGCAGGCTGCCGCTCCACCCAGCCGCGGGCGATGGACTCCTGTCGTTCCAGATCGAAGCGGTATACGGTCGCGAGCGGCCGGTCGGCCCGCAGCCAGGCCGCCAGCCGGTCACCTTCCGGAGTGCCGAGCCGGCCGGCTGCCTCGGTGGCCGCCTGCTGACCGTCGCGCCGCACCCGCAGCAGCGCCTGGGCGAAGTCGGCTTCCCCGGGCCGGACTCCGAGCTGCTGATACGTACGCAGCCGCTCGATCAGCACGGCAGGGTCGAGCGAGCCGGTGTGCCAGGTCGGGAAGGCCAGCAGGAATGGTGTGCTGCCGGTCAGCACCGCGTCGGCGGCTTCCCACAGCCGGGCCTTCAACACACCCTTGAGTGCGGCATGGACACAGACACTGCTGACGGACCAGGCCGCACGCCCCTCATGCACCGCCTGAATCGGAACCCGTCCGAGCAGCACGGCCACGACCAGGGTGATTCCGGCCTCCGAGCGGAGCCGCTGCTCGACCCTCTTCTGCGATTCGTCGACGAGCCACCAACTGCCGGCCAAGGCGTCCCGCAGCGCCTCGGTCAACGCCGGACGGTCGGTGTGGGCGTGGCGGACCAGCCCGTCCAGTGCCCGCTCGAAGGCGGTGACATCCCGTGATGCGGATCTCGCCAGGGCCACCACCTCCTCGACGAGCTCGGGCAGCGTCGCCGGCGCCGGTTCGATATGCCGCAGGACGGGGGCGGACGGCAGGAGCTCCACGTACGGCTCCGCCGCCGTACTGTCGTCCATCAGGTCGCCGAACACCTCGGTTGCCGCCGTACGGAGAGCCGGACCCAGCAGCGAGGCCGACAGGGCGGTTTCCTCCCGCACCGCCACGTCGACGGCGGGCAGGTGCCGTGCGACGATTTTGAGTGCCCGCTCCTGGATGTCGATGTCGGCGTGCCCGAAGGCCTCGGCGACGACGGGCAGCAGTTCGTCGGCGGCCGACGGGTCGCGGCGCAGCGTCTTGCCGATCAGCACCAGTTGGGCACGGACGAGCTTCTTCTCCGGGCGGAACAGCAGGGAACCCGAGACCTCCGCCAGGGACCGCACGGGCAGTTCGCCGTGCCCGTCCAGCCGGGCGAGCACCTCCTGGGCGTGCCCGGCCACGGTGGAGATCCCGTCCGCCGCCATGGCGGTCCAGTCCGCCACCCGCTCCGCCTCCTCCTCGCGGGTCAGCGCGAGCTGACGCAATACGGTGAGGAAGAACCGCAGTTCGCCGGGCCTTCCGCCGCGGATCAGCCGGGCCACGCAACCGTCGACGAGCGAAGCACGCTCCAGCAGACCCTCGTCCGCGAGGACGGCGAGCGCCACATGCCATCGGCTCGGGTCGTCCGGTTCGTCGAACCAGAGCATCTGCGACGGCAGCTCCGCCACCTCGAAGAGCCGCGGCACGAGCACGGTGACATACGGGTCCGCACGGAGGACGTCGGCCAGCGGTCGTCTCTTCTGCTGCCACTGCGAGGCCGAGACCGCCTCGGCCCAGCCCCGTACGAAGCCGTCGGTGGTGGGAACGGGGCACCGCGAGGTCTTCACCAGCCCGGTGATCAGCTCATAGGCGGTCTCCGCCGTCCCGGGACGGGCCGCCAGCCGGTGCGCGACGTTACCGAGCCACTCGGGGTCACGGTCCGCGAGGACGCTCAGGAGCATCGGGTAGGGAGGCCGTGACCAGATCTGCAGGTCCCGGCTGCCGATCCAGGCGGCGCAGCCCGCGGCTCCCGTGTGACAGCCGGCGCCCGCGACCAGCAGGGCCTTGCGGATCCTGTCCTGTTTCTCCCAGGGCCAGCTCCGCGCCTCCTTGCGCAGCTCCTTCAGCTCCGCCAGCGCCGACCTGCGGCCCGCCCGGTCCAGCCCGGACAGCAGGGCCGGCACGTCCAGCCTGCGTGCCTCGCGCACGGCGGTGAGCAGCTCCTTCATCGCGCGCCCCCGGCAACCGGCGCCCCGCGACGGACCATTCGGACGGCCAGGGCGTGCTTGCACGGGCCCCGACGCCCGCGGTAGTCCGCCCACCACTGACAGGTGCAGCTCAGCATGCCGTCCTTCTCCCTCACTTGATAGCGGCGGTCTCCCGAGGCCACGGCTGCCGTCTCCCCGTCGAGCACGACCGCACCCGAGCCGGCCAGCCGCCGGGCCGCCACCAGACGCGGATTGTGCCGTTCGGCCCGGTCGGCGTCGTACGGCAGCTCGCGGTGGAAGTAGGACGCGTCGGCGAGGTCGTAGCCGACCCGGCCCGCCGTCCCCAGCCGGGTGAGCGCGGCCCTCACGCGTTCCACCGGGAGCCCCGACTGCTTCGCCAGGTCGGCGGGATCGATCCGCGGCTCCCAGGCCAGCAGCACGGACACCAGCTCCGCATCGGCCGCGGCATCGTCGGTGGCCAGCGCTTCGAGCACGCCGCCCTCGCCGGAGAAACCGCGCGAGACATCGGGCGAGAGCGTCAGGGTGAGGCGCATTCCCGGCAGCACCACCTCCCATGCGCTCGCGGTCGCCGCCCCGTCGGCCACCGGTCCGTACACCCGCAGCGAGGCGGCGTGACGCAGCACCCGCTGCAGCACCACCAGACGCTCGGGGCCCGGCAGACACACCGCCCCCGTCGCCGGACGTGTCGTCGGACGGAGCGTCCTCCCGGCCGGGACCACCCACTGGGCGCCCCGCGAGGCCTTCTGGGTCGAACGCGGCAGCGAACGCAGGAACCGGACGGCCTCGGCCGCCGACAGCTCGGCCCGCAGATCGAAACCCGCGGACACCACCTGCGCCTCCGCGAAGCCGCGCAGCCAACGGTCGGGCAGGGGAACCTTCTTCTCCACGACCGGACCGTCCAGCGTGGTGACGGCCATCTCGTCCGGGCCGACCCGCATGTGCAGCGGGTCGTCGCCCGCTATCCGCGAGAGCGCCTCCCTCAGCGGATTGTTGACATCCACATTCGTGGTGCCATGGTCCGTCCGCGCACCGTCCAGCCCCTCCTGGAGCACATCGAGACGTGCGTACACCCCGCAGCAGCCGGAGAACGACTCGAAACGCAAACGGTCGCCGTTGCCCGTCACCACCGGGTCGAGGGACGAGGGCAGAGTGGGTCGGTAGTAACGCGCGGACGCCACGTCCGCCACGGCCAGCAGACCTCGGGCGGCGATCCTCGGCGAGGTGAGAAAGCCGGAGAAGAACCGGGGGTGCGGCTCGGTGCCCCGCGGGGTGAGACCACCGGAGGTCTCCAGACCGAGGAGCTGCCCCGCCTGTGAGGAATCCAGGGCGGACGGGCGCGAGTAGGCCAATGCCTGAACGGATCGGGTCATGGAAAAACCGTAGATCCCACCACTGACAATCGGCCCCCGGCCATCGCCCGGGGGCCGATCGCCGGGCGTCGGTTCACTGCCCGACGCGCCCCGGCTGCAGCACCTTGCTGAACAGGACGGAACCGCCCTGTGCTCGCAGCCGCACGGTCAACTCACCGCTGTCGCCGTCGATGTCGACCTCGCCGAAGTACTGCGGCGACTCCATCGGCGACACGTTCGCCCGGTCGGGCGCCCGCACGAAGACCCGGTCCGGACCGAACGTCGCGTCGAGCGCGTTCGCCTGGAACTGACCTGCGGCCAGCGGCCCCGACACGAATTCCCAGAACGGCGCGAAGTCCTTGAACACCGCACGCTCGGGCTCGTAGTGCTGCGCCGACGTGTAGTGCACATCCGCCGTCAGCCAGACCGTGCCGGTGATCCGGCGGTGCTTGACGTACCTCAGCAGTTCCGCGATCTGCAGCTCACGGCCGAGCGGGGCTCCGGGATCGCCCTGCGCGACCGCCTCGAAGTCCGTCGCACCATCGGTGACCACGAGTCCCAACGGCATGTCCGCGGCGATCACCTTCCACACCGCGCGGGACCGGGACAGCTCGTGCTTGAGCCACTTGAGCTGCTCCGCGCCGAGGATGCCCGTCGTGTCGTCGGCCTGCCGGCCGCGCGAGTTGGCATTGCGGAAGGACCGCATGTCGAGGACGAACACATCGAGCAGGGGACCGTGGCGCACCACGCGGTGCATCCGGCCCTCCCCGGACCGGGCATGCAGCGTGGAGACCGGGAAGTACTCGCGGAACGCCCGCATCGAACGGGCCGCGAGCACATCCACGTTCTTCTCGGTGTACCGGGCGTCGTCGAGGATCTGCCCGGGGTACCAGTTGTTGCGCACCTCGTGGTCGTCCCACTGAACGATCGAAGGGACCTGGGCGTTGAACTCACGGAGGTTGTGATCGAGCAGGTTGTAGCGGAAGTTGCCGCGGTACTCGGCGAGGGTCTCGGCGACCTTCGCCTTCTCCTCGGTGGTGACATTGCGCCAGACCCGCCCGTCGGGCAGCGTCACGCTCGGCTCGATCACCCCGTCCGCGTAGATGTTGTCACCGCTGCAGAGGAAGAAGTCCGGATCGAGGCGGCGCATCTCGTCGTACACCACGTAGCCGCCGATGTCCGGGTTGATGCCCCAGCCCTGCCCCGCGATGTCGCCCGACCACAGGAACCGCACCCCGTCCCGGCGCCGGGCGGGCGCCGTCCGGAAGGTTCCGTGCACCCGCTCCCCGGTGCGGCGGGGGTCCTGGGGGTCGGCGAGTGTCACCCGGTAGTGCACCTGCTCGCCCGGCGGCAGCCCGTACAGCGCTGTCGTCCCGGTGAAGTCGGTGCCGGAACCGACGAGCGGACCATGCCATGTGCGGGCCCGCCGGAACGATTCCGTGGCCGATGTCTCCACGATCATCCGGGCCGGCCGGTCCGACCGCACCCAGACCAGCGCCGAGGACGAGGTGACGTCGCCCACCTGCACCCCCCATGTCGCGCGCGGCCGGCCGGACAGGGCGAAGGCAGGGGCCGCGGCGCCCGCCGCGGGGAGCGTGAGCGCGGCCGACACGGCGAGTGAACCGCGCAGCACACTGCGGCGGGCGGGGGACGGAATTCGCGGACGGTTCGACATCGAGGCGCCTCCGGGGCAGTGGTCAGCGGGACGAACGGGTGGGGGCGAGCGAACCCACCCTTGTGCCCGTCGGCGGCGGGCACACCAACCTCAGATGAACACCCGGCCCCGCCCCTCGCCGGTACCCGGTCCGTTCGTGTCCTCCTGAGCCGCCGCCAGCCGTCGTACGCCCTGCTCGATGTCGGACGGAGTCAGATGCGCGTATCCGAGGACCAGGCGCACCGCCCGGTCCTCGTACGGCACGGTGCCGCAGGCACCGAGCGGCCGCAGGGCGACTCCGGCCCCGGTCGCGCGCGCCATGAACAACGGCTCCGGGCCGTACCGTTCGGGCAGTGCGGCGATGATGTGGAGACCTGCGGCGATCCCGCTCACCTCGGTTCCGGGGAAGTGTTCCGCCAGCATCGAAGTGAGTGTGTCGCGGCGCTCGCGATAGGCGCGCTGACAGCGGCGCAGCTGCCGGTCGTAGCCGCCCCGGGTGATGAAGTCGGCGAGGACCGCCTGGTCGACGGCCGGATTGCCCAGATCCATCGTGCGCTTGCGGGCGACGATCTCGTCGGTCATGGCCGCCGGTGCGAGGAGCCAGCCGAGCCGAAGCCCGGGTGCCAGCGACTTGCTCACCGAGCCGGTGTACGCGACCTGCTCCGGGTCGAGCCCCTGCAACGCGCCGACGGGGGCGCGGTCGTAGCGGAAGTCGCCGTCGTAGTCGTCCTCCACGACCAGCCCGTCCACGGCACGTGCCCAGTCCAGAAGCTGGCTGCGACGGGTGGCGGAGTAGGCGATTCCGGTGGGGAACTGGTGCGCCGGTGTGGTGACGACCGCGCGCACGCCCGAGCGCACGAGGGGCTCGATCGCGAGTCCCTCGTCGTCGAGCGGCAAGCCGATGGTGGTGACCCCCGCGGATGCGAACAGCGCGGAGTGTTCGGGACTTCCGGGGTCCTCGACGCCGACGCTCCGTATTCCCCGCCCGTGCAGTACGAACCCCAGCAGAGTCGTCGCCTGCGCCACGCCGGAGCACACCACCAGGCGCTCGGGATCGGCGACCACCCCGCGGCGCCTGGACAGCAGGGCGGCCAGGGCGTCCCGCAGTCCGGGCAGGCCGCGCGGATCGGGATAGCCGAGCGTGCCGTGCGGCAGCCGGCCGAGCACCGAGCGGTACGCGGCGGCCCAGGCACCGCGCGGGAACAGCGACAGATCGGGCGTGCCGGGCCGGAAGTCCACGCGTACGCCCGCGGCGCGCGGAGCGAGATCACGCGCCCCCGGTACCGGCGCCCGAACCGCTTCGCTCACCCAGGTACCCGCACCACGTCCGCTGCGCAGATAGCCCTCGGCCGTGAGCTGTTCGTACGCCTCGGTGACCAGCCCCCGAGACACCCGCAGATCTGCGGCGAGCGCACGGCTGGACGGCAGCCGCGTACCGGGAACGAGACGGCCGGAACGCACGGCTTCGCGCAGGGCCGACTGCAGCGCGCGACCGCGCCGACGGGCCGGCTCCGCAGCGGCCGGCAGCAGCAACTCCCAGGCGGCGGAGCCGAACTCGCCGTCCTCCGAACGGTCCGGCCGCGGATTGGTCCCCGAAGACATCATGGAAGTGGACCTTAATCCGGACCGCCCGGCTGCCTAGCGTCGATCCCATGAACGTCAGCTCTCTGCGCGGGGCGCTCCTCGCAGCCTTCGCCTGCATCCTCGTGGGTGCTTCCTTCACCGCCAACAGTGTCCTGGGCGCATATCCGTACGCGGGCGGCCAGGCGCTGCGCTACGGCCTCGCGGCGCTTCTGCTCGTACCCCTCCTGGCCCGTGACAGGCAGTCCCGGCCGATCACCGCGCTGCGCACCCTCACCCTGCGCCAGTGGGGACGGCTCGCGCTGCTGGCAGCCATCGGCATGGTCGGCTTCAACCTTGCCGTGCTCAGTGCGGAACGATCTGCGGAACCCGCCGTTCCAGGGGTGTTCGTCGGCTGCGCCCCGATCCTCGTCGCCGTACTCGTCCCACTCATGGACGGCCGTCGGCCGACACGCACGGTCCTGTACGCGTCCGCGCTCGTCGCCGCCGGGGCCTTCACCGTCCAGGGCTGGGGCCGCACGGACCTGGCGGGCATCCTCTGTTCGGTCGGCGCTCTGGCAGGCGAGGTCGGCTTCGCCGTCCTCGCCGTACCGGTCCTGCGACCCCTCGGACCGAAGCTGCTCTCCGCCACGGTCTGCGGGATCGCCGCCGTCGAGTCGGCGTGGCTCGGCGTGGTCCTGGACGGCAGCGATGTTCTCCGGATGCCCACTGCGACGGAGGCGACGGCGCTGCTGTGGCAGGCGGCCGTGGTCACCGTCATTGGTTTCGTCTGCTGGTACATGGGCATGCAGCGCATCGGCGCCGAGCGCGCCACACTGTTCTCCGGCCTGATCCCGGTCTCCGCCGCGCTCACCGCACCGCTCGTCGGTACCGGTTCGTACGGCACCGCACAGGCGGGTGGCAGTCTTCTGGTCGGGCTGGGTGTCGCCCTCGGATCGGGAGTCCTGTCCCGGAACGGAGCAGCCCGGGGTGCGGATTCGGTGACCGGTGTGGTGTCAGCGACTGGTGTCCAGGATGACGCGCGCCACGAGCGCCGGATCGTCGTTCATCGGCACATGACCGCAGCCCGGCAGCCGGACCAGCCGGGCGTCGGGGATGGTGTGCTTGGCCCTGATTCCCTGCCGGCGCAGCAGGATCCGGTCCCGGCTGCCCCAGGCGACGGTCACCGGCAGCCCCGGCACATCGTCGGTGAACGTGACGCCGCGCCCGGTGGCGAGCGTCTGGTGGAATCCGGTCGCCTCGCGCAGGGCGATGGTCTCCGCGACGACGGCATCGGCTGAACGTCGGCCGGGCCGGGCGTAGATGGTGCTGGTCAGTGCCGTGCGCCCGGCCGCGCTGTGCGAGAGCCGCTCGATCAGCGGGACCGGCATCGACAACGCGGCCTGCCGCATGGCCCGCAGCGTCCCGAACGCGTAGCGTCGCTCGCCCCCGGTCCAGAAGCCGGCGGGCGAGAGCGCTGTCACCGACCGCACGAGCTTCTTCCGGCCGAGCTCCAGCGCCAGCAGACCGCCGAGCGAATTGCCCGCCACATGCGGCCGGTCCAGACCGAGCTCCTTGCAGAACGCTCCGAGCACCGTGGCCGTGGTCGGCAGGTCGTACGGCAGTCCGTCGGGCAGTCCCGGTGAGGCGCCGAAGCCGGGGAGATCGACGGCTATCACATCCCGCTCCACGGCGAGCACGGACAACACCGGGTCCCAGGCCTGACGATGGTGGCCGATGCCGTGGAGCAGGAGCAGCGGTTCGCCGGCACCGGTCCGTTTATACGCCACGGAAACGGTCCGAGGCCCTTGGGGTGAGTCGACGCTGAACGAGACCGTGGTGGCCATGCTGGTGCTCCCGGGGTGATCCGACATGAAGGGGCCATGCCTGAAGGCGACTTAGACGTCTCGTCAATAACAATTACCGTTCAGTAGCCTGCAGTTCAAGAGTGGGATGAGATTCGCGCTGGACAGGGTGCGACGGGTCGGCTGGGATGGAGGGGTGACAGCCGACACCGCGACCGATGTCTTCGAGAAGCACCGTCCCGTGCTCACCGGCGTCGCCTACCGCATGCTGGGCCGGGTCGCCGATGCCGAGGACGTGGTGCAGGAGGCTTGGCTTCGCTGGTCCTCCGCTTCCCGTGAGGACGTACGGGAGCCGCGCGCCTTTCTCGTGAGGATCATCACCCGCCTCGCCATCGACCGGCTGCGGCAGGTGCAGTCGCGGCGTGAGGCGTACGTCGGGCCGTGGTTGCCGGAACCGGTCGTCACCCATTTCGGACCGGCTGTGCCCGACACCGAGGGACAGGCTGTCCTGGCCGACTCCGTATCCGTCGCCGTGCTCGTCGTCCTGGAGTCCCTGTCGCCGCTGGAGCGGGCCGTCTTCGTGCTGCGCGAGGCGTTCGGCTTTCCGTACGCGGAGATCGCCACCGCCCTGGACCGGACCGAGGCCGCGGTGCGCCAGCTGGCAGGGCGTGCGCGGCACCACGTGGAGGAGCGCAAACCGCGCTACGACGTCGACCCGGCCCACCGCCGTGACCTCACCGAGCGGTTCCTCGCCGCGGCGGCGGGTGGCGACATCGAGGAGCTGCTGGCGCTGCTCGCGCCCGACGCGCGGCTCGTCGGGGACAGCGGCGGAAAGTCCAGGGCGCCGCTGCGGGTCATCGAGAGCGCCGACAAGGTCGGCCGCTTCCTCTTCGCCGTCGCCCACGCCCAGGTCGAGGAGCTCGACTTCCGCCTCCTGGAACTCAACGGCGGGCCGGGCCTGCTGTTGTTCCTGGGCGGAAAGGTCGACTCGGTCGTTCAGGTGGACGTCAAGGACGGGCTCATCCAGTGCGTATATATCGTGCGGAACCCTGACAAGCTCATTCGTTTCACCGACCTCCCGGAGCAGTAGCGGCCGCCGGGTCACCGACCACGCTCTCGACTGGCGGCGGTGACTCCGGTTGCGGGGTGACCCCGCTGCCATCCACTGTTCGAAGCCCCACGCCCTGCCCTTGGGTTCCAGTGGTCGTGGGGCTTTGTGCTGCGCTCGCCTCACAGCACCACGAACGTCCTGTGAACGCTCTGCGGCAGAGTCCCGTTTCGCTGCGTGACCGACCGAGGATTGGTCTTGACCAAGGGTGTGTACCGTCCTATGGTCTCAACGTTAAGACAGGAACCTTTAATAAATAACGTCGCGGAATAGCCGCTGGGTGATTGCGGAGGACAGGGTGGGGACCACGCAGCTGGAATCGGTGCAGGAGCCGAAGTACTGGCACCTCAAGACCGTGCTCAGTGAGGCACTCGACTCGGATTTTGCGGTGGGAGAGATCCTGCCCAATGAGCGCGAGCTCGCCGCCCGCTTCGGAGTCGCCCGAGCCACGCTCCGGCAGGCTCTGGAACAGCTCGAACTCGAAGGAAGGCTGCAGCGTCGCCGCGGCGTCGGGACCACCGTCGCCCCACCGCGCGTCGGGGTCGCGGTCTCGACGGCACGGCGGGACTGGTCCGGCGGCGGTGCGGCGGAGGCATGGCAACCGGTGGACTGCACGGCGGCGGTCGCGCCGTCCTCGGTGACGGCCGTGCTCGACGTGGAAGCCGACGAGCCGGTGCACATCGTGCGCCGTATCCGGGTCTCCCACGGGCAGACGGTCGCGGCGGAGCTCCTGTACGTCCCCTCCTCGTCCGTGCCCGAACTCTCCGCGATCGACGCCCCGTCCGGGCCCGCACGGGCCCGCGGGGTCCTGCGCGAGCTGCACCGCCTCGGCCTCGACGGCCAGGACCGGTCGGTGGAGCTGGGCTCGGCACGGGTGGACGACGCCAAGGAGCTCGACCGGCTTCCCGGCGCCCCCGTTCTCGTCGTCACCACCCGCTACCTCGTGGCGGGCGGTACCGCTGCGCTCTCCGTCGCCACGTACCGCGCCGACACCTGCCGGCTCACCTTCGGCGACTCGGGCGACCTGGAGATCAGCCACCACGACCAGGAGCGCCAGGCCTCCTGAGTACGGCCGGCTCCAGGCCGGTTCTCCGCCGATCCTCTGTCGGTACGCACGGCCCGTCGCACTCAGCGGCGGGCCGTCACCGTTCCCTCCACCGCGAAGAGCTGTTCCTCGACGTGGTCGAGAGCCAGCCGCAGGGCGCCGGTGGCCACCGCTGCCTCACCGAGCAGCGACAGCGTGACCCGTGGCGGCCGGAGGCAGTAGCGGGCCAGCTCGCTGCGGAGGGGATCCAGCACGTCGTCCAGCCCGGTGGCCCAGCCGCCCACCACCACGAGCTCGGGGTCCAGCGCCAGCACCAGCGCCGCCACATCGTGCACCAGGCGCTGAATGAACCGCTCGACCGCCGCCTGCGCCCGGACATCGCCGTGCCGGGCCTCCGCGAACACATCGGCGACCGCGGGCTCGTCCAACGGATCCAGCGGAGTGTCCGTCGTGGACAGAAGCCGCTCCGGAGTCACTTCGCGGCCGAGCAGATGCAGCGCGCCGATCTCGCCCGCCGCACCGCCGAAACCACGGTGCAGCCTCCCGCCGATCAGCGAACCGGCGCCCGGACTCAGCCCCGCCAGAACGAACACGATGTCGTCGGACTCGGTGGCCGCGCCCTTCCAGTGCTCCGCGACCGCCGCGGCATTGGCGTCGTTCTCCACCAGGACGGGACAGCGGAAGGAGCGCCTCAGCCGCTCACCCAGCGCGAGACCCGTCCAGCCCGGCAGTGCGGTCCCCAGCCGTACCGTCCCGTCCGCCTCCACGATGCCCGGACTGCCGACCCCTACTGCGCGCAGACTGCTCCTGGCCACACCCGTACGCCGCAGGAGGTCGGCCACCACGGCCCTGACCTTGTCGAGCCGGTCGTCGGCGCAGGCGGTCTCCGACACCTCACGGGCGCCGGCTCCGATGATCCGGCCGTCCAGCCCCGACAGCAGTGCGGAGACGCGATGCGGGCCGATCTCGATGCCGAGCAGATGCCCGGCCTCGGCACGGAACCGGAACCGGCGGGCCGGCCGCCCCTGGCGTCGGGCCTCACCCCCGTCGGGCACCGACTCGACGACGAGTCCGGCCTCGAAGAGCCCCTCCACGACACCCTCGACCGTCGGACGGGACAGTCCGGTGATCCGGGTCAGGTCCGTCAGAGTGGGGGAGTCGGCGCCACGCAGAGCGTGCAGCACCACCGCGGAATTGATACGTCGCAACAGCGACGGATCCCCACCGGTCAGCCGGCCCACGGTGTGTCCTCCCAGCTCGAGCGCATGTCAGGCGGATGGTACTCGTTGCCCAGGTGCGGGGCGACCACGGGCCGCCCTGGGTTCCCCGGGCAGGGATCTCAGCTCGGAGCGACGAACCCGGATTCGTATGCCGCGATCACCGCCTGCGTACGGTCCCTCGCACCCAACTTGGCGAGCACGGCACTGACATGGGTCTTCACCGTCTCGACGCCGACCACGAGCTTGGCGGCGATCTCCGCGTTCGACAGGCCACGAGCCATCAGCCGGAGGACCGCGGACTCCCGCTCGGTCAGTGCTGCCCGGTGCAAGGCCGCGCGCGCCTTGCTCGTCCCGTACTCGGCAGCGAGTTGCCGGACCGCCGCCGGGAAGAGCAGCGACTCACCCTCGGCGACCAGGCGCACCGCATGCACGATCTCGGCGGGCCGGGCACGTTTGAGGAGAAAACCGTCCGCCCCGGCACGCAGCGCCTCGTAGACGTATTCGTCGTTCTCGAACGTGGTCACCACCAGGATCTTCGGCGGATCCGGCACCGTGCGCAGCACCACCCGTGTGGCCTCGATACCGTCCATCAACGGCATCCTGACATCCATGGCCACCACGTCGGGGCGCAGCTGATGCAGCAGTGGGATCACGGCGGCGCCGTCGCCCGCCTCGCCCACGACCTCGATATCGGGCTGAGCCTCGAGGACCGCGCGCAACCCCGCGCGGACGAGGGGTTCGTCGTCGACCAGAAGTACGCTAACCGGCATTGGGCCAGCCTAAGGGCTGTCCGGTAATCCCTGGCGGCGTACGACGACAGTTACGGCACCTCGCCATGTTGCCGGAACGTCCGCATGTATCCGATACACCGATGGCCAAGTGCCTTGCGACGCACCGCATCCGACGCCGCGCCGTTTCCCCGGGGACTACGGGGCAGATCTCAAACCGTTCAACGGAAGGCTCGCGTGCACCCGCCATTCCCCCTCGTGCGGACCTGTCTTGGCCATTCCACCGAGCAGTGCGGCCCGCTCCCGGATGCCCCGCAGCCCGCTCCCGCCGCCCGGCGCGGCTGTCGAATCAGCTGTCGAGTCAGTGAGCGGATTGGTGACCGCCAGCTCCAGCCGGCCGTTGGCGACGGTGATACGCACCCGGACGGGGACCGTACCCGAATGACGCAGCACATTGGTGAGGGACTCCTGAAGGATGCGATAACCCTCGCGGGAGACCGCGCCCGGAACCTGCTCCAGGGGACCTGACACGTCCGCGTCGATCTTCGCCCCCGAACCGCGCGCGGAGTCCAGGAGCCGGTCCGCTTCCACGAGCGTCGGCCGCTGCCCCACCGGCGTCCCCGATTCGCGCAGCACCCGCAGAACCCGCTCCAGATCGTCGAGTGCCTCCCGGCCCGTCTCCTCGATCGCGGCCAGGGCCCGTTCGGTGAACTCCGGGTCGCGCGCCGTCCGGGCCGCGCCGGCCTGGACGACCGCGACCGTCAACGCGTGCCCGATCGAGTCATGCAGCTCACGTGCGATGCGGTTGCGCTCCAGCAACTGCTCGGTTCGCTCCTCCAGAGCGGTCAACCGCTGCACCGGCGAGGGACCGAGAAGCCGTTGGGCGCACGCGGTGATCAAGTGGCCGCTCACCACGACCGTGGGTAGCAGCAGCAGGAGGGGCAGAGGGGTGAGCAGGACATACCACCAGTGCGGCTCCACCCCGCGGACCAGCCATTCGTTGCTCGGGCCCCTGCCGGAAGCGGTGAGAACGAGGTCCACCGCGGTTGCCGACAACCACACCGTGGCGTACCCCACGGCAAGGGCGAGCACCATTCGTATCTCCAGCCACAGCACGGTTCTCCAACGATCGGCCCAGGTGGCCGCGGTGGTCGCGGAGATTGCGGCATCAGCTCTGCCTCGCTCCTGCGGCGTGAGCAGAAGCTGTGCCTGCACCCCCTCGGCGAGCCGCATTCCGGGCACCAGGCCGACCGGTACGGCGATCACCATGGGCACCCACGGGGATCCCGGCACGATGAACAACCACACGCTGTAGCCCGCACCCGGGATGAGGAGATGCAGCCACCGGGTGTAGGTGACAGATGCGGTGAGCGGGCGCAGGAGGCGGAACATGCGGCCATCGTGTCAGTCCGCGCGGGTGCGGCGGCTCCCCCGAGGGAGGGAGACGATCCCCACCCGTGGGGGAGGCGGGGCGCTGGGCGCGGCCGCGAGGCTTGAGACATGACCAGCATCGACGTCCATGAACTCACCAAGGAATTCGGTACGACCCGCGCGGTGGACAACCTCACGTTCAGTGTGCGACCCGGGCGCGTCACCGGATTTCTGGGCCCCAACGGCGCAGGCAAGTCCACCACCATGCGACTCGTCCTCGGCCTCGACCGGCCCACCGGCGGCAGGGCCACGATCGGCGGGCAGCTCTACGCCGCACTCGACGATCCGCTGCGCCGGGTGGGCGCCTTGCTGGACGCCCAGGCCGCCCATGGCTCGCGCACCGCACGGAACCACCTGCTCGCCCTGGCGGTCAGCAACGGCCTCGGTGCGAGCAGAGTCGAGGAGGTCCTGGAGGAGGCCGGCCTCGGGGAGGTCGACGGAGCCCGGATCAAGACCTTCTCGCTCGGTATGCGGCAGCGACTGGGCATAGCGGCCGCGCTGCTGGGCGACCCGGAGGTCGTGATGCTGGACGAGCCGTCGAACGGCCTCGATCCGGAAGGCATCATCTGGATCCGGGAGCTGATGAAACGGCTTGCCCGGGAAGGACGCACGGTCCTGGTCTCCAGCCATCTGATGAACGAGACCTCGTCGTTCGCCGACCACCTCGTGATTCTCGGCCGGGGCCGGCTCCTCGCCGACCTGCCGATGCAAGAATTCCTGGATTCCCGCAGCAGGCCCCGCGCACGGGTGCGCACGACCGAGTCCACGCGACTGCGCGACGTCCTGATCCGCAAGGGATACGACCCTGCGCAGGATGACGACGGCTGTTGGACCATCGAGGGCGCGAAGGCCGGGGAGATCGGCGTGATAGCCGCCACCGAAGGCATTCCCGTCCTCGAACTCACCGACGAGCAGGCCACGTTGGAACAGGCCTACCTCGACCTCACCGCCGACGCCACGGAATTCGCATCGGCATCGACCTCATCCGCCAACCGTCAGGAGGCCTGACCATGTCGACCACCGCAGTGCTGCGTTCCGAGTGGATCAAGATGAGATCGGTGCGGTCCGTCGTGGGATCCTTGATAGCCGTTCTCCTCGTGACACTTGCCATCACCTTGCTCGCCTTCTCCACCATCGGCCAGTCCGAGGCGGACAGCGCCGATGCCGAGCCGGTCTTCGACGCCTTCTACGCACTGAACTTCGGCCAGATCGCGGCCATCAGCTTCGGAGCGACCGCGCTCTCCTCCGAATACCTCAACGGAGCTCTGCGGATATCGCTCGCCGCTGTGCCACGCCGCAACCTCTTCTACGCTGCCAAGATCGCCGTCGTCGGGGCGTCGGCACTTGCCGTCGGCCTCGTCACCAGCTTCAGCGCCTTCCTTGTAGGACAACTGTTCATGGGAAAGTACGCGATCGACCTGGGGGAGCCGGGCGCTCTGCGGGCAGCCTTCGGGGGCGGGATCTATCTGACGCTGATGGCCCTGTTCGCGGCCGGATTGACAGTGGTGCTGCGCAGCGCCGTGGCCGTACTCAGCCTGCTCATCCCGTTCGTGCTCATAGTCTCTTTCGTGGTCGGTGACGTTGCGGGCGGGGCCGCGCAATATCTCCCGGACCGGGCCGGACAGTTGGTGCTCCACCAGAACCCCGGAGGAAGCCTCGGACCGTGGGGCGGACTAGGGGTGACAGCGGCTTGGGCGGCGGCCTCGCTGCTGGCCGGCTGGTGGACGCTCCGGCGCAGGGACGCGTAGCCCGTCGACGCGATTTCAAAACGCAGCAGAACGGTTGAAAGCATCTCAAAATGCATGGCAAGGAGCGGCTTGTCAGTGCTGGGCGGTTTACTGGCGGCATGACCACCGCACATCACCTCCGCCTCATCGACGCGATGCGCACCTTGGACTTTCCCACGGAGCGCATCCGGTCTGGCTCGGGAGTCAGCGGGCCCGGGTATCACTCGGCGTCCCTGCACGCGGACGTCGATCACTGGGACGACGACGAAGTGCGGCGATTGGAGCACCGGGCCCAATGCCTCGCAGAGCATGACGCGTTGCTGACGCTGCTCACCGGTCGCTGGGGTGAGCCGCAGATGATCAGCCTGTGGAGCGCACAGGAGCGGATGACCGCCGGCGAGGAGATACCGGAGGCGTGGGCCGAGACGGTTGCGGGCTGCGAGTACCTCCAGCTGTGGAGGATCGAGGACCGTTGGATCGCCATCGGGCTCTACCTGGAGGAGGAGGGGCCCGGGTGCGAGTTGAACGTGGTGGTGACGGAGATCGATCCGCCCTGACATGAGCAGGCTGCTGTTGGTCGGACGGGCACGAGACCGTCTGCTGCGATGGCCCGGTCGGGAGCACCTCGGATGACGGGCCTCGCCACTGCCCGCCGTCCTGGAGCCCGGTTGTGGTCCTGGCGAGGGGCCGGACAGCGTTCACTGTGCGACAGGCCCGCCGGCTTGTCGTCTGTCACGGGTGTGCAGGTGGCTGTCCACGTCGATGGGCCCGACACCTTCCTGCAAGGTGGGCCTGGGCCTGCCACCGGGGACACGGGCGAGGGCGGCAGGCACCCGGCTTCTCGGCTCGGGGCGGCCGGGGCGGTGATGCCGGGCATGGACGATGACGACCGGTACGCGGCCATGGGGCCGAGGACGAACCATGGCCGCCACTACGCGGTCATGAGCGCCGAGCCTTGCCGAGGGCGCCGAGGGCGTCAGGGTTCCTCGGTGGTGACGGCGGTGTCGCGGTCGACGGAGGCAAGGAGACGTCCGTACTCCTCCGCCATCGTCTGAGCGGTCCAGTGGGCGTTCAGGCCGCTGGGGTTGGGCAGGGCCCAGACACGGGCGCCGCCGATGGTGTGGTCCTGCGGACCGATCCGGGCGGTTCGCCTGCCGAAGGCCGTCCGGTACGCCGTGACCCCTACGACCGCCAGCCACTGCGGCCGCAGCTCTTCGACCTTGGCTGCCAGGGTCCGGCCGCCCGCGCGGAACTCCTCGGCAGACAGCTCGTCCGCCCGAGCGGTGGCACGGGCGACCACATTGGTGATGCCCAGGCCGTACCGCAGCAATTCGGTCTGTTCAGCCGGCTTCAACTGCCGAGGCGTGAAGCCGGACCGATGGAGTACCGGCCAGAACCGGTTGCCGGGGTGGGCGAAGTGGTGGCCCGTCGCCCCCGCCATCAGGCTCGGGTTGATCCCGCAGAACAGCACACGCAGGCCGCCCGCGACCACATCGGGAACGGTGCGGTCGCGGGCGGCCTGGAGCTCTTCGGGCGTCATCCGGCTGTGATCGAGGCCGTCAGAGGATGGAGCCCGGCGTGTATGCGGCGGCCTCGGGGTGCTGCTTGGCGATCTCCTCGATGCGGGAGATCAGCGCAGTGACCTGGTCGCCCGCCGCTCCGGTGAAGGAGAGCTTGTCGGCCATCAGCGCGTCGAGCTGCGCACGGTCCAGCGGGATGCGATCGTCGGCGGCCAGCTTGTCGAGCAGCTCATTGCGCTCGGCGCCTTGCTCGCGCATGGCCAGGGCCGAGGCGACCGCGTTCTCCTTGATCGCCTCGTGCGCGACCTCACGGCCGACACCCGCGCGCACCGCGCCCATCAGGACCTTGGTCGTGGCGAGGAACGGGAGGTAGCGGTCAAGCTCACGGGCGACGACGGCCGGGAACGCCCCGAACTCGTCGAGCACCGTCAGGAAGGTCTCCAGCAGACCGTCGAATGCGAAGAAAGCGTCCGGGAGCGCCACCCGGCGGACCACGGAGCAGGACACGTCGCCCTCGTTCCACTGATCGCCCGCCAGCTCGCCGGTCATCGACGCATAGCCGCGCAGGATCACCATGAGGCCGTTGACGCGCTCGCAGGACCGGGTGTTCATCTTGTGCGGCATCGCGGACGAGCCGACCTGACCCGGCTTGAAGCCCTCGGTCACCAGCTCGTGCCCGGCCATCAGACGGATCGTCTTGGCGACCGACGAGGGCGCCGCGGCCAGCTGGACCAGCGCGGTCACCACGTCGTAGTCGAGCGAGCGCGGGTAGACCTGGCCGACCGAGGTGAAGGCCTGCGCGAAACCGAGGTGCGCGGCGATGCGCTGTTCGAGGTCGGCGAGCTTCCCGGCGTCGCCCCCCAGCAGGTCGAGCATGTCCTGCGCGGTGCCCACGGGGCCCTTGATGCCGCGCAGCGGGTAGCGGTCCAGCAGATCCTCGAGCCGCCCGTACGCCACCAGGAGCTCGTCGGCCGCGGTCGCGAAACGCTTGCCGAGTGTGGTCGCCTGCGCGGCGACGTTGTGGGAGCGACCGGCCATGACCAGCTCGCGGTACTCGCCCGCCAGCTTGCCGAGCCTGGCCAGGACCGCCACCGTGCGGTCGCGCATCAGCTCCAGGGAGAGCCGGATCTGAAGCTGCTCGACGTTCTCCGTGAGGTCCCGGGACGTCATCCCCTTGTGGACCTGCTCGTGGCCTGCGAGGGCGTTGAACTCCTCGATCCGGGCCTTGACGTCATGCCGGGTGACCTTCTCGCGCTCGGCGATGGAGGCCAGGTCGACCTGGTCGATGACACGTTCGTAGTCGGCGAGCGCGGCGTCCGGCACCTCGATCCCGAGGTCCTTCTGAGCGCGCAGCACCGCCAGCCACAGCCGGCGTTCCAGCTTCACCTTCTGCTCGGGGGACCAGAGGACAGCCAGCTCCGTGGAGGCGTAGCGGCCGGCCAGGACATTGGGGATGCGAGGCTTCGCAGACACAGCAGTCACGTGTCCAGAGTTTACCTGTCGTTTTCAGCGGTTCGTGAGCGCCCACAGAGTCCATAAGGTCCAGGTCAGAGGCTCCTGGACCACCGTCTCACGCACGGCGTGCGAGACGCGCGGGACGAAACGGCCCCGGCCGGTGATTCCAGCGCCGCAGGGGCCTTGAGACGAGGCCCTTCCGATCAAGGAAGTCGAACCCGTGCAAGACCGTCGCCTGAGCTCCGAGCCGGCGGCCTCCTCGCGGCTGCCTTCGATGCGCTCGCCGGTCAGATGCGCTCGCCGGTCCCAGGAAGACATCCGTGCGCATCCCGACCGCGTCGTGCACGCCCGGGTGGAGCGGATCCGGCAGGGCGACGGCTCTGGTCGGCCCGCGGACCACCCGCGGGCCCGTCCTGCGCGGCACCCCCTCCGGGTACTGCCACCGGGGCGCCGCGGAGAGGGAAGCAGGCAGGCCGACGAGCGCGCCGTGCGCCGTCACGATGCCGCTCCTGGACCACGGCCCGGTCCCCCTCACCTGCCCGGCCCGGTGCGCCGGACACACCGAGCACCCGGTCGAAATGCCGGGTCGTGCTCGCCCACCTCCACGCCGGCGGCGAGGGAGAGGGCGGCCCAGTGCGAGACGACGAAGCCCCGCCGGATATCCGGCGGGGCATCGTGGCGCGGCGGGCTGCGAAGGAGTGCGGCGTCCGGGGCGGGCACCGTCGTACTGCGGCTCTCCGCCTTCGTGTACGTGGAGCAACGAAGCGGTGACGACACGTGTGGCGCGGATGTGCGAAGGGCTGCACCGGGTGCCCTGCACCTCGTCAGTAGGACACGGTCCGAGGTCCGAGGCCCGCCGACGACGGCGTCTCCTCCTTCGGCGACGTCGCAACGGGTCGGTGCCTCGGCGTCCGGCCTGCGCGCTCCGTCACGTTCCGAGAACGTCGGACCCGGGTCCTGCGCCACCGGTCACCGGCACCGAATGCGCCCTGTCACCCCGCTGCCGGGAGTGCCGATAGTGCAGGGCCTCAACGCCGCCCGTAGTAGAGCGAGTCGTGCGCGGTGTCCGGGAGGTACAGAACATCGTCCCCGTCCGAGTCCCGTCGCACCGCGAGCCGGTCCGCGCTCACACCCGGCGCGGCGGACTGCGAGGTCCACGTGCTGCCCGACTCGGTCGCGACGAAGACGCGGTCGGTGCCGGAGCCGGTCACGTAGTAGACCCGCTGGGCGTCCGTCTCGTCCCAGGTGATGCCGAGGGCCGCAGCGGTCTGGCCGTCGGCGTACACGGTCCGGTGGGCCCAGTCGCCGCCGCTCGGATACGCGTAGTAGACGTGGAAGTTGCCGCCGCTGTCGGCCGAGCGGTAGCGGTAGGCGACCTTCGGGGTGGAGCCGTCGAGGGCGAGCTTGGCGCTCTGCACCGCCGGACCCGTGTAGGCGTTGTCGATGCTCCACTCCTCACCCGTGGTGAGCTCCTGGATCACGTCGGACGTGCCGGGTGCCACCGGGGTGGTCACGGCCGCGCCCGCGCTGTCCGCGAAGGCGCCGGTCGACGGGTCGTAACGCAGGTAGGAGAGCTGGTGCCGGAACCCGGTGGCCGGGGCCTTGGCCCACTCGTACAGGAGGTGCACGCGCCCGGCGGCGTCCACCGCCAGGTCGTCGGGGTACACGGAGCGGTTCAGCGCGCCGGCGAAGGTGGCGACCACGCTCCAGCGTGCGGCGGCGTCGTCCCAGCGGTATAGCTTGCCGGGACGCTGGTCGGCGCCGGCGCCGGCACCGACGCGGGCGGCCAGGTACAGATCGCCGTTGGGCGCGGTGGCCACGATCGGGTAGGTGATGCCCACGCCCTGGTCGGGCAGTTCGGCCGCGTGGTCCGTGACGTCCCCGCCGGCGGCCTCGGTGCGGAAATAGCGCCAGGCATTGGCGTGCATGGAGGCGAACACGTGCAGGCGGCCACTGCCGTCGCGCGCGACGGACGGCTGGTTGTGACCGTTGTCGTCGGCGAACTCGGCCTGCTGTCCGCTCCTTTCGAGCAGCGGCAGGCGGCTCCAGACCCCGTCCGGGTCGCGCCGCGCGATGGCCGGGCGATGCATGGCGGCCGTCGAGCCGGGCTCGTTGAAGGCGAAGTACGTGTACTGACCGCGGCCCTTGTACGTGGCGGCCGGCGTCCACCAGGCGGCCTGGTTCGACGAGTCCATCGCGTACGGAACCTTCTCGATCACCGTTGCCGCGGCTGCCGTGAGGTCCGTGCTGTCGGCCTGGGCGGCCGGGACGAGCGTGAACAGGGCGGCCAGGGCCGCGGCCGGGGCGGCGTACGCGCGTGCCGTGGGACGTCGCAAGGTGAACTCCTTCGCGGGCGTGATGGTGAGGCGAGCGGGAGCGGCCGCGCAGGTCGGTCCACCCTCTCCGCTACGCCGGAACTTACAACGGATCCCAAATCGTGAATAGAGATTGCGCAATGCAGATCCGAGATGCATCTAGGGGGCAGCATGTGCAACATGGCGAGGGGCCAGGTGAAGGCCGTTCTGCCTTCACCGGGCCCCGGACCGCCGTGCGCCGGCTCAGCGCTTGATGAGGTCGGTGACCTCCTCGGCGGCCTTCTTCATCGCGTCCTTCGGCTTCGACTTGCCGACCAGGACGGCCTGGACCTGCTTGGCCACGGCCTCCTCGATCTGGGCGTTCTGCGCGAACTGCCAGAACGGACTGCCGGTCGCCGTATCGGTGATCTTCTCGGTCCACTCGGTGGTGAAGGTGTCCTGCGCGACCTTCGGGTCGGCCAGACCCGCCGTGGTGGACGGCGGCAGGGCGCGGGCGGCGAAGTACTCGGTGGTGGTGGCGCGGTCGGAGGTGGTGTGCAGTGCGAACTCCGTCGCCGCGTCCTGCCCCTTGCCCTTGACGATCGCGATCACACCGCCCCACAGCAGCGCCTGCGGCGTGTCACCGGAGCGCAGCACCGGCCGCTTCATCGGCTGCATCGCGTCGGCCAGCGTCTTGTCCTTGGACTGGGCCGCGGTCACGCCCTTGCCGATGATGGCGTCGTCGTAGAAGGCGGCCTTGCCCTGCCCGAACAGGGCACGCGCGTCGAAGCGGTCCACGTCCGCGGCGATCAGCTTCTCGTCGTGCAGCTTCTTGTACCAGGTGACGGCGTCGATGGAGGCGTCGTCTCCGATGGTCACCCTGTCGTCCTCCAGGAGCGTGCAGCCGAAGGTCTGCATCCACGGGAATATGTCCTTGAGCTGCGCGACCTTGGTGGCGGCGGCGTACGGCACGACACCACCGCCGAGCCCCTTCAGCTCCCGCAGCGCGCCCTCGAACTCCTCGACGGTGGCGGGGTGCTTCTTGATGCCGGCCTTCTCCAGGAGCTTGGAGTTGGCGATCACACCGATCGAGCCGGTGTTCCACGGCAGGCCGTACTGCTTGCCGTCGTACATGCCGCTGTCCAGCGCCACGTTCGTGTAGCCGCCCTTCAGGGCCACGGAACCGAGGTCGGCGAGCTTGCCCATCTGCGCCACCGCGGCGAGCCAGGCGATGTCGAGATGCACCGCGCCGGTCGTCTCCCCGCCGCCGAGCTTGAGGGTGAGCTGGCTCAGGTACTCGTTGTACGGGTACGAGACCGCGCGGACCTTGGAGCTCTTGTCCTTCTCCCACGCCGCGATGATCTTCTCGATCGAGGGCTTGGCTGCCTCCTCGTTGAGCGACCAGGAGGTGAAGTCGAAGTTCTTGGACTTCGTGTCGCCGCTGTTGGAGGAGGTGCCGGCGCCGGACGGTGCGCAGGCGCCGAGCACGCCGGCGCCGGCCACACCGAGCGCGCCGATGCCGAACATGCGCAGCGCGCCGCGCCGGCTGATGCCAGAGGTGGTCATGGTGTCTCCATGGGGGAGTGGGCGGAAGGGGACATGCGTGGGGGAAGGTGCGGGCGGATCCCGCGTGCTCAGCTCTTGACCGAGCCGGCGGTCATGCCGCCGACGAGGTAGCGCTGCAGGAACATGAAGGCGACGACCACCGGCGCGGACACCACCAGTGAGGCCGCCATCAGCTCGGGCCAGGCGGTCTGGAACTCACCGATGTAGGTGGAGACGAGGCCGGGCGGCAGGGTCTGCTTCTCCTTGTCGGCCAGCGTCACGGCGAAGATGAAGTCGTTCCAGCCGCGGACGAAGGCGAACAGTCCGGCGGCGATCATTCCGGGCGCGGCCAGCGGCGCCACGATGGAGTGCAGCGTCCGCCACCGGGACGCGCCGTCGATGGACGCGGCCTCCAGCAGGGCGTCCGGGATGGTGTCGAAGATGCCCTTCAGCATCCAGACGCACAGCGGCATCGTGAACGTGGTGAAGGACAGCACCAGGGCGGTGTACGTGTTAAGCAGGCCGAAGCTGGAGAACACGGCGTACAGCGTCACCAGCAGGAGCGCCTGGGGGAACATCTGGGAGGCCAGCACCATGTGCATCAGCGACCGCCGCCCGCGGTAGCGGAACTTGGAGAACGAGTAGCCCATGTACGTGGCGACGACCACGCTCAGCACGGCGGTGATCGAGGCCACGATGAGGGAGTTGACCAGGTACTTGATCAGCTGGTCGTTCTCGGCGAGGGCCGTGAAGTTGCTGAAGGTGATGTCGGTGGGTATGAGCTTCGGCGGGAACTGGAAGGTCTGCTCGGGGCTGCTCAGGGCGGTGGCCAGCAGCCAGTAGACCGGCAGCATGCCGAACGCGCCGATCACCAGGATCGCGGTCCAGGCGGCGATCCGCGAGCGCAGCAGGTCCTTGCGCATCCGACGCCGCGAGGTGCGCCCGGCGGACGTGGCGGACGGCCTCAGCCGGTCGGTGCCGGACAGCGGGGTGGAGGTCGTGGAGGTCATCGGGCGTCGCCCTTCCGCTCGGTGATCCTGAGGTAGACGGCGACCAGGATGAGCAGGAGCACCATCCACAGACCGCCCAGCGCCGTCGCCCGGCCGATGTCGAAGCCCTTGAAGGCGGTCTGGTACACGGCGGTCGCGAAGGTCTCGGTGGTGCCGGCCGGGCCGCCGCCGGTGAGCACGTAGATGGTGTCGAAGTGCTGGAAGTTCCAGATGAACTCCAGGAGCAGCACGATCGAGGCGACACCGCGGACCTGGGGCCAGGTGACGGCGAAGAAGCGCCGGATCGAGCCCGCCCCGTCCATCGACGCCGCCTCGTGCAGTTCCTTGGGCACGGTCTGCAGACCGGCCAGGAGCATCACCATCATCCAGGGGAAGCTCGCCCAGGTCTTGGTGACGACGACGGCGAGCATCGCGGTGCCGGGCTGGCCGAGCCAGGAGATGGACTCCTCGATGATCCCGGCCTTCATGAGGATGCCGTTCAGCACGCCGTAGTTCGCGTTGAAGATCCACATCCACAGGAAGGAGACCACCACGCCCGGGATCACCCACGGGAAGAGGAACAGTCCACGCAGGAAGCCACTGCCCTTCAGGCCCGAGTTCAGCGCGAGCGCGAGGGCGAAACCGACCACGAAGGGGACGAGCGTCGCACCGAAGGTGAAGATCAGTGTCTGCTTGAGGATCGTGAGGAACTCGCCGTCCAGCCAGTAGCCGAAGTTCTCCAGGCCGACGAACTCCCGGCCCGGCAGCCGCAGGTCCTGCTTGAAGAAGCCGGTGAACAGGGCGGACAGCAGCGGATAGATGATGATCGCCGCGAACAGGGCGAGCCCCGGTGCGGTCAGCAGCAGTGCGAACGCGCCGTTGGAGAGCCGTCCGCCGGACCGCTCACGGTGTGGAGCGGCCTTCTGTGGAGGTGCGGCCGTACTCATGGGTGTGTCCTCTCGAACGGGGCGGGAGCGGTGGTGCAGGGCGTGGCACGGGAGGCCGTGCGCCGGTGGACGGACGTGACGTGGCCCGGTGTGAGCGGCGAGCCGCGCCGCCCCCTGCTTCGACCGAGGCCCTGTGTGAATGCCATGCATGCTCCGTCGAACGCAAGTTGCAGCATGCGGGATCGTTCTCCATATCGTGCGACGGCGTCAACCCTCTTGGTCGGTGAATCGCCGGTTCCGTACAGACCGGCGAAAGCGCCGGACATGCCATGAGCTTGGCTGTTGGCCCACGGCGGCGATGTCGTCGGCTGCGCTGGAAACCTACAACAAATCCCACTGTCCGAACAGTGGTTGCACAATATGCATGTGATGTACGTTCAAGGCCGCTCCGCTGCGGCGGAGAGCACCCGAGCATCACACCAAGGAGGCCGCACCGTGCGGGAAGAAGAGGTCCATTACGACATCGCCGTCATCGGCGGCGGCTTGGCGGGGACCTGCGCGGCCATCGCCGCGGCCCGGCTCGGCCGACGCGTCGCCCTGGTCAACAACCGGCCCGTCCTGGGCGGCAACGCCAGCAGCGAGGTCCGCGTCTGGGTCTGCGGCGCCACGGCCCACGGCGTGCACCGCTGGGCCCGCGAGACAGGCATCATGGGCGAGCTGTACACCGAGAACCAGTACCGCAACCCCGAGGGGAACCCGTACTACTGGGACCAGGTGGTCCTCGACGCCGTCCGGGCCGAACCCGGCATCGACCTGTACCTCAACACCGACGTACGGGAGGTCGACGCGAGCGGCCCGGACGGCGCACGCGAGGTGCACTCCTGCACGGGCTGGATGATGGGCTCCGAGCGGCGTATCACCTTCCGCGCACGGCAGTTCCTCGACTGCACCGGCGACGGCCTGCTCGGCCACCTCGCCGGCGCCCACCACCGCATCGGCCGCGAGGCGCGCTCGGAGTTCGGCGAGCCCTGGGCGCCCGAGGCCGGGGACGGGGCGCTGCTCGGATCGACGATCCTGTTCCACACCAAGGACACGGGCCGTCCCGTGAAGTTCGTGCCGCCCGACGGCGCCCGCGACCTCACCACCACGCCCATCCTGCGCAACCGCGTGCTGCGCACCGGCGACAACGGCTGCGACTACTGGTGGATCGAGTGGGGCGGCGAGCTGGACACCGTCCACGACAACGAGCGCATCCGGGACGAACTCCAGGCCGTGATCATGGGCATCTGGGACCACATCAAGAACTCCGGCGAGTTCCCGGACGCCGAGAACCTGACGCTGGAGTGGGTCGGCAGCCTCCCCGGCAAGCGCGAGTACCGCCGCTTCCTCGGCGACCACATGCTGACCCAGCAGGACATCCTGGAGCAGCGGCAGTTCGCCGACCGCGTGGCCTTCGGCGGCTGGTCCGTCGACCTCCACCCGGTGCAGGGCATGTACGCCGACGAGCCCGGCGCCCGCCAGCGCTACGCGGACGGCATCTTCCACATCCCGCTGCGCTCCCTGTACTCGGCGAACGTCATGAACCTCCTGTTCGCCGGGCGCAACATCTCCGCCACCCACATCGCCTTCGGTGCCACCCGGGTCATGGCCACCTGCGCCACGCTCGGCGAGGCCGCGGGCACGGCCGCCGCGCTGTGCGTCGCCGAGGGCCTCAGCCCGCGCGAACTCGCCGCCGACCACCCCGAGCTGGTGCGCCGCACCCTGCTGCGGCAGGATGCCTCGGTCATCGGCCTGTACGACGACGACCCCGACAACCTGGCGCGCACGGCCCGCGTCAGCGCCTCCTCGTACCTGAGCCGCCTGGCCGCCGAGCCCACGCCGGCCGCGCCCGGCGAGCCGTACCCGCTCACCCGCGACCTCGCGCTGCTGCTGCCGGTCGACCCGGCACTCGACACGGTCGACCTGCTCGTCCACGGCGCCCAGAGCGAGCTGCCGAGCGAACTCACCGTGGAACTGTGGAACACCGGCCGCCCCGAGAACGCGGTCCCCGTCGACCACATGCTCACCACCACGGTGACCGTGCCGGCCGGCGGCCCTCACTGGGTCACGGCCCGCTTCGACCACCGCCCGGACGCCCCGGAGAACGTCGTACTGATCGTGCGCGCCTGTCCGGGTGCGGCGCTGGTACTCGTCCCCGAGCGCACCGACGGTGTCCTCGCCCTGCGCAGCAGGGCCGAAGGGGACGCGGCCGTCGACCACGACATCCCGGAGGAGGAGGGCCAGTTGGTCCTGGAGTGGCAGGCCCGCGGCCTGCGCCGCCGGACCTTCGGCTTCCGTGCGACCCCGGACACCGCCGCGTTCCTGCCCGAGCGGGCCGTCGGCGGACTCCAACGCGCCTACGGGGGCCCGCAGATGTGGTCGTCCGAGCTGCTGCCCGACCCGGACCGGGCCACGCAGTGGCTGCGCCTCGACTGGGACAAGGAGCAGCAACTCACCGAAACACGCGTGGTGTTCGACGACGACGTCGACGAATATCTCAACAACCTGCACCGGCACCGCACCCCGTTCGAGGTCATGCCGGAACTGGTCCGCGACTACCGTATCCAGGGCCGCGAGCCCGACGGCGCCTGGCACACGCTGCTGACGGTGACGGACAACCGCCGCCGCCACCGCGTGCACGATCTGAACGGCGCGGACGGCGGGCCCGTGCGCACCGACGCGCTGCGGCTCGTGGTCGACGCGACGCACGGGGCGCGGCACGCGCACGTGATCGCGTTCAAGGCGTACGGCGCGTAGCCGCGCGGCGAAGGGGCCCGGTGAAGGTCGAACGACCTTCACCGGGCCCCTTCGCCGCGTGTTTCAGAGAGCGCCGAGTGCTTGGCTGATGGCGTCGGCGGCTTCGATGACCTCGCGGGCGAGGGCGAGACGCTGCCCTTCGGCTTCGGTGTGGCTGCCGAGGAGGGAGGTGGGGCCCCACAGGGAGATGGCGGCGACGATGTCACCCGAGGCGTCGCGGACGGGCGCGGCGAGGGAAGCGCGGCCCAGGGCGCGTTCTTCGGCTTCTATGGCGTAGCCGGTGCGGCGGACGGTGTCGATCTCGGTGTCGAGGAGGTCGTGGCTGGTGGTCGTGTAGTCGGTGTGCGCCGCGAGCGGTTCGGGAAGCAGCCTGCGGCGCTCCTTGGGCGTGAGGCCGGTGAGGAGGCACTTGCCGATGCTGGTGGCGTGCAGCGGGGCGGTGTGTCCGGCCTGCGTGTAGGACTTGGGGGCGCGGGTTCCCTCGAAATTGCACAGGAACATCAGCTCGGTGTCGCGGCGGACGGCGACGTTGGCTCCGAGTCCGGTGCGGGTGGCGAGGTCCTGGAGGACCATGCGGGCGGCGCGGTGCACGGGGTGGCGATTGGTGGCGGTGGCGGCGAGCGGGAGGATGCCGAGGCTGAGGCGGTAGAGGTTGCTGACGGGGTCGCGTTCGACCATGTCGAGGCGCTCGAGGGTGGACAGGAGGCGGGAGGTGGTGGAGGAGCCCAGTCCGGTGAGTTCGGCGACGTCGGAGACGCGCAGTTCCGGACGGCCGGAGTCGAGTGCGCGCAGCACCGAGACCGCTCGTTCGACGCTCTGGTTCGTCCCGGCGTCGGTCGCCCGCGTGGCCATGACCCTCCTCATTTTGCAAACGGCTTGCACAATCTGCATCAGCATATCGCGTCGATCTGAGGGTTGTTCTTGGAATCCGTCGGCTCGCGGCCGGAACGTATACGGGTCACTCACCGTGCCGCACGGGGCGCCCGTGGGCGGACATCGTCCGCGTGAGGGAAAGCGCATGGCAGGACGGAGGCCGACTGGGGCAGGAATCGACGGAGCCGTCGGCCGTCAGCCCGGAGCGCCGTGGCCGCCGAGACCCGGTTCACAGGACGAGAGGCCCAACTCGGTGCGTCGGCGCTCCTCAAGGAATTCGATGCGTCGGGCCTGTTCGTCGGTGAGCACGTCGCACACCCAGTCCCAGTGCAGCGCCACCCGGTCACCGGCGGACAGCCCGTCGAGCAGTGTCAGCCCACCGGCCGAGCAGCGTACGGTCTCCTCCCGCCACGCCCCGTCGGCCAGCCCCGCACCGTCCCAGCACAGCGGGCGTGACCGCACGGTCGCGAGGTCTCTGTCGGCGGCCACGACCACTCCCGTACGGATGCGGCACTGGTCGAGCACGGACAGGGCGGTCGGATGGCCTGCCGACCGCAGCATCGGGGCCCATGGATAGACCTCGAACACCTGGAAGCTGTGATGGGCCAGGGCGCGCCGCCCGGCGTCGCGCCAGGTGCCGCCGAGCTGCCCCCGGAACCGGTCGGTCATGCGCTCCACCAGAGCGGCGGGATCGGCCCGGTCCAGCAGTTCGTTGCCGATCCAGTACGCCTCGACCACCCGCACGTCGAGCGGGTCCGCCAGTCCGGCCGTCTCCGCGAGGAACTGGAGATAGCACCAGGCCCCCTCGAACTGCCGGGCGCGCCGCTCGATGTCGGCGGTCGCGTCACGGTGCAGGAGGGCCGCCGCGTCCGCGGGGCCGCAGTAGCCCAGCTCGTTGGGCGGGTAGGCGTATCGCGCGAACAGCAGCGCGCCCTCGGCACTCACTCAGCAGATCCTCGGTAGTTGTTCGCCGATCGGCAGCCCGATCACCCGGCTCCCGCCCAGCCCCGTCCTCGCCACGACCATCCCGGCGTGATCCGGGACGCAGCTGCCGATCCGGCAGGCGGAACGGCCCAGGGGATGGGCCTGCATGGCGGCCAGCACCCGGTCCGCGTCCTCGGCCGGGACGATCGCGATCAGTTTGCCTTCGTTGGCCACTTGGAGCGGGTCGAGCCCGAGCAGACTGCACGCGTCGCGCACCGTGGGCGGCACGGGAAGCAGCCGCTCGACCAGTTCGATGCCCACGTCCGAGGCACGGGCGATCTCGTTCAGCGAAGCCGAGACGCCCCCGCGCGTGGGGTCCCGGAGCACATGGAGGTCGGTACCGGTGGCGAGCATGGCGGCGACCAGTCCGTGCAGCGCGGCGGTGTCGCTCTCCACCGTCGTACCGAACTCGAGGCCCTCCCGGCAGCTCATCACGGCCACACCGTGCACGCCGATGTCGCCGCTGACGAGCACGGCGTCGCCGGGGAGCGCCCGGCGCGCGTGGATGTCGACGCCCGGAGGGATCACGCCGATGCCCGAGGTGTTGAGGTAGACGCCGTCACCACTGCCGTGCTCCACGACCTTCGTGTCCCCGGTGACCAGGCGTACGCCGGCGTCCTCGGCGGCCCGGCCCACGGCCCGCGCGATCCGGCCGAGGTCGCTCAGCGCCGTGCCCTCCGCGAGGATGAAGGCGGTGGACAGGAACAGGGGCGTCGCACCCGACATGGCCAGGTCGTTGACCGTGCCGTTCACCGCCAGGTCACCGATCGACCCGCCGGGGAAGAACATCGGCTTCACCACGAACGAGTCCGTGGAGAAGGCGAGGCGGGTGCCGGAGCCGACCGTCAGAACGGCCGAGTCACCGAGGTCGGCGGCGGCCGCGGCACCGTACGCGGGCAGGAACAGGTGCTCGATCAGCTCGCCGGACATCGCACCGCCGCCCCCGTGGCCCATGACGACGGAGGGGATGTCCCGCAGCGGTACTGGGCAGGCCCACCCCTCGATGTCGAGGTCGGGCACATCGTTCACCACGGCGGTCGCGTCCTGCATCGCGTCAGTCACTTCGCATCGACCAGTTCCAGGCGGCGGTGGGTGTAGTACGCGGCGCACGCGCCCTCGGACGACACCATGGTCGCGCCGAGCGGGTTCCTCGGCGTGCACTCCTTGCCGAACGCCTCGCACAGGTGCGGCTTGATCAGACCCTGGAGGACCTCGCCCGAGCGGCAGAGCGACGACTCGGCGGTGCAGATGTCCGTCACGTCGAACCGCTGCTCCGCGTCGAACGCCCGGTACTTCTCGGAGAGCCGCCAGCCGCTGCGGGGAATCGCCCCGATGCCGCGCCAGGTCCGGTCGGTCACCTCGAAGACATCGGCGAGCATCTCCATGGCGGGCACATTGCCCTCCTCGCGCACGGCCCTGGGGTAGGCGTTCTCCACCTCGTGCCGGCCCGCCTCCAGCTGGACGACGGTCCGGCGGACCCCTTCGAGGATGTCCAGCGGCTCGAAGCCGGTGACCACGATCGGCACCTTGTACTTCCGGGCCAGCGGCGGGTACTCGGCCGTCCCCATCACACTGCACACGTGGCCTGCGGCGAGGAACGCCTGCACCCGGCACGTCGAGGACTCCATGATCGCGGCGATTGCGGGCGGCACCAGCACATGGGACACCAGCAGGGAGAAGTTCCGCACCCCGAGCCGTTGGGCCTGGTACACCGTCATGGCGTTCGCGGGGGCGGTGGTCTCGAACCCGATCCCGAAGAAGACGACTTCGCGGTCAGGGTTCTCCCGGGCGATCTTCAGCGCGTCGAGGGGCGAGTACACCACGCGCACGTCACCGCCGGCGCTCTTGACGGAGAACAGGTCCTGGCTGCTGCCGGGCACGCGCAGCATGTCGCCGAACGAGCAGAAGATGACGCCGGGGCGGGCAGCGATCGCCAGCGCCCGGTCGATGGTCTCCAGCGGGGTGACACAGACGGGACATCCCGGTCCGTGGATCATCTCCACACCGTCCGGCAGCAGTTGGTCGATGCCGTGCCGGATGATCGAGTGGGTCTGGCCGCCGCAGACCTCCATCAGCGCCCACTTCTGCGTGGTGGCCGCGTGGATCTGGTCGATCAGCTTCTTGGCGACATCGGGGTCGCTGAACTCGTCGAGATACTTCACCGGACGGCTCCTTCGGGAGAGGCACCCTGCTGGGCTGCGCGTTCGAAGCCGTCCCCGAACTCCTCGGCCAGGATGCCGAGCCGCTCGAAGTCGGCAAGGGTGTCCAGGGCCGACCGTTCGTCGAGGCGCTGGATGGCGAATCCGACGTGCACGATGACGTATTCACCGACGGTCGCATCGGGGATGTACTGGAGGCACACCTCCTTGCGCACCCCGCCGAAATCGACCTCGGCCATCACGGTGCCGTCGACTTCGGCGGTACTGAGGACACGCCCCGGAACAGCCAGACACATGGTCCCTCTCCTCTGTGGATCCCTCTTGAGGTACGGCGGTACGGCGGTACGGTCGTGCGGCGGCGTCAGCCCGATGCGGCGATCACGAGCTGGCCGAGAGCGATCCCGCCGTCGTTCGGGGGGAGCAGGCGCGGCCGCAGGACGGTGAAGCCCCGCTCGGTCAGGCCGCGTTGCGTCGCCTCGAGCAGCACGGCGTTCTGGAAGACACCGCCACCCAGTGCCACGGTGTCGAGGCCGGTGCGCGTGCGGCAGAGGTCCGCGAGGCGGGCGGTCAGAGCGGCGACGGCGGCGTGGAAACGCGCGGCGACCAGCCCGGCCGGAACGCCGTCCCGTACGTCGGACACCACGGCCCGAACGACCGGGCCCGGATCCGCGACGGCGGGCTCCTCCCCCTTCCCGGCCCGGACGCCGAAGCGGTAGCCGCCCTCCGGTGCCGCGGAGCCGGCTGCCGCGGTACGGGCCAGCCCTTCCAGTTCCATGGCCGCCTCCGCCTCGTACGCCACCACGTGCCGGACGCCGGCCAGGGACGCGACCGCGTCGAAGAGCCGGCCCATGCCCGACGTGGGCACGCAGCCGAATCCGGTGGCGAACTGATGGGCCAGCACATCGCGTTCGGCGGGCGGGCAGGCACGGACCGGCGGCATGTCGTCGTCCCAGGGGATGTCGGCCGCGTACAGATGCGCGAGGGCCATCCGGTACGGCCGCAGCACACTCGCGTCGCCCCCGGCCAGCGGTACGTAACCCAGGTGCGCGGCCCTGCTGAACGACGCGTAGCCGGCCACCAGGACCTCGCCGCCCCAGGCCGCCCTGTCGGCGCCGTGGCCGGTGCCGTCGAAGGCGATGCCGATCACGCGCTCGTCCGCGCCCAGGCCGTGCTCCGCCATCACGGACGCGATGTGCGCGTGGTGGTGCTGCACGGTGCGGACCGGCCGCCCGGCCGCGTGGGTGCGAGCCCAGTCGCCGGAGTGGTAGCCGGGGTGGCGGTCGGCCACCAGCCGGGTGGGCGCCACCCCGGTGAGGTCCTCCAGATGCTGCTCGGTCCGGGTCAGAGCGTCGACCGTGGACAGGTCGTCCATGTCGCCGATGTGCTGGCTCAGCCAGGCGTAGCGGCCCTCGGCCAGCGCACAGGTGTTCTTCAGGTCGGCGCCCACGGCGAGGGTCGGGGGCACGTCGAAGGGCAGCGCCAGCGGCAGCGGGGCGTATCCGCGCGAGCGGCGCAGCGGCAGCTCGGCACCGGCGGCCCAGCGGCTGACCGAGTCGTCGCACGGCACATGGATGCGCCGGTCGTGCCGTAGCCAGGCATCGACCAGCGGCGCCAGAACGGCCAGCGCGTCGCCGTCGTCCGTGACGATCGGCTCGCCCGACAGATTGGCCGAGGTCATCACGAGCGCGTCCGGGCCCGGATCGTCGTCCCCGATCCCGAAGAGCAGGACGTGCAACGGGGTGTACGGCAGCAGCAGCCCGAGGTGGGGGCTGCCGGGCGCCACCGCGTCGGACACCCCCGCCCCGGGCCGGGCAACGTGACGGGGGAGGAGGACGATCGGCCGGCGCCCACCGCTCAGGAGCTCCTCCTCGTCCGCCGTGAGAGTCACCAGCTCACGCGCGATGTCCAGGTCCGGCACCATCACCGCGAACGGTTTGCCGCCGCGCCGCTTGCGTCGGCGCAGCTCCGCCACGGCCGCGTCGTCGCGGGCGTCGCACACCAGGTGGTAGCCGCCGAGGCCCTTGACCGCGATGATCCCGCCCTCGGCGAGAAGTTTCCGCGCGGTCCGCAGCGCGTCCGCGTCGTGCGACGGGACCACGCCCTCCCTGCCGACGAGTTCGAGCCGCGGTCCGCAGTCGGGACAGGCGATCGGCTGGGCGTGGAAGCGCCGGTCGCGTGGGTCCTCGTACTCCGCCCGGCAGGCCCCGCACATCTCGAAGTCCGCCATCGTGGTGGCGGCCCGGTCGTACGGAAGGCCGGTGACGATCGTGAACCGGGGGCCGCAGTGCGTGCAGGTGATGAACGGGTGGCGGTAGCGCCGGTTCGAAGGATCGCCCAGCTCCTCCAGGCAGTCCCGGCAGGTGGCGATGTCGGGCGAGACCAGCGTCCTGGCCCGGTCGGACGCGCTGGACCGCTCGATGGTGAAGCCCGTACCGCCGCGCGTCGGCTGTTCGCTCGTCCGCACGTCCTCGACGACCGCGAGCGGAGGCGCGTCGGCGCTCAGACGGCGGCCGAACTCCTCCACGGCCCCGGCCGTCCCCTCGACCTCGGCGAGCACCCCGTCGCCGGTGTTCGTCACCGAGCCCGTGAGCAGCAGCTCCGAGGCGGTGACATAGACGAAGGGCCGGAAGCCCACGCCCTGCACGACGCCGCGCACCTCGAATCTGCGCCGGATCCGCTGCTCCCGGCCGCGGCCCATCATCTCCAGCCCCGACAGGGCCTCCCGGGCCTTCGCCCGGTCGATGAGCTCGACGGCGAAGCCCATATGGAGAAGCACCCAGTCGTCGCGGCCGGGTACCTCGTCGAGCATGCCGATGTTGACGCGGCGCCTGGCGCCCTCCACGTCCACCAGAGCCAGCTGGCCCGCATACCCGTCCACGAGCTCCACGACGCGGCCAGGAATGCCTAGGCACATGATCAGGATCTCCGGGGTTCGGTGCTGTTCACGGACGCGGTCGGTACGGACGGAACGAGCCGCCGGACCAGGGTGTGCACTGCCTGCATCGCCTCGGGCACCACGCTGTCGACGGCTTCGCTGAGCCCGATGCCCTCCTCGACTCCGGCGGGTGTGCAGCCGACGAGGTGGGTGAGCGGCAGCGTACCGCCCAGTTGACCCAGATTTGCCAGGACAGCAACCGGATTCATCCCATGTGCATCGAATTCACCCGAACCGAGGTCATCCGCACCGATGCGGAGCACCGTCACCTCCCCGGGGGCGCCACCCCCCGGGTACGCGTCGACCAGAACCAGCGCGTCGTACCCGTCGAGCAGGTCGTACGCGAGATGCATGCCGCGGATGCCGTAGTCCACCACCCGGACCTGCGGCGGCATCCCGCCGTCGCGGGCCAGCCGGCGCACGACCTCCGGGCCGAAGCCGTCGTCGCCGAGAAACAGATTGCCGATGCCCGCGACCAGCACCCGGGCGGCCGTGTCAGGTTCCGTCGTCATCCTCGGCTCAGCCGCCCCCGGACCGGAGGCCGGGCGATTCCGGGTCCTGAGTCTTCTCCGGTGTCTCAGTCATGGGGTGCTCCTCACTCACTTCACTCGGATCGGGATTCACATCGAACGGATGCGCAGGTAGCGGCGGATGTCGGGGATCGACTTGATCCCGACCGCCACGGCGACGAGCGCCGCGGCCGTGGCCGCTGCGGCGGTGATGATGCCCAGGGTCTTCATGATCGGTTCTCCTCTCGGTGCTGCGCCGTCTCCTCGGCGCTCAGCGGTGTCAGTTCGTCGGGCGCGAAGTAGAAGTAGCGGCCGTACCAGTCGTGCAGGTCCGACGCGGGGTCGTCGACGAGGACCAGGGCGATGTGCGTACCACCGTCCACGTCGGAGAGAACCGCGGTCACCCGGGCCACCTGGCCGGCGAAGAACAGATCCTGCGCGTCCGCCCGCCGGGAGGGGTGGACGCGGACCAGGCTGCCACTGGCAACCCGGACCCCGTCGATCACGACCGCGTCGCTCCCGGGCCGTACCGAGGCGTCGGCCGCCGGATCCCACCAGGGGGCGCCCGCGGTGTCGAAGGAGGCGGGCTCCACGTCCCGGACGTCGGCCGCCGGGCCCGCGGGAGTCGCGGGCTGCGGCGGGTGCGGGTCGCGCAGCAGGCCGTGCAACTGTTGGAGGTCGGCGGGCGACATGCCGTCGCACCGGTCGATGATCTCCCGGGCACGGGGGTCGGTGGCCCTGGCCTCCGCCTTCTCCTCCTCCGTCATGGTCATCACACGGAGGGTCAGGATCTCGTCGATCTCGGTCGAGTCGAACAGGGCGCCGGGGCTCTGCTCGGCGACCTCCGGGTAGTCGTACAGGATGATCGGCGCACCGAGCAGGGTGTCCGTCGTCCCCTTCGGACCGGCCAGCACGGGCCAGCACCTGCGCTGGCGGCAACGGCCGGCGGCCGCTGCCGCCCCGGCGGGCGGTTCGAGCAGCGAGACGAATTCGGTGTCGTGCGCCCGCAGCAGCAGATGCGCGCCGATCAGCGAGGACCGGATCGCGGCGTCCTTGGTGGCCACGGGATCCGGATGCTCGTTGCGCACCGCCACCGAGAGGTGCACGTATCCGTCGTCGACGACGGTCCGTGTGCGGACCCGGACCGCCAACGGCAGCCGCCGCCGCACGATCCGGCCCACCACCACGCCCCGCGCGTCGGTCACCGGCTCGGTGTCCTCGCCGCCCGGGACCTCGTGGACGGCGTCCGTCACCTCTCCCAACGGCAGGGCGGTCAGAACGACTTCACGCTCGACGGCCTCGTCCCAGGACATCACCGACACCCCGTCGACGGTGAGCTGCTCGACCGGTACGTCCACCCCGTCCTCGCCCGTGCTCCGCACCTCGCGGACCTGGAGTTGGAGGAAGCGCAGATGCACGGTGACGGCCGCCGGCCCGTCGCGCGGTGCCAGCAGGCACTGCATCTCCATCTCCGGCTCCTCGCCAAAGCTCGCCGCCGTGGCGTGCGGCGGACCGAGGACCCCGAACTGCCAGCGCGACCGGTTCTTGTGCGAGCTCGCCCGGTACGGGTACAGGAGGTACCCCTCGTACAGGACGGCGTCGGCGATCGAACGCACCTGGTCAAGACTCACAGGACCACCTCGTCGTGCTCGGCCAGGAGGGCCTGGACCGTCTCGTCCCAGCTGATCAGCCCGCGCCGGGCCCGGAAGTCCGCGAAGCGCGCCAGCACCTCGTGGTCCAGCCGGATCCATCCGGTGCTCGGGTAGTGCGCCGCCACCATGCGCCGCCACACCTCGACCGGCATCGGGTGCCGGGCCTCGCAGTCCCACGGCACCTGCTCGACCCCGAAGCCCTTGCTGCCGCGGGTGAAGACCGTGCCGGAGAACATCAGGGCGAGGGGCACCGAACCCTCGCCCAGGGCGTGCAGATAGCGGGAACCGATCACGTCGAAGTCGTATGTGCAGGGCAGGGCGAGATCGACCTCGGTCGCACCGCTGAACCCCTGCACGGTGGTGTCGCAGCTCATCCACTGGAACGGCTTCAGGGTGTCCGTCCAGCGGTCCCGGCCGCCGAACAGCGCCACCAGGCCGCTCTGTTCGGCCTCGTCGTAATGGCGCCGCTGCGGCTCGATGCGGACCTGGCAGTGCAGCGCGATGGCGTGGATCCGCCGGCCCGTCCGCTCCTCGATCCGCAGCCGCGCGGTCAGCTGCGGAGCGGCCGCGTACGGCTCGGCGACGACGTCGAGCACGGAGAACGCGAAGTCGTTCACGGCGCCCCGATCCCCGCGGCGGGCCGGCTGCGGTCCGCCACCCGCGCGAAGAAGCCGTCCATCGCGGCACGGGCCTCGGTGCCACCGTCGAACCCGCGCCACAGTCGGCGCAGTTGCCCCACCAACTCGTAACAGGCGTCGATCGGCACCAGATGGCACGACCCCTCGCTCTCCGCCGTACGCCGGATCAGCAGCGCCTCCACGTCCGGACGCAGCACGGCGAGCTCCGGGCTCGACTCGACGACGGCCGCCCAGGCGTCCAGCGGCAGTTCCGACTCGGTGGCCCCGGCGGGCCCGGGATAGAAGGCGACCATCCGGTCCTGGACGGAGTTGCGGAACAGGAAGGCGAGCCCCACGGGAATCTGCAACTCGTCCCAGGCGCGCCCGTCCACGGTCAGCCCGGCGAAGTGCAGATAGCGCTCGGGGACCGCCCGGTAGCGCAGCTCCGCGTTCTCGTCGGTGAACAGCAGATAGCAGGCCCGGCACCCGCACATCAGGGCGCGGCTGTCGAGGTTCACCACATGGGGGTGGCTCTCGCCGATCGGTTCCGCGCACATCTCGCAGCGCTCACCGACGGGCGGCCGTGGCCGGTTGCGGGTGAGCCGCAGCAGGGTGGAGGCCGGCGAGGCGGAACGGCCGGCGGCGATCACCGCGCCACCGCCACGGGGACCGACACCGAGACCGTGGCACCGTCCGAAAGCAGGGGCAGCGGGGCCAGGTGCACACTGTCCCCGTCGAGGCAGACCCCGGCCCGCCGTACGTCGTAGTGCGCACGGCATCCGGCGCAGCGCAGGACCGCGTCCCCGGAACGGCCGCCCAGCCGCCGCGCCAGCGTGGCACCCTCGAACGGCCGCTCGCAGCGCGCGCACCGGTCCTCGAAGGCGAAGAGATCCGTGCCCACCCGGCAGGCCACCACCCGCATGGTGCCGACACCGACCCGGGCCACGGTGCCGGGCTCCAGCCCCGACAGCTGCGGTACGGCCTCCCACGACGCGCCGTCGCCGGCCGTCCCGGACTCCGTGTGCAGCCGGGCGAACAGCGAGTCCACCGGCACCAGCGGCCCCGCTGCCCCGGTGTCCTCGTCGGCCGCGGTCTCGACCTCGATTGAGGTGATCTCCGGCGCCGCCGCCTCCACCGCACCCTGCACGGCCAGCTTGAGCGTGACCGAGGACGACGGGCAGCCGTCACAACTGCCCAGCAGCCGCAGGCGGACGGTGCCCTCGTCGGTGACGGCGAGCAGCTCCACATCACCGCCGTGCGATCCCAGATACGGTCGTACGCTCTCCAGCGCCCGCTCGACCCGGGTCTCCACGCCGTAGGGATGCAGCCCGTGCACCAGCAGGACGCCGGCCACCAGCTCGTCGTCGGCCAGGGCGGCCAGGACGTCGTCGTCCAGCCGCCCCTGTTCGTGCACGAGGTCGAGCAGCCGTTCCAGCCCGGCACCGTAGAAGTCGGCGACGAGCCGGACCAGTTCCTCGCTGCGCTCGCGGGCGATGGCGCCGCCCGAGCCGCTGGCGGCGATCAGGGTGTCGATGCGTTCACCGGTCGTCCGCCAGTCGGGCGCGGCCGGGGACTCCTCCCGCGCCATCATTCACTGCCCGCGGACTGGGTGGGGGAGTGCAGGAGTTCCAGCTTCTTGCCCTCGCCGAGATACATGTGCACACCGCAGGGCAGACAGGGGTCGAAGCTGCGTACCGTGCGCATGATGTCGATGCCCTTGAAGTTCTCCCGGTCGTTCTCCTCGAAGATCGGCTGTCCCTGCACGGCGTCCTCGTAGGGACCCGGCGTGCCGTACGTGTCGCGGGGGCTCGCGTTCCACGGAGTCGGCGGGTACGGGTGGTAGTTGGCGATCTTGCCGTCCCGGATCACCATGTGGTGCGAGAGGACGCCCCGTACCGCCTCGGTGAACCCGCAGCCCACGCCCTCCTCGGGCACCTCGAACTTCTCCCAGGTCTTGGTGTTCCCGGAGCGGATCTCCGCGAGCGCCTGCTCCGCGAAGTGCAGCGCACAGGCGGCCGCGTAGGCCTGGAAGTAGCTGCGTGCCCGGTTGCGCTCGATGGTGTTGCTCCACTTCGGGACGTGCCACTCCAGCTCCACCGGCCCCTTGAGGGCGGTCTTGGGGAGGTTGATCTTGACGCTGTGGCCGGTGGCCTGGATGTAGCCGATGTCGACCAGACCGGCCAGCGCGGTGGTCCACAGCCGCGCGAGCGGCCCGCCGCCCGTGTCGAGCGCCAGGTAGTCCTTGCCGTCGAACCACCGCGGTGACATGACCCAGCTGTACTTGTCGTCCAGGTCCCGCTTCTGCGGCTGCGGGTTGGTGTGCTGGTTCCATGGGTGGCGCCGGTCGACCGGATTGCCGAGCGGGTCGTGGGAGACGAAGGTCTCCTGCTCGTCCCAGTCGTTGTAGTACGACGAACCGAGCAGGATCCGGATGCCGAGGTTGATCTTCACCAGGTCGGTGGTGACCAGCTTCCCGTCGACGACGACACCGGGGGTGACGTACATCTTCCGGCCCCAGTCGGTCATGTCCTTGTACTCGAAGTTGCAGTGCTCGGGGTCCTGGAAGGAGCCCCAGCAGCCCAGCAGGATGCGCCGGTTGCCGACCTGCTCGTACCCCGGCAGGGCCTCGTAGAAGAAGTCGAAGAGATCGTCGTGCATCGGCACGACCTTCTTCATGAACTCGACGTACCGCTGGAGGCGGGTGATGTAGTCCGTCATCAGCTGGATGGTCGCCACGGTGCCGACCCCGCCGGGATAGAGCGTGGAGGGGTGGACGTGCCGGCCCTCCATCAGGCAGAACATCTCCCGGGTCATCCGGCTGACCTGGAGCGCCTCGCGGTAGAACTCGCCGGTGAACGGGTTCAGCGACCGCATGATGTCGCCGATCGTCCGGTATCCGTGCGCGTCGGCGTGCGGGGAGGGGGTGCGGTTGGCCTGCTCCAGCACCCCGGGGTTGGTCTCCGCGACCATCTTCTCGCAGTAGTCGACCCCGACCAGGTTCTCCTGGAAGATGTTGTGGTCGAACATGTACTCCGCGGCCTCGCCGAGATTCACGATCCATTCGCCGAGGTGCGGCGGCTTCACCCCGTACGCCATGTTCTGCGTGTAGCAGGAACATGTGGCGTGGTTGTCACCGCAGATTCCGCAGATGCGACTCGTGATGAAGTGCGCGTCGCGCGGGTCCTTTCCCTTCATGAAAACCGAATAGCCGCGGAAGATGGAGCTGGTGCTGTGGCACTCGGCGACCACCTTCTGCTTGAAGTCGATCTTCGTGTAGATACCCAGGCTGCCGACGATCCGGGTAATGGGATCCCACGCCATTTCGACCAGGTCGTTCTTGCCCTGGCCGCCTCCGGCACCTTTGTGCTGCGTCGCGGTCATTGGCCGTCTCTTCTTTCTGTTCGTTGCTGTGATGTACGAGGTCACTCACCAGGTGCGTGTGGCGCCGGTCGTGAGTTTCCCGCCGGGCCTACGCCATTTCGGTTCGCGGTCCAGGGTGTGGGTGGTGAGCTGGCGCAGCCGCCGCATCGTCGACCCGTACGGCCCGACCGCGTTGGTCGAGAGCTTTCCGCCGGGGGGCTCGTCCATGAACGGCATGAACTTGTCCGGGAACCCGGGCATGGTGCAGCCGATGCAGATGCCACCGACGTTGGGGCAGCCGCCGATGCCGTTCATCCAGCCGCGCTTGGGTACGTTGCACTTGACCGCGGGGCCCCAGCAGCCCAGCTTGACGATGCACTTCGGCGAGCCGTACTCCGTCGCGAAGTCGGCCTGCTCGTAGTACCCGGCTCGGTCGCAGCCCTCGTGGACCGTCGACCCGAACAGCCACGTCGGCCGCAGCGCGTCGTCGAGCGGGATCATCGGGGCCTGGTCGGTGGCCATGTAGAGCAGGTAGGTGAGCGTCTCCGAGAGGTTGTCCGGCTGGATCGGGCACCCGGGGACGCACACGATCGGGATGCCGGCCTTGGACTTCCAGTCCCAGCCCAGGTAGTCGGGAACCCCCATTGCGCCGGTCGGGTTGCCCGCCATGGCGTGGATGCCGCCGTACGTCGCGCAGGTGCCGACCGCGACGACCGCGGTCGCCTTCGGAGCCAGCCGGTCGAGCCACTCGCTGGTCGTCATCGGCTGGCCGGTGGCGGGATCGTTGCCGAACCCGCACCAGTAGCCCTCGTCGTGCAACCGCTCGTTCGGAATGGATCCCTCGACCACCAGGACGAACGGTTCCAGTTCTCCGCGATCGGCCTTGAAGAACCATTCGAGGAAGTCATCGGCGCCGCCGTTCGGGCCGCATTCGAAATCGATGAGCGGCCAGTGGACAGCTACCTGCGGAAGTCCCGGCAGGGCGCCGAGCGCGATTTCCTCGATGCTCGGCTGCGTGGCTGCGGTCAGGGCGACGGAATCGCCGTCGCAGCTCAGTCCTGCGTTGATCCACAGCACGTGGATCAGTGTGTCCTCCGCCTTTACCGCTTCCTTTGTCGGCATGGCTGTGTCGCCTTTCAGGATGACGGCCCAACCGGCCATCGGCCCCCACCGGTGGGTACGCGCACATTGCTACCATCACGCCTCGAATCGCGGGCACCGGCAACAGGGGAATTCGCCGCCCCGGCTTGTCACCGGGGGCCGAATGACGGCACGCGGTGGGCCGCTCGGGTGGTCCGGGCGGGGGACCGGTCCCGTCGGGCGGCGCCACGGTCCGCCCGTGGCCCTACGGTCGGAGCCACCCGCGGAAGGACGAGGCACCGGTGCACGAGCTGGCCATCACACAGAGCGTCGTCGACTCGGTGTGCGAACGCGCCGGGGGGCGTCCGGTCCGTACGGTCCGCGTCCGCGTCGGCGTGCTCACGGCGGTGGTGCCCGACTCGATGCGGTTCTGCTTCGGCCTGGTCACGGAGGGAACGGCCGCCGAGGGCGCGCAGTTGGAGATCGACCAGCCGCCCGGCGCCGGCCGCTGCCGTACCTGTGCCGTCGCATTCACCCTGACCGACCTGATTCTGCTGTGTCCCTGCGGCAGCGCGGATGTGGAGATCACATCGGGACAGGAACTGCAGATCGTCTCCATGGAAGTGGGCTGAACCATGTGTGGTACCTGCGGCTGTGCCGAGGAGTCCGGCGGGACCAGGATCGTGATGCTGCGGGAGGAGGATGCACCGGACCACGGGCACCCGCATCCGCATCCGCACCCTCGTCCGCACGAGCGTCGTCAGCCGAGCGGAGCCGGTGAGACGGTCACCATCGAGCAGAAGGTGCTCGCCAAGAACGATCTGCTCGCGGAGCGCAACCGGACGTGGATGACCGACCGGGGCGTCGTGGCCGTGAACGTGATGAGCTCGCCGGGCGCGGGCAAGACCACCCTTCTGGAACGCGCCGTCACCGACCTCGGCGGCCGCCGGCCGATGGCGGTCATCGAAGGCGATCAGGAGACGAGGCTCGACGCCGACCGGATCAGGCGAACGGGCTGCGCCGTGGTGCAGGTGAACACGGGGGCGGGGTGCCACCTCGACGCGGAGATGATGCGGGACGCCCTCACGGCGCTGTCCCCGGCCGAGGGATCGCTGCTCATGGTGGAGAACGTCGGAAACCTGGTGTGCCCCGCCCTGTTCGACCTGGGGGAGCGCAGCAAGGTCGTGATCATCTCGGTCACCGAGGGCACGGACAAGCCGCTGAAGTACCCGTACATGTTCGCCGCTGCCGACCTGATCCTGATCAACAAGTCCGATCTCCTGCCCCATGTCGACTTCGACGTCGAGCAGTGCGCGCAGCACGCGCGCTCGGTGAACCCGGACGTGCGCGTGCTGACGGTCTCCGCGACCACCGGCGAGGGCCTGGCCCACTGGTACGACTGGCTGGCGGAGCAGCGGTAGCCCCTCCGCCGCCGCACCGCGTCAGCCCCGGGGGAACGGCGGCTGCGGGACCGCGGTGCCGGGTGCCGGGCGTTCCTTGCGGACGAAGGCCCGGCGCAGCCCGTGGTACGGGTGGTGCGGGTCCGCGAAGATGCGGTGCATGCGGACGAGTTCGGCCTCCCGGTACGGGGCCAGGTCGACCCGGTCCCGCTCCTCCTTCTTCGCGTGGATCCGGGACTGCGTCGCGGGCAGGGCTGCCAGGCGGGTCGCCAGGGCGCCGACCTCCGAGTCGAACCACTGAGGGGTGCACGGGATCACCCTGTCGACCAGCCCGAGCCGATGGGCCGCGGTGGAGCTGACCGGCAGGGCGTCCCGCATGAGCCGGTCGGCCGCCGCCGCACCCACCCGTCGCGGCAGCGTGTACGTCCAGTACTCCGATCCGTACAGCCCCATCAGGCGGTAGTGCGGATTGAACACCGCGCCCGCCCTGCACCACACCTCGTCGGCGGCGAGGGCCAGCATCACCCCGCCCGCCGCGGCGTTCCCGGCCAGGGCGGCGACAACGAGCCGGTCCGTGGTGGTCAGCACCGCCTCCACCAGGTCGTCCATGGCATTGATGTTGGCCCAGGACTCGGCGCCGGGGTCGGCCGCCGCCTCGATCACGTTGAGGTGGATGCCGTTGGAGAAGAAGTCCCGGCCGCCGCCGACGACCAGCACCGAGGTGGGCCGGGAGCAGGCGAACCGGTAGGCGCGCAGCAGGCGTTGGCACTGTGCCGTGCTCATCGCGCCGCCACGGAACGAGAAGGACAGGAAGCCGGTCCCGGCCTCCTCCCGGTAGGCGGTCTCGGACCAGGTGTCGTCGTCCCCGGTCCGGTGCAGCGGAGCCGGCCGCTCGGGTACGGCGGACAGCCGCCCGGCCAGCGCCGAGGTGGCGGGGAGTTTGAAGGTGGCCGGGCCGCCCGGCGCCCGCCGTGGCCGCAGCTCGGGGATCCACACCGCGCCGTCCGTGGTCGCCCGGCAGATCGCGCCGTCCCGGGTGGCCACCACATCCCCCGGACGCCCGCCCAGCCGGGACTCGGGGTACCCACCGTGCTGGAACCACTCGCCGCCCAGCAACTCGTCGAGCACACCGGGCTGGGAGTCCGCCGCCCTGAGTCTGCGGACCACCGTTGCGGTGGAGTCCGACTGCCAGGCGATGCGGCGCAGCGACTGGCGGAACAGGGGGCGGCAGCCTTCGCCGGCGCCGGAGGCCTGCGGCGCCGGGGTGTACGTCCCCGACGCGAAGCGTCCGACCGCCAGCAGCACCGCCTCCACGGCGGCGTCCGAGATCTCGTTGCGGTACAGGTCGCTCTTGCCCACCGGGGGCAGCGGACAGGACACGGACGCCCAGACGTCGCCCGCGTCCATCTCCGCGTTCGCCTGGAGCACGGTGACGCCCCAGTGGTCCGCTCCCTCATGGACGGCCCAGTCCAGGGAGGAGGGCCCGCGGTCGCCGACCGGTCCCGGATGGACGACGAGACAGGTGTGGACCGACCAGACGTCCCTCGGGATCGCGGTCTTCAGGTACGGCGCCACAACAAGGTCCGGGCCCTCCCGGCCGACGGCCTCCCGGACCGGGCCTTCCTCGTGCGCGAGTTGCACGGCGACGGAGTGCCCGTGGTCCCTCAGCTCCGCCTGGACACGTTGGGTGAGGCTGTTGAAGGTGCTTGCGACAAGCAGGATGTGCACGGTGATCTCCCGGTGGCTGCGATCAGTCCTGACCGAGCGTGGGCGTGCACTCCTGCTCGGCGGAACCCACTCGGCGGGAACATGCCGGGAATTCACTCGAAGCGGCTCCTCCGCGAGCACGCCTGCCGGCTCATGCGGGAGCCGGAGACGCGAGGGCGTGACTCCACGACACGCGGCACTCGCGGCTCAGTCACCCCGCCGTGAACGGTGTGCGGGCCGGTGCCGCGGTCCGGTTCGTGGGCTGCTACGGGAGCGGAGCCGGGTCGACCCGGCACCACGTTGCCACGGGGCCGGGGTCCCGGGCGTCCTCGGGGGTGACCCAGAACGCCCTTCCCCGTTCGGAGCTGTACTGGGCGCCCGTCCGTCCGTCCCCGGAGGAGCGGCCGGTCAGCCGGCGGCCGATCCACGGCATCAGGTGCTCGCGGGCGAAGCGGACGTCATCGACGCGTCGTCGGGCCCACCTGGGTGGTACGGCGGTGGGCAGTGCCGTCCGCCAGTCGTTCTCCGGAGGCAGCCCCAGCGTCTGCCAGACCGCCTCGGCCACCCTGCTGTGTCCGTCGCCCGTCAGATGCAGCCGGTCGACGTCCCACAACCGGGGATCGCCCAGCGCCGGTGCTCCGTACAGATCGACGACCAGCGCTCCGTGCCGGGCCGCCAAGTCGTCGACCAGGGCGAACAGCTCTTCCATCCGCGGACGGAAACGCTCCATCACCGGGCCGTTGCGCCCCGGGCTACGCATGAGCACGAGCTGCTTGCACGAGGGAGCGAGACGTTCCACCGCCTCTTCGAGCCGCCCACGGACCATGCCCATGTCGCACTTGGGCCGCAGGGCGTCGTTGAGCCCGCCGACGAGTGTGACGACATCCGCCCGCAGGGCGGCGGCCACATCGACCTGTTCGTCGACGATCTGGCCGATCAGCTTGCCCCGCACGGCGAGATTCGCGTAGCGGAATCCCGGCGTACGGACGGCGAGCCGGCCGGCGAGGACATCGGCCCAGCCGCGGTACGAACCGTCGGGCAGCAGGTCCGACATGCCCTCGGTGAACGAGTCGCCGACCGCGACAAGACTGCTGTAGGAGGCATTTATTTCCATGGCGATGCGCATCGTATCGCGGTGGGTCCGGCGCCTTCCGGCGTCCGCGGTCGCTCGGCTCCGACCGGGCCGCCGGTCCACGGGGCGGGCCGCGGACCCCGCCGGTGCGCGCAGGGGACGCGGCCGGAAGCCGCACCGCGTCCCCCGCGCCGGTCAGCGTGCCTTCGGGCGCCCGACCAGTTCGCGGAGCACGTCCTCCATGGTGACCATTCCGGCCAGCCGGTCGTCCTCGTCGAGAACCGCCGCCAGATGCGTACGGCTGCGCCGCAGCGCGGTCAGGACGTCGTCCAGCGGGGTGTCGGCCCGGACCCGGGCGATGGGGCGCATCGCGGTCACCGGGAAGGGCACATCGCGCGGGGTGGCATCGAGGGCGTCCTTCACATGGAGGTAGCCCAGGATCCGCTCCTCGCTGTCCATCACGGGAAAGCGCGAGAACCCGCTCTCGTACGAGAGCTGTTCCAGTTGCTCCGGTGTGGTCCCGATCCTGGCATACGTGACCTGGTCGACCGGCATCACCACGTCCCGCACCGGGCGACGGCCCAGTTCGAGGGCGTGGTGCAGTCGCGCGGCCGAGCGATCGTCGACCAGCCCGGCGTCACCTGCGTCCGTCACCAGCCGGGCCAGTTCGTCGTCGGAGAACGTGGCGGACACCTCGTTCTTCGGCTCGACCCGCAGGATCTTGAGTATCCCGTTGGCGAGGGCGTTGATCGCGAAGATCACCGGGCGCAGCGCCCTGGCCAGGGCCACCAGCGGGGGGCCGAGCACCAGCGCGGCGCGGACGGGCTCGGCCAGAGCGATGTTCTTCGGCACCATTTCGCCGAGGAGCATGTGCAGATACGTCGCCACGGACAGCGCGATCACGAACGAGATCGGATGGATCAGCCCGTGCGGCATGCCCACCGCGTCGAAGACGGGCTCCAGCAGATGCGCGAAGGCCGGCTCGGCGACGATGCCGAGCACCAGCGTGCAGAGGGTGATGCCGAGCTGCGCCGCCGCGAGCAGCGCCGATACGTGTTCGAGGCCCCAGACGACGCTTCGCGCCCGCCTGTCCCCGGCCTCGGCCGAGGGCTCGATCTGGCTGCGGCGTACGGAGATCAGCGCGAACTCCGCCCCGACGAAGAAGGCGTTGACGACCAGGGTCAGCAGACCGATCAAGAGCTGGACGGCGATCATCGTGCGTTCTCCGTCTGCTCGTCTTCACCGGGCAGCGGAGCGTGCAGCAGGGCCCGCGCGGCGCGGCGCCCCGATGCGTCGACCACGTCGATCCGCCAGCCCGCCAGCTCGACCGAGTCACCCACGGAGGGGATGCGGCCGACCTCGGTGGCGACGAGCCCGGCGAGTGTTTCGTACGGTCCGTCCGGCACCCGCAGTCCGATCGTCTTCAGCTGGTCGATGCGCGCGGCGCCGTCGGCCGACCACAGGGTCCGTCCGTCGGCGTCCTCGCCGGCCGGCGCGAGGTCCGCGGTCTCGTGCGGGTCGTGTTCGTCACGCACCTCACCGACCACTTCCTCGACGATGTCCTCCAGCGTCACGACTCCGGCCGTGCCGCCGTACTCGTCGATGACGACGGCCATGGCGAGCTTGCCGGACAACCGGTCCAGGAGCCGGTCCACCGTGAGGGTCTCCGGCACGAGCAGCGGTTCGCGCAGCATCTCCGAGACGCGCGTCCGGGACCGCAGTTCGGCGGGGATGGCCAGCACGTCCTTGATGTGGGCCACACCGACGACGGTGTCCAGGCTGCCGAGATAGACGGGGAAACGGGACAGGCCCGTCGCCCGGGTGGCGTTCGCGACGTCCTCGACCGTCGCCTGCGCCTCCAGCGCGGTGACCTGGACCCGAGGGGTCATCACGTTCTCCGCCGTCAGCTCCGCCAGGTTCAGCGTGCGGACGAACAGCTCCGCCGTGTCCGCCTCCAGCGCACCTTCCTTCGCGCTGTGCCGGGCCAGCGCCGCCAGCTCCTGCGGGCTGCGCGCGGAGGCCAGCTCCTCGGCCGGTTCCAGGCCGAAGCGGCGCACGATCCGGTTGGCGGTGTTGTTCAGGTGGCTGATGAAGGGCCGGAAGACGGCGGTGAAGGCTCGCTGCGGCGTGGCGACGGTCTTCGCCACGGCGAGCGGGGAGGAGATCGCCCAGTTCTTCGGGACGAGTTCGCCGACGATCATCAGGAACACGGTGGACAGCGCGGTGCCCAGGACGAGGGCCACCGAGGACGCCACGCTCGGGGACAGGCCCACCGCCTCCACCGGACCGCGGATCAGCTTCGCGATGGACGGTTCGGAGAGCATGCCGACCACCAGGTTGGTGACGGTGATGCCGAGCTGAGCGCCGGAGAGCTGGAAGGTGAGGCTGCGTACGGCCTTCATGGCGCTCGCCGCGCCCCGCTCACCCCGCTCGACGGCCCGTTCGAGCTGGCCGCGCTCGACCGTCGTCAGAGAGAACTCGGCCGCGACGAAGGCGCCGCAGGCCAGGGAGAGCAGTACTGCCACGAGCAGCAGGAGCACTTCGGTCATCGGTTCACCTCCGTCCCATGATCGGGCAGGGGCAGGAGGATCGCTCGGTGCCGGCGATGCCGGCTACTGGGAGGCTCGCCCATGGGCGGACGCTCACACCTTTCGGAAGGATCGGACAGCGGAACATCCATAGTAAAGGATCGGCAAAGCCGATCGATCTCCCGGTGATCTTCTCAGTCCGTGAGCGGCTTCACCCAGCGCCGCCAGTGGTCCTCGCGGTGGTAGCCACCCGCGGCCCATGTGCGGTGCGCCCGCTCGTTGGCTTCCAGGACCATGGCGTCGACCCGCCGCCCGCCGAGGCTGAGGAATCGCTGTTCCGCCGCCTCCGTCAAGGCGGTGGCGATGCCTTCCCGGCGGTGGTCGGGGTGCACGGCCAGTCGGTAGGCGGAACACCGCCAGCCGTCGAAACCGGCTATGACGGTTCCCACGAGACGACTGCCGCGCTCCGCCAGAAGCAGGGCTTCGGGGTCTCTCGAAATGAGCCGGGACACCCCGTCGTGGTCGTCGCTGATGCTCGTTCCTTCTGCGGCTTCGAGCCAGAAGCTCAACACGGCGTCGACGTCGCCGGGACCGGCGCAGCGGATGTGGAGATCACTCATGGGGCGAGCCAAACAGAGCGCCGATCCGTTCGGCGAGCGATTTCCGCGCTGCGCGCGCTGTCCGTGGCGATTCGGCCGTATCACGGTGCCGTGTGCCGGTACGACTCCGTGGCTCAGTAGGCGGAGTTGACGTTGTCGATGGATCCGTAGCGGTCGGCGGCGTAGTTGGCGGCCGCGGTGATGTTGGCGACGGGGTTGGTGAGGTCGTGGGCGGTGCCGGCGACGTGGTAGGCGCTGAAGGTGGGCTGGATGACCTGGAGCAGGCCCTTGGAGGGGGTGCCCTTCTGGGCGTTGATGTCCCAGCCGTTCTGGGCGTTGGGGTTGCCGCCGGACTCGCGCATGATGTTGCGGTGCAGTCCTTCGTAGCTGCCGGGTATGCCCTTGGCCTTCATGACGGCCAGGGATTCCTTGATCCAGCCGTCGAGGTTGTTGGCGTAGCCCTTGCCGGTCTTCTGGGTGTCCTGGACGTCGCCGGTGGGGGCGGTCCGGACGACGGGGGCGCTCTGCTTCGTCTCGGCCGCCTGTGCGGAGGTCGAGGTCAGGGTGAGGGCTGCTGCGGCTGCGCCGGTGGTGGCGAGGGCGGCGACGGACAGGGTGCGGATGCGGGCGATGCGGCCGGTGCGGGTCTGCGTGGTCATGCGGAAGTGACTCTCCTGTGGGTGTGGTGTCGCCGTCCGGTGCCGGAGGCGGGGGTGCGGGGCGGGGCCCTGCGTGGTGCGGGAGGGGGCGAGCGGTCCGGCGGTGTCCGTGCGGTCCGGTCGCGGTTCCCCGCAACGACAGCCATGGTTAGCGGCGGCCGGGGTGGGGGTCAATGATGTGACGTACTACCCCAATACGGAGCAATGTCCGACATAGACCGATCTGAGCCGATTCCATGCTGTTCGGGCGACTCTGTTTCTACTACCCTCCCTAGGATGTGACGTGGCCCCTATGGGTGGCATCACATCCACAGGGCCGTTCCGGGGCCATTTCGAGGCCATCGGCAGGGCTGCCCGCGTACGGCTTTCTGCGCACCGGGACCCGTGTACGGGGCACTGGTGGGCTCCTCTTGCCGGTGCTAGCGCACCCGCGCTAGCGTGTTGCTGTGCCCAAGACTCAGCTGAACGTGAGAGTGGACGAAACCACCGCCGAGGCCGCGCGGCAGCGCGCGCTACAGAGGGGGATGAGCGTGAACCGTTACATAGAGGAGCTCGTGAGGCAGGATGCGGGCGAGGTCGGACACACCTTCGTCGAGGCCGCGGCCGACTTCATGAAGCAGTACGAGTCGGTGTTCGCCGAGGAGTTCGGCCCGGAGCGCAAAGGCACGCGTTGAACCTCCAGATCGACCTTTCCTGGCTGCTCATGGTGGCCGAGCACAAGACCCCCGGTGACCCGCAGGTCGTCGACTGGGGTGCGCTCGTGGCCGCGGTGGCCCGTCATGAGGCCGAGATCTTCGGCAGCCCCGTCTACAGCGACCCGCACTCCCGAGCCGCTGCCCTCCTGCAATTGCTGCTCCACGTCCCCGCGCTCGAACACTCCAACGCGATGTTCTCCTCGGCCGTCGCGTACGGATATCTCGTCGCCTCCGGACTCAAGGTCATCACCTCGCCCGAGCAGGTGCGCGACCTGGCCCGACTGGTGAAGGAGGGCAAGGCGGACGTCCGGGCCATCGCCGACGAACTCCGTCAGTGGAGTCTGTGACAGCCCCGGCACGCGACGGCGGGCCGGAGCGCCTCAGTCCACCGCGGCCGGGCGCCGGGCCACGCCCAGCACGCAGGCCGACGTGGGGAGCCGGACTCCCCACTCGGGCATCCTGACCCTGCGGTAGGTCTCCACCACGAATCCGGCCCTCTCGATGGCAGCCAGGGTGTCGCGCGCGGTGTGACACCCGCCCGTCACCAGCGGCCAGACCGTACGGTCCAGTGCCCGCTGCGCTGCCGCCATGGCCCGGTCGTCGGCCCGCACGTGCTCGAAGAAGCGCAGCTCACCGCCGGGCCGCAGCACCCGCACGATCTCCGCGAGCGAACGCTCCACATTCCGTACGGTGCACAGCACCAGCGAGGCGACGGCCCCGTCGAACGCCTCGCTCTTCACCGGCAGCGCCTCCGCCGTGCCCGGCACCACATCCACCGGGAGTGCCGCACGCAGCGCCGACCGCACCGCCAACTTCCGCAGGCTGCGCTCGGGTTCGATGGCCACCACCTCCGACACCGTGGGCGGGTAGTGCGCGAAGTTCAGGCCATTGCCCGCACCGATCTCGATGACCCGGCCGGACAGGCCGGCCAACAGCTCCGAGCGCACCGCGGCCAGTCCCGCCCTGGTCTCCGCGGCCACGCTCATCCGGGCGTAGAACCGGGCGAAGACGGGGTGGTGCACCGCGTCCTCCGGGATTCTCGTGCTGCGCGGACGCATGACGGACCTCCTCGACCGGGTGCTCGGACAGAAAGTACGGCTACTTAGATTCTCCCCCGTCCCGCACCGCTCAGCCGCTCAGTCGGCGGGCCGATTCCCGCCCAGTTCCGCGGCGAGCCAACTCCTGGCCCGCGCGCGGAAGTCGGCGGGATCCAGGGACCCCGCACCGGCCGGCACCGCACCCAGCAGCGGGGCGCCCGCCACCACGGGGAGGTCCGCCAGATTGCAGCGCGCCGCGAGGTCCGGCTCGGCAGGCATGCTGCCCACCACCACACCGAGGCACTCCAGCCCCCGGGCCCGCAGCGCCTCCGAGGTCAGTGCGGTGGTGTTGAGCGTGCCCAGACCGGCGGGCGTCACGACCAGCACCGGGGCGGCCAGCAGCCGGGCGGCGTCGGCGAGGGTCGAGCCCTCGTCGTCGAACCGTACGAGCAGACCGCCCGCACCCTCGATCAGCACCAGGTCGTGTTCGGTCGCCAGCTTCTGCGCCGCATCGGCGATCTCGTACGGCCGTACCGGCGGGAGGCCTGCCCTCCGGGCGGCGGTGGCAGGTGCCAACGGTTCGGGGAACCGGGCCAGTTCGACCGCGGTGACATGGCCACCCGCCAGCCGGACGACCTCGGCGGCATCACCCGGCTCGCCGGGGGCCAGCCCCGTCTGCGCCGGCTTGAGCACCGCGACACGACGGTCCGGGCACGCCGCCGCCACGGCCGCCGTCACGACCGTCTTGCCGATCTCCGTGCCCGTTCCCGTCACTACCAGAACCGTCATCTCATCCCTCTCGCGCAGCCGCGCACACGGCACGGCAGATCCGCGCCACGTCCTCGTCACCCGTCACATACGGCGGCATCGTGTAGACGAGGTCGCGGAACGGCCGCAGCCACACCCCTTCCCGTACCGCGGCCCGGGTCGCGGCCGCCATGTCCACCTCGTGATCGAGCTGTACGACGCCGATCGCACCCAGCACCCGTACATCCCGCACCCCGGGCAGCTCCGCCGCCGGGGCGAGACCCTCCCGCAGCCCCGTGCCGATCCGCCTCACCTCCCGCTCCCAGTCCTGGCCGAGCAGCAGATCGATCGAGGCGCTCGCCACCGCGGCGGCGAGCGGATTGCCCATGAACGTCGGTCCGTGCGCGAGCACCGGCACCTCGCCGCGCGAGATGCCCTCCGCCACCCGGGAGGTGCACAGCGTCGCCGCCATCGTCAGATAACCGCCGGTCAGCGCCTTGCCCACGCACATGACATCGGGCGAGATCCCCGAGTGCTCAGCGGCGAACAGCTTCCCGGTGCGGCCGAAACCCGTGGCGATCTCGTCGAACACCAGCAGCACGTCGTGCTCGTCGCACGCCTCGCGCAGCACCCGCAGATACGCGGGGGAGTGGAAGCGCATCCCGCCCGCGCCCTGCACCACCGGCTCCACGATCACCGCGGCCAGCCGGTCGGCGTGCTCCGCGATCAGTTCCCGCAGGTGCCGGACGTACGCGGCATCCGGTTCCGCGTCGAAACCGGCCGGGGGCTCGTCGGCGAAGAGCTGGCGGGGCAGGACGCCCGACCACAGCTCGTGCATGCCGCCCTCGGGGTCGCACACCGACATCGGCTGCCAGGTGTCCCCGTGATAGCCGCCGCGCCAGGTCAGCAGCCGCTGCTTGGCGGGCCGCCCGGCCGAGCGCCAGTACTGCAGGCACATCTTGACCGCGACCTCGACGGAGACCGACCCCGAGTCGGAGAGGAAGACGTGCCGCAGCGGCTCCGGGGTGATCTCGACCAGCCGCGTGGCCAGCCGCACGGCGGGCTCATGGGTGAGCCCGCCGAACATCACATGGCTCATCCGGCCCAGCTGGTCACGGGCCGCCTCGTTGAGCACCGGATGGTTGTAGCCGTGCACCGCCGACCACCAGGACGACATGCCGTCGACCAACTCCAGCTGCCCGTGGGCCGGTTCTGCCAGCCTCAGCCGCACTCCGGACGCGGACTCCACGACCAGCGGCTCCTGGCGCCCCGGCATCGGGCCGTACGGATGCCAGACGTGGGCCCGGTCCAGGGACCGCAGCTCGGCCGGGGAGAGGGCCTCAGGCATTGGGGGCGAGATCCGTTCCCGCGCCGCGACGGCGGACCGCGACCAGATCCGTACGGGCAGCCGGCGCTTCCCGGGGATCGGCCTCGGCCTCTGCGGGCGCTTCACCGCAGGGGGCGCATCCGCCGTCGTGCGAACCGTATCCGCCGCCCGGCTGCGCCCGGTGCGTGGGCAGCGTCGTCGTTCCCGCGCCCTCCACCTCGAAACCGGCGTCCGCGATCATGTCCAGATCCGCCTGGCCCGCCTGACCCTCACTGGTGAGGTAGTCGCCCAGGAAGATCGAGTTGACCAGGTGCAGGGCCAGTGGCTGCACCGAGCGCAGATGCACCTCGCGTCCGCCCGCGAGCCGTACCTCCACATCCGGGCAGACGAAGCGGACCATCGCCAGAATGCGCAGACAGCGCTGCGGGGTGAGGTTCCACTCCTTGGCCAGCGGAGTTCCCTCGAACGGGATCAGAAAATTCACCGGAACCGAGTCCGGGTCCAGTTCGCGCAGCGAGAAGACGACATCGACCAGGTCGGCGTCGCTCTCACCCATCCCGGCGATCAGCCCGGAACACGCCGAGAGCCCGGCGGCCTGCGCCTGGTGCACGGTCTCCACCCGGTCCGCATAGGTGTGGGTGGTGGTGATGTCCCCGTACGTCCCTTCGGACGTGTTGAGGTTGTGGTTGTACGCGTCGGCGCCCGCAGAGCGCAGCCGGTCGGCCTGACCGTCGGAGAGCAGACCGAGACAGGCGCACACCTCGACGCCCTCGTTCTGTTCCTTGATCGCCTCGATGGTCTCCGACACCCGGTCGACGTCGCGGTCCGTCGGACCACGACCGCTCGCCACCAGACACACCCGCTTGGCCCCGCCCGCCACCCCGGCGGCGGCGGCCTTCGACGCCTCGTCCGGTTTCAGCCAGGTGTACTTGAGGATCTCGGCCTTCGAGCCGAGCCGCTGCGAGCAGTACGAGCAGTCCTCGGGGCAGAGGCCGGACTTGAGATTGACCAGGTAGTTCAGTTTCACGCGTCGCCCGAACCACTGACGGCGCACCTTTCCGGCCGCGGCCACCACTTCGAGCAGATCGTCGTCCGAGGTCGCCAGTACGGCGAGGGCTTCTTCGCGGGTCGGCAGCTCGCGCCGCAGCCCCTTGTCCACCAGCGTGTTCAGGAGGTCCATGGCGAAGATCCTGGCCTACCGCACGGCTCCCAGCCAAGGAGGAACCGGACAACAGAGCCTGCCAAGGGTGTGTGTATTGCCACACCATGACCGGCTGCGCCCCCGGTTAGGGTCTGTGAGCTGCCTACAAAAGGGACCGCTCATGTCCTTCGACCCGTTCGACTGGATCGACGAGGAGGCGCGCCGCCGCGCCGACGCCGGACTCGTCCGTACTCTGCGCCCCCGGCCCGCCGCGTCCGGACTTCTGGACCTCGCGAGCAACGACTACCTGGGGCTGACCCGGCACCCCGACGTCACCGCCGCCGCGGCGGAGGCCGCGCGCAGGTGGGGTGCGGGCGCGACCGGATCGCGACTTGTCACCGGCTCCACCGCGCTGCATGCCGAACTCGAAGGCGAACTGGCCGAATTCTGTGGCTTCGAGGCGGCCCTGGTGCTGTCGTCCGGCTACGCGGCCAACCTCGCGGCCGTCACGGCGCTCACCGGCCACGGCTCACTGATCGTCTCCGACGCGGGCAACCACGCCTCGATCGTGGACGGCTGCCGGTTGTCCCGCGCCGGGACCGCCGTCGTTCCGCATGCCGATCCCGATGCCGTACGCAAGGCTCTGCGGTCGCACGAGGGACGGGCGCTGGCCGTCACCGACTCGGTCTTCTCGGTCGACGGCGACGCGGCACCGCTGCCCGGACTGGCCGATGTCTGCCGAGCGGAGGGCGCCGCACTGCTCGTCGACGACGCGCACGGCCTGGGCGTGCTGGGGGAGGGCGGCCGGGGCGCGCTCGCCGCGGCCGGCCTCGCGGGCGGCGAGGGGATCGTCACCACGCTGACCCTCTCCAAGTCCCTGGGCAGCCAGGGCGGAGCGGTCCTCGGACCGGCCCGGGTCATCGAACACCTGGTCAACACGGCCCGCACGTTCATCTTCGACACCGGTCTCGCGCCGGCCGCGGCGGGCGCCGCACTGGAGAGCCTGCGGCTGCTGCGCCGAGAGCCGGAGCGGGCCGGCCGGGCGCGCACGGTCGCCACCGCGCTGTACGAGCAGCTGACCGCGGCCGGTCTGACCGCCGTGCGGCCCGACGCGGCCGTGGTCTCGGTGCGAGCCCCCTCGGCGGACGCGGCGGTGCGCTGGGCGGCCGACTGCCGCACGGCCGGAATCGCGGTCGGCTGTTTCCGGCCCCCGTCGGTGCCGGACGGGGTGTCCCGGCTGAGGCTGACGGCGCGAGCCGATCTGACCGAGGAGCAGATCGCCACCGCGGTGTCGATCGTGCGGCGGACCGCTCCCGTCAGCTGACCGGGCCCCGGTGCAGACCGGTGACGAAGGAGGTCCAGGCCGCCGCGGAGAACCGCAGCGGTGGCCTGGACACATCCTTGGAGTCCCGCACGGCCAGCCGTCCGTCACCGGACGGCGCTGTCTCCACACAGTTGTTCATACCCGTGCTGCGGCTGCTGCGCCGCCACCGTAAGCCGTGCTGTGCGAGGCATTCCGACATGAGGCCCCCTCGGGCGGTCCGTGGTCACCGACCGTCGCGGTCGATCGCGGCGATGAGGTCCAACGAGTGCTCCGGCGACAGCGCGTGCGCCTGCATCGTGCGGAAGGCCGAGCTGTACGCCTCAAGGTCTTCTTTCCGCTCCAGATAGAGGCTACTCGTCAAATGGTCAAGAACGACCACATCCAGATCAGAAGTGCTCGGAAATGAGAAGATAACGAAAGGTCCGGTGAGGCCGGCATGGCCGCCCACCGAGAACGGCAGCAACTGGAGCTGCACATGGGGAAGTTGAGCCACCCGGGTCAGATGGCGCAGCTGCTCCCGCATCACCCGGCACCCGCCGACCTCGCGCCGCAGCACCGCCTCGTCGAGCACCGCGCTCAGCCGCAGCGGCGGATCGGTCCGCAGCACCCCCTGCCGGGCGAGCCGCACCTCCACCAGTGAGTCCAGCTGGCCCGCGGGCAGCCCGTCCAGCGAGGCCCGGGTCACCGCCCGCGCGTAGTCGGCCGTCTGGAGAAGCCCGGGTACCACCGAGGTCTCCAGCGTGCGCGCGGTCCGCGCCTGGGACTCCAGACTGATGAAGTCGCGGTACTGGGGCGGGATCAGACCGCGATAGGCGTGCCACCATCCGGTGCCGCCACCGCCCGCCGAACCCGCCAGCGTGGCCAGCAGATCCCGCAGCTGGGTGTCGTCCACGCCGTACGTGTCCAGCAGCCGGGTCACATCGGCCGGCCGCACCCCGCTCACCCCGGTCTCGATCCGGCTCACCTTCGACTGGTGCCAGCCGAGTATCCGCGCCGCGTCCCGACTGGTCAGTCCCGACGCGTGGCGCAGGCTCCGGAGCTCCTCCCCGAGCTTGCGGCGTCGAACCGCAGGGCCGTGCTGCATCCGCGGCCTCCATCCCTTTTTTGCCGAGCGGACAGTGTGCCGCCCACAGACGGTCTTGCGTGGCAGGGTTCACCGCATTGAGCGACAGATATATGCATATCTTGGTGGATCGCCGTCGCAGAGGGCAGCATCAATGGCAATCTGGCGCGAAGCACAACCCGGACCGATCGCGGGTCGGTCCGGGTGGGAAAGGGACGGCTCGCCATGGCAGACCATCAGGAAGCAAACGTCACTCTGCCGAGCGAGCCGGTCTCGGTCTCGGCAGCCCGCAGGTTCGTGGCCCGGGTGCTCGGCGACTGGGGCCTGGCCACCGACACCGATTTCGCCGACAGCATCCAGCTCATCGTCTCGGAGCTCGCGACCAACGCCGTACAGCACACCTTCGGACAGTCGCCCACCTTCACCGTGAACCTCCGGCTGGAGCGGGAGGAGCACCTGCATCTGGGGGTGACGGACAGTCACCCCCGCTGGCCCAGGCGACTGCCCGCCGCCGTTCAGCAGGACAACGGGCGCGGCATGGTGATCATCCGCTGCCTGGCCAAGCAGTGCGGGGGCCGGCTCACCGTCACCCCCACCGCCGACGGCGGCAAGACGGTGTGGATCGCGCTTCCGTGGAGCGTCCCCGTGCAGAGCTGACCGACGCGTTCCGGTGGCCGACCGCCCACGCGGTCACCCGGCTTCCGCGCCCGGCCGCTGCGCCGACCCCGCCCGCCCGAACCCACTGCGCAACAGGGCCTGGAGCGTCGCCGCCGCGGCGCTCGCCCGGTCACCGCGGTGCACCACCGAGATCGTCCGCCGGAAGGAAGCGGGATCCAGCCGCCGTACGGACAGCGGCGTCGGCGACATCGCGGCGACCATCTCCGGGACGACCGCCATCCCGATGCCCGCACTGACCAGGGCGCACACCAGTGCGTAGCCCGGCGACTCGCAGACCACGGCGGGTGTCGCCCCGGCCTCGGCCAGGTCCTGCTCGACCCCGCGGCGCGGCGGATGGGTCGGCGCGCTGCTGATCAGCGGCCGTCCCGCCAGTTCCGTCACCGGCAGCCTCCCGCTGCCTTCGGAAAGCATCTGACCGACCGCCGTGATCAGGACCAGCTCCTCGACCAGCAGCGGTTCGGCGAAGACCCCGGTGGGCCGGGCCACCGGGGCAGCCGGCTCGTACTCGTGGGTCAGCGCCAGATCGACTTCGCCCGCGGCCACCGCGGCGACGCCCTGAGGCGGTTCGTACTCGGTGACCGTCAGCTCCACGTCCGGGTGGGCGCGCCGGAAGGCGCTCAGCACCGGCGGCAGCAGGTGGATGCCCGCCGTGGTGAACGTGCCGACCCGCAGGCGCCCCCCGGAGAGCCCGGAGAGACGGGCCAGCTCATGACGGGCCCGGTCCATCTCGTCGAGGACGCGCCGGGCGCGTCCGGCCAGCAGTTCGCCCGCGGCCGTGAGCCTCGCCCCTCGGTGGTGGCGCACCAGCAGCGCGGCGCCCGCCTCCCGCTCCAGCTTGGCGAGCTGCTGGGAGAGCGCCGGCGCGGTGTAGCCCAGCCGCGCGGCGGCCCGGGTGATCGATCCGGCCTCCGCGACCGCCACCAGTGCCGCCAGCCGTGTCGGGTCGTACATTAAGCGTTCCTTTTGGCGGACCCAGAAGATTGCAAGTACATGCTAAAGGCTCGGCCGGGTCAGGGTGGACCCATGGACGCACAACTGATCGCCTTCACCGGGGTCGCCGCGGGAATGGTCGCCCTGCCGGGCGCGGACTTCACCGTCGTCGTACGCAACGCGCTCGCCTCCCGGACCGCGGGCGTGGCGAGCGCGCTGGGTGTGGCCGGGGGACTGCTGGTGCACACCGCCCTGGCCGTCGCCGGGCTCGCCGCCGTGCTGGTGGCGGTGCCGGCGCTCTTCCGCACCGTGCAGTTGCTCGGCGGGGCCTACGTCCTGTACCTCGGCATCAGCGCCCTGCGCGCGGTGCGGCGCCGCACCGCGGAAGCGGACGGGCCCGGGGACCGGCACGCGGATCAGGGACGCGTGCGCGCGCTGCGTCAGGGCTTTCTGACCAACGCGCTCAATCCCAAGGCGCCGGTGCTCTTCCTGAGCCTGCTGCCGCAGTTCGTCCCCGACGGGCAGCCGCCGCTGCCCAGGACCCTGCTGCTCGCGACGGTCGTCGTGGTGCTGGCGCTGGTCTGGTTCCCCGCCGTGGCGCTCCTCGTGGACCGGCTGGGCCGGTGGCTGCGCCGGCCGCGTACCGCGCGCACCATCGAGGGCGGCAGCGGTGCGGTGCTCACCGCGTTGGGTCTGGTGCTGGTGACCGGCCCGCTGCTGCACTGAGCGCGGGAGCGGCCGGCGGCCCGGCGCCGGGTCCTGTCCGGCGGAGCAGGCCGGGGATGCGGCCCTGATCCGCCGGACAGGAGCCGCCTCAGCGGACCCGTCCGTAATAGACGCTCTTGGTCCAGATCTTCTCCAGCCGGACCACCGCGCCGGTCCTCGGCGAGTGCCAGATCTTTCCGTTTCCGGCGTAGATCCCCACGTGGTAGACGCTGCGGCCGAAATGGAAGAAGACCAGGTCGCCACGTTGCCTGTGGGAGGCCGAGACATGGCGGGTCCGGTTGTACTGCTGCTGGGCGGTGCGGGGGAGCTTCTTGCCCGCCTTCTTGAACGAATAGAGCGTCAGCCCCGAGCAGTCGAAGCGGTTGGGGCCGGTGGCCCCCCACCTGTACGGCGAGCCCTTCTTCGATGCCGCGATGTTGAGCGCCTTCATCGACAGGGTCGCCGCCTGGGCGTCCGTCGCGGCGCCCGGGGCGAACATGGTGCCGCCGACGGCGGCGAGAGTCAGAACCGAGGCCGTACCGGCCCGGACGAGCAGAGACGGGACATGAACCTGCGCAGTCATGCGCAACCCTTCGTCAGCCGCCTGTGAAGGATGACCTGTCGGGTTCGGGCTGGCGAAGTTGCCCGGCCGCGTTCGGCGGCTTCACCCCGAGGGTCGACCGGTGTTCAGGTCGACCCGTTGTGCTCGGGTCCTCCACTCCTGCCGATCCACTTCTGTCGACCAGACATCCGGACGGCGGCAGGACTCGGCGTCCGCCCGGACCGCCCCGCCGCGGTGGCGGGGGCTTGTCGTCCCAGGGATCTTGACTCACCGGCTGCCGGATTTCCGAGCTGAAACAGGGATATGTGAGGCTCCTCACGACTGATCCGTACGGGTGGACCGGGTGATCCATGAGGCTCTGCCGGTGATGCGGGCCGGTGCCGTACCAGGGGCGGAAGGGCGGATTCCGTCCACTGTCCACGCGGAAAACGCAAGTTGAGGAGTCCCTCGCGAGGGGGACTTCCTACGCCGAACGAGCGAGAAAATTCGATCGGCCCGCCGGGCGTGTCGGGTACGGGAGTTGGGTGAGCACGGCCGGACCCCGGAGCAGAGGGAGTTGGTCGAACCCCGCCGCCGGCGCGGACGGCGGAGGTCGATCAACTCGCCGGAGCGGGGGGTACGGTGATGCGTCCGGCCCGCCGTTCCCCGTCCAGTACACGCAGCGCTCGGGCGAGCGTGGCGGCGTGGATCTGCGCCTCGCCGCGCTCGTGCATCAACGCGAGGGCGTCCCGCAGTGCGCCCGCGTGCGAGGCCAGCGCCTGCGCGGCACGCAGTGCGCCGTAGGTGTCGCTGCCGCGGGCCGGGTTGATCCGGCCCACCTGGTCGAGGACTTCGAGGTAGCGGTCGATGAACTCCCCCTCGGCGCGCGTCAGTGCGGGGAGCGGCGGGAACTCCGGCGGCTGCATCGGGTGTTCACCTCGCGCCGTGCGGCGGGAGGGTGGTGTTCCGGTTCGTCAGGACATGGTCCACCAGCCCGTACGCCTGGGCGCCCGCCGCGTCGAGAATGAGGTCGCGCTCGATGTCGTCGGCGATCTGCCCGGCGTCGCGGCCGGTGTGACGGGCCAACAGGGTGGTGAGCATCGTGCGGACCCGTTCCAGCTCCTGTGCCTGGATCTCCAGATCGGACGGCTGGCCCTGCACCGGTTCGGTGAGCTCGGGCTGCCGCACGACGACCCTCGCGCCGGGCAGTGCGTGCCGCCGGCCGGGAGCGCCCGCTGCGAGCAGTGCGGAGGCGCAGGAACCGGCCTGGCCGAGGCAGTAGGTCTCCACCTCGCAGGTGAGGTACTGCATCGTGTCGTAGATCGCGGACATGGCTCCGAACGAGCCGCCGGGGGAGTTGATGTAGAGCTGGATGGGCCGGTCCGGGGCGGCGTGCTCCAGGTACATGAACTGCGCGATCAGATCGGAGGCCGCCGTGTCGTCGACCGGGGTGCCGAGGAAGACGATCCGTTCGGCGAGCAGCTTGGAGTACGGGTCGAGGGTGCGGGTCCCGTCGGTCGTGCGCTCGGTGAACTCGGGCAGGACATGACGGGCGGTGGGACGGAACAGCATGGCGATGCCTCTCCTCCGGGGTCTGTACAGGGCCTGGACAACTTCCGTAGAAAATGTACAGGACGTACAGAAGGTTATGATGGGGAGCATGGCCTACGAGATTCCGGTGACGCAAGCCCGAGCTGAGCTCGCCGAATTGATCAACCGTGTCGTCTACGGCGGTGAGCGCGTCGTCGTGACGCGGCACGGCAAGCCGCTGGTGGCGCTCGTCTCGGCCGCTGACCTGGAGCGACTGGAGAAGGGCGAGGCGGCTGCCGAGGAGCAGGTGATCAGCTCGGTCTCCTCGATCGGCTCCGCGGTGTCCGCTCCCGGCGAACGGCGGCGCTTCGGTATCGCGGCGGAACACAGGGGACACCACGAGCCGGGCAGCTGAGGGCCGCGCCGTCGGCCCATGACACGGGAAAGCCGGGGACCCCCGTCCGCTGCGACGGGGGTACCCGGCATGTCCGGGCCGGGGCCGGCCCGCCGGTGCCGGCTCCCGGTCGGCGGTGGGTGTGGAACCGGTGACCCCGACGGGCAGGTCGTGTGGGGCGATCCGGGCCGCGGGCCGGGCGAAGGCCCGGAGGGCGAGGACCACCACCGAGCGGATCAGCAGGACGACCGCCACCATGCGGCGATTCGGGGCACGTGGTCGAGGGCTACCGCGAGGCGGGGGTCATGCGGGCGGACGTACCCGCCGACCATGTGGCGCGGACGATGACGGCGGCCGCGCAGGGGGTTCTTCGCGCAGATGGCGCTCTTCGGCGACGCCGAGCCGAAGGTGCTGGAGAGCGGCCTGCGCGGCCTGGTGTCCATGCATCTGCCGGAGAGCAGTTGACGCGCGGGAAAAACTTCGGCTCCAACGTGCACCACCTCGCCCGGATTCGGCGGCCCGCTGTTCAACGACCTCGTTGAACACGGCTGTTGCCTCGCCGTGCCCAGGGCCGGTCCTGGGCACCGGACTGTGAGGTGGACGCATGCGACTGACCCCGCACGAGCAGGAACGCCTGCTCGTCCATGTTGCCGCCGACGTGGCCCGGCAGCGCCGGGCGCGCGGGTTGCGGCTCAACCACCCCGAGGCGGTCGCGCTGATCACCGTCCATCTGCTGGAGGGTGCCCGCGACGGCCGTACGGTCTCCGAACTGATGGCGTCGGGTCGCAAGGCGCTCACCCGCGACGACGTCATGGACGGAGTGCCCGAGATGATCCACGACGTCCAGGTCGAAGCCACCTTCCCGGACGGCACCAAGCTCGTCACCGTCCACGAGCCGATCGTCTGAGGGGAGGTGCCACCGATGATTCCCGGAGAGATCCTGTACGCGGACGGGCCGGTGCCGTTCAACGAGGGCCGCCCGGTCACCCGGCTCACCGTGCTCAACGCCGCCGACCGGCCCGTCCGGGTCGGTTCGCACTATCACTTCGCCGAGGCCGACCCCGGCCCGGACTTCGACCGTTCGGCCGCCCGCGGCCTGCGGCTGAACATCGCCGCCGGAACCGCCGAGCGTTTCGAGCCCGGTATTCCGGTCGGCATCGAACTCGTCCCGCTCGCCGGGCGGCGCGTCGTCCCCGGCCTGCGCGGCGAGACCGGAGGCGCCCCCGATGGCTGAACCCGACCGCGCCCTGTACGCCGACCTGTTCGGCCCCACGACCGGCGACCGCATCCGGCTCGCCGACACGGATCTGCTCGTCGAGATCGAGGAGGACCGCTCGGGCGGCCCCGGACTCGCCGGTGACGAGGCGGTGTTCGGGGGTGACAAGGTCATCCGCGAATCCATGGGACAGGCCCGTACCACCCGAGCCGAAGGCGCCCCGGACACCGTCATCACCGGCGCCGTGATCATCGACCACTGGGGCGTCGCCAAGGCGGACATCGGCATCCGGGACGGCCGGATCACCGGGATCGGAAAGGCCGGCAACCCGGACATCATGGACGGCGCCCACCCCGACCTGATCATCGGCCCCGAGACCGAAATCATCGCGGGCAACGGCAGGTTCCTCACCGCCGGGGCCATCGACGCCCATGTCCACTTCATCCCGCCGACCCTGATCGACCAGGCGCTCTCCTCCGGGATCACCACCCTGGTCGGCGGCGGCACCGGACCGGCCGAAGGCACCAGGGCCACCACCATCACCCCCGGCCCTGGCACCTTGCCCGGATGTTCGGGGCGCTGGACGCGTACCCCGTCAACATCGGCCTGCTCGGCAAGGGCAACACCATGTCGCGCGAGGCCATGCACTCCCTCGATGCCCCGGCGGGGTGAACACCGCTGGGCCGTGTCTCATGCCTTCCGGTCGTACGCCTCCAGCCAGGCGTCCTCCGCCGCGTAGTCGAAGAGCTTCTGCCCGTACGCCCGGAGCATGGCGGGGAAGGCCTCTGTCCAGTCCTTGCCCTCCAGCTGCGCCGCGATCCACTCGACCGTCCCGGGAAGCGACCGCGCGTAGTCCGTGACCGGCCGGTACCCCAGCTCTCGCTCGGCGGCCGTCATGTCGTACACGATGGGGTGGGCGCTGCTCCATGGCGTGCCACCGACGCCGTCCTCCCCGGGCGCGCCCGCCATCAGCACGGTCTCCGTCGTGCGACCGAGCGCCGCATCGACGGCCCCGCCGATCTCCGCGACCGTCGGCGCCTGCGGATCCCCGGCGTTGAGCACCCGCGAACCGGGCCGCAGGGCGGCCAGCCGGATCAGCTCGGCCAGGTTGGAGACATGGACCGGGTGGAAGCGGGACTCCCCGCCGAACGCGAGCACCCGCCGGTCGCGGCCGTCCAGGAGCCGCTTCACGAAATACAGCTCACGCGGCGAGCGGCAGTACCTGCCGTGGATCGCCCCGGCCCGCAGCAGTGTCACCGGCAGCGCCTCCCCGGCCGCCAGCAGATTCCGCTCCAGCTGCATCTTCCGCGTCCCGTACGTCGTGTCGCCGGGCGGCAGGGTGCGCTGCGACTCCGGGATCGGCAGCGGGTAGTGCGGCGAACCGTCGGGTTCGCCCTGCGTGTCGAAGCTGCGGCCCCGGTCGTCCTCGTACACCGCGCCGCTGGAGATCACCACCGCCGAACCGATCCGGTCCGCGAGACCGGTCAGCTGACCGGCGTGATCCGCGTCGTACGCCACCATGTCGACCAGTACGTCGCAGCCGTCGCCCAGCGCCGCCGCGAGCGCCCCGTCGGCGTCCCGGTCCAGGGCCGTCGTGCGCACCGCCTCGTCCCACCGCGCGTCCCGGCCGCCGCCGCGCGAGGCGGCCGTCACCTCCCAGCCGTCCTCGACGAGCGACTGGACGGCCGCTCGCCCGATCTGTCCCGTCGCACCCAGAACCCATGCGTTTCCCTTGCCCATGAGGGCCACGCTAGGGCCGGGCGGCCACCCGTGCGGGCGACGTTCACCGAGCGCGTATCCGCCGTCGGCGTCGCAGTTTCGGGAACTTCTTCGACGGCCCGTCCTGCCCGGCCTGCGCGGCCTTCGCCTTGACCGCGTACTCGTCGACGTACTCCTGACCCGAGAGCCCCAGGATCGCGTACATGATCTCGTCGGTGACCGCCCGGATCGCGGCCTTCTGGTTCTCCATACCGGCATAGCGCGAGAAGTCCAGCGGCTCGCCGAAGCGGATGGTGACGCGCCTGATGCGCGGGACGACCTGCCCCGGCGGCTGGATCTCGAACGTACCCACCATCGCGCACGGCACCACGGGAACCTGCGCCTTGATCGCCATGACGGCCACGCCCACCTTGCCCTTGTAGAGCCGGCCGTCGTGCGAACGGGTGCCCTCCGGGTAGATGCCCAGCAGTTCGCCCTTGCTCAGCACACCGAGCCCTTCCCGGATCGCCGCCTGCCCCGCCTCCTTGCCGGAGCGGTCCACCGGGATCTGCCCGATGCCGCGGAAGAAGGCGGCGGTCAGCCGCCCCTTCACTCCCGGCCCGGTGAAGTACTCGGCCTTGGCGAGAAACGTGATGCGCCGTTTGAGGATCGCGGGCATCAGGAAATGGTCGGAGAACGACAGATGGTTGCCGGCGACGATGGCCGCGCCGTCCTCCGGGATGTGCTCCAGGCCCTCGATCCTGGGGCGGAAGAACAACCGTAGAAGCGGCCCGATGATGACGTACTTGAGCACCTGGTAGAGCACGGGGCGGCTCCTGGGGTCCGTTGTCTGGATCATGTCCGGCCTGTCGGCGCACCTCTCCGGGAGGGCAGCCTATGCGCAGCCGTCGTCCGGTGTGACCGCCTTCCTGACGTAGTCCTCGACCGCCGCGTCGAGTCCGATGTCGTGCTGGGCCCGCTCGGACAGGTACCAGCGGTGTTCGAGGAGTTCGTGGTAGAGCTCGGCCGCGTCCATCCGGGCGGGCACGTGGTCGCGCGCCGCGCGCACGGTGGGGCGGAAGATCTCGCGGACCCAGCGGTGGGCCAGTACCTCGGTGCGGGCGCCGTGCCGGTCGCCGGGGGCGTAGTCGTCCTGGGTGGCCATCCAGCTCTCCAGGTCGTTGAGGAGCCGTCGCGCCTGGTTCTCCTCGGCGTCCATCCCGGTGAGGCGCAGTAGTTGGCGCTGGTGATGGCCGGCGTCCACGACCTTGGGCACGAACGTGACCGTGTTCCCGTGGTCCGAGTGCGATATCTGCATCTCGGCGACGTCGAAGCCCAGGTCGTTGAGACGGCGGATGCGGCGCTCCATGTAGTGGTGCTTGCCCGCCGGGTAGACGGAGGTGCGCGTCAGCTCCGTCCACAGCGCCCCGTAGCGCTCCTCGATCTCCAGACCGAACGCGATCGGGTCGATGGACGGGTGCAGCGCGCCGGCCGCCTCCAGGTCGAGCATCTCGCCGCTGATGTTGACCCGCGCGAGCTCGATGTCGTACGAGCGCTGCCCGTCGCTCAGCCGGGGGTGCAGCTCCCCGGTCTCGGCGTCCACGAGGTAGGCGGCGTACGCGCCCGCGTCCCGCCGGAACAGGGTGTTGGACAGCGAGCAGTCCCCCCAGGCGAACCCCGTCAGATGCAGCCTGACGAGGAGGACGGCGAGGGCGTCCATGAGGCGGTGCACCGTGCCGGGGCGCATGGTCGTCTCGAACATCGACCGGTAGGGCAGCGAACCGCCCAGATGGCGGGTGATCAGGACGGGTTCGAGCGGCGATCCGTCGGCCTCGGTCCGTCCGGTGACCACGGCGAGCGGATCGACGGCCGGTATCCCGAGACGGTCCAGCGTACGCAGGAGTTCGTACTCGCGCAGCGCGGGCCGCTCGGCGAGCTCCTTCACGGCCACGGTCTCCTCGCCCGCTCGCGCGTAGCGCACGACGTGCCGGGAGATGCCGCGGGGGAGCGGCACGAGGTACTCGTCGGGCCACTGCTCCAGAGGTATGTGCCAGGGCAGTTCGAGCAGGAGGGCCGGGTGTTCGGGGTTGGTGGCGCTGATCTGCAGAGTCATGCGGTCACAGTCCCTGGGTCGTGCGGCGGGTCGACCGTGATCGGACCCCGAAGAGGCGGTGCGGGTCAAGGCCCCGGCCCGATCCGCACCGCCACCGCGCGGCGTCAGTCCGTCAGATGCTCCAGGATCCGGTGCATCCCGCTGTTCCAGTTCTCCTTGAGCGCCGTGACGGCCGCTTCCAGGTCGCCGCGTTGCAGGCACTCGGCGATCCGCTCGTGCTCCTTTGCGGATCGCTCCAGGATGTCCTGGTCGCCCAGGGCCACCCGCTCGTAGCGGTGCATCGTCACCTTCAGGGAGGTGATCAGCTTCATCAGGCGGTCGTTGGTGCAGCCGGACAGGAGCAGGTCGTGCCACGCGTCGTCGTAACGCTCTATGACGTCGTGCGGCGCCTGCGGGGCCGAGAACGCGCGCGCCTCCTCCAGGAGGCGGGGGGCCGTCGCCGCCAGGTGCTCGGGATCGCTGGACTCCAGGGCGAGCGCCTCCAGCGTCGCGACGATCGCGGACAGGTCGCGGAACTCCTGGGCGCTGAGCGGGGTGAAGCGGAAGCCCTTGCCCCGCTCGCTGGTGATGACACCCTCGCGCTCCAGCGTGATCAGTGCCTCGCGCAGCGGAGTACGGCTGACGCCGAGTTCGGTGGCGAGCTGCCCCTCGTTGATCGGCGAGTTGGTCGCGATCGTGCCGCGCCCGAGGCGCTTGATCAGTTCCTCCTTGACCTGTTCGCGCAGCGGGCGGTTTTCGATTGGCATGTGAAGCTGCCCTCCCCTTCGGTCCGGTCGATTATCCGCTACCGGAAAGTCACGCGGTACCGGCGCCGTCGACCGGTATGACCGCTCCGCTCAGGAACGCCGAGGCGTCGGAGGCGAGGAACGCCACGGTCTGGGCGATGTCGCGGGGCTGCCCGATCCGGCCGAGCGGCCGGTCGGCGGCGTCGGCGTAGAAGGCGTCGGAGCTCTCGCCGAGCTGGCGGGCCTCCTCGGCGAGCATTCCGGTCGCCGTGTCACCGGGGCAGACGCAGTTGACGCGGATGTTGTCGGGGCCGTGGTCGATGGCCATGGCGCGGGTCATGTTGACGACGGCGCCCTTCGAGGCGCAGTACGAGACGGCCCGGCCACCGCCGCGGATGCCCCACCCGGAGCCGGTGTTGACGATGGAGCCGCCGCCCCGGGCAGCCATCCCGGGGATCACGAGGCGGCTCATCAGCATCACCGAGCGGATGTTCACGGCCATCACCAGGTCCCAGTCGTCCTCGGTGATCTCGCAGACCGTGGAGCGGCGGATGATGCCGGCGTTGTTGAACAGGACGTCCACGCCGCCGAACCGCTCCTGCGCCGTGTGCACGACGGCCTCGCAGTCCTCGCGCCGTGACACGTCGCAGCGCACGAAGGTCCCGCCGGTGTCCTTCGCGGTGCGTTCGCCGCCCTCCGTGTCGATGTCGGCGATCACCACGCGGGCGCCGAGCTCGGCGAGTACCTGGGCGGTGGCGCGGCCGATGCCGGCTCCGCCGCCGGTCACGATCGCGCGCTTGCCGTCGAGGGAGATCATCCTGGGCTCCTTCTGTCCTGGGTCGGGATGTCGGGCGTACGGGGTCACATGGCCAGGCGGTACAGCGAGGTGCGCCGCCTGCCGGTGATGACGGGAAGATGGCCGGACAGCTCCGCGTCGAGCGCGTCGTCGCCGGTGTCGAGGAGAAGGGGGCGGCCGCCGAGCGCGGCCAGTTTCGCTTCGGTGCACAGCACGAGCAGGTGCTCGCGGCCGCCCGCCGCGCGCAGGACGCGCGGCGAGATCTGCTGGTTGCCGCGGCCCAGGAGGAAGCCCTGACCGCCGATGGGGGAGAGGGCGATCCAGGCAGGGCCGAGCGCGAGGAGGGCGTCCTCGCCGGCCTCGCGTGCCACGGTCCGGGGCGGGTGGCCCGGCCGCAGGGCGAGCACGTCGACTCCGGTGAGCGAGACGTCCGCGCCGAGCGAGGCCGCCACCGCCCGGGTGGTGCTGCCGGGGCCGAGGGCGAGCAGTCCGGCCCCGACGCGCTCGGCGACCTCGGCCGCGATCCCGCCGACGGCATCCGGTGCGGTGGCGGTGCTGCCGGTCTTGCGCTGCTGCACCCGGACCGGTACGTCGGGGACGGGCAGCCACCCGAAGAGCCGGGAGGTGACGCGCCCCTCGCCCAGGGCGTCCTCGTCGCGGTCCATCACCTCGGCGTCCCGCAGCCGGACGTTTCCGGTGCGGGCGAGCCACGCCGCCGCGACCTCGCCCGCGGCGCGCGGGCTGATGGCGAAGACGGCCGAGTGCATCTTCACGCCGGTCGGTACGCCGAGGACCGGGCAGGGTACGTCGCCGAGGGCGCCGAGCACGTCCCGCGCGGTGCCGTCGCCGCCGGCGAAGAGCAGGAGGTCGACGCACTCGGCGACGACGGCCCGCACCGCGGCGGCCGTGTCCGCGGCCGAGGTGTCCCGCCCGGCCCCGGCGGCGTACACGACCTGCCCCGCAAGCCCCGCGGCGGCGACGGAGTCGGCGCCCAGGGGACCGGCGGCGGTGACGACGAGGAGCCCGGAACCCGGCGCGGGGCACCCGGCCCGGGTCGGCTTGCCCGCACGCGCCGCCAGTTCGCCCAGGGCCGCGGCGGCACGCGCCCCCGCCAGGGGGCGTGCGCCCAGCGAGAGTGCCGCGCGGGTCCGGTCCGGGCCGTCGGTGCCCCCCAGGCCCACCCGGCCGCCGAGCCCGGCGACCGGGTTGACCACCAGGCCGATCCTCGTCACCGGCGGCCCGTCTCGCCCAGCACCTTGCGGCGGTAGGCGCGCCAGGAGACCGCCCATGTCGCGGGGTCGTCCAGGGCCTGAGGGCGTACCCGGTGGATGGTCGAACGGTGCGGCGCCGTGCGTACGGTCTCCGGGTCCTCGTACGCCTCGCGGGCGATCTCCGCGAGGATCGCCGCGTACTCGTCGAGGTCGGCGCGCGTGTAGGACTCGGTCGGCTCCAGCGTCATGGGTTCCGGCACCACGTAGGGGTGGTGGCTGGTCCAGTAGTGCGTACCGAAGTCCGCGGCGCGCAGGCCGATGTCCTCGGAGTGCAGGCCGGTGTCCTCGTGGAGCTTCTCCCAGCTGTAGCGGACCTGCTCGACGCGTGGGCGCCCCGCGGCGTACGGGACGGAGACGCCCGGGATCTGCCGGACCTTGTGGAGGAGGTAGTTGTTGTTGAGGACGGCCGTCTCGGCGGCGGCCCGCAGGCCCTCGGCGCCGAGCGACATGATCCACGCGTAGGCGCGGACGAGGTTCGGCACGACGCCGTAGAACGGCCGCATCTTGCCGACCGACTCGGGCCGGTCGTCGTCCAGCCGGTAGGCGCCGGTCTCCGGGTCCAGCTCGACGGTGGGGCGCGGCAGATACGGGGCGAGCTCCTCGGTGACCGCGCAGGCGCCCGCCGCCGGTCCGCCGCACGCGTGGGGAGTCGAGAACGTCTTGTGGAGATTGAAGTGGCACAGGTCGAAGCCCGCGTCCCGGGCGCGTGTGATGCCGAGGATGCCGTTCGCGTTGGCCTGGTCGTACGAGCACAGGCCGCCCGCCTCGTGCACGATCCGTACGAACTCCTCGATGCGCGGGTTGTAGATGCCCGTGTCCTCGGGGTTGGTGATGAGGAGCGCCGCCGTGCGAGGGCCGGCCGCCGCCCTGAGTGCCTCGATGTCCGGGTAGCCGTCCGCGTCCGGGTGGAGGGTGATGACCTTGAAGCCCGCCGTCTTCGCGCAGGCCGCGTTGGACGGGTGGGAGAAGATCGTCGTGATGACCTCGTCGCGCTGCTCCCCTTCGCCTCGCGCGGCGAAGTAGGCGCGGATCATCGCCACGTTGGTGTAGATCGCGGCGGAGCCCGCGCCCGGCTGGAGCGAGACCCGGTCCATGCCGGAGATCTCCTTCAGGAGCTGCTCCAGGCTGTGGATGATCCCCAGGACGCCCTGGACCGTGTCCTCGTCCTGGAGGGGGTGCAGCGCCGCGATCCGCGGATCGCGGACGAACTGGTCGTTGACCTTGGGGCTGTACTTCATGGTGCAGGTGCCCTGGCCGACGTCGATGTTGAGATCGGCTCCCAGGTTCTCCTGCGAGAGACGCAAGTAGTGGCGCAGAACCTGCTGTTGGGACATCTCCGGCAGGGCGGGCGGTTCGGCGCGGCGCAGGGCTGCGGGTATCGCCACCTGCTCGATGGACGGGTCCGCGGCCGGCACGAGGACGCCGCGCTCGCCCGGGGAACCGAGCTCGAAGATCAGCTGCTCGTCCCAGGAGGCCTGCCGGAACCGGCGCAGGCGCGGCTTGGCGGCGATGCGCGCTTCCTCGGGGGAGACGGACACGGGCGCGTGGGCGGTCACTTGACGATCTCCTCGAGGGTCGCGGCGAGCCGGTCGATGTCGGCCTTGGTGTGGACTTCGGTGACGCAGTACGCGGCCTCGTGCTCGCCGGTCGGTACGCCGCCGAAGATGCCCCGCTCCTTCAGGCCGGTGCGGATCTCGGCGGCGGTCCTGCCGCCCGTGTAGCGGACCGTGAAGTCGGCGAAGTGGAGGGCGTCGCCGTACGGGACCTCGATGCCGGGCACCTCGGCCAGGCGTTCGCGGGCGTACGCGGTGAGCGCGAGGATCGTGTCGCCGATCTCCCGCATGCCCTGCGGCCCCATCAGCGCGAGATACACCCCGGCCCCGATGCCGTGCAGCGCGGCGGCCGTGCCGACCCACTCCTTGCCCTCCTCGCGCAGCGCGAACGAGGTCCGTTCGTAGGCGACGTCGCCGAAGCCGTACTCGCCCTCGACGGTCGTCGGCACGAGGCCGAACAGGCGTGACGGGTACTCGGCGACCAGCCGCTCCTCGTCGCGGGTGGCGATGAAGCCCGCGTTGCCGCCGCCGAAGCTCTGGTGCAGGCCGAGCGGCTGGATGTCGCCGCACGCGATGTCGGCGCCGTACGCGGAGGGCGGCGCGAGCACGCCGAGCGTGAGCGGATTGCAGCCCACGACGTACAACGCCCCAGCGTCATGGGCGAGTTCGGCGAGGCGGGGGAGCGCCTCGTCGACGATGCCGAGCGCGGAGGGCGTGTCCGCGTACACCGCCGCGGTGTCGCCGGCGGCGAGCGCCTCACGCAACGCTTCGAGGTCGGCGCAGCCGGTCTCCGGATCGACCGGGACGACCGTCACCTCGTGGTCGGGGCGTACGTAGTCACGTATGCGGGAGAGCTTGTCGGCGTCGATCGCGGTGGCGACGAGCACACGGCGGCGGCCGGTGATCCGGCCGGCCATGCGCAGGGCGGTTCCCGAGGCCTGGAAGCCGTCGTACACCGGGACGTTGACGATCTCGACGTCGAGCAGCTCGGCCATCATCGACTGGTACTCCCACAGCGCCTGGAAGCGGCCGTGGTCCTCGTAGGGCTCGCCCGCGTAGGCCGTGAGGAACTCGCTGCGGTTGACCACCTCGTCCACGACCGCCGGTACGTGGTGCTGGTAGCAGCCGGAGCCGAGGAAGCTGAGCGCCTGCCGCGTCGAGGTGTTGCGGCCGAGCAACTCCTCCATGTGGCGGGTGAGTTCGGCCTCCGAACGCAGCGGGGCCGGCAGATCCAGGGGGCGGTGCAGCCGGATGCCGTCCGGGATGTCGGCGTAGAAGTCCTCGACGCCCGTGGCGCCGATCTCCTCCAGCATCGCCTGCCGCACGGCCGGAACGGCGTTCGGGATGTAGGGATGGGCGTAGGGGTGGACGGAGTCCTGGGGTGACGTCATGCCGCGCCTTTCGCGTGAGCCGACCAGTGGGTCGGTCGTGGACCACAGCAGCAAAAGTCTTTGGGTGTACACCTCTTGACGGCAGGCTCCGTCATTCAGTGTTCTGAATACAGCATTAGGCATTCAGGCTCCAGGAGGCAAGAGTGTCAACAGGACCCACCCGACGGGCTGTTCTGGCAACAGGCTTCGCGACCGCGGCATCGTCCCTGGTCAGTGGATGTGCCATGGGCGGCGCGGGCGGCGGCGAGGCCCGCGACATCGGCGGCAGGAAGGACGACGGAGGGGGAAAGGTCACCGGAAAGGTCACCGTCTGGTCGTGGGACGTGGCCGCCAAGGCCATGAAGCGCCTCGCCCGCGCCTTCGAGGAACGCCACCCCGGCACCACCGTCGACGTCGTCGACATCGGCTACGACAACGCCTACGACAAGATCATTGTGGGTCTGCGCGGCGGCTCGGGTCTTGCCGACGTCCTCACGGTCTCGGGCAGTCACATGCCGCGCTTCACCGGCAATTTTCCCAGCGGTTTCTACGACCTGACGAGCCTCGGCGGCCGCTACGGGGGCGACTTCGACCGCGCCGCGTGGCGCACCGTCACCGGCAAGGACAGCGCGGTCTTCGCCCTGCCCTGGGACATCGGCCCCTGCGCGCTCTACTACCGGAGGGACCACTTCCGTGCCGCGGGAGTGGACCCCGCGTCGCTGGTGACGTGGGACGACTACGTGACGGCGGGCGTCCGCATCAAGAAGGCCACCGGCCGCAAGCTGCTCATCATGGACTCCACGGACGCCGGGATCCTGCCGATGCTGCTCCAGCAGCAGGGCCAGTACTACTTCAAGGGCGGCCGGGTCGCGGTCGACACCCCGGAGGCCGTGCGGGCCCTCACCCTGATGAAGGCCTTGCAGGACGAGGGTCTCGTCGACTACGAGAAGGGCTGGGACGGACTCGTCACCGGCACCAAGGAGGGCAAGGCCACCACCACACCCACCGCCGCCTGGTGGACGGGCACGCTCACCGACGAGATGCCGGAGCTGAAGGGCAGGTTCGGGGTGGTGCCGCTGCCCGGCTTCACCACCGACGGCATCCGTACGTCCAACATGGGCGGCTCCACGCTCTGCGTCCCCGCGCAGAGCAAGAACCCCCGCCTCGCGTGGGCGTTCATCGAATTCCTGCTCACCGGCAAGGCCAACCAGGTCTCCATGCTCAAGCGCGAGGGCCTCTTCCCCGCCTATCTGCCCGCGCTCGACGACCCGTACCTGAGCACGAAGCAGGAGTACTTCGGCGGGCAGGCGGCCCTCGACGTGTTCGCCCGGCTCGCCCGCAACATACCGCCGGTCGAGTACAACAAGGACGACGCGAAGGCCACCGACATCATGGTCTCCGCCGTCACCGGCGTGATGCTGCGCGGCAAGGACCCGCGCGCCGCCCTGGACTCGGCCGCGCGGCAGCTCGCCGCGGCCACCGGCCGAGAGAGGGTGAAGTAGCCCGATGGCAGTCCCCACCACCTACGACCGGCCCATAGCCCCCGCCCGTGCCCCGGCCCCGGCACGCCGCAGGCGGCGGCGCCCCACCGCCTGGATATTCGCCGGACCCGCGGCCGCACTCTTCGCGCTCTTCTTCGCCTATCCGCTGGGCGCGAGCCTCCTGCAGAGCTTCACCACCGAGGACGCCGGAACCACCCACTGGGTCGGACTCGACCAGTACCGGCGCATGATCGACGACCCCGCGTTCCTGGAGTCCCTGTTCAACACCGGGATCATCCTCGTCGTGCAGGTCCCCGTCATGATCGGCCTGGCACTCGTCCTCGCGGTCCTGCTCAACCAGTCCTGGCTGCGCTTCCGCGGCACCTGGCGAGCGGTCTACTTCCTGCCCGCCGTCACCACGCTCGTCGCCTACGCCGTCGTCTTCCAGGTCCTCCTCAAGACCGACGGCGGTCTCGTCAACCAGATACTCGGCGCCGTCGGCATCGGCCAGGTCGACTGGCTCAACAGCCCCACCTGGGCCCGCGTCTCCCTGATCGCCTCCCTGACCTGGCGCTGGACCGGCTACAACGCCGTCATCCTGCTCGCCGGACTCCAGTCCATCGGCAAGGAGCAGTACGAGGCCGCGGCGATCGACGGCTCCGGCACCCTGTCCACGTACACGCGTGTGATCCTGCCGCAGCTGCGCCCGGTCGTCCTGTTCTGCGTGATCACCTCCACCATCGGCACGCTCCAGCTCTTCGACGAGAACTACGTCCTCACCCGCGGCGGCCCCGACGACGCCACCCTCACCCCGGTCGTCTACCTCTACAAGGTCGGCTTCCAGCAACTCGACTTCGGCTACGCCGCCGCCATCGCCTGGGTCGTCGTGGCCATCATCGCCGCGGTCTCCGCCCTCCAGTACGTCGCCTTCGGAAGGGAGCGCCGCCGGTGACCGCCCTCCAGCAGGCCCCCGTACGCGTCCACCCGGCCCGGCGCGCCGGCCGCTACCTCGTCCGCCTGTTCCTCGCGGGCGGCGCCGTCGTCAGCCTGGTTCCGTTCCTCTGGATGGCGATTGCCGCGACGCACTCCACGTCGGAGCTGTTCCACTCCCCGCCGCCGTTCCTGCCCGGCGGCCGGCTCCTCGACAACCTCGTCCGGCTCCAGGACACCATCGGCTTCGGACAGGTCCTCCTCAACAGTGTCGGTATCGCCGTCGTCCACACCGCGCTCAGCTCGCTGATCTCCGCCATGTGCGGCTACGGACTCGCCAAGTACCGCTTCCGCGGCCGGGGCCTGCTGCTCGGCGCCGTGCTCGCCACGATGATGATCCCGTTCCAGGTGCTGCTCGTACCGCTGTTCCAGATGATGGCGAGCGTCGGCTGGATCGACTCCTACCAGGCGGTGATCCTGCCGTTCCTGGCGAACTCCTTCGGCATCCTCCTGATGCGGCAGAGCTTCGTCGGCTTCCCCGACGAGCTCCTCGAATCGGCCCGGATCGACGGCTCCGGTGAGCTGCGCACCTTCTACCAGGTCGTGCTGCCGTGTGTGCGCCCACAGCTCGGCGCCCTGGTCATCTTCACGTTCATGGCGCAGTGGAACAGCTTCATCTGGCCGCTGCTCATGCTGAACTCCGAGGACAAATACACCGTGCCCGTCGCGCTCAACACCCTCACGGGGCTCTCCCATGTCGACTACTCGGGCCTGATGCTCGGCTCGCTCCTCGCCACGCTTCCGCTGATGCTCCTCTTCCTGCTCTTCCAGCGGCAGTTCGTCGCCGGACTCCTCGGCGGGGCGGTGAAGGGATGAGCCGCCTGACCCGGGTCCCCGGCGTCCTCTACGGCGGTGACTACAACCCCGAGCAGTGGCCCGAGGAGGTCTGGGCCGAGGACGCCGGGCTGATGCGCGAGGCCGGTGTCACGATGGTGACCGTCGGCGTCTTCTCCTGGGCCCGGCTCCAACCCGGCCCGGACACCTGGGACTTCGCCTGGTTCGACCGGCTCCTCGATCTGCTGCACGCCCACGGCATCGCCGTCGACCTCGCCACGGCGACCGCGTCACCGCCGGCCTGGCTGGTGCGCGCCCACCCGGAGATCCTGCCGGTCACGGCCGACGGCGTACGCCTGGAATTCGGCTCGCGCCAGCACTACTGCCCGTCCTCGCCCGAGTACCGCGCCGCCGCGCTCCGGCTCACCCGCACCCTCGCCGAACGCTACGCACACCATCCGGCCCTCGCCCTGTGGCACATCCACAACGAGTACGGCGACCATGTCACCGAGTGCTTCTGCGCCCGATCCGCCGACCACTTCCGCACCTGGCTCACCGACCGCTACGGCACCGTCGACGGCCTCAACCACGCCTGGGGCACGGCCTTCTGGTCCCAGCGCTACGGCACGTACGAAGAGATCGAACCGCCGCGCACCGCTCCGGGACCCGTCAACCCGACGCAGCTCCTGGACTGGCGGCGCTTCTGCTCCGACGCACTGCTCGAATGTCACCGCGCCGAGCGCGAGGCACTCAGGGAACTCAGCCCCGGCATCCCGGCCACCACCAACTTCATGTCGATGTTCAAGGCACTCGACTACTGGAAGTGGGCCGAGCACGAGGACCTGGTCTCCGACGACGCCTACCCGGACCCCGCCGACCCCCGCGCCCACGTCAACGCCTCCCTGAACTACGACCTGATGCGTTCCCTCAAGGGCGGCCGGCCCTGGCTGCTCCTCGAACAGGCGCCGTCCGCCGTCAGCTGGCGGCCGGTCAACGTCCCCAAGAAGCCCGGCCTGCAACGCCTCTGGTCACTCCAGGCGCTGGCCCGCGGCGCCGACGGCATCATGTACTTCCAGTGGCGCGCCTCCCGCGCCGGCGCGGAGAAGTACCACAGCGCGCTGCTCCCGCACCGCGGCACCGCGTCCCGGGGCTGGCGCGAGACGGTTCGCTTCGGCGCCGAACTCGCCCGGCTCGGCGAGGTCACCGGCGCCACCACCCCGGCGGACGTGGCGATCGTCCTCGACTGGGACTCCTGGTGGGCGCTGGAAGCCGAGGACCACCCCTCCGCCCGGATGCGCTGGCGCGAGCTCCTGCGCCCCTGGTACGCGGCGCTCCACGCCCGTGCCGTCACCGTCGACTTCGTGCCCCCGCATGCCGGCCTCGACGGCTACCGCGCCGTCCTCGCCCCCAACCTCCACCTGCTGCGGCCCGAGAACGCCGCACGCGTCGCGGCCTACGTACACGGTGGCGGCCACCTCGTGTGCGGCCCCTTCTCCGGCGTTGTCGACGGCCACGACCACATTCACGACGGCGGCGCACCCGGACCGCTGAGGGACGTACTCGGCGTGTCCGTCGACGAGTTCTGGCCGATCCCCGACGGTGCGGCGGTGCCCCTCGCCTCCGGCGCCGAGGCCACTCTGTGGAGCGAGTGGATCGAGCCCGGGGGCCCGGACACGGAGGTCGTCGACTCGTACGCGGCCGGCGAGCTGACCGGCCGCCCCGCCGTCACCCGCCACCGCCACGGCACCGGCACCGCGTGGTACATCAGCGCCCACCTCGGCGACGGCATCGCGGCCGTGCTCGACGAGGCGCTGCGGGCGGCGGGCGTACGCCCCGTGCTCGACGTCCCCGAGGGCGTCGAGGCGACCGTGCGCTCCGGCGCCCGGGGCACGTACCTCTTCGTCCTCAACCACAACGACCACGTCACGCGGACGCCACTGACCGGCCGCTACGCCGCCGGTGGCACCGACCTGCTCACCGGAGCCGCCGTCCGCGACCACCTCGGCCTCGGCCCGCTCGGCGCCGCCGTCCTGCGCATCGACACCGACTCCCTGGGAGAGACCGGGAAATGACCCGTTGGAGAGACCGGCCCATGACCGCACGCCGTCCCCTGAGCGTCCTGACCGCACTGCTCCTGGCCGGCGGCGCCCTCGCCGTACCGCAGACGGCCACCGCCCACGGACACCCGGAGCCCCCGCCCTCCTATGCCGACGTCCTCGACCTGCACGGCACCCCTGCCGCCGCCCAGCCGGGCGACGACGAGGACAACAACCCCGTCAACGTCTTCGCCGACCGGGGGGCCTGGCACGCGTACGCCCTGCCGAAGGCCGGCGACGAGGACGCCTACGGCGGCTTCTCCGGGCCCCTCTACATCGCCCAGGAGTACCCCTGGTGGCTCAGCAAGTCCTTCAGCCGCATCCGCCTCACCGAACACGGCCGCACCCTGGACCTGGCGGGCGGCGGCGCGCCCCGTTCCACCTCGCTCCCGGGCCGGCTCCTCCAGTCCTACGACCTCGGCCGGGGCCTGCGCCTCACCCTCGAACTCCGCTTCGCCACCGACCGCACCGCCCTGGTCAGGGCCGAGGTCCGCAACACCGGCCCGGCCCCCCGCACCCTGGGCGCCGACTGGACGGGCAGCCTGCTGCGGCCGACCGACGTACCGATGCGCGACGCACCGTCGCTGACCGCCACCGGTTCCGGCGTCGGCGTGGGCTTCGCGAAGGTCCGCGAGACCTGGGACTACCTCACCGACGGCACGGAACGCTTCGAGGTCACCCACAAGGACCGCGTCCGCACGGCGGTGGACGGCGACACCTACCGCACCGAGGCCGTGGAACCGGTGCCCCTCGCGCCGGGCCGCGCGCACAGCTTCGACTGGACCGAGTCCTACACCTTCACCGCCGCCGAGCGCACGAAGGAGCAGGCGAAGGTCCGCGACGTGCTGGCCCGCCCCGCAGCGGTCGTGTCCGCGTCCGACGCGCGCTGGCGGGGTTACGTCGCCGGGGTGACCCGGGGCGTTCCCGCCGACCGGCGGCGCACGGCCGTGAAGTCCCTGGAGACCCTCGTCACCAACTGGCGCAGCGCGGCCGGGCGGATCAAGCACGACGGGATCACACCGTCGATCTCCTACAAGTGGTTCACCGGCGGCATCTGGGCCTGGGACACGTGGAAGCAGGCCGTCGGCACCGCACGCTTCGCGCCCGAGCTGGCCGAGTCGCAGATCCGCGCCATGTTCGACTGGCAGATCCGGTCCGACTCGACGACCCGCCCCCAGGACGCCGGGATGATCCCCGACGTCATCTTCTACAACGACCCCGCACGCGGCGGCGGCAACTGGAACGAACGCAACTCCAAGCCCCCACTGGCGGCCTGGGCCGTCTGGGAGGTCTACGCGAAGTCCGGGGACAGGGCCTTCCTGCGCGAGATGTACCCGAAGCTCGCCGCCTACCAGGCGTGGTGGTACCGCAACCGGGACCACGACCACAACGGTCTCGCCGAGTACGGCGCCACCGTCGACCCGGCCAACGACTCCACCGAGGAACGACGCCTCGCCGCGGCTTGGGAGAGCGGCATGGACAACGCGCCCCGCTTCGACGCCACCCTCGGCACCGGCATCGTCGCCAACAGGGCCGCCGACGGAACGCTCCTCGGCTACTCCATCGACCAGGAGTCCGTCGACCTCAACTCCTATCTGGCCGCCGATCAGGCCTACTTGGCGCGCATCGCCGGTGCGCTCGGCCGAGGCGCCGACGCCAGGCACTGGAAGCAGCGCTCCACCGCCACCTCCACCGCCGTCCGCACGACGATGTACGACTCCGCGGACGGCTGGTTCCACGACACCGCGCTCGGCACCGGCGCACCGCTCACGGCCCGAGGTCGCGGCATCGAGGGCGCCGTCCCGCTGTGGACCGGCACGGCATCCGCCGCACAGGCCCGCGCCGTGCGCGACAAGCTGACGGACCCGGCGGAGTTCGCCACGACCGTGCCCTTCCCGACCGTGGCGAAGAGTTCCCCCTACTTCTCGCCGACCGCGTACTGGCGCGGCCCGGTCTGGTTCGACCAGGCATACTTCGCCCTCGGCGGCCTGCGCCGCTACGGCTACGGCAAGGACGCGGACGCGTTGACGGACCGGCTCCTGACCCATGCGTCGGGCCTCGCGGGCAACGGACCGATCATGGAGAACTACGACCCGACCACCGGGGCACCGCTCAACTCGCCCAACTTCAGCTGGTCCGCGGCGCTGCTGCTGCCGATGCTGACAGGGGACGAGTAGGAGACGGGGGAAGCCGCGGCGCGTGGGCGCCGCCGTGACATCAGGAGGGCCGGGTATCCAGCAACCGGAACCGCAGCCGGCAGACCACCGCCTCCGTCTCGTGGCGTACGGCGTGGGCGACGACCGCGCCCCGCTGGTTCTGCAGCAGCCGCTGCCACACGTGGGCCGGTTCGGCCTCGGGGACGAGGACGGTGATCCGGACCCCCGGATCCGCCGCCGTCAGTGCGCGTACGTACGCGGCGACCGGCCGGCCGACCGTGCGGCGGTCCGAGTCCAGCCGGACCAGTGGGACGCCCGGGTTCCACAACTCCCAGTCCCGTGCCAGGGATTCGGTCCGTGACAGGTCCTCGGTATCGGGGTGGCACACCGTGACGGCCCGGACCTCGTCGCCCAGCGACACCGCGGCGGTCAGGGCTTCGCTGGTGAGCCGGGTGAGGGAGGAGACCGGAACCACGACCAGTGAGCGGGTGCGGTGCGGGGGATCCGGGATGCGGCCGACGCCCAGTCGCTCCCCGATCCTGCCGTACGCCCGGTTCACGCACTCGAAGCAGGCGACCAGCAAGGGCAGGGCGACCACGATCAGCCAGGCGCCGTCACGGAACTTGGTGGCCGTGACGACGACCGCACCGACCCCGGTCAGCAGCGCGCCCAGGCCGTTGAGCAGCGCCTTGCCCGCCCACTTCGGCCTGCGGACGCCGCGCCAGTGGACGACCATCCCGGTCTGGGCGAGGATGAAGCCGACGAACACACCGATCGCGAAGAGCGGGACGAGGGTGTTGGTGTCGCCGCCGGAGAGCACCAGCAGCGCGGCGGAGACGGCCGAGAGGGCGAGGACCCCGTGGCGGTGCACCTGCCGGTCGGCCTTCAGACCGAACACATGCGGCAGGAAGTTGTCCCGGGCCAGCAGTCCGAGCAGCACCGGAAGCCCGCCGAAGGACGTGTTGGCGGAGAGCGCCAGCAGCACCATCGTGGCGAACTGCACGACATAGAAGGCGAGATGGTGGCCGAACGACGCCTCGGTGAGCTGGGCCAGCACCGTGACGCCCTGGACCGGCTGCAAGCCGAAACGGGAGATGAGCACGGACAGACCGATCAGCATGACACCGAGCAGCACACCGAGCGCGACCTCCGCGCGCTGGGCCCGGTGGACGCCCGGGGCGCGGAACGACGGCACGGCGTTGGCGATGGCCTCGACACCGGTGAGCGCCGAGCAGCCCGAGGCGATGGCCTTGAGCAGGAGCAGCGCACCGACCGCGGTGGCCTGGTCGGAGAGCGCGGAGGCATGACCGGCCGCGGCCTCGGCGCTCACCGGGGCCGAGCGGAAGAGACCGACCACGATCACCGCGAGGACCGAGCCGCTGAACACCGCGGTCGGCACGACGAACGCACGCGCCGAGTCGGCGATCCCGCGCAGATTCACACCGGTGATCAGGGCCAGCACGGCGAGGCAGAGCCATACGCGGTCGTCGTGGAGACCGGGGAAGGCCGAGGTCAGCGCGGCCACTCCGGCGGTGACGGCGACCGCGACATTGAGGACGTAGTCCAGGACCAGTGAGGCGGCGGCGACCAGGCCGGTGCGGCGGCCGAGATGCGTCCGGGCGACCGCGTAGCTGCCCCCGCCGTCCGGGAAGGCGGCGATGACCTGGCGGTACGAGGCCACGAGGACGGCCAGGAGGACCGCGATCGCCAGTGTGACGGGGAGTGTGAAACCGAGTCCGTGGCCGCCGGCCGCCGCCAGGACCAGGACGATCGCCTCGGGTCCGTACGCCACCGAGGCCATCGCGTCGAGCGAGAGCGCGGCGAGGCCGGTGAGCGAGGTGAGTTTGTGGCGTGCCCCGGCATCGGGGGGTTCCTGGGCGCTCGGCGCCGTACCGGGGGCTGGGGTCAGAACGGACATGTGAGGCGCGGTCCTTCGATCGGGTCCGCCCAGCGTGAGCCCGGGTCCGGCCGCCGGTGACGGGCGCTTGCGCGATCTTGGCGCGAAGCGGTGAACTCTTCGCGCGTTCCTGACGCGCGGGGCAGGGACGGAGCGCCGGTTTCCCCGGCCTGCCGTGCCCCGTCCCGCCCTGTCACACCCGCCCGGTCCGCAGCCGTACGGGACCCAGCAGGCCGCTGACACGCTGCCCGGGAAAGACGAAATGGGTCGGGCTCGTCGCGTCCAGGTGGGGCGCCAGTGTCCCGAACACGGTGATCTCCAGGGCATTGGCGCCGGGCACGACCAGACCCGTCAGGTCGAAGACGTACGGGGAGCACACCCGCACCCCCGCGGCGACGCCGCCGACCCGTACCTCCGCCGTTCCCCGGACCCGCCCGAGGTCCAGCCACACCTGTCCCGCGACGACCTCGGCGGGTACGGTCACCTCACGGCCGTACCGCACCCCGCCGCTGTACTCGGCGAGGCCCTGGTCCTCCCAGTCACCGAGCCGGATCCGCCCGGGGCCGACCGTGCAGCGCACCGGACTCGCCAGCGCGGCACCACCCTCGTACCCGGGGCGGGTCCGGACCCGCAGCGCGGCGGCCCGCGGCCCGCCGCGATCACCGGGCGGCAGCTCGACCGTCACGGTACGCACCCCCCGGGCGTCGACGGCGGTCACGCCGGGGTATTCGGAGCCGTCCACGTGGACGGTGACGTCGCCGTGCACAGAGGCCGTCAACCGTCTGGTTCCGGGCGGGAGTTCGCACCACAGCCACGCCACGCCGCCCCGGCGCCCCGGGACCGCGAACCGCACCGGAACCACCGTGCCGTCATCGGCCTCCGGGTCCAGCCACGCGGCACCCGGCAGCGGATGAGGGCGGCGGCGCAGACACAGGGCGGCGGGATCACCCACCGGCTCCCGGCGCACCCGGACCGGCCCGCGTCCCCGCGTCCCCTCGGCCCACCAGCGGGAGTCGCTGTGCAGCGTCGCGACGCACTCGCCGTGCCCGTCGTGGAGAACCGCGTCCACCAGGACCGCGCGCTCGCCGTCGCCGGACGTCTCGACCACGATGTCGTTGTCGCCGACACGCAGCGCCGCAGCCACGTCGTGCCGTCGGACACGCGGCACCGCGTGCTCGGCGTACGGGTCGAATCCGCCCTGCCTGCCGATGAGTTGTCCGTTCACCCGCAGCGCGCAAGGCACCCGGGAGGCCACCTGGACGACGGCCCGGTCGGGGAGCACGGAGAGGTGCAGTGTGGTGCCCATCGTCCCGGGCGCGTGGATCCACTCCGGGCGCCGGTAGCGTTCGGGATCACGAACGAGCGCGAAATGCGCCCGCAGGTCGCAGTGATGATCGGGTGTCAGTTCCAGTTCGAGCAGGTGGAGTCCGGCCGTCGCCCGCACCGGGCCCATTGCGAGATGGCCCTCGTCGTGGAGAGCCACCGACGCGCCGTCGATCCGGGCCCGCTTGGCCGCCGCGGCCCCGATCGCGAGATGTCCGTCGAAGGCCTCGTCCAGGTGCAGTGCCACGCGCAGCCGCACCACCTCCCCGGCGACCGCGTGGCCGAGGTGTGCGAACTCCTCGGGCACATGCCCCTTCGGCCCCAGAACCGCGCGATGCACCGGGTCCTTGTACACGCCCAGGGTCTCGGACCATTCGAGCACCGAGGGGCCGCCTCGGTCGGGCCCCTCGCGGAGCACGACCGCGCGCGGGCCGAACGTCGCGTGGACCGTGGCGCACGCCGGACGACCGGGGCCGGAGGGCGCGGCCCAGCCGTCCCGGAGACCGTCCTCACCGGCCGCCTCCACCCGGTGCCGGAAGGTCCGGCACTCGGTGACGGCCGTGCCGGTGGGCGGCCCGGTCGCGGGGCGGGCGAAATCGCCCCAGGTGTTGTCGAGCGTCGGGACGAGCACCATGTCCCACTCCGCGTCCGGGGGAACCTCCACGACGGTGCCGACACCCGGCCGGGAGCCGCGCGCCACGGGTGCGGCCGGTTCCCGGTCGCGGTCCGGGAAGACCAGTACGGCCGCGGGGCCCGTGTCGAAGGGGACATCGACCTCGACGGCCCGCGCGTCGTCGTCGGCGGGCAGTACCGGCAGCGTCCGCGGAGCGCCGCCGAACGGGTCCACCAGAACGGCCGGGCCCGGAACACCCCGGACCCGCACCCGGGCCCGTCGCGCGTAGCGGCCCGGGTCGAAGTCGTAGCGGGCGTCCAGCCAGCCCAGGGCGGCGCCCCGCTCGTCAGGAGCGGCGACGGACGCACGGGTCGCCCGTGGGGCGGCCGCGGTCAGGAACACCACCGTGGCGCCGTCCACCCGACGCGCGAGAGCGGGAACCGGTGCGCGGACGACCGGGTGCGCACCGCCGAGAGCGGCGGCGAGCGGATCGGCCGGATCGTCCGTCATGGGGATGTGCACGGCCCGGCCGTCCGCGAAGCACTCCCGCAGCCCGGCCGCCGTGGCCGTGCCGGGGCCGACGAGCTGCTCGGGGAGGTCGCCCAGCGCGATCAACCGACCACCGGAGGAGGCGAATTCGACGAGCCGCTGTGCCGTCTCCCGTTCGAGCACGGTGCACGAGGGCAGCACGATCGTGGCGTACGCCTCGTCCGCGACCCGCAGTCGTACGCCGTCGTCGAGCCGGGAGACCCGGGCGCGGGCCAGGGAGGCGTCGTCGATGACATCGGCGTCGAGGCCCAGACGGTCCATGACGCCGGGCCGGGTGCGGAACCAGGCCATGTCCCCGACGAGTTCGAGATACACCGACTGGGCGCGCCTCGCCGCGTCGGTGACGCCGTCCAGGGCGGTGCCCGCCTGGGCGGTGGTGGTGGGCAGCAGGATCGCGATGTCGCACAGATGGTGACCGAGGCTCAGGATCGCGCACAGCCGGGTCACGGCGTCGGCGAAGACGTGGTGGTGTCGCCAGTACGGCTGGCGCCAGTCGGTCGCGGGCGGCGCCCATTCCCACCAGCCGCCCTTGGTCGTGTAGTACACGGCGTGCGGGTTGTAGAGCGTGGCGCCGGCGCGGAGCCACGGGAGCAGCCAGTCGAAGGTCTCCTCCAGGGTGCCGCCCCAGCCGGTGGAGTGGAAGGCCTCGACCCAGGTGCGGGGACGGCCGTAGAGGTGGGCGAGCGAGGAGTGGATGCGGGCGTCCCCGTGGTGGTCGGAGCCGGGGGCCGAGAACCAGCGGTGCGTTCGCGCGTAGTCGGCGTACAGCTCCACGCCCGCGACCGGGTGTCCGGCGCGGGCGGGGTCCTGCTGGTCGCAGCCGATGAGCAGTCCGTGGCGCTCGTGCCAGGCGGCCAGCGGCCGGAAGAACGCGTCCTCGGCCAGTTCGGCCCGGGTCAGGTGGTAGTCGCGGCGGATCCGGTGGACGTCCGGATCCGCGCAGTCCTCGTACAGGGCGTCGAGCCGCTCGGCGATGTCGTACCCGCGAAGGCGCCGGAAGGCGTCGGCGAAGCCGGTGGACCAGGTGGGCAGGGACGGCAGTTCGTCCTGGAACGAGCCGACGACGACGGATCCGAGCCGGTCACCGAGCCGGCGCTCGAACTCCCCGTGCACCCGGTCCAGCAGCGCCGCACAGGCGTCGGCGCCGAGGTAGTCGAAGCCGAGCGCGACATGGTGATGCAGCGTCAGACGCCAGCGGCCGGAGCCGGGCGCCCGTACGACCCCGTCGGCCACCGCCACCGGGACCGCCGGACCGGTGCTCCGGCCGTCGTCGTCGAGCGGTTCGGCGCTGCCCGCGAGCGGCCGGCCGTGCGGCGGGCACCGCAGTTCGCCGGCCCGGTCCGCCGGGGACTCCACCACGGCCTGCACGCGGTCGAGCCGACGGCCGGCGTGGGCGGGTTGCTCGTCGACGAGGCATGCCTGCAGATCCGCGCCGGAGAAGCCGAACTGGTCGTAGAACCAGAGGGCGACCCCCAGTTCACCCGCGTCGTCGCACACGCCGTCGAGCAGCGCCCACCACGCGTCGGACAGAAACGGCGGGTCGTCGGCATCGGAGCCGAACAGCGGCCCCGACGGCGCCAGATCGAGGAGCACGAGGTTGTGCACCCCACCCTGCGCGAAGCGCTCCAGCTGCGCACGCAGCCGGGCCCGGTCGAGCCGCTCCCCGCTCCACCACCAGATGGCGACGGGCGAGAAGGCGCGCGGGGGCGTGGCGAGGACCGCCGCGATGCCCGGCGGGAGGAGCGGTCCGTCCTCCGGGTGTGTCATGAGAGCTCCTCAGCCCTTGAGACCGCCCGCGAAGCCCTTGATCACATAACGCTGGAGGACCACGAAGACGATCAGGATCGGCAGCGCCGCGAGCACCAGCCCGGCGAAGACGAGGCCGTAGTCCGAGACGTACTGGCCGACGAACGCGAAGATGCCCACCGGCACGGTCTCCTTGTCGGAGCCGCCCAGGTACAGCAGCGGGGTGAAGAAGTCGTTCCAGATGAACACCGCGTTCAGGATGATCACGGTGCCGGTGATGGGGCGCAGCAGCGGGAACACGATCCGGGCGAACGCCTGCCGGTGGTTGCAGCCGTCGATCAGCGCGGCCTGCGCGTAGTCCTGCGGCAGAGCACGGATGAAACCGGTGTACAGGAAGACGGTGAACGGCAGTTGGATGCCGGTGTAGAAGAGCACCATGCCCTGGTACGTGCCGAGCCAGCCGAGGTCGTCGACGAGTTTGTAGAGCGGGATCATGCCGAGCTGGAACGGCAGCACGATGCCCAGCAGGAACAGGATGTACAGCCCGTAGCCGAGGCCGCGGGCGCGCCGCGCGAGGTAGTAGGCCCCCGTGGAACCGAGGACGATGAGCAGCAGCAGACTGACGACGGTGATGACCGTGCTGTTGAGCAGGGCGGGCCCCAGCGACGCGGAGGACCAGGCGTCGCCGAAGTTGCCGAAGGTGGGCGGCGAGGGCAGCGAGAGGGGCGATTCGGAGATCTGCCGGGGGTCCTTCATCGCCAGGGTGATCAGGGCGTACACCGGGAACAGGAAGACGACGGCGACGGCGATCATGACCAGTTCCAGGGCGTACTGGCCGTACCGCGGCCTGCGGCGCCCACGCCCCGGTTTCGCCGGTCCGCGAACCGTTGCGATGCTCACGCGGTGACCTCCCTCGCACGCAGATAACGGAGCTGGACCAGGGAGACCGCGGCGACGAACAGCGCGAGAACCAGGGCCACGGCGGTGCTGTAGCCGAACTTCCCGTAGACGAACGCCTCCTTGTACAGAACGGTCGACAGCGTCTCGCTGGAGGTGCCGGGGCCGCCGTTCGTCGCGGCGTAGACCTGGTCGAAGAGTTTGAGACCTCCGATGGTCGACAGCATCAGGTTGATCGTCAGCGCCGGCGCCAGGAGCGGCCAGGTGACATAGCGGAAGCGCTGCCAGGAGCCCGCCCCGTCGATCCGCGCGGCCTCGTGGAGCTCGGCGGGCACGCCCTGGAGCCCGGCCAGGAAGACGACCATCGAGTAGCCCGCGTACTGCCACACGACCATCGCCGCGACGGACCACAGGGCGAGCGAGGGATTCCCGAGCCAGTCCTGACGCAGTCCGCCGAGTCCGACCGCGCCGAGGAGACCGTTGAGACCGGCGCCGTTCTCGGGGTTGTAGACGTACTTCCAGAGGATCGCGACCATGACGGGGCTGACCACGGCCGGTGCGAAGAAGATCAGCCGCAGCACCGCGCGGGACTTGATGTTGGTGTGGACACCGAGCGCGAGCAGCAGGCCGATGCCGTTCTGGACGACGACCACGGCGATGGTGAGGAGCAGGGTGTTGCCGACGGACTCCAGGGCCCGGCCGTCGTCGAGCAGGGCGCGGAAGTTCTCCGTACCGGTGAAGGAGAAGCCGCCGATGCCGGACCAGTCGGTGAAGGCGTACATCACCCCGGCGAGGCTCGGATAGAGCACGACGATGGCGTAGACGACGAGCGCCGGTACGACGAAGAGCCAGGGCGGTACGGTGTGGTCGCGGCGCCGCACCGGCCGCTCACGACCGGTTTGTGGATCGTCCCCGGACCGGTCGGCCGTGCCCGGGACGGTCTTCTCGGAGGTGCTCGTCACGACTTCTTCCCGTAGGCCTCGTCCATCTGCCGCAGGGCGCCGTCCACGTCCTTCTTGCCCGCGAGGAGGTTCTGCACGGCGGCGAAATGGGCGGGCTGCACCTCGGCGTTGGGCCAGCTCTGGTCCATGAAGGGGACGGCCCGGTTGGCGTCGATGAGGGGCAGGAAGCCGTCGAGGACCGGGTCGGTCTTCGTCGAGGCGCCGCGCTTGAACGGGATCGCGGCGACGGACTGTGCCCAGCGGTCGACGTTCTCCTGCTTCCCGAGGAATTCGATGAACGCCTTCGCCCCGGCCGACTTCCTGGACCGGGCGGAGACCCCGAGCCCGACGACGATGCCCGCCGGGATCCACAGATTCGCGGCGTCGTCACCACCGGGGAAGGGGAACATGCCCAGGTCCTCCGGATTCCGGGCGGCCTGGCGGAAGTTGGCGAGCACGGCGGACACCTGGACGGCCATCGCCGCCTTGCCGCTCGCGACCATCGAGGTCTGCTGCTCGTACGTCGTTCCGTTGGGGTTCTCGTTGAAGAAGCCCCGGCGCTGCAGCTCCTGGTACTTGCCCATCGCGTCGGCCCACCCGGAGCCGCGGAAGTGCGCCTTTCCGGAGGCCATCTCGGCGTCGAATCCTGGGTTCTTCGCATAGACGGCGTTGGGAACCAGCGCGTAGGTGATCAGCTGGGTGACCCAGGGCGTCTGTGTGCCGAGCGCGATCGGGATGATGCCCTTGGCCTTCAACTTCGCGCAGACATCGAGGAGTTCGCTCCATGTCCTCGGCGGCTCGACCCCGGCCTCGGCGAAGGCCTTCTTGTTGTGGATGGCGCCGATGACGCTGCTTCCCGCCGAATACAGATACGTCTTGCCCTGATGCCGGTACGCCGGGTGGAAGTTCGCCGGGACCTCCTTGGTCCAGGACTGCCCGCTGAGGTCGGCGAGCAGCCCGGCCTTGGCCAGCTCGACCATGGACATGGCACTGCCGCTGCCGGGATAGAGCACATGCACATCGGGGGCGTTGCCACCGGCGAGCTGGGTGCGCACCACCGTCTGCACCTGGTCCGTGGGCGCGAAGGAGGTGGCGAACTCGTCGTCGGGCCGGGACTTGCGGTAGAGGGCGACGAGCTCCTCTATCGGCTTCTGCTGGTCGGCGACGCCGACGACGCGCAGCTTGCCGGAACCGCCGGAATCGGAGCAGGCCGTCAGCACGGGCGGAAGGGCGGCGAGCGCCGCGACCCCGCCGCCGATCCGGAGGAAACCCCGGCGGCCGACCGTGCTGCGGTCCGGCCGGAAGCGAGAACCCGTCGTCATGGTGTGTCCTCCTCGTACGAACGGGCGAACGATGGTTTCGCCGCCGCTCCTGATGTGCGTCGGCTCGGGGTGGGCGACGGCCGCGGCCGGTTCGCCTCGGGCGTTCCGGCATGGCCGTCCACCGGGGGATGGGCCGCGGTGAATCGGTAGGCGCCCGAGGACACGCGGTAGAGCACGTGGTCGGCGGCGGTCGAGACCGGAGTGATGTGGCGGTCGTCGGCGCTCGGCACCACGCCCGATTCGCGGACCGAGGCGGGGTCCGTGGTGGGCAGGTACACATCGGCGGTGGCGCCGGGCGGCACCAGGACGCGCAGGGCGATCCGGCCGCCGTGCCGCTCCCAGGTCACCGCGACGGTGCCGCGGACCGACTCGTGGCGGGCGCTCGCGTGGCGGAGGCCGCCGGGGCGCGGCCGGATCCGCAGCCGCCGGTATCCCGTGGACTCCGGCGCCTGGTCCAGGCCGGCGACACCGCGGTAGAGCCACTCACCGACCGAGCCGAGCGCGTAGTGGTTGAAGGAGTTCATCGACGGCGCCCGGAATCCGGTGCCGGGGGTCCACCCGTCCCAGCGTTCCCAGATCGTGGTGGCGCCGTGCCGCAGCGGAAACCGCCACGACGGCACCTCGTCGCGGAGCAGGAGCGCATGGGCGAGGTCGGCCCGGCCATGGGCATCGAGGACGGGCGCGGCGAGCGCCACCCCGAGGAAACCGGTCAGCAGGGCGGGGCCGGCCGACTCGATGAGTTCGGCGAGACGGCGGGCGGCGGCGCCGACGAGCCCGGCGGGCAGCAGCTCGAAGGCGAGCGCGACGAGATACCCGGTCTGGGTGTCGCCCGCGACGCGTACGGAAAGGCCGTCCCCGGCCTCCTCGGAGGTGACGAAACGCTCGGTGAACGTGCGACGGATGTCGTCCGCCAGCCGCTGGTAGCGCTGCCCGACGTCCTTCTGCCCCAGGACCTCGGCGGCCTGTGCGGTGAGACGGGCACTCTGCGCGAAGTAGGCGGTGGCCATGACCTCACGAGGGGTGGGGGTGCCGGGCGCGAGCCAGTCGGAGAAGTGCGGTCCCACCCGATGGCGCCAGACCAGATCGGGATTGTGGCGGTGGATCAGATCGACCCAGGCGCACATGCCCTCCAGCGACCGGGCGAGGAAGCGGGGGTCGTCGTAGACGCGGTACAGATGCCAGGGGACGATCACCCCCGCGTCCGCCCAGCCGGGCGCGCCCTCGTCGGCGACTCCCGCGAGGCGCGGGGCGACATTGGTGAAGCCGCCGTCGGGGGTACGGGCGTCATCGACGTCGCGCAGCCACTTGGTGAAGAACGCGGCGACATCCGCGTTGAGCGCGGCTGTGGGGAGGAAGACCTGCGCGTCGGCCAGCCAGCCGAGCCGCTCGTCGCGCTGCGGACAGTCCGTGGGCACACTCACGAAGTTCGAGCGCTGCCCCCACGCCACACAGTCGTGGAGCCGCCTCAGCTCCGCGTCCGAACAGTCGAACTGCCCGGCCCACGGCGTGTCGCTGTGCAGCGCCACGGCGACGACATCGGACTCGGTCAGCTCCGGGACTCCGCTGATCTCCGCGTACCGGAACCCGTGATACGTGAAGCGCGGCTCGAACACGATGTGCTCGCGGCCGTCCCCGACGAGCACATCGGTCGCGGCAGCGGTGCGCAGATTGGCCGTGTACAGCCGCCGCGACCCGTCCAGCACCTCGGCGTGCCGGATCACCACCCGTGCCCCGGCCGCGAGGCGACGGACGCTCAGCCGTACGCGTCCGGCGAGGTTCTGGCCGAAGTCGACGACGTGGGTGTCGGGGGAGACACGTTCGACCGAGCACGGGCGCAGCTCGGTCATCGCCCGTACGGGCTCGTCGACGGACGCCACGAGGAGGCGGTGATCGGTGTCCGTGATCAGGGCCGGGGGCCAGCCGGAGTCGTCGAAGCCGGGGAGTTCCCAGCCGTCGGCGGCGTGCCGGAGGTCATGGCACTCGCCCATCAGCAGATCCGCGTGGCGGACGACTCCCGTGCCGGTGCGCCACGTGTCGTCGGTGACGACCGCGGAGCTCCGGCCGTCCGGCCCGGTCAGGTGGAGTTCGGCCAGGAACTGGGGGGACGAGCCGTAGTGGGCTCCGGCCCTGCGTGGTTCGAAGCCGACGAATCCGCTCCACCAGCCATCGGCGACGGTGGCCGCGAGGACGTTCTCGCCGTCACGCAGCGCCTCGGTGACGTCGTACGTCTGGTACTGGACGCGGTGGTGGTAGTCGGTCCAGCCGGGCGCGAGTTCGGCGTCGCCGACCCGTACGCCGTTGAGCCGGACCTCGTACAGGCCGCGCGCGCTGACATGGAGCCGGGCACGGGTGACGGCCGATGCGGTGAAGGTCCGGCGCAGGACGGGGCACGGGGCGAGCCCGTGGTCGTCGAGGGCGAACTCGCCCTCGGTGGGCGCGTCCATGACGTCGACCGGACGCGGGTCGTGGGTGATCCACGAAGCCCGCCACTCACCCGCGTGGGTGAAAGCGGTCTCGAACCACGAGGTGGCCTCGGCGGGCACGTCCGACCCGGCCGGCCATACGGACACCCGCCAGTGGAAGCGCGTACGGCCCGGGAGCGCCGGCCCCGCGTAGTCGACGGCCGTCGCGCCGGGATCGGCCACCCGGCCGGTGTCCCAGAGGATTTGACCGCCGCCGTCCAGATCCTCGGCGCGCTCGGCGACACGGACCCGGTACGCCACCGGGTCGTCGCCGCGGCGGTCGGAAGCCAGCCGCCAGGAGAGCCGGGGAGCGGGTTCATCGATCCCCAGCGGGGTGGTGCGGTGCTCGCATCGCAGAGCGTACGGCCGCAGCATCCGGGCATCCGGCCGACCGGTCGCCGTTCCTTCGGCGGGGCGGCGGGCGGGTACATCCGTTGCCGGGGAACCGGACACGAGCACGTCCTTCCGTCGCACCGAATTTCCCGATGTGAAATCTAACGTTAATTCTGTGGCGTGGAGACTATGAGCCGCCCTGAGGGGTGTCAAGGGTGTTGCCGACCTGTCCTCGGGCGCCCGGGAATATGGTTGATGTCTCCTCAACTAACCGCTTGTGAACGGCAATGTGACCACCCGCGGGTGGTCTTGTGGCGTGTGATTCCTCTGTGATATCCACGCTGTGATTACCACATGGACGGGCGTGAAATCACGCGCCGATCCCACCTCGTACCGGACGGAATTCCGTTCGACGAAGGGACGAGTTTCATGCAAATGAACAGTGGGTCAGGTGGTACCGGAGGGTTCGGAAGACGGGTGATGCTCGGCGGAACGGTCGGTATGGCGCTGGCCGCGGCGGGCCTGTCGGCAGGCCGGGCCTGGGGTGACGCGCCCTTCCACGAGGATCCGTTCACCCTGGGGGTGGCGTCCGGCGATCCGTGGCCGGACGGGGTCGTACTGTGGACCCGCCTCGCTCCCCAGCCCCTCGCGCCCGACGGGAACGGAGGCATGCCGCCGTACGCCGTCGACGTGCAGTGGGAGGTCGCCCGCGACGACCGCTTCCGCTCCGTCGTACGCCGGGGACGGACCCGCGCGGTGCCCGAGCTCGCCCACTCCGTCCACGTCGAGGTCTCCGGACTCCAGCCGGACCGGCACTACTACTACCGCTTCCGCGCCGGCGGCGCGCTCAGTCCCGTCGGGCGCACCCGCACCGCGCCCCCGCCGCACAGTCGGCCCAGGGAGCTGGACTTCGCCTTCGTCTCCTGCCAGGCGTGGTTCGAGGGCTTCTACACCGCCTACCGGCACCTCGCCGAGGAGGACGTCGATCTGGTCCTGCACCTCGGCGACTACATCTACGAGAACGCCATCGACGCCATGGGCGGCGTACGCAACGTCCCGGTCGCCGCCGAGCTGCGTCCCGAGCCGATGAACCTCGTCCAGTACCGCAACCGCCACGCCCTCCACCGCTTCGACCCCGACCTCATCGCCGCCCACCAGACCCACCCGTTCGCCCTCGTCTGGGACGACCACGAGGTCGAGGACAACTGGGCGCGCGACAAGTCCAAGGCCGACAACGAGCCCGACCAGGACCCGGCGGTCTTCCGCGAGCGCGCGGCGGCTGCCTTCCAGGCGTACTACGAGCATCTGCCGCTGCGGCTGCCGAACAAGCCGAACGGCTTCGAGGCCCGGATGTACCGCCGTCTGCGCTACGGGCGGATGGCCACCTTCCACATCCTCGACACCCGGCTCTTCCGCGACGACCAGCCCTGCGGCGACGGCACCAAGAGCGGCTGCGACGAACGGCTGACGCCCGGCCGCACCATCCTCGGCCCCGAGCAGGAGCAGTGGCTGTACCGCGGCCTCGGACGCTCCGACACGACGTGGAACATGATCTCCCAGCAGATCCCCGTGGCCCAGGTCGACACCGATCCCGGCCCCGGCCAGGCATTCGTGATGGACTTCTGGGACGGCTACGTGGACGCCCGCCAACGGCTGTTCAAGGAGATCACCGACCGCAGCGTGAGCAACCCCGTCGTCCTCACCGGCGACATGCACCGCCACCTCGCCGCCGATCTGAAGCAGAACTTCGACGACCCGGGATCACCCACGCTCGGCGTCGAGTTCGTCGGTTCGTCCATCTCCACCACCAAGGACGGGATGGACCTGGACCCCTCCGGTGCCAAGCTGCTCGCGGCCAACGAGCACATCAAGTTCACCAACTTCCAGCGCGGCTACGTGCGCTGCGCGCTGACCCGGGAGAGCTGCCGCGCCGATTTCCGGGTCCTCCCGTACGTCACCACCCCCGGCGCACCCGTTTCGACCCGGACCTCGTACGTGACGGAGGCCGGCCGGCCGGGTCTCCAGCAGGCCTGAGCGCATCAGGGAGGCGGCGCCCCGGAAAGGGGCGCCGCCGACGTGGCTCACCGGACGGTGAGCGACCCCTTCATGTACGGGTGAATCGTGCAGATGAACGGGTACGAGCCCGCCTTGTCCGGGGCCGTGAACGTGACCGTCTGCCCCGGCGCCACATTGCCGGTGTCGAAGACCTTGTTGCCGGTGGCGGTCAGGGTGTGGGTCGCGGAGTCCTTGTTGACCACGGTGATCAGCGTCCCCGGCGCGACCGTGGGACGGGCCGGCTCGAACGTGAAGTCCTTGATCGTGATCACCACCTTGCCGACCGGGGAGGAGGAGACCGAAGCGGCCGGTGAGACGGACGACGGTGGTGTGGCACTGGAGGGCGGCGAGCTGCCGCCGCCACTGTTCGAGCACCCGCCCACGACGGCGGCGAGCAGTCCCGCCGCGATCACCGCGGCTGCCGTTCTCGCACGGTTCCCCATCAAGAGCTCCTCGGGTCGGGCCGCCGGTCCGACGGCACTGTGGCCCGAACGGTAGGAGCTCCGCGACCCGGCAACGGGCAGGCGCTCGGATTCGACCCGCAGGTCGAATCCGTCCGGCGTACCGCCGTCGGCAGCCGACCGGACCCCGCCACAGTTCCCTGGGCCGGGATGCGCACGTCTGCCCGGGGTCAGGATTCGCGCGTCGCCGCCATCCCCAGGGTGATCAGACCGAGCACCACCCAGCCGAACCAGAGCCAGCCGCTGCTCCCCAGCGCCACCGTGTAGGCGGTGACGACGACCAGGGCCGTCAGCGTGAGCACTCCCATGGCCTTCGTGGATCCGGACATGCCCGCACCCTCCTCGTCGGCCGTGCGGCCGTGGATGCCATCGTCACCCCGGAGGCATGCCCACCGCTACTGCCCGCGCGCCTGCAATGAGGCGAGATAGGCGTTGTACGCCTGGAGCTCCTGGTCACCGTCCCGGTCGGCCGCACGGTCGGAGCGCTTCGCCGTCCGCTGCTCGGAGCGGTACCACTGGAAGACCAGCGCGATCAGCACCAGCACCGACGGGATCTCACTGAAGGCCCAGGCGATACCGCCCGCCCAGCCCTGGTCGCTCAGCGCGTCGATGCCCAGCGAGGCCGGCGGATGCTTGTACGTCCCCACCATCGGCGTCGTCGCCATCATCAGTGCGATGCCGAAGAACGCGTGGAACGGCATCCCGGCGAACAGCTCCAGCATCCGCATCACGTAGCCGGGCCGGTGCGGTCCCGGATCGATGCCCATGATCGGCCAGAAGAACACCAGACCGACCGCGAGGAAGTGCACCATCATCGCGATGTGACCGGTCTTCGAGCCCATCAGGAAGTCGAAGAGCGGGGTGAAGTACAGCCCGTACAGGCTGGCGATGAAGATCGGGATCGTGAAGGCCGGATGCGTGATGACCCTCATGTACCGGCTGTGCAGCAGCTTGAGCAGCAGCTCGCGCGGACCGGTGCGGCCACGGCCCGCGACCGGCAGCGCACGCAGCGCCAGGGTCACCGGAGCGCCCAGCAGCAGCAGGATCGGCGACAGCATGCTGATCACCATGTGCTGCACCATGTGCACGCTGAACATGACCATGCCGTAGTCGTTGAGCTTGGTGCACATCACCAGTGCGATGCTCAGCACGCCGACGACGAAGAACACGGTCCGGCCGACCGGCCAGCCGTCCCCGCGTCTGCGCAGCCGCAGCACGGCGTACGCGTACAGGCCGATGCCGAGAAGGCAGCCGATGAGGAAGAACGGGTCCGCGGAGAATTGGAGCCCACGTCCCAGCGTGAACGGCGGCAGATCCATGTTCATGCCGTGCCCGCTGTGATCCATCTGTTCACTCCCGCCGGGGGCGTCCCCGATTCGTTCCGGTTGTCCCGACCAGAGTAGAACTGCCCCCGGCCGCGGTTGCGGCCGGGGGCAGTTCGTCGGACAGGAGGTCGCTCAGAGCACGCACTCCGCCTCGGCGTACCGCTCGGCCGGAACGGTCTTCAGCGTCTCCACGGCCTCGCCCAGCGGCACCATCACGATGTCCGTGCCGCGCAGCGCCGTCATCATGCCGAATTCGCCGCGGTGCGCCGCCTCCACCGCGTGCCAGCCGAAGCGGGTGGCGAGCACCCGGTCGTACGCGGTCGGCGTGCCGCCGCGCTGCACATGGCCGAGGATCACCGGGCGGGCCTCCTTGCCGAGGCGCCGCTCCAGCTCGCCGGAGAGCTGCGTGGCCATGCCGGCGAACCGCTCGTGCCCGTAGATGTCCTTGGTGCCCTGCTCGATCTCCATGGACGAGCCCTCGCGAGGCTTGGCGCCCTCGGCGACGACGACGATCGCGAACTTCTTGCCGGCCGAGAAACGCCTGCCGACCACCTCGGTCAGCTCGTCGATGTCGAAGGGGCGCTCCGGCACGACGATGGCGTGGGCGCCGGCCGCCATGCCCGAGTGCAGGGCGATCCAGCCGGTGTGGCGGCCCATGACCTCGACGATCAGCACCCGCTGGTGCGATTCAGCGGTCGTCTTGAGCCGGTCGAGCGCCTCGGTCGCGACACCGACGGCGGTGTCGAAGCCGAAGGTCACATCCGTGGAGGCGATGTCGTTGTCGATGGTCTTCGGAACGCCGACGATCGGCAGACCCGCCTCGGAGAGCAGGTTGGCCGCCTTCAGCGTGCCCTCGCCGCCGATCGGGATGATCGCGTCGAGACCGAGGTCGGAGACATGGCCCCTGGCCTGTTCCACGCCGCCCCGTAGATGGGCGGGCTGGACCCGGGAGGAGCCGAGGATCGTGCCGCCCCGGGCGAGGATGCCGCCGACCGCGTCGAGGTCGAGCTTGCGGTAGTCGCACTCGAGGAGGCCCTTCCACCCGTCGTGGAAGCCGATGACCTCGTCGCCGTGGTCGACCACCGCGCGGTGCACGACGGAACGGATGACGGCGTTGAGGCCGGGGCAGTCGCCGCCGGAGGTGAGCACACCAATTCGCATTGCCCGGGAAACCTTTGCAACGTGGGCCGACGACCGGACCACGTCGTCCGGTTGGATCCCCGCCACCCTACCGGCGCAGGGTGGCGGGACCGAACCGGGCGTCCGCCTGCTGGACTCCGCTCAGACGAGCGAAAACCCCCTCATCAGGCGGGCTGTGTCGCCGACGCGATGCGCTCGGCGCGCAGCGCCTCGTACCAGCGGTCGTCCGTCGGCGGCAGGGCGTTCACATCGAGGGCCAGCTTCAGCAGCAGGTCCGCGATGTGCGGGTTGCGTGCCATCACGGGGCCGTGCATGTACGTACCGAAGACGGTGTCGTTGTACGCGCCCTCGGTGCCGTCACCGGTGCCGTTGCCCCGGCCGAACTGCACCTGGGCGAACGGTCGTGCCGTCGGGCCGAGATGGGTGACGCCCTGGTGGTTCTCGAACCCGGTCAGCGGCGGCAGGCCGAGGCGCGGGTCGATGTCGGCCAGTACGTCACCGACGCACCGGTCCCCCTCGCCGCGGGTGGAGACCACGTCGAGCAGCCCGAGACCGGCCTCGCGCTCACCGAGGTCGTTGATGAACTCGTGGCCGAGGATCTGGTAGCCGGCGCAGACCGAGAAGATGATCGCGCCGTTCGACGCGGCCCGGCTGAGCCCGCCGTCGCGGCGCAGCCGCTCCGCGGCGAGACGCTGCGGCCGGTCCTCGCCGCCGCCGATCAGATAGATGTCGCCGGACGTCGGGACCGGCTGGTCGCTGCGCACGTCGACGCGCTGCACGTCGAGACCGCGCTGCCGGGCCCGGCGCTCCACCACCAGCGCGTTGCCCTGGTCGCCGTAGGTGCTGAGGAGGTCGGGGTAGACCCAGACCAGACGCAGACCGTTGCTCATGCTTCGTCCTCTCCGGAGGTGGCCGGGGCCGGGGTCAGTTGCCGACACGACGGCGCAGATCCTGGAAGGCGGTGTAGTTGGCGATGACCTCGATACGGCCGGGCGGGGCCTGCTGCACGGCCTCGTCGAGGTTCTCGCAGACCCGGAAGTCGAGACCGGCCACTTCGAGGCGGACGGCCAGGTCCAGCTTGCGGTCGCCGAGCACGAAGATCGGGTGGCCGGCGAGCTGGGTGTAGTCCACGTCCCACAGCCAGGAGGTGTCCGTGCCGTCCGCGCCGCGCGCGTTGACGGAGAGGATCACCGGCGTGGGCGGCGGGTCGATCAGGGAAAACGTTTCGAGCCAGCCCGCCGGGTTCTTCGCCAGCAGCAGCCGCAGCTCACGGCCGAGGAAGGAGACCACGTCGTAGCGGCCCGCGACGGCCTGCACCTGGTACATGCGCTCCAGCGCGACCTGCGGCGGCACACCGAAGACGGCGGCCACGGCGGCGGAGCTGGTGGCGTTGGCCTTGTTGGCGCGGCCGGGCAGCTGGAGGTGGATCGGCCATGCCGAACCGTGCGGGTCCAGGACGTAGTCGCCGTGCAGGACCCAGCTGGGAGCGGGCCGGCGGAATCCGCACTCGCCGCAGAACCAGTCGTCGCCGGGGCGCTGCATCACACCGCCGCAGGCGGGGCAGGACCAGGCGTCGTCCTTCCACGCCTGGCCCGCCGCGACCCACACCACATTGGGGGAGGAGGACGCCGCCCAGACGATCAGCGGGTCGTCGGCGTTCGCGACGATCACGGCCTTCGAGCCGGACAGCCCCTCACGCCACTTCTCCGCCAGCATCCGGGTCTCCGCCGCGCGGTCCAGCTGGTCGCGGGAGAGGTTGAGCAGCGCGATCACCTTGGGCGTCGTGTCGCGTGCGACCCCGGCGAGGTACTTCTCGTCGACCTCGATCACGCCGTACTGCGCGTCCGAGCCGCCCGCCAGCGCCGAGGTGATGCCCGCCGGCATGTTCGCGCCGAGCGCGTTCGACACCACCGGGCCCGCGGCCCGCAGTGCTTCGGCGATCAGCCGGGTGGTGGTCGTCTTGCCGTTCGTCGCCGACACGAGGATCACGTCCAGGTGCTGCGCCAGCCGCCCCAGCAGGTCGGGGTCGAGCTTGAGCGCCACCCGGCCGCCGATCACCGATCCGCTGCCGCGCCCTGCGGCGCGTGACACCGCCGCCGCGGCCTTGCCCGCCGTCACGGCCAGCTTGGCCCGCGGCGACAGCGGCTCCGTGTTGCCTGCCATCGTCCTAGATCCTCCTTGCATCGGTCCACGCCCAGCCTATCGATGTCCGGCGCGGCGACCGCACCCTGGCACCGCCGGGAAGGTGGAGGTCGCGTGGAACGTACGATTGCGGCCATGCGAAACCGCCCGATCCCCGGCAGTTCCGGACTGATTCGTGCCATGAGCCTGCTCGGTGATCCGGTGCTGCACGGGACCTGCGAACCCGTCACGGACTTCGGTCCCTCGCTCGCCCGTCTCGTCGAGGACATGTACGCCACGATGTACGCGGCCGAGGGCGTCGGCCTCGCGGCCAACCAGATCGGCGTTCCGCTGCGCGTGTTCGTCTACGACTGCCCGGACGACGACGACATCCGTCACCTCGGCCATCTCGTCAACCCGAGACTCGTCGAGGCCGACGGCATCACCGTACGCGGTCCGGAGGGCTGTCTTTCGCTGCCCGGCATCGAAGCGGGTACCCCGCGGTTCGACCGCGCCGTCGTCGAGGGTCTCACGGTCGGCGGCGAGCCGGTCCGGGTCACCGGCACCGGCTTCTTCGCGCGTTGCCTCCAGCACGAGTGCGACCATCTCGAAGGCGCGGTCTACACGGACCGGTTGACCGGGCTGCGGCGCGCCAGGGCGCTGCGCGCGGCCCGCCGGGCACCCTGGGCGCGCACCGGCTGACCGCTCCCGCAGCCTGCGTGCCGGGGGCCTCAGAATCCGGGGCCGCCCGGCCGGTCGCCCGCGGCGGCCAGCCTGCCCCACAGCAGATCGGCCAGGCTGCTCACCAACTGTTCGCGGGAGCAGGGGCGTTCACCGAGCCACCAGTCGCCCGCGGCGTGCATCATGCCGACGATGCCGTGGCCCCAGATGCGGGCCATGGCATCGCTGTCCGGCCCCAGGTCCACCCGCTCGGCTATCACCAGGGCGAGTTCCTCGCCGAGCCGGCGCAGCAGCGGCGCCGAGTGCCGTCCGACGTCGAAACCCTGCTCCGTCGAGGGCGCCGCGTCGTCGGACGGGTGCATCAGGAAGCGGTAGACCTGCGGGCGGGCCTCGATCGCCGCGAGATAGGTGTCGAGCGTCGACTCGACGCGCCGACGGCGCTCGGCGGGGGCGTCGAGGGCGGCGCGCAGGGCGATCAGCAGTGCGTCGGTGTGGCGTTTGGCGAGGGCGCGGTAGAGGCCGCCCTTGTCGCCGAAGTGCCGGTAGAGGATGGGTTTGGTGATTCCGGCCTCCGCCGCGATGGCGTTCATCGAGGCCTTCGGCCCGTCTCTGAGCACCACGCGGTCGGCGGCTTCGAGCAGCTCGCGGCGGCGGCTCTCGGCCGCTGTCCGCTGGCGCTCTGCCTGTCGTGTGCTCTCCATGTCGCCTCTCCCCGCCCCTGGCCGTGCAAATGCGTCCTGCCTGCGCAACGTAACACCCTGCCCAGCGCGGTGCGGATCCGAACCTGGGCGGTTGACAGGGGCTACTTGTCGGTAACAGACTGCGGTTACCGCAAGTAACGAGTGGTTTTTCACGGCAGTATGTGGAGGGGAACATGGCGGAGTTCACGCTCGAACTCAACGATGACCAGAAGCAGGTCCGTGACTGGCTTCACGGCTTCGCCGCGGATGTGATCCGTCCGGCGGCTTCGGAGTGGGACGAGCGTGAGGAAACGCCCTGGCCCGTCATCCAGGAGGCGGCCAAGGTCGGCATCTACTCCCTCGACTTCTACGCCCAGCAGTTCTTCGACCCGACGGGGCTCGGCATCCCGATGGCGATGGAGGAGCTCTTCTGGGGTGACGCGGGCATCGCCCTGTCCATCGTCGGTACGGGCCTGGCGGCCGTGGGCGTCCTCGCCAACGGCACCGAGGAGCAGATCGGGACCTGGATCCCGCAGATGTACGGCGACGCCGCCGACGTCAAGGTCGCGGCCTTCTGCTCCTCCGAGCCGGACGCGGGCTCCGACGTCGCCTCGATGCGTACCCGCGCGGTGTACGACCAGGCCAAGGACGAGTGGGTGCTGAACGGCACCAAGACCTGGGCGACCAACGGCGGCATCGCCAACGTCCATGTCGTCGTCGCCGTGGTCGACCCGGAGCTGGGGTCCAAGGGGCACGCCTCGTTCATCGTGCCGCCGGACACCCCCGGACTCTCCCAGGGCCAGAAGTTCAAGAAGCACGGCATCCGCGCCTCGCACACCGCCGAGGTCGTCCTGGAGGACGTCCGGGTCCCCGGCCACTGTCTGCTCGGGGGCAAGGAGAAGCTCGACCAGCGCCTGGCGCGGGCCCGCGAGCGCGCCGCCTCCGGTGGCGAGCGGGTGAAGAACGCCGCGATGGCCACCTTCGAGGCGTCCCGCCCGGCGGTCGGCGCCATGGCGGTCGGCACTGCCCGTGCGGCGTACGAGGTGGCGCTGGACTACGCGAAGACCCGCACCCAGTTCGGCCGTCCGATCATCGACAACCAGGGCATCGCCTTCCAGCTCGCGGACATGCGTACGCAGATCGACGCGGCCCGGCTGCTGGTCTGGCGCGCCTCGTGGATGGCGACCACCGGCAAGCCGTTCACCTCGGCCGAGGGCTCCATGTCCAAGCTGTACGCGAGCGAGACGGCGAAGAAGGTCACCGCCCAGGCCGTCCAGATCCTCGGCGGCAACGGCTTCACCCGTGAGTACCCGGTGGAGCGGATGCACCGGGACGCGGCGATCTACACGATCTTCGAGGGCACGAGCGAGATCCAGCGCCTGGTCATCGCCCGCACCCTGTCGGGCATGCCGATCCGCTGAGACCGTCCCGCCGGGGCTGCCCCCGGACGCCGGACGGGCCGAAACGCAGGCCCGTCCGGCGTCCGGGGGCGCGGTACGTCAGGCCGGCAGGTGGGACTCGATGGCCGCGACGAGCTCGGGCGCCTCCGGCTCGACGCGCGGGCGCAGACGCGCGACCACCTCGCCCGCCGGGGAGATGAGGAACTTCTCGAAGTTCCACTGGACGTCACCGGCCTCGCCGTCCGCGTCCGCCAGCTGCGCCAGCTCGGCGTAGAGCGGATGGCGCCCTTCGCCGTTCACGTCGGTCTTCTCCAGCAGCGGGAAGCTGACACCGTACGTCGTCGAGCAGAAGGTCCGGATCTCCTCCGCGCTCCCCGGCTCCTGGCCGGCGAACTGGTTGCACGGCACGCCGAGCACGGTGAACCCGCGGTCCGCGTACTCGTTCTGGAGCTTCACCAGGCCCGCGTACTGCGGGGTGAGTCCGCACTTGGACGCGACATTCACCAACAGGACCACCCGGCCGCTGTAGTCGGCCAGGGAGGTGGGCTCGCCGGTGAGAGTGCGCAGGGGGATGTCGTGCAGCGTCATGAGGGTCTCCTCGTAGATGTGACTTCCGCAGCCATTGTCACGCCCGGAGCCGGTCCGTACGAAGCCGGCCGTCCGGCTGTCCGGAGCCCGCGCACGCCACCGACCTGCGGGAGTCCCGCCATCGCGTCGAACGCGGCATGACCCCGATGAGCGACCTGTGTGCGGTATGTGCCTCGTGCCGAACTCCTGTGCCTCGCCCAGGAGATCGGCAGGAGGTCGGGCGCCTGCTCCGTCACAGGGGAGGCGCCGTGTGCGCGGAGCCGATCGCCTTGTAGTAGAGCGTCGTCGGCTTCAGGACCCCGGCCGGGTCTCCGGCGTAGTCCGGGATCGAGCCGCACTCCGTCCAGCCCGCCGAACGGTAGAGCCGCTCGGCCGGACTTCCGGTCTCGGTGTCCAGGACCAGCAGTGTGACGCCTGCTCCGGCGGCCGACCGTTCGACGGCGTCGAGCAGTGACCGGCCGAGGCCCCGGCCGCGGGCCGACGGACGCACCATCAGTTTGGCCACGTCCGCGCGGTGGCGGGCGTTGGGCAGTTGGGCCCGGACCAGGCCGATGGTTCCGGCGACCCGTTCCGCGTCGCGGGCGATCCAGACCTGAAGCAGGCCGGCGTCGACGGCCCCGGCCCTCTCCCGCCACCAGGCGGCGGCCACGTCACGGTCCAGCGGCGCGAGGAAGCCCACCGACGATCCGCCGTTCACGGTCTCCACCAGGAGGGCGGCCAACTCATCGGCGTAGGTGACCAGTTCGGGGCCGTGCGCGGGGACGATCTCGGTCATGTACGGAGTCCTTTCGCGGCCATCGCGGCGTTCGCGGCTGTCATGGCAGAACGATCATCAGGGCATAGCGGACCGGATCCGGTCCCGGACAGTGGAAGTGCGAGGGGCCGCGCAGCCGGAACCGAAGGCAGTCGCCGCTGCGCACGGTGTGCGCGGTGCCGTCGACGGTGATCTCGACCGTTCCCTCCAGTACCCAGACATGCTGCTCCACGCCGGACACCGGTGCGTTCTCGTACCCGATGGCGGCCCCCGCGTCGAGGGTCCCCTCGATGACCTCCGCGCGCAGACCGGTGTGCGGAGGCGACACCGAGCGGCGTACGAAGCCCGATGCCTCGTCCCGCCAGACCGGCTGCCGTGCGGCGGGGACGAGTTGCGGGGGTTCCGCCTCCACCTCCAGCAGCAGCCGGGACATCGTCCGTTCGTAGACCGTGCACAACTTGCCGAGCAGGGTGGCGGTCGGACTCAACTCGCCGCGCTCCAGCCGGGAAAGTGTGGAGCGGCTCACCCCGCTGCGTCGCGAGAGTTCGTCCAGCGACCAGCCGCGTTCGGTACGCAGTTCGCCCAGCCGCGCGGCGAGCCGGGCATCGACGGAGCCGGGCTCCGCCTCTTCGGTTTCTCTCACGATGGAGATGATATCCCTGGACGGAGACGGATTGTGTCATGGTGTCCCCCGAAGCGGCTGTTCTGCCGACAGGGTGCCGACATGGCAGGCTTGTTCGGGGAGGCCCCGGTGGCCCACTCGGGTCCGCCGGGTTGCTCTGCTACCAGAGGAGGCCACAATGGCCAGTACCGCCAACGGGCCGAGAGTGGCGCCCGACGCCACACCGGGTTCGCACCACCCCTTCCGGCTCGGCTGGACCGCCTTCGCGGCGGTGCTGATGATCTTCGGCGGCGCGATGGCGGTCTTCGAAGGAATCGCCGCCATCGCCAAGAGCGACGTTTTCATCACCACGCGCAACTATGTGTTCCAGTTCAACCTCACCGGCTGGGGCTGGATCCACCTCGTGATCGGCATCGTCATCGTTCTCGCCGGCTGCGCGCTGTTCACCGGAGCCGAATGGGCACGCGTGGTGGGCATCGTGCTCGCGGGCCTGGGCGCACTCGCCAACTTCCTCTGGCTGCCCCACTACCCGCTCTGGTCCATCGTGCTCATCGCCATCGACGTCTTCATCATCTGGGCGCTGTGCGCGGATCTGCAGTGGGAGAAGCCGCAGCGGGAGAAGAAGGTCTGAGGTCACGGCAGGGGCCCGTCATCCTGGATCCGGCCGGGCGACGGCCGGGGACGGCGCGAGCCTGAGCGTGACGACATAGGAGACCACGACCGAGACGATCACGAGCGGCATGACGGTGAGGCCCTCGGACCCCAGCAGCAGCGTCGCCAGCAGCACCGACGTCATCGGGAGCTTGAGCATCGCCACGCACATGGCGCCGATGCCCATCGCGAAGCCCGGCGTGAGGCCCAGTCCCGGGAGATGGGACAGGGCGATGCCGCCCGCCGCTCCCACGAACATCGCCGGGAAGACGGGGCCTCCCCGGAAGCTGCTCAAGGACGCGCAGTACGCCACCGCCTTGCAGAGGACCAGCACCACAAGCGTGCCCACCGGGTATCCGGCGCTCCCGGCCAGCAACGGATCGAGGGCGTTCTCCCCGGAGTACAGCACCCCGGACGCGTCCCTTCCGGTGCTCTCCGCGTACACGAGGGCGGCCACGCCGACGACCAGGCCCATGACGACGGTGGCCACCACGGTCCGCCGCTCCACCCGTTCCTGGAGGAACCGGGCGAGCCGCTGGACGCCCGTGCCGACCACGGCCGCGGCCAGGCCCACGACGAGTGCCCAGCCGAACTGCGCGATGTCGGGTCCCGATGCCCGGGGCACATGATGAAGTGCCAGGGAGTACGTCCCGCGCCCGGTCCACGAGCCGAGTCCGGTGAAGACGAGCGCGCCGACGCCGGACGCCAGCAGACCCGGCACCAGGACCATCCCGAGCATCATCCCGGCCAGTCCCGAGGCCTCCATCAGGAGAAAGGCACCCAGGAGCGGCGACCCCAGCAGCGCGCTGATGGCGGCGAAGCTTCCCGCGGCTCCCAGCACGGCACTCGCGCCCGGCTCGAGGCCGGGCCTGACCAGGCGCGCCACATACACGGCCAGTCCGCCGCCGAGCGCGATGAGCGGCGCCTCGGGACCGAGCACCGCTCCGACGCCCAGTGACGCGAGCGCCGCCAGCACGACGCCGGGCAGTTCCGCCGCCGAGGGCGCCCCCGTGCTCACCATCCCGTCGGCGGGCCGGTGACCGCCCTTCCCCGGCAGGTGGCGGATGGTCAGCCCGACCAGCAGGCCCGCCACGGCGAGCAGCGGCACCGGCCACCAGGACGGCGTACCGGTGAAACCGAGCGCTCGGGGCAGGTCGTGGTAGGTCAGCGACTGGAGTTCGTGGACGAGCGCGAGGAAACCGAACGCCACCGCCGAGACCGGGACTCCGATGCCCGCCGCCATCACGAGGAGCAGGGCGTAACCACGGGTGCGGATCAGTGCGAAAGGGTCCGCTGCCGTCGTGGCGGGTGGTGCGGCGGGCTCGGTCGACATGGTCGTTGTCTCCTCGGCGTCACAACCAGTCCGGAACACGCTGTCCCGCAAGCGTCCACAAGGAGTTAGCACAATGCGCGGTTGCCGCCGTGATGTACCCGCTGGGCGCGTGCGGCGATTCCCGTACTGCCATTCCTCTGGACCAGCGGACGGACCGGCTTCCCGGGACGGCTCAGACGTCCCGGGCCGCGGGAAGCCGCCCCGCCCGCACCGCGTCGACGAGCGCCCGGTGGTCCCGCTCGTTCCGGTCGGCGTACTTCTCGGCGAAACACACCAGTGCCCGGTCGAACGAGGGGCCGCGCCCCAGATAGGCCGCGATGGCGATCCGGTCGCCGGAACGCGCGTGGGCACGGGCCAGCGTGGTGCCGCATGCCTCGCCGAACACCCGCATGCCGGACGGCACCATGTCCTGCGGCTCGACGATGCCCTTCCAGTCGCGCAACTGGCGTATGTAGAAGTCGCGGGGCCTGCCGTCGATCCCGTCCACCCGCTGCCAGCCGAGGAAGATGTCGCCCGCCGCCTGCATCAGCCGCTGCCCCGCGACCACGCGTTCGCCCTCGTTCCGGTACGGGCCGGCGCCCGCATGGGGCGCGAGCACCGACGGGCCGGCCTCCTTGGCCTGGAGGAGCAGCGGATCCTCGCCGTCCCTGCCGAGCATCAGGATGATCCAGCAGCGCGTGCCGACACTGCCGACGCCGACCACCTTGCGTGCCATGTCCACGAAGCGGAAATCGGAGAGCAGGGTCCGCCGGTCCGACGGCAGGCTGTGGCCGTAGCGCGTGATCAGTTCGCGGAACTGCTCCTGCGTCGCGTCGCGCTCGTCCTCCGGGAACAGATCGGCGACCGGTACGAGCAGCGGCGGATCCGCTGCGATGCGTGGCCGGCCGTCCACGGTCTCGGTGAGCCGGTCGAAGGCCTGCAGGTTGTCCCGGGTGCGGGCCTTCGCCGCGGCGCGGGCCAGCTTCTCGCGGCCGCGCTTCGCCAACTGCCGGGACGCCAGCGCTTCGAGACGGCCGATGTCGGTCCGTGAGTACCACACGTCGAGATTGCGCATACCGGCGAACCGGATCATCGACTCCCGGTACGACCGCACCGTGGTCCGCACGACGTCCGCGCGCTCCTCGTCGGTGAAACCGTTCGCCCGGCCCGCGACGGCGAAGCTGGTCGCCAGGCGTTTGACGTCCCATTCCCAGGGGCCGGGCGACGTCTCGTCGAAGTCGTTGATGTCGAACAGCAGGTTGCGCTCCGGCGAGGCGAACAGCCCGAAGTTCAGCAGATGGGCGTCCCCGCACAGTTGGGCCCTGATCCCGGAATCCCTGGTGATGGCCAGGTCGGAGGCCATGATCGCGGCGGCGCCCCGGTAGAAGCGGAACGGCGACTCGGTCATCCGTCCGTAGCGGATCGGCACGAGCTCGGGCACTCGGGCCGCGGACTGGGCTTCGAGGATGCCCAGCGGGTCGGCCGACGGCTCGAAATCGGCATGGCTCGACCGCGGCACTTCACGCCGGGCCGCCCTGCCGCGGGCCGCTCGCTGCTCGGGCGTCGCATCCGGCGCCGTCCTGAGCGGCGAGGTCGCCTCGCGGGGCGCCGGGGCCGGGTCCTGGGGCATCGGGGCCCTCCTGACTGCTCCACGGGCGTGGGCCGCTCCCGCGCACCGCACCCGCCGGCACATCTGCGCCCTGCGTCCGATCATCGCGGCTCGTCCCGGTTCCGGCATCATCTGGACGCAGTCCGTCACGTCCCACGCCCGCACCGCTACTGTCGGTCCGCGCGGCCGTGACGCAGGCCGACCCGCCGCCAGATCGCACGCTGACACTTGAGCGCGGCCGTGCCCACCACGATCAGCACCGCGATGTTGACCAGCAGCTGGATGAGCGAACCCCGGGCATTGGACCAGCTGGTGAACGCGGTGGAGACGCTGAGGTCCGCGGCGGCCGGGATGGTCGTGACCGAGATGAAGACGCCCAGCAGGGCGCTCGTCCTGGCCTCGGTGAGGGACACGATGCCGACGATGCCGGCCAGCGTCGCCACGGCGACCGAGAAGAAATTGGGGGTGTTGATCAGGTTGGAGACCGGCCGCAGCCCTGCGTCGAACGCTGCCGACTGGAGGCCGAATCCGCGGATCAGGAGACTGAAGAGGAAGGTGACGAGGATCGTCAGCAGGAAGCCCGTGAACAGCGCCGTCAGTCCCTGCCGGATCCTCGGCCGGTCGCCCCGGTCGATGCCCAGGGCGACGCTGACGATGGCACCGTACTCGGGGCCGACGACCATCGCCGCGACAATCAGGATCTGGGAGTTGGTGACGATCCCGACCGAACCGATGAGGCCCGCGATGACCAGGTACAGATAGAAACTCGGCGGGTATCGCCCCTCGGCGCGGATGCGGGCCTCCACCTGCTCCCACACGGGTGCGCGGGCCAGTGGCCCGAGCCGCTCGGTCCCGGCCTCGGCCGCCCGGCCGGAGAAGACCATGTCCACCGGTTCGATGACGATGGAGCCGCGCCGGTCCAGGTGCAGTGCGCGCAGGCTGCGCAGCACGTCATTGGCGGCTCCCGTCAGCACGTCGCACGCGATGCTGTCGCCGTCCGGATTGCGTGCCGCCCCCGGCTGCACCAGCAGGTTCAGCACACAGGCATCACCGGCCAGCCGGTCCACCACCTGGTCGGTCAGGTCCGGCGGGCTCACCGCGCGGACATGGATCATGTCCATCCTGTACCTCCACGAAGTCCCGCCCAGGCGCCGCCGGTCACGGCCGGACCGGGTGCGCGGGCGGTCCCTCCTCCAGTAACACCGCGGGCGGGACGGCGGGCAATCCGGGCCGTACGGCACCAGGGGGCCCGGGACGCCCGAGTGGGCGAACACGGGGCACTGGGCGGATAGTGGTACCGAGCGGGGGCCGTCCGGGATTGGATGCGCATGGACCGATACCCACCCATAGCCGAACACGGGCTGGTGGGCGACCTGCAGACCGCCGCACTGGTCTCCTCGCAGGGAGTCGTCGACTGGTTCGCCGCCCCCAGGTTCGATTCCCCCAGCATCTTCGCCGCACTGCTCGACCATGACGGCGGCGGCTTCTTCCGGCTGGCACCCGACGACCCCGAGAGCTCCTGCCGGCAGCTCTACTACCCGGACACCGCGGTCCTGGTCACCCGCTTCATGTCGCCGGACGGCGTGGGCGAGGTGCTCGACTGGATGCCGCCCGAGCGCACCGGGACCCCCACCGACCGGCACACTCTGGTGCGGTACGTGCGCGCGGTGCGCGGGACCGTACGGTTTGCCATGGAGTGCCGGCCCCGGTTCGACTACGGCCGGGCCTCCCACGAACTCGATCCGATCCCCGGGGGAGCCGTGTTCCGGGCGCCGGGGATCGCGGCACACCTGCGGACCGGTTTCTCCGTGGTACGCGACGGCCAGGACGCCGTGGGCGAAGTGGTGCTGAACGTCGGTGAGTCGACCGTCGCGGTCTTCACCGTCTGCGCGGCGGACGGGCCCGCGCCACCGGCGCCGACCGTCGACGCCACCACGGAACAGCTCTGGGAGGTCGTCGACTTCTGGCAGCGGTGGGTGCGAACCTCCCACTACCGGGGCCGCTGGTCCGACATGGTCATCCGCTCCGCCATCACGCTCAAGCTGCTCACCTACGCCCCCTCCGGCGCACCGGTCGCGGCGGCGACCACGGGCCTGCCGGAGCAGGTCGGCGGCGAACGCAACTGGGACTACCGCTACACCTGGGTCAGGGACGGCGCGCTGTCGGTCCGGGCCCTGCTCGACCTCGGGTTCGTGGACGAGGCGATCGCCTTCACCCACTGGCTCGGCGACCGGCTCCGGGAGGACAGCGGAGAGGAGCCCCTCCGGATCATGTACCGCGTCGACGGGGAACCCCTGCTGACGGAGGAGATCCTGGCCCACTTCGAGGGCTACCGGGGCTCGTACCCGGTACGGCTCGGCAACGCGGCCGCCGGCCAGTTGCAGCTCGACATCTACGGCGAGGCCCTCTACGCCCTGTCCGAAGGCCGTGAGGTGGGCGTCCAGGCGGGCTACCAGGGCTGGCAGGTCGTGGCCCGGACGCTCGACTGGCTCGTGGACCACTGGGACCGGCCCGACGAGGGGATCTGGGAGACCCGCGGCGGACGGCAGGACTTCACCTACAGCCGGGTGATGTGCTGGGCGGCGTTCGACCGCGGCCTGCGCCTGGCGTCCGAACTCAGCCGACCCGCCGACACCGCCCGGTGGACCAGCACCAGGGACGCCATCCTCGAACAGGTCATGGACCGGGGCTGGAGCGAATCCGAGCAGGCGTTCGTCCAGTACTACGGCGGGGGAGTGCTGGACGCCTCGCTGCTGCTGATGCCCAGGGTGGGGTTCCTCGCCCCGAGGGACCCGGGCTGGCTCGCCACGCTCGATGCCATGGACCGCACACTCGTGTCCGACAGCCTCGTCTACCGCTACGACCCCGCGGCGTCCCCGGACGGACTGCGGGGATCCGAGGGCACGTTCAGCCTCTGTACCTTCCTCTACGTCGACGCCCTGGCCCGCGCGGGCCGGCTGCGCAAGGCCCGCTACACCTTCGAGAAAATGCTCACGTACGCCAACCATGTCGGCCTGTTCGCCGAGGAGATCGGCCCCAGTGGTGAGCAACTCGGCAATTTCCCACAGGCGTTCACCCACCTCTCGCTCATCACGGCGGCCCGGACCCTGGACGAGGCGCTGGACCGGGCACGCGCCGGGGAGCGCGGCTGACGGCGCTCAGAGCGACGGCTGCCGGGACGGGGGACCGAGGAGGACGGCGGTGTCGCCCGGCCGGATGTCCGGGGTCCGCGTGTGGGTGACCGGGGCGAGCCGCCCGTCGGGGCGGACGACGAACAGCACGTCGTGTCCGGCCGGGACGGCGCCGTCGGCCCGCCGCGCCAGCACCCGGGCCCCGGCCTCGTACCGGCGGGCCAGCTCCGGGCCGGTCAGGCCGGTACGGAAGAGAGGCTCGCCCCCGGTGTACGGCGCCACCACGCCCTGGCTGTCGGCGGCCGGAGCGAGCCGGTGGACCGGGCCCTCGACGCTCTCCCGCAGGGTCATGGCGGCGAGTGCGTTGAAGTCGTCCTCCTCGGTGAGCAGCAGCACACCGGTGATGCCCGCCAGCTCCGCCCCGGCACCGGAGGCCGCCGCGAGCAGTTCGCCCGGCGCCAGGGGCAGCCCGGCCTCCTCGATCCGGGCCCGCTGCCGCTCGGCGCCCGCCCACATCAGCACGTCCAGCCCCGCCGAGCTCAGCGCGCGCCCCAGGTCGACCGCCCAGGGTGCGCCGCCGACCAGCAGCGGCCGGGACCGGGACGGGCGCAGCACCCCGAGCCGCCGGGCGACCGGGAACGCCGTCAGGCCGTACAGGGTGACGGTGGCGACGATCACCACGAAGGTCGCGGGCAGAATCCGTTCGGCGCCGTCGACGCCCCGCGCCACCAGAGTCGCCGAAAACGTGGAGGCGGTCGCCGCGGCGACGATGCCGCGCGGGGCCATCCACCCGATGAACCATCTCTCCCCGCCGCGGACATCGGTACCGGCCGTCGACACCAGCGCCACGAGCGGGCGCACCACCAGGACCAGGAGGGCGACCAGCGCGAGCGAGGGCAGCACCACATGCCGCAGCGAGGCCGGGGTGACCGTGGCCGAGATGGAGATGAACAACAGGCCGATGATCAGCGAGACCAGTGTGTCGAGGAACGGCCGGCGGGCCGGAATGTCCAGGCCCGGCAGATTCGCCATGGCCATTCCCATGACGACCGCGGAGATGAGCCCGGTGTCCTCGCGGAGCGCGTCGCAGGCGGCCGCGATCCCGATCACCGCGGCGATCTGCGCGGATGTGGCCAGTTCCTCGCTCAGCCGGGCACGACGCAGCAGCAGCCACAGCACCCCCGCCCCGACCACGCCGCCCACCGCACCCACTGCGGCGCTGGCCGAGAACTGCTCCAACTGGCTCCCGAACCCCTTGAGTTCACCGGCGACGACGGCGTGGAAGACGAGCGCCCCCAGGATGCCGCCGACCGGGTCGATCAGGGAGCCCTCCCAGATCAGGACGCGTTGCAGCCGCTCGGAAGGCCGGACGAAATTGAGCAGCGGCCCCACGACCGTCGGCCCGGACACGACGAGGATCGCGCCCAGCATCACGGCCGCGCCCTTGGACATGCCCAGCACCGGAACGGCGAACAACGCGGCGGACAGCCAGGTGATCAGCGCCCCCAGCCAGAGCAGCCTGACCACGATGCGACGCGTATGGCCCCGGAGCCGCCCGATCTCCAGGCCGAGTCCGGCTTCGTAGAGGATCACCGCCACCGCGAGGGAGACCAGCGGGGAGAAGGCATCGCCCAGCAGCTTCCCGGGATCGACGTTGTCCGTCAGCGCCCCGGCGACGAAGCCGACCGGCAGCAGGATCAACAGGGCGGGCACCCGCAGCCGGCTCGCCAGCAGTTGCGAGCCGACCGCCAGCACCACGACGAGGCCCACACCCACCATTACTTCATCGGCCGTCATGTTCGTGCCTCCTCGGACGCGTGCTGCCCGGCAACCATCGGCGGCGGTGGGGGAAGGGCGGGGCGCGGCTCGCACCACTCGGCCGTTGGAGGGACCCGTTGTCCCTCCGATGGCGTAACCGGGCCGCGTTCGTCCGCACCGCACGACCGAGATGCGCACCGGCCCGCCCGCTGCTCCAATGACGGAGGCACAGGCCCCGGCCGGACGCGGGGCAGTCGAGACTCCGAGGAGCCGGTGTGAGCAGCGAGACCGACGAGACAGGGCCGATCGACTACCTGGTGGTCGAGTTCCCGGGGAACCGGATGACGGGCGAAGGACTGCCCCTGCTGGTCGACCTGGTCGACCGGGGAATCATCCGGATCCTGGACCTGGTCTTCGTCAGGAAGGACCAGGACGGCACCGTCGCGGGCGTGGAACTCTCCGAGCTGACCGCGGACGGCCATGAAGACCTCACCGTGTTCGAAGGCGTGTCCTCCGGCCTGCTCGGCCGGGACGACATCGACGAGGTGAGCGCGGTTCTCGAACCCGGCAGCGCTGCCGGGATCGTCATCTACGAGAACGTGTGGGCCGGACCGCTCGCTGCCGCCCTGCGCCGCTCCGGGGGACGGCTCGTCGCCAACGGGCGCATCCCGATCCAGGAGGTCCTGGCATCGCTCGACGCGGCCGAGGCCGGGTCCAGGGCCTGAGCCGCCGTACCGGGCCGGCCGGATTCGCGGAGCCGGCCGTCGGCCGTTCTCGCAGAGCCAGTCAAAGGAGATGCACCATGCCAGGCCTTCTTCGTGGCGTCGCCCGTACAGCGGTGATCGCCGGAACCGCCACCTCCGTCTCCAACCGGGTCTCCCGGCGCCAGGCGGGCCGCTGGGCGCGGCAGGACGCCGAGCAGGCGCAGCCCCGGCCCGCCCCCGCGGCGCCACCGCCTCCGGCGCCCACGTCCCTCGCGCCGGCGGACGAGATGAGCAACAAGATCGCCCAGCTCAAGGACCTCGGCGACCTCAAGAGCCAGGGTGTGCTGAGCGAGAGCGAGTTCGAGGCCCAGAAGGCCAGGATCCTCGCCGGCTGACCGGTCCGGCCGTGCGACCGGGCCCGCGCGCCCGCCTCACTTGCGCTTGTCGTCCCAGGGCGTGCCCATCCAGCTGTCGAAGGTGCGGATCAGCGCGCTCAGCGCGGCTGCGAGCCGCCAGTCGACCCACGGCGCGTGGACATGGATCTCGTCGTCGTCCGAGAAGAACTCCAGCGGAACCTCCCGGCCGGCCCGCCAGATGATGCGCCGGGGTCCGCGCGCCGCATCGCCCCCGCCGCTCAGGAGGCTGCCCACGCCGATCGCCACCTGGATGGGGAGCAGCAGCCACCACACGTACCACCAGAAGATCCGGCCCTTGAAGCCGACCGCCTCCGGGCAGCCCACCTGGGCGACCGTCCAGCGGGTCCGCAGCCCCTTGCCGTGGAGGGCCTTCTCACGGACGAGCGTGCCGATGAGCTCGCCCTGCACGCCCAGCACCCGGTACGTGGCGACGCCGTCGACCGCGGACGCGGTGACCAGGGTGGCCAGTCGGGTCCGGCGCTCGGGGTCGGCCCACAGGACGAAGGAGCGCGCACCTGTCCCGCGGGCCGCGAGATACGCCGGTATCCCGCCCTCCGGCAGTTCGCGCTCCACATGGGCGACCACCCGGGACTCGCCGCCGGGCGCGTCGGCGAACTCGACGACACGGCTGACGGGCGAGGTCTCCCCCGGAACCGGCTTCAATGTCAGCACGCTGCTCACCAGTGAACTCCTCCGTCGTGTGCTGCTCGGACGTGTGTGTGCTGCTCGGACGTCGCACGGTGGACGGGCGTCCTGAGAAGATCGATCCGTGGAATTCGCCGAGCCCCTCCCCGAGCCCCTCCCCGGATCCGGTACCGGACCCTCGCCCGAGGACGACCAGGCAGGCCGTACCGCCCGGCGACGGGTGGTGCTCTGTCGCATGTGCGGCCGCCCGCTCACCGGTACGGAGTCACGCCGCACCGGCCTCGGCCCCGCCTGCGACGCCAAACTCCACCCGGCGCCGCCGGACATCCGCACCCGCCGCCACGAGGTCGAGCAGGACCCGCTGCCCGGCATCTGACCGGGCAGGCCCTGGGGCCTGTCCGGCGGATCATGGCCGGGGTCGCCGGGCAGGCCCTAATCGCCGAGACGGCGGAACAGCCCCTCCTGCACCACGGACACCAGCAGATTGCCGCCGCGGTCGTAGATCCGGCCACGCGCCAGCCCCCGGCCGCCCGTGGCGACCGGCGACTCCTGGTCGTACAGGAACCACTCGTCGGCCCGGAACGGCCGGTGGAACCACATCGCGTGGTCCAGCGACGCCATGTCGAAGCCGCGCGGACCCCACAGCGGCTCCACCGGGATACGGACCGCGTCGAGCAGCGTCATGTCACTGGCGTATGTCAGCGCACAGGTGTGCACCAGCGGATCGCCGCCCAGCGGGCCGACCGCCCGCATCCACACCGCGCTGCGCGGGTCGGCGCCCTTGACCTCTTCCTTCGTCCAGCGCAGCCGGTCGACGTACCGGATGTCGAAGGGCTGCCGCCGAGCCATCCGTTCGAGCGCCTCCGGCAGCACGCCCAGGTGCTCCCGGACCTCCTCGGCGACGGTCGGCAGCTCCTCGGGATCCGGGACCTCGCGGGCCGGCGGCAGCTGGTGCTCGAAGCCCGCCTCCTCCGGCCGGTGGAAGGACGCCGTCAGATTGAAGATCGTCCGGCCCTGCTGGACGGCCGTGACCCGGCGCGTGGTGAACGACCGGCCGTCCCGGACGCGCTCCACCTCGTACACGATCGGCACCCCCGGACGCCCCGGGCGCAGGAAGTACGCGTGCAGCGAGTGGACCGGCCGGTCCCCGTCGGTGGTCCGGCCGGCCGCGACCAGTGCCTGGCCGGCGACCTGCCCGCCGAAGACCCGCTGCAGGGACTCCTGAGGGCTGCGCCCACGGAATATGTTGACCTCGATCCGCTCCAGGTCGAGCAGATCGACCAGGCGCTCGGCGGGATTCGTCATGCCGTTCGTCTCCACTCTCGCAGCGGCGCCGCCCCCACGGCGTACGCCCTCACAGCTGACCGACGGAGGTCACGCGGACGACGGCCCGGCCCTCCTCGTCGGAAGCGGCCAGATCGACCTCCGCGCTGATGCCCCAGTCGTGGTCGCCGTTCGGATCGGCGAAGGTCTGCCGGACCCGCCACAGACCGTGCGCCGCGTCCTCGTCGATCTTCAGCAGCTTCGGGCCGCGGGCGTCCGGACCGGTGCCCAGGTCTTCGTACTCGTCCCAGTAGGCGTCCATCGCATCGCCCCACGCGTCCTCGTCCCAGCCCGCGTCGCCGTCCAGCTCGCCGAGCTCGCCCACCTTGTCCAGCGCGGCCAGCTCCACCCGGCGGAACATCGCGTTGCGCACCAGCACCCGGAAGGCGCGGGCGTTGGCCGTGACCGGCTTCACCTCGTCGGCCCGCTCCTGCGCCTGCTCGGCGGTCTCCACCTCCGGGTTGGCGAGCTGCTCCCACTCGTCCAGCAGGCTGGAGTCCACCTGGCGGACCATCTCGCCCAGCCAGGCGATCAGGTCCTCCAGGTCCTCGGACTTGATGTCGTCCGGGATGGTGTGCTCGAGCGCCTTGTACGCACTGGCGAGATAGCGCAGCACGATGCCCTCGGTGCGGGCCAGCTCGTAGTTGGAGGTGAACTCCGTGAACGTCATGGCGCGTTCGTACATGTCACGGATCACGGACTTCGGCGAGACCGGGTGGTCGCCCACCCACGGGTGGCTCCTGCGGTACACGTCGTACGCGTGCCACAACAGCTCGCTCAGCGGCTTCGGGTACGTGACCTCCTGGAGCAGCTCCATCCGCTCCTCGTACTCGACGCCGTCCGCCTTCATCTGCCCGACCGCCTCGCCGCGCGCCTTGTTCTGCTGCGCGGCGAGGATCTGCCGCGGGTCGTCGAGCGTCGACTCGACCACGGAGACCATGTCCAGCGCGTACGAGGGGGAGTCCGGGTCCAGCAGGTCGAACGCGGCCAGCGCGAAGGTGGACAGCGGCTGGTTGAGCGCGAAGTCCTGCTGGAGGTCGACGGTCAGCCGGACGATCCGGCCCTCCGCGTCCGGCTTGTCGAGCTGCTCGACGACACCGCCGTCCAGCAGCGAGCGGTAGATCGCGATGGCCCGGCGGATGTGCCGCAGCTGCGCCCGGCGCGGCTCGTGGTTGTCCTCCAGCAGATGCCGCATCGCCTCGAAGGCGTTGCCGGGACGCGCGATCACGGACAGCAGCATGGTGTGCGTGACCCGGAAGCGGGAGGTCAGGGGCTCCGGGTCGGACTGGATCAGCTTGTCGAAGGTGGTCTCCGACCAGGCGACGAAGCCCTCGGGGGCCTTCTTGCGGACCACCTTGCGCTTCTTCTTCGGGTCGTCGCCCGCCTTCTTGACGGCCTTCTCGTTCTCGATGACGTGCTCGGGCGCCTGCGCCACGACGAAGCCCGCCGTGTCGAAGCCGGCCCGGCCCGCACGGCCGGCGATCTGGTGGAACTCCCGGGCGCGCAGCGTACGGACGCGGGTGCCGTCGTACTTGGTGAGCGCCGTGAACAGCACCGTGCGAATGGGGACGTTGACGCCGACGCCGAGGGTGTCCGTACCGCAGATCACCTTCAGCAGACCGGCCTGGGCGAGCTTCTCCACCAGGCGCCGGTACTTCGGCAGCATGCCCGCGTGGTGTACCCCGATGCCGTGCCGCACATAGCGGGAGAGGTTCTGGCCGAACTTGGTGGTGAAGCGGAAGTTGCCGATCAGATCGGCGATCTTCTCCTTCTCCTCCTTGGTGCACATGTTGATGCTCATCAGCGACTGCGCCCGCTCGACGGCCGCGGCCTGGGTGAAGTGCACGATGTAGACCGGTGACTGCCTGGTGTCCAGCAGCTCGGTGAGGGTCTCGGTGATCGGGGTCAGCCGGTACTCGTAGCTGAGCGGGACCGGCCGGGTCGCGGAGCGCACCACGGAGGTGGGGCGGCCGGTGCGGCGGGTCAGGTCCTCCTCGAACATCCGGACGTCACCGAGCGTGGCCGACATCAGGATGAACTGGGCCTGCGGCAGCTCCAGCAGCGGGATCTGCCAGGCCCAGCCGCGGTCCGGCTCGGCGTAGAAGTGGAACTCGTCCATCACGACCTGGCCGATGTCGGCGTGCTTGCCGTCGCGCAGCGCGATGGAGGCCAGCACCTCGGCCGTGCAGCAGATCACCGGGGCGTCGGCGTTGACCGAGGCGTCGCCGGTGAGCATGCCGACGTTCTCCGTACCGAACAGCTTGCACAGGTCGAAGAACTTCTCCGAGACCAGCGCCTTGATCGGCGCGGTGTAGAAGGTGACCTTGTCCTGGGCCAGCGCGGTGAAGTGCGCACCCGCCGCGACCAGGCTCTTTCCGGAACCGGTCGGGGTGGAAAGGATCACATTCGCGCCGGAGACCACCTCGATCAGCGCCTCCTCCTGAGCCGGGTAGAGGGTGATGCCCTGTGTCTCGGTCCATGACGAGAAAGCCTCGAAGAGGGCATCGGGGTCGTCGGTCGGGGGCAGCTGATCGATAAGGGTCACGCCCCCATCTTGCCTGCCTTCCGCCCGGATGAGGGAACCGGACGACCGTATGAAGATCACGGGCGATACGCTTCCCACTCAACTCGGCCGTGCCATAACGGCAATGGCAACGATACGACTCTGGGGGCGGGAAGAACCATGATGGGACCGGCACACTCTCTGTCAGGGGCAGCGGCCTGGCTGGGGGTGGGCGCGGCGGCGGCGGCCGCCGGCCACGCGATGCCGTGGCCCGTCCTCGTCGTCGGCGCGCTGATCACCGCCGGGGCCGCGCTGGCCCCGGACCTCGACCACAAGTCCGCGACCATCTCGCGCGCCTTCGGGCCGGTGTCCCGGGGGCTCTGCGAGATCGTCGACAAGCTCTCGCACGCCGTCTACAAGGCGACCAGGATGCGCGGCGACTCGACCCGCAACGGCGGCCACCGGACGCTGACCCACACCTGGCTGTGGGCGGTCCTGATCGGCGCCGGAGCCTCCGCGGCGGCGATCACCGGCGGCCGGTGGGCGGTCCTGGGGATCCTCTTCGTCCACCTGGTGCTCGCCGTCGAAGGGCTGCTGTGGCGGGCCGCCCGGATGTCCAGCGACGTCCTGGTCTGGCTGCTCGGCGCGACCAGCGCCTGGATACTGGCCGGTGTCCTGGACAAGCCGGGCAACGGCTCGGACTGGCTGTTCACCGCCCCCGGCCAGGAGTACCTCTGGCTCGGGCTGCCGATCGTGCTCGGCGCCCTCGTCCACGACATCGGCGACGCGCTCACCGTCTCCGGCTGCCCGATCCTGTGGCCCATCCCGATCGGCCGCAAGCGCTGGTACCCGATCGGCCCGCCGAAGGCCATGCGGTTCCGGGCCGGGAGCTGGGTGGAGCTGAAGGTACTGATGCCGGTGTTCATGGTGCTCGGGGGAGTGGGCGGAGCGGCCGCGCTGAACTTCATCTGACGGCCGCGGGCGGCTCTGCCGCCGGATCACCGGCGGTCCGCGCCATCGGCACGATCGGGGCTCAGCCGGTGACCGGGCACCTGGTGCCGTTGGTCCGCCGGGAAGCGCACGCCGTCAGGATCGAGGAACTGGATCAGTTCCAGCAGCGAATTCCTGAGATCGACCAACCGCCCGGCCGGCGCGGTTCGCGCCGATTCTTCGATGTCGTCGCTCGGACGGTCGAACCAGGCCGCGAACGCGGAATCGGTGTCGAGGCGTCGGCAGAACTCGGCGTAGCCGATGCAGCTCTCGCCGCCATCGGCGACCATGAGTTCGCCGATGGCGCGCTGCTCGCCGCGGAAGAGGGAGAACCGGGCATCGGCATACCTGTCGGAGCTCAGGACCTTACCGACCTCGAAGAGCAGGGCGACGATCCTGCGGTTGTCCTCCCGGTCACCGAGGTCGAGGAACCTGACCCGCAGCCGAATGATCTCCACCCAGCCCAGGTACTCGGCGAGCACGAACAGGGTGTTGCGGCGTGCGTACTCGCGCGTGTGCGGTGAGCCGCACGCGTAGTGCGTGGTCAGGAAGCCCACTTCGCGGACCGCGATGTTCTCCAGGCGGGACTGCAGGTCGAAGGCCGCCCAGAGGAGCGGATCGCGGTAGCGGCTCATCACGTCCTGCCGCTGCTCGGACCGGGCGCGACGGGCGGACCCCTGCGTCAACTCGGCACTCAGCAAGGCCTGTTTCCGCGTCGCCCGGCCGCTGAGCGCAACACCGGCGAGCGCGACCACACCCGAGATACCGGCCACCACGAGCTCGACACTCATGCGCCGATTGTCGCGGGTGGTACCCCGGGGCTGTCCAGTGTTCCCGTCCGCCGGCCTGTCCGCCCGCCCGAATCCGCTCAGGCGCGCGGACGCCACGCGTGGCCTGCTCAGCCGTGCCAGGACCGCCACAGCGCCGCATACGCGCCGTCCGCCGCCACCAGCTCGTCATGACTGCCCAGTTCACTGATCCGGCCGCCCTCCACCACCGCGATCACATCCGCGTCGTGCGCGGTGTGCAGCCGGTGTGCGATGGCCACGACCGTGCGGCCGTCCAGCACCCGGGCCAGTGAACGCTCCAGATGGCGGGCTGCCCGCGGGTCCAGCAGCGATGTCGCCTCGTCCAGCACCAGCGTGTGCGGATCGGCCAGGACCAGCCGGGCCAGGGCGATCTGCTGGGCCTGGGCCGGAGTCAGCGCCAGACCGCCGGAGCCGACCTCGGTGTCCAGCCCCTCGTCCAGGCTCCTCGCCCAGCCGTCCGCGTCGACGGCCGCCAGCGACGCCCACAGCTCGGCGTCCTCGGCGCCCGTACGGGCCAGCAGGAGGTTGTCCCGCAGCGAACCGACGAACACATGGTGCTCCTGGTTGACCAGCGCCACATGCCCACGTACGTCCTCCGCCTTCATCCGTGACAACTCGGCGCCGCCGAGCGTCACTTCGCCCGTACGCGGGGCGTAGATCCCGGCCAGCAGCCGGCCCAGCGTGGACTTGCCGGCGCCGGACGGGCCGACCAGCGCGAGGCGCGTCCCCGGCGCGACGTCCAGCGACACCCGGTGCAGGACGTCGAGGCCGGCGCGGTACCCGAAGCGCACCTCGTCGGCCCGCACGTCCCGGCCGTCCGGGACGACGCCCGCATCGCCCGCGTCCGGCTCGATGTCCCGCACCCCGACCAGCCGGGCCAGTGACACCTGGGCGACCTGCAGCTCGTCGTACCAGCGCAGGATCAGACCGATCGGGTCGACCATCATCTGCGCCAGCAGCGCACCCGTCGTCAGCTGTCCCACGGTCAGCCAGCCCTCGATGACGAACCAGCCGCCGAGCATCAGCACCGCGCCCAGAATCGTCACGTACGTGACGTTGATGACGGGGAAGAGCACGGAGCGCAGGAACAATGTGTAGCGTTCCCACGCCGTCCACTGGGCGATGCGCGTGTCCGACAGCGCCACCCGGCGCGCACCCAGCCGGTGCGCCTCCACCGTCCGTCCGGCGTCCACCGTCTCCGCCAGCATCGCGGCTACCGCGGCGTATCCCGCGGCCTCCGAACGGTACGCGGACGGTGCCCGCTTGAAGTACCAGCGGCAGCCGAGGATCAGCACCGGCAGCGCGATCAGTACGGAGAGTGCCAGCGGGGGAGCGGTCACGGTGAGCGCACCGAGCAGCAGCCCCGCCCACACCACGCCGATCGCCAGCTGCGGCACGGCCTCGCGCATCGCATTGGCCAGCCGGTCGATGTCCGTGGTGATCCTGGAGAGCAGATCCCCGGTACCGGCCCGCTCCAGCACCCCCGGCGGCAGCCCGACCGACCGTACGAGGAAGTCCTCGCGCAGATCGGCCAGCATCTCCTCGCCGAGCATCGCGCTCCGCAGGCGCATCAGCCGGGTGGACACGGTCTGCACGATCAGCGCGAGCGCGAACACCCCGGCGGTGCGCTCCAGATGGAGGTCCCGCACACCGTCGGAGAGGTCCTCGACCAGCCCGCCCAGCAGATAGGGGCCGACGATCGACGCGATCACCGCGATGGCGTTGAACGCGACGAGTACGGTGAACCGTCCGCGATGGCGCCGCAGCAGCTCGCGTACATAGCTCCGTACGGTGGTGGGGGTACCGACCGGCAGGGTCGTCGCCGACTCCGGCGCGGCCGGGTCGTACGCCGGTACTGCGACGCCGATCATGCCCGTTCCTCGATTTCCTCGATCGTCATGGTCGCGCCCCGAGAGGTCAGGGCCGCGATCTCGTCGTCCGTCTCGCGTGTCACGACCGCCCGGTAGCGGGGGTCCGTGTGCAGGAGTTCACGGTGCCCGCCGACCGCGACGACGGTGCCCCGGTGCACCAGCACCACCCGGTCCGCGAGGTCGAGCAGCAGCGGTGACGAGGCGAACGCCACGGTGGTACGGCCCCGGCGCAGTGCCTTGATTCCGGCGGCGACCCGGGCCTCCGTGTGCGAGTCGACGGCGGAGGTCGGCTCGTCGAGAACCAGCGCCTCCGGGTCGGTCACCAAGGAGCGGGCCAGCGCGAGCCGCTGACGCTGGCCACCCGAGAGCGACCGGCCGCGCTCGGTGATCCGGGTCGTCATCGGGTCGCCGTCCGTGGCGAGCGACGCCTGCGCCAAGGAGTCCAGCACATCGCCGCACTGCGCGGCCGTCAGTGCCTCCTCGGCGGTCACCCGGCCGGACGACGGAACGTCCAGCAGTTCGCGCAGCGTCCCGGACAGCAGAACCGGGTCCTTGTCCTGGACCAGCACGGCGGTCCGGGCGGAGTCCAGCGGGAGTTCGTCCAGCGGCACGCCACCGAGCAGGACGGACGGGGCGCTCCGCGCCGCGGCGTCCGCGTCGGAGGCGTCGCGTGCTCCGCCCTCCGACTCCGCGGCGCGCCCGCTTCTGTCGGCAACCGCGTCCGGGTCCGCGTTCACCTGTGCGTGTCCGCCGAGCCGCTCGGCCAGCCGGCCCGCCTCGTCCGGATCTCCGCAGACCACCGCGGTGAACAGGCCGGCCGGGGCCATCAGACCGGTGACCGGGTCGTACAGATCGCCGGCCGGTGCCGCGTCGATGGACGACGGCCGGTCCGTGCGGCGCAACGACAGCACCCGGACCGCGCGCTGGGCGGAAGGCCGCGAGAAGGAGTACGCCATCGCGATCTCCTCGAAGTGACGGAGCGGGAACAGCAGCAGCGTCGCCGCGCTGTACACCGTGACCAGCTGACCGACGTCGATCCGGCCGTCCCGGGCCAGCACCGCCCCGTACACGACCAGCGAGATGAGCAGCACGCCCGGCAGCAGCACCTGGATCGCCGAGATCAGCGACCACATCCGCGCGCTGCGCACCGCGGCCTCGCGGACCTCCTGGGAGGCACGCCGGTAGCGGCCGAGGAACAGTTCCTCGCCGCCGATCCCGCGCAGCACCCGCAGCCCCGCCACGGTGTCCGAAGCCAGTTCTGTGGCCTTGCCCGCCTTTTCGCGCTGGAGATCCGCGCGCCGGGTGGCCCGGGGGAGCAGCGGCAGCACGGCGAGGGCCAGCAGCGGCACGGCGAGGGTCACCAGGATGCCCAGCGACGGCAGATAGAGGAGGAGCCCCGCGCAGATCAGCACCAGGGCGGCGGCGGCCGCGGCGAACCGCGAGAGGGCCTCGACGAACCAGCCGATCTTCTCGACGTCGCCCGTGGAAACCGCGACCACCTCGCCCGCCGCGACCCGACGGGTCAGCGCCGAGCCGAGCTCCGCGGTCTTACGGGCCAGCAGCTGCTGGACCCGGGCGGCAGCGGTGATCCAGTTGGTGACGGCCGTCCGGTGGAGCATGGTGTCGCCCAGCGCGATCAGCACGCCCAGGACCGCGATCAGGCCGCCCGACCACGCGAGCCGGCTGCCGGAACGGTCGACCACCGCCTGAACGGCGAGACCGACGGCGGGCGGCAGCCCGGCGATGGAGCATTGGTGGAGCAGGCCCCAGGACATGGATCCGAGCTGGCCCTTGAGCTGATTGCGGCCGAGCCAGAGGAGGAAGCGTGGGCCCGACCGGACATCGGGATCGCCGGGATCCGGGTAGGGAAGATCGCGAATCTGCATGACGTCCCATGGTTCGGTGTGACGGTTCGTTCGGTGAATGGATCAAGGTGATTGATCCAAACCGTGCAAGGTTCGCCCTGGGACGTCGGTCGGAGCAATTGGTTTTCTCCGCGAACCGCACTTTTCGCGCCACGGTCGCGATGCGAACGGGCGGGCCGGGCCCTGTGGCGCGGGTACCCGGCCCGCTCGTTCGCATCGGCCGGTCAGGCCTTCTCGGGGTTCTCCGAGTCCATGCCGGAGCGGGCCTTCTTCCACTCACCGCGGGTGAAGTCCGGGATCTGCTGCGGCGCGCCCTTCGCCCTGATGGACAGATGGCTGAGCGGCACGGGGGACGTCCAGGTCGCCGCGTCGTACACGTCGAAGTCGGGGACGAGGCCGAGCCGCATGCACTGCATCAGCCGGAACACCAGCATGTAGTCCATGCCGCCGTGACCGCCGGGCGGGTTGGCGTGCTCCTTCCACAGCCAGTGGTCCCACTCCTGGTACTTGGCGAAGTCGCCCCAGTTGTCATTGGTGTGGTCGGGCTCGATGTAGATACGGGCGGGGTAGTCCTCGAAGACGCCCTTCGTGCCGCCGAGGCTGTTGATCCGCGAGTACGGATGCGGCGTGGACACGTCGTGCTCCAGCCGGATCACTCGTCCCTTGGCGGTCTGGACGAGACTGATCGTCCGGTCGGACTCGATATAGGTCTCCTTCCAGCTCGGGTCGCCGGCCGGCATGTTCTTCTCGCGGTACTCGGCGAGGCCGAGGGACGGGGAACCGACGCTGGTGATGCTCACCGCACGGTCGCCGCGGTTGATGTCCATGTAGTTGGCGACCGGGCCGAACCCGTGGTTGGGGTAGAGATCGCCCCGCAACCTGGTGTGCCACAGCCTGCGCCAGGGACCTTCGTAGTACCCCGGGTCGAACATCAGGCCACGCAGATCGTGGTTGTACGCGCCCGCGCCGTGCAGCAGATCACCGAAGAGACCGGCATGCGCCATGCGCAGCACCCGCATCTCGTTCTGCCCGTAGCAGCAGTTCTCCAGCTGCATGCAGTGGCGTCTGGTGCGCTCGGACAGATCGACCAGTTCCCAGAGCTGGTCGAGCTGGAGAGCGATCGGACACTCCACGCCGACGTGCTTGCCGTTCAGCATGGCGGTCTTCGCCATCTGGAAGTGGAAGTCCCAGGGCGTCGCCACGTAGACGAAGTCGATGTCCCCGCGCTTGCAGAGGTTCTCGTAGTCGTCCTCACCATTGGTGTAGACGGCGGGTGCCGGCTGACCCGCGGCGGTCACCTTCGCGGCAGCCCGCTGCGCCTTGGCCTTGACCGGGTCGCAGACGGCGACGACCTGTACACCACTGACGGCGAGGAAGAGATCGATCATGCTGCCACCGCGATTGCCGAGGCCGACGATGCCGACCCGGACGGTGGAACGCCGGTCGAAGGGGACCCCCACCATGGTCCTGCCCTGGCGCTTCGGAGCGTCCGCCCGCTCCGCGGCAGCGGCTTCCGGCCCCCGGCCCGGGGCGGCGGCTGCGGTGGAGTTCCCGAGGGCACCGAGCCCGAGCCCGGCACCGGCCACTCCGGCGGTCGTCCACAGGACCGAGCGGCGGCTCATGGAGCCCTCGTCGCCGCCCTGCGTACCGTCGTTCTGCTGTGCTGCGTCGTTCATCGATCCTCCGTTAAGGGGGTCTGACGTGCGCGGCTGGTATTGAACCTCGGTAAGGACCTTGGTAGTTGGGTCTGCTGTTGCGCAAGGGGAGTGATTGGACTCCTGTTCCGAAACCATGGACTTTCGTACACACGCAAAAATGCCGGGCGGGCTCGAACGCGTCGAGCCCGCCCGGCTGTCCAGGGCGACTACGGGGACCGAACGGCCCAGGTGATCAGCGCACGACGGCTCCTGGCCGGGTGGCCCGTTCCAATTCCATCAGCACCGAGTAGTACGAATGCCCCGTGGCCCGGTCCATTCCGATCTCGCACATGCGGTTGGCCGAGAGATAGGCGTCGTACGCGCGCCCGTTCACCTCGGCGGCCTCCTTCGCCGTCGCCGAGGCCGTCAACTCCTTGTGCAGCATGCCCCGGTCGCCCGCGAAGGCGCAGCACCCGGCGTCGTCAGGGATCACGACCTCCTCGGCGCAGGCCTCCGCGACCGTACGCAACTGCTCCACGTCGTCCAGATGCTGCATGGAGCACGTCGGATGCAGGACCGCCGAACCGGTCTTCCGGAGGACAGTCAGCTCCGGAAGCAGCTCGTCGGCCGCCCAGACCAGGGAGTCGACGATGGTCAGCTCCCGGTGCAACTCCCGGTTGTCGTCGGTGAGATACGGCACCACCTCATGGGCGATGCCCAGGGTGCACGACGAGGCGTCGACGACCAGTGGGAGCTTTCCGCCGGCCGTCCAGCCCCAGGCCGCTTCCACGATGCGGTTGGCCATCACGGCGTTGCCCTCGTCGTACCCCTTGGAGTGCCAGATCGTCGCGCAGCAGGTCCCCGCGACATCGTCCGGGATCCACACCGGCTTTCCGGCGCGGGCGGAGACGGCGACGACGGCCTGCGGCAGCGACGGACCGTGGTGGCCCTCGGGGCCGCCGAAGATCCGGTTGACACACGCCGGGTAGTAGACGGCGCTCGCCCCGACGCGGGAGGTCCTGGGCAGCTTCCGGGCGGCGGCGCCGGGAATCTCGGGCAGCCACTCGGGCACCAGATCAGGGCGCACGGCCTTGCGGGCGAGCGCGGTGATGGTCTCCAGCGGTCCGTCGCCGAGCCGGTCGCCGATCCGGTCGGCCGCGGCCACCGCGAGCCGCGCCGCCGCCTCCACCGCCTTGAAGTTCTTCGCCGTGAGCGCCGCGATCCGCTCCTCGCGCGGCGAGTGGCGCCGGTGGCGGAAGTCCTTCATCATCGCGCCGGTGTCGATGCCCACCGGGCAGGCGAGCTTGCACGTCGAGTCGCCCGCACAGGTGTCGACGGCGTCATAGCCGTAGGCGTCGAGCAGCTGCGTCTCCACCGGGGAGCCGCCCGGCTGCCGCATCATCTCCCGGCGCAGCACGATCCGCTGGCGCGGGGACGTGGTCAGATCATGGCTGGGACAGGTGGGCTCGCAGAAGCCGCACTCGATGCAGGGATCGGCGACCGCCTCGACCTCGGGAATGGTCTTCAGTCCGCGCAGATGGGCCTTCGGGTCGCGGTCGAGGACGATCCGGGGGGCCAGGACGCCGTCGGGGTCGATGATCTGCTTGGTGCGCCACATCAGCTCGGTCGCCTTCGGGCCCCACTCCAGCTCCAGGAAGGGGGCGATATTGCGGCCGGTGGCGTGCTCGGCCTTCAAGGAGCCGTCGAAGCGCTCCACCGTCAGCCGGCAGAAGTCGTCCATGAACGCGGCGTAGCGGTCGACGTCGGACGGCTTCGCCGCGTCGAAGGCGAGCAGGAAGTGCAGGTTGCCGTGGGCCGCGTGGCCCGCCACGGCGGCGTCGAAACCGTGCTCCGCCTGGAGCCGGAGCAGGGCCTCGCAGGCTTCCGCCAGCCGGGAGGGCGGCACCGCGAAGTCCTCCGTGATCAGTGTCGTCCCCGAGGGCCGGGAGCCGCCGACCGCGGTGACGAATGCCTTGCGGGCCTTCCAGTAGCCGGAGATGACCTTGGCGTCGCGGGTGAACCCATTGGTCACCGAGGGGACGGGCGCGACCAGGTCGAGCTCCTCGACGACGGCCGCCGCCGCCCGCTCGTACGCCTCCTGGCCGAGCTCGTCCGGGGCCCGGAACTCCACCAGCAGCGCAGCGGTCTCCTTGGGCAGTTCGGCCCAGTCCGCGGGCACGCCCTGGACCCTCACCGACGCGCGCAGCGTATTGCCGTCCATCAGCTCGACGGCGATCGCCCCGGCCTCGTTGAAGCGGGGCACGGCGGCCGCCGCCGCGGTCAGGGACGGGAAGAACAGCAGGGCCGTGGAGATCCGGCGGTCCAGCGGCAGCGTGTCGAAGACGACCTCGGAGATGAAGCCGAAGGTGCCCTCGGAGCCGACCATCAGACCGCGCAGGATCTGGACCGGCGTCGAGCCGTCCAGGAAGGCGTCGAGGCGGTAGCCGTTGGTGTTCTTGATCTCGTACTTGGCGCGGATCCGGGCGGTGAGCCCGGCGTCCGCCTCGATCTCCGCCTTCAGGGCCAGCAGCCCTTCGCACAGCCGCGGCTCGGCGCGGGCGAGGTCCTCGTCCGCGGCCGGGTCGGCGGTGTCGACGACGGTGCCGCTCGGCAGCACGAAGGTGAGGGAGGAGACCGTGCGGTACGAATTGCGGGTCGTGCCCGCCGTCATTCCCGAGGCGTTGTTGGCGACGACCCCGCCGATCGTGCAGGCGATCGCGCTGGCCGGGTCGGGGCCCAGCAGCCGGCCGTGCCGGGCGAGGGCGGCGTTGGCCCGCACGACGGTCGTACCCGGCCGGATGCGGGCCCGCGCGCCGTCGTCCAGGACCTCGATGCCCGCCCAGTGGTGGCGCACATCGACCAGGATGTCCTCGCCCTGGGCCTGGCCGTTCAGACTGGTGCCGGCCGCCCGGAAGACGACCTCACGGCCCCTTCCGTGCGCGTACGACAGGACCGCCGAGATGTCGTCGATGTCCTCCGGGACCACGACGACCTGGGGGACGAAGCGGTACGGACTGGCGTCGGAGGCGTACTTGACCAGGTCGGAGATCTTCCACAGCACCTTCTCCGGTCCGAGCAGGGCGGTCAGCTCGCCGCGCAGCGCTTCGGGCGTGCCCTGAGCCTGCCGGTCCGGGACCCGGTCCACGGACGGCGTACGCACCGCTCCAGGGCGCAGTGCTTCCGGCTTCGGCTCCAGCAGTGGCATGTCGAGGTCTCCTCGGCGGTTCGGTTCGGTATCACGGTGGCGGACGCGCGTCACCCGGCAGGGGCGAGCGCGTCCGCGCGGTGTCTAACAGCGGCGCTCCGGCATTCCGTTGACCAGAGCGGTCAGCAGCCCGCCGAGCACCTCGCGCTGATCGGCGGTCAGTGGAGCCAGGATCTCCTCCGCGGCGGCCCGGCGCGCGTCGCGCAGCGACCGGAGGGTGGCGAGGCCTTCCTCCGTGATCTCGATGCGGACCACCCGGCGGCTGTCCGGATCGGGGGCCCTGCGCACCCGGCCGCTCGCCTCCAGGCCGTCGACCAGGGTGGTCACGGCGCGCGGGACGACGTCCAGGCGCTGCGCGAGATCGGCCATCCGGGGCGGGCCGTCGTAATGCGTGACGGTGCGGAGCAGCCGGAATTGCGCTGGAGTGATGCCCATCGGCTCCAGCTGGCGGCCCTGGATCCGCTGGAGCCTGCGGGTCACCCGCAGCAGCTGCTCGGCGAGCACGCCATCGGCGTCGGAGGAGTCCATGGAGGGAACAGTATCAGGACCCAGTTCATTGTGAGTATAGGTAACAATGAGCTATGCTCTCAAAAATGCGCTCGCTCGAGCCCTGCTTGAGTCCCCGCTCAGGTCCCCGCCTGAGTCCTCGCTCGAGTCGCAGCCGCCGCACGCCCGACGAAGGAGCCCATGAAACCCGACGAAATCAACTGGACACCCCCGCCGAAGGACGCGAGCCGTCCGCCCGCCGAGGTGCGCCGCATCCTGCGCCTCTTCCGTCCCTACCGGGGCCGGCTCGCACTGGTCGGGCTGTTCGTCGGCGCCTCGTCGCTGGTGTCGGTCGCCTCGCCCTTCCTGCTGCGCGAGATCCTGGACACGGCCATCCCCCAGGGGCGCACGGGACTGCTGTCGCTGCTCGCCCTCGGCATGATTCTCACCGCCGTGATGAACAGCGTCTTCGGTGTCCTGCAGACCCTGATCTCCACGACGGTCGGCCAGCGTGTCATGCACGACCTGCGCACCGCCGTCTACGCGCAGTTGCAGCGGATGCCGCTCGCCTTCTTCACCCGGACCCGTACGGGCGAGGTCCAGTCCCGCATCGCCAACGACATCGGCGGCATGCAGGCGACCGTCACCTCCACCGCGACGTCCCTGGTCTCCAACCTCACCGCGGTCGTCGCCACGGTCGTCGCCATGCTGGCGCTCGACTGGCGGCTCACCCTGGTCTCGCTCCTGCTGCTGCCGGTCTTCGTCTGGATCAGCCGCCGGGTCGGCCGGGAGCGCAAGCGGATCACCACCCGGCGTCAGAAGCAGATGGCCGCCATGGCGGCCACGGTCACCGAGTCGCTCTCCGTCAGCGGCATCCTGCTCGGCCGGACGATGGGCCGCTCGGACTCCCTCACCAAGGGCTTCGCCGATGAGTCCGAGAAGCTCGTCGACCTCGAAGTGCGCTCCAGCATGGCCGGACGGTGGCGGATGTCCACGATCGGCATCGTCATGGCCGCCATGCCCGCCGTCATCTACTGGGTGGCGGGCCTCGCTCTGCAGTCCGGCGGACCCGCTGTCTCCATCGGCACCCTCGTCGCCTTCGTCTCGCTCCAGCAGGGCCTCTTCCGGCCCGCCGTGAGCCTGCTCTCCACCGGCGTGGACATGCAGACGTCCCTCGCGCTCTTCCAGCGGATCTTCGAGTACCTCGACCTCGACGTGGACATCACCGAGCCCGAGAAGCCGGTCCGGCTGGAGCGGATCCGCGGCGAGGTCCGTTTCGAGGACATCGATTTCAGCTACGACGAGAAGAGCGGTCCGACCCTCAGAGGCATCGATGTGACCGTCCCGGCCGGCGGCAGCCTGGCGGTCGTCGGGCCGACCGGATCGGGCAAGTCCACGCTCAGCTATCTGGTGCCCAGGCTCTACGACGTCACCGGCGGCCGGGTCACGCTCGACGGGGTCGACGTACGCGATCTGGACTTCGACACCCTGGCAAGAGCCGTGGGAGTGGTCTCCCAGGAGACCTATCTCTTCCACGCCTCGGTCGCCGACAACCTGCGCTTCGCCAAGCCGGACGCGACCGACGCCGAAATCGAGGCGGCGGCCCGTGCGGCGCAGATCCACGACCACATCGCCTCACTGCCCGACGGCTACGACACCCTCGTCGGTGAGCGCGGCTACCGCTTCTCGGGCGGCGAGAAGCAGCGCCTCGCCATCGCCCGCACGATTCTGCGCGACCCGCCCGTCCTGGTGCTCGACGAGGCGACGAGTGCCCTCGACACCCGTACGGAATTCGCCGTGCAGGAAGCGATCGACGCGCTCTCCGAGGGGCGCACCACCATCACGATCGCGCACCGGCTCTCCACCGTCCGCGACGCCGACCAGATCATCGTCCTGGACGACGGCCGGGCCGCCGAGCGCGGCAGCCACGAGGAACTTCTCCAGCAGGACGGCCGCTATGCCGCGCTGGTCCGACGGGACACCCAACTCGCCCCCGCGACAAGCTGATGGGCGGGGGCGGGCGTGCCCCCGCCGAGGCCGAACACGCGGCGACGCCGCCGCTCCCGTGGGACGGGGAGCGACGGCGCCGGGCGGAGCAATGGTCAGACGAGCCAACCCACGAAGTGGATGATGCCGGCGAGCAGGTTGGTGATGACGTTCATTCGGTGTTTCTCCTTGTACGTGGTGCATAAGTGGGACAGCACAGTCGCGGTCTGCAGCCCGTCGCTTGCGCCCTGTAATCATCCTGTGCCGCAGGGGAGTTGAGCAACGAATAGCGGAACGATCACACGTTCGAGGGAACACCCGATCCCGTGTTCGCGTGTTCCCTTCATGGGATGCGGGAGCCGTGTCGTCCGGGCCGTGGTTCCGGAGGGCCGGATAGCGTGCCCGCATGGTGAACGAGTCCCCGGACACCCCGCCCCGTCGCACGTTCCGCCCGACCCGGCGCGGCCGTCTGGCGCTGTTCATCGGCATCGTGCTCGTCCTGGTCGTGGCAGCGGCCGTGCTCGTGCCACTGCTGACGAGGGGGTCGAAGGTCGAGCAGGCCCGCTCACTCGTGATTCCCGAGGGGTGGCGGGCATCCCAGGCGTACTCGGCGGTCGACAAGGCCCTCGCGGTCGAGCCGGGAACCACCGGGAAGGCCGCCGGTACGGCGGACCTTCCGCTTCCGGCCGAGGCGAAGGGCAACCCCGAGGGCTACCTCTTCCCGGCGACGTACCCCGTCACCTCCGGCACGACCCCGCAGGGCCTGCTCAGGTACATGGCCGACACCGCGGTCGAACGGTTCGGCGCGGACCACATCGCCGCGGGCGCTCGGCGCAACGGCGTCTCGGTGTACCGGACGGTGACGATCGCCAGCATCGTGCAGGCCGAGGCGGACACCGGGGCAGACATGGGCAAGGTCGCCAGAGTCGTCTACAACCGGCTGGCCCGGGGCATGCCGCTCCAGATGGATTCCACGCTCAACTACGCGTTGAACCGCAGCACCCTGCACACCACCGAGGGCGACACGAAGACCGACAGCCCGTACAACAGCTATGAGCGCAAGGGGCTGCCGCCCACACCCATCGGGAACCCGGGGGAGCAGGCAATGACGGCGGCGATCAACCCCGCTCCCGGAGCATGGCTGTACTTCGTCACGGTCGCGCCGGGGGACACCCGCTTCACCAGCAGCTACACCGAACAGCAGAGGAACGTGGCGGAGTTCAACCGCAACCGCCGCAGCGCGTCCGCCGGCTGAGCGCCCGCGCCGTCACACCATGGCGGGAGCGAGCGCCTCATCGGCCTCCGCCACCGCGTCCTGCCCGTCCAGCAGCCGGCCGATCGCGCGCACCGCTGCCCGTCCCGCCCGGTTGGCGCCGATCGTGCTGGCGGACGGCCCGTACCCGACGAGATGGACGCGCGCGTCCCGTACCGCCCGGGTGCCCTCGATCCGGATGCCGCCGCCCGGCTCGCGCAGCTTCAGTGGCGCGAGATGGTCGATGGCGGCCCGGAAGCCGGTGGCCCAGAGGATGACATCCGCCTCGACCGTCCGGCCGTCGTCCCAGGCGACCCCGGCGGGCGTGATCCGGTCGAACATCGGCAGCCGGTCCAGCACCCCCGTCTCGCGGGCGCGCCGCACCGCGTCCGTGAGCGGCAGCCCGGTCACGCTCACCACACTCTGCGGCGGCAGCCCGCGCCGCACCCGCTCCTCCACCATCGCCACCGCGGCCCGCCCCCGGCCCGCGTCGAAGGGGCCGTCGCGGAAGACCGGCGGCCGACGCGTCACCCAGTACGTCTCGGCCGCCATCTCGGCGATCTCCATCAGATGCTGGGTACCGGAGGCGCCGCCGCCGACCACCACCACGCGCTGTCCGGCGAACTCGGCCGGACCCGGGTAGTTCGCGGTGTGCAGCTGGCGCCCCCGGAAGCTCTCCTGCCCCGGGTAGCGCGGCCAGAACGGCCGGTCCCAGGTTCCGGTGGCGTTGATCAGGGCACGGGTGGCGTACGTACCCTCGGAGGTCTCGACGAGCAACCGTCCGTCGGTGCCCTCACGTACCGCGCTCACCTCGACGGGGCGGTGAACCCGCAGGTCGAAGGCACGCTCGTACCGGGCGAAGTACTCACCGATCACCTCGGCGGCGGGCCGGCTGTCGTCCGCTCCGGTGAGCTCCATGCCGGGCAGCGCGTGCATGCCGTGGACCTTGCCGTACGTCAGCGAGGGCCAGCGGAACTGCCAGGCGCCGCCGGGGCGCGGGGCATGGTCCAGTACGACGAAGTCACGATCGGGCTCCAGGCCGGTGCGGCGCAGATGGTAGGCGCCGGACAGTCCGGCCTGTCCGGCGCCGATCACGACGACATCGACCCTGCGTGCTGCGGCCACCCCTAGGTTGTTCACGCTTCTACCAACTGTGCGGGATGTGAGGATCTTCCCCGATCGACCGCGGTTCTTCCGGGCCGTTCCGTTCCCACTGGTCCGTTCCCACCGGCGGGCCGGCTCGACGACGCATCGGCCACCGGCCGCCGGCCTCGGCGTTCCTCCGTCAGCGGCCCCCGGCGACCAGCAGCGGTGCCCCGCCCGGCGCGGACGCCGGCCGGCCGTTCGCGGCAGGCACCCCGAGCAGCGGTGACGCGGGTACGGTCGACAGCAGGCCGCGTGCCGCCAGCTCGGGCGTGACGCCCTCGCCGAACCAGTACGCCTCCTCCAGATGCGGGTAACCGGACAACACGAAGTGCTCCACACCCAGCGCGTGGTACTCCTCGATCCGGTCGGCGACCTCCGCATGACTGCCGACCAGCGCGGTGCCCGCACCACCCCGCACCGGACCGACGCCCGCCCAGAGGTTCGGCGAGATCTCCAGCTTGTCGCGCGAACCGCCGTGCAGCGCCAGCATCCGCTGCTGCCCGACCGACTCGCTCCGCCCCAGTGCCTGCTGGGCGGCCGCGACCGTCTCGGGATCGAGATCGCCCAGCAGCCGGTCGGCCGTCGCCCACGCCTCGCGCGAGGAGTCCCGCGAGATGGTGTGCAGCCGGATGCCGAAGCGCACCGTACGTCCCTGCTCCTCGGCCAGGCCGCGGATCCAGCCGATCTTCTCCTTCACCGCGGCCGGCGGCTCGCCCCAGGTCAGATAGACGTCGGCATGCGCGGCGGCCACCGGACCGGCCGCCGCCGACGACCCGCCGAAGAAGATGTCCGGCAGCGGGTCCGGCGGCAGCGCGGTCAGTCCGCCCTCCACCTGGTAGTGCTCACCGTCGAAGGCCCCGGGCAGCGCGCCCGGCAGCACCACATGCCGGATCAGTCCCCACCGGCCGAGCCCCAACGACTCACCGGACTCGATGAGTTGGACTTCGACCCCGCGAATGCCCGCGTACACGTTGAGATACAGATGAAAGGCGACCCCGAGCGCGATGAGTGCCACCCTCGGGGCCTCGCCGATCCCCAGCCGGATGATGAAGAGCGGGATCAGCCCGACCCAGGGAACGGTGCGCAGCATGTGCACGCTCGCGTCCACCGGATCCTCGCCGAGCCGCGAGAGCCCGGAGACCAGCGCGAGAGCCGTACCGGCGACACCCCCGAGCGCCAGGCCGACAGCGACCCGCTGCAGCGAGATCCGCATCGCCGACGGCAGCGTCCCGTCGGCGATCAGATCCGATCCGGCGCGGGCGATGGTGCCGGGCGAAGCGAGCACATCGGCGTGCAGCACGCCGGTAGCACTGAGCACCTGCCACAACGCGAGCAACAGCAGCGGCCCGACGGCGCCCCGGAGCCAACGGGGCACGGCGCGCAGCCGCACACCACGGGGCGGGGTACGCCGGAGCGCGTACCCGCAGCCGCGTGCGGCGGCGAGAACGGGCGGCCGGCCCGGTCACCGGCGGCGGAGGAAGCGCTGGAGGAACGTCAGCAGCCGCGACGACACGCGGCGGAGGCCACCCGCAGCAGGCCGATGTGACCGCGCGAAGTGAGCAGGGCTGAACGGAACATGGCGCTGAACGTAGCGATCCATGACTGAAACGGTCAATGGTGTCTCGGCAAGTGGACGCGCGATCTCGCCGCGCGGGCGCGAAGATGGACGCATGCCCCATGCCTTCGCCACCAGCGTTCTGCACATCGCCACCGGAACGACGGAGACCGTCACCGATCTGACGTCCGACTGCGAGCAGTTCCTCACCCGGAACGCCGCCTCCAGGGACGGTCTCCTCAATATCTTCGTACCGCACGCGACCGCCGGCATCGCCATCCTGGAAACCGGATCCGGCAGCGACGACGACCTCCTGGCCACCCTCCACACCCTGCTGCCCGCCGACGGACGCTGGCAGCACCGCCACGGCAGCCCCGGCCACGGCCGCGACCACGTACTGCCCGCCCTCGTCCCACCGCACGCCACGCTTCCGGTGATCGGGGGCCGGCTGGAGCTGGGGACGTGGCAGTCGGTGTGCCTGGTCGACACGAACCGGGACAACCCGGAGCGTCAGGTTCGACTGAGCTTCTTGGGCTGACCAAGAAGGCTCGCGGAGGTCCTGCCGCCAATTCTCCGTAGTCTGCGCGCTCGAACGGAGAACGACTTGCGCGGTACGGACCTGAACGTGATCGAGCGACCCTGCGACGGACGTGGCAAATGCCGGCTGGGCGTGCGGCGGCTGACCCGCGTGAAGCCGGCCACGTCCTCCCCCGAGCGCCAGCGGGAGAACGTGCTGACGGCCGCTGCCTCCGTCGGTGCCCACATCATCGGCTGGGTGATCGGCATCCTGGCCGGGGTATCGACCAGGCAAACAGCCAATGGCGACAACCTGACAGAGGGATAGGGTTCGGCTGAGAAGAATCCGCTCGGTGCACGGGAGCTGCGCCAGGGCCGGACACGGTAGGGGGCCCGAGGAGGAGCCGGATGCTGCAGGCGCTGGGATTGGGCCCGGCCGAAGAGGCCATCTACACGGCGCTGCTGGCCCGCCCGACAGCCTCCGCGCAGGACCTCGCCCGGCAAACCGGACTCGAGAAGGCCGAGAGCGTGCGCATCCTGCTTGACCTGGCGGCGCGCGGCCTGGTGGCCCTCGCCACCGAAGCCGAGAGCGGGGCACCCGACTCGGCCGACTGCGAGGCCGGTCTTCAGCCTGCCCACTACCGGCTCACACCACCCTCGGTGGCCCTGGCCCCGCTCCTCGTCGAGCAGCGCAACGCGCTGCACCAGGCCGAGACCGCGTTCTCGATGCTGACCGAGCAGTACCGCACTACCGCCGCACACACTGCGGGCGGTGTCGTGGAGGTGGTCGTCGGCGTGGAGCAGGTCGCACACCGATTCCACCAACTGCAGTGCGGCGCCCAGCGGGAGTTGCTCGTCTTCCTCGTCGGTACGCCCATCGCGGTGCCGCGCGAGGATACCGACACGTCGGAGAGCTCCGCGCTGGACCGCGGGGTCGACTTCCGGGTCATTGCTGCCAAGAACTATCTCCACGGTCACGACGTCGTGCGGGACGTGCGGGCGGCCGTCATGGCAGGCCTTGAGCTTCGCATGGTCGATTCGCTGCCGCTGAAGATGGTTGTGTCGGACCGGGAGCGCGCCATGGTGCCACTGGACATGGCGGACTCCGGCGGTGAACCGAGCGCAATCGTGGTGCACCGCAGCGGTCTGTTGACGGCCCTGGTCCATCTCTTCGAGAAGGAATGGGCCCAGGCCCGACCGATGTACACCACTCCCACGGGCGTGCGCGCGGAGCCGGCAGCCGATCAGCAGCCGACCGAGGAGGAACTGGAGGTCCTGGCCCTGCTGCTGGCAGGGATCTCCGACCGGCGGGCGGCATCCCAACTCGGTCTCTCCATACGCACCGTGGAGCGGCGGATACGCCGTCTGATGGACCTTGCCGGAGCGGAGTCGCGCCTGCAACTTGGCTGGCACGCTGCACTTACGGGCTGGCTTTGACCTCCTTTTCGGCCTGGGAGCCGAGGACCTTCCCTCTGTTGGTGGTCCCCCCTCCGAGGGTGGCCGCCGACTCCTGGCAGGTTCCTGCTTCACCGTCGGCGGGCCCGTGAACCGGGCTGGAGACATCCACCGGGGCGGCGGCACGCGCACCCACACCCGACAGGTACCTGACCGAGTCCCTGTCGCCTCTCGGCGGCTTGGGGATGAGGAACGAGATCGCGATGGCGGCGGCCATGATGACGGCACCGGCGATCACGTCGGCGATGTACTCGAGGGAGGGCGTCGAGGCGTCGGGGTGGCGGTCTCGACGGTGTACGGCACCGCGAAGACGAGACCGGCGCCGCGGCTGAACGGATACGCGTTCAGACCATGGCCGGAAGCCTGAGTTGTCGCGGAGGGACAGGACGACGGCCGGCCCGCCGGTGAATCCGCTGCCCGCGGTGGTCCGGTGGCTGTCAACGTCGGCGACCGGTCAGCGGCGACCTGGACGGCGCGCAGGACGTGGGCGGGCCGGCCGGAGCTTGAGGGAGGCCGGGGCCTGTCGCTGGTCGAGGAGTGGGGGAATGCGCCCGCGCGCCCCCTTCGGCGAGATGACCCGGGCGAGCGTCGGCCCGGCGAAACGTACCCCCACCTGCGGGGCCCGGAGATCCACCACCTGCCGGGCCCGAAGATCCACCGAGCTGACGAACCGATCGATGTGACCGTGTGACGGAATACCGCCACGTGGGAAACCCGTCACGCACGGCAACCCTAAGTGATCCGTATGTCTGCCAGGATGCAGCCGCAGCATGGCATGTTCACGGTTCAAGTAGGGAGACTCATGCATCCCATAGCGCGTATAGCCTTGGGCGCGGCGACCGCCGCCGTCCTGGCCGTCACCGCGGTCTCGCCTTCCGGGGCGGCGGATACGCCGCCTGACGGCGCCTCGGGAAAGAGGCCCGTCATCGGCAGCGGTGCCTCAGCAACGGGCGGCAAGCAGGTCGCGGTCACGCTCATCACCGGCGACAAGGTGCTGGTGACCACGGACACGTCGGGCCGCAGCTCGGCGGCCGTGCTGCCCCGCGAGGACGGCACACAGCCGATTGTGCAGACCTTTCAGATGGGCAAGGACCTCTATGTCTACCCGGAGGACGCCTCCCGGGCGATCACCGAGGGCAAGGTCGACGAGCAGCTGTTCAACGTCACTGGCCTGATCCGCCAGGGATACGACGACGCACACACCGACGCGCTGCCGCTCATCGCCACCTACCGGAACAGTGTGAACGTTGCCGACAGTGCGCCGGCGGCCCCTCGTGGGGCCGAGCGGGGCCTGAGCCTCCCGGCTGTGGACGGTGTCGCGCTCAAGGCCGACAAGGACACTGCCGCCACTTTCTGGCAGGACGTCACCCACTCCCGCTCACGTTCTGCCTCCACGGTGAAGAAGCTGTGGCTGGACAGCAAGGTCAAGGCCACGCTGGACCGGTCCACCAAGCAGGTGCACGCGCCGGAGGCCTGGGCCGAGGGCTACGACGGCAAGGGCACCAAGGTCGCCGTGCTGGACACGGGCGTGGACGCCGAGCACCCGGACCTGGTGAGCCGGGTCGCCGCGTCCAAGAACTTCACGGACTCCGACAGCACCGCCGACCGGCAGGGGCACGGCACCCACACCGCCTCCACGGTCGGCGGTTCCGGAGCGGCCAGCGACGGCCGCAAGAAGGGCGTCGCCCCCGGGACCGATCTGCTCATCGGCAAGGTCCTCAACGACAGCGGATCCGGCGAGAGCTCCTGGATCATCGCGGGCATGCAGTGGGCCGTCGACCAGCAGGCCGATGTCGTCTCCATGAGCCTGGGCAACCCCGCGATCGGCGACTGCACCGACCCGCTGGCCGAGGCTGCGAAGCAGCTCTCGCAGAACACGCACACCCTGTTCGTCGTCGCCGCCGGCAACGCCGGCTCGGGCATCGAGACCGTCTCCTCGCCCGGCTGCGCGCCCGGCGTGCTGACCGTCGGCGCTGTCGACCGTGACGACACCACCGCGTGGTTCTCCAGCCGCGGTCCGGTGGCCGTCACCCACACCCTCAAGCCCGAGATCGCCGCCCCCGGCGTCGACATCTCGGCGGCCAACGCCGGCGGACGCGGCGTCTACGCGTACCGGACGATGTCGGGCACCTCCATGGCGACCCCGCACGTCGCAGGCGCAGCGGCCATTGTCCGCCAGGCCCACCCGGACTGGACCGCGCAGCAGATCAAGGCTGCCCTCGTCTCCTCCGCCCGCACCGGCGGCAAGGTCGCCGGCGCCGACCAGACCGGGGCCGGCGTCCTCGACGTGGTCGCGGCGGTGCACCAGAATGTGCTCTCCGCGCCCGCCGTCCAGGGCGGCAGTTACAACTGGCCGCAGGACACCTCGGACCGCACCACCGTGCAGGTGCCCTTCACCAACACCAGCTCCGGTGACCTCGCCCTGAGTCTCAAGGTCAGCGGTGTGCGCGGCAACGACGGCAGCGACGTCAACTCCGGCGTCATCAAGCTGGAGCAGGGCAAGGTGACCGTTCCCGCGGGGGCCACCGTCCAGGTGCCGGTGCGGATCGACCCCACCGCCCGTCTCAAGGCCGCCCAGTACGGTGCCGTCACCGGCCGGATCATGGCCACCGGCAGCAAGGCGCACGTCTCCGTGCCGGTCACGCTCCACGTCCAGCCGGAAACGGTCACCCTCCGGGTCAAGGTCATCGACCGCAACGGCAAGCCCGCGGCCGGCGCCTCCTCCCTGGACCTGGTCAGCCTCGACACCGACAAGGGCGAGCGCCGCAGCAACCAGGGTGCGACCGAGCAGATGTACAGCGTGCGGCCGGGCGACTACGCTCTCGCCGGCTTCGTGGCCACCTACGACGCGGACAACGCAGCCGAATCCATCGGCTACCTCGGGCGCCCGCAGCTGCGGATCACCCGTGACACCACCGTGGTTCTGGACGCTCGCAAGGCCCACCGGCTGAGCGTGCAGACCGACCGTCCCTCGACGGTGACCCACACCACCTTCAGTTACGCCCGCACGTGGGACGACACCTGGCAGCTGAGCGGATCGCTCATGGCCGGCAGCGCCGTGCAGAAGTTCTACGCCTCCGTCGACGGGCGTGCTCAGAACGGCTCCTTCGAATTCCGGCCCACCTGGCGCGCGACCGGTTCCCAGGGCGGCTCGTCCTATGTCTACAACCTCTCGTTCCCGACCGAGGGCCCGCTGCAGTCCGATCGGGTCTACCGGCCGGGAGACTCCAAGCTGGCCCAGGTCACCGAGAAGTGGAATGCCCTCGGCAAGGAGGCCGATTACACTGACGGACTGTTCATCCGTCCCTCCTGGAACAAGAACACCACTGTCACGGTGAGCCTGTTCGACCCGGTCCACGTGCCGGGTACCCGTACCGCCTACTACACGACCGGCGACGACGCCTGGATGCACGGCGCGATGACCAGCTTCCCGTTTGCCGCGTTCATGAGCGACCAGGACCGCGTCTACCGGGCCGGAGACCGACGTACCGAGGAGTGGTACCGCGGTCTCCTGCGGCCGGCCGCGCCGCGTGACAGCGCCGGCAAGCTGGCGCTGGCCGCCGAGCGGCAGGGCGATCGGATCGGCTTCCAGAGCGCGCTCTGGCTCGACGCCTCCGGCGATCACTGGTCCGGCGGCGCGTCGTTCGGCGACCTCGGCAACCTGTTGCTGAAGCGCAACGGCGAGGAGATCGCCAGAAGCGCCTATCCGTACGACGTGTTCAAGGTGCCGGCCGAGGACTCCGCGTACGAACTCACCCAGAACCTGTCCAAGATCGACACCTCGGACCGGAACTGGCTGCGCTCCACCGACGTCACCACCACCTGGAGCTTCCGCTCCCGCCTGGAGCCGGACGTCTACTCCCGCGGCCTGCCGATTCTCTTCCCGGCGTACGACCTGCCGGTGGACGGTACGAACACCCTGCCCGCGCAGAGCGGCATCAAGGTCGGCCTGTCGGCCGAGGGCCACGCCGGGTACACCCCGGGCGTGATCACAGCGGCCTCGCTGTCGTACTCCTACGACGGCGGCACCACCTGGACGAAGGCACCGACCGAGCAGCAGCACGGCAAGTGGACGGCCGTCCTCGACCACACCGGTGCCGCCGGCAAGCAGGTCATGCTGAAGGCCACCCTCACCGACTCCAACGGAAACGCGGTCACCCAGACCATCACCCGCGCCTACGACGTCCGGTAGTCACACAGTCCGGCCGGGCGGTCTCCCGTGACAGGGGGCCCGCCCGGCCACCCACCTGACGCCCGACGCGTGATCGAGTGAGGGGTGGATCCGGGTGAGGACGTTCTGCTTGTGGTCCTGTTCGAGCCACGAGTCCATCACTGCGATCCCTCGCCGCCCCGCTCCGGGCATGAAGTGTGCGACAGGTGTGCTGACGCGCGACCGTGGCTGTCAGGCCGGGTAGGCGACGCGGAAGCCAAGGTTGCCGGCGGTGCTGTCGGCGGTGTTGGAGGTGCGGGCAGCGACGCGGTAGCGGTTGCAGTACGAGTCGTGGCACAGATACGACCCTCCGCGCATGACGCGCGTGTTCGGGTCCTTCGGGTCCCACGGGTCGGCGCACCACTCCCACACATTGCCGGATACGTTGTAGAGCCCGTAGCCGTTCGGCGGGTAGGCATGCACGGGCGCGGTGCCCGCATAGCCGTCCTCGGCGGTGTCCTTGGTGGGAAAGCTGCCCTCTCGGGGCGCGACGAACGCGTCAAGGTCGTAGATCACCGGCTTGCCCCGACGTTCTTGATGATCATTCCTTGCGGAATGAACACCTCATGGACAGCATCCACGTTCGGCCGACTTCCGCCGGTGTTGGTGAACGCACCGAGGAAGGGGTGCATCAGTCGGTCGAGCTCGGCCTTGACGTCGGACACGGATCCCCTCCCACAGGTGAAGTACCTCGCGCCTGATCGTGGCCCCTTGCCGGCATGTCGGCAAGGTCCAAGGACGTAATCCCTGTCGCACGCCCGCCAGGGATTACGGGACAGCCCGTAGGTACTTGGTCCTGCCCCGGGCAGCCCCATGCATTCGGTGAGCGATGCCGCGAAGAACAATGTCCTGCCGGGATCCGGCCAGGGTACCGACGGTGCTGCCCGCACGCGCGACCGGGAGCATGACAGTGCTGCTCACGAGGCGGATGGGCCTGCTGCGTGGGACAATCAGGGGGATTGTTCCCGGCTGACGGGTGGCGGGAGGAGCGGACATGGAGATCAAGCCGCAGGCGGCCGTCATACCCGAGATCGACCAACTCGAGCAGGGGAAATACGGTCCCGTGTTTCCGAAGACACCGGCGTGTTACGGGTTCACCATCATTGCGAAGGTCAAGCCGGGCAGGGCCGACGCGATACGTGCCCACGGCAACACTCTGGCCGAGGCTTTGGCGGAAGACCCCTATCTCCTCGCGCCACTGAAGTTGCACTATCTGCGCTGGGTGCTTTTCGACGACGACACGCGCTTCATGTATCAGGGGATCTTCGATACCGACTTCGACAAGTACACCGAGGACGCCGTCGCGCTTTTCGGAAAGGCCGGGGTGAACACGGCCTTCGAGAACCTCGAAGGATTCCCCGAGGACTGGCGGACCAATCCTGAGGCGTTCGTCAGGTTCGTGCGCGAACACCACTGTCCGAGCTTCATCGAGTACGGGGAGTACCCGTACGTGTCCGCTGATGAGATCAAGAAGGCTCTGCGGATCAAGAACGCACTGTCGGAGATGCTCGACCAGCTGCAGTGAGAGCGGGCTGTCGTGTGCTTGTCCCATCGCGGATCGGAGACGAGATGAGCGAGGTCAGGACCGCGCGCACCTACAACCAGAACCACGTCCCGCGCGAACACACCCCTGGTCGGCGACGGGTGAGCATCTACGTCTCGTGGAGCTATCCGGCCGAGGCGGGCAGGAATCCGGCTGAGCTGGACAACCGGTTCTCCACGATGACGGAGGTCAGGCGGGTGGCGTGGCCCGCCTACGAGGATCCGAAGTGGTCCGACCCGTTGCATTTCCAGCAGGGCATCGCCGGCTCACTGGAATTGTTCTTCTGGGCCTGGGTGCCGTTTCAGCAGTTCGTCGAGGAGGTCACCGGGCATCCCGTTCCGGTGTATCAGCGCATCGACCAGGCCGGATTCCGGACCCCGCTCGACGAGCGCGTACTGGCCGACACCGACACTCTCTTCGTGTTCGGGCTGGACCACATGGTCACCGGGCAGGAGGCCCGGCCCGAGGAGATCGAGGCACTGCGGGCCTTCCTCGGCCGGGAGGACGCCCGTCTGGTCCTGGGGCCTCACCATGACGTCGGGGCATCGGACGATCTGGCCGTGCGGGACGTGGAGTACCACCATCACGGCGATCTCCTGGTCCCCCGCCAGCAGCGATTCGCCACCTACGTCCGGGACTTGATGCAGGGCCTCGCGGTGCCGGTCGAGAACCGTTACGGACTGCGCCCCGCGGTGCGGGAGAAGAACAAGATCGCCCCGCTCTCCACGGTGAGGGACCTGGACGCGAAAGGGTGGCTGGAAGGGGTGACGAACTTCAATTTCCATATGCACCTGCCGCATTACGCCGTGACGACCGACGAGCCGGATGTCATCCACGTGCTGGCCAGGCAGCCGATCGACATCTCCAGGCCGCATCCGTTCACAGAGGCCGGCAACACCGAGTTCAACATGTTCCTGTGGATGCCTCCGAGCGGTGAGCGGGCCGGTGATGTGCTGCTGGCGGACTCCACGATTTTCAGTTCGCTGTTCGGCGGCGACGAAAGTCTGCGGAATTTCTGGCGGAACCTCGTTTCGAGGTAGTGCCGCAGGGAGGCGAACCGTGAGCGGGCCTACGCAAGCCGCGTTGGAACTCGACGATATTCAGCGTGGGGTTCTCAGTCCTCGGCCGACTCCCTACGCGGCGACCTACCTTGTGTTCCGCGTCGATGACCGGGCGGGCGGGCGGGAGCTGATGCGGCGCGCGAGCGCGGTGGTGACCTCCGCCGCCGACTCGGCCAGCCCCCGGGGGGACACCTGGGTCAGCGTCGCGGTCTCCTGCCGCGGCCTGGAGGCCCTGGGTGTGCCGCGCGCATCACTGGACACGTTCGCCTGGGAGTTCCGGCAGGGCATGGCCGCGAGGGCCAGGACGCTGGGCGATGTGGGCGAGAGCAGCCCCGAGAACTGGGAAGCGCCGCTGGGCACGCCGGACATCCACGTGGTGCTCACGGCGGTCGCGCCCGACCCGCGACGGTTGGAGGCGGCCCTTGACCGGGCCCGCCCCGCGTACGACCGCCTTTCCGGAGTGACCGCGATCTGGCGGCAGGACTGTTACGCGCTGCCCACCGAGGCCGAGCATTTCGGCTATCGCGACGGCATCAGCCATCCAGCCGTCGAAGGAAGCGGCATCGCCGGGTCGAATCAGATGGAAGTTCCGTTGAAGGCGGGGGAGTTCGTGCTCGGCTACCGGGACGAGATCGGCGGTCTCCAGACCCCGCAGCCGGAGGTGCTGGGTCGCAACGGCAGCTACGCGGTCTTCCGCAAGCTCTACCAGGACGTCGCCGCGTTCCGGCGCTATCTGCGGGACAACGCCACTTCTCCTGAAGACGAGGAACTGCTCGCCGCCAAGATCATGGGGCGCTGGCGCAGCGGAGCCCCCCTCGCGCTCAGTCCGCAACACGACGACGCCGCTCTCGGCGCCGACGGGCACCGCCGCAACACCTTCCTGTACGAGCGGGACGATCCGGCGGGATTCATCACGCCCGGCGGCTGCCACATCCGCCGGGCCAATCCCCGCGACGCCTCGGTGGCGGGCGAGGTGCGACTGCACCGCATGATCAGACGCGGCGCCGCCTACGGTCCGCCGCTGCCCGAGGGGGTCCTGGAGGACGACGGAGCAGACCGCGGCCTGATGTTCGCGTTCATCGGGGCCCACCTCGGGCGGCAGTTCGAGTTCGTCCAGTCGGAATGGATGAACGACGGCGTCTTCTTCGGCGCGGGCAACACCAAGGACCCCATCACCGGATCCCACGACGGAGTCACCGGTCTCACCATTCCTCGGCGGCCGCTGCGACGGCGCCTCACCCCACTGCCGCGTTTCGTCGTCACCCGCGGCGGCGAGTACTGCTTCCTGCCGAGCCGGAGCGCCCTGCGCTGGCTCGGGGAGCTCCAGGACTGACAGGTCGGCCACGCCATGCCCGCGAGATGCCCATCTCGGAGGCGACGTGCGAAATCGGGCCGGTGCGGCACCGTCCAATGTGCCGCCGCCGGCCCTCGGCCGTAAGAGGCGCGTTACGGTGCGGCATGCCTGGATCCCTCTGCCTCCGGTCTCTCCGGCGGCGGATCGCCGGGTGCGCCGGCCAGGGCCCGGGACGGTCGTTTTGAAGACGAGGGCGGCTCGTACCGCCCTGAACGCCGCAGCGGAAGTCAGTGCGGCATATGCAGAGCGCGCGTTCATCGGGGGATCGGCGTGGCTCCGGTCGCGGCGACGGACAGGTCCCAGAGCCGAGTGGCCTCGTCGGGGTCGATGGCGTACGCGCGGACGCCGCCGTCGTCCATGGGCTGGTCGGGGGCGGAGATGCGGGCAACGTCGCAGTCCTCCAGATAGAGCCCGCCGCGGCCGTCGAGGAGCAGGGACGTGGCGGCCCACAGGCCGGTGGCGGCGCCCTGGGCGGGGGTCTTGAAGTCGGCGCCGATCACGTTGCCGTGCTCGTCCACCCAGCCGCGATCGATCTGCTCCCGCAGGGGCATCTCGCGCTGGAGACCGGTGATGATCTTGCCTGGGTGGAGTGCGAACGCGCGGACGCCGTCGTTGTGCCCGAGGGCATCGAGGTGTACGGCGAACAGAGCGTTCGCGGTCTTGGACTGACCGTAGGCCAGCCACTTTTCATAGCCGGTGCGGAGGTGCGGGTCGTGCCAGCGGATGGCGGCCAGGGTGTGTCCGGCGGAGCTGTTGACGACGACGCGCGCGCCGCCTGCGGCGGCCAGGAGCGGGTAGAGCTCGCAGGCGAGCATGAAATGCCCGAAAAATGCCCGAAGTGGTTGGTGGTGAGCTGGCCTTCCCAGCCGGGCCCGACGCGCCGCTCCATGGTCGCGGGAACCGCCATCGCCGCCGGTGACTGCCGGAGCCCTGCAGTGGGCTCCGTGCGACGACCCGGTCAACCCGGGCGCCGAGTGCGCCACCCTCACGGTGCCGCGGCGTTCTGGCCGATCTTGCCGGGCTTGGGCCGGGGCCGGCGCTGGTCGTCCCAGCGCTGAGCGGCGTGGGGACGGTAGACCCATCGGGTGTGGTCACCGCGCAGGGGCATGCCGTTGCGGCGTATCTCCCGGCCGGCTGTGGACGGGCTGCGGCCCGGCCCGGCGGCGATGGTCCGGACGGACGCCTTCTCGCGCAGCCGGTCGGCCATGCGGAGGCGCTCGTCCTCGCCCCAAGTCCTCGTGGCGGGGCTTCGTCGTGTGCGGCACCGGAGCAGCCCTGGGCTCCCTGTTCGTCACCCGCTTTGCTCTGTTGTACTGACCTGCGGCTAGTTTGTGTGCAGGACAGGTACGCAGGCCCGTGGTGCCAGAGGTGCACGGGGGACGGGAGGTCGGGAAGAGTGTCGCTGCGCGGAGGTGATCCAGCCGAGATCGGCGGTTATCCGCTTGAGGCGCGGCTCGGCTCGGGTGGCATGGGCACGGTCTTTCTGGCCCGCACGAGCTCGGGGCGACCTGTCGCGATCAAACTGATCCACCAGCAGTTCGCGGGGGACGACGAGTTCCGCATCCGTTTCCGGCAGGAGGTGGCGGCGGCGAGGCGGGTGAGTGGTGCGTTCACCGCCGCCGTGGTCGACGCTGCCCCCGAGGCCGAGCAGCCGTGGATGGCGACGACCTATATCGAGGGACACACGCTCGCCCAGCGCATCGCGGCGAACGGCCCGCTGAACGGAGCGGAGCTGAGGAGGCTCGCCATCGGGCTGGCGGAGGCGCTGCGCGACATCCACCGGGTGGGGGTCGTCCACCGTGACCTGAAGCCCTCGAACGTCGTGCTCTCGCCCGAGGGCCCGCGCGTCATCGACTTCGGCATTTCGCGCGCCGTGGACCAGCAGACGCTGACGATGACAGGGCGGGTCATCGGTACGCCGCCCTTCATGTCGCCGGAGCAGTTGCAGGCGCCGCGTGGTGTGGGGCCGCGGTCCGATGTCTTCTCGCTGGGGACGCTGCTGGTCTACGCGGCGACGGGCCACGGCCCCTTCGACGCGGACAGCCCATACCTGACGGCGTACCAGGTGGTACACGAGGAGCCGTCGCTGGACGCCGTGCCGGTGGCCTTGCGCGCGGTCGTCGAGCCGTGCCTGGACAAGGAGCCCGAGGGGCGCCCCTCGGCGGACGAACTCCTCGTGCTGCTGCGGGACCTGCCGACCGACCTCGGCGGGACCGACGCGAACGGGGTTGGCGCGGGCCGTACCCGCGACATGATCACCCAGCATCACTTCGCGACGCCGGCCACCCCGGCGCCGACTGCCCCGGCCGGTCCCGACGCAGGAAGCACCAGCACCCCCATCGGCCGCCGTCTGCGTCGCCGATGGCGTCCCGTGCTCGCGGCCGCGGTCGCGGTGGCAGCGATCGGTGGGGGAGCCGCCGCGCTGAAGGCGGGCGCCTTCGGTGGGAACAGCGGCGGCCACCAGGGCAACAGCGTCGCGGCGCCGGGTGCCGCACTTCCGGACGGCTTCCGGCCGTGGCACAGGACTGTGCAGGGCGGCCAGGAGGACATCCCCGACGAGCTGCGTTGCGTCGCGCGCGGCGACGCGCTGTTCTGCGGAGGCGGCGGTGTTGTCGCGACCCGTATCAGGGCCTCGGACGGCTCGCGGGTGTGGACGGCGAAGAGTCCGGGCGTCCCCGTCCAGGGCATGCACCTGGTGGGCGCCACCGACGACACGGTGCTCGGCTACCGCTTCGCCGCCCAGGACGCCCCGCAGGACCCTCCCAGTGAGGTGGTGGCCATCGACGCGAACAATGGCCGGGAGCTGTGGTCCGTGCCGTCCGGCGCCCAGTCGAAGGCCGTCACGGGTCGGACTCAGGACGCCATGGTGGTCGGCTCCGCCGTTGTGACGGTCGACGCTTCCAACTCCCGCTTCGAGGCCCGGGACGCGCACAGCGGTGCGGTTGCCTGGAAGACGCCGTTCCCCGCGGGCACACAGTGCGCTCCCGTCCCGGTGGGCCCGCAGCTCTTCGCGATGTGCGCGACGGATGCGGAGGTGGATGCCCTGGAGGTACGCCACTCCACCCTGTACACGCTCGACCGCGCCTCGGGGACACTGGGCAGGCCCATCGCGGTCAACGGCCCCGCCGTGCCGATGGGCGTCGCCAACGGCAGGCTCGTACTCCTCCAGGGGCACATGGAGGGACCGGCGCTGGCCGGCTGCGACGGGGTGGCGCGGGTCGACCCGGCCTCGAGGAAGGTCACGTACTCCCGGCTGGCCAAGACATACGCGGGGACGCCCGGCATGGCGGACGGCACGCTCTACGTGAGCACGCAGACCGGTCTCGTGACGGCGCTCGACCCCGCGACCGGCCGGAAGAAGTGGTCCCGGCAGACGGGCGTGGAGGGCGCGTCGGGTCCCGTGACGGGAGCCGACGCGCTGTATTTCAGCTCGGCGACCGGCCGGGTGGTCGCGCTGTCGCCGTACGACGGCAAACCCCTGTGGACAACGGATCCGCAGGCCGATGGTTTGACGGGCGAGCAGGGCGCGAGCCCGCGCGTGACCGTCGCGGGGCGTGCAGTGATCGTGGCCGCGGCCAAGAACACTCTCTTCGCCTTCGACGCGCAGAAGCCGCCGAAGTCGGGCTGACCCCGGCGGAACCGGCCGCCGGCCGCCTTCCTTGTTTCCGGTGCCAAGGGCTGTCCCGTAATCCCCGGCGGGCGTGGGATTACGCGACAGCCCTTGGCGAATACTCGGTTCGTGGTCCCGCCGCGGTGCGCCACTCCGGCTTTCGGCCGTCACCGTGACCGGTCTCATGACGCGTGCGGGCATTCCTTCTCCAAGAGCAGTCCGTCACATACTGTCGCTGGTGAAATATCACTGTCATTGACAGGGCGCGACCAATCAATTGACCTCGCGCGCCGAGCTGTTCAAGGCAACCGGAAGAGGGGACGAGCCCGAGCGTGGGCAAGGTCCTGCCCGCCGCCGCGGCATGGCGTCGGCTTCGGCGGACGCCATGCACACACGACGAAAAGCGCTGCCGCCGACAGGCCTCCGGAGTTCCGGCCGCACCTCACGCAGGTGCTCGACGCCCGCAGGGGAGCGGACGTCACAAGGACGTGGAGCCGCGGGGACCTGGAGCGTTCGCTCGACCTCGCCCGCATCTGCGTGCGACTCGGCGCGGGGTAGGGCGGCCGGACGGCGGAAGGCGGCGGTGAGTTCCTTGGGTTCGGCGGTAGCCGGCTCGCCGGCCAGCAGCAGGACGCGGGTCCAGGCCAGAAGGCCGATGGCCGCGAGGCTGAACTCGAACCAGGCGGCGTTGACGGAGAACAAGCGGGATGGGAAGCGTCCGCCCGGTTCATCGCCCCGCCCCAATCGAGCACATCGATATTGGCCGACCGGACAGCTCCCACCGCGGCGCAGCTCACGATGCTGGGCAGATGCGTCGACTGGAGGTATCCGCCGTGACAGAACACCGCGCCGTGGTGAATCGAACCACTGGGCAGGAGGACGGTGCCCGGCCCGAGAGCCGGGAACGAGAGCGTGCGGCCGCGATGATCGCGGACATCGAGCGGCTGGTGCGCTGCGAGTCCCCCTCGGACGACCTGGCCGCGGTCGCCCGCAGCGCCGAGTTGGTGGCCCGGATCGGCGCCGGTCACCTCGGGGCCGAGGCGGAGCGGGTAGTCATCGACGGATGCACGCATGTGCGGTGGCGCTTCGGCCGGACCCCGCGCGTGCTGCTCATCGGACATCACGACACGGTGTGGCCGGTCGGGTCGTTGAAGAGCCATCCGTTCGAGGTTCGCGACGGGGTGCTGCGCGGACCCGGTTGCTTCGACATGAAGGCCGGCCTGGTGATGGCGTTCCACGCCTTGGCGGACCTGATCGGCACGGGGGCACGGACGGGTGTGTCCGGACCCGGGGCCGCGCATCCGCTGGACGGTGTGACCCTCCTCATCACCGGTGACGAGGAGCCGGGTTCGCCCTCGTCCCGGGAGCTCATCGAGGGCGAGGCCCGCTCCCACGCTGCCGCCCTCGTACTGGAGGCCGCCGGACCGGGTGGGGCCCTGAAGACGGAACGCAAAGGGGTGTCGCGCTACGAGGTGCGGGTTCGAGGACGTGCCGCGCACTCCGGCCTCGAGCCGGAGCGTGGCGTGAACGCGACGATCGAGGCCGCCCACCAGATCCTGGCCGTGGCCGCACTGGGCGATGCGGCACACGGTACGACTGTCACGCCGACCCGCCTGGAGGCGGGCACCACGAGCAACACCGTCCCCGCCTCGGCACGCTTCGACGTCGACGTCCGCATAGGGGACGCGGCGGAGCAGCACCGTGTGGACCGGGCGATGCGCGACCTGCGCGCCCGGCCGGCCGGCGCAGCCGTGGCGGTCACAGGTGGTCCGAACCGGCCGCCCTTGCAGGCCACCGCATCGAAGGATCTCTTTGCGCGGGCGTGCCGGCTCGCGACGGACCTCGGGCTCGGCCCGCTCACACAGGTGGCCGTCGGCGGCGCCTCCGACGGAAATCTCGCCGCGGGAGTCGGCACCCCCACCCTCGACGGCCTGGGAGCGGTGGGCGGCGGCGCGCATGCCGACGACGAACATCTCCTCGTCGCGGAGCTGCCGCGGCGGACCCGACTGCTCACCGCGTTGGTGGCCGACCTCCTGGCACCGCAGGACGGCTGTCCGCCCGGACGAAGCGGGAGCCCGCATCCTGTGCCCTCGAACCAGCTGCGCGAAGATCGGGGTTGAAACCATGACCTGCGTGACCGATCTCCTGCGCGACCGCACCGAATCCCCGCCCGTCGACGCGGCGTACGCCGCGGCCGAGACCGCCGCGCGCGTCGCGGGCATCGACATCCGTTCCCTGGACAGTGTCAGTGAGCTCGAGGCCGTTCGGCGCCTGTACGAGCAGATCTGGCGCACCGGCGAGAACAGTCCGGTGGTGACCGCCGACCTGCTGCGCGCGCTGGCGAAGGCGGGCAGTTACGTCAGCGGCGCCTTCGTGGGGGACGAACTGGTCGGCTCCTGCTTCGGGTTCTTCTCCCCGCCGGCGCGCGCGGCCCTGCACAGCCACATCGCAGGGGTGCTGCCCCACGTGCGGCGGCGCAACGTCGGCTTCGCCCTGAAACTGCACCAGCGGGCCTGGACGCTGGCACGGGGCGTGGGCGAGATCTGCTGGACGTACGACCCCTTGGTGCGCCGCAACGCGTACTTCAACATCGCCAAGCTCGCTGCCGAGCCTGCCGAGTACCTGCCGGACTTCTACGGCCCCATCGACGACGGGATCAACCGCAGCGACGACAGCGACCGGATTCTGGTGCGGTGGCGTCTGGCGTCCCCGGACGTCGAGTCGGTCTGCGCCGGGCGGCCCGGACCGGCCGACGCGGAAGTCGCCCGGTCGCGCGGAGCGACCGTCGCCCTCGGAGTCTCCGCCACGGGCGCGCCGTCGGTGGGGCGCACCGGCGGCAACGCACGCACCGTACTGGTGGCCGTACCCGAGGACATCGAGGCACTGCGCGAGAGCGACCCGGCGTGCGCCGTGAGCTGGCGCACGGCGGTACGGGACGTGCTGGGCGGACTCCTCGCCGACGGCGCGCGGGTGCGCGGCTTCGACCCGGCGGGCTGGTACGTCGTGGACCGCGGAAGTCCGACGCAGGTCGCCGACGGCACGCGCCGGCACGGAACACACCACAACGAAGCGCCAGAGGAGACAGCGTGAAGGTCACCGGAGTCGAACTGCGCACCATCAAGGCACCCCTCGTATCCCCGTTCCGCACCTCGTTCGGCACCGAGACCGTGCGGGAGGCCCTCCTGGTGCGTGTCGTCACCGACGAGGCCGAGGGCTGGGGCGAGTGCGGCGCGGGCACCGCTCCTCAGTACTCGTCGCAGTACACGCACGCCGCCGCGGACGTCCTCAGCCGCTTCCTGGTCCCGGCGCTCGCCGGGGTGGCCGACCTCGACGCCCACCAGGTCGCCCCGGCCCTGGCCGGGTTCAAGGGGCACCGGATGGCCAAGGCCGCCCTGGAGACGGCGGTGCTGGACGCGGACCTCCGGGCCCGGGGAGTGCCCCTCGCACACGCCCTCGGCGCGGTCCGCGACAGAGTGCCGTGCGGGGTGTCGGTGGGGATCACGGAATCGATCCCCGCACTCCTCGACGCCGTCGCCGGATATCTGGACGCCGGCTATCTGCGGATCAAGCTGAAGATCGAACCCGGCTGGGACATCGAGCCGGTGCGCGCCGTCCGCGAACGGTTCGGCGACATCCCGCTGCAGGTGGACGCCAACGCCGCCTATCGCCGCGGCGACGCCCGCCATCTGGCCCGGCTCGACCCGTTCGCCCTCCTGATGCTGGAGCAGCCTCTCGCGGAGGACGACCTCCTCGGCCACGCGGAACTCGCGAAGCGCATCACCACCCCGATCTGCCTCGACGAGTCGATCGTCTCCGCCCGCGCCGCCGCCGACGCGCTCGTGCTCGGCGCCTGCCACGTGGTCAACATCAAGCCGGGCCGCGTCGGCGGCTATCTGGAGGCGCGGCGGATCCACGACGTCTGCGCGGCGCACGGCGTCCCCGTCTGGTGCGGCGGCATGCTCGAGACGGGACTGGGCCGCGCCGCCAACGTGGCGCTTGCCGCACTGCCCGGGTTCGTGCTGCCCGGCGACACCTCGGCCTCCGACCGCTACTACCGGACCGACATCACCGCACCGTTCCACCTCGTGGACGGACATCTCGCCGTGCCGACCGGGCCGGGCCTCGGCGTCACCCCCGTCCCGGAGATTCTGGACGAGGTGACGGACTCGACGACCTGGGTGCCCGTCCCCTGAGGCCCTCACCGCGCCGGCCCGTTCGTCCGTGTGGACGAACGGGCCGGCATCATTACGTCATGCGCGACCAACTCCGATGCCGGTGGGCCGGGCTAGTTTCGGCCCCGTGCTCATTCCCGTGACCAGCCTTCCGCGAGCAAGCCTCGCGCGTGTCCTGGAGGAACTCGGTTCCACCCTGCTCGACGTGGTCTGCGGTGACGCGGAACGCGCCGACGGCATCGGCGGCGTCGTCATCCACGACCCACTCGACGAGCCGGAACTCCCGGACAACGCACTGGTACTGGGCGTGGCCCTGCACGACCTCTCCGACATCGCCCGAGTCGTCACCCGCCTGGGGCAGCGCGGCGCCGCCGCCCTGGTGGTCCGCGCGCCTGTCACCGCCGACGAGGCGCTGATCGATGCGGCCGAAGCGTCGGGCGTGGCCGTGCTCTCCTTCGCCCGCGGCGCCTCCTGGACGCACCTGGCGGGGATGCTCCGGACGCTGACGACCGACAGCAACCGGCATGACGTGGATGGTCACACGGCCGACCGGATCGAGTCCGGCGACCTCTTCGCGGTCGCCAACGCGATTGCCGCGCTGCTGGACGCGCCCGTCACCATCGAGGACCGCAACTCGCGCCTGCTGGCTTTCTCCAGCCGGCAGGAGGACATCGACACCTCGCGGGTCCAGACGATCCTGGGCCGGCAGGTCCCCGAGCACTACACGCGCATCCTTGAGGAACGCGGGGTGTTCCAGGCGATCTACCGCAGCGACCGCCCCGTCTTCGTCGCGTCTCTCCCCGAGTCGGGCGACACGACGCAGCCGCCCGAACTGCCGCGCGCGGCGATCGCCGTGCGCGCCGGGGACGAGATCCTCGGCGCGATCTGGGTGGTCGTCGCCGGGCCGCTGAGCGAGGACCGCAGCGAAGTGCTCTACGAGGCGTCCAAGCTGGTCGCGATGCACATGGTGTGGCAGCGCGCGGACGCGGACATGGAAAGGCGGCAGCGCGCGGAGCTGCTGGCCACCGCGCTGGAGAGCGGCCCTGGATCACCCGAGGCGATCCGCCGCCTCGGCCTGAAGGACGAGCCCGCCGTCGTTCTCGCACTCACCGTCGTCGACGCGGCGGATGAACACCGGCTGCCCGCCCGTACCGCCACCGAACGTAAACGTCTCACTGACGCGTTCGCCATGCATCTGGCCGCGGTGCACCCGCGCGCCACCGCGGCGCTGATCGGCGACATCGCGTACGGCATCCTGCCCCTTCTTCCGCAGAACCGGCACGACGCCGAGGAACGGGCGGCCCGCATCGCCACCGAGTTCCTGGCCCGCGTGGGCTCCCGGCTGCGCCCCGTGATCGGCGTAGGGCCGTACGCCGAGGACAGTGCGGCGCTGGCCCGGTCGCGTACCGGAGCCGAGCAAGCCTCGCGCGTCCTGCGGTCGGGAACCGCCGGGCCGCCGGTCGCCCGTCTGGACGACGTCCACGTCGAGGCACTGCTGCTGGAGCTCGCCGACCTCGTCCCGCGCGGGGACCTGCCCAGCGGCGTCGTCGCACGCGTCCTCGCCTACGACGAGATCCACGCGACCAACCTGGCCGAGACGCTGCAGAGTTGGCTCGACGCCTTCGGCGATGTCGCCACGGCCGCCGCCTCGATGTTCGTGCACCCCAACACGTTCCGCTACCGGCTTCGGCGCGCGGCGGAGGTCGGCCGGATCGACCTGAATGATCCGTCCGCACGTCTCTCGGCCATGCTGCAGCTGCACCTGATGTCGCTCAGGTCCGCCCCGGACGGCGGATGAGCGGACAGGCCGTCCCGCCCGCTCATCCGGAAGCCTCCTGACGGCCCAGACCGAGTGTCCTGATCAGAAAGGCCAGCCACTCGGCGTCCTGTGCGGTCGCGACCTCGTACGACGTCGCCGCGCCGTGCCCGGCGTTGTCGAAGACGTGCAGGAGGATCGGCGCGTCCCCTTCCTGTGCCGCCTGCAGGCGAGCGGCGAACTTGCGCGCATGCCAGGGAGGACACCGCGGATCGGTAGCCCCGGCCTGAAGATAGATCGCCGGGAAGACGCCGGGCCCGACCAACTGGTAGGGCGAGAGCCGCAGCAGCCGCCGTACTTCCGCAGGATCGTCCGGATCCGCCCACGCCTTGCGGATGACGAAGTCCAGATAGGGATCGCGGGTGCCCCCGATGAGGTCGAGGAGCGGCGCCATCGGCAGCACGGCACACCACAGCTTGGGGCGCGTCGTGAGGGCGACCCCGCACATGAGACCACCGTCGGAGCCACCGGTCAGCGCGAGCCGCTCGGGTGTGGTGAGCCCGGTGGCGATGAGGTGCTCGGCGACGGCGATGAGGTCGCGGTCGCGCACGTGCTTGCGTTCCCGGTGCGCGGCCAGGTACCAGTCGCGGCCGAACTCGCCGCCCCCGCGCAGATGCGCCTGTACGAGCACGCCGCCGGCCGCGACGAAGGCGGCCATCTCGGGCTGGTACTGCGGCAGCAGAGGCACGTTCGCCGCTCCGTACGCGGAGATCAGCGTGGGCGCGGGCCGCGTCGGGTCGCTGCCCGCCGGTCGCACCACGTGGTATGGGATCTCCACGCCGTCGGGTGCGACGGCCCGCTCGAACGTCACGTCGGCGTCGAGGGTGACCGCCGGGGCCGACAGCGTCTCGATGTCCGCCTCTCCCGGACGGTGCCGATAGACGCCCCAGGAGCTGGTCGGGGTGGAGAAGGCGAAGACGAAGTCGTCCGGGGGAGAGCCCGCGGCCAGGCCGGTCAGGGCGAAGAACGGTGCGGAGAGCGCCCCCTGCCCGGGTAGCGGAACCTCCCCGGTGACGGCGCCGGAGCGGTCGAGGATCCGTACCCGGGCGCACGTCCGGTCGAACTCACTGAGGTACAGATGGTCACCGACCGGAGACAAGGACCGCAGCACCGTCTCGCCCTCCGGCACCAACTCCGTCCACGATGCCGGGTCGTTGGGGTCGGCGGCATCCAGCGGGAGCGCCACGACGCGCCCGCGTGGTGCCGCTACATCGGTCACCGCGATGTAGCGGTCGCCGACGATGTGTCCGGCGACGGTCCCGGCGCAGTCGGTGACGAAGGGACGCCAGGGGGTGACGGGCCGGGACAGATCGCGTACGGCGACCGGAACAGGACTGCCCACCCGGTGACTTGCGACGGCCCAGCGGCCGTCGGCCGAGAACTGCACGAGTGTGTACTCCTGGGAGCCCTCACCGACCGGGATCGGTTCCACCACGGTGCTGCCCGCGCTGTCCCGCGTGGCGAGCCGGTGACGGTACACGGCCTGCCGGAACTCATGCGGCGAACCGGTCAGGGCGAGGAAGAAGAAGCCGCTGCTGTCGGGCAGCCACGACACGCCACCGGCCCACGCGCTGTGCAGGACCTGCCGCGGCGCGCCGTCCAGTACGCGCCCCGAGTCCACCTCGATGAGCCGGACCGTGTTGTGCTCGCTGCCGTCGGTGCAGACGCCCAGGGCCAGGACGCGACCGTTCGGCGACGGCGCGAGCCACGACAGGAACGCGGGGTTCTGCCCGTCGCCGAACGCGGACAGGTCGACCACCGGTCGGCCCGCGCCGAACGGCCGGTCGGCGACGACCACGCTGGGCGCCGCCGCACCGGGTGCGTTCACGGCGCGGAACCAGCGGCCCGCCGCGAACCTCGGCAGTGCCGGGCGGGACCCGGCATCGTAGGTCTCGATCAGCTTCCGTACGGCCGCAGGGTCCTGCCCGTCGTAGGCGATCGAAGTGGCGAGTTCGGCCTGTCGGCGCTGCCACCGCTGTACCTCGTCGGTCTCCGGCTCCAGCCACCGGTACGGGTCCGGCACCCGGACGCCCGCGACGTCCTCGAAGGCGTCGACGGTCCGCGCGGGCGGATACGGCGGAGGGCTGCTGTTCACTGTGACTCCGACTCCTCGGTGTCCCGGAGACCGTCGAGGTCTCCGGGACGCATGGACTGATCTGCTGGTGCATCTGCGTCCGGGGCCGCCTCGAAGCCCGCTCGCGCGGCCGCGACGAACTCGGCACGCAGCCGCTCGAACGCCCCGGGGATCCGGTTCACCCGCCGGACGTGGAGCAGCGCGTCGTAGGCAGCCGGGAAGTCGTCGACGGGGTCGAGCTCCCCACCGGCGAGCGTCCCCTCGACGCCGTCGAAGAAGCCGGCGGGCGCGCGGCGCGGATCGAGGAGGGTCACCTCCGGGCCGAGACGGTCGAGCCGCGATTCGACGGACTCCGGCGTCAGGGTCCGCGCCCCGAGCGTGACGTCGCAGTCGAACGGACGCGACGACCGCTGGGTGAAGGTGACTTCGGGCCCGGAGCCGTACGTCATCCCGATGACGACGAGGTCCGCTCCCAGCTCGGAGGAGAGCAGACCGCCCAGGGTCGGCCGACCGTGCAGCGGTGTCCGGCGGACGTGTGCGTTGTGGGCGCTCACCACGATGCGCCGCTCCCGGCGCAGGATCCACTCCACGCTGCGCGCCATGAACGCCTCCCGCGGATAGGGACCCTGCGAGGAGGTCCCGTCCTCGTCGGCCTCGGCGACGAAGGCTTCGAGCGAGGCCGCGCACCACAGGGCGATCTCGGCGTCCTCGTCGTCCGGGCCGCTGTGCCGGCGGTGACGGAGTGCGCGCTCGTCCAGTCCGCGAAGGCCGTCGAGCAGCCGGGCACGGTCCGAGGAGGACATCGCCGCGTAACGGACCGCCGCCTGCGACCGGTCGCCCAGATCGCTCAGCCGCAGCAACTCCTCGTCGCCCGGACGTGCGGGCAGCCGGTCGAGGCAGGCACGGACCGCCGGGCCGGGGGAGGTGGACGAGCCGGGCAGGTCCATTCCGTAGAAGGCGACCTTCGCAGACCCGCCGGAGTTGCGCCGGCGCATCCAGCGCAGTTGCCTCCGCATCGGCTCGCACTCGCCGAAGCGGTAGGTGATGCCGTCCCGGGCGACGGTCCCGACCCGTCCCGGCCCGCCGTCGATCCACTCGTCGACGGCCAGCCCCTCGGCGAATCCGGACTCCAGGACCAGCCCGGTGAACCCGCACTCCCGGACCAGGAACCGGAACAGCAGGTCCCTGAGCCCGTAGAACTCCGTGATGTTGTGCGCGCCCTCGCCGAGGGCCACCACCCGCGCTCCGCCGATCAGTTGACGCAGCGCAGCCATGTCCGCAGACGTGTTGTGGAACGTATCCATGACGGCTCACCACCTTCCCGCGCGCGGCATTCAGTTGTGGAAGTACCAGAGTTCCGGCGTATACAGGAAGCTGAGCAGTGAGCTGAACGACGACGGCGGCCCGGAGAGGCTGCTCTTCCACACGACGAGGGTGTGCGGAGTCGGGAAGTAGAGCACCGGCAGGTCCTTGCCGAGGTGGGTCACCTCGGCCGACAGGGCCTTGGAATCCGCTCCGAACGTCGACGCGTCGATCAGCTTGTCCGCCTCGGCGTCGCGGTACCCGCCGAGATTGAAGCTGCCTCCCGTGTTGAACACGGTGTTGCTGCTCGGGTATCCGGCCGCCAGGTACAGCGGTCCGTAGTCCTGTGCCGCCCACTTGTTCTTGTTGGCGGGCGCGAAGGAGTTGCCGTAGTTGGTGTACAGGTAGTTGAGCGACTTGCTCACGAGCGTGATCTTGAGGCCCAGCTTCTTGGCCTCCGATGCGAAGGCGGTGTCCCGGGCGCCGACGTACGCCGGGGTGTTCGCGGAGGCGAGGGAGAAGTCGATCGTCTGCCCGCGCGGGATGCCCGCCCCGCACTCGCCGGCCCCGGTGCCCGGGTGTTGGCAGCTGGTGGCGCCGCCCGGCTCGACCTTCCAGCCGTGGCCGGTGAGCAGGTTCTTGGCGGCGGCCGGGTCGTACGGGTAGGGCGCCTGGTCACCGAACGCGGGCGGGTACGGGGAGTCGCTGCCCGCGGTGGTGTAGTTGGGGGAGGCGGCACCGTTGTACACGCCCCGGCTCCTGATGTAGCCCTGTTGGTCGATCAGGTGTTGTAGGGCCTGGCGGATGTACGGCTGCGCGATCACCTTGTCGAAGTGGTGGGTGGTGTTTTCGAAGTTCAGGACAAGCGGGTCGAACCGGGCGGGCGCCGGGGCGCCGTAGACGTGGTAGCCCTTCTTCTTCAGCGCGCCGATCTGCATGATGAAGCTGGAGTCCAGCGTTCCGACGGTCAGGTTGCCGGCCTTGAACTGGTTGAGGACCGCCGGGGCGGAGGTGAACGACTTGAAGTCGACCCGGTCGAGCCGTGAGCCGCCGGGGCCGCTGTAGGACGTGTTGGGGACCAGGGAGAACGAGCCGGTCGTGGGGTCGAAGCTCTTCAGACGGTACGGGCCGTTGACCACCTGCCAGAGCGGGTTGTCGGCGAATGTGGCCTGGGACTCCGACTGCTTGGTGAGGTAGGTGTAGATGGCCCTGGCGTTCTCCGGCTGCGTGTAGTCCAGGTGCGGCCCCGAGGTGCGGGCGATGTTCCACTCCTTGGAGGGCATCACGTACAGCAGGGTCAGCATCGACATCAGGTAGGACGGGTTGTACGCGGTCGTGGACCTGAGGGTGAGCTCGTCCGACGCGGTGGCCTTCGCGGTGATGCCGTCGGGAAACTGCCCCGGGGTGTAGAAGCTCCAGTTGGCCGGGCTCTCCTTGAGCGCGGCCTTCAGCAGGGCCAGGGAGAAGACGACGTCGTCGGCGGTGACCGGCCTGCCGTTGGACCATGAGTAGTCCTTCATCCTGATGCTCACGGTCTTGCGGTCGGTGCTGTAGCGGGGCGCTTCGGCCAGGCTCAGTGCGGCGTCCGCGATCTGGTCGCCCTCACCACTGGGGCGGTAGAGGGAGCGCCACAGGAGCCCCCGGGCGATGACGGTGCCGTTGGCGGACGCCGGCGGATACGGATAGATGTAGTTGGGGCTCAGCCCTGGAGTCAGCGCGACCGTGACCGTGCCGCCGTCCTTGGGCTTCCCGGACTCCTTCGGCAGAGTCTTGTAACCGCCCTGCAGATCCTTGGCCAGGTCGCCGCCGGTGCACGCCGTGGCCAGTACGGCGAGCACGGCGGCGAGCACCGCGAAGCGGCGTCCTCGCGCCTTGCCGGGCACATGTGTCATGGATGGCTCCCTGCGAGGTGTGGTGGAAGAAGGTGAAGAGGTGACGGTCGTGGCGAGCGGCCTCAGCCGGCCCGGTGACCGAGCGCGTCGCGGAACGCGTCCGCCAGCAGGTTGAGCCCCAGCACCGTGACGATGACGCAGATGCCGACGGGATACACCAGCCACCAGTAGTCGGCGGAGATGAACGTCGCGCCGTTGGCAAGCTGGCTGCCCCAGTCCGCGGTCGGGTATGTCAGACCGAAGCCCAGGAAGCCCAGAGCGGCGACGACGAGGATCGCGTCGGCCACCTGGAAGGTGATGACGACGATGATCACGCTGAGCGCGTTCGGAATCAGGTGGGTGAGGATGAGCCGTGGGCGGGAGGCCCCCATCACCCGGGCCGCCAGCACGAACTCCCGTACCCGCAGGGTCAGGACCTCGCCGCGGACGAGCCGGGCGGAGACCAGCCAGGAGAACCCGCCGATGACCAGGCTCAGCGACACGGCGTTCGCGTGGAAGCGCACCGAGAGGATCAGGACGAAGAAGAGGAAGGGGACCGACAGCAGGGTGTCGACCACCCGCATCAGGAACCCGTCGACGATCCCGCCGGCGAGTCCGGCGACGGCGCCGTAGACCGTACCGATCGTGGTGGCGAACAACGCGGCGAGCAGCCCGATCTGCAAGGACACCCTGCCGCCCGCCATGAGGCGGCCGAGCACGTCGAACCCGTTGAGGTCCGTCCCGAGCGGATGCTCGGTGCTGGGCGGCAGAGCCGCGTTCACCAGATCCACGTCGGTCTGGTTGGTCGGGTAGAGCAGGGGGCCGAGGAAACAGAACCCGACGACGAGTATCAGAAGCAGCCCGCCGACGAGGCCCAGCGGGTGGTGCCGCAGTGCGCGCAGCACCGGTTTCAAGGTGAACCGCTCGTGCACGTCCATCGGTTCGGCCGGGCCGGCTGCTGACGGCGCCGTGGCGCCCGCCTCCAGGGCCCCCGCCGTGTCCGTGTGTCGTGAGGTCATTTGTTCAACTCGATTCGGCTGTCGGCGGCGGCGACCGCGATGTCGGCGACGAAGTTGCCGGCCACGGTGAGGACGCCGCCGATCAGGGTGTAGGCGAGGAGAACCGGGTAGTCCTCGTGCTGCAGGCTGTTGAGGAACAGCAGGCCGAGGCCGGGGTAGTTGAAGAGCGACTCGACGATCAGGTTGCCTGCCAGGAGGCTGGGGATGAGCGTGCCGACCAGCGTGATCAGCGGCAGACAGGCGTTGCGCAGCAGGTGGCGCGTCAGGACGCTCCGCTCCGGGAGCCCTTTGGCGCGGGCGACCCGGATGTAGTCCTGGCCGAGCTGGTCGAGAGCCGACGAGCGCTGGTACTGGGAGAAGATCGCGACGCTGGTGACAGCGAGCGTGATGACGGGCAGGGCCATGGCGCGGGGATCGGTGAGGACCACCCACGAGGAGTGCGACTGGGACGCCTCGGCAGGGAAGAATGGCAGGGACTGGCTGAACACGGCGATCAGGATCAGGCCCAGCAGGAACGACGGAGTCGCGTAGAGCACATAGGAGGCCGCCGTGGCGGCGCGGTCGACGAGACTGTTGCGGCGGACCGCCTGGAGGATGCCGAGCGGGACGGCGATCAGCAGCGCGAGGACCAGGCCGGCGAGCGACAGCATCGCGCTGCGACCGGCGTTCTGCGTCAGTACCGCCCCCACGTTCTCGTTGAGCTTGTAGGACCTGCCCAGGTCACCGTGGGCGAGCTGGCCCAGATAGCTGAGGTACTGCACGACGAGCGGCCGGTCGAACCCGTGCTCCCGGTTGAAGTCGGCCACGGCCTGGGGGGACGCGCGCTGTCCCAGGACCACACGGCCCGGGTCGTCCGAGACCACGTGCAGCAGGAAGAACACCAACGCGGAGATGCCCAGCAGGACGACGAAGGAGATCGCCAGCCGTCGGACCACGTACCAGCTCATGCGTGACCAGCTCCTCTCCGGGAGATCCGTGGGGTCCCTGACATGCAGGGGAGTGGTGAGTGACGGTTCATCGTGCGGAGAGCTCCTCGGGCTGTGCGGCCGGCAAGCGCAGGGGGTGGTGGCAGGCGACCTTGTGCGTGCCGGTGAGGGTCGCGAGGGCGGGCTCCGTCGCCGCGCACACCTCGGTCGCCAGCGGACATCGGGTGCGGAACCGGCAGCCGCTGGGCGGATCGATGGGACTGGGCAGTTCGCCGCGCACGCGCGTGCCCGGCCGGGGGCGCGGCGCCGCGGGGTCCGCCTCGGGAACCGCCGCGAGCAGCCCCGCGGTGTACGGGTGCGCGGTGGACCCGTACACCTCCTCGGTGGTGCCGGTCTCCATCAACTTGCCCAGGTACATGACTCCGACGCGGTCGGCCAGGTACCGCACGACCGCGAGATCGTGGGAGATCACGACACTGCTCAGTTCGCGTTCACGTTGGACGCGGAGCATCAGATTGAGGATCTGGGAACGGATGGAGACGTCCAGCGCGCTGACCGGCTCGTCGGCGACCAGCACCTTCGGGTCCAGAGCCAGCGCGCGGGCCAGCCCCACCCGTTGGCGCTGTCCCCCGGAGAGTTCGTGGGGGTAGCGCTCCAGGACGCCCGACGGCAGCCCCACGTCCCCGAGGAGCTCGCGGGCCCGCGCGGTCCGGGCGGCGCGCCTGCCGATGCCCTGGATCGCGAGGGGCTCGCGCAGGATCGCGCCGATGCGCATCCGGGGGTCGAGAGAGGAGTTCGAGTCCTGGAACATCATCTGCAACTGGGACCGGCGTGGTGCGAGTTCGCGGGCACTCATACCGGTCACCGAAGCGCCGTCGAAGATCACCTCGCCCGACGTGGGCCGGTTCAGGGCCACGAGCATGCGGCCCAGCGAGGACTTGCCGCACCCTGACTCCCCGACCAGGCCGAACGTCTCACCGGGTGCCACGTCGAAGCTCACTCCGGAGACCGCCTTGACAGTGCGGCGCCGCCCGAGGAGGCCCCGTCCGCCCACCGGGTACTCAAGTCCGAGATCGACGATCCGCAGCCGCGGCGTCGTCTCGCGTGCGGCAGGGGCCTCTTGGGAGACGGCGGGCCGTGCGACGGCCGATGCCCCTGAGCCGGTACGGACTGCTGCCGTGGCGACCGGGTGCCAGCACGCGTGGGTGTGCCCGTCCTCCTCCACCGAGAGCGGCGGCCGCTCCTCGTGGCAGCGGTCCGTCGCGGTCGCGCAGCGCGGCGCGAAAGGACAGCCCGCGGGGGAGGCGGCCAGATCCGGCGGTGTGCCGGGAATACTGAAGAGCTGCTCGCGCCGGTCCTGGGTGAGCGAGGGGATCGAGGACAGCAGCGCATGGGTGTAGCGGTGCCGGGTATGGCTGAAAAGAGCTGGTGTCGGCCCGGTCTCGGCCACGCGCCCGGCGTACATCACGCCCACCCGGTCGGCGTGCCGGGCGATCACTCCCATGTCGTGGGTGATGAGGATCATCGACATGCCCAGCCGGGACCTGAGGTCGTCCAGGAGATCGAGGATCTCCGCCTGGATGGAGACGTCGAGCGCGGTGGTCGGCTCGTCCGCGATGACGACCCGCGGCTCGCACGCCAGGGCCATCGCGATCATCACGCGTTGCCGCATGCCGCCCGAGAGCTGGTGCGGATGGTCGTCCAGCCGTTCGAGGGGCTTCGGTATCCCGACCAGGTCGAGCAGCTCCGCGGCACGTGCGCGCGCGGTCTGCTTCGACGCGCCCTGGTGCAACCGCACCGGTTCGGCGACCTGTTCGCCGATGCGGCGGGTGGGGTTCAAGGCCGTCATCGAATCCTGGAACACCATCGCGATGTCGTTGCCGCGGAGGGCCCGGTACCGGTCCGCGGGGAGTCCGACGAGCTCCGTACCGCCGAAGTCGATCGAGCCGCCGGTCACCCGGCCACCGGCCGGCAGCATGCCCATCACGGCCAGGCCGGTCATGGACTTGCCGGATCCGGTCTCCCCGACGATCCCCAGGGTCTCCCCGCGATCGAGCGCCAGACTGACGTCCGAGACCGGGTGGACGATCCGGTCGCCCCGGCGGATCTCGACCGACAGATTGCGGATCGTCAGCACTCGGCTGCCGTCCGCGGGCTCACGTGCGTTCTCAAAACCATCGCTCGCGCGCACGATATGGCTCTCCATCTCCTCGACCATCCGACGATTTTGAGACACGTACGTCAGGCGTCGTTCGTCGGGTTCACTGAACATTCAGGTGTGCGTCGTTCCGATCGCACGAAGGGAATCTCCTGCCGTGCACGGCGCTCAGCCGGCGGACGCGGGCCGGCCCAGTTCGTTCCGCAGCAGGCGCCGTACGTTCTCCCCCAGGACCGCGACGATGTCGCGCTCCGGCCACCCCCGCTGTTGCAGCGCATCGGTGACCAGCGGCAGCCCGGCCGGACCCGCAAGGCCGGGCAGATAGGCGTCGGCCGGCACTCCCTCGACGAAGGCCGTCTCGCAGCACGGGGGAGTGGTGTCGGCAAGTACTTCCTTGATGAAGTCGGGACCCAGCCCGACGTGCTCGACGCCGGCCACCCCGGCAATGTGTTCGATGTGGTCGATCAGTCGGCCGATCGAGTAGTCGCTCTCGTGCAGGTACGGAGCGAAGAAGTTCACGCACACCACTCCGCCGCCCGCGGCGACCCCCCGGATCTGCTCGTCGTCAAGGTTGCGGTGGTGGTCGAAGAGCGCCCGTGCGCTGGAGTGCGTGGCGATCAACGGCCGTGAGGACAGCTCCAGGACGTGCTCGACCCCGGACGCGCCGAGATGACTGATGTCGTAGAGCATGCCGAGGCGCTCCATCTCGGCCAGCGCCGCGACCCCGGAGCGGGTCAGCCGGCCGCCCGTCGCGTCCTCACCGCTGCCGTCGGCCAGGGAGGTGCGACCGAAGTGGGCCAGGGAGGCGATCCTGACCCCCAGCCGGAACAGGGTCTCCAGCAGCTCCACGTCGTCGCCCACGCCCGGTGCGCTCTCCAGTGCCAGCACCAGGGCGATCCGGCCCTCAGCCAGCGTCCGGTCGACCTGGGCGCCGTCCGTGCACAGCGTGACGGCATCGGCGTTGCCGGCCGCGAGCCGGTGCGCCGCCTCGATCATGCGCAGCGTGCGGCGAAGCGCCCCCTCCGGCCGGTACGGATCCTCGACGAACACCGGCAGCGCCTGAAGGTTCACCCCGCCGGCCCGCAATTGCGGCAGCCAGCGCTCCCGGAAGAACTCCGCCCAGTGGTCCACCGGCCGGGCGACCACCGCACACAGCAGGTCGTTGTGCAGGTCTGCCACGATCGCGCGTCGGTGCATCTCGTTCATCGCTGTGCCCGTCGTTCGGCCCGGCCGGTGTGCAGATACAGCGCGTGTCCCTGCCCGTCGTCACCGAGGAAGGCGAGCGGCGCGTGGACCCCGCGCTCCGGCTCGACCGGGATCAAGGTGTCACCGCGCCTGCCGACCAGCTCCGTGCGGTACGGCGCCTCGTCCAGTTCGGCGATGGCTCCCCGGGGAGCGCGCTCCAGCCACAGCCGCCCGGCGGTGTCCCGGCTCACCGTGGTCTCGGCGGTGCTGGACGTGTACGTACCGACGTACCGGGACGTCTCCGCAACGGGAGCGCCCACGTCCGGCACCGGCGAGGCGGGCAGACCGACCCCGGCGAGTTCACCGAGGACCCGGCCCGCGATCTCCGTGTACACGCGCCGTGACAGGCCGCCGTTGGTGACGATCGCCACCGCGACATCCCGCTCCGGCACCAGGCGCAGGAACGCCGACTGACCGATGGTGTTCCCGTCGTGTCCGATGACCGTGCCGCCCGACAGGTCGAAGAGCTCCCAGCCGAGCCCCCAGGCGGCGCCCTGGTCGATGTCGGGCAGCGTGACCTGCGGCTGCTGCATGGCCTGGACGGTCTCCGGGCCGAGCACGGTCACCCCGTCGGGGCCCCGGCCTCCGGCGAGGTGCATCCGGGCGAAGGCCAGCAGATCGCGCGCACGCATCGCCAGCATCGATCCGGCCGGTGCGTTCGAGCGTGCCAGGGCCCACACCGGCGTCGGCTCGAGCGGCGCCCCCGGCACCGTCCCGATGTGACCCACTGCCGTGCGGTGGACGATCGCCTCGTAGGGGTCACTCGCGGTGTGACTCATACCCAGCGGAGCGAACAGGTGCCGCCGGGCGCAGACGTCGAACGGCTCCTCGCGCAGCACCTCGACGATCCGCCCGAGCACGCAGTACCCGGCGTTGTTGTACGAGAACATCGCGCCCGGCTCGAAGAGCTGCGGCACGTCCCGCAGGACGCCCAGGTACTTCTCCAGGCAGTCGTCACCCTTGCCGGTGTCGGTGAAGATGTCTCCCTCGAAACCCGCGACGTGACTCAGCAGATGCCGTGTGGTGATCCCTCGCGCCGCTTTTTCGTCGGCGATCCGGAACTCCGGCAGGACGGCCCGTACGGGAGCGTCCAGATCCAGTCGTCCCTCGTCGGCCAACTGCATGACCAGCGTCGCGGTCATCACCTTGGTGATCGACCCGATCTGGAAGAGGGAGTCCGCCGTGGCGTCGACCCCGGTGGCCGTGCTCAGTACACCGGCCGCGGATTCGACCCATTCATCACCGGCTTGGACCGCCACGGCGGCCCCGGGCACCTGGCTCTCGATGAGCAGATCTGGCAATCGGCGGCGCAACCAGGCACCGACCTCCGCCAGCTTGTTCAGCTGCTCCGACCCGTCCAGCTTCTGCACGGCATCCCTCCCTGCTCGACTGCGCAGGAGCTTAGGACCTGCGGAAACCGCCCTCTTCGTCCACTCCCACCACATGCGGCCAGAGCATTGGTGCGACTGGCCGAACCGGGCGGCTCGCCTTCGACGGGTGGGGGAGCAGGCTACGAGGAGGCCCTCCCGGCGGTCGGCGCACATCGTCCACGCGTGTTCTCGATGACACAGCACGTGGAGGGCACGATCGGGCACCTTGACGGTTGTCTCGACGGAGGTCGGCGGACACGAACCGGGACAACCCGGAGCGGCAGGTGCGGTTGAGCTTCTTGGACTGACCGAGATCGCTCGCGGAGGTCCTGCCGCCAATTCGGCCGAGGTACGCGGGCTCAGCTCGCGGTCGCCGTTCGAACTCCCAGGGCGACCAGCACGGCCCCCGCCAGACGGCTCGTCCCACGTCGGAATCGAGGTGTGTCGATCGCCGCGCGCGCAGCGGCGACCACAGATGTCCAGAACAGCAGCCACACCAGCACGACGGCCACATGGACGATCGCAAGCGTCGCGATCTGTGGCGCGACGGGGCGGTTCGACGTGAGGAACTGCGGTACCAAGGTGAGATGGACCGACGCGGCCTTCGGGTTGAGGACGTTGGACCACAGCCCCTGGCCAAACCCTCCGAGCCGAGCCCATGGCAAGCGCCATCGCCTCCGTGCCGTTGGTTCGACGCCTCGACGCGTCGAACGCCACGTGGTCACGCCCAGCCAGATCAGATAGATGCCGCCCAGGAGCTTCACCACCGTCAACGCCTGAGCCGACGACATGACGAGGGCCGACAAACCGATCGCGGCGAGTGTTGCGTGCACCAGGAGCCCGCACGCGGAGCCAAATGCGGCGCGCACACCGTCGGACCGCGATCCCGCGATCACCTGTTGCGTGACCAGCGTGAAGCTCGTGCCGGGAATCAATGTGAGGGGTGTGACGGCGACCATGAAGCCGAGTACCTGATGCCACTGCACGCAACGAGCCTATGCAACGCTTGCCGTCTCGTGAAGCGTAGGTCTCGGGTTCGAATCCAGCGATCGGCTCGCGCGCTGAAGGTGGGTCATCGAGCGGACCATGACCTGGCTGACCGACTACGGCGGACCCGACCACCACGACGAACGCCACCCCCGCAACCACTCGCCGTTCTCGGGCTCGCCGTCATCCTCCGCTACTGCAAACGACGACTCCGGCAACTCACAACACAGGACACCGGCCGGGGAGGGGCGGGCGTATCAGAGATCCGTAAGTGGCGTATGGAATGCGTCAGTGCTGCTTCTCCTGTGTACGCGGGCCGACGCAAGATCGTTCTCGGCCTCGGAACCGGGGCCGAGTGAACACCCGGGAGCGGTGGAAACCGCTGCCCGGGAAAGGAGTTGGTCATGTCGCATTCCCAGGCCGCAGAGCCGTTGAAGCGTGCGGAGATCTCCAAGCGTGCCGCACTGAGCGTGGCAGCGCTCGCCGTTGCCGGAGGGGCGTTCTTCGTGCCGTCCGTCGGGGACGCCGCCGCGTCCCCGGCCTCGGACCAGAGGATCGAGGCCGGGTGCGGGGATTGCTACCCCGACGTCATGTGATCGGCTGACCGACGCGCACGCGAGTGCGCGCAAGCGCGTCCGGGACCCGCCGGTGCTCACACCGGCGGGTCCACTCGGAGAGGGACGGAACAATGGACTGGCTGGAACGGTGCGTACCGAACGTGGAGCAGCTCCTGGGTACGTACTGGCGGAAGGAACCGGTGCTTCTGCGGCCGCAGGACCCGCCGTTGGAGGTGCTGACACTCTCGGACGTGGACGTGCTCCTCGACGCGGGGCTGCTGCGCGTTCCGTATGTCGGCCTGTACACCGCACAGGGGAGCATCGCCGATGAGCGTTTCTGTCCGACGCGCGTCATCACCGGGAGCCCTGCCCAGGGGTACGTCGATGCGGCGGCGGTCCGACGACTGATCGATGAGGAACGGGCGACCCTGCAGTTCCGTTACGTCGACCAATGGCATCCCCCGGTGCGTGAACTCACGAGGGGTGTTGCCGAGCGGCTCGGCCGTCTTGTCGAGGCGTTCTTCTTCCTGAGTCGTCCCGGCCGCCGGGGTCCGGTGCACCGGGACGACGGGGACCTGCTGGCCATCCAGCTCAGCGGTGCCAAGCACTGGCAGGTGTACGCCGGTCCGGCCGACGGCGACTGGGCGCCGGTCCGCGAGGAGAATCCGGGAGCGCCACTGCTGGACACGGTCCTTGAGACCGGTGATGTGCTGTACGTGCCGAGAGGTTTCGCGCACACCGCCACGGCCGTGGGCGACTCCTCGTCGGCTCATCTGACCGTGGTGGTGAGGGAGGCCGGTGCGGAGCATCTGCGCACCGCTCTGCTGACGGGGATCGTCGACGGCCTGGCTCTGCCTGGCCGTCCGCTGGACGATGACGCCCTGCTGCGCACCGCGGCCGACCTCCTGGACCATCTCGGCGCGCAGCTCGACGCAGTCACCCCGGACGATGTCATCGGCAGGGCACGACCGCGTGCGTACAGCAACCGTCAGACCGTCTGATCACGCCGACGGCATGGAACGTGGAGAGGCAACGATGGACCCGCTTGCACGATATGTGGGCGACGAGCAGGCATTTCGTCACACCCTGTGGCGCCGCACACCCGCCGTACTGCACCCCCGCACACCCCCGACGGAGCTGCTGACGGTCGCCGAGCTGGACAGGATCCTGGATGCAGGTCTCCTCACCACCCCTTACGCGACGCTCGTGCACGAGGACGGTCCGGTACCGGAGGAGCGTTACTGTTCTCCCCGAGTCGTCCTGGGCGGGATCGACAACCGCTACGTGGATGCCGGGGCCGTGCGCCGACTGATCGGCGAGGAGGGAGCCACGCTCCTACTGCGGTACGTCGACCAGTGGCACGCAGGTGTGCGGGAACTGGCCGATGGGCTTGCGGAGTGTTTTCAACGCCAGGTGGAGGCGTTCTTCTTCCTCACCCCGCCGGGGACGCAGGGCCGTCCGGTGCACCGCGACGACGCCGACGTGCTGGCCGTGCAGATACACGGCTCGAAGCGGTGGCGTGTGTATCCGGGACCGCCCGACGGGAACTGGCAGCCCGAGCGCGTGGACGGCGACCCGGGGGATCCGCTGCTGGACGTGGTTCTGCGTCAGGGCGAAGTCCTCTACGTACCGAGGGCGTTCGCGCATGTGGCCGAAGCCACCGGGGGGAGCGCGTCCGCGCATCTCTCGTTCACGGTCCGCGAGGCCGGCTCCGCCCACTTGTACGCCGTTCTTGAGGCACTCCTGCTGGACGGCGACGGACTGCCCGCCCGGCCCAACGATGACGCAGCGCTGACCGGGGCCGCGCACGACCTCATCGCGCATTTCCACCGCACGCTCGCCGGCCTCACGCCAGAAGAGTTGGTACATCTGGCCCGGGGTGCGATGCGCCGCGAAAAGCACACCACCGCGGGTTCTTTGAGCGCACTGCTGGGCTGACCGGTGGTGCCTGGACCGGGACGTCGTTGTCGTGACGGATCTGTTCGATCTTGTCGCGGTACTCGGCGATATCGCGCTGGTCCGGCTCATTGGCGATGAACCGGATCCTGCGGCTGGCGGCATTCCGTACGAAGCGCTCCGCCATGCTGTCCATGGTCACGCCGGTGACCAGCAGCGCGACGCCCACCATGGCGACGACGTTGTCGTGCTCGGTGGTCAAGGCGCTGGTCCAGTCGGTGACCACGTGCGTGGCGGTGGCGACGTGTCACAGGCCCGCTGGTCGTCCAGGCGTTGCGGGCCCGGCGCTGCCAACAGCCGGACATCTCCGTCACCATCGCCGGTGCCATCACTCACTTTTCCGAGATCCGGGCTGGATCTCATCGATGCGGCCTGCATGCCACCGCAGCCCGCCGATGACGCGAAACACCCCAAGGGTAGGAAGACGTACGCCATGCTTGCCGAGGGGCAGCGGCTGCGTGCACGGGGCGCGGATGTGGTCGTCGGCCTCGTCGAGCCGCATGGTCGCCGGCCGACCGCGGCCATGGCCGACGGCCTGGAGACGATGGCCCGCCGTACGCTGAGCCACCGCGGTGCGCTCTTCACCGAGATGGATCTCGACGCGGTGCTGGCCCGCCGCCCCCAGGTCGCGCTGGTCGACGAGCTGGCACACTCCAACGTTCCGGGGGCCCGCAACGCCAAGCGGTGGCAGGACGTGGAGGAGCTCCAGGACGCCGGCATCGATGTTGTCACCACGCTCAATGTCCAGCACCTGGAGTCCCTCAACGACGCGGTACGGCAGATCACGGGGGTCGCGCAGCGGGAGACCCTGCCCGATGAGGTGGCCCGCCGGGCCGACCAGATCGAACTGGTCGACCTGCCACCGGAGGTGCTCCGCCGCCGCATGGTCCATGGCGACATCTACGCGCCGGACCGCATCGAGTCCGCCCTCACCCACTACTTCCGGGTCGGCAACCTCACCGCCCTGCGCGAAATCGCCTTGCTGTGGCTGGCCGACCGGGTGGAGGAAGGGCTGCAGCGCTACCGCGCGGAACATGGCATCGTCGCTCCCTGGGAGACCCGGGAGCGCATCCTCGTGTCCCTGAGCGGCGGGCCGGAGGGGGAGACGTTGATCCGCCGTGCTGCTCGGATCAGCGCTCGTACACCCGGCACCGAGCTGCTGGCCCTCCACGTGGTCCCGGAGGACGGACTCGCCGACGTCGACCCGGCAGTACTGGACGCCCAGCGCACCCTTCTGGAGTCGCTCGGCGGCAGCTACCACCAGACCACGGGCGAGGATGTCGTCGATGCCCTGCTCCAGTTCGCCGAGGCGGAGAACGTCACCCAGATCGTGCTGGGCGCGAGCCGGCACGGTCGCCTCGCCTCCCTCCTGAGAGCAGGTGTGGGAGAGCGGACGATCAAGGGGTCCGGCCCCATCGACGTGCACATCGTCACCCATAGGGAGGCAGCAGGGGCTGCCGTGCTGAGGCTTCCGCATCCGAGCCGTGGCACGGGCCCAAGGCGGTATTGGGCTGCGCTGGTCGGCGCCGTGGTGCTGCTGCCTGTACTGACGCTCCTGCTGACCGCGGTGGGTGGCCACCTCGGCCTCTCCAGCGACCTGGTGATCTATCTGCTCGCCGTCGTCGTGGTCGCCCTGGTCGGAGGACTCTGCCCGGCGCTGCTCGCCGCCATCGCCGCGGCACTGCTCGCCGATTACTACTTCATCGCACCGGTGCACTCGCTGGCCATCGCGCGCCCTGACGCGATCACCGCGCTCGTGGTGTTCATCGCCACGGCCGCTCTCGTCGGCACGGCAGCGGGAATGGCTGCCCAGCGTACGCACCAGGCGGTACGCGCGACATCCGAGGCGCGGGCGTTGAGCCGCCTGGCCGCCGCCATGATGCGTGGCCAGGATCTGACGGCACTGGTGGAGCAGATCCGGGAGAACTTCGGTCTCAGTGCGATCAGCCTGCTCGAAAGGGACCCGGAAGCATCTCCCGTGCCCCGTTGGTACGTGGTCGCCAGCGCCGGGGAGCGGCCACCGGAAAAGCCCTACGAGGCGGATGTGGAGAGCCCCGTCGACGACAATCTCACACTGGCCGCGCGCGGCTCAGGACTGAGTACGGAGGACCAGCGCATCCTCGCTGCGTGCGCCGCCGAACTGGGGCTGGCTCATGCGCGAGGGCGGATCGCCGGGTGTTCCGACGGCACGGACACCTTCGCTGACGCCGAACGTACCCGGGCATCCCTGCTTCTCGCGGCAGGACGCGATCTGCGTGCTCCGCTGCACACGGCCGAAGAAGCGCTCGTGCGCCTGCGGCGTCGACGCGCCGGCGCGACTCTCCCGGAGGAGGCGCAGTGGTTGGACGCTGCCCACGCGGCGGTACACCGTGCGGCGCAGTTGGTCACTGATCTCGACGATGTGAGTCGCTTGCACGCCGGGGCACTCGACCTCTACCTCCGCCCGGTCGACCTCAACGAGATGCTGGGCGCTGCCTTGGACGACCTCGGGCCCGGCGGCCACTCGGTCATTCTGCGCCTGCCGGAACAGCTGCCCGATGTGATCGCCGACGCCGCTCTTCTCACCCGCGCCCTGACCGCCCTGGGGGCCGATGCATTGCGTCACAGCCCGCCGGACCGGCCTCCCGTCGTCACCGCCGAGGTCCAGGTCGGCCACGTGAGGATTCGGGTGGAGGACGGCACGCCCGACCGGGGTCCGGAACCGAGCCCCGAGGCATCCCGGGCTCCGGGTCCCAGGGCCGGCAGTCTGGCTGTGCGGCTGTCGCGCGACTTGGCCGAGGCCATGGACGGGGCCCTGGAGACGGCCGCTGAGAGCACGGGTTTCTCGGTGATGCTCACTCTTCCGAGTTCCGCGCCCGGCGGCAGCGCGACATCCGGCCGCAACGAGTGAATCCGCGCACTTCACCGTCATCCCATCGGCGCACAGAGTGGCAGGGCAATCCCGACGTCAACTGATATAGCGTCATAAATGAATCGATCCCCTTTTCCGGATCAACTCCACATGCCAGTCGGGAGGGCCCCAAAGCCCCGTCCCTCATGACTCTGCGGGGTGCTTCGCGCATGTCGGACATCGCGTACATCGGCCTCACGGTAGTGGTGTTCGCCCTCATCGGCCTGGCCGCCAAGGGGGTCGGACGCCTGTGAACGTGGACAACACCGTCGGCCTGATCGTTGCCGCGTGCCTTGTGGTCTACCTGGTCGTCTGCCTGATCTTCCCCGAGAAGTTCTAGGAGAAGGCCCGGATGAACGACACCCTCGCGGGCTGGCTCCAGGTACTTGCCCTGGTGGTCGCGCTAGGTCTCTCATTTCGCCCGCTGGGCGGCTACATGGCCCGCGTCCTGACCGCTGATCACCATGGGCGGGCTGAACGCCTGATTTACCGGGCAGGCGGAGTGAACGGCGACGCCGACCAGAAGTGGTCGGTCTACCTGCGGAGCATCCTGGCCTTCTCGGCCGTATCGGTACTGTTCCTGTACGCATTTCTGCGCGTGCAGAACCATCTCCTGCTGTCCCTGGGAATGAAGCCGGTCGCCGCGGACCAGTCGTTCAACGCCGCGGCATCCTTCGTCACCAACACCAACTGGCAGTCGTATTCCGGTGAGTCGGCGATGGGGCATCTGGTCCAGATGGCGGGCCTCGCGGTGCAGAACTTCGTCTCCGCGGCCGTGGGTATTGCCGTCGTCGCCACGCTGATCCGGGGCTTCAACCGGAAGAAGACCGATCGCGTCGGGAATTTCTGGGTGGACCTGACGCGGATTGTGCTTCGCGTCCTGCTGCCGCTGGCTTTCGTCTTCGCGATCGTTCTGGTGGCTGCCGGTACCGTTCAGAATTTCCACGGAATCCACGACATCACCACCATTGCAGGCGGGCACCAGGGCCTGACCGGAGGTCCCGTCGCCTCCCAGGAGGCAATCAAGGAGCTGGGCACCAACGGTGGTGGTTTCTACAACGCGAACTCCGCGCATCCCTTCGAGAACCCCAATGCCTTCACCAACCTGATCGAGATCTACCTCATGCTGGTCATCGCGTTCTCGCTCCCGCGGACCTTCGGGACGATGGTCGGCGACAACCGCCAGGGATACGCCATCGTCGCCGTGATGGCCTTGATCTGGGGCGCATCGGTAGCCATCGTCACCGCCAACGAACTGCACAGCGTCAGCAGCACCGCCGGTCACGCGGCAGGCGCAATGATGGAGGGCAAGGAGACGCGGTTCGGGATCTGGGCCTCGGCCCTGTTCGCCGTGTCCACCACCCTCACGTCGTGCGGAGCGGTCAACTCCTCCCACGACTCGTACACGCCGGGCGGCGGCGGAATGACGATCTTCAACATGATGCTGGGGGAGATTGCGCCCGGTGGTACCGGATCCGGGCTCTACGGGATCCTGGTCCTGGCGATCGTCGCCGTCTTCGTCGCCGGACTCATGGTCGGCCGTACGCCCGAGTACCTGGGCAAGAAGCTTCGGGGCCGGGAGATGAAATTCGCCTCCCTCTACATCCTGACCACACCCGCGGTCGCACTGGTGGGTGCGGGTCTGGCCATGGCGCTCCCGGGGGAGCGGGCAGCCATGCTCAACTCCGGTCCGCACGGTTTCTCCGAGGTCCTGTACGCCTTCGCGTCGGCTGCGAACAACAACGGCTCGGCGTTCGCAGGACTGAGCGCGAACACCGTCTGGTTCAACACCACACTGGGTGTGGTCATGCTCGTCGGCCGGTTCCTGCCGATGGTGTTCGTCCTGGCGCTCGCCGGCTCGCTCGCGGAGCAACAACCCGTTCCGGTCACCGCAGGCACCCTGCCCACTCACCGGCCGCAGTTCGTCGGGCTGTTGACCGCAGTGATCCTCATCGTTGTCGGTCTGACCTACTTTCCCGCGCTCGCGCTCGGCCCCCTTGCGGAAGGCCTGCACTGATGTCCACGACCGCCACTCCCGCTCCCGGCCCGCCGGGCGCCGGGCGCCAGCAGCACCGGGTCTCGGGCGGGCTGCTCGATCCCAGGCAGCTTCTGACGTCCTTCCCCGACGCCGTGCGCAAGCTGGATCCGCGCGTGATGGTCCACAACCCTGTCATGTTCGTGGTGGAGGTAGGGGCCGTGCTGACCACGCTGTCGGCCATCAGGGCGCCCAGCGTCTTCGCCTGGGTGATCACGGCGTGGCTGTGGCTGACATCCGTCTTTGCCAACCTCGCCGAAGCAGTGGCCGAGGGACGCGGCAAGGCCCAGGCGGAAACGCTCCGCCGGGCCAGGACGACGACGACGGCCCGCCGTCTCACCGGCTGGCGGCCAGGCGCGACCGACGCCGCGGAGCAGGAGGTTTCGGGCGTCGCTCTCCGCCTGGGTGATCACGTCGTCGTCGAGGCCGGGCAGACCATCCCCGGCGACGGAGATGTGGTCGAGGGCATCGCGAGCGTCGACGAATCGGCCATCACGGGCGAGTCGGCGCCGGTGATCCGCGAGTCGGGCGGTGACCGGTCGGCGGTCACGGGCGGTACCAAAGTGCTCTCGGACCGGATCGTCGTGAAGATCACCTCGAAGCCAGGGGAGACCTTCATCGACCGGATGATCGCACTCGTGGAGGGGGCCGCGCGGCAGAAGACGCCGAACGAGATCGCGCTCAACATCCTGCTGGCATCCCTCACGATCATCTTCCTGATCGCGGTGACGACCCTGCAGCCCTTCGCCATCTTCGCCGGGGCGGAGCAGACCATCGTCATCCTCGTCTCCCTCGTGGTGGCCCTTATCCCTACGACGATCGGTGCGCTGCTCTCGGCGATCGGCATCGCGGGCATGGACCGGCTCGTGCAGCGCAACGTGCTGGCGATGTCCGGGCGCGCGGTGGAGGCCGCGGGCGACGTCAATACCCTCCTGCTCGACAAGACCGGCACCATCACGCTCGGCAACCGCCAGGCCGCCGAGTTCCTGCCGGTGGACGGGGTGAGTGTCGAAGACCTTGCGGATGCCTCCCAGCTGTCGTCGATCGCCGACGAGACACCCGAGGGCCGCTCGATCGTCGTCCTCGCCAAGCGGCAGTACGCGCTACGCGGCCGCAGTGAAGGAGAGCTGGCGCAGGCACGGTTCGTACCCTTCACCGCGCAGAGCCGGATGAGCGGTGTCGACCTCGACGATCCTCAGGAGAACCTGTCGTTGCGCAAGGGAGCGGCGACGGCGGTGATGCGCTGGGTCCGTGACAACGGCGGCCACCCCACGGCAGAGGTCGGCGGCATCGTCGACGGCATCTCCGCGAGCGGCGGCACCCCGCTGGTCGTCGGCGAAGTGACCCGGCACGGCGACGCGCACGGCGCCCGCGTCCTCGGTGTCATCCACCTGAAGGACGTCGTCAAGGAGGGCATGCGCGAGCGGTTCGACGAGCTGCGCCGCATGGGCATCAAGACGGTCATGATCACCGGGGACAACCCGCTGACCGCGCGCGCCATCGCCGAGGAGGCAGGGGTGGACGACTTCCTGGCCGAGGCCACGCCCGAGGACAAGATGGCCCTCATCAAGCGGGAGCAGGCGGGCGGCAAGCTCGTCGCGATGACCGGCGACGGCACCAACGACGCGCCGGCGCTCGCCCAGGCGGATGTCGGCGTGGCCATGAACACCGGCACCTCGGCCGCCAAGGAGGCCGGGAACATGGTGGACCTGGACTCCAACCCCACCAAGCTGATCGAGATCGTCGAGATCGGCAAGCAGCTGCTCATCACCCGCGGTGCCCTGACGACGTTCTCGATCGCCAACGACGTCGCGAAGTACTTCGCGATCATCCCCGCGATGTTCGCGATGGTCTATCCGGGCCTGGACAAGCTCAACATCATGCGACTGCACAGCCCGACCTCGGCGATCGCCTCCGCGATCGTCTTCAACGCACTGATCATCATCGCTCTGATCCCGCTGGCGCTGCGCGGCGTGCGCTACCGGCCGTCCTCCGCGGCGACACTGCTCAGCCGCAACATCTGGATGTACGGGCTCGGCGGGCTGGTCCTGCCCTTCGTGGGCATCAAGCTGCTCGATCTCTTCATTCAGTTCATCCCCGGCCTGCGCTGACAGACGGCCCGACGAGAGAGGAAGGCGATCCCAGGGTGCGCACCCACCTTCCCCCCGTACTCCAGCTCCATCTGACCGCCCTGCGGATACTGCTGGCCTTCACCGTGATCACCGGCATCGCCTATCCGCTGCTCGTCACCGGCATCTCCCAGTCCGGTCTCTCCCACCAGGCCAACGGCTCCCAGCTGACGACGAACGGCACGCCGGTGGCCTCCAGCCTGATCGGCCAGAACTTCTCCCTGCCGAAGAAGAATCCCCGGGACGAGAAGGAGACACCGCGCCCCGACCCCAAGTGGTTCCAGCCCCGCCCGTCCGCCGGCGGCTACGACCCCACGATCTCCGGTGCCTCCAATCTGGGCCCGAACAACACCGACCTGATCAGGACCGTCAAGGACCGCCGCGCAGCCGTCGCCGCCTTCGACGGGGTCCAGCCCGCGTCCGTCCCCGCGGACGCCGTCACCGCCAGCGGCTCGGGACTCGATCCGGCGATCTCCCCGGCATACGCCTATGAGCAGGTGGACCGCGTCGCGAAGGCCCGCCACCTCGCCCCCACCGAGGTCAGGACACTGGTCGCCCGACACGTCCAGGGACGTGTTCTCGGATTTCTGGGTCAGGAACGCGTCAATGTCGTCGAACTCAACCACGATCTGGCCAGGCTGACCTGACCAGAATGTGGGGTGCCGAGGTGAGGGCGGCCGAGGCGAGGACATACACCGGCGAGGGGGCGTGACGTGGACGCGGAACGCACGCCGGTCTCTCTCACCTCGATCCGGCCGACCCGCGAAACGTCGTTGTCCACGGCCGGGACCGCTCGGGTCCTCAACGCGCGTTCACTGCCGGGGGCGCCCGCGTCGTGCTGCTCTCGGTCACGCTGCTTCTTGCCGCACTCGCGAGTCGGTGACAGATCCGGAGCGTTTCTCGTGGTTGCCCCTTGCGGTCGGCGTCCTACGAGCTGTGGCTGGGCGGCAGCAGTGGGCCGATCGGCAGCCGGGACATCGGCTCGGCCGATGGGCCCGTGCCGTCAAGCGTGGGCTCGCGGCCGACCGCGTCGAGCTCGGCCCCGACCTGGTTGGCCAGGGTCACCGCGACCAGACGCGCGGCGAGTGGGGGCGCCGCTCCGGGCGTGGGCTGAAGCATGAAGCGGCCGTGGAAGCGTCCATTGTGGAAGACCCGCAGTTCCAGTTCCTCGCGGGGCAGGCCGTCGCGGTCCGCATCCCAGCACCGGTCGCCCCAGGCGATGGTGCCGTCCTCCTCCAGACGGGGCGGGCGTCCTACGAGGGTGCCGTGTTCGAAGCGGCAGCCACTCAGCCCGAGCAGTCCCACGAGCTGCCGACACACATGGTCGATCACGGTGTGCGGGCCGGTGCCGGTCTCGGCCAGCCGGGCGGTGTGGTGGATCTGCGCCAGGTAGTCATCGTCGGTGAGGGCGATCACCTTCAATTCCCGGGCGCGGGCCGCCAGCCGGGAGACGGCGATGCCGACGACGACGAGCAGCAGGGCGGTGATGACGTCGGCGGGCTTGACGACGGTGAACTGTCGGTAGGGGCGGGTGAGGAAGAAGTCGGACCACACCGCTGCGGACAACGCCGTGAGCGTACCGGCCAGGCGATGTCCCAGGGCGGCCACGGCAACCACGGCGACGACGAGTACCAGGACCGTGTTGGAGTCGGTCATGTCGGCCCGGAAGGGCACCAGCACCGCGCACACGGTCGGCGGCAGCGCGAGGGCGGCCCCGACCGCCACCTGGCCCCTGGTGAGGTACAGAAGCATGAGCCCCACCTCCACCTCAGGTGTAACCGGGACGGACGCTCCCGTGTTCGGTTCCGTCCGGCTTTGATGGGGCCTTGATGACGCGGGCGCTGGTGGGCACCCCGATCGACTGGACCATCCACACCAGCCGCCAGTACCGGTCCACTCGATCGATCCGGTCCGTCCGCGGGGTCTACGGCCTGGTAGTCGCGCCGGACAGGACTTCCACCTTGCCGGTGTCGAGCGAGTAGTAGGCGCCGGTCACGGCAAGGGTGCCCTTCGCCACGAGCGGGGCCAGGTCCTGGTTGGAGCGCAGGTCGGCCGCGGTCAACTCGACCTGCGCGCGGGCCATGGTCTCGACCGGATCGGAACCGCCCTCCCGGACTGCCTGCTCGTAGGCCGGCCGCAGAGCCCTGGCGATCGCATCCAGGTTGCCGGGGAGTGGCTTGCCGTCACGGATGGATTTGTAGGCTGCCGCGACGGCGCCGCAACGCTGATGCCCGAGGACCACGATGAGCGGAGTGCCGCTCGTCATGGGCCCGTACTCCACCGACCCCGTGACCACCGGGCCGACCGCCTCCCCTCCCGTGCGCATCACGTAGAGGTCACCCAGTCCGGTGTCGAAGAGGAGTTCCGGCGGCACCCGGGAGTCGATGCACGAGAGGATCGCCCCGAAAGGTTCCTGCTTCTGGGCCACGAACTCGCGCCGGTTCGGATCCCGGTCGGGATGCCGAAGGTCTCCGCTCACCCAGCGTTCATTGCCGTCCATCAGTCTCGCGAATGCCTCGGTGGGCGTGCTCGGCCGCGCGTTCGGCGAAGTGCCGGCCGCCAGCGGTGTGGCGCTCGTCGATGAGCACCCCGTGAGCGCGATCGAGGCGACCACGAGTCCGCCGACGAGCAGCGTTCTGCGATCCGGATGTTCTGATCCGTCCATCGGCGCTGTTCCCTTCAGTCCGCTGAGATGGGTCCGTACATCTCGACCAGGGCGATTGTTCAGCGTTGTGTGGGAGCACGACGACAGGCGCAAGCGGGTGCGGCCCGCTGTGCCACCGACGGCCCACAGAACCGGCTCGGGCGGCTGAGAGCCTGTCGGGTGCCTGATGCGCGTGCCGGATCCGAGGACATGCGGGTCCAGCGGCTCCGTGCTGTTCTTTCCGTGCCCCGGCCCGTCGGCAGGCGTGGCCGCAGCAGGCCGGACCTTGCGACCAGGTTGTGCCGTCCATCGGTTACTCCGCCCAGATCACCTTGTCCTTTGGCGTGCAGCGAGTGCCCCAACGGTGCGTCGTCTGCGTGATGAGGAACAGTCCTCGTCCTCCCCTGTCCGTGGTCCGGGAGTGCCTCAGGCACGGAGAGGCGCTGCTGCCGTCCCAGACCTCGTTGTGGCGTCCGACCGCAGGTCAGCGCGCGCCTGCCTGGGGATCCAGCTGAGCAACTCCGGGGTCGGTCCGAGCAGGGGCGGGGAGAATTACATGCTCCCGTCAGGGTTGGTCGGACCGCCGGGTTCTCGTTCTGCGGGATCGAGAGGCCGCGGGGGCCGCTGAAGATCTTGCTCTCGCTGTCGGGTTCGCGCCGGATCACGGAAAGCCAACCGGTATGAACCGATGCAAGGCGGGCGCGATTTCAAGATCTTCAGGGCACTTCTATTCCAACACCGTTGCGTTTGGCCCCTGAGCTGTACGTCAAGCCCTGCTGAACAGCGCAACGGGACCACCTGATAGATCAACGATCGGCGAAGAAAGTCGGTCAAGGTCAGGGGTCCCGTTGCAGGAGAAGTCTGTCATCACGTCCACGATCGAGACAGCCCGGGGTGTTTTCGCGCCGGGTCATCTGGGGGAGTTGACCCAGATCGTGGACTTCGCGCTGGTGGACGCGGTGCTGGAGGAGACCGGTCGGCGCGAGAAGCGCCTGCGGCTGCTGCCTTCGCGGGTGGTGGTGTACTTCGTGCTCGCTCTCGCACTGTTCGAACACCGCTCGTACCGCACGGTGTGGTCCAAGCTGACCACCGCCCTGACCCCGCTGGCCCTGGTGCATCCTGCGGTCTCCTCGCTGACGCGGGCCAGGCGCAGGGTGGGGGCTGCACCTCTGCGGCGTCTGTTCGAGACGCTTGCCGGGCCCGTCGCCCGCCCCGGGCAGGCCGGGTCCTTCTACCGGGGCCTGCGCACGGTGGCTGTCGACGGGACCCTGCTGCACACCCCCGACGACGAGACGCTCACCTGGCGCTACCCCAAGCGGGCCGCGGAGAGTCTGGAGTTCGGCTATCCGCTCCTGCGGCTGCTGGCCCTGGTCGAGTGCGGCACCCGCGCGCTCATAGCCGCCGCCTTCGGACCGGAGTCCGAGGGTGAACTCCCCTATGCCAAGCGGCTTCTGACCGCCCTGGACAAGACGATGCTCCTGCTGGCCGACGCGGCCTTCGACGGCAACGAGTTCCTTGATGCCGTCCATCAGAGTGGGGCCCGGTTCCTGGTGCGCTCCGGGGCCCGCCGCGTCCCCACCCCCGCCGAGCACCTGGGCGACGGCTCCTACATCGCCCGCATCGGCTACGGCGTCCTGCGGGTACTGCTGCCGGTGCGCGTGATCGAGGCGACCCTCACCGTCACCTTGGCCGATGGCACCGTCCGCACCGAGCAGTGGCGGCTGATCACAAATCTGCTGGACCCCGTCCGTTTTCCGGCCGCCGAGCTCGTTGATCTCTATCACCGCAGGTGGCAGGCGGAAACTACGTATTTTTCGATCAAGGCCACGATGCTCGACGGCCGCGTCCTGCGCTCCCGCAGCATTGATGGCCTCGACCAGGAGGTCTACGCCCTGCTCACCGCCTACCAGGCTCTGATCCGTGCCGGCGACGACGCCCTGACCGGGCGGCCGGAAGTACCCATGGAACGGATCAGTTTCACCGTCCTACTGGCCGCCGCAACCGACACCGTCACCGCCGGCCTTGGAATCTTCCCCGGCACCCTCATCGACCTGGTCGGCACGATCGGCCACGCCGCCCTGGGCGACCTCCTGCCCGCCCACCGACGGCAACGAGTGAAGGCCCGCACACGCAAGAACCCCACCAGCAAGTACGGCCCGAACGCCGGACAGCACCCCCAGAAGGCCCAGAACTACACCGTCCACACCACCGTTGCATTCTTCGCCCACGGCCTCAGCAGCCGCTCACGGCCCTAACGCAACGGTGTTGACTTCTATTCGGGCAGGTGGTAGATGGCGAGGGCCGCGGTGTCGTCGTGGAGGTGGTTGCTGCTGTAGATGAGGAGATCGTGGTGGAGTCGGTCGAGGAGTTCCCGGGGCTGGAGAGGGCCCCAGGAGAGGACGCGCCGGCGGAGGGGGTAGAAGGCCCCGGTGCGGTCGCGTGCTTCGGTGACGCCGTCGGTGTAGAGCAGCAACTGGTCGCCGGGACCGAAGGGGTACTCATCGATCCGGTAGGCCTCTGTGAGGTGCATGCCCAGGTTGAGGGGCGGTGCGGGGTCGGCCGTCTCCAGTTCAGTGACCCCGTCGGAGCGGATGAGGAGGGGTGGGGGGTGGCCGCAGTTGAGGATGCGGACCACGCGACGGCGAGGGATCTCCGCGAATACAGCGGTGACGAAGCGCTCGCCCACGTCGTTTCCGGCCAGGCGGGCGGCTCTGCGATTCATGCTCGTCTCCGCCCGGCGGGCAACGGCGGCGAGGTCGGGTTCGTCGTGGGCGGCCTCGCGGAAGGCGCCGAGGAGGGTGGCGGCCGTCTCGACGGCGGGGAGTCCCTTGCCGCGGACGTCGCCGATGACAATGCGGAGTCCGTACGTCGTGGGGACGGCCTCATACAGGTCACCGCCGATGCGTGCTTCCGCAGCGGCGGACAGGTAGAGGGTTTCAACCAGAAGTGGGCCGATGCGGTGCGGGACCGGGCTCAGCAGGACATGCTGTGCGATCTCGGCCACGAAGCGCACGTTGGCGAGGGTGCGTTCCCGGCGCACGCGGTGGGCAGCCAGGAATGTTCCTAGGGCGCCGACCACAGCGGTGCTCAGGTAGGTGGCCACGTAGTGGCGCTCCCACACGTAGCTCACCGGGCGGCCCGCGCAGCACGGGGTGCCGGCCAGGACTCCTTCGAAGGCGATCGCGAACACGGTGACGCCGGCGACGGCAGCGGGGCCGTGGGCGAAGGCTGTGATCACGGGGAGGGCGATGAGCAGGAAGCTCACCGGCCACTGCACGGGCGTAAGGGGTTCGAGCACCAGGATGCCCGCGACATAGAAGGCGGGCAGCCACCGCATCCACGCGGGCGCGGGCGGCACCTGCGGGCCCGCACCGCCGGGCGGCGCTGCCCAGCCACTCGCCGCCCCGGGGCGGCCCGGCCACCTCACTGCTCACTCCGTCGCAGAGCTAGCGGCGCAAGCGCGGACGCTGCCCAGTCGGAGGACGAAGCCGCCGTGTGGGCCTGCATGCGGACGTTGCTCCTGGCGGCTCCACTCAAACAGCCTGTACACGCGGGACTCCTGGCACATGATGTGGGCAAGACGTCCATCCTGCTGCCCCGCAACGCTTCGGGCCGACCATTGCTCCAGCCAATGGCATGTCAGGACGAACAATTGTCAAGAGCTGTGGGTCAGGTGATGCGTGAGGGTGGCGGTGTCGCACTGAGGCTGGTCCGTGGCTCACGCCGTGATCACAACGGTGGGACCATGCGGCGGGTGATGGCTGTACACACCGACGCAATGCCGGTGTCTCGCTGAAGCCGAGGGGGCCGTGATCGCATCCGGGCGCGGAACGTACGATCCCTCCCAGGCGGGCCTGGGAGGGCACAGTGGGATATTTCGAGGGCTTCGACGTGGCCGGGTTCTGGGACGATTCGGCGTACGCGCTGGCGGAGTACGTGGAGGAGGCCCCGCCCACGCGCGAGTCGATCGCGTCGGTGGAGGAGGAGCTCGGTGGATACCGTCTGCCCGACTCCTACATCGCGCTGATGACAGCGCACAACGGCGGCATTCCGAACCGGGACCACTTTCCCATGACCGAGCCGACCTCCTGGGCCGACGACCACATCGTGATCACCGGCATCAGGGGCGTCGGACGGACGAGGCCGCAATCGCTCGGCGGCGAGTACGGCAGTCGGTTCTGGATCGACATGTGGGAGTACCCCGAGATCGGTGTCTACTTCGCCGACACGCCATCCGCAGGCCACGACATGCTCGCCCTCGACTACCGCGCGTGCGGCAAGGGCGGCGAACCGACCGTGGTGCACGTCGACCAGGAGGACGACTTCGCGGTCACCCTGGTCGCCGAGAACTTCGAGGCCTTCGTCACGGGTCTGGTCGACGAGTCCGTCTACGACACCTCGGAGCAGGACCGGATCGACGCCCTGGCCACGGTGCGCGAGGGCAGCTTCTCCCCGGTGTTGCGGCGTGCATTCCGCGAGGTCGCTGACGTTCTGCCGGACGCGGAGCGGCGCATGCGGATACTCGGGGAGGCCGTCGTGCACGACAAGGGGTTCTTCTCTCTGCACGCCGATGCGCGCTCCACGCTGATGTACGACTACCTGTTCTGGTTGTTCACCAGCTTCAACCAGGTCGGATCCTTCGACCGGTACGTCAGGACCCCTCCGCAGTACGAGCGCTCCTACGCGCTGCCGGACTACGAACTCATGATCGTCTTCGGCCTCGTGGCCGAACCCTACGACTTCTGCACCGGCGGATACGCCCCCGGCTTCCTCGAGGACTGGTGGAACTCCCGTGTCGCCTCGGGTCGCATCTCCGAGACCGCCGACGGCTATCGGATGACGGATGCCGCGGTTGGCGCACTGCTCGACGAACTCGCCGGCGTGGTCCGCGACCGGTAGCCGCGCTCGCCGGGCGACGGCGTTCCCGGTCCCGAGCAGCACCACCGTGAACGCTGTACCCGCGGCCGGGGCCTGTGGCCTCCAGCAAGGTTGTGAGCAGTCGGCCCTGACCGTCGTCCTCGCCCCGGGCAGTCGGACGCCGGCCCCTTCACCGAATCCGAGGGTGGCGGACAGTCCGGCCGGAGGCGGCCGAGCCGGTGCGGACGCATCGGCATCGGCACCCCGGTCGGCCGCCGGTCCCGACGCGGCCGTGTGTGATTCGGGGCAGCGGTGGTCAGTTCCCTTCGAAGACGGATCGGGTGCCGGTGACGACGGCGCACTTGCCGGCCGCCCAGCGCAGTGCCATCGCGTGGTCCTCGGCGGAGAAGTCGGCCACCGCGTCGGCCACCACGAACGCCTGGATGTCCTGCATCCAGGCGTCGCACGCGGTCATGAGGACGCCGATGTGGGCGTAGACGCCGGTGATGACGATCTGGTCGCGGCCCTGCTCGCGCAGCCTCTCCAGGAGACCGGTGCGGACGAAGCCGCTGTACTTCCACTTGGTGAGCACCGTGTCACCCTCGTCGGGTGCGACGGCATCCGCGATGGCGGCGGCGTTCGGGTCGGCCGGGAGGCCCGGACCCCAGAAGTCCTGTTGCAGACCGCGCTCGTCCGCACTCTGGCCGCCGGGCTGCGCGGTATAGAGCACCGGTACGCCGATACGCGCCGCCTCCCTCTTCAACTCTGCTACATGCGACAGAAGTTCGGGAATCGGCGAAGCCCGGCGGTCGTAGGCCGACAGGAAGTAGTTCTGCAGATCGTGGACGAGGAGCACCGCGCGCGCGGGGTCGACGGTCCACTCGACCCGGTTGGCGGGCAGCTCGTCGGCGGTCGGCATGGGGTACGGGGCAATGGCGGGCAGGGCCATGGTGCTGGGATTCCGTTCGGAGTCGAGGGGAGGCCGGGCAGGGGCGGGCAGGCCCGGCAGGGTTCAGGCGTTCGGGGCGGCGGATGCGCTGCGGGCCGCGGCGGTCCGCAGGTCCTTCTTGGAGATCTTTCCGACACCGGTCTGCGGGAACGCGTCCACGAACTCGACCCGGTCCGGCACCTTGTACGCCGCCAGGCCCCGTTCCCGTACGAACCGTTTGATGTCCACCGGCTTCAGCGGACCCGCGGCCGGGCGCAGGATCACGTACGCGCGGATGCGTTCGCCCAGGTACGGGTCGGGCTCGGCCACCACATTGGCGTCGTGCACGGACGGGTGGGCGAGGATGTGGTTCTCCACCTCCTCCGCGGCGATCTTCTCGCCGCCCCGGTTGATCTGGTCCTTGGCGCGTCCCTCGACGACGATGTGCCCGCTCCCGGTGACCCGGACGACGTCGCCCGTGCGGTAGAAGCCGTCCTCGGTGAATGAGCGGGCGTTGTGTTCCGGCGCCCGCCAGTAGCCGCGGATCGTGTACGGTCCCCGCGTCAGCAGGTGGCCCGTTTCGCCCGGTGCGACCTCGCGGTCCTCGTCGTCGACGACCAGAATCTCGTCGTCCGGCGAGATGGGCCGCCCCTGGGTGGTGACGATCACCTCGTCCGGGTCGTCCAGCCGGGTGTAGTTGACCAGTCCCTCGGCCATCCCGAAGACCTGTTGCAGGGTGCAGCCGAGTGCCGGCCCGACCCGCCGCGCCGCCTCCTCGCTGAACTTGGCGCCACCCACCAGCAGGACGTCGAGGCTGCCGAGGTCGTGCGCGGCGGCGGTCGCCGCCCGGGTCCACAACAGGGCCAGCGGCGGGACCAGCCCGGTGATGGTGACCCCCTCCCGCTCGATCAGCGGGAAGGCCACCTCGGGCGAGGGCTGCGGGCACAGCACCACGCGTCCGCCGGCGTGGAGCGTGCCGAGCGAGCCGGGGGAGGAGAGCGGGAAGTTGTGGGCCGCGGGCAGCACGCAGAGGTACACGCTGTTCTCGTCGACCCCGCAGATGTCGTTGGACCCGCGCAGCGAGTAGATGTAGTCGTCGTGGGTGCGCGGAATGAGTTTCGGTACGCCGGTGCTGCCGCCGGAGAGCTGGAGGAAGGCCAGGTCGTCCGGGCGCGGGGCGGCGTGGCTCACCGGATCCTCCGCCACGTCGGACAGCGCCTCGAATTCGCCCGGGTTCCCGGCCGCGACGAACACATGCCGCAGTGTGCCCGCTCCGGCGCGGGTCCTCGCCGCCAGCTCACGGTAGTCGTAACCGCCGTGTTCCGCCGCGATGACGTACGCGACCGCCTCGGTGAACTCGCAGAAGTACGCGATCTCCGTCTCGCGGTGGGCCGGCAGCGCGAAGACGGGCAGCGCGCCGATCCGGAACAGTGCGAAGACGACCTCGAAGAACTCCGCGATATTGGGCAGTTGCACCACCACGCGGTCGCCCCTGGTGATGTTCCGGGCGAGGAAGCCCGCGGCCAGCCGGTCGGCGCGCCGGTCCAGTTCCGCGTAGCTCCACCGGCTTTCCGCGACGGGATCGACCACGGCGATCCGGTCCGGGTGCGCCTCGGCGCGCTCCCGGAGCATGGAGCCGAACGTCTCTCCGCGCCACCAGCCCGCAGCCCGGTACCGTTCGGCGAAATCGGACGGCCAGGTGGGCGCGTCGTCGCGGCTCACAGCTCGGCTCCCAAGGCGCTGAGGAACGTACGGAACTTGGCTGCCGTCTCGGCGGTCTCCGCCTCGGGCTCGGACGCCGCCACGATGCCGGCCCCCGCGTAGAGGCGCAGCGTGCGCTGCTCGGCCTCGGCGCAGCGGATCGTGACGACCCACTCGCCGTCCCCGAAGGCGTCGCCCCAGCCCACCACCCCGGTGAAGAACCCGCGGTCGAACGGCTCGGTCTCCGCGATGACCTGACGTGCTGTTGCGGTGGGGGTGCCGCACACGGCGGGAGTCGGATGCAGGGCGCAGGCGAGAGCCAGGGCCGAGGCGTCGGGGGAGGCGAGCGTGCCGGTCACCGTGGTGGACAGATGCCACATGGTGGCGGTGCGGATCAGTGTCGGCCGGGCGGGGACGGTCAGCTCCGTGCAGTGCGGGGCCAGGGCCTGGTGGACGGCATCCACGACGACGGCGTGCTCGTGCAGGTCCTTCACGGACTCCAGCAGTGCGGCGGCACGGCGGACGTCCTCGGCGAGGTCGGTGCTGCGTGGGGTGGACCCGGCGAGCGGATTGGCGACCACCTGCTGCCCCTGCCGGGAGACCAGCAGTTCCGGGCTGGCGCCGATCAGGGTACGGCCGGCCCCGGTCGGCAGCGCGAAGGTATAGCCGACGGGGTCGCGGCGGGCCAGGCGCTGGAGCATCGTGGGCAGGTCGAGAGGGGCGGGGGAGGTGAGCTCGAGGGTGCGGGCGAGCACCACCTTGCTGAACTCGCCGCGCCACATGCGCTCCACGGCCGAGGCCACGCCCGCTCCGTAGACCTCGGGGCCGGGAACCGGGCGCATTCCCCAGTCCGCCGGGCCGGACACACCGACGGGCAGGGCGATCAGTGGGTCGGAGGAGAGCGGCGGCGCGACGCGCAGTGCTGCCGGCACGCTCAGGGCGGCCGGTGCCTCGTGGTCGAACGGGATGGCGCCGATGACCACGGGCGATGGCTGTCCGGCTGCGCCGGCTCGGGCCAGGGTGGCTCTCACCCGCTCGTCCAAGGGCCGCTCGTCGTGTGGCACAGGGCGTGCCGCACCGTGTGCCAGCAGGGTGCGGCCAGGGGTGGCGAGGAAGCGGTCACCCGGTGTGTAGGCGTCCAGCAGCGAGGTGGCCGCGCCTACGGCCGGGTGGGTCGGATCAGCCGGGGGTACGTGCGTGGCGACCTGGGGTGCCGTCGACACGGGGGCTCCATTCTCGATGGTTCCGTCAGCGGGTGCGGTGGATGAGGTGCGGTGGATGGGGCGTAGGGAAGAAGTGAGGGCCGTTCAGCGCAGGGTGGCGCCGCCGTCGACGTACAGCTCCTGCAGAGTGATGTGGCGGGCGCGGTCGGAGGCGAGGAACGCGACAGCCTCGGCGATGTCCTCGGGGGCGGCGATGCGGCCCAGCGGTATGCCGGTGCGGTAGGTCGCCGGGTCCCCGTCGATGACACGCTGTTCGGCGCCGGAGCCGGTCCACAGCGCGCGTTGCATCGCCGTGTCGGTGGAGCCGGGCGCGACGACGTTGCAACGCACGCCGCTGCGGGCGAGTTCGAGGCCCAGACATTTGGTGAACATGGCGGCCGCCGCTTTCGACGCGGCGTAGGCGGCCATGCCGGTGCGAGGAATACCGGCGGCATTGGAACCGACGGTGATGACGCAACCGTTGCCCCGGCCGGCCATCAGCGGTGCGAGGGTCTGCGAGACATGGAAGACACCGCTGGTGTTCACCGCGAAGGTGTCCGACCAGTCCTGCGCGGAGAGTTCGGTGGCGGGGCCGGTCCGAAGGATGCCCGCGACGTTCACGAGTACGTCGACGGGGCCCAGTTCGCGCTCGGCACGCGCCACGGTGCGCTCCACCGAAGGCCGGTCGGTGACGTCCATGACGTACGGCTCCAGACGACCCGCCGAGCAGTCGCTGCCCGGGTTCTTCTCCTGTCGCCGATTCCACTCCGCGGCGAGGGCGTCGATGCCGTCCCGCGCGCGGTCGGTGGCGGCCACCCGGGCGCCGAGGGTGGCGAACAGCTCGGCGACAGCCGCCCCGATGCCGTGTGCGGCACCGGTCACCAGGACAGTGCGGCCGTCGAACTCGCCGCTTCTGCCCGGTATGTGCTCAGGCATGAGCAACCTCCTGTGGGAAAGTTAGGCAAGGGTAACCTAACTTGCGCTCGTCGGAGGGGGTGCCCTGATGGAGCGCGCGGCAGCGGATGGGTGGCTGTACGGGCGGAGTTGGGGCGGGAGTGTCGCGCGGCGCCGAGTTCGGGGTCATGTGTTCGGCGTCGATAAGTTAGGTTAGCCTTGCCTTGGTTCGAGTGGCCGCCGGAGTCCCGGCGCGGCTGCCGGTTCCCCCCGTTCTCCCACGCACGCCATGACCGGGCGTACGCCACTCCTTGTCGTGGCGTCGTGACCACCACCGCCGACGCGTCGAACGCGCTGTCGGCGCCCATCCCCGCAGGAGCAATCCGATGCATCAGACCTTGTCGCCCGAACGCGTCCGAGCAGACGTCGCGGAACTGCTCGACTGCGACCCCGCCGAGATCGCGCCCGATGAAAACCTGGTCGACCTGGGACTGGACTCGGTGCGGATCATGGCCCTGGTCGGGCGCTGGCGTGCCGCCGGGGCGGTCGCGCTGGAGTTTCCCGACCTGGCCGAGCAGCCCGAACTGGCGCACTGGACAACGCTGCTGACGGGGAATGCCGCATGAGCCGCGTCGACCACCGGCACCGGCACCTGGACCGGATCGCGGAGGTCCGGGCGGGTCTCCACGCCGAGAAGGTGGGCTACCCGATCGGTATCCGGGCGACCGAAGTCGTACGCGTGGTCGCGGTAGGCGCCGGCCTGCTGCGGGTGACCCTGGGCGGGGCGGGCACCGAGGGGTTCGAGGCCCACTCGCCGGATGAACACGTGAAACTGATCTTCCCGGATCCGGACGGCACACTGCGGCTGCCCGAGCCGAAGGGGGCGATGCTGCGCTGGCCGCGGCCTGCGCTCATCTCGCGGGAGTACACCGTGCGCCGCTACGACCCGGTCGCGGGCGAGATCGACATCGACATCGCCGAGCACGAGGGTGGCCTCGCGTCGGACTGGGCGCGTGCGGTCCGGCCCGGCGACATCATGCATGTCGCGGGGCCGCCCGGTGGACTGATCGTCCCGCACACCTACGACCGGTACCTGCTCGCGGGCGACATCACGGCCCTGCCCGCGATCGCGCGCCGGCTGGAGGAGCTGCCCAGGAGCGCGAAGGGCTGGGCGTTCGTCGAAGTCGTCGACGCCGCACAGGAGATCGAGCTGTCCGCACCCGACGGCGTCGAAGTGCGCTGGCTGCACCGCGGCGTTCTGCCTGCGGGAACCGGCGACGCGCTGGCACGGGCCGTGACCGCCGTGACCGTGCCCGAGGGGGAACGGGTGTACGTGTGGGTCGCGGGTGAGGCGGGGCAGATCAAGCCGCTGCGCCGCTGGGCCCGCGACGAGCTGCGGCTGGACAGCGCCGATCACGACATCACCGGCTACTGGAAGCGCGGCGTCGCCGACTTCGACGAGGACGACCACTGACCGGCCGGTCGGACCGGGGCAGGCGTGACGCCGCTTCCCGGTCGTTCCGCCAAGAGGCCATCGAGCAAGACAAGTCCCACGCAACCAGCAAGGAGCACTACATGTCCATACGCAGATCGTCCGGCCTGGTCGGCGCCGTGTCGCTGGCCCTCGTCCTGGTCGGGTGCGGGTCGTCGTCGGAGGGCGGGTCGGACGCCTCGGACAAGAGGAAGACCCGGGTGTTCGCCGCGGACAACGGCAAGATCACCATCCCCGCCGACCCGAAGCGGGTGGTGGCCACCGGCTATGCCGTGCCCGTCATGATCGAGGCCGACGCGCCACTGGTCGGAATCTCGTCGTGGAAGCGCGGTGAGCCGATGATGACCAAGGAAGACCTGGCCACGTACAAGAAGCTCACCAAGGTGGCGGGCGAGCAGGCCGCCGAGACCAACTACGAGGCCGTCGCCGAGGCCGATCCCGACCTGATCGTCATCGGTGTACCCGCCCCGGTGCTCGGCGACATCGACATCAAGCGACTGGAGTCCATCGCCCCCGTCGTGGCGATCGGCCCGACCGTGCCCTCCGCATGGCGCGAGCTGTCCCACAAGCAGGCCGACGCCGCGGGCGCACTCGAGCAGTTCGACATCGCGAAGAACACGTACGAGGCCAAGGCCGCAGAGCTGTCCAAGAAGTACAAGGACGTGCTGCCCCGGCTCAAGCTGGGTCATGTCGGCGCGTACGGTGAGGTCGCCAAGGGCACCTTCCAGCGCGAGTTCAACGGTTCGTGGGGCACCAACATCGCCGAGGACCTCGGCGCGAAGTACTACGGCAAGGTCAAGGAGCCCGGCCCCGGCTCGCGCGCGGTCAGCGAGTACCCGTCCATCGAGGAGCTCCCGGCCGCGTTCGGTGAGGCCGACGTCATGACCTACTCGGTCAACGCCGACGGCAGCGTCCCCAAGTCCGTCCAGTACGTCCTGGACTCGAAGCTCTGGAAGAACCTGCCCGCCGTCAAGGCCGGGAAGGCCTTCCCGTTCCGCTACACCGAGGCCGCGACCTACGGCGAGGCCGTTCAGACCCTGGACGCGATCGACAAGTCGCTCGCTCCGCTGCTGAACCGGTGACCGTTGCGGGCCGCGCGTCCCGGACGGCGGGAACCGGGCGGGCCGGGCCACAGATCGGCCTGCTCGTCGGCGGACTGCTGCTGCTGGCAGTGATCGCCGTGCTCAGCATGGGCGTCGGGGCCCGCCACGTTCCGCCCGCCGAGGTCGTGCGGGCATTGTTCGACCACCAGGGCACCGACGACCAGGTGATCGTGCGAGACATCCGGGCGCCGCGCGCGCTGCTGGCCATCGCGGTGGGCGCCGCGCTCGCGGTGGCCGGCGCGCTGATCCAGACGCTGGCCCGCAACCCGCTGGCCGAGCCCGGCATCCTCGGGGTCACCGCGGGCGCCGGGTTCGCCGTCACCATCGGCTCGGCGCTCGGGCCGGCCGCCGGGCAGGCGGGCGAACTGGGCTTCGCGATCGCCGGATCCGTACTCGCGGCCCTGCTGGTCGCCGCGGTCGGGCAGCGCTCACCGCTGCGTCTGGTGCTCACCGGCGTGGCCCTGACCGCGGTGCTGGGCGGCGTCGCGCTGGGGATGAGGCTGATGCTGCCGGACGTCTTCGACGCCTACCGGTTCTGGTCGGTCGGGTCGCTCGCGGCCCGCGAACAGGCACCGCTGGCGCTGCCGTTGACCGCGATAGCCGTGTCCTTGCTCGGCGCGCTGCTGCTGAGCCGGGCGCTCAACGCCCTGACGCTGGGCGAGAGCGTGGCGCAGACACTGGGTGCGGGCGTGGGCCGGGTACGGGCCGCCGCCCTGGTGCTGATCACCGTGCTCAGCGGGGCGGCGACGGCGGTGGCCGGGCCGACCCTGTTCGTCGGGCTGATCGTGCCGCACCTGGTACGCAAGCCGGCGGCGGGCTCGGTGCCATGGCTGATCCTCTACACGATGGTGCTCGGTCCGATCCTGCTGCTGGTCGCCGACATCGGGTCGCGGGTACTGCTGCCCACCGGCGAGGTGCCGGTGGCCATCGTGACCGCGTTCCTCGGCGGCCCCATGCTGATCTGGGCCGTTCGCCGTTACGGGGCGGGATCGCTGTGACCGCACTCGGACTGAGAGTCGAACGCCGCACGATGCTGCTCGTGGCGGTGCTGGTGACCCTGATGCTGGGCCTGGCCCTGCTCGGGCTGTGCTACGGGGCGTCGTGGTCCTCCCCCGGCAGGGTGTTCGCCGTACTGACCGGGGCGGAGCGCTCCGTGGTGATCCGGGACTGGCGGTTGCCGCGGGTAATGGCCGGGTTGGTCTTCGGCGCCGCGCTCGGCGTGGCGGGGGCGATCTTCCAGAACCTCACCCGCAACCCGATGGGCAGCCCGGACGTCATCGGCCTCGACGCGGGCGCCTACACCGGAGCCCTGGTCGCCATCACCCTGCTGTCGGGTACGTCCGCCCAACTGGCCGTCGGTTCGGTGCTCGGCGGGCTGGTCGTCGCGGCAGCGATCTACCTGCTGTCGTTCGAACGGGGCTTCTCCGGGCTGCGGTTGGTGGTCATCGGAATCGCGTTCAACGCGATGGTGACCGCGATCAACTCGTGGATCGTGCTGCGCGCCGATCTGGAGGTGGCGATCGCCGCCGTCGGCTGGAGCGCGGGCTCGCTCAACGGCGTGGGCTGGGCCGACCTGGGGATTCCGTTCTCGGTGATCGCCGTGCTGCTGATCCTGATGACCACCCGGGCGCACGCCATGCACCAGGCCTCGCTCGGCGACGCGATCGCGGTGACCACCGGGGTCGGGCTCGACCGGCTGCGGCTGTTGATGGTGCTGGTCGGCGTCGGTTGTACGGCCACCGTGACCGCCGTGGCCGGCCCGATCGCGTTCATCGCCCTGGCCGCCCCGCAGATCGGCCGCAGGCTCGCGGGCGCGACCGGAGTACCACTGCTCCCGGCCGCGCTGGCCGGAGCGGTGCTGCTCCAGGGCGCCGACCTGATCGCCCAGATGCTGCTGGCGCCCGTCGCGCTGCCCGTCGGCGTGGTGAGTACCGCGATCGGCGGTTGCTATCTGATCTGGCTGCTGACCAAGGAGGTGAGGCGCGCGTGACCGCACGCCTGACGGCGCGGGAGATCACCCTGCGCTACGGAGACCGGATCGTGGCCACACGTCTGAGCCTCGACGTCCCCGACGGTGCGTTCACCGCCGTCGTGGGTCCCAACGGCTGTGGCAAGTCGACCCTGTTGAGCGCGCTGGTCCGGCTGCTGCGCCCGGACTCCGGGCACGTGGAACTCGACGGCCGCGAGGTCGGCGGCTACGCGACCAAGGCACTGGCCAAGAAGCTCGGCTTCCTGCCGCAGGACCCGCTGGCACCCGACGACATCAAGGTCCGGCAGCTGGTGGGCCGGGGACGGTTCCCGCACCAGTCGATGCTGGCGTTGTGGTCGAGGGACGACGAGACGGCCGTCGACGCGGCGATGGCCGCCGCCGGTGTCGAGGACCTGGCCGACCGGCCGGTGCAGGAGCTGTCCGGCGGACAGCGGCAGCGGGTGTGGATGGCCATGGTGCTCGCCCAGCAGACGCCCTACCTGCTGCTCGACGAACCGACGTCGTTCCTCGACATCACTCACCAGTACCAGCTGCTCGGCCTGCTGGCCAGGCTGCGCAACGAGGGCCGCACGGTGGTCGCGGTCCTGCACGACATCAATCAGGCATGCCGGTTCGCCGACCACCTGGTCGCCATGAAGGACGGCCGGGTGGTCGCCGAGGGCGACCCCGGGGACATCGTGGACGCCGCGCTGATCAAGGACGTGTTCGACCTGCCGAGCGTCATCGTCCCCGACCCGGTGACCGGCACACCGATGGTCGTTCCCACACTTCAAGGAGAGTAAGTTGAGCCCCGCAAGCGTGCCCTCGGACGGCCTCCTCGCACTGACCGGCGCCCAGTTGGGCATCTGGAACGCGCAGCGCCTCGAACCCGACTCGCCGTACTACGTGGTCGGCGACGTGGTGGAGATATCCGGCGGCGAACCGATCGACACGCACGCGCTGGCCGAGGCGGTCCGGGCGACCACCGAGGAGGCCGAGACCCTCCGGCTACGGGTGTACGACACCCCGGACGGGCCGCGCCAGGCGGTGAGCGAGGAGCCGGTCGAGCTGCCCGAGGTGGTCGACCTCAGTGGCGCGGCCGATCCCGTGGCCGCGGCCCAGGCGTTCGTCGACGCCGAGCGGGGGCGGACCGCCGAGGCATGCCGGGGGATGGTGGACCGGCCGTTGTACGCACGCACCGTCATCAAGCTGTCCGACCGCGAGGTCCGGTACACCCAGCTCGGCCACCACCTGGTCTTCGACGGCTACACCGCCGCGATGCTCGCCCGCCGCACCGCCGCCCGCTACACCGCCCTGGTGCGCGGGACCGAGGTGCCGCGCTCGACCTTCGGCGGCTTCGCCGACCTCGTCGCCGCCGACCGGGCCTACCGGGACGGCGACCGGTTCGCCGAGGACCGCGCCTACTGGGTCGAGCGGTTCACCCCGCTGCCCGACCTCGGAGACCTCGGCGATCCCGGCACCGCCGCCGGTTCGCCCGGCCACACCCTGACCGCCCGTGCCGTCGTCACGCCCGACGAGACGGCCCGGCTCCGCGCGTTCGCCGACCGGGAGGGCGTTACCTGGGGCGAGGCGCTGATCGCCGGCTACGCCGCCTTCCTGCACCGCATGCTGGGCCGCACCGACGTGGTGTTCGCCCTGCCGCTGATGTGCCGGGCGGGCTCGACCGAGCTGCGCACACCGTCCATGGCGGTCAATGTGCTGCCGTTGCGGGTGACCGTGCGCGGCGGGGACGGGCTCGGGGAGCTGAGCCGGCGGGTCGCCTCCGCCATGCGGGAGATGCGTGAACACCAGCGGTACCGGGGCGAGGACCTGCCGCGGGACCTCGGAGTGCCGGGCGCGGGCGTGCTGCTCCACGGGCGCGGGATCAACCTCAAGGCGTTCGACCTGACGATCGACTTCGCCGGGGCCGGCGGGGTGATGCGCAACGTCGCGGGCGGTCCGCCGGAGGACATGGGCCTGAGCGTCCTGCCGACCCGTGACGACGGGCTGCTGCTCGGCTTCGAGGTCGACGCCCGGTCCAAGGACCAGGCCGCGGTCGACAGCCTGCTCTCGGGGCTGCGCACACTGCTGTCCGGGCTGACCGACGGCCTGCCCGTCGGGCGCATCGCCCTGACCGGCGACGTGGACGGGCTGCCGGCCGACTGGTGCCCGCCCGCGCTGCCCGGCACGCCGGTGGACGTGCCGACCGCGTTCGACACGATGGTCGCCGCCGATCCCCGGCGTACGGCCCTGGTGAGCGGTGACGACCGGCTGTCCGCGGCGGACCTGGCGGGCCGGGTGCACCGGCTGGCCCGCGCACTGCGGGCCCGCGGGATCGGGGCCGACGACGTCGTGGCGCTCGCGCTGCCGCGCTCGGCCGACTCGGTGGTCGCCCTGCTGGCGGTGCTGGACGCCGGCGCCGCGTTCCTGCCCCTGGACGCCGCGTATCCGCCCGAGCGGCTGCGCGAGCTGATCGACGACACCCGGCCCGCGCTGGTACTGACCGCCGGCGCGGTCGACGGGTTGCCGTGGAGCACCCTGCTCGGTGAGGCCGCCGGGCTGTCCGACGCACCCCTGACGGCCCATGAGCTCTCCGCGCTGCGGCACCCCGAGCACCTCGCCTACGTCATCCACACCTCCGGGTCGACCGGACGCCCCAAGGGCGTGCTCGGCCGGGTCGGCGGCCTGGCCGCGCTGCTGCACCACCAGCGGTCGACGGTCCTCGCCGAGGCCGAGCGGGCCGCGGGCGGACCGCTGCGCGCCGCCCACACCTACTCGTTCGCCTTCGACTCCGCCTTCGACCACCTGGTGTGGCTGCTGTGCGGGCACGAACTGCACGTCTACGACACCGACACCGCCCGCGACGCCGACGCCCTGCTCGCCGCGTACGCCCGCGACGGCATCGACATCGTGGACACCACCCCGTCGATGGCCTCGCCACTGGTCGACGCCGGCCTGCTGGACCTGCGGCCGACGCTGCTGGTCCTCGGCGGAGAGGTCACCCCGCCCGCGCTGTGGCGGCGGATCGCCGAGTCCGGGGTCACCGCGCGCAACATGTACGGCCCGACCGAGGCGACCGTGGACAGCACCACCGCGCGCATCGACGGCGACGAGCCGACGATCGGCCACCCGCTCGCGGGCACCCGGATCCGTGTGCTGGACAGCGCGCTTCAGCCGGTGCCGCACGGCACGGTGGGCGAGCTGTACCTGGCCGGACCGCACCTGGCCCGCGGCTACCTCGGCAGGCCCGGGGCGACCGCCGAGCGCTTCGTCGCCGACCCGTTCGGCGCGCCGGGTGAGCGGATGTACCGCACCGGCGACCTGGCCCGCTGGGTGCCCGGCCGGGGCCTGGAGTACCGGGGCCGGGGCGACGGACAGATCAAGATCCGCGGCCACCGGGTGGAGACCGGCGAGGTCGAGGCGGCGCTCGCCGCGGTGCCCGGGGTCACCGCGGCGGCCGCCGCGGTGCGGTCGTCCCGGCTGGTCGGCTATGTCGTGTCCGCCTCGGTCACCGGGGACGAGGCGCGTGCCGACCTGGCCGAGCGGCTGCCCGAGCACATGGTGCCCTCGGCCGTGGTGGTGCTGCCCCGGCTGCCGGTCACGCCCAACGGCAAGCTCGATCACGCCGCCCTGCCCGTGCCCGCGCTGCCCGGCGGCGGGGGCCGGGAGCCGAGCACCGAGCGGGAGCGGCTGCTGTGCGCAGTCCTTGCCGAGGCGCTCGATGTCGAACGGGTCGGCGTGGACGACGACTTCTACGCCCTCGGCGGGGACAGCATCACCGCGATCACCGTCAGCAGCAGACTGCGGGCGGCGGGCCTCGGACTGCGGCCACGGGACCTGCTGGCACGCCGCAGCTTCGCCGCTCTGGCAGCCTCCGCCGACTTGCTGGAGGAGGCTGCCGGGCCGGTGGACGACCCGATCGGGCCCGTGCCCGCTCCGCCGATCGCGCGCGGCCTGCTCGACCCGCACCCGAACGTGGACGTCGTCGCCGGATACGCGCAGTGGACCGCCCTGCGGGTCGACGAACTCGACCACGACGACCTGGTCACGGGCGTGCAGGCCGTGCTCGATCACCACGACGCACTGCGGCTGCGGGCAGGCGACGGCCTGGAGACCCTGCCCCGCGGCATGGTGCGGGCCGTCGTGGACGAGGTCCACGGCGAGGACGTGACCACCCTGGCCCGGCGGCTGGCCGGAGAACTCGACCCGCGGTCGGGCGACCTGCTGCGGGCAGCCCTGCTCCGTACCGGCGACGACACGTCGGACCGGCTGGTCGTCGTCGTGCACCACCTCGCCGTGGACGGTGTGTCCTGGCGCATCCTGCTGCCCGACCTGCACACGGCCTGCACGGGCGGCACCCTCGATCCGGTCGGGGCGTCCTGGCGGCGGCACGCCATGCTCCTCGCCGGCCAGGGGGAATCCGGCGCGCGGCGCGGCGAACTCGATCACTGGCGGACTGCGCTCGGCTCCGCGTCCCGGCTGGGTGCCCGGCCGCTGGACCGGACGCGGGACACGGTGTCGACCGCCCACCGTTCGGTCACCGTGGCCTCGGCCGAGGCCACCGAGGCGCTGCTGACCACCCTGCCCGCGGCGTACCGCGCCGGTGTCGACGAGGTGCTGCTGGCCGCGCTCGTGCTCGCCCTGCGGGGCTGGGGCCTGCGCGGCGACGAGTTGACCGTTTCGATGGAGGGCCACGGCCGCGAACACCTCGACCTGTCCCGCACCATCGGCTGGTTCACCAGCGAGTACCCGGTGCGTGTCCCCGCGTCCGACGACGTGGGGCAGGCGCTCCGCGCCGCCAAGGAGGCCCGGCGCACAGTCCCCGACGGCGGTGTCGGCTACGGCGTCCTGCGTTACCTCGACCCGGAGGCCGGCAGCGAGCTCGCGGCCACCCCGCCACCGGACGTGCTGCTCAACTACCTGGGCAGGTTCACCCCGTTGACCGGAACCGGATGGCACCTGCCGGAGCGCGACGCCTTCTCGGTGACCGAGCCCGACGCCAAGGCCCTGGAACAGGTGCTGGCCCTCAACTGCTTCGTCCACGAGGGGGACGAGCCACGGCTCGCCGTCGAGTGGACCGCCGCGACCGGGGTGCTCGGCGCCGACGCCGTGGGGGCCCTCCAGCAGGCCTGGGCCGCGGCTCTGGACGCGTTGGCCGCGCACGCGCTCCACACCCCGGGCGGGCTCACCCCGTCGGACCTGCCACTGGTCGACCTCGACCAGGCCGCCATCGACGCCCTCGAACGCACCGGCCGCATCGCCGACGTACTGCCCGCCACACCCCTGCAGGTCGGGCTGTCCTTCCACACCTTGGTCCGCGACGACCACGACACCGACGTCTACGTCGTCCAGGCCGTGACGACCCTGGCCGGCGAGCTGGAGCCGGACCGGATGGCCGAGGCCGCACGCGAACTGCTGCGCCGCCACCCCGCTCTGCGCGTGTACCTCGGCACGGCCGGGGACGACGTGGTGCAGGTGATCCCCACCGACGTCGCCCTGGACTGGCGGGAGGACGACCGGTTCCCCGAAGCGGCCCGCGCCGATCTGGAGCGCCCCTTCGACCCGGCCCGGCCGCCGCTGATCCGCTTCCTGCTGTCCCGTGTCGGGCCCGCCGAGCACAAGCTGGTGATCACCAATCACCACGCCCTGCTCGACGGCTGGTCGATGCCGCTGGTCGGCCGCACCCTGCTCGCCATCTACGCCGAGCTGAGCGGCGGCCCCGCCGCACCTGCAGCCCCGCCGCTGTCGGAGTACTTCCGGTGGCTGGCGGGCCGGGACCGGGAGGCGTCGCTCGCCGTGTGGCGGGACGCGCTGGCCGGCGTCGACGACGCGACGCGGCTGGCACCCGCGAGCACCGGGACCGGCGTCGAACGCCCCGGCCGCGAGACCGTCGCGCTGGGCCGCGAGTTCAGTGACCGGCTGCGCGCGTTCGCCCGCGAGCGGGGCGTCACCCTGACGACCGTGTTCCAGACGGCGTGGGGGCTGCTGCTGGGCAGGCTCACCGGGCGTCGCGACGTCGTGTTCGGCTGCCCGGTGTCCGGGCGGCCCGCCGAGGTCGACGGCGTCGAGTCGATGATCGGCCAACTCGGCACCACGGTCCCGGTACGCGTCAGGCACGCCCAGGACCGGACCGCGCTGGACCTCATGGCACAGGTGCACGCCGAGAGCGTCGTACTGGCCGAGCACCACCACGTCGGTCTGCCCGAGATCCAGCGGGCGGTGGGCATCGGCGAGCTGTTCGACACGATGCTGGTCATGGAGAACTTCCCGCTCTCCAGCCGCAGGCGCACGCCGCTCGCCCCCGGGCTCGACCTGGCCGGGGTGGACATCACCGACGCCACGCACTACGCGCTGACCGTCATCGTGATTCCGGACGAGGAGATCACGATCGGCCTCGGCCACCAGCCGCGCGCCTTCGCCGGGGCGACCGTGCGCGACTACGGCCGCTGGCTCCACAACCTCCTGCGGGAGATCGTCGACGACCCGTCACGGCCCGCGATCCGGCTGCCCGCGCTCGATGCCGACGAGCGGGCGTGGATGCTGCGTACCGGCACCGACGCCGTCCCCGCCAGGGCCCGCGGCCACTGGCTGGAGGAGTTCGCCGCCTGGGTGAGCCGCAAGCCCGACGCCGAGGCCCTGGTCTGCCGTGACCGCAGCCTCAGCTACGCCGACCTGGACCGGCAGGCCAACCGGCTCGCCCACGCGCTGATCGAGCGCGGCGTACGACCGCAGGACCCGGTCGCGGTCCTGCTCGGCCGCGACGTCGAGATGACCGTGGCACTGTTCGGCGTGGCCAAGGCGGGCGCCGTGTACGTACCGATGGACGCGAGCTACCCGCGCGAGCGGCTGGCCTACATGTTCGACGACATCGCCCCGGCCGCCGCCGTGACGACCGGCGCCGAACCGCCCGTCGACCGCGGCATCCCGATCCTGCGGCTGGACGACCCGGCCACACTCGCGTCTGCACCGGACACCGACCCGGCCGAGGCGCGCGCCCGGCTCACCGAGGACGCGCTCGCCTACGTCATCTACACCTCCGGAACCACCGGGCGGCCCAAGGGCGTCGGCGTGACCCACCGGGGTGTGCCCGACCTGATCGCCCTTCAGGAGGAGGTTGTCGGGGTCACCGAGCACGACCGGTACCTGCACTTCGCGTCGACCGGCTTCGACGTCGCGTTCTGGCAGACCATGGTGCCGCTGCTCTCCGGCGGCACGTCCGTGATCGCGCCCGAGGAGGTACGCGTCCCCGGCGACGAACTGCTCGACTACATCGTCGAGCACCGGGTGACCGGAGTGAACCTGCTTCCCTCGTTCCTGGCCGCGATGCCCGACGACCGCACCGTCGACCCCGCGGTGTTCTTCGTCGTCGGCGCCGAGCGCCTCGACCCCGACCTGGCGCGGCGCTGGGGCCGGGGCCGCCGGGCGCTGTTCAACGCCTACGGTCCGACCGAGGTCACGATCAACTCCACGACCTGGCACTACGACCCGGACGACGCCGGGCCGCCGCCGATCGGCCGCCCCGACCCCAATGTCCGCGCCTACGTCCTCGACGGCGGACTCCAGCCGGTCGGCGTCGGCGTGACGGGCGAGCTGTACCTCGGCGGGCCGAGCCTGGCCCGCGGCTACCTCGGCCGACCCGCCCTGACCGCCGCCGCCTTCGTGGCCGACCCGTTCGGCCCGCCGGGCGAACGGATGTACCGCACGGGCGACCTGGTGCGGTGGCGGCCGGACGGACAGCTGGTGTTCCTCGGCCGCGCCGACCACCAGGTCAAGGTCCGCGGCTTCCGCGTCGAGCTGGGCGAGATCGAGTCCGCTCTGACCAGCCACCCCGATGTGCGCGCCTGCGCCGTGATCATGCGGGAGGGCAGGCTCGTCGGCTACGTCATCCCGACCGACGACGCCGACCTGGACACCGCACGGGTACGTGCGTACCTGACCGAGGAACTGCCCGACCACATGGTGCCGACGGCGCTCGTCCCGATCGACCGGCTGCCGCTGACCCCCAGCGGCAAGCTCGACGCCGCCGCGCTGCCGGCCCCCGGGACCACGGCCGCCGCACGGCGCGAACCCGCCACCGAGGCGGAGGCGGTCCTGCTCGGCGTGTTCAGGGACGTCCTCGGCACCGACGACATCGGCCCCGACGACAACTTCTTCGACATCGGCGGCGACAGCATCGTGTCGCTGCAACTGGTCTCGCGGGTCCGGCGCCAGGGACTCGGCCTGACCCCGAAGGACGTGTTCGACGGGGAGACGGTCGCAGGCATCGCGGCGCGGGCCCGCGCCCTCGACGGCGGTGCAGCACCCGCGGTCGGGGACGCGCCGCTGACCCCGGTCATGCGGGACCTGCTGCGCCGCTCCGGGGCGGCCGCCGACGGATTCTGCCAGTGGGTGGAGATCTGCGTCCCGCCCGGCGGCGACGAAACGACCTGGCAGGCCGTGCTCGACGATCTGCTGGCCCGGCACGACGTGCTGCGGGCCCACCTGGCCGGCGACATGCTGCACATCCCGCCGGTCGGCGCGGTGACCGGTGCCGAGGTGCTGACCTGCGTCCGGGCGGCGGACGACCTGCGGGCCACGGTCGACTCCGGGATCGCCGCCGCCCGGGAGTCGATGGACCCGCGCACCGGTCCCGTGCTGCGCGTGCTGTGGGTGGACGCGGGACCGGACCGGCCGGGCCGACTCGCCCTCGTCGCTCACCACCTGGTCGTCGACGGTGTGTCCTGGCGCGTCCTGCTGGACGACCTGGAACACGCGCACTCCGGCGGATCGCTCACCCGGCACGGCCAGTCGTTCCTCGGCTGGGCGCGTTCGCTGCGCGGGGCCGACCGGCGGACCGAACTGCCGCACTGGCAGCGGATGAGCGCCACACCGGCCCTCACCCGCCCGCTCGACCCCGCCCGGGACACCGTGGCCACCGCGACGCACCACGAGATCGCGCTCGACGCCGAGTCGACCCGTGCCCTGATCACGACCCTGCCGGCCGCCTACCGCACCACCCCGGACGCCGTGCTGCTGACGGCGCTCGCTCAGGCCGTACGGGCCTGGCGCGGGATGCCGGAGGTGCTGGTCGCGCTGGAGAGCCACGGCCGTCCACGGGAGGTCGACCTGTCCCAGACCGTCGGCTGGTTCACCGCCGTCCATCCCGTACGGCTCGACGCGGGCGACGACGTGAAGGCGGTCGGGGAGCGGCTGCGCGCCCAGGGCGACGGCCTCGGCTACGGCATTCTCACCACGGCGGGCCTCCTGGACCCCGTGGAACCGGAGATCGCCTGGAACTACCTCGGCCAGTACCCCGGCGCCCCGGACCGGGAGACGCCGTGGCAGGCGCCCCCGGACGCCGACCCGCTCGGTTCGGGCGGCTCCGACGCAATGCCCCTGCCGTACGGCCTGATGGTCAACGCCCTCGTGCGCGACGACGCGCTCGGGGTCCGGATCAGCTGGCCGTCCGCGCTGTTCACTGCCGCCGAGGTCGAGGAGCTGGCCGAGAACCTGCGGACCGCGCTCCTGCGGATCGCCGCCGCACCGGAGATCGGGGCACTCGACCGGGACCGCCCGGTCGCCGACGTACAGCCGCTCACCCCCTTGCAGGAGGTGATGCTGCGGCACTCGCGCACCGAGCGCCCCGACCCGTACACCGTGCAGTCGACGTTCTCTCTCGCCGGCCGGCTCGACTCCGACGCCCTGCGGGCCGCGGGTGCTCGGCTTCTGCCTGTTCGCCGCCGCCGGAGCCACGAGGCTGCCCCGGACCGAGGTCGCGAAGTCATGACGTGACCGCCGACCGCCGACCGCCGACCGCCGACCGGTGGTCATGGGAACGCCGCACCCGGACCCGGACCCGTGAGGCCTGCTTCCTGGACCTGGCGAAGGACCTGGTCGGGACCAGGTCCTTCCCGCTGATGCTCACCGGCGGCATCACCCGGCGCGTCACCGCCGAGAGGGTCCTCGGCAGCGGTGTGGCGGTCATCGGGACGGGCACCGCCCTCGCCGTCACCCCGGACCTGCCCGGCCGCTGGAAGAACGACTGCGAGGCCGACCGGCAGATGCGGCCGGTGACCTGGTCCGACAAGGCCTCGACTCGGTCGCCGACAGGGCGCAGGTCCGCCACCGGATGCGTCGTCCCGCCCGCGGCAGCGACCCCCAGGCCCGGCATCCACCCGGCGTACGCCCTGCTCCCCGAGCAGGGCAGGCAGCGACGGGCACCGCGCCGCTACCGCGCCCGGCTGTCGGCTTCACAGGGCGTGGGAGCGTGAGGACCGGTGCCGGGCTCTCTCAGCCGTCGTGCAGCGCCGTTCTGAGGGCGTCCACGGCGAGTCTGCGTGCCACGTCGGCGGCTCGGGTGTCGCGCAGACTGTCCAGGAGGAGGAAGTCGTGGACCATGCCCGCGACGCGGACGGAGGTGACGTCGACCCCGGCCTCGCGGAGCTTGTTGGCGTACTGCTCGCCCTCGTCGCGCAGGACGTCGGCCTCGTCGGTGATGACGAGGGTGGTGGGCAGTCCCCGGAGCTGTTCCAGGGGGGCCCGGAGCGGGGAGGCGTGAGCCTCGGTGCGCTGGGCGGGGTCGGTGGTGTAGGCGTCCCAGAACCACTTCATGCCGTCGCGGGTGAGGTAGTAGCCCTCGGCGAACTGCAGGTAGGACGGGGTGTCGAAGTCGGCGTCGGTCACCGGGTAGAGCAGGACCTGCGCCTTGAGGCCGATGCCGCCGCGCTCCTTGTTCATGAGCGCGAACACCGCCGACATGCAGCCGCCGACCGACTCGCCGGTCACGGCCGCGCGGGAGGTGTCCAGGCCGTGCTCCGCGCCGTGTTCCAGGACCCATTGGCCGACGGCGTAGTTCTGCTCGACCTGGGTGGGGTACTTCGCCTCCGGCGCGCGGTCGTAGACGGGAAAGACCCCGGCCGCACCGGCGCCGACGGCCAGTTCGCGGAAGAGGCGGTCGTGCGTCCTGTCGTCGCCGAAGACCCACCCGGCGCCGTGGATGAAGAAGACGACGGGCAGCGGTCCGGTGGCTCCCCGGGGCCGGATGATGCGGGTGCGGACCGTGCCCCACCGGCCCGCGTCCACGTCGACCCACTCCTCGTCGACATCGGGCCGGGGCACGCTCGGGTCGCTCTGCAGGCCGAGAAGGATCTCACGGCCCTGCTCGGGCGGAACCTCGTAGATCCGCGGGTGCGGATCGGTCGCCTCGGCCAACTCCTTCGCGGCGGGTTCGAGACAAGGGGTGATCGGCGGAGGAAGCTCGGTCATGTTCACTCCCTGTCACGAGCACATACGTGCCCTGTTCTCGCGGCTTCACCGGCCGCGGCTGATGATCGCCCCCGCTGGTGACCCGCCCCCGGTCGAAGCTCTCCCGTTCCATCGTCGTGGCCCGCCCGCAAAGCGCAACCCGCGGCAGGTACTCCTCCCGACGCCGACCGGTCCGCTCATCGAAGAACTGAGCCTGCCCGGCACGAGGTGATCGCCGGGCCGCCCGGCGGGCTCGTGGACGCCGTACAGCAGAGGACCCGCGTACGACGCCACACCACGAGATCCGCCTCGACGTCTCGGCCTCCACGGCAGGGCGGAGCGTACCTGTCAGCCGCCGAGCGCATGCACCTCACTCAGGATGGCGCGCATCTGCGGTCCCGACTTCTGGGCGTAGTCGCTGCCCGTGTATCCCCACCAGTCCCAGCAGCCCTGGGGATTGCCGCGCAGGAGGCTGATGTCGGTCTGCGGATAGAGGATCACCAGGTTGTTGGTGTCGGCGTACTCGTTGAGATGGGACTCGCGGGCGAACCGGTCACCCACGAACTTGTTGTCGCTCATGCAGCCGTGCAGGGCGACGACCAGCTTGCACGCCGCCCCCGCCGCGCAGGAGTCCGGCGTGTAGAGGAAGCTGCTGCTTCCCATGCTGTACCACTGGGCCAGACCCCCCGGCACATACCGGTTCTGGTCGTGCCGGCTGACGGTGCCCGACTGGGCGGCGGACGGTGCGTTCACCTGCCCCAGCCAGTGACCGAGCATCTCCCCCTGCGGATCGTTTCCGCAGTTGATCAGGAACGGGTAGAACGTGGTGCCACAGCTCAGCGGGGCGTTCGGAGTGGGCCAGCCGTGCCCCGCCGGATCCGTGTCGTGGTACGCGGTCCGGGCCCCGAAGTCCCGGTAGAGCTGCACTCCTTCGTCGCTCACCGATGTCCGGACGAGGGGATCCTTGGTGCCGTGGTACGTGTAGACGGGCTTGCCCGCCAGGTTCGACACGGGGTCGATCCGTCCCTCGGCCGACCAGCGGCGGACGATCTGCTCGATGCCTTCCGGGTCGGTCGAGATCAGTCCCGTACCGCAGGCGATCAGGCCGACGACGATGCCACCCTTGCCGCAGTAGTACGGACCCGCGGCGACGATGCCCGCGCCCTTGAAGGTGCCCGAGTAGGCGACCTGGAGCTGCGAGGCCATGAACCCGCCGGAAGAGATGCCGGTGACGTAGGTATCGGTGATGTTGAGCCGGGGGAGGCCCGGTTCGCCCGCGTGGGCGGGGGCGGTGAGCCCCAGGGCCGCGGCCAGGGCGGCCGCCAGGGTGACAGCGGCGGACCGCAGGGAACTGAGCTTCATCGTGCGCTCTCCTTCACTGGTGTCCGTCCGGGGAAAGGGGGCGGTAGCCGGGGTCACGGAGGAAGACGGACGGGGCCATGGTTGGCCGTGCACCACTCCGCGGGAAATGGAGGTGAGCCACGTCGTCCACGGCGATGAGTGGAGATTCTCTCCGTCGCCCGGTGTGCACGGCGGCGGCGGTGCGGTATCACTGGCCGGGTGATGACAAAGCCGGAGACCACCGGTGCCCTGCTGCGCCTGCTGCGCGAGGAGGCCGACGAGACGGAGTTCCGCGCCGTGGCAGCGGCACCGCAACTCGTCGACGACGCCCTGGAGATACGCTCCAGGCTCGCGGCCCACCGCCGCCGGGAGGCCGCGCTCGCCGCGCTCTACGAGACCGCCGGCGACCTCGCCTCGCTGCGCGATCTGGAGGACGTCCTGCAGGCCATCGTCAGCCGAGCCCGCACTCTCGTCGGCACCGACGTCGCGTATCTGCTGCTCTCCGACCCGGAGGAGGGCGACACGTACGTACGCGTCACCGACGGCATCACGACGGACGGGTTCAAGACCGGCCGGCTCGCCGCCGGTACCGGTCTCGGCGGACTGGTCGCCGCGACCGCCGTGCCGTACCACACCGCCGACTACCCCAACGACGCCCGCTTCGCGCACACCCCGTACGTGGACGGCGTCATCGGCGCGGAGGGGCTGGTGGCCATCCAGGGCGTACCGCTGAAGTTCGGCGATCAGGTCTACGGGGTGTTGTTCGCCGCCAACCGCCGGGTGCGGCCCTTTTCGCCGGACGAGGTCGACCTGCTCATCTCGCTCGCCAATCACGCCGCCCTCGCCATCGAGAACGCCACCCTCTTCGAAGAGGTCCGCAAGACCGCCGCCGTCCACGAGCGGCTCACCGCCGTCGCGCTCGACGGCGGCGGTCCGACGGGGCTGGCGTCGGAGCTCGCCGATGTACTGCGTGGCAGCGTCCTCGTCCTCGACGCGCAGGACCGGCCGCTCGCCTCGGCGGGCGACGCACCGCCCGAACCCGCCGACCTCGTACGGGAGATGGCGCAGGCTCGGGCCCGCCGCGGCTCCGCGACGCGCGGAACCGTCTGTGTCACCCCGATCGTCGCCGCCGACGAACACCTCGGCACGCTGCTGCTCGTACGCGGCGGACTCGACGCCTCCGACATCCACGCCCTGGAACGGGCCGCCCAGGCGGCCGCCCTCATGCTTCTCGGTGAACGTACGGTCTCGGAGGCCGAGCGCCGGCTGCGCGGCGAGATCCTCGAAGACCTGCTGGGCTCTCCGCACCGTGACCCCGAAGGGCTGCGCCGCCGGGCCGCGTTGGTCGGCCTCGACCTGGAGCGCGACCACGTGGTGCTGGTGGCCCGGGGCGGGGACAACGCCAGGCGGCGTCGCATCACGGAACTGGCGGCCGGCCATGCCACCCGGCTCGGCGGCATCGCGGGGGAGTACGGCGGCAACACGGTGGTCGTCCTGCCCGCCGTCGACGACCCCGGCGGTGCTGCCCGCACCTTCGCCGAACTGCTGACCGACGGGACCGGACACCCTGTCACGGTCGGCGCGGAGCCCGCCGCACCCGGCGCGGTGGCCGTCGTCGAGGCACACCGCGACGCCGCCCGCTGCCTGGACGCACTGGTCGCGCTGGACCGTGTCGGCGAGGGCGCCTGCCGAGACGATCTCGGCATCCACGGCATCCTGCTGGGTGCGGCGGGCCGCGACGAACTGGACCGCTTCGTCCGCCGCACGATCGGTCCGCTGCTGGCGTACGACGAGACCCGCGGCAGCGAACTGGTGCGCACCGCGCTCACCTACTTCGCCTGCGACGGCAACCTGAGCCGTACCGCCACCGCGCTCTACGTCCATGTCAACACGCTCTACCAGCGCATCGACCGGATCTCGGCGCTGCTCGGCCCGCTGTGGCGGCATGGCGACCACGCGCTCCAGGTCCACCTGGCCCTCACCATGCGGCGAACGGCGGGATAGGGCTCTGCCGGCTCGTGCGACGCCGTCCGGATCAGGGCCGGTTCGGCTGGACGGCGTCCCTGCCGGGCGCGGCCGGCGCTCGGCGGGGACGCCTGCCCGTCATGCGGGGACGCGCCGTGCACCAGCTGATGCCGGCCCGTCCGATGCCGGGCGCCGGCCCGCCGACGAAGCCGAACACCACCGATCCCGTTCACCAGTTGTACGGTGCTCCCTGCACGCGATGGTGTGCAGGGGACCGAGGCGCCGGCCGGGGAAGTCGCCGGACAGGCCCTAAGCCTTGCGGGCGACGGCGCACCACATGGGCAGGGTGTCGTCCGGGGTGTCGGACGGTCCGGGACGCCAGCGGGTCAGGGTGACAACGCCCGGTTCCAGGATCTCCAGGCCATCGCAGAATCGTTGCACCTCGTCGTGGGTGCGCGGGGTGGCGGAGGCGTGGCTGGCGGCGCGTTCGTTGTAGATCCGCATGGATTCGGCGACCTCGGGGGCGGTGACGTCGACGGCCGGATGGGACAGGACGAGGTGACTGCCCGGGGCGAGGCGGTCCAGCAGCCGGCGGGTGATGTCCCACGGGTCCTCGGCGTCCTTGATGTACTGCAGGATCGCCACCAGCATGAGGCCGACCGGCCGGTCCAGATCCAGGGTGTGGGAGGCCGCGTCGAGAATCGTGTCCACGTCCCGCGCATCGGCCTGCACATAGTCGGTCTGTCCCTCGGGGCCGCTGACCAGGAGCGCCCGCGCGTGGGAGAGGACGATCGGATCGTTGTCGACGTAGACGGCACGCGATTCGGGAGCGGCCCGCTGGGCCACCTCGTGGGTGTTCTCCGCGGCGGGAATGCCCGTACCGATGTCGAGGAACTGACGGACCCCGGTCGCCGCGAGGTGACGTACGGCGCGGCCGAGGAAGGCCCGGTTGGCCCGGACCGACGGCACAATCGTCGGGTTCGCCCGAGCAGCGAGCTCGGCTGCCTCCTGATCCACCGGATAGTGGTCCTTGCCGCCCAGCCAGACGTTGTAGACGCGGGCGGGGTGCGCGTTCGTGGGATGTGTCGCGGACAGCGCGTGGTCGTTCATCGTGTGTCACCTCGTGCGGCATGAAAGGCCAGGTCGGGCCCAGGTTTCGGTAACGGTACCCCGGTGATCCGCGCCGCACCGCCGGTCGGCGGAAGTCGCTCGGCGGGCGTTCGGCCCACCGTGCTCAGAGCCCGGTGACCTTGGCGCTCGCCGAGAGTTCGTAGACCAGGGTGACCGTGCGGCGGCTGCCGGGTGGGAGGCTGACGTCCCAGCGGGCGATGCCCTCGGCGTCGACCGCGTCGGGTGCCGGGAAACACGCGTCCTTGCGCAGGCGGGTCTCCACCGCCGAGACCTCGGAGACCGGGATCCGCTCCCGAAGGACGACCACCCGCTCGCCGAGTTCCCCGGGGGCGGAGAACCGGGACAGGTGCAGCCGGACCGTGTGGGTCACCACGGTCCGCTGGGTGAGGGCGGCGGAGTCGCGGGACTCCTCGGCCTGCCGGATCACCCTGTAGTCGTCGCAGCTGCCGAAGGCCAGCTCGGCGGGGGCACCGGGGGCGGTGAAGTCCAGGGTGCCGCGGCCACTGAATCCGCTGCCGCGGACGAGGTCCACGGGCCCGGCGAGCAGCGCGTGGCCGGAGAGATTGTCGAACCGCACCACCTGGGTGACCAGCGGGGACAACTCCGGTGAGCAGGCGTACTCACTGGGCGCGGCTGTGGTGAACGCGGAGAGCGGCACCCGGTGGGCGCGGCCGTCACCGGGCACCGAGACCGGCGCGGGGGATCTCAGCACCCGCGCCTCGCCGCCGTCGTCCACCCCTGGCAGGCCGAGCACCGGGGCCGGCCCGAGGGTCCCGATCTCCTCCTCGCGCAGCTCGACGTCGACGGCGCGGCGCTCCGCAGCGGAGCGGTCCATGACCGTCAGCCGGTCCTCGCCCAGCCGTGGCGGATCGGTGGCCAGCGCCGAGCGGGCCGTCGACAGTGTCAGCCGTACGTCCGACCAGTCCTCACCGGTGCGCTGCCAGACCATCGCGTCGGTCTCCAGCGTCAGGGAGTCCCCGTCGAGCACGGCCCGGTAGGCGGGGCGCCACAGCGCACACGGGGTGAGGTGGCTCAGGCGCAGCCCGACCGGCCCGGCGGCCGAGGCCTCCACGGTCAATTCGATATGGCCGACCAGCTCGGCGGGCTCGTCCTCGGAGAGCTGCATGGCCCGCTCGGCTTCCCCGAGTTCGACAGCGAGGGCGGCCAACCGGGCTTCCACGGTGCGGAGTTGTTCACCGTGCTCGTCGCGCTCTTCGTCCACCCGGTCCAGTTCCCGGGCCCAGCGGGACCGTTCGGTCTCCCCGGAGCCGGCGCCCTCGCCGATCTCCCGCAGCAGATCGGCGGCGAGGCGCCCGAGCAGGTCGAGGCGGGCATGCAGCCGGTCGCGGCTCCGGCCCAGGGCCAGTTGCTCCTCTTCGAGGATGTGTACGCGGTGGCGCAGGGCGGAGTCGCCGTCGGTGGGCGGCAGCGGCCCGCGCGGCGTCCAGCTGCGGATGATCCGCACGTCGAGCACGCTCGCGGGGTGATCGGCGGTCAGCTCGGCATGGAGGGTCCGGTCGACGGCCAGCGCACTGACCGGCCCGAGACGCAGCCGCTGGACCCCGGCCTCCAGGTCGAGCAGGACGGCTCGCTCGATGTGGGCGCGGTCCTCCAGGCACGTGACGGCGGTGACGGGGAGGGCGATCGGCTTCGGGGCCGTGGACATGGCGTGTCAGCTCCTGCGGTTGCCGCCGACCAGGGCCTTGCCGGTCGGGATGCGGATCTCGTAGCCGCCGTCCAGGGCGGCAGTGGCGCCTGCGGGCAGGTCCAGTCGCCAGAGGCGGGTGCCCGGCGCATGCCGATCGGGCCCCGTGCCCTCCTCGGGTGCCGTCCAGTCGGCCCGTTCCTCGATCCGGGCGTCCGGTTCGAAGGTGACCGGCACCCTCTCGCGGACTTCCACGGTGACGGGCCTCGCGAGCCCGTTGGCCAGCTCCACGCGGACGCGGTGGTCGAGCACGGTGGTGTTGTTGCGCAGGCCCGAGGTCGACTCGTGCAGGTTCGTACGGCGGGTGACCCGGATGCCCTCGGCCGGCCCGAGCCCGACCCGGCGGACACCACCGGGGGCGAGCGTGGGCAGTGCGGCGGTCAGCAGGAAGTCGTCGTCGACGGTGACCTCCACCGGGCCTGCCAGCAGCGCCTGGTCGGTGGCGTTGGAGAGCACCAACGTCGCGTACACCGTCTGCTCCACGGACGGTACGCAGAGGTACTCGGTACGCAGGCCGACCGGGATCTCGCCGACGGTGACGGTGTGCCAGGTTCCGTCCGACGGAATGTCGGCGCGGGCGGTGGCATCGAAGCGGTGGTCGAAGGAACCCGCCGACTCACGGGGCCGCACGGCCTGTCCGGGCAGCGGCAGCGCGGCCACCGCTTCGGCGCGGCGGCGGTACTCGACTGCCACCGGGTCGAAGGGGGAGCCGGGGAACAGCCGGCCTCGGCGACCGCCCTGCTCGCCGGGGCCGCACAGGACAAGGGCGGCATAGTCGAGCTCGGTGCCGCTCGGCTGCGGCGGACCTGCCACCGGTGCCGGCGGGGGTGGCGGCACAGCCCGGCCGGGAGCCGCGGGCGCCATGGGGGCGGGGGCCCCCGCGAACGGCATGCCCCGGGTACGCGGACTCTCGCCCGGTCGCGGACCGCCCGGCTGTGCGAGGGCGGGCATCCCGCCGCCGAAGGCCTCCGGGGGAGCGCCGTATCCGCCGGGCGCCGGGGCCGGCGGGCCGCCGTAGCCCTGCGGTGCCGGTGCCGGTGCCGGTGGTGGGGGAGGCGGCGGTGGCGGAGCGGGATCGGACGCGTAGCCGCCCGCGGCACCCATGGCCCCTGGCCCGGCCACGGCAGCCGCGGGCAGGGCGGTCGGGGCCGGGCCTGGGCCCGCGGCGTCGTACCCGGAGAACAGGTCGACGAGCCCGGCGGGGGGCTCGCGCCAGCCGGAAGGCGCGGGGGCGGGCTGACTGCGTCCGATCCGGATCGAGCGGAGCCTCGGCAGGTCGGTGCGGCGCCGAAGGTCGGCGGTGGCCAGGGCGATGCGTACGCCGGTCCAGTCCTCGCCGGTCCGCTGGGCGACCGAGGCGCGCAGCACCAGACGGCCGCCGCCGTCGCCCTGACGGTGGGTCAGGCGATAGGCCGGCACCCAGACGGCGCCCGGAACCCCGTACTCGAGCTCCAGTTCCACCTCCGCGTCACCGGAGCCGTCGAGGGCCAGGACCGCGCAGACCGTGGTCTCCAGGTGCGCTGACGGCGCGTCGGTGGAGGCGCGGGCGAGCCTGTCGGCGGCGACGGTGAACTCGTGCTCGACGTTGCGCAGTGCCGCCTCCAGCTCGACGAGGCGGTTGTGCAGTCCCGCCAGCCGCTCGTCGACGAAGTCGGCGAGCTCCAGCCACGCGTCGACCGGGGTGCGGCGGTGCGGGTCCTCGCGTCTGCGGGGAGGCGGGACCGGGTGGAGGGCCCTGATCTCCTCGATCAGGCCCAGCTGCCGGTCCCGGCGTCCCCGCGCCGCCGCGTGCTCGTCGCCCAGCCGCTCGACCTCGCGCCGCAACTCGTCGGGCGTGCCCGTGCCGAGCGGCTCGGCCTCGACTTCCACCCGGGCCTCGGTGACGCGCACCCCCGGGGCGCCCAGGACACGGGCCCGCAACGAGCCCGGGTCCAGCGAGCGCGGCAGTCCCGTCACCCGCACCCGGCCGTCGGACGCCACGCGGCCCCGGGCCAGACGCCGGCAGACCGCGCCCTGCGCGTACACCACGACCGAATCGAGGGTCGACCCCCACCTCCGTGCCGGCTCAGCCGTCATGTGCTCCGCCCCCCGTCGCGTACATGCTGGGCGAAGCCTACGCCCGGCCGGTCCGTGCGTCCGCGTCGAATCAGGCAGCCGGTATCTCCGTCACCGCGGAGGCGTCCTTCGTGTACCGCTGCTTCAGCGGATCGCGCCGCCGACAGCCCCGACGCCTTGACGGAACACGGCGTACGGCGGTCTGTCGCGCCGATGGTGTGGTTGGCTACGCCGTATGGGTCCCACGCGACTACTCCCCTGGTGCACGCCTGCGGGGGCGGCGAGCTGTTGCGGCGAGGGCGCCGGGCGGTGTCCCGCTGTCCGACCGGGGGCTGGGGCATGAGTGTCCGTGGTGCGCCGTCGGAGTCCGGCGCTGTCCCGGCAGCGAAGGCGGTGCCCCCCTTGGACCCCGAGCTGAGCGTCGCGGTGGCCGCCTTGGGCAAGGAGGCCGGGGAGCCGCTCACCCCGGGCAATCTGGAGGCCCGGCAGGAACGGGATGCCGCGGCCCGGCCCAGGCCGACGGCCGAGGAGCTTCGCGCCGACGGCCGTTTCGAGGTGGCGGAGCTCCGGGTGCCGGGGCCGCCGGGCGGGCCGGACGTCACGCTCGTGAGCGCACGGCCGTCCGGGCTCGTCGGGCCGCTGCCGCTGCTGTACTACATGCACGGGGGCGCGATGGTCATGGGCAACGCGTGGTCCGTGCTTCCGCGGATTCTTCGCGAGTGGGCGCTCCCGCTGGAACTGGCCGTCATCTCGGTCGAGTACCGGTTGGCGCCGCGGGCGCAGTACCCGGAACCGCTGGAGGACTGCTACGCCGGACTCGTCTGGGCGGCCGGGCACGCGGCCGAACTGGACATCGACGCGGACCGCATCGTCATCGGCGGGAAGAGCGCCGGCGGCGGGCTCGCCGCGGCCCTCGCCCTGCTGGCCCGTGACCGCGGCGGCCCCCGGGCACTGGGGCAACTGCTGCTGTGCCCGATGCTCGACGACCGCGGCAGCACCTTCTCCAGTCATCAGATGACAGGCCTCGGCGGGTGGGACCTCACCTCCGGCGCGACCGTGTGGAAGGCGCTGCTGGGCGACCGCCACGGCGCGGGAGGGAGCCGCCCTACGCGGCTCCCTCCCGCGCCACGGACCTGTCCGGACTCCCTCCGGCCTATGTCGAGGTCGGGTCGGCCGAGATGTTCCGGGACGAGGACGTGGCCTACGCGAACGCGATCTGGCAGGCCGGCGGCCAGGCCGAACTGCATGTGTGGCCCGGTGCCCCCCACGGCTTCGACGGCCTGGCGCCCCGGGCGGCCCTCAGCCGGGACGCACGCGACGCCCGTACCCGCTGGCTCCGGCGCCTCCTCGCGCAGTCCGGCACGGGGAACCGGCCCGGCGCAGGGGCCGGCGGACGGCAGACGTAGCGGATCGCTCCCGCCCCGGCGCGACGATGCCCGATTCGTCCGTCGACCCTACGGTGGAGGCATGGCGGTGATCAACGGTTGGCGGCCGGGAACAGAGGCCCGGCTCCGCGCGGTGGACGCGGGGGGCGCGGCCGTGCTGTTCGTGCTGTCGGTCGTGGCCGCCTCGCTCGATCCGCACAGGCACCAGTTCCTGTTGCGCTGGCCCGCGGTGCTGGTGGCGGCCGTCGGCTGCTCCGCACTGTTGCGGCGGCGTCGCCACCCGTTCGGCGTACTGGCCGTCACCATTGGCTGCGGGGTGACCTTTCAGCTGCTCGGAGTTCGGGACAGCCCGCTGGTGGTGAGCCCGGTTCTGGTGGCCGTCTACACCGTGGCCGTGCGTACCGACCGGCGTACCGCCTGGACCTCGGCAGTCGTCTCGGCCGGCGTCCTGGTGAGCACCGCCGCGATGTTCACCCCGCAGTCGTTGCTGGCACCGGACACGGTCGCGATGCTGGCCTGGACGGCCCTGCCGGCCGCGGTCGGGGACGGGGTGCGCTCACGCCGCGCCTATGTGGTGGCCGTGGAGGAACGGGCGGAGCACGCGGAGCGCACCCGCGAGCAGGAGGCGCGGCAGCGAGTGGCGGCCGAACGGGTCCGGATCGCGCGCGAACTGCACGACATCGTCGCGCATCACATCGCCTTGATCAACGCGCAGGCGGGCGTTGCCGTCCATCTGGTGGACCAGCGGCCGGAACAGATCCTCACCGCGCTGGAGGACATCCGGGACACCAGCCGCTCCGCGCTGGACGAACTTCGGGTGACCGTGGGCCTGCTCCGGCAGTCCGACGATCCGGTGGTGCCGCGCGATCCGATGCCGGGCCTGGCGCAGGTGCCGGCCCTGCTGGCGTCGTTCGAACGCGCCGGGCTGGCCGTGAGCCACTCCCGGTGCGGCGACACCGAACCACTGGATCCGGCGGTCGACCTGGCCGCGTACCGCATCGTGCAGGAGTCCCTGACCAATGTGCGCAAACACGCCGGAGCCGATCACGCCCGGCTGTGCCTCCACTACCACCGGGAGCGGCTTACGATCACCGTCGAGGACGACGGATCCGCCGGACCGCGCCGTCCTCGCCCCGGGGCCGGTCACGGGCTGATCGGCATGCGTGAGCGGGCTGCCACGATCGGGGGCAGGCTGCACGCGGGACCACGCCCCGAGGGCGGATTCACCGTGACGGCAGAACTGCCGCTGCGCCCCGGCCCGGCACGGGATCGGAGAGACGGGCATGACGATTCGCGTACTGCTTGCCGATGACCAGGCCCTGCTGCGGGGCACCTTCAGAATGCTGTTCGACGCCACGGACGACATGGAGACCGTCGCCGAGGCCTCCAACGGGCGCGAGGCGGTCGAGCTGGCCGGCGCACAGCACCCGGATGTGGTCCTGATGGACATCCGCATGCCGGAGATGGACGGCCTGGAGGCGACCCGGCTCATCAGCGAGTCCGAGGACCTCGCAGGCGTGAAGGTGCTCATTCTGACCACCTTCGAGGACGACGAGCACGTCGCCGAGGCGTTGCGTGCGGGCGCGAGCGGCTTTCTCGGCAAGGGTGCGCGACCCGAGGAGCTTCTCGATGCCGTGCGCACGGTCGCGGGCGGCGAGGCGCTGCTGTCCCCGACGGCGACGCGGGCGTTGATCACCCGGTTCCTGGCCCAGCCGGATCCCTGCCCGGAGGCCGTGCACGAGCGGCTGGAGTGCTTGACGCCGCGGGAGCGCGACGTCACGGCCCTCGCCGCCCTGGGTCTGTCCAATGATGAGATCGCCGATCGCCTGTTCGTCAGCCCGCTGACCGCCAAGACCCACGTCAATCGGGCGATGACCAAGCTGGCGGCGCGTGACCGTGCCCAGCTCGTGGTCGTCGCCTATCAGTGCGGGCTGGTCAGTCCGGCGGCCGAGCCGGACGGCCCGGAAGTGCCCGCGTAGCCGTCGGCACGGCGTTCCGCGGATGGCCCCGGCAGTAGTCCGGCGTACCGGATACCGCAGTCGTGGTAGGCGGGAATCACTGTGCGGGGACGATGTGCCGGGGGCCCTCCCTGGGCGATGGTGGGACCACGAACGGAGGTTTCGCCATGATCGAAGCCCAGTGCCTGACCAAGACGTCCGGCGAGAAGCCGGTTCCCGCACACCTGACCCTGCTGCGCGACGCCCTCGCCTGCGGGCAGGGCCAGAGCATGAGGGCGGGCGTGGCCACCCGGGCCGAACGCAGCCACGCGTGCTCCCGTCGCAGCGGGGCGGACCGCGCCGCCCCGACGATGCAGATCACACTGGCCCAATGGGTCAGCAGGACCACGTCGTCCATCAAGTGAGCCGTGCATCGGTGAAGGGACCCGACGAGGCTCCCCGCGGGTCCGGGCCGCCCGCCCATGCCGGCCATGGGCGGGCCGCATCCGGATCAGCCGGCGTCGAGGACGCGCCAGTCGCGTGTACCGATGTCGGCGGGTGTGCCGTCGAGGATCCTGGCGGTGCGCGTCGCCGGTTCGAGGGCGACGGTCGCGAGGCTCGCCCAGCGCTGGCCGAGCGGCTTGTCCGGATCGGGCAGGCAGGTCACCGGCGGTTCGCCGTCCCCTGTCACGAGGTGGCCCGTGAGCTCGTCGAGCGTGGTCGGCGGCTCTGCGCGCGTGAGACGTGCGCGGACGAAGTCGTGGCGCTCGCCCGAGTCGGGCTGGTAGAGCCAGGTCTTCTCGTCCGCGGCGGGGACCGGCGTCAGGAAGTGGTTGGTGCGCACGAGCGTGTCGTGTTCGGGCTGCACCGAGAACACACCGACCGGGCTCAGATCGAGGAGGATCGCGTCCGTCTTGTCGAAGAGGGCGAACGAGCCGGACGACGCGAGGGGCGAGCCGCGGACGATCTCGACGGCCTCGGCGACGCTGCCCGCCTCTTCGAGGACGATCGCCACGAGCACATGCACGGGGATGCCGCCGATGCCGTCGCGGACGTGCCCGAGGATGTTGAAGTGCAGGGCGAGTCCGGCACTGTTGACGCCGATCTTGCCGAGGATGCCGTCCTCGGTGATGCCGACGAAGTCGTGCCGGCCGCCACGAACCTCCGACGTGTGCCACCGGGCGCTGAGTTCGACGTGCCAGTCCCAGGTCTGGACGCCGAAGGTGCGTGGCGCCGAACCGCCGTCGCCGGTGATGCGGCGCACGATCGTGGTGCATTCGCCGGGCGGCACGGTGGCGCTGCGCGCCAGGATCTCGGTGCGCGCGTTGAGGGCGCCGATGCGCCACGGCTCGGTGCCGGACCCGTGGGCGATGCCCTCGATCTCGGCGCGCGTTCCCGGGCGGAACCGCCCGATGGCGTCGAGGGCGCGCTCGGCGTCCTCGTGTACCTGGGCGGGGGAGATGGAGCCGAGGGCGAAGAGCCGGTCGTACGCGTCGATCGTGGCGGGGATGCCGTCGCGCAGTTGCTCGCCGCGGGCGATGCCGCGGGCGATGCCGCGGGCGTGCGGGTCGGTGCCGGCGGCCTTGACGTGGCGGCGGTGTTCCGGACGGGGGATCGACGTCGTGGTCACGAGCGTCCTTTCGCGGTGTTCGTGTGGAGCTGTACGGCGCCGCCGACGACGGTCGCGAGTACGGCGTTGCCGGGCTGTGCTTCGGGGTCGAGGTCGAGCGGGTTGGCCGCGAACACGGTGAGGTCGGCGAGGCAACCGGGCGCGATCCGTCCGAGTTCGGCGGACGCCCCGGCGGCGTACGCGGCGGCGCCGGTCATGCCGGTGTACGCCTCGCGCGCGGAGACCGCCTGGCCGGGCTGCACGGGTGCCGCGTCGGACTCCTCGACCGGCCGGCGCAACTGGCAGTCGGCCAGGCCGATGCGCGGATCGCCGGGGCCGATGGGCCAGTCGGAGCCGAGCGCCACGACGGCGCCGTGGTCCAGGAGATCGCGGGTACGCCAGCCGTGGGCGACGCGGTCGGGCTCGATGGCGCCGCGACCAGTTGTCGGTGCCGTCGGCGCGCGTGTGCCGGGTCGCGTGCACGGGTTGGAGGCTTGCCACGACGTCGAGTTCGGCGAATCTGCCCAGCAGGTCGTCCGGGATGGACTCGATGTGCTCGATGCGGTGCGGGGCACGGGCTGCCGGGCCGGCCTCCTCGATGACGTCGAGGGCGAACCGGACGGCCTGGTCGCCGATCGCGTGGGTGGCGGTCGGGATGCCGCGCTCGGCGAAGAAGCGCATCGCGGCGCGGTACGCCTCGACGTCGCGCCACAGCGGCTCGCGGTTCTCGCCGTGGATGTCCGGGCGGTCGAACCACGCCGTGCCGTTGTCCGCCGTGCCGTCGAGCATGAACTTCGCACCCTCGACGTGCCAGCGCCGCCCGCGCCGGCCCTGGAGATCGGCGACGTGCTGCCAGGTCTCCGGCGGGGAGTCGGCCGGCACCAGCGGCGAGCAGCGGATGCGCAGCGGCAGGTCCCCGTGTTCCTCGATGTGCCGGTACACCTCTTCGGAGGGGTCGGAGAAGTCGAGCGCGTGCAGGCCGGTGAGTCCGCTGCGCGCGAGCTGTTCGAGCTGGTGGCGTACGTACTCGGCGGCCGTGTCCACGGGCACTTCGGGATAGTGGTCGAACACCAGGTCCATCGCCTGGAGTTCGACCACGAAGCCGGTCGGTCGGCCGTCCGCGTCGACATCGATCGACGAGGCGTCGGTGAACGTCTCCCGGCCGGTCAGACCGGCGAGTTCCACGACCCGGGGGCTCACGACGAGAGCGTGCGCGTCGCGGGTCATCAGCGAGATCGGCCTGCCGGGGAAGCGCTCGGCGAACACGGTGCCGGCCGGGTCGCCGTCGAAGACGTTCACATCGAGGTCGAATCCGGTGATCCACTCGTCCGTCGCCCGTGCGTCCGCCACCTCGGCCAGGCAGGTGAACACCTGCTCCAGGGTCGACGCGCCGGACAGGTCCACGCCGCTGCCGATCGAGATCGACCCCCACACGGGGTGGGCGTGGACATCGGTGAGACCGGGCAGGACCGCGGCGCCCGGGAACTCGTGGACGGCCGTGCCGGGACCCCGCAGCGGTTCGAGGTCCGACGCGTCGCCGACGGCGATGACACGGCCGCCGGTGATCGCGACCGCGTTCGCGTCGGGGGCGACGGCCTCCCCGGCCAGATGTTCGATGTGGTGGGCGAGCACTATGACGTCGGCTTGCACAGGATTTCCTTCTGGTCTTGCGGAGTTCGATGTCTTGCCGCGTTCGATGCGCGGATCGATGTACGGGGCGGTTCCTTCGCGCGCACGGCACGGGGCGGGTCCTTCGCGCGCACGGCACGGGGCACGACGCCGTGCGCGCAGGATCGCCGGAAGGGCACGCGTCAGTCGCGCGGGATGCTCCGAAGGGCGCGGGTCATCGCCCAGTAGACGGCGGCGGCGGCGATCATGCCGGACGGAATCGCCATGTCGATGTCGTCCAGGGCCTTGGCGATCGGGCCGACCCAGAAGCTGGTGTTCACCCACAGCGCGGACGTGAGACCGCCGACGACGATGGCGAGGAATCCGGCCCGGTGGACGCCGCCGTGGTACCAGAAGGGGCAGCCGCGCCGCTGTTCGAGGAGGTCGCGCCCGTTGTAGCGGTTGCCCCGCAGGACCAGGTCGGTCACGGCCACCGCCATGGCCGGACCGCTCGCGGCGATGACGCCCGTACAGATCCACAGCAGGTTCCCGGCGAGGATCACGCCGAGGGCCTGCGGGAGCGTGAGGTCCATGAGGATCAGCGTGGCGCCGACGACGAAGCTCAGATAGCTCACGTTCGGCGCCGCCCAGACCGCGAACAGCCGGCGCGGCCGCCCACCGCGCTCGTCCGCCGGGACCAGGTCGATCCCCCTTGTCTCCACATGCCCCGTGCGCTCGGAGCCGTGTTCGTCGAGGGGGCTCGCGGAGGAGTTGGGGTTCGTCGTCGTCATCGGGGCCTCTCGGGTCCGCCGGCCGCTGGGCCCCTATTGGGCAAATGGCCAACTGCGTGTTGGGCACACATCCAATAGCGTGTCCCCCATGACGTCAAGACCTCAGCCGGCACGAAGCCGGAAGCTGCCCGGCGAGCGCCGCGCGGAAATCGTGCAGACCGCAGCGGGCATCGCCCTGGAGGAGGGGCTGGAGCGCATCACGCTCCGACGTGTGGCCGACGAGCTGGGCGTCCGCCCCGGGCTCATCGGCCACTACTTCCCGGCCGCGGACAACCTCGTGAGCGAGGCGTTCTCCCACGCCGCGACGAAGGAACGCGAATCGCTCCTGCCCTGCGAGGAACAGGCGCTTCCCGCGGACGTGCGGCTCGGGCGCTTCCTCGTGCGCCTCACCGACGGCGAGTACCAGGACCTCAGCCGGCTGTGGCTCAACGCGCGGCACGTCAGCAGGTTCAAGCCGGGGCTGCGCGCGGCGGTGCGCACGCAGGAGTCCGTGACACGCACCGCCCTCGCGGATCTCATCGAGGAAGGGCGCTGCACCGGAGCCTTCACGACCGACGACTCACTCGGAGCGGCCCTGCACATCCTGGTCACCGTCGACGGCCTCGGTGCGTACGCCAACGACGACACACAGGTGGACCACCCGGTGCTGGAGGACATGGCCATCGCCACGGCCGAACGTCTGCTCGGCCTCGCCCGAGGCACCCTCCGTGACCGGGCCTGACGCACCCGGACCGGGCGGGCCCGGCCATCGTCCCAAGCGCGAGGTGCCGATCCGGAAGCACCAGATCCTCCCGGACGACGACGAGGAGCGGGCCGGCGCGTGCCGAGCACCGGCCTGCCGCCGGTGCGGAACGCTTCGGCGTACGAGCGGATGCACGGATCGACGGCCCACCTCGGAGCGGAAACGGATGGTATACACCGCATATGCCTCGATTCGCATTCCACTCCCCGTGGTGACCGGGAGCGGTTGGCGGCGTTCGGCGGCCCATCTGGGGCGCGCGCTCTCCCCGCGTGGCGCGCTCGCCCTGCACAGCGTGGACGGTGCCTTCTCCTTCGCCCTGCGTGCCGCACTGGCCATGGCGCTGCCGGCACTGCCGATGGCACTGGCCGGGCGGGCCGATCAGGCCGTTTACGCCATGCTCGGTTCCTTCACCACCACGTTCGGCCGCAACCTGCCCTACGCACGTCGGGCCCGCGTCCTCGCGCTGGTCGCGGTGGCCATGTCCGCGGGTGTGGGCTGCGGTTCGGCGCTTGCCGCGTGGGCCCATCCGCGGGACGGCGGGGCGGGCGCCGCCGTGGTGGTCGCGGCGATGGCTGTGGTGGCCGGTGCCGCGAAGCTCGCCTGCGACGCGGCACGCCTGAGCGGGCTCGGCGCCGTGCTGCTGCTCTTCTCCTTCGCCGTGGCGGCCAACGGTTCACCGGCCCCCGCCGACATCCTTCCCCGGACCGCCCTGGCCGCATCGGGCGCGGCCGTCGCCTGGGTACTGGCCGTGTCGGGCTGGTTCGTGCACCCGGACCGTCCGCAGCGTCTCGCCGTCACCGCGGCGCTCCGCGAGGTCGCGGAACTGCTGGAGGCAACCGGCGCGGGGAACGGACACGGTCTTGCCAGGCACCGGGCGACCGCCGCCGTTCTGCAGGCGTACCGGACCCTCGGCGTGCTGCCACCGACCGCCGCCGAGCCGGGCGACCGGGGCGGCACATGCGTGTACCTGACTGACCTCGCCTGGTCGCTGCTCATCGGTTCCGCCCGCCGGCCACCGGACGCTCCCGCCGGCCTGGCGCGGCACCTGCGCCGCCAGGCCCGTCTGCTGGTGAGCCGCCGCCTCCGGGACCCGCGGCTGCTGCCCGAACTGTCGCCCCCGTCCGTGGCCGCCCGGACCGGCGTGGTCCCCGGGGCCGGCCCCGAGCCGGACCGGACCGGTCCGGCCACCCGGCGCGCCGCCGAAGTGCGCGCCGCGGAGCTGGTGACGGGGCGGCTCCACGGCAGCCGCGGCCACCCGTCGGTCCTGCTCGTTCCCGCCCTGCGGATGACCCTCGGCACCGCGCTGGCGGGATGGACGGCCCTCCTGCTGGGCCTCGGCCACGGATACTGGGCGGCGATCTCCGCCGCCGCGGTGCTGCACTCCGTCAACGTCCGTACGGCGGCCCAGCGGGCGGTGCAGCGCACCCTGGGCACGATGGCCGGACTGGTGCCGGCTCTCGGCGTGCTGGCCGTACACCCCGATCCCCTGGTGCTCGTCCTCGTGATCGTGTTGCTGGAGTTCCTGCTGGAATACGTCGTGGCCCGCAACTACGGCCTCGGCGTCGTCTTCCTCACGCCGCTGGCGCTGCTGCTGACCGACCTGGCCGCTCCCTCGCCCGCCGGGACCCTCGTCCTGGACCGGGTGCTGGGCAGCGTCGTCGGGATCGTCATCGCGCTGGGCTGTGCGCTCGTGGTGGTCCATGACCGCGCGGCGGTCCGGGCGGAACGCGCGCTGGCCGCGTGCACGGAGGCGGCCGAGCATGCGGAGCACGCGTTGGACCACGGTCTGGAGCCGTCGTTCCCCGTCGTCCAGACGCATCTGGCGGCAGCCGTGGTGGAGTTGCGTGAGGCCGACGACGCCGCGGCGGGCGAGCTCTGGCCCGCGGAGATCGATCCCGCCGAACTCGCCGCCGCGGAACAGCGGGCCCACCTTCTCCTGGAGCGGTTCGCCCGGTGACGGTGACGGTGACGGTGACGGTGACGGTGACGGTGACCGTGATCGTGCCGCTGTGCGCGGAGCTGCCCGTACGGGCCCCGCTCAGGCCGCGGGGTCGATGGTGACCTTGACGTGCTTCATGATCGGCTGGTCGCTCTGGGTGCTGTAGTCGCCGAGCGCGCACAGCACGTTCATCTCCGGCATGTACCCGGCCGCACAGCCGCGCGGGATGTCGTAGGGGATCGCGAGATAGCCGTTGAGGGACCGTCTGCTGCCGTCCTTGGCGGTGCTCGTGATGTCGACGGGGCCGAGGTCGGCGATACCGCGTTCACGCATGTCGGCCCGGTTCATGAAGACGAGGGTGCGCAGGTTCTTGATGCCGCGGTAGCGGTCGTTGTCGGAGTAGATCGTGGTGTTCCACTGGTCGTGCGACCGCATGGTGCCCAGCGCCAGGGTGCCGGCGGCGGGGACGACGTCGGGCAGCACGGCGGTGGAGAACTCGGCGCGCCCCGACGGGGTGAGGAAGACCAGTTCACGGGCGGGCTGCTTGATGCGGAAGCCCAGCGGCAGCCGCACCCGGCGGTTGAAGTCCTCGAAACCGTCGAGGACCCGGGCCATGGTGTCGCGGATCCGGTCGTAGTCCTCGATGTACCACTGCCAGGGCGTGTTGCTGTCGGGCAGGGCGGCGCGGGCCATGCCGGCGACGATGGCCGGCTCGGACAGCAGGTGCGGGGAGGCGGGGCGCTTCATGCCGATGGACAGATGGACCATGCTCATCGAGTCCTCGACGGATGTGCTCTGGACGCCCTTGCGCTGATGGTCCTTCTCGGTACGGCCGAGGCACGGCAGGATGAGGGCCCGGCGGCCGTGGACGAGGTGGCTTCGGTTGAGCTTGGTGCTCACCTGGACGGTGAGTTCACAGGCGCGCAGCGCCGCGTGGGTGGCCGGGGTGTCGGGCGCCGCGAGGGCGAAGTTGCCGCCCATGCCGACGAACACCTTCACGTCGCCGCGTTGCATCGCCTTGATCGTGCTGATGGTGTCCAGGCCGTGCTCACGGGGCGGCTGGATCTCGCAGACCTCGGCGAGGCGGTCCAGGAACGCGTCGCCGGGGCGGTGATCGATGCCGCAGGTGCGGTTGCCCTGGACGTTGCTGTGTCCCCGCACGGGGGAGGGGCCCGCCCCTTCCCGGCCCAGATTGCCGCGGAGCAGAAGCAGGTTGACGATCTCCCGTACGGTGTCGACGCCGTGTTCGTGCTGGGTGAGCCCCAGGCACCAGCTGACGATGGAGCGGTCGGCTTCGCCGTACACACGCGCCGCCTCGAGGATGTCGGCGCGGCTCAGCCCGGACTGGGTCTCGATCTCCTCCCACGCCGTGGCCTCGCACAGCACGCGGTACTCCTCGAAGCCCGCGGTATGGCGGTCGATGAACTCCCGGTCCAGCGCCCTGGGATCGGATTCGGACTGCTCCAGGATCGCCTTGGCCATGCCGCGCAGCAGCGCCATGTCGCCGCCGATGCGCGGTTGCAGGTTGAGGGTGCTGGTCCGGGTCGTCCTGAACAGGGCCATGTCCGTGAAGTCGTGGGGGACGATGGTGCGGGTGGCCGCTGCCTCGACGAGCGGGTTGATGTGCACGATCTGGGCGCCGCGGTGGTACGCCTCGGCGAGCGCGGTGAGCATCCGGGGCGCGTTGGAAGCGGCGTTGACCCCCAGGATGAACAGCGCGTCGGCGGACTCCCAGTCCTTGAGGTCGACGGTCCCCTTGTCGGTGCCCAGGGATGCCTGGAGGGCGCGACCGCTGGCCTCGTGACACATGTTGGAGCAGTCCGGCAGGTTGTTCGTGCCCAGTTCGCGGGCCATCAACTGGTAGAGGAAGGTGGCCTCGTTGCCGAGCCGGCCGGAGGTGTAGAACGACGCCTGATCGGGGTCGTCGAGCTCGCGCAGAGCACGGCCGACCACCTCGAACGCGTCCTTCCAGCTGATCGGGACATAGTGGTCCGACTCGGGGTCGTAGACCATCGGTTCGGTCAGCCGGCCCTGGTTCTCCAGGTCGTAGTCGCTCCACCCGGACAGTTCGGTCACCGAGTGGGCGGCGAAGAACTCGCGCCCGACCCGCCTGCGGGTCATCTCCCAGGTGACGTGCTTGATCCCGTTCTCGCAGATGTCCAGGTGCAGGCCCTTGGTGTCGTCCGGCCATGCGCATCCGGGGCAGTCGAACCCGGTGTTCTCGTGGTTCATCCGCATGATGGCCCGCGGACCGTCGACCACAGCGCCCTCGCGCACCAGGAAACGGCTCACACTCTTCGCCGCGCCCCAGCCCGCGGCGGGGTGGTGGTAGGGACGGAACTCCGGATCGCCCTCGGGGCCGGGACCGACCGCGGGTTCCAGGGCTGCTGCTCGGCATGGTCGGTGCTCAAGGACTTCAACCCTTCCGCCATCAGGGCACGAGGTGAAAACGATCCCGAGGTGAAAACGATCCCGAGGTGAAATTGATCCCGAGGTGAGAAATGATCCTTTTGGGCAGGCTATGCATGCGGATTCACCCGCGCCACCCGGCTTCCACCGGTGCGGTACGCGGAGCACGGCCGCCCGGGGAGTCCCGCGCGGGGCGCGTCCGTCGCCCGCACCGGGCTGCATCCCGGTGCGGGCGCGGATAGCGTGGGGCGTACTTTTTGTCCGCCCGGTGTCTCATGGGCGGCATCCCGGCCGGGCACGGTGATCCACCGAGCCATCGAGGTGGTCACCCTTGACGTCCATGAACCGTTGGCCGACGCTCTCCGCCGTGCCCCGACTCGTCGGAGCGGTGATCGCCGGCGTGGTGGTCGGCGTGGTCACCGCCGTGCCGGCCAACGGACCGTTGGGAATTCTCGCCGGAATCGCCGCTGCGGAGACGCTCTTCGTGCTGACGGGGTGGATCGTGCTGTGGCCCATGGATGCGGCGACCACCCATCGCAACGTCCGGCGCGAGGAGTTCCGGCCCGTCGTCGAAGAGCTCGTCGTCGTCGCGGCCTCCCTGTGCGGACTGGTCGGCATCGTGGTGATGCTCCTGGCCGGCCACTCGGACCTGAGCCACGCCGCCGCCGCGACGGCGCTCTGCGGCGTGTTCATGGCCTGGGCGTCGCTCCACCTGATGTACGCCACCCGCTACGCGTACCTCTACTACCTGCCGACGGAGGGCGGGATCGACTTCAATTCCCGGGACCGGCCGAGGTACGTCGACTTCCTCTACTTCAGTTACAACCTCGGGATGACCTATCAGGTCTCCGACACCGGCGTCTCCAGTTCCACGATCCGCGCGGTCGTCCTCCGGCACTGCCTGCTGTCCTACGTGTTCGGCGCCAGCATCCTGGCCACCACGATCAACCTCGTCGTCGGAATCGTCACCAGCTGATACGGCGGCTGCCCCGTACGGCCACGCCGGCCAGGCACCGGCCCCGGGCCGACGCGCGGGTGACGGGCGGCGGCACCCACGGCCGGAGCCGCCCGGGGTGCCGCCCCGGACACCGTCAGCGCAGCGCCTCGGGCAGCTCCTCCCGGTGGACGATGCCCAGGCGCTGCGTGGCACGGGTCAGAGCCACGTACAGGTCACTGGCGCCGAACCCGGCGGGCTCCACGACCAGCACATGGTCGAATTCGAGCCCCTTGGCCTGCCGCGGGCCGAGCAGCACCACCGGCCGGGTCAGATCCGGCTCGGCACCGGCCGTGACTCCGTCCAGCGGAGCCGCGATCTCCTCGTGGAGCGCCCGCGGCGCGATCACCGCGAGGCGTCCCTCCCCGGGCATCAGCTCCGCGACCGCCTGCGCCACGGCACCCGCCAGGTCCTCCCCGGCGTCCCGCGTCCACGGCCCCTCGCCGGTGGACCGCACCGAACCGGGCGGCTCGAAGGAAGGGTCCTCGGCCCGTACGACCCGGGCGGCCAGCTCCATGATCTCGGCGGGCGTGCGGTAGTTGACCTGGAGCCGGACGTGCTCGAAGCGGTCACCGACGTACGGCTCAAGGATCTTCTCCCACGAGCCGACACCGGCCTCCTCGGAGGTCTGTGCCGGGTCGCCGACCAGGGTCATTGAGCGGGTCGGCGAACGGCGCATCAGCAGCCGCCACGCCATCGGCGACAACTCCTGCGCCTCGTCGACGATGATGTGCCCGAACGTCCAGCACCGGTCCGCGGCGGCGCGCTCGGCCGCACTGCGGTGATCGGCCTCCTCCTGCCGCTCCGCCATCCGTTCGGCATCGACGATGTCGTGGGCGGCGAGGACCTCGGACTCCTCGTCCTCGAACTCGTACGTCTCCGAGCCTCTCGAAAGCTCCAGCACGCCCTGCGCGTACGCGATCCGCTCCTGGCGGTCGGCCTCGGCCGCCGCCCGCTCGGCACTGTCGTCGACCCCGAGGAGTTCCGCCGTCTCGTCGAGCAGGGGAACATCGGCGGGCGTCCATGTCCCGTCGCCGGGCGCGCGCCGGATGGCTTCGGCTTCCTCGTCCGTCATGTGCACGGGGTCGGCCAGATACTCGGTGAGGAACCCCTCCGGGGTGAGGGCCGGCCACAGCTCCTCGATGGCGGCGTGCACCTCCTGCTCGGCCGCGACGCTCTTGCCGAGCTGGGCGATGTCGTCGGGGCCGAGCAGGTTGGGACCGCCGTACGGGTCCGCGCCGAGCCGCTCGGTGAGCTGCGCGGTGAGGGCGTCGATGATCCGGAAGGCGAAGTACGGACGGGCGAGATTGTGCGGCAGACGGGTGTCGCGGGCCGCCTCCCGGGCCTCGTGGGCGATCTCCCGGTCGAGCACGAGGTCCCCGTCGTCGTGCGGGACGACCAGGGGCGCGCCGGGTTCGGGCAGCCGCTGCCGGTCGCGGACGGCGAGGGCGAGCGCCTCCGCCATCCGCGCACCGCCCTTGACGGCGGCGGCACGGGGCGTGTCGGTGCCGTCGGCGTGGATCCCGGGGAAGAGTTCGGCCTGGGTGGCGAGCAGGACACCGGTCTCGCCGAGCGCGGGCAGTACCTCGCCGATGTAGTGCAGGAAGGCGGGGTTGGGGCCCACGATCAGGACGGCGCGCCTGGCGAGCAGCTCACGGTGCTCGTACAGGAGGAAGGCCGCCCGGTGCAGCGCCACCGCTGTCTTGCCGGTACCGGGGCCGCCCTCGACGACGAGGACCCCGCGGTGCGGGGCGCGGATGATGCGGTCCTGTTCCGCCTGGACGGTCCGGACGATGTCGCCCATGCGGCCGGTGCGGGCGGAGTTCAGGGCGGCGAGCAGTACGGCGTCGCCGCTCGGGTCCTCGAAGCCGGTGCGCTCCCGGTCCCGGAGGTCGAGGATCTGGTCGTGCAGCTCGGTGACGGCGCGGCCCTCGGTGGTGATGTGCCTGCGTCGGCGCAGCCCCATGGGCGTGTGACCGGTGGCGAGGTAGAAGGGGCGGGCGACCGGCGCACGCCAGTCGATCAGCAGTGGTGTGTGCGCGGTGTCGTCCTCGCGGATTCCGATACGGCCGATGTGGTGCGTGGTGCCCTCGGAGAGATCGATGCGGCCGAAACACAAGGAGCCGTCCACCGCGTTCAGGGCGGCCAGCAGCCCCGAGCGTTCGGCGACGAGGACATCGCGTTCGAGACGGGCCTGCAGGCCGGTCCCGACCGGCGTCAGCGCGTCCTCGACGTCCTGCGCGGCGACTCCGCGCAGGACGTCGACACGGTCGTAGAGCCGGTCGACGAATTCCTGCTCCTTCTGCAATTCGGCGCTTTCCCGATTTGACAAAGTGGCTCCCTGCCGGATACGGTGTTTACTAGTGGCTCGGTGTTAGGTTTTTCTGTGTGAACACAGAACCACTCAATATACCTGGGAGAATCCCCGGCCCGCAATTGCGAGCCGGGGATTTTCTGTGCTGTCGGTACCGCCGGTCCCGTATTCCGGGCGGCTCCTGCCCGCAAGGGTTCTCACCCCGGCGTTGTTTCCGGTTCCGTTTCCGCGGTCCTGGTTTTGGTTCGTGTGGTCGTGGTTTCAGTTCCAGCGGTCCTGGCGAGGCTTCAGCCGCTTCATCAACGCCGATGTGCGGTCCGGTCCGCGGCCTGCCCGTAGACTCCGCGAATGGCGAAGTACTTCGACGTGCACCCCGAGAATCCTCAGCGGCGCACCATCAGCAGCGTGGCCGACAGCATCCGATCCGGCGCGCTCGTCGCGTACCCGACGGACTCCTGCTACGCACTGGGGTGCCGGCTGGGCAGCCGTGACGGTATCGGCCGGATCCGGTCGATCCGGCACCTCGACGACCGTCACCACTTCACGCTCGTGTGCCAGAACTTTGCGCAGCTCGGGCAGTTCGTGCACGTCGACAACGACGTGTTCCGGGCGATCAAGGCGGCGACGCCCGGCAGTTACACCTTCATCCTCCCCGCGACCAAAGAGGTGCCGCGCCAACTGCTGCACCCGAAGAAGAAGACGGTCGGAGTCCGGATCCCCGACCACGTGGTCGCTCAGGCGCTGCTCGCCGAACTCGGGGAACCGCTGCTCTCCAGCACCCTGCTCCTGCCCGACGAGGACGAGCCGCTGACGCAGGGCTGGGAGATCAAGGAACGGCTCGACCATGTGGTGGACGCCGTCGTCGACTCGGGCGACTGCGGCACCGAGCCGACCACGGTCATCGACTTCTCCGGCGGCGAACCCGAGATCGTCCGCCGGGGAGCCGGTGACATCACGCGGTTCGAGTAGCCGCGCCGGGCAGTTGCCGAGCCGTCTTCGCGGACGACTCGTCGAAGCGCTTCAGCACCAGGCGCGCCACGGCAGTCCTTCCTGCAGACACACAACGGGCAGGCGGCGTATGTGGCGTTCCTCGGGTACTACGGCCTCTGCCTGGTGGTGACCTGGGCCCGCTGCCTGTGCCGCTCCGCGCGCCGGCTGCCGGGGGTGTGATCGCGTCGCCGGGCGTGTGATCCTGCCGGATTCCTCCGGTGTGCGGCCGGGCGCATACTGGGAGGAGCCGCACGATTGGAGGACGCCATGATCGTCCTCGGTGTCATTCTGCTGGTCATCGGCCTGGTGGCCGGAATCTCGATCCTGTGGACCATCGGCGTCGCGCTCGTCGTGATCGGTGCCATTCTGTGGATCCTGGGCGCCGTGGGGCACGCGGTGGGCGGCCGGCGCCACTACTGGTAGCGCCGTCGCACCGGTTGTCCGAGGTGCGGGTCACAGCCCCGGGCCTACCGCCGCATGCGGATGTCGCCGTAGGTGCGCACTCCGTCGACCAGGGCGTGGATGGCGGAGCGGCTGGTCCTCGATCTCGTCGGCCGGGAGAACCTCAGCAATGCCAACGCGCTGAACGCGCTGGCGATGAACATGACGCAGGTCATCGGCCCGGCGATCGGCGGGGCGATGTGCAGCGCCTTCGGGGCGCCCGCGACCCTCTGGATCTCGACCAGCTGGTACGCGGTGTCACTCATGGCACTCTGGCCCCTGCGCGGCGTGGGACAGACGGCACCGGGCCGGCCGGAATCGGTGCTGCGGATGCTCGCCGGCGGATTCCGTACGGTCCTGACCAGCAGGCTCACCTCGGCCGTACTGCTTGTCGCCCTCGCTGCGAACGTCCTGCTGTGGCCGGTCCATCAGGCGTTCATGCCCGTGTTCGCGAAGAAGACCCTCGGGCTCGACGCCGCGGGCCTGGGATGGCTCCTGACCTGCGGAGGCCTGGGCGGCCTCGCCGGTTCGCTCTTCATCGCCATGCTCGGCGACTTCAGGTTCAAGGGCGGGCTGTTCGTGCTCGGCACGGCGGCGTGGACCCGGACCAGGAGCACGGCCGCGGCGGAACCTCTCCGCCGCGGCCGTGCCCGTCGTCACCGACCGGGATCAGATCCGGAGCTCGCCGTCCCGGACCACCACTCGCCCACCGGCGATCACCAGCTGCCGGCGCGGCGTACGGATGAGGGCGTCCTGGGCGTTTTCGGCGTCCAGCAGCACGACGTCCGCCCGCGCCCCCGCGACGATGTCGTGGGCATCGCGGTGCACGAAGCCCGCCGCGCGTGTGGAGGCCAGCTCCACGGCGTAGGCGAGTTCCTCGTCGGTGCGCAGACCGTGGAGCCGGGCGAAGCCGAGCGCGACGCGCAGGAGGTCGCCGTCACCGTACGGCGACCACAGGTCCCGGATCCCGTCGGTGCCCAGACCGATCGGGACGCCGCGGTCCCGCATCCCGCGCCAGGGCAGCGGCGCGGTGCGGACCGGGGCCACGGTCGCCCAGGAGATACCGGCTTCCGCGCAGGCTTCGAGCAGGCTCTGCTGCCGGTTCGCCGGCAGCTCGCCCAGGGCGAAGCCGTGCGAGACCGTCACCCTGCCGTGCAGGCCCGTACGCAGAGTGCGAGCGATGATGAGCTCGATCTGGAAGGCGCCGAGATCCCCTCCGTCGTGCAGATGGATGTCGAGCCCGACGCCCCGCCGCTCCGCGATGCCGAAGAGGCCGTCGAGCTGCGCCACGGGGTCGCGGTCGATCGAAGCCGGGTCGAGGCCGCCGATGGCGGTCGCGCCCGCCGCGGCCGCCTGATCGAGGAGTTCCAGCACACCGGGGCGGCGCATCACGCCGTCCTGCGGGAACGCGACGATCTCCACCTCGATCGCGCCGCCGAACGCGGCCACCGCCTCGCGGACCACCTCGATCCCGCGCAGTCCGACACCGAGGTCGACGTCCACGTGACTGCGTACCGCTGTCGTGCCGTGCCGGAGGAACTCGCCCAGCACGGCGGTGGTCGAGGACGGGCTGGGGATGCCGAGCCCGTCGCGCTCCGCGCGTTCGTGGGAGATGCGCCCCTGCGTCGTGGCCTCCCCGCCGTAGGAAACCCATGGCTGCCCCCACCAGCTCTTGTCGAGATGGGCGTGCGCGTTGATGAAGCCGGGCAGGGCGAGCAGCCCGCCGCCGTCGAGGCGGTCACCGTCGCCGGCCGCCGTTCCGGCGGGCACCACGGAGAGGATCTCGGCGCCGGACATCACGATGTCCACGGGCGCCGCACCCCAGGGGCGGACGTTCGTCAGTATCACATGAGCCATGAAGCGATGGTATACCAAATGTCCTGGTGTCAGTCGGTCGGGTGGCGGAGCCCGGTATCGTGCCGACGCGTGAGGGCGAGCGGCAGTGTGGCGAGGGAGAGCGCGGCCGTGACCACGAGCGCCAGGGAGAACGAGGCTGCTGTGGCGAGGTAGCCGACGAGGAGGGCGCCCACTCCCGTTCCGGCGTCGAACCCGATGTTCCACACGGCGCTCGCGACACCGCTGGACCGACGGTCGACGGCGGCGAAGGCGTCCACCAGGGTCAGGTTCTGGAGACCGCCGTAGCTGACCCCGACCAGGGCCGTCCCGGCCAGCAGGGGAACCACGCCCGTCGCCTCCGGCGAGGTCACCGCCCAGGCGGTCAGGGCGAGCCCCGCGGCCGTGACGATCACGAGCGGCCACAGGAACGGCCGGGTGCCGTACCGGTCGGCCAGTGCCCCGAACCGCCAGCGGGAGACGGCCGCCGTCCCCGTCAGGAGCAGCAATCCGGCCAGGGTCGCGGTGGGGTCGCTGCTCATCTGCGGGGCGAAGGTGATCACAGCGCCCCCGGCCGTCGTGACGCCGAGCAGGAGCAGCATCGGCCGGAGCAGCGGAAGGTACGCGGCGCGTCCGCCCGCCGTGCCGTCCCGGTGCGGTGGGTCCTCGGTCCCGGCCGGGTGCCCGCTCAGCCGGCGGGCGAGCCGCAGTGCGGGCAGCACGCCGAGCAGGGGCAGCGCACCGATCGCGAACACGACCTCGAAGCCGAGGTTCTCCGCGGCCCAGGGCGCGGTCGAGACCAGGATGAACTGAGGCCCCGCGATCGCCAGACCGTATGCCCCGACCGCCTTCCCGCGCCGGGCCGGCTCGACGAGTTCGGCGACGGCGCTCGCGCCGCAGACGGTGAGCACGCCGAACCCGAGTCCGCGCACCGCGGCGAGGGCGAGCACCACGCCGAGGTCCGCCGTCAGCAGGTGCGGGAGCGCGGGAACGCCGAGCAGGACCATCCCGCAGATCAGGGTGGTCCGCCAGTCGAGGCGGCGTATCGCCGTCGGGACGAGGGTCTGGGCGAGCACGGTGCAGAGCATCAGGACCGCGTTGACCGAACCGGCGCCGGCCGCGTCGGCGCCGCCGTGCACGGCCCAGAGCGGCGCGGTGGGCAGCAGTACCGCGAATCCCGAGAATCCCGTGGCCGTCAGGAGCAGCAGCGCGGGCATGCCCGGTGCGTTCCAGACCGTTTCCCGCACGGCGGTGTCCGCCGGAGCGTTCCTCACTGGCTCGTGCCTCCGTGTCGCCGTCGACGGACCGGCTGTCGCGGCCGGTCGGCATGCGAGGGATGGCCGCGGGAGGCCGCCCACCGTGCACGAATGGTATACCGAATACAGGGGAACTGTTAGCCTGAAGATATGGGCACAGAGAGTGATATGGGCGCGGTGAACGAGTCGCAGACGGTCACGGAGGGGGACCGCGAGTACCTCCGCCGGTGCGTCGACCTGGCGCGCGAGGCGCTCACGGTCGGTGACGAGCCGTTCGGCTCGCTCCTCGTGGACGAATGCGGCACGGTCAGGTTCCACGACCGCAACAGGGTCAAGGGCGGCGACGCGACCCGCCATCCGGAGTTCGAGATCGCACGCTGGGCGGCCGAGAACCTGTCCCCGCAGGAGCGGCGGACGAGTGTCGTCTACACATCGGGCGAGCACTGCCCGATGTGCAGTGCGGCCCACGCCTGGGTCGGCCTGGGCCGCATCGTGTACGCGTCGAGCGCCGAGCAACTGGTGGCGTGGCGCCGGAGTTGGGGCTTCGACGCGGGGCCGGTCGCGGCCCTCCCCATCCATGCCGTCGCTCCGGGCATTCCGGTGTCAGGCCCCGACCCGTCGCTCGCCGACGAGGTCCGCGCCCTGCATGCCCGGATGCTGGGTGTGGCCGCCGACGGTCAGGCTTTCGTCCGGATCAGGCCTGCTGGTCGTCGCGGGCGGCGTTCTTCTCCTTGATGCGCACCGCTTCCTTCCGGACCTCCGCCTGGGTGGCACGTTCCGCCTGGAGCCAGTCGGGGGCATCCTGCTTCAGCGCGTCGATCTGCTCCGTCGTGAGGGCTTCGGTGATTCCGCCACGGGCGAGGCCCGAGATCGAGACACCCAGCTTCGCGGCGACCACCGGCCGGGGGTGCGGGCCGTTGCGTCGCAGTTCCTGCAGCCACTCGGGCGGGTCGGCCTGCAGTGCGTTGAGCTCGGTGCGCGAGACGACACCCTCCTGGAACTCGGCGGGGGTGGCCTCGAGGTACACACCCAGCTTCTTTGCCGCGGTTGCGGGCTTCATCGTCTGGGCGGTCTTGTGCGACGTCATGAGGACAAGGGTATCGAGCATGTGCGCTACCTCTGACCAGGGCCGGTAACCTGGCGGAGTGACAAGCTCGGAAGAAACCCCTTCGTTCCGGCTCGCGTACGTCCCGGGGGTGACACCCGGAAAGTGGGTGCGGATCTGGAACGAGCGGCTGCCCGACGTCCCGCTGACCCTCGTGGGGGTGTCGGCCGCCGAGGCGCCCGACGTGCTGCGGGGCCGTGACGCCGACGCCGGTCTGGTGCGCCTGCCGATCGACCGGACGGCTCTCAGCGCCATCCCCCTCTACGCCGAGACGACCGTGGTCGTGGTCCCGAAGGACCACATCATGGCGACGGTCGACGAGGTCTCCGCCGCGGACCTGGCCGATGACATCGTGCTGCACCCCCTCGACGACACCCTCGACTGGGAGCAGCGCCCGGGGCGGCCCGCCGTCGAGCGCCCCGCCACCACCGCGGACGCCGTCGAGCTGGTGGCGGCGGGGGTGGGGCTGCTCGTCGTACCGCAGTCGCTCGCCCGCCTCCACCACCGCAAGGACCTCACGTACCGGCCGGTTTCGGACGCCCCCGAATCGCGCGTCGCGCTGTCCTGGCTGGAGGACGAGACCACCGATCTGGTGGAGGAGTTCATCGGGATCGTCCGAGGGAGGACCGTCAACAGCACGAGGGGCCGAGCGAGGCCGCAGGCGCAGCCGAAGGGCAAGCGCGCCGACTCGGACGGTGCGCGGCGCAAGCCCGCAGCGGGCAGGGCGACCGGCGGATCCACCGGCAAGTCGGCCGGCAGATCGGGCGGGAAGAACCCGCGGAGCGGCTCCGGCGGCTCCAAGGCCGCCAAACGCGGCAAACCCCGCCGTCGGTCGTAGGGCGTAGGGCGTATCCGCGAAGGGCCCGCCCGGCCCGGACCCGTCTCAGCGCCTGCGCCGTACCTTCGGTTCCGGTACGAGACGCACGACGCCGTTGAGCAGATGGTCGACCAGGTCGTGCGAGGGCTTGTCCGTGAGGTTGGTGAGCAGCCGGGCCAGGGTGTTGAGCAGGAACGGCGACCCCATGACGTAACGGTTGAGGACCGGCTGGAATCCGGAACGGCTGAAGACCAGATCGGCGGCCGTGTTGCCGAGGCGGTAGTAGCGCCCCCAGCGGCGGTTCATCTCGACGGGGTAGCCGTGCAGCACCTGCTCGCGCCGGGGGCCCCGGGGGAGGGCGAGGGCCAGCGTGGCGGTCTCGGCGGCGACCTCGCCGGCCTCCATGGCCTGGCCGATCCCCTCGCCGTTCCAGGGACTGATCATGCCCCCGGAGTCGCCGACGAGCAGGAGTCCGCGGGTGTAGAGGGGATGACGGTTGAACCCCAGCGGAAGGGCCGCGCTGCGGACCGGGCCCTCCGCGTTCTCCTCGCGCAGTCCCCAGGCCTCGGGTGTACGGGCGAGCCACTCGTCCAGGGTGGCGCGCAGGTCCGCCTTTCCGTGCCGTCGGTGCGGCAGTGCACCGAGACCGACGTTGACGCGGCCGTCGCCCATGGGGAAGATCCAGCCGTATCCGGGCAGGTAGTGATCGCTCCCGGGGAACCGGAGGTCGGCCCACAGCTCCAGATACTCCTCCGCGGAGCGCTCGGGGCTGCGGTAGTAGCGGCGGGCGGCCGTCGCGATCTGCCTGTTCCTGTCCCGCTGCAGCCCCATGGCGAGGGCGAGGCGGGCGGAGGCGCCGTCGGCGGCGATCACGATCGGTGCGTGGAAGGTCAGGGGCTCCTTCTCCGTGGTCGTGGCGGTGACCCCGGTGATGCGGCCGGCCCGGTCGGTCAGCGGCTCGGTCACCTTCACACCGCTGCGCAGCCGAGCTCCGGCGGCGACGGCGTGCCGGGCGAGGATGTCGTCGAAATCGTGCCGGCTGCGCGAGAGGCCGAAGTCCGGGTAACGGCCGAGCGCGGGCCAGTCGATGTGCACCTGGTGGTCCCCGGCCACCCACCGCATACCGCGTGAGCGCGTCCATCCCGGAGCCTTGATGTCGACGCCCATCCTGATGAGTTGGTGCACCGCACGCGGAGTCAGGCCGTCCCCGCACACCTTCTCCCGGGGGAAGTGGGACTTCTCCAGCAGCAGGACATCGACACCCGCCCTGGCGAGGTGGAAGGCCGCGGCCGATCCCGCGGGCCCCGCCCCCACCACGATCACCTGGGCCTCCTCGTCCGGGCCGTGGTCGGACCGGGCGTCCGACGGAGACCGGTCTGGCGTCGTTTCCCGCATCGGGAACCCCTTCCTGGAGCCGGTGCCGTACCGGGGACGGCAGCCATCCGCATCATCATCGATCAAGGACGGCCGGTGCGGAACCCGGTCCGGAAATCCGGCACCTTCCTGAAGGGAGCCCAAGATGCGAAGTAGCTGAAACCATGACAATTTACCCTTGCTGGCCAGCTGCTCGGGTGAAAGGGACAGTCTGATGGAGCGTCGTCCGGCGAGTCGAAGACCCTTACGCGATCCCGGCTTCCCCGAGGGCATGCCGGTGCCGTCGCACCGGCCGACGCCGCGTCACCCGGCCCCGCCGCACGCCGCGGCCCCGTCCCGTCCCGGCCCGCCCCTCCGCCGCACGAGTTCCGTCGCCCCTTCCCGCCAGCACCGTTCTGCCGCCGCAAGGAGTGCCGTATGAGCACCATGGACGTCCCCTCGGAAGCCGAGTCGGAGATCCCCGCACCGCGGCCACGGGCCGGGAAGGCCGCGGCGCCGGGGATGACCTGGATCACCCTGGCGCTGATGACCACCGCCTCGGTGGCCAGCCTGCGGTCCGCCCCGACGATGGCCGTGTACGGGCTGGCCTGCGTGTTCCTCTATGTCGTCCCGGCGATCGTGTTCCTGATGCCGACGGCGCTGGTCTCCGCCGAACTGGCGTCGGGGTGGAACGGCGGTGTCTACCGCTGGGTGAGCGAGGGGCTGTCGAAGCCGCTCGGATTCCTCGCCGTGTGGTGCCAGTTCGCGATGACGATCTTCTACTACCCGAGCCTGCTCGCGTACGTCGCCAGCACCATCGCCTACGTCATCGATCCGAGGCTGGCCGGCAGCGGCCTGTACACCGCGATCGTGATCATGGTCCTGTACTGGACCGGGGTCTGGGTCTCCTCCCGGGGCACGAAGGCCGTCGCGGGGCTCTCGTCCTGGGGCCTGATCATCGGGACACTGATACCGGGCACCGTCCTCGTGGTCCTCGGGCTCGTCTTCCTGGGCCAGGGCAACGGCTCCGCCGCTCCGATGACCGGCAGTCATCTGCTTCCCCAGTGGACGGGGCTCGCCAGCCTCGTCCTGATCGTCAACAACTTCCTCAGCTACTCCGGCATGGAGATGAACGCCGTCCATGTCTCGTCGCTGAAGAATCCGGCCAGGGAGTACCCGAGGTCGATGTTCCTCGCCATGGGACTGGTGCTGCTGATCTTCATCCTTCCGGCGCTGGCCATCAGCTGGGTCGTCCCGGCCGAGCAACTGAGCCTCACCGCCGGTGTGATGCAGGCGTTCGACGCGTTCTTCTCGCACTTCCACGTCGGCTGGCTCACCCCGGTCGTGGCCGTCGCCCTCGTCGCAGCGGCGCTCGGCGGCATGCTGACCTGGCTGGCGGGGCCGTCCAAGGGCCTCCTGCTGATCTCCCGGGAGGAGGGCTATCTGCCACCGTTCCTCCAGAAGCTCAACAAGAACGGCATTCAGCAGAACATCCTCGTCACCCAGGGCGTCGTGACCACCGCCATCGCCCTCATGTATGCGCTGATCCCCAATGTCTCCAGCGCCTACTGGATTTTCTCCGTGATCACCACACAGGTGTATCTCATCGTCTACCTGCTGATGTTCGCCGCCGCGATCCGGCTCCGCAGGACCCAGCCCGACCACCCGCGCGGCTACCGCGCCCCCGCCCTCGTGCCCCTGTGCGTCCTCGGCCTGCTCGCCTCGCTCGCCGCCCTGGCCATCGGCTTCGTACCGTCCTCGCAGTTCGGCGGCGGCAGCGTCTGGACGTACATCGCGCTGGTCGGCGGCGGGCTCGTCGTGCTCGGCCTGCTCCTGCCGTACCTCTTCCTCAGGCTCCGGAAGCCCAGCTGGCGCACTCCCGCCGCGGGCCCCCCGGCCGGTCCGGAAGGCGCGACGGCGGACGGTGACGCATGAGCCCGACGCGCATGGCCTCCGAGCACCGCTGGATCTACCTCGGCGCGATCGTGCTCCTGCTCGCCCTCGTCGTCATCGGCATCGTCCAGTACACGAGCGTCAGGGCCACCAACGAGTCCCGCAAGAAGGCCGACGCGCTCAGCGACCGGTTGGTGGAGGCCGGATATCCGGCACCCGACTCCGGCACCGTCCAGAGGCTGCTGGGCACGGACGGCGGCATCGTGTGCGAGTCCCCCGACGACGCGCTCAGGACCGCCCTGTGGAAGATCCAGCTGTCCAACGGCTCGGACGGGCCCGGACAGCGGCCCGTCATCGCCGACACCGGGGCGGTCGGAGCCGAACGGATCGTCCTCCAGGTCTACTGCCCGGACCAGGTCGAAGCGTTCGACCGGACCGTGGACGAGCTCAGGACCGACAGCACGGTCCGGCGCTGAACCCGTACGCCCCGAAGGACCACGAGAACCGGACCACCCGAGTCCGGACCCGACGACCGGGAGACAACGATGAGCGAGCACGAACTGGCCGACCGGATCGCCGCCCTGATGCCGCGCGCCAAGGCGGATCTCACCGAGCTCGTCTCGATCCCGTCCGTCGCCGACCCCCGCCAGTACCCGCCCGAGGAATGCCGGAGAGCGGCCCAGTGGGTCGCCGACGCCTTCACCGGGGCGGGCCTGCACGATGTGCATCTCGCCGAGACGCCCGACGGCAGCGCCGCGGTGCTCGGCCACCGCCCGCCGCCTCCCGGAGCACCGACCGTGCTGCTCTACTGCCACTACGACGTCCAGCCGCCGCTCGACGACGCCGCCTGGACCTCGCCCCCCTTCACGCTCACCGAGCGCGACGGCCGCTGGTACGGACGCGGCACCGCGGACTGCAAGGGCAACATCGTCATGCACCTCACCGCTCTGCGGGCCCTCGGGGACGACCTGCCCGTCGGGCTCCGGTTCGTCGCCGAGGGCTCGGAGGAACAGGGCACCGGCGGCATGGAGGCGTACGTCGAGCAGCACCGCGAGGAGTTCCTGGCCGACGCCCTGCTGATCTGCGACACGGGCAACGCCGCCGTGGGGCAGCCGACCGTGACCACCTCCCTGCGGGGCCTCGCCAGTCTCGTGGTGACCGTGTCCACGCTCCGGGGAGAAGTGCACTCCGGGATGTTCGGCGGGCCGGCCCCGGACGCCCTCGCCGCCCTCGTCCAGCTCCTGTCCACCCTGCGCGACCAGGACGGCGGAACGCGCATCGACGGCCTCGACGCCTCCGGGACCTGGTCCGGGGCGCCGTACGACGAGGAGCAGTTCCGGCGCGACGCCGATGTGCTGGACGGGGTGTCGCTCACCGGTTCCGGTACGGTCTCCGACCGGCTCTGGGCCCGTCCCGCCGTCACCGTCCTGGGCATCGACTGCCCGCCGGTCGTCGGCTCCTCCGCCGCCATCCAGGGCACCGCACGGGCCCGGGTGAGCCTGCGCGTACCCCCGGGAACGGACGCGGACGCCGCACTGCTGGCACTGACCGCCCATCTGGAGAAGGCCGCCCCCTGGGGCGCGCACGTCTCGGTCGAACCGGAAGGGACCGGGGCGCCGTTCCGGGCCGCCACCGACGGACCGGCCTACGCGACCCTGGGCCGGGCCATGGCGGACGTCTACGGCAAGCCGATGGCCGCCCTCGGCCAGGGCGGCTCCATCCCGCTGTGCAACATCCTCACCGGAGCGTACCCCCGCGCCGAGATCATCCTGATGGGCGTGGAGGAACCGCAGTGCCTCATCCACGCCCCCAACGAGAGCGTCGACCCCACCGAGATCCAGCACATGGCCCATGTCGAGGCCCTCTTCCTGAGCCGGTACGCCGCCGCCCGGCGGGGCTGAGCGCGCCGGGACCGGGAGAACCCGGTCACGACTCCAGATAGCGCAGGACCGCCGGCACTCGTCGGCTGGAGCCGGTGGCGCGCGGCAGATCGAGCTTCTCGAAGACCGCGTTGAGGTTCTTCTCGACCGAGCTGAGCGAGATGTGCAGCTGATGTCCGCCTTGTCGAGCCCGGTCTGCGGGGGGCGGGGCCGACGTTGTCGATCTTCACGGCGAGCACGTGGGCGCGCGATCCGGCGGACGTGGGAGTGACGGGGCCGTTCGGCGAGGAGGCCGTTCCCCCACCGCCGCCCCGGCAGCCGGCCGGCGTGGCGACGAGCAGCGCCAGCGCGACCGCTGACACCGCGGCCGGTCTCTTCGTCCGGGATGCGTGCATGGCCGCCGTCCCTTCCGCATCGGCCGACGCGATGCCTCCGGCCACTGCCGCTCGCCGCGACGGCTCCCTGCCCATCATCACGCAGAAGGAGGTTTCGCGGGTTCCCACGGACAGGGCGCGGCGCGGTCCCGCCCCGGACGGCGGCGCGCCGGGGCCCCGCGCTCAGTACGGCAGCGGGCGGCCGGACGGGGTCCTCAGATCGAGGGGCGGCGGCCGGGACGGCAGCTGCGGTCGTCGGACGATCCTGATGCGGCCCACTGCCACCACCCCCTGTCGGTCACCCGTCATATGCCCGGCGGACGACCCGTTCATGCGGCTCCTTTGCGAATCGTCCGGGCCACCGGGCGTTATCGGCCACCGCGCCCCATCCCGCAGGCGAACCAAGGGATATGACGGGGCGTCGGATCGGCCGGTGCCACCGCGTAACGGGAGGGAACGGGAAGGCGCCATCTTTCCGACGCACAGGGGACAGCGCGCACACGCGCTCGCTATCCTCCCGGCTATGAGCCATGAGCGTGGCACGGGTGGGGCATCCGGCGGGGTTCCGCGGAGTTCCGGGTGACCGAGGGCGTGGGCCCCGCGCCGGATGCCCGCACCGCAGAGGTGTGGCGTGCCTTCGGCACCTGTTTGCGTCAGTGGCGCAGGCGCGCCGGGCTCACCCAGGCCCAGGTGGGTGCCCGCGTCGGATACGACCACACCGCGATCAGCAAACTGGAGCACGGCACCCGCCGGACACCGCTGCCGCTGGCCCGCAGGCTGGACGAGCTGATGTCGGCGGGCGGCGCGCTCCTCGCCGCCTGCGAGGCGGCGGAGGCCGCGGGCGCGGGCGGCAGCGGCGAGGAGGGTGCGGGTACGAGCCCCGCACCGGTCCCCGCACGGCAGGGCCCGCTGCCCGGGGAGCCCGCGGGAGGCACCCTGCTCGCGATGCTGCCGCCGGACACCGTCCTGCCCAGCCGCCTGCCCAGCTACGGGCTGATGTGTCCGGTGCACGGCCGTGACGGCTGCACCGTCCCCGTACTCGCCGATGTCGTCGCCCTGCACTCGGCCTTCTGCTCGCTCGGCCCGGCCACCGTGGCGTGCCCGGCGCTGGACATCGACACGGTGCATGCCCTGACGGCGCTGCTCGCCGTCTGCCTGCGGGCCGACGAGGAGCGCGCCTGGCCCGGAGCGACCGTCGTGGTCGAGCGCACCCTGCACGCGATGCTCCGCTGGATGGCCCTGCCCGCGGCCCCGTACCAACGCCAACTCGCGCCGCTGGCGGCCGAGTACGCGCAGTCAGCCGGCTGCCTGCGACTGCTGTGGGGCCGCAACGCGACGGCGATGGCCTGGCTCGACCGGTCGCTGGTCTGGGCCGGACTGGCCGGTCACGTCGGAACGGAGGTGGCCGCCCTCAGCGACATGAGCACGCTGGCGCGGCTGGAGGGCGACGGCCCGTCCGCCCTCGCCTACGGAGGCGCGATCCGGCAGGCCGCCGCCGGCCGGTACTGGGCCGGTGCGATGAGCGATCTGTACCTGGCGCGCGGACACGCGGTACGGGGCGACGCGCGGCAGACCCTGGGCCACATCGACCGTGCCTGGTCGCAACTGGACCGGGTCGGCGAGCAGGACGAGACGGAGGCGCCCTGGCTGTCCGTCGCCTCCGTGCGCCTGCGGGTGGAGTCCGGTGCCGCCGGGGCGCTGCGCGACCTCGCCGCGGCGACCGGGGACCGGCGACTGGCGCTGCGCGCGGTCGGGGCGGCCCGCACCGCGCTGGGTCTGCTCCCGCCCGGGATGCATTCGGCGCGGATGCTGTTCCTGGTACGGATGGCGGACGCCCATGCCTGCGCCCAGGACCCGCAGGCGGCGGTCGCCATCGCGGGACCGGTCCTGGACACCACCGAGGTCACCGCGTCCACGCTGCTCGGCCAGGAACTGCGCGGCCTGCACAGCCGGTTGGCGGCCCGGCACGACAACCTGCCGGAGACCGACGACTTCACCCGCCGGCTGGCGGCCGTGGTCCGCTGAGACGCCGGAGGCGGGACGTGTGTGCACACGCCCCGCCCCGGATGGCACACCGACGGAGGATCAGCCGGCGTTCAGCGTCACGTCGTCCACGACGAAGCTGGTCTGCAGATAGGCGTCCTCACTGCTGGTGAATCCGAGGGTGACCGTCTGGCCGGCGAAGGCGCCGACGTCGAAGGTCTTCTGGGCGTAGGAACCCGCGGCGTCCGCGTTGGAGTACGTCGCGAGCGTCTTGGTGCCCAGCTTCACGGTGAACGTGTCGTACGCGGTCGGGTCGCCCGCCGACTCGTCCGTGTCGGCGCGCAGATAGAACGACAGCTGGTACGCCGAGCAGCCCGACGGAATGGTCAGCGACTGCGAGGCCGTGTCCGAGTGCGTGGATCCCCAGCCCCCGAACCAGGCCGTGTACGCGCCCGTGTGGGCCGGCTTCTCCGACGTCCGGTTGTTGATCACGCCGTCCGTCTGGGTCCACGGTGCGACACCGTTCTCGAAGCCGCCGTTGACGACGACCTGCCGGGCCTGGCAGGTGCCGCCGCCACCGACGACGAGCGAGTACGTGGTGGTGTGGGTGGCCGTGCCGGTCCCGGTCACCGTGATGGTGTACGTGCCCGCCGCGGCCTGGGCCCCGGCGGAGACGGTCATCGTCGAGGAGGAGCCCGACTGCACGGACGCCGGGGCGAACGAGACGGTGACCCCGCTCGGCGCGCCGGAGGCCGTCAGTTTCACGGTCTGCGCGGAGCCGCCGGTGGTCGCGGTGGACACGCTCGCGGTGACCGAGCCGCCCGGCTGGACGTTGCCGGTGACCGGCTTCACCGAGACGGAGAAGTCGTCGGCGGGCGCGGTGGTGCCGACCGAGGTCTTCCACACGGTGTACGCGACGCCGTCGGCGCTGCGGTCGAGCGCGGTCGCGTTGATGTTGGCCGTGGTGTCACAGGACGAGTGGTAGCAGGAGTCGTAGGAACGGCCCGCCGTGCCGCCCCACTTGGCGGCCTGCGCCGAGGTCTTGGTGTCGCCGGCGCCGGTCGCGTAGCCCGAGGTGGGGATGCCGCCCTGCTGGAAGGAGTAGTCGTCCGACCGGCCCTGGCCCTCGACGTTCTCCTCCGGTGCGAGGTTCAGCGAGTCCCAGTACTCCTTCATCGGCGCCGAGGCGGCCGAGTTCACGTTGTTGATGAAGTAGCCGGCGTTGGTCGAGGCCACCATGTCGAAGTTGTAGTACGCCTTGATGGCGCTGCGCTGGGCCGCGCTGAGCTGGCCGACGTAGTACTCGGAGCCCTGGAGGCCCTGCTCCTCGCCGTTCCACCAGGCGAAGCGGACGTGCTTCGTCATGGTGGGGTTCCGCTGGGCCAGCGCGAGGGCGTTCTCCAGCAGGGTGGCCGAGCCCGAGCCGTTGTCGTTGATGCCGGGGCCGGCCGAGACGCCGTCCAGGTGGGAGCCGAACATGATCGTCTGGTCGGTCGGGCCGCCCGGCCAGTCGGCGATGAGGTTGTTGCCCTGGTAGGTGCAGCTGGTGCAGGTCTGCTCGCTGACGGTGTAGCCGGCGGCCTGCAGCTTGCTCTTCACATAGGCGACGGAGGCCGTGTAACCGGCGCTGCCGGCCCGGCGGTTGCCGCCGTTCTGGGTGGCGATGGTGTTCAGCTGAGTGAGGTGCGCCTGCACGTTGGCGACGCTGATGTCCGGTGCGCCGCCGCCGGGGTTGCCGCCGCCGTTGTCGACGGTCAGGGTGTACTGCGCGGTGTGGCTCTGGGTGCCGTCACCCTTCACCGTGAAGGTGTACGCGCCGGGCGCGGCGTTCGAGGACGCCGACACGGTCATCGTCGAGGAGGCTCCGGCCTGCACCGACGACGGGCTGAAGGTCGCGGTGACACCGCTGGGCAGACCGCTCGCCGTCAGACCGACCGCCTGCGCGCTCCCGGAGCTGACCGAGGTCCGCACCGTGGCCGTCACCGAACTGCCCGGCTTCACGGAGCCCGACGCCGGGTCCAGGGACATCGTGAAGTCGTTGTTGCCGCTGGGCGTACAGGCGGGGTCTCCGCTCTGCGCGGGAACGCTGATGGCGTCCCAGGCGGCCTTGGTCCGGTCGAAGAGCACACAGCCCGGGTCCAGGTTCTTCGCGGCGGTCAGCGTGGCCGTGCGGTAGCGCTTGTAGGTCATCCCGCTCGTCTTCAGCAGCATGCCGCCGTAGAAGACCTTGCCCGCGCTCTGGATGCCGACACCGGTGACCGAGGAGCTGTTGCAGGTGGGGCTGGACGGCTTGCCGCCGCCGGGGCTCGAGCCCTCGGCCAGCAGATAGAACCAGTGGTTGAGCGGACCGGCCGCGGCGTGCTCCTCGGTGTTGGGTATCGAGGAGCTGTAGCAGTTCGGGTCGCCGATCTGCCCCGGGTTGTACATGATCCGGATCGGCCCGTTGCCGACCAGGTTGATCTTCTCGCCAACGGTGTAGTCGGGGTCGTCGTACGGCGCCGGCTCATTGGTGTACGCCTCGGTCAGGGCGCCCATGATGTCGCCCGTGGCCTCACCGAGACCGGACTCGTTGTTGGCACCGCCGGGCGTGTACTGGTCGATGCCGTGGCCGAACTCGTGGCCCACCACGTCGATCGCGCCGATCCACTGGTTGGCGTTGTTGTGGCCGATGGAGACCGAGGAGCCGTCCCAGTAGGCGTTGACGTCGTTCAGCCCGACCTCGACCGGCCAGCTGCCGCCGTTGCCGTTGTGTCCGTTGCGGCCGAGCCAGTCCTTGAGCATGTTCCACTCGTGCTGCGCCGCCCACATGACGTCGACGCAGCCGGTCTCCTTGCTGGAGGCGTTGCCGGTGCCCCAGGAGTCACTGGACTTGCTGAAGACACTGCCCGTGCTGTAGTCGGCGCAGCTCAGGCCGGGCCGGTTCGGGTCGCGCAGCGAATAGCTGCTGCCGGACGCGGTGGTGTCGATGGCCAGCGGTGACGGGCCGTTCCACTGGCTGTTCCCGGTGCCCGCCTTGACGTCGTCGTAGCTGTCGAGCACCTTGCCGGTGCCCGCGTCGACGAAGACATGCAGCCGGCTGGGGGACTTGGCGGTGCGCCCGGTGAGTACCGTCTCCCAGGCCAGCCGGGAGGACTTGTCCGTGGCACGGACCACGAGCCGGTGCGATTCCACCCGCTGCACCGTACGGAGCTTCTTACGGGCGGTGGTCTCGGCCGCCCCGGCGGAAATGGTCGGTGTGGTCGGCACGTTGATCCGGCGGGACACCGCGGACTGGGTGCCGCGGACCCGGCCCTCGGAGTCGGCCACCACGACGGCGTCCCCGCCGACGACCGGCAGCCCGCGGTAGGTGCGCTGGTACGCGACGGAGTACAGACCCTTGACCCAAGGGGTCACCATCTGTCTCTCGTACCGCTCTTCGGGCCCCTTCGCCAGGGTGTCGAGACCACTGGCGGCGGCCCGGTCGGCCGCCGACACGGCGGCCGAGAGCGCGCTCGGGGCGGGCGGGGACGGTTCGGCGGATGCAGACTGCCCGCCGGTGACGACCAGCATTCCGGCGAGGACGGCCAGGGTCGTCCCGGCCGTCATCGGTCTGAGTTTCATCGAGGCTCCTTGATTCGGGGGGCCTCGATCACGGGCAGCCGCGTACCATGACGCACTTGCTCCGGCCGTGGTCGGCCGCCCGCGCCCCCGGCGTCCGTGATCGAGCGACCGAACACTCACACGTCGTCATGGACTCGTCAACGAACTGCGGGGGGTGCCGGGGGACTTGGCAAGTTTGGTCAAGCCGCGGTGGTGGGATCACACAACGTCGGTGGTGCGCGCGGTGGTCACTCCAGTCCGGAGATCGTGAACACCGTGCGCGCGTGCCTGCGGTCGATGCGGTCGGACAGCTGTCGCAGTGCCGTCACTCCGCATCGCAGCGTCCCGCGCTCCACGCAGCCGCGGGCATCCTCGGCCAGTCGGTGCCACAGAGCCGGATTCGCGAGGAACACCTCCGGGTCGACCTCGACCCGGCAGCCGTCGGTGTCACGGAGCACCAGGCGCTGGGCCACGCCGTCCGACCAGCGCACCGACACGAGCCGGTCGGTGCGCACGGTCCGCTCGCGCAACAGGCCCCGGCAGGAGAGCCGGCCGACGCCCGCCCGGACCCGCGGCGGCACCAGGACCGCGCACAACAGGGCGGCCAGCCCGGTCCACAACAGGGCGCGCGACCAGCTGAGACGACCGGCCGCCGCGTCGACGGTCAGCAGCAGCCCGAGGAGCGCCACGGAGCAGTGGATCGCGAAACGCAGGTCGGCGGTCCAGCCGTGGTCATGGGCGGTCATGCCGGAGGGGGGCGGTCGCAAGCCGTGAGGGCCGGGAGTGCTCCGGGTGATGTGGCGTCGCATGGCAGTGACGCTAAGCGCGACCGCCGGTCCCGACGGCGTCCGTTGACGAAGCGCTGACGTCGGGGCGGAGGGTCCTGACGGTTGCTTGACGCATGGGCCGCAGGCCGGGAGCGGGGCTGTACAGAACAGGCGCCCGCCATTATCATGCACGCATGACAGGATCTGACGAGGGGACAGTTCTCATAACCAACGTACCAGTGAAGGTGATTGATTGCAAGTCTGCCTGGTGGGCGGAGCTCCACCGCCCCGACGGAGCCGACTGCGGGACAGGGACAGAAAGGCTCGGATCATGACCACGGAGACCCTTGCGGCAGCAGCGTCGGGCACCTGGCGGCTCGGCGACCTCACGGTCAACCGCATCGGATTCGGCGCCATGCGCTTGACGCAGAAGGGCGCGGCGTTCGACGACGACGCGGCCCCGAGCGACCGCGACCGGGCCATCGCCGTGCTGCGCCGCGCGGTGGAGCTCGGCGTCAACCACATCGACACGGCGGCCTTCTACTTCTCGTCGCTGCGCTCCGCGAACGAGCTGATCAACCGGGCACTGGGGCCCTACCCGGACGACCTCGTCATCACCACCAAGGTCGGGCCGGGCCGTGCCCCCTCCGGTGACTGGCTGCCCTGGGCCCGGCCCGAACAGCTGCGGGGACAGGTCGAGGAGAATCTTCGTCAGCTCGGCCGTGACCACCTGGACGTGGTGAACCTGCGCACCTACGGGCCCGCCCCGATCGCCGAGCACTTCGGCGTGCTGGCCGAGCTGCGCGGGAAGGGGCTCATCCGCCACCTCGGTCTCTCCAACGTCCGGCCGTCACAGCTCGCCGAGGCGCAGGCGATCGCACCCGTCGTCTGCGTGCAGAACCGGTTCGCGGTCGACTCGTCCCTTCCCGGCTCGTCGGAACTGCTCCGGATCTGCGGCGAAGAGGGAATCGCCTTCGTGCCCTTCTACTCCATCGCGGGGGAGGGGCGCGAGGCGGGGCCCGTCGGGTCGGAACGGCCGGAGATCCTCGCGATGGCCCGCGCCCACGGGGTCTCGTCCGTTCAGGTCCGGCTGGCGTGGACGCTGCATCAGGGCTCCCATGTGCTGGCCATCCCGGGCACCGGGAATCCGGCCCATCTGGAGGCCAACGTGGCCGCCGGTGCGCTGCGGCTCTCGCCGGAGGAACTGACCCTGCTGCAGCAGGGCCCGTCCGCCGCCGTAGCTCCGCAGGCGCGGTGACGGAGTCAGTCCTCCTCGTCGCCCTCCTCGTCCTGTACCGGCTGCTCCGGTGCGGACGAGGGGGCGTTCGACTGCGGCCCGGTGGTCGCGGTCGGGCCGGAGCCGGGGGTGTCGGGTGAGCCGGAGTCCGGGGAGAACAGGGTCATCCCCAGGTACACGGCCGCGATGAAGGCGACCGTGCCGGCGATGGCGCTCGCCACCCTGGGCCGGCGCCTGATCGCGTCCCGGGCGCCGGAACCCCGCCGGGCGGGTGCGGCCCGTTCCGCCGGGCGGCGTCTGCGGCCACCGGACTGCGGCAGCCGATACGTCGTCATGCCCGCGCCCTGCTCGGCGGAGCCGGCCGTCGGGGCGGGGCCGTACGCGGGCGCGGCTGCCGGGGGGCGCGGAATGCCCGTCCCCGCGGGTGCGGAAACGCGCGGAGCGCCGGTCGCCGCGGGCGGGGCCGGGGCGTACATCGGCAGGGGCTCCGGCTGCCCACGCCAGGCATCGCCCTGGAACCACTCGGCGACCTGCTGGGCGCCGGGCCGGTCCTCGGGCTGCTTCGCGAGCAGCCCCAGCAGGTAGGAGTCGAAGGCCGGGGACAGGTCGACGCCCCGCTGTCTGAGCGGTACGGGCGGCGTATCGACATGTTGATAGAGCGTGGCGGTCGCCGTGTCCGAGCGGAACGGCGGATCTCCCAACAGAAGCTGGTAGATCACACAGCCGAGGGAGTACATGTCGGACGCCGCACCGGCCGTACGGCCCAGGGCGCGCTCCGGGGCGAGATAGAGACTGGTGCCGACGATCTGTCCCGTCGTGGTCAGCGCGGCGGACGGGTCGTCGACGAACTGGGCGATACCGAAGTCGCCGATCTTGACGGACCCCTCGGCGTCCAGCATCAGGTTCCCGGGCTTGATGTCACGGTGCACGATGCCCTGGCGATGGGCGGCGGCGAGACCCGCGGCCGCCTGACCGGCGATCCGGGCGACCTGCTCGGCGCCGAGCCGCTCCTCGGCCGAGAGGAGATCGCCCAGGCTCCTGCCCTCGACGAGCTCCATCACGAGGAAGAAGCGGTCCTCCCAGGCCCCGAAGTCGAACACGGCCACCAGATGAGGGTGGCTCAGGCGGGCCGCGGTCTGCGCCTCCAGCCGGAACCGGGCGGTGGCCGACTCGTCCGCGTGGCCGCCCAGCAGCAGCTTGACGGCGACCGCTCTGCCGAGCACTTCGTCCGCGGCACGCCACACCTCGCCCATGCCGCCGCGGCCGATGGGGGAAATCAACCGGTACCGACCAGCTACCAGCACCTGTGCACCAATCTCGAATTGTGGGCCGCTTCTGCTGCCACGGCGGCGACCCGACCGGGATCGGGGCGAGGTGGGGGGCGCGCGGCAAGATCAGGATATCGGGCCGCCGGACCTCGTGGTCCCGTCGAGTGCCCCGCCGTCCCCGCCGGGCTCCGGCGGGCGGGGACGAACCGTCTGTTTTCCCGTCGGCCGCGCTCCTCTCACCAGGTGTCGACGAACGGACGGCGACTGCCGGGCGGGCGCGGACCGGGATCATGCCTCCGGGAACAGCCAGTCGTACGCGGTTTGCGCCGTGAACTCGCCCTGCCCGCCCGGAAAGAGAAGACCGGCCGCCTCGAACGCCGGATCGCCGGCCGTCGCGGCCACATAGGGAATCGCGATGCAGCGCATGCCCGCCGCATGCGCCGCCGCCGCGCCCGGGGCGGAGTCCTCCAGCACCACACAGCGGGCCGGCGCCGTACCCAGGCGCCGGGCCGCCTCCAGGAACACATCCGGTTCCGGCTTGCCGTGCGCCACCTCTTCGGCGGAGACGTACGTGGTCAGACATGCGTCGAGTCCGGTGCCCGCCAGCACCGCCTCGATCGCCGCCCGCGACGAACCCGACGCGACCGCCATGGCGACGCCGTCCAGGTGCAGCCGGTCCACGAACTTCCGCATCTGGGGGAAGACTTCGGTCGACGTCCTGGCCAGTTCCAGATACAGGGCGTCCTGTCCCGCCACCAGTTCGCCGACGGGCGCCTTGATCCCGTACCTGTCGCGCAGGGCCGCCAGCGTCTCGTGGACGCCGATGCCGATGAACCCGAGGTGCTCGGCCCAGGTGAAGCCGGGCACGCCGTACTCCGCCAGCAGGCGGCGCGCCGCCTCGTAGTAGTTGGGCTCGCTGTCCACCAGCGTGGCGTCGAGATCGAAGACGACGGCCGGTTCGGGGAGGTGCGGAGAACTCATGGCGTCCAGCATGCCAAGCCGGTGATCACTTCCGCCCGCCCGCCGCCGTACGGCCCACCGATTCGACCAGCGGAAGCAGCCGGTGCGGCACCCGTTCCCGCAGCGCCACCTCGGTACGTGTCCTGACCACTCCGGGCAACTGGATCAGCCGCTGGATCACATCCTCCAGGTGCCCGTTGTCACGGGCCACCACCCGCGCCAGCAGATCCCCGCCGCCCGTGGTCGAGAAGGCCTCGACGATCTCCGGCACCTCGGCGAGCGCCTCGCCGACCTCGTCGAGATGCCCCTGGGTGACCTCCAGATGGGCGAAGGCCAGCACCGGGTGGCCCAGCGCCGCGGGGGACAGGACCGGCCCGGTACCGGTGATCACACCGTCCCGCTCCAGCCGGTCGATCCGGGCCTGGAGGGTGCCCCGCGCGATGGAGAGGATGCGCGCGTACTCGCGGACGCTGGTACGCGGCTGCTCGATGAGCAGTCGGAGGATACGGGTGTCTAGGGCGTCCACCGCCATGGTCCGCTGGCCTCTTCCTGGTACGACGATCCGGGCTGCGACTGTACCAACGGCACAGCGGAGGCCCTGCCGGAGCGGTCCGGTCCGGAACTGACCGCGTGTCATACCCGTAGTCCTTGAGAGCTACGGAAAAGGTTCACACCCCGGTGGGACGCCGACTACAGGGCCCCGTCCATAGCTTCTGTACCGAAGCACCGAACACCGAAGCACCGAAGCACCGAAGCGCTGAAGCCACCAGGTACGGAAGGAACAACCCGTCATGCCGTCCCATCCGCGCAGGTCCCGCCTGCGCCGCGGCCTGCTCGCCGCGCTGGTGGCCGCCTCGGTGGCGGTGCCGGTCTCGGGCGCGGCGGGCCCCGCGGCCGTACCGGCGCCCGCTCCGGCCGTCCGGGGCCCGCTGCGTACGGCCGCGCCCGAGGCTCTCGCCGGGCGGTACGCCGCGACACGGGCCGACATCGGCGCGGCCGAGCGGGCGGCGGCCCGTCACGGTGACCGCAGGCGCGCTGCCGCGCTGCACACCATGGCCGCCCCCGACCGCCGTTTCCTCGCCTTCGACGGCCGCGACGGCGGCCGCGGCGTCGAGGTCGTCGGCGATCTGTCGCACGCGGAACGGATCGCCGTACTGGTCCCCGGCGCGGGCATCGACATCGACCACTACTGGCGCCTGCGCAACGGCTCGCTCGCGCTGCGCAGGGAACTGGGCGAGCGGTCGGCGGTGGTCGCCTGGCTCGGATACCGGACGCCGGCGACGGTGAGCCCCACCTCGCTCACTTCGGGGCGGGCCGTCGAGGCCGCCCCCGAACTTGTGCGATTCATAGCAGAGTTGTTGCGGCTCAAGCCCGCGGCCCGTACCACCGTCCTCTGCCACTCCTACGGCTCCGTCGTCTGCGCACGGGCCGCGCACGGACTGCGGGTCGCCGACATCGTCCTGTACGGCAGTCCGGGCACCGGCTACCGGAGCGCCGCCGCCCTGCACACCCCGGCCACCGTCTGGGCGGGCCGCGCCGGCCACGACTGGATCGCGGACGTACCGCACGTGGAGCTCCGACTGCCCTTCGTGGACATCGGGTTCGGAACGGACCCGGTCTCGCCCGGGTTCGGTGCCGAGATCTTCGCGGCGGGCTCCGGCGGTCACAGCGACTACCTGAAGACCGGTTCCGAACCACTGAGGAACATCGCCCGGATCGTGGCCGGCGCGGCCGGATCCGCCAGGACCCCGGGAGGGCACCATGCGTGATTTCACCCGCCGGATCGAATCCGCCACCCCCGCCGACCGCGACCGCGCCGTCGACGCACTGCGCGCCATCGCCATCCTCGGCGTCGTCCTCGGCCACTGGCTGGTGACCGCACTGGTCGTCGACAGCGGCACGGTGCACGGAGCGAGTCCGCTCCAGTACATGCCCGGCCTCACCCCGGTCTCCTGGATGCTCCAGACCCTCGCGGTCTTCTTCCTGGTCGGCGGACTGGTCGGCGCGAGGAGTCATGCCGCCGCCCGCGCCCGGGGCGAGAGCTACGGCCGGTGGCTGCGCACGCGGATGGGCCGGCTGTTGCGCCCGATGGCCGTGGTGCCGGTCGTATGGACCGTGGCGGCGTGCACGATGCTCGCCTCCGGGGTGGACCAGGACACCGTGCGCGCCCTGTGCAAGCTGGTGTGGTCCCCGCTCTGGTTCATCGTGGTCTTCGCGGCGTTGACGGCGGCGACCCCGCTGGTGGCGAAGCTGCATCCGCTGTGGCCGTTCGCCGTCGTGCTGGTTGTCGACCTCTACCGGTTCGGCCTCGACGCTCCCGGCGGATTCGCCTCGGTCAACGTGGCGGCGGGCTGGCTGGTGCCGTACTGCCTGGGCGCGGCCTGGTCCCGCGGCGAGCTGCTCAGCCGCCGGACCGGCTGGACGCTGCTGCTCGGCGGGGCCGCGGCCACCGCCGGACTGGTCCTGTGGGCCGGCTACCCCGCGGCCATGGTCGGGGTGCCCGGTGTGGAGATCTCCAACCTCGACCCGCCGACCCTCGTCGTGGTCACCTTCGGCCTCGCGCAGTGCGGGGCGGCGCTGCTGCTGCTCGGCCCGCTGCGCCGGCTGCTGCGACGCCCCGCACTGTGGGCGGTGGTGGCGACGGTGAACCTCTCGGCGATGACGGTGTTCCTGTGGCACCAGACCGCGATGATCGCGGTCACCGCGACCGGCCTGTTGGCGGGCGGGGCGCTGCCGGGCCTGCACACCGTGCCCGACGGACCCGGCTGGGTACTCGCCCGGCTGGCCTGGCTGCCGGTGTTCGCCCTTGCGCTGCTGATCTGCTGGCTGGCGTTCCGCGGTTACGAGCAGCGGCGGTCACCGCGGACGAAGAACCTGGTCGTCCGCGAGGGGCGACCCGCCGGATCGGTGGCGGCACGACGTGTCTAAGGTGCGAGCTGTGAACCGGGGGGACATGGTGAAGCGATCGGCGCGGGTACTGCGGGCATTGCCCCGTACCCTGCGCGAGGACCTCGCGACCTCGGCGGTCGACCCGAACGGGCAGTCGGGGCAGCCGCGTTGGCTGGAGTGGCGGCCGGTGATCATGGTGCCGCTGCTGATGTTCACGGTGGGGGTGCTCATCGCGGGCAGCAACCAGTACGCCTTCGACTTCGGGATGGGCATTCAGCTCGGCATCCTCTTCGCCGGGGTCCAGTCGGCGGCGATCGTCGTCGCTCTGTACCGCCCGGTTCAGGCCTGGTGGGCGTCGATGCTCATCATGGTGCTGGTCACCCCGTTCGCCGCGAACTCCGGCTTCGGGTCGCGGGTGCCGTGGAACGGAGCGTTCCCCTGGAGCGGGGCCGGGATCGCGATGCAGGCCGGAGTGCTGTTCCTGGTCGCGCTGCGGATGCGCCCCCGGATCGCCGCCGAGACCCTGACGATCACCGTGCTCGCGGGGCTCCTCTGCGGAGCGGGCACCCCCTGGCGCAGCGCCAACGACATCCGCCTCGCCGTCGCCGTCCTCGTCATCACGGTGGTGATGGGTGTCGCGCTGCACGGCCTCGCGGTGGCCCGTACACAGCTGGTCGAGCAGGAGGAGCTCACCGCCGAGGAGCGTGCCAGACGCACCCTGCTGGAGGAGCGCAACCGCATCGCACGCGAGCTGCACGACGTGGTCGCCCACCACATGTCGGTCATCTCCATCCAGGCGCAGGTCGTCCCGCACCTGGTCGAGAACCCGTCCGACGAGCTGAGGGAGAACGCCGAGGGCATCCGCAGGAACGCGGTCGACGCGCTCACCGAACTGCGCAGGGTGCTCGGCGTACTGCGCTCCGAGGACCCCCTGCCGCAGGCCGTTCGGCACGCCCCGCAGCCCACCCTGGAACGGCTCGACGAACTGATCGGCAACGCGCGCGGTGCCGGGCTCACGGTCACCGTCGCGACCACCGGGGAGCCGCGTCCGCTGTCGCCGGGCGTCGAGTTGTCGGCGTTCCGCATCGTGCAGGAGGCGCTCAGCAACGCGATGCGGCACGCGCCGGGTGCGCGGGTGCGGGTGGAGATCTGCCACCGGGCGGCCGGGGTCACGGTCCGGATCACCAACACCGCGCCGGACCGGGCCGCCCCGCCCACCCCGGGCGCCGGTCACGGCCTGCTCGGCATGCGCGAGCGCACCGCGATGCTGGGAGGCGAGCTCGCCACCGGAGCAACCCCCGACGGCGGGTACGAAGTCACTGCGATACTGCCCGCACCGCCCCCTGCGGAGCCCGCCGGTCCCGCCGCGCCCGCCGACCTTGCCGAGGACACCCGATGACGGCCATCCGCGTTCTGATCGCCGACGACCAGATGATGGTCCGGCAGGGCCTCACGGTGCTGCTGAACGCCGAACCCGGCATCGAGGTCGTCGGCCAGGCGGTGGACGGTGCCGACGCCGTGGAGAAGGTGGCCGAACTCGCCCCGGACGTCGTTCTGATGGACATCCGCATGCCCCGGCTCGGCGGCATAGAGGCGACACGCGTCGTCACCGGGGCCGACGGCGCCACCGTCAAGGTTCTCGTCCTGACCACCTTCGATCTCGACGAGTACGTCTACGAGGCGCTGCGCGCGGGCGCGTCCGGGTTCCTCCTGAAGGACGCCTCGGCCGACGAACTCGCCCATGCGGTACGGGTGGTGGCGCAGGGTGAGGCCCTGCTCGCCCCGAACATCACCAAGCGGCTGATCGCCGAGTTCGCCCGGGTGAGTGCCGGTCCGCGCGCCCAGCTCAAGTCCCGCACCGGTGAACTGACGGAGCGTGAGACCGAGGTGCTGGCCCTGATCGCGCAGGGCCTGTCCAACACCGAGATCGCCGAGCGTCTCGTGGTGGCCGAACAGACCGTGAAGTCCCATGTGGGCCGGATCCTTTCCAAGCTGGGACTGCGCGACCGGACCCAGGCCGCGGTCCACGCCTATGAGACGGGTCTGGTGCGCCCGGCCGGCTACTGAGCCCGCTCCGTCACCCACGTAACACCGCGTCCGAGTCCGCCACTTGCCCCCGCACGACCGGGAACGGCAGGAGCGGTACGGCTCCGGCGCGTACAGAACCGAACCGACACCGACCGATCGGGCCGAGGCCCGCCCGGCGAGCCGCCGTGTCCCGAGACCGGGCAGCAAGCTGCCTCCACCTCGCGGTCCGACCGATGCCGACCAACCGAAGGAACCGAAAAGTCCATGGGCTCCACCCTTGTCATCACCAATGACTTCCCGCCGCGCCAGGGCGGCATCGAGACCTTCGTGCACGCGATGGCCACCCGCGTCCCGGACGACGACGTGGTCGTCTACACCTCGCACGAGCCCGGTGACGCCGCCTACGACGCGAACCTGCCGTTCCCTGTCGTACGGGATCCGAGCCGCATGCTGCTGCCGACCGGCCGGGTGACCCGCAGGGCCGTCGAGATCGCCGGGGCCCACGGCTGCGACCGGGTCTGGTTCGGCGCCGCCGCCCCGCTGGCCCTGATGGCGCCGGCCCTGCGGCGCAGCGGCGTACGGCGCATCGTGGCGACCACCCACGGCCACGAGATCTGGTGGGCGAGAACACCCGGCGCGCGCGGGCTCATGCGCCGGATAGGCGGCGGCGTCGACGTGGTCACCTACCTGGGCCAGTACACGCGCGCCCGGATCGAGCCCGCGCTCGGCCCGCGTGCGCGCATGAGCCGACTGGTTCCCGGGGTCGACGCCGAGGTGTACCGGCCCCGCGCCGACGCCGGGCCCGACCCGCTCTCCGAACTCGCGCTGCACGGCAAGCGCGTCATCCTGTGCGTGGCCAGGCTCGTCCCCCGCAAGGGCCAGGACACCCTCATCCGGGCCCTGCCGCTGATCCGGAGCAGGGTGCCCGACGCCGTGCTGGTGGTGGTCGGCCAGGGGCCCGACGAGGCCCGGCTGCGCAAACTGGCGGCGCGGCACGCCGAGGGGGCCGTGCACTTCGCGGGCGGCGTCTCGCACACCGATACGCCGCCCTACTACGCCGCGGCGGACGTCTTCGCGATGCCCTGCCGCACCCGGCGCGCGGGTCTGGAGGCGGAGGGGCTCGGGATCGTGTTCCTGGAGGCGGCGGCGAGCGGTCTGCCGGTGGTCGTCGGCGACTCGGGCGGTGCTCCGGACACCGTCCTCGACGGCAGGACCGGCCGGGTCGTGGACGGCACCGACCCCGCGGCCGTCGCCGAGGCGCTGACCGGGATACTCCTCGACCCCGACCGGGCCGCGATGGGCGCCGCGGGCCGTGAGTGGGTCCGGGAGTCCTGGTCCTGGGACGCCTCGGCCCGCCACCTGACACACCTTCTGACCCCTGTCGAGCAGGCGCGGGTGCCCTTGCCGGGCGAGGAGTAGGGAGCCGCCGCGGGGTGGTGCGGCGCACCGGACGTGGTTCGGTGCGCCGCCGGTCCGTTGGCTTACTCATGGCGCAGCAGACCCGGCAATCACTGTGCCAATGGCTCAGTGATATTGGCCCGAGTTGAGCCATGAGCCGCAAGGATGTTGTGATGTACCCGTCGATGGCGCTGCGGATCTCCGCGGCGCCTTTTTCATGCCGGTGTGCAGGACCGGTGCGCGGAAGCGGGAGCAAGTGGTGCTGAAGAAGATGTTCGTTGCCCCGGACCCGGGCCGAACGAGGCTGCGCAGCGGTGTCCGGGCCGTCCTGGGCATCGGACTGGCCGTCGCGGCGTGCGGTCTGGCCGGCCACTCCCTCGTCGCGGCCGTCACCGGCGGCCTCGCCGCGCTGCTGGCCCTGTTCACGGTGCTGGACACCACGGTGCGGGGGCAGGCGATCACCACGGCCCTGTTGCCTGTCGCCGGTTTCCCCGTACTCGCCCTCGCCGCGGGACTGCACGACCACCCGGTGGCCCGGGACATGGCCTTCCTTGCGGTCATCGGCGCGGGTGTGTACGCCCGGCGGTGGGGGCCGCGCGGCCACTCGCTCGGCGTGTTCGCGTTCATGGCCTTCTTCACCACGCAGTTCCTCCACACCCTTCCCGGGCAGCTGCCCGAGCTGTACTCGGCGGTCGCCCTCTCCCTGCTCGTCTCGTCGGCCGTCCGCTTCGGGCTGTGGTGCTACGAGCGGCGGCAGCCCGCCGCGGTCGTCCCCGCCCCGGTCACCGGCACGGGGCTGGGCCGGGCCACCACGCGGCAGGCGATCCAGGCGACCGCGGGCGGAGCCCTCGCGCTGATGGCGGGACTCGTCCTCTCCGAGGAGCGCTGGTACTGGGCCGTGGGCGCCACATGGTGGGTCTTCGTGAACACCGCCTCGCGCGGCGAGACGCTGGTGCGCGGCTTCCGCCGGGTGCTGGGAACACTGGTCGGCGTCCCCATCGGGCTGGCCGTCGTCGTTCCGCTGCACGGAGCGCCCGTGCCCACCGCGGTCGTGGTCGCCGCCGGAGTCTTCGGGATCTTCTACACCGCGGCGGTCTCCCACACCTGGATGGTGTTCTCGGTGACCGTGATGGCCGGGGCGCTCTACGGACTCCTCGGCGTGCTGGACCCCGCCCTGCTCGTGCTGCGTCTCACGGAGACGGGTGCGGGCGCGCTCGGCGCGATGCTCGCGGTGCTGCTCGTGCTGCCGGTCACCACGCACGCCACGACCGACGCGTGGATCCAGCGGGCCCTGCGCTGTGTGCATGCCTGTACCGCGGAAGCCGCCGCACGGCTCTCGGGATCGCCGACCGCCGATCCCGCACCCCGGATCGCCGAGCTGGAGGCGCTGCTCGGCCGGGTGCGGATGTCCCTGGCCCCGCTGGTGCACCCGCTCAGCCCGCTGCGCGCCCGCAAGGCCCGTGCCGGTCAGGTCCTCGCCCTGCTGGACGCCTGCGCGCGCGAGGTGCGCGGACTGGCCTCCGTCGCGGCGGACCCGGAGGCATCCCACGACGCCCGCCTCGCCGCCGCCTGCTGGCGGGTCGAGGCATCCGTGGAGGCCCTGACGGCCCCCGACCCGCGGCACCGGGCGGGCGTACCCGGTGTCCCGCCGCACGCGGTCGCGGCCGAGCCCGCGCTCGCCCATCTGCACGGCCTGGAGCGGGCACTGGCCGAACTCGCCGCACCGCTGCACAGCGATCCGCGCGCCCCGCTGATCACTGTGTGAGGCGCCCGCGCGGGCGGGCCCGGCAGCAGAGGCACTGGTCTGGACCTGGCGGGTGACTGCTACCGTCGCCCCGGAAGATCACGTCGGTACGGACCGTCGTGATCAGTCGGCGGAGAGGGGCAATGCGGTGACTGGCAGTGCGGTGGGCAGCGACGACGGCGCGGTGCGGGCATTCATCGGGTCGTTCACCTCGGCGGGCGGACGGGGAATCACCGTCGCCGCCGTGGACCAGGAGACCGGGGCGCTGACCGTCCTCGGCACCACGGACACGGTTCCCGACCCCTCGTATCTCGCCCTGGGCCATGGACCGGGGCCGGGCGGCGGCGCGCTCTACGCGGTCAGCGAGACCGAGCACGGTGCGGCGGCCGCCCTGGACATCACCGGTGACGTGCCGCAGCCGGTCGGCGGGATCCGGCCGGTGGACGGCAGCGGCCCGACCCATCTCGCACTCGCGGGCGGTCATCTGCTCACCGCCAACTACGACTCGGGCAGCGTCAGCGTCCTGCCCGTGCGGGCGGACGGTTCGCTCGGCCCGGTCGCCTCCGTGCTCCAGCACGAGGGCAGCGGTCCGAATGCCGACCGGCAGCGGGCCCCGCACGCCCACCAGGTGCTGCCGGATCCCTCGGGGAACTGGGTGCTCGGCGTGGACCTCGGAACGGACTCCGTACGGATCTGCGCGCTCGACACGACGACCGGAACACTGAAGCTGCACGGTGAGACGGCCCTGCGGCCTGGTACGGGCCCGCGCCATCTGGCGTTCCACCCCGCAGGCGGCCACGCGTACGTCCTGAACGAACTCGAACCGACCGTCACCACATGCAGGTGGAATGCCGCCGCAGGCGTCCTGGAACCGGTCGGGGAGACGTCCGTCCTGCCCGCGGAACCGGCGGAGGACAGTGACGCGGCGACCTACCCCTCCGAGGTCGTCGTCTCGCACGACGGACGGTTCCTCTGGACCGCCAACCGGGGGCACGACAGCATCTCGGTTCTCGCCCTCGACGCGACCGGCGAGAAGGCGACCCTGGTCACGACCGTGGACTGCGGCGGGCACTGGCCGCGCGATCTCGCACTCGACCCCACCGGCCGCCGGCTGTACGCGGCCAACGAGCGGTCCGGCGACGTCACCTGGTTCGACATCGACCCGGCGACCGGCATCCCGCGTCGCGCGGGCTCGCTGGACGCACCTGCCGCGTCCTGCGTGATCTTCGCCTGACTTCGTACCGCGCACAGCACGATCGCCGTACGGGCCCGGTGGGCCGGGCCCGTACGGCGATGGTGGACTGCCGGGCACACCCGGCACCGGTCAGTGCGCCTGGGCACCCTGCGGCGCGACCGGAGTGATCCCGAGCGTCGTCATGTACATCGACAGCACGAGCTTGCCGATCGCCGGGTACGCGCCGAGCGGCTCGGCCGTCGCGCAGCCCGCCTCCTTCGCGGCGGCGTCCAGCAGCCCCTCGGCCACCTCCGGGCCGACGAGGTACGGAGCCAACGCGAGCTGCGCCGAGCCGGAGCTCGTGAGCTGCTCGGCGATCGACGCGACGGAACCCTCGACGTCGAGCGCCGCGGCCATCACCGGTACCGCGAGCCGGGCGGCCAGCAGCATGCCGGTGATCCCGGCGGCCTGCACGGCCTCGTCGCCCCCCACCGTGGCCAGCACGATGCCGTCGGCGGCCGTGGCCACCGTGAAGAGCCTGGCCCGGTCGGCGCGGGCGAGACCGGCCTCGGAGAGCCGTACGTGCAGCGCCTCGGCGAGCAGCGGGTGCGGGCCGAGCACATCGGTCAGCTCGACCTGCGTACCGCTGTCCATCACGGCCTGCCGTATCCGCCGGATCAGGGCACTGTCCGGTCCCGCGAGCAGCGGCACGACGACGGCGGACGGCCCTTCGGGCTCGGCGACCTCACGGCCCACGGCCCGTGCCTGCTCGAAGCGCGCGACGCGCTCGGCGGCGCAGTGGGTGAGCACGGCGGAGAGCGTGGGGTACTCGGTATCGTCGCCGTCGAGGTAGCCGATCCGGGCGTTGAGGCCGGGCAGCTCGGAACGGGCGATGCTGATCACCTCTTCGGCCAGGCTGCGCGTGGCCGAAGAGGGGGTACCGGGAAGGGCGAGAACGAGCGCTGCCGCGCCCTCGGGTGCGACCACGGGCTCCGGGCGGCGGTGCCGTCCGGACTGGCGAGGTCGCGGCATTCGTACAGGCAGGCCGGAAGCGGGCCCAGTGGGGGTGCTCATGGCGCCGCATGCTACTGGTTTTGGGTGCGGCTCTGTTCGGGGAGGGCCCAGGCAGGCGTTATCTGTCCGCTTTTATCCGATCAGCGGCTTACTGGTCGACTGTCCCGCTCTGTCGCCGGCTACTCGGGCTTCTGCTCAGGCCCTTCACCAGGCACCCGGAGCAGCGTCGGGTGGCGGGGCAGCCGCAGATCCCCGGCCGCCAGCGCCTGGGCGATGGACAGTGCACCGGTCAACGGATCACCCGAACCGGGGACCGCCCGTGCGTGCGGAAGCAGTCGGGACAGCTCCTCGCGCAGCGGTACGAGCAGCGGATCGCCCATCCGGAACAGGCCACCCGTCAGCGCCACTTCGCACGGCTCGCCGTCGGCCCCCGCCTTCGGGCACACCGCAGCGGCCGCCTCCGCGACATGTACCGCGGCCTCGCGCAGAATCCCCGCGGCGACCGGATCGTGCGCGGCGCACGCGGCAACCTCGGGTGCGAACGAGGCCAGTACGGCGGGCCGGTCGGTACGCGGATAGAGCAGGCCGGGCAGCTCCGGCGCCGGCCCGAACACCGCCTCCAGCCGGGACAGCAGAGCGGCGGATCCGCCGCGCCGCCCGTCATGGGCGCGCATGGCCGCATCGAGCCCGGCCCGGCCGATCCAGGCTCCGCCACCGCTGTCACCCAGCAGATGCCCCCAGCCGTCGGCCCGGCGCCAGCTGGTCAGATCCGTACCCAGCGCGATCATGCCCGTGCCGGCCGCGACGACCGCCCCCGGGCGCTGACCGACCGCCCCCGCGTACGCGGTCACCGCGTCGGCGGCCAGAGCCAGCCGCCGCACCCCGAGCGCGCCCTCCAGGGCCGACGGGAGCTCCGCGCGCAGCTGCCCGCCGAGGGTCGCCATTCCGGCGGCGCCGATCGCCACGGCGTCGATTCCCGAGCCGTCCTCCCCGCCGTGCTGCTCCAGCAGCGTGCGGGCGGCGGGCAGCAGTTGTTCCAGCAGATGGCCCGCGTCGATCCCGGCCGGTCCGGTGCGCACCGGACCGCCGCAGACCGTCGTCGCCACCGGGGCGGACCCGCCGACGGTGCCCAGCGCCACGCGCAGCCCCGAACCCCCCGAGTCCACGCCGAGCACATACGGCCCAGGTGCGGCGGCGGTGCTTTCCGGTGATCGCCGCGGTGCGCTCATGGGCCGGCTCCAGGGAGGAAGAGGAATGACGGCGGCAGCCTATCCCCAGTACCGCGGGCCGGGTTCGGGGGAGTGCGGGTTCGGGGGTCGGAGGCGGTCCGTGTACGCCGGTAGAGTGACGTTCCGTGGCACCACGACCGTTGAATGAAGTAGTCGAGCCCGGCTGGGCCGAGGCACTCGCCCCCGTGGCCGGACGCATCGCAGCGATGGGCGATTTCCTGCGCGCGGAGGTGGCGGCGGGACGCACCTACCTGCCGGCCGGAGCGAACGTTCTGCGCGCGTTCCAGCAGCCCTTCGACGACGTACGCGTCCTGATCGTCGGTCAGGACCCCTACCCGACGCCCGGAATGGCGATGGGGCTGAGCTTCTCCGTGGCCCCCGAAGTGCCTCAGGTACCCGGCAGCCTGGAGAACATCTTCCGGGAACTGCACACGGACCTGGGGCTTCCGCGTCCGTCGAACGGCGATCTGACGCCCTGGACGCGACAGGGCGTACTCCTGCTGAACAGGGCTCTCACCACGGCGCCCCGCAAACCGGGCGCGCACCGCGGCAAGGGCTGGGAGGAAGTCACCGAACAGGCCATCCGCGCCCTGGCCGCCCGCGGCAAGCCGCTGATGTCCGTGCTGTGGGGGCGTGACGCCCGCAACCTGCGGCCGTTCCTCGACGGCTTCCCGGCGATCGAGTCCGCGCACCCCTCGCCCATGTCGGCGGACCGCGGCTTCTTCGGCTCGCGCCCGTTCAGCCGCACCAACGAACTCCTGCTGCGCCAGGGGGCCCAGGAAGTCGACTGGCGGCTGCCGTAGCGCCCCTGCCCGGCATCGCGCCGGACCGGGGCGCACGCCTCGCCGACCCCGGAGTGGCACCGGCTCCTTCGCGGGGCCGGTGCCACGTCCTCAGGTCACGCGCGGCACGTCACGCGTCATGACGCGTCGCGCACCGTGCCGGTGAACACCGGTCCCTCGTGCGGTTCCCAGGATTCGTCGTAGGTGATCATCCGCATCCGCAGAGATTCCTCCGGCTCCTCGACTCCGTCACCGACCGTGGGCACGGTCACCTCGGCACTCAGCTTGCCGGCGGGCACGGTGGTCGGCAGATACGGCGTCTCCACCACCTTGGACAGCGGTCGGGCCGGGCTCGGCGACTCACCGAACGTGTCCTGCAGCCACTGCCCGTCGACGTCCAGGGTGGACAGCTCCGCCCCGTGGTCGACCGGCAGGATGTCGAAACCGACGGAGTCCATGTCGACATCGGCGACCGCGGAGAGCGAGACCCGCCAGCGCAGGCTCTGCCCCTCGGTGACATGGTCCGCGACCGGCTTCACCTCGACCGTGGGCATCGGGTCGTCGTTCCGCACGGTCAGACCGCCGAGGTGGGAGCCGACGACGGCGCCGCGAACCGCCTTGACGAACACGCTGTGCGTGACGTCGTAGCCGAAGCGGGTGTTGCCCCGCACCTCGACCGGCACATCGATGGCATGGCTGCCCGGACGCACCGTCACCGTCCGGTAGTCGGCCTCGTCCTTGTCCGGCTCGGCGACGAACAGCCGGACCCGGCCGCTACCGTGCCCGGAGACCCGCACCGGGATGCGATAGGTCCGGACCCCGGAGTCGCCTTCCTCGACGGTCAGATGGCCGATGTCCACTCGCGGCAGCGAGGCCGCCCGAACCGGCGGCGTACCGGGGCGCCAGCCCCACGCGTCGACCAGCCAGGCCTGCCCCGGCCCACTGCGCGGAGTCAGTTCCAGGGACTTCACCCGCTTCAGGTCCACCTTGCTCCGTACGGCGGCGGAGAGCGGCACGCGGATCTCGCGCCCCCAGTAGGACGCGGTCCGGTCGCTGCCCGGTAGCCCGTCGATCCGGGCCGTGCCGAGTGTCGCCCGTCGGCCCTCGGTATCGGTGAGGGCGATGTCCAGCCGGGTGCCGGTGGTGTCGGGCGGCACGATCAGCCGGAGTGCCAGCGATTCGGAACCCGCCACGGAGACCGGACGGGCGGGACGGATCCTCACCGCGCTACCCGGCTTCGACCAGCGCATCGCGACCGCGTAGCGGCCGGGCTCCCGCGGCGTGTCCCACATGGCGAAGTGCGGGGAGACGGCGGTCCCTTCGGGCGGCAGACAGGCGCGGCCCGGATCGGGATCCACCTGCGCGCACACCCGGCCGCCGCTCACGGCCACCGAGGTGTCCGGCAGGAACGCGGGCGTCCGCTTCCCGCCGACCGCGTGGGTGAGCACGCGTGCCGGGCCGGCCGAGGGCGCGCGCCGGTCCGAGCCGTCCAGCAGCGGCCGTACGCGGTCGTCACCCGCGACGAACAGCCGGGCCGCCGCGGCGATGTACGTGGCCCCGGCGGCCTGTTGCCGGGTGGCGCCGAGCCGGGCCTTCTTGCCCGGAGTGCACACCGGGTCCGGGGTGCCGTCGTCCCAGAAGTCGTCCTCGGCGGGTGCCTCGGCCTGTCCCGGCGTCCACTCACTGTTGAAGAAGTTGTGGTTGGCGCCGACCATGTAGACCGCGCTGTGCAGTGCGGCGCCGCTGCTGACGCCGCGGGTGCCGTCGACATAGATCTGGCCCTGGAGATCGGACACGTCGCCGTCGCAGCCCGGCAGGATGGTCATGGACGGCACATCGGGAACGGGGTTCTGCCCGAAGACGGTGGGACCGATCAGGACGGTGCCGCGAATGCGCCAGCGCACCGGGCCCCGGTAGCCGTCCTGGTCCGCCGGCGGCCGGTAGAGGCTGTCGAGCGCGGCCCGGTTGACGCCTTCCCCGCCTCGGGAGTGGCCGACGAGCAGCACCTTGGACATGTCGGCAGGCGGTGCGGCGCGCACGGCCGCGGGTGCCCCGGCCCGGTCGGCGGCCCAGCCGGCCCAACGGGCCAGATGCAGCCGCACCAGGGACGAGCGAGCCTGGGCGCCGCCGTCGTCGGCACTGTCGTCCTGCCCGTTTATCCCGTTGGCCGAGATGGAGACGGTGACGTAGCCCTGCGAGGCCAGGAGCTTCTGGTCACGCAGATAGCCTCGATGGCTCGGCACCGGCCGTGTGCCCGCCTCGCAGGGCCAGGACATGCCCTGGTCGCCCTTGGCGTTGAAGCACGTGTAGTGACGGCCGTGCAGGAACAGTGCGAGTGGCCGGCGTCCCGGTGCGCCGACCGGTGACACCACCGCGGCGCGCATCTCCACCGGAGCGGTGAAGCCGGGCAACCGCACCGACTTCAGTGCGTACTCGCCGCTGACGGTCCGGTACTTGCCCGGTACGCCGGGGTCGACGGGATTCGCGGGCAGAGGAGCTGCCGGCTGCGCCGCCTCGGCGGCCCGCCGGGCGTCCGGGGCCCGCCGGGCTCCGGAGGCGTCGAGACGGCGTCCGCCCGCCAGTGCCTTGAGGCCCGTCACGCGTCCGATGTCCGCGCCGTCGAGCCTCAGCCGGAAGGCCCGCCGGTCCCGCGTGGCCACCGGCCGGCCCAGGAGCTTGTCCCCGGCGTAGAACTCGACACGGGCATCGCCCATGGGTACCGGGTCGGGCGAGGCCCAGACGAGCTGCTTCCCGGTTCCCGTACCGGTGACCCGCCAGCCCGCCGGGAGCCGGTCGTCCGATCCTCCCCGGGATATGGAGGACGACGTGGGGGATATGGAATCGGTGGAACGCTGCGTGTGTGCCGGTTGCGGCGACGCGCGCGCCAACTCCGGCCATCCAACGGTCAGGGTGAGTACCGCCAGTGCGGCGGTAACCGTGCGCGAGACACGGGTCAAGGTGGTCCTCCTGGTCATCGGCCTTCTCGAACACCCCAGAGATTCCTGGGGCCCCCGTTCCCGAAGGACGGAGAGTGAAGCCCAGGGGTTGCCTCAGCCCGCGTCGCAGTGCGCGGAACTGATGCTTCGGGGCGATGAGTTGGGCCGATGACCGAACGGAACGAGCCATGGGCCGGCACACGGCCGGCCGTTGTTCAGGCGCCGATCACCGCCGCCCGCACGCACAGGACATCCGGAAGATGCGAGGCGAGCTGCTGCCAGTTGTCCCCGTCGTCCGCGCTGGCGTACACCTCGCCGTTGCGATTGCCGAAGTAGACACCCGCCGGGTCCGCGTCGTCCGTACAGAGCGCGTCGCGCAGCACCGTGCCGTAGTGCATCTCCTCGGGCAGGCCCGTCGACAGCGGCTCCCAGGTGCTGCCCGCGTCACCGGTACGGAACACCCGGCAGCGGTGCTCGGCGGGCACCCGGTCGGCATCGGCATTGATCGGGAAGATGTACGCGGTGTCCGCGCGGTGCGGGTGCGCGGCCGCGGCGAAACCGAAGTCGGACGGCAGTCCCTGCCCGATGTCGGTCCAGTTGTCCCCGGAGTCGTCGCTCCGGAACACTCCCCAGTGGTTCTGGAGATAGAGCCGGTCGGGATCGACCGCGTCCCTCGCCACCTTGTGGACGCACTGACCGAACTCCGGATCCGGGTCGGGGAGGAAGACCGCGGACACCCCTCTGTTCGACGGAGCCCAGCTCGCACCGCCGTCCTTGGTGCGGAACACCCCGGCCGTGGAGACCGCGACGGTCACGGCGCGGGCATCCCTCGGGTCCGTCAGGATGGTGTGCAGCCCCTCACCGCCCCCGCCGGGCACCCATTTCGAACGCGTCGGGTGCTCCCACAGCGGGCGGACCAGCTCGAAGGACTCCCCGCCGTCCTCGGAACGGAACAGCGCGGCGGGCTCGGTGCCCGCGTACACGACACCGGGCGCCTCGGGGCCGGCCGGATGCAGCTGCCAGACCCGCTCCAGCGATGTCTCGGTGAACCGGGGGAACTTCACCGCTGGTTGTTCTGGTTCGGCCCAGGTCCGGCCCAGGTCGTCCGAGTGGAAGACCGACGGGCCCCAGTGCGCGCTGTCACCGCCGACCAGGATTCGTGGAACCTGCCTGCGGGTGTCGATGGCGATCGAATAGATCGCCTGCGCCTTGAAATACGGGCCGTCGAACTCCCACGCGCCACCGCGCCCGCGGCCGATGAAGAGTCCCTTGCGGGTGCCCACGGTGAGCAGTACGTCGGTCATGACCGAACCTCCCGAAACGCCGTTGTGTCGGATAAGGGCCAGTCTGCACCCGACCACTGACAGCGGCCCGCAGGGCAGCCTCCTGACACCCGGGCCCTGTTGCGTACGCGGTCTTCGCGGGTACGGTGCAGCAGACGTAGAAAGCGCTTGCCGAACTTCATGGCGTCCCCGCGCGAACCCCGCGCGGGCCTCATGGCAGAGAGACCGAGGAGCAGCTGTGCCGACCTTCGAAGGGCTGCCCGGCGCCGTCGCCGTGTCCCACCTGCGGGTATACGACTGGCCCACCGCGGACGGCCTGCGCGGCGGGACACCCCATCTCCACCTCACCTGTTCCGAGGGGTACGTGGTGGTCGGGGGCACGGGCTCGGTGCAGACCCTCACCACGTCGGGATTCCGGCAGACGCCACTGGCGCCGGGTGCGCTGGTGTGGTTCACGCCGGGCACGATCCACCGGCTCGTCAACGAGGACGGGCTGCGCATCGTCGTCCTCATGGAGAACAGCGGGCTGCCGGAGGCGGGCGACGCCGTGCTCACCCTGCCGCCGGACCACCTGGCCGACCCCGAGGCCTATCGGGCGGCGGTCGCCCTGCCCGCGGACGGCTCGGAGGCGGATCAGGAACGGGCCGCCCGCGCCCGCCGCGATCTCGCCGTCGAGGGCTTTCTCGCCCTGCGCCGGGCCACCGAAGCGGGCGACCCCGGGCCGCTCGCCGCATTCCACCGGGCCGCGGCCGCACTCGTGCGCCCGAGAGCCGAGGAGTGGCGTGGGCGCTGGCAGCGGGGGGCCGCTGCTGCCTCCGAGGTGACCGGCGCCCAGCTCGACGCCGTGGCACGCGGCGACGGCGACTACCTCGCCGACGCCTGCGTGCACGCCGAACAGCCCTCCGCGCACAGGAAGTTCGGCATGTGCGGCCGTCTGGACGTCTACCGGGGCTGACCGGCTCCAGCGGCGTCACGAGCGGTGCCGGCGATGGTGATATCGGCAGCGTCGAAGGCGGCGGAACGGGTCAGGACCCGGGTGGTGCTGCCGTCCTCCTCCATCATGTCCCGGACCTGCCGGAAACCGATCCGGCCCAGCAGCGCCAGTGACGCGGCGTTCCCGGGGGCCACCGTGGCATGCACCTCGGTGAGCCCGAGCGTGTCGAAGCCGTACCCGGTCAGTGCCCGCGCGATCTCGGTGCCGAACCCCTGCCCCCACGCGGCGGCGACCAGTGCGTAGACGATCTCGTGCCCGCCGACGTCCGGGGACGGCTTGATCTCCGCGTGGCCGACGAACCGGCCTTCGTGCCGAACCGCCCAGACATCGAAGAGGCCCTGTGCGTACACCTTGCTGAAGATCCGCCCGAACAGGGCGCGGTCCTCGGCCTCCGTCATGGGGCCTTCCCCCATCCAACGGGAGACCCGGGTGTCCTGGAACAGCGCGACGAATTCCTCCTCGTCGTCGGGCGTGTACGGCTCCAGGCGCAGTCGTGCGGTGTGCAGGGCAAGGGCTGTCATGGCGGACGACGCTACGCAGGGCCCGGACGGTCCGCAACGCAATACCCACGGCCCCCGAGGCCGCCGTCGCCGGGCCGCGGCGCCCGCGTCGTCAGTGGCGGCCAGCACCCTCGGCGCTCTGATCGAACGCCCATCGCTGCGAACTCCGCCGACCGGCAAGGTCGTTCGCGCTCCGGCCCGGCTCCCGCACGACCTGGGCCGGCCCGAGCCGAAGCGCCTGTCCACATGTGTCCGGCACAAGGTGACGCACCGGCAGACAGGCGAGGCACTGGCCCCGGAACAGCGCATCTCGTGATGAGGGGGGAGGGTGAGGTCGTCGTGGTGCCGGACCGTGTCGGTCCGAGCGATCAGGTTGCGAACTCGCCGTGCAAGCCCGACTGTTCGCCGGATTTGGTTGACTGGAGCCCATGACCTCCTTCGTGTTCGAGACTGTCACTCCCGATGAGTTCGCCTACCTCGACCGGGTCGCCGCGACCGATCTGGGCCGGTCCTACAAGAGGCACGTGCTCGACGAACTCGGCATCCGTCCGGGCGAGACGGCGCTCGACCTCGGCTGCGGCCCCGGCACCGACCTCGGTGCGCTCGCCGAGGCTGTCACCGGGACGGGCACGGTGATCGGCATCGACCACGACCAGGCCGCGGTCGATGCCGCAAGGGATCGCGCCGCGGAGCGGAGCAACGTGACCGTTCGGCTCGGCGACCTCCACGATCTGCCGCTGCCGGACCACACCGCCGACCGGGCCCGCACCGACCGGGTTCTCCAGCACGTCGCCGATCCTGTCCGAGCGCTCCGCGAGGCCCGGCGTGTGCTCCGGCCGGGCGGGCGGCTCGTCATGGCCGAACCGGACTGGGGAACCTTGACGGTCGACCATCCGGACAGCGGCCTGACGCGCGCCTATACCCAGTACGTCACGGACGAAGCCGTCCGCAACGCCCGCATCGGCAGCCAGCTCGCCCGACTGGCGACGGACGCGGGATTCACCGTGCCCATGGTCGTCCCGGTCAGCCCCGTTTTCCGGGATGTCCGGGCCGCCGACGGGATTCTCGGTCTGGAGCGCACCGCGCGTCGAGCCGTCGGCGCCGGATACTTCACCGAGGAAGCGGCACGACGCTGGCTGGACCACCTCACCGATGGTCCCTTCCTGGCAGTCGTGACCTTCTACATCGTCGTGGCCGAGTCGTAGGGCGCGTTCCGGAAGTGGCGCCGTCCGCCCGGAAAGCCCCAGGCTGTACGGGGCCGATGAAACCGAGCGGGTGCCGACGAGCTGTACTGGACCGATGAATCGGCCGGCGAAGGGAAGAGTGGAGCGATGACGAGCGGGATCGAGGACGCCGAGGGGCGCGGAGCGGCCCTGGAGGTGAACTCCGTCGGAGCGCGGGTCGGGATCAGGGCCGTGGCGCCGTCGGGTGCGCTGTCGCTGATCTGCACCCCCGCCCGCGCCCGGGAGCTGGCGGCGGCGCTCACCTTCGCGGCGGACGAGGCCGACAGCGCGCGATCGGCGCAGCCCGTCACTGTCAAGGCGGGCGAGCTGCGCCGAGGGGACGTGCGGGACGGCGACCGGGCCATGACGGTGGACGACATCAAGGTCGACGGGGCCACCGTCCACGTCACCTGGAAGTCCGGCGCCGGGCGCAGCTGGACCCAGGGCTATGACACGGACGCGGACATCACGCTCCGGCGGCGCGCCGGAAGTCACTGACCCCGCCGGCGCTGTCGGCCCCGTCCCGCCGGTCCCAGGGGCGTGAGTCCGGCCGGTCGGCCCGATTCCGACGACGGGTCGAATCCGTCCCGGCCCGAGTCCTTGTACGAGAGGCATCGTAATTTGACGGGTGTCGTAGTACGGGATGTATCGTACTAGCGATTCTTCCGTACCCGTCGAAACGGAGTCCGACGTGAGTGCCCTCTTCGAGCCCTACACCCTGCGGTCGCTCGTCATTCCCAACCGGGTCTGGATGGCGCCCATGTGCCAGTACAGCGCCGCGCCGGAGGGCCCGGACGCGGGCGTCGCGACCGACTGGCACTTCGCCCACCTCGCGGCGCGCGCCATAGGGGGAACCGGGCTCATCCTCACCGAGGCGACGGCCGTCAGCCCCGAGGGCCGGATCAGCCCCGCCGACCTCGGCATCTGGAACGACATCCAGGTCGCCGCGCTCCGCAGGATCACGGACTTCATCAAGGGGCAGGGGTCCGTCCCCGGCATCCAGCTCGCGCACGCCGGGCGCAAGGGCTCCACGGCGGCTCCCTGGCTGGGCGGCCATCCGGTCGGGCCGGAGGCGTACGGCTGGACGCCCGTCGCTCCCAGTCCGCTGCCGTTCGACGACGGTCACCCCGTGCCGCACGAGCTGACCACGGATGAGATCCAGGGTGTCGTCGAGCAGTTCCGCGAGGCCGCGCGCCGCGCTCTCGAAGCGGGGTTCGAGGTGGCCGAGGTGCACGGCGCCCACGGTTACCTCATCGGGCAGTTCCTCTCTCCGCACAGCAACCGGCGCACCGACGAGTACGGCGGCAGTTTCGAGAACCGTGTCCGCCTTGCTCTGCAGGTCGTCGACGCAGTGCGTGAGGTCTGGCCGGAAGGGCTGCCCATTTTCTTCCGGATCTCCGCGACGGACTGGCTCACGGAGAACGACGAGGACGAGCGGGAGGGCTGGACGGTCGAGGAGACCGTGCGGCTGGCCGTCCGGCTCCAGGCTCACGGGGTCGACCTGCTGGATGTCTCCAGTGGCGGAAACGCCCCGCGTGCCCGTATCGGGACCGGGCCGGGGTACCAGGTTCCCTTTGCCGAGCGGGTCAGGGCCGAGACCTCGCTGCCTGTCGCGGCGGTGGGTCTGATCACCGAGCCGCAGCAGGCCGAGAAGATCCTCACCGAGGGGCGGGCGGACGCCGTTCTCCTCGGGCGCGAGCTGCTGCGCAGCCCGTCGTGGGCCCAGGAGGCGGCCCGTGAACTCGGCGGTGAACTCCGCAAGCCGGAGCAGTATCTCCGCGCGGTCTGACGACTCGGACCATCACCTGTGCCGCACCGGCCCGGCCGGTCCCCACGGCGCGCAGCGTCACGGGGCTCCGGGCTGGTGCGGCCCGTCCATCCCCTCATGCGCCCGATCGTCTCAGACCTGGGAGGCCGGGGTGTCGGCACGCCGCTCCTCCCGAGCGCCGCCGACCGCCCGCAGGGCGGGGGCAGCACGATCGGCGCTCCGGCCGTCGGCGCCACCCGTCCGCACAACGATCCCGGCAGCAGGAGCGAGGCGGAAGGTGCCTGCGGCCTTGCTCCATAAGGGAGTTCGACATTCCGCAAGGTGGGTTCGGCGCCTCGCGGAAACAACTCGACGACGTCTTGCCGCTCGTGTCACACCGCCTATATAGCGTTGTAAACCGAGCCGCCATGCCCCCACCGCACGCCGGCGAGCGTGCCGTCCTCCCGCCAAGAAGCGTCCCGCGCATGCTGATCCAGCGCCGAACCCGTACCCTCGCCCTGGCCTGCCTCCTCGCCGCTACCGCCACGCTGGCCGCCTCCGGCTGCTCCAAGTCGGAGACCCCGGACGACGCGGGCGGGGACAGCAGGCTGCCTCCATGCCCATGCCCATGCCCGGCGCGGCGGTCCACGATCCCGCCCGCCGGCTGGTAGTGGATATTGACGGTGGACCAGCCGACGGTGGTCGTCGAGCAGTAGACCGAGGCGGTGCCGGTGTCCGTGGGCGAGGGCGAGAGATTCGGGCCGGTGCCGGCGCACGGGTCGCTGCGGGCCACGACCCCGTCCCTGACGGTGATATTGCCGGTGCCCAACGCGTAGTTCTTTCCGGCGTTGTTGTCCCAGGTGCCCGAGCCGTTGTTGAACGTTGCGGCCAGTCCGGACGCGCTGCCCGGACAGACGGTCTCACCCGGTCGGAGCAGGCGGCCTCCATCCGCACTGCGGGCGCGGTCGTCCACGAGCCGCCGTCGGGCGCGTAATGCAGGTCGTACGCCGACCAGTTCCTGGTCTTCGTGTAGTAGAAGACCGTCGCGTGGGGAGGGCCACGGCCGGGGCCGCGGCAGCCGGAGAACCCTGACGCGCCTCGGGGTTCGGGCGAGCAGCCCATTTCGATGGGCAAGATCTGCCGGAACTTTGCTGCAATCTCTTGCGGTGGCGAAGTTATCTGGACATGACAGGTGCGTAGGAGGTACGGCGCGGGCAGTGCCGTGGATACTGGGAATGGCGGACTGTGCAACGGGGTTGGGACGTTCATGACCTACTTTGTTGACGTGACCGTCCGGGGCTACGAGCTCGACACGCAGGGACATTTGAACCAGGCCGTCTATTTGCAGTACGCGGAGCACGCACGCTGGGAACTCCTGCGCGCCGCCGGCCTGCCGCAGGACAAGCTGCTGGCCAGCGGCGTCGGGCCGGTCGCGCTGGAGACGACGGTGAAGTTCCTGCGGGAACTCCGCGGCGGCGACCGGGTGCGGGTGACCTGCCGGTTCGTGTACGGCGAGGGGAAGACGTTCATGGTCTCGCAGCAGATCCTCAAGGAGGACGGCACCGTCGCCGCCGAGGTCACGGGCGTGGCGGGGATGCTCGACCTGACGGCCCGCAAGCTGATCGCCGATCCGGCCGGTCATCTCGCCTCGCTCGCCGACAACCCGGAGCTGCTGAGCCAGTGACGGACGGCCGCCGGTCGGTCCGGTCGGATCTCCTCGATCCCGATGTGCGTGCGGTGGTGGCGAGGGGCATCGGCCTCGTCGGGTCGAGCAGGGCCACGGCGAAGTCACCGTAGGAGTTCCGGGCGGCCGGGCCGACCGCGGCCGTGGTCGGCCCGGCCGGAGCGTGCCCTCTCGTGGCCGAAGTTTCCGGCCGGGCTGACGGCCGGCCAGTCCAGCGCGCCGGCCGCGGTACGCAGCACCGCGGTACGGACCGACCCCGCTCGGCCGGAGCCTGCTCGGCCTGCTGGACACGGCGCGCGGCTGGGCGGAGGTCACATGGATGAGCTCATCGAAGCCCGCGAGGCGGCATCACGTACGGACCGCACGGGCCGAGACGGGACAGTCCCACTGTCCGGTGCGTGTCGAAGTACCAGTCGACCTGCGAGTGCCAGTCGAACTACGATGGGTCTCGTATTATGGGAGACCGGAACGATCCCGGTCGTGGAACCGGAACAAGCCCAGGAAGTGGAGCCGTCGTGACCCCCGCCAGCGCCCCCGCCGCAAGCGCCGCCGAGGCCGGTGGCCGCGTGCTCGACCATCCCGTGCGGGACGAGATCCGCATCGAAGCGGTACTCCACGCGCTCTCCGACCCGATGCGACTGCGCATCGTCCGCGAGCTGGCCGCGGCCGAGTCCGAACTCACCTGCTCGCGTTTCGATCTGCCGGTGTCCAAATCCACATCCACGCACCACTTCCGGGTGCTGCGCGAGAGCGGGATCGTCCAGCAGATCTACCGTGGCACCGCCAAGATGAACGGCTTGCGACGGGACGACCTGGAGGCGCTGTTCCCCGGGCTGCTCGACCGTGTCCTCGACGCGGCGAACCGCCAGGTCCAGCGCATCGGCGAGGACCGATAGCCTCACGATCCGTCCCGGCCGCCACCTCGCGCGGCGCTCAGCAGCCCCGCCCAGTCCGGGATCTTCACCCGCTCCCGGCCCAGCGACCGGCCCAGTTCCGCCTCCGCCCGCTCGATGGACAGCCAGCCCTCCCACTCCACCGGCCGCAGCCCCCATGCCCGCAGCGCCGCCACCGGATCGGGTGCCGACGTGCGCCGCGCGAGCAGCGGGGCGTCGTCGAGCAGCGAAGCCACGGTCTCCTTCGCGCACGACCGGTTCGAGCCGATCACCCCGGTCGGCCCCCGCTTGATCCACCCGGCGACGTACTCCCCGGGCGACGGCACCCCGTCCCGCAGCACCCGCCCCGCCAGATGCGGCACTGTTCCGCGTACCGGGTCGAAGGGCAGGCCGGGCAGCGGAATCCCGCGGTAGCCGACCGCCCGCAGCACGAGCTGGGCGTCGATGTCCTCGTACGTACCGGCGTCGCGCACGCCCCCGCTGCCGTCCGGCACGGTACGGGCGAACCGCACCCCGGCCACCCGGCCGTCCCGCTCCAGCAGCTCGACGGGACGCAGAAAGAACCGCAGGTGGATGGTGCGCACCGGATGCCCGCCGGTGCCCGCCCCTTCGGCGTCGGCCGCGGCCCAGCCGCGCAGGACCTCCACGTTGCGCCGCGCCGCCGCCGTCGGGGGCGGCGCGTTCGGAGGCGAGGACAGGGCAGGGGCCCGGGGGGACGGATCGGCGTACGCCGGATCGCGGGCGAGCTCCGCTTCGTCCACCACGACCCGGACCCGGGGCAGACCGCCCAGCTCGCGCAGTTCCTTGGTGGTGAACCTGGCCTGTGACGGTCCGCGTCTGCCCGCCATGTGGACCTCGCGCACCCGGCTGCCGGCCAGCGCCCCGAGCGCACCGTGCGGCACATCGGTGGGGCGCAGCTCCCGCGCGCCCCGCGAGAGGATCCGTGCCACGTCCACCGCCACGTTGCCGACCCCGATCACCACGACCGAACGGGCCCGGAGCGCGAAGCCGTCGGCGGCCGCGTCGGGGTGCGCGCTGTACCAGGAGACGAACTCGGTGGCGGAACAGCTGCCGGGCAGATCCTCGCCGGGGACGGCGAGAGCGCGGTCGGTCGCGGCCCCGACGCAGTAGACCACCGCGTCGTAGAGCTCGCCGAGCCGCTCGGGCGGAATCCCGCCGCCGCCCACCTCGACATTCCCGAGGAAGGTGATCCGCTCGTGTTCCAGAACGGTCCGCAGGCTGTTCTGCAGCGACTTGATCTTCTCGTGGTCCGGGGCGACGCCGTACCGCACCAGGCCGTACGGGCAGGGAAGCCGGTCCAGCACATGGACCCGGACGTCGGGGACCCGGTCCTGCGCGATCAGGGCCTGGGCGGTGTAGACCCCGCTCGGACCGGAGCCGACGACGGCGACACGGAGCACGGTGCACCTCTTCCCGGAGGATCTCTCCAGCATGGCACCGGTGGGCGGAACGGGGGAGAGGCGCGCCCGGAGCCTCGTCAGGACGACATCGTGCGCATTCTGTTGATCTCCACCGTCTGCTGGGCGACGACGTCCCCGGCCATCTCCTCGATCTGCACGTTGTTTCCTTCCGCGAGCACCTCGGTCGCCATCGTGATCGCTCCCTGGTGGTGGGTGATCATCAACTTCAGGAAGAGCTTGTCGAAGGCCGCGCCGTCCGCCGTGCGCAACCGCTTCAGCTGTGCGGGGGTCGCCATCCCGGGCATCGCCGAGTGATCGTGGGCGGATGTGCGCCCCTCACCGTCGTTGTGCACGAGCCACCCTTCCATGGCGCCGATCTCCGGCTTCTGGCTTGCGGTGATGCGCTCGGTGAGCCGCTTGACCGAGGAGGATCCGGAGCGGGACGGGACGAGTGCGGTCAACTCAAGGGCCTGGGCGTGGTGTTGGATCATCATCTGCGCATAGCGGTAGTCGGCAGAGTTGGGGGTGCCGTCCCCGGCGGCCTTCGCGGCCTCCTCGGCGGAAAGAGTCCGTGCGGGCTCACCCGGCTTTCCGGGCGCCACCACCGAAGGGCCCCCGCCGGCCTGCGCCTTCGTACGGCTTTCGCCGTCTCCCGCATCACACGCGGAGAGGGTGAGGGCGGCGCACACGGCTGCCGCGACGAGAACGGATTTGCGTACACACATGGTCTGACGGCGGATCAACAAGTGGACCTCCATGGCCATATGGGTGGCTGTCGACCGTGCTGAGGGCTGTCCCACAATCCCTGGTCGATCACGGGACAGCCCTCAGCGCGCTTCCGCACGGCAGTGGTCGGACACTTTCATCACGTCTCTGTTGCCATCTGTTGGGATCACCATGGGAAGGACGATACTGCCGAGGACCGTGAACCGTTCAACTACGTTCGGATACATGGGAGGACGCAGTGATTTCGTTGCACACGAGCCCGGTGCGGCGCAGACACCTGGGTGTGGCGGCGGCCGCCGCCGGCCTGCTGGCCACTCTGCTGATGGCCGGACCCGCGACCGCGACGCCCGACCCCGGTGACACGGGCGCGGCCCGAACCGATGTCTCCGCCGCCCAGCAGGCCGAAGCCACGGCCGCCATCAACAGCGGCGAAGTACCCGGGGTGGACGAGATCGTCCACAGCGGCAACATCACCCATCTGGCCAACGTTCCGAAGGACGCGCTCAAGGGCATCAACACGGACCTGGCCTTCCAGGGGAAGTACGCCTTCGCCGGAAACTACGACGGCTTCCGGATCTTCGACATCAGCAACCCCAGGTCCCCGAAGACGGTCGCACAGGTCCTCTGCCCCGGCTCGCAGAACGACATCTCGGTCTCGGGCAACCTGCTCTTCCTGTCCACCGACTCCTCGCGCAGCGACAACTCCTGCACCAGCACCACCCAGCCCGCCACGGAGAAGTCATCCTGGGAGGGCATGAAGGTCTTCGACATCAGCGACAAGCGCAACCCGAAGTACGTCGCCGCCGTCGAGACCGCGTGCGGATCGCACACCCACACACTGGTCCCCGAGCGCAAGAACGTGTACGTGTACGTCTCCTCGTACTCGCCGAGCGCGACGTTCCCCGACTGCCAGCCGCCGCACGACGGCATCTCCGTCATCAAGGTGCCGCGCAACGCGCCCGAGAAGGCCGCTGTCGTGAACTTCCCGGTGCTCTTCCCGGACGGCGGCAACCCGGGTGCTCCGGACAACCCCGGCGTCTCCAGGACCACCGGGTGCCACGACATCACCGTGCTGCCCTCGAAGGACCTGGCCGCCGGTGCCTGCATGGGTGACGGCCTGCTGTTCTCCATCAAGGACCCGGAGAACCCGAAGATCATCGACCGGGTGCAGGACAACGTGAACTTCGCGTTCTGGCACTCGGCGACGTTCAACCAGACGACGGACAAGGTCGTCTTCACCGATGAGCTCGGCGGCGGTGGCGCGGCCACCTGCAACGAGGAGATCGGCCCGAAGCGCGGTGCCAACGGCATCTACGACATCGTCGGCAGGGGCGACCACCGCAAGCTGGTCTTCCGCAGCTACTTCAAGATCGACCGCCCGCAGGCCGACACCGAGGTCTGCGTCGCCCACAACGGTTCGATCATCCCGGTCAAGGGTCGCGACCTGATGGTCCAGGCCTGGTACCAGGGCGGGGTGTCGGTGTGGGACTTCACGGACTCGTCGAAGCCGAAGGAGATCGGATACTTCGAGCGCGGCCCGGTCAGCACCGACGCCGTCACCACGGCCGGCCCCTGGTCGGCGTACTACTACAACGGCTACATCTACTCCAACGACATCGCCAAGGGCTTCGACGTCCTGAAGCTCGACGACCGGCGGACCGACCCGGCGAAGCGGGTGCGGCTGGACGAGCTCAATGTGCAGACGCAGCCGGACTACTTCGACCGCTGACCGGCCGGATCCTCCACCCGGCCGACAACGGCCGGCGCCACCGAGCACCGCAGGCGTCCCGCAGGGCGGTTCCCCCGCCCTGCGGGACGCCGCGGCGTGTCTCACCCGGCGTGCTCGGGCCGTCGCGGCGCGACCGGAGTGCGGGAGCCCGAGGAACAGAACCGGCGGAGGGGAGCCGGGTCAGGCGGCGGACCTGGCGCTGCCGCCCGTCACCGCGGCCCACTCCACCAGCAGCCGCTGGTACTGCTCCTCGTCCTCCGGGGACAGGCAGCCGCCCGAGCGCTGCCACAGGTCGCGGATCTCTTTGTTCACCACGGCGGCGGTGCGCGTGGAATCGGAGGAGCGCGGAGAACGGGACATGGATACAGGCTAAGGCCCCGATGTGACAATCAGACCCATTGGGCGTCAGGGACATCTCTCACATGTCTGTCAGGCAACGCCCGGCACCAGTCCGAGCGTCCGCAGCCCGTCGGGCCGCTCCGACACCGGCAGATGGTGCACGAACCGTACGTCACAGCCCAGTGCCGCGGCCCCGCCGTCCGCGTGCCGGTCGTCGCCGACCATCACCACATCCGCCGGATCCACCCCGAGAAATGTGCAGGCCGTGTGGAAGAGACGTGTGTCCGGCTTCTGGACGCCGTGCTCGTACGACAGGACGTAGGCGTCGACCGGGGCGTCCAGGCCGTGCGCCCGGAAGACCGGCCGCAGGTCCCAGCCGATGTTGCTGACCACGCCGATCCGGACGCCGCTGTCGTGCAGCGCGCCCAGCACCTCCGCCGCGTCCGGGTACGGCCGCCAGGCGGCGGGTGACCGGTGCCGCTCGTACAGCGCGTCGTACAGTCCGGGATCCGGCAGGTCCACCTGCCGGGCCAGTCCGGTGTAGGCCTCCCGGTGCAGTTCCGCGCTCTCGTCACGGGTGGCCCACGCGGCGGTGAGCCGGGCGGGGACGTGCTGGGGAAGCGGGCCGCCCGGCAGCGCCCCGGCGGCCTCCAGCTCGCTCGCGTACCGCTCGAAGTCGGCCTCGCTCACCGTCACCCCCCGCTCGGCGAGGACCGCGCGCAACCAGGACCGGACCGATTCGATACGGAAGAGAGTCCCGGAGAAGTCGAAGAGCACACCCTTGATCTGCATGGCTGAGATCCTCCCCGGTGCGGGGCGGCGCGACAAGGCCGACCGGTTCCCTCCAGGGGGAATGGGGCGGGTTCAGGAACCGCGGGGCGGGCGTGGCCCGCCGCGCCGCTCGTAACGGGCGAATCCGGCGATCGAGAAGCCGACCAGGGCCGCCCCCAGCAGCCAGCCGCCCAGTACGTCGCTCAACCAGTGCACACCCAGGTAGAGCCGTGTCAGGCCCACTCCGACGACCGAGACGCACGCCACGACCAGCGCCGTCCGCCACAGCCGGGGCCCGGCGCCGTACCGGCGCAGCAACCAGAGCAGCAGACCGCAGCTCACCATCGCCGTCATCGCGTGACCGGAGGGGAACGCCGCGTAATGCGCGGAGTCCACCGGGTCGGGCCACCTTGGCCGCGCCCGGCCGACCGCGGACTTCAGCCCCTGCTGCACCAGCGTGCCCAGCACGCACGTCGCCGCCACCCACACCGCGAGCAGCCGTGCCCCGCGCCACCACAGCACCACCACGGCCACCGCGATCAGGGCGCGCATGGTCCACGGATCCCATGCCCAGTCGGTCAGGATCCGGTTGGCGTGAACCAGGCCGGGCTCGGCCACCGCCCTGCGGTGCAGGGCGTCCGCGACGGAACGGTCCAGAGTCATCAGCGGTGACCAGCGCACGGCGACGAGGACCAGCACGATCAGTGCGAGAAACGTGCAGACCGCACCCGTTCCGAAAGGCGTGACACGGGAACGGGAACGGGCCGGCGGGGAGAGCTGCGGGGACGGCATGGGGCGATCTTCGCGGAAGTCGGGGGGTGCTGGCTATCGCAATGCACTGAGTCCCGGGATGAAGGCCACCAGAAGCGGAACCACCGGCACCAGCGCGGCAGCCGCGGTCAGCCGGAGCCGACGGCCCGCGGTGAGCCGATCCGCCGGGGTCAGCAGCCGGTTCACCCGCAGCGGCAGCTGTGCGTCCGGCGCCGGGCAGGGGCCGAACACACCCCGGTCCTCGTTGAGTTCCACCAGGGCCAGGGCGATCGTCAGCCGTCCGAAACGCTTCGAGGCCACATCGTCCGCGGCCAGTTCGACCAGCCGGTGCATCTCGTCGCGGAAGGCCGCGAACACCGGCACCTGCGGAAACCCGGTCGCGAGCGCGCCGGAACAATGCAACAGCCAGTCGTGCCGCGCGTTCGCGTGCCCCTGCTCATGGGCCAGCACCGCATCCAACTGACGGCCTTTCAGGCGCCTGAGTGCCGTGGTGGTGATGACCAGTTGAGGCGCGGCACCCGGCAGCCACCAGGCATCCGGACGCTCTCCCTCCAGCACGACGAGACGACCGCTGCCGGGCTCCTCGCCGGGCATCAGCGGGGCACGCACCAGCAACTCGGCACGCCGTCGCCTACGACGGACCTGGGCCCGGTGGATCTCCCGGGTCAGCATCACCACCGACCAGACCCCGCCGAGCGCCAGCAGCACGGCCATGGCGGCCGACCACCGTCCGTGCCCGCCCAACGCGTACGCCTCCACCACGGCATGCGGAGCCGGTGCGAACACATGCCAGCGCACCGCCTGCCAGGCAGCGGCCGCGCTGAACGTCATGGAGAGCGCGAAGGAGAGCAACACCCCGGCCACCACGCACTGCCACACCCACAGCGCCACCACGGGCTCGCGCTCCGGCCACCGCGCCCTGGCCATCAGCCGCGGGGTCAGGACGGCGGCCAGTGCACCGAGCAGCAGCAGTGCGAGGGAGACCAACATGGCGTCAGCCTATGAGGAGCGCGGTACCCACGGGTATGGCTGTGCACGGCAAGTGACGCACACCACGGTTTGCCCGGCCGGCTGTCTCACAGGGTGAGCAGCATCGCGAACATGGCCATGCCCATCGTCAGCCGGCAGGCGAGCGCCAGCTCGGGCCGCGTCGTCCAGGCGCTGCCGGCAGGGCCGCCGCCCCCGCCCGCCGTGGTGGTCGCGGCCACCGGTATCAACCGGGCCCCCGACCGCAGCACGTACACCGCGTAGTAGGCCAGCAGCAGCCCGGTCAGCAGGGGTACGCCCCCGGCCGTCGCCGCGACCCCGTGGCCCATGTGCCCGCCGTGCGCCGAGCCACCGTCCGGTGCCATCGTCAGAGCCATGTAGACCATCGCCGAGGACCCGACCAGGTGGTGCAGATGGTGCCTGCTGCGCCGGGAGAACCACAGCGCCCGCAGCGAAGCCGCGCCGAACAGCGCCGCGTACACCACCCACGCCCACGCGGGGGGTGTCATGACGGCCGCCGGCAACGCCATGGCGGCCATGCCGAAACCCATCAGCGCCTCCGCGCGCGCCGTCCTGCGTCCCTCCCCGGATTCGCCGCGGGTGCGCAGCAGGCAGTACGCACCCGTCGTCGCGCACAACGCCATCAGCAGCCAGCCCGACATCGCCGGTCCGTGCACAGCGCACCTCCCCCAATTGCCGCACGCTCCAGATCGATGCCCGGACAGGGACCGTCGTACGCGGCGCACTGAGGTACAAGGGGAGCGCGCGGAGGGAGTGTTCCCGCCGCGCGCTGTGCTTCCGCCCCCTCGTCAGCCGAGCGTGAGGGACTTGAAGGCGCGTGCCTGCTCGGTGATGGCGCGCTCAGTGGGCAGCCGTTCCATGGACGAGGCGCCGAAGAAACCGGCGATCCCGGAGGTGTGGTCCAGGACGTAACGGGCGTCCTCGGGTTCGGCTATCGGCCCGCCGTGGCAGAGCACGATGATCTCGGGATTGACGCGCTTGGCCGCGTCGTGCATGTCCTGCACGGCGGCGGCGGCCTGATCGAGGGTGAGCGCGGTCGAGGCGCCGATGGACCCCTTGGTGGTCAGCCCCACGTGCGGGACAAGCACATCGGCACCCACCCGCGCCATTTCGGCGGCCTGCTCGGGGTCGAACACATAGGGCGCGGTGAGCAGATCGCGTTCGTGGGCCTGGCGGATCATGTCGATCTCCAGGCCGAAGCCCATGCCGGTCTCTTCGAGGTTCTCGCGGAACTTGCCGTCGTACAGACCGACGGTGGGGAAGTTCTGTACGCCGGTGAAGCCGACGGCCTTCAGCTGGTCGAGGAAGTTGCCCATGATCCGGAACGGGTCGGTGCCGCACACCCCGGCGAGCACGGGGACGTCCCGCACCACGGGCAGGACCTCGCCCGCCATGTCGAGCACGATGGCGTTGGCGTCGCCATAGGGCAGCAGACCCGCCAGCGAACCCCGGCCGGCCATCCGGTACCGGCCGGAGTTGTAGATGATCAGCAGATCGACGCCGCCGGCCTCCGCGCACTTGGCGGACAGGCCGGTGCCTGCGCCTGCGCCGATGACGGCCTGGCCGGCCCGGACCTGCTCGGTCAGGCGGGCCAGGGCTTGCTTGCGGTTCACGGGTGGGCTCCTTGTTCGGTCGGTGTGTTCTTGCTGCTCGGACGCTCGGGGCTCAGACGGTCGGGTGCGAACGGCCCCGGGCGGTGATCAGTTGGTGGAGGTGGTCGGCGGCGGCGACGGCGAACGACGGGTCGTTGAGGTGGGCGCCGATCTCACGCAGATCGACGGCGCTGCCCCGCAGGGCCGTGCGCAGGGACGCCAGACCGGCCGCGTCGGCCTCCGGGTCGTGGAAGGGGCCGCCCGGGGCGTCCACGGCGGAGACGCCGCCCAGCGGCCAGAGGACCGCCGTCGGGCCGTTCGCCGAGACCAGCTTCTGCCCCATGGAGGCGCCGAGTTCGGCCATCTCGTCGGCCGTGGTGCGCATCAGCGTGACGGTGGGGTTGTGCACGAGGAGATGGCGTTCGGCGAAGCGTTCCGGAACGGTGTCGGCGGCGCCGAAGTTGACCATGTCCAGCGCGCCGGGCGCGACCACCTGCGGCAGGCCCGCCCGGCCTGCCGCGGTGAGCCGGTCGGGGCCGGCGCTCAGCACGCCGCCGACCAGATCGTCCGCGAGCTCGGTGGTGGTCAGGTCCAGGACACCGGCGAGGAACCCGCCCGCGGCGAGCTTCTCCAGTGCCCGGCCGCCCGCACCGGTGGCGTGGAAGACCAGGACCTCGTAGCCGAGTTCGTCCAGCCGCTGCCGGGCGGCGTCGACCGCGGCAGTGGTGACGCCGAACATGCTGGCGCCGATCAGCGGACGCCCCTGGGGCTCCGACCGCTTCAGGTCCCGCTCGTGGTGGATGGCCATGCCGGCCGCCGCGGCAGCCGCGTTGCCCAGGATCTGCGACGAGACGGAATTGATGCCCGCCACGTCGACCACGCTGTACATCATGGTGATGTCGCTGCTGCCCACGTACGGCGACACGTCCCCGCTGGCCATGGTGGACACCAGCACCTTCGGAACGCCGATGGGCAGCGCCTGCATGGCACGCGCGGCGATGAACGACCCTCCGCTCCCGGCGACGGCCAGCACCGCGTGCAGCTGTCCCTCGCGGTGCAGATCACCGACGATCCGTTCGACCCCCTCGGCCATGGCGGTCACCGCCGCACCGCGGTCCCCGGCGGCGCGCAGTGCCTCCAGGCCGTGCCCGGCGCGGCGCGCAACGGCGGCGGCGTCGATGTCGCCCGTGGGAGTGCCCACGGGCGACGGCATCACCCCGGCATCGACGAGCACCACGTCGCATCCCGATTCACGGAGCCGCGCCGAGAGCCACGCGTACTCCGCCCCCTTGGTGTCCAGTGTTCCGACGAGCACCACGGTCGCCATGTTCCTGCTCCTTTGCAACGGCGTTCTCCCGATCATGTGTGAGCCGTCGGAGGGCGGCAAAGACCACTTGACGGCAATTGGCCTGTGGCGGGCGATGATGGGGGCATGGACCGGATTCCTCCCACCCGGCTGTCCCGCCTGCTGACCGGGTGGTCAAAGGACGGCACGGGCGTGATGCCGCAACTGCTGGCTCAGGCGCTGCGCGAGCTGGCGCAGCGCGGGGACGTGGCACCGGGCACGGTGCTGCCCTCACAGCGCGCCCTGGCGACGGCGCTGGGGGTCAGCCGCAGTACGGTGACCGCCGCGTACGGCCTGTTGGAGGCCGAGGGGTGGCTGGAGAGCCGGCAGGGCAGCGGTTCCCGGTTGCGGGGCTCGGGCGCGATGGGCGAGCCCGCGACCGAGGGACGGCTGGCCAGCTTCGGGACCAGGGACGGCGGCATCGATCTGTCCAGCGGCGCGCTGGACGGCCTGCCCGCGGTCGCGGCGGCGGTCGGCGACCTGTCCGCCGGGGACCTCACCGCCGCGCTGACCGGCGACGGCTACCTCCCGTACGGGCTGCCCGAGCTGCGCGAGGGCATCGCCGAGTACCACCGGTCGGCGGGCCTGCCTACCGCTCCGGAACAGATCCTGGTGACCGCCGGATCCCAGCAGGCCGTCTGGCTGATCACCCAGGGCCTGGTAGAGCCCGGTGACACGGTGATCGTGGAGGACCCGACCTACCGAGGCGCCCTCGAAGCGCTGCGCGCCCGCGGCGCCCGGCTGGTCCCGCTGCCCGCGGACGGGGCCCGCGGCGCCCGCGCACTGGCCCGGCTGGCCGGCCACGTCCGGCCGCGCCTCGTCTATCTGCAGCCCTCCCTCCACAACCCCACCGGCCGCGGCATGGACGAGCCCACCCGCCGTGCCTGGGCCGCCGTACTCGCCGAACAGGGCCTGTACACGGTGGAGGACAACGCCTACGCCGAACTGTCCCTGCACCACGACGCCGCGCCGGTCTCCCTGGCCGGCCTGCTGCCGCCCGCCGCCACGGCCACCGTCGGCACCCTCTCCAAGCTCTTCTGGGGAGGCCTCCGGCTGGGCTGGATCCGCGCCTCCACCACGGTCATCCGCCGCCTGGCCGACATCAAGAAGTCCGTCGACCTGTCATGCCCGGTGGTGGACCAGATGCTGGCCGTGCAACTGCTCCGGCAACTGCCCGAGGCCCGGACCAGGCGCCGCTCCCGGCTGCGTGAACGGCTGGCGGAGACCGAACGGCTCCTGTGCGACCGGAACACCGGCTGGCGATGGGAACGGCCCGACGGGGGCTCCGCCCTCTGGGTGGAGATGCCGGGCGCCGACGCCGAGGCCACCGCCCAGCTGGCCCGCCGAGCGGGCGTACTGATCGTCCCCGGCCCGGCCTTCTCCGCCGTGGACGGCTTCCGCCACCACGTGCGCCTCCCGTTCGCCGACCACGACGGCGGCCTGGAGAAGGCCCTGCCCGTGCTCGTCGACTGCGCGGAGCGAAGCCGCGCCCCGCACTGACGGCGTCGCCGCCTACCAGGCCTAGGGGCGATATCGCAGCGGATGATCCGCCGGTACTTCCACCATCACGATCCGGTGTCCGTCCGGATCGCGGATCCACATCTCGACCAGCCCCCACGGCTCGCGCACCGGCTCCCTCAGCACCTCGACGCCGCGGGCCGACAGCTCTTCGTGCGCCGCCCGCACGTCCGCGACCTGCATCCACAGTTCGAGACCGGGCACCGGCGGCTCGGCGGCGCGTCCGGACACCTCCAGGAAGCCCCCGCCGAGGAAGTAGACCGTGCCCCGCTCGGGGCCGGTGCCGAACTCGCGGTAGACGGGCAGCCCGAGGGACTCCCCGTAGAAGATCCGCGATTGCTCGGGATCGGCCGGGCGCAAGAGGATCCGGCTGCTCAGCACATGAACCATGTACCCGAATCTAGTGCGGGACACCCGGGTTAGGCTGCTCCGGCACGGTCCGCAGCAGAGAAACGGAGAGCCACCGCCATGGACATAGCCCCCGCCCAGGACCCGGGACAGCTGACCTTCCGCGACGCGGCCGACGCCGATGTGCCCGCACTGGTGGCGCTGATCGAGTCGGCGTACCGCGGGGACTCCAGCCGGGCCGGATGGACCACCGAGGCGGACCTCCTGCAGGGGCAGCGGACGGACCCGGACGGTGTGCGACAGGTTCTTCGAGCGCCCGGCAGCCGGCTGCTCGTGGTGGAGCGCGACGGCGCGCCCATCGCCTGCTGCCAGCTCGAACACCGCGGCGACGCCGCGTACTTCGGGATGTTCGCGGTCCGTCCCGAACTGCAGGGTGCGGGCCTCGGCAAGGTGATCATCGCCGAGGCCGAGCGCACCGTCCGGGAGAGCTGGGGGGTGAGCGAGATGCACATGACCGTGATCTCGGTGCGCGAGGAGCTGATCGCCTGGTACGAGCGGCGCGGCTACCGCCGTACGGGAAAGCTCAGCCCGTTCCCGTACGGCGACGAGCGCTTCGGCGTTCCGCAGCGCGACGATCTCGCCTTCGAACTGCTGGTCAAGGACCTGGCCTGACCCACGCCCACCCGGCAGTTCCAGGGCTCTTGATCAGGCGGTGAAGCGGCCGGCTTGATCAGGCGGTGAAGCGGCCGGCGCGGCGGATCTCCGGGTAGTCGGTGGTCGCGCCGTCCAGCCGCAGGGCGCGTGCCAGCCGCAGATGGTCCTGGGTGTTCACCACCCAGCCGATGACCTTCAGCCCCTCGGCGTGCGCCTGCTCGGTCACCTCCAGGGTGAGACGGCGGATGTTCAGTGCCAGCGTCGCCGCACCCACCGCCTTCGCCCGGTCCACCACATCGCCCTGCCAGCGGCTCGCGATGAGCACGGTCCGTACTCCCGGCACCAGCCGGGCGATCTCGGCCACCGCCTCGTCGTGGAACGAGGACACCTCGACCCGGTCGGTGAGATCGCGTCGCAGCATCACCTCGGCCAGCGCGCGGGCCGCTGCCGCGTCCTTGATCTCGGCCTGGACGGGGGACCGCACGGCGTCGAGCACCTCCTCGAAGACCGGCACCCGCTCGCCCTGTCCGGCATCGAGTTCACGCAGTTCGGACAGGGTCTTCTCACTGATCGGCCCCTTGCCGTCCGTCGTCCGGTCCACATCGGCGTCGTGCATGACGGCCAGCCCGCCGTCCTTGCTCAGATGAAGGTCCAGCTCGATCGCGTCCATTCCGGCCTGTTCGGCGTGGACGAACGAGCGCAGGGTGTTCTCCGGCTCGACACCCATCACTCCGCGATGTCCGATGGTGAGAAAAGACAAGGCAACCCGCTTCCGTCGACGGCGTCTTCCGCGTGCGGCTCCTACCCACGAGGCACTACGGCATTACGGCAATCCGGCAGCCTAACGGCCTCCGGAGCGGAGCGGTGGGCGGACACCCGCGGCGGACGCCCAGCCGATGGAAGTGGCTTCCGGAGACGTTCCTCACAGGAAGAATCGCGGTGACCATGGGGGGCGGCAGGATAATTTTCTGTGGCCCACTTGTCTCAAGGAACCGCACATGGATACGGTTGCTTGACGCGAGGTTCTCCCGTGGAGGAAGTGTTATGACGGAAATTCTTGTGCAGGAAGCCGCCGCAGGCGGCATAACTACGGACCAGCGGGTGGTCGATCATCCCGCCTGGCCCGCGCTCAAGAATGCCGTGGAGGAGATCCGCCCCTGGCAGTCGAAGGACGGTTCCATCGACTTCGAGGCCGAGGGCGCGCCGTCCCCTCAGGCCGCCCGGTCGACGCTCGACCGCGTGATCGCCGCGGTCGAGGAGCTCTCCCCGCTGCTCCCGCACGACGCCGCGTACCACCGTGCCCTCGCCGCGGACCTGCGTCGCTGGTCCACGGACGGTTTCGGCGTGCCGGACTTCCTCGACTCGCTGCTCGCCTTCCAGCCGGCCAAGGACCGCACCGACGGGCTCCAGCACCTGGTCGTCTTCGCGATGTACACGCAGAACGGCAACCCGGACCGCAACCTCGAAGCGGTCGTGCTGCGGATGGTCTGGCCCGAGTGGCTGGCCGAGCTCGAAGCGACCCGCTACGACAACCCGCTGTTCTGCGGCATCACCTTCGAGGACTTCACCTCGGGTTATGACACCAACTCCGCCGTGCTCTTCCCGGAGACCATCGCCGTGCGCGAGGCCCCCGAGCGCTTCAGCTGGGGCGGCATCTTCTGCGACCGGGAGGCGGCCCGCTTCCGCCGGGTCACCGAGGCGTCGGTCGAACTGCTCGGCGTCGAGCTGCCCGACGACATCCGGGAGATGGTCGCCGACCAGCAGCGCTGCGAGCAGGCCTTCGTGCTCTGGGACATGGTCCACGACCGGACGCACAGCCACGGCGACCTGCCCTTCGACCCCTTCATGATCAAGCAGCGCCAGCCGTTCTGGATGTACGGCCTCGAAGAGCTCCGCTGCGACCTCACCGCCTTCAAGGAGGCCGTGAAGCTGGAGGCCGACGGCTTCGCCCAGGGCCGTGACGTGCAGCACGCCGTGCTGTTCGACCGGATGTTCCGCTTCCCCGTCACCGGCGAGCGCGTCCGGAACTACGACGGCCTCGGCGGCCAGCTGCTCTTCGCGTACCTCCACAAGCACGACGTGGTCCGCTGGACCGACAACACCCTGAAGATCGACTGGGACCGGGCCCCGCAGATCACCAACCAGCTGTGCGCCGAGATCGAGAAGCTCTACCGCGACGGCATCGACCGCCCCAAGCTCGTCCACTGGTTCGCCGCGTACGACCTGGTCTCGGCCTACCTCGCCCCGCACCCCGGCTCCCGCTGGGCCAAGGGCCCCGACGCCCTGGACCTGTCGCAGCCGCCGCGTAAGCTCGTCGACGATGTGCTTCCGGACGAGTTTCCCCTGAGCATGTTCTATGAGGCGCTCTCCAAGAAGCTGAAGAACGTGATCGCCTCGACCAAGGGGATCACCGCCGCGGATGCCGAGCGGGCAGCCGCGTGAGCGCCGGGTCTGAGGAGGCGGTGGCCATGAACGGAAACGGCAGGGGCAACGGGAGCGGCGCTCTCGAAGGTGCCGTGATTGCGGTCGCCGGGGCCGCGGGCCCGGCCGGCCGGGCCGCGCTGCTGAGGCTCGCCGAGGCCGGTGCGACCGTCGTCGGCTCCGACGCGGACGCCACCCGCCTGGCCGAGGCGGTCGACGCCGCGCGCTACGCCCACGGCGGCGCCACCGTCACCGGTGACACGGTCGACCTCCTGGACCTCGGTGCCACCCGCGAGTGGGCGGCCAAGACCGAGAAGGAATTCGGCCGGATCGACGGTCTGGTCCACCTCGTCGGCGGCTGGCGCGGCAGCGCGAGCTTCGCCGAGACCGACCTCGCCGACTGGAACCTGCTGGAGAAGCTGCTGATCCGTACGGTCCAGCACACCTCGCTGGCCTTCCAGGAAGGTCTCCAGCGCAGCGACCGGGGTCGCTATGTGCTGATCAGCGCGGCCGGGGCGAGCAAGCCCACCGCGGGAAACGCGGTCTATGCCGCGTCGAAGGCGGCGGCCGAGGCCTGGACGCTCGCGCTCGCGGACGCGTTCCGCAAGGCGGGGGGCGACGAAGGGCCGAGGACCGCGGCTGCGATCCTGATCATCAAGGCACTGGTGCACGACGCGATGCGCGCCGAGCGCCCGAATGCGAAGTTCGCGGGCTTCACCGACGTCAAGGAGCTGGCCGATGCCATCGCCGGCGTCTGGGACCGGCCCGCCCCGGAAGTGAACGGAAAGCGCCTGTGGCTGACCCCACAACCGTAAGGACCGACGCGCGGCGCCACCACGACCCGCAGATCCGCGGTTTCGCCAGCGACAACTACGCGGGCACGCACCCGGAGATCCTCGCGGCCCTCGCCCTCGCCAACGGCGGTCACCAGATCGCCTACGGGGAGGACGAGTACACCGAGCACCTCCAGCGCGTCATGCACAGTCACTTCGGCCCCACCGCCGAAGCCTTCCCGGTGTTCAACGGAACCGGCGCCAACGTCGTCTCCCTCCAGGCGATGACCGACCGCTGGGGCGCGGTGATCTGTGCCGAGTCCGCCCATATCAATGTGGACGAGGGCGGCGCCCCGGAGCGGGTGGGCGGCCTCAAGCTGCTCACCGTGCCCACCCCGGACGGCAAGCTCACCCCCGAGCTCATCGACCGGCAGGCGTACGGCTGGGACGACGAGCACCGCGCCATGCCGCAGGTCGTCTCGATCACCCAGAACACCGAGCTGGGCACGGTCTACACACCCGACGAGATCCGCGCCATCTGCGACCACGCCCACGGACTCGGCATGAAGGTCCATCTGGACGGGGCCCGGATAGCCAACGCCGCGGCGTCGCTGGACGTACCGATGCGTACGTTCACCAACACCGTCGGTGTCGACGTCCTGTCCTTCGGCGGCACGAAGAACGGGGCGATCTTCGGCGAGGCCGTGGTCGTCCTGAACCCGGACGCCGTCCGGGCCATGAAGCACCTGCGCAAGCTGTCGATGCAGCTCGCGTCGAAGATGCGCTTCGTCTCCGTACAGCTGGAGGCGCTGCTCGCCGGGGACCTCTGGCTGCGCAACGCCCGGCATGCCAACGCGATGGCCCAGCGGCTCGCCGAGGGTGTGCGCGCGGTGGACGGCGTGGAGATCCTCCACCCGGTCCAGGCCAACGCCGTATTCGCCCGACTGCCCCACGAGGTGAGCGAGCGGCTGCAGAAGCGCTTCCGCTTCTACTTCTGGGACGAGGCGGCCGGCGATGTGCGCTGGATGTGCGCCTTCGACACCTCGGAGGACGACGTCGACGCGTTCGTCCTCGCCCTGAAGGAAGAAATGGCGAGGTAGCCAAAGCTGAATAAATATGCGACCGACCGGAAAGTCATTGACACTCGGTCGGTCGCATACTTACGCTCGGCGACCATGGAGCTGATCCAGCAGGTCCCGGAGCTTTCCGCCTATCTCGCCGCCGACGAGGCCATCGACCACGAGCACCCGCTGGTGCGGGAGACGTCCGCCGAGCTCTGTGGCGCCACCACCGACGCATACGCATACGCGGCCGCCGCCTATGCCCTGGTGCGCGACAGCGTCGTGCACTCCGCCGATTCCGGCGACATGCGGGTCGCCTGGCGCGCCTCCGACGTCCTCGCGACGCGCAACGGCATCTGCCATGCCAAGTCCCACGCCCTGGCCGCCCTCCTGCGCGCGGCGGGCATCCCGACCGCCCTCTGCTACCAGGGGCTCGCCGATCGGGGGCCCCGGGCCCGTGCACGGGCTGATCGCGGTCCGGCTGCCCGGCCGGGACCGCTGGGACCGTCAGGACCCCCGGGGCAACAAACCGGGCGTCGACGCGCAGTTCTCGCTCGACGAGGAGCGGCTGGCGTGGCCCGTCCGCCCGGAGGCCGGAGAAGTGGATTACCCCGTCCTCTACGCGGCGCCGCACCCGGCGGTCCTGCGCGGCCTGCGGTCCGCCGGGAACCGCCCGCAGCTGTGGCGCACCCTTCCCGCGGCGCTCCGAGCCGGGAGGCCGCACCCCGGAGCGCGGATCATCGTCCGCACCCCGGAGTGACGTTTCGGCCGTGACCGCGGACCGGCGGCGTCAGCTCTTCTCCCGCACCTCGGCGGGGGTCGGGGCCGTACCGCCGAGGTGGGCGGGCACCCACCAGGTGTCGCTCGCGTCCTTCGGGCGCACGGGATAGGCGCGCTGGGCCGCCTCCAGGAGCTCCTGGACCCGCTCCCGCAGCCGTCGGGTGATCGCGCCCGCGTACTGGTCGGTGGGTGCCTCCACCGGCTCGCCGACCCGGATCGTCACCGGCACGTGGTTGCGCTTGAAATTGCGCGGCCGGCCCTTGGTCCACACCCGCTGCGTCCCCCACAGCGCCATCGGGATCAGCGGTACGCCGGCCTCCTGGGCCAGCCGGGCGGCGCCCGACTTGAAGCTCTTCAGCGTGAACGACTCCGAGATGGTGGCCTCGGGAAACACGCCGACGATCTCGCCGGAGCGCAGCGAGGCGAGCGCGTGCGCATACGCGTCCTCGCCCTGCTTGCGGTCGACGGGGATGTGCTTCATGCCGCGCATCAGCGGTCCGGAGACCTTGTGCCGGAAGACCGATTCCTTCGCCATGAAGCGGACGAGCCGCTTCTGCGGCAGGGCCGCGAGCCCGGTGAAGATGAAGTCCAGATAGCTGATGTGGTTGCTTACCAGTACCGCGCCACCGGTCTTCGGGATGTGCTCGGAACCCTGGGTGTCGATCTTCAGGTCAAGCGCCTTGAAAAACGTACGAGCGGCGCCGACGACCGGCCGATAGACGAGTTCTGCCATCTGGGGAAGACCCTTCTTCAGCGCCTGAGGAGGGTTCTCCCGGCGGAAGTTACGCAGCCGTAGGTTTGCGGCATTGCGCCGATCGTGCCCCATGCGCGACGCGGTGGCCAGTCTCCGAGGGCTCGGGGCGCGAGATTCTCGTCACGTGGAACCTCCGGGAATGGATTGCGGGCCGGTGGCGCTGACCTCTTGCGATGAGCTCTGACAGGAGGCCGAGGGTGGACGGGCAGACATATGGGGGACCGCTGGACGCGGTCCGGCTCGGCGCGCAACTGGGGGAGCGGGCCACCCTCGTGCAGTTCTCCAGCGCGTTCTGCCAGCCCTGCCGGGCGACCCGCCGCACGCTCGTCGAAGTGGCGCGCATGGTGGACGGCGTGGCCCATGTCGAGATCGACGCCGAGGCGCATCTCACTCTGGTGCGGGAGCTGGGGATCAGCCGGACGCCGACCGTGCTGGTCCTCGACGCCGCCGGGCAGATCGTCCGCCGGGCCGTCGGACAGCCGCGCACCGTCGACGTGGTCGCCGCGTTGGGACAGGCGATGTGACGGACCGTGACGCATCTCCCACATTGCGGAGCACTCTTGACTGCACCCACCACGCATCGTCAGTCTGACGTTATGCCGCCGGAACTCCTTCTCTACGGCCGGGTCCACGTGGATCTCGCCCGCAACGCGAGTGCGCGCTGTCCGGGTGCCTGAGCAACCACGGCCCCCTACGCCTCTTCCGCAGAAGGACATGTCCATGACGGCTTCGCCCGAGCTCGGTACCCCGCGCCAGGCTTCCCCCGAACTTCTCCGCTCGGTCTTCCGGCAGCACGCCGCCGGTGTGGCCGTGATCACCGCCGCCGGCGACCGGCCGGTCGGCTTCACCGCCACCTCCCTCAACTCCGTCGCCGCCGAGCCGCCGCTGCTCTCCTTCGGGGTCGGCGCCTCGTCCTCCAGCTGGCCGGTCATGGCCGAGGCCGAGCACATCGGCGTCCACATACTCGGCGAGCACCAGCAGGAGCTGGCCGCCACGTTCGCCCGCAGCGGCGCCGACCGGTTCGGCCCGTCCACCTATTGGCGCAGTGGGCCCGAAGGAGTGCCGGTGCTCGACGGCGTACTGGCGTGGCTGGTCTGCCGCGTGGTCGCCCGGGTCCCGGCGGGGGACCACCGGATCGTGATCGCGCAGGCCGTGGTCGGCGATCCGGCCGGAGGCGGTCGTCCGCTGATCTATCACCAGGGCCGTTTCAACGCTCTGCGGGACTGACAGAGCCCAGGCGGCACTTGGGCGCAGTACGTTGGGCATATCACAGCTCCAAGCGCTTGCTCATGGGTGATCCACTGGGTGTACTGGCTAGTAATATTTCCGGTCGGGGCGTCGGTCGCCCCGACCGGAATCCGCCCCATCAGGCGCCTATGCTGCGAGCAACAAGGCAGCCCCGGAAATGACGATGCAGTAGGAGAGCCGGCGTGAGCTTGAGGATCGTTGTCTGTGTGAAGTACGTGCCCGACGCCACTGGTGACCGGCATTTCGCCGATGACCTGACGGTGGACCGTGAGGATGTGGACGGTCTGCTGTCGGAGCTCGATGAGTACGCGGTGGAGCAGGCGTTGCAGATCGCGGACGAGGCGGACGATGCGGAGATCACCGTGTTGACGGTGGGTCCGGAGGATGCCAAGGACGCGTTGCGCAAGGCGTTGTCGATGGGTGCGGACAAGGCGGTTCACGTCGAGGACGACGATCTGCACGGCAGTGATGTGATGGGTACGTCGCTGGTGCTGGCGAAGGCGGTGGAGAAGGCCGGGTATGACCTGGTGATCGCGGGGATGGCGTCGACGGACGGGACGATGGGGGTGCTGCCGGCGGTGCTGGCGGAGCGTCTGGGAGTGCCGCAAGTGACGTTGCTGTCCGAGGTGTCGGTGCAGGACGGGGTGGTGCGGGGCCGTCGTGACGGTGACAGTGCGTCGGAGCAGCTGGAGGCGTCGTTGCCGGCGGTGGTGTCGGTGACGGACCAGTCGGGTGAGGCGCGTTACCCGTCGTTCAAGGGGATCATGGCGGCGAAGAAGAAGCCGGTGCAGTCCTGGGATCTGGGTGATCTGGGGATCGGGGCGGAGGAGGTCGGTCTGGCGGGTGCGTGGACCGTGGTGGATTCCGCTGCGCAGCGTCCGGCCCGCAGTGCGGGCACGATCGTGAAGGACGAGGGTGAGGGCGGTCGGCGGTTGGCGGAGTTCCTCGCGGGTCAGAAGTTCATCTGATCCCCTCTGTCGTCCCTTTCCCTCTGTTTCTTTGCTACTCGCAGGAGTTTGAAGTCCCATGGCTGAAGTTCTCGTCTTTGTCGATCACGTGGACGGTGCGGTCCGTAAGCCCACGCTGGAGTTGTTGACGCTGGCGCGTCGGGTCGGTGAGCCGGTCGCGCTGGCGGTGGGTGCGGGTGCTGCCGGTACGGCGGGTGTGCTGGCCGAGCACGGTGCGGTCAGGGTTCTGACCGTGGAGGCGCCGGAGTTCGGTGAGTATCTCGTGGTGCCGAAGGTGGATGCGTTGCAGGCGGCGTGCGCGGCGGTGTCGCCGGTGGCGGTGCTGGTGCCGTCGTCGGCGGAGGGCAAGGAGATCGCGGCGCGTCTGGCGGTGCGTATCGGGTCGGGGATCATCACCGATGCGGTGGATCTGGAGGCGGGTGAGGAGGGTCCGGTCGCGACGCAGTCCGCGTTCGCGGCGTCGTTCACGACCCGGTCCCGGGTCTCCCGGGGTGTCCCGGTGATCACGGTCAAGCCGAACTCGGCTGCGGTGGAGGCGGCTGCGGCCGCGGGTGCGGTCCAGGCGCTGGAGGTGTCGTTCTCGGCGCAGGCGACGGGCACGAGGGTGACCGCGCGGACGCCGCGCGAGTCGACGGGGCGTCCGGAGCTGACCGAGGCCGCGATCGTGGTGTCCGGCGGGCGTGGTGTGAACGGTGCGGAGAACTTCCACCTCATCGAGTCGCTGGCCGACTCCCTCGGTGCGGCGGTCGGTGCCTCGCGTGCCGCGGTGGACGCGGGGTGGTACCCGCACTCCAGCCAGGTCGGCCAGACCGGCAAGTCCGTCTCGCCGCAGCTGTACATCGCGTCGGGCATCTCGGGCGCGATCCAGCACCGGGCCGGCATGCAGACGTCCAAGACGATCGTCGCGATCAACAAGGACGCCGAGGCCCCGATCTTCGACCTCGTCGACTACGGCGTCGTCGGCGACCTCTTCCAGGTCGTCCCCCAGCTCACCGACGAGGTCAACGCCCGCAAGGGCTGACCCGCGGCGCAACCGCAGGACACGTCCGACGGTCCGGGGCCGTGTGGTGCACACGCACCACACGGCCCCGCACCCATTCCGACCACCATTGACGCAGGTCCGACGGCCTTATAACTTCACTATACGGATTGTTGATTCCGGGAAGCGGAAACAGCGTGACTGTGGAGGGTGTGGAGATGGGTCAGCAGGAGAAGGTGGCAACGAGCCTCGCCGGTGCGGTCAGCGAGGAGATCAGCGCTTCCCTCACCGCGGTCGACGCCGAGCTCGCGCGCCGCTACCCGGGAGACCCGGGTACGCGCCAGCCGGTCCACACGGTCTACGTCCCCGGCGACACGTTCACCGCGGACACCATCCGCTCCTGGGGCGACCGGGCCATCGAGGCCCTCGACGAGCACGCCCCCGACGCGGCCTCGTTCGCCGCCGTCCTCGGCATCCCGGACGAACTCGCCGCGCCCGTCCACGACCGGGTGCGCGCCAAGCTGGAGCGCGAGCCGGTCGAGGACCTCCGCATCGACTTCGAGGACGGCTACGGCCTCCGCCCCGACGCCGAGGAGGACGAGGCCGCCGCCCGCGCCGCCCGGCTGGTCTCGGGGGCGTACGGGAACGGCACGGCGGCCCCGTACATGGGCATCCGGATGAAGTGCATGGAGGCCGCCGTACGCGACCGCGGCATCCGCACCACGGACATCTTCCTCACCGGTCTGATGCAGGCCGGCGGCCTGCCCGACGGGCTGGTCCTCACGCTCCCCAAGGTGACGTACCCCGAGCAGGTCACCGCCTTCGTCCGGCTGCTCGAAGCCTTCGAGCAGGCCCATGGGCTGCCCGCCGGGCGGCTCGGCTTCGAGATCCAGATCGAGACCAGCCAGTCCATCCTCGCCGCCGACGGCACCGCCGCCGTCGCCCGCATGATCGACGCGGCGCGGGGCCGTGCCACCGGCCTGCACTACGGAACCTTCGACTACAGCGCCTGCGTCGGCGTCAGCGCCGCCTACCAGGCCAGCGACCACCCGGCCGCCGACCACGCCAAGGCCGTCATGCAGGTCGCCGCCGCGGGCACCGGCGTACGGGTCTCGGACGGCTCCACGAACGTCCTCCCGGTCGGCTCCACGCCTCAGGTGCACGAGGCCTGGCGGCTCCACTACGGCCTCACCCGCCGTGCCCTGGCCCGCGCCTACTACCAGGGCTGGGACATGCACCCGGGCCATCTACCGACCCGGTACGCGGCCGTGTACACCTTCTACCGCGAGGGCCTGGAACAGGCCGCCGCACGGCTCGCCGCGTACGTGGCCAAGGCCGGTGGCGACGTCCTGGACGAACCCGCCACCGCCAAGGCGCTCAGCGGCTACCTCCTGCGCGGCATCGACTGCGGCGCCCTGGACACCGCCGAGGTCGTCCGCCTGACCGGGCTGACGCGCGCGGAGCTGGACGGGTTCGCGTCGCCGCGACGGGCCGATCTCACGGTGACCGCGCCGTAGCCGACGACGACGCGCGAGCCGCGCGGCTCAGGCGGGCGGCAACTCGCCCGAGCCGCGCGGGATGAGCGTCGTGGGGAGTTCCACCCGGGCCGGGGCGTGATCGGCGCCGTCCAGGCGGCGGAAGAGGTGTTCGGCGGCGGTGCGGCCGACGGCGGCGGCGTCCTGGGAGATGACGGTGATGCCGAGCAGGTCGGCCAGTTCGATGTCGTCGAAGCCGACCAGGGCGATGCGGCGTTCCTGCTCGGCGAGGACCCGCACCACCGTCACCGTCACCCGGTTGTTGCCCGTGAAGATCGCGGTGACGGGCTCGGGGCCGACGAGCATCCGCTCGGTGGCGGCCCGCACCCGGTCGGGTTCGGTCGAACCGAGGGACACCCAGGAGTCCGCGACCTCCGTCCCCGCGTCCGCCATCGCCGCGTGGTAACCGCGCAGCCGCTCGGTGGCGGTGTGGATGCGCGGCTGGTCGCCGATGAAGCCGATCCGGCGGTGGCCGTGCGCGATCAGGTGGGCGACGCCCTCGCGGGCGCCGCCGAAGCTGTCGGAGAGGACCATGTCGGCGTCGATGCGGCCCGCCGGCCGGTCCACGAAGACGGTGGCGACGCCCGCCTTGATCTCCGGCTCCAGATAGCGGTGGTCGTCACCGGCCGGAATCACGATGAGCCCGTCCACCCGGCGCGCGCACAGGGCGAGTACGAGCTCCTGCTCTCGCTCCGGGTCCTCGGCGCTCGACCCGTTGATGAGCAGGGCGCCGTGTGCCCGCGCGACCTCCTCCACCGCACGGCTCAACGGCCCGTAGAACGGGTCGGCGAGGTCCTCCAGGACCAGTCCGATCGAGGCGGTGCGGCCCTTGCGCAGGACGCGCGCGCTGTCGTTGCGCCGGAAGCCGAGTGCTTCGATGGCCTCCTGGACCCGGCGCTCGGTGTCGGGCGTGACCCCCGGCTCGCTGTTGACTACGCGGGAGACCGTCTTGAGGCCCACTCCGGCGCGGGCCGCCACATCCTTCATGGTCGGCCGGTTGCCGTAACGGGTCTCGGAGTGACGGGCGGTCTCGGCCACGGTGCGCTGTCCTGTCGTCGGGTGCGGGCGGTCCGGCGGGTCCGCGGGCGGTGCCGCGGAGCCGACCGGAGGCTGTGCCGTCGAGCATAGGCCCTGGACAACGTTGTCAGCTGAATGGAGACTGGGCAGACTGTTTCCTGAAGCCGCAGGTCCCCGCCCCCTAGTCACGGAGCCACACCGATGCATACCGACCTCGTCGCCGCGCTGGACATCGGCGGTACCAAGATCGCCGCCGCGTTGGTGGACGGCGGCGGCGCCCTTCTCGTACGGGCGCAGCGGCCGACGCCCGCCCGCGAGAGCGCCGAGACGGTGATGGGCGCCGTGACGGAGGTCCTGGCCGAACTGTCCGGCTCGCCGCTGTGGGCGCGGGCGGCGGCGGTCGGTATCGGCAGCGCGGGCCCGGTCGACGCCTCGGCCGGCACGGTCAGCCCGGTCAACGTCCCCGGCTGGCGCGACTTCCCGCTGGTGGAACGGGTCGGCAAGGCGGTCGGCGGACTGCCCGTCGAACTGGTCGGCGACGGGGTCGCGATGACGGCCGCCGAGCACTGGCTGGGCGCCGCCCGCGGCTACGACAACGCGCTCTGCATGGTCGTGTCGACCGGTGTCGGCGGCGGGCTGGTCCTCGGCGGCAAGCTCCACCCCGGCCCCACGGGCAATGCCGGGCACATCGGTCATGTGAGCGTGGATCTGGACGGCGACCCGTGTCCGTGCGGTTCGCGCGGCTGTGTCGAGCGCATCGCCAGTGGTCCGAACATCGCCCGCCGGGCGCTGGAGGCCGGCTGGCGGCCCGGACCGGACGGCGATGCCTCGGCGGCTGCCGTGGCCGCCGCAGCGCGCGCGGGGGACCCGGTCGCCCTTGCCTCGTTCGAGCGTGCCGCTCAGGCGCTGGCCGCCGGGATCGCCGCCACCGCCGCGCTCGTCGAGATCGACATCGCGGTGATCGGCGGGGGAGTGGCCGGTGCGGGCGACATCCTCTTCGAGCCCTTGCGCCGGGCCCTGCGCCGGTACGCCACGCTCTCCTTCATCCGGCGGATCGAGGTGGCCCCGGCGGTGATGGGCACCGACGCGGGCCTGGTGGGCGCCGCCGCCGCGGCGGCGCGGGTGGGTCCGGGCGGCGTGGCGGCCGTCCAGGGCTGACCGGGGCCGGGCGGACCGGACGATGCCGTCGAGTGCGGGACACGGAGAGCGCCGGGCGGGATCCGGGGGCGATGCCCCGGAGCCCGCCCGGCGGCCGACCGCGTGGCGTCGCCGCCGCGCGGTCCCCCGTCAGCAGGTGATCCGCAGGTCCGCCCAGTCCGCGTGGTCGGAATCGATGCCGTCGCCGCCGTCGGTGACCACCAGGCGTACCACCTGCGCGCCGCTCACATCCGCGGTGACCGGCTGGGCGGGCATCGCGTTGGTCAGTACGCCGGTCGACGCCGCCTTCGTGCCGTCGGCCCAGACCTCGAAGACGACCGTCCCCCTGGTGCTCTCGTCGTCGACCCCCACCTGCGCCGTCACGGTGTTGCACGCCCCGCCGGTGTAGAACTCGACGGCGCTGTCCGCGTGCACGCCGAGGCCCTTGGCGAAGACCGTGCCGCCGATCGTCAGCGGATTCCCGTCGCCCGCGCCGCTCTCACCATTGCTGGTGTCCTTCTCGACCGGGCCCCAGCCGTTGGCCGCGGAGAGCGGCGGCAGGTCGCCCAGGTAGCCGCCGCCCGCCGGCGGCGCGACCACCACATGGGCCCGGATCGGGACCGTGGACCGTACCCGTGTCCCGGTCGGCGAGCGGTACTGGGCGTCGAGGGTCAGATCGTACGCACCGGTGGGGGTGCCCGCGGGGGCCGTCACCTGCCAGCGGGTGGTCAGCGAGCGGCCGGTCGGCAGGGCCGGTGAACCGGTCGGCGACACCGCCTTCACTCGCCAGCCCGAGGGGCCGGTGAGCAGCGCCGCAACCTTCTTGGCGGGGGTGCGGCCCAGACCGGTGACCGTCGTGGTCAGCGTGGCGGTGCGTCCGGCCTCGATCAACGGGCTGGTTTCCAGGCCGAGTTCCACTGCGGGCGGATGCGCGGCCCACTTGCCGTCGGCGGCGACCCGCAGCAGCACCGTGCCGTGCGCCGGAACGGTCGCCGCCACGGTGCCCGCCGTGTTGTACGTGCTGTGGTCCCACAGGTCGCGCATCGTGTACCCGTCTGCCTTCGGCAGCCCCACCTCGGCGGCCGTCGTCGCGATGCGCTGTGCGCTGCCGGTCTCGTTGAAGAGGGCGACGGCGCGGCTGCCGTCCCGCATCTCCTTGGTGACCACCCAGCGTCCGCCTGCGGAGGAGAGCACGGTGCCCTGTTTGCCGAGCGGGTCCTGGTCGACGGCGATGACCTCGTGGTTGGAGAGGATCTCGAAGGTCTCCGCGCTCGCCCTGCGCAGATCGGAGCCGATGAGCAGCGGCGCCGCCATCATGGACCACATGGAGAAGTGGGTGCGGTACTCGGTGTCCGTCATGCCGCCGTTGCCGACCTCCAGCATGTCGGGGTCGTTCCAGTGTCCGGGCCCGGCAGCGGCGGCGAGAGGCAGGTTCTGCTTCATGATCGACAGCATGCTGCCCCAGCTGTCGTTGATGTCGCCGGTCGTCCGCCAGAGGTTGCCGAGCTCACCGGCCCATTCCCAGGGCTTGTTCTCGCCCCATTCGCAGATGCTGTAGACGATGGGCCGGCCGGTCGCCGCCAGCGCGTCCCGCATCGTCGTATAGCGCTTCTTCGCGTCGACGCCCTGGTTGTTGCAGTTGTCGTACTTCAGGTAGTCGATGCCCCAGTCCGCGAACTGCTGTGCGTCGCTGTACTCGTGGCCCAGGGCGCCCGGGAGTCCCACGCTGTCACAGGTCTTGGTGCCGGCGCTGGTGTAGATGCCGATTTTGAGGCCCTTGGAGTGGACATAGTCCGCGACGGCCTTGATCCCGTTCGGGAAGCGTTGCGGATCGGCCTCCAGTTCGCCGTCCGCATTGCGCTGCGGCTTCGCCCAGCAATCGTCGAGATTGACGTACTGGTAGCCCGCGGCCTTGAGGCCCTTCTCGACAAAGATGTCGGCGATGCCCTTGACCATCGACTCGTCGAACTCGGCCCGGCAGTGCGTCGAGTTCCAATTGTTGAACCCCATTGGCGGGGTGAGCGCAAGGCCGTTTCCGGACTGTGGAGTCTCGGCGCGGGCGGGAGCGGGCGATTCCGCGACGGCGGGAACGGTCGCACCCGCGGCGCACAACAGTCCGGCCATCAGCGCTCCGATGACTCCACGATGGCCGGTTCGGGTTGTACGGGTTGGAAGATGACGCATCGTTACGTTCCTCCATACTCGTGCATGATCGGATGACAGCATGTGCACGCCAAGGCGTGCGATTACGTTAGGGCGTGTTGGAGTCTGTTGGAAGAGGGTCGGCAACGGTTGCCCGACATCTCGTCAAAACCCTTGACGACACCATCACTTGGGGGTGAGATCCAATCGCACGTTCGGTTGTGTTGGGTTGCATCTCCGGAGGAGTTGGGCATGACGCAGTCTGATGACGACAGGTCAGGTGTACCGGGAAGTGTCGCGGGACATCGGATGTCCCGGCGAAGTCTGCTGCGTGGTGCGGCTGTTGGCGCCGGAGCCGTGACGCTGCCCGCGCTGCTCACCGCCTGCGGGAGCGGCCCCGGTGGTGACGGAAAGACCATCACCTTGGGGTCGAATTCCTCCGACCCGGTTCCGAAGAAGGCGTTCGCCGACGCCTTCGCCGCGTACGAGGCGCAGTCGGACGGTCGGAAGGTGAAGGTCAACACCGTCGACCACAACACCTTTCAGGAGAACATCAGCCGGTATCTCCAGGGCAAGCCGGACGATGTCTTCATGTGGTTCGCCGGCAACCGGATGCAATTCTTCGCCGAGAAAGGACTGGTGCACGACGTCAGCGACAACTGGCAGGACTACAAAGGCTTCTCGGCCGCGCTGAAAGCCCAGTCCACCGGAGCGGACGGCAAGCAGTACCTCACGCCGTACTACTACTATCCGTGGGCCGTCTTCCACCGTAAGAGTCTCTTCGCCGACCGCGGCTATCAGGCGCCGAAGACGCTCGACGAGTACGTGGCGCTCGCCAGGCAGATGAAGAAGGACAAGCTGGACCCGATCGCCTTCTGCGACAAGGACGGCTGGCCCGCCATGGGCACCTTCGACTACATCGACATGCGGACCAACGGCTACGAATTCCACAAGAGCCTGATGGCGGGCGAAGTCGCCTGGACCGACAAGCGCGTCAGGGAGGTCTTCGACACCTGGCGCCGGCTCCTGCCGTACTGCCAGCAGGGTGCCAACGGCCGTACCTGGCAGGAGGCCGCCAACAGTCTCCAGAAGAAGGAGGCCGGCATGGCCGTCTTCGGACTGCCGCACCCCGGCGCCCAGTTCCCCAAGGGCGAACAGGGCGACATCGACTTCTTCCCCTTCCCCGTCATCGACCCGGAGCACGGGCAGGACGCGGTCGAGGCACCCATCGACGGATTCCTGCTGGCGAAGAAGTCGAAGAACCTCAAGAACAAGAAGGCGCTGGAAAGCGCCAAGGACCTGCTCAAGTGGCTGGCCACCGGAAGGGCCGAGGACATCTACCTGAAGAGCGACCCGAACAACATCGCGGTCAGCGACCAGGCGGACATCTCCGCGTACTCACCGCTCCAGAAGAAGGCCGTGGAGCTGGTCTCCGGAGCCAAGCAGATCTCCCAGTTCCTGGACCGGGACACCAGGCCGGACTTCTCCTCCACGGTCATGATCCCGGCGATCCAGAAGTTCATCAGCGACCCCGACGACGTGGACGGCCTGGTCAACGACATCGAACGGCAGAAGAAGACCATCTTCGCCGCCGACTGACCCCGGACGACCCCGATGGCATCCGACCGAATCTGGAGTACCGACCGTGTCGTTCATCCCGGCCCGGCGCACCGGACGGCGGGTCGCGCGGCGGTTCACCGGCCGCGACCTCGCCGTACTCGGTGTGCTGCTCGGCATACCCGTCCTGCTCGACGTCGCCATCGTCTGGGGACCGACCCTCGCCTCCGTGGTGCTCTCCTTCACCGGCTGGGACGGCATCGGTGACATCAAGTGGGTCGGCACGCAGAACTACCGGAACCTCTTCACCAACTACCCGCAGTTCTGGCCCGCTGCCCGGCACAATCTGCTCTGGCTCGCCTTCCTCGGCCTGGTCGCCGCCCCGTTCGGACTGCTGCTGGCCGTGCTCATCGACCGGGGGGTGCGCTTCAGCCGCTTCTACCAGTCGACGCTGTACATGCCCGTCGTGCTGTCGCTCGCCGTGGTGGGATTCATCGCCCAGCTGGTCTTCTCCCGCGACCAGGGCGCCCTCAACGCGGTCATCGGGGACACGGGTTCGCCGACGGACTGGCTCGGCGACCCGGACCTCAACATCTGGATGGTCCTGCTCGCCGCCGCCTGGCGGCACACCGGCTATGTGATGATTCTCTATCTCGCCGGGCTGAAGGCCGTCGACCCCTCGCTGAAGGAGGCCGCGGCGATCGACGGGGCGGGCGAGGCCCAGACCTTCTTCCGCATCGTCCTCCCCACCCTGCGGCCGGTCAACGTGATCGTCGGCGTCATCACCGTCATCGAGTCCCTGCGCGCGTTCGACATCGTGTACGCCGTCAACCACGGCCGCAACGGACTCGAACTGCTCTCGGTGCTCGTCACCGACAACATCATCGGCGAGGCCAGCCGGATCGGCTTCGGCTCCGCCATCGCCGTGGTCCTGCTGGCCGTCTCCCTGGGATTCGTCGCGACGTATCTGGTCCAGGAGCTCCGAGGGGAGAAGAACCGTTGACCGTCCAAGCCGCCTCCGCCCGCCCTGCCGCACCACCGGCACCGCCGGTTCCCGCTGCCCGGCGCCGGATCCGCCCCGGCCGGATCGGCGTCCACGCCTTCCTGATGGCGGTCTCCCTCGCCTTCCTCGCGCCGCTCCTGCTCGCGGTGTACGCCTCGCTGCGGCCGTACGACGAGACCTCGGAGCACGGCTACTTCTCGCTGCCGCGCCATCTCTCCCTGGACTACTACCGGCAGGCGTTCTCCGACTCCGGCATGACGAAGTACTTCGTCAACACCATGATCATCGCGGTGCCGGGGGTGCTCGTCACCCTCTTCCTCGCCTCGTTCGTGGCCTTCGCGCTGGCGCGCCTGAAGATGCGCGGCGGGCTCGTCCTGCTCATGCTCTTCACCGCCGGCAACCTGCTGCCGCAGCAGGTGATCGTGACGCCCCTGTACGTGGTGTTCAACCGCATCCCGCTGCCCTACTGGATGTCCGACTCGATGACGATGTACGACTCGTACTGGGCCGTCGTCGCCGTCCAGATCGGTTTCCAGCTCGGCTTCTGCGTCTTCGTCCTGGCCAACTTCATGCGCACCCTGCCGCAGGAGATCCTGGAGGCCGCCGTCGTCGACGGCGCGGGCGTGTGGACCCAGTACTGGCGGATCACCCTGCCCCTGTGCCGCCCGGCCCTGGCCGCGCTCGGCACGCTCCAGTTCACCTGGATGTACAACGACTTCCTGTGGGCGCTGGTCTTCATCTCCGACGGCGACAAGCTCCCCATCACCTCGGCGCTGAACAACCTCAGGGGCCAGTTCTTCACCGACTACAACCTGCTCGCCGCCGGCTCGGTGATCGTCGCCCTGCCCACGCTCGTCGTATTCCTCCTGCTCCAGCGCCACTTCATCGCGGGCCTCACCCTGGGCTCCAGCAAGGGGTAGGCCGCGACGGCCGCCGGTGGGCGGCTACCCGCAGGCGACCCCGTCCCCGTCCCGGTCGAGATGCCGCCCGTAGCCGGGCTCTCCCGCGTGGATGGGCGCGGCGCCGTCCGCGCGCACGGCGGAGCAGTTGGCGTAGTACGTACTGCCGCCGCCCCCGCCCGAGACGGATCCGCCGGACGTGCCGCCGTCCTCGATCGCGGGCGCGACCGTCACCTTGACGGTCCTGGTCCTCGTGACGGTCGGTACCGGCTCCGGGCTCGCGGTCACCGTCCTGGTGGCCGACGGTGCCGGGGTGGCCGTCACCGTGGCTGTCGCCGTCACCGTCGCGGACGGTGCGGCCTTCGCGTCGGCCGTCTTCTCGGTCCTGGCGGGATCGTCCGCGCCACCGATGCCCACGCCGAGGAGGAACAGGACGGCGGCGGCCGGGATCAGGATCCGCTTCCGTGTCCACTTCGGACGACGCTCCGGCGGCGCGGGCGTGCCGTACGGGTTGGTGCCGGGCGGCTGGGGCGGCTGCCCCATGGCGGCTGCTGATTCCGAGACATACGTCCCCCCTGGTGCGGTTCATGGAGGGATGACCGTAACGGCCCCGGATCAGCACCTGGGAGCCACATGCTCCGTTGGTGATGGAATTGTGATGACAGGGAGGAGAGCGAGTGGCTCTTCCGGAGCTCGCCCCGGCCCGTCCGGTCGAGCGGGGCCCGGCCCCGGCCTCGGACTCAGTGGCCCCGGTCCGGTGACTGCTGCGGAACGATCACCAGGAACGCATCCTGCTCCAGATCCATCACCACCTCGGCCGCCACGCCCTCGCAGCGGCGGGCGGCCGCGAACTCCTCCGCAGGCCAACTGCCTCGTGGCCCTCCCGCGGGAAATCGCTCAAGCACTGTGCGACGCACGCTGCACCCCCTGGTCCTCGGTCCGGCCTGTCCGCTCCAACGACCTTCCGGCGCCCCCCGTTACGGCCGTGCGCACGGCCGGACGCAGGGGATCGGACGCCGTCCACGGGCATCGGACGGTTCCGTTCGGGAAACACGCATCGCCACAGCCGGGTTTTCGCGGCAGGGTGTTGCGGGCAAGCCACAGGGGGCTACGGAAGAGGGGGAACCGTGATCGTCTGGATCAACGGTGCGTTCGGCGCGGGCAAGACGAGCGCCGCGCGTGAACTGATCGATCTGATCCCGAACAGCACCTTCTACGACCCCGAACTCATCGGCGGGGAGCTGCGGCAGCTGCTGCCCCAGAAGAGGCTCGCCGAGGTGACGGACTTCCAGGACCTGCCGATCTGGCGGCGACTGGTCGTGGACACCGCGGCGGCCCTGCTCGCCGAGGTGTCCGGTGTGCTGGTGGTGCCGATGACTCTGCTGCGACAGGAGTACCGCGACGAGATCTTCGGAGGGCTGGCCTCCCGGCGCATCGAGGTGCGTCATGTGCTGCTCTCACCTGAGGAAACGATCCTGCGCAAACGGATCGCCGACCGCGTCGAGCACCCCGGGGACCCGGAGCACAGCGAACGGGTACGGCAATGGGCCTACCAGCACATCGAGCCCTACCGGGCGGCGCTCGGCTGGCTCGCCCGCGACGCCCACGTCATCGACTCCGGCGCGCTCACCCCGTACGGGACGGCCGAGCGCATCGCCGAGGCGGTCAGCAGCGGCGCCGCCACCCCGTGCGAGATCGTGCAGACACCCGAGCCGACCGCGGAGACCGTGGCGGCCGGCGTACTGCTCTTCGACGAGTGCGACCGGGTGCTGCTCGTCGACCCGACGTACAAGCCCGGCTGGGAATTTCCCGGCGGAGTGGTCGAGTCCGGCGAGGCACCGGCCCAGGCCGGGATCCGTGAAGTGGCCGAGGAGATAGGCATCCATCTCGACCGGGTACCGAAACTCCTCGTCGTCGACTGGGAGGCACCCCGGCCGCCCGGCTACGGGGGCCTGCGGCTGCTCTTCGACGGCGGCCTGCTGACCGGCGCGGACGCCCAGCGGCTGCTGCTGCCCGGATCCGAACTGCGCGGCTGGCGGTTCGTCACCGAGGCGGAGGCGGCCACCCTGCTGCCCCCGACCCGGTACGAACGGCTGCGCTGGGCGCTGCGCGCCCGCGAGCGGTCAGCCGTGCTCAACCTGGAGGCCGGAGTCCCGGTCGGCTGAGGCGCGCAGCGCCGCGGCGGCGTCGGTGGTGAGCGGTTCGCCGTGCCCGAAGCAGACCGTGGCCGGCTCCAGCGCGGCCAGCCGCCGGAAGGAGTCCACGGCCTGCGCCCGGTCGATGTTGAAGACGCCCAGCATCACCTGGTCGACCCTGGCCACGCAGTCCCCGGTGAACAGCACACCGTGGTGCGGCAGATGAATCCCGATGGAACCGGGGGTGTGGCCGGGGGAGTGGACCACCCGGGCGCCCTGGCCGAACCCGATTTCGTCGCCGTCGGCCAGCTCGCGGTCGACCCGGGTCGGCGGGCCGGGGGGTACGGTCCGCGCGTGCTCCCACAGCGGGAGTTCCCAGTCGAGCAGGACGGGATCGGCGATCTCCTCCTCGCCCCGGATCACCGCGGCGTCCAGCCGATGGGCCAGGATCTCGGCGCCGTGCCGGTCGGCGAGCTCCTGCGCGGCACCGTAGTGGTCGCAATGGCCGTGGGTGACGACGATCCGGGAGATGTGGCCAGGGTCCAGGCCCAGGCTGCGCACCCCGTCCTCGATCGCGGACGCCGCGTTGATGTCGCCCGCGTCGATCAGAGTCAGGTCGGCGCCGTCACGCCACAGGTACGCCTGGCCGATGGGGAAGCGGAACATGTGCAGCCGCGGGAGAACTTCGACGATATCCATGCCACGAACGTACGTGGACGGCCCGCCCGCAGGCGTCGATCTACGCTCTGGGCGAGCTTCGCTCAGCGCGTAGTGCGGCAATGCCGGACTCGGCGGGGCCGGGCGTGAACCGGAATCAGCGCCAAGGGGTGTTCCGCCACGGACCGTCCTCGCTCTCCGCCAGGAGGCGGTGTGCGGTGACGTTCTGCTCGTAGTACGTGCCGTACTGCTCGTCGTCGAAGCGCGGCACCCGGCCCAGCGCGTGCGCGGCGGAGAAGCTCTGCCACGATTCGTAGGCCGACTTGCTCAGCGCCCCCGCGTGCACGATCGCCTGCTCTGTCTCGTGCGGGTGGCAGAACCGGGCCGACAATCCCCAGCGGGCCAGGTTCACGGCACGCCCGTAGTCGTGGGCGACCGTCGTCGTGACCACCCCGTCCGGCGGCAGCAGTCCGTCGGCGCGGAACCGCGCCTCGTACCGGACGATGCGCCGCACCGGCTCCTCGATGTGCATGACCGTGTCATGGCCCGGCCCGATGTCCTGGGCATGTCCGGCAGCGGTCTCGCGCCACAGGCCGGCGGGTGGCGGCCCGCCGAGAGCGGCCCGCAACTGCTCCCGCACCCGGAGCGCGAAATCGGGTTCCGGCGGACTGTTCGTACCGTCCAGAAGGAAGTTCAACTGCTCTTGCCAACCGGTGCGTTCAGTGATGTCCCACATGTCGCGGCCGGACGTCAGCACGGGGACGCACTTCCGGCCGGTCACGGGGTCGTACCGCGAGGGGAGCGGGGCGGTGAAACCCGGGGTGTCGGCATGCAGTCGGGCGACCATCACATGGAGCCAACAGCGGGAGAGCGCGTCGAGCACCGCTTCCGTGCCTCCGCCCGCCCCGGATTCCTGCAGCAGCCGTTCGGCCTCCGTCGGCGGCGCCCAGCCGACCCCTGTCCCGTTGTTACGGGCCGATCCTATGAAACCGGACCCGGACCGACCCGCGGCGGGAGGTCCGGACCCGGTCCGCCGCGGACGCAGCGGCGGACCGGTCGAGCCCTGTGGACAGGAGATCCGCAGGAACACGGCGGGATCGGTGACGGAGAGTCAGGCGCGCTTGGACTCCGCGTAGTTCCGCAGGAACAGGGCCTCGGCGAGCGACAGGCGCTCCAGCTCCTGGGGCGACACGCTCTCGTTCACCGCGTGGATCTGTGCCTCCGGCTCGCTCAGGCCGATCAGCAGGATCTCCGCCTCCGGGTAGAGAGCGGCGAGGGTGTTGCAGAGCGGGATCGAGCCGCCCATGCCGGACGTCTGCATCTTCTCGCCCGGGTACGCGACCTCCATCGCCTGCGCCATCGACGTGTACGCCGGGCTGGAGGTGTCCGCGCGGAACGGCTGGCCCTGGCCGACCTGTTCCACCGTCACCCTCGCCCCCCACGGGGCGTGGGCCTTGAGATGGGCGGTCAACAGCGCGGTCGCCGCGGCGGCGTCCTGGCCCGGCGGGACCCGCAGGCTGACCTGGGCCCGCGCGCTCGCCTGGAGCGACGGGGCCGCACCGATCACCGGCGGGCAGTCGATGCCGATGACGGTGACGGCGGGCCGGGCCCAGATGCGGTCGGCGACCGTGCCCGTGCCGATCAGCCCAACCCCGTCGAGGACCTTCGCGTCCGTGCGGAAATCAGCTTCCGGGTACTGGAGTCCGTCCCACTCGGTGTCCGTGGCGAGGCCGTCGACGGTCGTGGTGCCGTCCTCGGCGCGCAGCGAGGCCAGCAGCTGGATCATCGCGGCCAGCGCATCCGGGGCGGCGCCGCCGAACTGCCCGGAGTGCAGGTTCCCTTCGAGGGTGTCGAGCGTGACCCGCAGCATCGTCATGCCGCGCAGGGTCGCGGTGACCGTCGGCAGACCGACCCGGAAGTTGCCGGTGTCGCCGATGACGATGGTGTCGGCGGCCAGCAGTTCGGGGTGCGCCTCCGCGTACCGCTCCAGGCCGCCGGTGCCCTGCTCCTCGGAGCCCTCGGCGATCACCTTGACGGAGACCGGGACGCCGCCGTCGGCCTTGAGGGCGCGCAGGGCGAGGAGGTGCATGATGAAGCCGCCCTTGCAGTCGGCCGAGCCGCGGCCGTACCAGCGGCCGTCGCGCTCCGTCAGTTCGAACGGAGGGGAGAGCCAGGCGGACTCGTCGAGCGGCGGCTGCACGTCGTAGTGCGCGTAGAGCAGTACGGTCGGGGCACCCGCCGGACCGGGCAGGAAGCCGTAGACCGACCGGGTGCCGTCCGGGGTATCGAGAAGGGCGACGTCCTGGAAGTCCTCGGCGCGCAGCGCGTCGGCGACCCAGTCGGCGGCCGCCTCGCACTCGCTCTTCGGGAACTGCGCGGGATCCGCCACCGACTGGAAGGCCACCAGCTCGGTCAGCTCCGTCTTGGCGCGGGGCATCAGCGAGGCAATGGTCTCGGAAATCGGACGGGCGGTCATGGGCACGCTCCTCGTGGGTGCGACGTTATGTGTATGAATCCGGCTACATGCGCACCGAGTGTGCGGCTTCGCATGCAGGACGAACGTACGGTCGATCCTCCCACAGCGGGGGCCGGGGGCAACGCGCCGTAGGATGCCGTGAGCAGCATGGGCCACTGGTGGGATCGGGAGCAGAAGCACATCGTGAGCAGCGAGAACGCAGACGCCGTACAGGAGCACGAAGAGTCGTCCGTGTGGGATGTCGTCGTAGTCGGGGGCGGACCGGCCGGAGCCTCCGCGGCATACGCGGCGGCAGTGGCCGGCCGACGGGTGCTGCTCCTCGAGAAGGCGGAGCTTCCCAGGTACAAGACATGTGGCGGCGGCATCATCGGGTTTTCGCGGGATTCACTGCCGCCCGGGTTCGAACTGCCCTTGCGGGACCGGATCCACGCGATCACCTTCTCGCTCAACGGCAGGCTGGCGCGGACCCGCCGGTCCAAGCGGATGCTCTTCGGGCTCATCAACCGCCCCGAGTTCGACGCGGGTCTGGTCGAGGAGGCGCAGAAGGCGGGCGCCGAACTCCGCACCGGCGCGACGGTGACGAGGGTCGAGCAGCACGGCGCCTCGGTGCCCGACCGGCGCACGGTCGCCGTGGTGCTGTCCGGCGGTGAGACGGTCCTGGCCCGCGCGGTCGTCGGTGCCGACGGAAGCGCGGGGCGGATAGGAGCCCATGTCGGGGTGAAGCTCGACCAGGTGGACCTCGGACTGGAGGCGGAGATCCCGGTTCCGGCCACGGTCGCGGAGGACTGGGCGGGGCGGGTGCTGATCGACTGGGGCCCCTTGCCCGGCAGTTACGGCTGGGTGTTCCCCAAGGGCGATGTCCTGACCGTCGGTGTGATCTCGGCGCGGGGCGACGGAGCGGGGACCAAGCGGTACCTGGAGGACTTCATCGCCCGGCTCGGCCTCGCCGGTTTCGAGCCGAAGATCTCCTCCGGGCATCTGACGCGCTGCCGCAGCGACGACTCGCCGCTGTCACGTGGGCGGGTGCTGGTGTGCGGCGACGCGGCGGGGCTGCTGGAGCCGTGGACCCGCGAAGGGATTTCCTTCGCGCTGCGGTCGGGGCGGCTCGCCGGTGAGTGGGCGGTCCGGATCGCGGAGTCGCACGACGCGGTGGACGCCCGGCGCCAGGCGTTGAACTACGCGTTCGCCATCAAGGCGGGTCTCGGTGTCGAGATGGGTGTCGGACGCCGCATGCTGAAGCTGTTCGAGCGCCGCCCCGGGGTGCTGCACGCGGTGCTGACCGGATTCCGCCCGGCCTGGAACGCGTTCGCCGGGATCACCCGCGGAACGACCTCGCTCGGTGAACTGGTCCGTACGCATCCACTGGCACAGCGGGCCCTGTCCGCGATGGACCGCTAGGGCCTGTCCGGCGGATCATGGCCGGGGGCGTGACCGCTGACCGGGTCGCCGGGCGACTCTGCCCGGCGCCCGGTGCCGGGGAGAGGGGCCGGCCGCACGGTCAGCTCTCCTCGGTGATCCGGAAGACGGGGTGGTCCGGGCAGGCGGCCAGCAGTTCGGCGTCCGAGGACTTCGCGGTGATGCCCTTGAAGTACTCGTTGACCTCCCAGCCCCACCGCTCCAGGTAGGTGCGGATGACCAGCGCCTTCTGCTCGTCGTCCGCGATCTCCACGGCCGTGAAAGTACGGATCTTCCGGCCCACCCGCAGCTCGCCCCCGCCGGCGACGCGCATGTTGCGCACCCACTGGGAGTGGCCTCGGGCGGAGATGAGGTACTGCGCGCCCTCGTGGGTGTGAGGGTTCACGGGTACCCGCTGCATTTGCCCGCTCTTGCGGCCGCGCACCGACATCTCGGCCGAGCCGAAGAGGCTGACGCCATGGCGGGCGAGCCGGCCGACGATGCTGTTCATCCGGACGCTGAAGGCGTTGCCCTGAAGGTAGTACGGCTGAGACATGGTGACTCCCCAAGATTTTGAGAGCGGTGCTCTCGCTTGAGATCAGTGTGCACGGGATTGGTGCTCAAAATCAAGAGCACTGCTCTCATTGTTGGTCGGTGCTCTGTGTTCGTGGCAGACTGATGACCATGAGCACTGTCCGAGGAGCCAGGGAACGGGCCCGCATCGAGGTCACCGCCGCGATCAAGGACGAGGCGAAGAAGCAGCTCGCGGCCGAGGGCGCCGCGAAGCTGTCGCTGCGCGCCGTCGCACGAGAGCTCGGTATGGCGTCCTCCGCCCTCTACCGCTACTTCCCCAGCCGCGACGAGCTGCTCACCGCCCTGATCGTCGACGCGTACGACTCCGTGGGCGAGACCGCGGAGGCAGCCCATCGGACCGCCCGCGACCAGGCCGCCACCCATCTCGCCCGCTGGATCGCGGTCACCCGGGCCGTGCGTGACTGGGCGCTGGCCCACCCTCATGAGTACGCCCTGATCTACGGCTCTCCCGTGCCCGGCTACACCGCACCGCAGGCGACGATCGGCCCCGCCTCCCGCGTCGGCCTCGTGCTGATCGCCGTGGTCGCGGACGCCTACCGCACGGACGGCCTGGCGCTGTCACCGCTCGCCGACGATCTGCGCGGCGAGGCCGGACGGATGGTCACGGAGTTGGCCCCCGACCTTCCCCCGGAGGCCGCAGCTCCGTTGATCGCCGCCTGGTCACAGCTGTTCGGGCTGATCTCCTTCGAGATCTTCGGTCAGTTCAACCGGGTGGTGGAGGCCAGGGAGATCTTTTTCCGGGAAGCCGTCACCGAACTGGCCCGCACGGTCGGCCTGCTCCGTGACGGGAATGGTGGAGGGAATGGCGGTGGAAACGGGTAACTGGAAGTCCGAGCCGGGCACCGGCACGACAGCCCGCAGTTCCAACTGGTGCTCGAGAAAGTTCGGGTCCCCCGCACCAGTCAGGGCCGGCCTCGCACCAGACCTGACAGGGGCCGCGCCGACAAGGCCTGCGGCTCCCGCGCCAACCGCTCCTACCTACGGAGACGCCGGATCGGCTGGACCATCCCCGAGGAGGCCGAGCAGGTCCGCAACCGCAAGAAGCGCGGCTCCCACGGCGGGCGACCACCGAAGTTCGCCAAAAACGACTGCCAACAGCGCCATGCCGTGGAGTGCGGCAACAATCGACCGCCACCGGGCGGTGGCCCCGCGATACGACAAACTCGCCGTCCGCTACGAAGCCACCGTGCTGGTCGCGGCCATCAATGAGTGGCTGTGACCAGCACTTTCGCAACAGACCCTACTAGTACTCCAGCTGTAGATCGCGATCTTCATGCTTGAGTGGGTTGTCGCTGGTAGTGGCTGGTCTGTGATCGGGCCTGGTGGCGGCGTCGCCAATGGGACCAAACGAGCCGGTGGGCTTTGTCGTGCACGAGCCGGACGACGAGCGTGTTGAACAGGTGCTGGATTTCGTTGCAGGTGAGCGGTGTCAGCTCGTCCGGGCCGGGGTGGCGGACGTGTTCACCGGCGCGGACGACGGCGAGGAAGGCGTGGGCGAGCATCGCGAGGGTGACCCAGCGGTGCCAGGACGTCCAGCGTCTGACCTGGTGTTCGTCCAGTCCGGCCAGGCCCTTGCCGGACTGGAAGGTCTCCTCGACCGTCCATCTGCGTCCGGCGACCTGCACCAGGGCGGACAGCGGCACCTGGGTGGCTGAGTAGCAGCGGTAGAAGGCGAGTTCGCCGGTGCGCCGGTTGCGGCGGACCAGCAGCTGGTGGTGGCCGGGCTGGTCGTCGGTGATGTCGGCCAGGGCCCAGTCGTAGAAGCGGTGGCCTTTGGCTCCGGTGCCGGCGGAGAGTTTCTGCCAGGCCCGCCCCGGTAGCCTCTTGACCAGAGTGTCGGCGCGGAGCTCGCCCGCGCGGGTGGTGATCTGGTGGTCACGGGCGACGGCGAGGACGTAGCCAACCTGCCGTTTCTCCAGTGCGGTCCGCAGGTGCGGGTTGCCTCCGTAGACCTCGTCGCCGGCTGCCCAGGACGCGGGGACGCCGGCGTCCAGGGCGCGGCCGATCATGCGGGCAGCGAGTGCGGGCTTGGTGGCAAAGCCGACGGTGTCGGGGATCCCGGCGGCCCGGCAGCGGACCGCCGCGGTGTCGTGCAGGTGCTCGACGACGAAGCCGCGGATGTCGTCGCGGACCGCATCGGCGTCCCACTTGGCCCGCGACAGCAGGTGCTGCAGGCCGTGCGGGTTCGCGTCCCCGGCGTGCTCGGCGAGCGTCCAGCAGTTCTTGCGCGGCAGCTCCGACAGCAGCCCGAGCACGAACGCCCGCGCCCGGCGCCGTGGTTCCACCCGGGCAAACCGCCCCGCGATACGGCCCATCAGGACCTCGAACGTCTCCTGCCAGCGGGCAGGATCTACGCTGTGACCTGCGGCCACCGTCTGATCTTCTGTCTTTACACACCGATGATCAACGGTGGCCGCATCCGTTCCCGGACCAGCCCACAAGCGCGATCATTAGCAGCGAGCGGCATGCTTCCCGGCCCAGCCGGTGGCGGTCACAACCTCGCGCGCGATGTCCACGACAGGCCGTCCGTCTGTCACCACCCGCACGGTCCCCACGCAGGCCCGCTGGTCCAGAAGCCGTGCCTTACGGACACCGCCTTCCAGCTCCTGCTCCAGCTCCGAGCCGAGTTCCCGGCCGACCAGCCGCTCGCCGGCGGTGACGTCGGAAGCGGTGAGCAAGACCCGCGTGATACGCACCTTCGCCCCCATGGCACGCTCGAACATGCCGGTCGCCTCAGGTAGCACACTCGCGGTGTTCGTGTAGATCAGACGGCAGTAGCCGAGCCGGGTGAAGTTCTCCCACACGGCCGTCAGATTCCTCTCCGTGATCTCCGAACGGTGCGGGTCCCCCTCTGGTGCCGGATGCACCTGCCCCATGAAGTCACCATCGATGACCGCATGGGAGACCGCCACGGCGCGCAGCAACGCCGAAACCTCCCACCCCACCGTCGTCTTGCCGACACCGGCCCGCCCCCCGATGAGCAGTACTTCCGCGTGATCCATGGAAGCAGCCTGCCAGTTGACGACCGCCTCAGGCGATCCGATATCGATCCATCCCCATGACCACATCCCCGACCAGTGAGCCGAAGCTCAGTAGTTGTCACCGGCAGAGCCGGATGACGTGGCGAATGAGACCGAGCGGAGCAGCGTGGTTGTCACCGACGAGGCACGCGGCTTGTCACAACTGCTCATTCAGCAGCCCTTCTGCCACCAGTCCCGCGACCAGCGGCTGGAGGGGTGCGCAGCCGTAGACGTTCTCCCTGAGGCCCGAACATGATCAGGTACTCGACCGGTCCGTCGGATCCGGCGTTCGCGACTCCGTGGGGGATGCGGGTGTCGAACTCGAGGACGTCCCCGGCAGTCAGGACGAGGTCCTGGCTGCCCAGTGCGAGCCGCAACCGCCCGTACAGGACGCACAGCCACTCGAAGCCCTCGTGGGATACCTGCCGGGGCCGTCCAGGCGGCTCCGCGACGGCAGGCAGGACATGCTTGTGGGCGTGCAGGCCGCCGACGTACCGGGTCAGCGGCAACACCGCCTTCTCGTCGCCGAAGCTGTGCGGCGCCGTGCTGCGGAGCTCGGCCGCAGGGGCGGGTGCGGTGCCGACCAGTTCGTCCAGGGCGACTCCGTATTCCTTCGCCAGCTGCAGCACCACCTCCAGGGTGGGCTTGCGCCGGCGGGTCTCGATCCGCGACAGCGTACTGGGCGAGATGCCGGTCGCGCGGCTGACATCGGCGAGTGTGACGCCACGGCGCTCGCGCACGACCCGTAGCCGGGGCCCCATCGCCGCCAGCGTCTGGGCCACGTCGTCACCTGTCACCGTCCCCGTTCCTTCCCGCCGTGCCGCTTCACCGCCTGTCCTGCAAGCTTGCCAGAATGGCAACGCTGATCGCGCCGAGTGGCCGCCGCGCCGCATGATCGATGGGTACCCGTCGGACGCCCGCGAACCGAGGAGAAGTCCCCCATGAAGTCTGAGCCGACCGCCGCACTTCGCCACCGCACCGTCGAGGCCCCTGCTGGGCGCCTGCATCTGGCGGAGCAGGGCACCGGCCCGCTGATCCTGCTCGTGCACGGCTTTCCCGAGTCCTGGTACTCCTGGCGCCGCCAACTCCCGGCCCTCGCCGCGGCCGGATACCGGGCAGTGGCGATCGACGTACGTGGCTACGGCCGCTCCTCCAAGCCCGCCGCGACCGACGCCTACCGAATGCTCGACCTGGTGAAGGACAACGTCGCCGTCGTGCACGCCCTCGGCGAGGAAAGCGCGGTGATCGTCGGCCACGACTGGGGCTCCAACATCGCCGCCGCCTCCGCCTTGCTCCACCCCGAAGTCTTCCGCGCGGTCGGCTTGCTGAGCGTCCCGTACGCGCCGCCCGGCGGCCCCCGCCCCACCGACATCTTCGGCCAGATCGGCGGCCCCGAGCAGGAGTTCTACGTCTCCTACTTCCAGGAGCCCGGCCGCGCCGAGGCGGAGATCGAGCCCGACGTCCGGGGCTGGCTCGCAGGCTTCTACGCGGCCCTGTCCGCCGACACCATGCCAGCCGAGGGCGAGCCCGATCCGCACTTCGTCGCCCTGGGCTGTCAGCTGCGCGACCGTTTCCCCGTCGGCCCGCTCCCGGCCTGGTTGAGCGAGGAGGACCTCGACGTCTACGCCGGGGAGTTCGAGCGCACCGGCCTGACCGGCGCCCTCAACCGCTACCGCAACATGGACCGCGACTGGGAAGACCTCGCCCCCCACCGCGGAGCCCCGATCAAGCAGCCCGCCTTGTTCGTCGGCGGCGCACTGGACGCCTCCACCACCTGGATGGCCGAAGCCATCGACGCCTACCCCACCGCCCTCCCCGCCCTGTCTTCCTCCCACCTCCTCGATGGCTGCGGCCACTGGATCCAGCAGGAACGCCCTGACGAGGTCAACAGCCTGCTGACCGACTGGCTTGCCACGATTCAGGGCTGAACCAGGCGGGCTACCTGGGCAGCTTGGCGGGGCGTTTCGGGTGGGCCGCGCCGAGGTGGCGCATGCCGTTGTGCATCGGTGATGCCGAACCGTCGCACCGCACGTACTACGCCGGTGACAACAAGCGTGCCTATGTGACAACTACCGTGCGTCGACTCAACCAGCAAGATCGCGATCTACAGCTGGAGTACTAGTCCGATTTACTGATCGATCGGCCTGTCCCGGCTCGGCCGTCGGAGCCCGGGTGTGTCCCGCCGGGATCCGTCAGGAGGTGGCTGCCGGGTGCGGGTTGCCGAGGTACGGGAACTGGTCCAGGGTGTCGGTGTGCGGCGTCAGGCCGGTGGGCGGCGCCTCGCTCTTGGTGAGGAACGCGACGCGGATGTCGATGACGTCTTCCGTGAATGTCCGGCCATTCGGGTACGCGGCAGGCTTGGACGGGTCGAAGTGCAGCACGTCCGGCAGGAGGCCGTGCTCGTCGAGCGCGGTGATCGCCTCCTCACGCGAGTAGCCGCCGGTGTGGCCCAACAGGTGGACGAACTGGTCCGTCCACCTGGCCCGGTCGTTGACCGGCTCGCTGGCGTTGTACTCCTCCTTTGTGTCGTCGGTGTTGAAGAAGCTGCTCATTGACGGGTGCCCGGCCCGGTCCGCGTGGACGAGTTCGCCGTCGCGCAGGACGCTGCACCGGCCCCAGATGTGCAGCTCGGGCTTGGGAGCCAGCTCCGCTGTCGGCAGTTCGATGGCCATGGAGAAGACGTTGGCCGTGCTGTTGGAGTCGACGCCGGTCCACGGGGACTTTCCGCCCAGATGCGGCGCGGTGAAATTCCGGTTGCCGCTGGTGTCGAACAGATTCCCGATTCCGTCGAAGTCGAAGAAAAAGGCATCACTGCGGCTACCGGCGGCCACCTTGTAGTCGCCGCTGCTGACCACGTTGGCGTGGGGGCCGAAGGAGACGGCGGCGTCTGAAACGATCTTGGTGCCGACCGCCTCGGGCCTGCGGGACTCCGCACCGGTTGCCATGAAGACGCTGTAGGTCTGCGAGCCGTCGGATGCCGGCGGGCTGAAGACCCAGCTGAAGGCGCCGTCGGTCAGGTAATCGCCGTCGTTGTCAATGTTCAGGCGGTATACGGCGTCGGGGTGCATGGCATCTGCGTTGGGATTGGCATTGAGGATGAGAACGGTTCTGCTCGGATCGCCGGGTACACCGAAGGCATATAGGTCGCACAGATCGAGACGCTGGTCGCCGAGTGGTGGCCCAAGGCTGAGGCCGGTGAAGTGGTTGGACATGTCAGGCCCTTCCGTTGCTCGCCCGTCGGAAACCGCTAGAACGCTGGAACGGTCGTTCTGGGGCGCGTGAGGTACACCCACACCTGGGCGGTGCATCCACGCTAGCCGTCACAGCAGTCCGACCATCGAGGGCGAAGGCACGGCCGTCAAACAACGCTCGAATGGGTCACCGGCAGGCGTCTGCCCTGTAGTTCGCGGCACGCGCTGACTGATCTTCCGCGCGCAGCCGCGACCGTGCGTCCCCAACGTCGAGTCACGCATCCAGTTGTGCGCGGATGAGTGTGTCGAGTCGCTGCCATGCCGGGGACGAGGCGTTGACCGTGCCCTGGATGAGGGCGGGGATATCGGAGGCTGCATCCAGCTCGGGCGGTTCGTCGGGTCCGTAGCGTTCCCGGGTCGCCTTGGCGATCCGGCGGGCGAGGCCGTCGATGCGGGGATCGTCGGCGTCGAGGTCATGCGCGTGGTCGTAGTCGAGGAAGAGCTGCCGTAGCGCCGGGTCGGCCAGGGTCTCGGCCTGGTCGTGAAACAGGGTGATCGCGCGGTCTGGATGGGTGGCGAAGACGAGGATCCACAGGTCGCGTTGCAGGTCCACCCAACGAGGGGTGAATCCCCAGCGGGCCAGGTGCTCCAGATGGGCACCGACCTCGGTGGGCAGCGGTGCCAGCTGCCCGGCGGCGAGCCGGCGCAGGCGCCCCTGCGTTGCCCGCAGACCGTGAATGCGGTCGGTGAGCTCGTCGTCGATCTTGCGCAGCGCCTGCTGGAACTCGTCGTTGGTTGCTGATGTGAGGTCCCGGATACGGGCCAGGGGGACGCCTGCTTCGGCGAGCGTCCGGATCTTGATCAGGCCGATGGCGTCGTTCGCGCCGTACCGCCGGTAGCCGGACGCATCGCGGTCGGGCTCGGGGAGCAGCCTCTTGTCGTGATAGACGCGGATGGTCTTGATCGACACGCCGACGTACCTGGCCAGCTGCCCGATGGTGATCACCCGGCCATCGTCCCACTTGACCCTTCCCCTGGGGCAAGGTTGCAGCATGGTGTCATGACGAACACGAATTTCGATCGGGAGACCCTGCGCGAGCTGGCCGACGAGGGCAACGAGACCGCTTTGGACCGGCTGGCCGACCTCGCCGACGCAGCCGGCGATCTCGGGGAGCTGAGCGAGCTGTTGGACGAGGGATCCATGCGTGCTGGGTTTCTGCTCACTCGACGCGCGGCCTCGACCGGCGACTTGCGCGAGCTGCAACGGATCGCCGACGCCGGGTACGACGAGGCCGGAGGCGAGCTGAACCGACTGCTGAAGGCACCGGCCGACAGGCATCGGGATTGAGGATCCGACCAGCCGCAGCGGCCGTCCAGGCCGCGCGGCCACCGAATTCGGGCCGCGGCCGGTGCTTGACCGTCCTGAACGACCCTCCCGGGATTGACCGTTGCTCTCCTTGCCTGCTGCCACCGCCTGCCCGGTCATCCTGACCGCCTCCGACCGGCGCCAGCTGAAGAAGGCGGCCTACGGCCACAGGACCGAGCGCCAGGCCCGGATACGCGCGCAAATCGTGCTGCACGCGGCCCGCGGACACTCCACGCCCGTATCGCCGCCGAGACCCGCCTGCACGTGGATACGGGTGCGGACATCGCGGGGCCGGTTCGCCCACGGCGGTTTGCCGGTGCACGCCTCCTGGTTGAACCAGGTAGAGATCTTCTTTTCCGTCGTGCAGCGCAAGGTCGTCCCGCCGAACGACTTCACAGACCTGGCCCAGGTCGGGGACCGGTTCCGAGCATTCGAGGACCGCTACAACGCCACGGCACAGCCGTTCCAGCGGAGGTTCACCACCTCCGACCTGGACGATCTACCGGCCCGGCCCGGCCCGACCGACATACGTCCGTCGGCCGACAAGAAGAATCCTCCGGCGCCCTGGCAGCTTGATCAACCCCCGAAGGATTTCCAGCGCCGACCACTTAGCCTCGATCCGCCGACGTGGTCTGGAAGTGATCTTCTGACGGGCTTCTGAGCCGGTTTTGGGTCGACCGATGGGCATGGGCGTGCTGCATCCGCTGGTCTGCCCAGCTTTTCCACGGTTTTGGTTCCGGTCGGGCCCTGGCGGGCGGGGTGGGCAGAGACTGTCAGGCGGGTTCGGGTGGGCGGTGGACGGTGTCGAACAGGTGCGTCCAGGCTTTTTGCCAGGGCCAGTTGTGCGGTAGGTGCAGGGTGACGCGCCGTGCGGAGCGGGCGATCCGGGCCGGGACCTGGACCAGGTGGGCGCGGAGGGTGGCGGTGGTGGCCTTGGCGTGGAAGGCGGAGGTCAGTGCCCCGGCGGCCCGCAGCAGGTTGTAGGCCATCGCCCACTGGATCAGCCAGGCGGCATTGGCGTGGAAGTGTCCCGACGGCAGGTGGGCCAGGGCGGAGGCTTTGCTGTCGGCGATGACCTGCTCGACGACGGCGTGGTGGCGGTGCTCCCGCTCGGCCTCGAGCGTCGGCGCGGGGGTGTCGGTGAAGAACGGGTGGTGGCGCCAGACCGGGAACAACTCGCCCTGCTCGCCGACGACGGCGGGTTTGGCCAGGTCACGGACCCGGCGCACGATCAGCCGGGCCGTGACCCGCTCGCCTTTCTTGCGGCTGGCGAAGGCGGTGTAGGCGGGCATCTCGGCAACCTCGGCGTCCGAGATGAGCTCGCCGGTCTCAGGGTCGGGCACCGCGGTCGGGTAGGTGATCTGCTGCCACGCGGTGTCGGGGATGCTGTGGATGGCTCGTTCGATGGAGGGGTTCATCCCGGTGGTGAGGGAGAAGCGGGCGCCGGACCGGCGGCAGGCGGCGATGACACCGGCGTTGTAGAACTGCGAGTCCGCGCGCAAGATGCGCATGCCGGTGCAGCCGGCCTCGACGGCGGTGGCCAGCGCCTCGCTGACGAATTTCGGGGCGCCCCGGGAGTCGGCTGCTTTGCCGCGGCGCATCCGCACGGTGGCGATCACCGGGCGGGAGGTGGGGGTGCAGATCGTGGAGAGCAGAGGGTGCAGGGTGCGGATGCCCTTGAACCGGCCGTACTCGCCACCCTGCTTGGTGCGGCCGTAGACGCGTTTGTGGGTGGAGTCGACGTCGATGAACGCCTTCTCGCCGGAGCCGGGCAGCAACGGGGTGTGCGCGGCCAGTTCGCCGAGGAACCTGCGGTGTACCGCGTGCAGTTGGAGGGCGTGACCGTGGGTGAAGGAGCGGAGGAAGGTGCCCAGGGTGGACGGGGCACGGACCCCTTCGAACACGGCCGACATCGCACCGTGGCGCAGAACGTCGAGGTCGTCGATGCTGTCCGCCCCTGCGGCCATGCCGCCCACGATGCCGGTGACCTTGGCGTCCGCCGAGGCACCCGCGCCGTTCTTCGTCCCGGTCAGCCTCACCTTCTCCCTCACCAGCCGGGGCAGACCGCACCGCTCGGCCAGCCGCATCACCGGAACCAGCCCGGCATGCGCGATCAGGTTCGCGTCATCGAAGGCAGCGGAGACCGCCGCCCGCGTGTGGGAAACTTGCATCTCGGAAGTGCCTTGCTGATTGTGCGTGATGGAGCCTGAAGAACTCCCATCATCGCAGGTCACAAGGCACTTCTTCGTTTTCCGAGACGTTATCCACAAGGCACGGGTCGGTGGATCGAGGCTTAGCTTGCGATTTTAGGACGCGAAGATCGTTTAGGTTGGGGTTCTGCTGTTCGCCGGACATGGGAACGGCCTTCGGGTGACGCTGGGTTCTCGCCAGAGATCCAGCTGCACCAGAAGGCCGTGATGGACAGTCTGCAAGACAGCCCTGCCCGCGTCGAGGCGTTGTCCGAGTTATCCAGGTTCCGTGCGGGTCTCCATGCCTGCTTCACCCGCCGCGGGGATGCCCTGTTCGAGTTGGCGGACGCGATGCTGTGCGCGCAGGGCCCGGTGCGATCACCGGTAGAGCTGTCCTTGGAGCCGGAGTTCCGCCGACGACACGGCTCTGTCTACGACGCCCTGGCCCATGGCCAGATAAGCAGTAGCCGCTTGCGGCACCTGCTGATCGGCCTGTCGGCCCCGGCCAGGGCAGGCGAGCCGCTGATGTTCGCGATCGACACCACTCCGCACGCGCGCCCCGACGCCGAGTACGCCGACGAGCGGACGATGGTGCAGGTCCGCGGCAAGGGAGGGGATCGCTGGCTGCCCGGCTGGCCCTACAGCCTGCTCGTCGGCATCCAGTGGGGGTCCTCCTCCTGGGTCGACCCCATCGAGGCACGCCGACTGCGGCCCGGCGAGGAGCACACCGACGTCACGATCGACCAGATCACCGGGCTGCTCAAAGACCTGACCGCGACCGGGAAGTGGCAGCCCGGCGACCCGCCGCCGCTGGTCCTGCTCGACGCTGGGAACTACGCAACCGACCTCACCCACGCCCTGGCCGGCCATGACGTGCAACTGCTGGTCCGGCTGCGCGCCACCCGGGTCTTCTACCTCGACCCCCCGCCCCGGCGACCGGGCCAGATGGGCGCGCCGCCGCGCCACGGCGCGGAGTTCTCCTGTTCCGACCCCGCCAAACGACACGCCCCCGACTTCGAACGCACCGTGGAGTCCGAGCTGTACGGCACCGTGACCGTCCGCGCCTGGAGCGGACTGCACCAAAAACTCGGCAGCACCGGCCGCTGGGCCAACTGGCCGCGGGACAAGCAGTTGCCGATCGTGCGCGGCACGGTCCTGCAAGTGGTCGTCGACCACCTGCCCGACGGCCGCAAGCCACCCAAGGACCTGTGGCTGTGGCACGCCGGCCCCGTTCCGGCCGACCCGGACCTGCTCTGGAAGGCCTACCTGCGGCGCTTCGACCAGGAGCACTTCCACCGCTTCGCCAAGTCCTATCTCGGGCTGGCCAGCGCGCACCTGAGCTCGGCGGCAGCCACCGACCGGTGGGTGTCCCTGGCCATGGGCGCCTACGCCCAACTACGCCTCGCCCGCCACCTCGTGGACGACCTGCGCCGCCCCTGGCACCCAAGACCGGACCCGGGTAAGTCCCTCAGCCCCTACAAGGTCCGCCTCGGCTTCCGCCGACTCCGCGCACGCATCGGCACACCCGCCGACTCGCCGAAACCCACCCGCCCCGGCCCAGGCCGCCCGAAAGGCTCGAAGAACCGCCCGAAATCCAAGCGACCGCCCTACCGCAAGAGCGAACGGACCACCAGTAAACACACAGAGTGACGACAGAAGCTAAAATCGCAAGCTGAGGTGCGGCGAGCGGGGTGTTGTCGGCGCGTGAGGGTGTCCGTATTCGGCGAGCCGTGGCAATCGGACTGACCGTTACGCCTTGATTTCTCGGAGTCGACGCCGGACCGGGCTGGCTGGGCGCCGTCGCCGCGATCAGCCCCATCACCTACGTCGTCGACGCCGCCCGCGCCCTGTTCACCGGAGACTTCCTCAACACCTCGGTGCTCCACGGGCTCACCGCCACCACGTCGATCGCCACCATCGGGCTGATCCTGTCCACCCGCGCCATGAAGCGCGGCATCTGAGATCGGACCATGGAATCCCGGGCCGGGACCGGCGTCACCGACGTCCGGCCCTCCTGCAGCCGGCAGCCCCCTTCGCCCGTGGCCCGGCCCCGTACGACGTACTCCCCACGGAGTACGGGTGATCACCACGCCCGGCTGACGCCTTTGCCGGGGCCCGCGGTCTAGCGTGGCCGATATGGAAGAGCAGCGCTCACACGGAAGCAGCGGCGGTCCTCCCTGGGCACACGGCGAGCCGCCGCGGTGGCTGACCGGGGAGCCGGGACGCTCCGCCTCCCGGCTGCCCTGGCCGTCGACGATTCTGCTCGGCGCCGTCGTCATGATCGGGTCGACCATCGCGGCCCGGGGGCAGATGGACGAGCGGGCCCCGCTGGACGTCTTCGCGCGACTGCTGCTCTTCCTGGCCGTCGCCGTGCTCCTGCTGCGCCACCGCCACCCCGTGGTGGCCGCCTTCGGCAGCTCGGCCGCGGCGATGATCTATCTGGTGGCCGGCTATCCGTACGGGCCGGTCTTCCTGGCCGTCGCCGTCGGCTGCTTCAGCGCGATCGTCTCCGGACACCGGCGGGCCGCCTGGTCGGCCGTGGGCATGGTGTGGCTGGGACACGTCCTGGTGGCGCACTGGCTCTACCGGTGGCTGCCGCCGTCCGACGACCACGCCGCCCCCTGGGGACAGGAACTGGGCATCGCCGCCTGGGTGGTGGCCATCGTCGCCGCCGCCGAGTTCGTTCGCGTACGCCGTGAGCAGTGGGCGGACCGACGGGCGGAACGGGAGGCCGCGGAGCAGCGCCGGGCCGACGAGGAACGGCTGCGGATGGCGCGCGAACTCCATGATGTCCTGGCCCACAGCATCTCCGTCATCAACGTCCAGTCGAGCGTGGGTCTCGCGCTGCTGGACTCCGACCCCGAGCAGGCGCGCGTGGCCCTCACCACCATCAAGGCCGCCAGCAAGGAGGCGCTGGGCGAGGTCCGTCAGGTCCTTGACACCCTGCGCACCCCGGGAGACGCCCCCCGGGCCCCGGCCCCCGGACTCGACCGGCTCCCCGAACTCGTCGAGCAGGCGGCCGGCACCGGACTGACCGTCACCGTCGAGACCGACGGCGAACGGCCATCGGTACCGCCCGGCGCGGATCTCGCCGCCTTCCGCATCGTGCAGGAGGCACTGACGAACGTGGTCCGGCACTCCGGATCGCGTACCGCGCAGGTCCGCATCGTCTACGGGCCCGGCCGCATCCGGCTCCGGATCGATGACGAAGGACCCGCCACCGGCGGCGACGCCGGAGGCAGCGGCAACGGGCTGGCGGGGATGCGGGAGCGGGCCGCCGGGCTGGGTGGCACGATCGAGGCGGGCCCCCGGGCCGACGGCGGCTTCCGGGTGCGGGCCGAACTTCCGCTGCCGTCCGGCACGGCGGCGCACGAGGAGGAGACACCGTGATCCGCGTACTGCTCGCCGACGACCAGTCCCTGGTCCGGGCGGGCTTCCGGGCCCTGTTGGACGCCCAGCCCGACATCGAGGTGGCGGGGGAGGCCGCCGACGGCGCGGAAGCCGTGCGCATGGTGGGCGGACTGAGGCCCGACATCGTGCTGATGGACATCCGGATGCCGCATCTCGACGGCCTCGCCGCGACCCGTGCCATCACCGGGGATGCCTGCCTGAACGACGTCAAGGTGGTCATGCTCACCACCTTCGAACTCGACGAGTACGTCTTCGAGGCGATCCGGTCCGGAGCCTCCGGCTTTCTCGTCAAGGACACCGAACCGGAGGAACTGCTGCGCGCCGTACGCGCCGTGGTGGGCGGCGACGCCCTGCTCTCGCCGGGGGTCACCCGCCGCCTGATCGCCGAGTTCGCGGCCCGTTCCAAGGAACCCGCGACGGCGACGGGGCTGAGCGGACTCACCGAACGGGAAAGGGAGGTGATGGCGCTCGTCGGCATAGGGCTCTCCAACGACGAGATCGCCCGACGGCTGGTCGTCAGCCCGCTCACCGCCAAGACTCATGTCAGCCGCACCATGGTGAAGCTGGGTGCCCGCGACCGGGCCCAACTCGTCGTGCTCGCCTACGAGTCGGGGCTGGTGCGGCCGGGCTGGCTCGGCTGATCCGGGCGGGGACAGGTGCGGTGTCCGGCCGAGATGCTTGGCCGCCGGCCCGACACCGCGCCTGTCCCCCTCGCCCGGTTGTCAGTCCCGCGGCGACACCTTCTGCGCGCCGGCCGTCTCCCTCGCCCCGGTCTCGGCCGCACGGTCCATCTCGGCCGCACGGTCCATCTCGGACGACGCGACCAGCACGGTGTGCTGAACCGGTCGGCGGCGCCGCAGGCCGGTGAGCGTGACCAGCAGTCCGGCGAACGCCACCGCGGTCACCACGACCAGGCCGGGCCGGTAGCTGTCCAGGACCGCCTGACGTGATCCGTCGCCGCTGCCGTGCGCCGTGATCACCGCGGTCACCACCGCCAGGAAGATCGCTCCGCCGACCTGGATCGAGGTGTTCAGCAGGCCCGAGACCATGCCCTGCTCGTCGTCGTCGACCCCGTTGGTCGCCTGGATGTTGAGCGAGGGGAAGGTCAGCGCGCAGGCCGCGCCGAGCAGCAGCATGGACGGCAGGATCACCACGGCGTACGACGGGGTGAGGGTGATCCGCAGGAAGAGCGCGTAGCCGACGACGAGGAATGTGAAGCCGGCCGCGATGACACGCGGTGTCCCGAACCGGTCCACCACATCACCGATCTTCGTCGAGGACAGGGCGACCAGCACGCCCGCGGGCAGGAAGGCCAGCGCGGTCTCCAGCGCGGACCAGCCCAGCAGCGACTGCATGTACTGGGTGACGAGGAACTGGAAGCCCACGTAACTGCCGAAGAAGGCCGCGGCGCCCAACTGCGCCCTGACCTGGCTCCCGGAGCGCAGCACCGTCAGGCGGATCAGCGGGTTCGCGGTGCGCCGCTCGATCGTGACGAAGACGGTGAGCAGGACGGCGACGGCGAGGAACGACAGCAGAGTGCGGGCGGAGGTCCAGCCGGCCTCGGGTGCCTGTACGACCGTGAAGACCAGCAGCAGCATGGCGGCCGTGCCGGTGACGGCGCCCGGCAGGTCGTAGCCGCGGTGGGTGTCCTCGCGCTCGCTGTGCGGGATCAGCTTGAGGCCCGCGATCAGGGCGATCAGGGCGATCGGGGCGGGCAGCAGCATCGTCCACCGCCAGGACAGCTGGGTGAGCAGGCCCGAGAGGACCAGGCCCATGGAGAAGCCGGTGGCCGCGCAGGTGGTGTAGATGGAGAGGGCGCGATTGCGCTGCGGGCCCTCCTTGAACGTGGTGGTGATGATCGAGAGCCCGGCCGGTGCGGTGAAGGCGGCGCTCAGGCCCTTGATGAAACGACTGGCGATCAGCAGCGGTCCGGAGTCGACGAATCCGCCGAGCAACGAGGCGAGGGCGAAGACACCGAGCGCGACGAGGAATACCTGGCGCCTGCCCAGCAGATCGGCCGCCCGGCCGCCGAGAAGCAGCAGTCCGCCGTAGCCGAGGATGTAGCCGCTGACGATCCACTGGAGGGTCGACGTGGTCAGTCCGAGATCGTCGGCGATGGAGGGCAGCGCGACGCCGACCATGGAGACGTCGAGGGCGTCCAGGAACATCGCGGCGCAGAGCACGAGGAGAGTGCCCCACAGGCGCGGGCTCCAACGCTCGTGGGAATCGGGGACGTTGAGCGGAGTGGTCATGAGGAGCACGGTACATGCACATGCATTGAATGCACGTGCATTTAATTCCGATGCAACAATCTGCCTCATCTCTGCTAACGTGCGGTTATGGCAGCGGACAAGTCCGAGCGGATGCTCGTCGACGAGTGGCGGGACATCCTCGCGCTGCACGCCAGGACGCTCTGTGAGCTCGACCGCGAGCTGCACCGACACGGCCTCGGCGCCAGCGATTTCGAGGTGCTCGACGTCCTGGCGGAGGGCGCGCCCGAGGACGGCGGCTCCGCCTATCGCGTGCAGGAGCTGGCTTCCCGGGTCCATCTCAGCCAGAGCGCGTTGTCCCGTCTGGTCGCGCGGCTGGAGAAGGACGACCTCGTGCGCCGGGGGATGTGCAGCGAGGACCGGCGGGGCGTCCGGGTGGAGCTGACGGCGAAGGGCCGGGCGCGCCATGCCGAGGTGAAGCCGTTGCAGAGGTCGGTGCTCGCCCGGATGCTGAACGGGCCGGGGGGCTGACCGCGGCGTCGGAGCGGGCCGGGGGACCGGGTGTCGGGCACCGGCTCGCCCCGGCCGGTCGTCAGGACCAGGTGATCCCGGATTTCTCGCACCAGGTCCGGGCGGGCTCCGGGTCGCCCGTCACGGTGACCGCCGTGAGCGGCAGCCGGTTCCAGAGCGTCAGGTGGAGCTTCTCGGCCGACCCGCTCAACTCGCAGTCGACGGACCCCTCTTCGGGAGCCCCGTCCGCCCGTACGGCCTGCGGCGGTTCCGGCGAGAGCCGTACGGTCCAGACGGCGCCGGTGTCCGTGGCACGTACCCGGAGGGAGCGCGGCGCCGGGGTGCGTACCCGGCTCTTCGGGCGGGCGTGCATTCCGCGCAGCAGCTCGTCGATCCCGTCCACCGCGTGAGCGGCCGGGACCGTTGACAGCGGACCGCCGCGGGCCGACTCCGCGTCCACCCGGTGGATCGTGGTCTCGTGCGCCTGCCGCCGGGCCCAGAAGGCCAGGGGCGACGGCGCGGGCAGGAAGGACCAGCACTCCAGCCCGGCCGGTGCGGTGTCCAGTGCGTCCACCAGGAGGCCGTGGCCCTCGCGGAACCAGTCGAGCAGTTCCGGCCCGTCCAGATCCGGTTCCCCGCCGTCGGGGTGGTACGAGGTGTGGCCCTCGACCACGAACGTGGTCGCCCAGCGGTGCACCATCCCGATGTGCCGCAGCAGATCGCGCACCCGCCAGTCCGGACACGTCGGCACCTGCGCCCCGGTCCCCGCCTCCTGCGCGGCGGTCGCCAGCAACTGTCCCTCGGTGGCCAGGGACTTGATGTGGTCCGTGATCTCCATGGCTTCGATTGTGCCAGTGGTACGGGCCTCCCGGCGCGGTGGGTTCGGCCGCTCACGCGTGGGTCGCGTTGCGTGCTCCGTACCCCAGTGCCGCGGCGGCGGTGGCCAGCAGCGCCACCGTGGTGAGGGCCACCGGGAGCGAGGACCAGTCGGTCAGGAAGCCGATCGCGGGTGGCCCGAGCAGCATGCCGCCGTAGCCGAGCGTCGACGCGGCGGCCACTCCGCCGGGTCCGGCCAGCTCACCGGCCCGGCCGACCGCGACCGGAAAGATATTGGCCAGGCCGAGGCCGGTGACCGCGAAGCCGAGGAGGGCCGCCCACGTGGTGGGAGCCAGCGAGCCGAGCAGCATCCCGGCTGCCGCCGTCGCACCGCCCATGACGAGGGTGCGGGTCTGGCCGAGCCGTTCGAGCAGGGCCGTGCCGCTGAGCCGGCCCGCCGTCATGGCCAGTGCGAACAAGGAGTAGCCGGCGGCGGCGACGCCCGGGTGGGCGTGCAGGTCCTGTTCCAGGTGGAGGGCGCCCCAGTCGGCCAGCGCGCCTTCGCCGTAGGCGGTGCAGAGCGCGATCACGCCGAACAGGAGCACCAGCCGGCGGGCCCTGCCGCTCAGCCGCCGCGGCGCCTCGGAGCCGTTGGCCCCGACCGGGGGCCGGGGTGCCGGGTGGCGCAGCAGCACCGGCCCCACCGCCGCGGTGACCAGGAGTCCGACCCCGGTGAGGACGAAGAGGTGGGTGGCGGGGGAGAGGCCGCCCGCGACCAGCCCGCCGAGTCCGGCGCCGACCATTCCGCCGAGGCTGAAAGCGGCGTGGAAGCCGGGCATCACGGGACGCCTCAGGGCGGCGACCAGATCGACCGCGGCGCTGTTCATCGCCACGTTCAGCCCGCCGTACGCGGCACCGAAGACCAGCAGTACCAGGCCGAGCGCGAGCGCCGAACGCGTCTGCGCGGGCAGGGCGATGGCGAGGGAGAACAGGACGCCGCAGACCACGGTCACCAGGTGACTGCCGAAGCGCCGGCACAGCCGGCCGGTGAACATCATGGTCACCACGGCCCCGGCCGAGACTCCGAGCAGGGCCAGGCCCAGAGTGGCGGCCGAGGCACCGGTCTGGTGCTTGATGGCCGGGATGCGGACCACCCAGCCGGCGAAGAGGAAACCGTCGAGGGCGAAGAACACGGTCAGGGCGGTACGGAGGCGGGCCGACGGAGATGCGGCGGTGTTTCCGCCAGGTCCCCCCGGTAGGGCCGTCCGCAGTTTGTTTAGTTGCGGCACAAACTCAGCATAGGGGCGCCTCGACAGCGCGCGCAAGACGGTTGCCAGGGGCGCGACCGCGCCACCGGGGCGTCGGACGCACCTGCGGACCATGGGAGACTCGCCCCCATGAACGGCAAGGTGTCCACCACCCGGACAAAGTTGGAGAGGGGCCGCAGCGCGCTCGGACCCGCGCTGGAACTGGTCCACACCGGACGCGCGCCCACCCGCGCCGTCCTCACCTCCGAGCTCGGCGTCACCCGTGCGACGGCCGGTGCGGTCGCCGCGGAACTGGAGGCACTCGGCCTGATCCGGGTCGACTCCCGGCCCGGTTCCGCCGCCGGCTCGCAGGGCCGCCCCTCGCACCGGCTCTCGGTCCGGGAGTCCGGACCTGTCGCCATCGCCGCTCAGGTGCACGCCGACGGATTCCGGGCGGCGCTCGTCGGGCTGGGCGGGCGGCTCGTGGCCACCGCTCCCGGCTGTGTCACCGTCACGGCGGATCCGGCGCAGGTCATCGGTGAAGTGGTCGACGACTGCGCCCGGTTGCTGCGGGACAGCGGACTGCGCTGCGTCGGCGCGGGCCTCGCGGTGCCGTCGGCGGTCGCCGAACCGGAGGGCACCGCGCTCAACCCGCTGCACATCGCCTGGCCGGCCGGCGCCCCGGTGAGCGAGATCTTCGCCGACTGCGTACGCGAAGCGGGCATCCCCGGACCCGCGTTCACCGGGAACGACGTCAACCTCGCCGCGCTCGCCGAGCACCGGCACGGCGCGGGCCGCGGCGCCCAGCACCTGCTCTGTGTGGCCACCGGCCACCGGGGAGTGGGCGGCGCCCTGGTCCTCGACGGCCGCCTGCACACCGGGAGTTCGGGACTCGCGCTGGAGGTGGGCCATCTCACCGTGAACCCCGAGGGGCGCCCCTGCCACTGTGGCGGGCGCGGCTGCCTGGACGTCGAGACCGACCCGCTGGCCTTCCTCGTCGCCGCCCGACGCGAACCCGGCCCGGAGGAGTCGCTGCTCAAGCAGGCCGGCGATCTGCTGCGCACGGAGTACGAGGACGCGGCGGTACGGGGCGCGGCCGAGGAGCTGATCGACCGGCTCGGCCTCGGGCTCGCCGGTCTGGTGAACATCCTCAACCCGGACCGCATCATCCTCGGCGGACTGCACCGCGCCCTGCTCGACGCGGACCCGGAGCGGCTGCGCGCGGTGGTCGCCGACCGCAGCCTGTGGGGACGGAGCGGCAGCGTGCCCATCCTGCCGTGCACGCTCGACCACAACAGCCTGGTGGGCGCGGCGGAGTTGGCCTGGCAGCCGGTACTGGACGATCCGCTGGCCGCCCTGGCCTGACGGGGACTCAGGGCGGTCGTACATGCCCCGGCATTCGGCGTCGTACGGCTCCGAAGCCGTCCGTGCCGCCGCGCGCTGCACGCCGACGTCCGGGGTGCCGGGTTCCGGATCTCGATCCCCTTGCGCGCGATGCGGTGGGCGATGCCACGCTCGCGGTCGATGGCTTGTGGACTTCCGGGGCTCAGGCACAGGGGCAGCAGTGCGGCAGGCGTCCGCTGTCTCCCCGCGGCGGGTTCTGCAGTCGCGGCGCCGAAGGATTGCGGTGATCCTGGCAGAGGAGCGTGGCCGGCTTCGCACGGGCAGTGTGCGTCGGTGACCGCGCTGTACAGAAAGGCGACGGCCATGACATCGATGCCGGACAGGACACGGCCGAGGCACGGGGGGCCCGACAGCGAAAAGGTCAACGGCGCGTCCCTGTTCGCCGGGGCTGCGCTGATGCTCAGCGGGCCACTCAGCATTCTGATGGGCGCCTCCGGCATCGCAGAGGACACCCTGTTCGCCGCCTCGTCCCACTACGCCTACCGGTTCGGCCTGACCTCGTGGGGCGTGATTCACCTCGTGGTCGGAGTGGCGCTCGTTATCGCCGGCCTGGGAGTCCTGACAAACAAGAGCTGGGGCCGCGGGGCCGGCGCAGCAGCCGCAGGGATCAGCCTGATCACCCAGTTCATGTTCGTTCCGTACTACCCGGCGTGGGCCATTCCCATGATGGCACTCGACCTCATGATCGTGTTTGCGCTGACAAGGTTCCATGTCGGAACCGGCGGCGGTCAGTGAATCCAGACAGGACCATGGTCGGTAGGAACCAAGCCTGAGTACCACCGCGAGCCCTCGTCGCACCTGCGGCGGGGCTCTTTCGTGTTCCAGGCGCCCGGACCCGCGCGTACAGGACGTCACCCCTGGGCGTGTACAGGGCGTCACCCCTGGCGCGCGATGGGCGGCGGGGCCGGTTCTCCTCGTGAGGTCGACAGCCGGCCCCTGTCGTCGCGACGATCGTCCCCGCCACCTCCTCGGCGACGATCGGGCGGGTGAACTCGCCCTGGTCCAGGCCCTCCTGAACGATCTCGGCGAGTCGGCCGCACGGCCGGTCGAGCGTCTCGTCGACCGGTGCCCGCAGCCCGTCACTGGCGACGACGTCCGGGTCCGTCGTGAGCCGGCCGATCGGCCGATCGGGCAGCCGGGCAGCCGGGCAGCCGGGCAGCCGGGCAGCCGCGCAGCACGTCGCGCTCGCGCAGGAGGTACGCGGAGATCCGCGCGTACGCCGTTCCCGGGCCTTCGAGCAGTCGGTCGGCCCGGTCGGCCGTCTCGCGCATCTGCGAGGCCGTACGGCGGATGGCCGCGAGCGCGAGATCGTGCCGACCCGCGACGTGGTGGTACACCCTGGGCGCCTGCGGGAGCAGCCGGGGGAGCGCCACGTACTCCCGAGGGGGTATGCGCACGGCCGCTGGCCGTACGACGACTCGGACCCCCTCTCCGGGCGAGGCTCTGGAGCGTCAGGAAAACCTGAACGCGAACCCCGAACCGAGGGAGCTGACCGAGATGAACACTCTGGCATACAGCGGTGGTCCCGGCCCCTGGATCCTCCTCTTCCCGCTCTTCTGGGCTGCCGTCGTCATCGGCGGCGTCACCCTGCTGCGCCGTACCGTGTGGCGCGGCCGGCGAGGCCCCTGGCAGGCGCGTCCCACCCAGGAGGCACCCGCCGAACCGTCACCGATCACGCTGCTCGGCCGGCGTTTCGCGGCCGGGGAGATCGACGAGGACGAGTACTGGCGCCGGCTCTCCGTCCTGGACGAACAGTTCGGCCGCGGCAGCAAGGGAGGCGTGGCATGACCACCACCGTCCCCATCTCCGGACCCACCCCCACGCCCGGTCCCGCCTGCGCCGCCCGGGTCGTCGACGCCGTGAAGCTCTATGGTGCGGGCGACACCCGGGTCAGAGCCCTGGACGGGGTGAGCGTCGACTTCCCGGCCGGACGTTTCACCGCGATCATGGGGCCCTCCGGCTCCGGCAAATCCACCCTGATGCACTGCGCCGCCGGACTCGACACGCTCACCTCGGGCTCCGCCTTCATCGGCGACACCGACATCAGCGGGCTCGACGACCGCAGGCTCACCCTGCTGCGCCGACGGCGGATCGGCTTCGTCTTCCAGTCCTTCAACCTCCTGCCGACGCTCACCGTCGCCGAGAACATCACCCTTCCCCTCGACCTCGCGGGGGAGCGGCCCGACCCGGAATGGCTCGACGCCCTCGTCGACACCGTCGGGCTCCGGGACCGGCTGCACCACCGGCCCGGCGAACTGTCCGGCGGACAGCAGCAGCGGGTGGCGGTGGCGCGGGCCTTCGCGGGCAGCCCCGATGTCGTCTTCGCCGACGAACCGACCGGCAACCTCGACTCCCGCTCCGGCCAGGAGGTGCTCCGGCTGCTCGGCCGCACCGTACGGCAGACCGCCCGTACCGTCGTCATGGTCACCCATGACCCGGTCGCCGCCGCCCACGCGGACGAGGTCGTCTTCCTCGCCGACGGCCGACTCGTCGACCGGATGCCCGACCCCACGGCGGAGCGCGTGCTCGACCGCTTCAAGTCCTTCGCCCCCCACCCCTCGCGCAGGCGGTGACGGAATGAACGGCACCCCGGCCTCCGTACGCCTGAGCATCGCCTCGCTCCGCGCCCACAAGCGCCGCTTCGCCGGTATGTTCGTCGCCGTGCTGCTCGGCGTCGCGTTCCTCACCGGGACGCTCGTCATGGGCGACACGCTCCGCGCGAGCTTCGACACCATGTTCGCCGACGCCAACGCCGGAACCGACGCCGTCGTGCGCGGCTCCGACGTGGTCACCGTCGCCGGTGAGACCCAGGGCACCCGGCAGCCGGTGAGCACCGCACTCGTGAAGCGGATCGAGCGGACGCCCGGCGTCGCCGCCGCGGCCCCCGACATCCAGGGCGCCGGCCAGCTCATCGGCGCCGACGGCAGACCCATCGGCGGTCAGGGCCCGCCCACCCTCGCCGGCAACTGGATCACCGACCCGGAACTCAACCCGTACCGGCTCGCCGCCGGCCGCGCCCCGGCCGCACCCGGTGAGGTCGTCGTCAACCGCGGCACCGCCGACCGGGGCGGGCTCAGGATCGGCGACACGACCGTGCTGCGCACCCCCGACCCCGTACACGTCACGATCGTCGGTCTGGCCACCTTCGGCGGCCAGGACGGCATGGGACAGGTCACCTACACGGCCATGACACAGGCCGACGCCGAGAAGTACCTCACGCCGAAGCCCGGCGAGGCATCGGCCATCCAGGTCCGCGCCGGACCCGGCACCGGCCAGCGGGAACTCGTCGACGCGCTGCGGCCCGTACTGCCCAAGGGCGTCGAGGCCGTCACCGGACAGGCCGCGGCCGCCGAGAACCGGGACATGATCTCCGGTGCCTTCCTCGGCCTGTTCACCACCTTGCTGCTGGTGTTCTCCGGGATCGTGCTGCTCGTCGCCACCTTCTCCATCCACAACACCTTCGCGATCGTCGTCGCCCAGCGGACCCGCGAGAACGCCCTGCTCCGCGCCCTCGGCGCCGCACGCCGTCAGGTCGTCGCCTCGACCCTCGTCGAGGCGACCGCGGTCGCCGTGATCGCCTCCGCCGCGGGTCTGGCCGGAGGCATCGGCATCGCCGCCGGGCTCCAGGCGCTCTTCCCCGCCGTCGGATTCCCGTTCCCCGACGGCTCGCTGGTGATCGGCGCCGTCTCGCTGCTGCTGCCGCTCGCCGTGGGGGTCCTCGTCTGTCTCGGCTCCGCCGTCCTGCCAGCCGTCCGGGCCGGACGCACCGCTCCGCTCGCCGCCCTGCGCGAGAGCGGCGTCGACGACTCGGGGGCGTCCCGGACGCGGGCCCTCGCCGGGCTCGTGCTGCTGGTGGCCTCCGTCGGCGTCATCCTGACCGGCGCCCTGGCCGCCCCGTCCGTCTGGCTCTCCGCCGTCGGCGCGGTACTGGCACTCGCCGCGTTCGTGGTCCTCGGGCCGGTCGCCGCCACGTACGCGGTACGCACCCTCGGCGCCCCGCTAGACCGGCTGCGCGGTGTCAGCGGCCGACTGGCCAGGCGCAATGCCTTGCGCAGCCCCCGGCGGACCGCGTCCACCGCTACCGCGCTGATGATCGGCGTCGCCGTGGTCTCCCTCTTCACCGTCTTCGGCGCATCGCTGAAGGCGACCATGAACCAGACCGTCGACCGCTCCTTCGCGGGCGATGTCGCCATCAGCGCGCCCGCCTTCGGGGCGGGCGGCAGCGGCCTCAGCCCCCGGCTCGCCCCGGCCGTCGACCGGCTGCCGCAGGTGGCGACGGCCGTCGGCCTCGGCAAGGGGGTCGCGGAGGTCGACGGTGCGGGCCGCGCCCTGACCGTCACCGACCCGGCCGCGCTCGGCAGGGTCTTCGACCTCGGCCGGGTCGACGGCTCGCTGACGGGGCTGGGCACGAACGGGATCGCCGTCTCCGGCACCGAGGCCGCGAAGCGCGGTCTGCACCCCGGCTCCTCCGTCCGGCTCGCCTTCACCGACGGCACACGGCGCGCCTTCACCGTCCGCGCCGTCTACGAGCGGTCGGAACTGGCAGGCGACTACGTCATCACCCGCCAGGCCTGGGCCCCGCACCGCGCCCAGGACGCCGACTCGCTGATCGCCGTCTCCTTCAGACCCGGCGTGTCCGTCGCCGACGGCAAGGCGGCGGTCGCGAAGACCGCGGCGGCGTACGGCAACCCCGACGTGCAGACCCGCGGCGAGTACGCGCGGTCCTCGGCCGGCGGCATCGACATGATGCTCACCCTGGTCTACGCCCTGCTGGCACTCGCCGTACTGATCGGCCTGCTGGGCATCGCCAACACGCTCACCCTCGCCCTCCACGAACGCACCAGGGAGATGGGCCTGTTGCGAGCGGTGGGACAGACCAGGAGCCAGTTGCGCTCGATGGTCCGCTGGGAATCCGTCCTGGTGGCCGCGTTCGGGACGGCGGGCGGCCTGCTGCTCGGCGGCTTCCTCGGCTGGGTGCTGGTCGAGGCGTCCGCGGGCGACACCGCCGTCGCCTTCGACCTGCCGCCGCTGCGACTCCTGGTGGTCGCCGCTGTGGGGATCGCCGCCGGAGCGCTGGCGGGCCGCCGCCCGGCCCGCCGGGCGGCGCGGCTGAACGTGCTCCGCGCGATCGCCGCCGAGTAGCGCACGGTGGAGGGGCGGGACGCCGTCGGCGGTTTCCAGCGGGAGGCGCCCCTCCACCGTCCGCCGGGGTCACCGCCGACACCGGCACCGGCGCTTCAGCCGACCACCGCCGACCGCGCGACGGAAGGCGCGGCGCTCTCCAGATAGGTGAGGGCGGCCAGCTCGAACGGTCCGTCGGTGGTGGCCCCGTACACCGAATGCGGCGGGAACGGGGCGCACCGGGGAGGCGCCGAAAGGGTGAACCAGACGACTTTCCCCGCCCCGCCCCTCGGCCGGACCCCCCAGCTCTCGCTGACCGCGGCGATCAGTGCGAGCCCGCGTCCCGATGTACTGGACGCGCTGGGTTCGCGCACGGTCGGCAGCCGTGGGTCGTGGTCATGGACGGACACCGTCAGCCGTTCGAGCAGCAACTCGATCTCGACGGTGCATGATTTGTCCGGCTGGGCATGCCGGTGGACATTGGTCAGCAGTTCTGTGACGCCGAGCGCCGCCTGGTCGATCAAAGGATCGAGATGCCAGTAGCGCAACTGCGCCGAGATGATTCTGCGGACCTGTCCGATCCGCGACGGCAGGGCCTGGAGCTCCACCGTGCAGTGCCTGCTTGGCTCGCTGATCACGGCTGCGACTCCCCGAAATAGGTCCGGAAGAAGACGAAGGAACGGATCCAGCAGCTGGCCGGCTGCTGATGGGCACCCAGCGGCGTGGATCACAGTGTCACCGCCGGTGAACCATGAGTGACGTGTCCAATGTCACTCAGGGGTCACGGCTCCGCAACTCGCGGCCCTCCGTCGCCGCCACCCGTCTCAGGTCATCCGTCCGCCCGCACTGCGCAGCGTCTCCAGGAACCGGCGGGCCGGTCCGGCCCGGTCCGGACCGCGGTTGCGCTGGCCCATCGTCAGCCGGTACCGCGTCCCGTTGAGGCGGGCCACGGCCGCGCCGGCCCCGGCGAACCACGGTCTGCCCGCACTCACCGTCACCACCGGGGCGCTGTCGATCTCCCGCCCGTTGCTGGTCAGCAGGGCCAGTCTGCCGTCCTTGACGATCACCTGCCCGGCCCTGGTGAGCGAGCGGGCCCATCGCTCGATCCGTACCCCCGTCGCACTGAACTCCGTTTCCGGCATGACTGCTTCGCCCCCTTCGTGACACTTCTGATGGGCAGTCTGCACAAACCGGGGGCGGCGCGCCAGATCGCGTCCCGGACCGGTGCCGCGGTTGCCGGGCCGGCCGACGCCAAGGCAGGGCTATGGAGCACCAAAGTAAACGTTTGTGCAGGTAGGAGGAATAGGTTGTGGGTGGAGAGTGACGATGACACGAGGAGGAACGCGCTGATGGGCACCGAAAAGCACGGAGACGGCGGCCGGGCCGCGGCGACGATCGACTTCGACCGTTCCGACGCCGGGTACCGGGCCTGGCTGAAGGAGGCGGTGCGCAAGGTCCAGGCCGACGCCAACCGCTCCGCCGACACCCATCTGCTGCGCTTCCCGCTGCCCGAGGCGTGGGGCATCGACCTCTATCTCAAGGACGAGTCGACGCATCCCACCGGCAGTCTCAAGCACCGGCTGGCCCGCTCGCTCTTCCTCTACGGGCTCTGCAACGGCTGGATCCGGCCGGACAAGCCGGTGATCGAGGCGTCCAGTGGTTCGACGGCCGTCTCGGAGGCGTACTTCGCCAAGCTGATCGGCGTGCCGTTCATCGCCGTGATGCCCCGCACCACCAGCCCCGAGAAGTGCCGGCTGATCGAATTCCACGGCGGCCGCTGCCACTTCGTCGACGACTCGCGGAAGATGTACGAGGAGTCCGCCACGCTCGCCGCGGAGACCGGCGGTCACTACATGGACCAGTTCACCTATGCCGAGCGGGCCACCGACTGGCGCGGCAACAACAACATCGCCGAGTCGATCTACCAGCAGTTGCGGCTGGAGCGCTATCCGGAACCGACGTGGATCGTCGCCACGGCCGGAACCGGCGGCACCTCGGCGACCATCGCCCGCTATGTGCACTACATGCAGTTCGACACCCGGATCTGCGTGCCCGACCCGGAGAACTCCTGTTTCTTCGACGGCTGGACCAACCACAATCCCCTGGCCACCAGCGACTGCGGCTCCAGGATCGAGGGCATCGGCAGGCCCCGGATGGAGCCGAGCTTCGTGCCCGGAGCCATCGACCGGATGATGAAGGTGCCGGACGCGGCCAGTGTCGCGGCCGTGCGCGCCCTGGAGAAGGCCATCGGCCGCAAGGCCGGCGGCTCCACCGGCACCGGGCTGTGGAGCGCGTTCAAACTGGTCGCCGAGATGGTCGAGCAGGGTGGTACGGGCAGCATCGTCACCCTGATCTGCGACCCGGGCGACCGCTACCTCGACAAGTACTACTCCGACAGCTGGCTCGCCGGACAGGGCCTGGACATCGCCCCGTACACCGCGACCATCGACTCCTTCCTGGCCGACGGCAACTGGCCCTGACCGCCGGGACGGAACCGGGTGCGTGCGGCGCGGCGGCCCTCAGGGCGCGGACCCGGTCAGCCGCCGGTCGAGCTTGCGTACCGCGTCCCGGAAGGACCGGCCCATGCCCGACCGGGCCAGCCGCAGGGTGAACCGGAAGGGCGCGGAGCCGTCGGCGGCGAAGGTCCACCGCACCAGTGTCCCGGTCCCGGCCGGGGTGAGCCGCCACTCCTCCAACAGGGCCCGCATGCCCGGGGCGTTGGTCCGGTCGGCCCGGTAGGCGTACCGCTTGCCGGGCTCCGCCGCCATGATCGTCTCGTGGATCACGTAGCCGCCCCTGAGCCGGACCTCGCGGCCCGCGCCGTCCTCGGCGGGCCGGGCGGCCGTCACCGCCGTGAACCAGTCCGGCCAGCCCGGCACGTCGTCGGCGAGCGCGCGGTAGACCTCCTCGGGAGCCGCAGCCACCTCGGCGGCGAAGACCAGCCTCAGCGGAGCGGTATCGACGAACTCGAGTTCCACGGAACGGAGTCGGCGTGGCATGGAACGCACCTCCCGTGCGGTCGGCGGCGGACGGGTCCGCGCACACCATAGCTGACGCATCATCAGCTGTCGCTGTCGCTGTCGCTGTCGCTGTCGCTGTCGCTGTCGCTGTCGCTGTCGCTGTCGCTGTCGCCGTCCGTGCGCACCTCACGGACACGCTCCGGGGTTGGCACCCGCTACGGACGGGGCCGCGCCGGACGGTCCAGCATGCTGTCGAGCACCCGGCCGAAGACCCGGCGGCCCGCTCCGGCGATCAGCGGGTCGCCCCACCGCGGCAGCAGCCGGATGCCCAGCTCCTCCACCCACACCACATGGGATCCGAAGTCCGTCGGATACACGTCGATCGAGGCCCGGCCCAGCACCAGCGAACCGCGCTTCTCCAGCCGGCACAGCCCCGCGCGCCCGGCGGCGGGAGGCGTCCACCGCACCACTTCCATCGGATCGTCGAACGCCAGCGGCCCCACACCCGTACGCGCCACGAAGACGGTCCCGACCCCGGTCGGCAGACCCGCGGGGACGGTGATCCTGGTCAGCGGTACATGCGCGGCGTGCCGTTCCCAGTCCGTCACCCGGCGCCAGGACTCGGCGGCGGGGAGGGAGGTGAAGCGCTCGATCCGGAAGACGGCCACGCCTCGATCCTAAGGGCCAGGGCCTGTCCGGCGGATCATGGCCGGGGTCGCGGCGGCTGGCACGGCACCTCGCGGCGTTGCCGAAACGTCCGAATAGCTCCGCTATCAGGACGCTCCGGCGCCTTGCGATGCACCGCACCAGCCGCCGCGCCCTGTCCGACCCTGATCCGCCGGACAGGCCCTGGCCGCCAAGGTCCCGGCCCCGCGCACCGCCCGGCGCGAGCCGAGCGGAACCCGCGCACGGTCCGGCGGCTCAGGCGCCGCCGTCCGCGGTGCGGCCCGTCACCACCAGGCCCGGCAGATGCTCCTCGATCTCCGCACGGGCGGCGTCCGACAGCCCCGCGTCCGTCACGAACGTGTCCACCTGCTCCAGCGTCGCGAACGAACTCAGGCCCACCGTGCCCCACTTGGTGTGGTCGGCGACCACCACCACCCGCCGGGCCGACTGGACGAAACGGCGGTTGGTCTCGGCCTCCGCCAGATTCGGCGTCGAGAGCCCGGCCTCCACCGAGATCCCATGCACCCCGAGGAACAGCACATCGAAATGGAGCGAGGCGATCGCCTGATCGGCGACCGGACCGACCAGCGAGTCCGAAGGGGTCCGCACCCCGCCGGTGAGCACCACCGTGGCGGCCCCGGGCCGCGCTCCGGCCGCGCCCCCCGACCGCTGGGCGGAGTGGAAGACATCGGCGACCCGCACCGAGTTGGTCACCACCGTCAGATCCGGTACGTCCAGCAACTGCTGGGCGAGCGCGTACGTCGTCGTGCCGCCGGAGAGCGCGATGGCGCTGCCGGGCACCGCCATGGCCGCCGCCGCTCGCGCGATGTCCTCCTTGGCGGTCAGCTCCAGCGCCGACTTCGCCTCGAACCCGGGCTCGTGCGTACTGGCCTCGACCACCGGAACGGCCCCGCCGTGCACCTTCTCGATGACCCCCTGACGGGCCAACGCGTCCAGGTCCCGGCGCACCGTCATGTCGGAGACATTCAGCTTGCGGGTCAGCTCATTGACCCGGACCCCGCCGCGCCTGCGCACTTCGTCGAGGATCAGGGCGCGCCGCTGCTCCGCGAGCAGGTTCTGATTCTCGCTCAACGCCGGGTCCGGTCCTTCCTTCTGGCCGTGCAGCAGTCTCTTCGAACGGGGTCATCCTGCCACGCGGTGTCGCCTGCCGCCGCACTGGGGAGATTCCGTGAGAGAGGCGCGGCCGCCGGCCCGCTGCCACGATTCTGATGACCACGCGTCAACACTCCCCCACAACCGAGAGAGCGAGTCACTCCAGTGCCACCTGCCACCCAGGCCCCGCAGAGTCCGGGGCCCGCGCTGGAATTGCTGGTCCACGGCGTGGGCGGCGCCACCCCCCAGGAGATGCTCGACGATCCGCGTACGGTCCGCCTCACCGGCGACGCCACCGCCGCCATCTACCGGCGGGCCGAGGACACGGACGCCGAACAGCACCCGGAGCGGTACCGCGACCGGCCCATTCCCGAGGCCTACTGCTGGTCCAACCTGACCTCCGGCAACGGCTCCCGCGCCCTGTGGCTGCTGCTGCTCCCGTTCATGGTGGTCAACCTCGCCCACTGGATGCGCCCCACCGCCCGGTCCCGCACCCGCGCGGTGCGCCTGTACGGCGTCCTCGTCCGGCTCCTCGCGCTCAGCCTCACGGTCCTGCTGACCGCGGCGGCCTGCGAGGTCGCGCTCGATCTGACGGCCTGGCAGTGCGCGGGCGTGCCGGACTGCTCGAACCAGCGGTCCTGGCTCGGCTTCCTGTCCACGGCGCAGGGCGGCTGGTGGTCCCAGCCGGGCCGCAGGCTCGCCCTCGCCGCACTGGTGCCCACCGCCCTGGTGGCGCTCCTCTGGTTCCTGTCCAACCGGACCTGGAGCGCGTACGAATCACAGCGCCCGCTGACCGGAACCGAACCGGACGACGACGACCTCGACCCGGCGCCCGCCCCCGCACCGGACACCACCGGCACCGCGCCCCTCGGCCGCCCCGCCCTCGGCCGGCCCGGATTCTGGTACGGCCGCCGCCTGGTCGCCCGGCTGCGCGCCGCCCACACCGCCGCCGGATTCCTGACCGTCGCCGCGTCGGTCGCGGGCGCAGCCGCCCGCCACGACCGCGCCGCTGCCGGCCCCGTACCCGGCATCCTCGGCCGGCTGATCGAGGCGGCACTGGTCCTGGGCGGCATCGTCGTGCTCTGGGTGGTCTGCCGCCGCGGCCGCAGCGAACGACGCCGCGACAACCGCCTCGACCGTGCCCTCATCACCTATCTGCCCGGCGCGGCCCTGGCCCTGCTCGTCCTCGCCGCGGCGTACGCCGCCTGGTCCCGTCCCGACTGGGTCTCCGCCGGTGCCCTGCCCGGCGACCTCGCCTTCAGCGTCATCACCCTCGGCCAAGGGGTACTCGTCGTCGTACTCGCCGTGGTGTCGCTGAGCCTGTACCGCCGGACCCCCGAACCCCGCACCGTCATGTACGGCCTCGGCGGGCCCGTGGTCGCGATGCTCGCCTGCGCCCTCGGCGGCGTCATGAGCGGCGGGGTCTCCCAGCGCGTCGCCGACTGGCTCGACGGCCCCGGCACCCCCGGCATGGGCAGGAGCTCCGTCATCGAGGGACCGCCGGTGCTGCTCAGCTGGCAGGCCTCCGTCATCCCCGTGCTCCTGGTGCTGCTGGCCGTCCCCGCCCTCCTGCTGCTCGTACGGACCTGGCTGGCCGCCCGCGCCCTGGAGCCCCGTATCGACCAGGAGTACGAGGAGGAACGGCCGGACCCCGCCCGGACCCGGCAGATCGCCCGGATCCAGGCCGCGGCCGCCCTCACCGACTCCGCGCCCTGGATCCTCGGCCCGGTCTGCGGCGCCACCCTGCTGCTCGGCGCGGCGGCGGTCTGCGGGGCCTGGGTGAGCGGCGAGGTGCCGGGTCTCGCGATGAAGGGCAACGGCCCGTTCATCGAGTCCGTCGCCCAGGCCGCCCAGTCGACCGGCTCCTGGATGGTCGGACTCGGCTTCATACTCTTCGTCACCTGGGGCCGCCGCGCCTACCGCGACGCCTCGGCCCGGCGCACCATCGGCATCCTCTGGGACGTCGGTACGTTCTGGCCACGAGCCGCCCACCCCTTCGCGCCGCCCTGCTACGCCGAGCGTGCCGTCCCCGACCTGGCGTCCCGGATGTCCGGCTGGACCGGGCTCACCCGCGGCAGGCTCGTCATCTCCGGGCACTCCCAGGGCAGCGTCCTCGCGGCGTCCGCGGTCTGGCAGCTGCCCGCCCACACCCGGAGCCGGGTCGCCCTGCTCACCTACGGCTCGCCGATCGAGCGACTGTACGGCCGCTGGTTCCCGGCCTACTTCGGCCCGGGACCGCTGCACGCGCTGCACCGGTCCGTGCACTGCTGGCGCAATCTGTGGCGGGCCACCGACCCCATCGGCGGCCGGGTCCGGCTCGACGAGGGACCCGGGCCCGAGGTGGACCGCGGCCCGCTGAAGGACCCCCTGGTCTACGGGCGGACCCCCGAACATCCGCTGCCCGAAGCCGTTCTGGGGCACTCGGACTACCAGGCCGACCCGGTCTTCGCCCAGGAACGGGCCGCGCTGCTGGAGCGGCTCGACCCGGTCCTGCCGCGCCAGGCCGGCGGGGAGGACGGCTCCGAGGCCCCGCGGAGTCAAGGCAGTTCCGGCAAGTCCTCGGGGTAGAGCAGGGTGAGGTCGTCCGTGCTCGGCTCGGCGAGCTGGGCGACCCGTCCCGCGTGCCGCTCCACCATCGACTCGAAGGTCTGGCGCGCGGTGCGGCCGTTGCCGAACGCCGGGCCCTTGGGCAGCTCGGTGAAGTACTTCAGCAGCGCCTCCCCGGTCCCGGAGGCCAGGCTGTACTCGTGCTCGTCGGCCTGCTGCCCGACGATCCGCAGCAGCTCGGCGGGCTCGTAGTCGCTGAAGGTGATGGTCCGGGAGAAACGTGACGCCACCCCGGGGTTGACGGTGAGGAACCGCTCCATCTCGTGGGTGTAACCGGCGACGATGACGACCACCGCGTCCCGGTGGTCCTCCATCAGCTTCACCAGCGTGTCGATCGCCTCCCGGCCGAAGTCCCGGCCGGAGTCCTCGGGCGACAGGGCGTACGCCTCGTCGACGAACAGCACCCCGCCGCGCGCCCGGTCGAAGGCCTCCTGCGTACGGATGGCGGTCGAGCCGATGTGCTCACCGACCAGGTCGACGCGGGACACCTCGATCAGATGGCCCCGTTCCAGCACTCCGAGCGAGGCGAGGATCTCGCCGTACAGCCGGGCCACGGTGGTCTTGCCGGTGCCGGGGGAGCCGGTGAAGACGAGGTGGCGACGGACCGACGCGGCCTTGAGCCCGGCCTCCTGGCGCCGGCGGCCCACCTCGATCATGTCGGTGAGGGCGCGCACCTCCCGCTTGACGCTGTCCAGGCCCACCAGTGCGTCCAACTCCCCGAGCACCGCGTCCGAGGCGCGCGCCGGCTCGGTGGCGGGCGCATCGGCCGGGGCGGGCTCGACGGCCCGCTGCCCGGGGACCCCGCCGAGCAGCCCGGGGGCCGACTGGGTCGCCGTCAGCACGGTGGGCGCCGGGGGAGCGGGGGTGCGCAGCGCGCTCTCGTCGCTCGTGCAGTTCTCCACGACGGGGCCGGTTCCCCGGCCGTCACCGTGCGCGGCGGGCGGCTCGGCGAACTCGTATCCACCGCGTGCGCACCGCTCGGTCCGGCAACGGGTCAGCGTCGTACGGCAACCGTCCATCACATGGAAGCCGTAGCCGTCGCTGCCGGTGACCCGGCAACTGTCGAACGTGCCGCGGCCCTCGGCGGAGACGTAGAAACCGGCCTCGGCGGGCGAGGTGACCGTGCAGCGCTCGATCGTCGGGTCGGCGCCCTTGGTGACGATCACTCCGGTCTGTGCCGTGTCGATGGTGCAGTTGTTCAATGTGCCACCGCTGCCGTGGTCGCGGAACCAGGCGCCGGTGGACGCCTCACGGATGCGGCAGTCGTCCAGCTGCGCGGTCGCCCCGTCGCTCACCGACACCGCGGTGTTGCGGACCTGCGACAGATCGCTGTCGACGACATCGGCGCGCGAGCCCCGGTCGAGGACGAAGATGGCGTCCGGCACGTCGTGGACCCGGCAGGAGTCCAGTATCACGGTCGCCCCGTCGCTCACCCAGACCGCCGGATAGTCGCCCGTACTGTCATGGATCTCGCACTGGTTGGCGTCGACACGGGTGCCGGGATCCCAGACCGAGAGGCCGTTGCGGCCGAAGCGGCGCACCGTGGAGCGGGTCAGGGTGAGGACCGAACGGGAGCGCAGATCCACCGCGTTCTCCGGGATGTCGTGGATGTCGCAGTCGGCGAGCGTCAGCACGGCGTCGGTGTCGAGCGTGACGCCGTCCGCCGAAGTGCGGTGCACCGTGCAGTCGGTGAGGTGGGCGGCCGCGCGGGCGGTCACCTGTATCCCGCTGCCCTTGATCTCGTACACCTCGCAGCCGACACCCTCCAGGGCACTGCCCTCTCCGGTGACGCTCAGACCCGCGCCCGACGCGTGGTGGATCCGGCAGCGATCCAGCCGCGGATGCGCACCGTCACGCACCGAGACGCCGGACTGCCCGGCGGAGACGACCTCGCACTCCTCGAACACGCCGCCCGCGCCGTCGAGTACGGCGATGCCGACCCCGGCGGGGTTGTCGACCGTGCAGCGGCGCACGGTCGGCCGGGCCGTGCCGCGCACCTCGATCCCGGCGGCGGAACGCGTGACGATCCGCAGGTCCGCGATCTCCGCTGCGCCGTCCTCGACCAGCAGCGCGGGGGCCGTCGAGTCCTGGCCCTCCACATGGAGGTCCGAGACGACGGCGGAGGCGCGGATGGTCAGCGGCACGCCGTCGGCCGGCGCGATCCGCACGGAACCGACGGAGCCCTCGGGTCCGCGCAGGGTCACCGCGCGGTGCAGGACCAGATTCTCCCGGTAGGTGCCCGGTGCGATGGTGAGGACATCGCCGTCGGCCGCGGCCTCCAGGGCTGCGGTGAGGGAGGCGTATTCGCCTGTGCGGCGCCGCCACCGCGATGTGCCGGTGTGCGTCACCTGGACCGTGCCCTGTGCCATGGCGCTGTTGTGCCCCCACCTCGTGCGTGCGTGATGCCCGTGTCACCGGCCTTGCGGCAGCGGCGAATCCCGGGACCGCCCACCGGGAAAGCGGGCGGGCCGGTCCACCGTAGCGCGCGCGGCGGGCGGGAGTTGCCCCGATCAGCAGCTGATCAGCTGCCGGTCCCGGTCCTGCCCCAGTCCGGACCGGTCTCGGCCCAGTCCCGGTCGATCCGGGTGTACCGCCCCCGCACCATGTGCCGGACGATCAGTTGTCGGACGCCCTCGATCAGTCCGAGGGTGAGCAGCATCGCCCCGAACCCGGCCAGCACGGCGTGGGTGCGGGCGGTCGGAGCGTCCATGGGGCGCGATACGGGGCGGCCGTCGAGGTCCGTCCAGATCTCCACCTCGGCACCGGGGCCGGTCTTCCAGGAGGAGGTCGTCACGGTGCCGCGGCGGTTCGTGCCGTCCGGGGCCTTCCAGCGCGCCACCACCGAGGTCTGCGAGCCGCGCTCCGAGGAAATTTCGGGATCGGCGACGACGCGCGGCGCTCGCGGTGACCGCCGCACCACGACCGCGGTGGTGGCATGACGCCCGGCCCGCTGGGCCCGTACCGATTTCTGCAGGGCGTCGTCGGTGTGCGCCCCGCACACCCAGCCCAGTGCCGGTGCCGCCAGCACCATGAGGAGCAACGCGACAAGAGCCACCCATGCCTCGCGCCGGTCAGTGGCGCGGCGCAGGGGATTGTGCCGCCAGCGCCACACACCCGTAACCGCTCGCACAGTCCTGCACCCCCTTCCGTATCCGTCTTAGCCTGATACGGCACGCTTCGCGCGCGGAAGGAGCGAAGAGAGAGCAACTTCACCCCGGTCAACGCACGGACCACCTCCGTGAGTTCCCGCCCACCGGGCCGGACTGACGGACCGTCCGGTGCGGGAACGCCGAAGTCGCCGTCGAGTCCCCATGGCTCGACGACGACTTCGCGCGACCGTGCGTGATCGTCGGTTCAGTACCCCCGGCCCTGGTACGGGCGGTTGTACGGGTCCTCGTAGGGCGAGGGCGCCGGGGCCGGGCGCGGTGACGCCGGACGCATCGCCTCGTAACCCGTGCCCGGCGCGGGCCGCTGTTGTTGCTGCGGATGGGGCGCCTGATACCCGCCACGGGCCGCGGTCGGCTGCTGCGGGATGTACGGCGCCGGGGCGTGCTGCAACTGCGCGTGCTGCAACGGCGCGGGCTGCAACGGCGCGTAACCCTGCTGGGCCGGCGGCTGCTGGTAGCCGTACGACGGACCGGGTTGGGAAGGTGCCGCGGGAAGAGCCGGCAGCGCCGCCGGGAGCGCCGGCAGATAGCTGTTGCCGGTGTCATAGGCGGCAGGCACTCGGATCGGAGCGATCTGAGGGGTGCCCCGCTCCGCGACCAGGGAGTCGTAGATCGGAGTGTCGGGGAACGACGGTGCGGCGTAGTAGCCGCCGCCGTAGGTGGAGCGGGGGGAGGTCATGACACCTAAGTTAAGCCCACGATGTGCTGGTTGGGGAGTCCCAATCTTGGGGTCATCCGTTTTACGCTGGTTCTGTCCGCCTGACCTGCTAAGACATCGATAAAGCTTTCGTTGGTTGAGGGGGCCTTTTCGTTGGAGGGCCCTATGAGCACGCTTATGGAGAATTTCTTCGCCCCCGCAAGATCTGGAACGGCGGTGGCCCCTTGCCTCACGTCCTCGTTCTGTGGGCGAGCACTCCGAGTTCCGTGAGTACACCCGCGCCCACCGCGAGCTGCTCGCCGGGTGGTGGCAACCGGGGCGGACCGGGTGCCGGGCCGGCTGCGTGAGGCGGTCCGGACGACGAGCGGCCCCACTCGTGGAGCGAGTCGGCCTGTGTGTTCATCACCGATTCCGGACGACACGTAGCTGCACGTCCACGTCCCCCCGTGCCACCCCAGGGACCCGTGCTGCCCACGACAGCGGTGGCGGCAGACGGCTGTAGGCGGCTGCTCCTGTCCACGGCATACTGGGCTGTCGCGGGAACAGAAAGGCTCAGAGGTGGCCCGACAGCACACGGAGTACGACGTCCTGGTTGTCGGAGGCAGTGGGGTGGACACCATCGTGCGGGTCGATGCCCTGCCTGTCCCGCTCGCCGACTCGGTCCATGTCGGCCGATCGAGGAATGGCCGGGCCACACCGGAGGGAACGTGGCCCTCGGCGCTCGGGCGCTCGGACTTGAGGTCGCACTCCTGCTCGGCATCGGCGACGACTGGATCGGTGCTCAGGTGCGCGAGCGACTGGCCGCGGGGGATGTGGAGTTTGCCCCGCTGATTTCCTCAGCGGGCACCCGCCGGGCAGTGAACCTGGTGGATGCGACCGGACGCCGGATGTCGTTCTACGATGCCCGCGACCCGGCCGATCTGAGGATGCTCCGGGATTTCTGTCTGCCGAGGCTGCGGCGTACCCGTCACGTTCACCTGTCCATCATGAATTTCGCCCGTTTTCTCTATGACGACATCGAGGAGCTCGGCGTTCCCGTCTCCACGGACCTGTACGACTGGGACGGACTGGCAGACCATGCCCGGGAGTTCGCACTCCGCTCCGATCTCGTCCTCCTCAGCGCGGCGGGCACGGGCGAAGACGAAGGCACCTTCGCCCTGATGCGGGAGATCCTCCGCGAGGGCCGTGCTGACACCGTGGTCGTCACGGCGTGTTCGGGTCCGACGAGACCTGCAGCGGCGCCGTGGAGACCCGCCTGGACGACCTCGGTGAATGGATCCAGCAGATCCGCGCCCTGCCCCCAGGAGAGCCAGGTCACTTCCGGGGACTTCAACGCCGACGGCAAGGAGGACGTAGCTGCCCTCCACGACGCGGGGAAGTCGGCCGACGGCAAGTTCATCACGTCGCTCTTCACCCTCACCAGCAACGGCACCGACATCAAGGCACCGGTCAAGCACTGGAACGGCAGCGTCGTCCAACCGACAGGTTCTGTCGTCAAATGTCACGCCCACGCCTGTGCTGGCGGACAGCGCGGCGACCTGACACTTCACCTACCGCCCCGGCAGGCCGGCGGCTTGCTCATGCGATCATACGGGCGGCTCTCGATTGACCGGTGCACAGTCAACTGATCAGACGGTCGAGTCATCGAGTCATCGAGCCATCGAGCGGGAACGGGAGTGCGGTGTGAGCGGGGCTGGGGGGGCAGGACGGGTCGTCCGTGTCCGAAGAGGAGTGGGAGCGCTTCCTCCGTGAATCGGTGACGGGTGCGGCCGGGGCCCCGGTGGAGCCGTCGGCGCGCGCCCGTGAGGTGGAGCGGCGGCTGCGGGAGCGCTCCGGGCAGCCGGAAGGCCGGCGTACGTACTCACCGGCCCGGCCCCGGCGCAGGACAGGCTGGTACGTGACCGGGCTGGTGGCGGTCGTGGCCCTCCTGGTCGTGGGGCTCTTTCCGCAGCAGGTCGTCGGCTGGTTCGGTGGCAACGACGGTGGGCAGGACGGGGCGCCGTTGGCCGCCGAGTCGGAAAGCCCGCGGGAGGCTCCCGGCGCCGAGCGGGACCTGCCCCCTACGCTCGCCGAACCCTTCCGGGGTTCGCCTGCCGCCCGCTGGGCCGACGGAGCGGCAGGTATCACGGTGCCGCCGGCCAAGGCGACGGGCTGGATGGACGCCGCCCAGGTCGAGCGGACACTGCGGCAGAGCCGGGACTTCCTGGTGGCCGCGGGGCTCGACTCCCGCGTGCTGCGCGGCGAGCGGCCCACTAAGCCTCGATTCACCGACGTGGTTTCGAAATGATCTGCGAGGGTTTTTGGGGCGGGGCCTCGGACTGTCAGCTGAGTGCGGACAGGGTGTATCCGCTGGTCTGCCCAGCTTTTCCACGATTCGGCTTGGGTCGGGCCCTGGCGGGCGGGGTGGGGAGTGGCGTCAGGGTGTCTCGGGCGGCGCGTGGACGGTGGCAAACAGTTGTGCCCACGCGTCTTGCCAGGGCCATCGCTGCGGTAGGTGCAGGGTGAGGCGCCGGGCGGAGCGGGCGATCCGGGCGGGAACGTGGACCAGGTGAGCACGCAGGGTGGCGGTGGTGGCCTTGGCGTGGAAGGCGCCGGCCAGAGCGCCTGCGGCGCGCAGCAGGTTGTAGGCCATCGCCCACAGGGTCAGCCAGGCGGCGTTGGCGTGGAAGTGTGCCGAGGGCAGGTGGGCCAGGGCGGAGGCTTTGCTGTCGGCGATGACCTGCTCGACGACGGCGTGGTGGCGGTGTTCCCGCTCGGCCTGGAGGGTTGGGGCGGGGTTGTCGGTGAAGAACGGGTGGTAGCGCCAGATGGGGAACAGCTCGCCCTGCTCGCCGGTGGTGGGCGGTTTGGCCAGGTCGCGTACCCGGCGCACGATCAGCCGGGCCGTTACCTGCTCGCTCTTCTTGCGCCCGGTGAACGCGGTGTATGCGGGGATCTCGGCGACTTCGGCGTCGGAGATGAGTTCTCCGGTCTCTGGGTCGGGGACTGCGGTGGGGTAGGTGATCTGCTGCCACGTGGTGTCGGGGATGCTGTGGATGGCCCGCTTGATGGAGGGGTTCATGCCCGTGGTGATCGAGAAGTGGGCGCCGTTGCGGCGGCAGGCGGCGATGACCCCGGCGTTGTAGAACTGGGAGTCCGCGCGCAGGACGCGTAGGCCGGTGCAGCCGGCCTCGGCCGCGGTGGCCAGGGCCTCGGCGGCGAATTTCGGGGCGCCGCGGGAGTCGGCTGCCTTGCCGCGGCGCATCCGCACGGTGGCGATCACCGGCCGCGAGGTAGGGGTGCAGATCGTGGAGAGCAGGGGGTGCAGGGTGCGGATGCCCTTGAACCGGCCGTACTCGGCGCCCTGCTTGGTGCGGCCGTAGACCCGTTTGTGGGTGGAGTCGACGTCGATGAACGCCTTCTCGCCCGAGCCGGGCAGCAGCGGGGTGTGCGCGGCCAGTTCGCCGAGGAACCTGCGGTGCACCGCGTGCAGTTGGAGGGCGTGACCGTGGGTGAACGCGCGGAGGAACGTGCCCAGTGTGGACGGGGCACGGACCTCTCGGAACACGGTCGGCATCGCACCGTGGCGCAGCATGTCCAGGTCATCGATGCTGTCGGCTCCTGCGGCCATGCCTGCCACGATGCTGGTGACCTTGGCGTCGGCTGCTGCACCCGCACCGTTTGCCGCCCCGGTCAGCATCACCTTCTCCGACACCAGGCGCGAAAGCCCGCACCGTTCGGCCAGCCGCATCACCGGGACCAGCCCGGCATCCGCGATGAGATTCTGATCGTCGAACGCGGCCGACACCGCCGACGCGGCATGGGAAGATTGCATCTCGCGGGTGCTCTCTTGCTCTGTGGATATCGAACCGTAGGAAGTCCCATCGTCCCAGCTCAGAGGGCATCCGCGCCTTCATGTCCAAGCCCTGGACCGGCTGTTCATCGGTGGATCAAGGCTAAGGCGATCGCGCTGCTGAACCCGCATCAGAAGGACATCCAGGAATATCTCCGCACCGCCCTGTCGTCGACGGCGCCCACGGACAAGACCGACCCGCTGCTGTTGTTCAGCCGCTTCCAACCGGAGCAGTCCCGGCTGGTCGGTGACGTGGTCAAGACGCGCGGTCGGCTCACATACCAGGAGGGGAAACAGGGGGCGGTCGAGGTGACGGCAGACGTCACCTTCGTATACCCGGTCACCCCGACGGGCGACGGCGGGCGGGACGCCGAGGTCCTCCGTACGATCGTGCGGCGCCAGGTGGTGATGAGCTGGGACGACCCGGCCAAAGTCATCACCGAACCGGGCACGATGTCCCTCGTCTCGTACGCACTCGACATGACCAACGGCGGCTGCTCCGCCCCGACCGGCTACTTCGTGCCACCCTTCGGCACGGCCGACGAACAGCCCGCCGGCGAGGCCCACCACGTCGATCCGTACGACCGCAGCAAGCCGATCGACACGAGCAACGGCAGGGCGGCCACGGGCAACAGCTGCGCGACCGCCACCCGCTCCTAGACGAATGAATCCGATGTGTTCAGTGATCGAACGCAACCAGCGACCGCGTGATCAAGGCGCCGGCCCTGTGGTTACGCCAGATCGCGGCGGCCAAGGCGAGGATTGCGCTGGGCGACCCGGACAGCGACGCCCTCGAAGGTCCGCCCGCCGTGTTGTTCCAGGTCCAGCTGGCCCTTGAGCGTGTCCTTCGCGGACTCGGTCAGTGGGCTTGAGGAGGGACTCTCCCTTGCGCCTCTTCTTCCGCTCGAAGGAGGGCCGCAGCAGGTTGATCCCTCGCATCGCGAGGTCCATCTCGAACTCCTTGGAGGCGAAACCCGGTCGGGGTACAGACCAGATACAGGCGCAGGCCCCAGAAGAACCTCGAGTGCGAGGCGCAGTACCCGTATCCGGCCCAGCCGGCCATTTCCGACCGCTTCACCGTAGGTCGCGAAAGCCCACACCCCCACAGGTGTCGAGTCTGCGATCCAGTGGTTGTCGAACCAGAAGTCCGTGTCCACCGCGAGCATCCGTATCGCCTTCTTGACCAGCGGCAGCGCGGCCTTGAGACGTTTGTTGTACCCGGACTGCTGCGGCAGGTACGGGAACATCACGGCGAGATTCTTGCGCGCGTACCGCAGCCACCGTGCTTCGGAGCGGAAGCCGAGCAGTGCCTGTGCCACGGCGAGCGTGACCAGTTCGGCATCGCTCAACTGCGGCGGGCGGCCCATCCATCGCTCTGCCTCCAGCTCGTCATCGACTTTCACATACAGTGCCGTCAGCAGGGTGTCCGGTTCATTCGTCACAGAACGATCTCGGACACCCTCTTCGCGCGCCCCGAGGCACCGTCAGGCGGCGCCGCTACTCAGGCCCTCCGCTTTTCCGGACCCCCGTGCGGCCAAACCGAAGACGAGACCACCGACCAGGAACCAGGGATTCCATAACAGCAGCGTCCACAGCCGCTGTTCCGGGCTTACGTCCATGCCCTGGCCCGCAGTGTCGGTCAGCAGCAGCACCTCGACGGAGATGCCGCGCACCAGCAGCACAGCGCAGGCACACCAGCCCAGGGCCCTGACCATCCGTCCTGCCCGGCCACGAGGCCGCGGCCAGGCGAGAAGCCATCCCAGCACCCCGCCGACAAGGCATAGCAACCCTACGCCCCACAAGCCCACAGCCACGAACCACCCGGGGCGTTCCTCGGCCAGGGGCCCCGCCGAGACACTGAGGCCCCAGCTGCCGCCCAGCGCCCAGAAAAAATGAAGTGCGGCGAAAGCGACCGCCCAGGCGCACGCGATACGCCCCCACAACCCCGGCGTTGTCCTGCCCTGCGGATCCTCATACATGGCAAGGAGCATGCACTGCTGTGACGCGCCGCCGCCAGCATTGCTGAGAAACCATCACACCCACCATCCAGTCAGCCACCACATGGGACCGAACACATCGGACTCATGCGTCTAGTGATCCGGTTCGGAGACGGCTGAGCAGTAGCGGCAGATCCGGTCGAGGATCCGGTCGGCGGTCTTGGTCCTTGAAGGGCCGGGCCCGGTCGTTCCAGACCTTGACCCAGTTCTCCAGTGCGGCCTTGAGCTCGTCCAGGGAGCAGAACACTCCGCGTTCGAGACAGCGCCGTTCCAGCTCGGCGAACCACCGTTCGACCTGATTGATCCACGGCGAGTAGGTGGGGGGTGAAATGCAGCTGAAACCGGGAATGACCGAAGCCGCGCGAAATCGGGGCGATGGTGAGCCGACCGACCCCGGCCAGGCGTCGCAGGAACTCCCCAGCACTCGTCGAGATACAGCCGTCTCCGATGACAGCATCGAAACCGTCACCCCACCATAGGAGGTGCGGGTTGCGGCTGGTCGAGCGGTGGCGGTGGTGGCGAACGTAGGCGGGATTGATGTAGTGCCACTGATGGGGCTTGAGCTTGACTTCCGGGCGGTCCTCGACAGTGTCGACGACAGTGAGGTCGTCGGTCGGGACGTATGTTCCGCCGTCGAAGCGGACGTGGCAGTTCGGGCAGAGGCACAGCAAGTTCTCGGTGAGGTCGGGTCCGCCGTCCTCTCGGGCCCGGATATGAGCCGCTTCGCTGTAGCGGTGGTGGGGTGAGGGCAGGACCAGGGTGGTGGCGCATATCTGGCAGGAGTCCTGGTACCAATGCTTGAGCTTGCGGGCGGAATTGACGTCGCTTGGCCTTCTGCTGTTGATACGTGGCGGAGCGGATCCCCGCGTCGGATGGTCCCCTCGACTGGTTCGCCGGTGCGCTTCCCGGCGAACCAGTGGTACTCGCCACCCGTGATCGACCAGTGCCGGTTCCGCCGGACGGAGCCTGCGAGCCCCGGGCTATAGAGCCCGTACCGGAAAGAAATAGCCGTCGCCGCCACAGTGACACCATTGGCAACGAGCGGAGGCGTTGAGACGTGAGCGCGGACCCGAACTGGCGGCCGATGGTGATCGGCCCCGGGGACGTCGGAGCAGCGGCGACCGCAGAGGGACTGGTCGGCCGTCAGCGGCGAATGGACGGACTCGAGGAGCTGCTCGTCCGCGAGAGGGCGCTGGTGTTCCGGGGCATCGGCGTCAACTCGGCCCGGACCGGCACGATGAGGTGCCGGACCAGCTGTTGCCTCGCCGGCTTGTCCACGTGCACGGCAACTCGTCCCGAATCGAGGTCGGCAAGAAGGTCCGTGCCCCGACCGAATACACCGTCTCGATGTAGAACGAGATGAGTTACGCCCAGCACAGCGTCCACTGGCTGGAGGCGCTGGACGCGGAGCTCAGCGAGGCCTTCGCAGGCGGCGTCCGATACAGCCAGAACCTCCACGACAGTTGCGGACTCGGCAAGAGCCGGCACCAGTCCTTCGTGAGGGACGACCGCGACGAGGCCGAGGAGTTCCTGTCCGCCACCGGAGCGGCCTGGGAGCTGGAGGCGGACGGCGGCCCGCACGTCGCCCAGGACCGTCCCGCTACCACGCGGCCCCCGCGGCCGGCGCGGAGGACTGGTTCAACCAGGTGGACCGATGGCACCAGGCCGGCCCTGGCGACGAGGCCGCCAGGCCCCTCGCCGAGGTCGCCGTCGCCATGACCGGCCTCCACGACCTGACCGCGCACTGAAGACCGGAAACCACGATGTCCCACGAGACGCCGAAAGTACTCCCCTGGCTGCGCGTGTTCCGGCCGCAGCCGGTGGCCGAAAGGCAGACGCCCCCGACCGTCCGGCTGATCTGCTTCCCGCACGCCGTTCTCCGGAACTTGTGGGCGCTGCTCGGGCCGCGCGTACGGGTGACGGCCATGCGGTACCCAGGCCGTCAGGACCGCCATGACGATCCGCTCATTCCGGACATGGCCACGATGGTGGCGGAGATTCCCGAGGTGGTGGTGCCCCCTGCCGCACCGGCCCACCGCGTTCGTGGGCCACAGCGTGGGCGCCACCGGCCTTCGAGGTGGCCGGACACCTACGGCCGCGTCACCCCTCACCACTGCGGGGACTCTTCGTCGCCGACGACTACCGTCGCGTTCCTGGTGCGCCGCTCACCCGCCCCATCAGGGCGTTCTCGGACGACGCCACAACAGGTTCGGAGCCGCGGACGCAAAGACATGAGCGCGGCACGCCCTCGGTGGCTTTGAGCACCACGCCTTCATCGGCAACCACTTCCACACCGAAGGGGGCCGTACGAACTAGCCGCCGTGCTGTTGGCCGCGCTGGGGCGGCTCCATCCCGCTCGGCCGGCGAAGGACAGCCATGCATGAGAACTTCCCGGCCTTCGAGCGCCTCCCCCTCACAGCGGCGCAGAAGGCCGTACGGGCGGCACAGCAATTGGCCGAGGACGCCGCCCACCACTCGTCACTGGCCCAAGCGGTCTTCCCGGACCTCTCCACCTGAAAGGTTTTCCCATGAGTGAATCGTCGCCGTTGTCGGATCCGAGCATCGTGCCCAACCCGTACCCGGTCTATGCCGCCCTCGCGGAACACGAGCCGGTCCACTGGTGCGAGGGCCTGAACGCCTGGGCCGTCACAAGGTACGACGACTGCGCCGGCGCGCTGAAGGACCCCCGCTTCAAGGCCGAGCGCATGGAGGGGGTGCTGGACGCGAAGTTCGACGGCCGCTCACTGCCGACGGACAACATCTACCACCAGTTCACCAAGAACGTCATGATGTACACCGACGCTCCACGCCACACCGCGCTGCGGCGGTCCACCCACGCGGCTTTCACCCGCGAGGCCCATGCGCACTACAGCCAGGTGATCAAGCGCGTGGCGTACGACCTGGTCGCCTCCGTCCCGGATGACACCAAGAAGATCGACGCCGTTTCCGCGCTGGCCGCCAAGCTCCCGGTGAACGCCGCCGTCCACGCCTTCGGAGTCCCCCAGGTGGACCTGGACTTCGTGATACCGCGGGTCGACACGCTCATGACCTACTGGTCCGGCCCGCAGGACCAGCCGCTGGAGCTCGACTTGCTGCTCGAGCACCTCACGGATCTGCACACCTACGCCCTGGAACTCATCCAAGGAAAGCGCGGGACGGTCCTTCCCGACACGGTCATCGCGCGTCTGGCCGCCGCCCAGGCCGAAAACGTCGACTCCACGCCCGAGCAGACGATCCATCAGCTCGTTCTGCTGCTCATCGCGCTGTTCGCACCCACCACCCCGGGCTCCACCAGTAGCGGCATGCTGGCGTTCGCGACGAATCCGGACCAGATCGAGCGCTATCTGACGGACCCCGCCTGTGCGGACAACGCGGTCAATGAGCTGGTCCGCTTCAACGCTTCGAACCAGTTCACATGGCGCCGGGCAGGAACGACACTCGACCTGAACGGGGTGAAGATCGAGGAAGGGCAGAACGTCGCCCTCTTCCTGGGAGCCGCGAACCGCGACCCCCGTGTGTTCGAACGGCCGGACGAGTTCGACCTTGGGCGGCCCAACAGCGGAAAGCACCTTACGTTCGGGGTGGGACCGCACTCCTGCCTCGGCCGGCAGATCGCCGCCCTGGAACTCAAGTGGTTCTTCGCCGCGCTGTTCGAGCGCTTCCCGAAGATCAGCCTGGCGGGCGAACCCACCTGGAACCCGAACCTGGAATTCCGCTCCCTCAAGTCCCTGCCGCTGAGCCTCGGCTGACCGGACGGCGGTACCGCGAAACCACCGGGTCTCAGCGGCCGTCGTTCGGTGGCGCAGCCGACACCTGGCGGGCTCCGCCCCGACCGTGGGCGTCCACACACGAAGCGGGCATGTTCCTCACGGCCGTTCGGCGGCCCGCGGTGGACGCCCACGCCGTCCTCCGCATCACAGCACTCCGTGCGCTCCGCCCAAGGGGCGGCGGACGAACTCCCACAGGCCACCGTGAGGAGCACCATGCAATCCGAGACCCTGCTGCTGCGCGGCCGCGCTCACCAGGCAGCCCTCGCCCCGGACAGCCGCACGCCGCAGCCGCCCACCGACAATGCCTCGCCAGTCGGCGGCACCGCCGATCTGGAGGAAGCCGAGGACTTCCTCGCCCAGTTCCACACGGAGAACCCCGGGCAGCCCGTCGCCCTCGCCCAGCGACTGCGCCAGGTGCGCGCGGAGACCGAGGAACTGGGCACCTACACGCACACCCCGGAGGAACTCGTCTTCGGTGCCCGGGTGGCCTGGCGGAACGCCTCCCGCTGCATCGGCCGCCTGTACTGGAACAGTCTGAACGTGCGCGACCTGCGCGGTGTGACTTCACCCGGCGAGGTCCACCGGGAGCTGTGCGAGCACCTGCGCCTGGCGACCAACGGCGGACGCGTGCGACCCGTCATCTCCATCTTCGCCCCCGACACCCCGGACCGTCGCGGCCCAAGAGTGTGGAACGACCAACTTGTGCGCTACGCCGGGCATCGCCGGCCGGACGGCGGTGTCACCGGCGATCCGGCGTACGTCGACTTCACCGACGTCGTACGGGAGATGGGCTGGCAGCTTCCTGGCGGTCCCTTCGACGTGCTCCCCCTGGTCGTGGAGACCTCCGACGACAAGGCGCAGCTGTTCGACATACCCCGGGACCTCGTCCTGGAAGTGCCCCTGAGCCACCCCGACCACCCGTGGTTCGCGCAGCTGGGCCTGCGGTGGCACGCTGTCCCCGCAATCTCCAACATGCGTCTGCGGATCGGCGGTGTCGACTACCCTCTTGCCCCGTTCAACGGCTGGTACATGGGCACCGAGATCGCGGCCCGCAACCTGGTCGACGAGGACCGCTACGACCTTCTGCCCGTCGTCGCCGGCCACCTAGGCCTGGACACCGGCAGCGAGAGCAGCCTGTGGCGCGACCGGGCCCTGGTCGAGATCAACGTGGCGGTCCTGCACTCCTTCGAAGCCGCGGGCGTGAAAATCACCGACCACCACACCGAGTCCCGCCGCTTCCTCGCCCACCTGGCGAAGGAGGAGAGTCAGGGCCGTATCGTGCCGGCCGACTGGAGCTGGATCGTCCCGCCGGTGTCCGGTGGCATCACGCCCGTCTTCCACCGCTACTACGACGAGGCCGATCTCCAGCCGGGCTTCCACCTGGACGACCACGCCCGCGCCCTCGGTCGCGGGCAGTGCCCCATGACGCCGGACCTCACATAGTCACCGTCCCGGAGGACTTCCTCCTTCGGGCGGACGCCTGCGGCCCCTGCGTGTCCATTCCGTCCGAGTGCGGATGGACCCGTCCAGGGGCCGCGGAACAGACGGATCTCGCTGACAAGTTTGATCAGACCCGTGCCCTGTCCTGATCCTGCTCACTTGTCCCAGGGTCGCCGTTCCAGTCCAGAGCGGTCTTCGACAGACGTATCATCACGTAACAGGCGGGCAGTTCCACGCCCAAGGCCATGGCCCACGCTATGTACCAGTCGGTGGGACTGTCCACGGTCATCACATCGAACCAGGCGTCCAGCAGCAGCAGCGCCGCGGCCGCGGCGGCGACCGGCGAGACTGCGCGGCTCCTCCGCATCGCCAGCACGCCGGTGGCGGTCAGTGTGGCGACCTCGAACAGATCGAGGCCGATCCAGGACACCGACCAGTTCTGCGCCTGCACTTCGCCGTCCGTGACGGAGCCCAGGTACACGGTCCACGCCAACAGGAGAACGGCCACCACGAGAAGGGCGCGGCCCAGCCGGGCGGGCGTCCGAGTGATCAGGTTCATCAGCATTCGAGAACCGTAACCGGTCCTTCGAGCGGGGGAGTAGCGGTGATATCGAGCCGATAGCCGTCGTTCCAGTAGTTGCCCGCTGGTGATTCGAGTGAGTGGCTATTCTCACTGCGGATCGTGTTGCCGCACCAACCGACCTCCGGCAGCGGCTAATTTCGGCCAACGGTGTCTGTTCTCCCTTTGCCTGATCACTCCATTCTTTGCGGTCCGCAGCGCAAAACTTTACGAGCCACTGGTGAACCTCCGCCGTGGCCCTCGTTCTACTACGTGCCGAGCCTCAGGCCGCGTCCTGGCCGTAAGGGCTCGCGAGGAATTAACTTGTCTGCTCTGGGACTTGACGTCCCAGGTCAGCGCGATGCTCGCGCGCAGGTTGTTTATCTGTGATCCCTAAGTCATTAAGCACCTGTTTCGGTCACGGTCAAGTCCGGGTCCAGCCAGACCGTGCCGACTATTCCGACACGATTTTCGGTTGACATGCCACGGCTTCAACGAAAAGACTGCCTCGAGCCCAATGTGCGAGCCTTCGTCAGGTGGATACGCGCTGATCAGGCATTACTCCAGACACCTTCTGCCTACCACTGGCCCTCAGGGCCATGTTTTCAGTCAAGTTCGGGGGCCCGAGCCTCGGCCAGGGGGGATCGCCACCGCGGGACAGCTTTGGACGAATGAGAACTACAGGGGGAACTCATGTCACGATCGCAGGCAGCCATTTCCATAACGAGATCTCCATCGGCCGGCGAGGGGGTGGGCGCCTCCTCTCGCGGCCCGCTGGGTGATCGGTGATGGCGATGGGGGGTGCCGACGCGCAGGGTCCCACCGCGGGTGAGGGCGTACGGATCCGTCTTCTCGGCCCGATCCGGGCCTTCGTCGGCGGCAGGGAGGACACCCTCGGCGGGGTCAAGCAGCGGACGATGCTGGCTGCGCTTCTGCTGGCCGGCGGAAGGCCGCTGTCGGACACCCAGATCAGCCGCTTGCTGTGGGACTGGGACCCGCCGAGCACTGCGGGGGCGCAGATCCACACCTACGCTTCCAGACTGCGCAAGCGCCTCGGTGTGACCGTCCCGATCACCCGCCTGCGCTCGGGCTATCGGATCGATATGAGCCAAGTCTGGTGTGACCAAGTGGAGTTCGAAGAGCTGGCCCGGACCGGCCAGGCCGCGCTGGACGACGAACAGTGGGTCCAGGCGGCCGAACTGTTCCGTCGGGCGCTGGACCTGTGGGACGGCGAGGCCCTGGCCGACGGCACCAAGCGGCTGGCCGAGACCGAGGGGCTGGCCTGGGGTGAGCGGCGGCTAGCCGTCCACGAGTCCAGGATCGAGGTCGACCTGGCGCTCGGCAGGCACCGCGCGCTGATCGCGGAGCTCACCGGTCTGATGGCGGCATTCCCGCTACGGGAACGATTCCGTGCTCAGCTGATGATCGCGCTCGCCCGGTCGGCCCGCCAGGCCGAGGCGGTGCGCCTGTTCAACGAGGGGCGGCGGTTGCTCGTGGACGAGTTGGGCGTCGACCCCAGCCCGGTCCTCACCGACACCTATCAGGAAATTCTCACCGGGGATGTCGTCCGGGTGCCTACCCAGGCGAGGCCGGTGACGTCCGTGCTGCTCGACGCGGCCGGGCGGCTGGCCTGACGGCTGATCAGGTGTCATCGGCCGACCTGGGGGGGCCTGCTCAGGCACCCCAGGTCAGCCGGGTGGGCGCGCGGGGAGCGAGCGAACAACCGGGAGCGGACAAGAGCAGACCTCGCCGAGGGCGAGGCTTGGCCAAGATCGGCTCAAACCAGGTCCGGAGTTCGTGTATCGAGGGACTATAGAGCGACCTCCTAAGAAGTAAGCAGGATTCGCGTTTCGCGGCGCCCACATCGGGAGCGCCCGTACGCCAGCCCACCCGAGAGCTCCGAGAGGTTCAAGTCCTTGCTCAACAGAATCACAGATCGTAACCGCGGCGACCGGGGTCGCGACGCGCGCACCGGGACGTTGGCGGCGGGTGACGGCTCTGGCGTACTGGCGCGGCTCGAGGGCGTGCACAAGACGTACGGTCGCGGCGACAACCAGGTGCGGGCGCTCGACGGGGTGGACATCGACTTCGCGGCGGGTACCTTCACCGCCATCATGGGCCCTTCGGGCTCGGGCAAGTCGACGCTGCTGCAGTGCGCGGCGGGCCTGGACCGGGTCGACGCGGGCAAGATCCTGCTGGACGGCGCGCCGTTGCACCAGCTCTCCGAGCGGGCGCTGACCGAGCTGCGCCGCGAGCACATGGGCTTCATCTTCCAGTCCTTCAACCTGATCCCGGCACTGACGGCCCGAAAGAACGTCGAGCTGCCTCTCCGGTTAGCCGGGCGCGCCATCGATCCGGCGGCGATCGACAAGGGGCTGGCCGAGGTCGGTCTCGCCGAGCGCGGCGAGCACCGGCCGGCCGAACTGTCGGGTGGTCAGCAGCAGCGCGTCGCGATTGCGCGGGCGCTGGTGACCAGGCCCAAGGTGATCTTCGCCGACGAGCCGACCGGTGCGCTGGACTCGCGAACCGCGCGAGAGGTCCTGGCGCTGCTGCGCGGCGTGGTCGAGCAGCACGGGCAGACGGTGATCATGGTCACGCACGACCCGGTGGCCGCCTCATATTCCCAGCAGGTGGTCTTCCTCGCCGACGGCAGGGTGACCGGTGAGCTGTTCGAGCCGACGGCCGAGTCCGTAGCCCTGCGGATGGCCGCGTTGGAGCCCGGCGAGAGCGAGACGAAGCCGTGCTGAGCATTGCCGCAGCCACCCTCCGGCATCGTCTGATGGGCTTCGTGGGTGCCTTCCTCGCCCTCGCCCTCGGCACGACGATGATCGGCATGATGACGTTGACCCTGGCGGCCACCTTCGGTACGCCGCATCCGGGGCCGCAGCGGTTCAAGGAAGCCTCGACCGTCATCGCGCCGCAGGGCTTCGAAGGGCGCCCGATGAAGGCCCCCGCGGTACTGCCCGCCGACGTCGTGACCAAGGTGACCGCGGCAGGGAAGGTCACGGCCGACCGCAGCTTCCCGGTACGGCTGAGCACCGGTTCCGGGGAGACGACCGGGCACCCCTGGAGCTCGGCCGCCTTCGCGGGCTACCACCTCGTGGCAGGGCGCGCGCCGGAGGCCGCGGACGAGATCGTCGTCACAGGCGGTGCCAAGTCGCTGATCGGGCGTCGAACCGAGGCCGTCACCGCCGGGGGCGCCGGCCCCTACCGGGTGGTAGGGGCCACCGACGCGCTCTGGTTCGAGAACGCGGTCTTCTTCAGCGGCGCCGAGGCGGAGCGCCTGTCGCCCGGCGTCAACGCACTGGTCACCGACCAGAAGGCGAGCCGGCTGTCCACCCTCGTGGGCGACCGGGCCGTGGTCCTCAGCGACGACGACCTGACCCGGATCGACCCCGACTCCACCGGCGGCGCCCAGGCGCTGGCCAACGCCCAGGCGATGGCAGGCAGTACGACCGGACTCGCGGTGTTCGTCGCGGTGTTCGTCGTCATCGCGACCTTCGCCTTCGCCACCGAGCAGCGCCGCCGCGAACTGGCGCTGCTGCGGCTGGTGGGTGCCGCGCCACGGCAGGTGCGGCGGATGGTGCTCGGTGAGGCGCTGCTGATCGGCCTGGCGGCGGCGGCCGCCGGCTGCGTCCTCGCCCCGCTGTGCACCATGCCGCTGCGCTCCTGGATGCTCGACCACGACGTCGCCCCGTCCTGGTTCACCATCCCCTTCAACCCGCTGCCACTGTTGATCTCCTTCGGCATCGGCGTGGTCGCGGCGCTGGCCGGCTCGGCCGCCACCCTCGTCCGGGTCTCGCTGATCCGGCCGATCGAGGTGCTGCGCGAAAGCGCGGTGGAGCGTCGGGGGATGACGCCGATCCGCTGGCTGCTCGGGATCGGAATGCTGATCGGCGCAGTCGTCGCCGGGATCGTGATCTCCCGGACCGAGCCGTATCTGGCGGCCAGTGCCCGCAAGTACGAGGCGGTGCCGGTCCTCTACGTCGGCGCGGTCACCCTGCTGGCGCCGATCCTGCTGCGACCGGTCACCTGGCTGCTGACCGGCCCGATGCGCGGCTCGGCCAAGGCCGGACCGCTGCTGGTGCGCGAAAACATCCTCACCTCCCGGCGGCGTACGGCCGCCATGGTGGCGCCGATCGTGGTGGCCGTCGGCCTGGTCGGTGCCCTGCTGACGATGCAGAAGTCCGGTGACGCCGCGGTCCTCGCCCGCCAGCAGCAGGAAGTCCAGGCGGCGGACGTCGTCGTGCCCGGCGGTTCAGGGATCGACGCCCGCACGCTGGAGCGGCTGACGGCCGTGCCCGGGGTCCGGGTCACCCCGGTCACCTCGATGAACATCCGGATCGGCACCGCCCAGGGCGAGCAGATCGACTCGCTGCGCACCAACGCGGTGCCCGCGGCGGCGCTGGGCACCGCCATCACCCCGCCCGTGGTCTCCGGCTCGCTCGCCTCGCCGCCGGAGAACTTCCTGGTCATCGACGAGCACGCGGCCCAGTCCGACAGCCTGTCGGCCGGGGACCACGTGGTCACGCTGCTGCCGACCGGCGAAAAGGTCCGAACCGTCATCGCGGCGGTGGTCGCGCGCGGTCTGAACGGCGACGACACCTATGTGTCCGCGTCACTGACCGGCGCGGTGATGCCGAGCCAGGTCTACCTCGACTCGACGGCGGGCGTGGGCCGGCCGCTCGGCGAGCAGCAGACGGCCGCGGTGAACCAGGCGCTGGCCGGCTCCGGCGCGCACGTCCTGACCTACGGCGCCTACCTGGAGACCCAGCGCGCGCACGCTGCCGAGCAGACGAACAACGCCGCGGTGGTCATCCTGGGGATCGCGCTGGCCTACGCGCTGATCGCGGTCGCCAACACCCTGATCATGGCGATGGCCGGGCGGCGGCGGGAGTTCGCCCTGCTCGGGCTGGCCGGCACGGTGCGCAGTCAGATCGTGAAGGTCGCCGCCGCCGAGGCCGCCGTGGCGGTGGTCGTCGGCACGGTGCTCGCCGCCGCGGCGACCGGACTCGCCGCGGCGACCCAGCACGTCTCGCTGAGCAAACTCGTGGCCGACGCGCCGACTGTGATCCCGTGGGCGCAGGTCCTGGGGACCGTCACGCTCTGTGTCCTCGTCACCGTCGTCACCGCGTCGGGGGCGACCGGACGGGCGACCCGCCGGCGGGCGATCGAAGCCGTGGGCATCCGCGAATAGAACACGGCCGGGACCACGCGCGAGCCGCGGACGGCCACCAGAGAGGAGGATGAGGTGAGAACTTCCATGGGGCTCAGCGCAGGGATTCTGAACACGATCGGCGACACCGCGCTGGTCCAGCTGGTGCGCGTCGCCGACGGCTTCCCGGGGCAGCTCTTCGCCAAGCTGGAAGGCTTCAACCCGACCGGCAGCACGGAAGACCGTTCCGCCGTCGCCGCGGTGGACGAACTGCTGCGGCGCGGCGAGCTGGTCGAGGGCGCGACCCTGGTGGCCGAGACCGGCTCCGCCGACTTCGCGGCGAGCCTGACCCAGGTCTGCCGCAGTCGGCGGGTCGAGCTCGTCTGTGTCGTCGGCCCAGCCGTCGAGGCCGCCGTCGGCGGGCTGCTGCGGGCCTACGGCGCCCGGGTCGAGGTGCCGGACGGCGCCGCTGCGGACGAACCGGCGCGGGCGGCGTTCGCCCGCGATCTCGCGGGGCGAATCGGCGGGCACTGGCCCGGCTCGCACAGCGCGCTGCGCCGCGCCGAGTCCGACCGGCGTGCCGCGCGCGAGATCCTGGAGCACGTCGACGGCCCGCTCGACCTGGTGATCTGCGACGCGGACAGCCCGGCGGTGCTACGCGGCTGCGCCGATCAGATCCGATTGCTGGGCCTGGCCACGGAGCTGGTCGCGGTCCACCTGGTCGGCGACGCCGATGCACCGATGCCGGCGGATCCGGGCGTCGAAGGGGTGCGCCATCGGCTTCGGATCGACCGGACGACGGCCGCCCGCGCCTGCCGACGGCTGGTCGAGCGGGAGGCGATCCTCGCCGGGCCGCGCTCCGGGGCGGCGCTGGCAGCCTTCGAGCAGCTCGCCGACGAGCTGGCGCCCGACGCGAAGGTCGTCCTGCTCTTCCCGGACAAGGGCCACCGCCATCTGGACTCGATCTACTCCTGAGCATCCGGTCGCCGACACCTCGGCGCCCCCGCCGACCGTGACCCGGGTGGCGCCGACTGCGACCCGGTACGGCGGCCCGCTCCGCGACGCCCTGGACGGGCTGCCACCTCCCGCACATCCGGACCCCGTTCTCCCAGGGTTCCCGACCGAAGGAACGTCATGCTGGTCCTGCGAAGCTCCGAGGTTCGCGAGATCCTCGGCACCCACCGCGACCTGGTCGTCGAGGCCGTCGGTGACACCTACCGGAGGCACGCCGCAGGCCTGACCACGGTGCCGCACTCGATCTTCCTCCGCTTCCCGGACATGCCCAGGGACCGCATCATCGGCCTGCCGGCCTATGTGCGCGGCGACGAGGAGCCCTCGTCGATCGGGATGAAGTGGATCGCCTCCTTCCCGGACAACGTCGCACGCGGCATCGACCGGGCCAGTGCCGTCATCGTGCTCAACGACCCCAAGACCGGGCGGCCGACAGCGCTGATCGAGGGTTCCGAGATCTCGGCGCATCGCACCGCGGCCAGCGCGGCGATCGGCGCCCGGGTGCTCTCCGTGGAGGCCGAGCCCGAGGAACTCGCCCTGATCGGCTGCGGCCCGATCAACCGTCAGGTGCTGTATTACCTGCGCGACGCCTTCCCGAGCCTGAGTCGGCTGCGGCTGTTCGATCTCGACCGTGAGCGGGCGCAGCGCTTCGGCGAGGAGGCCGAGCGCGAGTACGGCCTGGCGATGACCGTCGGCGACTCCGCGGCCGAGACGATCGCCGGGCAGCGCCTGATCGCCCTCGCCACCACCGCGCCCGCGCCCCATCTCGACCTCGGGCCGGCAGCCGAGGACGCGACCGTCCTGCACGTCTCGCTGCGCGACCTGCATGTCGAGGAGATCCTCGGCGCGCAGAACGTGGTGGACGACGCCGACCACGTCTCCCGCGAGCAGACTTCGGTGCACCTGGCCGAGCAAGCCGGCGGCTCGCGCGACTTCATCGACGCCGAGATCGGCGCGATCCTGCGCGACCCGGCCTCGTTCCGACGAGACCCGGCCCGCCGGGCGATCTACTCGCCCTTCGGTCTCGGGAGCCTCGACATCGCGGTCGCCGACCGCATCCGCGGCATCGCGCAGGCCGCCGCCCTGGGCGTCGCCATCGACGGCTTCCTGCCGGGCGAGTAGCCCCCCGCACGCCGGTCCTGCACGCCGGTCCCGCAGCCACACCGGCCGCGGGGCCGGCGGCTGCGTTCGCGGGGCGCTCCGGGCCCTCGACGGGCCCGCCAACGGAACCGGACCGTCCCCATCAGGTCAGCTCAGCGCCGTGACGGGCAGCCAGAGACCAGGCGAAGTATAGAAGTCGAGCCGAGGATCTCCTTTGGCGGGAAAGGCGCGTGCCGCGGTGTGACGTACAGCGCCCCACATTCGCGTGCCCGGCCCCGCTCTCACCGTTCGTCCGTCAGCTGCCATGCCGCGCAGCCGACCGTTCGTCAGGAGTCCCGATGGAAGAGCAGACCGACCTCCGCCGCTACCGCGTCGTCCTCAACGACGAGGAGCAGTACTCGATCTGGTGGGCCGACCGTGACCTGCCCGCCGGCTGGCGGGCCGAGGGAACCGAGGGCTCCAAGGAGGAGTGCCTGGCCCACATAGACGAGGTCTGGACGGACATGCGTCCGGCCAGCCTGCGCCGCCGCATGGAGACCGCGGCCGGTTAGGCCTCTCCGGTGGATCAGGCCGCGCCCGTTCCGCACGACGCGCCCTGCCCCTTATTCGCCCACCCCGCGCCGCCGTGCAGCCCCCGATCAGGAGTGTCCACGATGAACCCGCAAGTGCCGAGCGACGAGGCCGCCCTGCTCGTGCAGCTCGTGGCCGGCCAGGCCGATCTGACGCCGCACACGGTCGCGGTGACGGACGGTACGTGCTCCCTCGGCTACGCCGAGCTCGATGCCCGGGCCAACCGGCTGGCCCACTACCTGTCGGAGGCCGGGGTCGCACCGGACACCGTGGTGGGGGTCCGTCTGCCCCGGAGCGTCGACCTGGTCGTCGCGCTGCTGGGCGTCTGGCGGGCCGGCGGCGGCTACCTGCCGCTCACCCCGGACCTGCCGGCGGCCCGGCTGGCCCGGCTGATCGGCGACAGCGGGGCCGGCCTGGTGATCACCGACGCCGGATCGGCGCAGGCCGTCCGGGACGCGGGCGCCGGCCCGATCGTCCTCGACGAACTGGCCGAGCGGCTCGACGCCCTGCCGGCGACGGCCCCGGAGGTGGGTCCGGCGGCGGGACACCTCGCCTACGTCATCTACACCTCCGGCTCGACCGGTGAGCCCAAGGGCGTCGCTGTCACCCACGGCGGCATCACCAACCGGGTTCGTTGGGTGGTGCGCGGGTGCGAGCTGACGGAGCAGGACACGGTGCTGCAGAAGACCGCGATCACCTTCGACGCCCACTGCTGGGAGGTGTTCGCCCCGCTGATCAGCGGCGGCACCGTCGCCCTGGCGCCGGCGGGCGTGGAGGCCGACCCGGCCGCCATGCTGCGGGCCGTCGCGGACCACCGCGCCACCGTGCTGCAGGTCGTGCCGTCGGTGCTCCGGCTGCTGCTGGAGGAGGACGGCTGGGAGCGCTGCGACGCGCTGCGGCTGCTCTTCTCCGCCGGCGAGCCGCTGACCAGGGAACTGGTCTCCGCGGTACGGAGCAAGGCCGAGGTCCAGGTGTGGAACACCTACGGCCCGACCGAGTGCTCCATCGATGTCACGGCGCACCGGGTCGACCCCGAGGCGCTCACCGGGCCGGTGCCGATCGGCCGGCCCATCACCGGCATGCGGGTCCTGGTCGTGGACACCGCGGGCCGCCCGCTCGGCCCCGGCCGGGCCGGCGAGCTCCTGGCCGGCGGCATCGGTCTGGCCCGCGGCTACCTCGGTCGCCCGGCGATGACCGCCGAGCGCTTCGTCCCCGACCCGTTCGCCGGCGACGGCTCGCGGCTCTACCGGACCGGCGACCGGGTGCGCTGGCGCAATGACGGGGTCCTGGAGTACCTGGGCCGGATCGACGATCAGCTCAAGATCAACGGCGTGCGCATCGAGCCCGCTGAGATCGAGGCCGCGTTGCTCGCTCACCCCTCGGTGCTGATGACCGCGGTGGTCGGGTACGAGACCTCGAACGGCGACAGGCGACTGGCCGCGCACTACGTCCTGCGCCCGGAGGCGCCGCGGGCCGGCTCCGCCGAGCTGCGCCGCTTCCTGGCCGAGGCGCTCGCCCCGGCGATGGTCCCGGGCACCTTCGTCGAGCACGCCTCGCTCCCGCTCGGGCCGACCGGCAAGATCGACCGCAAGGCCCTGGCGGTGCCCGCCGCCGGGTCGGGCGGTGCGCGGCGGGCCCCGGTGACGGAGGCCGAGCAGCTGATCGCCGGAGCGTGGCGCGCCGTGCTGGGCGCCGACGAGGTCGGCCTCGACGACGACTTCTTCGACCTCGGCGGCACCTCTCTGCAGCTGACTCGCCTGGTGACCCGGCTGCGCGAGCTGTCCGGCACCACGGTTGCCCTGCGCGGGCTGTTCGGCGCCACCACCGTCGCGGCGCAGGCCGAGTTGCTGGGCGCGGCTGCCGAGCCGGGCCCGAAGCCCGTCGACCGCAGCCGGCCGCTGCCGCTCTCGCCCGGCCAGCAGCGCATCTGGTTCTCCGAGCGGCTGCGCTCGGGCGTCGGCGAGTGGGTGTCCGGGCTCGTACTGCCGGTGCCGGCCGACGCCGGGGTGCCGTCGATCCAGCGCGCGCTCGACCTGCTGGTCGAGCGGCACGAGGCGCTGCGCAGCCGCTTCCCCGAGATCGACGGCGTCCCGGCGCAGATCGTCGACCCGCCGGCCGCCGTCGGGCTGCGGGTGGTGCGCGGCGGCGCCGCGGCGGTGCCCGGCGTACTGCGCACCGAGCAGCGGGAGGGCTTCGACCTGGCGACCGGGCCGCTGCTGCGCGCGGTGCTGGTCGAGGCCGGGACCGACCGGGCGCTGTGCCTGCTGATCCACCACATCGCCTCCGACGGCTGGTCGACCGGCATCCTCGAGCGCGAGTTCGCCGAGCTCCTCGGGGTGCTCGCCGCCGGCCGCACGCCCGAGCTGCCGGCCCTGCCGATCCAGTACGGCGACTACGCGGTCTGGCAGCAGAAGGCCGCCAATGACCCCCGGACCCAGCGCGAACTCGACCACTGGACAGGGGAGTTGGCAGGACTTCCGCCGCTGCGGCTGCCCACCGACCGGCCGCGTCCGGCGGTCCGCGACGGCCGCGGCTCGATCGTCCCGCTGGAGATCGACGCCGAGCGGAGCGAGGCCCTGAACCGGCTCGCCCGCAAGGCCGGTACCACCCAGTTCACCGTACTGCTCACCGCCTTCGCCACCCTGCTCGGCCGGCACGGCGGCAGCTGGGACATGCCGATCGGCACGCCGGTCGCGGGCCGGGAGTTTCCGCAGACCGAGGGCGTGGTCGGCTTCTTCCTCAACAGCCTGGTGCTGCGCGCCCGCCTGGAACCGGAGCTGCCCTTCACGGAGGCCGTGCACCGGCTCGGACGGACCGTCAAGACCGCGCTCGCGCACCAGTCGCTGCCCTTCGACCGGCTGGTGGAGCGGATCGCACCCGAGCGCGACCTCTCCCGCACCCCGATCTTCCAGGCCGCCTTCGACTTCCACGACGCCGACTTCAACGCCCTGATCGGCGAGGACACGCCGGTCGAGTCGCTCGCCGAGATGTGGCACGCCACCCACACCGACCTCACCCTGATCCTGCGCCCGCGCTCCGACGGCTCGCTGGTCGGCGGCCTGGAATACGCGACCGCGCTGTTCGACCAGGCGACCGTGCGCCGGATGACCGGTCATCTGCTGCGGATCCTCGAGGTTGCCGCGACCGAGCCCGATGTCGCGCCGGCCGAGTTGCCGCTGCTCTCGGAGGCCGAGTTCCGGACCGTGGACGGCTGGGGCACCGGCGAGGCCGTGGACGAGACGGCGCCGGCCTCGGTGCCCGCCCTGGTGGCCCTGCGCGCCGCGGAGACCCCGGACGCGGTGGCGCTCGTCGGCGAGGACACCGTTTGGACCTACGCCCGGCTGGACGACTACGCGGGACGGCTGGCGAGCCGGCTGCGGGCGGCCGGCGTCGGCGCCGAGGACGTGGTCGCCGTCGCCATGGACCGCGGGCCGCGGCTGATCGCGGCACTGCTGGCGGTCTGGAAGGCGACCGGCGCCTACCTGCCGGTCGACCCGGCCTTCCCGGCCGACCGCGTCGCGCGGATGGCGGAGGCCGCCGGAGCCCGGGTGCTGCTCGCCGACGGGCCGAACGCCGAGCGGTTCGCCGCGGCCGCGGACTCCTGGACGGTGCTGGACGTCGCCCGGGAGCAGGCCGCGATCGAGGCCTGCGAACCGCTCGCCCCGGCCGCGGACGACCTCGACCGACTCGCCTACCTCATCTTCACCTCGGGTTCGACCGGTCGCCCCAAGGGCGTCGAGGTCACCCACCGCGGCCTGGCCAACCACGTCCAGTGGGCCGCGCGCACCCTCGTCGAAGCCGCGCCCGGTGGTGGCGCGCTGTTCTCCTCGATCGCCTTCGACCTGGTGGTGCCGAACGTCTGGGCGCCACTGGCCACGGGTGAGCGGGTCTGGCTGCAGGCCGAGGACGGCGACCTCTACGAGCTCGGCGACCACCTGACCAAGGCCGGTCCGTTCGGCTTCCTCAAGCTGACGCCGAGCCACCTGCAGGTGCTCACCGACCGGCTCGGCCCCCGGCGCTGTGTCGAACTCGTGGGCGAGCAGGGCCTGATCGTCGCGGCCGGCGAGCGGCTGCCCGCGGCGCTGGCCCGCCCCTGGGCCGCAGCCCTCGGCGACGGCCGGCTGATCAACGAGTACGGCCCCACCGAGACCTCCGTCGGCACCTGCGTGTTCCCGGTGGACAACCCGGTGCCCGGCGACGAGGTGCCGATCGGCCGGCCGCTGCCCGGCATGGTCATGCGGGTGCTCGACGAGCGGATGCGGCCGGTCCCGGTCGGCGTGATCGGCGAACTCCACGTCGGTGGCGCCGGGGTGGGGCGCGGCTACCACGGCCGGCCCGGCCTGACCGCCGAACGCTTCCTGCCCGACCCGCTCGGCGCCCCCGGAGCCCGCCTCTACCGCACCGGCGACCTGGCGCGCTGGACGGTGCACGGCCAGATGGAGTTCGTCGGCCGGATCGACGAGCAGGTCAAGATCCGCGGCTTCCGGGTCGAGCCAGGCGAGGTCCGCTCGGTGCTGCTGGAACACCCGGCGGTGCGGGACGCGGCCGTGGTCCCGGTGTCGAGGCCCTCCGGCGAGCTCCAACTCGCCGCCTACTGCGTGCTCGCCGACCCGGCGCAGCCGGCCTCCGCCGCCACGGAGCTGGCGGCGCACTGTGCGCAGGCGCTGCCCGAGTACATGGTTCCGGCCGCCTTCACGATGCTCGACCGGATCCCGCTCAACGCCAACGGCAAGCTCGACCGCTCGGCCCTGCCCGAGCCCGAAGCCAAGGCCGCGGCCGGTGCCCCCACCGGCCCGCGTGACCTCGGCGAGCAACTGATCTTCGAGATCTGGCAGAACCTGCTGGGCGGGCCGGTCGGAATCGAGGAGGACTTCTTCCAGGCCGGCGGCAGCTCGATCCTCGCGATCCAGCTGGTGGCCCGGCTCCGTGAGACCTTCCAGCTCCAGATCGGGGTGCGCAACGTCTTCGAGGCGCCCACGATCGCCGAAATGGCCCGGATGATCGAAGACATGATCCGCCAGGACGACGCCGCGCGGGGCGCGGGCCCGGACTCCCTGAAGGGACACAACGCGTGAACGACTTGGTCGAGCCGGCGCCGGTGCGCGGTACTCAGCCCACCTCCCGCGAGGACTTGTTCCGCGCGAGGCTGCAGGCCGCCGAGGCCGCGCGCCGCGAGGCGTTCCCCCGGGCCGACCGGTCCCGCCCGCTGCGGCTGGGTGACGGTCAGCAGCAGATGTGGTTCCTCAACCGGCTGGATCCGGAGAGCAGCGAGTACGTCGTGCCGCTGGCACTGCGCCTGCGCGGCGCCCTGGACGAGGACGCGCTGGCCGCCGCCTGGCGATTCGTGTTCTCGCGCCACGAGATCCTGCGCTCCCGCTACGCGACGGTGGACGGCGAGCCGGCCCAGCTGGTGACCGACGAGGTACCGGCCGCGCCCGCCGTGATCGACTTGCGCGAGGCGCCCGCCGAGCGGCGCGAGGCCGAAGCGCGCGCGGCGCTCGACCACGAGTTCGCGCGCCCCTTCGACCTCGCGGCCGAACTGCCGTTGCGCGGCTCGCTGATCCGGGTCGCCGACGACGAGGCGATCCTCGCCGTCGCCTTCCATCACATCGCCTGCGACGCTTGGTCCACCGGCGTCTTCGCCACTGAACTCGCCGCCGTCTACACGGCGGTGCTCGGCGGCACCGAGCCGCAACTGCCCGAGCCGACCATCCAGTACGCCGACTACGCGGCCTGGCAGCGCGCGCGGGCAGGCAGTGCCGATGCGGAGTCCGACCTCGCCTACTGGCGTAGTCGGCTGGACGGGGTCGAGCCGATCGATCTGCCCACCGACCGCCCCCGCCCAGCCGTGCGTGACCACGTCGGCGGGCAGGTTCGGTTCACCGTTCCCGAGGACCTGGCGAACCGGGTCCGGCAGTACGCCCGCCACCGGGGCACGACGCCGTTCGCGGTGCTGCTGACCACGTACCAGCTCCTGCTCTCGCGCTATACCGGCGTCCAGGACGTGGCCGTGGGCACCGTCGTCTCCGGCCGGGACGCCGCGCAGCTGCGTGGTCTGATCGGCTACTGCATCAACAGCCTGGTCCTGCGCGGCCGTTGGACCGAAGACCGGAGCTTCGACGAGCTGGTGCGCGGCAATGCCGCCACCGTGCTGGAGGCCTTCGATCACCAGCAGATCCCCTTTGCCCGCCTGGTGGACGAGCTGGAGCCGCAGCGCGACCTGTCGCGCACCCCGCTGTACCAGGTCGCCTTCACGATGCACCACGAGCGCGCCGACGGCCTCGCCTTCGGCGACGTCGCCGCCTCCGCGCTGGAGGCCGGCGCGGGCATCGCCAAGTGCGACCTGGCCCTCCAGGTCTCCGGCGTGCGGACCGGCGCGATGGGCGCCGGCTTCGTCTTCGCCGCCTCGCTCTTCGACGAGCAGACCGTCCAGCGCTTCGCCCGGCACTTCCTGCGCCTGCTGGACCGTTGCACCACCGAGCCGTCGGCCGCCGTCCGCACCGCCGTCTTCCTGGACGAGACGGAGGCCGCACTGACGGCGGACGCCCGGTCGCTGCCGGCCGCCACCGTGCCGACCGGTCTGCACCAGCTGTTCGAGGCCGCCGCGGCGAAGAGCCCGGAGGCCGTCGCCCTGGTCGTCGGCGAGCAGGCCTTCGGCTACCAGGACGTGAACGAGCGGGCCAACCGGCTCGCCCACCGCCTGCGCGCCCTCGGCGCCGGGCCGGAGCGGTCCGTCGGCGTACTGCTGGAGCGCGACGCACAGATGATCCCCGCCCTGCTCGGGGTGCTCAAGTCGGGTGCCGCATACCTGCCGCTGGACCCGTCGCTGCCGGTCGACCGGCTGGAGTACGTGCTGACCGACGCTCGGGCCGGGATCGTGCTGACGACAGCCCGGCTGGCCCCGAAGCTGCGGACCTGCTTCGGCGGTGTGGTGGTCGAGCTCGACGGGGCCGACGCCCCGGCGATCGTGGCCGAACCGGCCGAGAACCCGCAGGCCGAGGTCCACCCGGACAACCTCGCCTACACGATCTACACCTCCGGCTCGACCGGCCGTCCCAAGGGCGTCCGGGTGAGTCATGCCAACGTGGCGCGGCTCCTGGCGACCGCCCAGGAACACTACGCGTTCGACGAGTCGGACGTGTTCAGCATGACCCACTCGTACGCCTTCGACGTCTCCGTCTTCGAGATGTGGGCGGCCTACGCGCACGGCGCCCGGCTCGTCCTGGTCTCCGAGGAGGCCGTGCGTTCGCCCGAGGACCTGCTGTGCACCCTCGTCGCCACCGGTGTCACCGTGCTCTCCCAGACGCCGTCGGCCTTCCGCGGCCTGGTCGCCGCCGCCCGCGAGGCGGACCCGCGGCTCGACGAACTCGCGCTGCGCCTGGTGGTCTTCGCCGGCGAGAAGCTGGAGGTCCGCGAGCTGGCCCCGTGGGCCGAGCGGATGGGCCTGGACGGGCGCGTGGTGCTCGCCAACATGTACGGGATCACCGAGACCACGGTGCACAGCACCTACCACCGCGTGGACGCGGCCGACTTCGAGCCGGGCGCGCCCAACCGGATCGGCGAGCCGCTCTCGGACCTGCGGCTGCGGCTGCTCGACGCCGAGGGCCGGGCCGTTCCGGTGGGTGTGGTCGGGGAGATCTGTGTGGCGGGTGCGGGTGTGGCTCGTGGGTATTCTTCGCCGCGGTTGACGGCGGAGTGTTTTGTGCCGGATCTGTTCGGTGTGGCGGGTTCGCGGATGTATCGCAGTGGTGATCTGGCGCGGCGTCGGGCTGATGGTGTGCTGGAGTTCGTGGGGCGTCGGGATCAGCAGGTGAAGGTTCGGGGGTACCGGATCGAGCCGGGTGAGGTGGAGGTGGTGCTGGCGGCGGAGCCGTCGGTGGGTGAGGCGGTGGTGGTGGCCCGGGACGATGATGGTTCGGGTGTTCGGCTGGTGGGTTATGTGGTGCCGGTGGTGGGGGTGGGGGTTTCGTCGGCGGAGGTGCTTGCGCGGTGGTGTGCCCGGTGGTTGCCGGCGTACATGGTGCCGTCGGCGTTCGTGGTGCTGGATGAGGTGCCGCTGAATGTGAACGGGAAGCTGGACCGGGCTGTGTTGCCGGTTCCGGGGCGTGGTGATGTGCGTGGTGGTGGTGTGTTCGTGGCGCCGCGTTCGGCGGACGAGCGGGTGGTTGCCGCGGTGTGGCAGTCGGTGCTGGGTCTTGAGCGGGTGGGTGTCGGGGACGGGTTCTTCGATGTCGGTGGTGACTCGATCCGGGCGATCACGGTGGTCGGTGCGTTGCGGGCGGAGGGTTTCGACGTCGCCGTGCGGGACCTGTTCGAACACCGCACCGTCGCCGCACTGACCGAGGCGGCCCGTGGCCGTGCCAAGGCGCTCGCAGAGGGGCCGGCCGTCGAGCCGTTCGCGCTGCTCGACGGCGTCGACCGGGAGGGGCTGCTGGCCGGCGCGGTGGATGCCTACCCGCTGTCGCAGAACCAGCTCGGCATGCTCGTCGAGATGCTCGCCTCCAGCGGAGTGCAGGCCGGCGAGGGCATCGGGAACCTGTACCACAACACCACGACCTTCCCGATCGCCGACGAGCGCGGCTTCTCCGAGCCGGCGTTCCGTACGGCGCTGGGGGTGCTCGCACAGCGGCACGAGATCCTGCGGACCTCACTGCACCTGACCGACTATGCGCAGCCGCTCCAGATCGTGCACGGCTCCGCGAACCTCGGCCTCGGCGTACGCGACCTGCGCGGCCTGGGCCAGGACGAAATCGCCACCGTGCTCGCGGAGTTCACCAAGGCCGATCGCGCCGAGCTGTTCGACCTCGCGGTGCCCGGGTTGCTCCGCTTCTTCGTCCACGTGACCGACGGCGGCTACCAGCTCTCCGTCACCGAGTGCCACGCGGTGCTGGAGGGCTGGAGCCACCACTCCCTGCTGATGGAGCTGCTGGCGCTCCACCGCGACCTGCGCGACGGCGTGGAGCCCGCGCCGTACGAGGCGCCGGGCCTGCGCTTCGCCGACTTCATCGCGGCCGAGCAGGCCGTCCTGGCGAACGAGGAAAGCCGCGCCCACTGGATGGACCTGGTCGGCCGGACGGCCGGTTTCGTGCTGCCCCAGGAATGGGGCGACCAGGCCGCGGACGCCGGCACCCCGGTGGCCGCGCGCACGCCGTGGGCGGACCTGGAGGGCCGGCTGCGCACCCTGGCCGTTGCCTCCGACGCCTCGTTCAAGAGCGTCATGCTCGCCGCCTTCGGCAAGGTGATGAGCCAGCTCACCGAGGAGCCCGCGTTCAGGGTCGGCCTGGTCAGCGACGCCCGCTCCGAGCGGCTCGGCGCCGACCGGGTGGCCGGCATGTACCTGAACACGCTGCCCTTCGCGGTCGACCGCTCCGCCCGTACCTGGCGCGAGCTGGTGCGTCGGACCTTCCGGCAGGAGGCGGCGTGCTGGCCGCACCGCGGCTACCCGCTGCCCGCCATCGTGCGGGACTCCGGCCAGGGCTCCCGGCTGTTCGAAGTCTTCTTCAACTACCAGGACTTCCACCAGGTCGACGGCGAACTGGTCGGCTTGGGCGGCAACGACGAGAGCCCGACCGAGTTCCCGCTCACCGTCTCCTCCCGGGCGGGGCACATCTTCCTGACCGCCAACCCGCGCATGGTCGGCCGCGCCGCCGCCGAGCGGATCGCCACGATGTTCCGCCTGGTCCTCGAAGCGATGGCGGCGGACCCGGACGGCGACGCCGAGGCCGCCTACCTCCCCGAGGCCGAGCGCGCCCTGGTGATCGGCGACGGGTCGGCCACCTCCGCCACGGCCACCGCCGAGCAGGCGCTCGTGGCCTTCGAGCGCCGCGCCGCAGAGTCGCCCACGGCGACCGCCGTCACGGGCCGCGATGTCCTCGGCGAGATCGTCGAGAAACTGAGCTTCGCCGAGCTGGACGTCCGGGCCAACCGGCTCGCCCACCGCCTACGGGCGCAGGGCGCCGGCCCCGAGTCGGTCGTCGCGGTCCGGCTGCCGCGGTCCGCCGACCTGGTGGTCGCGCTGCTCGCCGCCTGGAAGGCGGGCGCCGCCTACTTGCCGCTGGACGTCGCGGCCCCCGAGGGCCGGGTCGCCCACCTGCTGGCCGACGCCGAGGCCGTCGTCCTGGTCACCGACGCGGCCGGGGCGCGGCGTCTGGAAGGCCGGGCGGCCTGCCCGACCGTCACCCTCGGCGGAGGCGAGGATTCCTCGGAGCGGTGGCCGGCCACCGCCCCCGGACGGGTGGACGCCCCGGACCGGCTCGCCTACGTGATCTACACCTCCGGCTCCACCGGCATGCCCAAGGGTGTGCAGATCGGCCACCGGGCACTGGCGGGCTACCTCGACTGGGCCGTCACCGACTACATCGACTCGGAGGGCGGCACCGCGCTGTTCTCCTCCGTCGCCTTCGACCTCGTGGTGCCGACGCTCTGGGCCGCGCTCGCGGCCGGACGCCCGGTCCACGTGTTCCCAGAGGAGCTGGACCTGGCCGACCTGGGCCGCGCGCTGTGGGCTGCGGCGCCGTACGCCTTTCTCAAGCTGACGCCCGGTCACCTCGAGCTGCTGTCCCGGCAGTACGAGGATGCACGCGGGCTCACCCGCACCCTCGTGGTCGGCGGAGAGAGCCTGTCCGCCCGCGTCGCGGAGGCCTGGTGCGAGCTGCTCGGCGGCGGCCGCGTCGTCAACGAGTACGGCCCGACCGAGGCAACTGTCGGCAACAGCGTGTATGCCGTGACCGGTGCGCTCGCACACGACCCGGCCCCGATCGGCCGGCCGATCCCCGGCACCTCGATGTACGTCCTCGACGAGCACCTCCAGCCGGTGCCCGTCGGCGTGGTCGGCGAGCTGTGCGTCGGCGGCGGCCACCTCGCCCGCGGCTACGTCGGCCGGCCCGGCCCAACGGCCGAGCGTTTCGTGCCGGACCCGTGGGGCGAGCCCGGTGCGCGCCTGTACCGCACCGGCGACCTGGTCCGGCTGCTGCCGAACGGCGACGCCGACTTCCTCGGCCGCCGCGACGAGCAGGTGAAGATCCGCGGCCACCGTGTCGAACCCGGCGAGATCGAGGCCGTGCTCGCGGCGGTGCCCGGGGTCTCCCAGGCCCGGGTCACCCCAGTGCCCACCGCGGCCGGCCGACTGCTCACCGCCTACTACGTGAGCGAGTCCGGCGAGGCCCTCGACACCGCCGCGCTGCGCACGAGCGCGGCCGCCTTCCTGCCCGCCTACATGGTCCCGGACGCCTTCGTCGCGGTGGCCGCGATCCCGCTCACCCCCAACGGCAAGCTGGACCGTGCCGCGCTGCCCGCCCCCGAGGCGGCTGCGCAGGCCCGGCGGAGCGCCGTGCGCGCGCCGGGTGACCCGCTGGAGGAGCGGGTCGCCGCGGTTTGGTCGCAGGTGCTCGGCATCGACGAGGTCGACGTCGAGACCGGCTTCTTCGACCTCGGCGGCGACTCCATCCGCGCCGTCTCCCTGGTGGGTTCGCTGCGCTCCGCCGGCCTCGACATCGGGGTGCGCGACGTCTTCGAGGCGCGCACCGTCGCCGGGCTCGCCGAGCGGCTGCGCCGCCGCGACACGGTCGAGGCGACCGCGACCGCCGTCGCGCCGTTCGCGCTCATCGGCGCCGACGACCGGGCCGCGCTGCCGGCAGCGGCCCTGGACGCCTACCCGCTGTCGCAGAACCAGCTCGGCATGCTGGTCGAGACGCTGGCCTCCGAGGTCGGCAACTCCTACCACGACGTGGCCTCGTTCCTCATCGCGGACACCGTCGCGTTCGACCTGGCGGCTTTCCGCCGGACCGTGGACCTCGTGGCGGCCCGCCACGACATCCTGCGGACCTCCTTCGACTTGCACACCTACTCGGTGCCGATGCAGGTCGTCCACGCCGTGACGGACATCGAGGTCGGATACGCCGACCTGTCCGGCCGCTCCGAGCAGGAGCGGCGCGCCGACCTGGAGCGCTTCGTCGTCGCCGAGCAGGACCGCGCCTTCGACCTCCAGTCCGGCAAGCCGATGCTGCGGATCTTCGTCCACACCGAGGACGAGGCCACCTGGCGCTGCACCTTCACCAAGAGCCACGCGCTGCTCGACGGCTGGAGCTACCACCTCCTGCTGACCGAACTCGTCGAGTGCTACCGGCAGATCCTGGCCGGACAGAGCCCCGCCACGGCCGAGGCGGGGACGGCGCGCTACGCCGACTCCATCGCGGCCGAGCTGGCGGCACTGGCCTCGGCGGACTCCCGTGCGTACTGGCAGGAGATCGTCGGCAACCGGGCCCGGCTCACCTTCCCGGAGACCTGGCAGGGCGACACCACCGCGCCGCGCGCCAAGGTCCGCGCGGGCCTGCGCTTCACCGACCTCGAACCAGGGCTGCGCGCCCTGGCCCGCGACGCGGGCGTCTCGCTCAAGAGCGTGCTGCTGGCCGCCCACCTGAAGGTGATGAGCCAGCTCACCCACGAGACCTCGTTCCAGACCGGTGTGGTCTGCCACACCCGCCCGGAGACGGCCGGTGCCGACCGGGTGCTGGGCATGCTGCTCAACACCGTGCCGTTCGGGCACGACCGCTCCGCGCGCACCTGGCGCGAGCTGGTCGCCTCGGTGTTCGAGGGCGAGGCCCGGATGTGGGAGCACCGGTACTTCCCGATGCCCGCCATCCAGACCGAGCTGGCCGAGGGCGACCGCGTCCTGGAAGCCTTCTTCAGCTACCTGGACTTCTCCGGCGCGGATCTCGAGGACATCACCGACGAGAGCACCGGGATCAACACCAGCGCCACCGAGTTCGCGCTCGGCGTCACCACCCTCGACAACGTCCTGACGCTCCGCACCGACTCGCACACCATGACCCAGGAACGTGCCGACCACCTGGCCGCGATGTACCGCGTGGTGCTGGAGTCGATGGCGGCCGGCCCCGACGGCGACGCCCAGGCGGTCTACCTGTCGGCCGACGCGATGGGCGTCGAGGAGTGGGGCGAGAGCGCCGACTTCGGCCGGCAGAGCGTGCCCGCGCGGATCGCGGCCCAGGCCGCACGCACCCCCGACGCGGTGGCCGTCGTCGCGGGGGAGCGGACGCTCTCCTACGCGCAGCTGCTCGCCTCGGCCGACGCGGTCGCCGAGAGGCTGCGGGCTGCCGCGGTCGCGCCGGGCTCGATGGTCGGCGTGGTCGTGGACCACGGCCTCGACCTGCTGCCCACCCTGCTGGGCATCTGGCGGGCGGGCGCGGCCTACCTGCCGCTGGACCCGTCCTACCCGGCCAAACGCTGGGGCACGGTGCTGACCGATGCCGGCGCCGCGGCAGCCGTCACCCAGTCGCACCACGCCGAGCAGCTGGGCGCCGCCTTCCCCGGTCCCCTGGTGCTCGCGGACGCACCGGCCCCGGTCGGCACCGACCGTCCGGCCGGCGCCCACCTGTTGGATCCGCAGGATCTCGCCTACGTCATCTACACCTCGGGCTCGACCGGTCGGCCGAAGGGCGTCGAGATCACCCACGAGGGCCTGGCCAACCACCTCGGCTGGGCGGCCCGCGACCTCTGCGGGGCGAGCCGGGGTGGATCGGCGCTGTTCTCCTCGGTCGCCTTCGACCTGGTGGTGCCCAATCTGTGGGCGCCGCTGCTGACCGGCGACCCGGTGCGGATGCTGCCTGCCGGCCCGGACCTGTCGGACCTCGGCCGCGAGCTGCTGGCCGGTGCCCCGTACTCCTTCCTCAAGCTGACCCCCGGTCACCTTGAGATCCTGACCGGGCAGATCACCGCGGAGCAGGCCCGTGACCTGGCCGGTGTCGTCGTGGTGGCCGGCGAGGCCCTGTCCGGCGTGCTGGCCGGACGATGGGCCGAGTGGCTCGGCGACGGCCGCCTGGTCAACGAGTACGGCCCGACGGAAGCCTCTGTCGGTACCTGCGTCAACCCGCTGTCGCTCCCGGTCCCGGCCGGCGTGGTGCCGATCGGCAAGCCACTGCCCAACATGGGCATGTACGTCCTCGACGACAACCTCCAGCCGGTGCCCGACGGCGTGCCCGGCGAGCTGTTCGTGGTCGGCACCGGTGTCGCCCGCGGCTACCGCCGGCGGCCCGGGCCGACCGCCGAGCGGTTCCTCCCCGACCCCTTCCGGGCCGACGGTTCGCGGATGTACCGCACCGGCGACCTTGCCTGCCGGGACGCCGACGGGAACGTCAGGTTCCTCGGTCGCCTGGACGACCAGGTGAAGATCCGCGGTCACCGGATCGAACTCGGCGAGGTGGCCGCCGCACTGCGCTCCCACCCCGAGGTCCGCGACGCGGCGGTGATCGCGGCCGCCTCGCCGGCCGGGGACCTGCGCCTGGTGGCGTACGTGGTCGGCGAGGCCGGCGCGGCCGAGCTGGCCGCCCACTGCGCCGAGGTGCTGCCCGAGTACATGGTTCCGGCGGTGTTCGTCCCGATGGACGTGCTGCCGCTGACCGCCAACGGCAAGCTGGACCGCAAGGCCCTGCCCGACGCCCAGAACGTGGCGGAGCGCGCCCACACCGCCCCGCGCACCCCGCTGGAGCAACGGGTCGCGGCGGTCTGGGCGGCCGTCCTCGGGGTGCCGAGGGTCGGCGTCGAGGACCGGTTCTTCGAGATCGGCGGCGACTCGATCAAGGCGATCGCGCTGATCAGCGCCCTGCGCGCGGAGGGCCTGGACGCCCAGGTCCGCGACCTCTTCGAGCACGGCACCGTGACCGGCAGCAGCCGGGCACTCGCCGAGCGCACCGCCCCGGCCGGGGCCCTGACCCCGGTCGCCCCGTTCGCGCTGGTCTCCGCCGGGGACCGGGCCAGGGTGCCCGCCGACGTGGTGGACGCCTACCCGCTCTCCCGGATCCAGACCGGCATGCTGGTCGAGATGCTGGCGAGCGAGGACGGCTCGACCTACCACAGCGTCGGCTCGCAGCGCGTCCCGGACCGGCAGCCCTTCGACGAGCACGCGTTCCGCGCGGCGCTCGCCGCCGTCGTCGCCCGGCACGAGATGTTGCGCACCTCCATGCACCTGACCGGATTCTCCGAGCCGATGCAGCTGGTGCACGCGAGCGCCGAGGTCCCGCTGACCGTGCACGAGCGGCGCGAAGGGCTCGAGGGCCTGCTGAAGCGAGAGCGGGCCGCGCCGTTCGACCTGTCCGCCGCCCCGCTGCTGCGGGTCGCGGTGGTCCTCGACGGCGAGGACGGCTGGTGGCTGACGCTGGTCCAGCCGCACGCCACCCACGAGGGCTGGGCCCGCCACAGCCTGGTCACCGAGCTGCTGGCCGCCTACCGCAAGCTGCGCGCCGGCGGTGCGGAGGACACGGCCGAGCCGGTCGGGGAGCCGACAGGTGCCCGGTACGCCGACTTCATCGCCGCCGAACTGCGGTCCCTGGACTCCGAGGAGGACCGCGCCCACTGGCAGCAGGTGATCGCCGAGCGTTCCCCGGTCGGCCTGCCCGCGACCTGGGCGCACACCGGCGGGCCGTCCGAGGCCTACGACCAGCGGATCGACTTCCCCGATCTGGCCGAGGCGCTCCAGGCGGTCGCCTCCCGGGCCCGCACCTCCGTCAAGAGCGTGCTGCTCGCCGCGCACACCAAGGTCATGTCCCAGCTGGCCAACGAGCCCGGCCGCTACTTCGGCCTGGTCACCGACGCCCGCCCGGAGCTGACCGGCGCCGAGCGCGTGTACGGCATGCACCTCAACACGGTGCCGTTCGCCGTGGACGCCCTGCCGGACACCTGGTTGCGGCTGGTCCGAACGGCCTTCGACCGGGAGGCCGCGGCCTGGACGCACCGGCACCACCCGATGCCGGCCATCGCCCGGCTGCGCCCGGACGCCGGCGGCGAGGCGCTGTTCAACGTCGTCTTCAACTACTTCGACTTCGCGAAGCAGGAGGAGGCGGTCGGTGACGGGCCGCGGATCGGCGACTCGCAGAACGACTTCGCCCTCACCGTCAACTGCTCGCCGCTGCACATATCGCTCAGCACGAACACCCAGGTGATGAGCCGGGAGGCGGCCGCTCGCCTGGCCGCGATGTACCGCGCGGTGCTGGCCACGATCGCGGCCGACGCCGACGGCTCGCCGCAGGGCGCTCTGCTGCCCGAGGAGGACCGCCGCAACCTGCTGGAGCTGTGGACGGACACCGCCCGCGAGCCCGTCGACCTCGACGCCGTGGCGACGTTCACCCGCTTCGCCGCCGAGCGCCCGCAGGCGCTTGCCGTCCGCGACGGCCGGCAGCAGCTGAGCTACGCCGAGGTGGACGCGCGCGCCAACCGGCTCGCGCACCACCTCATCTCGCTCGGGACGGGGCCGGAGAGCGTCGTCGGCCTGCTCGCCGAGCGCTCGGTCGAGCAGCTCGTCGCGGTGCTCGCGGTGCTCAAGACCGGCGGCGCCTACCTGCCGGTGGACCCGCACCTGCCCGACGAGCGCAAGGCCTACCTGCTCGACGACTCGGGCGTCCGGCTGCTGATCGCCGACCGCTCCGACGACCCGGCGGGCCGCGAGGGCCGGCGGATCATCGGGCTCGACCGCGCCGAGGAGTGGGCCTTCCGGCCCGCGACCGCCCCGACCCCGCACGTCACGCTCGACAACCTGGCTTATGTGATCTACACCTCCGGTTCCACCGGCCGCCCCAAGGGCGTGATGGTGCACCACCGCGGCATGGGCAACCACCTGCTCGCCAAGGTCGAGGACCTGGAGCTGACGGGCAGCGACGTCGTCGCCCAGAACGCCCCGCTGAGCTTCGACGTCTCGGTCTGGCAGATGCTCGTCGCCCTCGTGGTCGGCGGGTCCGTGAGCGTGATCGGCTCCGAGGCCGCCGCCGACCCGGTAGCCCTGTTCGACCGGGTCGTCCGCGACGGCGTCACCGTGCTCGAAGTGGTGCCCTCGGTGCTGCGCGCCGCGCTCGACGTCTGGGACGCCGGCACTCCGGCTCCGGAACTGCCCGCGCTGCGCCGCCTGGTGGTCACCGGCGAGGCCCTTCCGCCCGAGCTGTGCGTGCGCTGGTTCTCTCGGTTCCCGCAGGTGCCGATGGTCAACGCCTACGGCCCGACGGAGTGCTCCGACGACATCACCCACGCGATCCTGACCGAGGCCGGCGAGGCCGAGGGGATCCGGGTACCGATCGGCCGGGCCGTGCGCAACACGACCCTCTACGTGCTCGACGAGGCCGGCGAGCTCGTCCCGGTCGGCGTGCCGGGCGAGCTCCACGCGGGCGGCGTCGGCGTGAGCCGCGGCTACATCGGCCGCCCGGGGCTCACCGCCGAGCGCTTCGTCCCCGACCCGTGGGGCGAGCCGGGCACCCGGCTCTACCGCACCGGCGACCTGGTCTGCCTGCGCGCGGACGGACAGCTGGAGTTCCTCGACCGGGTCGACGACCAGGTCAAGGTGAACGGGCAGCGCGTCGAGTTGGGCGAGATCGAGGCCTCGCTGGCCGCGCACCCGGCCGTCGGCATCGCCGTGGTCCTGCTGCGCGGCGCCGACGCCGAGAGCGAGCGCAAGCGGCTCGTGGCCTACCTGGTTCCGGCGGCCGACCAGGCCCCGGCGCCGACCGAGCTGCGCGCCTGGCTCACCGACCGGTTGCCGCTGCACATGGTCCCCGCGGCTTTCGTGGCGATGGAGTCGCTCCCGCTGACCCCGAACGGCAAGACCGACCGGCGCGCCCTGCCCGAGCCCGGCGCGGAGCACTTCGCGGGCGTGGCCTCGATCGCGCCGCGCAACGCCGTCGAGCGCCGCCTGTGCGACCTCTGGAGCGAGGCGCTGCATGTTCCGGAGGTCGGGATCGAGGACAACTTCTTCGACCTCGGCGGCGACTCGCTGATCGCCGTCGCGCTGGTGGGCCGGGCCCGCGCCGAGGGCCTGGACGCCACCGTCCGCGACGTCTTCGAGTTCCGTACGGTCGCCCGGCTCGCCGAGGTGCTGGCCCTGCGGCCGAGGCTGGCGGAGGACGCCGTGGCCACCGTCGCGCCGTTCGCGCTCATCACGGAACAGGACCGGGCGGCGCTGCCCGCGGACGCGGTCGACGCCTACCCGCTGACGCAGAACCAGCTCGGCATGCTCGTCGAGATGCTCGCCGACAGCGACCGGAGCGTCTACCACATCGTCAACAGCTTCCGGATCAAGGACGAGAGCTCCTTCGCGCTCGACACCCTGCGCGAGGCGGCGGACCTGCTCTCCGCGCGGCACGAGGTGCTGCGCACCTCGATCCAGCTGAACGGTTACTCGGTGCCGATGCAGGTCGTCCACGCCCAGTCGCGCATCCCGGTCGCCGGCGCGGACCTGCGCGGGCTGGGCCAGGAGGCGGCGGTCGCCGAACTCCAGGGTTACGTCCAGGACCAGCGGTCCCGGCCGTTCGACCTCGACACCGCGCCGCTGTTGCGGATCCACGTTCACGTGGAGAGCGATGAGGCCTGGTGGCTGACCTTCACCCAGTGCCACGCCGTCACCGAGGGCTGGAGCTACCACCTCGTCCTGATGGAGCTGCTGCGGGTCTACCGCGCGCTGCGCGCCGGTCAGGACCCCGAGCCGGCCGAACTGCCCGCCGTCCGTTTCGCCGACACGGTGGCCGGCGAGGTGGCCGCGATCGCCGACCAGGAGCAGCACGACTACTGGCGCGGGATCGTCTCCGGGTACAGCCCGCTCAGCCTGACCGGGCTCGGGGCGAGCCCCGGGGCCGAGCCGACGCCGGTCTACGGCAAGGTCCCGTTCGAGGACCTGGAAGCCGGCCTGCGGGCGCTCGCGTCCAGGGCCGAGGTCTCTCTCAAGTCGGTCCTGCACGCCGCGCACCTGAAGGTGATGAGCCAGCTCACCGACGTCCACGCGTTCCATTCCGGGCTGGTCTGCGACACCCGGGTCGAGATGCTCGGCGCCGAGCGGGTGCCCGGCATGTACCTCAACACCGTCCCGTTCCCCATGGACCGAGGCGCGCGCACCTGGCGGGAGCTGGTCCAGCGGGTCTATGCCCGCGAGGTCGAGCTCTGGCCGCACCGCCGGTACCCGATGCCTCTGATCCAGCGGGCCGGGGGTGGCGGCCGACTGGTGAACGTCTACTTCAACTACCTCGACTTCCATCTGGTCGACGACGAGGTCGTGGACACCGGGCGGCGCATCAGCAACGCCCCGGTCGAGACCGGCATCGGTCTGACCGTCCACAACCGTGGAAGCCGTCTGCACCTCAGCAGCCACTCGGCCGTGATCAGTCCGGCTGGCATGGAAAGGATCACCGTCATGTACCGCGAGGTCTTGGAAGGTATGGCGATCAACGAGGACGGGGACGCCACGGCGGTCTACCTGCCGGCCGAGGAGAAGGCCCGGCTGCTTTCCGAGGACGGTTCCGGTGCCGGCGCGGACTCCGCCGACAGCACGCTGGTGCGGCTGTTCGCCGCCCAGGTGGCCGAGCTGCCGGACGAGCCGGCGGTCACCGCGCAGGGCAGCACGCTGACCTACCGCGAGCTGGACGAGCGGGCCAACCGGCTGGCGCACCGCCTGATCGAGCTGGGCACGCGGCCGGAGCGGCTGGTCGGCCTCTGCCTGGAGCGCGACCAGCACCTCGTCCCCAGCCTGCTGGGCGTCCTCAAGTCCGGCGGCGCGTACCTGCCACTCGACCCCGCGGCGCCCGCGAGCCGGCTCGGCCACATCGCCGCGGACGCGAAGGCCGCACTGGTCGTCACCGTCCGCGCGCTGGAGCCGCTGGTCCGCGAGTTCTTCGACGGCCCGCTGGTAGTCCTGGACGAGCCCGCCGAGGCGGCGCTGCTCGCCGCCCGGCCCGCGACGGCTCCCGAGACCGCGATCAGCGGCGACAACCTCGCGTACGCCATGTACACCTCGGGCTCGACCGGTCTGCCCAAGGGTGTCCAGGTGCCCCACCGCACGGTGGTCCAGCTGATCGTCAGCGCCCAGGAACACTACGCGTTCGACGAGTCGGACGTGTCCTGCATGAGCCACTCGTACGCCTTCGACGTCTCGGTCTTCGAGCTCTGGGCCGCGCTGGGCAACGGCAGCCGCGTCGTGGTGGTCGGCACCGAGACCACCCGCTCGCCCGACGACCTGCTCGACCTGCTGGTGGACGAGGAGGTCACGGTTCTCTACCAGACGCCGTCGGCCTTCCGCGCCCTGGCGGCGGCTGCCCGCGACGGTGACCCGCGGATCAAGGCACTGGCCCTGCGCGCGGTGGTCTTCGCCGGCGAGCGGCTGGACATCCCGGCGCTCGCCCCCTGGGTCGGGCGGCGCAGCCTGAGCCGTACCGCGCTGGTGAACATGTACGGGATCACCGAGACCACCGTCTACAGCACCTACCACCGCCTGACCCGCAAGGACTTCGCCCAGGACGCCGGCAACGCGATCGGCCGGCCGCTCAGCGAACAGCGCCTGCACCTGGTGGACGAGGAGGGCAACCTCGTTCCGGTGGGTGTGGTCGGGGAGATCTGTGTGGCGGGTGCGGGTGTGGCTCGTGGGTATTCTTCGCCGCGGTTGACGGCGGAGTGTTTTGTGCCGGATCTGTTCGGTGTGGCGGGTTCGCGGATGTATCGCAGTGGTGATCTGGCGCGGCGTCGGGCTGATGGTGTGCTGGAGTTCGTGGGGCGTCGGGATCAGCAGGTGAAGGTTCGGGGGTACCGGATCGAGCCGGGTGAGGTGGAGGTGGTGCTGGCGGCGGAGCCGTCGGTGGGTGAGGCGGTGGTGGTGGCCCGGGACGATGATGGTTCGGGTGTTCGGCTGGTGGGTTATGTGGTGCCGGTGGTGGGGGTGGGGGTTTCGTCGGCGGAGGTGCTTGCGCGGTGGTGTGCCCGGTGGTTGCCGGCGTACATGGTGCCGTCGGCGTTCGTGGTGCTGGATGAGGTGCCGCTGAATGTGAACGGGAAGCTGGACCGGGCTGTGTTGCCGGTTCCGGGGCGTGGTGATGTGCGTGGTGGTGGTGTGTTCGTGGCGCCGCGTTCGGCGGACGAGCGGGTGGTTGCCGCGGTGTGGCAGTCGGTGCTGGGTCTTGAGCGGGTGGGTGTCGGGGACGGGTTCTTCGATGTCGGTGGTGACTCGATCCGGGCGATCACGGTGGTCGGTGCGTTGCGGGCGGAGGGTTTCGACGTCGCCGTGCGGGACCTGTTCGAACACCGCACCGTCGCCGCACTGGCGGCCTTCGCCCGGTCCGGCGCACCACGCGAGGACGGTGCGCTCCCGGAGGCCGGTGAGCGCGCGGACTTCGGCATCACCTCGGTGCCGGCCGCGATCGCCCTGCAGGCCGGGCGCACGCCCGACGCGGTGGCCGTGGCCTGCGGCGAGCAACAACTCGACTACGCCGGGCTGCTCGCCCGCGCCGACGCGGTGGCGGACCGCCTGCGCGCGGCCGGCGCCGGCGCCGGCTCGGTGGTCGGCGTGGTCATGGACCGAGGTCTGGACCTGCTGCCGGTGCTGCTGGGCGTCTGGCGCGCGGGCGCGGCCTACCTGCCGCTGGACCCGGCCTACCCGGCGGCCCGCTGCGGCTTCACGCTGCAGGACGCGAAGGCCGTCGCCGTCGTGGCGCACGGCGCCTACGCCGAGGGCCTGGCCGGCGTCTTCGACGGACCGGTGCTCCGCGCCGAGGACCTGATCGCCGCCGAGGCACCGCAGACCGCGGTCAAGCCGGCCGCGTCGGACTCGCTGGACCTGGCGTACGTCATCTACACCTCCGGCTCCACCGGAACGCCCAAGGGCGTGCAGGTCACCCACGAGGGCCTGGCCAACCACCTCGGGTGGGCGGCCCGCGACCTCTGCGGCGCCCGCGAGGGCGGCTCCGCGGTCTTCTCCTCGGTGGCCTTCGACCTCGTCGTGCCCAACCTGTGGGCGCCGCTGCTGGTCGGCCAGAAGGTCCGGCTGCTGCCGCAGGACCTCGAACTCGCCGACCTCGGCCCGGCCCTGCTGGCCGGCGCACCCTACTCCTTCCTCAAGCTGACCCCGGGTCACCTGGAGATCATCACCCAGCAGATCACCGGAGCCCAGGCCGCGCGCCTGGCCGGTGCGGTCGTGGTGGCCGGCGAGGTACTGCCCGGCGCCCTGGCCGCCCAGTGGGCCACCTGGCTCGGCGCCGACCGCCTGATCAATGAGTACGGCCCGACCGAGGTGACCGTCGGCACCAGCGTCAACCGGCTCGCGGGCCTGCCCGGCGCCGGGGTGGTGCCGATCGGGCGCGCCCTGCCGAACCTTGCGATGTACATCCTCGACGAGTTCCTCGACCAGGTGCCTGTCGGTGACGCCGGCGAGCTGTTCGTGGCCGGGACCGGCGTGGCCCGCGGTTACGGCGGGCAGCCCGCGCTGACCGCCGACCGATTCCTGCCCGACCCCTTCGGTGCCCCGGGTACGCGGATGTACCGCACCGGCGACCTGGCGCGGCTGGACGCCGACGGGAACGTCGAGTTCCTCGGCCGACTCGACGACCAGGTGAAGATCCGCGGCTACCGGATCGAGCTGGGCGAGGTCACGGCCGCGGTGCGCTCGCACCCCACGGTGACCGAGGCCACGGTGGTCGCGGCCGGCGGCGAGGGCGGCGACCGGCGCCTGGTGGCGTACGTCGTCGTCACCGGCGGCGAGCTGCCGGCCGACCTGGCCGAGCACTGCGCCGGCGCGTTGCCGGAGTACATGGTGCCGACCGCGTTCGTGCCGCTGGACGCTCTCCCGCTGACCGCCAACGGCAAGGTCGACCGCCGGGCCCTGCCGGACGCGGCCGACGCGACCGGACACGCCTGCACCGCCCCGCGCACCGACTTGGAGACGCGCGTCAGCGAGGTCTGGGTCGAAGTGCTCGGACTGCCCCGGGTCGGCATCCACGACGACTTCTTCGACATCGGCGGTGACTCCGTGCGCGCCGTCGCCATCGCCGGCCGGCTGCGCGCCGAGGGCCTGAACGTCAGCACCCGCGACGTGTTCGCGCACCACACCGTCGCCCGGCTGTGCGGGGCGCTCGCCGACCGGGCCGAGATCCGCGAGGAGAGCACCAGGGTCGAGCCCTTCGCCCTGATCGGCGGGGAGGACCGGGCGCTGCTGCCGGAGGGGCTGGCCGATGCCTATCCGCTGACCCAGAACCAGATCGGCATGCTGGTCGAGATGCTCTCCAGTGAGGGCAAGCAGCACTACCACATCGTCAAGACCATCGGTCTGACCGACGAGGAGCCCTTCGACGAGGACGCGCTGCGCGCCTCGCTGGCCGAGCTGATCGCGCGGCACGAGATCCTGCGCACGACGTTCGACCTCGAGACCTACTCGGTGCCGATGCAACTGGTGCACCGGAGCGCCGAGCCGCGGCTGATCGTGCACGACTCCACCCACCTGACCGAAGAGGAGGAACCGGCCTTCCTGGCCGAGTTCCTCGACGGCGAGGCCAACTCGCCGGTGGACTACCACGAGGCGCCGCAGCAGCGGCTGATTGTGCAGAAGCTCTCCGGCGGCCGCTGGCAGCTGAGCTTCTCGCAGTCGCACGTGATCCTCGACGGCTGGAGCTTCTTCCAGCTCCGGGTGGAGCTGCTCGGGCTCTACCGGGCGCTGCGCGACGGCGGCGAGATCGAGCCGCGCCGCGAGATCGGCATGCGCTTCGCCGACCAGGTGGCGGCCGAGCTGCGCGCCCTGGCCTCCGGCGACGACCGGAAGTACTGGGCCGAGGTGGTCGGCGCGAACCCGAAGTTCGAGCTGCCCACGGCCTGGGGCGACCCGAACGCCGGCCCGGACGACGTCTTCCGCCGCTCCATCGAGTTCGGCGAACTGCTGCCCGGCCTGCGCGCGCTGGCCTTCCAGTCGGGCGCCTCGGTGAAGACAGTGCTGCTCGCCGCGCACCTGAAGGTGCTCAGCCAGATCACCGCCGAGCGCACCTTCTTCAGCGGCCTCATGTCGCACGTGCGGGCCGAGGTGTCGGGCGCCGACCAGGTCGCGGGCATGAGCCTGAACCCGCTGCCGTTCGCCTTCGACCGCACCGCCCGCACCTGGCGCGAACTCGTGACCCAGGTCTTCGAGAACGAGACCAGGACCTGGGAGCACCGGCACTACCCGATGCCGGCGATCCAGAACGAGGCGATCACCACCGGGCGCCTGATGGACGTCCACTTCAGCTTCATCGACTTCGACCAGCAGGAGGACGGTCCGGTCGACCGGCGTCTCGACTTCTGCTTCAGCTCCAACGAGTTCCCGGTGACGGTCGCGGTCAAGGCCGGCCGGCTGACCTTCAGCACCAACGCCCAGGCGATGTCCACCGAGGCCGCCGAGCTGATGGCCGAGTCGTACCTGACCGTCCTGAAGACGATGGCCGAGGACCCGGACGGCGACGCTCGCGCGGTCTGCCTGCCGGACGGCGAGGAGGCCCGCCTGCTCGCCGTCGGCACCGGCGCGACCCGCCCGGCCGAGCCGCCGCTCGCGCTCGCCGCGTTCGACGCCCAGGCCGCCCGGACGCCGCAGCAGCCGGCCGTGCTCTGCGGCGCCGACACGGCGACCTTCGCCGAGCTGTCCGTCCGGGCCGACCGGGTCGCCGCCGCGCTGGCGCCCGTGGCCGGCACCGACCGGGTGGTCGCGGTCGCCCTGGACCGCGGGCCCGACCTGCTCGCCGCGTTCCTTGGCACCTGGCGCGCCGGCGGCGGCTACCTGCCGCTCGATCCGGCCCACCCGGCCGAGCGGCTGGGCCGGACCCTCGCCGACGCGGGCGTCGTGGCCGTGGTGACCGAGGAGAAGTACGCCGCGACCTTCGCGGAACTCTCGGGCGTCCCGCTGGTCCTTGTCGACCGCGAGCTGCCCGAGCCGGCCGTCCCGCGCCAGGCCGTGGCCACCGACCCGGACTCGCTCGCCTACGTGATCTACACCTCGGGCTCCACCGGCGTGCCCAAGGGCGTGCAGATCACCCACCGCTCGCTGGCGGGCTACCTGGCCGGCGTGACCGGGCTCACCGCCGACGCCGAAGGACCGGCACCGCTGTTCTCCTCGGTGGCCTTCGACCTCGTGGTGCCCCAGCTGTACGTGCCGCTGCTGCGCGGCCGGGCGGTGCACATGATGCCCAACGACCTCGGCCTCGACGAGCTCGGCAGCTGGCTGGCGGCGAGCGGTCCGTACTCCTTCCTCAAGCTGACGCCCTCGCACCTGGGCATCCTCGCCGAGCAGCTGACCGGGCAGCAGGCCCGCGGCCTGGCGGCGATCGTGCTGGTCGGTGGCGAGACCTTCCCGAGCGCACTGGCCCAGCGGTGGGCGGAACTCTCGGGCGGCGCGCGGATCCGCAACGAGTATGGCCCGACCGAGGTCACCGTCGCCAACAGTTCCGCCGAGTACGATTCCGCGCACGGTGGCGAGACCGTGCCGATCGGCCGGCCGCACGCCGGGACCACCATGTTCGTGCTCGACGAGGAGCTGCGCCGGCTCCCGGCCGGCGTGGTCGGCGAGGTCTTCGTCGGCGGCGAGGGCGTGGCCCGTGGCTACCTGAAGCGGCCGGGCCTGACCGCGGCGTCCTTCCTGCCCGACCCGTTCGGGGCGCCGGGCGCCCGGCTCTACCGGACCGGCGACCGGGCCAGGCTCCTGGACAGCGGCGAGGCCGAACTCCTCGGCCGCACCGACGGGCAGATCAAGCTGCGCGGGCACCGGATCGAGCTGGGCGAGATCGAGACCGCGCTGGCCGCCCACGAGTCGGTGGCCACGGCCGTGGTGCTCGCGGTCGCCCAGGAGGGCAACGAGGGCCTGCGGCTGGTCGGCCACGCCGTCCCGCGCGTCGGCGAGAGCCTGGACGGCGCGCAGTTGCGCGAGTGGCTCGGCGAGCGACTGCCGGAGTACATGGTGCCCGCCACCGTGCACGTGACGGAGGAGCTGTCGCTCACCGCCAACGGCAAGGTCGACCGGGAGGCGCTGGCCCAGGCCGGCGAGGTCACCGAGGAACTGCCCTACACAGCGCCACAGACCGCGACCGAGCGGGAACTGGCCCGGATCTGGGCGGAGGCGCTCGGCCACGAGCGGGTCGGCATCGACCACACCTTCACCGAGCTGGGCGGCCACTCGATGGTCGTCATCCAGGTGGTCGCGGCCTCCCGCCGGGCCGGCGTACCGCTCAGCCTGGCGATGCTCTACCTGAACGACACCGTCCGTAAGCTGTCGGCCGCCGTGGACGCCGAACTCGCCGCCCGTGCGGCGCAGTCGGCTCCCGCGGCGCCGGCCCCGCAGGCCGCGCCCGCCGCGGTCGACCGGGCCGCAGTCGAGCGGGCGCTGGCCGAGGGCCGGGTACCCGGCGCCGTGGTCGCCGTGATCGAGGGCGGCGAACTGGTCGCCCTGGAGGTCTTCGGCTCCACCCGCAGCGAGGGCGGCCGCCCGGTCGGCGTGGACACCCTCTTCCCGGTGGGCTCGGTCAGCAAGCACATCACCGCCTTCGCCGCGCTGCGGCTGGTCGACGAGGGCGTCCTCGCCCTCGACACCGACGTCAGCGAGTACCTGACGTGCTGGCGGATCCCCGGCAACGGCACCGACGCGCCGATCACCGTCCGGCAGCTGCTGGCCCACCTGTCCGGGCTGACGGTCATGGCCGGTGCGGGATACCCGCGCGGCGCCGTCCTGCCGGAGCTGCGCGAGCTGCTCGCCGGCGAGGTCGGAGGCCGGCCGGCCCCCGAGCGGGAGCTGGTGCCCGGCGCCGAGTTCCGCAAGGCCAACACGCACTTCTCGGTGCTCCAGCAGGCGATGTCGGACGTCACCGGCGAGCCGTTCGCCGACCTGGTGGACCGGCTGGTGTTCAAGCCGCTGGGCATGACGGACTCCTCCTTCCGGCCGGAGTTCCCCGAGGGCCGCACGGCCGCCCATGGACACGACGCGCAGGGTTCGCCGGTCGAGGGCGGCTGGGAGCAGCGGGTGGACGCCGCGGCCGCGGGTCTGTGGAGCACGGCGGCCGACCTGGCCGCGTTCGCCCTGGAGATCCGCCGCAGCGGACTCGGCCGGCCGCGCGCACTGCTGCGTCCGCAGACCGTGACCGAGCTGCTCACCGAGCAGTCGCCGGGCAGCTTCTACGGGCTCGGCACGGTGCTGGACGCCGACGGCGGGACGACCTGGTACGGCCACGCGGGCGAACTGCCCGGGCACCGGGCGATGACCATGGCCGAGCTGCGCTCCGGCCGGGGCTTCGTCGTCCTGGCGGCCGGCGCCGGCGGCGACCGCCTGGTCCGGCTGTTCACCTCGGCGACCTCCGGACGCCCGGCCCCCCGCTAGGGCGTGTTTGAGAAGTAGCGTCGTCCGCCCGCGAGACAGACGGGACTTCTCAAACACGCCCCAGGGGCTGCCCGGCCCCGGACCCGGGCCCCCGCCACCGACCACGCTGGTAAAGGAACCGCATGACCAGGCACCTGATATCCCTCGAGGACCTCTCCGACGACGACCTGTACGCCATGGCCGCCCGCGCCGCCGAGCACGGGGCGGGCCGCCCGGCCGGCCACCGACCGCTGGACGGGACGGTGGTCGGGATCTACTTCCGCAAGACATCCACCCGCACCCGCACCGCCTTCTCGGTCGGCGCGCTGCGGCTGGGCGCGGGCATCGTCGCCTACGGTCCGGACGACCTGCAGACCAACACGGGGGAGACCACCGAGGACACCGGGGCGGTGTTCGCCCGGATGCTCGACATGCTCGTCGCGCGCACCGCCGGCGAGCCGGAGGAACTGCGCGGCTGGGCCGGGCAGCGCGGCATGTCGGTGGTGAACGCGATGACCGCCGACGAGCACCCCACGCAGGCCATCGCCGACCTGGCGGCGCTGCAGGGCAGGTTCGGCCGGATCGCCGGCCTGCGGATCCTCTACCTCGGCGAGGGAAACAACACCGCGGCGGCGCTCGCGCTGGCCCTTTCGCGGTACCCGGACACCTGCCTGGAGCTGCGCACGCCGCCCGGGTACGGGCTGCCCGCCCGGATCCTCGAACTCGCCGGCGCACGGGCCGAGAAGAGCGGCGCCCGGATCGTCGAGCGCCACGACACGGCCGACCTCCCCCCGGGCTTCGACGTCATCTACACCACCCGCTGGCAGACCACCGGGACCAGCAAACCGGACCCGGACTGGCGGCGCGGCTTCGAGCCCTTCCGGGTCACCCGGGAGCTGTGGCGCACCAGCCCGGACGCGGCGTTCATGCACGACCTGCCGGCGCACCGCGGCGAGGAGGTCAGCGCCGAGGTGCTGGACGGCCCGCGCAGCATCGCCTTCGACCAGGCCGCGTGCAAGATGTACGGCGCGATGGCGGTCCTCGAATGGTGCCACCACGGCGTGGTCGTCCCGCCCCGGGCCACCGGGGTTGAACTCGGGTGAGCCGGACCGAGGCGACCGAGCGGAACGACGAAGTCCGACCGCTCTCCAAGAACCGCGACTTCAACCTGCTCTGGCTGGGCGCCGGGGTCTCAGCGCTCGGCAACCGGGTCGCCTCCACGGCTTTCCCGCTGCTGGTCCTCTGGCAGGGAGGGTCGATCTCCTCGGCCGGCCTGGTGGCATTCGCGTCACAACTGCCGGCCCTGGTCGTCCAGTTGCCGGCCGGCGCCCTGGTGGACCGCTGGGACCGCCGACGGGTGATGCTCGTCTGCGACCTCGCCGCGGGCCTGGCCATGGCCGGGGTGGTGACCGTGCTGCTGCTCGGCCACCTGTGGATCCCCCTGCTCATGGTGGCGGCCTTCATCGAGGGCGGCGCGATGATCTTCTACCGGCTCGCCGAGCGCGCCGCCGTCCGCAACCTGGTGCACCCCGAACACCTGTCCACCGCACTCTCCCGCAACGAGGCGCGCGGTCAGGCCTCGGGCCTGCTGGGCAGCCCGCTCGGCTCCGCCCTGTTCACGCTGCTGCCGTGGCTGCCCTTCCTGGTCTCGCTGGCCGGCCGGGCGGTGGCCGGTCTCAGCCTGCTGGCCATCCGGACCGAGTTCCAGCAGACCAGAGCGAAGACCGGCGAGCGCAATCTGCGGGCCGAGATCGGCGCGGGCATGGCCTGGCTGTGGCGCCAGCGCTTCCTGCGGGCGGCGATCTCCCTGGTCGCCGGGAGCAACCTGGTCTTCCAGACGACCAACCTCGCCGTGGTGCTGATCATCAGGCGCAACGACGGCTCGCCGATGGAGCTCGGTGTGGTCAGCGTGGTCGGCGGGCTCGGTGGTGTGCTCGGCGCGATGTCCGGCGGCTGGTTCCTGTCCCGGCTGTCGGCTTCCGGGATCGTGATCGGCGCCCTGATGGTGTGGACCGCCCTGGTCCCGCTGATTCTGCTGAGCCCCAACCCGGTGGCCCTCGGCGCGCTGTCCGCAGGGATCGCCGCCGTCGGCGCCACCAGCAACCTGGCCGCCGGGGTCTATCTGACCAAGGTCTGCCCGGACGAGATGCAGGGCCGGGCGATCAGCGTCGCGAGCCTGCTCTCCTCCGGCACCAACTCACTGGGCGCGATGGCGGCCGGCTTCGCATTGGCCCACGCGGGACTCACCAGCACGATCGGCGTGGCCGCCGGCTTCATGGCGCTGCTTGCCGTGACCGCCGTGGTGAGCCCGGCGGTCCGATCCGGCCGGGAACCGCTCAAGTAGGGCTTGTCAGCGGGGCCCTGGCGCCGGTCGACCGGCCGACCGGACGCGATACAGAGGGCCTATAGGCAGTGGGCGGAGCGTGGAGTCGGTGCCCGCCGGCACATGTTGAAGGGACGGACGTGAATCACAACTGGAAGCCCCGGGAGCTCAACCCGGACGAGATCGGCACCGCCGCGAACGCGGCGGCGCTGGTCGAGTACCTGCGCGGGATCGACCTGGCCGCGCTGCTGACCGCGGAGAAGGCGCTGGTGATGCGCGGGTTCGGGGTCGCGCCCGGTGAACTCGACGACGTGCTCGACGCGTTGCTGCCCGACCGGCTCGCCTACGTGCACGGCAACTCGCCGCGGACCAAGGTCGGACGCAACGTCTACACCTCGACCGAGTACCCGGCCGCGCTGGCGATCTCGATGCACAACGAGATGTCGTACGCCTCGCGCCGGCCGACCCGGCTGGCCTTCTACTGCGAGACCGCGCCCGGCTCCGGCGGCGCGACCCCGGTGATCGACGGCGAGCTGTGGCTGGAGTCGGTCGGCCCGGAGATCCGTGAGGCCTTCGCCGACGGCGTGCGCTACCAGCAGAACCTGCACGGCGGATACGGCCTGGGCAAGAGCTGGCAGCAGACCTTCGAGACCCAGGACCGCAGCGCGGTCGAGACCTTCCTGGCCGAGTCCGCCGCCACCTGGGAGTGGCGCTCGGACGGAGGCCTGCGCATCGAGCAGTTGCGCCCCGCCTTCGTCCGCCACCCGGTGACCGGCGCCGAGGTCTGGTTCAACCAGGCCGACCAGTGGCACCCGGCAGGGCTCGGCGACGAGACCGCGCGGGCGCTCACCCAGATCATGCCGCCCGAGGACCTGCCGCAGTCCGTCGCCTTCGCCGACGGCAGCCCGATCCCGGACGAGTACGTCACCAGGATCCGCGACCTGGGCCTGGAGAAGGCGGTCGACGTGGACTGGCAGGCCGGAGACCTGCTGCTGATCGACAACGTCCTGGTCGGGCACGGCCGGCGGCCCTTCGACGGTCCGCGCCGTGTGCTGGTGGCCATGTCCGGAACCGACGAGGCGTGAGGAAGCCGCACCATGACTGACAACACCCTGGCACACGTCATCGAGGCCGGGACGGACGGCCGCGCCCCCCGGGAGGTGTTCGAGGCCGAGCGCTCCCGAATCCGCCGAAAGTTGCTGGAGCACGGTGCGGTGCTGCTGCGCGGCTTCCCGATCGACGGGGTCGCGGGCTTCCAGGAGGCCGTGCGGACCCTCTCCGGGGACCCGCTGGTCTACAACGAGCGCTCCTCCCCGCGGCACTCGATCCTCGGCAACGTCTACACCTCGACGGACTACCCGCCGAACGAGGAGATCTTCCTCCACAACGAGAACTCCTACCAGGCCTCCTGGCCGCGTCTGCTGTGGTTCTACTGCGAGACCGCGCCGGAGACCCGGGGCGCCACGCCGCTGGCCGACATCCGGGCCGTCCACAGGGCGATCGACCCGAGCGTGCGCGAGGAGTTCGCCCGCAAGGGCTGGATGGTCGTGCGCAACTTCCACGAGGGCTTCGGCGTGCCGTGGCGCTCGGTGTTCAACACCGATGACCGCGCCGTGGTCGACGCCCACGCCAAGCGCAGCGGCCTCGAGGTGGAGTGGCGCAGCGCGGACGGGCTGCGCACCAAGGCCGTGCGCAAGGCGATCCACCGTCACCCCGACACGGGCGAGGAGGTCTGGTTCAACCACGCGACCTTCTTCCACTGCACGACGCTCGCGCCGGACGTCCAGGAGGGCCTGCTCGCGCTGTTCGACGAGGAGGACATGCCGAGCAACACCTACTTCGGTGACGGCACGCCGATCCCGGCCGACGTCACCGCGCATCTGCGCGACTGCTACCGGGCCGCGTCCACGCGCTTCGACTGGCAGCAGCGCGACATCCTGATCGTCGAGAACATGCTGGCGGCGCACGCGCGTGAGCCGTTCACCGGCCCGCGCAAGATCGCGGTCGCGATGACCGAGGGCCACACGCCCGACTCCGACTCCGGGGTCCAGGCGAGTTGAAATCCTTCCCGCAAGCTGCGCGGTCGTCCTGGCTGCGCGGCTTCGTCCCGCGCAACACCGCGGCGCACGCCCGGCTGGTCTGCTTCCCGCACGCCGGCGGGACGGCCGGCGCCTTCCGGGAGCTGGCCGAGCTGCTCGCGCCCGGGATCGAGGTACTGGCGATCCAGTACCCGGGCCGGCAGGACCGCTTCGCGGACCCGTTCATCGCCGACTTCGAGGAACTCGCCGACCTCCTCGCCGAGCTCCTCACCCCCGGCCTGGGCCGGCCGCCCACCGCCTTCCTCGGGCACAGCATGGGCGCGACCGTCGCCTACGAGGTGGCACGCCGGCTGCGGCCCCGCTACCCCTCGCCGCTCACCGCACTGTTCGTCTCGGCCCGCAAGGCCCCCGATCGGATCACGCCGATGGGGCTGGAGTTCGACGACGAGGAGATCCGGCTGGTCGTCGACCGGCTCGGCGGCACCGGCAGCGAACTGCTGCGCCACCCCGACCTGTGGGAACTCTCGGCGCCGGTCCTGCGCAACGACTTCCTGATGAGCGAGCGTTACCACTTCACCCCGGGGCCGCCGGTGGCCTGTCCGCTCACCGTCCTGGCCGGCGACGCGGACGAGGCCTTCACCGAGCAGGACGCGGCGCACTGGTCCCGGCACACGCTCGGATCCTTCGCCGTGCACACCTTCGAGGGCGGCCACTTCTACTTCGAGCAGAATCCCGAACCCCTGGCGCAGGTCCTGGCCCAGGCCCTGCGCCAGGGGACGGACCAAGGGAGCAAACCATGACCGTGGACCTCGCCGGCTACCGGAACGTCCCCGACGCCCTCGCCGACCGCGCCCGGCTTCGTCCGGAGCACCCGGCCCTCATCGTCTCGCCGGACGGCGGACCGGACGGGGAGGAGGTGTACACCCACGCCGAACTGCTCGCCCGGGTCGAGCGTTCGGCGCGCTGGTTGGCCGCTCGGCTGGAGCCCGGCAGCCGGGTCGTGCTCGCGCTGCCCAGCGGCGTGGGCTTCGTCGAGTCCTATTTCGGCTGCCTGACCGCCGGGATGCTCGCCGTCCCGGTGCCGCCGCCCGGCGGTTCGGCGCAGGCACGGGCGCGGATCGAGCAGATCGTCCGGGACTGCGAGCCCGCCCTCGTCCTCACCGAGGAGGGCGACGTCCAGGGCCTCGCCGAGACGGTCGCGCAGGCCGGCCTCGCGGGCTGCGCCGTGCAGACCCCCGCCGTCGCGCAGGCCGCGGCCGAGGAGCGGGCCCCGCTTCCGGAGGCCGGCCGGGACACCCTCGGCGTCCTCCAGTACAGCTCGGGCTCCACCGGCGAACCCAAGGGCGTCATGGTCAGCCAGGGCAACGTCCTCGCCAACGCCGAGCTGTTCTGCCGGGCCAACGGCGCCGACCAGGACGACGTCTTCGGCGGCTGGATCCCGCTGCACCACGACATGGGCCTGTTCACGATGCTCAGCTCCGCGGTGCTCGCCGGGGCCACCGCCGTGCTGATGCCGCCGACCGCCTTCGTCAGGCGGCCGGCCACCTGGCTGCGGCTGATCCAACGTCACCGGATCAGCGTCAGCGCGGCGCCGAACTTCGCCTTCGACCTCTGCGTGCGGCTGGTTTCGAAGGAGCAGGCGGACGCCGTCGACCTGTCCAGCCTGCACTGCGTCATCAACGGCTCCGAGCCCATCCATGTGCCCACGCTGCGCGCCTTCACCGAGCACTTCGCCGCCGCGGGGTTCGCCCCGGAGGCCATGACGCCCGGCTACGGCCTCGCCGAGGCGACCGTGTACGTCTCGACCAAGCCGCCGCGGCAGCGGCCCGCGCTCCTCACCACCGGCGCCGGCGGGGAAGTCGCCGGCTGCGGTCTGCCGATCGGCTTCGAGCTGCGGATCGTCGACCCGGTGACCCGCCTGGCCTGCGCGCCGGGCGAGACTGGCGAGATCTGGGTGCGCGGCGAGAGCGTCGGACAGGGCTACTGGAACCGGCCGGGGATCAGCGAGGAGATCTTCCGGGCCACCCTGGCGGACTCCGCCGACGACACTTGGTGGCTGCGTACCGGTGACCTCGGCAGCGTGCAGGAGGGCGAGCTGGTGATCACCGGCCGGCTCAAGGAGGTGATGGTGGTCCGCGGCCGCAACGTCTTCCCGCAGGACGTCGAGCACGAGGCTCGCACGGCCCACCCGCTGCTGGCGGGCTTCCTCGGCGCGGCCTTCGCGGTGCAGGCCCCCGAGGAGCGCGTGGTGCTGGTGCACGAGATCAGCTCCGTGGCCTCGCCGGAGGAGTTCCCCGCCCTGGTCGCGGCCGTCCGCAAGCAGCTGACCGGGGTGCTGGGGTCCCCGCTGCGCGACGTGGTGCTGCTGCGCCGCGGTGCCGTCCGCCGGACGACCAGCGGGAAGATCCAGCGCGGCACGATGCGCTCGCTGTTCCTGGAGGGCGGCCTCGCTCCGGTCTACGCCGACTTGTCCCCGGAGGTGCGCGGACTGCTGCCGGCCTGAGACCGGTCCCCGACGCGACAACGACGAAGGTGCGGTTCCTGGGGGAGGAACCGCACCTTCGTCGCGCTCAGCCGAGCCCGGGTGGATCCGGGAGCTCGCCGAGGTTCTGGGCCACCCAGACGTCGTCGTAGACGGTGTCCAGGTAACGTTCGCCGCTGTCCGGGAAGAACAGCACGCTGGTCGAGTGGTCCGGCAGCTTCGGGGCGAGCCGCTCGTAGGCTGCCACCACCGCGCCCGAGGATGCGCCGGCGAGCACGCCGGTGCGCGCCACCGTACGGCGGCAGGCCGCCACGCACTCGAGGTCGGTGACCCGCATCCCCTCGTCGACCAGCGAGAGGTCCACCAGGGCCGAGCGCACCCCGGCGCCGTGGCCGGGCAGCAGCCGGCGCCCGGACTGCCCGCCCAGGATGACGCTGCCGGCCGCGTCCACCGCGATCACCTTGGTGGACATGCCGCTCTGCCGGACGTACTGGGCACAGCCGCGCAACGTACCGAAGGTGCTGACCGCGGCGAACAGGTAGTCCACGTCGTGGTCGAGCTGCTCGGCGATCTCCCGCATGGTGCGCTCGTGCGCACGCGGGTTGAGCGGATTGCCGTACTGGTTGGGCCAGTAGACGTGCGGGTCGGAGGCGACCAGCTCCCGCACCCGGCGCAGCCGGGCGGCGAGGAACTCACCGGTCTCCGGATCGGGCTGGTCGACCATCTCGACCCGCCCGCCGTACGCCTCGATCAGCGCGAGATTGCTGCGTGCCGTACGAACGTCGGCGACACACACGAACCGCATGCCGTAGTAGCGGCACAGCTGGGCCAGACCCACGCCGAGGTTGCCGGAGCTGGACTCGACGACGGTGGTCTTCGCCGGGTCCAGCTCACCGGAGCGGATCCGGGTGGAAAGCATCTCCAGCGCGGTGCGGTCCTTGATGCTGCCGCCGGGGTTGAACCATTCGAGCTTGGCGAACACGCGCGAGCGGGACCCCGGCACGAGGCCGTCCAGCGCCACCAGCGGAGTGCCGCCGATGGCCTCCGTGATTCCCCGCAGGACCGGGGCGGTCATTCCTGGCCGCCGCCGTTCACGAGGTACTCGGCGAGTGCCGTGACGGTCTCCAGGTCCCACAGCAGAGTGGGGTCGGCCGTCACGCCGAACTCGTCCTCCATGTCCGCGGAGAGCGAGAAGGCGTAGACCGAGTCGAGGCCGTAGTCGGCGAGCGGGACGTCGACGGCGATCTCCTCGGCAGGCAGCCGCACGTAGTAGGCGACCCGGCCGATGAGCCAAGAGGTCGTCTCCGCAAAGGACTTCGGCGCGTTGAGTGAACTGGGTGTCATGGTTCTTCCTAGGTGTCCGGGTTTCCCGGGCGCCCTGTCAGATCGAGCGGGCGCCCGGCATGGTGAAGGTCCGCCGTCTGCCGGAACAAGGCATCCTCGAGCTCGGTGCGTTCCTCGGCGGTGATCGGCCGGCGGCCCGGGAGGCGGGCGGCCAGCCGGTCGAGGGCGGCCGAGGCCCACAGGTCCTCGCCCAGGCCCCGGCCCGTGCCGCCGCCCGCGTGCCGCCAGACGCCCAGGCAGGCGGCCGCGGCGAGGACGACGGTGTAGCGGTGCGCGGCCTCGAACGCGGCCGCCGAGGCGTTGATCGTGGTGTCCTGCGGGGCGAGGCCCGTGAAGTCGTCGCGAAGCCGGGCGAGTTCGTCGCGGAAGTACGCAGCGAAGCGGGTGGGCAGGCCGCCGCCAGGCTGTTCGGCGACGGCGGCGAGGGTCGCCGAAACGGTGTCGGTCCAGGGGATGCCGAGCCCGAGCGCGGTGAAGTCCATCGGCGGCAGGGGTGCGCCGGGGCGGAACAGCCCGGCCTCGCCCGGTGCGGAATCGGTGCCGAGCCAGGAGCGCTGGGCCAGCCGGGGCAGCAGCGGCAGCAGGCCGGCCTGGCAAGCGGTCCGCGATGCGTGCATGAACGCGATCGGGGCGAGGTCGCGGGCGAGCTTCTGGAAGATCGCGGCGGGCCCCTCACGCAGATACGACTGCGCGCCCAGGACCATCCGCAGCGTGTCAACGACGTCCTTGAGCAGCTGCGGGACGAGGTACTTGACCGCCGCCGCGAGCAGCTGCGCCTCCTTCGGCAGGAGGTGCAGCGCCCGGATCGCGACCGCGCACAGCGCGTCCGCCGCCAGCAGGTCCGCGGCGGCGCGCGCGATCGAGGCCCGCACGTACGGCAGCGCGACGATGGGCGCCCCGTACAGCCGGCGCTCCTCGGCCGCGGTGAGTGTGACCCGCAGGCCGGTCTCTGCGGTGGCGAGGAACATCGCCGGCAGGGTGGTGCGCGTCACCTGGAAGCTGCGCAGGCCGAGTTCGAGGCCCTGGCCGGGTGCGCCGAGCAGTGCCTCGGCCGGGACGGGGTAGCCGAGGAACTCGGCGCCGCCCAGGTGCACGCCGCGCAGCCCGCTGCTGCGGTATCGCGGCCCGGAGCGCAGCCGCGCCGAGGCGAGGTCCAGCTCGGGGAGCAGGAACAGACTGTGGCTGCGGCCGCCCGGACGGTCCGAGGTGCGGGCGAACAGCACCATGCCGTCGGAGGCGCCGAGGTTGGTGACGACGTCCTTGCGGCCGTGCAGCTCCCAGCCGTCGGGGCCGGAGGTGGCGCGGAAGGCGGCACTGGTGAGGTCGTTGCCGTGTTCGAGTTCGTTGTAGGCGGTGGCGAAGCGCCTGTTCGCGGACAGCGCGTCCGCCATGGCGCGCCGCTGCGACTCGTCACCCCCCACCCACACCTGCACGGCCGCCAGGTACGAGCTGCCGGCGTAGCCGACGCCGAGGCACGGGTCGCGCCGCCAGAGCACCCGCATGGTTGCGACGAGTCCCTCCAGCGAGTCGAGCCGCCCGCCGAGCCCGGTCGGGACGAGTTCGCGGTTGAACGCGAAGCCGTCCAGGGCCTCGGTGGCAGCGGCGAGCTGGTCCTCGCGCTCGTCGGCCGCGAGCAGGGCCCGGAAGCCGGTCGGGTTCGTCTCCTGCCACGCGTCACCGAGCAGGGCTTCGAGGGCGGACGCGCGGTCAGCCATGGGAACGCTCCAGGTGCTGTACGAAGCCGAAGGCCGTGATCGGGCCGGGGTGATCCGTCGCTCGGACGAGCCAGTCCACCAACCGGTGGTCGAGCTCCGCGTGCCCGGCCGGGGCAAACTCCGGCGCGTCGCCGCAGAGAGCCGGGTCGAGCCGGCGGACGATCTCTCGCAACACGCCGGTGAGCCACAGTTGTCCGGCCCACAGCTCCCCGGCCCACGGCTCCGCGCCTTCGGCTGCCGCGCGGTTCGCCGTCCAGAGGTGCAGGGCGGACGCGGCAGCGAAGCAGAGTTCGTACTGCCGGGCCAGGTCGTGGGCGTACATCGAGGGCTGCCGGTTCGGGCGGACGTCAGCCATGGCCCCGCAGACCCGGTCCATGGCGTCCACCGTGTGCCGGGCGAGCGCCGACAGGCCGGCGTTCCCGGCCGCCTCCACCGCGGACAGCGTCGTCCGCGCGGACGCCACCACGCTGCACCCCTGTCGGCTCGCCGCCCGCAGCCGCATCCATGGCATCGGGGCGAGCGGCCCGGTCAGCGTGGTCGCCGCGGCCAGGCCGTGCCGGTCGGCCGCGCCGACGGCGTGCCCGGCGGCGATCATGGCGAACTGGTTGATCAGCGCGTGGCGGTTGACCGGGGTGCTGCCATCGAAGATGGCGAGCACGGCGTGGTCCCGGGCGAGTTTCTGAAAAGCTCCGTGCTCGTGGAGCTCGGTGAGCAGGGAACGGGCGCCGAGGAATTCGCCGAGCCGGCTGAGCATCTCGTCGGCCAGCGTCGGCGCGAGCGCCTTGAGCACGGCCGACACCACGCTCATCTCGCCGGTGAGGGTGTGCGCCGCCCGGCAGCCGACCATCCCGGCGGCCTCGGCCGTCAACAGGGTGGCGGCCGAGCGGCCGAGCAGCGAGCGGACGAAGGGCCGTTCGATCAGCGGCCGCCCCTGGATCCGGTGGTCCATGGCGAACCGGGTGGCCAGCCGGAGGGCGTGCTCGGTCGCGCCGACCGAGAGCGCGCTGCACAGTGTCCGGGTGAGCTGGAGGCCCTTGAGGACGGTCTCCACGCCGCCGCCCGGCGTACCGACCAGCGCCGACTCGTCGACGCGCGCGCCGTCGAAGCGAATCCCGCTGATGTCGACGCCCCGGATGCCCAGGGTGTCGACCTTCGGCAGCTGCGTCGTCGAGCCGGGCGCCAGCTCGGCCTTGTCCACCAGGAACAGGCCGAAGCCGCGGCCGCCCCCGCGTTCGTCGGTGCGGGCCAGAACGGTGAGCAGGTCGCCCCGGCCGGCGTTGTTGATCGGCCACTTGGTGCCGTCGAGGCGGTAGCCGCCCTCCTCGGGGACGGCGGTGAGTTCGCCGGCGAGCAGGTCGGCGCCGTGGCCGGGCTCGGTCAGCGCCCAGCCGACCCGCGACCCGCCGAGGACCGCTCCGGCCAGGCCCCGGGCCTGCTCGGGCGAACCCGCGATCCACACGCAGACCGAGCCGAGGTACGTCTTGGCGTGCGCCACGGCGACCGACAGATCGTGCCGGCTCATCGCCCGCCATAGCTCGAACAGCTCCTGGTGGCTCTCCAGCCGGCCGCCGTGCTCGCGCGGTACGTAGTAGGCCGGCAGCCCCGATCCGTCCAGCCGGGCGAGCTGGTCCCGCGGGTAGGCGGCGTCGCGGTCGAGCTCCGCGAGCATCGGTGCGGCCCGGCCGAGGAGGGCGTCGATCTCCTTGGCCAGGGCGGTCGCGTTCTGCGGCTCAGCCATCGGATCCCACCACATTTCCATAGCCGCCCCACAGGGCGAGGTCGGCGAACCCGTGGGCCACGGTCTCCTGGTCCAGCGAGTCGACCGACGCGTCCGGGGTGGCCGCCAGGCCCTCCAGGACGCGGATCACCCGGTCCAGGACGCTCTGGGCCTCGTCCACGCCGTAGACGTCGGGCCGGTAGCCGAGCCACAGGCGCAGCCGTGCCCCGGGTACGACCACCAGCCGGAGTGGGAAGTGCGTCCCGTCGTGCCCGTCCAGCGCGGTCAGCCGGACCTCGCTCAGCTGCGCGTCCAGGGCTTCCAGGTCCAGCGGGTAGTTGAGGCAGACCATGGTCGTGTCGAACAGGGTCCGGCCGCGGGCCGCGTGCTGGATCTCGGCGAGGCCGAGGAACTGGTGGCCGAGCAGCTCCGTCTGCTCGCGCTGCAGCCGCTCGAGCATGTCGATGGCGGGTTCGGCCGGATCCATCCGGACCCGGACGGGCACCGTGTTGGTGAACATGCCGACGGCGCGCGCGATACCGGGCAGCTGGGGCGGCCGCCCGGACACCGAGGTGCCGAACACCACGTCCTCGCCGCCGACGATGCCGCCGAGCACCACCGCCCACGCTCCCTGCGTCAGGGTGTTGACGGTGAGACTGCGGCCACGGGCGAGCTCGGTCAGCTCCGTGGTCAGCTCGGCCGAAAGTTCGGTGCGCAGCTGGCTGTGGCGGACCGAGCCGAGGCCGGCCGCCTCGGGGGCGACGACGGTGGGCTCGGCCGGTCCGGGCAGGGCCGCCGACCAGGCCCGCGCCGCCGCGTCCCGGTCCTGACCGGCCAGCCAGGACAGGTACCCGGCCGGCGAGCTCTCCTGGGCGGCCTCCAGGGTCTCCCGGCCCTCGTAGAGCGCGAACAGATCAGTGAGCAGCACCGGGGTCGACCAGCCGTCCCACAGCAGGTGGTGGTTGAGCAGGAAGACCCGGTGGCGATCGGCGTCGAGCCGGACCACGACGAGGCGCAGCAGCGGCGGGTCGGCGATGTCGAACCGCACTCGCTCCAGCTCCGACTCCAGGTCGGCGAGGGCCGCCGCACGGCCGGTCTCGCCGTGGCCGGCGAGGTCGACGAACCGCCAGCCCGGCACGGCCGAGGCACAGACGATCTGGAGCGGCTCGGCGCCGTCCAGGCAGTCGAACGCGACCCGCAGCGCCGGGTGCCGCTCGACCAGCCGCCCGGCCGCCCGGCGAAGCCGCGGGGCGTCGAGCGGGCCGTCGAGGTCGAGCGTCAGCCGGGCGACGTACGCGTCCTCGGCGTCCTCGTCCAGCAGGGTCTGGGTGAGCAGCCCCTGTTGGAGGGGCGTCAGGGGCCAGATGTCGGTGAGGTCGGGGCGCTCGCGCTCCAGCCGCTCCAGGCGGTCGGTGTCCAGGGCCACCAGCGGGAAGTCCGACGGGGTACGCCCGCCGAAGCCCGGGGCGTCGGCAGCGGCCGCGAGCCGGCCGAGCGAGGCGAGCCAGGAGTCGGCCAGGCCGCGGATGTCGTCCTCGCCGAACAGCCCCTCCGGCCAGGAGAACACCGTCACCAGCCGCAGTCCGTCCGCGTCCTCGTGGGCGATCGAGTCGACCTCGATCTCGTGGCTGAACGGCATCGCGGGATCGGCGCCCGAGCCCGGCGTCCGCCGGTCCGGCTCGACGCCCCACGGCCGGCCCGCTTCCATGGCGAACCTGCCGAGGTAGTTGAAGCCGATGCGGGGGGTCGGCGCGTCGGGGAGGGCGGCCGTCAGGTACTTGGCCGGGCCGAAGCCGGTGCCCCGGCCCGGAACCGCACGCAGTTGCTCCTTCACCTGCTTGAGCGCGTGCCCGAGGTCCGCACCCGGGCCGGGGTCCACCCGGACCGGGTAGATCGCGGTGAACCAGCCGACGGTGCGTGAGAGGTCGGCCGAGGCCAGCGACTGCTCCCGGCCGTGGCCCTCCAGGTCGATCAGGACCTCGCTGCGGGACGGCCCGCCGCGCTGCTCCCGCCAGCGCGCGAGGGCGAGCGAGAACCCGGTCAGCAGGACGTCCTCGGGCCCGGCGCGGAAGGCCGCCGGTATGCCCACCAACAGGCGGCGGGTGACTTCGGCGGGCAGCTCGACACGCAGGTGCCGGGCGCGTCCGGCCAGGTCGACCGCCGGGTCCAGGGCCCGGCCGGCGATCCGCGGGTCGGGGGTCCGCAACACCTCCCGCCAGAAGTCAGCCTCGTCCGTCGTGTCGGCGATGGCCGCGTGGAGCCGGTGCGACCAGTTCCGCAGCGAGGTGGGGACCGGCGGCAGTCCGGGCCGCCGACCTGCGCGCACCGCGTCCCACGCGGACGCGAGGTCGGCGAGCAGGATGCGCCAGGACACCCCGTCGACCACCAGATGGTGAGCCATGAGCAGCAGCCTGCCGTCCTGCTCGCGGCCGTTGTCGAACCAGACCGCCCGAAGCATGTGGCCGTGCCAGGGGTCGAGCAGGTCGCGCGCGAGGACGGTCTGCTCGTCGAGGGCCCCCGGCGTCGCCGGCCCGGGGACGGTGGTCAACCAGTCGGTGACGTCGTGCCGGCCGGTCTCGTGGACCAGCAGCCGGGGCGTGTCGCGGTCGCCCGCGACCAGGACCGCCCGTAAGGCGTCGTGCCGGTCCACCACGGCCTGGAGCGCCGCCCGCAGCGAGGGCAGGTCGGCCTCCCGGGGCACCCGCACCACCACGGACTGGTTGAACCCGCGCACCCCGTGATTCCACCCGGTCACCTCGCCGAACCAGGCGAAGGCCGGGGTCGGCGGGACGTGCCCGGAGGGCTCGGCGACCGGCTCGGCCAGAGCTTCCTCGGTGTGGGCGACGGCCGCGAGCTCGCGCGGGGTCCGGTGGCGGAACACATCGGTGGGGGACAGGCCGACCCCCGCCTCCCGCGCCAGCGAGACGACCTGGAGGGCCATGATGGAGTCGCCACCGTGGTCGAAGAAGGACTCGTTCACGCCGAACCGCGCTACGCCCAGCACCTTGGCGAAGACCGCACAGAGCGCCGTCTCGGCCTCGGTGACCGGCTCTGCGCCCTCCGTCCCGGGGAGCGCGAAGTCGGGCTCGGGCAGCGCGGCGCGGTCCACCTTGCCGTTCGGGGTGAGCGGGAAGGCGTCCAGGACCACGATCGCGGCTGGGACCATGAAGTCCGGCAGCGAGCCGGCCGCCCGGCGCCGCAGGGCCGCCCGGTCCACGGTGGCGCCGGGCTCGGGCACCACGTAGGCGTGCAGCCGCGTCCCGCCGGCGGCGGCGACCACCAGTGCGTTGGCGACGGCTTTGTCGCGGGCGAGGACGGACTCGATCTCGCCCGGCTCGATGCGGAAACCGCGGAGCTTGATCTGGGCATCGACGCGGCCGAGGTACTCCAGGGTGCCGTCAGCGCGGCGGCGGGCCAGGTCGCCGGTCCGGTACATCCGGGTGCCGGCCGGGCCGATCGGGCAGGGCAGGAACTTCTCCGCCGTTGCCGCCGGGCGGTCTTGGTAGCCACGGGCCAGGCCGACACCCGCCACGTACAGCTCGCCCGGTACCCACGCGGGCAACGGCTGGAGCTCGTCGTCGAGCACAAACATCCGGGCGTTCTGGATCGGCCTGCCGATCGTCGGCTTCACCCGGCCGTCCAGCGGCACGCTGCACGAGGCCGTCACCGTCGCCTCTGTCGGGCCGTAGGCGTTGAACATTCGGCGCCCGGCCGACCAGCGCTCGGCCACCTCGGGCGCGCAGTCCGCGCCGCCCACCACCAGCACCCGCAGCTCGGGCAGCGGGACGTCGGGCAACGTCGCGACGACGACCGGCGGCAGCGCGGCGTGCGTGATCCGCTGCTCGCGCAGGAAGTCGTGCAGGTAGCCACCGGAGAGCGTGCGGCCCACCGGGGCCAGCACCAGGCAGGCGCCGGAGGCGAGCGCGGGCCAGATGTCGGCCACCGCGGCATCGAAGCTGGGGGAGACGAACTGCAGGGCCCGGCTGCCGCGTTCGAAGCCGAACCGGGTGATGTGGTCGTCGACGAGGTTCGACAGCCCGGCGTGCGAGACGACGACGCCCTTCGGCCTGCCCGTCGAACCAGAGGTGTAGATGACGTACGCCGGGTGCTCGGCCAGCACCTCGCGTTTGTCCGCCGCGCTGCCGCCGTGCCCGGACACCGCGCCGGTGCGGTCGATGACACAGGCCGGCCTGGAGTCGGCGACCAGCAGCTCCCGGCGCTGTTCCGGGTACTCCGGGTCCACCGGGACGTACGCGGCCCCGGCCTTCAGGACGGCCAGCATCGCCACCACGAGCTCTGGTGAGCGCGGCAGCATGATCGCGACACGGTCCTCCGGCCCGACCCCACGCTCTGCCAGCTCACGGGCCAGTACCCCGGCCCGCTCGTCGAGCTGTGCGTACGTCAGGGTCTCCGGGCCCGCGACAAGCGCGAGATCGTATGGGTGCGCGGCGGCCCGCTCCGCGACGGTCCGCGCGACGAACCGGATGCCCGGCTCCCGCGCGGTGTCCTTCCCCTCGCCGAGGACCACCCGTCGCTCCTCGTCGGACAGGAGCGGCAGTCGGCCGACCGCCAGGATGGGCCGGGCCGCGGCGGCCTCGGCGAACCGGAGGAAGCGGTCACGGTGCGCCCGCACCTCCTCCTCGGTGAAATAGTCCGGGCTGGCGTCGCAGGCGATCCCGACGCCGCCCTCGGCCGGGCTCCCGATCCCGAAGGTCAGGTCGGGCGCGGGACCGGCCGACAGGCTGTGCACGGTCACCGGGTGCCCGGCCCACGCGGTGGTGGGCAGCGGGGGCAGGAAGTTGACCATCGCGCCGAGCAGGCCGAACTCGTCCCCGGCGAGGCCGAGCGCTCGGGTGAGGTCCTCGTGCCGGAACCGCTGGTGGCGCAGCGCGGCCGTGAACTCCTCGCCCACCTGGACGAGCAGGTCGGCCAGGCTCGCCCCGGCCGGCACGGTGATCCGCAGCGGCACCGTGTTGCTGGCCATGCCCGGGGAGCGCCGTTCGCCCGGGGACGTCCGGGCCGCCACCGGCAGGCCCAGCACGACCTCTTCACGGGCGGTCATCCGGGCGAGGTAGGCCGCGGTGATCGCCGTGACCACCACGGGCCAGCCGGTGCGCCGCTCGCGGGCCAGGTCGCGCAGCGCGCGGACCGACTCGACGGCGAACACACCGGTGCAGCTGATCCGCTGGGGGTGGGCGTCGGCACCGGCCGGCTGACTGGTGCGCACGGTGAGCCGGCTCGGCAGCGGCCGGTCGGCGAAGTGCTCGGTCCAGTACGCGGAGTCCAGCGCGTACTGCTCGGACCCGCGGTACACCGCGTCCGCCGCGGCGAGCGCAGGGAACGGCTCGAAGCGCCCTGCGCCGGGAGCCTCCCCGGTGGCGAGCGCCGAATACAGTTCGCCGAGCCGGCCGAGGACCATCGCGTACGTGGTCGCGTCGGCCGCGCAGTGGTGGTATCGCTGGTAGAAGAAGTGCAGGTCGGGCGCCAGGCGCAGCAGCGCGGCGCGGGACAGCGGGCCCCGGTCGAGGTCGGTGGGCCGGCGCAGATCCGCCCGCATCCAGTCCGCCGCGGCCGCCCGGGGGTCGGCGGCCGCGGTGAGGTCCACCAGCGCGAAGCCGTCCGCTTCATCGGCCGGGGTGGTCACCCAGGTGCCGTCCTGCGCTACGGCGCGCAGCCGCAGCACACCGCACTCCTCGGCCAGCCGTCGCCACGCCCGCCGGAGCACCGCCTCATCGACCGGGCCGCCGACCTCGGCGTAGCCCGCGATCACGAAGCGGCGCCCGGTGGCGTCGAGGCGCTGCGCGGCCCAGGCACCGAGCTGTGCGGCCGACAGGCTCATCGCTGCTCCCCGGCCTCGATCGCGAACCCCTCCGAGGAGCCCTCCGCCGACTGCGCCGGGAAGACCTTGCGGAAGGTGAAGGAGTGCGGGGTCGGCCCGTGCTCGCGCAGGTGCAGGAGCCGAGCATGCGCCTCCTCGACGGTGGGCGCGGTCCAGGCCGGGACCCACCAGAGCACCTGGAAGGCCTCCGGCATGGAGACGAAGAACTCCTTGCGGCGCCGCATGAAGGCCGCGTGGTCCCCCTGGTAGACGAAGTCGCGCAGGTCGTCCAGCGTCTCCCAGACGGAGAGGTTGACGATGACCCGCGGGTCGTCGGGCCACACCGCGTCCACCACCCGGCGCCCGTCCGAGGACCCGCCGAAGAGCCGCCACACATAGCCCTTGCTGAACTGGGCCTGACGGTTGATCGGGTCGAAGTTCTCGATGAAGTCACGGAACCCGGGTGAGTCGACAGGTACCGCGGGCAGGCCGATGTTGACCTGGGCGATATGGAATTCGGCAGGCATGGGGACTCCACTTTCGGACGGGGCCGGCGGCTGCCACGCTGCCGACGTTCCGGTATTCGGCCTGTGCGGCTCAGGGCACTGTGCGGCTCAGGACACGCGGTGCTCGGCGGACGGACCTGAGGCCGCGCCGACGGGATCCATGTGGGCCGGCGCCGGCGGCGCCGCGGCGCCTTGGCCCGGCTGCCCGGACTTGCCGCCGAGCAGGGTGAGAGGCGGCCCGGTGGCGACGGTGGTCAGGAGCGCCATCACGACGGGCGGAGCCGGACAGCCGGGACGAGACCGTGGCCGGTCGGTTCCGGGGGCCGGCCGAGGCGCCAGGTCGTTGTTCATTCCTCTCCCATGGGCCAGGACGCGAACTGCCGCCTGCCGTAGAGCAGCGGCGCCCCGTCGAACAAGGTGATCGCCTCTACCTGGCCGAAGACCACGGCGTGGGTGCCGACCACCTGGACATCGCTCAGCTGGCACTCGGCCACCGCCAGCACGTCGTCGACGAGCCACGGCATACCGCAGTGCTGGGTGTGCTGCCAGCGCACCTGGGCGAAGCGGTCCACGTTCCGGGTTGAGAAGAGCCGGGCCGTGCCTGCCGCGCGGGCGTGCAGCAGGTTCACCGCGAACGCACCGCAGCGGGCCGCAACGGCCAGGGTCACGCTGGAGGCCTCCAGACAGACCAGCAGGGTCGGCGGGGAGAGGGTCACGCTCGTGAGGGACGAGCAGGTCAGCCCCTGCGGCGCGCCGTTCTCCAGCGAGGACGTGATCACGGCGACACCGGTCGGGAAACTGCTCATCAGCGACCGGTACTCGTCCACGAACGGCTCGGTGCCGGTCGCGCCGGGGTTGCCGACGTGATCGGGCCCGGTCACGGCGTCGGAGCGGAGCCGGGTGCCCGGTCCTGGCGCTCGCGCATGCCGGTCAGGTACTCACGAGTGCCGGGCAGCGCCTTGACCGGCTCGGCCGCCTCGGCCGGCAGGGAGCATTCCTTGTCGAAGCTCTTGGACTTGTCGCCGAACTGCAGCCACCAGTCGGCGAGGTGGAAGCCGTCGGAGACGCGCGGCCGCTCGAACGGGTGGTGAAGGCGCGTGCCGTCGCCGCGCCTGTTCTCGAAGCGGATGCCGTGCTTGGAGGCGTCGGAGGCCGCCGGTATCCACTCCGCCTCGTCCAGGCCCAGGAAGTCGAGGAAGTGCCGGATCGTACCGAAGGTCGCCTCGCCGACACCGATCGTCCCGACCCGGTTCGACTTGACCGGGGTGCCGTCCACCTTGTCGCCGAACGTGGCCTTGGGATACGACGCGCTCATCCATCCGGATGTGCCGCCCCCCACGATCAGGACTGGATGAACCATCCCGTGCCTCCTTGAGAACGCAGAGCGGTTCGAGTGCCGAACCGACCCGACCACCCTGGAGGCCGCGGCTATAGCCGACCCATCGATGACCATGCGCTCCGCACGCCGCCGGAGCCGCTGGCCGTTCCCCCAGTACTGCAACGGTGCTTGCCGTGGCAAGGCTCCCGGCTGGCCGCCTCGGTGCTGGAAACCTGCCCGCCGGTCCGCGGGCGAGGTTGCCCAGGTCTGCCCGGCCGGCGCTTTCCGCGCTCCCGACAGCCTGGCGATCACCCTCTCCCCGTCCGGCCCCGAAGCAGTCCGAGCCCGCAACAACCGCGGCACAACCCACTTCCAGCGGCATCCCCAACGAAGGCTTCATACGCACAACTTGAGGAATCCAGCACCAGGGGACTTCGCACAGGGGGGAAGTGGGTGAACAACTTCCGATCCGAGGCACTGCGGGCCTCAACGCGCACGAGTGCCGGGAGTGCGGCAAGCAGGGCGGTCAGCGCGCCAGTGAGGCGTACGTCGGCGGCGATGAGACCGTCGGCTTCCTCGACCGCGACGTAGAGCCGCCTGCTGTCCTGCCCGGTGAAGAGGAAGCCGCACAGCGCCGGGCGCGGGGGTGCCTCGACGGCCGGCCAGGCCGGTGTCCGCAGGACGCGCAGTACCTGGTCCGTACGTGCCGGTGGTGCTGGATCGACGACTGAGGTGTCCACCCGTACCAGTGCCATGCCCATCACGGACGCGTCCGGGGACGGTGGGCCGCCGGATGCGAGCGTGCGTGCCAGCCCAGTGCCAGCGGAGCGGTGACCGGCTCGTCTTCGTCGTCCACCAGCGGTACCTCGTAGGCGACCTGCGCGTTCGGCGTCACGGCGTCGGCGGCGCCGGTCACGATCCGGACAGCGTCCCGCGTCGGTAGAACACCGCTCAGAAAGGTCCGAGATTCGCACGCCACTGGCCCTGGACCGACGTGATCACCAACGTCCTGGCACGACTCGAAGCTCTCCCCAACCCAGGCTGACCAGCACGATCCCTTCCCTACGATCAGCACCACCCCGACCGGAGCCGTGGAACCCGGCGCCCACCCGACGCGACAGCCGGGCCATCAGCATGGCCACCACCAGCCCGAACAACCGAAACGGCCCGCGGAATTCGCCGAAACCGGCGGACCGTCACGAAAGATCGAGGTAGAAGCTGTATCCATACCGATCATCGAGCATGAGGATCGAACGGATTTCAGATCGGTGATCGGTGCGGTATGGATACGGCTTCCGGGAAATCATCACGCATGTGCGGGCATCGCCAGCCACAGCAAAGGCGCCCGGCCTTTCGCGTCCGGTTGCTCGGGGGGCCACAGGGCCCCTGGGGCGCGGCCCAGGGCCTGTGCCGCGTCCACGAAGTTGACCTGTGGCGAGGTCAGCCTGTCAGCTGCCTGTACCCAGATCCGGTTCTTGCCGGCCAGTGGCATCGCTGACCAATCCAGGTCACTGTCCGAGGACGTAGCAAGGACCGTGTCCGACGGGACAGCGCGCACAGTCTTGCGGGCCGCCTCGAGGATTGTGTCGCCCACCAGGTGGAGCGGCTGGGTATCCAGCCGCTCCAGGCCGGCAACCGGCTTCGTGTCGGGTGCGATGCGCAACGCGGCCCGCTGCTCCCGCTCGTCCCACTCCAGGTGCAAAAAGCCTCCCTCGGCCAGGACGGCCGGGTTCGGGGACAGAAAGACCACGTACAGGCCGAAGAGCGGCCATCGACCGGGCAGGTCGACAGGCAGTTCGTCGCCCCCTTCGCACTCTGCCTCGTGCGGCCAGGGGATGAGGTCGTCGTCCGGGTGGACCATGTGCCGCCCTGCGGCCCGCCATGCACCGATCGACGCCAGCCGCGCGGCATCGACGGACCTCTGTGCTGTCGGGAGGCGCCTTCGATGCCCGTCCTGTTACTGGTGTAGTGGTGCGCCAGTACCTCTTGGACCCGGGCCACCGGCAGCCAGCACCACGAGGGGACAGTGGCCCCGGCTGCCACGCGTTCCGTGTCCAGGCGCTCGAAGATCCCCGGATACCTCTGCTCTGCCTCCCGCTCCAGTTTCTCCAGCCGCGCCGCGGCGGCCCTGTACATCACAGGAAGCCACCGCAGCGTCTTCGGCGTCTCACCGTCACGGTGCTCGACGAAGCTCTCGGCATACATGGTCCGGTCCATCAGTGCTCTCCACAACACAACATCGGCAACGCAGCGGCTCCGGGCGGTAGGAGCTGCCACTCCGCCACTGTGCCCTTGTGCCCTATGTAACCGCCAGTGCAGGCACCCAGAGGCCGTATCGGGCCCGAGCCGAGGAAACCGCCCGCGCCCCTTCGATCTCGTCACCGTGTACGAGGAACGGGCCATCAGGCGTGCGGACAGGGCCTCCTGGCCCGGTGTGGGAGCTGCAAGACTTTGGAGTCTTTGTCGCCGTCACCAAGGGCGACCATGACAACACCTCGGACGAGGACCGCTTGTGCATACGCACAGCCGACCACGCCGAGGATGAGCGCATCACCATCCGCGACCGTACACAGGGCGGAATCCAGGAGAAAGCCGAGGACGGCGGTCATTTCGGCGGCCGACCACCATTCTGCTGGCGCATCGTGAACAAGGGAGTCAAGGGCGAGAGCCATCTCGCGCTCGACACCGACGGCGACGTCGACAGCGAGAAGCTGAGCCATGCCGCCCTTCGCGCGGGCTGGCGTTTCATCGTCAAGGAGCACAACAGCCGTAACAGGGCCGCGAGTCGGCTCGAAGCCCTCGGGTACGACTCGCCTACCGACGTGGGACGGTGCGGTGAGACGCTGTACCGCATCCTCACCAGCCCGCCCGTGCAGAGGGGCGTCCGGATCTTCCGGAACCCCACGGCGGTCGGGCGGGAACGGGGCACCCAGATCGTGTAAGGGGCAAGTTCACAGGAGGTTACCGGGGGATCGCGGGACCGGGACCGGACGTCCCCGACCCCTGTGACGGTCCGGGGGATTAGGTTGGCGGAGAAAAGTTTTCGGGCAGCCGGACTCGCGATGGGGGCGAGCATGACCATGCTAAAAGGAGCCAATGTTCCGGTGACGGCTCAGGCCGTGCGGGTCGAATTGGGGTGGCGCGCCTCCCCGGGGACACCGGATGTCGATGGCTCGGCGCTCCTTCTCGTGTCGGGAAAGGTGCGCAGCGACGCCGACTTCGTCTTTTACAACCAGCCCTCCCACGCATCCGGTGCGGTGCGCCACGAGGGCAAGCGGACCGCCGGTGGCGGGATGACGGACAACCTCGCGGTCGACCTGGCCCGCGTCGAGCCGGCCATCGACCGCGTGGTCCTGGCGGCCTCCGCGGACGGCGGCACCTTCGGCCGGGTGGCCGGGCTGTACGTACGGATCACGGACGCGGCGAGCGGCCGGGAGATCGCGCGCTTCGACAGCGCGGACGCGACGGTCGAGACCGCGTTCATTCTCGGGGAGCTCTACCGGCGCCAGGGCGCCTGGAAATTCCGCGCCGTCGGCCAGGGATACGACACCGGCCTCGAAGGCCTCGCGACCGACTTCGGTATTTCCGTCGATGAACCACAGCAGGCCCAGCGGACTCAGCCGTATCACCAGCCCCAGACGCCTCAACAGCCTGTGAGCGCAACGCGGGTCGACCGCCTGCCACCGGTTCCGCCCGCGCCGCCGACGGCACCGCCGGCACCTTCCGCACCCCCTGCCACCGCGCCCGTCCGCCTGTCCAAGGTGACACTCACCAAGGACGCGCCGTCGGTCTCCCTCGCCAAACAGGGCGGCACTTCGGGAGCGCTTCGGGTCAATCTCAACTGGGAAGTGCGCAAACAGTTCAAGGGCTGGGGAAGCAAACTTGGCAGAGCGGTAGCCAACCACTCGGACCTCGATCTCGATCTCTGTGCTCTCTACGAACTGACCGACGGCCGCAAGGGAGTCGTGCAGGCGCTGGGAAACGCGTTCGGCGCACTCCAGCACCCTCCTTATATCCATCTCGACGGGGACGACCGCACCGGCGCCGTCGCCACCGGCGAGAACCTCACCGTCAACCTCGACCACAAGAACAAGCTCCGACGCGTCCTGATCTTCGTCACCATCTATGAAGGCGCCCGGAGTTTCGCCGATCTCCACGCGACCGTCACTCTCCAGCCCCAGCACGGCGCGCCGATCGACTTCTCGCTCGACGAATGCACCGTCCCGTCCACCGTCTGCGCACTGGCGCTCCTGACCAACAACGGGGGAGACCTCATGGTGCAGCGCGAGGCCCGCTATCTCGTCCCCGAGCGCGGAGTGAGCCCGCAGCGCACCATCGACTACGCCTACGGGTGGGGCATGAACTGGACGCCCGGCCGTAAATGACCCCCCGGTGGTCCGGCCGGCCCTGCGGCCGCCGGCCCACCGCCGGCTCCGCTCACCGGTCCGGCGCGGCCTCGGGACGGGTGTAGGTACGCCCCTTCCAGGCCGCGCCGCGGCCCCGGTGGTGCTGCACCGCCGAATCGACCGTCATCAGCAGATAGAGCACCGCGGTGAACGGCAGCAGCGGCGCCTGCCACAGCGACTGCCGGTAGTAGCCCAGCATCGGCAGATACGTCCCGGTCATCACCGCCCACGCCGCGCCACCCGCCCAGCCGGCCACTGGATCACCGGTCAGCAGCCCGGTGACGAGCGCGACCGGCGGCACGAGATAGACGAGCGCGAGCCCCAGCACCATCCCCAGCAGTAGCGGCGGACTGTGCCGCAACTGGGCGTACGCGCTCCGCGACACCATCCGCCACAGATCCGCCAGCCGCGGATACGGCCGCACGCTGTCCACCCGCTCGGCGAGCCCCAGCCAGATCCGCCCGCCGCTGCGCTGCACCGCCCGCGCCAGCGACACGTCGTCGATCACCGCCTGCCGGATCGACTCCGGCACCCGCGCCCGCTCCGCCGCCCCGGTCCGCAGCAGCACGCAGCCACCGGCCGCCGCGGCCGTCCGCGCACCCGCCCGGTTCACCCACCGGAACGGATAGAGCTGCGAGAAGAAGTACACGAAGGCCGGGACGACCAGCCGCTCCCAGATACTCGACACCCGCAGCCGCGCCATCTGCGAGACCAGGTCGAAGCCGCCCGACACGGCGGCGGTGACCAGCTCCCGCAGACTGTCCGGCTCATGCGCGATGTCGGCGTCCGTCAGCAGCAGATAGTCCGGCTCCCGGGTCCGGGCCAGCGCGATCCCGTGCCGCACGGCCCAGAGCTTGCCCGTCCAGCCGGGCTCGGGCTCACCCGGCGACACCACCGTCACCGGCAGTCCTCCATGCCGTACGGACAGTGCACGGGCGACGTCCCCGGTCCCGTCCTTGCTGCAGTCGTCGACGAGGAAGATCTCCGCCCTCCCCGGATAGTCCTGCGCCAGCAGCGACGGCAGACTCACCGGCAGCATGTCGGCCTCGTCACGTGCGGGCACCACGATCGCGACGGACGGCCATCGGTCCGGGGCATCCCGGCTCGGCAGCCGCTGGCCGGTCCGCCAGAAGAACCCTTGTCCCAGCAGCAGCCACACCCATGCGGCCAGCGAACCCACGGCGATCCAGGCAACGGCACTCATTCGCCGCAGTCTGCCCCACCCGGACGGAACCGCAAGGGCGGTCGACTAAGGTGACCGGGTGAAGATCGCGCTCATGGACTCAGGAATCGGCCTGCTCGCGGCAGCCGCCGCAGTACGCCGGCTGAGGCCCGACGCCGATCTGGTGCTCTCCTCCGACCCCGACGGCATGCCCTGGGGACCGCGTACGCCCGAGTACGTGACCGCCCACGCGCTCGATGTGGCCCGCGCGGCCGCCGCCCACCGGCCGGACGCACTGATCGTCGCCTGCAACACGGCCTCCGTGCACGCCCTGCCGGCGCTCCGCGCCGAGCTCGAACCCACGCTGCCGGTCATCGGCACCGTCCCGGCCATCAAGCCGTCCGTCGCCGGTGGCGGACCCGTCGCGATCTGGGCCACGCCCGCCACCACGGGCAGCCCGTACCAGCGCGGACTCATCGGCGAATTCGCCCGCTCCGTCGACGTCACCGAGGTCCCCTGCCCCGGCCTCGCCGACGCCGTGCAGAACGCCGACGAGAGCGCGATCGACCTGGCCATCGCCGCAGCCGCCGCCCTGACCCCGCGCGATGTCCGGGCCGTGGTCCTGGGCTGCACTCATTACGAACTGGTCGGCGAGCGCATTCGTGCCGCCGTGCGGCAGCCCGGTCTGCCGCCCGTCGCGCTGCACGGATCCGCCGGTGCCGTCGCGGCCCAGGCGCTACGCCGGATCGGTGCCGAACCCGCTCCGTCGGCCGAACCGTCCGAGGGTCTCGCCGTGCTCCTCGGCGGACGCCCCGCCGACCTGCCGAAAGCCGCTCTGGCCTACGCCGAGGGGCAGCTGCTGGGGGCTGTCAGCCCGGTCCGCTGACCCGTCGGGGGCCGTTGGACCCATCCCCGGCGTGCGGAAATTTAAGTACGCTGCTGGCATGAGGGACCATCCCCGAGAACCCCGACACACCGGAGCCGAACCCCACTCCGCCGTCTGGATCGGCCGGGCCACCAACCGGGCCCAGTGGGTACTCGCGGCCGCGGGCGCGGCCTGTCTGGCGCTCGGTGTCCAGCTGGCCGTCAGCTCCAACTGGACCTCCGGGATCATCCCGCTGCTGATGTCCGTGATCGGCTGTGTCGCCGCCGGACTGCTCATGCTGTTCGGCACTCTCGCCTTCGTGAACGTGGCCGTCAGGATCGACGGGGACGCCCTGGAGGTGCGCTGCGGCCACATGGGCCTGCCGCGCCGCCGGATTCTGCTCACCCATGTGGTGGGCGCGGAGTTCGCACCCGAGGTCACCCCGCGCCAGTGGGGCGGCTGGGGCTACCGCTGGCGCCCCGAGCAGGGCACGGCCGTGGTGGTCCGCAGGGGCGAGGGCCTGGTGCTGCGGCTCGGCGACGGCAGGACGTTCACCATCACGGTCGACGACGCGGAGGCGGGCGTACGGTTCATCCGCGAGCGCCTGCACCTGCCCGCGACCGGCGCGACGGCCGGAGCCTGACGCCGGGACGACGGCGGGCCGGATCTGTGCGGGAAAGCGACGGAACGATCCGGTACGAAGGGTTCCACCACACGGGCGGGGCTGCCGGACCCACAGCCGGCCACCGTAGACTCCGCCGGGTGAGCGCCACCATCACCCCAGTCGAAGCCGCGCAGCCGGCCTCATCCCCCGTGTCCCGGAAGCGACGCCTGGTACGGCCCGTCGCCGCCGTGATCGCGGGTGCACTGTTGTATTTGAGCTTCCCGCCGCGCCCCCTGTGGTGGCTGGTCCTGCCCGGTTTCGCCCTGCTCGGCTGGGTGCTGCACCGGCAACGGCTCCGCGCCGGGTTCGGACTAGGCCTCCTCGCCGGACTGGGCTTCATGCTGCCGCTGCTGCACTGGACCGGCGAGGAGGTCGGCCCGGTGCCGTGGCTGGCCCTCGCCGCCGCCGAGGCCGTGTTCATCGCGGTTGGCTGCATCGGGATCGCCGCCGTCAGCCGCCTCGCCTGGTGGCCGGTGTGGGCCGCCGCGGTCTGGATACTCGACGAGGCGGTCCGGGCCAGGGTCCCGTTCGGCGGCTTCCCCTGGGGGAAGATCGCATTCGGACAGGCGGACAGCGTGTTCCTGCCGCTCGCAGCCGTGGGAGGCACACCGCTGCTCTCCTTCGCGGTGGTGCTGTGCGGCTTCGGTCTCTGCGAAGCGGTACGTCAGTTCCGTGCCTACCGCCGTACCGGCAGGCTGCCGCGGGCGGCCGTCGCCGCCGCGGCGGCGACCGTCCTGGTACCCGTCGCAGGCGCCCTCGCCGCGCTGCCCCTCGTCGACGACTCGGCCGAGGACGGCACCGCGACCGTCGCCGCGATCCAGGGCAACGTGCCGCGGCTCGGACTCGACTTCAACTCCCAGCGCCGTGCCGTCCTGGACAACCACGTGCGTCGCACGGAGCAGCTCGCCCGGGAGGTGAAGGAGGGCAAGGTCCCGCAGCCCGACTTCGTTCTGTGGCCCGAGAACTCCTCCGACCTCGACCCGTACCGGAACGCCGACGCCCGGATCGTGATCGACGACGCGGTGAAGGCGATCGGCGTGCCCACCGTGATCGGGGCGGTGGTCGAGCCCGACACCGGGAATCTGCGCAACACCCTCATCCAGTGGGACCCGAAGAAGGGCCCGGTCGACACGTACGACAAGCGCCACATCCAGCCGTTCGGCGAGTACATGCCGATGCGTTCCATCGCGCGGATCTTCAGCTCGGACGTGGACCGGGTGCAGCGTGACTTCGGCCCCGGGAAGAAGGTCGGCGTCTTCGACCTGGCGGGGACGAACGTGGGGCTCGTGACCTGTTACGAGGCCGCGTTCGACGACGCCGTACGGGACACCGTCATGCACGGCGGTCAGCTGATCGCCGTGCCCAGCAACAACGCCACCTTCGGGCGCAGCGAGATGACCTATCAGCAGCTGGCCATGTCCAGGGTGCGGGCGGTCGAGCACAGCAGGTCCGTCGTCGTCCCCGTCACCAGCGGGGTCAGCGCGGTCATCCGCCCGGACGGGACGGTCGTCCGGAAGTCGAAGCTGTTCACCCCGGACGCGCTCGTGGACGAGGTGCCGCTGAGGTCCTCGCTGACGCCCGCGACCCGGATGGGCACGCTCCCTGAAGGAGTGCTCGCGCTGATCGCCGTGGCAGGGCTCGGCCTGGTCACCGTCCGTTCGGTACGCAGCCGGCGCGGCCGGTGACCCGCCGGCCGCGCAACGTAGGGTCGCTCCATGGCTACTCCTGATTTCATCCGAGAGATCCGCGCAACCGCAGGCCAACAACTGCTCCTGCTGCCCGGGGTCACCGCCGTCGTCTTCGACGACGAGGGCAGAGTGCTGCTCGGCCGCCGTTCCGACACCGGCAAATGGTCGGTCATCGGCGGCATCTGCGAGCCGGGCGAGCAGCCGGCGGCGACGGCGGAGCGCGAGGTGTACGAAGAGACCGCCGTGCGCTGCGTGGCGGAGCGGGTGGTGCTCACACAGGCCCTGGAGCCCGTGCAGTACGCGAACGGCGACCGCTGCCAGTACCTCGACGTCACCTTCCGCTGCCGGGCGACCGGCGGCGCGGCACGCGTCAACGACGACGAGTCGCTGGACGTGGGCTGGTTCCCGGTGGACGCGCTGCCGCCGCTGAACGAGTTCGCGCTCTTCAGGATCAAGCAGTCCATGACCGATGAACCCACCTGGTTCGAACCCACCGCCCAGCAGTAAGGACCGTGGTCCGCCGGGCGGGCCCGGTTTCCCGGGCCGCCCGGCGGACGACGCTCAGACGGTACGGGCGTTTGCCGGCAGCGCCTCGGACGCGTCCGGGGCGGCCGAGCTTCCGTCGATGTCCGTGAGGTCCCGGTGCCTGGTCTCCTTGGCGCAGCCGACCGCCAGCAGGGTGATGAGCGCCGCTGCGATGACGTACAGCGAGATGGGCGTCGAGCTGTGGAAGTCCGCGAGCAGCGCGGTGGCGATGAGCGGCGCCGGAGCACCGGCCGCGACCGAGGAGAACTGCGCCCCGATCGACGCGCCCGAGTACCGCATCCGGGTCGCGAACATCTCCGAGAAGAAGGCCGCCTGCGGTGCGTACATCGCCCCGTGGAAGACGAGCCCGACGGTGACGGCGAGCAGCACGCTTCCGAAGTTCCGCGTGTCGATCAGCGCGAAGAACGGGAACGTCCACAGCCCGACACCGATCGCGCCCACCAGATAGACCGGCTTGCGACCGACCCGGTCCGACAGCGCGCCCCACATCGGGATGACCGCGAAGTGGACGGCCGAGGCGATGAGCACCGCGTTGAGCGCCGTCTGCTTGCTCAGGTCCGCCGCCGTGGTCGCGTAGACGAGCACGAACGCGGTGATGACGTAGTAGCTGATGTTCTCCGCCATCCTGGCGCCCATGGCGATCAGCACATCGCGCCAGTGATGCCGCAGCACGGCGACGAGCGGCATCTTCTCCGTCGTCCCGGCCGCGGACCTGCGCTCCTCGGCCTGCGCCAGCGCGGCCTTGAAGACCGGTGACTCGTCGACGGAGAGACGAATCCACAGACCGATGACCACCAGGACACCGGAGAGCAGGAAGGGGATGCGCCAGCCCCACGCCCCGAAGGCGGATTCCGACATCAGCGCGGTGAGCGCGGACAGCACCCCGGTGGCGAGCAACTGCCCGGCCGGCGCACCCGTCTGTGGCCAGGAGGCCCAGAAACCGCGCCGCTCGGCGTCCCCGTGCTCCGACACCAGCAGCACGGCCCCGCCCCACTCACCCCCGAGCGCGAAGCCCTGCACCAGCCGCAGGACGGTGAGCAGCACGGGGGCGGCGGCCCCGACCGTGGCATGCGTCGGCAGCAGTCCGATGGCGAACGTCGCTCCGCCCATCATCAGCAGACTGAGCACCAGCAGCTTCTTGCGGCCGAGCCGGTCGCCGTAGTGCCCGAACACCAGGGCACCGAGCGGCCGGGCGGCGAAGCCGACCGCGTACGTGAGGAAGGACAGCAGCGTGCCGACGAGCGGGTCGGACTCGGGGAAGAACAGCTTGTTGAAGACCAGCGCGGCGGCTGACCCGTACAGGAAGAAGTCGTACCACTCGATAGTGGTCCCGATGAGACTTGCGGCGACGATGCGCTTGAGCGAGCGGGTGGTCGGCGGGGCGGATGCCGAGGCAGCCATGAACACCACTTCCGGGCGGTTGGCGGGGACGGTTTCGTGTCGCCACACCGTAGGAATGGGCAGGTCAGAGGCACATGTGGCGGGACACCATAGTTCTCGGGCCGGGTGTGCGCGGGGCCACTATGACAGGCACGTCGAGACTGCTTCGAGGACCGTATTGAAGGCCGGCAGGCGCCTGTCAGGATTGCGCTATTAGGCATGGTTTATTGCCCTGGTGCTGACTCCCGTGCTGGTTTGGTGCTGACCTGAAACCGCATGTCAGCACCCCTGATCACCTGTCCCGTGCTGACTTGGTGCTGACTACGCAGCGTTGAACTTCGGCATTCGGGGCGGATCGGGCGGGTAGTGTTCTCCCCTTCCGCGCGCCTGCGGTCAGGCCTGGCGGGTTTCTGCGGAGCCGGCCATGGTTGGTGGCACGTGGTCCCGCACCGGCAGGCCCCCCGCACCGTGAAACCCATGCATAGGCGGCCGGATGAACCCACGCGACTACACCTATGCCCCGCCAACCGCCGCTTCACCACCATCGACCCGGAACCCTCCACGGCCGGAACGCCCAACTCCTCGCCGTACGCCTATGTCAACAAGCCCCCCAACCAGTCCGCCCCCCTCCAGCCGCTGCCTCCTGTGCTTCTCCGCAGTAATCGGCGAACCGTCGCCACGTGGTGTGAGACCAACGCGGCTGGTTACCGGAGCCACCAAGCAGCCGGGCAGCGGCAGCGCATCGGACAGGCCATCGACTACGCCGACGTCCCCCGCGACGACATCGCCCCCGTCCTCGCGGAACTCGTGCGACAACCCGGCATCCGCCGCCGCATCCTCGAACTCACCGCAGGACCCACCCCCATCGCGGACGCCGTTGCCTGCGCAGTTGCAGCTCCAGGTCGCAGGTTCCGTGGTGGCCGATGCCCGTCATGTCCCCCGTGAAGCCGGGGATGAGGCCGACCTCTTTCGGGGCGGCTTTGAGGTAGACGAGTGTGCGAAGCCGCGGCAGTGGCAGGCGGAGCGCAGGGATGGCTTCCATGTGCTGCGGCACACGTACACCTCGATCGTCCTTGAGGGTGGGGAGTCCGTGGTGACACTGGCCAGGTGGCTGGGGCACTCGTCTGCAACCATCACGCTGGACCACTATGCCCACTTCGTGCCGGAGGCGCGTTGCCCGATCGACAGTCTGCTCGATGGTCAGGCCAATGGAGACATGGTTCCAAACTCCGCAGATTTTCCCCCGGCTCGTCCGTGAGCGCGCTAGGCCCCTAGCGCAGGGCGCTGACCTGCTGATTCGTCGCCAAGGGTGGTGCTGACCTGCGGCGATTCATCTTTCGTCGCCTTTCAGTGTCGTATGCGTTTGTGCAGCTCAAACTCCTCACGAGCTCCCCGCCTCGCCCGGGGACTCCCCAGCCGCTCCCCAGGGGGAGCGGCTGGGGGCGACCGGCAGAGAGGCGCTCATCTGCGGCTTTTCCTGGCGGGGAGGGCTCTGGAGACCATGAGTTCGGGCTGCCTGGCGCGGCAGGCTGTCTGCTGCGGTTGGGCGGTTCCTGCCGGATGGGCGTCGTGGGCTGTGCCAATCGGTGGTGCTCCACTTGGTGTGGGTGTTCAGGAGCGTCGACATAGGCGCCGCCTGCAGATGACGCACGCCGATTGCAGTTGGGGCATCAAAGCGATGAAAGGTCCGTGGGCATACCGAAGCTCCGATACCGCGAGCACCTGCGCACCCGGCGCGCGGCCGAGCCCGCGGTGACCGTCACGCAACTGTTCCGCGAGATCAAAACCCAGGGCTGTACCGGCAGCCACAACCTCCTGGTCCGCTACCTCGCCCAGGACGAGCCGAGGGCAACCGGCTGGTGACCACTCCACGCCACGCGACCCGGCTCCTGCTCACTCACCCCGTACACCTGTTGACCAAGGACACCGCGCTCCTGTCGACCCTCACCACCGCATGCCCCGAGATGACCGAACTCTCCAGACTGGTCGCCGAGTTCGCCCAGTTGCTGACCCCGGCGAAGGGCAACGGCACCCGGCTCACCGAGTGGATCACCGCCGCCTGTGCGGCTGGCCTACCCCACCTGCACAGTTTCTGCAACGGCCTGGAACTCGACCGCGCAACCGTCAACGCCGGCCTGACCCTGCGCTTCCACAACGGCCGCACCGAAGGCGTCAACACCCGCACCAAGAGGATCACGCGCCAGATACACGGCCGAGCAGGATTCGACCTCCTCCGCCACCGCATCCTTCTGCCGTGACAACGGAACGTCACCACCGACTACGGAACAGAGTCGAACGTTTTGCAGTCCCTCGTCGGGCAGGGGCGCTCCTGCCGTCTGCGACTGCTCACGGACGCCCTGGCCGTCAGCAAGAGCCAGGGCCTCGCCCTTGTGGTTCAGGACCTGGTCGCCGTCGTAGTCGCCCTCGCAGTCGGCGAGTCCCTCTCGACGTGCCGCTCCCCGTCTCGACGTGCCGCTCCCCATCGTCGTACAGCAGCTCGATCAGCTGGTCCCGGTCCGCGCCCCGCGACGCCTCCAGAAGCACCTGCGCCTGCGGTCCCGACCAGCCTCTCCGACGCCTTCCCGTGGGCGACCGACGCCGACGGGAAGGTACGTGAGGTCGCCCACGTACCTGATGTTCGGCGGCCGTGCGGGGAAGCGCCGCTGGAGGAGGTCCGGCACCTGGGGCGTCATTTGACGACCTTACCGGGGCACCGAGCCCCGGCTCCGGCCCCCGATCAGACTGTCGGATTCCTGAACTCCCGATCGATGAAGTCAAGGATCTCGCCGGCGTCCGCGTCCGCGAGTGAAACAGCGGCCACACCTTCCGGCTGTGAAATCTGCTGCCATTTGTTGAGCGCGGAGGCCAGCCGATCCGCGACCGTAGATGCCTGCTTCTCATCGAAGGTGACAGAGTCGAACATCTGCTCTATTCGGTCGAGTTCGGCAAGCAGGGTCGTTGACGGAATCCGTGGATCGAGGAGGTCGTCGAGCCGGGCGGCCAGCGCGGCCGGGTTCGGGTAGTCGAACACCATCGTGGCCGGCAACTGTAGCCCTGTGCTTTTGCCCAGGCTGTTGCGCAGCTCTACGGCGGTCAGTGAATCCAGGCCCAGGTCCTTGAACGCGGCAGTCCCGGGAATCGAGTCAGTACCGGCGTGACCGAGCACCGCTGCCGCGCTGTCACGTACCACCTTGAGCAAGGCTTGCTTGCGCTCTTCGGGTGCCAGGCCGGCGAGCCACTGCACCGACGACGCGTCACCGGCGGCAGTGCGCCGTGTGGCCTTGGGGTACAGCGTGCGCAGCAGGGCGGGTACGTCGCCGTCGCCGTCCCGGACCGGGTTTATCGGGGCAGCGAGCACAAGCGACTCGCCAGAGCGTGTCGCGGTGTCGAAGAGCTGCATGCCGTGGTCGGCGGTAATGGTGCGCAGGCCACTGCGCCGAATCCGGTCCCGGTCGGTGTCGGTCAGCTTTGCGGTCAGGCCGCTGGTGTCTTCCCATAGGCCCCAGGCCAGGGAGAGTGCGGGCAGGCCTTCGGTGCGGCGTTGTTCGGCGAGGGCGTCGAGGAAGGCGTTGGCCGCCGCGTAGTTTCCCTGTCCGGCGGTGCCCGTGATGCCGGCGGCGGAGGAGTAGAGGATGAACGCGGCCAGATCCATGTTGCGGGTGAGTTCGTGCAGGTGCCAGGCGCCGTCGGTTTTGGGGCGCAGTACGGTGTCGAGTCGGTGTGGAGTCAGGGACTCCACCACGCCGTCGTCCAGTGCACCTGCGGTGTGGATCACTGCGGTGAGGGGCACATCGGCCAGTGCCTGGGCCAGTGCGGTCCGGTCTGAGACGTCGCAGGCCACGGTGTCGACCTGGGCGCCCAGCTCGGTCAGCTCCTTGGTCAGCTTCTCGTCCGGGGTACTGCGCGACAGCAGCAGCAGGCGCTGGGCTCGCTGGCTCGTTACCAGGTGGCGGGCGATGATGCCGGCCAGGACTCCCGAGCCGCCGGTGATGAGGACCGTGCCGTCGGGGTCCCAGACCGTCTCTTCCGCCGGAGCGGGTGCCGGGGGTGGTGGTGCGGGTCAGTCGTGGTGCTTCGTAGCGGTTGCCGTTGATGCGCAGGCGGGGTTCGTCGAGTCCGGCGGTCGCGGCGAGTTGCTCCGGGCTGAGGTCGGCGTCGTCGCTTTCCACGAGGATGAACCGGCCGGGGTGTTCGGACTGGGTGGAGCGCATCAGGCCCGACACCGCGGCCCCGGCCAGATCCGTACCCGTCCGCACGACCAGGGTGCTGTCGCTGAAGCGCTGCACGGCCAGCCACTGCTGGACGATCCGCAAGGTATGGGCGGTCAGCGTGCGGGTCTGGGCCAGCGGGTCAGCGTCCTCACCGGACAGGGCGCTGAACACGACCACGTCCGGCACTGGCATGTCGTCGTCTTCTGTGAGGTCTTCGAACCGGCCGATCGTCACATCGGTGTGCTCGGGTACCGGGATCTCGCTCCAGGTCAGAGCGAGCAGATCACTGGCGCCGGTGCCGAGTGTGTCGGCGGTTACGGGCCGGGTGGTCAGGGCGCCGATGGTGGCGACCGGTCGGCCGGTGGTGTCGGTGGCGCGTACGTTCCAGCCGTCAGCCGTCGGTGTCACCGCGACGCGCAGCATGGCAGCGCCGGTGGCGTGGAACTGAACTTGGCTCCAGGAGAAGGGCAGCTGTACTTCCTGTCCGGTGTCGCCCGCGTTCAGGACGCAGGTGTGCAGGGCGGCGTCCAGTAGTGCGGGGTGCAGGGTGAATCGTGCCGCGTCCTGGGCCTGGTCCTCGGCGAGAACAACCTCGGCGTAGACGGTGTCCTGGTCACGCCAGGCGGCTTGCAGGCCTTGGAATGAGGTTCCCCCGCTGTGCGGGAGTGGCTGACTAGCTGGTCAGGGCGGGTTGACGTGGTTTCAGGTTCACTTGTTCGGCTGCTGCCTGGTTGGCGTAGTGCTTCTCCTCGTACTCGATCGGGCTGAGGTAGCCCAGCCGTTTCTGGATGCGGCGGGGGTTGTAGAAGCCGTCGATGTACTCGAAGAGCGCGAGGTTCGCTTCGGCCCTGGTGGCGAAGACGCGGCCGCGGATGCACTCGGTCTTGATGACCATCCACAGGTTCTCCGCCAGGGCATTGTCGAACGAGTCGCCGACCGAGCCCATGGACGCCTGGATACCGGCCCTGACCAGGCGTGTCGTGAGCTTCACGGACGTGTATTGACAGCCGTGGTCGGCGTGGTGGATGAGCTCGCCGGGGGCGACTTCGCGGTTGGCCAGGGCGTATTCCAGCGAGGTGAGGACCAGGTCGGCGTCCGCGCGGGCGGAGGTCTCCCAGGCGACCACCCGGCGGGAGAACGCGTCGCGGATCGCGGACAGCCACAGCGGCCCCTCCCCGGTGGGGATCATGGTCAGGTCGGTGACCCACAGCCGGTTCGGCCCGTTCGCGGTGAAGTCGCGCCCGACCAGGTCAGGGGCGAGATCGGCGTCCGGGTCGCGCCGGGTGAAGCCCTTGCCCCGGCGGGGGCTAATCCCGGCCAGGCCGGCCTGGCGCATGAGCCGCTCGACGCGCTTTCTGCCGACGTGGACGCCCTCACGCCTGAGGACGGCGTGCACGCGGGGTGAGCCGTAGATCCCGCCGGACTCGGCGTGGACCTGGCGGATCCTGCTGGTCAGCTCGGCGTCCCGGCGGCTTCGTTCGCACGGCTCGGTCTCGGCCTGGCGCCACCGGTAGTAGGTGGAGGAGGGGATGGAAAGTTCCCGGAGTACGGGCTCGACCCCCAGATGCGGGTGCGCGTCGAGGAGCGCGGTCACCTGGGCCGGGTCGGGTCGAGCTGGGCCGCGAAAAAAGCCGAGGCCGTCCGCAGGACCTCGTTCGCCCGCTTGAGCTGGGCGTTCTCCTTGCGCAGGGCGGCAAGTTCCTCACGCTCGGCGGTGGTGAGCAGGTCGCCCCGCTCGCCGGCGTCGGCCTCGGCCTGGCGGATCCAGTTACGCAGGGCCTCGTGGTGCACGCCGAGCTCCTCGGCCATACGACGGATCACAGGCTTCGGCTCGGCAGTCCGGTACATCTGCACCGCACGCTCACGCAACTCCAGCGGGTATTTTCTCGGGGCAGGCATCGTCTGGGCTCCTCTCATGAGACCCATCTGACCCTCTGTCACCCATCCCCGCATCTCGGGGGAACCTCAGAAGGCGGGTCCGTATTCGTAGCCGGTGGCTGCCAGGTCGTCGTAGAAGGTGGTGACGTCGACCGGTTCCGTGTCTACCGGCGGCCACACGGGGAACCCGGGCTTCGGGAGGGTGTCGGCGGCGGGGCTGATGGTGGCGGTGACGTGCCGGGTCCAGGCGTCGCTGTGGTCTGTCTGGGAGTACACGGTTACCGGTCGATGTCCGTCGCTGTCGGCCTCACCGACGGTCACGGACAGTTGTACGCCGCCGGCCGGGTCCAGCAGCAGCGGGGTCTCGATCACCAGCTCGTCGACAACCTCGCAATCGGCCTCGGCGGCGGCTCGGGCCACAAGTTCCACGAAACCGGTACCGGGCAGGAGGACGGTGCCGCGCACGGCATGGTCGGCCAGCCAAGCATGGGTGCCCAGCGACACCCGGCCGGTCAGCACCACACCGTCGGAGCCCGGCAGGGCCACGACCGTACCCAGCAGCGGGTGGCCGTCGCGGGCAAGTTGGCTCGTGTTCCCTATGGTCCAGTAGCGCTGGTGTTGGAAGGCGTAGGTGGGCAGGTCCAGCACCCGCACTTCGGTAGCACCCACAACTGCTGGCCAGTGGATGTTCACGCCGTGGATGTGCAGTGTGGCGAGGGCGGTGGTGGCGGCTTGTGCTTCGTCGTCGCCGTGGAGCATGGCGATGCCGTCGATCAGGCGTGACAACGTGCGGTCCGGCCCGATTTCGACGAATACCGCGTTCTCGTGTGCGGCAACCTGGTCGCCGAATCGGACGGTGTCCCGGACCTGTCGCACCCAGTACTCCGGTGTGACAACCGCGTCTCCGGCAGCCATCGTGATCTGCGGTACTCGGTAGTCGAGTCCCTCGGCCACGGTTCGGAATTCGTCGAGGATGGGTTCCATTCGAGCTGAATGAAATGCGTGACTGGTCGTCAGGCGTGTCGACTTGCCCAGGGCCGCTGCTGCTTCCAGCACTGCGGTTTCGTCGCCGGTCAGTACCACGGAGGAGGGTCCGTTGACCGCGGCGATTTCCACGCCGTCCGTCAGTGCTGCCTGTGCTTGTTTCTCCGAGACCGGTACGGCGACCATTGCTCCGCCTGTGGGCAGGGTCTGCATCAGGCGGGCGCGTGCGGAGACCAGGGTGCATGCGTCTTGCAGCGACCACAGGCCGGCCACGTATCCGGCGGCGATCTCGCCCACCGAGTGGCCGATCACCGCTTGTGGCCGTACGCCCCATGATTCCAGCAGTCCGAAGAGGGCGACCTGCAAGGCGAACAGGGAGGGCTGTGCGTAACCGGTTTCGTCCGTATCCAAGCTTGAGTCCGGTACGTCGAGGAGATCCCACACCTGCTGGTGGATTTCCGCGAATACCGGGAACACCGCGGCCAGCCGCTCACCCATTCCCGCCCGCTGTGAACCCTGGCCCGGGAACACGAACACCACCCGAGGATCAGACAGCGCAGCGCCGGCGCCGGTGATCGTCTCCCCACCCAGCAGGACGGCACGGTGTTCGAACACCGACCGCGTCCCGGCGAGTGTCGATGCCACTGCCCGCATGTCCACCTCAGGCGTGGCGGTGAGGTAAGCGCGCAGCCGGCCCTCGAACTCGACCAACGCCGAAGGAGACTTCGCCGAGATCACCAGCGGCACCAGATCCGAGGCCACGGCCGGTGCCGGGGCCTCCTCGGTCTCCACCACCGGCAGGTCCGGTGCGCTTTCGAGGATGACGTGCGCGTTCGTGCCACTGATCCCGAACGACGACACACCCACCCGACGCACTCGGTCCATCACCGGCCACGGCTGGTTCTCCGTGACCAGCTCCACCGCGCCGGCGGTCCAGTCCACATGCCGCGACGGTGAATCCACGTGCAGTGTGCGCGGAACGACGCCGTGTTGCAGGGCCAGTACCATTTTGATGACGCCCGATACACCCGCAGCCGCCTGCGTATGACCGATGTTCGACTTCAATGAGCCGAGCAGCAGCGGCTGTTCACGGTCCTGACCGTAGGTGGCGATGAGGGCTTGGGCTTCGATCGGGTCACCGAGCGTCGTACCCGTGCCGTGCGCCTCGACCACATCCACATCAGCACTCGACAGACCGGCGTTGGCAAGCGCCTGCCGGATCACCCGCTGCTGCGACGGCCCGTTCGGCGCCGACAGACCGTTCGACGCGCCGTCCTGGTTGACCGCCGAACCCCGCACCACCGCCAATACCTGGTGGCCCTTGGCCCGAGCGTCCGACAGGCGCTCGACCACAAGCACGCCGACGCCTTCGGAGAACCCCGCACCGTCTGCGGTGTTGGAGAATGCCTTGCTGCGGCCGTCGGCCGCGAGGCCGCGCTGTCGTGCGAACTCGACGAACGTCTGCGGGGTAGGCATCACGGTCACGCTGCCGACCAGGGCGAGTGAGCACTCGCCCTGCCGCAGTGCGGAACTCGCCTGGTGCAGGGCGACGAGCGACGACGAACACGCCGTGTCCACCGTCATCGCCGGACCCTCAAGCCCGAACAGATACGACACTCGGCCCGACAGCACACTCACCGCACCGGCGGTAGCACCAAACCCACCAAGATCGGCACCGGCGCCGTACCCGCTGCCGAAGGCGCCCATGAACACACCGGTGTCACTGCCCCGGACGGATTCCGGGTCGATACCGGCTCGTTCGAACGCTTCCCACGATGTTTCCAGCACCAGACGCTGCTGGGGGTCCATGGCCTGCGCTTCGCGTGGGCTGATGCCGAAGAACGAGGCGTCGAACCCTGCGGCGTCCAGGAAGCCACCCTGCACGTTGTGTGCCTTGCCGGGTGCGTCGGGGTCCGGGTCGTACAGGTTGTCCAGGTCCCAGCCGCGGTCGGTGGGGAAGCCGGAGATCGCGTCCGTGCCTGACTCGACCAGCCGCCACAGGTCCTCCGGTGAGGACACTCCGCCGGGCAGGCGGCAGGCCATGCCGACGATCGCCAGGGGTTCGTCCGTGACTGCCCGCATTGGGGTTTTCACGTGACGTGATGTTGAGGAACTCGCTCCGACGAGGAGGTCGTCGAGGTGGGTGGCCAGTGCGGTCGGGTTGGGGTAGTCGAACACTGTTGTGGTCGGCAGGCGTAGTCCGGTGGCTTTTGCCAGGCTGTTGCGTACCTGCACGGCGGTCAGTGAGTCCAGGCCGAGATCCCGGAATGCGGTATTCACCGCGATGTCACGGGCATCGGAGTGGCCGAGGACCTTGGCCGCGCTGTCACGTACTACCTTGAGCAGGGCTTGCTTGCGCTCTTCGGGTGCCAGGCCGGCGAGCCACTGTGCCGACGACGTGCCACCGGCGGCAGTGCGTCGTGTGGCCTTGGGGTACATCGTGCGCTGCAGGGCGGGTACGTCGCCGTCCCGGACCGGGTTTATCGGGGCAGCGAGCACAAGCGACTCGCCAGAGCGTGTCGCGGTGTCGAAGAGCTGCATGCCGTGGTCGGCGGTAATGGTGCGCAGGCCACCACGGCGCATTCGGTCCCGGTCGGTGTCGGTCAGCTTCGCGGTCAGGCCGCTGACGTCGTCCCACAGGCCCCAGGCCAGGGAGAGTGCGGGCAGGTCCTCGGCACGGCGCTGAATGGCCAGGGCGTCGAGGAAGGCGTTGGCCGCCACGTAGTTGCCCTGTCCGGCGTTGCCGGTTATGCCGGCGGCGGAGGAGTAGAGGATGAACGCGGCCAGATCCATGTCACGGGTGAGTTCGTGCAGGTGCCAGGCAGCGTCGGCCTTGGGCCGCAGCACGGTGTCGAACCGTTGTGGAGTCAGGGACTCCACCACACCGTCATCAATCACACCTGCGGTGTGGATCACCGCTGTCAGCGGATGCTCCGGCGCCACACCCGCAAGGGCCTGCGCCACTGCGGCACGATCGGAGACATCACACGCCGCCACCGCGACCTGGGCACCCAGCCCGGTCAACTCACTGACCAGCGCTTCGCTCGGGGTACTGCGCGACACCAACAGCAGATGGCGGGCTCGCTGGCTCGTTACCAGGTGGCGGGCGATGATGCCGGCCAGGACTCCCGAGCCGCCGGTGATGAGGACCGTGCCGTCGGGGTCCCAGACCGTCTCTTCCGCCGGGGCGGGTGCCGGGGTGGTGGTGCGGGTCAGTCGCGGGACCTCGTAATGGCCCCCATCGATGCGCAGGCGGGGTTCGTCGAGCCCGGCGGTCGCGGCGAGTTGTTCCAAGGTGAGGTCGGCGTCGTCGCTTTCCACGAGGATGAACCGGCCGGGGTGTTCGGACTGGGTGGAGCGCATCAGGCCCGACACCGCGGCCCCGGCCAGATCCGTACCCGTGCGCACGACCAACGTGCTGTCGTTGAAGCGTTCCTCGGTGAGCCATTGCTGGACGGTCTGCAACACCTGGGCGGTCAGCGTGCGGGTGTGCGTCAGCGGGTCGTTGCTGGTGTCGGTGAGGGCGGTGCATACGACCACGTCCGGCACCGGCACGTCATCGGTGTCTGTGAGGTCTTCGAAGCGGGCTGTGGTGAGGCTGTTGTTCTGCTCTGGAGTGGGGAGTGGGGTCCAGGTGACGGAGAGCAGGCCGCTGGTGGCGGTGGCGGTGGGTTCGTGGACGGGGACGGGGCGCAGGGTCAGGGCGCGGGCGGACAGGACGGGAAGCCCCGTGGTGTCCGTAGCCCTGAGGGACAAGGTGCCGTCACCGTTCGGGGTGAGTTGTATGCGGAGTTGGGTGGCGTTGCCGGCGTGCAGGGCCACGTCGTTCCAGACGGCGGCGCTCTCACCGGCGAGGCTGAGAGCGGTACTCATCAGGGTGGGGTGCAGGGTGTATTTGTCGGTGTCCTGGAGGTCCTCCAGAACGGCTTCGGCGAACAGTTCACCGCCTCGGCGCCATGCCGGTATCGCCGCTTCCACGGGTACGGCACCGGCCGAGGCTGCTGAGGGGGCGCCCCGCGGTGGCGAGGCCGAGATGCTGCGCGATGTCGCGGGTGTGCATGGCCTGATTGGAGTTCGCAGCCAGGATCTGGCAGACCTGGCCCCAGCGGCCGGAGGGGGCCCGGCCTGGATCGTGCGCGCTGGGGAGGGCCGGTGGATGCACGGTGATCTCGATGGTGGTGATCGGCGTGCTGTCGCGAGGTCGTCCGTCGCGGTTCCAACTGTTGTAGTGGGAGGTGCCGCACTTGACGATGCGGGTGGACAGTCGCATCCGGCGCCCGGGAAGCAGCGCGTGCAGGACGCGGGCACCGATGTGTCCCACCAGGCCGGAGTTGGTTCTCGGCCCGGTGGCCGCAGTCGTGTCGACGAGGCTGACGACCGTGTCACGGGCGGCCTCCAGAGCGATGGTGAAGCCGGCCCGGTCGGGATCCCGGCACCGGCAACAACGGCCGGACCTCCGCCCAATCCGCGTCCGTCATGTCCGACGGATACCGGCGAACCCGATCGGGATGATCGGCCGCTTTGCCGTACACGTGCGCGAGGCAATCGCACGACACGGCGGGCGAGTTGAAGGCAGCGGGCTCGGGCGCGTACAACAACGACAACAGGGCCCGGGACAACTCAGCCTCCTGCGACAGCATGCCCGTGAGGGTCCCCCGGCCTCGAGTCTCGCCGCGACCTCGGCCAACTCCGCCCGCAGCCGCTCAACTCGCTCGCGGCAGGCCAGCTCCGTGGCCTCCAGACGCTCCACCCGTCCACCCCCCCGGGCAACACCGCGACCGTAGAGGCCAGCCACCCCCACCGCTGGCAGATCCCTCTACGCAACTACGCAGAGTGCTACCTCAAGACGGACCGCACCGAACAGGGTTCGCCTATCCAGCCAGGGCGAGGACGAGCGGGAGTACCTGGTCGGTCAGCGAGGTGCCGTCGCGACAGCGGTGACGATCAGTCCGTTTCCGACCAGCCAACGGCCGTTCATCAGGTCCGGGGCCGACTGCCGACCGTGACTCCGGACCGGGGGCTTCGTCAGTAGCCGAGCGGTGAAGGTACCGGCCATTGGGTCGAAGCGCAGTTCTGCGTCAGAGAACCCCAGCCGTTGCCCGGTGTATGGGTACCACGCCTTGTATACGGACTCCTTCGCGCTGAACAGCATCCTGTCCCAGTGCCTGCCGGGTGGTGCGGATCGTATCCAAGCCTGCTCGGCAGGGCGGGCGATGGCCTCCAGGACTCCGTCTGGAAGTGGCGCATGCGGTTCGGCATCGATGCCAAGCATCGTCAGCTCCGTTCGGTATGCGATTGCCGCAGCCCGGTATCCGTCGCAATGGGTGAGGCTACCGACAACTGCGGCGGGCCAGCGCGGGGCACCGTGCAGGTCGGGCAGCACCGGCCCCGGCGGCAGCCCCAACCGGCTGAGGGCCCGTCGGGCGCAGTACCGGACCGTCGTGAACTCCTGGCGTCGCTTCTCCACCGAGTTACGAACAAGAGCCGCCTCCTCCGGATAGAGCTTCGCCTCCGGCGGATCACAGAAGGACTCAACGACTTCAACGCCGTCGGGCAGCAGTCGCCTCAGCATCCGGACCTCCCTCACGCCAACGGGGCAGTCGGTAGGATACGGCAGGGTGGCGCGGTGCGCGGGTGGCCTAGAAGATTGCTGAAAATCTCGGGTTCTGGCCCCGGCTCGGTGGAGTCGGGGCCAATCTTGTAGGCATGCAGGGGGAATGGGCCGGGGAGATGGTCGGGCCGGATGTGTGGGAAACGTGCCGGGAGTTGATCCCGGCCGGCAGTGCGTTCGCGTTCCTGGCGGAACATCGCGAGGTGCTGTTCCCGCTGGGGATGTTCGCGGACATGTATCCGTCGTCCAACGGCCGTCCGAGTCTGCCGCCGCAGGTGCTGGCCGCGACGGTGGTGCTGCAGAGCCTTCAGGGGCTGTCGGACTTCGAGACGGTCCAGGAACTGCGGTGTGACCTGCGGTGGAAGGCCGCGTGCGGGCTCGGGCTGTACGACACCGCGTTTGATCCGTCGCTGCTGACGTACTTCCGGCGCCGCCTGCGTCATTCGGCCGACCCGATGCGGATCTTCACCAAGGTCAAGGAAGTCGTGGCCGCGACCGGCGTGCTCAAGGGCAAGCAGCGGCGCGCGCTGGACTCCACGGTGCTCGATGATGCGGTGGCCACCCAGGACACCGTCACCCAGATCATCTCCGCGGTCCGCCGGGTGATCCGCGAGGTCCCCGGCGCCGGGGAAGTGGCCGCGGAGCACTGCCAGGCGCATGACTACAGCGACCCGGGCAAACCGAGGATCGCCTGGGACGACGAGACGGCCCGCGCCGCGCTGGTCGACGCGCTGGTCACCGACGCCCTCAACCTGCTCGGACACCTGCCTGAGCAGAACCTGGGCGAGAAGGCGGCGAACGCGGTCGGCCTGCTGGCCCTGGTCGCCGGGCAGGACGTGGAACCCGCCGAGGACTCCGACGGGCGCGACGGACGCTGGCGCATCGCCAAGCGCACAGTGGCCGACCGGACGGTGTCCACCGTTGACCCCGACGCACGGCACATCCACAAGAACCGCAGCCGTCACCAGGACGGCTTCAAAGGGCATGCGTCTTTCGAGCCGGAGGCAGGCCTGTTCACCGCCGTCGCCCTGACCAGCGGCTATGGCCCCGACAACCACGAGGCCGCCGTCGCCTGCGGTCTGCTGGCCGACGAGGAAGAGGGCACGGCGTTAACCGTGCTCGGCGATTCTGCCTACGGAACCGGCGATCTGCGCGCACAACTGCAGGCCGACGGCCACACCCTGGTGATCAAGCCGCCGCCGCTGCGGCAGGCAGTCCCCGGCGGCTTCACCATCGACGACTTCCGGATCGAACTGGCCGCCGGCACCGCGACCTGCCCTGCGGGACACACCGCCGGCCTTGGCCAGATCAAGGCGGACGGCGCCCGCACCGCCCAGTTCAAGCGTGTCTGCACGGGCTGCCCTCTTCGGACGCGTTGCACCACCTCCAAAACCGGACGCACCCTCAACGTCCACCCCCAGTACGAACTGCTGGCCGCCGCCCGGGCCCAGGCCGCCACCGACACCGTCTGGCAGGACGAGTACCGCCGATGGCGGCCACCCGTCGAACGCGCCATCGCCTGGCTCGTCGCCAAGGGCAACCGCCGGGTCCCTTACCGGGGCGTCATCGCCAACAACATCTGGCTCCACCACCGCGCCGCCGCTCTCAACCTCCGCCGACTGATCACCCTCGGACTCACCCACACCAACAACATCTGGCATCTCGCCCCGGCCACCGCATAGCGAAAGGGGCCGTCCGGCCTGCGGCCGCACAACCCCTCGACAAGATTTTCAGCGGTCTCCTAGGGCCTGTCCGGCGGATCATGGCCGGGGTCGCGGCGGCTGACACGGCACCTCGCAGCGTTGCCGAAACGCCCGGACAGCTCCGCTATCAGGACGCTCCGGCGCCTTGCGATGCACCGCACCAGCCGCCGCGCCCTGTCCGACCCTGATCCGCCGGACAGGCCCTAGCCTGCGCCACTCACGCGGATAGCCGACCGACACCTCCTCGAAGCGGACCCCGTCGTGCACAGTAGTTTGGGGGATGTGCAGATGTCCGTAGACCATCGCCGCGACCGTGAACCGCCGATGCCAGTCAGCCGTCCTTTCCGTGCCGCACCAGAGAGCGCACTCGGGATGGTGCAACACACGCGTCGGATCACGCACCAACGGATAGTGGTTGACCATCATGATGGGGGTCGCCGGATCCAGTGCAGCCAGCCGCACCTCGGTTTCCTTCACCCTGGCCTCGCACCACGCCTGCCGGCTCTCGTACGGATCGGGGTGCAGCAGGAACTCATCGCTGCACACCACCTCCCTCTCGTAGGTGGCCGCGAGCGCCCCCTCCCGGCTGAGCCCGGGTGCAGTGCGGAACGTGTAGTCGTACAGCAGGAAGAGCGGGGCCACAGTCACCGGCCCCTGCGGGCCCTGCCAGGCCGGATACGGGCCCTCGGGCGTCACGCCCCCCAGACTGCGGCAGAGCTCCGCGATCCCGCTCACCGCGTCGAGGGCTGTATCGATGACCAGCCGCGCTTCCTCGGCATCGGTCAAGGTCCTCCCGTATCCAGCCAGTAGGCGGGGCCACGTCCAGGAGGGGCTGTTCGAGCTCCGGCGAGACCGGCGCTCGGTGGTCGAGTTGGCGCGGCAGGATCTGCCGACGCTCACGGACTCGGCCGAGCGGCTGCTACTGAAGTTGAATGTGTGATGTCGGTCAGCCATGTGTGATCAGGGGCGTCCTGGTCCCAGCTGCGATTCGGTCCATGACTACGCCGTCTACGTCGCGCCCAACGTCTGGGTCCGCACTACCTCTGACGGGTCAGCATCCTCGGTTGTAGATCGCCCGCAGCCACGGTTCCCTGACGGCGGGCATCCGCGCGAGCGTGTACCGGAACGCCTCCCTGGACGGCTGGAACGGGTACCACGGGTGCGGCGGCAGCGGGTCGTCCCGCTCCACGCCTGCTGGCAACCCGCCGAGCACCGGCAGCCGGGTCCGGTGTGGCGGGAAGGCGAGCTCGGCCCAGAGCGCGGCATCCATAGGTACCGGCACCGCCCCGGCGCGCGGCTGCCACATGTCTCCGGTCTGCGGATGGACCGGCACCAGCACCAAGTCAGTGGCCGGCTCGCCAAACCCCGGTCCCGCCAGGTCCAGCCTCTTCGCACCTTCCCCGGCGGGCAGCAGCGCGCCAAGTGCCCGGCCGAGGAGCTCCGCGACCGGCCCGCGCGCCACCTCGACCGGCGCGCCCCCGGCGGCCACCACCACCTGGGCGAGGGCCACGCCCGCCGGGATGTCCCGGTACTCGCTCAGCCGGTGCCACAGCGCGCCGGTGGCCAGCAGCTCCGCCCAATCCATGATCGGCCGCTCCGGCGGGCCGGGCAGCCGCACTACCGCCTGCGGGACGAGCCGGACGACCTGCCAGCACCCGCAGTCGTCCATCCTCGTTCCAACCGGCAGATCGCAGCCCAGGCAGGCAAGGTTCGGCCCGTCCCTCCCGTCGATCCCCATGCAGTAGCCCCCGGCCCGTTCGAGGATCAGCCCGGTGCCGCGCATGTCGCCGGGCGCGAGGAGGACGGTGTCCGACGGTCCGTCGGACAGCGCGCCGAACGGCGCGAAGCGCCCCCGCTCCGCCGCCTCGCGCGCCCTGACCTCGTCCCACTGCCGCCACGGCGGTCCGTACGGCGCGGGGTCGACGGCGTAGGACCCGGCCTCCAGCAGTGGCGGGTGCAGCGTCTCCCAGTGGGCGTCGGCCAGGTGGATCGGCAACGCCACCTCCGACACCGCCGCCGTCAGGACCGCACCGCAGCCCGCACACCCGAACACCGCCAAGCTGTCCCCTCCCGCCCTCGAAGCCCCTGCATCCCAGCAAGCAGGCGGACCGGGGAGCAAGGGGTTTTCAGACGACGCTGAACGCCCCACCGATAGGCAGAGCGGGCCTCGACGTCCCGGTCGCAGCCTCAGGAAGCCGGAAGCCGGAAGCCGGAAGCCGGAAGCCGGAAGCCGGAAGCCGGAAGCCGGAAGCCGGAAGCCGGAAGCCGCGCCGGACTGAGCCGCTGAACGTGATTCGTACCGTCGGTCAGCCGTCCATGATTAGGCCTGTGCCAGCGAGACAGCCGTCGACCAGGTCCGGGCGGTACTGGATCTGCTTGAATCCACGCTTCACGACCTGCGTGATCTGGTCCAGGTCGACTGCGGCGAGGTTGCCCACCGAGCCGAGAGGACTGAACGTCGAGCCGAGAGCACTCGACGTCGAGCTCAGCTTCTTCTCAGCCGGTGTCGCCCAGGCTTGAGACGACCGAGCACCTTTCGCACCGGATGAGGGGGAGTTCATGGTCTCCCGCACCGCCGCGCTGCCCGATGTCCTGATCGGTGACTGGACCGAATCGGGGAGAACGGGCGACGCGGACAGACTGAACCAATTCTTCGAGGCCGCCTGCGACCGCACACCGGCAGCCATCGCGCTCGAATGCGGTGCACACCGGTTGACCTACGCCGACCTCGACGTCCGGGCCAATCGAGTCGCCCACTACCTGCGTCGGATCGGAATCGGTCCGGGCAGGCTCGCGGCCCTGCTGCTGCCGCAGTCCGTGGAGACGTACGTGTGCCTGCTGGGTGTCTGCAAGGCGGGGGCGGCGTTCGTTCCGATCGACCCCGCGGCGCCGCCCGACCGGGTTGCCTTCATCCTGCGTGATGTGGGCGCCGACGTGGTGCTGACCACGTCCGCTCTCGCCTCCGGAGCCGTCTGGGCGGGGCCGCGCAAGGCGTGCCCGGTGGTCGAGGTCGACGCGCGCGCCGGGGATTTCGATCTGCTGCCGTCCTCGCGCCTGCCCGAGGACCGGCGCGCGGAGGACCCGCTGGCGTACGTCATCTACACGTCCGGGTCCAGCGGCAGGCCCAAGGGCGTGGAGATCGCCCAGTCGAGCATCTGCAACTTCCTGCGGGTCGTTTCCCCGATCTACGCTGTCCGGCCGCGGGACCGGGTGTACCAGGGCATGGCGATCTCGTTCGACTTCTCCATCGAGGAGATCTGGCCGACCTGGGCGGCCGGCGCGACGCTTGTCGCCGGACCGGCCGGCCCGGGACGCCTCGGTGCCGAGCTCGCCGATTTCCTCCAGGAACACGAGGTGACCGTCCTGTACTGCGTACCGACGCTGCTGGCGACGATCCCGCGCGACCTCCCGCGGATCCGCAGCGTCGTCGTGGGCGGTGAGGCGTGTCCCGCCGCACTCGTCGAGCGGTGGAGCAGGCCGGGACGGCGCATGCTCAACACGTACGGACCGACCGAAGCCACCGTGACGGCTACGTGGCAGGAGCTCCTTCCGGGCCGGCCGGTCACCATCGGCCGGCCCCTGCCCACGTACACGGTCGTGCTCCTCGACGAGCGGCGCCGCCCGGTCCCGCAGGGCGCCGTCGGCGAGATCTGCCTGGGTGGCCCCGGCCTCGCCCGTGGCTACGTGGGACGACCGGACCTGACCGCCGACCGCTTCGTCGAACACCCCCTGGCACCAGGGAACGGCCCTCTCTACCGCACCGGCGACCTCGGCAGGATGACCGCAGACGGGGAGATCGACTACCTCGGCCGGGCCGACGCGGAGGTGAAGATCCGCGGGTACCGCGTGTCACTGGAGGAGATCGACAGCGTACTGATGGAAGACACCGGTGTCGCCCAGGCAGGCACCGCCCTCATGGCTGCTGGCGACGGCGACAGTTTCCTCGCCGCCTACGTCGTGCGCACCGAGGACCGCGAAGGCTCCGATGACGATCTCACCGCTCGGTTGCATGAGCGCCTGCGCCGGTCACTGCCCGCCTACATGGTGCCCTCGACCCTGGACTTCCTCGGCCGGCTGCCGGTCATGCCCAGCGGCAAGACCGACCGCAGACGACTGCCGCCACCGGTCGGCCACCGGCTCGCCGGTACCGGACACGTGGTGCCGGTCCGCGGGGACCTGGAGACGAGAGTGCGTGACGCCTGGGCGCAGGTGCTCGGTATCGCCCCCGGGGAGTTGTCGGCGGAGGCCGACTTCTTCACGGGCCTCGGCGGACATTCCCTGCTCGCTGCCCGTGCCGTGTCATTGCTGCGTGACCAGGACGGCGCGGCAGGACCGACCCTGCGGGACCTGTACGAGCACCCCACCGTGCGGGCGCTCGCGGCACGCCTGAGTTCTTCGGCGGCCCGCCCCGCCCCGACGGCGCGGCCCCGTCCCGCCCCGCTCAGGCACGGCCGTGGGCGGATCGCGCGTGCCGGGCTGGCCCAGCTGGTGGCGATGTACGGGTTGCTCCTGCTGCTCACCGGGCCGGTGGCTCTCTCCTACTCGGTCCATCACGGCCAGGAGTCGGGCTGGGGTGCGGCGTGGTCCACCCTCACCGTGCTGGCCGGCTATGTCGCCGTGCGCTGGCTCGTTCCGGTCGCTCTCGCCCGGCCGTTGGCGGCGGGCATCAGGCCCGGCCGTTACCCGCTGTGGGGAGCGACCTATCTGCGGCTGTGGGTGCTGGACGTGCTCGTGCACGGCATCAGCCCCCTGCGGGTCCTCAGCGGATCCCCCCTGATGGGCCCCTACCTGCGGCTTCTGGGCGCACGCATCGGCCCTGACACCACCATCGCCACCGGTCTGATCGGCCTGCCCGCGCTGCTGCGCATCGACCGCGACGCCGCGATCGGCTACGGCGCCGTGCTGCGTCCCTGGCAGGTCGCCGACGGGTGGGTCACGATCGCCCCGATCACCATCGGCGAGCGGGCCTTCGTAGGTGCCAACGCGGTCTGTGAACCCGGCGCGTGCCTGGGACCCGGGTCCGCGCTCGGCGAGCAGTCCGTGGCGGGCCCGGACGATCCGGTACCCGCCGGGGCGCGCCGCGCCGGATCGCCCGCACGTCCTGTCACCTCGCTGTCGCCCTCTGTCGAGGCGATGCTGGGAACCCGCGGCGAGACGGACCGCTGGCAGCCGAGGCAGCTGCTCGCCGTCCTGCTCGGTCTGGTCCTGCTGGAGGCAGCCGCGGTCGCCGCGGTCCTGCCGAGTGTCTCCCTGCTCTGGTGGGCCTGGCTGCACGGCGGCCCGGCCGCCGGACTGGCCGCCGCCGTGCTCTCCGGCCCGGTCTTCGTGATCACGGTGTGCCTGACCGTCGCGGTCGGCAAGCGCATGGTCCTGCCGAGGACACCCCCGGGAACCCACCCGGCGCGTTCGGCACTCGGCGTACGCAAGTGGATCGCGGACAAGCTGCTGGAACACAGCCTCATATTCACCAACTCGCTGTACGCCACGCTCTACACGGCCCCGTGGCTGCGGCTGCTCGGCGCCCGCATCGGCCGCCGCGCCGAAGTGTCCACCGTGTCGCACATCGACCCGGACCTGCTCACCCTCGGCGACGGCAGCTTCGTCGCCGACCTGGCGGGCATCGGCGTCGCCTCCTTCGCGGCCGACCGCATGACCTTCGAACCGACCGAGGTCGGCGAACGTTCCTTCATCGGTAACGCGGCGCTCGTTCCGGCCGGAACACGGCTCGGCTCGGGCTGCCTGATCGGCGTGGGCACGGTCCCGCCCACGGACCGTGTGCCTGCCGACAGCACCTGGCTGGGCTCGCCCGCCCTGCGGCTTCCCGTACGCCAGGCCAGCGGGACGTATCCCGAGAGGCTGACGTTCTCGCCTTCCCGCAAGGCCGTGCTCGGCCGTCTGGCCATCGAGTTCTTCCGGACCACCATGCCCGCCTCGGTACTGGCCATCAGCGCCTGCCTGTACCTGCTGGCCCTGGCCGACGCCGCACACCGGACAGGGCCGCTCGTGCCCCTGCTGGTGTCCCCGCTGCTCGCCATGGGCGCCGCGCTGGCCGTCATCGCGTACTGCGTGCTGGCCAAGTGGGTGGTCGCCGGAAGGTACCGGCCGCGCATCGAGCCCCTGTGGAGCCTGTTCGTGCGCCGCACGGAGTTCGTCACCGGACTGTTCGAGGCGGCCGCGATCCCGATCGGTGTGGGCCTCCTGGTGGGGACACCGTTCCTGCCGCCGGTGCTGCGCCGGTTCGGAGCCCGCATCGGACGGCGCACCTGGATCGGTACCACGTTCCTCACCGAGTTCGACCTGGTGGAGGTGGGCGACGACGCCGAGATCGGCATGCACGTCTCGCTGCAGAGCCATCTCTTCGAGGACCGCGTGATGAAGATGTCGACGGTGACCGTCGGCCCCGGGGCGAGCATCGGCCCGCGGACGGTCGTGCTCTACGACACGGTGGTGGGCGCCGACGTCCGGCTCGGAGCGCTGTCGCTGGTCATGAAGGGCGAGCGGCTGACCTCGGGAACGAACTGGCAGGGGCTCCCGGCCGAAGGAACCGCCGTGGCATCCGTCGGTCCTGCATCCGTCGGTCCTGCGTCTGCCGGTCCTGCGTCCGTCTGTCCGGCCCGGTCCAGGCACTGGGGGAGACCGCCATGACACACACCGAGGCGTTCGCCGGGCACCGTCGCCTGGCCCTCGTCTACCGGGGGCCGGCCTCACAGCCCGGCTGCCCCGAGGCAGTCGCGGGGCTCCTCGCCTCGGCTCGATGGAATCTGGACGTCCGATTCACCGGGCCCGACGAGGCGCTTCCGCTGACGGCCCGGACCCTGTCCCACGCCGCGCTGTACGCCCAGCCCGGTGGCGGCACGCTCTCGTCCGCCTACCGGAGACTACGAAGGCAGCGCCGGGCAGTACGTGACTTCGTCCACCGAGGAGGGAGCTATCTGGGCTTCTGCCTCGGCGGCTACCTCGCCGGAGCCACCCCGGGCTTCGGCCTGCTGCCCGGCGACACCGACCAGTACATCTCCTCCCCGGGCGCCACGGTCCACGACGAGCGCGACACGGTGATCCAGGTGACATGGCGCGGCCGTCCGCGCACCGTGTTCTTCCAGGACGGCCCCCTCTTCGTCCTCGACGAGAACGCCGACGCGAGGATCCTCGCCACCTACGACAACGGTGCCGCCGCCGCCCTTGTGACCCGGTACGGCCATGGCCGCGTGGCGGTCACCGGACCGCACCCCGAGGCCACCGCGGACTGGTACACCGACCACGACCTGCCGATTCAGCACACCCTGGACCTGGCCGAGGAACTGGTGGAAGCCGTGATGCGGGAGTGACCCGGGAGCCCTCGTCCCCCGCGTGCTCGATGCCGCGCCGAAGAGCTTCGGCAGGGGACACGTACGGGAATCCGATGTCGCCGAGAAGTCCGATGTCGCCGAGAAGCGCACTCGGCCGACCCGAGGCACGGGCCGGCCAAGTGCGCTTCTCGATATCGGTAGTTGCTGTCTCCGTCATTCAGCCGAGTGGCTGATCGGTGACACGCGAGGCACGAGCCAGACGCTCGCGTTCCCCGGTGCCGGGCTCACGTCGTCCTTCGGGCCGCCTGTCGTCCCGCCGCTCGTCGGATTCCCGCCGGTCGCCGCTGTCGTCGTACCGCCTGCGCTCCGGGGCGTCCTCGTCCCTGCCTCGGCGTCCTTCCCTGAGGTCGCTCATCGTTCCTCTCCTCGACTGACCATTTCCGATTGACGACTCCAGCCTGTGGCCGCGGCACTGAGAAGAGACTGAGAACCGGCTCGCCCCTCAGCGTCCTTTCAGGAAACAGCGACTTCGGCCCGGGGCTATGGTGGACGGAGAGGCCACCATGCGGATGCTGATCACCGAGGACGAGCCCGCGCTCGCCGATGCCATCGCCGACGGACTGGCTGCAGAAGGGTTCGTCGCCGACATCGCGTACGACGGAGCGGACGGACTGTGGCGGGCCCTGCACGAGCCCTACGACGTCATCGTGCTGGACATCATGTTGCCCGAACTGTCCGGATACGAAGTCCTGAAACGGCTGCGGGCAGCCAGGATCTGGACGCCGGTGCTGATGCTCACGGCGAAGGACGGCGAGTACGACGAGGCGGACGCCCTCGACCTCGGCGCCGACGACTATCTGAGCAAGCCGTTCTCCTACGTGGTGCTCGTCGCCCACCTGAGAGCCCTGTTGCGCCGCGGCGCACCCGCCCGGCCCGCCGTGCTCACCGCCGACGACCTCACCGTGGACCCCGCCTGCCACCGCTGCTGCCGTGGGGAACGGGACATCAACCTGACAGCAAGGGAATTCGCTCTTCTGGAATACCTGCTCAGGCACGCCGACGAGGTGATCAGCAAGACCGACATCCTCACCCACGTCTGGGACGAGAACTTCGACGGCGACACCAACATCGTCGAGGTGTACGTCGGCTATCTCAGGCGTAAGATCGACGCCCCGTTCGGCCGCCGGACCATCGAAACCGTCCGCGGTGCCGGCTACCGACTCCACAGCACTGCGAGATGACCGATGGCCGCCGACGTCCGCTCCTGGTGGGCCCGCCGGTCGCTGCGACTGAGGCTGACCGCCGCCGCGGCCCTGGTCATAGCAGCCGGACTGGCCGGAGCGGCCCTGCTGCTCGTCGTCTGGTTGCACGCCAGTCTGATCAACGGCCTCGATCAGACCGTACTGCAACGCGCCCAAGTAGTGGCCGCTGACGTGGACAGCAATCAGATCGGCGCAGAAGTACCAGCCACCTCCCACGCGGAAGCCGCCGTGCAGATCGTCGACGGGAAGGGAGACGTACTCTCCAGCTCGGCCAACCTGCGCGGTCTGCCACGGCTGTTCACCTTCCCGGCAAGCCGGTCCGGGACCCCGCACGCCCACACCGTCCACGACATCCCCGAGCACGGGAACGGAACCTGGCGCGCCGTCGGCGTACCCGCAGGCACGCCCCACAACCCCGTGACCGTGTACGTGGCCGCGCCCACCGAGAGCGTCGACCACGGATTGGCACAGCTCTCCGCAGGCCTGGCCACCGGCGTACCGGCAGTCGTCGCCCTGCTCACCGGAATTGTCTGGCTGCTCACCGGACGCGCGCTGCGACCCGTGGACGCCATGCGCGCCCAGACGGCCGAGATCACCGGGTCCGACCTGAGCCGCCGTCTCGACGTGCCACCCGCCAACGACGCGCTCGGCCGACTGGCCACGACCTTCAACGACCTGCTCGGCCGCCTGGACGCCGCGACCCGGCGACAGCGGAGGTTCATCGCGGACGCCGCCCATGAACTGCGCAGCCCCCTCAGCACCCTGCACACCCGCCTCGAAGTCGCCGACCACCACCCGGAATCCGCCCACTGGCAGACCCTCGCGCCCGACCTGCTCCGGGAGACCGAACGGCTCAACCGTCTCGTCGACGACCTCCTCCGGATCGCACGACTCGACGCCCGGCCCCGGCTGCGGACCCGGCCCGTGGACCTGGACGAGATCGTCTTCGCCGAGGTACGCGAGGCCCGCAGCCGCACCCGCCTCGTCATCGACCAGCACGCCGTCGGCGCCGCACGCCTGACAGGCGACGAGGACGCCCTCGCCCGCGTCGTACGCAACCTCCTCGACAACGCGCTGCGCTACGCCGCGACCCGCATCGACATCAGCCTCCATACGCTGCACAACACCGCACACCTGGTCGTCGCCGACGACGGCCCCGGCATTCCTGAGGCCGACCGTGAGCGCGTCTTCGGCCGATTCACCCGCCTGGACGACGCCCGTGCACGGGGCACCGGCGGCAGCGGGCTCGGCCTCGCCATCGTCCGCGACATCGTCACGGCCCACCACGGCAGTACCCACATCGAGGACAACCATCCCGGTACACGGCTGGTCGTCCAACTGCCGACAGGAGAACCGTAGTCGCCACGCCGGGACGGACCCGGCAGAAGTCCGCGGGGCATGCGGGTCATCAGGCTGCTCATCGCGGGACGGACGACCGATGACGGCCGTGCCGCTGTACCCCGCGCGTCCTCAGACGGGGTACGCGTGGGTCTGCGTCGCCTTCACCGTCGCCCAGACCTCCGCCCCCGGGTGCAGGTCGAGTTCGGCGGCGGCGACCGTGGTGAGATCGGCGGCGAGGGGGAGGTCGCCGGTGAGGGCGGCGCGGATCTGGTCGCCGTGTGTCTCCAGACCGGCGACCTCACAGCGCCAGACGTTGCGGGCGCTGGAGCCGGCGGGGCGGCTGCCGTGGAGGGTGATGGCGCTCGGGGGGAACGCCACGAAGACCGGTCCGGACAGGACCTCCGCGACGGTGATGGCGGGGCCGGTGCCGAGGCGGACCGTATGGCCGTCCGCGTGACCCCGGTGGAGGTTGAGGCCGACGAGCTGCGCGATGTAGTCCGTACGCGGATGGCGGGCGATGTCGGACGGGCTGCCCTCCTGGACGACTTCGCCGTGCTCGACGACGACCAGGCGGTCGGCGAGGACCATGGCGTCGAGCGGGTCGTGCGTGACGAGTACGGCGACCGCTTCGAACTCGGCCAGATGGCGCCGGAGTTGGGTGCGGACCTCCAGGCGGGTACGGGCGTCGAGGGCGGCGAGGGGCTCGTCGAGGAGGAGCAGGCGCGGGCGGGTGGCGAGGGCGCGGGCGAGGGCGACGCGCTGCGCCTGGCCGCCGGAGAGCCGCCGGGGCCTGGCGCCGGTGTGCTCCGCGAGACCCAGGCGGTCGAGCCACTCGGCGGCCTGCGCACGTGCCTCCGCCTTGGTCGCCCCCTGACAGCGCGGCCCGAACGCCACGTTGTCCAGGGCGGTCAGGTGGGGAAAGAGCAGGTAGTCCTGGAAGACGACGCCGACGGGGCGGGCCTCCGGCGGCGTACGCTCCAGCGTCGCGCCGTCCAGCCGCAGATGACCTCCGGTGAGCGGTGTCAGGCCGGCGAGCGCGCGCAGGGCCGTGGTCTTGCCGGCGCCGTTCGGGCCGAGCAGGGCGACCACCTCGCCGGGCTCGACGGTCAGCGCCACGTCGAGGCGGAAGGTGCCGCGTTCCACCACGAGGCGGGCGTCGAGCCCGTCCGGGGCGGGGTTGGTGCGGTCGTCGTGGGTCTCGGTCATCCGGCGGTCATCCAACGGTCACGCAGCCCGGCCAGCACCGCGATGGACACGGCCAGCAACACCAGGCTGAGGGCGATCGCCGCCTCCGGATCGCTCTGCAGGGCGAGGTAGACAGCGAGGGGCATGGTCTGGGTACGGCCGGGGAAGTTGCCGGCGAAGGTGATGGTCGCGCCGAACTCGCCGAGCGCGCGGGCCCACGCCAGGACCGCGCCGGCCGCGATGCCCGGCGCGATCAGCGGGAGCGTGACCCGGCGGAACGCGGTGAAGCGGGACGCGCCCAGGGTGGTGGCCGCCTCCTCGTAGCGCGGGTCGGCGGCCCGCAGGGTGCCCTCGACGCTGATGACGAGGAACGGCATCGCCACGAAAGCCTCCGCGACCACGACCCCCGCCGTGGTGAACGGCAAGGTGACGCCGAACCAGGAGTCCAGCCACTTTCCGACGATGCCGTTGCGGCCGAGCGCCGTCAGCAGCGCCACACCGCCCACGACCGGCGGCAGGACGAGCGGGAGCGTGACGAGAGCGCGGACGAGGCCGCGCCCGGGGAACTCGACCCGGGCCAGCAGCCAGGCCAGCGGCACCCCGATGACCAGGCTCACCGCGGTGGCGGCGGTGGCGCAGATCAGGGACAGCTGGAGCGCCTGCCATACCTCGGCGCTGGTCAGCTGCTCGGGCATGCTGCGCCACGGGGCCCGTACCAGCAGGGCGACCAGGGGCACGACCAGGAATGCCAGGCCGATCAGCGCGGGCACGAGCAGCGGCAGCGGTACGCCGCGGACGCCACCCGCCCGGACACGCCGACGCCGCGGCCCGCCCCGGGGGGCTCCGGTCGCGGCGCCGGACTTCGCGGTCGAGGTCACGGCTTCAGGAACCCGGCCCCGGTCAGGACCTTCTGGCCCTCGGCGGACTGCACCAGTGCGATGAACGCCTTGGAGGCATCGGCGTTGGGGGCGTCCTTGAGCAGTGCGATCGGGTAGTCGTTGACGGCCTTGGCCGACTCGGGGAACTCCACGCCCTCCACCTTGTCACCGGCCGCCTTCACATCGGTCTTGTACACGACCGCCGCGTCGGCCTCCTTCAGCTCGACCTTGGTCAGGGCGCTCTTGACGTCCTGCTCGTACGACACCGGGGTGAGCTTGAGTCCGCTGGCGTCGAGGGCCTTCTGGGCGGCGGCGCCGCACGGTACCTCCTTGTCGCAGAGCACGACCTTCAGGCTCGACCCGGTGAGGTCATTGAGGGAGGAGATCTTGTCGGGGTTGCCCGGCAGAGTGGCGATCTCCAACTGGTTGCGAACGAAGGTGGCGGGCGTGCCGGAGGCGTCGCCCGCGTCGGTGACGATCTTCATCGTCTTGGGACTGGCCGCGGCGAAGACATCGGCCGGCGCACCGCCGGTGATGCTCGCGGCGAGAGAGTCGCTGCCGCCGAAGCTGAAGGTCACCTTCGTACCCGGATGCTGCTTCTCGAACTCCTTGCCCAGGGTGGTGAAGCTCTCCTTCAGCGAGGCCGCGGCGAACACGGTCACCGTGCCGGACAGCTTGTCCGACGAGGAGGCCGGGGTGGAGGAGTCCGACTTCACCGACGAGGAGTCGTCGGACGAGGAGCAGGCGCTCAGGGCCAGCAGCGCGGCGGCGCCGGCACCTGCCGCCTGCAGGGTCCGGCGGGTCCTGCGCGCAGTACGGGTTATCACGGGTCCACTCCCTCTGGTCCTGACGGACACATCTACGGTCTGTCGACGACCACGTTGGTCGACTTGATCACGGCAATCGCCGGAACACCGGGCTCCAGCCTCAGTTCCTCAGCCGACTCGCGGCTGACCATCGCCACCACCCGGAACGGCCCGGCCTGGATCTCCACCTGCGCCGAAACGTCCCCGAGGATCACGTCGGTGACGATGCCGGAGAGGCGGTTGCGGGCCGAGGATCCGGTGGAATCCCGCTCCGTTCGCCGCGACTGCCTGGCGTAGGCCGCGAGGGCCGGCCCGGGGATGATCCGGCGGCCGGTCCCGTCGCGTTCGGCGGTGATCTTCCCGCCGTCGACCAGACGCCTCACGGTGTCGGCGCTGACGCCGAGCAAGGCGGCAGCGTCCCCGATCCGGTAGGTGTGCATGCGCTGATGATACTGCCGCAGATGCGAGGGAAAAGTCTTCTGTGGCTTTGCATGAGCCGGATCATGGATCTGCCCGGATCGCATGTGCGTTTGTACAGGATGGCTGTCCGGGTAGGGGTATCCGGGAGGTGGTAGCCCGTGAGTCAGTCCCCCGCAGCGGCGGACCCGGTGGCGGAATTCGCCCTCGCCGGCGATCTGACCCGTCCGGTCCGCCTGACGGTGCCCGACCTGCTCGTCTGGCCGCAGCACGAGGCCGACGTCAGTTTCGAGTGCGCCACCAGCGGCATCCAGCACCACCGCTTCACCGGGCCGCTCCTGCACGACGTCCTGTCGGCGGCCGGTCCCGTCTTCGACCCCGCACGCCGCAAGGACCGCCTGCGTTTCCTGATCGCGGTGTCCGGCGCGGACGGCCACCACGCCCTGCTGTCCTGGGCGGAGATCGACCCCGACTTCGGCCGCGCGCCCGTACTGCTCGCCGCCACGATCGACGGCACCGCGCTCGACCGCGCCGGTGCCCAGCTCGTCCTGCCCCAGGATCGCTGCGGGGCCCGGCACATCAGCGGCATCAACGCGATTCGGGTGGACGGCGGCTACGTCTCCTGGGCGTGACACCGGGCCGTACCCGTACGGCATGGACGGAGGGCGAGCTGTGAGCCGGGCGGAACCGAGGGCGTCCTGACCGTCCGGCATGTGCCGCGCGGCCGACACCGGCGGCGGTGGACGGCGTGGCCCGCCCCGGCGATGCCCGGCAGATCGGCGGATCGCCGCTCCCGGCGGAGGGCCGGTGGAAGCCACCCGCACAGGAATCGCGTTGCCGGAGGTGAGCGGCATGGCTACGGTCGGTTCCATGGCGGATGACGAACCCACGCGCTCGGCACGACTGCTGGACGCCCAGGCGAAGGCGGAGCGGCTCTTCGCGGAGATCGAGGAACGCGGGCTGGTCGCGCCCGGCGAAGGGGAACGGGCGGTCAGCGACCGGATCCGGGACCTCGCGAACGAGCTGTTCGGCACGACCCGGCACTGGCACAAGCGCATCGTGCGCTCCGGGCCGAACACGCTGATGCCGTACCGGGAGAATCCGCCGGACCGGCTGATCGGCGCGGACGACATCGTGTTCGCCGATTTCGGGCCGATCTTCGAGGAGTACGAGGCCGACTTCGGGCGGACCTTCGTCCTCGGCGACGACCCCGTCAAGCACCGGCTCCACGACGACCTGCCGAAGGTCTTCGCGGCGGGCCGGCGCTTCTTCGAGGCCGACCCGGAGATCACGGGCGCGCGGCTGTACGCCGAAGTCGAACGGCTGGCGGCGCAGGCCGGTTGGGAGCTGGGCTGCTGGCACGCCGGGCACCTGGTCGGGGAGTTTCCGCACGAGCGGATCGACGGCGCGGACATGGAGTCGTACATCACCCCCGCCAACGACACCCCGATGCGGCGCACCGACAAGGCCGGGCGCCGCTGCCACTGGATCCTGGAGATCCATCTCGTCGACCGGGAGCGGGAGTTCGGCGGCTTCTACGAGGAGCTGCTCACGCTCTGATCCGACAACGCCGTCCACACCCGGTCGCGGGTGAGGGGGAGCCGGGTGAACCGGATGCCCGTCGCGTCCCGGAGAGCGTTGGCGAAGGCGGGGGCGACCGGGTTGAAGGGGCTCTCGCTCATCGACTTGGCGCCGAGGGGCCCGATGGCGTCGGCCGTCTCCACGAAGTGGACCTCGGTGCGCGGGACGTCGGCGTACTGGGGGAGCCGGTAGCGGCGGAAGGCAGCCGTCTCGACCTCGCCCCGCTCGTCGATGCGGACGTTCTCGAAGAGGGTCGCGCCCAGCGCCTGGGCGACACCGCCCTCGACTGCAGGCACGCGAGGAGCACGCTCGTCGACTTCACGCGTGCGGTGACCCCGACGACGACCACGGGACCGGGTGTTCGGAGCGGTGACGATGCCGGTGAATGCGGTACGCACGGGGAGGCCGGCGCTTCTCGGTCAGACGCGGTCGATATGTACGTTCGTCGACTTCACCCGGGCCGTGGCCTCCATCCCGACCTCCAGCCCCAACTCCTCCACGGCCTCCCGTGTCAGCAGCGACACCAGCCGGTGCGGGCCGGCCTGGATCTCCACCTGGGCGGCGACGTCACCGAGCTTCACCGCGGTGACGATCCCGGGGAAGGCATTGCGGACCGAGGTGTACGAAGCGTCCTCCTCACCGCCACCGCCCTTGGCCAGCTCCACGGAGAAGGCGGCAAGATCCTTCCCCTCGATGAGCCGCCGTCCGCCCTCGTCCCGATGGGTGGCCACCCGGCCTGCGTCGGCCCAGCGCCGCGCGGTGTCGGGGCTCACACCAAGGAGCCGGGCGGCCTGGCCGATTGTGTAGAACTGCATATGCGCCAAGATAGGCCCATCCGCGGATGCCCTGCCCACCGCACTGGTCCGGTCAGGTCGGAAGCGGTCCGGGCGGGCGGCGGTATCCGGCATCGGGTGCGGTCACCGGCGCTGGCTCGTCGCCGTTGGCCGGCCGGATATCATCCGTTGATGATCAAACTTCGCGCCCGCACACTGGTTTTCGACATCGACGGCACGCTCTGCTTCGACGGACGAACGATCGATGATCGGATTCTCACGGCGATCGGCGAGTGCGAGCGCGTCGGCCATCATGTGGTGTTCGCTTCCGCCCGGCCTGTCCGGGACCTGCTGCCCGTCCTCGACGGAGCCTTCGCGTCCGCCGAACTCATCGGCGGGAACGGGAGCCTCGTCTCGGTCGACAGCGAGGTTCGGGCTCGGGCCGCCTTCGATCCCGCCGGACTCGGCGCGCTGCTGGAAGCGGTCGGGCAGTACGAGGCGACGTACCTCGCCGACGGCCCCTGGGACTACGCCTACACCGGACCTGCGGACCATCCGATCCGGGGCCGTGTCGATCAGGGCAACCTCGCGAGAATGGTGGACATCGCCGAGCTTCCCGAGGTCGTGAAGTTCCTCGTCGTCGGTGCGTCGGACATGGCGGCACTCGCCGAGGTCGGCCGTGGGCTGGGGATGACGGTCAATCACCACCTCGACGAGGCGATCATCGACTTTGCGCCGGGTTCGACGACGAAGTGGGAAGCCCTCCGGTGGATGGGGATCGGCGAGTACGTCGCATTCGGCAACGACATCAATGACGTCGATCTGCTGCGGAACGCGGAGCGGGCAGTGCGCGTCGGCTCGTACCCGGGTCTGGACGAGGTCGCCCACGTCACCGTCGCGGCCGACCCGGAGGCGGTCGCGGCCGAGATCTCACTGCTGGCCGAGGCGGCCCAGGACATTGTCCGGGCGGTGTGATCGCGGGCGTCACGCGTGCCTGACGGCCTCGGCCCGTCTCGCGATGAGTCCATCCCGTGCCGGCAGGTACGGAGCCCGTGGTCAGGCGCCCGAAGGTCCGTCGCGCGGGCCGTCGCCCTCGGATCCGCCCCGGCATCGCCCCCCCCGCGACCCGGTGCGGCCGACGCACCGATGAGGCGGGGCGACCCTGCGCAAGGGCCACGCCTACGAGCTGACGGGCGTGCAGAGCGGCAAGGACCTGACCGTCGCCGCCGACGGCAGCGGGCTCGTCATCAAGGCTGGCGCCTCCGCCGCGGACCGGCAGTGGCAGTTCCGGCAGATCAGCGGAGACGGGGCGGACAACCGCAAGCAGTACGTGTTCAACAGCGCGGCGAGCGGCAAGCGTCTTGCCGTACGCGACGGTGTACGGCCGGCGGATCTGCGCACGCTTCTGCTGCCGCACGCCGTGTGTCGCGCCGGGGCCGGGGCGCTCGTGGGCGCCCCGGCCCCGGCGGGCGCCGTCAGGACGGGGGCAGCTCCCCGCGTACCGTGCCGGCCGCGGCGACCAGGTTCTCCAGGGATGCCTTGGTCTCGGGCCAGCCGCGTGTCTTCAGACCGCAGTCGGGGTTGACCCACAGCCGTTCGGCGGGAATGGCCTTCAGCCCCTTGCGGAGCAGGGCGGCGGCCTCGTCCGCATCGGGCACGCGCGGGGAGTGGATGTCGTAGACACCGGGTCCGGCCTCGCGCAGGTAGCCGTGTGCGGCGAGTTCGCGGGCGACCTGCATGTGGGAGCGGGCGGCCTCCAGGCTGATGACGTCGGCGTCGAGGTCGTCGATGGCCTGGACGATGTCGCCGAACTCGGCGTAGCACATGTGGGTGTGGATCTGGGTGTCCGGACGCACGCCGCTGGTGGTGAGACGGAACGACTCGGTGGCCCACTCCAGGTATGCGGCGTGGTCCGCCGCTCGCAGGGGGAGGGTCTCGCGCAGGGCGGGTTCGTCGACCTGGATGACCGATGTGCCACTGGCTTCCAGGTCGTCGACCTCGTCGCGCAGGGCGAGGGCGACCTGCCGGGCGGTGTCGCCGAGCGGTTGGTCGTCGCGGACGAAGGACCAGGCCAGCATGGTGACGGGCCCGGTCAGCATGCCCTTGACCGGACGGTCGGTGAGCGACTGGGCGTACGAGGTCCAGCGCACCGTCATGGGTTCGGGGCGGGAGATGTCGCCCGCGAGCACCGGTGGCCGGACGTAGCGGGTGCCGTAGGACTGGACCCAGCCGTGCTGCGTGGCGAGGTAGCCGGTGAGCTGTTCGGCGAAGTACTGGACCATGTCGTTGCGTTCGGGTTCGCCGTGCACCAGGACGTCGATGCCGGCCTTTTCCTGGAAGGCGACGACCTCGCCGATCTCGGCCCTGATCCGCTCCTCGTAACCGGCCGTGTCGATCCGGCCCGCGCGCAGGTCGGCGCGGGCCGTGCGCAGTTCGGCGGTCTGGGGGAAGGAACCGATGGTGGTCGTGGGCAGCAACGGCAGCCCGAGGTGGGCCCGTTGGGCGGCGGCGCGCTCGGTGTACGGCTGGGAGCGGCGGCCGTCGAGGTCGGTGACGGCCGCGGTCCTGGCGCGTACGGCGGGGTCGCGGGTGAGGGGGGAGTGCGCGCGTGAGGCGAGGTCGGCCCGGTTGGCGGCGATCTCCGTGGCGATGGCGCCGGTGCCCTGGGCCAGCCCCTTGGCCAGAGTGACGATCTCGGCGGTCTTCTGCCGGGCGAAGGCGAGCCAGCGAAGGACCTGGGGGTCGATGTCCCGTTCGGGTGCCGTGTCGAGGGGGACGTGCAGCAGGGAGCAGGAGCCGGCCACGTCGACCCGGCCGGCGAGGCCGAGGAGTGTGGCGAGGGTGGCCAGCGACTTCTCGTAGTCGTTGATCCAGATGTTGCGGCCGTCGACCACGCCCGCGACGAGCCGTTTGCCGGGCAGCCCGCCGGCGGCGGCGAGGTCCGCGAGGTTGGCGGCGGCGTCGTCGGTGAAGTCCAGTGCCAGTCCGTCCACCGGGGCCTTCGCCAGTACGGGGAGCGCCTCGCCGAGCCGGTCGAAGTACGAGGCGACGAGCAGCTTGGGCCGGTCGGTCAGGCCGCCGAGTTCACGGTACGTACGGGCAGCGGCGTTCAGCTCGGCCGGCGTCCGGTCCTGGACCAGTGCGGGCTCGTCGAGCTGGACCCATTCCGCGCCGGTGGCGCGCAGATCGGCGAGTACCTCCGCGTAGACCGGCAGCAGACGGTCCAGCAGGGTGAGCGGTTCGAAGCCGGCCGCCACCCCGGGGGCGGGCTTGGCGAGCAGCAGGTACGTGACGGGGCCGACGAGCACCGGCCGGGCGGTGTGTCCGAGCGCGAGGGCTTCCCTCAGTTCGGCGACCTGCTTGGTGGAGTCGGAGGTGAAGACGGTGTCCGGGCCGAGTTCGGGGACGAGGTAGTGGTAGTTGGTGTCGAACCACTTGGTCATCTCCAGCGGCGCCACGTCCTGGGTGCCGCGGGCCATCGCGAAGTAGCCGTCGAGCGCGTCGGATTCGACGGCCTCACGGTGCCGGCGGGGGACCGCGCCGACCATGACGCTGGTGTCCAGGACGTGGTCGTAGTAGGAGAAGTCGCCGGTGGGTACCTCGTGGACACCGGCGTCCGCCAGTTGCCGCCAGTTGGACCGGCGCAGGCCGGCCGCCGTTTCCCGGAGGGCGTCGGCGGTGACCCGGCCCTTCCAGTAACCCTCGATGGCCTTTTTCAGTTCCCGGTCCGGTCCCTGGCGGGGGTAGCCGTACACGGTGGCGTGTGCTGCCGCGGCTGCGGGCTGTGCTGTCACGGAAATCTCCTTCGCGAGATGACTCCTTGAGATCCCGGGGACGGGACATGGACGCGAAGGGATGACGAACCGGACGGATCCTGCGCACGCCATGGGTGCGGTCTTCCGTCTGGTGTGTACGCCGACCCGCCCACGAGGTCACCGGGATATCCGCACACGAGGGGTCGCGTGCGGGCAACGGGCAGGTCTTCGGACTCGCGGGCACATCTGCCGAGGGCAGACACCTACTGGCCGTCGCTTCCCGGATCCGACCGGATCCAGTGCGTATGACGGCGGTCGTTCCCGCTCACCGCTGCGGGGCAGTCCCGGATTCCCACCGGGTTCCCTCTTACGACGCGCCTGCCTGGCGGACAGGGCGAACCAGCTGCACCGGCCAGACTAGAGGGCGGATCGCTCTCGGGGCACCGCTGTTCACATTCCGGAACGTGACATGAGACACGGGATCGGTCCGGCCGGGCAGGCTGAAGGGCGCGCGACGGGCCACCGTCCGCCACACGCCCCTCCGGCGTCGCACCTTCCCCGACGTGGCGCGACACCGCCGCCTCGGTGATCTTCGACCCGATGGCTGGTTCTCAGCCGCGCCGCGCCCTTGGGCGCGCTTTCGAAGTGCTCGTCCGCTCTCTACCGTGGGAGGAGCAACTTCACACACGCGCAGCGCGACGGCGACACAACGGGGGAATCGTGGAAGCGGAGTTGGCGGCGCTGGCGGAGACCGGGGCGACGACCTTGGTGGGGCTCATGGTCTCGGACGCCTGGACGCAGACACGGGCACGAGTGGCACGTTTCCTCGCACGGGGCGGGGAAACCGGTGGCGTGGACGAAGAGCTCGAAGCGTCCCGGGAGGAACTCATCTCGGCCCGCGACGGTGAGGCGCCGGATGTCGCGGAGGACATCGAGGACGAGTGGCGGCTCAGGCTGCGTCGAGCGCTGCGGGCGGACCCGGCGGCAGCACAGGAGCTGCGACTGCTGCTGGATGAACTCGCCCCCGCAGCGGCGGGTGTGCCGGCCGTGACAGTTCACAACAGCGTCAGAGAGGGCGCCCGGACCGGCCCGGTCATCCAGGGGCAGCAGCAGAATTTCTCCGACACGACTTTCAACTGACGGGCGCACGCACGCCCGTGAGGGACCGGAGACGGCGTGAACGGCGCGGGATGCGGTACCGGCGCCGAGCGCACGTACGTCGGCAACGATGTCGGTCCAGGACGCGCGTCGTCCGGGAGTCGCCGTGGCAGGTCCCGGTCCGTCCGGCTCGGGCCGTGGGGCACGGCCGATGTCTCCGGGGGCACGGTGGTCCGGTTCGAACCGGACCTGCCCCGGGGCGCGGGCGCCCGCGGGACCGCCCCGGCCGATGGGGACGTCCCGGGCCGACCCACGCCCCGGAGCGCGCTTCAGGACTTGGGGGAGAAGCGCAGCCGCGTGGCCGCCAGTGCGCCGAGGGCCAGCAGGACGATGGACACCCACAGGCCGGACAGGTGGTTGCCGGTGGCGTCCTCGGCGTAGCCCATGATGTACGGGCCGACGAAGCCGCCGGTGATGCCGATGGTGTTGAGCAGTGCCAGGCCGCCGGCGAGGGTCTTGCCCGAGAGCCGGGTGGCGGGGAAGTTGAACAGCAGGGGCTGGACGACGAAGAACGCCAGGCCGGTGAAGCAGAAGCCGAGCAGGGCGATCACGGGACCGGCGACGGCGGCGACGATGAGGCCGGTGAACATCATCAGCAGACCGACCACCACGAAGTTGCGGGAGCGCCGGGGTGTCGTCGCGCGCGGCGGCACCAGTACGGCACCGACGGCCGCGGTGAGCCAGGGCAGTCCGGTCAGCAGGCCGATGGTGAACGGCGAGAGGTCGCCCCAGCCGCCGATGATGCCGGGCAGGAAGTAGACGACGGAGTACAGGGCGACCTGGTGGGTCCAGTTGGCGAAGATGGCCAGCAGCATCTGCTTGTCGCGCAGCACCGTCAGCAGGAAGCCGGATCCGGAGCCGTTTCCGGCCGCCTCGGCGCCCTCGGTCTGTTCGCGGGTGACCGCGTCCTGGACCAGCCGGGCCTCCTCCGCCGTCAGCCAGGGTGCCTTGGCCGGGCCGTCGGGCAGGAACCGGAAGATGGCGAACGCCAGGAAGAGGCAGGGGACCCCCTCGATGACGAACATCCACTGCCAGCCGTGCCAGCCGCCGAGCCCGTCCATCTCCATGAGCAGTCCGCCGAGCGGGTTCCCGACGACGCTGGCGATGGAGGCGCCGAGCAGGAGCAGTCCGATGGCCCTGCCGCGGATCTCGGAGCGGAACCAGTAGGTGAAGTAGAGCAGGATGCCCGGCAGCAGCCCGGCCTCGGCGGCGCCGAGCAGCAGCCGCATGGCGTAGAAGGACTTCTCACCCTGTACGAAGGCCATGCAGGCGGAGACGACGCCCCAGGTCAGCATGATCCGGGTGATCCACCAGCGGGCGCCCACGCGGTACATGATCAGGTTGCTGGGCACCTCGGAGATCGCGTAGGTGAGGAAGAACAGCCCCGCGCCCAGCCCGTAGGCCGCGGCGGAGATGCCCAGGTCGACCTCCAGGCGTTCCTTGGCCAGGCCGATGTTGGTCCGGTCCAGGAACGACATGATGTAGGCGGCCAGCAGCAGCGGCATCAGCCGCCGCAGATTGCGCTGGTCCAGTTCGCCGAGCGCATCGCGCGGGGTTTCGTTCGGTATGGCCGCACCGGGCGTGCGGGAACCGCGGATCAAAGACATCGGTGTCCTCTTGGAGTGCTCTGGCAGCCGTCGGGCGCGGACTGCGGCCTAGGGGGGCGGGCGGCCTGCGACGTTGACGCCGCGGGCCGCCCGGCCGCCGGGGTGGGTTCAGACGACGAGCCGGACCGGGTTCTCCACGGCCTCGGTGAAGGCCGCGAGCCAGCGCGCCGCCACGGCGCCGTCCACCGGACGGTGGTCCACGGACAGGACCACGCCGAGCACCTTGGCCGCGATGACCGCACCGTCGCGGACCACCGCCTCGTCGCGTGCGGCGCCGATGGCCAGGATCGCGGCCTGCGGCGGGTTGATGATGGCGGTGAACTCCTCGACCCCGTACATGCCGAGGTTCGAAACGGTGATCGATCCGCCTTCGAGGTCGGCGGGCCGAAGCCCCCCGGAGCGCGCCTGCTCCGCGTACGCGCGGGTCCGCGTGGCGATCGCCGACACCGACAGGTTCTCGATCCCGCGCAGCACCGGGGTCACCAGGCCCGTCCCGGTGGCGATGGCGACCGAGACGTCGACGGTACGGAATCGGCGGACGGCATCCGGCTGCCACACCGCGTTCATCTCCGGCACCTGTGTGTGTGCCGTGGCGACGGCCTTGATCAACAGGTCGTTGACCGAGACCTTGACCGGGCTGACGGCGTTGATCCGCTGCCGCAGGGCGAGCAGCTCGTCCACGGCGCAGGTCGCCCGCAGATAGAAGTGCGGGGTGTGCTGCTTGCTCTCCGTCAGGCGCCTGGCGATGGCCCGGCGCATCCGGCTGTGCGGGATGTCCTCGTGGTCGCCGGTGTCGGCGGAGGCGGTGGCCTGCGGCACGGTGGTGGCTGCCGGGGGGACCGGGACCGGGGCCGGGGCCACGGCCGACTCCGGCGCCGGTGCCGGCCGGGCCGCGACCGCGGCATCGACGTCCCGCCTGACGATGCGGCCGCCGGGCCCGGTGCCGGTGAGGGCCTCGATGTCGAGGCCCGCCTCCCGGGCCAGCCTGCGGGCCAGCGGACTGCTGAAGACGCGCCCGCCGCGCTCCGGCTCACCGGCGGAGGGGGACGCCGAGGGCGCCGGAGCGGCCGGGCTCGCTGCGGCCGGTTCCTCCGGGACGTCCCGGCGCACCGCCTTCGGGGCCGCGACGGGTGCGCCGACGCCGAGCTCCGCCAGTAGCGTGTCGAGGTCGCCGGCCTGCTCGCCGACGGCGCCGAGCACGGCGATCGGGTCGCCGACCTCGATCTCGACACCGGCCTCGTACAACGTCTTGAGCAGTACGCCGTCCTGCTCGGCGGCGACATCCACCTCGGCCTTGTCGGTCTCGATGGAGACCAGCGCGTCGTCCTTCGTGAACGACGCCCCCTCCGCCACCTGCCAGGCGGACAGCACGGCCGTTGCCGCGTCGGCGGCCACGGCGGGCATTCGGAACAGTTCTGCCATGATCAACCCTCCTGGGTGTTCTCTCGTACGGGGAGGGTCAGTTCCCGGTGACCCGCTGGAGCGCGGCCACGACCTCTTCGGTCCGTGCGATGGCCGCCCGCTCCAGCACCTTGCTGATGCTGGGCGAGGACTCGCCGGCCTGGACGCGCTCCACCGGCTGGTCGAGCCAGTCGAAGTAGCGGCGCTGGATCTCGTCGGACAGCCAGCCGCCGTAGGAGGTGCCGATGGGGCCCTGCTCGGCGATGAGCACGTTGTTGGTCTTGCGGATGCTCGCGCCGAGGGTGTCCCAGTCGAGACTGGCGCGGTCCAGCCAGCGCAGGTCGATGACCTCGGCGTCCAGGCCCAGCTGCTCGACGGCCTCCAGGACGTAGTTGGTCATCGCGAGGTACGACACGACGGTGATCCGCGATCCGGTGCGGCGCACGGCCGCCCTGCCCACGGGCAGGCAGTAGTCGAAGTCGTCCACCGGGCCCGGACCGACCGAGTTGTACAGGTCGGTGTGCTCCAGTACGACGACCGGGTCCTTGCAGGTCAGCGCGGAGTTCATCAGGCCCACGTAGTCGAAGGGCGTGGACGGGGCGACGATCCGCCAGCCGGGGGCCGTGGCGAGGATTCCCGCCGGGTCCATGGAGTGCTGGGAGCCGTAGCCGGTGCCCATGGCGACCTTGCTGCGCAGGACGAGCGGGACGCCGGACCCCTGTCCGTCGCCGCCGAACATGTGCCGGGCCTTGCCGATCTGGTTGAAGATCTGGTCCGCCGCGACCCACATGAAGTCGGCGTACATGAACTCCACCACCGGCTTGTACCGGCCGTCGAGCGCGATGCCGCCGGCGAGCCCGGCGAAGGCGTTCTCGCTGATCGGCGTGCCCAGGACACGGTCCGGGTGGGCCTCGGCCAGGCCCTTGGTCGCACCGTTGGTGCCGCCCTTGAGCCGGTGCACGTCCTCGCCCATGACGACGACCGACGCGTCCTCGGCCATGCGCCGGCTCATCACCTCGGCCACGACGTCGATGAACTTCCGCTGTTCCAGGCGTCCTTGGAAGGCATCCGGTCCGGTGCCGGTGCCGGTGCCGGTGTCGGCGAGGCGTACGTCGTCGAACTCGCTGAGGTCGCCCCGCACACCGACATCGCGGAAGGACGGGTCGGGCCATTCGGAGGGCCTGATGCGGCGGGTGCCCGGCTTGCCGCCGGGGTCGGGCTCCAGCAGTTCGTCGCCGATGGCGGCCATGACCGCCTTGGCCCGCGCGGTGCACTCCTCGATCTCGTCGGCGCTCAGGACGCCGTTCTCGACGAGCTGCCGCGAGACGAGGGCCAGCGGGTCGCGGGCCCGCCACTCCTTCTCCTCGTCCTTGGTGCGGTAGCCGAAGGCGCTGCCCGGGAACGGGCCGTTCTGGTGGAAGAAGCGGTAGACCTCGGCCTCGACGACGGTCGGTCCCTGACCGGCCCGCATGTGGTCCACGGCCTCGCTCATGGCGAGGTACACGGCGAGCGGATCCATGCCGTCCACGCGCCAGCTGGGGATGTTGAAGCCCAGGCCGCGCGCCGAGAGCCGGGGCTCGGCCGTCGCCTCGTCCACGTGGGTGGAGACGGCGTACTTGTTGTTCTCGATGAAGAAGCAGACCGGAAGTTTCCAGGCGGCGGCGAGGTTCATCGTCTCCAGCACGGAGCCGATGTTGACCGCGCCGTCCCCGAAGTAGGTCACCGAGACGGCATCGGTGCCGGCCTGCCGCGCCGACCAGGCGAACCCGGCCGCCTGCGGCACGCCGCCGCCGACGATCGCATTGGTGCCCATGGCGCCGGCCTCGCGCCACTGCAGGTGCATGGATCCGCCCCGCCCCCGGCAGAAGCCCCTCGCCAGGCCGCAGATCTCGGCCAGGCTGCGCTGCAGGACGGTGCGCACCTCCGCGTCGACGGGGCGTCGCAGGTCGATGCCGCCGGGCGCGACGTATCCCAACGCCTTGGCCAGGAACTGGTGATGTCCCCGGTGCGAGCCGCCGACGAAGTCCGCGCCGGTCAGCGGGAGCACGGAGCCGACGGCGCCGCCCTCCTGGCCGATGCTGGAGTGCGCCGGCCCATGGACCAGCCCCTGGCCCGCGAGGTCGAGGACGTACTCCTCGAAGGTCCTGATCAGCAGGGTCTGGGTGAACATCGAGGTCAGCAGCCGCGGGTCCGCGCCGTGCCAGTCCTTCTTCGTCGCCGTCACCTCGGTCCACGGTGAGGCGGGGGCCAGTTTCCGGTGTGTGGGCATGAGCACTCTCCTGTGTGATTCGGTGAGCACTGTCGCAGTGAATGGATCCATAGCCAATACCTCGTTACCGGAACGTTACGTTCAGATTTCGGGAATTTCCATTGACTACGGCACCTATGGCGGCGCAATGTGAGATGCATGGCGGATAGATGGATCCATTCCACGGGTGGGCCGGAGCAGGGACTTCCCGGACTGGCCGGTGTCGAACACATCGGCTTCACCGTTCCCGACCTCGAAGAGGCGACCCGGTTCTTCGTCGAGGTGATCGGCTGCGAGCACGTCTACTCGCTTGGCCCGTTCGGCTCCGACGGCACCTGGATGAGCGACCACCTCGGCGTCCACCCGCGCGCAGTGATGCGCGAGCTGCGCTTCTTCCGGTGCGCCGGCGGTCCGAACTTCGAGATCTTCGAGTACGAGGCCCCCGGACAGGAGACGCGACCGCCGCGCAACAGTGACGTCGGCGGCCACCACCTCGCCTTCTACGTCACCGACCTCGACGCCGCCGTGGCGCACCTGCGGCGGCACGGCGTACGGATCCTCGGCGAACCCACGGCCAGCTCCGGCCCGAGCGAGGGACAGCGCTGGGTCTACTTCCTCGCTCCCTGGGGGATGCAGCTGGAGCTGGTCTCCTACCCGGACGGCAAGCGGTACGAAGCCGACTCACCGGTACGGCTGTGGCAGCCTTCCGTCTGAACACGCTGCCGCCGCGACACCGCACCAGGGAGAGCCATGTCACGCAAGCCGACCACCGGATCCGACCCGTCCGGGTCCAGCACGTCCGGATCCAGTGCCGCCGTCGCCAGCCAGCGCGTCGCGGACCATCTGCGTGCCGCCATCCTGAGCGGTGAACTGCGCCCCGGCGCACGGATCATGCAGGAGCAGGTCGCCGCGCAGCTCGGCGCCAGCCGGCTGCCCGTACGCGAGGCCCTGCGGATACTGGCGGCCGAGGGCCTGACCGTCGTGAAGTCCAACAGCGGCGCCTGGGTCTCCAGAATGGACATGGCGGAGTGCGAGGGCGTCTACAAGATCCGCGAACGCCTGGAACCGCTCGCCCTCGGCGAGAGCATTCCGCACCTGTCCGCCGAGCAGGTCGCCGAACTGGAGACGATCGCGCGGCAGATCGAGCTCACCACCGACGTGGACCGTTTCCTGGCCCTCGACGGCCGTCTGCACCTGCTCACCTACGCCGGATGCCGCGTCGCCCAGATCACCGCCATGGTCGACCGGTTCTGGAACACCACACAGCACTACCGCCGCGCCTTCGCCCGGCTCGCGGGCGACAGCGGCTGGGAACTGATCCACGCCGAGCACCGCCTGATCATCGACGCGATCAAGCGGGCCGACACCGTCGACGCCGAACGTTTTCTCACCGGCCACATCCGCCGCACGCGGCTGGAACTGGCCCGACATCCCGAACTGTTCACAGAGGACGACCATGACAGCGACCACACAGCAGACGCAGCAGACACCGCGGACTGACGCCCGCCCCTTCGAGGGCCGCACCCTCCTCCTGTCCGGCGCGGGCGGTGGCATCGCCCGCGAGGTGGCCCGCCAGTTCCACGCGGCCGGCGCCAACCTGGTGCTCGGCGACCTGAACGCCGCGGCACTGGAGGAGTTCGCCGCGACGCTCGACCCCACGGGTGCGACCGTGATCACCCGCACCCTGGACGCGGCCTCGCCGGAGAGCAACAACGCGTTCGTCGCCGCCGCGGTCGAGACGTTCGGCTCGGTCGACTTCCTCGTACCCGCGGCCGGGATCTATCCGGAGCAGGCCGTCGCCGACATGACCGACGAGCAGTGGCACACCGTCATCTCGGTCAACCTCGACGGCGTCTTCTACCTCACCCGCGCCGTCCTGCCCCACCTCAACGAGGGCGGCAGCATCGTCAATCTGACCTCCATGGCCGGTCACCGCGGCAGCGTCCGGCACGCCCACTACGCGGCGACCAAGGGCGCGCTGCTCGCCTTCTCCCGCAGCCTCGCCTGGGAACTCGGCTCCAGGGCACGGATCAACATGGTCTCGCCCGGAATCATCGAGACCTCCATGACCCGCGACTACGTCACCGCCCGCGGCGACACCGCACTCGCCACCACCCCCCTCGGCCGCCTGGGCAGGCCGGAGGAAGTGGCCTCCGTCGTCACCTTCCTGTGCTCACCCGCGGCGAGCTTCGTGCAGGGCGAGGTGATCCATGTGAACGGCGGAATGCACATGATCTGAGCAGGCCCGAACACACCGGTGGAGAACGCGGCGGAGCGAGTGGGAACGGAACGGAACATGACGACGGAAGCGGCGATCTACCCCGACCTGAGGGGCAGGTCCGTATGCGTCACCGGTGCCGCGCGCGGCCTGGGCCTGGCGATGGCCGACGCGTTCGCGCGCGCCGGCTGCCATGTGCTGCTGCTCGACATCGACGGCGACGAACTGGACCGGGTGCGGCCCGCACTGGCGGCGGGCCGCCCCGACCAGGTGATCGGGACGGCCACCGCCCCGGTGAGCGACCAGGACGCCGTGACGGCGGCGCTCACCGCGTTCACCGCCCGGACGGGAAAGCTGTCCGTCATGGTCGCCAATGCCGGTGTGTCCGCCAACGCGCCCTCCCTCGACCTCGAACTGGACCGCTGGAACACCGCGTTGGACGTCAACCTCACCGGGGTCTTCGTCTGCGCACGCGCCGCCGCCCGCATCATGCGCGAGGCCGACGGAGGTGTCGTCCTCACCACCTCGTCGATGTACGGGGTGACCGCCGGGCCCGAGCGCGCCGCGTACTGCGCGACCAAGGCCGCCGTCGCGGCCCTCACCAAGGTCCTGGCCGTCGAGTGGGCCCCGTTCGGCATCCGGGTCAACGCGCTCGCACCCGGGTACGTCGAGACCGACCTGCTGACCCGGCTCTCCGACACCGGGCGGCTCGACACACGGGCGCTGCGCCGCCGCACCCCGCGCGGCCGCCTCGGCAGCCCGGAGGACATCGCGCATCTCGCCCTCTTCCTGTCCTCCGGGGTCTCCGCGAACATCACCGGCCAGGTCATGGTCAGCGACGGCGGCTGGACCGCAGACGGCTACGCGGTGGCGCCGGGCTGACCGGTCCCCGGGCCGGACGCCCTCGACCACTGCCTCACCGGTCCTCCCGGAGCAGCACCCGGAACCTGTCGTCGTAGCTGTTGTCCTTCAGCCGCAATGTCAGCGTGGTTCGTTCACCGGTGAAACGGACATCGACGGAGGCCTCCTTCTCCCCCGGAAGGAAGTCCGCGGTGACCGGGTGCTGAGCGGCGCCGCCCCAACGGGTCACCCAGCGCCGCGCGTCCTCCTCTGTGCCGCCGTCTTTCGCGGCGAGCCCGGCCAGACCCTCGGCATCACGGGCCTTCAGACGGGCCAGGACGTGTTCGGCGGTGGCGAGGGTGCCGGGGGTGGGGCGTCCGGTGACGGTCAGGTCGAGCTCGGCGGTGCCGTCCTTGATGCGCTCGGGCGTCTTGTCCGTGTTGAGGACGTCGCACCCGCCGACCAGCAGCACGGCGGCTCCCGCCAGGCCGACCGCGCCGTGCGCCCGCCTCCGCCTCGCGTCCCCGGGCACCGGACTTGTCGTTCCGTGGCCTCCACCGCTTCGCCTCATCCGCCCATTCTGAGCCACTCGGTCCCGGGGTGATGACCAGTTGATCTAAAGTGCTCAGGCCAGATCCCAGCCCGCGGACCTGAGAAGGAATCACGGATTATGCCCACTGAGACGTTCGAGTTTCAGGTGGAAGCGCGACAGCTTCTGCAGATGATGATCCACTCGATCTACTCGAACAAGGACGTGTTCTTGCGTGAACTCGTCTCCAACGCATCCGACGCGCTCGACAAGTTGCGACTCGAAGCACTGCGCGACGACTCGCTCGACGCGGACGTGTCCGATCTCCACATCGCCATCGAGACCGACCGGCAGGCCCGCACGCTGACCGTGCGGGACAACGGCATCGGGATGTCTCACGACGAAGTGGTCCAGCTCATCGGGACCATTGCGAACTCGGGCACCGCGAAGTTCCTGCGGGAACTCAAGGAGGCCGAGGAGACCGCCGCGGCCGAAGGACTGATCGGCCAGTTCGGTGTCGGGTTCTACTCCAGCTTCATGGTGGCCGACGAGGTCGCGCTGCTGACCCGGCGCGCGGGCGAGAGCCGGGGCACCCGGTGGACGTCGGCCGGCGAGGGCACGTACACGATCGAGACCGTCGACGACGCTCCCCAGGGGACCGCGGTCACGCTCCGGCTCAAGCCGGAGGACACCGATGACCAGCTCCACGACTACATCTCCCCGTGGAAGATCAGGGAGATCGTCAAGCGGTACTCGGACTTCATCACCTGGCCCGTCCGGATGGCCCCCGAGGCGGCGGACGGCGCGGACGACGCGGAGGGGACCGACGACGCCCCGCGCGAGCCCGAGACGCTCAACTCGATGAAGGCCCTGTGGGCGCGTTCGCGCGACGAGGTCGGCGACGACGAGTACCACGAGCTGTACAAGCACATCAGCCACGACTGGAGTGCCCCTCTGGAGACCATCCGCCTGCAGGCGGAAGGCACGTTCGAGTACCAGGCGCTGCTCTTCATCCCGTCGCACGCACCCCAGGACCTGTTCATGCAGGGGTACCAGCGCGGCATCCAGCTCTATGTGAAGCGCGTCTTCATCATGGACGACTGCGAAGCGCTGATGCCGCCGTACCTGCGCTTCGTCAAGGGCGTCGTCGACGCGCAGGACCTGTCGCTCAACGTGTCGCGCGAGATTCTCCAGCAGGACCGCCAGATCCAGTTGATGCACCGGCGTCTGGCGAAGAAGGTGCTGTCGACGGTCAAGGACATGATGTCCGCCGAACCGGAGCGGTACGCCACGTTCTGGCGGGAGTTCGGCCGCGTCCTCAAGGAAGGCCTGCTCAGCGACTTCGAGAACCGCGAGGCGATCCTCGGTGTCTCGTCCTTCGCCACGACCCACGACAAGGACGAGCCGACCACTCTGCGGCAGTACGTGGAGCGGATGAAGGACGGCCAGGAGCACATCTTCTACCTGACGGGCGAGTCCCGGCAGGCCATCGAGAACTCCCCGCACATGGAGGCGTTCCGTGCCAAGGGCGTCGAGGTTCTGCTGCTGACCGACCCCGTCGACGAGGTGTGGGTCGAGGCGGAGCCCGAGTTCGACGGCAAGAAGCTGCGGTCCGTGGCCAAGGGTGAGGTCGACCTCGGCACCGAGGAGGAGAAGAAGGAGGCCGCGACCGAGCGCGAGGGCAGGCAGCAGGAGTACGCGGATCTGCTCGGCTGGATGACGGACCGGCTGAGCGGGACCGTCAAGGAGGTGCGGCTCTCCTCGCGCCTCACCGTCTCGCCCGCCTGCATCGTCTCGGACATGCACGACGCGACGCCCGCCCTGGAGAACATGTACCGCGCCATGGGCCAGGCCGTACCCCAGGTCAAGCGCATCCTGGAACTCAACCCGGAGCACCCGCTGGTCAGCGGCCTCAACCGGGCACACGCCGAACGCGGCGAGGACGTCGGCACCGGTCTCCAGGAGACGGCCGAACTGCTCCACGATCTGGCGCTGCTGGCCGAGGGTGGCGAACTGGGCGATCCCTCGCGCTTCGTCAGGCTGATGGCCGACCGGCTCGAACGCACCCTGTGAACACGAACGCTCCCGCACGATCGGGGCGGCGCCTCGCCGTCCCCGGGGCAGTGACCGGCCTTGGCGCAGGAGTCGGCGGCTTCGGCCGCTGTCGGTGAATCGGCACCGGCAGCGGCAGGACGGCGACCCCTCGCGGTGGGCCACGCCTCGCGCAGGCGAGGCGTGGCCCACCGGCCGGACCGGTCACGCCGGACCGGTCACGCCGGGGCGGCGGGAGGGGCCGCCGGTGGGGGTGGGCCGATCCGGATGCGAACCACGCGGTCCGGAGCGAGGATCGAGGTACGGGCAGTGGCCCGGTTGCGCCCCGGCTCCCTGAGGGCCGGCCCCTTCCCCGGTGCTCCGGTCCGCTTCCCGGCCGCCGTCCCACCTGACCACGCGCCGTCCCGCCTGACCACGCGTGCCTTTCCGGCTCACACGCGGTGGGCGCTCACGGCGCGGTCCGCGGGGCGATCTCGGCGATCAGGCCCTCGACCAGGGTCCTGATCCCGTCGCGGATGGGGCGGACGGCCGCCACGCCCTGTCCGGCCGGGTCGTCGAGCTTCCAGTCGAGGTAGCGCTTGCCGGGGAAGACCGGGCAGGTGTCGCCGCAGCCCATGGTGACGCACACGTCGGACTCGCGGACCGCGTCCACGGTGAGGATCTTCGGGCTCTCGGCGGAGATGTCGATGCCGACCTCGGCCATCGCCTCGACGGCGGCGGGATTGACGGCCCCGCCGGGGTCGGAGCCCGCGGAACGGACCTCGACGCGGTCCCCGGCCAGATGGGTCAGCCAGGCGGCGGCCATCTGGGAACGGCCGGCGTTGTGGACGCAGACGAACAGGACGGACGGCTTGCGCGCGGTCTCGGGCATGGACAACTCTCTCGTCGCACGGCGGCACCAGCCGCCAGTGGCATCAGCCCCCGCTGATATCAGCGAGTGGTGATGTGAAAGTATCAGTCCATGCTGACTTCAGTCGATCCTGATCTGATCCGGGCGCTGGGCGATCCGCTCCGCCTCCGGATCGTGACCCTGCTGGCGCGCGAGACGCTCTGCACGACGCACCTGGTCGAGGAGACCGGAGCGAAGCAGACCAATCTGTCCAACCACTTGAAGGTGCTGCGCGAGGCCGGAGTGGTGGACACCGAGCCGTGCGGCCGGTTCACCTACTACAGGCTGCGTCCCGAGGCCCTGGCCGGCCTCTCCGAGCAGTTCGCCGCGCTCGCCGAGTCCGCCCGCACCGCCGCCGGGAACAAGCGGGCCTGCCCGTGAACACCACCGGACCCGCCACCGTCGCCCCGGTGGGCGACGACGATTCGATCGTCGGGAAGCTCTCCGCTCTCGACCGCTGCATCGCGGTGTGGATCCTGCTCGCCATGACCGTCGGTCTGGGACTGGGGAGGCTGGTCCCGGGGATGGGCGACGTGCTGGCGAAGATCGAGGTCGGCGGGATCTCCCTGCCGATCGCGCTCGGTCTGCTCGTCATGATGTACCCGGTGCTGGCCAAGGTCCGTTACGACAAGCTCGACACCGTGACCGGCGACCGCAAGCTGATGGTGTCCTCGCTGGTCATCAACTGGATCGTCGGCCCGGCCGTCATGTTCGCGCTGGCGTGGCTCTTCCTGCCGGACCTGCCCGAGTACCGCACCGGCCTGATCATCGTCGGCCTGGCCCGCTGCATCGCCATGGTCATCATCTGGAACGACCTCGCCTGCGGCGACCGCGAAGCAGCCGCCGTGCTCGTCGCGCTCAACTCCGTGTTCCAGGTAATCGCGTTCGGCCTGCTCGGCTGGTTCTACCTCGACCTGCTGCCCCGGTGGCTGGGTCTGGGCGACGGCCAGGGACTGGACGTACCGGTGTGGCGCATCGCCCTCAACGTCATCGTGTTCCTCGGCATCCCCCTGCTGGCCGGCTTCCTCACCCGCCGCATCGGTGAGCGGAGGGCGGGCCGTGAGTCCTACGAGGCGACGTTCCTGCCGAGGATCGGCCCGTGGGCGTTGTACGGGCTGCTCTTCACGATCGTCGTCCTCTTCGCCCTGCAAGGGAGGACGATCACCTCGCGGCCACTGGACGTCGTACGGATCGCCGCTCCGCTGCTCGTCTATTTCGCGGTCATGTTCTTCGGCACCTTCCTGCTCGGCAAGGCTCTCGGACTGGCCTACGACCGCACGGCCACACTGGCGTTCACCGCCGCGGGCAACAACTTCGAACTCGCCATCGCCGTCGCCATCGCGACCTTCGGCGTCACCTCCGGCCAGGCGCTCTCCGGCGTCGTCGGCCCGCTCATCGAAGTTCCGGTCCTGATCGGTCTCGTGTACATGTCACTGGCCTGGCGCAGAAGCTTCCCGGCCACGGCCCCGGCGGCCCAGGCCCCGTGACGTGGTGACCCGGCGGGGCAGGGAGGTGAACCGGCCGGTCAGGAGGCTGCCGGCTGCCTCGTCCGGGCCCGACGGCCGGCGGCCCGCGTCCGGGGCGGGGCCGGCCGCGCGGAAAACCTGTGGCACGGGGGCGTGCGGCCCGCATAGCTTGTGCGTCCGTGACTGATGCCCCCAAGAGCACATCGCCCGACGCATCCGTGACGTCCACGGAACCGGCCACGACGAAACGCGGTGAGTGGGCGACCGCGGCCGGGCCTCCGCCCGTAGGGTCCGAGGCCGCGGACGGACTGTTCTCCCGAACGTACGCGGCGGCCACCTCCAGCTTCGCCGCGGTGATGTTCCTGACCGGGCTCGCCGCGCTGGCCGTGGTACCCACACTGCCGACGGCCGCACAGGATCTGGACGGCGTGTCGCTCTTCCCGCTGGTGGCGGGCTGCTTCGTGGCCGCGAGTCTGCTGGGCGGGGTGCTGGGCGGTCACTGGGCGGACCGTGCGGGGGCGCACCGCCCGCTGGCGGCGGGCATGGTGCTGGCGGTGGTCACCCTGCTGGTCTCGGCCGCCAGCACCTCGATCTGGCAACTGGCCGCCGGGCGCTTCGTGGACGGAGTGGCGGGCGGGATGGTCGCGGTGTCGATCAACGCCGCGATCGGCCAGGCGTATCCCGACCGTCTCCAGCCGCGTGCCCTGGCGTTGATGAGTGCCTGCTGGATCATTCCGTCACTCGTCGGTCCTCCGCTGGCCGGGCTGGTGGCCGACTGGTGGTCCTGGCGTGTGGTGTTCTACGGCCTGGCGGCTCTGACCGCCCTTCCGGCACTGGCGGTCGTGGCCGTGCTGCGCGGCCGTTCCTGGCAGTCCGTGCCCGCGCCCTCGGAGGACAGCACACCGCGCCCCGCACTGATGGTCGCGGTGGCGGTGAGCGTGGGCGCGGCGCTGGGCCAGTACGGCGCATCGGGCTGGGACACGCGTCATCTGCTGTTCGCGGCGGGCGGACTCGCCCTGCTGGTGCTGTTCGCCTCACGGCTGTTGCCGGCGGGCACCTGGCGTGCCGCGCGCGGCCTGCCGGCCACGGTGCTGCTGCGCGGGCTGAGTTCGGGTGTGTTCTTCACGCTGGAGGCCCTGGTGCCGCTGATGCTCGTCACCGACCGGGACGTGGCCCCCGTCGTGACGGGGCTGGCCTTCACGGGCGCCGCCGTGGCCTGGGCAGCCTCGTCCTGGGTGCAGGGCCGGCTTCCGGAACGGACCCCGCGCCACCGCCTGGTGGTGATCGGTGCGCTGGTGCAGGCGGGGGCGGTCGTGATCGCGGCCGTCGGGTCGCTGCCCGGGGCGCCGGCGATCACTGCCGCGTCGTCGATGGTCGTCGCCGCGATCGGCATGGGCCTGCTCGCCCCGTCCCTCACCGTGCTGTCGCTCTCCCACGCCCCGGCCGGCCGGCAGGGCTATGCCAGCAGCGCGATGCAGACCAATCAGAATCTGGGCCAGATCCTGATCCTGGGAGTCGCCTCCGCCGTTTTCAACGCCTTCCTGGGTGCCGGTTCGAACGACCACGTCGGCTACGCCGCCGCCTTCGGGCTGCTGCTCGTGCCGGGCGTCCTGGCCGCCCTGCTCGCCACCCGGGCCCGCAGCGCGTGAGCCCGAGCGCGGCTCAGGCTCCGAGCAGCCGGGCGACGATGCCCGCGCGGCCGGCGAGGTGTGTGTCCGGTTCGCCGGCACGGCCCCGACGGCCGTCGGGGAACAAACACCGGGAACGCGCCGAAATCAGGCGGAAAGTGGTCCTGTGGGCGGAGGGCGAAGATCCCTAGGCTCGGCCCCATGCGTGTACTTTTCGCCTCGACCCGAGGCTCGGGCCACTTCCAACCACTCGTCCCCTTCATCGACGCGTGCACGGCAAGAGGTGACGACGTCCTCGTCGTCGCCCCGCCGGCACTCGAAGCGTTACTGGCGGCCCGGAAACAGCCGTACCGCATCGGCGGGGAACCGCCCCAGGAGGAACTCGCGCGGGTCATGGCGCGCGGGCTGGCACTGTCCCCGGAGGACGGCGTCGCCATGATGGTCGGGGAGGTGTTCGGCCGGCTCGGGACCGCGGCGATGCTTCCCGCCCTGGAGGAGGCCTGCCGCGACTGGCGCCCCGACCTCGTCCTGCACGAGGCGTTCGAGTTCGCCTCGGTGGTGGCCGCCGAGCGTCATGGAATCCCGCATGCCCGGGTCGCGGTCTCCGCCGCGCGGTTCACCGGGGCCACCGACCCTCTCCTCGGCCCGGTGCTCGACCCGTACGGACCCGGCATCGCGCAGCGGCTCCTCGCGTCCCCGTATCTGACCCGGCTGCCGGCCTCCCTGGACCCCTCGCCGTACGCCGTGACCCACCGCTACCACGAAGCCCTTCGGCCGCAGGCACTGCCGGACTGGTGGGGCGGAGCGGAGGAACCGCTCGTCAACGTCACCCTCGGCACCGAGGCGGGCGCCCTGCCGACCGCGATCGGCCTGTACCGGGCGGTTCTGGAGGCGGTCAGCGTACTGCCGGTACGCGTACTGCTCACGACCGGGCACCACATCGATGTGCGGGACCTCGGACCGCTGCCGCCCCACGTCCATGCGGAGCCGTGGGTGCCGCAGGCGGACGTCCTGCGCAGTGCCTCCCTCGTGGTCTGCCACGGCGGCTCGGGAACGGTCTACGGCGCCCTGGCGGCCGGCGTCCCGCTGGTCTGCGTCCCCCTCTTCGCCGACCAGCCGGAGAACGCCCGACTGGTGGCCGCGGCGGGGGCGGGGACGGCCGTCACCCCGATCGGCGGCCCGGTGGACGAGCCGCCGAAGCTGGGCCCCGACGACGTACGGAGCATCCGCGCGGCTGCCGAACGGGTCCTGGAGGAACCGTCGTACCGTGCGCGGGCCCAGTCCCTGGCCGACGAGATGCGGACCACCGCCCAGGCCGCGGAGCTGCTCGGCACCCTCGAACCGTGATCCCGGACCACGACGGGGCCGGCGGTCCGCACGTCCGTACGGAGGGAGTCGCCGGGCCGGGGCACTGCCGTGGCACACGGGCGGGCATGGGAAGGAGATGGCACGAGTATCCGCACCCGTGATCGAGCTCGTCCGGCGTACGACGGAGCCGGTCGGGGCGCAGACCCTGCGTTCCACGGCGGCTGCCGTCATCGCCTACGTCGTGGCGGTGTGGGCCCTGCCCCATCCCGCACCGCTCACGGCCCCGCTCACCGCGCTCCTCGTCGTGCAGGTCACCCTCTACGCGACCCTCACCACGGGAATCCGCCGGGTGAACTCGGTCGTGGTCGGGGTGCTCATCGCCACTGCGCTCAGCGCACTGGTGGGCCTCAACTGGTGGAGCCTCGGGCTGACGATCTTCGCCTCGCTGATCATCGGGCGGCTGGTGCGCGTCGGCGAGTTCGTACCCGAGGTGGCGATCAGCGCGATGCTCGTGCTGGGCGTCTCGCAGGTCGCGTCGACCGCCTGGGACCGGGTGCTGGAGACCCTCATCGGCGCCGGTGTGGGGCTGCTGTTCAACCTGCTCCTCGCGCCGCCCGTGTGGGTGCAGCCCGCGGGCGCCTCCATCGACGGCCTGGCCCGCGAGATGGGACAGATGCTCCGTGCCATGGGAGAGGACGTGCGCGGTCACATCTCCGTCGAGCGGGCGGCCGACCGGCTCCACGCGGCCCGCCGTCTCGACCACGACATCGTGGAGGTCGATGCCTCGCTGCGGCAGGCGGAGGACAGCCTCACCCTCAATCCGCGCGTCCGGCAGGGACTGCTGTACCGGGTCGTGCTGCGCACCGGTCTGGACACCCTGGAGATCTGCGCCGTGGTGCTTCGGGTACTGTCGCGCACCCTGACCGACCTGGCCAAGGTCCGTACCGACGAGACGCTGTTCCCCGCCGATGTGGCCGAGTCCCTGACCGAGCTGTTCGGGCAGATGGCCGGTGCCGTCGAGAGCTTCTCGGAGCTGATCACCACTCCGCTCGCGCAGAACGCCGAGGAGGCGGAGACCCGGCTGGCACACGCACTCGCCGTCAGCCGTACGACCAGGGACCGGGTGGCCGATCTGCTCCTCGAAGACGTCCAGGAACACCCCAGGCAGTGGCAGTTGCACGGCGCGCTGCTCGCCGAGGTCGACCGGATCCTGGACGAGCTCGACATCGACAAGCGCACGGAACGCCTGGGCAAGGAGCTCGACCGGCGCTCCGCGCAGCTCCACGAACGCCACCCCTGGCTTCGCGCCGTGTCACGCCGGCTGGGCGCCGGGCAGAGCTGAGGGCGGGGCACGCGGCAGCGCCGAGGACGGTGCCGGTGCGGCGTCATCCGGAGGCCGGCAGGCGCTCGATGGCGACGAGTGCGGCGTCGTCCCCGAGATGGCCGCCCGCGTGGCGCAACAGGTCGGCGCACAGGGACTCCAGCAGGGCGTCGGGACCCGCTCCGTACCGCGAAGCGGCGCGTTCCCGCAGCGGATAGAAATTCCCCGACCGGTCCCGGGACTCGATGACTCCGTCGGTGTAGAGGAGCAGGGTGTCACCGGCCTCGAAGCCGAACGTCTCCGCCGTGTGCTCCGTGATCACCAGGCGCGCCAGTCCGAGCGGCGGGGCCGGCGTCCGCACACCGAGCGGGATCACCTCACCCGCGCGCAGGAGGAGCGGCGGCGGATGACCGCAGCTGACCAGGTGGATCTCCGCAGCGTCGTCGGGGATGTCGAGAACGGCCGCGGTGACGAAGGACTCCGTGAGGTCCGGGTCGTTCTCCCCGTGCTCGTCCTCCCCGTCGCATGCGGTGCTGTCCGGGTCCGGGGCGATGCTCGTCTCCAGCTGGGCCACCAGTTCGGGCAGCCGCCACCGCTGGCGGGAAAGGGCGTGGAAGGCACCCAGGACGCTGGCCGCCTCACCGATCGCGGCGAGCCCCTTGCCGCGCACGTCGCCGATGATCAGACGGGTGCCTCCCACGGTGCGGGCGGCGGCGTACAGGTCGCCGCCGATCTGCGCCTCCGCCTCCGCGGCCAGATAGACCGAGGCGATGCGCAGGGGGCCGCTCCGTGCGGGGAGCGGCCGCAGCACCACGTGCTGTGCCGCCTCGGCCACCGAGCGCAGCTGGGCCACGGCCTGCTCGTTGCGGACCCTCAGGTGGGCGAAGAAGGTGACGAAGACGGAGATGAGAACGAGCGCGATGATCTGGTAGGTGTGGTTGAGGTCGTTGAGACTGGTGCGCGCGACGGCCACCAGGGACTGCGCCAGCACGGCGACCGCACCGACGAAGGCGGTCATGCGCGGCCCGGTGAACGAGGCGGCCACCGCGGGCGCCGCCACCAGGAACGGACCGAGATGGACATCCGGCGGCGCGGAGACATCGACCGCCGTGACGACGCCGATCAGCGCGAACGGCATCGCCACGAGCGCGTTCCTGCGCCGCCGGGACTCACGGATCGACTGCAGGAACCGCCGGGAAGCCATGCTTCCGGGATACCTCACCCGGTCCGTCTCCGCTTCTCGTACGGCCGAGCGCCCGGCCGGCCTCCCGCATGGCGTCCTCGGGCTCGGCCGAGCCGACCAGCACCGCCCGCACCTGCCCGGCGACCGCCTCATCGATCCGGGCGTTCTGCGCGAACCGCGGGAAGGCGCTGCCGGTCGCCGTCCCGGTGATCTTCTCGGTCCATCCGGTGGTGCAGGCATCGCCTCGGACCTTCGGGTCGGCCGGCCCGGCGGCGGTGGTCGGCGGTAGCGCGAGCTTCTCGAAGTGCTCGGTGACCTTCTCCTTGTCCGACGAGGTGTGCGGCGCGAACTCGGTGGCCGCGTCTCGCCAACTGGCCGCGCGCGACGGCGATGCCCTGCCCCCACGGCAGGGCCCGCGGGATGTCGCCCGCCTTCGGCAACGGCCGGACCACCGGCTGCATCACGCCGACGCGCGTCCTGTCCTTCGTGCCTACACGGGCGCAGCCGGCCGCGGGTTGCTTGTGCGGCCGGCTGCGGTCGTCCCGGGGCGGGGGCCGGGACGCCTACGGAACCAGCAGGGAGTCCGACAGGCGGGGCGACGGCGGCGCGGCGCCGTCCAGCGTCGCGGAGTGCAGTGCGGTGTGCTCCTCGCGGGAGACGACCGCCCGGCCGCCGCGCACCGTGAGCCGGTTCCCCCGCGGGGTCGTCCAGTGGACCTCGGCGTGGTCACCGGCCACGGCCACCTCCGGATCCGGCGTGGGCCGTGCCCCCCGCTCCGTCCCGGACGGCACGAGGGACAGGGTTCCCGCGGCGAAGGTGTCGCCGAGCTCCGCCCAGTCCAGCTCGACCGGGGCCGCGCTCTCGAAGAGCACCACCTCGATCCGCACCCCGTCGGCGCGCGGGACCAGCCGGGCCGTCGGCGTACGGCCGCCGAAGGCGCCTCCGGCCAGCCGGAAGTCCAGCCGCGCCGTCCCCAGGTCGAGTTCGACGCCACCGTCGATCGCGGTTGTCCCCGCCACGGGGGGCGCACCGATCAGGTCCACCACCAGACGCAGCGACCGGGCCCGGAACCGGTCTCCCGGCTCGATCATGTCGAGGTGGTGGTGCCGGTCGCCCGCCGGGCAGGCGAAGCCCGTCAGCCAGGCCACATGGGGACCGCTCTGCACGGTGGAGAGCACACCCGAGGCGAAGTCGAAGTCCTCCGCCCCGTCGTCCTTCATCAGATGGACGTGCAGATGCCCGGAGGTCCCGTCCGGGCGCACCCAGTGGCCGAACAGCGGCCGTCGCTGCAACCAGGTGTCCTGGTGGTTCACGCTGCCCAGGGTGGTGACCGGGTCCAGCCAGGTGGTGCCCGTCTCCGGGGCCGGGCTCTCGGCGAACAGCTCCCGGTGCTCGTGCTCGTTCTCCAGCTCCAGCAGCCGGGGCAGGACCCAGTCGGGCATCCGGTAGTCCACGCAGGAGTCCAGACCGGTCGACATCTCGCCCCGGACCGGTCGGGGCTCCGGCGCGCCGAGCACCCCCCGGACCGCCTTCGCCAGGAACGGCGGCACGCCCAGGTCGTTGCTGTAGCAGCGGGCCATCGGGCCGGAGAGCTGGCGGGTCGGCGGGTGCCAGCGGGCCAGGAAGTGCAGCCAGAGGCGGTCGTGCAGCCGGTCGTTGAGCTCCAGCACCTCCGCGTCGTCGACGTGCTCCCTGATCAGGGTCAGGGTCTGGAGCACGACGCCCCAGTAGGAGGGGCTGTTGAACTCGGTGAAGCTGCCGGTGCCGTCGATGGCCCGCGAGAGCCGCACCATGCGGTCCTTGCCGTAGGCGAACAGCTCCTCGTCGTCGAGGAGTTTCCCGGCGGCGAGCGTCACGAACGTACCCATGACGGCGACGTTCGTGTACGTCAAGTGCACGTTCCTGCGGACGATCGAGGCGGCCGCGTGCCGTACCGACTCCCTCAGCTCGTGCCGCACCCCGGCCGGCAGGTCGTCGCCGTGGCGGGCGTGCACCAGCAGCAGGGCGATGCCGAGGAAGTCCGCCCAGTTCCAGTCGGCCGGGTCCATCTCCGCGGCCGGTTCCTCGGCGTAGTAGCCCCAGATGCCGTAGGTGGCGTTCTCCGGCGAGCGGTCCTGGAGCCCGGCGATCCGCAGGATCACGGCATGGGCGCGCTCGGCGTCGCCCTCGCCGCCGCGTTCCAGCAGCAGGAGGGCGTAGTGCAGGGAGTTGCGGGTGGGGTGCGCGGGGCCGCCCTTGATGTTGGTGTGGATGGGGTTGTACGGGGCTTCGACCTGCAGCAGGTTCGCCTCGGCGTCCCAGCAGCGGTCGCCCTCGTCGAGGGCCGCTCGCAGCAGGGTGCGGTCGTACGAGGCGGCCGACCAGGCAGGGTGCACGGGATGTCCTCCAGCTCGCGATCGTCGGTCCGACGATCTTCGACAACGCTTGGGAAGCGTTTTCCAGAGGCTAAGCCGACGTCAACGTTCCGGCAAGGGGCATACGTTGGACTCCGGGGCAGAAGCCCGCACCTAACCCATTGACGCGGCGATATCGGGCGGTGCAAGGTGACCCCGGCTGGAAAACGCTTTCCGGCCGGTTTTCGGCCCGTCCTTGAATGGAGTCCCCGATGAGACCCTCCCTGCGCATCGCCCTGACGGGCGTCACCGCGGGTGCGCTCGTCTGCGTGCTTGCCTCGTGTTCCGGTTCCGGCAGCGACGAGGCTGCCGACGGCACGGTGACGATCACCGTCTCCGGGCGCCCGCCCGCCACCAACGCGGCCGCGCTCAAGACATTCGACGCGCGGGTGGCGGAGTTCGAGAAGGCGAACCCCAAGATCAAGATCAAGACGAACGAGTACCAGTACGACCAGCAGAGCTTCCAGACCAAGGTGGGCGGCGGCAGCCTGGAGACGATCGTACGGGTACCGCTCACCGAGATGTCGGGCCTGATCAAGCGCAGGCAGATCGCCGACCTCACCGCGGACTTCAAGGGACTGAAGCACAGCGAGGACTTCAACGACGTCGCGCTCGGGGCCGCGAAGGGCCTGGACGGCAAGCTCTACGGCATTCCCACCGAGGAGTACGCCCTCGGCCTGGTCTACAACCGGGACCTCTTCGAGAAGGCCGGACTCGACCCGGACAAGCCGCCGACCACCTGGTCCGAGGTCCGCACGGCGGCCAAGGCGATCTCCGGGAAGACCGACGCCACCGGATACGCGCAGATGACCAAGGAGAACACGGGCGGCTGGATGCTGACCGCGATGGCGTACTCCTTCGGCGACAGCATGCAGGAGCAGTCCGGCGGCAAGTGGGCCAACACCTTCGACCGTCCCGGCAGCGGCGCGGAGAAGTCGCTCAAGGCGCTGAAGGACATGCGCTGGACGGACGATTCGATGGGCAAGAACCAGCTGCGCAACATCACCGACACGGAGAAGGACTTCTCCGCCGGGAAGATCGGCATGACGATCGCCGGACCGAGCATGGTCGGCCACTACATCCAGCAGTACAAGGGCGACCCGAAGACCATCGGCCTCGGCGCCATGCCCGTCGACGGCGGCAACAAGCGGACCCTGGCCGGCGGCACCATCGCGGTGATCAGCCCCAGGGCCACCGCGCAGCAGCGCGAGGCCGCGACGAAGTTCATCGACTTCTACTACCTCTCCACCAAGTACGACGTCGCACTCGCCGAGAAGGACGCGGCGGCCAAGAAGAAGGACGGAGCCGTCATCGGCGTGCCGTCCGTCCCGTTCTACAAGCCGGCCATCGCCGACCCGGTCGACGCCGCCGTCAACAAGCAGGCCAATGTGCCGGTCGAGCACTTCGCCCCGTACAGCAAGACGCTCGGCGACTACGAACTGCGCATCGAGCCGTCCGTCGAGGCACAGAACGTCTACAAGGCCCTCGACAGCGCCGTGCAGGCCGTACTGACCCGCCAGGACGCCGACCCGGCGGAGCAGCTGAAGAAGGCCGCGGCACAGGTCAAGTCCCAGGTGGAGCGGGCGCAGAACTAGGGCGTGTTTGAGAGTCCCGTCTGTCTCGTGGGGTCTGACACGCACGCTCGCCGCGTTGCCGAAATGCCCTGGTAGCTCCGCTACGAGGGCACCCCGGCGCCTTGCGATCGCACGCGCCGGACCCGGCGAGACCCGCCCTCCGGGCGGACGACGCTACTTCTCAAACACGCCCTGGAACCACCTCCCGGCAGCCGGAGCATGTCCGGTACATCAGGCAGTGAGCACAGCACGAGGAGAGGCGAGGAGACGTCAATGAGCAGGTCGCAAGCGCCTGCGGCGCCCGCCGGGAACCGCACCCAGAAGGACCGGACGAAGAAACAACGTTCCGCCGACCCGTCCGCGGCACGTCCGCGGACCCCCGACGGGCCGCCGCGCACCGCCTCCCCGCACCGCGGCGGCCCGGTGGAACGCTTCGTCCGCTGGGTCAGGCAAGGAGGTGTCACCACCATCCTGTTCGGCCTGCCGATGGTGCTGTGCTTCGCCTACTTCTCTTGGTGGCCGATCGTCCAGAGCGTGCAGCTCAGCTTCCAGCAGACCAATCTGGTCGACCCAGCCACCTGGGTGGGGCTGGACAACTTCCGCCATGTGCTGGAAGACCCGCTGCTGTGGAAGGCCGTCAAGAACACCGCGCTGTTCGCCGCGCTCGCCCTGGTGATCGGCTTCCCGGTGCCGCTCTTCCTCGCGGTGCTCATCGCCGAACTGCGCCGCGGCGGCACGCTGTTCCGCATCCTCGCCTACCTGCCGGTGGCGATTCCCCCGGTGGTGTCGGTCCTGTTGTGGAAGGTGTTCTACGACCCGGACGCCGGCCTGTTCAATCAGCTGCTGGCCCATGTGGGCCTCGGCCCGTACCCCTGGCTGCAGTCCACCGACACCGCGATGCTGTCGATCGTCCTGGAAGCCACCTGGGCGGGCTTCGGCTCCACGGTGATCATCTACCTGGCGGCGCTCGGCTCCGTACCGGGCGAACTGTACGAGGCCGCCGAGATCGACGCCGCGGGCATCTGGCGCCGGGTCTGGCACATCACCCTGCCGTCGCTGCGCGGGGTCATCCTGATCATGCTGCTGCTCCAGATCATCGGCACCCTGCAGATCTTCACCGAACCCTTCGTGATGACGGACGGCGGCCCGGAGGACTCCACTCTCACCATCCTGATGCTGATCTACAACTACGCCTTCCAGAACGGCGACTTCGGAGCCGCGACCGCACTCAGCGTCATGCTGGCCCTCGTGCTCGGTGTGCTCTCGGCGATCTATCTGCGGGCGACGAGGAGCTGGAGCAACTGATGGCCGTACAGATCCCCCTTCGCACCCGCCGCAGGAACCGCTCCGAGGAGAGCGGACGCGGACTGATATCCAACGCCGACCGGCGGCGGACCTCCGTACGCTTCTCGCTCCGCTCCGTTCAGACGCTCTCGCTCCTGCTGCTGCTCGCCTTCGGGGCGGCGCCCCTCTACTGGACGTTCAAGGGCGCCGTCTCACCGACCCAGGAGCTGCTGCGCGACCCGCTGGCGCTCTGGCCCGGCCACGCGCAATGGGACAACCTCTCCCGCGCCTGGAACGAACTCCAGGTCGGCCAGTACCTCTGGAACACCGTGGTCCTGGTCACCGGCTCGGTCGTCGCCCACCTCGTCGTCGCCACCACCGGCGGCTACGTCCTGTCCGTGCTGCGCCCCAAGTGGGCGACGCCCGTGCGGTGGATGGTGCTCGCCACCCTCTTCATCCCCGGCTCCATCTCCCTGGTGGCGCTCTACCTCACCGTGCTCGATCTGCCGGGCCTCGGCATCTCGCTCGCCAACAGCCCGTGGGGCGTCTGGCTGCCGCACGCGGCCAGCGCCTTCACCGTACTGATCGTGATGAAGTTCTTCGACGGCATCCCGCGCGAACTCTTCGAGGCCGCCAAGGTCGACGGTGCGGGGCCGTTCGTCATCTTCCGCCGGATTGTGCTCCCCATGTCGCGGCCGATCCTCGCGGTGGTGACCCTGCTGACGGTCATGAACTCCTGGAAGGACTTCCTCTGGCCACTGATCGTCATCCCGGACACCGAGAAGCAGCCCATCTCCGCCGCACTGCCGCGCCTCGCGGAAACGGCGGAACAGTCGCTGCTCATCGCCGGGATGCTGCTCGCCATCCTGCCCCCGGTCGTGCTGTTCCTGATCTTCCAGCGGCAGATCGTACGCGGCGGGGGAGGCTTCACCGGCCTCAAGGGATGAGGACCACCCGGGAACCGGTGCGGACCCGTCCGCGCCGGCCGGCGGCGGCAGCGGTGCGCGCCGACGGAACACGGGCCGGTGTGCTCCGCCGGGGTACAGCCGACGGAGCACACCCCCACCCGGGAACCACCGATACGCACCGCGCCGATCCGATCGAGAGGAAGCCTCGATGGAACAGAACGGCACGATCCGGCCAGGTCCTCTGGCTCCGGCCAGAGTAATGGGTCGCTCCGGACGGCCCGCCGCATGGGGCGGCGCGGCCGCGCTGCTCGGCTGCCTGCTGGTGGCGGCGCCGTTGCCCGGCACGGCACCGGCCGCCCACGCGGCCGGTGCCCTCACCGTCACCTCGCCCGACCTGATCTTCATCAAGGGACAGGCGAAGATCACCCTGGCCTCCGACGAGGCCTCGGTGGCCTGGAAGGCCATCGACGACCAGGGCCTGACCGTCGCGTCGGGCACCGCACCGGTCTCGGGCGGAACGGCCACCGCCGACGTCACCAAGCTCGGCAGCGGCTACTACACGCTCACGGCCACCGCCGGCGCCACCACCCGTACCGCCAACTTCGGTGTGCTGACCGCGCTGACCGGCAAGGAACAGCAGGACACCCGCTTCGGCACCGGCATCCACTACGGGTGGAACGACGGCGACGACCAGAAGCTGCTGCGCTCGGTCAAGCTGATGGGCATGCACGGGATCCGCTCCGACATCAACTGGGGCGCCATCGAGAAGACGCCCGGCGCGTACTCCTGGAGCAGCTACTCCACCGACCAGCACATCCCGTACGCCAAGTCGCAGGGGCTGACCGCCCTGCCCATCTCCGGCTACCGGAACCCCAACTACGACGCCAACCGGACACCGGCCTCCGACGCGGCGCTGGAGGCCTACGGAAAGTTCACGGCCGCCACCGTGGAGAAGTACCAGCAGTCCTCGAAGGAAATCGAGATCTACAACGAGTACAACTCGACCGGCTTCAACAACGGCACCTGCGGCATCACCGCGGACTGCTATGTCAAGCTGCTCCAGGCGAGCTACGGCAAGGTGCACGCCAAGGTCCCGGACGCCACCGTCGTCGGCGGCGGCCTGGCCGGGCTCCAGACCGACTGGCTCAAGCGGCTGTACGCGATCGGCGGCCTGAACTACATGGACGCGCTCAGCGTTCACCAATACGGCTACCCGAGCCCGCCCGAGACCGCGCTGGAGAAGCTGCCGCAGGTACGCGCCGACCTGGACGCGGCAGGCGGCAAGGACCTCCCGCTCTGGATGACCGAGAACGGCTACCCGACCCACAGCGACGGCGTCACCCCCGCTCAGCAGGCCGCGTACGTGCCGCGCGCCCAGATCTTCTCGTTCGCCTCGGGCGTCGACCGCTACTACTGGTACGACCTCACCAACGACGGCACCGACGCCACCAACAAGGAACACAACTTCGGCGCCTTCAAGCGACCCACCGCCGAGGTCAAGGCCTGGCAGCCCAAGCCGTCCGTGGTCACCGAGGGCGTGCTGATCCGGCAGCTCGCGGGCCGCGCCTACGCAGGCCGTGACGACGCCGGTTCCGCCGACGTCCGCTCGTACCGCTTCGGCACCGGGACCGACACGGTCCGGGCCCTCTACACCACCGCCGCGACGCCGGGAACGGCGGAGCTCTCGGCCACCGGCCCGGTCACCGTCACCGACCAGCTGGGCCACGAGAAGACGTACATCCCGGTCGGCGGCAAGGTGCAGCTCGGCATCGACGGCAAGGTGCTGTACGTCAAGGGCGCGGTGACCGCGGTCAAGACCGTGAGCGGCCCCGTGTTCTCCCTCCGGCTGCCGCAGCACTCCAACACGGAGGAGACCGTCGACGCGGTGCTCCAGGTGGACGGCACCAAGGACCGGAAGCCGTTGCCGGTGCGCTACGACTTCCGGATCGCCGGGGAGAAGTACCGGGTGACCGCGCGGCCCGGCAAGGTCGTCCGCCAGACCGTGCAGCTGCCCACCTCGGCCCTCACCGGCCCGCGTACCGTCAGCGGGACGGTCGGGCTCGGGCCGCTGAGCCTGGCCCGCCTCACCTCCGACACCGAAGTGGTGCCGCCGACCCAGGTCACCTTCGATCCGGTGGTGAAGAAGGCGGCCCCGTTCGCCGCCGCGCTGAAGGTCACCGTCACCAACAACCGCGTCCACAGCCCGCTCGAACTCACCAAGCTGGACTGGCAGGTGAACGCGGGCACCACCTACCTGGACCGGGGCACCATCGACGGTCCGATCAAGGTCGGCACCGATTCCAGCGCCTCGTACACCGTGGACGCGCGCAACATCAAGCAGTGGCAGCGCTACTGGACCGCCGCCTACATCAACACCCCCGACGGCGCCAGGACCGCCGTGGGTGCCTGGAACGGCTGGGGCTCCGTCCAGCCGGCCGGCACCGACACCACCACGCCCATCGACGTCATCGGCGACGGCTCCGTGAGCTACAAGGGCGGCTACAACGGCGCGGCCGACCTGTCAGGCGCCGTCCGGCCCCAGTACACCGACGCCGGACTCGTGCTCAAGGGCGCGATCATGGACAACGTCCTGGCACAGCCCGCCACCACCGCCGAGAACATGTGGCAGGGCGACAGCGTCCAGTTCGCCGTCACCCCCCAGGTGCCGGGCCGCAGCAAGCAGTACGTCGAGTTCGGCGCCTCGCTCGTGGGCGGCAAGCCGCAGGTCTACACCTGGCGGGCGCCGTCCGGCCAGTCCGCCGGGCCGACCCCGGGCGCCACCGCGCAGATCACCCGTGACGGCACCACCACCCGCTACACGGTGACGGTTCCGTGGGCCTCGCTCGGTCTGTCCGGCAAGCCCACCGAATCCATCGGACTCGGCTTCGTCGTCAACGACAGCGACAACGACGGCCGGGCGCGCGGCTGGTCGGAGTGGGGCGCCTCCATCGCCAACAACTCCAAGAGCGCCACCGGCCTGCGGGCCGTCCAGCTGACCGACTGAACCACCCCACGACGGGCGGGGCCGGGTGCACCTGACAGCACCCGGCCCCGCCGCTCCATGCCGTACCACCGCACGGCACACTGTTCGCCATCCCACCGTGAGGAGACCAGCCCCATGGCCCTGTTCGACATGCCGCTGCCCGAACTCCGCGCCTACCGGCCGCAGATCGACGAACCGGACGACTTCGACGCCTTCTGGGCGAAGACCCTCGCCGAGACCCGTGCCCACGACCCCGCGGTCTCCTTCGAACCCGTCGAGACCGGACTGACCGGCATGCGCACCTGGGACGTCACGTTCGCCGGCTTCGGCGGCCACCCCATCAAGGGCTGGTTCAGCGCCCCCGCGAACGCCGAGGGCCCGCTCCCGCTCGTCGTCCAGTTCCACGGCTACAACGGCGGCCGCAGCCTGCCGCACTGCTGGGGCATGTGGCCGCTGGCCGGATTCGCCCACTTCATCATGGACGTGCGCGGCCAGGGCAGCGGCGGCAACGTCGGCGACACCCCCGACCCGGTCGGCTCCGGCCCCTCCCACGCGGGCTTCATGACCCGGGGCATCGAGGACCCGGAGAGCTACTACTACCGCCGGGTCTACGCCGATGCCGTACGCGCCGTGGAAGCGGCCCGGTCCCATCCGCTCGCCGACCCCGCCCGCACCGTCGCGCTCGGCGGCAGCCAGGGCGGCGGCATCACCCTCGCGGTCGGCGGACTCGTCCCCGACCTGGCCGCCATCGCCGTCGACGTCCCGTTCCTCTGCCACTTCGGACGGGCCGTCACACTCACCGACTCCAATCCGTACGCGGAGATAGCCCGCTACCTCAAGATCCACCGCGGCAAGGAGGAAACCGTCCTGCGCACCCTGTCGTACGTCGACGGGGTGTCCTTCGCCGCACGGGGCAGCGCCCCCGCGCTCTTCTCCGTCGCCCTGATGGACCAGGTCTGCCCGCCGTCCACGGTCTTCGCCGCCCACAACGCGTACCCGGGCGAGAAGGAGATCGAGGTCTACCCGTTCAACGGGCACGAAGGCGGTGCCATGTTCCAGGAGACCGCCCAGCTCCGCTGGGTGCCGAAGGCGCTGAACCGGACGGCCTGAGCCCTGCCGCGCTCCGGCCGGCGTGGTGTGGATCACGGACAGAGTGTGGACAGCACCTATATCGTCCGCCGGGGCACGTCAATGCCCGTGATGTGGCGAGGACAAGGGCGGACAGTGCGGCAGAAAGCCTATGCGCAGGCGATGCGTGTCATCGCCTGCGCGCTGATGGTGTGGCAGGTCTGGATGATGTGGTACATCGCCAGCCACGAGGCGGCGGGCGTGCAATGGGCCTGCGACGGAACCGGGGGCTGCGCCAGCGACCAGCTCGCATCCATGTCCCCGATGCTCGGCGTAGCCTTCGCGGTCGCCCTCGGTGTGCTCTGCGCCCGGTACCTGCACCGAGCCGCGCCCGGCGCGATGATCGCACTCTCCGCCGTCGCAGCCGCGGCCGGTTGGTACGACGCGCTGGCGGAGGGTCAGGTCGAGCGGAGCACCGTCACCAGTTTCCACATCTTCCTTCCGCTGGGCGATTTCTCCGTCTCCCAATGGCTCACCTTCCTGTGGTCGGTCGCGGGCGTGGGCTGCCTCGCCGCCTGGTGGGGCGCGGCCGTCAGCCTGCGGCGCACCGCGGGACTGCGCAGGCTGTCCCGCCGCTACACCACGGCCGACGCGGTGCTGGAGGGCTGGCGGCCGGTGGGCCGCAGGTACGGCGAGGTCACCGTGGTGTTCGACGACGGGGCCGGGGTGCGCCATGAGGTCCCGGCCGTCGTGGAACGCATCGCCCTCAGACGGGACGTCCTCGCCGTGTACGACGCCGACCGCCCCGGCGACCCCGCTCTCACCCGGGTCGCGGTTCCCCACCGAAAGCTGCTGCGCATCTCATGAACGCATCGACATCGTCCCTGCGCAGGCTCTTCAACGCGTTCAGACTGCTGGCCGCGCTCCTCATCGGACTCGCCTTCGCCGCGCTGGTCCAGGGCGCCGTCGACGGCCCCCGCTGGCTGCTGATCACCGGCATCCCCGCAACGGCCCTGGTCCTGACGATCCTCGGTGATGTCGCCGAGCCGATGCGGGCGGGCATGGCGATGACGGGGCTGCGCTCCGGCGGGCCGCGGGCCTTCGCGCCCGCCGTGGTCAACGGGGTGCGGACCGTCGACAAGAAGACCGGCCGGCCGGTCCTCGACGGACGGTCGGTGAACTCCGTGTTCGCCTTCGACCTGACCGTGATGCCCGATGAACTCCCCGCGTACCGGATCCAGGTCTGTCACCCGCTCGATGTGCAGGGGCTGACGCACCGCTCCAGGGCCGTCGTCGAGTACGACCCCGAGCAGCCCTGGCGGGTCGTCATCCCCAACAACCCGCCCCGCGAATGGCTGGCCCGAGCGAACAGCGCCTCCCCGCCGGCCGAGGTCAAGGACCGGACCGGCGGGCTCCCGGCCGGTTTCTGGACGCTGGTGATGGGCGTGGCCTGCGCGGCCGTGCTGCTGGTACTGGTGCGGCTGCTCGGCTGACCCCCGCCGGGCTCAGCCGTTGCGCGGATACTTCTTGAGCACCTTGCCGTTGATGTCGGCCCGCAGATAGGCGCCGCCGTACTCGTCCGAGACGTAGACGCTCAGCGTCGGCTGGAAGCCGTCGAACGGGGAGGCCGGGTCGATGTTCACGTAGTGGCTGGTGGGCTCGGCGACACCGAGCTCCTTGTCCGCCCGGCGGATCAGCCCCGGCAGGGCGTTCCAGTCGAACTTCTCCAGGTCCACGGACTTGGCGTCCGGCTGGAGGGTGCCGCCCGCGCGTTCGCGGACGGCCTTGCCGTCCCGGTAGGTGTAGACGTCGTACAGGCCCTTGTTCTTCGCGACCGGGGCCTCGACGCTCGCGTGCTCGTCGAACAGCGAGAACGACGTGACCCTGGTGCCGCCCATCACCGGCTTGAGCGCCGCGATGACGGCCCGTGCGGCGGTGGGCGTCAGGAGATTCTTGGTCGGTGCCGCGGCCTTCGGCGCGCTTTCCTTCTTCTCGGCGGCTGAGGACGCGCCCGAGGCGGACGGGGGGCTGCCGGCCGCCTCCGGGGGCGAGTCGGGCACCAGCGACCACACCAGGACGCCGGTGAGGGCGGTTCCGGCGAGCGCGGTGCCGACCGCGACGGCACGGCCCCGCCGGACCCGGCGGCGGATCTCCTGGGTGCCCAGCGTCGCGGGCTGGGGGCGCGGGGGAGCGACGACGGGTGGACGTCGCACGGGGGCGGTGGGCAGGACGGTGGTCGGGCCGGCCTGGCCGAAGCCGGGCGGCACCGCGTCCCGCCGGGTGGGCGGGTCCTGGCGAGGAGGTACGGCATCCCGCGGTTCCGCACGGCTCGGTCCGGCCGCCGCGGCCGGTTCGCCCGTCGAGGCGACCACCGACGCCAGCATTCGGTCGAGCTCCTCGGGACCGGGCCTCGCGGCCGTGTCCCGGGTCAGCAGCGCGTCCAGCACCGGAGTCAGCGGACCGGCCTGCCGGGGCGGCGGGATCTCCTCGTCCAGCACGGCCGCCAGCGTCGCCAGTGTGGTGGCCTTGCGCAGCGGATGCCGGCCCTCCACGGCGACGTACAGCATCATGCCGAGCGACCACAGGTCCGACGTCGGGTCGCCCTCCTCGCCGCGGATGCGCTCGGGCGCCATGTAGTCGGGGGAGCCGATGATGGAGCCGGTCGCCGTCAGGCTGGTGGACTCGCGGATCGCCGCGATGCCGAAGTCGGTGAGCACCGGACTCCCGTCGGCCCGCAGCAGTACGTTGGCGGGCTTGACGTCGCGGTGCAGGATTCCGGCGGCATGGGCGGCGCGCAGCGCGGACAGCACCCCGCGACCCAGCCCGGCGGCCTCGACCGGGGAGAGCGTGCCCTCGGCCAGGCGCTCCGCGAGCGAGGCGCCGGGCACCAGCTCCATCACGATCCACGGGTACGTGCCGTCGCCGCCGTCCACGATGTGGTGGACCGTGACGACACCCGGGTGGTCGAGCCGGGCCAGCGCACGGGCCTCACGCAGCACCCGCTCGCGCAGCAGCCTGGCCGACTCGGGGTCGCTCTCGGCGAGCGCCGGGTCCGGGGGCCGCACCTCCTTGAGCGCCACATCGCGGTGCAGGGCCAGGTCGTGGGCCCGCCACACCATGCCCATACCGCCACTGCCGAGCCTGTCCACCAGCTCGAAACGGTCGTCGATCACACGGCGCACAGGCCCCCCAGCGTTCATGGAAAAAAAGAGTACGGGGCGGGTGCGCGGCCGTAGGCACCCACCCCGAACGCCTCACACGTCGTTGTTCGGTGTGAGCCTGAGCGTCACGATCTGGAAGGGCCGCAGCGCCAGTCGTACCGCATCGCCGTCCACCTCGGCGGTCTCGTCGGCGAGCGGACGCTCCAGCAGATCGGTGACGCTCGCCCCGGCCAGTGCGAAGCCCGCCGTCAGACGGGCCGAGGCCCGTCCGCCGTGGGCTTCGTGGAGCCGGACCACCACATCGCCACTGCCGTCGTCGGCGAGCTTCACGGCGGTCACGACCACCGCGTCGTCGTCGACCGAGACCAGCGGGGCGACCTCGCCACTGCCCGGCACCCGGCGCTCGGGAAGGCTGAAGCACCAGCCCTCACGGACCGCGTCACCGATCGTCGCCCCCGGCAGCAGCGCGTACCGCAGCCGGTGCACGCCCTGGTCGGTCGCCGGGTCGGGATAGCGGGGCGCCCGCAGCAGCGACAGCCGCACCGTGGTCGTGGTCGAGCCGTCCTCGCGGACCGTACGCGTCACATCGTGCCCGTACGTCGAATCGTTGATCAGCGCCGCACCCCAGCCCGACTCGCCGACGTGCAGGAAGCGGTGGGCGCAGATCTCGAACTTGGCCGCCTCCCAACTGGTGTTGGTGTGCGTCGGCCGCTGGACGTGCCCGAACTGGGTCTCCGCCGTGGAGTGATCGGCGCGCACATCGATCGGGAACGCCACCTTGAGGAACTTCTCCTGCTCGTGCCAGTCGACCTCGGTGTCGATGTCCAGACGCCGGGCACCCGGCCGCAGCGTCAGCAGCTGGGTGACCCGGGACGAGCCGAAGGTACGCACCACCTCGACCCCGTCGCCGCTGCGGCGCACCACGTCCGCCTCGGTCAGATCGGTCACCGTGTTGCGGTAGAAGGCATCGACGTCCCACGCGTCCCAGCGGTTGGGCAGGTCCGGGTGGACCTGGAGCAGATTCGCCGCGCAGCCCGGGGCGACCGTCTCGCGCCCGGCCACCAGGTCGACGACCGAGACCACCAGCCCCCGCTCGTCCACGGCCACCCGCAGCAGTCCGTTGTCCAGCCGGAAGCCGGAGTCGAGCTCCTCGACCTCCACCGCCGGCTCCGGGTCCTGCGGAGCGAGTGCCGCGCCCCCCGCCGCGATGCCGGCCCGGCCGTGCGGAGCGGCGTTGAACACGACCGTGCCGCCCTCCTCCGGAGCGCCGGCCAGCGCCCGCTGCGCCGCCCCGATCACCGCTTCGAGCTCACCGGCGATCCGGGCGTACGTCGCCTCGGCCTCATGGTGCACCCAGGCAATGGACGAACCCGGCAGGATGTCGTGGAACTGGTGCAGCAGCACGCTCTTCCAGATCCGGTCCAACTCCTCGTGCGGATACGGGAATCCGGTCCGGACGGCGGCGGTGGCCGCCCACAGCTCCGCCTCCCGCAGCAGATGCTCGCTGCGCCGGTTGCCCTGCTTGGTCCGCGCCTGCGAGGTGTACGTACCGCGGTGCAGCTCCAGATACAGCTCGCCCAGCCACACCGGCGGCCGGTCGTACTCCGCCTCGGCGGCGGCGAAGAAGTCCGCGGGCCTCTCGATCGCCACCCGGGGCGAACCCTCCAGATCCGCGAGCCGCTCGGCGCGCGCCAGCATCTCGCGGGTGGGGCCGCCACCGCCGTCGCCCCAGCCGAACGGCACGAGCGAGCGCGTGGCGTGGCCCTTGTCCCGGAAGTTCTCCTCGGCGTGCGCGAGCTCCTCGCCGGACAGCTCGGCCACATAGGTGTCCACCGGCGGGAAGTGCGTGAAGACCCGGGTGCCGTCCAGCCCCTCCCACAGGAAGGAATGGTGCGGGAACGGGTTCGTCGTGTTCCACGAGATCTTCTGGGTGAGGAACCAGCGCGAACCGGAGAGCTTCACCAGCTGCGGCAGCGCCGCCGAGTAGCCGAACGAGTCGGGCAGCCACACCTCCTCGGTCTCGACCCCGAACTCCTCCAGGAAGAACCGCTTGCCGTACACGAACTGCCGGGCCAGTGCCTCCGACCCGGGCATGTTGGTGTCGGACTCCACCCACATCCCGCCCACCGGCACGAACTGACCGGCGGCGACCTTCTCCTTCACCCGGGCGTACAGCGCGGGCTGATGCTCCCGCAGCCAGTCCAGCTGCTGCGCCTGCGACATCGCGAAGACGAACTCCGGACGGTCGTCCATCAGCGCCAGCACATTGGAGGTGGTGCGGGCGACCTTGCGCACCGTCTCCCGCAGCGGCCACAGCCACGCCGAGTCGATGTGCGCGTGACCCACCGCCGACAGCCGGTGGGCGGAGGCGTGCGCGGGGGAGGAGAGCACGTCGCGCAGCCGCTCCCGGGCGGCGGGCGCGCTCGCGCCCACGGCGTCCAGGTCCAGGGCGTCCAGGCAGCGCTCCACCGCGCGCAGGATCTCCCAGCGGCGCGCCGAGCCGAGCGGCAGCTGCCGCATCAGCTGATCGAGCACCTCCAGGTCCTGGACCAGCTCCCACACCTGCCGGTCGAAGACCGCGAGGTCCATCCGCTCGACGCGGTACAGCGGCTCGCTGCCCGCGGTCTCCCGGTCGCCCAGCGCACTGACGCCGTCCAGGATCTCCGGATTGGCGGCGGCTTCGAGGACGTAGGTGACCTCCTCGCCGCCCGCCACCGGTTCGCCGACCCGCAGCCAGGTGTTGCGCGGGTTGAGGGCCTTGACGACACTGCCGTCCGGCCGGTGGGCCAGCGCCTCCGCGGAGAACCCGGGCCGGTCCTTGGCGAAACCGAGGTCGATCACCGCTTCCACGGTCTCACCGGCCCAGTCCGCCGGGACGCGGCCGGTCACCTTGAACCAGCTGGTGCCCCAGGCCGGCCCCCAGCCGTCGCCGATGGCGCCGGGCTTGAAGGGGGCGGCCATCGCCTCGCTGAAGGGCACCGGTTCGCCGGGGGCGTGCCAGACCTCGAACTCCAGGGGCGCGGTACGGGGGTGGACGGCGGGGCGGATGCGCTCGCGCAGCGCGCGGTCGAGCCGTTCCTCGGTCAGTGTGCGGTCGTCATGCATGAGTGAAGGGCCCCTCTGAATGAAATGTGTGCGACGCGGTAGTGGTTCACGGGAGCTCGTCGAAGCCCACGCAGGGCAGTGACATCCCGTCGGCCACGGCCAGGAGCTTCTCCAGCCGGGCCGGGGTCACATGGTTGGCCTCGTGGGCGTCGGCGACGCAGTGGGCGTAGAGCGTGGTCACGCCGCCCTGGTCGGCGGTCCGGCGCAGCGCCGCCTCGACGCCGCTCAGATCGTCCCCGTACGCGAGGCTCCCGCGCCCGGAGTCCACCGAACAGCCCGGCAGGACCCGCCGGGCGGGGAGATCGCCGGCCGGGACGTGCAGGTCGTCCGCGAGTGACGGATCGGCGCGGCGGCCGACGGGCACTCCGCCGCGCAGCCGCTCGAAGAGCGTGAGCAGCAGCCGGTCGGTGTCCTCGTCGCGGGCGCTGCACGGGTAGGCGAAGCTGCGGGACGGAAAGCCGAGGCGACGCAGCCCGTCCAGGGCGGGCACCACCTCCCGGTCGAGATAGGCGGCCGGACCGTGCGCGGCGACGAACTCGGGTGCGCGCTCGTGCCGCAGGCCGTGGCAGCCGATGGTGTGGCCGTCGTCCGCGAGCCGGCGCAGCAACCGCACCTCGTCCCGGTCGAGCCGGTCCGGCTCACAGACGAAGAAGGTGACACGCGCGCCGTAGGACGTGAACAGCGGTGCGGCGGCGGCCCATTCGCGTACGTGCCGGTCGTCGAAGGTGAGCAGGAGGGCGCGGTCGGCGCGGGGCTGCGGACGGTCGGTCATCGCCCGGACCCCTGCGGTGCCCAGCCGGGTACCGAGCCGTGCAGCGCCGAGTAGAAGGGGTCGCCCGGGACGATCTCGCCGGCCAGCACCGGTCGGCCGGTGAGCGCCGCCTTGTACATCGAGGTGATCAGCTCCAGGGAGCGGCGGCCGTCCCCGGCGCTCGCCCTGGGCCGCCGGCCCGCCCGCATGTCGGCCAGCAGGGAACGGAGCTGGGCGCTGTGCGAGCTCGGGACGTCCTCGGCCGGGGAGCTCCAGCCGTCGGCCCGGCCGGGGGCGACACCGGGCGCCGGGGTGTAGGTCCAGTCGCCGTTCCCGTATCCGTAGAGATGGTTCAGCTCGATCGTGGCGTCGCGCAGATCGATCCGTAGATGACTCAGCTGGCGCGGCGAGAGGGCGCTGTTGACCACGGTGGCCAGCGCGCCCGAGGCGAAGCGCACGGTGGCGGTGGTGACGTCGTCGGTCTCCACGTCACGGGCCAGCCGGCCCGCCATGGCCCGGATCTCCGCCCAGTCGCCGAGCAGTTCGAGCAGCAGATCGATCTGGTGGATGCCGAGCCCCATGGCGGGGCCCGCGCCCTCGGTCGCCCACTTCCCGCGCCAGGGGACCGCGTAATAGGCGTCGTCGCGGTACCAGGTGGTCTGGCAGTGGGCGACCAGCGGCGCCCCCAGCTCCCCGGAGGCGATGAGCGCCTTTGCGTGCTCGGCCCCCGAGCCGAACCGGTGCTGGAAGACGATCGGCGCGTACGGACCGTGCTCGCCCTCGGCTGCGGCCATGGCGTCGTACTCCGCCAGGCTGAGCGCGGGCGGCTTCTCGCACCAGACCCAGGCCCCGGCCGCCAGGGCCGCGACGACCTGTTCCCGGTGGGCGACGGGTGGCGAGGCGATGACGACGAGATCGGGACGGAGCTCGCTCAGCGACGCGGCGAGATCGGTGGAGTGGTGGGGGAGCGCGAAATCGGTGGCGAAGGAGCGGGCGGCCACGGGATCGGCATCGACGGCGCCCACCACCGCGAAGTCCGAGGGGAGTTCGAGGAACGCCGGCATATGGACGGCACGGGCGATGTTGCCCGCGCCGACGAGCAGTACACGATAAGGAGTCACAGTCACAGAGGGCCGTCCAGGCTGAGGGCGTGAGCCGCCGGGATTGGTAAGCGTTTTCCAGCAGGTCGGGAAGGTGCCCTTCCCGAAGGAAGGGCAGTGGGTTTCAGAGGGTGGCGTAGAACGCCCCGGCACTGGTCACGGGTCCGGTGCGGAGCCGGTCCGGCCAGTCGAGGGCGAGACCGAGAGAAGTGCTCAACCGGTCCTGGAAGGAGGTGAGCCGGTACTCGCTCCCGCGGACCGCACGCGGCGGCAGCCGGTGCTCCAGGCAGTACGAGACCAGCGCGCCGACGGCCTCACCGATGCTCCACTGGCCCGCGTGCCCGCCGAGCGCGGGTGCGCTGAGATGGGTGGCGCCGATGTTCCGCCCGGCCGGAAGCAGATTCTCCACCCGTACCGGCAGCAGGGCGCCCAGCGGCAGCTGGAACGGCAGGCACTCCAGATCCAGCCCCGCAACGCCACCGGTCCCGGGGTGCAGTGTGATCCGGGAGCGCAGGGTGCCCACACTGTCCGTGAAGGTCTCGGCGCCCGGCGCCCCGGCCCGTGCCGCGGCGGTCAGATGCTGTTCCAGCAGGGTGAACTCGGCCCGGATGCGCCGGGATTCGCGTACGTGCGGGGCCTTGGCGAACCCGTCGACCGTGCCCGTGACATCGGGCCTCAGCCGCAGCTCGGGATGGCCGTGACCGCCGTCGTGCCGGGGCGCGCTCGTCTGCATCCAGTACAGGAACGACAGGGCCTGCTCGCGTGCCTCCTGCTCCGCCCCGGCCCGCACCTCGTCCCCGGACCCGGTGAGCGGGAGCCGGGTGTAGGCGGTCTGCTCCCAGTCGACCAGGGTGATGTCGCTGTCGAACGTACCGGGCAGATACCGGCTCCGGGCGAGCGCCCGCAGCTGGTGCCAGCGGTCGTTGGGCGGTGCGGCCCAGTGCGGGACGTCGTCCGGCTCGTGCAGGAAGAGCGGTACGGAGCGGGCCGGGCCGCCACCCGGTTCCGCGGTGTCCCAGGAGAAGGCCTCGGACCACCGGGCGTAGCCGGCCGGCCGGTCGATGGTGTGGTCCTCGCCGGGGCGGTGGTCCAGGGCGAAGACCCAGGAGACCGGCTGCTGGTCCAGCGGATCGGCGAGCGCGGGCGCGTGCGGCTCGCCGGTCTCCTCGCGGGACTCGGCGCCGGTGACGTGCTCGACACCCGCGAGGCCGAGCAGTTCGCCCAGGTCCGTCGCGTCGACGACGTAGGAGGCGCTGACCGTCAGCGGCTCGCCGCCCGCCGCCTCCAGGGTGACCGCGGCCACCCGGTCCCCGTCGGCCTGGGCCGCGACCGGGCGGTGGCCGAGCAGCAGGGTGAGCCTGCCGGAGGCGAGGTGCGGGGTGAGGAGCTCCTGGACGACCGCGAGTGCGGCGCGCGGTTCGTGGCTGAGATGGCCGGTGGTACTGAGGCCGGGGTCGAGCAGAGGATCGGCGAACGGCTCGGGGCACAGCGGGTAGTTGCGCCGGTAGAATTCGCGTATCCGCTCGCGCAGATCGCGGTAGCCGGGGGAGACGGGGTCCAGTTCGATGCGGTGGCCGTCCGCGAGCGGCACGGCCTGCGCGGTGAACAGGCCACCGGGCCAGTCGGTCGCCTCGGTGAGCACGACGCGGTGTCCGAACCTGACGGCGGTCAGCGCGGCGGCGAGACCACCGAGACCGGCACCGACCACCAGGACATCGGTCCCGAGTTCGCGGGTACGGGGGGTGGGGGCGGCGAACACAGGAGTCTCCTCCCTCAGGGCCGGCGGGCGGCGACGGTACGGAGCCGGACCGGCACGGACTCGCGCGTCCTGATCCGGACGGGAAGCACGATCTGCTCGGCGCTGCGGTACGGGTCCTCGCCCGCCGTGCGCTCCGCGATCCGGGTGACCAGCTGCTCGACCGCCCGGCCGCCGATCTCCCTGGCGGGCAGCCGGGCGGCGAAGCTGGTGAGCGGCAGCAGATCGTAGGGGCCGGCGTCGTCCATGCCGGCCAGTACGATCTCGTCGGGTACGGCGATGCCGAGCGAGGCCAGATCGGCGGCGGCGGTGGCGACCGCGAAACCATGGGCGCACAGCAGTGCGGTCGGCGGCTCGGGCGAGCCGAGCAGGTCGGTCAGCAACTGCTTGCGGTCGTCCTCGGGCAGGGCCGTGTACGAGCGCAGGGCGGTCAACTGGGGGAGCAGGGGCTGGCCATGGGCGCGCAGCGCCTGTTTGTGCCCGGTCATCCGGTCGTGGACGCTGGTGCAGTGCGTCTCGCCCCAGAGCGTCGCGATCCGCTCGTGGCCGTCGGCCAGCAGATGTTCGGTGAGCCGGTAGCCGACGTGGTAGTTGTCGGCGGTCACCGCGTCGATGGCGTGGCCCGGAAAGTACCGGTCGACCAGGACCATCGGGATGCGCAGGCGTCTGATCTCGTCGAGGACGTCGGCGTCGGGCGCGTCCTGGACGGGGTACAGGATGATGCCGTCGACCCGGTCCTCGACGGCCTGGAGCAGCGCCTGGTTCTGGCGGGCCAGCGACGCGCCGTGGTCGGCGTGCCCGGTGTCGGTCATATGGACGGCTGAGTCCGAGAAGAACAGCCGCATCCCGCGTTCCGAACAGCCGGACTCGATGCCGCGCAGCACCTCCGACTGGTACGGCCCCTGGCCGCTGATGATGCAGGCGATCACACCGGACCTGTGGGACGGAACCGGCTCCGCGGCCCGGTCCCCGGGGTCGGCGACAAAGGTCCCCCGGCCACGGCGGCGCACCAACAGGCCCTCCGCGACAAGGTCGTTGAGCGCACGGACCGCAGTGGTGGAGCTGACGCCGAAGCGCTCGCGCAGCTGGTTCTGCGTGATGAACGGAGCACCGGCCTCGTACTCGTCACGCGCCACCTCGGCCCGCAACTCATCCTTGATGCGCTGGTACTTGGGCCCGGACGTACCCATCCAGCCACCACCCTCCCGGATTTGACGCGTCAATCGACGCTGAACTCAGTGTGGTGGTGGTTAACGCATTATTTCAAGAGGGTTGCAGCGAAAGGATCGGCAATTTAGCGCGTCAAGCCGAGGCCGTTTCGCTTTAATGCGTTATTTCGGTGCCCCGGGCCGGCTCCGGGGCCGGTCGGCTCTCAGCCGGTCACGCGGGGCGGCGGTGCCGTGCTGGCCCGCACCACCAGACGCGAGGGCACGGCGAGGGTGCGCGGCGAAGCCGTCGCGTCGCCGAGGGCCAGCAGCAGCGCCCGGCGGCCGATCTCCTCGAGCGGCAGCCGTACGGTGGTCAGCGCGGGCGTGACGTCACAGGCCACCGGGAGATCGTCGAAGCCGACGACGGAGACATCGGTGGGTACGCTCCGGCCGAGGTCGTCCCGGAGCGCCGCGAGCGCACCCAGCGCCATGGCGTCGTTGAGCGCGAACAGCGCGGTGATCCCCGGCGACCTGCGGAACAGCCGCACCGCCGCGGCCCGCCCGCCGTCCCGGGTGAAGTCGGCCTCGACGCGGTGGTGTTCCTGTACGACGACGCCCAGTTCGGCGGCCCGCTCCAGGAAGCCGTGCAGCCGGTCCTGCACGGAGACCAGTGCCAGGGGGCCGCAGATGACGCCGATCTCGGTGTGGCCCAGCCCGGCGAGGTGCTCGGCGACGGCCCGGCCGCCCTCGCGGTTCCCCGGCATGATCGTGTCCACCGGGAGATCCTGATGCGCGACCGCGGTCACCCGGCCGCCCTGTGCCGCGAAGGCCTCCAGCTCCTGGGCGAGCGCGGGGCTCCCGTCGGTGAAGCCCGATCCGGCGAGGACCACGGCGCGGGCCCGCTGCGCACGCAGCCGGGCCACGTACTCCGCCTGGAGCGCCGGTTCGTGGAACGTCCCGGCCAGCATCACCAGGAGCTTGTGGTCGCGGGCGACCTCCATGACACCGGCTGCGATGGCGGAGTAGTAGGCGTCGTTCACATCGTGCACGACCAGGCCGACGATGGAGGTCGTGGACTGCACGAGCGCGCGGGCCGGCGCGTTGGACACGTAACGGAGCCGGGCCGCCGCCTCCAGCACGCGCTCCTGCAGCTCCTGGGTGACGTTGCGGTCGCTGTCGCTGAGGACGCGTGAAGCCGTGGCGAGAGAGACCCCGGCGTCCTGCGCGACCTGCTGGAGCGTCACGGCGGACGACGGGCGGGGACGGGCGGAACGTCGATTGACCTGGCTCTGCATAGGGCCACGATAGCCGCACTGAAAGCGTTTTCCCATTGCGCACGCCATAGGAAACCCGTCACCGGGACCGTCCTCCCGTCCGCAGGGTCAGCCCGTGCGCCACCGGCCCGGTTCGGCCGGCGGCATCGCGGTCGCACAGCGGTAGACGGCATCGTCCCGGAATGCGTACCGCCGTTCCGTCTCCGGCGTGAGCCGTACTCCGAGCCCCGGGGCCCGCGGAGCGAGCAGACATCCGTCCTCCAGACGGAACGGCTCGACCAGCAGTTCCGACCGCAGCGGATACCGGGGCATCGGCCATTCGGCCAGCCGCCCGCCGCCGGCGAAGGCGGCGTGGTAGTTGGCCGCCTGGCACACGGCGCTGCCCCAGCAATGCACGACCGCTTCCACGCCGTGCTCCGCCGCGCCCGCGAAGACAGCCAGCGTCTGGCGCATACCGCCGACGACCGTGGCGTCCGGCTGCACCAGGTCGTAGTACCCCGATGCCATGCGCGCCAGCAGTTCCTGCGCGGTGGTGACGGTCTCGCCGCCTGCCACCGGACAGCCGGCCGCCCGCCGCAGAGCGGGGTACGCGGTGGTCCGGGCAGGCCCGAGCGGCTCCTCCAGAAAGCGCACCGGCCACCGGGTGCCGGTCCTGACCGTGTCGAGGAACGCCAGGGTGTCCGTCACCGACTGGCCGGGGTCCTCGAGATTCTGCGCCATGTCGATGGCGATGCCGATGCCGTGCGCGGCCGCGTGCTCCAGCGTCCACACCGCCTTGTCCGCTTCGTGGCCCCGCGCCCTGATCTTGAAGGTGTCGATGCCGAGTGCCGCCACGGCGGCGATCTCGGCGCCCATCGCCGACGGGGAGGCCGAGTCGCCCCCGCTGGCATAGAGCCGGATCCGGTCCGTGCGACGGCCGCCCAGCAGCTCGTACGCCGGTACGCCCGCCCGCTTTCCGAGGGCGTCGACCAGGGCCGCCTCCACGGCGGAGACGACATGGCGGGCCGCCCCCTGAAGACTCCAGTAGCCCGTCACGAGCACCATGTCCCGGTACCGCCCTGCCAGGTCCCCGGCCGGACGGCCTACCAGGTAGGGGGCGATCAGCTCGACCGTCGAGACGAATACCTGCGGCGCGAAGACGGCGAGATAGCCCTCGCCGAGCCCGGTCGTGCCGTCGTCCAGGGTGACCTCCACCAGACCGGTCGTGCGCCACCCCGTCGGCAGTGCCAGGCGCACCTCCAGATTCTCCGGATCCGCGTAGGGAGCGCTGAGCAGCACCGGTCGGATCGCCGCGATGCGCACCCCGTCGCGGGTCTGTGCGCCGATGTGTGCGGGAGGGGGTTCGGACATGATGTCGCGTCCTCAGAATCCTCTGGACCACTGCACGGGATTGCGCAGCGGTGAACCGGTGTGGAAACGGCGCCAGTTGTCGGTGAACAGGTCGACGACCCGGGTGCTCTCGTCCGTCGAACCACCCGCGGTGTGCTGGGTGAGGACGACCCCGGGGCAGCTCCACAGGGGGTGACCGGCGGGCAGCGGCTCCTCAGCGGTGACATCCAGCACCGCTCCGCCGAGTCGCCCGGAGGCCAGCTCGGACACCAGGGCCTCCTCGTCCACCAGCGATCCCCGGCCGGCGTTCACCAGAACGGCCCCCGGCCGCAGCAGGGCCAGCCGCCGCGCATCGAGCAGTCCGCTCGTTTCGGGCGTCCCGGGCAACAGCCCCACCACCACGTCGAAGCACGGCAGTTGCTCATCGAGCTCGGCCAGGGTGCGGATGTCGCCGGAGCCGCGTGCGAAGTGCGATACGGGGCAGCCGAACGGGCCGAGCAGCTCGGCGAACCGCCGGGCGATGGACCCCCGGCCCAGCACGAGGACCCGGGCCCCGGTCAGCAGACGCAGCCGGGGCCGCACGGCGGACTTCGCCCAACTGGCCTCGGCGCGCAGCCCGGAGAGTCGGTCGATACCGCGATGGAGCGCGAGGATGCCCGCCAGGCACGACTGCGCGACCGGATCGGCGAAGACATCACCCAGGTTGGTGACGGTCAGCCGGCGGCCGAGGGCGGGCCAGTCGAGACCGAGATAGCCGTCGATCCCGACCGAGGCGAGCTGCAGCCACCTCAGCCGGGGTGCGTTCGCCACCCAGGCCGCCCTGGGGTTGCCGAGTGCTGTGCCGGCATCGGCGAGGGCACGGGCGTCCGCCTCCGACGCGGTCCCCGGCTCGGCGAACCACACGGGCCCGGGGCCGAGTTCACGCAGGCGGGCGCGATCGGCCTCGGTGAGCGACAGTTCCACGTACAGGCCGGTGCCGTCCGTGTCCGGGTTCACCACGGGTGATCCGCGAGGTACTCGGTGATCCGCTCCCGGTCCCACTCCCCGTCCGCCACGGTGACCCGGTAGCGGCAGGCCAGGGTGTCGCCCGGGGCGAGCTCCAGCTCCTCGTGGAACGCGAAGGAGGGGGCGACCGCGGCGAAGGGCTCGTCGCGGACGAACCAGTGGGCCGGGTGGGTGCCGCCCGCTCCCGTGTGATCGTTCTCCGGGGCGTGCTGGAAGATCAGTGTGGCGTGACCGTCGGTGCCGTCGTGTTCGCCGCTGTAGGCCAGCCAGGGTGCCTGCGTCCCCATCAGCTCCGGACCTTTCCCGTCCGGGCCGAGGATCCGGCCGCCCCGGAAGGCGCGCGGCCCGCGCCAGAAGAGGCCGGTGTAGCCGGCCGCCTTCCGGCCGTGGGTCGTCGGGCTGCCGAACCGCAGTGGCTCGGTACGCCGGTTGGTGATCGCACTGGACCAGGTCAGCGTCCAACTGCCGCCGGTGTCCGCGCCGGTGGCGCCGGAGCCGGCTCCGGCGTGCTCGACGTCGTGCAGTTCGACGCGGCGCAGTTCGTCCGCCCAGTGCGTGCCGTCGTTGTGGCGCCAGCTCAGCCGCTCCGCGATGACCGCGCGGCCGGCGTCCGCCGTGATCTCGTCGAATCCGATGTGCGCCATCGACCCGACCCGTTCGGGCAGCGGCTGGTAGTCCTGGCCGTGCACATAGGTGTTGCCTCCCCAGAGGTTCTGCCCGGAGAGGTGGGAGGCCGTCATCTGGAGGCCCTTGTGCCAGCGGTGATCGTTGGGCCGATAGTCGGTGACAACGTTATCGGCCAGTGTGCGCATGGGGTGGATGTACGGCTTGGGGGCCTCCCACGCCGCTTCCGGACAGTAGACGTAGCTGATCAGGTCGATGCCGCCGCGCTCCTCCGTGACCGTGATCCGGTCCCCGTGGGCGTGCGTGATGCGCAGTGGACTGCTCATGTCCCGAGTCTCCTGGGTGCGGCTGGAAAGCGCTTACCGCAACCTAGGGCCTTCGCCTGAGGCACGTCAACAACAACCACCGGGCCGGGGGATGGCCGGGGCCGGGGGCGGGTCGCTGAGCCGTCCCGGCACAGCGGCCGACGGCTTGCCGCACACTCATGGAAGAGCGGCAAGACGTCGGCCGTTGGCGTGAGGCGGGTGCTACTTGGGCGGACGGGCGCTTCCGCCGCCCATGTTGCCCTGCTGGTCGCACTGCTCCTGGAGCTTCCGGGCCTTCTCCTGGAGCCGCTGGCGCTGCTCAGGGTCGGTGGTGCGCTCGGCGGCCTCGGTCATGTGCCGGGCCTTCTCGCGCAGCTGCTGCGCACGGTCACCGGATTCACGTGCAACGCTCATCATCGCTCCTTGTGCGGTTGGGAAGAGCGGGCTCCATCAGAGAACCAGCGCCGTCGGGCCACCGCACCTCGAATCGTCACGCAGAGTCACGGCCTGCAGAGGGGGTGCCGCGACGCTGGCATGATCAAGGGCATGAACGAAAGCATCATCGCCGCGTGTGACGGGGCATCCAAGGGCAATCCGGGACCTGCGGCCTGGGCATGGGTCGTGGCCGACGCGCAGGGGCGGCCCGAGCGCTGGGAAGCGGGTCCGCTGGGGACCGCCACCAACAATGTCGCCGAACTCACCGCGCTGCGGGAGCTGTTGGAGTCGACGGACCCCTCCGTGGCGATCGAGGTGCGGATGGACTCGCAGTACGCGATGAACGCCGTGACGAAGTGGCTGCCGGGATGGAAGCGCAACGGCTGGAAGACCTCGGCCGGCAAGCCGGTGGCCAACCGTGACCTCGTGGCCGGGATCGACGCCCAGCTGACCGGCCGGACCGTGCGCTTCACCTATGTTCCCGCCCACCAGGTGGACGGCGACCCGCTCAACGCACTCGCCGACCAGGCAGCCAGCGAGGCCGCCGTGGCGCAGCGTCCGGCCGGAACCGCGCACGGCGCCTCGCAGTTGCCGACACCCGCTCCCGCCCGCGCGACCGAGGGCCGGCGCGGCGGCACGGCGACGAAGAAGGCGGGGAGCGCGTCACGCCCCGCCCGTTCCGGCGGAACCATCCGGGCCAGGTTCGCCGGCCGCTGCCACTGCGGAAAGCCTTACGCGGCACAGGACATGATCGCCAAGAACCCCAACGGCTGGGGCCACCCGGAGTGCCGCACCGCGCCCGCCTGAGACGCGCCGCCGGCCGGAGCGGGCGATGGGCCGCGCGGGACCGGGTCCGCGTGCCATGATGCGGCTCCGGCGGCGGCGTCCTCGCATCCTGTGCCGATGCCGACGCCGCTCACGACGGCGGCACGCTGGGGGGCGGATGGGAAACACGGGCACGGTTCTGCGCGAACTGCGCGGTGCGCAGAAGACGGCCAAGGGGGTGTCGCTGTACTCACGGTACGTGAACCGGCCGGCCGGCCGGGTGTTCGCGGCCGGTGCGTACCGGATCGGATTGACGCCCAACCAGGTCACCTCGGCCAGTGCGGCCTTCACCTTCGCCGCCATCGCCTCGGTGGCGCTCGTCCGGCCGTCCGTCGGGCTCGCGGTCGCGGTGTACGCCGGTCTCGCCATCGGCTTCGCCCTCGACTCGGCCGACGGGCAACTGGCCAGACTCACCGGCCGGGGCGGCCCGGACGGCGAATGGCTGGACCATGTCGTGGACTGCGCCAAGATGATCCTCGTCCACACCGCGGTGCTGATCTCGTTCCAGCGGTTCTCCGGGGTGCCCGGCGAGGGCTGGCTGCTCCTGCCGCTCGGCTTCCTGTTCACGGCCGTGCTGACCTTCTGCGCGGGGCTGCTGCGCGAACAGCTGGGAAAGGCGGCGACCGCCCGGTCCGGTGCGGGACCCGGTGCCGCAGCCCCGGTCTCACGGCTGCGGGCCGTCGCACTGCTGCCCGCCGACTACGGAGTGTTCTGCCTGGTGTTCCTGCTCCTCGGCGACCGCACCGCGTTCCGCATCGGCTACGCGGTGCTCGCCGTCGTGCACGCGCTGTTCCTGGTGGCCTTCCTCACCAAGTGGTTCAAGGAGCTCAGAGCGCTCCGGACCGCGGACTGACGAGCATGTCCAGCGCCCGGCGCAGCTGGGTGCTGGACGTGTGCACGGTGTACGGGAAGTAGACGACCTCCACACCGACCTCGGCGAAGTCGCGTTCCAGCCGTTTTCCCCTCTCCGTGTCCCGCCAGTCGTCCCCCTTGAAGATCACGTCGAACCTCACCTGCTGCCAGGTCTCGACCTTGTCGGGCACCGTCTCGACGAACGCCGCGTCCACGTGGCGCACGCTGCGCACGATCTCCAGGCGCTCCGGCAGCGGAATCACCGGCCGGTGGCCCTTGGCGAGCGCGGCCATCTCGTCCGAGACAACCCCGGCGACGAGGTAGTCGCATTGACTGCGGGCATGCCGCAGGATGTTGAGGTGCCCCACATGGAACAGGTCGTAGACCCCCGGCGCGTAGCCGACCCTGTGCGCCATCCGCTCTCTCCCCCCACGGTGAACGCGATGTCCGTGTCCCGCGGCAGTTGTCCGGACATGGCATCCGGTGCGGTGGGATATCGGTATCGGTGTTGATGGTGCAACGACCTTACTGTGAAGGCCACTTGCGCATCACGTGAACGGATAAGCTCGCTTTTGGGGCTGTTCCTTGGGGGAACACGGATTGTTCCGGGGGGAAGGCGAGCGTCCATGTCCGATGCCGAGCAGCACAAGCCGTTCGAGGGCCGCACCCTGCTGGTCGTCTCGACGAACTACGCACCGGAGCTGACGGGCATCGGCCCGTACGCCGCACAGCTCGCCGAGCACTGGGCCGCGGCCGGGGCCGACACGCACGTACTGACCGGGATGCCGCACTACCCGTCCTGGCGGACCGACCCGGAGTACCGGGGTGTGTGGCGGGTCGCCGAGAAGCGGGCCGGGGTTGCCGTGCACCGGCGAAGACACTATGTGCCGACCCGTCAGACCGCCCTGCGCAGAGCCGCGTTCGAGGCGACGGTGCTCGGTCACGGGCTGCTGTCGCCGCCCGCCTCGCGCCCGCCGGACGCGGTGGTCTCCCAGATGCCCAGTCTCGCCGGCGGTGTCATCGGTGCCCGGCTGGCCGCCCGCCACCGCGTTCCGTACATACCGGTCGTGCAGGACCTGATGGGCGCCGCCGCCGCGCAGAGCGGCATCCGCGGCGGGGACAGGGCGGCAGCCGTCGCCTCGGCAGCCGAACGGTACGCGCTGCGCTCCGCGGCCCTCGTCGGCGTGATCCACGAGAGCTTCGTGCCCCGCGTCACCGCGTACGGAGTGGACCCGGGGCGCATCCGTACCGTGCCCAACTGGTCGCATGTGCGGGCGCCCTCCGCCGACCGGGCCGGCACCCGGGCGCGACTGGGCTGGAGCGAGGGCACCCCGGTGGTCCTGCACTCCGGGAACATGGGGCTCAAGCAGGGTCTGGAGGTCCTCGTCGACGCGGCCCGGCTCGCCCCGGAGATACGCGTGGTGCTCATGGGGGACGGGAATCAGCGCCAGGCGCTGCTGGGGCGCGCCGCGGGCCTGCGCAACCTCGACATCCTGCCCCCGGCCGACGCGGCCGAGTTCACGGACGTCCTCGCCGCCGCCGACGTGCTCGCGGTGACGCAGCGGGCATCCGTCCTCGACATGAGCGTCCCGTCCAAACTCACCTCCTACTTCGTCTCGGGCCGGCCCGTCGTGGCCTCGGTCGCCGACGGGGGAGGCACCGCACAGGAGGTCCAGCGGTCCGGCGCCGGGCTCCTCGTCGCCCCGGAGGACCCCGCGGCCCTGCTGTCGGCCGTGCGGAAGCTCGTCGAGGCGCCGGCCGGGGCGGACGCGCTCGGGGCCAACGGACCGCAGTACGTCGCACGTCACCTGAGCCGCGAGGCGGGCCTGGCCCGCTTCGACGCCCTGCTCACCGAGGTCCTCGCGGACGCACAAGGGAGACCACGTCGATGAACCAGCCGATCCGCGCCCTGGAGGACCAGGACGAACCCGCGCTGCTGAGGGACCAGTTCCGCCAGCTCCTGCGCTACCGGGCCCTGCTCGCCTCCGGCGTGGTCGTCGGGCTCCTCGGCGGCGGCTGGCTCGCCCTGAGCGGCGAGGAGAGCTACACGTCGACGGGCGAGGTCGTCGTGCGCTCCGCCACCTCGGACCCCTTCGCCGCCGGTGCCTCCGCCGACAAGGGCATCAACATCGGCTCGGAGAGGCAGACCGCCGTCAGCGACACCGTGGGCACCCTGGCCGTCGCCACCCTGGCCAGACAGGGGGACCGGGTGGAGCTCCGGCCGCTGCTGTCCGGCCTCCAGGTCACCAACCCGCCGAACACCCTCGTACTCCGCTTCTCCTACACCGGCCGCACCCCCGCGCTGGCGAAGGACCGGGCCCAGGCACTCGCCGACGCCTATCTGGAGATCCGCAGACAGCGCACCGAGAACAGCATCGCCAACATGGTCGAGGGCTACCGCGCCCAGCTGAATCCGCTCACCACGCAGCGCGACCAGCTGGCGCAGCAGGCCACCGGGAGCGACGACGTGACCAGCGCACGGGCCAACCTCGTGGTCGCGATCTCCGAACTCAGCCGGAAGATCTCCGAGTTGCACGCGCTGGACACCACGCCCGGATACCTGACGAAGAAACCCGTCACCCCCAGCGGGCCCACCGGCGCCGGACTGCCCCTGCTGCTGGGGCTCGGCGGTGCCGTCGGCCTCGCACTGGGACTGCTTCTGTCCTGGGTGCGCCTGGTCTTCGACCCGGCCGTGCGCTCGACCCGGGAACTGGTCCGTTCACTCGGCGCGCCCCTGCTCGGCACCCTGCCCAGGGAGCGCGCGTCCGCCGGGACGCTGCTGGCCATCGGGCGGAGCGGCAGCCGGCTCGCCGAGGAGTACCGCGCGGTGGCCTTCCGGCTCGCCTACGATCCGTCGTTCGCCCAGCGCCGCAGACTCCTGGTCACGGCCCCGCGCGGGGACGGCGCCGGGGCGGCCGCCGCCGCGGCCAACCTGGCCGCGGCCTTCGCCGAGATGGGACGTGACGTCATCCTGGTCGAGGCCGATCTGCGTACCCCCGCACTGGCCAGGGACCTGGGCCCGGCGGTGCAGGGTTACCGGCCCCGCTGGGCGACCCGGGGCGAACGGGCCTGGCCGTCCGAGAGCCGGATGAACGTGGACGTACCCGGGTCGGGTGCCTTCACCCTGATAGCGGGCCGGCGCACGGACAATGTGCCGCGTGCCCTGACGTCGGCGCCCGTCGGCGTGATCGTCGCCGAGGGCGACCGGCCCGGCGCCGTCGTCATCGTGCTGGCCCCGCCCGTGCTGTCGTACGCCGACGCCGTCGCACTGATCGACCGGGTGGAGGGCGTCGTGGTGGTCTGCGACCCGCGCGAGGTGCACCGCAGCGACCTGGAGCGGATCCGGGAGATCATCGGTGCGGCGGGCGGCACCGTACTCGGCGCCCTGCTGCACCCCGGCCGGAGCCGCCACGAGCGCCGGGCCCTCAGGAAGGCCGCCAAGCGCCACACGGGCAGTGGACGTCCGGGCCGGGGGAGCGGAGCGGTCAGCGGACCGGAGCACACCGGTGACCCCGCCGAGACGCTGGGACTGCGCCCCTACGACTCCATCGCCGGACACAGATGAGGGCACGGACCGCGATCGGCTGCTCGGTCGCGGACCAGGGGGTGGCCGCGCTCACCAACATCCTGGTGCTGGTGACGGCCGCCCGGCTCTCCACCGTCGCCGACTTCGCCCGCTTCTCGGCGGTCTACCTCGTCTTCACGGTGCTTCTGGGTGTGTCCGGCGCCTACACCGGGCAGCCGCTCGTGCTGCGGCGCGGCGGGAGCGACGAGGTGCGCGGCGCCTGCCGGTCGGCGGTCGTCTTCACCTTGCTCGCGGCGGCGGTGCTCGGCGCCCTGCTGGCCGGAACCTGTCTGCCGCTGCCGGGAGCCACCGCGCATGCCCTGATGGCGCTGGGACTCGTTCTGCCCGTCGTCCTGGGCCAGGACACCATGCGGTACGTCTTCTCCACCCTGCACCTGCCGCATCTGGCGCTGGCGGGTGACGTGCTCAGACTGGTCTGTGTGCTGGGCGCGCTGGCCGTCCAGCCGCACGGCGCCCCGGCCGCCCGGCTCGTCCTCGTCTGGGGTCTCTCCACACTGCCGGCCCTGCTGCTGTCGGCCGCCCTGCTGCACCGCAGGGCGGCCGGAACGCCCCTGCGGCTGAGGGTCCTGTTGCGGCGAGGCCATCTGGGGCGACGCTTCGTGGTGGAGTTCGCGGTGGGCAATGCCACCGGACAGCTCTCCGTGCTCGGTCTCGGCGCGGTCGGCAACCCCTTGGTGGTCGGTGCCCTGCGCGGCGCGACCACCCTCTTCGGACCGCTGAACGTGCTGTTCACCTCGGCCACCGGCTTCGGACCGCCCCTGCTGGGAAGGCTCGCCGACGAACGGCGCAGGGTACGGGCCGCGGCGACGCTCGCGGGCGTCCTGGCGGCCACCGCCGCCGCCTGGGCCACCGCACTGGCCCTGCTGCCCGGCGGAGTCGGCCGTCACCTGCTCGGCGACACCTGGCCCACGGCGGCCGCCCTCCTCCCGGCGACCGGCAGCCAGTACGCGGCGATGGCCGTCGGCACCTGCGGACTGCTGGCCCTGCGCATGCTCGACCCGCGTACCACCCTCTCCATCCAGGTGGTCTTCTCGCTCGCCGCCGTCGCCTTCCTCACCGGCGGCTATCTGCTCGGCGGGGTGCCGGGCGCTGCCTGGGGCCTGTGCCTGGGCTCCGTGTGCAAGGCGGTGGCCACCTGGACCAGAGTGGCCGGGCTGACGCGCCGCACCGCCTTCGAACGGGCACCGCTCAGCGCGGACGCCGCCCGTCCTGGCTCCGGAAGCTTGTGACCAGCAGCAGACAGAGCGCCGCGACGGCCGGCTTCCCCGCCGCCTGCAACAGCGGCCCGCGCAACAGAATGAAGGTGTACCCGGCGATCAGCGGCGCGGTGACGGCCAGCACACTGCCGGGTCCCGGACCGTCGCGGGAGACCGCCCGCGCATACCGCCGGTCGGTACGGGCGGCGACGTACCCGATCAGCGCGAAGGCACCGGCCATGCCCGGCGCACCGAAGTCGACCCAGAGTTCGGTCCACAGCGGTGCCGACAGGTTGGTCATGCTCATCCCCATCCACTGACCGACGCGCACCCCCGTGTCCTCCGGCTTGCCGCTCCACACCGAACGGGGCACGAAGAAGAGGGCGGAGCCCGCCAGTTGACGCCCGTAGGTGTGGCCGCGGGTGTCGACCCAGGTGATGGTGTTGGCGAACATCACCGTCTGGTCGTAGTCCTTGGTGGCCAGCGGCTCGAACACCGACGAAGAATCCACCGGCCGGTACCCGGCGCCGTCGTAGCGGAAGCGGTCCGCGTACGGGAACAGCACCAGGGCCCCGACCACCCCCATGGCCAGCACCGAGCGGTACATCGCCGCGCTGCTCGGGAACGCGGTGAACAGCAGCGAGACCAGTACCGTCAGGAACCAGTAACGGGCGTTGGAGACCGGGTTGTTGACAATCGCGTTGAGCCCGATCAGCCCGGCCCAGAGCAGCACCGTCGACGGGGAGCGCCGGGCCCTGCGCGAGGTCACGAGGCGACGGGTGAAGAAGAGCAGCGCGAGCAGCGCCGGCACCGTACCGAAGCCCTTGAGGAAGGCCGATCCTACATTGGACCGACCCGACACCACCCCGCTCGCCGCGACCGACGCACTGATCTCCTGGCGGCTGGTGAAGAAGACGGCGGGCCCGCCGAGCTTCAGGACGTAGTAGCCGCTCGCCGCGAACGCCAGCAGCACCAGCAGCCCGAGCCGCCCCCGGTGGGCGACGGCCGGACCGCTCCCGGAGCGCGCGGCGACCCGTCGGCGCAGCGGTCGCCGGGACGCCAGCAGAGCCCCCAGGTCGAACGCGGCGCAGCCCACCAGGATCAGCGCGACGGCCGTCACCAGATCCGACCGCGGCCCGACCAGCGGCGTCGGTGTCTGCCCGGTGACGGCCTGGGCGAACGGCGCCACCCCCATCGCGATGTAGACGAACATCCAGAAGATGCCCTGGAGCAGCCGCCGCCGGGTGGAGAGGATCATGGTCGCGAGCCGGGCCCCCGCATAACAGGTCAGCACGAGCTGGAGCCAGTACGCGGTGTCCCGGACGCCCGTGCCCGGCTGCGCGGCGATCACCGCGGGCAGGAAGCAGACCAGGGCGAGGACGAGGGGTACGGCCAGGGCGCGCGAGAGCATCGCCCACGACATGGGCTTCGCCGGCGAATGGACCGGCTCTCGCGGGCCGTGCTCCGGTACGGGCGCGGACGACACCGCCTCGTGCACGGACGTCATGTGCTCCCCGTTTCCGTGGACCTGTGAACACTCTAACGAATCAACCCACTTGGGGTGATTGGATGACTAGTCTGTGGGGGTCGGCCGAGGTCGAGGGGAACCCTGGTGAAGATCCTGCACGTGGTCACGCTGCACACCCCGGACCATGCGTTCGGTGGCCCGACAAGGGTGGCGCTCAACCTGTCGAAGGTCCAGCGGGCCGCCGGTGACGACGCCAGGATCATGGCGCTGGGCGACGGCTTCGAGGGGCCCCTCCCGCGCGAGGTCGAGGGAGTGCCGGCGCATCTCTTCCGGGCCCGCCATCTGCTCCCCGCGTTCGAGGTCAGCGGAATCACCTCCGGTGCGCTCCTGCACACCGCGCGCCGCATGATGCGCGGCGCCGACCTCGTCCACGTCCATCTGATGCGCGACCTGGTGACACTGCCCGCCGCGCTGCTCGCACTGGCCTCCGGCACACCCCTGGTCGTCCAGACGCACGGCATGGTGGACCCCACCGAGAACCGGATCGCCCGGCTGACCGATCTGCTGGGGGTGCGCAAGGTACTGCGCGGGGCCGATGCCGTACTGCACCTCACCGAGACGGAACGCCTCGATGTGAACGCCGTCGCCGCGCCGGTACCGCTGACCCGCACGGTTCGGCTGGTCAACGGCGTACGTCCGCAGGAGATCAAGCCCACCCGGGAGCCGGGGCGGCCGCCGACGGTCCTCTTCTTGGCCCGGATCCAGGAGCGCAAGCGCCCGGAGGACTTCGTCGCCGCGATGCCGGCGGTCCTGGCCGAGCACCCGGACGCCCGCTTCGTGCTGGCCGGTCCCGACACCGGCGCGCTGCCCGCGACCCTCGAACTCGCCCGCAGGCTCGGGGTGATGGGATCGCTCGACCATGTGGGGCCGCTCGGGCACGAAGAGGTCCTGGCAGTGGGACGGCGCGCCGACGTGTACGTACTGCCGTCGATCGAGGAGCCCCTGGGCGTGTCCGTCCTCGAAGCGATGTCGGTCGGCACCCCCGTGGTCATCACCCGCACCTGCGGACTCGGCCCCGATGTGGCGCGCGCGGGCGCGGGCCGGGTGATCGACAGCCGGGTCGGCGAGGACGGGAAGAACGCACTCAAGGTCGCCGCCGCCGTCCTGGAACTCCTCGAACCGGAGGCCAACACCCGGGCGGGCAGGGCGGCTTGGCGCCTGGTCCATGAGGACTTCACCATCGGGGCCGTGACCGCGACCCTCCGGCGGACCTACGAGGACGTGGTCCGCCGGAGCGGCCGGCAGGTCAAACGGTTCTTCCCTCACGGGACTTGAGCGCGATCTGCCAGCGGTAGAAGCTCATCGCCAGCGCGAAGTCGAACCCCGCCCGCCCGTCGAGGAAACCCCGCCGGTACACATACATGTAGGCGAACGACACCAGGGGCTTGAACGGTGCCTTGTGGAACAGCTGCCCCTGGCGCGATTTCACCCTGCGCACCTGCTCCTTGACCTCGGGGTGGTGCTCCAGCCACGCCTCCCAGTCCGAGTAGCGGTTGTGCCGCTCGAACCAGGCGGTGACCGGGTCGAGATCCTGGTGCTCGATCGGATTGCGGAGCGATCCGGCCGATGCGGCGACCGGCTGGTAGTGGCCCTCGACCTCGCCGATTCCCGGCGCGTCGAGATCCCCCACCTCCGGGTACCGGCAGCGGGTGCGGTCGGTCAGCGACCGCTTGCGGATGGTGTAGCCGTGCCGCAGCCGCTTTCCGCAGAACCAGTAGCCGAGCGGAATGTCGTACGCGGCGGGCTTCGGCGCGCCGGGGTCGGCGAAGATCCGGCGCAGTTCGGCCAGCAGACCGGGACCGATCCGCTCGTCCCCGTCGAGCAGCAGAATCCAGTCCAGGTCCGTGCGGACATGGTCCAGACACCACTGTTTCTTGCGCGGATGACCGCCGTCCCAGGTGTACGTGATCACCTCGGCCCCGCAGTCCTCGGCGATCTTCGCCGTGTCGTCGGTGCTGTGCGAGTCGACGACGACCACCGCCTCGAAATGGCCGAGCACCGACTTCACCGCCTCGGCGATGTTGAGCCCCTCGTTCTTCGTGGGGATCACCACGGCTATCGGCAGCTTGCTCATCCGAGGTCTCCTTCGGGCAGCCAGGCGTAGCAGCCTGTGGAGGTGAAGGCGCGGGCCTCCCGGGGGACGGTGATCGCGGCCCGCTTCCCGGCGGGGGCGGAGCCGGAGACCAGGGCCCTGCCGTCCGCCCCGGTGATCTGCCAGGTGCAGCTCCCGGTGGGGGAGACGTCGTGGTAGCGGCCCGGCCGGAGCCGACCGTCCGTGTGCGTGCCGTCCGCGTAACCCCGGGCGGCCTCCCGCAGCAGGTCCCTGTGCTGGGTGCAGAGGTGCTCGACGGCGGGCTCCGCATCGGCGATCTCGCCGGTCACGATCGCGCCGACCGCCACGTCCCGGTCGGCCTTCACCAGGAATCCCAGCCTGTCGCAGGTCTCCTGACCGGTCTGGAGCACGGCCGCGGGGTCCATGCCCCTGGGCACCCGGTCGACCAGATAGTCCTTCTGCTTCTTGGTGAACGAGCCAGTGGCCGGAGTGAGTTCATCGGAGGGAAGCTTCGGCGGCTCGCTCGTGCGCGGAGCCGAGGGACCACCGGACGCGGTGGTGCCGGGCCCGGCCGACGGGGCGGTGAGCGGGGCCCGTACCGCCGGCGGCCCGGCGCCGCTCGCCCCCTTGTCCCCTTCGGAGGACGAGCCGCAGGCGGCCAGCGCCGCCGTCAGTGCGACGACGGCGGCGCCGGCCCGGAACGAATGCCTCATCCAGTTGTCCTCAGCGCGTAGTGGGCACTGACCTGCGAGCTGCTCAGCGCGGTCGGGTAGACGGCGGTCTCGTCGATCTGCCCGGCGAAGAAGTCGCTCGTCGGCCTGCTGGGCCAGCCGTTCAGGTTGTCCCCGCCCACTCGCCAGTAGCCGTCGTACTTCTCGTTGCCGCTGTACAGGGCGGTCGAGGCGCGGAGCTTCCCGTCGACGTACAGCGCCATGCCGCCGGAGCCCTGCGTGGCGACGACGTGGTGCCAGGCGCCGTTGTTGTAGGCGGCGGGTGTGGTGATGGTCCGGGCGCTGCCGCTCTTCACGCCGAAGACCAGCCGGCCGTCGTCGCGCATGTACACGTGCTTGTCGTACTGCGTGCTGTTCTGCATGGTCAGACTGCCGAAGCCGATGATCTTCCCGCCCTTGGCGGTCGTCGTCCTGATCCAGGTCTCCACCGAGAATTTGGCCGGCTGCGGATGGCGCTTGTTGCTGTGGACGTACTGGTTCGAACCGTTCAGGCCGACCGCGGTCGAGGCTCCGGTGACAGCGGCCGGGGTCACCCGCCGGGCGGGGGAGTTGCGCGCGAAGCCGTTGTCCCGCCCGGCGCCGGTGTCTCCCGTGAAGGTCGAGGCGTCGTCGTACCGCCAGTAGAGCGAAGCACCGTCCGCGAGGACCTTGGCGGGATACTTCTCGGCCGCGGATGCCACCGTCGCGGAGACGGCGGTCGACTTGGCGCTGGTGTTGGTGCCGTCGCTCGCACTGATCCGGTACGAGTGGGTCTCGCCCGCGGCCACGTCCGTGTCGGTCCACCTCAGCTGCGGCCGGTCCCAGAACATTGAGCGACCCGTAGTGGTGTGCACCGGGGTGCTCGCACCGTCCCGGTAGATCCGGTAGGTGAGTTCACCGTCGTCGGTGTCGAAGCTCGCCTGCCAGTTGACCTCCACCTTGCCCGGGGCGACCGTGGACAGGCTGACATTCGGCACCCACGGAGCCCCGGTGTCGGGACCGTCGGCGAACCGGGTCAGGCCTTGCTGGGCGGCGCCGTTGACGGTGGTGAACTCGCCGCCGACCCACAGATAGTGGTGACCGCCCTTGTCGGCCTGGGTCATCACCCGCGGCCCGACCGGCTCTCCGATCCCGTCGTTGGTGTCCGGGAACCAGGGGAGCAGTTTCGGATCGTCGACGGACTGGGCCAGCAGATGCTTGCGCGGCTGGTTCGGGAATTCGCCCATGGTGGCGCAGTCATGGGCGTGGCTGCCGCTGTACAGCACGCCGTTGTGCACGAGCACGGCCTGGGTGGCGCCGAGGCAGGTGTCCCGCCAGCGCTGCTCGAAGTTGCTCAGGTTCAGTGCGATCCGGCCGTCGAAGACACCCCCTCCGGTGCCCTCGTTGGCGGTGTAGAAGCCGGTGGCGTCCGTGGTCAGGTCCTTCACCGTGGAGGTGTTGGGAATGAACCCGGCCGGATAGCTCTTGGCCACAGCCCCCGTGGTGGCGTCCACGACCGCCAGGGCGTGCGACGTGGTGCCGTTGACCTTGAAGAAGTCACCGCCGATCAGTACGTGCTTGCGGTCGGGCGTCAGCTCGACGGCCCGGCCCACCTCGTCCGTGTTGGCCTTCCACGGCTTCAGCGCGGCGCCCGTGGTGACGGCGGCGAACTTGTTCCTGGTCTGTCCGGCCACCGAGTTGAAGTCACCGCCCAGGTACACGGTGTCGGCGGTGACGGCGAGCGCCCGTACCGTCGCGGAGACGGCGACCTTGAAGTTCTGGCGAGGGGTGCAGGTGGCGGTGTCGATCGCGGCGAAATTGCTCACCCCGACGCCGCTCACCGAACCGAAATTCCCTCCGACGTACAGGGTCTTCTGGTCGGGAGAGAGTGCCAGGGCCCGCACGGTCGCCGTGCCGGACGAGAGTGTGAACGACAGGCTGCAGCCGGTCGGCGCACCGGTCGCGGCGTCGAAGGCGGCGAAGTTCACCGCCGGCCGTTCCGAGGTGCCGGCTGCCGCGTCCGGCGGCCGGACGGTGGAGAAGGTGCCACCGGTGTAGACGACGCCGGCGTCCGAACCGGCCATCGACCAGACGATGCCGTTGGTCTGCCAGGTGGTGAGGTCGTCCGCGGTCAGGGAGACCGGCGGGGTGAGGGCCGTGGCCGGGGAGCCCCCGGACGCGGCGGCGGTCAGCGCTCCGGCGAGCAGGCAGAGCGCGGCGGCAGTGGCACGTAGCCGGCCGCGGCCGGAGCGCCTGCGCCCCGTGGTTCCGTTCATCATTCAGCTCCGAAGGTGAGAACGAGCTGCGGCCGGCAGGCCGCGGCGCCCGGCTCCACCGGGGTTGCGGTGGAGCCGGTTGTCGTATTCGGTCCCGGGCGATCTCATCGGTCCACCCGCACGGCCGCTCCGGCGAGTTGGTCGGACAGCTGGCGGATGTCCGCCTCGACCATGATCCTGGCGAGCTCCCGCGACCGCACGACCGGTTTCCAGCCGAGCAGTTCCTCGGCCTTGGTGGCGTCCCCGATCAAGGCGTCGACCTCGCTGGGGCGTTCGTACTTGGCGTCGTGGCGGACATGTTCGCGCCAGTCCAGGCCCGCGTGGGCGAAGGCGTACTCCAGGAACTGCCGGACGCTGACGCCCTCGCCGGTGGCCACCACGTAGTCGTCCGGGTCATCGCACTGGAGCATCCGCCACATCGCGTCGACGTACTCGGGGGCGTACCCCCAGTCGCGTACGGCATCGAGGTTGCCCAGGTGGAGATGGGTCTGCAGGCCCGCCTTGATCCTGGCCACCCCGCGAGTGATCTTCCGGGTCACGAAGGTCTCGCCGCGGCGCGGGGACTCGTGGTTGAAGAGGATCCCGTTGACCGCGAACATGCCGTAGGCCTCGCGGTAGTTGACGGTGGACCAGTACGAGTAGACCTTGGCGACGCTGTACGGGCTCCGCGGATGGAACGGGGTCCGCTCGTTCTGCGGCGGCGGGGTGGCGCCGAACATCTCGGACGACGACGCCTGGTAGACACGGGTGTCGATGCCGCTCGCGCGGACCGCCTCCAGCAGCCGGATGGTGCCGAGACCGGTGATGTCACCCGTGTACAGCGGGGCGTCGAACGAGACGCGGACGTGCGACTGCGCGCCCAGGTTGTAGACCTCGTCCGGCCGGATGTCGCGCAGCAGATTCACCAGCGCGACACCGTCGGCGAGGTCGGCATGGTGCAGCAGAAACGAACGGTTCTCCTCCTCCGGCCCCTGGTATATGTGGTCTATGCGCTCGGTGTTGAAGCTCGACGAGCGGCGTATCAGTCCATGGACCGTGTACCCCTTGTCGAGCAGCAGCTCGGACAGGTACGAACCGTCCTGTCCGGTCACGCCGGTGATGAGCGCGGTCTTCGCCACGACTCCCCCTTCCCTGGTCACCTGAGTGGCCGTTGTTCCGCACCGAATACTTCCCGCCGGAATATCTGAATTGAGCTGTCTGCGGCAAGACATCACCGCGGGCTGCGGGTGCTGGCAGAATCCGGCCCATGACGACTGATCTCCCCGGCCCTTCCCAGGAATCCGTCCGCCCCCTCCTGCGATCCGGTGCGCGCATCTTCGTCGCGGGCCACCGCGGCCTGGTCGGATCGGCGGTGGTGCGCCTCCTCGCCGCCGAGGGGCACGAGGTGATCACCCGTGATCGAGGCCATCTCGATCTGCGCGACGCCGCGCGGACCGAGGCGTTTCTCCGTGAGGTCCGTCCGGACGCCGTGGTGCTGGCCGCCGCCAAGGTCGGCGGGATCATGGCCAACCACACGTATCCGGTGCAGTTCCTCGAAGACAATCTGCGCATCCAGCTGAGCGTCGTCGCCGGGGCGCACGCGGCCGGGGTCGAGCGGTTGCTCTTCCTCGGCTCGTCCTGCATCTACCCCAGGCTCGCCCCGCAGCCGATCCCCGAAAGCGCCCTGCTCACCGGCCCGTTGGAGCCGACCAACGAGGCGTACGCGCTGGCCAAGATCGCCGGAATCGTGCAGATCCGGTCCTACCGCCGGCAGTACGGCGCCTCGTACATCAGCGCCATGCCCACCAACCTCTACGGCCCGGGGGACAACTTCGACCCGGAGACCTCGCACGTACTGCCCGCGCTGATCCGCCGCTTCCACGAGGCGCGCCGGGACGGCTCGTCCACGGTCACGCTCTGGGGTTCCGGGAGCCCCCGCCGGGAATTCCTGCACGTCGACGATCTCGCCGCCGCGTGCCTTTTGCTGCTGGAGCGATACGACGGTGACGAGCCGGTCAACATCGGCTGCGGGAGTGATCTGACGATCCGTGAACTGGCCGCCAAGGTCCAGCATGTGACGGAGTTTCAGGGAACCGTCGAATGGGACACGACGAAGCCCGACGGCACCCCGCGCAAACTGCTCGACGTCTCCCGGCTCACCGCTCTCGGCTTCGTGCCGCGGATCGCGCTGCGTGACGGGATCGCCCGGACCTACGCGTGGTGGCTGGAGCGGCAGACCGCGCAGGTCTGAGCGGGCCCGGCGGGCCGACCGGTACGGGCCGGCCGCGCACAGCCGGAGCGTTCGCGCTCCTCCCATCGACGGCCGCCGCTCTCAGTACGCCCCGCGGCCGTCGGTGACGGCGCGCAGCGTACGGGCCATGAGTCCCACGTCCGTGGCGACCGACCAGTTGTCGACGTACCACAGGTCGAGCGAGACCGTCTCCTGCCAGGACAGGTCCGAGCGGCCGCTGACCTGCCACAGGCCGGTCAGTCCCGGTTTCACCGTGAGCCGCCGTAGCTCGCGCTCGTCGTAGCGGGACACCTCCTCCGGCAGCGGAGGGCGTGGACCGACCAGTGACATGTCGCCGCGGAGCACATTGAGCAGTTGCGGGAGCTCGTCGAGCGAGGACCGGCGCAGCAGACGGCCGATTCCGGTCACCCGGGGATCGCGGCGCATCTTGAACATCGGGCCGTCGATCTCGTTCGCGGCGACGAGCCGCTGCTTGTGGCTCTCCGCGTCGGCCACCATGGTGCGGAACTTCCACATCGTGAATGGCCGGTTGTGCTGCCCGTGGCGGATCTGGCGGTGGAACACCGGCCCGGCGGAGCCGAGCCGTACCGCCGCGCCGATCAGGATCAGCAGGGGTGCCAGGACCAGCAGGCCGAGGGCGGCGCCGACGCGGTCCACGACCGCCTTCAGGGCGGGCTGCGGCCCCCGGCGCAGGGGTGGTGCGATGTGCAGCAGGGTGAGCCCGGCCGCCGCGGTGGGCCGCACCCGGTCGGCCGCTATGCCCGAGAGCCCCGGCAGCACGGACAGCGAGAGCCCGCCGTCGTGCAGCCCCCGGGTGAGCCGGCACAGCCGCTCCTCGGAGAGCCGGGGCCCGGGAACCACCAGCGCCAGGTCCGCCTCCTGGGCGAAGGCCCCGCCCAGCACGGTCGACACGTCGTCGTCGGCCGGAGCCGGTGCGAGCCGGCCCGGCACCGGAACCCCGCACTCCAGCGGTGCGGTCCCCACCGGGACCGCGGCCACGACCGCGTACGGATGGTCCGCACGGGACGCGAGCGTCCGGACGGCGCGGTCCACCCCCGGCGCCTCGCCGACCACCAGCACCCGCCGGACGGCCCGCAGTCGGCGCCCCGGCCACGGCAGCCGCCGCAGTGCCTGCGCCGCGATGCCCGCCGGCAGGCCGGGCAGCAGTGCCACGACCGCCTCCGCGGGATCGGCCGATCCGCCGGTGATGGTGCTCAGCACGGCGAGCACACCTATGAGGAGCAGCCAGTCCCCGGTCGTGCCCAGTACCCCCGGCGATCCGCCCGGGGGCCGGTCCGCGTACCGGCCGCGCATGGCCCGCAGGCCGGACCACGCCAGTGCGGCCACGGCCACGGACGCGGCCACCGCGGGCCGCGACTGCTCGCCGACGCGCAGGACGAGCCATGCCGGAACCCCGAGACCGAGGAGCTCGGCGCCGACGACGACCGGTATGCACCGGGCCGTCCTTCTCCTCGCGACGGCCGGCCCGGAACGTTCGCGCTGTGTGCTCGGCGCCCTCCACAATGCGTCGAGTTCGTTGCTGCGAGGCCGATCCGCAACAGACCGCGGACGCGGCGCTCCCGCCAGTCCCACCGGTGCTGATCTGTCCGAATCGGGTAGCTCGACATGCCCCATGAACCCCCCAGTCACAGTTGCATCGTCACAAACGGGGCGCATCCGCCGATCTCATGGACTGACGGATGCGCCCTCGCTCGGTGCACGATATCCACACACGTGCCATTTCGCTGGAGTTCTCGTGAAGTTCAGACATGCACACTGACTTGGATCTCGTCCCGTTCCGCGCCGGATCTCTGGGTCTGCGGCCAATTGTTGGCATTTGAAATGCACCTGAATCGGGTTGTGTGCGGACATGTGCGCCGGCAACTGCTCGGCCTGTCCACCAGGTTCGTCCGCGATGACATGCTGTCGGGAGACCTTCCCCGGCCAACAAACGAGCAAGTGGGCAGTTGGTGACGGCCGTTGGCCGAATCGTTTCGGTGTGTTGTGCCGACGCGGGAGTGCGCCCGCGGCGGTGACAGAGGGGCGCGTGGTGCTCAGCCGCCGTCGAGTTCATCCTCGGGCCGGGGCGGCCATGCGGCCGCCCTTCCCGGCGCCAGATGATCCACCACTTCGGCCAGTTCCTCGCAGGCGCGTTCGATCCTGTGCCGGATATTGCTCTGCTCGGTCACGAGCGCCGCGAGCAGCAGCGCGATCAGGGCCACGCAGCCGTTGAGCACGGTGAGGTTGACCATCACATGAAGGATGGTGTGGCCCTCGAACGGACCCACCCCCTGCGTTCCCGCGATGGCTGCCAGGACCGACACCAGGAGGGCGCAGGGCGCGCTCCCCGCCAGCCGGAATCGCAGGGCGGCCCAGACGACCAGGGGGAACACCAGGTAGAGCATCGCCAATGAGCTGCGGGTCGCCACCAGCGAGACCGCGACGGAGACGATCAGCAGCGCGCTCGCCTCGATCCACCGGTCGGTGGTCCGCGGCATCCGCAGCCTGCGCAGCACGAGCAGCAGCGGGGTGACCACGAGCACCCCCATCGCGTCCCCCGACCACCATGCCGCCCAGACCGGCCAGAACCCGCTCAGGGGCAGTTTGCCGTCCAACAGCAGCATGCCCGTGCCCACGGTCGCGCTGATGACCATCCCGGCCAGCGCGCCGAGGAAGACCAGCATGACCCCGTCGCGCAGCCGGTCCAGCTCCCTGCGGAAACCGGCTCTGCGGAGTATGAGATACGAGCAGACGGGCGCCACGGTGTTGCCCGCCACGACGGCGAAGGTGGAGGGCGTGACCGAGCCGCTGAGCGTGGCGACGACGAGCAGGGAGCCCAGCGCGATACCGGGCCAGGCGCCCAGGCCCAGGTAGAGCAGGGCGCCCAGCGCGATGCCCGTCGGCGGCCAGAGCGGTGTGACGACCGCGCCGTGGACGGACACCTCCCGGACGAGGCCGAGCCCTCCGGCCGCGTAGTAGGCAGCGGCGACGGCCAGGACACGCAGTACGGCCACGGCCGTACGTATGGTTCTCTCGCTGCGGATCACGCATCTCATCAGACACCGCCCGGACGGGTGGCGGCTGTTTGACACGCCTACGGCCTGTCCGGCGGATCAGGGTCGGCCGGGGGCGGCCCCGTGGCGTACCACGAGGACGGCGGCGTCGTCCTGGTGCCCGGTCTGCTCCGCCGCCCGCAGCACCGCGTCGGCCAGCTCGCCGGCGTCGGCGCCGACCTGTGCGAGCACCAGCCGCGTCACCGCGTCCAGACCCCGGTCGATCGGGAACGAAGGACCCTCGACCACTCCGTCCGTGACCAGGACGAACGCGCCCGGAGCCGTCAGCTGCCGCCGGGTGACCGGATACCGCTCGCCCGCCTGGATCCCCAGGGGCAGCCCGCCCTCGTCACTGGTCACGCCGGAACGGCCGTCGGCCGTGGCCCACACCGCGGCAACATGCCCGGCGCGGGCACTGTGCAGTTCCCGGGTGTGCGGGTCGAGGCGGACGAACGTACAGGTCGCGAAGAGGCCGGAGCCCACCGAGACCAGCAGGTCGTTGGTCCGGCCCACGACCTCGCCGGGGTCCGTGGCGGTGGCGGCGATCGCCCGCATGGCGATGCGGATCTGGCCCATGAACGCGGCGGCCTCGACGTCGTGGCCCTGTACGTCCCCGATGGCGAAGGCCAGCGCACCGTCCGGCAGTACGAATCCGTCGTACCAGTCGCCGCCGATGTCCAGCCCGCTGCGGGCCGGTGTGTACCGGGCGGCGGTCTGGAGGCCGGGACGGGCGGGCAGCGCCGCGGGGAGCATCTCGCGCTGGAGCACCTCGGCCAGTTCCACCCGCGCCTGATGGAGCTCCACCTCGCGGCGGGCCCGGGAAGTGAGCTGTTGCAGCGTGGTGAGCAACTCCTCGGCGCTCGCCGAACGGGGAGGACGACGCCGGTTCATGGGCCGCTCCGCACTGCGTTCGTCCGGGCGGCGCAACACAGGGACTGCCGCGGCGGCGCCGACGGACCGGATCCCGGTGCGACGGCCGGCCGTCGCCCGCCTTCGGTGGAATTCGACATCCCGCATCCTATTTCGGCGGTGTGATCTCCGCAGGACGAGCCGGAACGCGCGAACCCGCCGAAGCGGGGGGATCCTGGTGGCAGGACCGCGTCGAGGCGGCGCATCGCGACCGGACGCGGTCGCAGGAGGTGCGCGATGGCCCGCACGCTGGAGTGGAGGCTCCGTCTCGGTCTGACCGAGGACGACGGGACGACCAGGGCGGAGGCGGTGCTGGACACCGGTTCCGCACAGCTCACCGGACACGGGGTCGCCCGTTGCAACCCGCAGGACGTGGACGTACCCGTCATCGGCGACGAACTCGCGGCGAGCCGGGCCATGAAGGACGTCGCCGCACAGCTGATGAAGGCCGCCGACGAGGAACTGGAGACCGTGGGCGCCGGACCCGCGAGCGGCCCCGTGGCCCCGCCCTACGCATGGTCCGACACCACGGCCTGATCCCCGGGAGCGCAGATGACCCGCATATCGACGACGGTGGACGGCACACGGTACGAGGACGAGGTCGAGCCCCGACTGCTGCTGGTCCACTACCTCAGGGACCACCTGGGCCTCACCGGCACCCCGGTCGGCTGCGACACCAGCAACTGCGGGGCAGGCACCGTCGAACTCGACGGCGACAGCGTCAAGAGCTGCTCCGTGCTGGCCGTACAGGCCGACGGCGGGGAGGCGACGACCGTCCAGGGACTCGCTTCCGGCGGCGAGTGGACACCGCTGCAGACCGCGTTCCACGCACAGCACGCGTTGCAGTGCGGCTACTGCACGCCCGGCATGTTCATGGCGGCCCGCGACCTGCTCAAGGAGAACCCCGATCCCACGCCCGAGGAGATCCGCCACGGGCTGGAGGGCAACCTCTGCCGCTGCACCGGCTACCAGAACATCGTGCGCGCCGTCCTGGCCGCCGCCGCCGAGGGGCGTCGCCGCCGGGCCCCCACGCCCCGGCCCACGGAAGCCGCCCGGCCGGACGGGCAACGACCCGCGGCCCCGGTCGCCGTCCGGCAGGAGGCACGGACATGACCGGTCCGGTCACCACCGGGAAGCCACGCCCCGAGGTCGGCCGCTCCCGGACCCGCAAGGAGGACGCCCGGCTCGTCACCGGCCGCACCACCTGGACCGACAACATCACCGTGCCGGGCCTGCTGCACCTGGCGATCCTGCGCAGCCCCATGGCCCACGCCAGGATCGACCGCGTCGACGTGTCGCGCGCGCTGGAACGGCCGGGCGTGATCGCCGCCCTCACCGGCCGTGACCTGGCCGGCGAACTCGGCCCCGTGCCGTGCGTATGGCCGGTGACCGAGGACATCGTCATGCCCGACCACCCCGCCGTCGCCGTCGACGAGGTGCGGTACGCCGGAGAACCCGTCGCCCTGGTCGTCGCCCGCGGCCGGTACGCCGCCGCGGACGCGCTGGAGGCCGTGGAGGTCGACTACGCGCCCCTGCCGCCCGTGCTCGGCCTGGAGGACGCGCTGGCCGACGACGCCCCGCTCGTCCACGCGGACAAGGGCACCAACCGCTGCTACACCTGGCCGCTGGCCACGGGGGGACTACGCGGCGCAGAAGGCCCCGGAGAGTCGCCGCGCACCTGCTGGAGGCGAACGAGGCGGACCTGGACTTCTCCGCCGGAACCTTCTCGGTGAAGGGATCACCGGAGGCGACGAAGACCATCCAGGACGTGGCCTTCGCGACGTTCTCGTCCCACGACCTGCCCGACGGAATGGAACCGATCAACGCCGGGCATCTGGTCGACTGGACGCGGCCGGGACGGAGTGACAGGTGACCGGACCGGCGGCCGGGGCGAACGGAACGGGCGGGCCGCAGGGCGGACCGGCGGAGCTGCGCGCCCGCCTGGAGCGAACGGGCTGCCTCGTCGACGAAGGGCTCGCCATCGCCTGCTTCCTGGCGCTCCGGCTGCACCGGCCGCTCCTCTGCGAGGGCGACGCGGGCGTGGGCAGGACGGCCCTCGCCCCGGCCCTCGCGGACGTTCTCGGCGCACCTCTGATCCGCCTCCAGTGCTACGAGGGCATCGACGCCTCCCAGGCCCTGTACGACTGGGACTTCCCGCGCCGGCTGCTCCATCTCCTGGCCGCCGAAGCCACCGGGATCACCGAGGCCGACCGGCTGGAGAGCGAGCTGTACAGCAGACGCTTCCTCATCGCGCGCCCCTTGCGCCAGGCGGTGGGGACCCAGCCATCCGTCCTGCTCGTCGACGAAGTCGACCGGGCGGACGACGAGTTCGAGGCGTTCCTCGACCGCTGGGGGCAGCGCTCCTGCGCTCGGGGAGCGGTGGTGGTCGTCCTCTCCGACGGCTGGGAGCGCGCGGACCCCGCTCTGCTCGCCGCCCAGATGTGCCGGCTGCACCGGCTGGCGCATCGCGTGGTCTGGCCCAACCCCCGCAAGGCGCAAACCGGTTACGCACCGCTCGCGGTGGGCACGGCGGCGGCGCTGCCGCACGTGGACGCGTTCGTCGAAGGGCACAGTCCGGCGGCCATGGAACATCTGGCCTCGGCGGTGCGGGGGGTGGCTTCGGATGCGTGAGATCCTGCCGGTGCTCGGCCGCTGGTACGCCGCCGGGGAGCCGTTCGGGCTCGCCACCGTCGTCGCGGTCAGCCGCAGCGCGCCGCGCGGCCCCGGCGCGGCGATGGCCGTGGGCCCCGACGACGAGGTCGTGGGCAGCGTCTCCGGCGGCTGCGTCGAGGGCGCGGTCTTCGAACTGGCCAAGGAAGCCGTGGAGACCGGCCGGGCCCGGCTGGAGACCTTCGGATACAGCGACGAGGACGCCTTCGCCGTCGGACTCACCTGCGGTGGCGAGATCACCCTCCTGGTACGCGCGGTGACGCCGGCGAGCGACCCCGCCTTCGGCGAGGTCGCCGCATCGGTCGCCGGGCACCGCCCGGTGGTGGTCGCCACCGTGACCGACGGACCCGCCCCGCGCGGCGCCGCCCTCGTGGTCCGGCCGGACACCGTCTCGGGGTCCCTGGGCGCGAGCGGCCTCGACGCCGCGGTGACCGCCGACGCACGCGGGGAACTCGCCCGAGGGGCAACGGGACTGCGGCACTACGGCCCGAACGGCGAACGGCGCGAGGACGACGTCGCCGTGTTCCTCCAGTCGTTCGCCCCGCCGCCCCGGATGCTGGTCTTCGGCGCGATCGACTTCGCGGCGGCGGTGGCCGGGATCGGCGCGTTCCTCGGATACCGGGTCACCGTCTGCGACGCCCGCCCCGCCTTCGCCGACCCCCGCCGCTTCCCCGACGGCACGGAGGTCGTCGTCGACTGGCCGCACCGGTATCTGCGCGACACGGAGACCGACGGGCGGACCGTGATGTGCGTACTCACCCACGACCCCAAGTTCGACGTCCCGCTGCTGGAGGTGGCGTTGCGCACCCCGGCCGCGTACATCGGTGTGATGGGCAGCCGCCGGACCCACGAGGACCGCATGGCCCAGCTGCGCGAGACGGGGCTCGGCGAAGCGGAACTGGCGCGGCTGCGATCCCCCATCGGCCTTGACCTCGGGGCACGCACCCCCGAGGAGGTGGCCGTCTCCATCGCCGCGGAGATCGTGGCCCTGCGCTGGGGCGGCACGGGCAGCCCGCTCACGGAGACGGCCGGGGCGATCCACCGCCCGCGGCTCGGATCCGGGTGACCGCGCCGGCCCCATGACCCCGCGGTCTTCGTGACCGCTGTGATTCGTGAGAGGAGCGGACCATGCAGCTGCAGAACTCATTCACCGTGCCGGTTCCGGTCGACGAGGCCTGGCGGGCACTGCTCGACATCGAACACGTCTCGCAGTGCATGCCGGGCGCGACCGTGGAGGAGTTCGACGGTGACACCGTCAAGGGCTCCGTGAAGGTGCGGGTGGGACCGATCACCGTGACGTACCGGGGCACGGCGACCTTCCTGGAGAAGGACGACGCGGCCCATCGCATGGTCCTGTCCGCCCGGGGCGGCGAAGTACGCGGCCAGGGCACGGCGAGCGCGACGGTGACCGCCGCACTGACCGGCCACGACGGCGGGACGGCCGTCTCGGTGACCACCGACCTCACCGTCACCGGACGGCCGGCCCAGTTCGGCCGCGGGGTCATGAGCGATGTGAGCGACGGACTCGTCGGCCGGTTCGCCGACTGCCTCGCGCAACGGCTCTCGGCCGCGCAACCGTCCGCATCGGCACAGTCCGCCGACGACGCGGCGGACACCTCACCGACGGGCGGGGCCGAACCGATCGATCTGCTGCGCACGGTGGACGGACCGGTGGCCGGGCGCGCCGCGGGGGCGGTGGCCGTGGCCGCACTCGCCGTGCTGGCCGTGCTGCTCGCCCGGCGCTGCTGCTGCCGCTGCGGCGGTGCGTGCCGCATGTGTCACACCGGGTGACCGCCGCCGGAGCCGTAGCGTTGCGTGCGGAAGTTACCGATTCCGTGCTGCCGGGCCCGCGGGGGACACCATGCCCTGGTGCGCCTTCGCGGCGGTGTGCTCGGTGATCCTGTTGTGCCGGTCCCGCCCGGACCCTGCGACCGGCTTCTAGGCCATTTCGGCAACGCCGCGTGCGTGCGTGCCGGACGCCGCACGACAGACGGCAGATTGACGACAGGGCCTAGACCGGCCGGGGCAGGCCGATCGGGTTGGGGAACGGCAGCAGCTTCGCCCCCAGCACCTGCCGGGTCGGCAGCTCCAGGGCGGCGAGCAGTTCGTCCGCCGCGCTCTCGGCGAGGGGGCACAGCAGCCGGGCGGCCAGCCGGTCGGTGGTGTCCTCGACGAGCTCCCGTTCCCGGTGGCCGCGTGGCGTGGCATCCGACTCCGCGTCGATCAGGCCGCGGGAGCGAAGCCGTTCCTCGGCGTCCGCCCACTCCGCCTCGCTCCAGCCGCGGTCGAGCCGGATGCCCTCGCGCGGGACACGGTCCGTGGCGGCGGCGAGAACGAGCGCCTCGGGCGCGTCGAGACCGTGGTCGGCGAGCGCGGCGATGTGCGCATCGCCCCGGAACTCCCGCAGCGTGGTGGTGAGTTGCCACAGGCTCTCCACCGGATCGGTGCGGTCGCACAGCGGGCGGTTCGCGGCGAACAGCGGTCGGGCGAGCGGCGAGGCGGCCGCCACCATCGCGGCGAGCGGCGGAACGAGCCGGCCGGCGAGGGAGTCGACTCCGGGGACCAGGCGCCGCAGCGCACGGGCGGCGAGCCGGGCGCGCAGATCGATGAGCTTCTCGGGGGTGACGACCCGCCACGCGTCGGGCAGCGCACGGGCCACCATGCCGGGTGCGAAGACGCCCAGCGCGGCGGTGGCGGCCTCGGGGCGGATCCGCCCCATGGGGGCCGTACGGGTGGCGAAGTACCCCATCCAGAAGCCCTTGAGGCCGACGGACTTCCCGATGCCCCGGCACTCCTCGTCGAAGTAGATCACTGCGTGGAGGGGCTCGGTGCGCAGCCACAGGGTGCGGGGTCTCGACTCCATGGAGCCAACCTAACGCGCGACGGGCCGGCCACGCCCGGCGACGACGGGCGGGCGGGAGCCGCCGCACGGCCCGAGCCCGCCCGGCACAGGCAACGGGGGAGCGGAGGTGGTGACGGCTCAGCCGCCGGTGCCGAAGTGCCGCTCCACGATCGCCGCGGCATCGGTGCCGCGCGGCAGGATGCCGTACTGGTGGCCACGGGCCTCGCCGAGCCGGGCGGCCACGAACGCCTCGGCCGACGCCGAGGGAGCGTGACGGAGCATCAGCGAGGCCTGCAGGGCCAGTGCCATGCCCTCGACCGACGCTCGGGCGCGGGTCTGCGCCGCCAGCGGGTCGCGCAGGTCCTCGGCGAGCTCCTGGCGGACCCGGCGGACGTGTGCGTCCAGTACGGAACTGGCACCGGCCGTGGTCTCCAGCTCGACCCAGAAGGCGTCCAGCGACTGCGGTGTTCTTCCGATGCCCCGCAGCACATCGAGGGCGATGACGTTGCCGGACCCCTCCCACACCGCCATCACCGGCTGCTCGCGGTAGCGCCGGGCCAGCGGCCAGTCCTCGGTGTAGCCGTTGCCGCCCAGGCACTCCAGCGCCTCGTAGGCGTGGTGCGGGCCGCGCTTGCAGATCCAGTACTTGGACACCGCGGTGGCCAGCCGGCGGAACATCTCCTCGGACTCGCCGCTGCCGCTCTCGTACGCGTGGGCCAGGCGCAGCGAGGTCCAGGTCGCGGCCTCCGTCTCCAGCGCCAGGTCGGCGAGGACCGCCGTCATCGCAGGCTGGTCGGCCAGCCGGGCACCGAAGGCGCTGCGGTGCCGGGCGTGCCAGATCGCCTCCGACACCGACTGGCGCATGCCCGCGGTGGTACCGAGCACACAGTCGAGCCGGGTGTGGTTGACCATCTCGATGATGGTCGGGACACCGCGGCCGGGCTCGCCGACCCGTACCGCCCAGGTGCCGTCGAACTCCACCTCGGAGGAGGCGTTCGACTTGTTGCCGAGCTTGTTCTTCAGTCGCTGGATACGGACGGTGTTGCGGGTGCCGTCGGCCAGTACCCGCGGCACGAGGAAGCAGGTGAGTCCGGCCTCGGCCTGAGCCAGCACCAGGAAGGCGTCCGACTGCGGGGCGGAGAAGAACCACTTGTGGCCGGTCAGCAGATGGGCCCGGCCGTCGGGGTCGGAACCCAGCGGGACGGCCCGCGTGGTGTTGGCGCGCACGTCGGAGCCGCCCTGCTTCTCCGTCATCCCCATGCCGAAGGTGAGCCCGGACTTCTCGCCCGGGGCGATCAACCGGGGGTCGTACGCGCGGCTGAGCAGGCCCGGCAGCCAGTCCCGGCCCACCTCCGGATCGTGCTGCAGGACCGGGACCACGGCATGCGACATGGACATCGGGCAGGCGTGGCCGGGCTCGATCTGGGCGAACAGCATGAACGACGCCGCCCGTGCCACCGCCGCTCCGGGCTTCGGGTCGGCCCAGCCCGCGGTGTGCGTGCCGTGGTACACGGCCCCGCCGATGATCTCGTGGTACGCGGGGTGGAAGTCGATCTCGTCGACGCGGTTGCCGTACCGGTCGTGGGTGCGCAGGACGGGCGGCGAGTTGTGGGCGAGCTCCGCGGAGGTCTGGAAGCGCTCGGCGCCGACCAGGGTGCCGATCTCGTGCAGCTCCGGTTCGTGCCAGGCCGCGTCGAAGGTACGGACGGCCTCGGCGAGCGGCAGGTTGGTGCCGTACTCGTCGAGGTCCTTCCGGGGCGGTGCCTGGTTGGTGACCTCGTGGGTGGGGTGCGGCGCGGGGGCTGCGGGCGGCAGGCCGGTCCGGTGCTGGGTGACGGTCATGGCGGGTGGTCCTGTCCTGGGTCGGCGGTCGGCGGTCGGGGCGGCGGGGAAGCGGCGGGGCGGGCGGTTCGTGTTCAGGCGCCTTCGGCGCCGACCGCTCTGAGGCACAGCGCGGTGATGCTCTCCACGACCGGTTCCGGGTCGGTCCGCGCGCCGACCGGGGAGAGCGGTCCGAGCAGTGCCTCGCCGACCGCCCCGATCACGGCGGCGGCCGACAACTGGGCGTTCTGCGGGGGCAGTTCACCTGCGGAGATACCGGCGACGATGACCGTCTCGGCGAGGACGTGGTAGCCGCGCCGGTAGGTGAGCCGCTCCTCCTCGACGAGCGGATCGACCGGTTCGGCCAGCAGCGCCCAGGCCGTACGGGGACTGCGCAGCGCGCGGTACGAGAAGACCTCGACCAGCGCGCGCAGCTGCTCGGTGACGCCGCTGTGCGCCTGCACCGCCTCCCGCACCGCGCTGAGCTCATGGCCCGCGACATGCCGGAAGACCGCGGCGAGCAGCTCCTGCTTGGAGGCGAAGTGGTTGTACACGCTGCCGGTGGCGACGCCGGCCCGCCGGGCGAGCGCGGAGATGCTGGCCGCCGGGTACCCGCCCTCGGCGAGCAGCTGCCGTGCCGCGTCGAGCAGCCGTTCACGGTGGGCGATCCGGGTCGCTTCCGTACGGGCGGTGGCTCGGTAGGCCATGATCTGAACCCCGATTCATATCTTCTGTTGTCCAGCCAACCACTGTTGTTCTCCGGGTGCAATGGCCCGTCACGGAAGCGTCCGGCCCCGGTCAGGAATCGTCCGTGGCGGGACCGAGCTCCTGCTCGGTCCACAGGGTCTTGCCGTCGGCGCTGTAGCGGGTGCCCCAGTGGGTGGCGAGCTGGGAGACGATGAACAGTCCGCGTCCGCCCTCGTCGACCGTGCGGGCATGGCGCAGATGGGGTGAGACCGGGCTGCTGTCGTGCACTTCGCAAGTGAGCGTGCGGTCCAGGATCAGCCGCAGCCGCAGGGGAGGGGTGCCGTAGCGGACCGCGTTGGTGACGAGCTCGCTCACGATGAGTTCGGTCGCCTCGATCGTCTCCTCGTCGACGTGCCAGCCGTCGAGCCGGTCGCGCACGAGCGTGCGGGCCATGCCCGGCGTGGTCCGGTCCTGGAGCAGCTCCCAGGCCGCGACCCGGTCCGGCGGGACCACGCCGGTCCGGGCGAGGAGCAGGGCGGCGCCCCCGGGGTGTGCGTCGGCCGGAAGGTTGTAGACCACGTCGTCGCACAGGTCCTGCAGGCTGCGGCCGGGGTCCGCGAAGGCCTCGCGCAGGCCCGCCGACTGCCGGCCCTCGGGCATGGGGGTGCCGGAGAAGAACGCCAGAACGCTGCCTTCGTCGGGTGCGAAGGTGGCCGTGGCGAAGGGGGCGCTGTCGCCGGAGAAGAGCCGGGGACCCTCGGGCACGTCCAGGGGCTTCGTGGTGCCGTCGGGGGCGACGAGGCCCGCTGTCGCGTCCCCCGCCCGCGCGATGGTGCAGGTGCCGGCGAACGGGTCGTGGACGGCGTACATGCAGGTCGCCGACAGGGACTGCCCGAGCAGCCGGTCCCCCGGCGGCAGCGCCGCCCGTTCCCCGGCGAGGCGGTCGGCGGTGTCGGCCAGCCGGGCGAGCACCTCGTCGGGTTCCAGGTCGAGTCCGGCCAGCGCGTGGATGGCGGTCCGCAACTGGCCCATGGTGATGGCCGTCTGGAGCCCCGGCCCCTCGACGGCACCGACGATCAGGGCGGTGCGGGCGCCGGAGAGGCCGATGGTGTCGAACCAGGAGCCGCTGTTGCGTCCGGGCAGCAGGACATGGGCGGTCTCCACGGCGACGTGGTCGCTGTCGTGCTGCGGAAGGAGCCGGCGCTGGACCGTCGAAGCGATCACGTGGTCGCGCTCGTACTGCCGCGCGTTGTCGATGCTGAGGGCGACATGGGCGGCGGCCGTCAGCGTCAGCGGGAGGTCGTTCTCCTCGAAGGGCTCCGACTCCCGGCACCGGTAGAGACTCACCAGTCCGAGGACCGCGCCGTGCAGTTTCAGCGGGACCACGATCATGGAGTGGGCCCCGATCGCCTCGATCAGCCGCGTGCTGGCGGGGGCCGAGGCCAGCCAGGGCGTCCGCGCGGTGATCCGGACCAGCCGGGGCCGCAGGTCCGAAACGGCCAACGCGTAGGGCGTACGGGCGGGCAGCCGGCGCATCTCGCCGACCAGGCCGTCCCGGTGACCGTCGGCACCGAGACCCCGGAGGGCCGCGCGGCGCAGCGGGACATCGTGTCCCAGCGGCCCCATCGGCGGATCCGATCCCCGCAGGACCTCGTCCACCACCTCGACGACGGCGAAGTCGGCGAGCACCGGCACCACGGATTCGACGAGCCCCTCGCAGGTGGCCGCCACATCGAGCGACCTGCCCACCCGGGTGCGCACCGCGGTCAGACACGCCGCCCGGGTGCGCGCCTTCTCCTCCTCGTCCACATCGACGACCGTGGCCAGCAGCCCGAGCGTCCGCCCCCGGGCGTCGTCCAGCCGGTGGACGGACACCTTGAGGCTGCGATCGGGGCCGGGCATGTCCATGAGCCGGCCGCGGACCACGAGATCGCGCACGGCCACACCGCTCTCCAGCACTCCGCGCAGCACCCGCTCCGCCTCGTGCGGCCTCTCCAGCCGGTACGCGTCGGTGAAGTACTGCCCCGCGAGGCGCTCGGCGGGAACGGTGTCGGACAGGACGTTCGCCCGTATCACCCGCAACCGCGTGTCCAGTACATGCAGTCCCACGGCGGACTGGGCGAACAGGGTGTGCAGAATCGCCGCCGCCATAGCGTCGGCCCCTGCCGGCTCGGGGACCGGTGCACCGGCGTCCGACACGGATTCACCCCCATCAGGCTCCGCCCGCCCGCCCGGATCGGCAGGTTAGGGACAAGCGTCGGCGCACCGCGCGTACTCCGCCACCCGGGGAGCGGCGGACGGGGGAGCGCCGTCCGGCCGGTGCGCGCGACCGCACCGACGTGCCACGGGCGCGACTCCCGCATTTCGTCCCGGGTTCACCGGCCGGTTCCGGAATGAAGAAATCCTCCTGGTGGCGGCCCTGCGGTCCGGCCCCGGACCGCCGCCGCCCCGCACGAAGGAGAACGACGCGTCATGTCCCACCCCGTGCCCGAATGGGCCGACCCCCAGGTTCCCGCGGAGTCGCTCGACCCCCAGGGCCTCAGTCGCCGAGGGCTGATGCGCCGCGCCGGTCTGTTCGGCGCGGCCTTCGCCGCCGCCTCGCTGCCGCTGCCCGCCCTGGCCGACAGCCGGGGAGGCCGGTCCCACGGGCACGGTCACGGACACGCCCCGGACCTGGTCTATCTGGTCGGCGACCATCACAACCACTCCGTGTACAGCCACGACGCCAAGTACACCTTCTCCCAACTTGCCTCGGCAGGACAGAAGTTCGGCCTCGACTGGATGGTCTTCACGGAGCACAGCAACATCGGCCACGCCGAGTTCGGCGCCGCGCAGGAGCACCGGGAGATCCTGAAGGCCCGCGCCGACAACAAGCGCATGCTGATCTTCCAGGGGCTGGAGTGGTACATCCCCGGAGCCGAGCACTGCACCGTCTTCTCGCCCCCCGGACGGCACGAGGTCGACCTCCTCACCCGCTTCGAGGAGGCCTTCGACGGCAAGCTGCTCGGCTACACGGCCGGCGCCCCGACGCACCCCGACACCCCGCGCAACGAGGCGCACGCGCTCAAGGCCCTCAAGTGGCTGGCCGAACAGCGCCGCACCCGGTACGTCGACGACGTGCTCGTCCTCGCCAACCACCCCATGCGCCTCGGCATCGACTCCCCGCACGAGATGCGCGGCTGGCGCGACGCCGCCCCCGAGATCATGATCGGCATGGAGGGCGCCCCCGGCGCCCAGGCCGGTGCGATCCCGGGCTGGCACCCGGACAGCAACATCCGCGGCGAGTACACCAACTCACCGTCCGCCGACTCCTGGCCGGGCTACCCGCGCGAGGCCTACGTCACCTACGGCGGATTCGACTGGGCCACCGCGACCGTCGGCGGCCTGTGGGACGCCATGCTGGCGGAGGGCAAGCTCTTCACGATCACCTCCAACTCCGACGTCCACCGCGTGGCCCAGGACACCTGGGTCAACGGCGACTGGCCGCCCGGCCGGGACTTCGACAACACCGGCCACCTCCCCGACCCGTACAACACCACTGAACCGCAGCCCGGCGGCGACTTCTGGCCCGGCCAGTTCAGCCGTACGCACGTCGGCGTCACCCGGTACGGCTACCGGAACGTGATGGAGGGGCTGCGGGCCGGCCGGGTCTGGGTCGACCACGGCCATCTCGTCGACGGCATCGACGTCAAGGTGCGCGGCGAGCACGGCAACAGCGCCACGCTCGGCGGCCGGCTGCGCGCCCGGCGCGGCGAGCGGCTCACCCTCACCGTCACGGTGACCGCCGCGTCCCGCCGCAACCCCTACGGTGTGCTGCCGCGTCTGGAACATGTCGACGTCATCCGCGGCGCGGTCCGCGGACCGGCCGCCGACCGCGACGACTGGCGTGCCCCCGACACCCGGCTCGCCCACACCGCCGATGTCTCGGGCCGCCGCGGCACGTACACCCTGCGCATCCCGGTCGGCCGCGCGGACGAGCCGTTCTACCTGCGGCTGCGCGGCAGCGACGGCAAGCGCCACGGCAAGGGGTTCCTCGGCGCGGCGATCGACCCGCACGGCCCGCTGCCGCACGAGCCGGGCCGGGGCAACCCGTGGCTGGACACCTGGTTCTACACCAACCCGGTCTTCGTGGACGTCGTCCGCTGAGCCCGCCGCACGGCCGGGGCCGCCCGAGGGCGGCCCCGGCCGGACTCAGGCCTCCAGGGCCGCGGAGACCACGGCCCTGGCCTCCTCCTGCACCCGGCCGAGATGGTCGGCGCCCAGGAAGGACTCCGCGTAGATCTTGTACACGTCCTCGGTGCCCGAGGGGCGGGCGGCGAACCAGGCGTTCTCGGTGGTCACCTTGATGCCGCCGATCGGCGCGCCGTTGCCGGGCGCCCGGGTCAGTACGGCCGTGACCGGTTCACCGGCCAGGGTGTCGGCCGTGACCTGCTCGGGTGAGAGCCGCGCGAGCACCGCCTTCTGCTCGCGGTCGGCGGGGGCGTCGATCCGGGCGTACGCCGGCTCGCCGAACCGGGCGGTGAGCGCGGCGTAGTGCTCGGACGGGGACTTGCCCGTCACCGCGAGGATCTCCGAGGCGAGCAGCGCCAGGAGGATGCCGTCCTTGTCGGTCGTCCACACCGATCCGTCGCGGCGCAGGAACGAGGCTCCGGCGGACTCCTCGCCGCCGAACCCGAGCGAGCCGTCGGCCAGGCCGTCCACGAACCACTTGAAGCCGACCGGCACTTCGACCAGCTCACGGCCCAGACCGGCGGCGACCCGGTCGATCATCCCCGACGAGACCAGCGTCTTGCCGACCCCCGCGGAGGCCGGCCACTGCTCGCGGTGCGCGTACAGGTAGTCGATGGCGACGGCGAGGTAGTGGTTCGGGTTCATCAGCCCGGCGTCCGGTGTCACGATGCCGTGCCGGTCGGCGTCGGCGTCGTTCCCGGTCGCGATCTGATAGCGGTCGCGCTGCCCGATCAGCGAGGCCATCGCGTACGGCGACGAGCAGTCCATCCGGATCTTTCCGTCCCAGTCCAGCGTCATGAACCGCCAGGTGGGGTCGGTCAGCGGATTGACCACCGTCAGATCGAGCCGGTGCTGTTCGGCGATCCGGCCCCAGTACGCGACCGACGCGCCGCCCAACGGGTCGGCGCCGATACGCACTCCGGCCGTGCGGACCGCGTCCAGGTCGAGCACGGACGGCAGGTCGGCCACATAGGTGCCGAGGAAGTCGTACGTCCCGGTGGTCGACGCCGCCCGTGCGCGGGCGTACGGCAGCCGGCGTACGTCCTTCATCCCGGCGGCGATGATCTCGTTGGCCCGCTCCTGGATCCAGCCGGTGGCATCGGACCCGGCGGGGCCGCCGTTCGGCGGGTTGTACTTGAACCCGCCGTCGCCGGGCGGGTTGTGGGAGGGCGTGACCACCACACCGTCGGCGAGCCGCGCCATCCGGCCCCGGTTGTGGCCGAGGACGGCGTGCGAGACCGCCGGCGTCGGGGTGTAGCCGTCGGCCGGATCGATGAGCACGGTCACGTCGTTGGCGGCGAACACCTCGACGGCGGTGATCCGGGCCGGCTCCGACAACGCATGGGTGTCGGCACCGAGGAAGAGCGGCCCGTCCGTGCCCTGGCGCGCCCGGTACTCGCTGATCGCCTGGCTGGTGGCGGCGATGTGGTCCTCGTTGAACGCGGTGGCCGTGGACGACCCGCGGTGACCGGAGGTACCGAACGCCACCCGCTGGTCCGGCTCGGCCGGGTCCGGGTGCAGCGCGTAATACGCCGTCACCAGCCGGGCCACATCGATGAGATCCTCCGGCCGGGCCGGCTGTCCAGCTCGTTCGTGCGGCATCTGCCCACTCCTCCGTATCGGTCGGTCGCTTCGGTCTTCCCGCCACATTTTCGCGGGTGGCCCGCACCGCCCCGCGACTGCCCCGCCCGGACGGACGGGCCGAAACCCGCTGGCGGCCGCGACGGGACCGGGCATAGGTTCGTCCACGATCATGAGCAGTCCACCGCGGACTGCGCGAAGCGGCGGGTTTCCGGCCGGACCAGGAGGGACGAGATGGCACCGAACGATCTTGCGCCGGACAGCCGGGTGGAGCTGCGCGGGGCCACCGCCGAGGACGCCGGGCCGCTGACCCGGCTCTTCCTCGACTCGCGCGCCGCGTCCATGCCGTACCTGCCCAAGGTGCACAGCGACGAGGACACGCTCGCCTGGATGACCCATGTCGTCCTGCCCGGAACGACGGTGCGGATCGCCGAGACCGGTGCCGGGGAACCGCTGGGCTTCGCCTCCCTCGACGGAACCGAGCTGGAACACCTCTACCTGCGCCCCGACGCACGGCGCCGGGGCATCGGCTCACTGCTCCTGGCCGAGGTGCGCGAGCTCTCGCCCGAGGAGCTCACGCTGTACGTCTTCCAGCGCAACACGGACGCCCGTGCCTTCTACGAGCGGCACGGGTTCACCGCGGTCGGGTTCGACGACGGCAGTCGCAACGAGGAGCGGGAACCGGACGTCAGATACCGGTGGACGGCGCACGGCTGACACGGTCCGCCGTCCGGGACGAGGATCCGGCCGGAGGCCGAGGTGTTGATCTCCTCCGTGTGCGGTGGTTGAGTGTGCCGCGTCCCGGCGGAGCCCCTGCCGAGGGCGCTGTGTCAGCTCCCCGCGAGAGGAACATGTACGTGGCAGTCGGCCCCGCGCCCCGGGACACCGCGGACTGGTGGCGAGACGCCGCCATCTATCAGATCTACGTACGCAGCTTCGCCGACGGCGACGGGGACGGAACCGGCGATCTCGCCGGCGTGCGCGCCAAGCTGCCGCACCTCGTCGAACTGGGCGTGGACGCGATCTGGTTCACGCCCTGGTATCTGTCGCCGCTCGCCGACGGCGGGTACGACGTGGCCGACTACCGCACCATCGACCCCGCGTTCGGCAGTCTCACCGAGGCCGAGGGACTGATCGCGGACGCCCGTGGACTGGGCATCCGCACGATCGTCGACATCGTCCCCAACCACGTCTCCGACCAGCACGCGTGGTTCCGCGCCGCCCTGGCCGCCGGGCCGGGCAGCCCCGAGCGGGAACTCTTCCACTTCCGGCCCGGTCGCGGCCCGGACGGCGAACTCCCGCCCAACGACTGGGTCTCCGAATTCGGCGGCGTCCCCTGGACCCGGCTCGCGGACGGCGAGTGGTACCTGCACCTGTTCGCCGCCCAGCAGCCCGACCTCAACTGGGCACATCCGGCGGTCCGCCAGGAGCACGAGGACGTGCTCCGCTTCTGGTTCGACCGGGGTGTGTCGGGCATCCGGATCGACTCGGCGGCCCTGCTCGCGAAGGATCCCGCACTGCCCGACTTCGTCGCGGGCCGCGACCCCCACCCGTTCAGCGACCGCGACGAACTCCATGACATCTACCGCTCATGGCGGGCCATCGCGGACGAGTACGGGGGCGTCTTCGTCGGTGAGGTCTGGCTCCCGGACAGCGAGCGCTTCGCCCGCTATCTGCGCCCCGACGAACTGCACACCGCCTTCAACCTCAACTTCCTGGCCTGCCCCTGGGACGCCGGGCGGCTGCGCGCCACGATCGACGACACGCTCGCCGAGCACGCCGCGGTCGGCGCCCCCGCCACCTGGGTCCTGTGCAACCACGACGTGACCCGGACCGCCACCAGGTACGGCCGCGAGGACACCGGATTCGCCTTCGGCGCCAAGACCTTCGGCACGCCGACGGACCTGGCACTGGGCAGCCGACGGGCCCGCGCCGCGGCCCTGCTGTCGCTCGCCCTGCCCGGCGCGGTCTACCTCTACCAGGGCGAGGAACTGGGACTTCCGGAAGCCGATGTCCCGCGCGACCGGATCCAGGACCCGATGCACCTGCGCTCGGGCGGCACCGACCCGGGACGCGACGGCTGCCGGGTACCGCTTCCGTGGTCGGCGCAGGCACCGTACGCCGGATTCGGCTCCACCACGGAGCCATGGCTTCCGCAGCCGGCCGGCTGGTCCTCGTACGCCGCCGACCGGCAGAGCACCGACCCGGAGTCGATGCTCAGCCTCTACCGCGAGGCGCTGCGGCTGCGCCGGACCGAGCCCGGCTTCCGCGCGGCGGGGGCCGGTGGCCGGCAGCTGACCTGGCTGCCCTCCGCACCCGGCGTCCTCGCCTTCACCCGCACCGGCGGACCGGCCTGTGTGGTCAATCTGGGGGAGGATCCCGTGGAACTGCCCGAGGACACGGACACCCTCCTCCTCAGCGGCCCGCTGGACGAGCAGGGGTGGCTCCCGCGAGACACCGCGGCCTGGCTGCGGCCGTACGACCGCCCCTCCGGGCAGGCGGACGGATGATCCGCGCGGCCGGGCGGGCGGCAGGATCGCGGGGGGACGGGCACTGCGGCAGAGTGGGCACATGGACGATCTCAATGCCCTCGCCGACGAGCATCTGACCGCGGCCCGAGCCTCCGCGCACGGCCGCAGCGCCCACCGCCTGCTGCATGAGGAACCCCTGAGACAGACCGTCATCGCCCTCACCTCGGGTTCCGCCCTCGACGAGCACAACGCCCCCGCCGCGGCCTCCCTCCAGGTGCTCCGCGGCAGGGTCCGTCTCACGGCGGCCTCCGGCGATGTGGAGCTGAGCGCCGGATGGCTCCAGCCGATCCCGCAGGAACGGCACGGGCTGCTGGCACTGGAGGACGCCGTGGTGCTGCTGACCGCTGTCAACGACTGACGGTGACGGCGCCGGGACGTGCGGCGGAGGCCGCCCGTACGCGCTCCAGGATCCACAGCACCAGGCTGCCCGCGGCGAGCGCACCGCCCAGGAGGCAGATGCCGCTCCAGCCCGCCCTGGACCAGACCACCGAGGCGAGTGCCGCTCCGGCCGCCCCGCCCATGAAGAAGAGCGTCATGAACGCGGAGTTGATCCGGTTGCGGGCCTCCGGGCGGAGCGCGTAGATCACGTTCTGGCTGCTGTTGAGTCCTGCCTGCTGGGCGATGTTCAGCAGGATCACGCCGACCGTCAGCCACAGCAGGGACGACTCACCGGCCAGCAGCGGCAGCCAGGCGAGCGTGAGGAGCGCGGCCGCCGTTCCCGATACGGCCTGCACCCGGCCGCGGTCGCTCAACCGGGCCGCGATGTTCATGCCCACCACACCGATGACGCCCACCAGACCGAAGAGCCCGATGGCGGCCGCGTTCCAGTGGAAGGGCGGCCGGGTCAGCAGGAACGTCAGCGCGGTCAGCTGCACGCTGTACGAGGCCATGGAGAACGCGCCGATGGCCGCCCGTCGGCGCAGCAGGGGCTCCTCCCGCAGCAGGGCCAGGGTGGAGCGCAGAAGCCCGGTGTACGACATCGTGGACGTGGAGCGTGGCCGGGGCAGGCGGGGGAGCCGGTTGTGCAGAAGTATCGCCATGGCGGCCATCAGCAGCGCGTTCACCCAGTACACGGTCCGCCAGCCGCCGAGCTCGGACAGCGCGCCGGCGGCCAGCCGTCCGAACAGCCCGCCGAGCAGCACGCCGGACATGACGACGCCGACGATCCTGCCGCGCTCGGCCGGAGCCGCGAGGGCCGCCGCGAACGGCACCACGACCTGGGCACCGACGGAGGCCAGCGCGGTCAGCAGCGTGCCCGCGATCAGCCACGGGCCGGTGGGAGCGGCGGCCGTGACCAGGAGGAAGAATGCGGTGAGCCCGAACAGGCCCACGGCGAGCCGTCGTCGGTCCATGACGTCGCCGAGCGGGACGAGCAGAATCAGCCCCAGCGCGTATCCGGCCTGGGCAGCGGTGACGATCAGCCCCGCCGCGGTGACACCGATGTGCAGATTCACCTCGATGATGTCGAGGAGCGGCTGCGCGAAGTAGTTCCCGGCGCAGGAGAGGGCGGCGGCGAGAGCCATCAGCAGAACCAGACCGCGCCCGAGCGACGGCGGTTCGGAAAGTGCGGCGCGGGGCACGGCCCGGCTGCGGGTTTCGTGAGTGGAGTGAGCCATGTGCCCCAGCGTCCGGGATCGACCATCCATGAGTCCAACACATGTTTTTCATTCCATCGATCGTGGTTCACGATGGATGGATGGAACTTCAGCAGATGCGGTACGTCGTCGCGGTGGCGGAACTGGGCAGCTTCACGCGCGCCGCGAAGCGGTGCCTGGTCGTCCAGTCGGCCCTGAGTCATCAGATCGCCCGGCTGGAGAAGGACCTGGGGGCCAGGCTCTTCGACCGCACCAGCCGTCAGGTACGGCTCACCGCGGCGGGCGAGGCCTTCCTGCCGGAGGCCCGGCAGGCGCTGGACGCGGCGGAGCGGGCCCGCGCCGAGGTCGCCGCGACGGCGGGGGAGGTCCGCGGGCGCCTCGCGGTGGGCGCCATTCCGACCGTGGCCTCGGTCGACATCCCGGCGGCGCTGCGGGTGTTCCACCTCCGCTATCCGAAGGTGCACATCGTCCTGCGGGACGGGGCGAGCAAGGACCTCGTCCAGGAGGTGCGGGACGGGACGCTCGACGTGGCGTTCCTGGGCGTGCTGCCCAGCTACCGGCCGAAGGGCGTGAGCGATCACGAGCTCGCCACGGGCGAACTGGTCGCCGTCGTGGCGCCCACCCACTCCCTGGCCGGGCAGGCGGAGGTGGGTCTCGACCGGCTGGCGCAGGAGATGTTCGTCGACTACCCCGACGGCACCGCGGCACGGGCGCAGTCGGAGGAGGCGTTCGCGGCGGTGGGCCTCACCCGCGAGGTGGCGTTCGAGGTCAGCGGCACCGACTTCATCGTCCGGCTGGTACGCAGCGGGCTCGGCATCGCCATGCTGCCGGCCGCCTTCGCGGCGGAACTGACCGGCGTGCACGTGCTGCCCGTCCGCGACGCCCCCGCACGCACGGAGCGCCTGGTCTGGAGCCGCTTCCGCCCCACCCCGGCCGCCGCGGCGTTCCTGACCGGACTCGGTGTCGGCCCCGATGCCGGGACCGGCTGACGGGCCCTGTCCCGGTGCCCGGAGCACGGCTCAGTGGCAGGGAGCCGCCGGATGCGGGAGCAGGCGCAGGAGGGCCGATACGGCGACGGCCGCTGCGAGGTCGAGGGCCAGCGCAGCGGTCAGGGCGTGCCCGTAGGCCGCGACACCCGTGTGGACGCCCTCGCCCAGCGTGCCGTAGAAGACCACGCCGAGGACGGCCACCCCGACCGAACCGCCGATCTGCTGTCCGGTCGACAGCACGCCCGAGGCCATGCCGAAGCAGTACCGCGCCGGTGCGGACCGGCACACCGGCGACCCTGCATTCGAGCGCCTGAGCGCCGACCTGTACCGGAAGAGCGAGGCGTTCCGCATGTGGTGGGACACGCACGATGTCGCCGACTTCCGTCCCGCGCGCAGGACGTTCGACCATCCCCGGCTGGGAAGGCTGACGTTCGACTACGTGAAGCTGGCGGCGGTGGACGCACCGGGAGTCACCCTGGTCTCCTGTTTGCCGTCCGACGACGAAACGGCCGCGAAACTACCGGAGTTGAGCGGATGCGCGGAGTACCTGCCCACCTCGTCCCCCGGTCCCGGCGACCGCTGAGCGCGTCACCCTCCACGCTCCAGCCCGCCACCTCAACTCTGAACTGGGCACCGACTTCTGGGCCGGAATGCATCTCGGGCCCGGTGCGTGCGCTCACAAGGCGATCTTCCGTCGCGCGGCTGAGCCACCGGTGCTCAGCCGCGGAGTCGTACGGGACCGGACTATCCCCGGAGCGCCGCGCGCAAGCGCTCGCCCATTGCCGCGGCTTCCTCGTCCGTGGGGGACAGCACGCCGTTCTCGGCCATCAGAGCGTGAAACTGCTGTCGCCGGTACGGAGTTCCCGCAGGGAGGCCGGCGATGTGCCAATGGAGATGCGAGTTTCCCTGCTGGCTTCCGAGGGACAGCAGGTATGTGCGCTCGGGCTTCACCACCGCTTCCACCGCCAGGGCCACCTTCCGGACCACGGACATCAGCCGCAGGTATGCGGACTCGTCCAGATCGCGGACGGCGTGCTCGATGTGGGCCTTCGGGGCCACGAGCACCTTGCCCGGCACCGTCGGATACCGGTCGAGGAACGCGATGTGCTCGTCGTCCTCGTACACCGTGACGTGCGCGGCACCAGGGGCACCCGCCACGAACTCGCAGACGAAGCAAGGGCCGTTGCGCACCCGGGCCTCATAGGCTTCGAGGTCATGGGATCGCTGTTCCGGTGACACGCTCTTCCTCTTTGTCGGTCCGCCGGCACCGCAAGGTGCAGTTGGCCAAGCATAGGTTCCACGGGCGACGTCACCGTGCCCGACGCGATCGGGCCCGGCATGCGCCGGGGTGCCTGCCGGGCCAACAGGTGGGGTGTGGCCGGAGTTTGGTGGGCAGGTACTGGTGTACGACCCCGGAGCGCGGGGCGCAGTGACCGGTGGCGAGAGGCGTGTGACGTGAGCGAGCGGACCGTGTGGCAGTTCTCCGACGATCGTGGACAGTTGTCGACCGCCGGGCGGCGCCCGGAGCGGGTGCTCGCCTATGTCCAGGCCGGAGCGACCCTGTGGGACCACGGGATTCGCCCGAGCGCGATATTCGGCTCCGATCACGACGACCGGGCCGTACCGGACGCGGCGAAGACCGGTTCGCTTCCGTTGGCCGAGGTCGGCTACCTCGGTGCGGGCAGCACCCTGGACGTGGAAACCCTGCTGAGCGGTGAGCCGGATCTCGTCGTGGCGGTCAGCTACGGCGGCGGCCATGTCTACGGGATCGCCGCGGAGACCGCCAAGCATCTGGAGGAGCACGTCCCGGTCGTCGTCATCGACGTGGGGCAGGCGCGCACCCTCGCCGAGATCGGTGACCGGTTCGCCCTGCTCGCCCGCTCGCTCGGTGCCGAGGAGCCCGAGACGGCGACACAGGACCTGGACGCCGCTCGGCACCGGCTGCGCACGCTCGTGGCCGGTGGGGACGGGCCCCGGGTCGTCGCCCTCTCCCCGGCCGGGCAGGAACAGACACATCTCGCCCGCCCCCGGATGTGGCCCGAGCTGCGCGTGCTGGCCGAGCTGGGTGTCGGCATCGTCGAGCCGGCCGAGGGGCCCGGCCTGAACTGGTCCACGGTCGGCTGGGCGGAAGCGGTGGCCCTGCGCCCCGCGGTGGTCCTCGCCGACGTCCGGGCCAACGCCACGCCGCTCGGCGAGCTGCGGACGAACGCGGACTGGTCGGCGATCGAGGAGGCCGCCCGGGTGGTGCCGTGGAACCCGGAGCCGGTGTGCAGTTCGCGGGCCCACGCACGGTTCCTGACGCTCGTGGCCGAGGCGCTGGAGGCGGCCGGGCGCTGAGCCGGAAGGTCGGCGTACGCCCGTACGCGTGCCCGGCGACGCCCCCCGTACGGACGTGTCCGATCGCGCGGGCCGTACGGGTTCGCGAGGCTGGACACGACCGCCCCGCGCCGACCCCCGTACGTCCCCAGGAGCAGGCATGCAGCAGGACAAGCACCCTTCCTACCGTCCCGTCGTCTTCCGTGACCGTTCGGCGGGCTACGCCTTTCTGACCCGGTCCACCGCGTCGAGCGAGCAGACGATCGACTGGGACGACGGCAACAGCTACCCCGTCATCGACGTGGAGATCTCCGCCGAGAGCCACCCCTTCTTCACCGGGAAGGCGCGCGTCGTCGACTCGGAGGGGCAGGTCGCCAAGTTCGAGCGCCGGTACGGGGGCAAGGACGCCTCCTGACCTGCTTGCGGACCCGTGTCCCCCGCCCCCGTCGAGGGGGCGGGGGACACGGGTCTGTCACAGCTCCTACTGCGTGTTCAGCGCCCCGACCGGCGAATGGAACGGCCGGAGCGTGGCCTTCTGCGCCGCCGGAGGCGCGGCCCGCATCGTCACGCTGACCGTCCACCGGCTCCGCGATGTCTTCCGGGTGACGGACACCGACCCCGAACCGCCCCCGGGCCCGCGGGGCGGCGCGTTCCGCGGCGGCGGACTCGGCGACCTCACCGTCGTGCCGGCCGGGCGCTGGACGACCACCGGCGCCGGCCGCCGAGGCACCCCTGCTGGGCCGCGCGGGGGTGAGCCTCCCGCTGCTGATCAGGGCCCGCGGCGCGCGGACCGAGGCGTTCGTCGACGGCCGGCAGGTCATCGATGCGACCGACACCCACCACACACGCGGCAGGATCGGGCTCAATGTGTTCGGGGGCCGCGCCGCCCACCAGGACACGTTCGTCACCGCACTGTAGGAGACTCCGTTCCCATGCCCGAAAGACTCGACCTGCTGGTCATCGGTGAATGCGTCGCCGACATCGTCCGGCTGCCGGATGCGGCCGATCAGGTCCACCCGGGCGGCAGCCCGGCCAACGTGGCGTACGGTCTGGCCCGGCTCGGGCACGGCGCCACCCTGCTCACCCAACTCGGCCCCGACGACAACGGCCGGCTGATCAGGGACCATCTCGCCGGCGCCGGCGTCGAGGTCCGCACGGACGAGGCCACGGCCCCCACCCCGTCCGCCGCTGTCACCCTGGACGGCGCCGGCCGGGCCGCGTACACCTTCGAGATCGGCTGGACGCTCGGCCCGGTCGCCCTGGACCGGCCACCGCACCACGTCCACACCGGCTCGATCGCGGCGGTGATGGAGCCGGGGGCGGCCACCGTCCTCGGCGCCGTCGAATCGCTGCGGACGGCCGCAACCGTCAGCTACGACCCCAATGTGCGGCCGGAGCTGATGGGGGACCACGCGTCCGCCGTCCGCCGGGTCGAGCGGTGCGTCGCGCTCAGCGATGTGGTGAAGGCCAGCGACGAGGACCTGGAATGGCTGTATCCGGGCCAGGAGCCGGAACAGGTCGCCGAGCGCTGGCTGGCCACCGGTCCGGCGGTCGTCCTCGTCACCCGGGGCGGCGACGGCGCGCTGGCCGTGCTGCCCGGCGGGCGGGTGACGGTCGACGCGCTGCCCACCGAGGTGGTCGACACGGTGGGGGCGGGCGACGCCTTCATGTCGGGCACCCTGCATGCCCTCGCCGCGCACGGGCTGCTCGGCGCGGACGGCCGGGAGCGGCTGCGCTCGCTGGACCGGGTCCGGACGGCCGACGTCCTGCGTCACGCGGCGGCCTCCGCCGCGGTCACCGTCGCACGGGCAGGCGCCAACCCGCCGGACGAGGCGGAGTTGGAGGCGGCACTCGCCCGGAGCTGAACACGTCCTGGTCGGGGGAGGGGCGCCCGGGAGCCCTTGCTCACCCGGGCACCACCAGGTGCGGGCGGCTGTCGTCGTCGAGGAACTCGACGACGGCGAGAACGAACAGCGCGCACAGCGCGATCCACACGGTGACCAGACCGGTCGGCCGGTCCCACACCACCAGGACCGCGGCGGCCACCACGACCACCGTCCAGTTCAGCGGGCGCCTGGCGCGGTGCACCCACCGGCCGACCGGGCCGCCGGTGAAACCGGCCGCGTCCCGTACCGCACCGATGCCGCCGCTCCACATCGCCGTCACCCGGGTGGCGGCGCGGCCGTCACCGGTGAGCCACGCGGCGAGGGCCACCACGATGCCGAGCGTGACGACCATACGGACCAGGGCACGCATCCGGCCGACCAGAGCGTCGAAGACCGAACCGGCCGCCGGCTGCGACACCCCGGACGGCAGGCTGTCCAGATAGAACCCGCGGCCCACCCACAGGGCCAGGCCGAGCACCGCGGCACCGGCCGCGACCGCGAGCGCCGTCGTGATCAGGGCGCGGCGGCGGCGCACCGCGAGGAGGACCCCGCCCGCGGCCAGCACCAGAGTGACCAACGGCAGCCAGAACCCGATGATCTGGAGGGCCCGGAACCACTTCTTGGCCTTGCCCACCGAGTCGGAGGTCAGCACCGTGAAATCGGTGTGGATCTCGGGGAGTTTCGCCGCGACGCCCAGCCCTCGGTCGACGAGGCGTTGCTTCACCCGGTCGATGACCGGTGCGAGGTCGATGGTGACGGTGTCGTCGGTGAGCTTCACCGCCCCGCCGCCGCTTCCGGACAGCGCCTTCACCGCGGCGGACTGGGCGGTCCGGTTGAGGTCGGTCCAGATCCTCGCGAAGGCGTCGCCGGCGAGGAACTTCTCCACGGTCCCGTGCACGAAGTTCGAAATGCCCGTGGTGAGGGGACCGTTCAGCTTCGACAGCGCCTTGTCGAGAACCGGCCGGTCGGCGGGGGAGACATCGGCCAGCAGGGTCTTCACATCCAGGTGCTGCATGACGGCACCGGTGACGCGATCGGTCACCGCGGTCTGCACATCGTGGTCGGAGGCGAGCGGCGCCATCATCGCCACATAGTTGTCGGTGTCGCCGATCTGGTTCTTCGCCCAGGTGGAGACGATGCTCAGTGGCGTGAGGACGGCCGCGACGAGGACGAGCAGCACGGCGAGGAAGGAACGGGCCCGCGGCCGGTGCCGCGTCGGGGCACGGGCCTCCAGCACGGCCACCCTGGCGCGCAGCGCCTCCAGCTCGGCACTTTCCTCCGGGGGCTTCGGCTGATCACGGTCCGCTTCCATCCCTCCAGGGGATGGCCTGCTGCCGCGCACGGCACGGCGGACTGCTGTGGACGGGTGAACCCGGTCACCGTGACGTGCGGCACCGTTCGGTCCGCCGGAGGTATCGATGACCCTTTCGGCTCATTGGCCGCATCCTCGCCGGGGCTACTGCCGTTCGACAACCGGTAGGCGTGATCGATTACGGAGGAGGGGGCGGACATGACGCGGGTCGACAAGGACGTCGCGGTGACGGGACTGGGCATGGTGACTGCCGCGGGCGCGGACGAGCACTCCTTCTGGGAGGGGCTGTGCGCCGGTGTGTCCATGGCCCGCAGCTGCGAGGAACTGGCCGGACTGCCGGTCGACTTCGGCTGTCCGGTGGACGGGATCGACCTGGACGAGGCGGTCGGCGGGCGTGCGGTGTGGCGGATGGCGCGGTTCGTGAAGATGGCGCTGGTCGCCGCCCGCCGGGCGGTGGCGGACGCCGGTCTGTCGCCGGAGCGGTGGGACGGCGACCGGGTCGCGGTGGTGCTCGGCGTCGGGGTGGGCGGGGTGTCCGTGCTCGTCGACAACGTACGCAGGCTCGACGACGGCGGAGCGGACGCGGTGTCGCCGCTCCTGGTCCCGATGATGATGCCCAACGCGGCGGCCGGGGAGGTGGCCATCGCCCTGCGGGCCCACGGCCCCAGCCTGGCCCCGGCGACCGCCTGCGCGTCCGGGGCGACGGCCCTCGCCGTCGCCCGCGACCTGCTGCTGAGCGGCCGGTGCGATGTGGTGGTGGCGGGCGGTGCGGAGGCCGTACTGACCCCGCTGGTGGTGAGCGCCTTCGCCGGAATGGGCGCGCTCTCGCCGCGCACCGGAGATCCGTCGGGGGCGTCGCGGCCGTTCGCCGCGGACCGGGACGGGTTCGTGATCGGCGAGGGCGCCGCCGTGCTCGTACTGGAACGGACGGCCGATGCGCTCGCCCGGGGCGGACGGCCGCGCGCCCTGCTGACCGGTGCGGGTTCCGCCACCGATGCCCATCACCCCACGGCCCCGGACCCGGACGGCGGCGGCGCGCGCAAGGCCGTCGAGGCCGCGCTGCGCGAGGCGGGCTGGGCGGCCCACGAGGTCGACCACATCAACGCGCACGGCACGTCGACCCCGCTGAACGACGCGATGGAGACCGCGCTGATCTCCGGGCTCTTCCCCCACCGGCCGTCGGTGACCGCCCCGAAGGGCGTGCTCGGGCACACCCTCGCGGCGTCCGGGGCGATCGAGGCGGTCGCCACCGTTCTGACCCTGGAGCACGGCCTCGTCCCGCCGATCGCCAACCTGGACTCGCTGGCGGACGGGTTCGATCTCGACTGCGTGGTCAAGGAGCCCCGGATCCAGCAGGTCGAGCGGGCGCTGAGCCACTCCTTCGGCTTCGGCGGACACAATGTCGTACTCGCTTTCCAACGCGTCGACGCGGACGGCCCGCCACCCGCGGAGCCGGGTGTCCTAGCCGTTGCTTGATCGTTATATTTTTATGACCGCAACGATCGACGGCCCTTCCACGGAACGGTCCACGGACCTCCTCACCGGTGTGCTCCTCGGCGACAACTTCCGCCGGGAGCACGGTTTCTGGCAGCGGCTGATCAGCACCGAACCCTTCCGCCGCCCGGACCGCAGCACGACCGAGGAACGCCTGGCTCTCACGTACGAGCGGCTGCGCGTCCTCAACGACTGCCTGGACAGCGGCGCCCGGCTGGCCGCCGACCACCGCGCCCTCGCGGCCCTGCACGAATGGCTGGGCCCGGTGGACCCGGCGCTGACCACGGTGGCGGGCATCCACTACAACCTCTTTCTCGGCAGCCTCCTCGACCACGGCGGCGACCGCGATCTGTCGGACTTCCTGAGGCTGCGGCGCATCGGCACCTTTCTCTGTACGGAGGTGGCACACGGCAACGACGCCGCGGCCGTCGAGACCACGGCCGAGTACGACCGCGAGCGCGACGGATTCGTGCTCCGCACACCGCACGCCGGAGCCCAGAAATTCATGCCCAACACCAGTCCGGCGGGCGGCCCCAAGACCGGGCTCGTGGCCGCGCGGCTGCTCGTCGACGGCGCCGATCAGGGGGTCTTCCTCTTTCTCGTACCGCTCACCGACGGTGTACAGGCTCTGCCCGGCGTACGGATCCGCAGGCTCCCCACCCGCACCGGCAGCCCGGTGGACCACTGCCTGACCTCCTTCGGCCAGGTCTTCGTGGAACGCGCCGCGCTGCTCGGCGGGGACCACGGACGGATCGGTGCGGACGGCGAGTTCAGCAGCACCCTCGACAACCGAAGGCGTCGTTTCCTCGCATCGATCGGGCGGGTCACCTCCGGCAAGATCTCGATGACGGCCTGCGCGGTCGGCTGCGCGCGGGCCACACTCGCCGTCGCCGTCCGCTACGGCGGCCACCGGTACGTCTCGGGCCCCCGGGGCTCGCGGCAGGTGCCGGTGATCGCCCACCGCAGCCACCACGGACCGCTCGCGTCCGCCACGGCCACCGTCTTCGCGATGAGCCTGCTGCACCGCAGGGCCCTGGACCGCTGGGAAGGGGGCGGGCAGCGGGAGGAGGCGGAGCGCCTGGTCGCCGTCGCCAAGGGGTGGGTCACCTGGCAGGCCAGGTCCGTGATCGTCGAATGCCGTGAACGCTGCGGCGCCCAGGCGCTCCTGGAGAACAACGGCATGAGCGAACTCCTCACCGGAGTGGAGGGCGCCATCACCGCCGAGGGCGACAATATGGCCATCCACGCCAAGGCGGCCGCGGAGATGCTCTTCGCCACCGCACCGGGCGGGCCCGAGGCTTCCTCCGGCGGCGGACCCGGCGAACTCGACGACCCCCGGTTCCTCGGGAGACTGCTCGCGGAACTGGAGCGGATCTGGTTCGGCCGGGCCCGGGAGCGGATGCGCCTCGCACCGCACGGTGACCCGCTCGCGCGGTGGAACGTGGCGTCCGGGCCCGCCCTGCGCGGCGTCGAGGCCCACGCCCAATGGCAGGCGGCCGAGGCGTACGAGGAAGCGGTGGCCGCGCTGCCCGAGGGGCCCGCCCGCGAACGGCTCGGCGAGCTGCAACGGCTCTTCGCGCTCGACCGGATCGCCCGCAACAGCGGTGATCTGCTGGCAGCGGGCCTGTTGACCGCCGACCAGGTCAATGAACTGCCGGACCGGGTGGAAGAGCTCATCACCATGGTCGCCGCCCAACTGCCCGACCTCGTCGAGTCCTTCGCGCTGCCGCCGGAGCTGCTCGCCGACTGGCCCATCGCCGGAGCCGACTACATGGCTGCCTACGACGATCCGGGAGCCGCCTGGCGGACGGGCGGGGACCGGGCGACGGTTGAGGACGAGCGGTGAGGGCCATGACGAGGAGGGGAACAGCTGTACGGGGTCACCGGATCAGGGAGGCGGCCGGGGCTCTCGGAGTCCGGGTTGTCCTGCTGGCCTACTGGGGTACGACGTCCGTCCTGGCCCGGTGGTGCGGGGAGCGCGGGGAGGACGGTGCCGAATCGGTTCGGCACAAGGCGTAACTGGAGGCACTCCACCCAGTTGATTCGGCGTCGGGACGGTGTCACCGGCGGCCCGACAGCCGGACCGAATGATGGAGAGAAAGCTCATGAGTACGATTCATCCCAAGATCACCGAGGTTCTGACACACACCTTCAAAGTGCCCGTTGCCGAGATCCACCCGGGCTCCACGATGGACAGCCTGGAGATGGACTCCCTCGCCGTCGCCGAGTTCGCCGTCCTCATCAGGGAGACGGCCGGCGGCAACCGGGACTTCGACCAGCTCCCCAAGGACGCGACGCTGGCCGACATCACACGGTTCATCGACCCGGCAGCCGGCCGCGGCGCGCGGGTGGGCGGCGGGACCGCGATGAGTAACGCCCGATGAACAGGCCGGCCGTCGCCGTCACCGGCCTGGGCATGATCACCCCGGTCGGCAACGACACCGAATCCACCTGGCGGGGCGTGTGCGCGGGCGTGTCACCGGCCCGTACCGTCGCCGAGCTCGAAGGGTGCGCGATCGACTTCGCGTGCATGGTCGACGGCATCGACCTGGACGCCGCGATCGGCGGCCGTGCGTCCTTCCGCATGGGGAAGTACGTGAAACTCGCCGTGCTCGCCGCCCGGGAGGCGGTCGCCGACGCGGGGCTGGACCCGGCCCGGTGGGAGGGCGCCCGGGTCGCGGTGGTCGTCGGCACCAGCAGCGGGGGTTCCGCCTCGCTGACCGAGCAGGCCGTCGTGCTCGACCGGTTCGGAGCAGGGGCCACCTCGCCCTCGGGCATCCTGCTCACCATTCCCAACATGCCCGCCGCCGAGATCGCGATCCAGCTGCGGGCCACCGGACCCAGCATGGCCCCGTGCACCGCCTGTTCGTCCGGCGTCACCGCGCTGTCCGTCGCCCGCGACCTCCTGGTCACCGATCAGTGCGACATCGCTGTCGCCGGAGCCACCGAGTCGATCGTCTACCCGGCCGCCATGGCCGGGTTCGCCAGGTCCGGAGCCGGGGCCCGGACGGACGGCGACCCGGCCACGCTGTGCCGTCCCTTCGCGGCCGACCGGGCCGGTCTGGTCATGGGCGAGGGCGCGGCCGTCATGGTGCTGGAACGGGTGGAAGACGCCGATGCCCGGGGCGCGGCCCCACGGGCGCTGCTCGCCGGTACCGGCGCCACCACCGACGCCTACCACCCCATCAGTCCGCATCCGTCCGGCACGGTCGCCCAGGCGGCGGTGGAGGCCGCGCTGCGCGATGCGGGCTGGGCGGCCGAGGACGTCGAGCACGTCAACGCACACGGCACGGCGACCCCGGTCAACGATGCCACCGAGGCCGCCCTCATCGCCCGGGTCTACCCGCACCGGCCGCCCGTCACCGCCCCCAAGGGTGTACTGGGGCACTGCATGGGGGCGGCCGGAGCGATCGAGGCCGGACTCACGGTCCTCACGCTCCAACGCGGAGTCGTACCACCGATCGCCAACCTGGACGCCCCGGCGCCCGAGTTCGACATCGACTGCGTCACCGAACAACCGCTGCGGCAGCCCATCCGGCGCGCCGTCAGCCATTCCTTCGGCTTCGGCGGACACAACGCCGTCATCGCCCTTCAGCGTCCGTAGGCATCCGGCAGGTGGTGCGACGGGACACACAGCCCGGCGTACCACCGGCCACACCCCCCATGAGCTGCGCAGAGCCTCGTGATAGCTTGCCGGAGCCAGTCGAACTCCACGTCATGGGGTCAGGGAATCCGGTGAGAATCCGGAACTGACGCGCAGCGGTGAGGGGGACGGGCGGGGCCACGGCCACTGGGACCACCCTCGGGTGTCCTGGGAAGGCGTCCCGTCCGAAGGAACCCGAGTCCGAAGACCTGCTGGCGCCCGCGACCCGGCACCGGGCCGCGGAACTCCGTACAGCGGGCTCCGCGCATGAGCCCAGAGACGCAGAGGGACTCCGTGCCGTCCATAGCCAGCCCCGTCCGCATCATGGCCCTGCTCTCGGCGGGACTCGTCCTGCTGACCGCCTGCGGAGGCGGAACCGACGACTCCGCCGCGAAGCCGGACTCCGCGGACGGATACCCGGTGACGCTGAAGAACTGTGGACGCACCGTCACCGTCGAAGCCGCGCCACGGCACGCCGTCTCGGTGGACCAGGGATCGACGGAGATCCTGCTCTCCCTCGGCCTCGCCGACCGGATGGCCGCCACCGCGACCTGGACCGACCCGGTGATGAAGGGCCTGGAGAAGGCCAACGCCGAAGTGCCCAGGATCGCGGACAACCGGCCGTCGTCGGAGAAGGTCCTCGACCGCGAGCCCGACTTCGTCAGCGCGTCGTTCGAATCGACGCTCGCCAAGGGCGGCGTCGCACCGCGCGAACAGTTCGAATCGCTCGGCGTCCCCACCTATGTCTCGCCCGCCGACTGCACCGGCAAGGACAACAGTGGCGGCGGCGACGGCGCCCGTACCGCCCCGCTGACCATGGACAGCGTCTACGGCGAAGTGCACGAACTGGCCGAGGTGTTCGGCGTACCGAAGCGCGGTGACGCGCTCGTGGCGCAGCTGCGGGCCCAGGTGACGAAGGCGACCGAGGGCATCGACGCCTCCGACGCGACCCTCCTGTACTGGTTCTCCGACTCCAAGGCCCCGTACCTGGCCGGCTGCTGCGGAGCACCCGGGATCATCACCGAAGAGCTCGGCGCGAAGAACGTCTTCGACGACACCCATGAGGAATGGCCCCAGATCAGCTGGGAGACCGTCGCCGACCGCAACCCCGACGTCCTGGTCGTCGGCGACCTGACCCGCAAGGCCCAGACCGCCGAGAGCGCCGCGAAGAAGATCGAATTCCTGGAGTCCAACCCCGTCACGAAGAACATGGACGCCGTCAGGCACAAGCGGTACGTGCTGCTGAGCGGCCAGTCCATGAACCCGTCCATCCGGACGGTCGAGGGCATCGAACGCGTGGCAGCCGGACTGCGCAGGTTCGGGCTCGCCGGGTGACGGGGACCGTACGGGGCACGGCGGTGGCCGCGCCGCCCGCCCCCGCCACCCCCCTCCGCGCCACGACGGGCGTACGGAGACTGCGCGGCGGGGCCCTGTGGGTCTGCGGCGCCGCGTTGCTCGTCATCTCCGTCGCGGTCGCCGTCACCATCGGCCCCGCCCGGATCTCCGTGGCCGACGTCTGGTCCGCGGTGGCCTCCCACCTCGGCTGGGGCCGTTCACGGCTCTCCCCGATCCGGGACGGCATCATCTGGAACCTGCGGATGCCGCGCACCCTGCTCGCCGCGGTGTGCGGTGCCGGGCTCGCGGTGTGCGGCACCGTCATGCAGTCGCTGCTCCGCAATCCGCTCGCCGACCCGTTCGTCCTCGGTGTCTCCTCCGGAGCGTCCACCGGCGCGGTCGTGGTCGTCGTCCTCGGCGTCGGCGGGGGAGCGGTGTCGATCTCGACCGGCGCGTTCGTCGGAGCGCTGTGCTCGTTCGCCCTCGTGCTGCTGCTCAGCCACATTCTGGGCGGCACGACCGACCGGGTCGTGCTCTCCGGTGTCGCGGCCATGCAGCTGTTCTCCGCGCTCACCTCCTTCGTCGTGATGACCGCCGCCGACGCCGAGCAGACCCGCGGGGTGCTGTTCTGGCTGCTCGGCTCGCTCAGCGGGGTCGGCTGGACCGATGTGTGGATCTGCTCCGCCGTCCTCGTCGTGACCCTGCTGATCTGCCTGGCTCACGCCCGTACGCTCGACGCCTTCGCGTTCGGGCAGGACGCCGCAGCCACGCTCGGCGTCCATGTCGCGCGCACCCGGATCGTGCTGCTGTGCACGACCGCACTGCTGACCGCCGCACTCGTCAGCTCGGCCGGTGCCATCGGCTTCGTCGGTCTGGTGCTGCCGCACGCCGCCCGCGCCCTCGCGGGTTCCGGGCACCGGCGGCTGCTGCCGGTCACGGCCCTGGCCGGGGCGGTGTTCCTGGTCTGGGTCGACACCCTCGCCAGGACGGTCCTCGACCCGCAGGAGGTGCCCGTGGGCGTGGTCACCGCGCTGATCGGCGTACCCGCGTTCGTCCTGGTCCTGTACCGCACCCGGAGGACCGCATGACGGGGGCGGCCACCTCGGGACTGCGTGCCGAACGGGTCGGCCGGGCGGCGGGCGGCCGCCTCATCCTCGACGGGGTCGACCTCGCCCCGCCGCCCGACGCCACCGTGGGGCTGATCGGACCGAACGGATCCGGTAAAACGACTCTGCTGCGGGTGCTGGCGGGCATCCTCGCCCCGGAGACCGGCGTGGTCACCCTCGACGGACAGCGGCTCGCCGGGATCGGCCGCCGCACCGTGGCCCAGCGGATCGCCGTGGTCGACCAGCACGCCGTCACCCAGGTCGAGCTGAGCGTGCTGGACGTCGTACGGCTCGGGCGCATCCCGCACCGCAGGGCCTGGTCGGCACCGACTGCGGAGGACGACGAAGCGGTGTGCGAAGCACTCGCGCGGACCGGCCTCGCCGACCGCGGCGACCAGTCCTGGCACACCCTTTCCGGCGGCGAGCGCCAACGCGTCCAGATCGCGCGGGCGCTGGCCCAGCAGCCGCGCGAGCTGCTGCTCGACGAACCGACGAACCACCTCGACATCCAGCACCAGCTGGAACTCCTCGCGCTGATCGCCTCCCTGCCGCTGACCGGTGTGATCGCCCTGCACGACCTCAATCTGGCCGCGATGTTCTGCGACCGGATCGTCGTGCTGAAGGAGGGGCGGGTGGTGGCCGCCGGCACCCCCTCGGAGGTGATCACCGAGGAGCTGATCGCCGACGTCTACCGGGTCACGGCACGCGTCACGCCGGACGGGCCGGACGGGAGGCCCTCGGTGCGTTTCCTGCCGGAGCGTCCTGCGGGGACGTAGGGCCTTTCGTTCTGGATCATGGATCATGCCGGGCGCGTGGGCCGTGCCGGGCTGGTGGAGCATGCCGGGACCGCCGCCGTGGCGGGGCCCCGACAGCGAGAGGGCGGACCCCGGCACGACACGGGTCCGCCCTCATTCTCCGGGCGCGGCTGTCCGCCGCGGTGCGCGGGACGGGGTCAGCGGCGGCGTCCCTGGCCGAATTCGCCGCCGATGTCCTTGCCGCCGATGTCCGCGCCGTCCGTGTAGTCGATCTGCTCCTTGCGGAGTTCGGCGGAGACCTCCTTCTGCTCGGTCACCTTCTTGGTCTCCATCCGCACCCGCTCGACGGGCACGGTCTCCTTGCGCGTGGTCGCACGTTCCGCGTGCAGGGTGACCTCGACGTCCTGCTCGCGGATGGCGGCACGTTCCGCGGCCTGGTCGCCGGGCTTCAGCGGCTCGCGGATCAGGCGCACCTCTTCGTGCGTCACGGGTACGGTCCTGGTGACGTTCTCGGTGACGACGTACTTGTGCAGCCGTGCCGTCCCGCTCTCGTACTCCTCGGTGCCGACGAGCAGCTGTTCCTCGGAACGGATCATCTCCTCCTTGCCGCCCAGGTCGGCGGCGGACCGCTCGGAGCCCGCCCCGGCGCCGACGAGGGGACGCGAGGCGCCGGCCGCCCCGGTGTCTCGGTGCTTGCCCTGGCCCGTGCCGGTCCCGCCTGCTGCCATCCCGGACGAGGTGGTGCGGGCCGTGCCCGTACCGGAGGCGGTGGTGCCGGTCATGGCCGTCTTGTCGGACCCGGTGGTGCGTCCGGCGCCGGCCGCCCCCATGGCCCCGGCTCCGGCGGCTCCCGCCGCCCCCATGGCCGTGGTGCCCTTCCCGGACGCTGTCGTGGTTCCCGTGTCCGTACGGCCGCCGAGCTTGGCGGTGGTGTTCCTGGCGAGGCCGTAGTGCTTGTAGAGCTCTTCCTCCTCCGCCACGGACAGATGCGCGTCCGCGTCCACCCGAGGGGCTTCCTTGACCCGGTCCTTCGGATGCGAGATGTGCAGATCGGATCCCACGCGGCGGGCTCCGGCAAGCGGAACGAAACTCTCCTTCATGCCGAACAGGCCGGTCTTCACCGTGATCCAGTCCGGTCGGCCGGTGTTGTCGTCGACATACACCCGGCCCACACTGCCGACCTTCTCGCCGTCGGTGTCGTACACCGTCAGACCGTCGAGCTCTCCGGAATCCGTGAAACCGTCAGCGGCTCCCATGACCGATTCCTCCTCGTCCGGGCGCGTCCTGTGGCTGGGGCCATCAGAGGAGGCGCGTCCGCATTCCATCGCGCCTCACCCGGATGGACGCTGCAACCTCCCGGGCCGCGGCGGCCGGCTGCCGCATGCTCGACGGTTGGGCGGTGACCGCCTGCCACGGCGCTGTGCGCCCCGTTCCCGTGTTACGCCATTCGGGTGAGGTGCGGAGGCTGCGCGCCGGGCCTTCGGGCCTGGGGCGGGACCGGGGCCGGGCGGGCGGGGTGGCGCGGGGCCGGTCCTTCCCGGAGGTGCCGGAACGGCAGGGTGCCGGAACGGCAGGGTGCCGCCGGGCAGGCCGCCGCGCCACGAAACCGGGGGATCCGCCCGGCGTTGTACCCGGCGTGAACACGCTGCGCCTGGATCGGCGGCGAACCGTGGGTGGCCGCGGCGCACACCGACGGCAGCGTCCTCGGCCCGTCCATCTGCCTGGACGGCGTGGCCATCGAGGAGAACGGGCGCTACGTGCACCCGGAGCTCGTCGAGATCTGCCGAGAGCTCGGCGTCGCCGGCTACTGGCCCGGTACGAGCGGGCGGACCCGGCCCGCCCGCGGCCTGTCCGGAGCACCATCCGGGCTCCGGGCCCCGATCCTTCCGGACGGTCCCGGGCCCGGGACCGTCCGGAACCCGGACCAGTGGCGGGCGGGCCCGCACCACCCCCGGTGCGGGCCCGCCCGCCACCCGTGAAACCGTTCTGCGACCAGGCCCTGATCCGCCGGACAGGCCCCTGCCCCGCGCAACGTGAAAGGAGCGCCCATGTCCACCCCCGCCCCCGTCTCCTACCGCCACGGCGGCCTGGTCTGCACCGACCACACCCTCGACGTGCCGCTCGACCACCACACCCCCGACGGTCCCACCATCGGCCTGTTCGCCCGCGAAGTGGTCGCCGCGGGCCGGGAACACGAGAACCTGCCCCGCCTGCTCTGGCTCCAGGGCGGACCCGGCGGCCGCGCCGAGCGTCCCAACGCGGCGGGCGCCTGGCTGCGCCGCGCCCTCGCCGACCACCGCGTCGTCCTGCTGGACCAGCGCGGCACCGGCCGCTCCACCCCCGCGGACGCCCACGACGGGGTGCGTGCCGACGCCGCCGTGCTGGACCGGCTGATCGCCATGGCCCGCGGTCAGGGCCTCTCGTCCGGACCGGGCCGGGGCACGCGAGCCCGGCATGATCCGGACGAGAGACCCGATGTCCGACCTTCCGTGCCGGGGCGGAGCACCTGCGGGAGCGCCCCGCCCCGCCACATATGATCGACGGGCCACGTGCCGACCGTCGTCCTGCCGCGCCACCGGGGGTGCCCATCCGTTCCGTACGCAGCCGGCTGCCCGAACAGCGCGGTGAACTGCTGGCCCGTCACGAGGACGGTGCGGACCTGCACCATCTGGTGTGGCGGCTCGGGCCGGGGTGGCGGGTCTGCGGCAGCGCCGTGCTCGGCGGCGGCATCGGTCCGCGCGACTGGATCCTCAACGCCCAGGTGCCCGGTGGCTATCCGCGCCTGGACCCCGACCGCCACCTCGCCGAGATCGCCGCCGCCGAACACCTCACCGGACCCGGTGCCGGGCTGATGACGGCCGCCGACGTGACCGCGTACACGGTCGCGGCCGACGAGGGCGTGACGGCGACCGCCACCTGCGGACTCGGCGTACGCGGCTGGGCCGCCGCCCCGGCGGAGGGCACCGGGGGGCCGCCGCGTCCGGGCACGATCAACATCGTCGTCACCCTCCCCGTGCCGCTCTCCGACGCCGCGCTCGTCAATGCCGTCGCCACGGCCACCGAGGCCAAGGTCCAGGCGCTCCTGGACGCGGGTCTCGACTGCTCGGGCACCCCCACGGACGCCGTCTGCATCGCCGCGCCCTCCCCGGGACCCGCCTCCGCCGAGCCCTTCGCGGGACCGCGCTCCCGCTGGGGCGCGCGACTCGCCAGGGCCGTGCACGCTGCCGTCCTCGAAGGCGCGCTCCGGCAATCCTGAGAACTCACAGCGCCGCGGGCCGGCCCGGGGCGCGGCCGACGCAAGGGAGTCCCCTCATGACATCGAGTGCTGCCGACACCACCCCGAAGCGGCCGGTCGTCGCCGTTCTCGGCACCGGAATCATGGGATCGGGAATGGCCCGGAGCCTCCTCCGGGCCGGACTCGTGGTCCGTGCCTGGAACCGTACGCGGTCCAAGGCGGACCCGCTCGCCGCCGACGGCGCCACCGTCACGGAGACGGCGGAGGAGGCGGTACGCGGTGCGGATGTCGTCCTCACCATGCTCAACGACGGCCCCTCCGTCGCCGCCGCGCTCGCCGCCGCGTCCGGGGGACTGCACGCCGGCCAGGTCCTGCTCCAGAGCACGACGGTCGGGCCCGACGCCACCGCCGATCTCGCCCAGCGCGCCGCGGAACTGGGCCCGGTCTATCTCGACGCACCGGTCTCCGGTACCAGACAGCCCGCGGAACAAGGCGCGTTGACAGTCCTCGTCGCCGGTCCCTCCGCCGTCCGCGCGACGGTCGAACCCGTGCTGGACGCGATCGGGCAGCGCACGGTCTGGGTCGGTGAGGCCCCGGGAGCGGCCTCGCGACTGAAGCTCGTGGTCAACACCTGGGTGATCACCATGGTCAACAACATCGCGGAATGCCTCAACCTCGCGGAAGGGCTGGGCATCGATCCGCAGATCTTCCTCGACGTCATGAAGGGCGGCCCGCTGGACTCGGCGTATCTGCAGGGCAAGTCCGCCGCGGTCCTGTCCGGCGATCTCACCCCGAGCTTCGCCCTGTCCACCGCGCTCAAGGACACCCGCCTCATCCTGGACGCCGCGCAGTCCTCGGGGGTGCGGCTGGACCTGGTCGCGGCGTCGGCCGACCGTTTCCTGCGCGCCGAGGCGGCGGGGCACGGCGGCGAGGACATGATCGCCACCTACTACGCGGGACGCGCCCCGGAGAAGGACGGCGGCTGAGCTTCCCCACCGGTCGGCCCGAGGACGCCGGGGCGAACCGCTCCGGGCCTGCGTGACGGGCCGGCCCGGTGGCCGCGGGCCGGGACGGCCGGGGTCACTCCTCGACGAGCATTCCGCTGCGGAGCTTCCGCAGGATTCTGCTGATCAGCCGCGACACATGCATCTGCGAGATGCCGAGTTCCGCGCCGATCCGGGACTGTGTCATCTCCTGGCCGAAACGCAGGTCGATGATGCGCCGCTCGCGAGCGTCGAGACAGCCCAGCAGCGGCGCGAGCGCATGCAGATTCTCGACCGTCTCCAGGGCGGGATCCGGACCACCCAGGACATCGGCGAAGGTGCGCCCCGGCGCGTGGCGCCGCCCCGCCTCCGAGGGATCGGCCGGCATGTCCAGCGAACCCGCCGCGTACCCGTTGGCCGCCACGATGCCCTCGGTGACCTCGTCCTCGCTCAGCCCCAGCTGCTCGGCCAGCTCCGGGACCGTGGGGTCACGGTCGAGCTCCGTGACGAGCGACTCCTTGGTCCTGGCGATGTCGACCCGCAACTCCTGCAGCCGGCGCGGGACATGCACGGCCCAGGTGGTGTCGCGGAAGAATCGTTTGATCTCCCCGGTGATGTACGGGACCGCGAAGGAGGTGAACTCGACCTCGCGGGACAGTTCGAACCGGTCGATGGCCTTGATCAGCCCGATGGTGCCGACCTGGACGATGTCCTCCATGTCGCCGCCGCCCCGGTTGCGGAACCGTCCCGCGGCGAACCGTACGAGAGAGAGGTTCATCTCGATGAGGGTGTTCCGCGCGTACTGATGGGCGGGGGTCCCCTCCTCCAGGACCTGGAGGCGGCCGAAGAACAGCCTGGACAGCTCGCGCGCGTCACAAGGAGCGATCTTCCCCGCGTCCTCGATCCACGGCAGGCCGCCGATGTCCCCGACCGGCACGTCCGCCGGTGCCGGGCGGGCACTCTCCGCTCGCTCCGCACCGGCGGTCCGCGCAGTGTGCGCCGTCATCTCGTCACGCTCCCCTGGTCGTAGCCCATGAGGTGTATGCACCTGCCCCCGGACGGAAATCCCATGCGGAAAAGCGGAAGTTGATCAGGTCACACGGCATCTATGGCCGGGAAACGTCGTGACTGCCCGTCATATCCCCACGGCTCGGGGGCGGGACAGCAGAACCGCCCCACCGGTACGGGGGAGCCCGGTGGGGCGGTCGCCCAACAGACTGCCACAGCCGACGGGGCAATGGGGACCGACCGGCGCATATCCAGCGGTAGTTGAGTCGAAATCGACGGTGTTCCGACTTCGGTGGTGCAGGTTCGGGAGAAAGACGGCAACTTCGGCCGGCGGACCGTCGCCGTCGCTCCGCCGCCTCACACCGGGTCCGCGGTACCGAGGCGCGCGGCCGCGATGGAACGGCTGCGCGCCGCTGTGACGGCACCCACCACGGGCATGGCCAGTACGGTCAGGACGACGGGTCCGTAGCCGCCCTCGGACGACACGTCCATCACCACCACCTCGCCCGCGGACAGTGTGGTCCCCACCATGAAACAGGCCAGGCCGCGCAGGGGAGCGGAGGCGAGCACGCGCGACGGCACGACAGCCAGCACCACACCCGTCGCCAGGCCCAGCCCCGCCCCCACGGCGAGGGAACCCAGCACGGCGACGGAGCCCGCCACAGGCTTCTCGAACGTGCTTCCCACCGGTCCTCCGAACAGCCCCGCCAGCGCGATCACCGCCCACAGCGCGGCGCACATCCCGGCCGGGACCGCCCCTGCCCGGATGCCGAACAACAGCCCACGCCGCACCACGGCACCCGACGCTCCCATGCGTGTCCCCCTGCCCGTGCACCGCGCGTCCGCTGTCTCCCGAAGCCCGGCCCCAGGCGATGCGTTTCAGTGGGGCCGCGACATCTTCGCAGGTCCACCGGTCCCGTGGTCATCGCGTGGGCCATCATGTGGTGGACGGATGGCGTGGCCGAGGGGGGCACAGGTGATCTCCGAGCCGGAGATGGTGGGCGAGTTCGGTGCGGTCGGGGCGGTCGAGGTGGTGGGCGACTTCGACCGGAAGCCCACGGGAGGTCCCCGGACGCGTCGCCCGTGGTTGTGGGCGCTGGGCGGAGCCGTCGTGGCTTCGGCCGTGTGGGCAGGCGCGGTGTACCTGCATCCCTTCGGGGCCCGGAAGCCGGACATGCACGGGTACCGGCTGGAGGAGGACCCGTGTCCGACCGTGCGGCTGAGGGCGATAGGCGCGGCGATAGCGCCGAAGGACGAGACGCCCAGGCTCAAGCCGGAGCTCCTGAACGACCCGGCCCTGGACCGGGCGGAGTGCTTCATCTCCCTTCGGTCACCGGCCGCGAAGAAGTCGCTCGGGAACCGCTGGTACACCGACTACTCCGTCGGGATCACGGTGGCACTGCACAAGAGGTCCGACCCCAAAGCCGAATTCGAGGCGATGCGCGGGGTGACCGATGCCGGCGTCGATGCCGATGTGAAGGTGGAGAAGGTCCCGAACCTCGGCGACAGCGCGTACGCGCTGACGCAGGACGACGGCACTGCGGAACTGCGGGTACTGGAGGGCGGCGCGGTCCTCTCGCTGAGTCTCGCCTCCTACACGCAGTACAACAGTGACGGGGGCGAAGTCCCGTCCGACGAGGGGCCGGACATCTCGGACCTGTCCCCGTACCAGTCCGCGATGATCAGCGACATGCGTGACCTGATGAGGAGCCTCAAGCGCTGACCCCGGCTTCCGGTGCCGGTACCGGCACCGGTCCGGCGAGCTCGTGGACCCGTTCGCGGGCGGCCTGTGCCGAATCACTGCGGCCCGGTGAACACTCCGCCGAGAGGGAATACGTGCCCGGACGAGGGCCTTCCTGCTGCTGTGGTGATCGGTGACCGGCCCGGCCGCCGGTGCCGTGAACAGGAGAGAGGAAGCTCATGCCCAAGGCGTACGTGTTCACCCGCAACGGCGGACCGGAGATGGAGGCCCTCATCGAGCAGGACGTGCCGGTGCCGGGCCCAGGTGAGCTGCTCGTCGCGGTCCGGGCGGCCGGGGTCAACCCGGTCGACTGGAAGCTGCGCACGGGGTACATCAGGCCCGGCAGCGCGTCGCAGACCTTTCCCACCGTCTTCGGCAGCGAGGCCGCCGGGGTAGTCGCGGGGATCGGCCCGGACGTCGAAGGGTTTGCGATCGGGGACGAGGTCTTCGGCAACCCGGTGACCGGCGGGTACGCCGAGTACACGCTGCTGCCCGTCGCCGTGACCGCCCACAAGCCGGCCGGGCTGTCGTTCACCGACGCGGCGGTACTGCCGGTCGCGGCCGCCACCGCGTACGACGGTATCCGTCAGCTGGGCCTCGCCCCCGGCTCGACCCTGCTGATCACCGGGGCCGGGGGCGGTGTGGGAACCGCGGCCGTACAGCTCGCCCGGCACGGCGGCGTCCATGTCATCGGCGCCGCGAGCGCGGCCAAGAAGGACTTCGTCGAGTCGCTCGGCGCGGTGCACGTCGAGGCCGGCCCCGGACTCGCCGACCGGGTGCGGGCGGCGGCCCCCGACGGCGTGGACGCGGTCTTCGACCTGGTCGGCGGCGACGCCCTCAGGGCCGCGGCCGCACTGCTCGCGGACCCTGCCGCACTGATCAGCGCCGGGGGCAAGCCGCTGGCCGTGGAGCTCGGCGGGGCGGCCGTCGAGCGGGCCCGCACCGCGGCGGTCCTCGACGAGGTGGCGAACCTCGTCGTCACCGGTGCCCTGCACACCCATGTGAACCGGGCCTTCCCGCTCGCCGGGGCGGGGGACGCGCTGCGCGCCGTGGAGAACGGACACACGCTCGGCAAGATCGTGATCGAGGTGGTCGCGTGAGCACGGCCCATGCCGCTGCCGGCACCGTGCACCCGCTGGACAACCCGGTCCGCTCCGCGCTGACCGGCCCGCACGCCCACTTCGCCGAGCGCCGCGGCCGAATCCTGCGCTACCGGGCGGACGTGGCCCCGTGGGTCGCGATCCCGGACGCCCCGGAGGCCGGGGACTGGGACGACGCGGCAGCGCTGGCCGGACCCGGCGGCGCCGTCACCATCACCGCCTTCCGCGAGCCGCCGCCGGACGACTGGGAGATCGTCTTCCGGGCCGAGGGCGTCCAGCTCGTCGACGCCGGGGTCGCGACGGCACCCTTCCCCGAGGCCGTACGGCTCGGCCCCGCCGATGTGCCCGACATGCTCGCCCTGGTCGAGCGCACCCGGCCGGGCCCGTTCCTGCCCCGCACCGTCGAGCTCGGCACCTACCTCGGGGTACGGCGCGAGGGGGTGCTCGTCGCCATGGCCGGCGAACGGCTGCACCTGCCGGGCTGGTCCGAGATCAGCGCCGTCTGCACCGACGAGTCCGTACGCGGTCAGGGACTCGGCACCGGACTCGTGCGCGCCGTCGCCCACGAGATCGGGCAGCGCGGCGAAACCTCGTTCCTGCATGCCGCCGCCTCCAACACCAACGCCGTCCGGCTCTACGAATCCCTGGGATTCGTGCTCCGCCGCCGGACGTCCTTCCTCTCGGCGCTCGTCCCGCAACCGCTGCCGACGCGCCTGCCCGCTCCCGTCGGCGGTGAGCGCGAGGCCCGCACGACAGCCGTGCGCTGACCCGCGATTCGGGACCTTCGGCCCACCGGTGGAGGGCCGAAGGTCACTGCCGCCTCCCGTCTCGGGACCTTCGGCGCGGCCAGAGAGGCCGTAAGCCTCGTGTGCCACCCCCCGGAGCCGGGTGAACTGGGACGGAACGCCGGCGCCGGGCCGGCAGATCCCGGGAGGAGCCGGCCGTGATGATCGGGCTTCAGCGCCTGCTTGCCCCACGTGGAGAGACGCTCCCGGGGGCGGATGCGGGGGAGGCGGCCGTTCACGCGCCACGGGTCGGGAACCCCGCGCTGTTCGGCGGCCTGGCCCTGCTGACGGCCCTGGTCGTCCTGCTGGACACCCGGACCGGTGAGGACCTGCGCCTCGTACCGCTGCTGGTGGTCGTGCCCGCACTCGTGTCGGTCTTCGGAACGATCCGGCAGACCGTGGGCGTCTCCACCCTGATCATGATCGTCGCCGTCGGCTCGCTCCTGGTGTCCGGCGGCACGTTCTGGGACATCGCCACCGGCGTGATCGTCACCGTGCTGGCCTGCTGCCTGGGCGTCGGCGCCTGCGCGCTGCGGATCCGCCACGCCACGCAGATCGCCCGGCTGCGCTCCGCCGCCGTCGCGCTCCAGCGCCAGATCCTGCGCCCGTTGCCCATCCTGACCGACCAGGTCCTCGCCCACGGCATCTATACGCCGATCGAGGAGGACCGCCTGGTCGGCGGCGACATCTACGAGGTCGTCCAGTCGCCCTACGGAACCCGGGTGATCATCGGGGATGTCCAGGGCAAGGGCCTCGCTGCGATCGGGGCGGGCTTCGCCGTGCTCGGAGCGTTCCGGGAAGCCGCCATTCGCGAGCCCGCCCTGACGGGTGTGGTCGATGCCCTGGAGGACGCGGTCGCCCGGCACAACGTGTTCTCCGCCCAGACCGGGGAGACCGAACGCTTCGTCACCGCGCTGGTGCTCGGCTTCGACGGGAGCGACCGGGTCCAGGCCGTCAACTGCGGCCATCTGCCGCCCCGGCTGCTGCACGACGGCGTGGCCGGTGCAGTTCCGCTGCGCCACACCTCCGTCCCGCTGGGCATGGCGGAACTCAGCCGCGAGGCGAGGGCCGCCGAGTGGCTGGACTTCCCGCCGGGTGCCACGTTGCTGCTCTGCACGGACGGGGTCACCGAGGCGCGCGACGCGTCCGGCGCCTTCTATCCGCTGGATGCCCGGCTGGGCCGCTGGGCGGAACGGGCGCCGTACGAGGTGCTGGAGGCGCTCGACGCGGACCTCGCGGCCTTCTCCGGAGGCGTGCGGCGCGACGACATCGCCGCACTCGCCCTGCACCGGACAGCGGCCGACAGCGTCGACCGGCCCATGGACGCCGACCACGGCGCCCGCCGGGCGGCCGCGGTGTTCAGCGGCCGGTAGCGAGGCACGGAAGGCACCCCTCACACCGATGGAATGTCCCGACGGGACTCATGTCTCGGCGGGACATTTTTGGGTGTACGGTGCACTTATGAATCCGGAACGGAAGACCCCGGAGCGGCGGAGCCGCAAGGCCCGCAGGACCCGGGACACACTGGCGCAGGCCGCGTTCGAGCTCGTACTCGACCGGGGCCTGAAGAATGTGACGGTCGAGGAGATCGCGGAACGCGCGGACGTCGACCGGCGCACCTTCAGCCGGTACTTCACGAGCAAGGAAGCCGCGGTCCTGGACTCGCTCCGGGGCGACGGCGAACGGATCAACGACGCCCTGCGGGCCCGCCCCGCCGACGAGCCCCCGCTCACCGCCTACCGCAGGGCCGTCCACGACTGGCTCGAAGACCCCGGCACGCAGGCCTGGCACCGGCGCGAGCGGATCTTCGACCTGCTGGTCCTCGCCGAACAGGAGCCGACTCTCTACGCGGCCTTCCACCACATCCGGGTGGACGCCCAGGAGGACTCGGTCGCCATCGTCGCGGACCGGCTCGGGGTCGACCCGCGACGGGACATCCGCCCCGCCGTCACGGTCGCCGCGGGCGCCGGAGCACTCCTCGCGGCCCAGGCCGCCTGGGCACGCGCCGGGCAACCGGACGACCTGCCCCGACTCATCGGGCAGGCCTTCGACGCCCTCGCCGGGGAACTGCTCGCGCAGCCTCCCGCCGGGCAGGCGCCGCACAGCACCACGGAAGGAAGCACAGACTCATGAGCACCACCCCCACCTCCGCCGACCAGGAGTTCGCCGGCAGGACCGCCCTCATCACCGGCGGAGCCTCCGGCATCGGACTGGCCCTCGCCCACCGACTGGCCGCGGGTGGCGCGTCCGTCGTCGTCGCCGACTACGACGAGGCCAGTGCCCGCAAGGCGGTCGCCGGACTGGAGAGCGCCGGCGCCAAGGCCGCCGCCGTGGCCATGGACGTGACCGACCCCGGCTCCGTCGAAGCGGGTGTGCGCTTCGCCGTCGACACCTTCGGTGCCCTGCACCTCGCCGTCAACAACGCGGGGATCGGCGGCCCCAGCAGCCCCACCGGCGAGTACGGGATCGAGGACTGGAACCGGGTCGTCGCCACCAACCTCAGCGGTGTCTTCTACTCGATGCGCTACGAGCTTCCGGCCATCGTCGAGGCGGGCGGCGGCGCCGTCGTCAACATGTCGTCGATCCTCGGCACCAACGGCTTCGCCGGATCGCCCGCCTACGTGGCCGCCAAGCACGGTGTCGTCGGCCTCACCAAGACGGCGGCTCTCGAGTACGCGGCCCGGAACGTCCGGGTCAACGCCGTCGGCCCCGGCTTCATCGACACGCCGCTGCTGCGCAACACCGACAGCGTGGCCCGCGACCACCTGATCTCGCTGCACCCGGCCGGCCGCCTCGGCAAGGCGGAGGAAGTCGCCGAACTCACCGCCTTCCTGCTCTCCGACCGCGCCTCCTTCATCCACGGCAGCTACCACCTGGTGGACGGCGGCTACTCCGCCTCCTGAGTGGTGAACGGGGGAACGGGGGCGAGCAATGGAACAAAGAACGTGAGGAGAATTCCATGAAGGCCGTTCAGTACCGCACCGTGGGCGCAGCACCCGAGGTCGTCACCGTGCCCGACCCGGAGCCCGGCCCCGGCCAGGTGATGCTGAAGGTCACCGCCGCGGGTGTCTGCCACTCCGACATCGCCGTGATGAGCCGGCCCGCGGAGCAGATCCCGTTCCGGCTGCCGCTCACCCTCGGCCATGAGGGTGTCGGCACCGTCGCCGCCCTCGGCGACGGAGTGAGCGGGCTCTCGGTCGGCGATGCCGTCGCGGTCTACGGCCCCTGGGGCTGCGGCACGTGCGTCAAGTGCGCCGAGGGCAAGGAGAACTACTGCCTGCGCGCCAAGGAGCTCGGCATCACGCCGCCCGGACTCGGCTCGCCCGGCGCCATGGCCGAGTACATGATCGTCGACGACCCGCGCCACCTGGTACCGCTGGGCGGCCTCGACCCGGTCCAGGCCGTGCCGCTCACCGACGCGGGCCTGACCCCGTACCACGCGATCAAGCGGTCGCTGCCCAAGCTGGTACCGGGCGCCACCGCCGTGGTCATCGGCACCGGTGGTCTGGGCCATGTCGCGATCCAGCTGCTGCGCGCCATGACGGCCGTCCGGGTCATCGCCCTCGACGTCGCCGAGGACAAGCTCGCCCTCGCCCGCGCCGTCGGCGCCCATGAGACCGTCCTGTCCGACAAGGACGCCGCGGCGAAGGTCCGGGAACTCACCGGCGGGATCGGCGCGCAGGTCGTCCTCGACTTCGTCGGAGCGCCGCCGACCGTCGCCACCGCCGGGGCCGCGGCCGCCATCGACTCCGACGTCACGATCGTCGGCCTCGGCGGGGGTGCCCTGCCGGTGGGCTTCGGCTCCCTGCCGTACAACACGACGGTGACCTCCCCGTACTGGGGATCGCGCTCCGAGCTCGCCGAGGTGCTCGACCTGGCCCGTACCGGAGCGGTCGAGGTCCATGTGGAGACGTACACCCTGGACGAGGCGCCGCTGGCGTACGAGCGGCTGCACCACGGCAAGATCAACGGCCGCGCGGTCATCCTTCCCAACGGCTGACCGGAACCTCGACGGCCGATCGGATCCCAACGGCTGACCGGCCGGGAGCTCCTTCTCACGGCCCTGCGGGCCGTCGCACGGTGCGACGGCCCGCAGGGCCATACCCGCGACCGATGCGCACCGTGCCGCCCGAGGAGAGACTGGGCGGATGGAATTCGTCGCGCTGATGACATTGCCCGGACTGGTGATCGGGCTGACCGCGGTCGCCTTTCTCGATCAGCTGATGCTGCGCGCGGGGCGGGCCGGTCTGCTGCCCTGGCGCAACAGCGCGCGGCAGGGGCAGGTGTCTGCGACGGGGTTCGAGCAGCTGCACGCGAGCTTCTCGCCCGGCAAGCAGAGCGAGCTCAAGGAGCGCCAGAGCGCCCTGCTGATGCGCGACGACGAGGAGGACGGCGCGCCGCCCCACCGCTCCACCGTCGACCTCGACGGCGGCCGGGCCGTCATCCGCCTGCCCGGCAGCGCCACCCGGTAGGGCTCCGATCCTTGTGCACCGCTCGCGGCCTCGCGGCGAGGCCGCGAGCGGAGGGCCCGGTCATGGGCCCGGCCGCCCGAGCCCTCTGGTCACCGCGTCGCGACCAGGGGGCGCAGCGGGGTGTCGCGCAGCCGGATCACCGCCGGGGCGCAGCGCCGTGCCGCGAGCGTCAGCAGCCAGGCGACGAGCGCGCCGGTCACCAGCCCGATCAGCACATCGTGCGGGTAGTGCACACCGATCCACACCCGGGACGCGGCCATCAGCACGGCGGCGGGCACCGCGATGGCGCCGAGCCGGCGGTCGGTCAGCCAGATCGCCGTCGCCGCGGCCGCCGCGATGGCGGCGTGGTTGCTGGGGAAGGACCAGTCGCCCAGTGCCGGGCACGCCTCCACCGTCACGACATGGAGGGTCTGGCACGGCCGCTGCTCGTGGAAGACCGATTTCACCAGGTCGTTGGCGAGATACGCGGCCACCACGACGAGCGGGGTGCAGAGCGCCATCGCGGTGCGAGCGGGATCGGTGGAGCGGGAGCGCCACCAGGAGGCGAGCATCAGCAGGGCGAACAGGGCGAGCCCGTAGTCCGACCAGATACGGATGACGGAATCCAGGGCGGTGGGGGAGCGCTGGGCCAGCTCGGTGATCCAGGTGTACAGGCCACCGTCGAGCGAGGTGGCGGTGGAGGCGAGCGGCATCAGCTGTTTTCCCCTTCGGCGGTGCGCCGGCCCCGGGAGCGGAGCAGTTCGGCGGCGAGCGGGACGAGGGAGATCACGACCACGAGGGCGACGATCGGCAGCAGATAGCGGTCGACGTTCGGCACCGAGGACCCCAGTGCGTAGCCCGCCAGGACCAGCCCGACGGTCCAGATCACCCCGCCGACGGCCTGCCACAGGGTGAACAGCCGGGCCGGGACGTTGAGCGCTCCGGCCAGCGGGTTGAGCACCGTGCGTACGACGGGTACGAAGCGGGCCAGCACGATCGCCCGCGCGTGGCCGTATCTGCCGAGGAGCTCCTCGGCGCGGGCGGCGCCCTCGTGCAGCCGTTTGGCGCGGCTGCGGGCGAGCAGGGCCCGGCCGCCCCGTCGGCCGATCCAGTAGCCCACCTGGGCGCCCAGCAGCGCACCGGCCACGGCGGCGATCAGGACCTGCGGCAACGACAGCCGCACCGGACCGTGGGCGCCGGACACGCAGAGAAGGCCCGCCGTGAACAGGAGGGAATCGCCGGGCAGGAAGAAGCCGACGAGCAGTCCCGTCTCGGCGAAGAGCACGACGGCGATGCCGAGCGCACCGAACGCTCCGAGCAGTGACCCCGCGTCCAGCAGGTTCACCGCCTGTGGCGCGGACGCCAGTGAGAATACGGACACGGTGGAGGGTCTCCCATAATGGTGAGCGGGCGGACCGGCGGAACGCCCGGACTGACTACAGTGATGTAGACGGTCTACATCACTGTAGACGCCCGAAGAGGGAGGAGAGTTCCCATGTCCCAGGTGAAGGGGATATCGAGCGGAGAGCCCCGCCCCCGCCCGCACGGCGAACCGGCTTCCGGACCGGCGCCGGAAGTCGCCCCGCAGCATCCGTCACCGCCGCCCGCCGCATCGGAACGCCGACCCGCCGGCGAGCTGGAGTCCACGATCCTGGCGGCGCTGTGGGCAGCCGGAGCCCCGCTCACCCCCGGTCAGGTCCAGGGCGCGATCGGTGCGGCACTCGCCCGCACCACCGTCGCGACGATCCTGTCGCGCCTGTACGAGAAGGGCACGGTCGCCCGCACCAGGGCCGGTCGAGGATTCGCCTACACCCCCACCGAGGACGCGCCCGGCCTGACCGCCCGCCGGATGCACAGCGAGCTGCGGAAGCAGGAGGACCGCAGCACCGTCCTGGCCCGGTTCGTCTCACAGCTCACCGACGAGGACGAGCAGCTGCTCCGGGACCTGCTCGACGGAGAAGCCCCATGATCTACGCCGTGTGGGTTCCGCTGCTGATGCCGTTCCTGGCGGTGCCCGCGGCCCGCCGTCTGGCGGACGCGCTGTCGCCGGTGCGTGCCGTACGGCTGCTCGCCGCGACGGGCGTCGGCCTCGCCCTGTGCAGCGTCCTCGCCCTGGTCCTGCTCGTGGTGCCCGGCGCGACCTGGTTCTCCGCGGTCTCCGCCGTGGGTGAACTCGTCAGACCGCTCTCCGACTCCGCCCCGGCCGTCACCGTGTCCCTGGCGGCCGCCGCACTGGCTGTCCTCGTGGGCTGCGCCGCCGCCGTCGCCCGCGCCGCCCGCCGCCACTGGGCCGAGCTGTGCCGGGCCGGACGGTTCGACGGGCGCGCCGCCGGCGAGCTGGCCGTCCTGCGCGACAGCCGCCCCGACGCCTACGCGCTGCCGGGCCGCCCCGGGACTCCCGGCCGGATCGTCGTCACCACGGGAATGCTGCGCGCACTCGACCCCGCCGAACGCGACGCCCTGCTGGCACACGAACGCGCCCATCTCGTGGGCCGCCACCACCTCTTCATCGCCGCAGCCGAAGCCGCCGCGCTCTGCCACCCCGCGCTGCGCTCCCTGCGTGCCCCCATGGGCTATGCCCTGGAGCGCTGTGCCGACGAGGCGGCCGCCTCCGCCGTCGGCGACCGACGGATCGCCGCCCGCGCCATCGGCCGGGCCGCCCTCGCCGCCCGCGCCGCCGAAGGCGCTCCGCAGCCCCGCCCACGGGTGGCGCTGGCCGCCGCGGCCGGTCCCGTACCGCGCCGCGTCGCCGCGCTGCTCGGCCGGAATACGGCACGGCCCCGCGTCGGCCGTGCCGCGGCGGCGGCGCTGCTGGCCTGCCTGGTCGTCTCCGGAGCCGCCGCGCTCGACGCGACGAGCGACCTGCACAGCAGCATCGAGGCGGCACAGGGCGAGAGCGCGCACCACTGACGCGTCCGCCCCCGTCCGTCCGGTCGTCGAACGGCCCGGTCAGCAACGGCCCTGATCGGGCGTCACCCGCCCGTCCGCCAGATGCTCCCGCAGCCGGTCGAGGAAGACCCGCTGTCCCGTGACGAGCCGCTCCGCCGCGTCCCGGGGCGTGCACCAGGCGAACCGGTCGACCTCCGGGAACTCCCGCAGCACGCCCGACCCCCTCGGCCACTCCATGGTGAACGTCCCCGGGACCGCCGTCGCGGCATCGAGATCCGCCTCCAGCGCCCACACCGTCACCGTCTTGCCGCCGGACTGACGCGCCTCACCCAGCGCCACCCACTCACCGTCCGGCGCCGGACGGCCGAACTCCTCCTCGAACTCCCGGCGGGCGGCGGCCTCGGGTTCCTCCGCGGGGCCGTACTCCCCCTTGGGGATCGACCAGGCCGCGCTCTCGCGGCCCGCCCAGAACGGGCCGCCCATGTGCCCGATGAGCACCTCGAACCCGGCGCCGTCGTCCACGGCCGTGACGTCCACGGTCGCTTCGTCCACCGCCGTATCGTCCATGGTCGCTTCGTCCCCGGCCCCGTTCGGCCGGCGGAACAGGAGAAGGCCCGCACTGCGCCTGACGCGCTTCTGGGTTGGCATGCCGTCAAGTCTGCGTCCCGGCCGGGGCACACCGCCGCGGACGACACCCCTTTCCCGGTGATCACTGCCGTCATCGAGCCGACGCGTCCTGTTCGCCGCGAGGTTCCCGACGCCCCCTGGTGCGCGGTTGCGCGCGCGGCCATGCTGTCCGCCGACAGCGCCTTTGCCCGGACCGGGCCGCGCAACCATCGGGATTCCAGGAGGACTTGTGGGCCTTGGCATAGTCGGCAGGACAACCGGAGCGCGCGGGAGGACGGCGCGAGGACACGGGACGGTCGCGCGCCCGCTCGTGCTGCTCGTGACGGTATCCGCCATGACCATCGGCGCGATCTCTCCCGCACTCGCCGATTCGAACCCCGACCCGCGTCCCCGCACCCCCGCCGAGATCCTCAGACCGGTCGCTCCGCCACCCGCGAGCAACGCGGCCGGGGCGCTCCGATCGGTCGCGGACGGCGACGGCATCGAGACCGCGCGTACGTCCCGCCCGATCGCCCCGGGGGTCCGCCTCAGTTCGTACGACCGGCTCGAGTCCGACAAGTGGCTGCGGGTCGACAACCTCTCCGTCGACCTCACCGGCAGCGGCGTACGCGCCGACTACCTCTCCTCCGGCAGGGTCTCCGAGCGGCACACCGTCTCCGAACTGGCCGCCGGACACGACGCGGGCCGCGGCCGTCGCACCGTCGCCGCGATCAACGCCGATTTCTTCGACATCAACCAGACCGGCGCGCCCGAGGGGATCGGCATCGAGGACGGGGCCACCGTCCAGTCGCCCGCCCCCGGGATCAACCGGGCCGTCGGCATCGGTCCCGACAGCGCGGGCCGCATCCTGAACCTGTACTTCGAGGGGACACTCACCCTGCCCGCCGGGCAGCGGCCGCTCGCCGCGTACAACGCCGCCAACGTGCCGGTCGGCGGAGTCGGCGCGTACACCTCGGCCTGGGGAACCGCCGACCGTGCCCTGACCGTTGACAACGCGACCCCGGTCGCCGAAGCGGTCGTACGGGACGGCAAGGTCGTCTCCGTCTCGCACGCACCCGGATCGGGGGCCGTCCCCGACGGCACCACCGTCCTGGTCGGCCGCGAAGCCGGCGCCGGCGCACTCGACGCCCTGGAGCCCGGCGACCCGGTGTCCCTGACCTACCGGGCACGCACCGACGGCGGGGCCGTGCCGCGCACCGCCGTCGGCGGCCGGGAACTCCTCGTCGTCGACGGAGTCGCGCAGAACCACGACGGCGAAGGCAACAACACCGCCGCACCCCGCACCGCCGTCGGCTTCTCCAAGGACGGCCGGACCATGCAGATCCTCACCGTCGACGGGCGGCAGGCCGACAGCGGCGGCGTCACCCTCACCGAACTCGCCCTGATGATGCGGCGCGCCGGCTCGTACAGCGCACTCAACCTGGACGGCGGCGGATCGTCGACCCTCGTCGCCCGCGCGCCCGGCAGCGACGCGCTCCAGGTGGAGAACAGCCCCTCCGACGGCAGCGAACGCACCGTCCCCAACGGCCTCGCCCTCACCGCCCCCGACGGCAGCGGACGACTGAAGGGCTACTGGGTCCAGACCCGTACCCCCGCCGGCTCCGCCCCGGGCGTCGACCCCGTCAAGGGCGGCCACCCCGACCGGGTCTTCCCCGGCCTCACCCGGCGCCTCACCGCGACCGGGTACGACGAGACGTACGGCCCCGCGCAAGGGACCCCGCGCTGGCACACCGCACGCGGCTCCGTCGGCACGGTCGACGGCAACGGGCTCTTCACCGCACGCCGCAGCGGCACCACCGACGTACGGGCCGAACGCGGGCCGGCGCACGGCAGTACCTCCCTGACCGTCCTCGACGAGCTGGCCCGGATCCAGCCCACCACCCAGCGGGTGGGCCTCGCCGACGCCGGGGCCACCGGCACCTTCGGCATCGTCGGGCTCGACGCCCACGGCACCAGCGCCCCCGTCGAGCCGCGCGACATCGCGCTCGAGTACGACCGCGCCCTCTTCGACATCCGTGACGACGGACAGGGCTCCTTCACCGTCGCCTCGCGCACCGGATCCGGCGCCGGACAGATCAAGGCGACCGTCGCGGGCACCACCACCGTCCTCGCCGTCAGCGTCGGCCTCACCGAACAGGCCGTCTCCTCCTTCGACGACGCCGGGTCCTGGAAGTTCAGCCAGGCCCGCGCGGACGGATCGCTGGCGGCCACACCCGACGGCCACACCGGCACCGGACTGAAGCTCGGCTACGACTTCACCCTGTCCACCGCGACCCGTGCCGCCTACGCCGCCCCGCCCCAGCCGGTCACCGTGCCCGGCCAGCCCCAGTCGTTCAAGCTGTGGATCAAGGGCGACGGCCAGGGCGCCTGGCCGACCCTGCACCTCAAGGACGCGGCGGGTTCCGACCAACTGCTGCGCGGACCGTACGTCACCTGGAACGGCTGGCGGCAGGTCACCTTCGCCGTGCCGCCGGGAGCCGCCATGCCGCTCTCCGTCTCCCGCTTCTACCTCGCGGAGACCGGGGCGGTCAAGCAGTACACGGGTGAGATCGTGATCGACGACCTCACCGCCCAGGTGCCCCCCACCGTCGACCTGCCCGAACAGGCCGCTCCCGCCGACCCGCTGATCGACCCGGCGGCCGTGACCGGGCGCAGGGACTGGCAGTTCGCGGTGATGTCCGACGCCCAGTTCGTCGCCCGCGACCCGGACAGCGCGATCGTCGCCCAGGCACGGCGGACCCTGCGCGAGATCAAGGCGGCGGCCCCGGACTTCCTGGTCGTCAACGGGGACCTCGTCGACGAAGGATCGCCCGCGGACCTGGCCTTCGCCCGCCGCATCCTCACCGAGGAACTCGGCGACTCGCTGCCCTGGTACTACGTACCGGGCAACCACGAGGTGATGGGCGGCAGGATCGACAACTTCGTCACCGAATTCGGGCCCGCCCAGCGGACGTTCGACCACAAGGGCACCCGCTTCGTCACGCTCGACACATCCAGCCTCAGCCTGCGCGGCGGGGGCTTCGCCCAGATCGAGCAGCTCCGCGCCCAGCTGGACGCGGCGGCGAAGGACCGTGACGTCGATTCGCTCATGCTGATCGAGCACGTGCCGCCGCGCGATCCGACCGTGCAGAAGGGCAGCCGGCTCGGGGACCGCAAGGAGGCGGCCCTGGTCGAACAGTGGCTCGCCGACTTCCGCCGTACGACGGGCAAGGGCGCGGCCTTCATCGGCAGCCACGTGGGGGTCTTCCACGCCTCGCACGTCGACGGCGTGCCGTACCTCATCAATGGGAACTCCGGCAAGGCACCGGCCGGGCCCGCGGACGACGGCGGTTTCACCGGCTGGTCGCTGGTCGGCGCCGACCGCGTCAGCCACGGAGCACAGGCCGCCGCGCGGCAACGGCCGTGGCAGGGCGGGCCGGACTGGGTCTCCGTACAGACCCGCGCGCACGTGGACGCGCTGAGGATCGACGCGCCCGCGGTGCTCGGCACCGGAAGCCGTACGAAGGTCACCGCGACCGTCACCCAGGGGACCCGGAGCGTCCCGGTCGGTTTCCCGCTGGCCGCGGACTGGACCGGCTCCCCGAACGTCCACATCGGCGACCGGAGCGGCGCCCGTCACCGCCACACGGCGGTACTCGACCCGTCGACCGGCACCCTCACCGCGCTGCGGCCGGGGACGATCACGCTCGCCGTGACGGTCAACGGCACGACAGAGAAGGCGCAGATCAGGATCGCGGCAGCCGGGTCCGCCTCGGCGGCCTGACGGACCGAAGGCCGGTCCGCCCCGCACCTCGACACGGTGCAGGGCGGGGTGGCCCCGCCGACCCCAGGGCGTGTTTGAGAAGTCCCGTCTGTCTCGCGGGGTCTGACACGCACGCTCGCCGCGTTGCCGAAATGCCCTGGTAGCTCCGCTACGAGGGCACCCCGGCGCCTTGCGATCGCACGCGCCAGACCCCGCGAGACCCGCCCTCCGGGCGGACGACGCTACTTCAAACACGCCCTAGAGCTTGCGGTACCCGTAGGCCTCCGACGCCGCAGCCGCCACCGCCGCGATGTCGCCGCCCGCCGACGCCGTGACCACGGCCGCCACGGCGCCCTCCACGAACGGCGCGTCCACCAGTCGGGAGCCGTCCGGCAGCTCGTCGCCCTCGGCCAGCATCGACTTGACCGTGAGCACCGCGCTCCCCAGATCGACCAGCAGCGCGACGCCCGCGCCGCGGTCCACCGACCTGGCGGCCTCGGCGATCAGTTCCGCACTCGTCCCGAGACCGCCCGCCGGGGTGCCGCCGGCGGCGGCCACCGGAGCCGTGGCGCCACCCGCGGCAAGGCCCTTGGCCAGCTCGGCGACCGACTCGGCCACCGGGCCGCTGTGCGAGACCAGCACGATCCCGACCTGCTTCCCGTCACTCATGCGTCGCTCCCGTCCGCCGCCCCGGTATCGGCCAGCGCGGCGATCAGCAGGGCCGAGGACGTCGCCCCGGGATCCTGATGACCGATGCTGCGCTCACCCAGGTAGCTCGCCCTGCCCTTGCGGGCCTGCATCGGCACCGTCGCCAGCGCCCCCGCCTCGGCCGCGTCCCGGGCCGCCACGAACGACATGCCGAGCGCCTCGGCGGCCGGCAGCAGCGCATCGAGCATCGTCTTGTCCCCGGCCTGCGCCCCACCGAGCTGCGCCACGGCCGCGACGCCCACCCCGAGCGCCTCCGCCAACTGCTGCGGTGTCACGGCGGGGGCGTCGCCCAGGGCCTTTCCGGTACGCCGCAGCAGCGTCCCGTACAACGGGCCCGAAGCACCGCCGACCGTCGAGATCAACTGCCTGCCGGCCAGTATCAGTACGGCCCCCGGGGTCTGCGGCGGCTCCTTGTCCAGGACCGAGGTCACCGCGGCGAACCCGCGCTGCATATTGCTGCCGTGATCAGCGTCCCCGATCGCGGAGTCGAGGTCGGTGAGGTGGTCCGCCTCACGGCTCACCAGAGCCGCGGCCGCGGCCATCCAATGGTGGAAGAAGTCGGCGTCGAGCACATGATCTCCTTGTCGCTCCAGCAGGACGGGGTGCGGTACCGGCGGATCAACGGCCCCAGCGCAGCGCAGGCGTCTCCACCGGCGCGTCCCAGAGCCGCAGCAGCTCCTCGTCCACCTGGCAGAGCGTCACCGAACAGCCCGCCATGTCGAGCGAGGTCACATAGTTCCCCACGAGCGTACGAGCTGCCACGACGCCTCGCTCGGACAGCACCCGCTGGACCTCGGCATTGAACCCGTACAGCTCCAGCAGCGGCGTCGCGCCCATCCCGTTGACCAGCACGATCACCGGTCCGGTCGGCCGCAGGTCGTCCAGTACCGCGTCCACCGCGAAGTCCGCGATCTCCCGCGAGGTCATCATCGGCCGCCGCTCCCGCCCCGGCTCGCCGTGAATGCCGATGCCGAGCTCCAGCTCACCCGGCGGCAGATCGAACGTGGGGGAGCCCTTGGCCGGCGTGGTGACGGCGCCGAGCGCCACCCCGAAACTCCGCGACGCCTCGTTCACCTGCCGGGCGACGGCCGCCACCCGCTCCAGCGGTGCACCCTCGTCGGCCGCCGCCCCGGCGATCTTCTCGACGAACAGGGTGGCGCCCGTACCCCGGCGCCCCGCCGTGAAGAGACTGTCGGTCACCGCCACGTCGTCATTGACCAGTACCTGGGTGACCTGTACGCCCTCGTCCTCGGCGAGCTCCGCGGCCATCTCGAAGTTCAGCACGTCACCCGTGTAGTTCTTGACGACGAACAGCACCCCCGCCCCGCTGTCGACCGCGGCGGCGGCCCGCACCATCTGATCCGGCACGGGCGAGGTGAACACCTCTCCGGGACAGGCCGCGGACAGCATCCCGGGCCCGACGAACCCCGCATGCAACGGCTCGTGCCCGGAACCGCCGCCGGAGACCAGCGCCACCTTCCCGGCCACGGGGGCGTCGCGTCGTACGACGACACGGTTCTCGGCATCCACGGTCAGCTCAGGGTGGGCGGCGGCCATACCGCGCAGTGCGTCCGCGACAACGGTTTCGGGGACGTTGATCAGCATCCTCACGGGTACCTCCTGGTGGGCTTAGCAGGCAAGTTGTTGAGCACGGTTTTCACAGGTCAGGATGGGTGGGGCGGATTATTGATCTTGGCGGTTCATGGCGTCTCGAAGCGGTTCCGCGCGGTATTGATGCTGACTCTTTGCTGAGTTTCCTGATGGAGCGTCAAGTGGGGTTAGCGGGTGGCGACCTTTGCGAATGTGCATCATGGCGTAATTATCGACGCGAGGGTGCGGGCGCGCGCCAGTGTGCCATCGGTCGGATGCAGGTGATCCCGCTTTTGGCATGACCGGTGTGCCAGGGAGGTCGCTGGTCCGCCCGTTCATCCCCCGAGGATGCCGGGTCGGTGCTGCTCGGACCGGGGGAGGCCACTTCGACGGAGTCCTCATCATCGACGACACCGGGTTCATCAAGAAGGGCACCACCTCCGCCGGGGTCCAGCTCCGGGACCGCAGGTCGCACCGAGAGCTGCTGTCCTCGCCGAGCTTGTGGGCGACGTATTCCTGCAGTTCACCGCGGATGTCGTCGGGCTCCCACTTCGCGCCGGCAAGCAGATGCTGTAGACCGTTGGGGGTGGCGTGGCCTGCCTGCTCAGCCAGGGGATCGAGGGGCGGCCACCGTGAAGCCACCCCTGGCCACTCCACAGCCCGCCACACTCCAGCCGCCCAGCGAAACTCGCAGGTCAGACTGCAAAATCCTGCTGGAGTGCTCATACTCCAGCTGTAGATCGTGATCTTGCCGCTTGGCAGGCGTCAGTTGCGGTCACCCATCCGATCGAGTCGAGACCGAGGGCTTGATCACGCCCAGTTCGACGAGCGGGGTCAAGCCGGTGGTCGGAGTGCACGCTGTTCCGCGAAGCCCGGTGGCGCCGGAGCGTCTCCGCCGGCAGGCCATCGCGTCCGTATCCCCGGATCCCCGCATTCCGCCAGGGTCGGCGGGAACGGGCCGCAGCCGATCGAACGCTCGCCACCACGGTTCCAACGACAAGGTGCACAGCTTCTCGGCCTGAGAGGTTGCCAGACTGACCGGCGAGCCGCTCGCTTGTCGGCATTCGGGCAGCCGAAGATTGAGGCCTGTCATGTTCAGGATCAGGGGGGCGAGATGGCGGGCACATGGGCGGCGAGCGTCTCAACGAACAGCGTCAGCGCGCGCGGCGGCTTCGAATGGTGGTCGTCGATGGTCGCCGAAGCGGTCATTCCCGTGTCGATCACGTGCGAACGCGTCGACTCCTTCGTGGGAGAGGCGGCCTCGCTGCAGCTGCCCCGGACCCAGGTGTCAGCATTCCGCTTCTCCCCGATGTCAGCCTGCCGCACCTCGATCCACATCCGGCGGGCGGATCCCGAGTCCTACTTCCTCTTCCTGGTCCACGGCGGCCCGGTCGGGCTGGAGCAACGACGCAACAACATCCTGCTCAGGGCGGGCGACATGGCCCTGTTCGACACCTCGGTCCCTCTGGCTTGTGAGTTCCGGGACGGCAGACAGCCCCCTCGGCTCACCATGATCCGGCTGCCCAGAACCGCGATCCCGCTCCCCCTCGGTCGGACGGACGAACTGGTCGCTACACTTCTCCCCGCCCGGACCGGGTCGGGAGCGCTCCTCACGTCCTATCTCACCGGGCTGCGCGACCAGGCCGCGCACTGCGACGAGGCGGAACTGCTCCGCCTGGGGAGCGTGGGATTCGACCTGGCCACCGCGTTTCTGGCCACGCGGCTCGATGCCGCATCGGGGCTACCCGCAGACACCCGCCGCCAAGTCCTGCTGGCCCGCATCCACGCCTTCATCGACCACAACCTCAGCAATCCCCAACTCACGCCGGCACACATCGCAGCACACCACCACATTTCCGTCCGCGCCCTGCACCAACTGTTCCGTACGGAGGCGAGTACCGTCGCGGCCACAATCCGCCGGCGGCGCCTGGAGCGCTGCCAGGCCGACCTCACCGACCCCCGGCAACGCAGCCAGTCGATCAGTGCGCTGGCAGCGCGGTGGGGCTTCCTGGTGCCGGCCGAGTTCAGCAGGGCATTTCGGGCAGCCCATGGCATGACTCCCACGGAATTCCGCCACGAGGCCACACGGCAGGCCCGGACTGCGCCAGGACACAAGTGACGCTGCGCTGATTCCCAATTGCCCGCGCGCCTCCCGTGTCACGGTGAGATCGCACGGTTCAGCCCATGGCATGAGCATGCCTGTCCCGTGCATTGCGCGGTGCTCCCGCGCGAATTCCTGCTCCCATGGAGGGAAAATGAAACGCTATTCGGTACCAGCGGCTGGACTGCTGCTCGTCCTGGTCGGAGCCTCCGCTGCCGTAGCCGCACCGGCGAGTGCCATGCCCGTCGAGTCCACGGCCTCGGCAACTACGGCGCAGCCGCGACAGGTGCCTGACGGGCCGGTACTGGTGACTCAGGGCGGCAACGGAGCGCCTTCGATCAAGCACTCGAACTACTGCAACAACTTCGTCAACTACGGCACGTCGTGGAGAGCGGACTGCAACGTCGACTACGGAAGTTCCGGATCGTGGACCCAGTGCTCGGACGGCACCGAAATCTGGGGTCCGCTGGTCGGCCCGGGCTACTGGGTCTTCAGCGGTGACTGCTCCGGTCACGGCAGCGTGCGGGACTGGGGGGTTTACGACGGTTAGAGTTCCCGCGTGGGAACTCCTCCCGTTCCTGCCCGTCACGGCTGCACCGTAGGAATCGCGGCAGGCCTGCGCAACTGCGGCGAACGCGGACCCTTGTCGATATCGGCGTAGCCGAAGATCTCGCGGCGCCTGCCGACCAGCCGGAGTCTTCTTCACGGCCGGTCGAGGGATCCGACGAAGGCGCCGGCGACCGGAATGCGGCGGTGCCCTCAGCCACGCGTGGCTGAGGGCACCGCCGGCCGAGCTCGGAGTGGACCGATCCGCAAGAGCAGCTCAGCAAGTCCGTTTTCCCACAGGTCCGTTGGTGTATCACTCATGCGAGCGGGCTGCCCGGAACGTTGCCACTACAAGCAGCGCGGCCACACGTTCGTGGGACGACCCCCGCAAAGACCGCCCCACCCCCCTCCCAGCCCGTTACACTCTCCACACCCAAGCCGTTGACCAGCGCTAATGAAGAAGTCCGGCTGGAGTACTAGCCCCCTCGACGCCCGCCCGGTTGCGGCGGTGGCCGCGCAGCCTGGCCGGAGGCTTCGCTGATCGCGAAAACCCTCATGGGGCAAGCGGGTCCGCCTCGTACGTGATCCGGATGACGCCGTCCGGATGCCGTTCGGCGCGGGCGCGGACCCCGAAGACCTCGTGAAGGAGGCGCGGGGTGAGGGCGTCGAGGACTGGGCCCGCGGCGACTGCACGGCCGTGGTGGAGGACGACGAGTCGGTCGCAGAATCGGGCGGCCAGGTCGAGATCGTGCAGCACGGCGAGAGTCGTGACGCCGGTCTTCCGGATCAGTCCGAGGAGTTCGAACCGGGCGCGGATGTCGAGATGGTTGGTCAGTTCGTCCAGCACGAGGAGCTCCGGGGTCTGGGCGAGGGCTCGGGCGAGCAGGACGCGCTGGCGCTCACCGCCGGAGAGCGAGGAGAGGTCGCGGTCGGCGAGCGGCGCGATGCCGCAGTTCTCCATCGCCTCGGCGACGGCGCGCCGGTCGCCCTCGCCGTCGCGGCCCAGTACCCCGTGGTGCGGGGTACGGCCGAGCGCGACCGTCTCGGCGACGGTGAGGCCGCCCGCGCCCGCCCCGTCCTGGAGAACGGCGGCGGTGTGCCGGGCGGCGGCCCGGGAGGAGAGCCGCCACACGTCCCGTCCGCCGACCTCGACGACCCCTGCGGCGGGGCGCAGGGAACGGTAGACGGCCCGCAGCAGGGTGGACTTGCCGCTTCCGTTGGGGCCGACGAGGCCCACGATCTGGCCCGGTGACACGTCGAGTCCGACGTTGTGCAGGACCGGTTTTGCGCCGAGGGTGATGTCGAGTCCGTCCACGGTCAGTCTCATGCGGCGTCGAGCCCCTTGTTGCGGCGCAGCAGCCAGAGGAAGAACGGTGCGCCGAGGAGTGCGGTGAGGATGCCCAAGGGCAGTTCGTTGGGCCGGTTGACGGTACGGGAGAGCAGGTCGACCAGTACGAGGTAGACGGCCCCGAGGAGTGCGCTCAGAGGAAGCAGCCTGCGGTGGTCCGCGCCAAGGGCGAGCCGTACCAGGTGCGGAATCATCAGGCCGACGAAGCCGATGCCGCCCGCGACGGCGATGACGGTCCCGGTGAGAAGTGCGGCCACCACCAGCAGCACCGCACGGGTGCGGTGCACGTCCACACCGAGAGACGTCGCCGACTCGTCCCCGGCGAGCAGTGCGTTCATGCGCCGCCCGAAGGAGGCGAGTAGCGCCGTCCCGATGGCTACCACTGCGGTGACAGCAGGCAGTTGGCTCCAGCGGGCCCCGGAGACGCTGCCCAGCATCCAGAACATGACGCCGCGCAACTCCGTCGGTGTGGACCGCAGTTGCACGAAACTCGTTGCCGAGAGCAGCACATAGCCGACCGCTACCCCGGCGAGGACGAGCCGCGTGGGCGCGAGCCGCCCCCTGCGTTGTCCGAGCGCGAAGACCAGCAGCCCCGCCAGGAGGGCGCCCACGAACGCCGCTCCGGAAACGCCGAGTCCGCCGAGTCCCGCCCCGCCGAGTGTGATCACGAGGACCGCGCCCAGCGACGCCCCGTGCGAGAAGCCGAGCACCGTGGGATCGGCGAGCGGGTTGGAGACCAGGGTCTGGAGGACGGCGCCGGCGACGGCGAGTCCCGCCCCCACGACCGCGGCGAGGACCACACGCGGGGTGCGGAACTGCCAGACGATCTGGTCGAGAGCGATGTCGTCCACGGCCCCCCGGCCGGTGGCGTGGTGGACGAGGACCGTCCACACGTCACCGGCCGGCACGTTGACCGCGCCGATGCCGACGGCGAGGACCATCGAGACCAGCAGTGCGACGGTGAGCACGAGGGCGCAGACATAGAGCGGGAGTCGGCTCAGAAGGCGTCGGGGTGCAGCATCCTGGCGATCTTCTCGACCGCCATGTCGTTGCTGGGGCCGAGGTACATCGAGTCGGACAGCACCACGAACTTGTTCTTCTTGGCTGCGGGCCACTGGGGGAACTCCTTGAGCAGCTTCTTCGCGTACGCGGTCGGGTCGGGGTCGTTGTAGCTGACGACCACGAGGGCGTCCACGTCGGTGGCGGCGACCTTCTCCTTGCTGAGGTCGGCGAAGGAGGTCTTCGACGCGCTCGCGAAGGCGTTGCTGCCGCCGGCCTTGGCGAGGATGTCGTTGTAGATGCCGTGTGCGGCGACGGAGCTGAAGTCGTTGCCGCCCATGGTCATGTTGGAGAAGATGACCATGACCTTGGGTCTCTTCGCGTCGCCGACCTTGTTCGCCACGTCGGCGATATTCTGTCTTTCGGCGGCGACGAGCTTCTCCGCCTTCTCCTCGACGCCGAAGACCCTGCCCATGTCGCGCAGCAGCGTGTAGCTGTCGTCGATCGTCATGTTCAGGTTGTCCTGTCCGCAGCCCTCGGGCGAGATGTAGGTGCGCGCCCCGACCGCCTTGAGCTGCTCGCGGGTGGCGAAGCCGTTCTTGGCGTCGAAACCATAGGAGGTGGTGGAGAGTACGAAGTCGGGCCGCAGGCTGATCATGGCCTCGCGCGGGATGTCGAAGGCGTCGTTCGGCTTCACCCCGCCCGTGGGCAGGTCCTTGATCTCCTCGGCGCGACCGGGGACTTCGGACATGCCGTACGTCTGCTGGTTGGAGACGATCCGGCCGCCCTGGCCGAGGGCGAGCAGCGTGGACACCTCGGCGACCGAGGCCCCGTTCATCACGACGACCCGGCCGGGGGCCTTGTCGAACGTCTGATCGCGTCCGCAGTTCTTGAGAGTGACGGGGTACGTGCCCTGCGCGGCGGGAGGCGCCTTGTCGGCGGAGCCCGCTTTCCCGCCGTCCGTGCCGGAGCCGGAGTCCGCTTCGGAACAGCCGGCGGCGGCCAGGCACAGGAGGGTGGCGAGGGCGATGGCTGCCGGCCTGGGTGTCGGCATGGGAGTTCTCCTCGGTGATCAAGTGAGGCACCTTGAGGCGCTGTTGCAGGAGTCGGGCGCAGGGGCGGAGAAGTTCCCGGCGATCGGGACGTGCCATGCGGTGACGGCGATGGCCAGGCCCGTCCGGGCGCGCAGCGGCACCCCACACCCTCTGTGACCTATATGACGCCATGCGTGCGGGAACTCACGCCCCTCTCGCTCCGACTCCTGTACGTGCACCTCACCGTCCCCACCGGTCCACGCATGAGGAAGAGTCGATGACCGAGACCACGCCTGCCGCGCCACCACCGCTCCGGCAACACCAGACCGAGGAGGCCACCCCGCCCGAGGACTTCGCCACGCCCACGCCGAGAAACGGCGGCGGCACCTGGAGCGGGCTGCGGCCCCTCCTACTGCGCCTGCACTTCTACGCGGGCGTCCTCATCGGCCCATTCCTGCTCGTCGCAGCCGTGACCGGACTGCTCTACACGGCGACCCCACAGATCGAGTCCGTCGTCTACCGCCACGAGTTGAAGGTCACCCCGCACGGCGAGCCGAAACCGCTCGCAGTTCAGGTGGAATCCGCCCGCGAGGCGATACCCAGCGGGCGGCTCGTCTCCGTCACCAAGGGCGCGGGCGACAGCGATACGACCCGGGTCACCTTCAACGTCAAGGGACTGCCCGACGGCTACACACAGACCGCCTTCGTCAATCCGTACGACGCGGAGGTGCGCGGCACACTGCGCACCTTCGGCGAGTGGCTGCCCGTGCGGGCCTGGTTCGACAGCCTGCACCGCACCCTGCACCTCGGCGAATTCGGCCGCAACTACAGCGAGATCGCCGCGAGCTGGCTGTGGGTCGAGGTACTGGGCGGGCTCGCCCTGTGGCTCGCGGCGCCGCGCGGCCGGGAGCGGTTGCGCAAGCTGTTCGTGCCGCGCCGGGGCCCGAAGGGACGCAAGCGCACGCTGTCATGGCACGGGGCCGCGGGGCTGTGGGTGTCGGCCGGTTTCCTCGCGCTCTCGGCAACCGGACTGACCTGGTCGGCGCACGCGGGCGTGAACATCGGCAAGATCCAGGACTCGTTGGGCGGGGCGACGCCTTCCGTCTCCTCGGCCCTCGGCCAGGGCGGGCGGGGCAGCGGCTCCGCGGGGGCGGACGCGGGGGAATCCTCCGCGGGGACCTCCGCCACGCGGATCGATCTCGACGAGGCCGTCCGCATCGCCCGTTCCGAGGGTCTGCGCGGCAAGCTCGTCATCAGCCCGCCCGCGGACAACAAGAGCGCGTACATCGTCAAGGAGAACACGCGGCACTGGCCGGAGCAGCAGGACTCGGTCGCGATCGACCCGGCCACCGGCAAGGTCATGGACAAGCTGGTCTTCGACGACTTCCCCGTCCTCGCCAAGCTCACACGCTGGGGCATCGACGCCCACATGGGACTGCTCTTCGGTCTCGCCAACCAGATCGCTCTCGCGGTCATCGCCCTCGCACTCATCGGAATGCTCTTCTGGGGCTACCGCATGTGGTGGCTGCGCAGGCCCACCCGGGCGGGCGGGACGCGGTTCGGCCGCCCGCCGGCGCGGGGAGCCTGGCGCCGAGTGCCGGGCAGGGTCATGGCACCGCTCGCCGTCGTGAGCGCCTTACTCGCCTACTACCTGCCGCTGTTCGGACTTCCCCTGGCCTGCTTCCTCCTCGGAGACCTGGCAGTCGCGCAGGTACGCCGACGCCGACGCACGCGCACCGAGGCGCGAGCCGAGACACCGAAGGAGATGGCCCGATGATCGCCGCCACCGGGCTGCGCTGGATTCTGACGCTGCTCTTCTGCGCACTCGCCGCCTACGGTCTGTGGCGCGCCTTCGCGGCCCGCTCCCACCCGTGGACCGCACGGCTCGCGCACGGTCTGCACGCGGTGATGGCCCTCGCCATGTTCGCGATGGCCTGGTCCTGGGGCATGGACCTGCCCGGCACGCCACAGGTGATCTTCTTCTCCGCCGCCGCGGCCTGGTTCGTGCTGGCCGCCCTCGCGCTGCCGAACGGCCCCAAACCTCGGCTGCGAGCCCTAGCGAGCACACTGCCGCACACCGTGATGACCGGCGCCATGGCGTGGATGGTCGCCGCGATGTCGTCAGGCATGTCCATGGGAGCGATGGACGCGGGCCAAGCGCACGACATGCCCGGGATGGACATGTCGGCCCCGGGAGCACTCGCGACGATGACGCTCAGCGGCACCGGCGACCGCTGGACCGCGGGCCTGCTCGCGCTCGTGCTGCTGGCCCTCGCACTGTGGTGGCTCGCGAAGGGCTTCGACACGGGCCGCCTCGCGCCATGCACAACGGGCGGCGCGGCCTCGGGCGGCGCGGTACACGCCGCTCGGGACGTGGGCTGTCACGGGCTGATGGCGCTGGGGATGGCGGTGATGTTCGTCGTGATGGTGTGAGTCGTTGGGTTCGACGGCGACTGCACGGCCCTCGGGCTCGTCGGGTCCCCGCGTCGGGCGTGCCCCGGAACCATGATTCCTCTGGGGCACGCGTGACACATGCCCGATATGTGACGCACACCACCCGGGCCCGGGGGAACTCGCGGCCCGGGGCGGCCGACCTCTGGTGCGTACGACTCGCACTCTCGCCCGGAGCCTGCCTCATGGACCACTCGGTGACGACTTACACCCAACGGCGTTCCGCCCCTGCCCCGTACGCACTGCTCGGGGGGTTCCTGCTTCTGCTCGCCGCGCTCTTCGCCGTCTCGTACGGAGTGGGGCATCTCGCCGGGCCCGCCGCCCCCGACATGCGCGGGGTCCCGCACCCGGACGAAGAAGGCTCGCACGACATGGGTGGCATGAGTGGGATGGGCCACTGATGAGCCGGGAAACGGCCCCGCGCACCCTCGCCACGACGGATCTGATCGTCGGCGGCATGACGTGCGCGGCCTGCGTGCGCAGGGTCGAGAAGAAGCTCGGCGCACTGGAAGGTGTCCGCGCCACCGTCAATCTCGCGACCGGTACCGCCCATGTCGAGCATCCGGCGGACCTTGGCACGGACGCGCTCGTCGCCGCCGTCGAACGAGGCGGGTACACCGCCCGTCTCCCCTCGCCGCCCGCGTCCGGCGAGGACCGGGAGGCCACGGCGACCGAGCCCGGTGTCCCGCAGCGGCTCCTGGTGACCGCGCTCCTCGCCCTCCCCGTCCTTGTCCTGTCGATGGCGCCCTCGCTCCAGTTCCGCAACTGGCAGTGGCTGTGCTTCGTACTCGCCGCACCCGTCGCCTGCTGGAGCGCGTGGCCCTTCCACGAGCGGGCCTGGCGCGGGGCGCGGCACGGCGCGGCGACGATGGACACGCTCGTCTCGCTGGGCGTCCTCGCCTCCTTCGGCTGGTCCTCGTACGCGCTCTTCCTCGGGGGCGCCGGCGCCCCCGGCATGCGGATGCCCTTCGCACTGCTGCCCACGGCGTCGGACGGGATGGCGCACGTCTATCTCGAAGCGGCGGTCGGTGTCCCGCTCTTCGTCCTCCTCGGCCGCCATCTGGAGTCCCGCGCCCGGCGCGGCACCTCGGCCGCCCTGCGTGCGCTCGCCGAGCTCGGCGTGAAGGAAGTGACGGTGCGGGACGGAGCCGTGGAGCGGACCATTCCGGCCGCGCGTCTCGCCGCGGGCCAGGTCTTCCTCGTACGGCCCGGGGAGCGCGTCGCGACGGACGGCGAGGTCGTGGAGGGCACGTCCGCCGTGGATCTGTCTCTCGTCACCGGTGAGACCCGGCCCATGGAGGTCGCGGCCGGCTCCGCCGTCACGGGTGGCTCGGTCAACGCGGGCGGGCTCCTGCTCGTACGCGCGACGGCCGTCGGCGCCGACACTCAGCTCGCCCGCATCACGGCCCTCGTCACCGAGGCCCAGGCCGGGAAGGCTCGCGCCCAGCGGCTCGCCGACACCGTGGCCGGGGTCTTCGTGCCTGTCGTGCTCGCCCTCGCCGTCACCGTGCTCGGCTTCTGGCTCGGCGCGGACGCGGATCCGCAGCCCGCCTTCACCGCCTGTGTTGCCGTCCTTGTCGTCGCCTGCCCCTGCGCACTCGGGCTCGCGACCCCCACCGCCCTCATGGCCGCCACCGGCCGAGGTGCCCAACTGGGCATCCTGATCAAGGGACCCCAGGCACTCGAAGCCCTCCGGCAGATCGACACCGTCGTGCTCGACAAGACCGGCACCCTCACCTCCGGCCACCTCACCGTCGCCGCCCTCACCACACGTACGGAAGGCCCCGGCGCGAAGGAGGTACTGCGGCTCGCGGCAACCGTCGAGACCGGCTCCGAGCATCCGCTCGGCCGGGCCCTCGTACGCCACGCCGAGCGCTCCCTCGGGGAAGGCGCCGTACGGCCGGGCGCACTCAGCGGCTTCGCCGCGACACCCGGAAACGGCGTACGCGGACACGTGGACGGGCGGCTCGTCGAGATCGGTGTCCCCGAGGACGAACTGCCCGAGGAACTGGGCGCGGCCCTCACCACCGCCCTGCAAGCCGCCCACACCCCTGTCCTGGTCCGTGTCGACGGGCGGCCCGCCGCCGTCCTCGCGCTCGGCGACGTCGTACGCCCCGGCAGCTACCACGCCGTGGACCGGCTCCGCCGCCTCGGCGTGCGCCCCGTCCTCGCCACCGGCGACCAGGAGGAGTCCGCGCGAGCCGTCGCCACCGCACTCGGCATCGACGAGACGTACGCCCGTTGCACCCCCGAGCGCAAAGCGGAGCTCGTCCGTACGCTGCGCGCCGAAGGGAAGAGGGTCGCGGTCGTCGGGGACGGCGTCAACGACGCGGCGGCGCTCGCCGGGGCCGACCTCGGCATCGCCATGGGCACCGGCACGGACGTCGCCATCGGCGCCGCCGATGTCACCCTCGTCCGCGACGACATCGAAGCCCTCGCCGACGCCGTACGCCTTGCCCGCCGCACTCTCGCCACCATTCGCGGCAACCTGCTGTGGGCCTTCGGCTACAACGTCGTCACCCTCCCACTCGCCATGGTGGGCCTGCTCAACCCGATGCTCGCCGCCGCCGCGATGTCCCTCAGTTCGGTCCTCGTCGTCCTCGGCAGCCTCCGCCTGCGCCACTGGCAGCCGACTCCTGCAGCAGCCGCCGCACGGCGCCGGCGCCCCTCACCGAGGGCGGCCTTCTGATGTCCGCTCTCTCCGCACTTCTGCGCACATCGTTCACCGCCGTCGGCGTTCCCGTCCTCGCCTGCGGCATCGCGCTCGCCGGGCTCGGTGCCTGGACGGCGAGCGGACGCGCCGGGAGCCCGCCTCACGTGGCCGTCACGAAGGCGTACGTCTACCAGTCGTTCGGCTCGACGCCGGAGACCGCCGCCTTCTTCACCCTCACCAACGACGGGGGCTCCGCCGACCGGCTCGTGCACATCGCCTCGACCGATACGGTCGCACCGCCCAGGCTGAGCGAACACCACATGACGTCTTCCGGGGGCGCCTACCGGCAGCCGGTGGACTCCGTCACGGTCCCGGCAGAGGACGGGCTCACCATGACCCCGCACGGAATCGACGTGACGGTACGGCCGAAGGGAACATGGCGGCCCGGCGAAGAGGTCTCCTTCACGCTCCGCTTCGCGCAGGGAAAGCCCCTGAAGATCCGGGCGGTGGTCGTGCGGCCCGGCGCGCAGACCGACCGCCTGCCTCGCCCGTAGCGCCGTGCACCGCACCATCGCCTTCTCCAGTCGCGTATGCCAGAACTCCGCCGCCGCATCCGCTTTTCCGATATGGGCGACAAGCCGGACACCCTGTCATGTTGCTTGGCTTCCCGCGATGGGAGGATGAGGCGCCATGGATGCGGGGCCGGTCGGACGCGCGGTGAGGGCGGCGATGTTCGCCGTCGTCTCGGTCACGCTCGCCGCGACCGGGCACGTCCTCATGTCCGAGGCCCCGATTCCCTTCTGGGTGCTCGCCGCCGGCTTCTTCGCGCTCGCGGTTCCCGGCTGGTGGTTCGCCGCCCGCGAGCGCGGCCCCTGGCTGGTCACGGTCCTCGCCGTCGCAACCCAGGGCGCGCTGCACAACGCCTTCGCCGCCGCGCAGCCCGCGCTCGGAGCCACCGGAGGCGCGGCTGCCGAGGCCGTCACCGGGGCGGGCACAGCGTCCGCGGGCTCCATGAGCGGCATGGAGCACATGGCGGGCATGCACCACTCGCCCGCGAACGGCGCGATGGCGGGCATGGAGCACATGGCCGGTATGAGTCATGCGTCCTCCACGAGCCACATGGGCCACATGGGCATGAGCTCGATGACCCACGCCGGCCACGACATGGCCGGGATGTCGTCCACGGGCATGCTCGTCGCACACCTTCTCGCCGCCGTCATCTGCGGCGTGTGGCTGGCCCGAGGCGAACGCGCCGCCTTCCAGGTTCTGCGCGCGGTCGCAGGCTGGCTGCTCGCGCCTCTCCACCCCCCTCTCACAGCGCCGTTGCCCGTCCCGCGCCGCCGCTTGCGAGCTCGCCGGGGTCTGAGCGACCGGCCGACGCCGGGCCTGCGGTGTGCCCGAGCGCGGGACCGGCGCGGGCCGCCTGGGGTGTCCGCCGCGTTCTGAGGATGCGGCAGGCATTCCGGAGGACATAGACCCCTGACCCACGACCGGTCGCCGACCGGCGCGCAGCCATACCCGCGTGCAGGGGGAGTCCTCCGGCACACTCGGCCCCGAAAGGCCCGGGTGCCCCATTCACCGGAAACCCGGACCGTTCCGTACGCCGTCCCGCGCGCCGTAACCGCAGTCGCTGCACGCGCGATTCCGCGCCGTGACCGGACTCCCGGGTGCCGGACCGATCCGTGAAGGACACCCTTGGCGATGAACACCACCCTGCCCGCTCCGCGCGGGCCACAGCACGCCACCGCCGTCCCGCGAGACAGGATGGCCGAGGACACCGCCTCGACCGGCTGGGCGCTCGCCGCCCGTACCGGGGACCGTGAGGCCGCCGATGCCTTCGTCCGGGCCCTGCACCGCGACGTCGTGCGGTACGTGGCCCACCTGTCCGCCGATCCGCAGTCGGCCGAGGACCTCGCGCAGGACACGTTTCTGCGGGCGCTGCGCACGCTGCACCGCTTCGAGGGCCGCTCCTCGGCCCGCACCTGGCTCCTCACCATCGCCCGCCGCGCCGTCGTCGACGACTTCCGCAGGGCCGCCGCGCGCCCCCTGCTCGCCGACACCCACGACTGGCGTGCGAGCGTCGAACGCGCCCAACCGACCGGGCTGCCCGGCTTCGAGGACGGGGTGGCGCTACAGGAGCTCCTGGCCGCGCTTCCCCACGACCGCCGCCAGGCGTTCGTGCTCACCCAGTTGCTCGGGTTCTCCTATGCGGAGGCCGCCCATGTGACGGGCTGCCCGATCGGCACCGTCCGCTCCCGGGTGGCCCGTGCGCGTACCGCCCTGACCGCGGAACTGGAGCGCGGCGAAGCGGAGGCCGTGCCTCAGGCCGCGTGACGTATGCCGGGGCCGCACCTGTCCGGTGCGGCCCCGGCTCATACGCGCGCGAGGCGCGCCCCCTTGGGTAGTCGGCTCCGAACCGTCCGCAGTTCCCTGGTTACGCGGAGAGATGACGCACGCGTCGCGTCGGTCTGACAGCGCGCGTACGCGGGTATATCGGCCCTGTTCAAGGCCGCCGTGGAGAAGGCGGCCCCGGTGGAAGGTGCCCTGATGACCCTCGACGCACAAGTCCCCGACCTCACCTCCCTCGAACCCGTCGCCACGTTCTGCGGGAACTGCGACTGCGGCTGCCCCCAGCTCTTCGTGGATCCCTCCGCGAGCGAGGACCGCCGCATCGTCCTCACCGACGACTTCGGCCAGCGCGTCCAGATGAGCGCGACCCAGTTCGCCGACCTCGTCACCGAGGCGAAGGCCGGCAGGCTGGACGCGGTGACTCCCGCCTGAAGACCGACGCCGGGACCGACCGCCCGCGCGATCCGGCGGTATTTGTGCCACTTGGGGCGGCGAACGGCGGTCAACATGGGTCGCAGGTGCCGGGCCGACGTCGCCGCGGACCGCAGCGCCATTTGTGCGTGAGCGATGTGTGAGCGGACGTTCCGGCGCAGCCCGGTTTTGTCGGGAACACGCCGCACTGCTTGGGCTGTCCGAAGAGGCTGTTCCGGATGAAGTAACAGGGTCCGGCACCACTCACCCCCACTGCCCAGGACTTGTAATGCGTGGGTTGTCGGTTCGAAACGGGAGATCAGGCGCGGCAGTTCCGCCCACGCTGACCTCTCCGAGGAGCGGCTCACCTCCGCTCGCGCGGAGAGCACCCTGAACCTCGCGGCAGCCGTCACAAACAGCAGAGCGCCGGGTCCGGATCCGGGTCCGGGAGGATGCCGAATCTGATCACCGACGTGCACACCACCGACGCGACCGTGCCCGACGTGAAGGCGACCGCTCCCATCCAGCAGAGCCTCGCGGAGCACGGCGTGAAACCGGCCGAGCACTACCTCGACTCCGGCTACCCGTCGGCCGACCTGATCACCAAGGCCACGCAGGACGGTATCCGCATGGTCACTCCGGTCCTTCTGGACCACTCCGCGCAGGCCAAGGCGGCCGAAGGCTTCGACAAGAACGCCTTCACCATCAACTGGAAGACCCGCCAGGTCCGCTGCCCCGCCGGGAGGATCAGCTCCCACTGGAACCCCGTCCAGCAACACGGCACAGACGCCATCGTGGTCACCTTCAGCGTCCTGACCTGCCGCGACTGCCCCTTCCAGAAGCAGTGCACCACCTCGAAGACCGGCCGTCGCATGCTCACCCTCAGGCCCGAAGAACTCCACGACAACCTCGCCAGAGCCCGCGCCGAGCGGAAGACCGACACCTGGAAGAACAAGTACGCCCTCCGGGCCGGCGTCGAGGGCACCATCAACCAGGCCCTCGACATCACCGGCATCCGCCGGGCCCGCTACCGCGGCCTACCGAAAGTCCGCCTCCAACACGCCTTCTCCGCCACCGCGCTCAACGTGATCCGGCTCGACGCCCATTGGACCACCGGGCCACTCGACCGCGCCCGCCACAGCAGGCTCGAACGACTCAGCTACCAACTCTCCGCCTGACGAATTACGCAGCAGAGTCGAGACCGTCTTCAAAGACTGATCTTGGTGTCCCCACGGGTGAGCCAGGCTTCGAAGAGAGCGTCAGCAAGCCAGTGCCTGTTGACGAAGGCCAGGTGATGGGCAGACACTCCGGTCCCACCGTGTGAACGACGTGTGGGATCTGCACCTTGGGACAGCAGGAAGCACGTGGCATCCACGTGGAGGGGATCCCCGGTCTGGACGTGTCCGTCAATCTCTCCGTCGACGGCCCGGTGCAGGAGGGTGAATCCGTTGTACTCCTCGTGGATGTCAGCTCCTGCCGCCAAGAGGTCGCGCAGTTCCTCCAGCCGGTCCTTTTCGACAGCCAGGTGCGTCGGTGGCATCTCCATTACTGCACCTCCCCTTCAGCGGAGATCATCTCAGGTCATGGCCTTGGAACGAGATGAGAGTAACCGGCCACTTCCGCGGACCTGCCGCGCTCTCAGGCAGAGGAACCTGGGGAATTACGTGACTTACCCCTGGGGAATTACGCGATCGTCCACAGGCCCGTCTCCGCCGGCACCTCGTCCACAAGCGACTGAGGAAACGCCTGCGTCAGCACCCCGACCGCGACCCGGTCCGACAACCGCTCACCAAATGACTTCAGCTGACCCGCTCTTGGCATACCAACAACAACGACCGAATTCCCCTAAGTTACCGGTATTGAGGTTAGGCCGCGGTTTCTGCGATGAGGACGGCGGCGGTTACCGGGCCCGAGGTGTCACTAGTGGCTGCGTCGGCTACCGCCGCCCGGACGGCGAGGGCTACTTCCAGCGGATGGTACCCGGGAGCGACCGCAAGCTGGACCTCGATGTGCCGGCCTGGTGGATGGTCATGTTGCTCCACTTTGACCGGGCGGCTTCCCAGTACGGCGGTGAGGCGGGCCACGCCCGGAACAGCCGCTGCGACATCGGCCAGCTCCGCGATGGGGCCCCGCATGGGTCCCGTTCCGGTCGTTGGGAGCGAGCTTTGCGCAGCTGCAGCCTCCGGCGGGGGCCCCATGGCGTTCTCTGCGGTCTGGGGCCTGACGCCTCTCTGCGGGCCCTCTTGGAGATCCGTGACGCGCAGATCAACTGTCTCAGTGGCTAGGCCGAGCCTTTCAATGGCCACGTTGAGCAATGCGCTCCTCAACTGCTCCGCGCTGCGGGGCAGTGGCTGTCCCATGAATGCGGTGAATGTGGCCTCGATCCTGAGCGGGCCAGGTGGCAGCGCGCTGGCCGGCGGACGGACGGACGGCTCGGACACGGGGCCGAGCGATGCCGGTCCGATGCGCAGGCTTTCCAGCCAAACGCCGGGAATCTCGGCGGCCCTGCGCCCAAGGGCCCGGACGGCCGCTTGCTCGGTGATCCACGTCCCGTCGTCAGGCCCGCCGAGAGGGAGCAGCCGACCCAGGTCCAGATGGCGCCGTACTGCCTGCATCCATGCCTCGGTTTTCACCGGACTCTCACCCGCTTCCATGGCCGCGGTTCTCTTCCTCCCGCGTTGCGCCCCGATTCCGCAGGAGCTCTGGGGAGGGGCACTTCCTACCACTCGTTGAACCGCTCCGTCTCATGGCTCACACTCTGATAGATACCACTAAAACGAATATAATCCTGTTAAAGAGTGCCTTGGTGATCTCCTTCAGGGAGGAATAGCCCGATGACTGAGAACACCGGCGGAAAGCACGGCCGTGCGCCCGGCTCTCGCGGTCGGACGACCATTGCCGACGTGGTGGTAGAGAAGCTCGCCGGAATGGCGGCACGCGATGTGCTCGGCGTCCATGCTCTGGGTAGTGGATTCGCACGCTCGATGGGATCCATGCGGGAGCGGGTGCCCGGCGCAGGTAGCGGCAAGTCCGTCACGCGCGGGGTCAGTGTCGAGGTGGGAGAGGTGCAGGCGGCCATTGATCTGGAGATCGTCGTCGACTATGGCGTCTCCATCACGGACGTGGCCAGTGACGTGCGCGAGAACGTGATCTCCGCAGTGGAGCGGATGGCGGGCCTGGAAGTCGTGGAAGTCAACATCGCGGTCAGCGATGTGAAGCTGCCCGACGAGGAGGACGAAGGGGAGCAGCAGCGGGTCCAGTAGCCAAGGGGGAGCAGCCCGCTTGAGTGAAGGAGCGCGTGATGAGCAAGGCTGTGGTCGGCTTGATTGCCGGAATGGCACTGGGCTTCGCCGGGTACTTCGGTGGCTTCTGGGCCTTCTTGCTGGTGCTGGTACTGGGCGCCGTCGGACTTGTCGCCGGGCGCTTGATGGAAGGTGATCTCGAGCCCGGTGACTTCATCCGTCGCCGCCGTGACGACCACCAGCGGGCGCGCGACAGCCGGTGACAGGCTCAGGGAGACTGACGGCAGTGACCAGTGACGTCGATCGTCGTCCGGGCGTTCCTCGCAGAGAGCGGGGTGCGACCACCGTCTCCGACCATGTCGTCGCGAAGATCGCATCCCACGTGGCCCGCGAGGCGCTGAGCCGGTTCACCGATTCGGCCCGCCGTGTACCGCCCGGCCGCCGGACGCCACGCGTGACGACGTCTGTGCGGCGGGCATCGGAGCGGAATGAGCATGCCGCAGGACGAGGCGGCGATCCCACCAATGACCGTCCGGACATGCTCGGCGAAGTACGGATGCGCATCGCCGTGGAGCTGGGCTACCCGTCCGACATCGGGGCTCAGTGCTCTGCGGTGCGCCGCGAGGTCATCGAGCAGCTCAGGACATGGGCCGGCATGGACGTGTCCGAACTCACGGTGTCGGTCGAGAGGCTGCACTCGGTGCACTCGCGGCATAGAGACCGGGAGAGAGTGAGATGAGCGCGAACACCTGGCGGCAGCCGACCGGCGATGGCGACATTCCCTCCGGTACGGGACAGGCATCATCCGCAGGTACCCCCACTGGGGGCGCGACAGTAGCGGTCCACGAATCGCGCCGGTCGGCGCGCCGCTTCTGGTCCGCGCGACGGATTCCCGCAGCCATTGTGGCGCTGCTGTCCGTCGCAGGCATTGGGCTGCTCCTGTACGACGTGGTCTCGGTCTGGGCAGACCGGCCCGGGATGAGCTGGCGACGGCGGCTCGCCGAGGAACTGGCCACACGACCGCTGCATGACATCTGGATGACCGTCGGGGCCGCAGTCGCGATGGCCCTTGGCCTGTGGTTTTTCCTGCTGGCGGTGACGCCGGGACTGCGCAGAGTGATACCCATGCGGCAGCCCACCGGAATCCCCAGAACAGAGGAGGTCCACGCCGGGCTCGACCGCCACGCAGCCGCACTGAATCTGCGCGACCGGGCCGTACGGGTGTCCGGTGTGCAATCGGCACGGGTCGATTTCGGCCGCCGGAAAGTCAAAGCCCGGGCACAGGCACATTTCCGCGATCTCAACGAGGTCCACGCGGATCTGGACGCCGCGCTGAGCGAAGCCGTAACGAACTTGGGTCTCGCCCGGAAGCCCACGCTGGACGTGCGCGTCCGGCGCCCGAAGAAAGGGTGAGGTGTCCCATGCTCAAGGCAGTGAACCGGGTGTTGCTGGGACTGCTAGGCCTTGGACTGTTCGCCCTGGGCGGCGGCGTGCTGCTCGGTGGGCTGGATCTGCAGCGCCACTGGGGGTTCCACATGCCGGGCTGGTGGCCCTTCCGAGGCCCGGAGGATGTCGTGCTGGGCACCTGGGGACGCGCCCGGTGGCGGGAGGAGGACTGGTGGTGGCCGGCCGTCATCGCGGTGCTCGTCGTGCTTCTCGCGCTGCTGCTTTGGTGGCTTCTGGCGCAGCTGCGCAGACACCGGCTGGGCCAGGTCCTCATCGAGAGCGAAGGCGACGCGGCGGCCCGACTCAATGGCCGTGCGCTGGAGGACGCAATCGAGGAAGAGGCGCAGGTGCTGGATGGGATCTCGCAGGCTCATGTGCGGCTGACGGGTCGGCGTGCTGCTCCGGCCGCACGAGTACGGCTGTTGCTCAAGCCTCACGCAGAACCGGCGCGGACTCTGGAGCAACTGAGCGGGGAAACGCTCGCACACGCACGGGACTCGGCAGGCCTGGACCGCCTCCCGTCGGAGGTCCGGCTCCGGGAAGTCCGCCACCGCGCCCGCCGCGTCGACTAGGTGTTCTGTCCACGGGGGTTGGTGAGGGCTATCGCACGGGTGTGGTGATCTTGAACGAGTGAGGGCCTTCTGGTTCGGTGTGGATTGCGATATCTCCACCTGCAGGACGCTCTCGTGCTCTCATGCGGGGCTGCCAAACGAGCGGTGTAGCTCACATAGTTGAGGTTTCTGGCGGGCTGCTGAGAGACGGCCTGCCTTCGAGGGTCATGTCGAAGGCGTTCATTGCGCGCTTCAGTGCGGCCTTCGTTGGGGAAGGACCGCGGGCCTTGACCGCCCGGCAGAGGCTTCTGCCGCTGGCGCACGGTCTTCGGCTCGAACGCCGCTTTCACGGTCCCCGGGCACCGTGGTCTTCATGGGGCCGAAATGTCGGTCAGTACCGTCTTGGAGCGGGTTCCGCTACGAGAGATGCCGCCATAGAGCTTCGTGCAGACGGGGCCATACCCCTCGATTTGAGCCGCGCCTTCAGGATGATTGTCGGAAGCTGATGAGTCGCGTCATGGCGTCGCTGGTGACGAGCGCTCGGGCGATGACGGCCATGCGGAAGCACGGGATGCGCCTGTCCTCGTGACATAGCCTTTTCCTTGGTCTGGTGGACGAGCGCCTCGCGCGGTCTGCATCGCCGTGCATACGTGTGAGGCGCATACTAAAAAGACCTGGGAGAACGGAGGATGCCCTGATCATCCTCGGCGTCATTCTGCTGGTCATCGGTCTGGTGGCCGGCATATCGATCCTGTGGACCGTCGGTATCGTGCTCGTCGCGATCGGTATCGTCCTTTGGATCCTGGGTGTCGTCGGGCATGCGGTGGGCGGTAAACGGCACTACTGGTAGTGCCGTTTACTCCGGATCCCCGTGCACGCGGCCACTGTGATGTCCAGCGGCGGCTGTGATCCCGACGTGCTCCGATGCCGCGTGCTATTCAGCGTCCCGGATGGGAGCACACATGGCTGTACGTCATCAGCTCATCGCCCGGGAACCGTCCGTGCTCTGGGCGGTTCTGGAGGACGAGAGCCGTTACGCGGACTGGGTGGTGGGGACCTTGGACTCCGCCCCGGGCAACGGGTGTTGGCCGGAAGTCGGATCGTCGATCAAATACACGGCGCGTGTGGGGCCGAAGGAGTTCCACGGAAACACGACGGTCCGTCGTCTCGACGCTCCGCGCGCACTGGAACTCGAAGTGCACGGCGGGCCGTTGGGCACGGCACGGATCGCTTTCGATATCCGGCCGTGGGGCGAAAAGACCTTGGTCATTCTCGACGAGCATCCGCTGCGCGGCCTGGGAGGGAGTCTCCACAACACAGTTGTCGACGCCTTTGCACAGATCCGGCACCGCAGCATGCTGCGACGACTTGCGGAAGTCGTCGAAGGGATGCCCCAGGGCACGGGGTGAGCGACAGGCTGAGAGGACCAGCCCCAACTGCTGGTCAGCTGACTGGGGCCCGTAGCTCAGCGAGATGCTCGGCTGGGGTTGACCAGTCGAGCGTCCTTCGTGGACGGCTGTTGAGTTCGCAGACCAACACCTCCAGGTGCTTAGGAGTGTGGGACGAGAGGTCAATGTCCCTGGGGAAATGCTGTCGCAGCAGGCCGTTGGTGTTCTTCTTCGAGCCGCCGCCCGGGTCTAGCCGTATAGCGGAAGTAGACCGAATATCTGTGGACTTGGTGCACGGCTGGTGGGCCGCCATCTCTATGCCCTGGTCACAGGGCAGGGAACGCCAAAGACGCGGCGGAAGAGATTGGACGGTCGAGGCGAAAGCGTTACGTGTGGCCAGGAAACCGTGGTCACGCGGCAGATGAAGGATGGGCTCGTGCCGTCGTCCGCTACACCCCTAAATCATCGATCCCCACAGCAGCCACCCTCCCCGGCTGATGCGCCCGCTAGCTCCGCTCAAGGTGCGAGGCGCCCGATACCGATCAGACTTGAATGCATGGCAGAAGAACGACAGCCCCGCGGCGAAGGCCACGATTTCGGAAACGCGGCGGAGCGATTTGGAAGTGCGCACCGCGAACACGTCAAGCGGCGTATCGCGGGCCTGCTGCCTTGTTGCAACTTCGTTGCCGCTGCAGGCACTCACGTTGAGGCCGCCGGAGTCTGGCCATGGGACTGATCACGGGACTGCTCACGCTCCCCATCTCGCCGGTCCGCGGTCTGGTCGGGGCGGCGGAAGCTCAGCGACGCTGCCGAGCCGCGAACTGCACGACTCGGGAGTACTCCGTGCCCAGCTGGCTGTACTGAACCGGGAAACTGAAGGCGGACATATCGGCACGGAGGGATTTCGAATCGGGAAGAGGAAAGGCTACTCGACCGGCTAGGTCGGCCCCGCACCGAACGATCGAAGGTGACGCACTCATGGATGACACAGCCAAGGTGACCCTCGCGGCCGCAGTAGTGGGCGGCTATCTGCTGGGCCGGACGAAAAAGGGCCGGCTGGCCCTGACCGTTGCAACGTACCTGGCAGGGAGGCGATTCGGCCTAGAACCCCGACAGCTTGCCGCCGAAGGGATGCGCAGACTAGGAGAGATTCCCCAGTTCGCCGAGCTGCAGGAGCAGCTGAAAGGGGAAGTCTTCGACGCAGGCCGTAAGGCAGTGGCCGCCGCCGCCGACCGGGGCATGAGTTCGCTGGCCGACGCCATCAGCGACCGTACGGCCCGGCTCGGTGAGAAGCAGGATGAGGGGGAGGAAGAGGGGGACGAGGAGGAGTACGAGCTGGAAGAGGGAGGCGCGGAGTACGAGGGAGAGGAGGAACCGGAAGAGGAAGGGGAAGAGGAAGAGGGAGAGGAAGAGCCGGAGGACGAGTACGAAGAGGGCCAGGCTGAGGAAGAGGAGGAGCAGCCAGAAGAGGAATACGAGGAGGAAGAGGAAGAGCCGGAGGCGAGGCAGCCGAAGCAGCGCCGCAGTTCTCGCCCATCAGCCCAGCCCAGAGGAGGCGCGGCACGCAAGAAGGCCGCTCCTGCCCATGGAGAGAAGCCTCGGACGGCCAAGAAGTCTGCCGCCCGGAAGGCGGCCCCGGCAAAGAAGACGGCTGCGAAGAAGACTGCTCCGGCCAAGAAGTCCGCCGCCCGGAAGACGACGTCGTCGAAGCGAGCAGCGTCCAAGCGCGCCGATCGTCGGAGGTAGCCAGTCATGACCAGGACGGAAACAGACCAGCCCACGGCACAAATGTCGGGTGCGGACCGACTTCGCGAAGAGGCGTCCAACTTCCTCAGTGCACAGGTGGAGAGGCTCGCCGAGAAGGCGGGCGACAAATTGACCGATGTCACTGGGCAGCTCACCGATGTGGCCGAGAGCGGATCGCTTCCTGCGATCGGCTCCCGTATTCTCCAGGGCGATTCCCCGCTGAAGGCATTCGTCGGAGAGAAAGCCAAGGGCGTCAAGGACAATGTCGTGGGGAAGGTCAAGGAAGCGTTCGGCGGCGGAAAGGGGAAACGCAAGTCGAGCGGCGGCAAGGTCATGAACATTATCGAGGTTCTCGATGTGGGAGTGCCCCTGCGTGTCGCGTACGACCACTGGACGCAGTATGACCAGTTCAGCAGCTTCGCGAAGGGCGTTCGCGACGTCTCGAAGAGCGATGAGATGTCCAGTGACTGGAAGGTCAAAGTCGGCCCTTCCTCGCGCGGCTTCAAAGCGACTGTCCAGGAACAGATTCCCGACGACCGCATCGTTTGGACGTCCGAGGGAGCCAAGGGAACTACCCGTGGTGCGGTCAGTTTCCATGAGCTGGCACCCAGCCTGACTCGAATCGTCCTGGTCGTGGAGTACTACCCGTCCGGGTTCTTCGAGAAGACGGGCAACCTGTGGCGTGCCCAAGGGCGCCGAATGCGACTCGACTTCAAGCACTTCCAGCGATACGTCACCCTCGCCCAGGAAGAGCCCGAGGGCTGGCGCGGTGAAATCCGGGACGGTGAGGTCGTCGTTTCCCACGAAGACGCCATGGAAGAAGAGGCCGCAGAGCAGGAGGACGCACAAGGCGAGGAGCCCGAGGACGAGGACTACGAGGAGGAGCCCGAGGACGAAGACTACGAGCCCGAGGACGAAGACTACGAGCCCGAGGACGAAGACTACGAGGACGAGGACGAGGACGAGGACGAAGAAGAAGGCGAAGAAGAAGGCGAATACGAAGAAGAAGGGGAAGAAGGAGAGGACGAGGACGTAACCCCCTCAGGGGGGCGGGGACGACAGAGGTGACGCCGTGACTGGTGTCAGGTAGGGGCCTAGCCGTTTCGGGGCCGCAGACCACCAAGCTTGTCGGGCCGCGGCCTATCCAGATGGGTCGTGATCCGCCGCAGGACTTTGCGCGGCTTGGGCATCGGCCGGTGCGGCGGGGCGGGACTGCGGGCTGCCGGAGCAGACGGATGTGCCGGCTGACGGCACTGAGACCGCCTCGAAATCCCTGGTCGCGGACTTCACGTTTGGCTGGCTGGCGTTGTGACAGCCCCCAGCGAACCTCTTGTAGATGTACGGCTTGAAGTCGTCCAGCAGAGTCCGGCGGGAGGTGACCTTGACCAGCAGATCGTCGGCATCTGAAATTCTGGCATGGCGTCGGACTGCGTAGTCGAGATGCAAATCCCGGCTGATTCCACGCAACGAGCATCCCTGGGTGAGGAGTTCGTACACGGCCTGGTGCCGTTCGCGGATACCAGGGACGATGCGGCGCGGACGACCGTCGACGTCCGTGGTTCCGTCCGAGGCCCGGTCAGGAAGGATGCGTCGAGCCCTGCCTGCCGTGCGGCCTCTGCCTCGTCCCTGACCGCATCAATGTGCTGCGGATCCCGTGTGTAGGTGTAGGCGCGTGAGTGCTCCAGGTCAGCGTCGGTGTTCAGTTCGGCGCAGAGAGTGACCGTCCGGTCGAGCGCGTCCTGTTCTCATAGCGCGTACAGCCGGCGCCGCTGGTGCCGTGCTTCGCTTCCAACTGCGCGTTCACCAAGCCATGCGCAGCCGCCAGCATGGCGGTGATGTATCCGGTCACGCCTGCGGTGATCCGGTCCGCCTCCAGGACAACAACGTCCACACCGGCCCGGACCAGCTCCCATGAGGTGCAGAGGCCGGCGCTGCTGCCGCCGATGACTGCGACGTCTGCGGCCAGGTCGGTGCTGGGGGGCGGATAGTCGGTACGCGGCGTGGTGGCGATCCAGTACGCCTCGTCATGAACCGTTCCGGGTTCGATAGAGACTCGATTCCGTGAAAGGATTGAGTCATGGCACGTCCCTCCTCCTATCCCGTTGAGCTGCGCAAACGAGCGGTCCGTATGGTCGCCGAGGTCCGTGGTGACTACCCAAACGAGTCGGCCGCTCTGCGGGCGGTCGCCCAGAAGCTGGGCATCGGTTCGGCCGAGACCCTGCGGAACTGGGTGAAGCGCGACGAGGTCGACTCCGGGAAGCGTCCGGGGACGACCACGGAGGAGTCCGCGCAGATCAAGGCGATGAAGAAGGAGATCGCCGAGCTGAAGCGGGCGAACGACATCTTGAAGGCGGCGGCGTCTTTCTTCGCGGCCGAGCTCGACCGGCCACACACACGCTCGTAGCGTTCATCGACGAGCACCCGGCCCGCTTCGGCGGTGTCGAGCCGATCTGCCGCGTGCTCACCGAGCACGATTGCAAGATCGCCCCTTCCACCTATTACGCCCACCGCAAGCGCCTCCAGGCCCCGTCCGCCCGCACTGTCCGCGACGCCGAGCTGAAGCCGCTCATCCAGCAGATCTTCGAGGGCAACTACCGTGTCTACGGGGCCAGGAAGGTCTGGCGTGAGCTGCACCGCCAGGGCCACGTCGTGGCCCGGTGCACCGTCGAGCGCCTCATGCGCGAGCTCGGCGTCACCGGTGCCGTCCGCGGAAAGAAGATCATCACCACGATCCCGGACAGTTCCGTCGAGCGGGCACCGGACCTGCTGGACCGCAACTTCGTCGCGCCGGCCCCGAACCGCTGCTGGGTTGCCGACTTCACCCACATCAGCACCTGGTCAGGAGTGGTATACGTCGCCTTCGTCGTGGACACCTTCTCCCGCCGGATCGTCGGCTGGTCCGCCGCCACGTCGAAGCAGACCACGCTCGTCCTGGACGCCCTGGACATGGCTCTGTGGCAACGCGACCGCGACGAACACCCGCACCGAGCAGGCGAGTTGATACATCACTCCGATGCCGGGTCGCAATATACGAGTTTCCGGCTCGCCGAGCACCTGGACGCCGCCGGCATCGCGGCCTCGATCGGCTCGGTCGGTGACGCCTACGACAACGCCCTCATGGAGTCCACGATCGGCCTGTTCAAGACCGAACTGATCAAGCCCGGACGGCCCTGGCGAACGCTTTCCCAGGTTGAACTCGCCACCGCCGAGTGGATCGACTGGTACTGCCACCGTCGGCTCCACGGTGAAATAGGGCACATCCCCCCCGCCGAATACGAGACCAACTACTACCGCGCAACCACCAAACCCCAGGTCACAACCACAATCTGAAGTCTCTATCGAACCCGGAACGGTTCAGAGTGGCGAGACTCTGCCGGGCTACCAGTAGTGCCTTCGACCAGCGACCGCGTGCCCCAGCGACCCCAAGATCCACAAGACAACCCCGATAGCCGCGAGAACTATCCCGATTGTCCACAGTATGGAGATCCCGGTCACGAAGCCGACGACAAGCAAAATGATTCCGAGAATGATCACAGCGTTCTCCGATCTCGGACATGCCCTCTCTTTTTTACTGTGATCCCTGCGCACCGCAGGGGCAACTGCTCAGGGAATGGGCACATGCGCCTGCCATGGCCTGTTCTTCAACGGTGGGCCGTCGGAAAACAGGTCAACAAGAGTGAACACCGGCGTTCCATCACTTGCGAAACGCGCATGATACTGATCGCCGTATGCGTGCGTCATCAGCGCCCAGGGCCTCAGTGGAAGCGATTCCTTCCTTGGGGGATGGCGTGCCCACCACCCCACCACTCACGGCGTTTCTTATGCGGCAGCGATGGCGCTATGCAGCCAGTGGGGAGGCTACGGAACGCGGTTAGTAGGAGGCTGCGCCCGGCGCTGAAGCAATGTGCGGGCTCCGAGATGCGGTCAGCCCAGGCCGTATATCATGGAACGGCGTCTTGTGAAGGTGACGCGGGCATCATGTCGTCTCCGATTCCGGAGCGGGAACATGGCCGTAGGTGAAGAGGATGAGACAGGGCGCGTCCGGCGTCCGTCCAGCAAAAAGCCCGTCAAGAAGACCGCCAGGAAAACCAGCACCGGACGGGCCGGCAGCCGCACGAGCGAAACGAAGCGTGCGGCCCGTCGGGTTTCGGCCCCGCGGGCCATGCGGTATGCGGCTGAGCAGCTCCAGGAGCTTTTGGGGCGAGCACCCGAGTCCGTCTCGGCGGTGAAGCCGACGGAAGGCGGCTGGCAGGCGGACGTGGAAGTTTTGGAGCTGGAGCGTATCCCCGGCACTACCAGCGTGATGGCGAGTTACCGGGTGACGCTGGACGAGGAAGGCGAACTGTTGGCGTACGAGCGCACCCGCCGCTACACCCGAGCCCAGATCGACCCGCGTGGCTAGGGCCGGAATGCCACTGCTGCACCGCTCGACGGACGAACGGAAGCGGCCTCGTCCGGAGCCACGTGTGAGCTGCTGAAAGGAGGCACCATGACTATGGTGCCGCAGGGCGGAGGAACCATTTCCAGGGCCGGCGGAGGAGGGTCGGGGAACCTTTACGACATCCTCGAGCTGATTCTGGACCGCGGCCTGGTGATCGATGTCTTTGTGCGTGTGTCCTTGGTGGGCATCGAGATCCTCAAGATCGATGCTCGCATCGTCGTGGCGAGCGTGGATACCTACCTGCGCTTCGCGGAGGCCTGCAACCGCCTCGACCTGGAGGAGGGCCGCAAGGCTCCGTCTCAGCTGACCGACCTGGTCGGTGAGGTGACCGAGGGCGGAGCGCATGGCAAAGCCAAGGGTGCGCTGAGCGGGGCCGCTGACGTGCTGACCGACGCCTTGAAGGGAGGGCATGACGACGACGAGGAGGTCGAGCAGTCCGAAAAGAGGCGCAAGGAGCCCGAGGAGAGGCGGGAGCGGCCGCGGCGTCGGCCTGCCGCCCGACGCCGCGAGGAGTGAACCATGGCCGTATACGTGTATTCCATTGTCCTGGCCACCCATCCGCAGCGCTTGGACGGCCTCCACGGGGTGGGGGACCCGCCTGCGACCCTCCGCACGGTGCGCACCGAAATGCTGTCCGCGGTCGTCAGCGACGCGCCCGAGGAGCTGCGTCCCAAACGCCGAGACCTCGGCGCGCACCAGGCCGTCCAGGAACAGCTGATGGCCGGCGGCACCGTTTTGCCACTGCAGTTCGGCTTCACCAGCGTGGACGACGACGCTGTGCGAGCGGTTCTGGAGGACGGTACGGATAATTTCAGCGAACGCTTGCGGGCGCTGGAGGGCTGCGTGGAGTACCACCTGAAGGCCGCCCAGGACGAGGATGCGCTGTTGCGTCAAATCCTTCGGGAGTCCGACGAGGCGCGCGAGCTCAACGAGGAGATCAGAAGCGGCCGCAGCAGCCCGGAACTGCCGCTCGCCCTCGGGGAGCTGGTCTCCCAAGAGGTGCAAGCGCGGCAGGATCGGCTCGCCGTCGCAGTCCTTGATGCGCTGCGCGGACTCGCGCGGGAAGAACGCTCGTCGCGGCCGACCGGGAACGACTTCTTGAATGTGTCCTTCCTTGTGGAGCGGGACAACGAGAAGACCTTCCTCGGCGCGGAACAGGACATCGCCAAGGAACTGGGCGAGGACTTCGACCTGCGACTGGTCGGCCCGCTGCCCGCCTACAGCTTCGTCTAAGGAGTCCTCATGGGACTGCTGACTCAACTCGCGACTCTTCCGCTGGCGCCGGTGCGTGGCGTGGCCTGGGTCATGGAGCGCGTCGTCGAGGCCGCGGAGAACGAGTACTACGACCCAACCCCCGTCGAACGGGAACTTGCCGCACTTGAGCGAGCGCTCGTGGCGGGAGACATCGACGAGGAAACCTTCGACCGGCGCGAGGACGAGTTGCTGGACCGGCTGGACGAGATCAGGGCCCATGTCCAGGGCGTCGATACCTGATTGCGACAGCCGGTGGAACAGGCGCATTGCCACGCGCTCCCGTCGAAGCTCCGGGACACCAGGGAATTGAGGTGCAGCGGCCGTGACCGAACCCGTCGCCAGGAGGCTGGGCGACCTCCCGTCCAGGTCCGCCCCATACGGCCAGGGCTCCTCGGCCAATCTCGCCGACATCCTGGAGCGCGTCCTGGACAAAGGCATCGTCATCGCAGGCGATATCCAGATCAACCTCCTGGACATCGAACTGCTCACCATCAAGCTGCGCCTGCTGATCGCTTCGGTGGACAAAGCGAAGGAAATGGGCATCGACTGGTGGGAGCACGATCCCTCACTGTCGTCACGCGCCAACGACGGCCACCGCTCACTCGCCGAGGAGAACAAACGGCTGCAGGCTGAAATCACGGCGCTGCGCGAGGACCGTGAGCTGCCACGGGTCAAGGACGAGGAGAGCCGCGCTGCGGCTCCCAGGCGCACCTCACGCACCTCACACACCAAACGAGCAGAGCCCAGCCCCCGCAGCGAGAGGCGGGACGAGCCATGACCGCCACGATCTCCTACGCGTACGCCATAGCACGGGACGCCGACGGATCGCTGGAAAGATCCCTGTCCGGGCTCCCTGGAGTGGCGGAGGCGCCGGTGCATCTAGTGCGTGTAGAACACAGCGACACTGTGGTGGTCGCCGTGAGCCCGGTACCCGAGCGAGACTTCCAAGAAACCGCGCTGCGAGCGCATCTTGAGGACTTGGACTGGCTGGAGTCAGTCGCCCGCGCCCATCACCGGGTGATCGAGGCCTTGGCCGCCCGCACTGCCGTCCTGCCACTGCGTCTGGCAACGGTTTACCTCGACGACGAGCGGGTGCGACTCATGCTCCGGGCCCGCCACGAGGCGTTTGCCGGCAGACTGACCGACCTGGCAGCGCAGGTGGAGTGGGGCGTCAAGATCTATGTCGAAGCGGCCGCCGAGGCCGAGAGGCCAGCAGACCCACCCCCAGATTCCGGTCTGAGCCCAGGGCGGGCCTACCTCAGCCAGCGCAGAGCACAGCGACACGCCCGCGAAGACGCCTACCGGGACGCCGAACAGGCAGCCGAGCGGGTCGAGGCCGCTGCCCGCGCTTATGCGGTTGATCGCGTCCAGCACCGGCCGCAGCAGGGCGAACTCGCCCACGGTCCGGGAGAGAACGTCATCAACGACGCCTACCTTGTGCCGTTGCAACAGGCCGAGGATTTCCGTGCTGATGTCATGCAGGCCGCAGAAGGACTACCCGGGGCACGCGTCGAAGTCACCGGGCCGTGGGCTCCGTACTCCTTCGCCACCCTCGCCGAAGCCGAACCGCTGAAGAGGGGCACGCCGTGAGGGCGGCAGGCAGGCCGGAGGCCACGCCGGAGGAGCCGCTGCCGCAACGGCAGATCGCACTGATCGACCTGCTGGACCGGTTGCTCAGCGGAGGCGTGGTCCTCACCGGTGACGTCGTACTCTCCATCGCCGATATCGACCTCGTACGCATATCGCTGCGCGCGCTGATCGTCTCCATCAGCGAACAGAATCCTTCCCCATGGCATGCCATCTCAGCACCCATAGGAGACGACCATGTCAGGTGAGGAGCGTCCGCCCGGAAATCGCCTGGACGAGATCGCCGATGCCGCCGCCCGCGCCTTCCGCATGCTGCCCGCAGTGCCGCAGGACATCCTGCCCCGGGGCGGTACGGAGGCGCGAAGGCCGGCCCATCGGATCACTACCGCCCCGGACACGGTGGAACGGGACCTGATCAAACTCGTACTCACACTCGTCGAGCTGCTACGACAGCTCATGGAGCGCCAAGCCCTTCAGCGGGTCGACGCAGGAGACCTCACTGAGGAACAGGAGGAGCGGCTCGGAGAAACTTTGATGATTCTGCACAGTCGTATGATTGAACTCTGCTCTCGGTACGACCTTTCCATGCAAGATCTCAACTTGGATCTCGGACCTCTCGGAACTCTGCTGCCACCACCCGAATGACCTCAGGGAGAACGAAATGGGTATCGGAAAGAAGTCCAAGAACATTGGCAAAATCGCGGAGGGGAAAACAAAGGAATCGGTCGGGCGGGCCGTGGGTAACGAAAGGTTGGAGGGAAAGGGGAGGGCTCAAAAGATGAAGGGTAAAGTGAAGCAGGTCGTCGAGAAGGGCAAGGACACCTTCAGGCACTGAAGGTGAGACACGCCGCACTGGCCTGCTGCCACTCCGAACACGGGCGGGCTGGCGTTCAGCGGAGCAAGTGTCGGCTGGCTGCAATCGACGCAGCTGGCGGCGGGACAGTGTGCGCGCTTGGTGTACGAGGCGCTGAGGAGGGGGTTTGTCTGCGCTTACTTCATGTCTATCCGGGTGGACCTGACATGCAACGGGCCGCTGAAGCGAATGTGCCCGGCGAACGTCTTTGCAACCACCGGCCGCCCGTTTCTCCCCGACGGGTATGGGAAATCACGCGCCCGTCAGAGTCCCCGTTGTGGGCTGCTCCGAGTCCGAAGCCCTGGCGAAGCGCTCCGCCCTCTACTCGATGCGGAAATCCTGGTTGTGCGCGATCCTGACTCCGATGTGGACGAGGTGGAACGCGAAGCCGGAGACCCGTCGCAAGCGATGGAGACAAATGCCAAGGAAGGGAAGCGCCGTGAGGCTCCCGGAAACCCGAGGCGAGGTGTCTGCCGCTCTGATCGAGGCGCTCGGCCGGGAACCGGGTCGGCGCAGCCTGCCCGGCATACACCTGGTAGCGGGTACCGACCCGTACGACGACGACCTCCAACTCGCCCTGTACCTCTGTTACGAGTTGCACTATCGCGGCTTCGACGGTGTGGACGGTGCCTGGGAGTGGGATCCGGAACTGCTCAAGGTGCGTGCCGCGCTGGAGCGGGAGTTCATGGCAGCTTTGCGCGCTGACGTGCCGGTGGCCGAGGACGTCGGCAGCGCGCTGGACGAACTCGTTCTGGAGCCGTCGGACGGCGACGGCGTGTCGTACTTCCTGCGGGACGAGGGCGAGCTGTGGCATCTGCGCGAGTACGCCGCCCACCGTTCGCTTTACCACCTCAAGGAGGCCGATCCGCACGTGTGGGTGATCCCGCGACTGACGGGCCGGGCCAGGGCAGGAATGGCTGCTGTGGAGTACGACGAATTCGGAGCGGGACGGGCAGAACAGGTCCACTCGAAGCTGTTCGCCGATCTGATGGCGGACCTCAACCTGGACACCTCTTATGGGCGCTACCTCGACGCCGGCTCTCGGCAGATGCTCGCGACCGTCAACCTCATGTCACTCTTTGGACTCCACCGCTCACACCGTGGTGCGCTGGTCGGCCACTTCGCCTCAGTGGAGACCACATCGCCACAGGGTCGCGGCGCCTCGCTCAGGCATTGAAGCGGGCCGGTGCCGGGCCTGCCGCCATCCACTTCTACGCGGAGCATGTGGAGGCCGACGCCGTGCATGAGCAGCTCGTACGGCATGAGGTCGTCGCCGGCCTGCTTCAGGAGGAGCCGGATCTGGCACCGGACGTCGCCTTCGGTATCGCAGCCACGGGATGGCTGGAAGACCGGTTCGGGGAGCAGTTGCTCGGCGCATGGCGGGGCGGCGAGTCCTCAGTCTGTGTGCCGCTCTGAGGCCGGCGGTGGGGCTTTCGGCCTCTTCCGGCCGCGGTGGCTCGTGTCGCACCAAGGGAAGATGAGGCTCCGTCGGCAGGTACACAGTGCGACGACAGGCCGGTCCGAGCGTGCAATGCGGCCATTCTCCTGGACCACTTCGACCGGACCCTCCACGAGCATGGGCCCGCCCGGCTCCTGCATGACGCGCCGTGCAGCTGCCCGAGGTGCGGTCTCCGGTTCAGTACGGCCGTTCTGCACGGATCACCACCAGCTCCTCTGCCTCCTGGCCGCGCTCAATCAGGCCCTGGGTCTCCAGCCAGCTGGCCCGTTCTCGCAGGACAGGCCCGAAGGGAACGAACCGGCGGTCGGTCACAGCCACGTCCAATCCGGCTTCAGCCAGCCGCGCCAGGGTCATCGCTGGGTTGCTCAGCACGGAGTGGACCGCGAGCAGCACACCTCCGGGGCGCAGCAGAGCGGGGCCCTTGGCGCAGAGCCGGTCGAGCACCGCCCGGCCGTCGAGCCCCGCCTCCCAGGCCCGAGCAATACCGCGGCGCGGCATGCGGACGTTCGCGGATGGTACGTACGGCGGGTTCGCCAGCACGAGGTCGAACCTCAGGTCGGCCGCAGCCTCCGTCAGATCACCGCGGCTGGCCCGGATGGCCCGCGCGTGCCCCGACAGCAGTGCGTTCAGTCGTGTCGTGAGCACCGCCGCGGCCGACGTGTCGATGGCGATCACGTGGGCAGCGCCGTGGCGGGCGGCGGCGATCGCCACGGCGCCGGTACCGGTACCCACGTCAAGGACCTCCGCTCCGGGTGACAGATGCTCGCGCCGTAGAGCGGATATCAGCATGGCTGTGTCTTCCTGGGGCATGTAGACACCCGGAGGCTGGAGGAGTTTCACTGTCGCGTCCGGCTCTCAGAGATCACGCAGGGCGGGCGACATCGCGGACTCCATCCCATGCAGTGACGACGTCGGCACCTTCGTCGAGGCAGTGCGTCATCATTGTGTATCCGACCAGCACCATGGAACACTCCTTGGCGAGTCTTGGGTTCCAAACACGAGCTGTCCGACTCCGGGGCGACCGGGTCATTTGACGAGGCCGCTCGCCTCGGGCCCGCGGGGACTCACGAGGCTGAATTTCCGCCGTCCCGCGACCTCACAACGGCAGCTGGCACCACCGATCGCGCCCACCCGAGGTAGAACTCGGCTTCGGAAATCGCATCGCGGGTGGTCCGCTGCCCCATGAGCACACACAACGTGTACGCGACATCCTCGAGGTGTCGGCGGCTAGCCAGGTCGTGCGGCTCTGCCAGGACGACAACCTCCCACGCGCGATAGCGCCGCAGCAGCGAAACGACCAGGGATTTGTCCGGGAGCAACATCGCGGCTCCTTAGGCTGGGTGACGGCCCACGCGGGCTGGGTGACGGCCCACGCGCGTGAGGTCGCCGACACCACTCGTAACCCCGAGTCGAGACCGGCGCTTTCCTCAATGGGAGACATGATGAAAACAGGGTGGCAATCAGCCTCGTCGACCCGGCGTTGCAATAGCCGTGACCGCCGAACGTCAGCGAACTTTCACCGAACAACGAAACCTGACGCCTGGTGCCGGCCGCGCGGCCGACACCAGGCCGCCCCTCGGGGGCCGTGAACCCGGATGCGGTCGCCCTGGGTGCGCGGCCCACAATGCAGGTACTACCGTCCGGACTTCTTCAGCCGCTCAGCCGCCTTTGCCGCGGTCTCCTGGGCCTTGCCTGCCATTTGCTCGCCGCGGCCCTCAGCCTGCATGTCCTTGTCGTCCGTGGCACCGCCGACGGTTTCCTTCAGCTTGCCCTTGACCTGCTTGGCCTTCGCCTTTGCCTTTCCCATGACGATTCTGTCCTTCACTGTGGGGGATGACGTAATCCACCTTGCGTCGACCACTCCGAGGCCGCAATCGGTGAGGTGTCGCGCTCACGAGCAACCGGAAGGAAGAGCCGCGGGAGCGGCACTATCCGATCAGTCGGGCGGCTCGGGGACCGGGCGGGAACCGGGACCCGGCGCCGGGGGCGGCTCCGAGTCTGGCTGGGGCTCGGGTTCGCTGGGACCTGGCTCGGACGGCGGCTGCGGGTCGTGCGGCACCGGATCCGGCCGACTGGGGACTGGCCCGGGACCCTCGGGGGAAGGTTCTGTGGTCATCGCTCTCGTCCTTTCTCGCGTCGCTGCTTCGCGACATCCCAGCGGACCAAGCGCGAGTTGAGCGAGGTCGCCTCGGAAATGGTCCGTGGCAACGTGGCAGGGTCCTGGCTCCACAGTCGGCATCTCACACGGGGACAGAGACCGTCAGCAAAGGAATTGGGCCGCGATCTACACATCGGACACGAGGCCCGCGTATGACCGCGGCCCGGTCCCTCGCCCGCAGCGCGGCCGGGGGATGCACCGTGGCAAGGGACACCGGTGACGATCCTCGCTGCTCGCCCCTTCGTTCTGTGCAGTGGCGAGGATGTCCCAGTCGGCAGCGAGAGCAGGGCGTCGCGGGATTGCGTCACTTTGAAGGAGCTGCCCATAGACGACTGCATGCGTCGGTCTTCGCCACGGGCGTCGAACGCGCCCTCCCCCACCATGCTTCCACCGTGCCCCTAAGCCTCGATCCGCCGACGTGGTCTGGAAGTGATCTTCTGACGGGCTTCTGAGCCGGTTTTGGGTCGACCGATGGGCATGGGCGTGCTGCATCCGCTGGTCTGCCCAGCTTTTCCACGGTTTTGGTTCCGGTCGGGCCCTGGCGGGCGGGGTGGGCAGAGACTGTCAGGCGGGTTCGGGTGGGCGGTGGACGGTGTCGAACAGGTGCGTCCAGGCTTTTTGCCAGGGCCAGTTGTGCGGTAGGTGCAGGGTGACGCGCCGTGCGGAGCGGGCGATCCGGGCCGGGACCTGGACCAGGTGGGCGCGGAGGGTGGCGGTGGTGGCCTTGGCGTGGAAGGCGGAGGTCAGTGCCCCGGCGGCCCGCAGCAGGTTGTAGGCCATCGCCCACTGGATCAGCCAGGCGGCATTGGCGTGGAAGTGTCCCGACGGCAGGTGGGCCAGGGCGGAGGCTTTGCTGTCGGCGATGACCTGCTCGACGACGGCGTGGTGGCGGTGCTCCCGCTCGGCCTCGAGCGTCGGCGCGGGGGTGTCGGTGAAGAACGGGTGGTGGCGCCAGACCGGGAACAACTCGCCCTGCTCGCCGACGACGGCGGGTTTGGCCAGGTCACGGACCCGGCGCACGATCAGCCGGGCCGTGACCCGCTCGCCTTTCTTGCGGCTGGCGAAGGCGGTGTAGGCGGGCATCTCGGCAACCTCGGCGTCCGAGATGAGCTCGCCGGTCTCAGGGTCGGGCACCGCGGTCGGGTAGGTGATCTGCTGCCACGCGGTGTCGGGGATGCTGTGGATGGCTCGTTCGATGGAGGGGTTCATCCCGGTGGTGAGGGAGAAGCGGGCGCCGGACCGGCGGCAGGCGGCGATGACACCGGCGTTGTAGAACTGCGAGTCCGCGCGCAAGATGCGCATGCCGGTGCAGCCGGCCTCGACGGCGGTGGCCAGCGCCTCGCTGACGAATTTCGGGGCGCCCCGGGAGTCGGCTGCTTTGCCGCGGCGCATCCGCACGGTGGCGATCACCGGGCGGGAGGTGGGGGTGCAGATCGTGGAGAGCAGAGGGTGCAGGGTGCGGATGCCCTTGAACCGGCCGTACTCGCCACCCTGCTTGGTGCGGCCGTAGACGCGTTTGTGGGTGGAGTCGACGTCGATGAACGCCTTCTCGCCGGAGCCGGGCAGCAACGGGGTGTGCGCGGCCAGTTCGCCGAGGAACCTGCGGTGTACCGCGTGCAGTTGGAGGGCGTGACCGTGGGTGAAGGAGCGGAGGAAGGTGCCCAGGGTGGACGGGGCACGGACCCCTTCGAACACGGCCGACATCGCACCGTGGCGCAGAACGTCGAGGTCGTCGATGCTGTCCGCCCCTGCGGCCATGCCGCCCACGATGCCGGTGACCTTGGCGTCCGCCGAGGCACCCGCGCCGTTCTTCGTCCCGGTCAGCCTCACCTTCTCCCTCACCAGCCGGGGCAGACCGCACCGCTCGGCCAGCCGCATCACCGGAACCAGCCCGGCATGCGCGATCAGGTTCGCGTCATCGAAGGCAGCGGAGACCGCCGCCCGCGTGTGGGAAACTTGCATCTCGGAAGTGCCTTGCTGATTGTGCGTGATGGAGCCTGAAGAACTCCCATCATCGCAGGTCACAAGGCACTTCTTCGTTTTCCGAGACGTTATCCACAAGGCACGGGTCGGTGGATCGAGGCTAAGTTCGCCCGGTGCGCGCGGCTGTGTCCACTCAAGCTGCCGTGCGACGCACGTTCCGAGCATGCCTTCGACGAGGCCGCACGAGCTCCCGGCTCCTCGCGTCGTCAGGCCAGGCCGGCCTGCCCCAGTGATGGTGTTCGGCAACCACTACGGCTAACGCATCACTGGATGCTTTGTTGCCGTTGGCCGCAGTCACCACTCCGTGCCGAGCGGCGGTTCGCCTCCCGCCGCATCCGGATCGGTGACCCCAGCGGGCAGGGGATTGCCCAGGGCGGCCTCCGTCTTCACCGGTAACCAACGATGAGCTAGCCGTGCCGCACGCGTCGCGGACAAACCTCCTGACCTGATCGTCAGTGAAACGCCCCCGTGGGACAGCACCACCGCGTCGTGCAGGACAGCGGCGCCGTAGCAGCGCGCGGTCGACCTGATTGGTGTCTCTTTGACTGGTACTGACCGAGCCGTCCTGCGGAGCGACCCGTCTCCCCGATTGCTTTCGAAGCTCAAGGCGGGAGACGGCGTCGGAGTAGGAGTGCCGGCCTCGGCACGGAGCGCACGCAGCGTTCTCTCAAGGTCTCATATGTCTGCTCAGCGCATGGACGGAGGAACAGCACAGTAGCTTCCCGCTTCAGCTGCCGCTGTCCGCTCGCCGCCGGAGGGCCAAACGTGCATGCTGACAAAGGGGTCGTGTCCGCCTCGTAAGGTACGCCATGGTTTCCACACCCAGCCCGCCCCGGTCACACAGACCACCGGCAGAGGTCACGGAACTGGCCGGATGCACTGTCGGTGCACCTTGCTGGGCAAGCCTCGCCACGCCGGACCCCCGAGCCGCCGAAGACTTCTACGGCGCCGTACTCGGGTGGGAGTTCCGGCGCACCTCCCTGGGTGAGGACTTCAGGATGGCGCTCTGGGCGGGCGTGCCCACTGCGAGCCTGGGGTGCACAACACCGGCCTTGCAGGTGGCCCTGGACTGGACACCCTACTTCTGTATCACAAACGCCGACGAGGCCGCGGCCCGCATCGTGGAACGTACCGGCACTATCGCAGTGGGTCCGGTTCGCCTTCCCCTCGGTCGCGGGGTGCTGGCTGCCGACCGTGAGGGCAATCGTTTCGGAATCTGGGAAGGGCAGCTAATCGGCGACTGGGAGTCCTGGCGCGCACACCGGCCGTGGCGACTGGAACTGCGCGCGGGAGACATGTTCGAGGCCGCCATCTTCTATGGCGAGGTGCTCGAGTGGGCCTGCGCCCGGCACAGTTGCTGCGAGGTCCGCTACGAGCACGGCGGTGTAGCGCTCCGGGACGTCGGAAACGTGGCAGCCCGGATCGTACCGGCCGGTACGGCGCTGAGCGGCGAGCGGACCAGTCCGCGCTGGAACGTCTACTTCCCCGTACCGAATGCTGACGCAGCAGCGGAGGCGGTCTCCCAGCACGGTGGCGGAACCATCGGCCGGGCCGTAGCGGGTGATCACCGCACGGCCCTGTTGCACGACCCGCACGGCGCGGTCTTCGGTGTCGAGTCTCCACGCGGCTCCGTGATCATCAGCGCGGCGTTTGGGCTCCGGCCCGGCGCAGATTTCGATCGGTCTTCGCAGGCCGGGAGGCCTGGCGAGGCCGCATAAGCGCAAAGATTCGGGGGAACCCACGACTCCAAACCAATCCCGGCGGACCGTTCCAACCCGAAAGGACCTGGGAATGTCTGACAACGACGTGAGCATGCGGAAGGTGCTGGCCATCGTCACGAACTACGGCGTCGAGCAGGACGAACTGCTGGTGCCCCTCGAACACCTGCGGGGCTGGGGCGCCGATGTGGACGTCGCTGCTGTGTCGGCTGACGACGTTCAGACCCTGGTCAGCGACAAAGCTCCCGGAAAAACCATCCGACCCGAACTCACTCTGAGCGACGTTGACCCGGCCGATTACGACCTCCTGCTCGTGCCGGGTGGCACATTGAATGCCGATGCACTGCGTCTGCAGAATTCGGCGACGGAGATCGTCCGCTCTTTCACGTCGTCGGGGCGCCCCGTAGCGGCCATCTGCCACGGACCTTGGGCCTTGGTCGAGGCGGGTGTCGCCGAAGGAAAGAGGCTCACCTCCTACCCCTCGCTGAGGACAGACATCGGCAATGCCGGTGGCGAATGGGCCGACGAGCCGGTCGTCAAGGATGACTCCTGCGGCTGGACCCTCATCACCTCGCGCAACCCAGGTGATCTGGAGCCGTTCCTCCAAGAGATCGATGCAGCGCTCGCCGTAGACGCTCACTGAACGTGACCGATCCTGCCGCTACGCGGCTCCGGCTAAAGGACTCGTTCATGCCACGGCGCAGTACCCCGTAGCTGCTCTCCCACTTCGTTCCGAACCGCGGGCAGCTCCCCGCCAACGCCCCACAGACCATCGGACGGGTCTCGTCGGGTACCCCGGCAACAGCTCCGGGTCGGGGTGAAGTGCCCGTATGAGACCCGAGTGTCCGTGTTCATGGCGGTACTGATTAGGCAGTCGACAACGTTGCGACCGAGCCGGTCCACTGCAGCGGCGACGAGGCCGTCGTAGGGACCCCTCGCGACGCGGAGCCCAGGGGCCAAGCTTCGGGCGCGTCATCGGATTGGCGGCGCCCGAAACCTCCCAGGCGTCGGCCCGGCCGATGATGCGGACGCCGACGGAGGCGGCGGCCGTCAGCACGTTCTCCCGCTGGCGCTCGGGGGATAACGTGGCCAGCTACCGAGCAGGCACTTGCCGCATCCGTCGTAAGGTCGTTCGATCACCTTCAGGTCCGTACCGTGCAAGTTGCTCTCGTTCGAGTGTGCCCCACCGCCGGAGTACGGGGTGTCGGTGAGGAACACCTGGTGTCGCAGGCCCTCGGCCTGGTCGAAGAGGGACAGTTGTGCGCCGGGGTGCGGTCGTTCGCGACGGACGATGATGTGGGTGCTGGCCGGGTGGCTGGCAAGGTCGACCATGCCGGTCAGCTCCGCGACCTCGGCTCCCTCTGGCACGAGCGCCGACGGTGCGCCACACCGCCGCGGTGGACTGTCACGGTGTCGGTTCACAGGCAAGACATCCTCGCTAGGTTCTGTCGTCAAATGTCAGGCCCACATCAGGAGCGATGCGAGAGCGACTGCTGCTTGGTAGGACTCGGCGGTCTTGTCGTAGCGGGTGGCGATGCCGGGCCATTGCTTCAAGCGGTTGAAGCAGCGTTCGACGACGTTGCGCTGTTTGTAGAGCTGCTTGTCGAAGGCCGGCGGGCGTCCGCCGCGGCTTCCTCGCCGCGTCGCAGGCCAGGTGGATCTTGCTGGTCAGGCCACCCCGGGAGCGTCCGAGCGCGGGGCTGCGGAGCCCCCTTTTCGAGCCCCGGCGGCGTGCTGGTGGGCCCGGACGGCCGTGGAGTCGACCGACACAAGCCAGTCGATGCCTCCGGCCGCGTCCGCCTTCGCCTGGGCGGCCTGGAGCATCCGCTCAAACGTGCCGTCCAGGGCCCACCGGCGAAATCGGGTGTGCAGCGTGGCCCACGGGCCGTACCGCTCAGGCACGTCCCGCCAGGCCACCCCGGTGCGGAACTTCCACACGATGCCGTTGAGCACGGTGCGGTCGTCCAACCGCTTCCGCCCCCGCAGCGACGCGGGCAGCAGCGGCCGGACGAACTCCCACTCGGCGTCCGACAGTTCATGGCGACGTATCACCCGACCATGATCCACCAAGCAAGACCATTTGAAGACACTGCCTAGCGAGGTGGGAAGGTCCGGCACCGAGCAGGGTGCACACGGGCCGGGCTGGATTCGCCTGGTCGCTGCCGACTCTACTGATGGGGTATCACGTTGTGCCGGAGGAGGCTGAACGGATGTGCGGCGGGCAGCGCCGGGACCGGGGGAGGCTCTACCGCTCTTCGATCTCCACGAGCGGCGCGTGCTGGTACCAGGTGCAGAAGACCGAGATCTCGCGGTCGTCCCGGGTGAAGGCCACCCGGATCCACTGCGGGGTCTTCCACACCTGCATCTGCCAGCCCGATTCGGGGGTCGCCGAGACCAGGTCCGCCGAGGACCGCTTGATGCCGAAGACGACGCGGCCCCCGTCGACGGTGTAGCCCTTCACGTTCACGGCCCCGCCCGACGGCTTGCCGCTCGGGCTCGGCAGGGAAGTCGGAGCAGAGCTCCGCGGGGCGCAGGCCGACGGCCTGCGGACCGTGTCGTCCTTGCCGCCCCCGTCGCTGCCGGGCGGGGACTCGCTCGGCCCCGGGGACTTCTCGGGGCGGTACGTGAAGTAGGGCTGCGGCTTCGCTTCTTCGTCCGCGGTGCGTGCCGCGTCCGCGATCGGCAGGGCGCGGGGCGGGTCGTACGCGGTCCCCGACAGCACCGTGTGGACGCTCCACCAGGACAGCGTGACCGCAGCCCCCGTGGAGAGCGCCCAAGCCTTGCCGTGCATCAGTCCTCGTCGCATTGCGGACCGTAGTGCACCATGTGCGCCCACGGTATGCCTGGCGGTGCGCCCGCCCCGGCCCGCCGCCGGGGCGCGGCCCGACGCGGATGACGCGCGGCCTCCGCCGCCGCTCCGCGCAGCCCGTCGCCCCGTACCCGTTCCGTCGCCCTGCTGTCAGACGCCCGCCGCCCGCGCCGCCCCGTACACCTCGGCCGCCACGTCGATCAGCTCCGAGGCGTCGCGTGTCGTGCCCTGGAGATCCAGCAGGATCTCCGGAACGCCCGTCGCGGCATGGGCCACGAGGTCCTCGACGATCTGGGCCACATCGCCGTGGAAGGGGGCGCGGTCCGCACCACCGACCGGTTCGGCGCTGTACCTGGCGTTGGCACGGGCGCAGACGCCGACCGGACGCTCCCGGCCGCGCTCGGCCGCCAGGTCCTGGACCCGCTTCCACTGCTCGGTCAGCTGGGCGGCGCCCATGGCCACGGGCATCCAGCCGTCCGCCCGGTCGACCAGCCGGCGGGTGGCCCGGGGGCTGTTCGCCGGCAGATAGACCGGGATGGGGCGCACCGGCTTGGGGCCGACCTCGGACGGGGCGATGGTGGTCAGCTCGCCCTCGTACGCGACCGGATCCGGGCCCCAGACCGCCGCGCACACGTCCAGCAGCTCGTCCAGGACCGCACCACGCTTCTCGAAGGGGGCGACCGAGGCGGCCGCGTACTCGTCCAGGGACCAGCCCGTGCCGATGCCCGCGATCACCCGGCCGCCGCTCGCGACATCGAGCGAGGCGAGCGAACGGGCCAGCTGGAACGGTACGTGCAGCGGCGCGACCAGGACGCTGGTGCCGAGCCTGGCCCGGCTCGTGGCCCCGGCGGCCAGCGCGAGCGTGATCAGCGGGTCGGCGACACTGCGGTACTGCTCGGGCCAGGGCAGCCCCGGAACGCCGTACAGCCCCTGCGTGGCGGGCTCGGGAAAGATGATCCGCTCGAAGACCCACAGGCTCTCGTAGCCGACCTCCTCCGCCGCGCGTGCCACGGCGGCCACATCGCGGCCGATGTCGTACTGCTTCATCTGCGGAAGACCGAGACCCAGCGAGACCGGCATGTGCGCACTCCTTCTGGCGGGCAGTGGGGCAACCACCGTATGACACTTGTCTGTTGCCCGCCGAGCTTCCTGCCGGGGGTGCCGTCGGGTGCGATCACGATCCGGGGCGGGTGTGCGCCGCGCGACCGGGGTGACACGCTTCGCCGTCGATGAGAGCAGGGCCCTGTCGAGGCCGGGGCGATCACGAGATATCTTGATGTCAAGCAATGTTGCAGACGTGGAGCGGAGCACAGGGTGACTGACTCGACCATCATCTATACACACACCGACGAGGCCCCGGCCCTGGCGACGTATTCGTTCTTGCCGGTTGTCCAGGCGTACGCCTCGACGGCCGGGGTCAATGTCGAGAGCCGTGACATCTCGCTGGCCGGACGCATCATCGCCGGCTTCCCCGAGCGTCTGGAGGAGGGCCAGCGCATCGACGACGCGCTCGCCGAGCTCGGTGAGCTGGCCAAGCGGCCCGAGGCCAACATCATCAAGCTGCCGAACATCTCGGCCTCGATCCCGCAGCTGAAGGCTGCCATCGCCGAGCTCCAGGCGCAGGGCTACGCGCTCCCGGACTACCCGGACGACCCGCAGACCGACGAGGACAAGGACGTCCGCGCGCGCTACGACAAGGTCAAGGGCAGCGCGGTGAACCCCGTGCTGCGCGAGGGCAACTCCGACCGCCGTGCCCCCGCCTCGGTCAAGAACTACGCCAAGGCGCACCCGCACCGCATGGGCAAGTGGTCCGCCGACTCGAAGACGAACGTCGCCACCATGGGTGTCGACGACTTCCGCTCCACCGAGAAGTCCACGGTCATCGCCGAGGCCGGTTCGCTGCGCATCGAGCTCGCCGGTGACGACGGCAGCACCACCGTGCTGCGCGAGTCGGTGCCGGTGCTCGCGGGCGAGGTCGTCGACGTGGCGGTCATGCGCGTCGCGGCGCTGCGCGAGTTCTTCACCGCGCAGGTCGCCCGCGCCAAGGCCGAGGGCGTGCTGTTCTCCGTCCACCTCAAGGCCACCATGATGAAGGTCTCCGACCCGATCATCTTCGGCCACGTGGTCCGCGCCTTCTTCCCGAACACCTTCGCCAAGTACGGCGAGGCGCTCGTCGCGGCCGGTCTGTCCCCGAACGACGGCCTCGGCGCCATCCTCAAGGGCCTGGACTCGGTGCCGCACGTGGGCGCCGAGATCAAGGCGTCCTTCGAGGCCGAGCTGTCCGAGGGTCCCGCGCTGGCCATGGTCGACTCGGACAAGGGCATCACCAACCTGCACGTACCGAGCGATGTCATCGTCGACGCCTCCATGCCGGCCATGATCCGCACCTCCGGTCACATGTGGGGCCCGGACGGCGAGGAGGCCGACACCCTCGCCGTGCTGCCGGACAGCAGCTACGCGGGTGTCTACCAGGTCGTCATCGACGACTGCCGCGCCAACGGCGCCTTCGACCCGTCGACCATGGGCTCGGTGCCGAACGTCGGTCTGATGGCCCAGAAGGCCGAGGAGTACGGCAGCCACGACAAGACCTTCGAGATCCCCGCCACCGGCACGGTGCGGGTCCTCGACGGTAGCGGCGACGTCGTGCTGGAGCAGGCCGTGGGCGCCGGCGACATCTTCCGCATGTGCCAGGCCAAGGACCTGCCGATCCAGGACTGGGTCAAGCTCGCCGTCACCCGCGCCCGCGCCACCGGCGTCCCGGCCGTGTTCTGGCTCGACGAGGACCGCGCCCACGACGCGCAGCTGATCGCCAAGGTCAAGACGTACCTCGCCGACCACGACACCGACGGTCTGCAGATCGAGATCATGTCGCCGGTGAAGGCCACCGCGTTCTCGCTGGAGCGCATCCGCCGCGGCGAGGACACCATCTCGGTCACCGGCAACGTGCTGCGTGACTACCTGACCGACCTGTTCCCGATCCTGGAGCTGGGCACGAGCGCGAAGATGCTCTCCGTCGTCCCGCTCATGAACGGCGGCGGTCTGTTCGAGACGGGCGCCGGCGGCTCCGCGCCCAAGCACGTCCAGCAGCTCGTCAAGGAGAACTACCTGCGCTGGGACAGCCTGGGCGAGTTCTTCGCGCTCGCGGCCAGCTTCGAGCACCTGGCGGCCACCACGGGCAACGCGCGCGCCCAGATCCTCGCCGACACCCTCGACCGCGCGACCGGCACCTTCCTCAACGAGGACAAGTCGCCGAGCCGCAAGCTGGGCGGGATCGACAACCGCGGCAGCCACTTCTACCTGGCGCTCTACTGGGCCCAGGAGCTGGCGCAGCAGACCGACGACGCACAGCTCGCGCAGGCGTTCGCCGCGCTCGCGAAGACGCTGGGCGAGCAGGAGCAGACCATCGTCGACGAGCTGATCGCGGTGCAGGGCTCGCCGGTCGACATCGGTGGCTACTACCAGCCCGACCCGGCCAAGGCCTCGGCCGTCATGCGTCCGTCGGAGACGTTCGTCCAGGCCATCGCCGCCATCGGCTGACGAGACGCCTGAGACGGTCTGACGAAACACCTGGGGAGAAGGGGCGCGTCCGGTCGCCCCCATCCCTCCCGCCCCGGTCGGTACCATGCCCGGCCGGGGCGGTTCCATGTCCCGGACCGGCACCGCGGCCGGGCCGCCGACCCGGAGACTTTCCGCGCAGCCAGAGCCACAGGGAGCCGTTCCGGCGATAGGTTCGGACGCCCGGACCAACCGTGCTGTGGAGGAGGAGGGGCTGTGCTGACAGGCAGGAACGCCGTGGTCACCGGTGGATCACGGGGCATCGGCCGCGCGATCGTCGAGCGCCTGTGCCGCGACGGGGCACACGTGGTCTTCAACTACGCGACCAGCGCCGACGCCGCGGCCGACGTCGTCCGTACGGTGCGGGGCAACGGCGGCAAGGTGCGGGCCGTCCGACTGGATCTCGCGGACCCGGACGGCCCGGAGCGCCTGATGTCGGTCGCCGAGGAAGAGCTCGACGGGCTGGACATCCTGGTGAACAACGCCGCTCTCTGCCCCACCCCGTCCCTGATCACGGACACCGATCCGGTGGTCTTCGACAAGGTCATGGCAGTCAACACCAGAGCGGTCTTCACGACGATCCGCCACGCGGCGCTGCGGATGCGCGACGGCGGCCGCATCGTGAACATCTCCACGGCCAACACCGTGCGTCCGGGCCCCGGCATCTCCGCCTACGTGGCGAGCAAGGGCGCGGTCGAGCAGCTCACCGTCGTCGCCGCCCATGAACTCGGGGCCCGCGGGATCACGGTCAACACCGTCTCGCCCGGCGCCACCGACACCGAACTGCTGCGCGGCACCAACCAGCCGCAGGCACTGGAGGCAGTCACCGGCATGACCCCGCTGCGCCGACTGGGGGAACCCGCGGACGTGGCCGATGCGGTCGCCTTCCTCGCCGGCCACGACGGCCGATGGATCACGGGGCAGAACATCCGCGCGACCGGCGGACTGGCCTGAGCGCCGCCGGGGGACCCCGCCGGTCCCCGGTGTTCACCGGATCGATCGCCAACGGCAGCGGACCGTAAAGGAGTTCGGCCGTCAGCTCCCCGGCCCCCGGTGGACCGACGGCATGAAACGACCTGCCACCGCCGCCGGTTGACCGCACGGAAGGCCCGCGTTCCGTGTCCCGCGCGCACGACCGTCACAGTGTCCGTCGCGCTGCCGTGGACCGCCACGGCACCGGCCCGCACCAGCAATCGACACGCCCCTGCCCATGGACGCCCTGACGGGTGAATGTCACGCGGCGGCAGGCGGCGGGCCACGCATAGCGGCCCCGCGGCTGATTTGCTGCACCTGGAATCTGGCGTGACGCGCGCGGGACCGGTCTGTCGGCCGTCCCGGTGGAAACGGCGCCCCTGCCGGGTGCTCGGTCCACCCGCGAACGACAATCGAAGGAGCGTCCCAGTGACGACGACGGGCACAACAGGGGCAGCCGACGAAGAGGAGGCGTACGCGAACGAGCTTCCGGTCCGTGCCAAGGAACCGGGAAACGTCGTCATCAAGTGGCTGACCACCACCGACCACAAGACGATCGGCACGCTCTACCTCGTCACCTCGTTCGCCTTCTTCCTCGTCGGCGGTGTGCTGGCCCTGGTCATGCGCGCCGAGCTGGCGCGTCCGGGGATCCAGATCGTCTCGCCCGAGCAGTTCAACCAGGCGTTCACGATCCACGGCACGATCATGCTGCTGATGTTCGCGACGCCGCTGTTCGCCGGATTCACCAACTGGATCATGCCGCTGCAGATCGGCGCGCCCGACGTGGCGTTCCCGCGGCTGAACATGTTCGCGTACTGGCTGTACCTCTTCGGCTCGATCGTCGTGGTCGCCGGCTTCCTCACCCCGAACGGCGCGGCGGACTTCGGCTGGTTCGCCTACTCCCCGCTGACCGACGCGGTCCGCTCGCCGGGCATCGGCAGCGACATGTGGATCATGGGTCTGGCCTTCTCCGGCTTCGGCACGATCCTCGGTTCGGTCAACTTCATCACCACGATCATCGGCATGCGCGCTCCCGGCATGACGATGTTCCGCATGCCGATCTTCGTCTGGAACGTCCTGCTGACCGCTGTGCTGGTCCTGCTGGCCTTCCCGGTCCTCGCGGCGGCCCTCCTGGTGCTGGAGGCGGACCGCAAGTTCGGCGCGCACGTCTTCGACCCGGCCAACGGAGGCGCCCTGCTCTGGCAGCACCTCTTCTGGTTCTTCGGCCACCCGGAGGTGTACATCATCGCCCTGCCGTTCTTCGGCATCGTCAGCGAGGTCATCCCGGTCTTCAGCCGGAAACCGATCTTCGGCTACATCGGCCTGATCAGCGCGACGATCGCCATCGCGGGCCTCTCCGTGACCGTGTGGGCGCACCACATGTACGTCACGGGCGGTGTGCTGCTGCCGTTCTTCTCGTTCATGACCTTCCTCATCGCGGTACCGACCGGTGTGAAGTTCTTCAACTGGATCGGCACGATGTGGAAGGGATCGCTGTCCTTCGAGACACCGATGCTCTGGTCGATCGGCTTCCTGGTGACCTTCCTCTTCGGCGGCCTGACCGGTGTCATCCTCGCGTCGCCCCCGATGGACTTCCACGTGTCGGACTCGTACTTCGTCGTCGCGCACTTCCACTACGTCGTCTTCGGCACCGTGGTCTTCGCGATGTTCTCCGGATTCCACTTCTGGTGGCCGAAGTTCACCGGCAAGATGCTGGACGAGCGGCTCGGCAAGATCACGTTCTGGACGCTGTTCGTGGGCTTCCACGGCACGTTCCTGGTGCAGCACTGGCTCGGTGCCGAGGGAATGCCGCGCCGCTACGCGGACTACCTCGCCGTCGACGGCTTCACCGCGCTGAACACGATCTCGACGATCTCCTCGTTCCTGCTCGGCCTGTCGATGCTGCCGTTCCTCTACAACGTGTGGAAGACCGCCAAGTACGGCAAGAACGTCGGGGTCGACGACCCGTGGGGCTACGGCCGTTCGCTGGAGTGGGCGACCTCCTGCCCGCCGCCGCGGCACAACTTCCACACCCTGCCGCGGATCCGTTCCGAATCCCCGGCCTTCGACCTGCACCACCCCACGGTCCGCGCGCTCGACGAAGCCCTCAACCGTCCGCAGACGGAGCTCCCCCGGGCCCCGGGGGACGAGCGGGCGTGACCACGACGGACCGGGGAGAGGAGGAGCGAGTGGACCCCGACAAGGACAGCGCCCGCGGCCTGGCACAGCTGCAGGGCTACCTGCTGTGGAGCGCCGAGATCGAGGAGGCCCGCCGCATGGCGGGCCGCTTCACCGACGAGCTGCCCTGGCTCACCACGGCACAGCGCGAGGACGTGGAACGCGTCTACACCGCCGACCGTCTCGCCGCATCACGAGCGACGCTCTGCCGCATCTCCGCCCGCGCCACCGCGCTGCACGGCGAGTACGAGGCGCGCTACCGCGTGCTCAGGGCGCGCTGCGTGGCCACCGGCGTCGTGCTCGTCGGCGCGGTCGGCGGCACCTGTACCGCACTGACCCTGCTGACCCGCTGACCGGGTGGCGTCGTCCTTCCGCCGCCCCCAGCAGGCGAACTCGCCCGAGGCTCGTGAAGATGGGACGACGGGCGCGTGCGACGGGGCAGGCGAACGGATGACCGGTACAGGCCCGAGAAGGGACGAACACTGTGGCACGACCCAGGATCCTCGTTGTCGGAGCCGGATTCGCCGGAGTGGAATGCGTACGCCGTCTGGAGCGCGGGCTCATCCCCGGCGAGGCGGAGATCGCGCTCGTCGCCCCGTTCTCGTACCAGCTCTACCTCCCCCTGCTGCCACAGGTGGCGGCGGGCGTGCTCACTCCGCAGTCGGTCGCCGTCTCGCTGCGCCGCAGCCGCAAGCACCGCACCCGGATCATTCCGGGTGGGGCCATCGGCGTGGACCCCAAGGCGAAGATCTGCGTCATCCGCAAGATCACCGACGAGATCGTCTACGAGCCCTACGACTACATCGTGCTCAGTGCCGGGAGCATCACCCGTACCTTCGACATCCCCGGCCTGCTGGACAACGCACGGGGCATGAAGACACTGGCCGAGGCCGCTTATGTACGGGACCACGTGATCGCCCAGCTCGACCTCGCGGACGCCAGCCACGACGAGAACGAACGGGCCTCGCGCCTGCAGTTCGTGGTGGTCGGCGGTGGATACGCGGGCACCGAGACGGCAGCCTGTCTGCAGCGCCTCACCAGCAGCGCGGTGAGGCATTACCCGAGGCTCGACCCGAAGCTGATCAAGTGGCACCTCATCGACATCGCCCCGAAGCTGATGCCCGAACTGGGGGACAAGCTGGGCCGCAGCGCCCTGGAGGTGCTGCGCGCCCGTGGCATCGAGGTGTCGCTCGGCGTCTCGATCGCCGAGGCCGCCCCGGAGAAGGTGACCTTCACCGACGGCCGGGTACTGCCCTGCCGAACCCTGATCTGGACGGCGGGCGTCACCGCGAGCCCGCTGGTCAACACGCTCGACGCGGAGACGGTACGCGGACGGCTGGCCGTCACCCCCGAGATGAGGCTGCCGGGCTTCGACGGCGTCTTCGCCCTCGGCGACTGCGCGGCCGTGCCGGACCTGAGCAAGGGCGACGGAGCAGTCTGCCCGCCCACCGCACAGCACGCCACGCGCCAGGGCCGCAGGCTCGCCGACAACCTCATCGCGACACTGCGGCACCAGCCGCTGAAGCCGTACGTCCACAAGGACCTCGGTCTCGTCGTGGACCTCGGCGGCAAGGACGCGGTCTCCAAGCCGCTCGGAGTCGAGATGCACGGAATCCCCGCGCAGGCCGTCGCCCGCGGGTACCACTGGTCGGCGCTGCGCACCAATGTCGCCAAGGCGCGGGTCATGACCAACTGGGTACTCAACGCGGTCGCGGGCGACGACTTCGTACGCACCGGCTTCCTGTCCCGTCAGCCGGCGAAACTGCGCGACTTCGAGTACATCAACTCCTACCTCACACCGGCGCAGGTCCGCGAGCACACCGCCGCGCTGCACACCGGCACCTGATCACGCAGTGCACCGCCCCGGCCCCCGCTAGGGCCGGGGCCGGGGCGGAGGCCGGCCGGATCAGCTGTTGCCCGTGTGCCCGGCCGTCAGCGCGGGATCCCGCTCGACCACCGGGTCCAGGATGTCGTCGATCCCCTTCAGCAGCTCCGCGTCGAGTGTCACACCGGCCGCCCGGACGTTCTCCGTCACCTGCTCGGGCCGGGAGGCGCCGATGATCGCGGCGGAGACGTTCGAGTTCTGCAGCACCCACGCGACCGCGAGCTGGGCCAGACTGAGACCGGCGCCGTCGGCGAGCGGCCGCAAGCGCTGGACGCGCTCCAGCACGTCGTCGCGCAGCCAGCCGGCGACCATGTTCGCGCCGCCCTTGTCGTCCGTCGCCCGCGAACCGGCCGGGAGCGGCGCACCGGGCTTGTACTTGCCCGTGAGAGCGCCCTGGGCGATCGGGGACCAGACGATCTGGCCGATGCCCAGCTCCTCGGAGGCGGGCACCACATCGCTTTCGATGACCCGCCACAGGGCCGAGTACTGCGGCTGGTTGGAGATCAGCGGCACCTGCAGCTCGCGGGCCAGTCCATGGGCTGCGCGCAGCTGGTCGGCCGTCCACTCCGAAACGCCGATGTAGAGGGCCTTGCCGGAGCGGACGACGTCGGCGAACGCCTCCATGGTCTCCTCCAGCGGTGTCGAGTGGTCGTAGCGGTGGGCCTGGTACAGGTCCACGTAATCCGTCTGCAGGCGGCGCAGCGAATTGTCGATGGACTCCATGATGTGCTTGCGGCCGAGCCCCCGGTCGTTGTGTCCGGGACCGGTCGGGAAGTAGACCTTGGTGAACACCTCCAGACCCTCACGGCGTTCGTTCCTGAGCGCCCGGCCCAGGACGGCCTCGGCCCGGGTCTCGGCGTAGACGTCCGCGGTGTCGAAGGTGGTGATTCCGGCGTCCAGGGCGGCGCGGATGCAGGCGACCGCCGCGTCCTCCTCCACCTGGGAGCCGTGGGTGAGCCAGTTTCCGTAGGCGATCTCACTGATGGTCAGACCGCTGCGGCCGAGTCGGCGGAACTCCATGTGGCTGCTCTCCCTGTGCTCGTGAGCGCGGATCATGCATGGCCCGGCCATGCTATTGCGCCGGGCCGGCGCCGCGCGGACAGGCTCAGGCGTCCGGGACGGTGCGGTGGACGGCACGGAGGAAGGCCGCGTTGTCCGGGGTGCGGCGGATCCGGTCCAGCAGCGTCTCCAGCGCGGTCTGCGGGTCCCTGGCGTGCAGCGCGCGCCGAAGTCCCCGTACCACGCGCAACTCGCCCTCCGGCAGAAGGAGTTCCTCGCGCCGGGTGCCGGACGCCGGGATGTTCACGGCCGGGTGGATGCGCCTGTCCGCGAGTTGGCGGTCGAGCCGGAGCTCCATGTTGCCGGTGCTCTTCAGCTCTTCGAAGAAGTAGTCGTCGGCGCGGGAGCCGGTCTCCACCAGCGCCGTGGCCAGGATGGTGAGGGAGCCGCCCTCCTCGGCGAGTCGGGCGGCGCCGAAGAGCTGCTTGGGGCCGAGCAGGGCGGCCGCGTCGACGCCGCCGCTGAGAGTGCGTCCGCCCGCGGCGGAGGCGTTGTTGTGGGCGCGGCACAGACGGGTGAGGGAGTCGAGCAGGATGACGACGTCCTGGCCCTGTTCGACCAGTCGCTTGGCACGTTCGACCGCGAGTTCGGCGAGTGCGATATGCTCCTTTGCAGGCCGGTCGAACGTCGAGGCGAGCACCTCGCCCCGTACGGACCGGCGCATGTCGGTGACCTCTTCGGGGCGTTCGTCGACCAGCACCACCATCAGGTGGCACTCGGGGTGGTTGGCGGCGACGGCGGCGGCGACCTGCTGGAGCAGCACCGTCTTTCCGGTCCTGGGCGGCGCGACGACGAGCCCGCGCTGCCCCTTGCCGATCGGTGTGATCAGGTCGACGACACGCATCGCGGCACCGCCGGACGGTGTCTCCAGCCGCAGCCGGTGCCCGGGGTGGAGCGGGGTGAGGTCGCGGAAGTGCGGCCGGCCGCGAAGCGCCCGCGGGGAGCGGCCGTTGACCTGCTCCACGGCGGAGAGCGTACGGGGGCGGTCGCACAGCCCCTCGACGGCATCGCCCCGGCGCAGGCCGTGGCGGCGGATCAGGGCGGCAGGGACCACCACGTCGCCGGGGGAGGGGCGGCCGTCCTGGACGCGCAGCGCGCCGTTCCCCTGGTGTGTGATGTCGAGGACGCCGGCGGTCCTGGTCGCTGTCGTGGTGTCGGTGGTCAACTCCTGTCGGAGCAGCGGGTGTTCGAGAGTGCTGGTCATGGTGGGCGGTCCTTTCGCGGACATGGCGAATGAAGGGGCCGGACGGCGCGGGCGGAAGTGATCACGCCCCGCACGACGGGCGGGAAAGCCCGGACGGAGAAGAATCCGGTCCGAACTGGATGATGTGATGTGCGAAAGCTGGATCGCCGGTCGGAAAAGGACGGGCGCGGCAGCTTCGGAGAGGTGACTCGGCACCGGCGCCTCGAAGCGAGGCCGACACAAGTACCAAAGGCACCGTACCACGGCCCTGGGGAACCGGGGTCGGGCCGAAGGTCACCGCACTGTCCGACCCCGATCGGGCCAGTGGCAGCCACCGTCTGGTCTGGCTCGCCTCCGACCCCGAGGGCAGCCCCGTCGGATCGGCGTTCCTGCGCGTCTTCACCCGCGAGGGCCAGGACCACCTCGCGGAACTGGAGCTCCACGTCCACCCGGCGGAGCGCCGCAAGGGCATCGGCTCGCGGCTGTTCGACACGGCGGTCGCCGCCGCCTGCGAGGAGGGCCGGCGCAGCGTCATCGCGCAGGTCGGGGCCGGGACCCCGGGGGATCGATTCCTGCGGGCCAAGGGGCTGCGCAAGGTGCTGACCCTGACGTACGTCCGGCTTCCGCTGGCGAAGGCCGACACCGAGGCCCTGCGCCGGACCGTCGGGCAGCCGCATCCGGGCTACCGGCTCATCTCCTGGGACGGCACCGTCCCGGACGACCTCGCGCCGACGTTCGCCGCGTCCCGCCGGGCCATGGACGACATGCCCATGGACGACACCGACTTCGGCACGGTCGTCTGGGACGTGGACCGGCTCCGGTCCGCGGCGGCGGCCGTCGCCGCTCGCGGCGACCTGCTCCACACGGTCGCGGTGGTCGACGAGTCCGACGCCACGATCGTGGGCTTCACGGAACTCGTCGTCCCGGGCGACGGGACGGGCGACGGCCAGCACTACGGCACCGGAGTCCTTCCCGAGCACCGGGGACGCGGCCTCGGCCGGTGGATGAAGACGCGGTCCATCCTCCAGGCCCGCGAAAGCCACCCGGGCCTGGAAGGGCTGCTGACGGACACCGCCGACAGCAATACGCACATGCGGAGCATCAACGACGCGCTCGGCTACGAGCCGACACACAAGTCGGTGGAGTACCAGCTCGATCTGTAGGAGCCTGCTGTCCGGTGGTCGGGGTGAGGCCCCGACCACCGGCCTTCTTCCGGATCAGGCCGTGCCCCGGAACGCGGCCAGGATCCGCTCGGCCGCCAGCGTGGCCGTCAACTCGCCTTCCCGCACCAGCTGTTCCAGCCCCGGAGCGAGCGCGCGCACCTCCGGATGACCGCGCAGACTCTCCAGCAGCTCGTCCCGCACCATCGTCCATGTCCAGTCGACCTGCTGGTCACGACGCTTCGCGGCGAGCCGGCCGGTCGACTCCAGCAGCGCACGGTGCTGCTCCAGCCGCTCCCACAGCGTGTCGAGACCGGCCGACTCACGGGCGCTGCACGTGAGGACCGGCGGGGTCCATGCCGCGTCCGCCGGGTGCATCAGCCGCAGCGCACCCGCCAGTTCACGGGCGGCCGCGCGGGCGTCGCGCTCGTGCGGGCCGTCCGCCTTGTTGACCGTGATCGCGTCCGCCAGCTCCAGCACACCCTTCTTGATCCCCTGGAGCTGATCGCCGGTCCGGGCCAGCGTCAGCAGCAGAAACGTGTCGACCATGTTGGCCACCGCCGTCTCCGACTGTCCGACGCCCACCGTCTCCACCAGCACCACGTCGTACCCCGCGGCCTCCATCACCACGATGGACTCCCGGGTCGCCTTGGCCACCCCGCCGAGCGTCCCGGCGGTCGGGGACGGGCGTACGAACGCCGCCGGGTCCACCGCGAGCCGCTCCATCCTCGTCTTGTCGCCCAGGATGGAGCCGCCGGTACGGCTGGAGGACGGATCGACGGCCAGTACCGCGACCCGGTGCCCGAGCCCGGTGAGCATCGTGCCGAGGGCGTCGATGAAGGTGGACTTTCCGACCCCCGGGACGCCGCTGATGCCGATCCGCCGCGCGGAGCCGGAGTGCGGCAGCAACTCGCGCAGCAACTGCTGGGCCAGCGCCCGGTGATCGGGGCGGGTGGACTCGACGAGAGTGATGGCGCGCGCGATCTGCGCCCGCTTCCCGTCGAGCACCCCCTTCACATAGCTGTCGATATCGATCTTCGGAGCCATCGGGTCAGCGGCTCACAGCTCGTGACCGAGCGCGGCACCGAGCCGCGTCACCAGGTCGTACGCGGCATCCGGAATGACCGTGCCGGGCGGGAACACGGCCGTCGCGCCCGCCTCGTGCAGCGCCTCGACGTCCTGCGGCGGAATCACCCCGCCCACCACGATCATGATGTCCTCGCGCCCTTCGGCCGCCAGCTCCTCGCGGAGCGCCGGCACCAGCGTGAGGTGCCCGGCGGCCAGCGAGGAGACGCCCACGATGTGCACGTCCGCCTCGACCGCCTGCCGTGCCACCTCGGCCGGCGTCTGGAACAGCGGGCCGACGTCGACGTCGAAGCCCAGGTCGGCGAAGGCCGTCGAGATCACCTTCTGGCCGCGGTCGTGGCCGTCCTGTCCCATCTTGGCGACCAGGATGCGCGGACGGCGCCCCTCGGCCTCCTCGAACCTGTCCACCAACGCCCGGGTCCGGTCCACGGAAGGGGATTCACCTGCCTCGTTGCGATACACACCGGAGATCGTACGGATCTGGCCCGCATGCCTCCCGTACACCTTCTCCAGTGCGTCCGAGATCTCGCCCACGGTCGCCATCGCGCGTGCCGCGTCGACGGCGAGGGCCAGCAGATTGCCTTCGAGGCCGGGGCCGGGATCGCGCCCGGCCGCGGCCGTGAGCGCGTCCAGCGCGGCCCGGCAGGCCGACTCGTCGCGCTCCTCGCGCAGCCGGCGCAGCTTCTCGATCTGCTGGGTGCGCACCGACGAGTTGTCGACCTTGAGCACATCGATCTGCTCATCGGTCTCCACCCGGTACTTGTTCACCCCGATCACCGGCTGGCGTCCGGAGTCGATCCGCGCCTGGGTGCGGGCCGCGGCCTCCTCCACCCGGAGCTTGGGGATGCCCGCGTCGATGGCCTGCGCCATGCCGCCCGCCGCCTCGACCTCCTCGATGTGCTGCCAGGCCCGGCGCGCCAGGTCGTACGTCAGCTTCTCCACGTACGCGCTGCCGCCCCACGGGTCGATCACCCGGCCGGTGCCCGACTCCTGCTGGAGCAGCAGCTGGGTGTTCCGGGCGATCCGGGCGGAGAAGTCCGTCGGCAGGGCGAGCGCCTCGTCGAGCGCGTTGGTGTGCAGTGACTGGGTGTGCCCCTGGGTGGCGGCCATCGCCTCCACACAGGTCCGGGTGACGTTGTTGAACACGTCCTGCGCGGTCAGCGACCACCCCGACGTCTGCGAATGGGTGCGCAGCGACAGCGACTTGGCGTTCTTCGGCTCGAACTCCTTGACCAGCTTGGCCCAGAGCAGCCGGGCCGCCCGCAGCTTCGCGATCTCCATGAAGAAGTTCATGCCGATCGCCCAGAAGAACGACAGCCGGGGCGCGAACGCGTCCACGTCGAGACCGGCGTCCCGTCCGGCCCGCAGATATTCCACCCCGTCCGCGAGGGTGTACGCCAGCTCCAGATCGGCCGTCGCACCCGCCTCCTGGATGTGATAGCCGGAGATGGAGATCGAGTTGTAGCGCGGCATCTTCTGCGAGGTGTACGCGAAGATGTCGGAGATGATCCGCATCGAGGGCTTCGGCGGATAGATGTAGGTGTTGCGGACCATGAACTCCTTCAGAATGTCGTTCTGAATGGTCCCGGCCAGCTTCTCGGGCCCGACGCCCTGCTCCTCCGCGGCCACGATGTACAGCGCCAGTACGGGGAGCACCGCGCCGTTCATCGTCATCGACACCGACATCCGGTCCAGCGGGATGCCGTCGAAGAGCTGTCGCATGTCGTAGATCGAGTCGATCGCCACGCCCGCCATGCCGACATCGCCGGTCACCCGCGGGTGGTCGCTGTCGTAGCCGCGGTGGGTCGGCAGGTCGAAGGCGACGGACAGGCCCTTCTGCCCGGCCGCGAGGTTGCGGCGGTAGAAGGCGTTGGACTCCTCGGCGGTGGAGAACCCGGCGTACTGCCGGATCGTCCAGGGCTGGTTGACGTACATCGTCGGGTACGGGCCCCGCAGATACGGGGCGATGCCCGGATACGTACCGAGGAAGTCGAGCCCTTCGAGGTCGTGTCCGGTGTACAGCGGCTTGACCGCGATGCCCTCCGGGGTCTCCCACAGCAGGTCGCCGTCGGAACTGCCGGAGGACTCCTTCACCGAGGTGCGCCACCGCTCCTCGGACACCTCGGCGGCGGCGCCCGGACCGAGCTCGATGCCGGAGAAGTCAGGGATACGCATTACGCCACATCCATACGGTCGAGGAGGGAGGAGAGCACGGCCACCACATCGGAGCCCGCGAAGACGTACTCGTCGACGTCGGTGTAGTCGCCGGGGCGGCCGGCGAGGAGCACCCGCAGCGCACCCGCCGAACCCAGCGCCTCGGCTACCGCCGCGGCCTGCTCGGCGTAGAGCGCGTCGCTGGAGCAGAGGCAGGCCACGGTGGCCCCGCTGGCCTTGAACGCGGCGGCGGCCGTGGTCGCGTCGACCGAGACCGGGTCGTGGACCGGTTCGATGCCGCCGGCCTGGAAGAGGTTGGCGGCGAACGACGCCCGCGCGGTGTGCGCCGCGGCGGGGCCGAGCGCGGCGAGGAACACCTTGGGCCGCTGCCCGGTCGCCGCGAGGTGGGCGTCCGACCGGGCGCGCAGCGCCTCGAACACCTCGTCACGGCGGACCCTGGGCAGACCGCCCGATGCCTCGGCCGGTACGGCGGGGGCCGGCTCGCGCTCCACCGGGCGTTCCGCCAGCTGCGGGAACTCGCTGACCCCGGTGATCGGCTCCTTGCGGCGCGCCAGGTCCTTGCTGCGCGCCGCCCAGGTGGCCGCGAGACGCTCGCCGATCATCCCGGAGCGAAGGGCGGCGGCCTGGCCACCGGACCGTTCGATCTCCTGGAAGAACGACCATGCGGCGTCCGCGAGTTCGGCGGTGAGCCGCTCCACGTACCAGGAGCCGCCCGCCGGGTCGATCACCCGGGCCAGGTGCGACTCCTCCAGCAGGATCGTCGACGTGTTACGGGCGATGCGCCGGGCGAACGCGTCCGGCAGGCCCAGGGCGTGATCGAAGGGCAGCACGGTGACGGAGTCGGCGCCGCCGACACCCGCACCCAGACACGCCAGCGTCGTGCGCAGCATGTTCACCCAGGGATCGCGCCGCGTCATCATCACCGACGACGTCACCGCGTGCTGGCGCTGCGCACCGGCTCCGGCCGCCCCGCACACCTCGGCCACCCGGGACCACAGCCGTCGCGCGGCCCGCAGCTTGGCGATGGTCAGGAACTGGTCGGCGGTCGCCGCGAACCGGAACTCCAGCTGCCCGCAGGCGTCCTCGACCGACAGCCCGGCGTCCGTCAGCGCCCGCAGACACGCGACACCGGTCGCCAGTGAAGCACCCAGCTCCTCGGCCGCCGAACCGCCGGCCTCGTGGTACGGCAGCGCGTCGACGGTCAGCGCCCGCAGTCCGGGAAACTCCTGTGCGCACCGCTGTGCCCAGTGGACCGCGGCCGACAGATCGGGTTCGGCGCCGCTGCGGGCGGCCTGCCCGAACGGGTCGGCGCCCAGGTTGCCGCGCACGCTCCCCGCGTCGACGCCCCGCTCCGCGCAGATCCGCAGCAACTCCGTCGCCGCGGCGTCGGTCTCGCCGCCGGCATCGAGCACCACGGGGGCCAGATCGAGGTAGACACCGTCCAGGGCCCCCGCCAGCGCCGACACCGGAACACCCGCGGCACCGCCCACGGTCAGCCACAGCGAGGTGACACCGTTCTCCAGATCGGCCAGCACCGCCTCGTTGAGGCGCGCGGGATCCGGGAGCGTGTGCCGCTGCCGTACGTCCCAGCCGCCCGCCGCGTTGCCCTCGGCCTTGCTGCCGCGGGTGAAGGGGGCGAAGCCCGGATATCCGGCATCGGGCGCGCTGTCGCGCGAGGTGTAGAGGGGGCGGGTGATGAGCCCGTCCTCCACTGTGGTGGACAGTGCTTCCTCGGCGGCCGAACCCGCGGCGTCCTTGCCCGACTTGCGCAGCACGCCTTCGACGAGGCGTTGCCAGTGCTCATGGGCGGGAGCGGGGAATTCGGCGGCCAACGAAAGCCCGTCGGCAGGCAGGACCGTCATGCCCAGATGCTAGGTCAGGGCGTTAGAGGGCAGCATGGGTTCCGCTTGTGACCTTGCCCTCTCCGAGCGCACTTGATCCTTCACCCAGCGTCGCGTAGACGACCGGGCCCGGCGCTCGGGTGATTCCTCCGATGGGCCCGGCAAGAACGTCGAGGCGGGCCGTGGTCGCTGTCGCCATCCTCTGACGGCGAAGAATCCGGGATCCGGCCCCCCGTGCCCAGAAGGGAATCGCAGCGCCAGGAATTCGAGGGTCGGCGTACCGTTCCGCGCATCGACCGCCGTTGCCCTTCCGACGGAGTTTCGGAGAATACGCCGCTATTGGTGTGGTACGCCCCTGACCTGGGTGAGGTCGGTTTCGATTTCACATTTCCTTTATCTCCGGACGTGCCCCCGATCGATACCTTCCGGCGTTTTACTTTGTCGATTTCCCGGCCGCGTGCGACGTTTGATACGGCCAGGCCGAATTAATTCGGATACGCGTCGGAAAAAGGGGAAGTTCATCGTGCAGACAGCCAGGGCCGTCCCGTCATCCACCGTCCTCAACCTGCGCGACCTGGGCGGCATCGCCCTGGGCCCGGACCACCGGGTCCGGGCGGGTGTCGTGCTGCGGTCCGGACAGCTCAGCGGGCTCGACGCGGCGCAGGATTCGCAGGTGGCCGCGCTCGGCATCCGCACCGTCGTCGATCTGCGGACCGCCGACGAGCGTGCCGCCGCACCCGACCGGCTGCCTCCCGGGGCGCGGCTGTTCGTCGCCGATGTGCTCGGGGACAATCCGGGTGTGGCGCCCGCCCGGTTGCGCGCGCTCCTCGCCGACCCCGTCGAGGCGGAGCGGATGCTGGGGGGCGGAAAGGCGGAGGGACTGTTCGCGGACACCTACCGGCAGATGGTGCTCTCGCCGGGCGCGTCCGCCGCCTACCGGGCCTTTGTCGAGACGGTCGCCGACGACCGCGCCCGGCCGGTGCTCTTCCACTGCACGGCCGGCAAGGACCGTACCGGCTGGGCCACCGCCCTCCTCCTGATGATGATCGGCGCGTCACGCGATGCCGTGCGCGCCGAGTTCCTCGCGGTGAATCCGGTGGTGCGGGTCGCCTTCGCGCCCTATGTGCAGGACTTCCTCGACGCGGGCGGCGACCCGGAGATCGCGTCCGCCATCACCGAGGTCCGCCCCCGCTATCTCGACACGGCACTCGACGCCATGGACGAGAGGTGGGGTGGGCTCGACGGGTATGTGCGCGACGGCCTGCGCATTCCTGACGTGGCGATGGAGCGGCTGCGTGGCGGACTGGTGGTGCCGGCCTGAACCGCGGGCCGTGACCCGGCCGGCCCTCCTGACGGAAGTGGCCACACATCCTCCCGCGCACCCGGGAAGCGATGGTGCGCTCCAGGGTTGACTTGATACCCCCAGGGGGTATGTTGTGGGGCATCGGGAAGCGCTGCCTCCCGGTCGACCCGATGGAGGAAACCGTCATGAACAACGCACTGAGGATCACCGCCTTCGCCGCCGCGCTCGCCGCGACCTTCGGGACCGCGTACGGAGTGGGCAGGGGTGTCGACCCGCTGGTGGCCGCCGAGGACCGCCCCGCTGGGCAGCACGGCGGCCACGGCGGGGGAGAGGAGGGCGGGGCGAAGGCGGCGACGGACCGTGCGGCCGGCGGGCTGGAGATCTCCGACGGCGGCTACACGCTGGCCCTGGAGACGCCGACGGTCCGGGCCGGGGTCCGGGCCGGGATCCGGTTCGCCGTCAAGGACGACAGTGGGCGCAAGGTCACCGCCTATCGGCGTGAGCACGGCAAGGAGTTGCATTTCATCCTCGCCTCGACCGACCTCACCCAGTACCGGCATCTGCACCCCGTCCGTGCGGCCGACGGCACCTGGTCGACCCCGGTCGACCTCCCCGAAGCCGGTGGCTACCGGGTGTTCGCCGACTTCACCCCGGCGGCCGCGGGTGCCGAGAACCTCACGCTGGGAGCGGATCTGGCCGTCTCCGGTGCCTACCGCCCCGCCCCTCTCCCGGCCTCGAGCGCCACCGCCGAGGTCGACGGCTACCAGGTCGCACTCGGCGGCGAACTCCGCGCCGGCCGGGTCGGCGAACTCGAGCTCGCCATCAGCAGGAACGGCCGTCCCGTCACCGATCTCCAGCCCTACCTCGGCGCGTACGGGCATCTGGTCGCCCTGCGCTCGGGCGACCTGGCCTATCTGCATGTCCACCCGAACGAGGGAGGTCCTGGTCCGGCGGTGTCCTTCACCGCGACGGCGCCCAGCGCGGGAACGTACCGGCTCTTCCTCGACTTCAAGCACGAGGGCAAGGTGCGCACGGCGGCGTTCACCGTCCGGGTGGCGGAGCCGGGCGACGGCGGCGACGGACACCGGGAGAGCGGCACCGGGGTGCCCGCCGCGCACGCGCACTGACGTGGACGACCCGGTTTCCGAAATGGCCCTGTGCCGAGGCGCGTTGAGGCGTGGGGGCCGGGGTGCGCCGGGTTCCCCCTCGGCTCCTGGGTATCGTGAAAGGACCAGATTTCGAATCCTCCGAGAGGGGCGTACGTTGACCGAGCGCAAGCCTGCGGGCGTCAGCTTCGAATCATGGGTCGACAAGCAGATCCGGGAGTCCGAGCAGCGCGGCGACTTCTCGCAGTTGCCGGGATTCGGCAAGCCGCTCGAAAGTCTTGAGGCTCCCTACGACGAGAACTGGTGGATCAAGCAGAAGATGCAGCGCGAGGGGGTGTCGGTGCTCCCGCCGGCGCTGGCCCTGCGCAAACAGGCGGAGGACGTGGCCGAAGCCGTGCCCGGGGCGCGGACGGAGGCCGAGGTACGGCGCATGCTGGCAGAGGTCAACGAGAAGATCCGGGCGGCCATCAGGCGGCCGCCGCCGGGACCGCCGCTGAACCTCAAGCCGTTCGACATCGACGCCGTGGTCGACGAGTGGCGCACGACGCGCGACCCCTCGTAGCCTCGACGGGCCCGTGGGGCGGTGCCCGGCCGCCGGATACGTAATACTCCATCCATGACATCGAGCATTACGCGCCGGGACGGCGGGGCGCGACGGGAGACCGTGCGCATCAGGCGGGCGACCGCCCGGGACGCGAAGCGGCTCACCCGGCTGGTCAGGACGTCCCGCGCCTACGAGGGGCAGTACGCCGCCATGGTCGCCGGATACCGGGTGGGTCCCGACTACATCGAGACCCATCGGGTCTTCGCGGCCGTGGAGCCCGGCACCGAGCGGCTGCTCGGCTTCTACTCGCTCGTTCTCGCGCCGCCGGAACTCGACCTGATGTTCGTCGCCGACGATGCGCAGGGACTCGGCATCGGGCGGCTCCTCGTCGGGCATCTGCGCGGCGAGGCGGAGCGTGCCGGCCTCACCGGCGTCCGCGTCGTATCGCATCCGCCCGCCGAGGGTTTCTACCGGAGTGTGGGTGCCCGGCGGACCGGCACCCTGGTGGCCAACCCGCCCGCGGTGATGTGGGACCGGCCCGAACTGCTGCTGCCGATCGCCTGAACCCACGCGGAGCGGTCCGGCCGGGACCCGTGCACGAGCCCCGGCCGAACCCTCTTACCGGGTCGCTGCGCTACGAGGCGACGCCCCCGTACGGGCGCGTGATGATCTCCATGGCATGACCGGCGGGATCGAGGAAGTACACACCTCGGCCGCCGTCGTTGTGGTTGATCTCGCCCGGATGCTTCTGGTGCGGATCCGCGTAGTACGTGAGCCCGAGCTCCTTGATCCGGGCGTACGCCGTGTCGAACTCCGCTTCCGAGACGAGGAAGGCGTAGTGCTGCATGACGATCGAGGCCTCGGGAATGGTCGCGAAGTCCAAGGTGACCCCGTTCGCGGTTTCGACCGCGACGAACGGGCCCCATTCCGCGCCGACTTCCAGCCCCAGTATGTCCGCGAGGAACTCGGCGGACTCCCGGTTGTCCCGGGCGTGAACGATGGTGTGATTCAACTGGACTGACACTGTGGAATGCCTCCAACAGGCATCTCCGGGCACCTCCACGCCTCACCCGGCCGGTGACCGACGCGCGATGCCGTACCTAAAATCCTAGGTGAGGTCGAACTGGTCGTCGAGTGCCGGTGATCGATCCGGCCATCACCCCGGCCCCGGTGACCGGCTACGGTGGGGGAGGGGGGAACGCGAAGTACTCCGGGTATTCGGACGGAGGCTCCCGGTGACCTCGACAGCACGTCTTCCCGACAGTCAGGGCAGCGACCACGGCCGCCACGAGACGCCCGAGGAACGAGCGGACCGGCGGTGGACCGATCTGCTCCAGGAACTGCGCGTGGCCCAGACCGGCGTCCAGATCCTGTTCGGCTTCCTGCTCGCCGTCGTCTTCCAGCCCCGCTTCGCCGAGCTCTCGGACACCGACCGCACCATCTACGTGGTCACCGTGCTGCTGGGATCGGCCACCGCCGCCGCCCTGATCGGGCCCGTCTCGTACCACCGGCTGCTGACCGGACGGCGGCTCAAACCGCAGACGGTCACCTGGGCCTCACGCATGACCGTGCTCGGGCTCGTCCTGCTGTTCTGCACCATGTGCTCCGCCCTGCTGCTCATCCTGCGGGTGGCCCTGCACAACTCCGTCGCCCTGTGGCTGGTCGGCGGCATGGCGCTGTGGTTCCTGATCTGCTGGTTCGTCTTCCCGGCCTGGGCGCTGGCCCGCTCCTCGTCCGGGCACGAGAAATGACCGCGGCGCGGGGGAACGGAACAGTCAGCCGGAATCGCCCGACGCGAGCCCCCGGACATCCGTGACCGTGAAGAGGCCGCCGTCCGGGTCCAGCAGGGTCGCCTCGCTGCCCCGAGCCAGCGGTCGCTGCTCGACCAGGCTGCCGCCGTACTCCCTCGCCGCAGCGACCGTGGCCGCCACATCGGTGACGGGGAAGTGCACCTGCCAGTGCGGGCGGACCAGCGGATCGGGCGCCGCCTCCACCGCACCGGAGCTGATCCGGGCGAGCCGGCGCCCGTCGCAGTCGACGATGACCTCGTCCTTCTCGTACGACACCTCGCAGCACCCCGGGCGCCCGCTCGCCCAGTCGAGCACCTCTCCGTAGAAGATCGCCGCGTCGAAGGCGTTCCTGGTGTGCAGACGCAGCCAGGCGTGCGAACGGTCGTCCGGCGCGCGCGGCGAGGTCGCGGGCTCGGTCCGCTCCCAGATACCGAACACCGCACCGTCCCGGTCCGCCGCCAGCGCCCCGCGCCCCTTGCCGAGCGCCATCGGCCCCACGGCGACTGTGCCGCTGCGCTCACGGATGCGTGAGGCGGCCGCGTCGGCGTCGGCGACGGCGAAATAGGGCGTCCAGGCCACGGCCACCCGGTAGGCGGTCGCCACCGCGCCGATGCCCGCGACCGGTACGTCGCCCCGGCGTGCGACCGAGAACTCCTGCCCCAGCTTGCCCGGACGGAAGGTCCACCCCAGCACGGCGGTGTAGAACTCCTGCGCCGATTCCAGATCGCGGGTCATGAGGTTGACCCAGCAGGGCGCTGCGGATCCGGTCAGCGGCGCCGGTGTCGGCGCCCTCCCCGGGTGGCTTCCGGTCATGGTCCTACTGCCTTCATCGGTTCCTAGGTCTGGGTCCGCGCGTGGCCGTCGGGCCCTCACCAGCCTCACCGGGGGCGGCCGCCCCCGCAACACGCGACGCCCTTCCCCGAGGACCGCTGCCGGAGAGGTCCGAGGGTCAGTCGCGCTGCTCGTCGGTCTCGCGACGGATGGTCTCGCTCCCGTGGTCGCCGAGCTCATAGGGCGAAAGGCCACGGCCGTCGGGCGGGAAGTGGTCGTCGCCGTGCACATCGCGTTCCTCGATGTGGCTGCGGTGGTCCGGCCGTGGTGGCTGCTCGTCGGGTCTGGGCGGTGGCAGCTCCTCGGCCCGGCGCCGCTTCCCCAGCCAGACCGCGCCGATCAACACGGCCACCAGCACCACTCCGACAATGCCCATCACCGACCCGGTCGCGCCCCGGCCGTCGGCAAGGATGAGGGCCAGCGAACTCAGGTCTGCGCTCGAAACGTCCATGCTTGCCGGATACCCCGAGGCGGAGGCCTCAGTCGATAATTCATATGAATTCATGTTTTAAGTGGATATGAACTAAAAGGTGTTTCGCGTCGAGCGGCCGCGATCGGCTCGTGCGCCGGCGGTCTCGTGTCGCCGTCGCCCTGTCACGGGGTGAGCCTGGAGACAGCCTCGAATCGCCTCAGGGGCACGGCGCCCGCCGCCGGGGCCATCGGTCCCGGGCGCGGGGCGCGCGGCGGAACACCGAGCGGAAGGAACCGCGGTGAACACCATCAAGGAGAAGCAGACGGAGGAGAGCGGGTACGGCCAGGAGGTCTCGGTCGTCATCAGCGGGTGCGAGAAGGCCGACGCGCGGATGGTCTTCGACGTGCTGCGCGCCGCGTTCACCACCGACCGGGCCTCGGTCGACGTACCGCAGAATCTTGCGGGGAAGCGCCCCACCGCTTGGGTGGTGACCGTCGATGTCACCGAGGCGAGGGTGGTCTCGGGGCCGGTCGCGCTCGGTGCGCCCGTGAGCGTCGATGTGCAGGGCGGCTACTGGGCGGTGGAGCGGCTCCGCCAGAGCCTGGCACACGCCTTCGACGTAAAGGTCGTCGGGACCGTCTCCGGTGACCAGGAGGAAGAGGTGCGGCTGCGTCTGGCGAGCCGGTAGACCGATGGGCCGACAGTCCGGAGGGCCACGGCCCGGCGGCGGGGCAATGAGGCGGGAAGCCACCGCACGTCTGGTAGAAAGCGGACAAAAGACCACCCCTGAAAGGTGCGAGTGCGTGGACCCCTCTCACGGGCGGGACGACGGTGCGCAACAGCCGGGAGCAACCGGTGACCGTTCCACCCTGACCCTGCAGATCAACGGAACCGAGCGGACGCTCACGCTCGACCACCGCACCACCGTCCTGGACGCCCTGCGCGAGCATCTCGACCTCACCGGTGCGAAGAAGGGCTGCGACCACGGACAGTGCGGGGCGTGCACCGTCATCGTCGACGGGCGGCGCGCCAACAGCTGCCTGCTGCTCGCCGTCGCCCACGACGGCGCCGCCATCACCACCGTCGAGGGCCTCGCCGAAGGCGACCTCCTCCACCCCCTCCAGGAAGCCTTCCTGGACTGTGACGCCCTGCAATGCGGCTACTGCACCCCCGGCCAGATCTGCTCGGCCGTCGGCATGCTCGGCGAGGCGGCGGACGGCTTCCCGTCCCATGTCACACCCCGGAGCGCACCCGTATCGGCCCCGGCACCGCTCGGCGCCGACGAGATCCGTGAGCGGATGAGCGGCAACCTGTGCCGCTGCGGCGCGTACCCCCGTATCGTCGAGGCGATCGAGGACGTGGCGCCGTGAAGCCCTTCGCCTATCTCCGTGCCCGGTCCACCGAGGAAGCGGTCCAGGAGGGCGCCGCCCGCCCCGGCGCCGCGTTCCTCGGCGGCGGCACCAACCTCGTCGACCTGATGAAGCTCGGTGTCGAAGCCCCCGAGCTGCTCATCGACATCCGTCGGCTGCCGCTGGACCACGTGGCCGACACCGCGGACGGCGGCCTGCGGATCGGCGCGACGGTGCGCAACAGTGACCTGGCCGCCCATCCCGCGGTACGCACCCGGTACCCCGCCCTGTCACAGGCGTTGCTCTCCGGCGCCTCCGGGCAGCTCCGCAACACCGCCACGACCGGCGGCAACCTGCTGCAACGCACCCGTTGCCCGTACTTCCAGGACACCTCCAAGCCGTGCAACAAGCGGGAACCCGGCACCGGCTGCCCGGCCCGCGACAGCGCCCAGCGCGATCTCGCCGTACTCGGCCACTCCGCGCAGTGCGTCGCCACCCACCCGTCCGACATGGCCGTCGCCCTGTCCGCCCTCGACGCCACCGTCCACCTGCACGGACCGGACGGCGTGCGGACCGTGCCCGCCACCGGATTCCACCGCCTGCCCGGCGACACCCCGGACCGGGACACCGAGATCCGGCCGGGCGAACTCATCACCGAAGTGACCCTGCCGCCGAGCCCCGGCGGCGCCGCCTCCCTCTACCGCAAGGCCCGCGACCGCGCCTCCTTCGCCTTCGCCCTCGCGTCCGTCGCCGCCGTACTGAGCGTCCGCGACGGCCGGATCGAGCACGCCGCGCTGGCCTTCGGCGGACTCGCCCACCGGCCCTGGCGCGCACGGGCCGCCGAGGACGTGCTCCGCGGCGCACCGGCCACCGACGAGACCTTCGCACGGGCCGTGGACGCCGAACTCACCGCGGCCCGGCCGCTGCGCGACAACGCGTTCAAGGTGGGCCTCGCCCGCAATCTGGCCGTCGGCGCACTCGCCGAACTCGCCGCCGACAGCTGAGCCACCGCACCCACGCCGACCCCCTGCCGTGAGGACCCCGTCATGAGCCAGGCCCCGCCACCACTGGGCACCCCCGTCGTCCGCCGTGAGGGCCGGGACAAGGTCACGGGCACCGCCCGCTACGCCGCCGAGCACACCCCGCCGGGGTGTCTGTACGGCCGGCCCGTCCCCGCCACGATCGCCCGCGGCCGCGTCGACGCCATCCGCGCGGACGAGGCACTGGCCCTGCCGGGTGTGCTCGCCGTACTCACCCATGACAACGCGCCCCGGCTGAAGGAGCCCGACGACCCGATCCTCGCCGTCCTCCAGAACGACCTGGTCCCGCACCGGGGCTGGCCCGTCGCGCTCGTGGTGGCCGACACCCCGGAGGGTGCCCGCGCCGGGGCCGAGGCGCTGCGGATCACGTACGAGACCAGCGGTCACGACGTCCTGCTGACCGAGGACCACCCCGGCCTCTACATCCCGGAGACGGTCAACGGCGGCTTCCCTGCCGTCCGCGAACGCGGCGACACTGACCGGGCCTTCGCCACGGCACCCGTGCAGGTCGACGCCACCTACACCGTCGGTGCCCTGCACAACCACCCCATGGAACCGCACGCCACGACGGCGCAGTGGGGCGAGGACGGACATCTGACCGTCCACGACTCCAGCCAGGGCTCCACCAAGGTCCGCGACAGCCTCGCGACCGCGTTCGGACTCCGGCCCCAGCAGATCACCGCCGTCTCCGAGCACGTCGGCGGCGGCTTCGGGTCCAAGGGCACCCCACGCCCGCAGACCGTCCTGGCCGCCATGGCCGCGCGTCACACCGGGCGCCCCGTCAAGATCGCGCTGCCCCGCCGCCAGATGGCCGCCGTGGTCGGCCATCGCGCACCCACCATCCAGCACGTCCGGCTCGGCGCCGACCTCGACGGCACCCTCACCGCGATCGACCACGAGATCATCACCCACACGTCCACCGTCAAGGAGTTCGTGGAGCAGGCGGCCGTACCGACCCGGATCATGTACGGCTCCGGCACCAGCCGCACCGCCCACCGGGTGGTCGCCCTGGACGTGCCGAGCCCCTCCTGGATGCGTGCACCGGGCGAGGCACCGGGCATGTACGCGCTCGAATCCGCCATGGACGAACTCGCCTCGGCCCTCGGCATGGACCCTGTCGAACTGCGCATCCGCAACGACCCGGCGAACGAACCGGACTCCGGACGCGCGTTCAGCAGCCGCGGCCTGGCCGCCTGTCTGGAGAAGGGCGCCGCACGCTTCGGCTGGTACGACCGGGATCCGCGCCCCGCTTCCCGCGAGGAGGGGCCGCTGCTGCTCGGCACGGGCGTCGCCGCCGCCACGTACCCCGTGTACATCGCCGCGTCCAGCGCCTCGGCGCACGCGGCCCCCGACGGCTCGTACCGCATCCGGGTCAACGCCACCGACATCGGCACCGGCGCCCGCACCGTGCTCGCGCAGATCGCGGCCGACGTCCTGGGCACCCCCGTGGAGAACGTCCGGATCGACATCGGCAGCAGCGAACTGCCCGACGCCCCGCTGGCGGGCGGCTCATCGGGCACCGCGTCCTGGGGCTGGTCCGTGCACAAGGCGTGCACCCTCCTGCGGCGGCAGCTGCGTGAGCGCACCGGACCGGTCCCGGCCGACGGGCTCACCGTCACCGCGGACACCCAGCAGGAGACCGCGAAGGAATCCCCGTACTCACGCCATGCGTTCGGTGCGCACTTCGCCGAAGTCGCCGTGCACACACTGACCGGAGAGGTGCGAGTGCGCCGGATGCTCGGCGTCTTCGCCGCCGGACGCATCCTCAACTCCCGTACCGCGCGCTCCCAGTTCATCGGCGGCATGACCATGGGGATCGGCATGGCACTGACCGAGGCCTGCACCATGGACCCCGTCTTCGGCGACTTCACCGAGAACGATCTCGCCTCCTACCATGTGCCGGCCTGCGCCGATGTGCCGGAGATCGAGGCGCACTGGATCGACGAAAAGGATCCGCATCTCAACCCGATGGGCAGCAAGGGCATCGGCGAGATCGGCATCGTCGGCGCCGCGGCAGCCATCGGCAACGCCGTCCGGCACGCCACCGGTATCAGACTGCGCAGCCTCCCGCTCACCCCGGACGCGCTGTTGCCGTATCTGCTGTGACCTGGGCGGTCGTCCCCTGTGTTGCGGGACCGGTTCCGCCGGGTCACTCTGTTGAGTGACCCATAAGTGACATCTGCTCACTCTTCGTGTTCGGAGGTCGTTCGTCCGACAGGGCGAAGCCAGTGAGCCTCGATGTGAGGAGCCTCGACGATGACCGTTCCACTCGACCGGCACTATCTGGTCGAACTCCAGGTTTCGACAGAGCGTGTGTCCCAGCTGCGGCGAATAATCGCGGCACACCTCCGCCACTGGAGTCTCGAACTCCACGTCCGGCCGGTGTGCCGGGGCGTGGAGGAGCTGCTGACCAATGTCCACCGGCATGTCGGTGACGACAACAACTGCGTCGTCGAACTCCGCTGGTCCGGGCGGCATCTCACGGTCTCCGTCGCCGACAACGGCTCCGAGATGCCGAAGCTGCTCAGCACCGGCGGCGGTGGCCTGAGCAGGGTCATGGCCCTGAGCGACAGCTGGGGCACCTGCCGCACGGCCGAGGGCAAGGTCGTCTGGTTCACCAGGTACGCCGAGGAGCCGTACAGCGTCGACCTGACGCCGCTCTCGCCGCTGCCCGGTGTGCGCGAGTCCCGCCGCTCGCCCGACACGGTCGCCGCCCCCGTCGCCGAGCCCGCGACGGCAGCCGACCCCGCTCTCGTCTGAGACGGGCCACCGGGACCGCCGGCTTGCGCCCCGCTGAAACGCCTCCCCGCCCGGCGCGGACGACGTGCACACGGCAGGCACGGACCGCGCCGGTCGGGTGTCCGCCCGGCGGGGCCCGCGTTGCGGCGCGGCGCACGGCGCGGCACGGTCGAAGAACCGAGGCTAGGAGGACACGGCCATGCCCATCGCGACGGTCAATCCCGCGAACGGTGAAACCCTCAGAACGTTCGAAGCGCTGGACGAGGCGGGGATCGAGCAGCGCCTCGACGCCGCCGACGCCGCGTTCAGGCAGTACCGGACCACCGGCTTCGCCGAACGGGCCCGTCTGCTGCACCAGGCCGCGGGGCTGCTCGACGAGGACCAGCAGGACATCGCGCGCACCATGACCACCGAAATGGGCAAACCCGTCAAGGCGGCCCGCGCGGAGGCCGCCAAATGCGCGAAGGCCATGCGCTGGTACGCGGCCCACGCGGAGGAACTCCTCGCGGACGAGCATCCGTCCGCCGCCGATGTGCGGGACTCCGGCGCCTCCCGGGCCTACGTCCACTACCGGCCGCTCGGCGCCGTGCTCGCCGTGATGCCGTGGAACTTCCCGCTCTGGCAGGTCGTACGGTTCGCCGCCCCGGCCCTCATGGCGGGGAACGTCGGCCTGCTCAAGCACGCCTCCAACGTCCCACAGACGGCGATGTATCTGGAGGGCCTGTTCCGCCGGGCCGGATTCCCGCCGGGGTGCTTCCAGACCCTGCTGGTGGGGTCGGGGGCGGTCGAGTCGATCCTGCGGGACCGCCGGGTCGCCGCGGCCACCCTCACCGGCAGCGAACCGGCCGGCCGCTCGGTCGCGTCGATCGCCGGCGACGAGGTGAAACACACCGTCCTGGAGCTGGGCGGCAGCGACCCGTATCTCGTCATGCCGTCGGCGGACGTCGCCAGGGCCGCCCGCACCGCCGTCACCGCGCGGGTACAGAACAACGGGCAGTCCTGCATCGCCGCCAAACGGTTCATCGTGCACACGGAGGTGTACGAGGAGTTCGCCGAGCGGTTCACCGTGGGCATGAGCGATCTGACGGTCGGCGACCCGATGCAGGAGTCCACCGACATCGGACCGCTCGCCAGCGAACAGGGCCGCACCGACCTGGAGGAGCTGGTGGACGACGCGGTGCGGCAGGGCGCGAGCGCGCTCTGTGGGGGCGGCAGGCCCGACGGTCTGGCCCCGGAGCTGGAACGCGGCTGGTTCTACGCCCCCACCGTCCTCGCCGGGATCACCCCCGCCATGCGCATCCACCGCGAGGAGACCTTCGGGCCCGTCGCCTCGCTCTACCGGGTCGACGGACTGGACGAAGCCGTGGCGCTCGCCAACGACAGCCCCTTCGGCCTCAGTTCCAATGTATGGACCCGCGACCCGGACGAGGCGCGTCGCTGCGTACGCGATCTGGAGGCGGGCGGTGTCTTCTTCAACGGCATGACGGCGTCCCATCCCGCGCTGCCCTTCGGCGGCGTCAAGCGCTCCGGCTACGGGCGTGAGCTCGCCGGTCAGGGCATCCGCGCATTCTGCAACGCGACCACGGTCTGGTACGGCCCCGAGCCCGTCGGCGCCACGTCCTAGAGCCCTTCGGCTGGAGACATCCATGAGCAACGCCCCCGCCCCGGCAGCCCCGTCCGGCCCGTCCGACGAAGAGATCGCGGAACTCGACGCGCACTGGCGGGCCGCCAACTACCTGGCCGTCGGCCAGATCTATCTGATGGCCAACCCGCTTCTGACCCGGCCGCTCGCCCGGGAGGACATCAAGCCGCGGCTGCTCGGCCACTGGGGCACCTCGCCCGGACTGAACCTGGTCCACACCCACCTCAACCGGGTCATCAGGTCCCGCGGCGTCCAGGGCCTCTGCGTCTGGGGCCCCGGCCACGGCGGACCCGCCGTCCTCGCCAACTCCTGGCTGGAGGGCAGCTACTCGGAGACGTACCCCGACGTCGGCCGCGACGCCGAAGGCATGGGGCTGCTGTTCAAGCAGTTCTCCTTCCCCGGCGGGGTGCCCAGCCACGTGGCACCGGAGACACCCGGCTCCATCCACGAGGGCGGCGAACTCGGCTACGCCCTCACCCACGCCTACGGGGCCGCCCTCGACCACCCCGACCTGCTCGTCACCTGCGTCATCGGCGACGGCGAGGCCGAGACCGGACCGCTCGCCGCGTCCTGGCACTCCAACAAGTTCCTCGATCCGGTGCACGACGGAGCCGTCCTCCCGGTCCTCCACCTCAACGGCTACAAGATCGCCAACCCGACCGTGCTCGCCCGCCTCCCCGAGACGGAGCTCGACGCCCTGCTGCGCGGCTACGGGCACGACCCCCTGTACGTCGGCGGCGACGACCCGCTCAACGTCCACCGGGCGATGGCCGCCGCGATGGACCGGGCCGTCGACCGGATCCGGGAGCTCCAGGACGCAGCCCGCACCGGCGGCGACACCGGCCGCCCGCACTGGCCGATGATCGTGCTGCGCACCCCCAAGGGCTGGACCGGCCCGGTGGAGGTCGACGGGGTGCCCGTCGAGGGCACCTGGCGCGCCCATCAGGTCCCGCTGCCCGGGGTCCGGGACAACCCGGACCACCTGCGGCAGCTGGAGGCGTGGATGCGTTCCTACCGGCCCGAGGAGCTCTTCGACGCGTCGGGGCGGCCCGGAGCCCAGGTGCTCGCCTGCGTTCCCGAGGGCGACGCCCGGCTCGGCTCGACCCCGTACGCCAACGGCGGTCTGCTCCTGCGCGACCTGCCCATCCCGCCGCTGGACGACCACGCCGTCGAGGTCGACAAGCCCGGCACCGTGCTGCACGAGCCGACGCGGGTGCTCGGCGGTCTGCTGGAGGCCGTCATGGCCGCCACCGACGAGCGCCGCGACTTCCGTGTCGTGGGCCCCGACGAAACCGCCTCGAACCGGCTCGACGCCCTCTACGGCGCCACCGCCAAGGCATGGCAGGAACGGACGCTGCCCACCGACGAGCACCTCTCCCGCGACGGCCGCGTCATGGAGGTGCTCTCCGAGCATCTGTGCCAGGGCTGGCTGGAGGGATACCTGCTCACCGGGCGGCACGGTCTCTTCTCCTGCTACGAGGCGTTCGCCCACATCGTCGACTCGATGGTCAACCAGCACATCAAATGGCTCAGGACATCCCGCCGGCTGGCCTGGCGCCGCCCCATCGCCTCGCTCAACTACCTGCTCACCTCGCACGTCTGGCGCCAGGACCACAACGGGTTCTCCCACCAGGACCCGGGTTTCGTCGACCACATCCTCAACAAGAGCCCCGAGGTCGTACGGGTCTATCTGCCGCCGGACGCCAACACCCTGCTCTCCGTCGCCGACCATGCGCTGCGCAGCCGCGACTACGTCAATGTGATCGTGGCCGGCAAACAGCCGTCCTTCGACTGGCTCACCATGGACCAGGCCCGCGCGCACTGCGCGCGCGGCGCCGGTGTGTGGGAGTGGGCGGGTACGGAGGACGGCAGCCGCGAACCCGACGTGGTGCTCGCCTGCGCCGGTGACGTACCCACGCTGGAGACACTGGCCGCCGCCGACCTGCTGCGCAGGCACCTGCCGGAACTGGCGGTACGGGTGGTGAACGTGGTCGACATGGCGCGGCTGTTGCCGCGCGAGGAGCACCCGCATGGAATGCCGGACTCCGAGTACGACGCGGTATTCACCAGGGACACCCCCGTGATCTTCGCCTACCACGGCTATCCGTGGCTGATCCACCGGCTCGCCTACCGGCGGGCGGGCCATGCGCAGCTGCATGTGCGGGGCTACAAGGAGGAGGGCACCACCACGACGCCCTTCGACATGGTGGTCCGCAACGACCTGGACCGCTACCGGCTGGTCATGGACGTCATCGACCGGGTGCCCGGCCTCGGTGTGCGGGCCGTGGCGGTACGCCAGGCGATGGCGGATGTCCGCACCCGCCATCACGCCTGGATCCGTGAGCACGGCACGGACCTGCCCGAGGTGGCCGGCTGGACCTGGAGCGGCTGACACCGCCCCGGTTCCCACGACGTGGGCTCAGCGGCCGACCGCGCGTGCCAGCTGGGCCTTCGTCATGTTCGACCGCCCGTGGATGTTCTTCTTCCTCGCCTCTTCGTAGAGCTGGTCGCGGGTCGGCCCTTCCGCTCCGCTGCGGGAGCGCAGACCGCCGCGCCGCGAGGACGACATGTCCTCGATGGAGGTACGGCTCGCCGTCCTCGACTCACCGGCGCGGGCGCGTGCCTTGTTGACCGTACGGGCCGCGATCTCCTCGGCCCGTTCCTCGCTGACGCCGCGCTCCTGCGCGCTCTCCTTGATGTGCTCGTACTGCCGTTCCCGCTTGGCGTCGTATCCGCGTGGCATGGTGCGATCACCTCTCTCCCTGGGACCTGCCTCGGGGCCCGGCGGGGCCCCTCCTCAGTCTCCCAGCGACCCCACGGGCCCGCACGCCTGAGGCGTGCGGGCCCGTGGGAGGGGTTGCGGCGTCGCGCCGGTCCGTTCAGTAGCGCAGCGTCGCCGCGATCCGTCCGTGCTCCGCGAGCGAGTCGTCCGGGAGGAAGACCACGTCGGCGCCGCTGTCCAGGGCCGCCTCGACGAGCTCGTCCACGATGTCCTCACGGACCGCGCCGTCCGTGAGGTCCGCGGCTTCGCCGCTCACCGGTTCCAGGTGCTCGTCCGTCACCCGAACGGTCTGCTGGAAGTGCTCCTCCACCGCGACCAGCCCGGCACGGCCCTCTCGCACGGCGGCCCACACCTCGTCGAGACCGCCGGCGAAGGCACGACGGCCGCGGGCCTCGTCCAGCTTGCCGTCGATCTCCGCCGCGAACCGCTGCTGCCGTTCGTCGAGCGCCGGCCGCAGCTCCTTGAGCAGGTCGCCCGGCGTCATGTCGGCAGGCGCACCCTTGGTGACCCGGCCGACGGCCGACTTGGCGCCCTCGCCGACCTCGTCCAGCAGAGCGAGCGCGGGGGCGAGGCCCATCAGATAGAGCGGCCGCGGGTCCGCGGCCAGCACCGCGCGCAGCTTCTCGTCGACCGTGCGCAGGAAATTGCGCGTCTCCTCGTCGCTGAAGGTGCTCGGGGTGTCGCCGATCCGCTCCTCGCGCTGTGGGTTGGGCGCCTCCTGCGGAGCAGCCAGCGGGAACCCGCCTGCCTGCTCCTCGCGCAGGGCGTCCGTCGTGCCGCTCCACAGGACCGCCCGGTCGGCCGACACGGTGAGCGCCCAGAACGGCTGGGCCTGTGCCTTCGCGGCGACCAGGTTGCGGGTCAGATAGGTGTCGCTGAGCACCACCCGTTCGGGCGCGGTGCGCGGAAGCTGCCAGATCTGGTGCTCGTCGGCGGTGACGAGGAGGACCAGGGCGTCCAGGGCCCGGCGGGGGTCCACCTCGGTGACCGCCCGGTCGAGCTGCTCCTTGAGCGCGGTCCGGGCCTCGCGGGTGACCTCGGGGTCCGCTTCCAGCCGCCCGGCGGCCTCGGCCACCAGGTTGCGCAGCCGAACGGCGTCCTGGGCATTGTCCGGAGCACGGCGGTGGGTCGGCATGGTCAGGGACAGGGCCGGATAGGGCTTGACCGCTCGCAGTTCCTGCAACAGGCCGGCGGTCAGGGCGTCCGTATCCATCGTTCTCTCCCAGGGTTTCGGCCGGTATCCGCTCCCGAGCGAAGCGGGTGAATTCGACGAGTCAATTCATACCTTTTGATCCTAATATGGGCGAGTTCTTCATTGTTGTTCTCAGGAGGTGCATGCGATGTCCACGCTCACTGTGTGGAAGTTCCAGTCGGCCGGGGCGCGGAGAGCATGGAGACATCGCTCAAGTCCCTTCAGGAGGAGGGGGTGACACCGGGCACTTCGGCCCTGTTCCTGCTGACCACGAACGAGGCGCCCGACCGGACCGGCGACGCGCGCCCGACGGCGGTGCCGAACTGCTCCACAGCAACCTGGACGCGCGGAGCGCGGAGCGGCCGCGCGAGGCCTTCGGTGGCGAAGCGGCCTGACCGGCCGGGGGAGAGCGGCGACCGCGCTCTCCCGGACTTGTCCCCTCCTCTCCTCCCTCATGCCCCCATCCCTCCTGCCTTTCCCTGTCCCTCCCTCTTCCCAGGCCCTTGCGAGCAGATGGAGCGTCCGTGAACCCGACCAGTCCCTTGCGGCACGCCCTCGGCGGCCGCGCAGCCCGCAGTCTGACCCTGGCCGTGCTGGCCGCGGTTATCATCACCGGTACCGCCGCCTGCGGCGGCTCCAACACCACCTCGTCGGGCACGGCCAGGAGTACCCGTACGATCTCCCCCGAACCGGCCAAGACCCCCTCCGCGAGTCCCACTCCCCGTACCCAGCGGGAATTTGCCGCCTCGGTCTCCGCCGCTGCCGAGCGCAACCGACAGCAGGCGGTGAAGCAGCTCGCGGGCGTGCAGGGCCGGGGCAACGCGGTCAAGGACGTCTCGGTGACCGGGCAGCCGGTCGCGAAGTCCGAGCAGTTCCGCAGCGCCCTCGTCCGCGTCACCAACCCCACGGACAAGGCCGCCTTCTACGCCGTCAAGGTGGACTTCGTCGACGCGTCCGGGAAGGTGCTCGACTCCGTGGTGCTCGGCTTCCCGGACGCCCCGCCCGGACGGACCGTCAGCCAGCATGCCAACAGCCGGAAGGCGGTCGGCGTCAAGACCTTCCCCCGGATCGCCCAGGCCGAGCGCAGCTGACGGCCGGGCCGGGTGAGTGCCGCCGCCGGCGCCGTCACCGACGCCCTGCGGGAACTGCACACACGGTTCACCGGGCTGCGGGACGGCCGACCCGCCGACTACATTCCGCAGTTGGCCCTGAGCGACCCGGATGCCTTCGGGCTGGCGCTGATCAGCATGGACGGCCACCGTTACAGCGCGGGTGACGCCGAGGCCCCGTTCACCATGCAGTCCGTGTCGAAACCGTTCGTCTACGCCCTCGCCCTGTCCGTCCTCGGGCTCGACGAGGTGGGCCGCTGGGTCAATGCCGAGCCCAGCGGCGAGGCGTACAACGCCATCAGCCTGGAACCGGACACCGGGCGACCCGACAACGCCATGGTCAACGCGGGGGCCATCATCACCACCGCGCTGATCCCGGACACCCCCGATGCCCCGAGGTTCGACCGCATCCTCGACTGCCTGAGCCGGTTCGCCGGCCGGCGGCTGGACGTGGACGAGCAGGTGTACGCCTCCGAGGCCGCCACCGGCGACCGCAACCGCGCCCTCGCCTACCTGATCCGGAGCACCGGCCCGCTGCCCGTCGACCCGGTCGCGGCGGTCGAGACGTACTTCAGGCAGTGCGCGGTCCGGGTCACCGCACTGGACCTGGCCGCGATGGCCGCCACCCTCGCGCACGGCGGCGTGAACCCGCTCACCGGTGACCCGGTGGTCCCGGGGCCGGTGGCCGCGCAGGTGCTGGCGGTGATGGCGACCTGCGGCATGTACGACGCCTCGGGCGACTGGCTGCTGCGCGTCGGGCTGCCCGCGAAGAGCGGTGTGTCCGGTGGGCTGATCGCCGCCGGCCCCGCGCGGTTCGGCCTGGCGACCTACAGTCCGCGGCTGGACCCGACCGGCACCTCGGTGCGCGGCCGCGCTGCGCTCGGCGCCCTGTCGGAGCGGCTCGGGCTGCATCTGATGCACAATCCGGCGCTGGCCGGTACCACCGTCACGCTCGTCGCCACCGCCGACGAGCTGCCCTCCGCCGGGGCCGCTCCGCAGGACCGTGTCCCGCGCGAACGGGTCGCCGTCGTCGCCGCCCAGGGCGCCATCGACTTCACCGCGGCCGAGCGGGTGCTGTACGCGCTGGACGAGTCGCGCCCCCGGGCGACGGAACCGGTCGTGCTGGACCTGGGACAGGTGACCGGCGTCGACGGGGTGGCTCGGGCGATGCTGCGCGGCGGGCTCGGCCGGATCGCGGCGGACGGGGTGCGCACCGCCGTCGCCGACCCGGCGCACCGGCTCGCCCTGCCCGGCCCCGGACGGCAGGACGGACCGACGGCCCTGCGGTGCTTCGCCACCCGTGCGGAGGCCGTGAACTGGTGCACGGGCGGCGGGCCCGGCTGAGCGCCGCCGCCCGCGCCGTCACGTCGACGGGCGGGCCGGCGACGTGACGGGGGCGGCAACGGGTCCGGCGGATGTCCGCCGGTCGTCCGGGGCGCTCGGGTCTACCAGATGGACTCGACCCACTCGGGGTGATCGATGAACGGGTTCCGGTTGTGCTGGTACTGGTCGAATATGACGTCGTTGCGCCGCTTCTCGAAGGTGTCCGGCGGGTCCTCCTGGCTCCACGTCTTCAGTACCGACAGGCGGCCGATGTTCGGGGCGGAGCCGTTGGACACCTTTTCGTTGGGTTCCAGGTCGGGGAACGAGTCGTCGCCCTCGTAGCGCACCGCCATGTAGAGGAGCATGCGGGCCACATCGCCCTTGACCGCGTCTCGCGGCTCGAAGGAGTCACTGTCGGTGTAGTTGCCCGGTGCGCCGCTGACCGCGCTGCCGCCGTTGTCGAAGTCCTTGTTGCCGCGGATCGAATTGACGGTGACATCCTCCGGGCGCAGGTGGTGGATGTCGGTGCCGGGGCCGGTGGCGGTGCCGAAGTCGCCGTGGGACTTGGCCCAGACGTGCTCGCGGTTCCAGTCCCCGACCGCGCCGCCGTTGGAGTTCTTGGACTGGGAACGTCCGGTGTAGAGGAGGATCACGTTCGAGCTGTTGGCGGGGTCCTCGTCGGTGTCCTTGAGGGCGTCCCAGACCTGGCTGTAGGAGAGCTTGGTCTGGTTGCTGATGATCTCGTGCAGGGCGCTCTTCAGCTGGGTCCCGGTCTTGCCGAGCGCGTCCTGGTAGTACGTGTCGTCGAGTACCCGCAGCGGTGTCGCGGTGGTGTGCGTGGCCTCGGGCGTGGCGGCCGGTGCGGCGGCGGCGGTGCCGCCGAGCACCGCGAAGGCGGCAAGGGTCGCCAGCAGCGGGCGCCGGTAACGAAGGTGACGACGGGACATGTGGGGTGTCCTCTCCGGAAATGCGTGCGCCACGACACCGTCACAAGGTGGGGGGCGGCGCCGCGGCGATCGTGTGGTACGTGGTAGCCGGGAGCCTTCCACACGCACCGTGACCATGGTGTGAACAGTGCGTACCTATCATGTGCAGGTCAAGTGATGGCTCGGCTGCGACGCCGGGAGCGGATCGTGGGGCCTCGGATGCGGCGGACCTGGCGCGGGGCGAGAATGACCGAAAGGACGAGGAGGCGGCATGAGCGACGAGCCCGAATCCGTATTCGCATCTCGGGGAGTGACTCCCGACAGCCTCTTGCACACCGGCGGCAGCGACAATCCGTCGGCAGAGGACCTGGTGCTCGCCTCCGGGCGGGACCTGACTCCGAAGAATCTTCAGTGGGCGGAGCGCAGGCTCGCCCGGGAGGGCCGGTCGGCGATCGACAAGGCGTTGCCGTAGCGGGACACGGCGGTCCGGTGGCCCGGTGGCCGGCGCGCGGGGAGTGTGTGGGCGCTCCCCGCGGCTCGGCTAGCCTGGGTGCACAATGAACCGTTTGACGACGTCAGGGGCCGGGTTCGAGCTCGCCCGCTACCCCGAGGACCCGCGCGACCCGTTCCGCGCCTGGGACGCTGCCGATGAGTACCTGCTGCGGCGACTGGAAGGGGCCGACGGGACGGATCCGGTCGATCTGTCGGGCGCCGTGGTCGTGGTGGGCGACCGCTGGGGCGCGCTGAGCACCGTACTCGCCGGGCACCGGCCCGTACAGATCACCGACTCCTACCTGGCGCAGCGCGCGACCCTGGCGAATCTGGACCGCAACGGGGTGGCCGCGGACGCGGTACGCCTGCTGTCGGCCAGGGACGCGCCGCCGGACCGCATCGACGTCCTGCTGGTACGTGTTCCGAAGAGCCTCGCGCTCCTGGAGGACCAGCTGCACCGGCTCGCGCCGGCCGTCCACCCGGGCACCGTGGTGATCGGCACCGGGATGGTCAAGGAGATCCACACCTCCACCCTCAAGCTCTTCGAGCGGATCATCGGTCCGACCCGTACCTCCCTGGCCGTCAAGAAGGCCCGGCTCATCTTCAGCACTCCGGGCCCGGGAACGGCCCGTACGCCCAGCCCCTGGCCGTACCACTACGACCTGCCCGAGGGGCTCGGCCCGGTCTCCGGCCGGACCGTCACCAACCACGCCGGGATCTTCTGCGCCGAGCGCCTCGACATCGGCACCCGGTTCTTCCTCGGTCATCTCCCCGCGCGCAGCGGCCCCGACCGGGTCGTCGACCTCGGCTGCGGGAACGGCGTCGTCGGGCTGGCCGCGGCGCTCGCCAACCCCGAGTCGGCGGTCACCTTCATCGACGAGTCGTACCAGGCGGTCGCCTCCGCGGAGGAGACCTTCCGGGCCAACACCGGCCCGGACGCCAAGGCCGAGTTCCTGGTCGGCGACGGGCCGGCGCAACTGCCGCCCGCCAGTGTGGACCTGGTCCTCAACAACCCGCCGTTCCACTCCCACCAGGCCACCACCGACGCGACGGCCCGCACCATGTTCCACGGGGCCCGCACCGCACTGCGGCCCGGCGGCGAACTGTGGGTCGTCGGCAACCGGCACCTCGGCTACCACACCCGGCTCCGTCGCATCTTCGGCAACTGCGTCACGGTCGCCGGTGACCCGAAGTTCGTCGTGCTGCGAGCCGTCAAACGCTGACCCCCGCCGTCGGGCGCCGACCCTGCCGGAACCGTCCCGGCCCTTCCGGATTCTTGCAACACGTTCTACTGTGTGCGCCGCCGCACACGGACGACGCGACCGCGAGACTCCCGGAGGGGCCGTGCACCTCGAATACACGCCTGAACAGCAGCAGTTGCGCGCCGAGCTGCGCAGCTACTTCGCCGGGCTGGTCCCCGACGACGCATACGCACGCTACGCCGCCCCGGCGGCCCAGAAGACCTTCTACCGGGAGACGATCCGCCGCCTCGGCACCGACGGCTGGCTCGGCGTCGGCTGGCCGACGGAGTACGGCGGACGCGGACTGTCCCCGATGGAACAGTTCATCTTCTTCGACGAGGCCGCACAGGCGGGCGTCCCGCTGCCGCTGATGGCCCTCAACACCGTCGGCCCGACGATCATGCGGTACGGCACCGACGAGCAGAAGGCGTACTTCCTGCCGAAGATCCTCGCGGGCGAGATCGACTTCGCGATCGGATACAGCGAACCCGACGCGGGCACCGACCTCGCCGCCCTCAAGACCCGGGCCGTGCGCGAGGGCGACGAGGCCACCGGCCACTACACGGTCGACGGGCAGAAGATCTGGACGACCAACGGCGACACCGCGGACTGGGTCTGGCTCGCCGTCCGCACCGACCCGGACGCGGCGCCGCACAAGGGCATCACCATGCTGCTCGTCCCGACCACGGACCCCGGCTACTCCTGCACCCTGATCAACACCCTCGCCTCGCACGACACCACCGCCAGCTACTACGAGAACATCCGCGTCCCCGTCTCCCGCCGCGTCGGCGAGGAGAACAAGGGGTGGCGGCTCATCACCAACCAGCTCAACCACGAGCGCGTCACCCTCGCCGCCCACGGCACCATGGCGATCCGCGCCCTCCACAACGTCCAGCGCTGGGCATCGGACACCCGGCTCGCCGACGGCCGCCGCGTGATCGACCTCGGCTGGGTCCGCGCCCTGCTGGCCCGCACCCACACCAGGCTCGACGCCATGAAGCTCCTCAACTGGCAGATGGTCTCCGCGGTCCAGAACGGAACCCTCACCCCGCAGGACGCCTCCGCCGTCAAGGTCTACGGCTCCGAGGCACGGCGCGACGCCTATGCCTGGCTGATGGAGGTCGTCGGCTCGGCGGGACCGCTCAAGGAAGGCTCGGCGGGCGCCGTGCTCCACGGCGAACTGGAACGCGGGTACCGCTCCGCCGTCATCTTCACCTTCGGCGGCGGCAACAACGAGATCCAGCGGGAGATCATCTCCTGGATCGGCCTGGGGATGCCGCGCGTACGGCGGTGAGGACGGGTGACGCGGATTTCTAGTTGGCACGAAAGATGGATAGTTGGCACTGCGCAAACTGCACATAGTGATACGCAAGGGTGCGTAGGGCCCGCGATGAAGGCGAAAGGTGGACGTTATATCACTTTTGATCCTTCGTCGAGTTGGCGCCGTTCGTACGTGATTCGTCCGCGACGACTTCAGCCATCGAGACAGTCAGAGGGAGGCCCCGATCAAACGCGGTGCTGATGCGCGCGGCGTAGAGATCCAAGCGCCGCCGGAGGCGCAGCCGCGCACCCAGCGTTCCAGGACTGGCGGGGTTCAGCGCGCCGGCGCGGGAGGTGAGTTCCCGCGCGTTCCCTCCGCTGCTCAGTCGGGATGCCGAAGGGCTGCTCCCAGCAGGAGCAGGCTCATGGGCTGGCAGAGCTTGTCTGGCCAGAAGAGGAGGGCGCGGAGGAACTGCGCAGGTCTGCCGTCGTGGCGCCCACCACGGCCACGGCCCCGAGACAGAGGAGGCCACCGCTGATGAGTGCTGTTGCTCCTGAGGAGGCATCTGCCACGAGGCCGCCGCGCATATTGCCGATGTCGGGCCCGGCTTGCCCGACGATCTGTTCAGCTGCACTGACGCGGCCAAGCAGCTCGTGAGGCGTGTGCATCTGGACGACGGTGCTCCGGGAGACGACGGAGACGGTGTCCGCGGCGCCGGCTATGACGAGGAAGGCCAAACCGACCCATCGGTTGGGTGCCATGCCGAACAGCGTCAATGCTGCGCCCCAGGTGGCGGAACCGCAAAGCATCACCAGGCCGGGGCGGGGGAACCGAGTGAAGGTTCCGGAGAAGAGTGATGCTGCAACGCCGCCGACAGCGATGGCCGTGAGGAACAGTCCGAGGGTGCGTGGGTTGCCGCCGAACCGTTCGGCGTTGATCAAGGGAAACAGGCTGATGGGCATCGACAACACGGTGGTGGCCAGGTCTGTGAGCAGAGCCCCGCGAATGACGGGGGTGCGGCCCAAGAAGGCCAGGCCGTCCAACACCCCCCGCAGGCCGGGCCGTGCAGGCTCGTCTCCGGGATTCATCTGCGGCAAGCCGAAGGCACCGTAGAACGCGGCGACGAACGTCAATGCGTCGATCAGGTAGCAGGCGCCGACTCCCAGCCCGCCCACGATCAATCCGCCGAGCGCGGGACCGAGCAGCATGGCGCCCTGGAAGGCGACTCGTTTCAACGCCAGTCCTGCAGCCAGTTGATGCTTGGGGAGAAGGTGCGGAATGAAGGTGCGTGAGGCCGGGCCGCCGCCTGCGACGAAGCATGACTGAAGTGCGACGAGCCCCAGCACGCCGGCGGCAGGAACGTGCCCGAGGAGGCCCTGAAGCGCGAGGAGGAGCGAACACACGGCTTGTCCGCTGGTCGTGAGCAGGTAGAACTTCCGGCGGTCCACCCGGTCGACGAGCGATCCGGCGAAGAGTCCGAGCGCGATGAGCGGAACCGCCTGTGCCAGCCCGACGGCACCCGTCCACGTGGGGCTCTTCGTCATCTGCCAGACCTGGAACATGACGGCGACGAGCGTCATCTGGCTGCCGAAACCGGACAGTGTCTGCCCGATCCACAACCGCCGGAACGGTGGTGACGACCGTAACGGAGTCACATCGATCAGCGTGCGTTTCAGCCCCATGAGGGATCCTCCGACAGCTTCTCGGCGATTCGGTCGTGGAAGCTCTTGCGCTCCAGAGCCCGCTCGAGATCGGTGACGACCTGGGAGAGCGGGTACGGAATCTCGGCTTCCAGGTCAGCGATGGCAGCCTCGGTGGCCCGCCATTCCGCCGCCAGGCGATCCACGACGCGGCGGGCTTTGTCGGTGAGCGTCACCTTCCTGGTGCGTGCGTCGTCGCCCACGGCGGTCTGAACCCAGCCGGCCGTGCGCATCGCCGCGACCTTCTGGCTGAGTGCCGAATGTGTGAGCTGAACCGACTCGGCCAGATCCGCGATAGTCATGGGTCCGCAGGCGTGAAGCCGGAGCAACTCCATGACAAAGCTGGGCTTGAGCCCGTCGATCTGTTGCTCGGAGTAGATACGGGCAATGTCGGCGTCCATGGACGCCTGCAGCAGACGCAGGGGTCGCCAGAGGCTCTGTTGCGTCGGGTCGAGCGCGTGGGTGTCGGCCATGCAACGCATCGTAACAGCGCTTATATAAGCACTGTTGCTTTTGCTGTTCTCCGCCGCTGTCACTACACCCGGCGCGGTCACTCCTTCGCGGGACAGGCCGGGCGAACCCGCCCCGCACTCGAGACCACCCCGCTACAATCCCCGCACCCAAGCCGTCGACCAGGACACACACCGAAGTCCGGCTGGAGTACCAATGCCAACTAGCAGTCCTGGTCACAGGACGGTCGGCCTTCCCCGGCGGACGACACCGGTACCGGGCCGAACGGTCCGTTTCCCGGTCCGCTCAGGCCTCGGGAGTGTCGGCCCGGGGACCGTACAGCTGCAGCAGCCGTGTCCGTGTTCCGTACAGGCGCTCCGCGACCGTCTCGGCGACGAACCTGTACACCGCCCGGCCCAGCGCCGCATCGGCCTCGCACAGCGAGCGGACGGCAGCGGCATCGAATTCCACTGCCTGCCCCGCCTGGATCACACGCGCACCCAGGTGCCACACGTGCGGCGGGAAGAGCCAGGACCAGCCCAGCAGATCATCCCGTCCCAGTGTCTCGACGACCGCCGCACGGCGGCCGGGCACATGGAGGTCGACCTCGACCCGACCCGAGCGGATGACCCAGAAGCGGTCGGCCCTTCTGCCTTCCTCGAAGAGCCGTGAGCCGAGGACCAGCGGCACTTCGCAGGCCGCCTCGTCGAGCAGGCGGGCCCGGCTCCCGGGCGGGATCACGTCGAGCAGACTTCTGGCCGTTGACACGGAACCTCCGTTCCCGGCGGGCGGTGTGTACCCGCACGCCCGCTCTGAACGATAGGCGTGCTTCCGTAGGAGCGCTCGGCCGTGCCGGGTGGTGCGGAGCGTCATGCCCACGCGTCCATCATGGGAATCCGGTCCAGCCATCGGGCCCGCCGCTGTTCCGCTGCTCCCCGTCCACTCCATCGCGTGCCGCCCGGGGCGGACGGCGCTTGCGCCGACCGGCCTGGTTCCGCGACCCGCTCAGCCCTTGCCGCGGGCCGCACGGCGCACGGCGCACGCAGGACGGTGGCGTCCGCTCCTGCCCGCAGGCATGGGGTTGGCTGGCGCCACGGTAGCGAACCGGACCACGCTTGGATGAGGCAACAGCGCATCAGGGGCAGGGGGGAGAGACGGAGCGGGACGAGGTGGAGGCCGAGCCGCCCGAGCGGCTACGAAAACGGCGGCGGATCGACACTCGTGACTTCGAGGAGAGACCATGGACAGCACTCGATCAAGCGTGACCGTGACGGGACCGGTCGTGGTCGGCACCGATGGTTCCGACCATGCGACGCGGGCCGTTCGGTGGGCCGCGGGCGAGGCTGCCGCTCGCAGTCGGCCGCTGCGGATCGTGTACGCCACCGGGACGAGCCACGGTGGTCTGTATCTCTCCCGGGAGGACATCCAGCGGATCGACGGCTTGGCGGAAGGTGTGCTGGAAGAGGCTGCCGCACTCGTACGCCGACTTGCTCCCGGCGTCCCCGTGACGACGGCCGTGTGCGAGAACGAGACGACAGCGTGCCTGCTCGGCGAAGCCGGTTCCGATGCCACGATCGTCGTGGGCTCCCGTGGACGCGGCGGATTCACGTTCCTGCTGGTCGGTTCGGACTCGCTCCGGGTGGCCGCGCGCTCCCAGGTCCCGGTCGTCGTCGTGCCCGGCGGTGAGGACCGTGAACCGGCAGGTGTCGTGTTGGCAGCGGTCCGGGACGAGCGTGACGAGGAAACGCTGTGCGTCGCCGCCGCTCTGGCCGCCCGGGAAGGTGTCTCGCTCCGGGTGCTCAGCACATGGGTCCTGCTAGAGAACGTCGGCAGCATGGCGACGATGTTCGACGGTGTGGACCGGCTCGCCGCGGATCGGGCGACCGCGACGGCGCGGCTCGTCGCGCCCGTGCGCAAGGACTTCCCGGACCTCACGGTGACCGAACACGTCGTTCGTGCCGGGTCCGTCCCCGAGGTGCTCGTGGCAGCGACCGCCGACGCCGACCTGATCGTCATCGGATCGCGTCGGCGTTCCCACCCCGTCGGCTCGCCGCTCGGCCGCGTGACGCATGCTGTCCTGCACCACGCGCACTGCCCGGTCGTCCTCGTTCCCAATCCTTGACCGCTTGATCAAAGGGATCACTTGATTCAGAGGCGCCCGTCGAGCGCCGGTGCCGCAATGCGCAGCCCCTGTCTGCCGACTCCGTGAGCGGCACCTCGGCACCTCGGCACCCGGGAACCGCTCCGGAGGCAGCAGCAGCGGGGGACGGGGCTCGCACCGGTCACGGTTCGACCCTCAGCAGCCCGGAGCACGGCCGGGCCGACCCTTCCGGGCTCTGACCTCCGTCCTCTCCGGGGGCAGCAGCTCGCCGGGGCCTGTGACGACCACATCGGCACCATGGCGGCGCAGTCCTGCCGAGTCGGCTTGTCCGGCCTGCGTTTGCGGGGCCCGTCGGCCGGCGCCAGGCTGGGAACATGGTCGGGACACCGGCTTCGCACGCGCTGACCGGGTGGGCTGTTCAGAGTCCTGGTCCGATCGCGGGCGGCCCACTGGTGCCCGTGCGGCGTGCCGTGCCCTCACCGGGGCCCGGTGAGCTGTGGCTGAGCGTGGAGGCGTGCGGGGTCTGCCGCACGGACCTGCATCTTGCCGAAGGAGACCTGCGCCCGCACCGGGCGTCGACCGTTCCCGGCCATGAGATCGTCGGCCGCGTGACCGCCGTCGGCGCGTCCGTCACGGGGTTCCGGGTCGGCGACCGAGCCGGTGGGGCATGGCTGCGCAGCACCTGCGGCCACTGCCGCTACTGCCGGGCCGGTCGCGAGAACCTCTGCCCGGCCTCCCTCTACACCGGCTGGGACGCGGACGGCGGTTTCGCCGATGTCGCCCTCGTTCCGGCGGACTACGCCTACCGGCTCCCGGACGACCAGGACGCCGCGCTGCTGGCGCCGCTGTTGTGTGCCGGGATCATCGGCTACCGGGCTCTGCGCCGCAGCGCCCTGCCGCCCGGCGGCCGGCTCGGGATCTACGGCTTCGGGGCCTCGGCACATCTGGCGGCGCAGGTCGCCCTGGCCGAAGGAGCGACCGTGCACGTGCTGACCCGTTCGGCACGCGCCCGCGAACTCGCCCTCGACCTGGGCGCCTCCTCGGTGAGCGGCGCCTACGACCGCCCGCCCGAACCACTGGATTCCGCGATCCTGTTCGCACCGGTAGGTGATCTGGTGCCCGTGGCACTGGAGGCACTGGACCGTTCGGGAACGCTCGCCGTCGCGGGCATCCATCTCACCGACATCCCCGTGCTCGATTACCACCGCCACCTCTTCGAGGAGCGGAATCTGCGCAGCGTCACCTCCAACACCCGGCAGGACGGACGCGACTTCCTGGACACGGCCGCGCGGATCGGCATACGGGTCACCGTCAGCCCGTATCCGCTGAGCCGTGCCGACCGGGCGCTGAGGGACCTGGCCGCCGACCGGGTCAGCGGCGCCGCCGTGCTCGTGCCCGGCTGACCCGCCGCGACATGCTCGGCGGGGGCAAGCCGGCCCTCCGGCCTCCGGGGTGCTTCAGTCAAGCTCCATGCGTACGTCCACGACGCCTTCGACCGCGCGAATGGCCCGAGCCAGCAGTGGTACCAGAGCACGGTCCCGGACGGGCCCTCGAACGGTGACGACACCGTCCAGCACAGTGAATTCCACCTGGTCCGGAGGAGACATTTCGGCGATGACAGCGGATTGGATCTCCTCGCCGATCTCCTCGTCCGGGCGCAGGAACACCTTCAGGAGGTCGCTTCGGCTCACCACGCCCTCCAGCATGCCGAGATCGTTCACGACGGGCAGTCGTTTCACTCGCTTGCGCACCATGATGCGGGCGGCCTCGGCAAGGGTGGCGTCGGCGTGGACGGTGACGGCCGGACTCGACATCAGCTCCTCGGCCAGTACGGCGTCGGCTTTGGACGCCTCCTCCAACTGGCCGGGCAGCTTCGGGTCGTCCTGCCGGAACTCCTCTTTCGGCAGCAGGTCCGCCTCCGAGACGACCCCGACGACGCGGCCCTCGCCCTCGAGGACCGGCACGGCGCTGACCCTCCACCGATGCATCAGCTCGACGATCTCCTTGTACGAGGCCTCGCGACCGATGGCCACGGCCGTGTGGGTCATGACGTCATCGACGGTGTACGGGGACGCGGCCATGGGTGCTCCTCGGGCGTGACTCCTGGGTGGTGGCACGACGGCGCACTCACATGAACCCACCGCTGCCATGAGGGGCGTAGAGATCGAGCAGACGGATCCGGGTGGCCTGCAACCGGTGGGCGAGGACCTCACCGACCCAATGGCCGATGGCCGAACCGAAGGGGGGATCCGCGTCCATCATGGTGCGCACCGTCTCCGCGTCGAACTCATGGGTACGGACAGGCGTCATCGCCTCTGCCCCGAGGTGCCAGATGTAGGGCTTGAACAACCAGGCCCAGCCGACCAGTTCGCCGGAACCCAGGCTCTCGATCGCGGCCGGGACACTGCCCGGCACGTGGATGTCCAGGGTGACGGTGCCCGAGCGCAGGATCCAGAAGCGGTCCGCGTGATCCCCTTCCTGGAAGAGACGGGTTCCCTGGGCGAAATTGACCTCCTGCCCGATCCCCATCAGACGGGCGCGGTACTCGGCGGGCAGAGCTGCCGTGATGCGAGTCGGAGAAGCGTTCATCGGCGGCCTCCTCTGTGGTCTCCGGTGTCAGCATCGCCGGGCAGTCGGTACGCGGCCATGGGCCGGGCCCCTGCCGCGGGCCCGTCCGGTCCCTCCACTATCGCCCGACGCGCCTCATGGGCCAACCGGACGCCGGGGCGGCGACGAGCACATTCGACGCCCGTCCTGCCGTTGCCGAGGAGCACGCCGTGCGTGCGGTCCAGCCGGACCACGACGAGGGCCGGACGTTCCGGTCCGGCCGGACCGGCCCGGTGGCCGTCGTACCTCTCGCGGCCCGATCGTGCCAGCCCCGCCTCGTCTCACTTCCCGAGCCGTGAGGCGTGGTCGGGCACGTATGTCTGCAGGCTTCTCGGCGGCCGTTGGTACCCGGTGGCCGGAGGCCGCGGGGGCAGTTCGATCACCGGCGGAGCGACCGTCTCGTACGGCACGGTCGACAGGAGATGGGCGATCATGTTCAGCCGGGCCCGGCGCTTGTCGTCGCTCTCGACGACGTACCACGGAGCCTCCGAGATATCGGTATGGATGAACATGTCGTCCTTCGCCCGCGAATAGGCCTCCCAGCGGGTGATCGACTCCAGGTCCATCGGCGAGAGCTTCCACCGGCGCGTGGGATCCCGCAGCCGGCGCCGGAACCGCTCCTGCTGCACCGCGTCACTGACCGAGAACCAGTACTTGCGCAGCAGAATGCCGTCCTCCACCAGCATGCGCTCGAAGATCGGGCACTGGCGAAGGAACCGCTGGTGCTCCTCCATGGTGCAGAAATCCATGACGCGCTCGACGCCGGCGCGGTTGTACCAGCTCCGGTCGAACAGGACCACTTCCCCCGCGGCCGGAAGGTGCTCTGCATAGCGCTGGAAGTACCACTGGCCGCGCTCGCGCTCGGTGGGCCGCGGCAGCGCGACGATACGTGCCACTCGGGGATTGAGGTGCTCGGTGACGCGCTTGATGGTGCTGCCCTTGCCCGCCGCGTCACGTCCCTCGAACACCACGACGAGCCGGGCGCCTTCGGCGCGTACCCACTCCTGAAGCTTCACCAGCTCGGTCTGGAGCCGGTACAGCTCCCGCTCGTACAGCGAGCGCGGCAGTTTTCCGGGCGTGCCCGAGCTCTTCTCGTCCGACATGGGACGACGTTACGGAGGAGACCACCCCCGAAGTCAAGTGTCAGCGCCGAGCGGGCTGCCGGGACCACGGTGCGGTCAGGACCGGATCGTGGCCGAGGAAGCCCACCGGATCGGCGGCGGTCCGCTGCCGGTCGGTCACCGATCAGGCCGGACCGATGCGTCGCCCGGTGAGGCGCGTGGGCCGGATCGACACCCACGTCGTGAGGTCGCCCCCCGCCCAGGGCGTGGTGTGGGCGCCCTCGGCAAGCCGCCGCAGTACGTCGGGCTCCGTGACGATCCGGGCCGGGCCCACGGCAAGCACGCTCCAGCCCTGGCTCATGGCCTCGTCCACGTGGTCGACCTCGAATGCGACATCTGTTCCCCCGGCTCTCACGGGCGCCGAGTCGGGCGTGGTCCGGAAAGCGATCGTGTCATCGATGACCTCGTAGTTCACCGGATAGACCGTCGGGCCGTCGGGTTCCGACACCGCGATGCGTCCTACGCCGTGCGTGGAGAGCCGGGCGCGGCATTCGTCGGGGGCCAGGTCCTCCAGCCGGGGATGCAGGGGCGCCCGGCCCCGGCCGGGTGGCAGATCGATGCCGCCTCCGCGCAGGGCCTCCACGGTGGTGCCGAGCACGTCGGCCAGGCTGATGAGACTCGCCGGACTCGGGTCGGCCGGTCGTTGTTCGAGGTAGGCGAGGTAGTCCGGCGCCATGTGGGCGCGGTGGGCCGCTTCTGCGCGGCTGAGCCCCTGTCGCTCGCGTTCCATGGCCAAGCGCCGGCCGATGTCGCCGGGGTTGGGTGCCCCGTCGGGCCGGGTCCCGGCGGACTCGGTACCGTCCCCGGCCGCCATGGCCGGCGGGAGTGGTTTGTCCTCAAGGTGGCGGACATGGGCGTCGGGCCCGGGGAACACGAGCGTCACCTGGCCGGTGTCCGACCAGTGCACGTCGTAGGGAGGGGTTCCGTCCTCGTGGTGCAGGCCGACGATCTCGCCGTCGCGCCTGCCGGCACCGGTGGCCGGGCTTTCGACAACAAGCTGATCGCCGAGGTGAGCTCGCATGATCGCCGCCGTTTCCTCATCGCGTTGCTGTACCCAACGTGCCACGCGTGACGTGCCGTCGCACGGGATGGGAAGCGGTGATTCCGCAGGGCCGAGCGGGCCGGCACCGGGCCCGTCGGTCCACCGGCGAGCCGGGGCGGCCCACCTGCGCCGCCCGCGGCCGACCGGTCCCGATCCGCTCGGCCCGTCGCCCGTCGCCCGTCGCACCGACGACGTCCGGGCTTCCCGTACCACCGGCCCGTGAGGCATCGGGGCAGGGCCGTGCGGGAATCCCCGGCCCCACGGGTTCTGCCGCACCGGGGTCGGCGTGCGGCAGAAGGAGATTTGCGGTACTCCTCGAATGAGAAGAAGCCGTGATCCGCTCGCCGGCGCGGATGCTCGCACCATCGACGGCCGCTCACCCCGTCCGGTCAGGGACGACAACAGGCCGGGCAGGCGGCCGCGCTCGCCGTCGTTCCGGCCTTCACGAGGCCGTACGGGACTCACGAGACGGAGACAGTCGCCATGGAGCCAGTCGTCACCGTGGGCCTCGACGGCTCACCCGAGAGCCTTGCCGCCGCTCGTTGGGCCGCCGACGAAGCCGAGCGGCGCAAGCTCACGCTGCGCCTCCTGCACGCGTGGCCGCTGCTGGTGCCGGAGTCGGCCCATGTCCCTGCGGAGATGGATCAGAACTACTGGGCGAGGCGGATCGTGCACAAGGCGCGGGCGGAGCTTCAGAAGCGTCACCCCGGCCTTCCCGTCGTCGGCAGCCTGGTCGCCGACGACGCCCAGCACGCGCTGCTGCGAGCGGCGGCGGAGTCCGAGATGACCGTGCTCGGTTCGCGCGGACTCGTGCCCGTCGAGAGCTACTTCCTCGGAGACATCAGCATGCCCGTCGTGGCGCGGGCCGACGGGCCGGTGGTGCTGGTACGCGACGGGACGGGCGGACGGGGGCCGCACCCCGCACCCGCACCGGCTGTGGAAGGCGGTGTCGTGGTGGCACTGAAACTGCACGGCCCCTGCGACCACCTCCTCGAATTCGCCTTCACCACCGCTGCGGCGCGAGGCGTGCCTCTTCGGGCCGTCCACGGCCAGAGCCTGCCGGTGGCCGCGTACACGCCCTGGGGCGTGGATCACGACGTGGCGGAAGAAATCGCTCTGGACGCGCGGAAGCAACTCGATCAGATCCTCCGCCCCTGGCGGGACAAGTTCCCGCACGTGGAGGTGGACGACGGCATCGTTCTCGAAAGCCCCGCCAAGGCCGTCGTGGGCGCCGCCCAGGGCGCGGGGCTGCTGGTTGTCGGCCGGCGCAAGCACCACCCCGCCTCGGCATCACACCTGGGATCCGTCACCCATGCCGCCATCCATCACGCGCGCTGCCCCGTCGCCGTCGTCCCCCACACCTGATCCGGGCGACCGCACGGAGCCGGTCCGGAAAGCCGGCGCCGCCGGTCCGGCCGCCCGGGGGCGGCGCAACCCGACGGCCGGGGACTGCGCCACCAACGCGTCCACGACGTCGAGGAGCGAACCGCGGCGCGCGTGGACGGCGCGCTGCCGGTCGGCGCCCGTGCCGACGGCCGTCAGCCGGCGGAGCAGCGCGACGGCGGTCTCCCGGTCGCCGGTCTCCTCCAGAGCGGGGCCGATGTGGCGCAGCAGGGACGGGACCTGGCCGTCGGCCGGTGACAGCCGCCCCGTGCGCGGATCCATGGTCTCGCCGCGCAGCCCGTCGCGCGCCGCTCGCCAGCACGCCGCCCGCAGCAGTTCGGCGGACGGTTCGGGGCCGGGGTCGCCCCGCTCGACGGCCCGCAGGGCGGTGATGGTCAGCGCCCGCACCAGCACGGCCAGCAGGGCGCTCTCCTCGGCCGTCACCGGGACGTCGGCCGCCCGCACCTCGATGGTCGGATAGCGGGACGAGAGCCGGACGTCCCAGAAGAGCGTGCGACGGTCCGGCAGGGTTCTGGAGTCGGTCAGCGCCGTGAGGAGATTCTCGTACTCGTCGTAGGAGGCGAAGTACGGCGGAGGTCCGGAGACCGGCCACCGCTGCCACATCATCCGGCGCCAGCTGGCGTACCCCGTGTCACGCCCGCAGAAGAACGGCGAGTTGGCCGACAGCGCGATCAGATGCGGAAGCCAGGGACGCAGATGGTTGCCCACGAGCACGGCGCGCTCCCGGTCCGGGACGCTCACGTGCACATGGGTCGCACAGATGACGTGCTCGTCGACCAGACCCCGGTAGTCCCGCAACTGCTCCGCGCAGCGGGGCCCGTCGCTGACCGGCATCGGGATCGGGGTGCCGAGCGGAACCGCGCCGACCGCTGCCGTGCGGGCTCCCATGGTCTCGGCAGCGGCTGCGACGGCCGTCCGCGACCGCCGTAGCTCCCCGTGCAGTTCTTCGAAGGAGCCGCACGGCGGAGTCCTCGTCTCCACCTGGTACCGGCCCAGTTCCCGGGACACCAGATCACCCAGGTCCTCCGCGGCCTTCCGCACCACATCGCCCGCGTACGGCACGACTTCACGGGTGAGGGGATCGACGAGAAAGTGCTCCTCCTCGACGCCCATGAGCGGCACCGAAGGACGTAATCCGCTCGAATCGGCCATGGAGGTCACCCTAGGAGCAACCCATGTACACCGCAATGGACCGTCCCGGCCCCGCCGCGGGAACCATGGGAGGTGTCGGCGCCCGCGCGTATCCTTCGCGTGCGTACGTCGCCGAGCGGGAGGTACGAACAGCATGGTGGACGCCGACCCCGGGCTCTTCGGGCCCGAATCCGTCACCTGGCAGATGCACGGCGACCCCATGATGTGGATCGCCGGAGTGCGGGCGCTCTACCTCCAGGCACTGCACCCGCGAGCCGTACGCGGCGTGATGCAGAACTCCGACTTCCGCAAGGACGCCTGGGGGCGGCTGATGCGTACGGCCGGCTTCGTCGGCACGATCACCTACGGCACCACCGAGGCCGCCGAGCAGGCCGGTGCCCGGGTCCGCAGGATCCACCGGCTCATCAAGGTCACCGACCCGGAGACCGGGGAGACCTACGGGGTCGACGAGCCGGAACTGCTGCTCTGGGTGCACTGCGCGGAGGTCGACTCCTACCTCCAGGTCGAACGCCGCTCGGGCTTCCCGCTCACCGACGCCCAGGCCGACCGCTACATCGACGAACACCGCCACAGCGCCCGCCTCGTGGGCCTCGACCCCGCCGACGTACCGGCCACCACCGCACAGCTCGCCGCCTACTTCGAGCGGGTGCGTCCCCGCCTCGCCGCGTCCGCGGACGCGCTGGACGTCGACGACTTCCTGCGCCGGCCCCCCGTCCACCCGCTGCTCGTTCCGGCGCGGGCACTGCTGTGGCGGCGCGTCGCGGCACTCGCCTACCAGTCGCTGCCCCCGTACGCCCATGAGCTCTACGGCAGACCCGCCGCCCCGGCGCACACCGTCGACCGCCGCCTGCGCACCGCGGGAACCACGCTGCGCTGCATCCCCGCCCGGCTCCGCTGGCAGCTCCCGCCCGGTCACATTCTGAACGCGATGGCCCGGCTCGGTCCCGGCAGCCGCCCCACCCCGTACAAACTGCGCAGCCGGGCCGCCATACTGGACGGGCCGGGGAGGGTGCGGAAACAGGCGTAACGACGGGGGCGACAGCAGGCGATGGCGGACACCAGGCTGATCCAGAGCCGGTACCGACTGCTCGATCTGATCGGGCGCGGAGGCATGGGTGAGGTGTGGCGCGCCCGCGACGAGTCGCTCGGCCGTCATGTCGCCGTCAAATGCCTCAAGCCGATGGGGCCCCAGCACGATCAGTCCTTCACCCGCGTCCTGCGTGAGCGCTTCCGCCGCGAGGCCCGGGTCGCCGCCGCGCTCCAGCACCGCGGCGTCACCGTCGTCCACGACTTCGGCGAGCACGAAGGCGTCCTCTACCTGGTCATGGAACTCCTCGACGGCCGCAATCTCAGCCAGCTCCTGGAGGACAACAAACAGCACCCGCTGCCGGTGCCCGACGTGGTCGACATCGCCGAACAGGTCGCCGACGCCCTCGGCTACACCCACCAGCAGGGCATCGTGCACCGCGACCTCAAGCCCGCCAACATCATGCGGCTTTCCGACGGCACGGTGAAGATCTGCGACTTCGGCATCGCCAGGCTCGGCCACGACATCGGCTTCAGCTCCCGCCTCACCGGCACCGGCATCGCCATGGGCACCCCGCACTACATGTCGCCCGAGCAGATCAGCGGCGGCCAGGTCGACCACCGCAGCGACCTCTACTCACTGGGCTGCGTGCTGTACGAGATCGCCACCGGAGCACCGCCGTTCGACCTCGACGACGCCTGGGCCGTCCTCGTCGGACACCGCGACACCCAGCCCCGGCCGCTGCGCACCCACCGGGCCGAGCTCCCGGGCTTCTTCGACCGCGTCGTACTGGAACTGCTCTCCAAGACCCCCGAGGAGCGGCCCGTCGACGCGGGCGACCTGCGCCGGCAGATCGCCGTCGGCCGCACCGGCGAGCAGCCGCACCTGCCGCCCACCGGGCCGGTACCGCTCGCACCGCCCGTTCCCGTCGTACGCCCCGGGCAGCAGCTGCCGGCCTGGACCCGTGGCATGACCACCGGGCACAAGGCGACCGGTACCCACCCCGGGCTCGCCCCGCCGGACCACTCCGCCGGTCTCACCGGCGAATGGACCACCGGCACCGACATGCGCAGCCTCACCGGCGAACTGCCACCGGTCGGGGCCGAGCGCCCGACCCCGTCGCCGGAGCTGCTGTCCGTCCTTGCCAGCCGCCACAGCGCGGGACTCGACCTGGGCCGGCTCGGCCACTGGGAGGAGGCCGGCGAGGTGCACCGCGCGGTCGCCGCCGAACGCGAGCACGCCCTCGGCCCCGACCACCCCGACACCCTTTCCAGCCGGTACGAGATCGGCTTCACCCTCAGCCGCACCGGACGCGCCTCGGACGCCCTGCGGGAGTTCGACCGCGTCGCCCGGGGCCGCGAGCGCAGCCTGGGCCCCGACCACCCGGAGACCCTGGCCGCCCGCCAGGAGACGGCGTTCGTGCTGGGCCGGCTGGGCCGGCACTTCGAGGCCCATCAGGTGTACGCCGCGGTTCTCGCCTCCCGGGAACGCTCGATGGGCCCCGACCACCCCGACACCCTGCGCTGCCGTCACAACCTCGCCTTCAACCTCAGCAGGCTCGGCCGCCTGGAGGACTCGTACCGGATGGCCAGGGACGTGGCGTCGGCCCGCAGCCGACTGCTCGGCACCGACCACCCCGACACCCTGGTCACGCTCTACGAGGTGGCGTACACACTGGGCAGGCTGGGGCGCTGGACGGAGGCCCTGCAGGCGTACCGGGAGGTCGCCCGGGGCCGGTCGAGGTCGCTCGGCACCGACCACCCCGACACGCTCGCCGCCCGCTACGAGGTCGGAATCAGCCTGGGCCGCCTGGGCCGCAGCGCGGAAGCCCTGGAGCTGTACCGCGTCCTGGTGGAGGACCGGACCAGGGTGGGCGGCCCCACCGACCCCGAGACGCTCCGCGCCCGCCACGGCCTCGGCGTCAACCTGGGGCGCCTCGCCCGCTGGGAGGACGCGCTCGCCGAAGCCCGCGACGTGTGCGCGATCCGCGAACGCGTCCTGGGACCCGACCACCCAGACACCCTCGTCAGCCGCCGCGAGGTCGCCGTCGGCCTCGGCTGGCTCGGCCGCTGGGCCGACGCCCTCACCGTCTACCGCACGGTTGCCGCGGCCCGCGAGCGGCTCCTGGGCGCCGACCACCCCGACGCCCTCGCCGCGCGCAACGACGAGGCGCACTGCCTGGAGCAGCTCGGCCGCGGGACGGAGGCCGTCGAGCTGTACCGGCAGGTCGCGGCGGTGCGCCGCGGGCAGCGGGCGTCGCCGCACTGACCGGGCACCACGGCCTCTGGTCAGGGGCGATCGTGCCGTGCTACGAAGGGTCATGCCCGCACCCGACAGCTATGACGCAGTGATCGTGGGCGGCGGCCACAACGGTCTGGTCGCCGCCGCCTACCTCGCCCGCGCCGGACAGTCCGTCCTGGTCCTGGAACGCCTGGCCACCACCGGGGGAGCGGCCGTCTCGACCCGCCCCTTCGACGGGGTCGACGCCCGCCTGTCGCGCTACTCGTACCTGGTCTCCCTGCTCCCGCCCAAGATCGTCCGTGACCTCGGACTGGACTTCGCCGTACGGAAGCGGACCGTCTCCTCGTACACCCCGACCGTCCGCGGCGGCCGTGCCACCGGGCTGCTCGTCGGCGGGGACCGCACCCGGGACTCCTTCGCCGCGCTCACCGGCTCCGACCGGGAGTACGCGGCGTGGCAGCGGTTCTACAGCATGACGCGGCACGTTGCCGAACGGGCCTTCCCGACGCTCACCGAGCCGCTGCCCGGCCGCGACGCCCTGCGCGAGCGGATCGATGACCCGGAGGCCTGGCGGACGCTCTTCGAGGAGCCCATCGGTGTCGCCGTCGAGAAGAACTTCACCGACGACCTCGTACGCGGAGTCGTCCTCACCGACGCCCTGATCGGCACCTTCGCCGACGCGCACGATCCGTCGCTGCTCCAGAACCGCTGCTTCCTCTACCACGTCATCGGCGGCGGCACCGGCGACTGGGACGTCCCCGTCGGCGGCATGGGCGCGCTCACCGACGCCCTCGCCCGCGCCGCGCGCGAGGCCGGGGCGGAGATCCGGGTCCGGCACGAGGCGACCCGGATCGACACCGACGGGACACGGGCCGAGGTCACCGTCCGCGCACCCGGGGCGGAACATGTCGTCGCGGCCCGCAAGGTCCTCGTCAACGCCTCGCCGCAGGCGCTCTCCGCCCTCCTCGGGGACGAACCGCCCGCCCCGGCCGAGGGCGCGCAGCTGAAGGTGAACATGCTGCTCACCCGGCTGCCCCGGCTGCGCGACTGCTCCGTCGACCCGCGCGAGGCCTTCGCCGGAACGTTCCACATCGCCGAGGGGTACGGGCAGCTCGCCGACGCCTACCGGGACGCCGCGGCGGGCCGGCTGCCCGCCGCCCCGCCGTCCGAGATCTACTGCCACTCGCTGACCGACCCGTCGATCCTCGGCCCGGACCTCGCCGCCCGCGGCTACCAGACCCTCACCCTCTTCGGCCTGCACACCCCCGCCCGGCTGTTCGCCGCCGACAACGCGGCGACGCGGGCCGAGCTGCTGGCGGCGACGCTCGCCGAACTCGACGCGCACCTGGAGGAGCCGATCACCGACTGCCTGGCACGGGACGAGAACGGCGAGCCGTGCATCGAGGCGAAGACCCCGCTCGACCTGGAGCGGGATCTGCGGCTGCCCGGCGGCCACATCTTCCACCGGGACCTCGCCTTCCCGTACGCCACGGAGTCCACCGGCCGGTGGGGAGTGGAGACGGCGCACGCCAATGTGCTGCTGTGCGGGGCCGGCGCGGTGCGCGGCGGCGGGGTCAGCGGGGTACCCGGCCACAACGCCGCGATGGCGGCGCTGGGCCGGTGACCAGCGTCTGCTACTGGCCGAAGACACCCCGCAGCGCGCCGAGTTTGCGCGGCAGGTCGTACTCGGCGCCGCCCTCGTGCCCGTTGTACGTGAACACCTCGATCTCCGCCGGACCCGCATAGCGGTGGTAGGCGGCGAACACCGTGGAAGACGGGCAGATCTTGTCCATCAGGCCGACCGAGAACCACGCAGGGGCGGTCGCCCGCGCCGCGAAGTTGACCCCGTCGAAGTAGGACAGGGTCTCCATCGCCTCGTCGATCCGGAAGCGGTGTCCGGACAGCCAGCGGGCGATCTCCGCGTACGGTCCGGCGTCCGTGATCTGTGAGGCACGCCGGTAGTGGCAGAGGAAGGGCACATCGGCGACGGCCGCCACGATGTCGTCCCGCAGCCCGGCGACGGCCAGCGCGAGCCCGCCGCCCTGGCTGCCGCCGAGCACCGCAACCCGCGAGGCGTCCACCGCATCGTGGGCCTTCGCCGCGTCCACCGCCCGCACCGCGTCGGTGATCAGCCGCCGGTAGTAGTGGCGGTACGGGTCCTCGATGCCCCGGGTCAGGAAGCCGGGGGAGGAGGAACCGTGCCCGTCCGGGCCGATGTCCGGGGTGTCCGCGGTGTTCTTGCCGCCACCGCCCTGGCCCCGGTTGTCCATCACCAGATGCGCGTACCCGAGCGCGCTCCAGGTCAGCCAGGAGTACGGAATGCCCCGGCCGCCGTTGTAGCCGATGTACTGCACCACGGCGGGCAGCGGGCCCGAACGCCCCTTCGGCAGCAGCAGCCATGCCTTCACCGGCTGCCCGCTCCAGCCCCGGAATGTCACGTCGAACACGTCGACGGTCGCGAATCCGGCGTCGTACGGGACGAACGCGGCGTCCAGGTCGTGGCGGGCCGTCTCGGTGAGGGTCTTCTCCCAGAAGGCGTCGAAGTCGGCCGGCTCCTCCGGTTCCGGCCGGTAGTCGCGCAGCCGGTCCAGAGGCATGTCGAACAGCAAGGGTCTAGCTCCTCTTCAGGGTGAGGTTGAGGGTTGCACCGTGGCGTCCGGCCGTGTCGGCGGTGATCCGGATGCCGTTTCCGGTGGGTGCCGCGCTGACACCCGGATCGGCCGAGACGACGCTCAGACCGCGTTGTGCCAGGTCCAGCACGACCGAGGACCGCAGTTGTGTCGGGTCGGACAGCGACACCTTCACCGTTTTCCCGTCCGGCCGTACCAGCACCGAGGCCGGGCCGTCCGCGGTCAGTTCCTGCGCGGTGCCGGCGGTCCAGAAGTTCGCGGCGACCAGCCCGTCCGCGCAGCGGCGTACCGCGTGCACGGCGGTGGAGCGGGCGATCAGCTTCACCGGCGGCGCGGACGACCACTGCTTCGTCCGCTCGGCCGAGGCCGCCGGGGCCTGGAGCCAGTAGTAGCCCGCCCCGCTCGGCGCGGCGCCGTGGTCCTGCCAGAGCGTCAGATACGGGCGGGTGACCGAGGTGTCCGTGCCGTACTTGAGGTTGATCTCGCGCCAGGTTGCGGTGCGCTCCTCGCGCAGACCGTTCAGTGTGACGGGCTCGGGGAAGACATAGCCGCCGGTTCCGGCCAGATGCAGCCACCGGACCTCGTCGAGGCGGTCCGACCAGCCGGCGTCCGTGGGCGCCGCCGTGCCGTTGACGAGCAGGGCCGCCTTCGGGTCGCGGAGCTTGCGGTTCTCCACCACCGTCTCGGCCGTGCCCGAGTCCGCGCCGATGCCCGAGCCGACGCAGGCGATCACGTCGTCCAGGCAGAACCAGCTCTTCAGCCCGTGCAGCGAACTGCCGTACGCGCGCAGCTCCATGCCGTACGCGCCGAGCGTCGTGCCCGGCAGCGCGGTGCCGCCCGCCCAGTCGGCCGTGCTGGTGGTCCGCTGACCCGCCGCGTCCGCCGGGCGTCCCGCGATGACCGTGGTGCCCGGCAGCCGGGCCGGGTCGACGGTCGGCCAGTAGTCCTCGCTGTAGTGCCCGAGGTCGTCGGTGTAGAGCAGGACCATGCCGTCGGAGAGGTGCCAGGCGTGCAGGTTCTCGTTCTGGATCGACTCGTAGTTGTAGATCCGGGACGAGTACGCGGAGATGCCGAGCGAGAAGGACGGCCTGCGGTGGGCCGCCTTGTCCATGCGCGGGTGCTGCTTGTGCGCGACCAGCGGCCCCCGGGCCGGCACCGGGGAGGCGATGACCTGCCGGGCGGCGACCAGCGAGGCGAGGTCGGTGGCGGCCAGGAAGTCCCGGTAGGTGTCCTCGGCGATCCACTGCTTGACCAGGGCGGTGAACCGGTCGGCCGTCTCGCCGGGGAAGCTGGGGATCAGGCGCACCACCGCCTCGATGACCGTCTGCGCCGACACATGGCCCTGCTTGCTGGGGCGGGCGATCTCGCGCCCGCACACCGATGCCATCACGTCGCCGCGCACCAGCAGCGGGTCGAAGCCGTCGTCGACCCAGCCGCGGATGTTGTCGAGGTCGGGGTCGGTGACCGTCCACGCCGTACCGGCGAGGAGGTTCAGCAGCCGGGAGAGGTTGTTCAGCAGCTCCTTGCCGTACCCGCCGTTGTACGGATGCTTGTAGTGCTGGAGGAAGGAACCGTCGGAGTAGAAGCCCTCGCCGGTCCCCTCCGCCGCGGCGCTCGCGTCGTTGAAGGCGAGGACGCTGTTGGCGCCCGAACCCTCGACGTCCGAAAGAGCGTCACGGACCCGGGCCAGATCGTCGCCCGTGCCGCTGAGCACCGCGTTGACGGCGACCACGGTGGAGATCCACACCCGGTTGGCGCCGGTCGCGATCTGCCGGTCGGCCCGCCAGAGGTTCGGGTCGGGCGTGTAGTGCCGTACGGCCCCGGTGATCCGGCCCAGCCGTTCCGTCCCGAGCGCGTCGTACAGCAGCACGGCCGCGTCGTTGAGGGCGAGCGCGGAGCCGATCTCCCAGTCCCAGTCGTTGTCGAACCGGGTGTGGCCGGGACCGTAGCGGCTCGTCAGCATCCAGTCGAGGCCGGCCAGCAGCAGATCGCGCAGCACGGTGTCGCCGTACTGGGGGGTGCCGGGGACGGCCCACGCGGTCGCGACCGTGGCGAGCCGTTTGAACGACGTCGTCACGTGGTTGGAGAGCGTGGTGCTGGTCAGATCGGGGAACAGCCCGTCGGTCCGGGCCGGGTCGAGGCCCTTGACCGAGGTGGTCGCGGCCTTGCCGATCCTGGCCACGGCCGCGGCGATCTGCGGGTCCGTCAGGTCGAGGCCGGGGCCGCCGGTGAGCAGTGTGTGCCAGCGGGTGCGCAGGGCGGCGGCGTCGTCGATGACAGCGTCCGCGTCCGCCGCGTCCGCCGCGTGCGCGGTGCCCGCGGTGGCGGTGAGCGTCAGCGGCAGCGCGGCAGCCGCGCCGAGGGCCGCCGCCCCGGCGAGAACGGTGCGCCGGGTGGCGCCCGGAGTGGTGCCTGGGTTCGTCATACGGCCCTCACAGGAGGTGTCGGCGGTCGACGGCCGCTGCCAGCGCGGCATGACCGGAAGGGTTGGGGTGGAGTCCGTCGCCGCTGTCGTACGCGGGCAGCATCAGGGACGGGCGTTCCGGGTCGCGCAGTGCGGCGTCGAAGTCGACGACGGCGTCGAAGACCCGGCCGGTACGTACCGCCGCGTTGATCTGCTGTCGTACCGCTTCGAGTTCGGGCGTCCAGCGGGTCCAGCCGCCGAACGGGGCGATGGTCGCGCCGACCGCCCGCAGTCCGGCGTTGCGGGCGCGCAGCACCAGCTGCCGGTACCCGGCCAGGACGAGCGCCGGATCGGTCTGGCTCGGCGGCTGCTGGAGATCGTTGACGCCGAGGTGGACGAGTACGGTGCGCAGTCCGGGCAGCGACAGCACATCGCGGTCGAAGCGCGCCTGCCCGCCCGGACCGAACCGGGCGTCGTCCAGCAGCAGCCGGTTGCCGCTGATGCCGAGATTGGCGACGGCCGAACCGGGCAGCCGCCTGGCCAGTTGGTCGGGCCAGCGCAGATCGGCGTCGTCGGGGGTGCCGACGCCCTCCGTGATGGAGTCGCCCAGCACCGCGACCACCGGTCCGTGCGCGCCCGTCACCTCGACGCCCGTCAGCAGGAACACCGAGGTGGTGCGCTCGCCGTCGACGGAGTGCGAGGCATGGGTGTTGCGGTGGAAGGACAGCGGCCCGGTGGGGCCGGGGAGCCGGGTCTCCACCGTCAGCCTCGCCGCCTCGGCGGCACGCAGACCGGCGACCGGGTCGCTGGTCAGCGAGGCGCCCGCGGCGATCCACGCCTGCCGCCGCCCGCCGAACGTCACCGGCAGGCCGCCCGCCGTCACCGGGCCGATGAGGACCGGGACCGTGCCGAAGGCGTGCCCGTAGCGCAGCCGGACCGCTCCGCCCGCGGACAGCCGCACGTTCGCGGTGCACGTGCCGTCGGTCAGGCCGGCGCTCGCCACCGTGTCCGTGGCGGTCGGCGCGGTCTGCGCGGTCGCCCACGACGTCGTCCAGCGCGAGGGTCCCGCGCCGCCGCCCGACGGCCCGGCCGCGTGTGTCTGCGGCGCCGTGGCCGCGACCGCCGCCAGACCGGCCGCCGCCGTCAGTACCCCGCGTCTCGCGGGTCCCCGCCCGCTCACTGGGGGCACGCACCCGTCGGGTCGTACTCGCTGCCGTAGGTGCCGACCGCGTCGCCGCCGGTGTTGCCGCTCATCGTGTTGGTGCACACCGCACCCTGCGGGGTGCGCATGAACTTGATGCCACCGCCCGCGTTACCGGTGACGGTGTTGCCGTAAATGCTGGTGTCGATGCCGTCGGTCGCGGTGTCACCGCCGAGCCGGATGCCCGAACCGACGTTGTCGTGAATGGTGTTGTAGCGGAAGATGTTGCCGCTGCCGCGTGCGTCCAGGCCGCCGGAGCTGGAGTCCTTCTGGCCGCTGCAGTCGTTGTACTCGACGTAGTTGTTGGTCGAGTTCTCCTTCACGTCGACGCACTCGTTGCCCTGGGTGGCGATGGTGTTGTGATGGATGCGGTTGTTCCTGCTGATGTCGGGGGCCGCGTCCGGGGCGCCGTTCGCCCCCTGCTGCTCGGGGGCCGTGCCGAGGTAGATGCCCTCGCCGTTCTTGCCGCCGCCGCCGAACTTGAAGTCGTTGACCCCGCAGTTGGTGATCGTGTTGTCGGAGATGTCGGCGCCGGTCACCAGATAGCGCACCCGCAGGCATTCGTCGGCGGCGTTCTTCAGCGTCATCCCGGTGATCCGCAGGCCGCCCACACCGTTGCCGGGAGTCGTGCTCATGACATAGATGAGCTTGAGGCGGTACCCCGACACATCGGTGGACGACCCGTGCAGCCCGTCCACGGTGAAACCGCTGAGCGTCGTCGAGTCGTGCTGCACCTGGATGATCCGGGCGTCGCCTGCCCCCTTCACCACGGCGTTCGACGGGCCGGTGATGGTGACTCCGGCGCGCCTGGTCACGATGTCCTGCTTGTACGTACCGGCGGCGAGGTTCACCACCGCGCCCGTCGGCGCCAGGTCGACCGCCTTCTGGATCGTGGCGAGCGGGGCGCTCGCCGACGTACCGGCGTTGGAGTCGCTCCCGGACGGCGACACGTAGTACGCGGTGGCCGCCTCGGCGGCCACGGACGGCGGGGGGAGGACGAGCGGGGCGCCTGCGGCGAGCGCGGCGACCAGAGTGGTGCGCAGTACACGGCTCATGAGGTGTGCCTCCTGGGGTCTGCGAAGGACAGAGCGAGCAGTACGGGGATGCTGGGGCCGAGGAGCAGGGGGCCCAGCGGTACGACGAGGGAGAGCAGCGCGGCGGAGATCACCGCGCCCAGCAGGGCGGTGCCACGGGCCGCCGACCCGAAGCCGAGGGCCAGCGCACCGCGCGACCAGGTGCGGACCGTGCCGTGCGGGGACCGGCCCGCCTCGGCCGCGAGCGCCACATGATGGATGACGAGCGCGGCCGCGATGCCCACCTGCGCGGCGAGCAGCACGAACGTCCACGGCTCCGAACGGCCCAGCAGATGGACGATGTTGGCGGCCAGGACGATCCCCGCAGCGGTGGACGCCAGGGAGTGGCGCCACAGGGACCGCCAGTACTGCGGGAAGGCGGTGAACGTGTTGGTGAAGCAGCGGCTGTCACCCTCCGCCCGCCATCGCTGCAGGGCGTGCCCCATCGCGGCGAGCGCGGGAAGCCAGGTCACGACACCGAGCGACAGCACGGTGAAGGCGGCCCCGGCGGCCGCCGGGTAGGCCACGAACTCCAGCCGCCGCAGCAGCGTCGGCCAGCCGGACGAGAGGGTTGCCTGCATGATCAGCCGACCTTTCCTGTGTACGGCTCCGGGACATCGAGCAGCACGCGGCCGTCCAGCACCAGCCGGCTGGCCGCCACCACGTACGGGGCCGAGCCGTCGGTGCCGAGCAGCACCGCCGCCGCGTCGGCCGACACCGCGGCGGTACGGATACGACGGGCGACGGGGGAGAGGAGCACGGTCTCCTCGCCGAAGGTGACGCCCTGGCCCTCCTCGCACCCGACCCGCTCGGCGGCGGCCGGTGCCGGGCCCGGGACGATCGAGGTGAGGAAGAGCGCCTGTGCCGAGCGCGCGGTCGTCGCACGCAGGGTGTGCAGCGTGCGGGTGAGCCGCAGCTCCGGCGTGCTCGACGTCGGATTGGCCTCGACCCCGGTGGCCTCGGAGACGACCGGGGCGTCGAGCGGTGCGAACCACCGCACCACGGCGGAGGCCGCTCCGGACCGGATCAGCCGGCCGCCGTCCGGCCGCGGTTCGGTCGGCCGGTCGGTCTGGAGCAGGAACGTCCACTCCCGCTCCGTGTCCGCCTCGGCGAGATCCAGCAGTACGAGCCGTCCCGACGGGGTGAACACCAGCGTCCGGTCCAGCCGCCGCACCCCGAGCGCGGGGTCGTACATCGCGGCGATCTCCGCCGTGGCGTGCGCCCAGCCGCAGTCGGGACCGGCGAGCACATCGCGCTGCCGGGCCTGCCGCTCGAACGGGATGTCCTTGTACACGTGGTACCGGTCCTCGTCCGCGTACCCCTGCCCGTCCACCAGCAGCAGATTGTGGTGCGCGGCCCGCTTGCGGTTGCTGTAACCCTCGTCGACCGCGAGGAACGCGCCCTGCGAGACCAGCACGAACGAGCCCGAATCGGGGTGGTGGTGACCCTGGTTGAGAGTCTCCCAGCCCAGTTCCGCCCGGTGCTTCGCGGAGGTCTCCCAGGCCTTGTGACCACCGCCGGGGCTCGCCTTGAACGAGACGAGCGTGGCGTCGTCGTCCCATCCGGTGCGGGCCGCGAGCAGGCCGAGGTCCGGGAAGAACGCCCGCGTCTCCGTGGGCCGGGCGGCGGCCACGGACGGGTCGTACCAGAGGTATTCGAGATACGCCTCCGGCAGGATTCCCGGCCGCACCCCGCTCTCCGCCGCCTCCTGCCACAGCAGTTCGCCCGAGGCGAGATCGCCCAGCCACTGCGCCTGAGGAATCCCGTACTGCGCCGCGAGACGGTAGTACAGGCCGGCGCTGTGTCCGCTGCGCCGGTCGTGGCAGTCGCCGTGGTCGACATTGAACGCGAAGCCGGGAGCCAACTGGTGCAGCCGGTAGCGGAAGGTGTGCGAGAGGAAACCGCCCCGCCCCCACCAGTCGATGCCCTCCGCCTCCTGGAGGAGATCCAGATGGACGGCGAGGAAGGGCACGCCGTAGCGCCAGTAGACGACGCCCTCGGCGTGCGAACCGTCGTCCGGCATCAGGTCGAGGACCGTGCCGAGGTTGTCCTTGGCGCGCTCGGTCCACTCCTCCTTGCCCAGCACATAACCGGCCGTCGCCAGACCGGCGTAACAGATCCAGTTGTGGTTCTGCCAGTACGACGACGACCACCAGCGGCCCTCGCTCGCCACCGCGAACTCGTACATCCGCCGCCCCTGGAGCAGCAGCTTGTACCGCAGCAGCGCCCGCACCCCGTCCGGGAGCTCGTCGCCGACCCACCGGTAGGCCAGCGACAGATGGTGCAGCAGCCAGCCGGCGTCCAGATCGTGGTCCGGCATATGGGCCTTGCCCCAGTGCGGCAGCCGCACCGCGGCCTCGATCCAGCGCCGGCTCTCCGCCAGATGGACCGGATCGCCGCTCACCCGGTAGGCCAGCGCCGGGTTGGAGGCGGCGGGGCCGAGCCAGGTGATGCTGGCCAGGGGGTGGGTACGCGGCGGGGTCAGCCCGCGGTGGCGGGCGGCCTCCTCGTACAGCCGCGCCTGCTGTGCGGGGCGCGGGCCGGGCGGCGGGGTCGCCGAGAGCAACAAGGGTCAGTCCTCCGTCCGGAACCGTGCGGTGTCGCCATCGGTCAGCGAGACCGTCAGCACCCCGTCACCGTCCAGCCGTACGTCGGTCACGGCGGGCCCGGCCGCCGCCTGGTACACCGAGGCGAAGACGACCCGGTCCGACTGCGCGGTGAAGTCGACCCGGGTGCGCACGCGCTGCGGATCGTCGGCCGGACCCGGGCCCGGCCGGGAGACCGGACGCACGGTCGCGCCGGGGGTGTGGGTGTGCCAGCCGTGCAGGGTCTCGTCGCCGTACCAGGTGGTGCGTACCTCGCCCGAGGCCTGGAGCTGGATGTCCAGCGCGACACCGGGGCGCAGCTGCGCGGTGAGGCGCCGCTCGTCCTCGGCACGCACCGTCAGCAGATCGACCAGATAGCTGTCACCGAGCACCACCCGCCGCACCGCGCACACCCCCTCGTACGCCGTCGTCACCTCGGCGGTGACGGACGAACCGTCCGAGCCGAGCAGCCGGCCGGTGCACTCGGCCTGTTCGGCGTCGTCCACCCGGAACGCCGGATGGGCCTTTGTCGACGCGTACAGATCCCGGAACTCGACGTGTGCGTAGGGCACTTGACCGGGGTCGGGCTGCCACGGGGTGGTGTCCCCGTACAGATACAGCGACAACTTGTCGCGATGGCCGTGCGATCCGCCGTGCGGTCCGAAGTCCAGCAGCGCGTGGATGCCCGCGTGGTGCAGCACCGCGTACCCGGCGGTCGGGAACACCGTCACCGGGCCGGGCGCCGGCCGCTCGGGCAGCGGCGGACCGGCGAACCAGCCGCCCAGCTCCCGGTCGAGCCCGTCGTCGTGCGCGCCGAGCTCGGTCCGGGCCCGCCCGGCCACTGCTTCCAGGGCCGGTGAGGGAACCAACTGCTGTGCCAACGCAACGATTTCGAGCCATTCGAGGGCAAGTGGGCCGCGCAGATACGGGCCGTCGTGCAGCGCCGGCAGGATGCCGCCCGGCGTGGCGATCGTCGCCAGCACATCCGTCATCCCGGCCAGCACATCCACCACGTCGGACGGTACGGACGCCGGGTCGGTGCCCCGCAGCGCCAGCAGCGCGGCCCGCAGCACGAACCCGTGGTAGTAGGTGCTGCCCTCCCACTCCCAGCCGTCATCGGCGACCGCGACCCGCAGATGCGCGTACAGGCCGTGCTCGCCCTCCAGCCACCGCTTGCCGCCGTCCCACTCCCGGCCACGGGCCGCGGCGGCGGCCCGACTCGTCGCCACGCCGGCGGCGTTGAGCCACGCGGTGTAGTTGGAGGCGAGATGGCCCTGACCGGTCAGCACGTCCCGGGCGTCGAGCGCCGCCCGCTCCAGGTCGTCGAGGAGCGGCAGCAGCGCCGCCAGGTGTTCCGTGGAGTGCTCGGCGAGTGTGATCACGGTGTGCCCGATGTTCACCGCCCAGATGGCATCGGTCAGCGCCTGGTGGAAGAGTCGGCCCCGCAGCATCCAGGTCTGGGCCTCGCCGTGCCGCTCCGTGGCCAGCTCCGCGTACAGCCCCGCGTACTCCACCAGCCGCGCCACCGACTCCGCGCGCTCCTTGCGGTGGGCGAGCACCCGCAGGTGCCGCGCCCACGCCTGGTGCGAGAGCACCAGCCAGGCGCCGCGCACCGCCTCGTCGTCCACCCGGCAGCCGTACGCACAACGCGCACCACCTGCGGGGAACACCCCGGCGAGCAGATCACCGTGGTCGAGCTCCACACCGTGCGCCGGGCAGACGTACGCGTGCCACCAGCCGCCGCGCTCCCGGGCGATCCGCCTCAACGCGGCCACACGCCACCGTCGATGTCCACCGTGGTGGCGGTGAGGAAGCCGGACGACGGCGACGCCAGGTGGACCACCGCCGCGGCGACGTCCTGCGGGGTGCCGGCCCGGCCGACCGGGATGCCGGCCTCCATCGCCTGCTGCGCCTCGGGCGCGGTGAACGTGTCGTGGAAGGCGGTGCCCTTGATGAAGCCGGGCGCGACGGTGTTGACGGTGATGCCCGTACCGCCGAGCTCCTTGGCCAGGCCCTTGGTGAAGCCGCGCACACCGGCCTTCGCCGCCGCGTAGGCGACCGAGCCGGGGCCGCCGCCGTTGTGCGCGGCCAGCGAGGACATCGTGATGATGCGGCCGGCCGAGGACTCCTTGAGATGCGGCAGGGCGGCGCGCACGGTGCGGAACGTGGACGTCAGATTGGTGGAGAGGACCTGGTCGAAGTGGTCGTCGGACATCTCGGCGATGGTGGCCCGGCCGATCAGATGACCCGCGTTGCAGACCAGGATGTCCAGCCCGCCGAGGAAGCCGGTCGCCTCGTCGACGAGCCGGTCCACATCGCCGGTCACCGTGACATCGGCCTTGAACGCCTTCGCCCGGCGGCCCAGCGCCTCGATCGCGGAGACCGTCTTCGCGGCCTCGTCGGCGGAGGAGTGGTAGTGGACGGCGACATCGGCACCGGCCTCGGCGAGCGCGACGGCGATGGCGCGGCCGATTCCGTGGCCTGCCCCTGTCACCAGTGCGCGGGAGCCGTTGAGATCAGCAGACATGGAGTAAGTACCTTTCGAAGAACGGTGGTTCGGGCCGGAATCGGTTACTTGAGACCGGCGGTCGCGAAGCCCTGCACGAAGTAGCGCTGGCCGATGAGGAAGAGAATGACCATGGGCAGGGTGGCCAGCGTGGTGCCGGCCATCAGGAAGTGCCACTGAGGGCCGTTCTCCGTCTTGAAGACGGAGAGCCCCACCTGGATCACCCGCAGGCTGTCCGTGCGGGTCACCAGCAGCGGCCAGAGGAAGTTGTTCCACGACGACTCGAAGGTCAGCAGCGCCACGGTGGTGAGCGCGGGCTTGACCTGCGGCGTCATGATCCGGGCGTAGATCCGGAACTCGCCCAGACCGTCGAGCCTGGCCGCCTCCTCCAGCTCCACCGGAAGGTCCAGATAGAACTGACGGAAGAGGAAGACCGCGAAGGGGGTGACGGCGCCGGGAATGATCAGTGCCCACCAGGAGTCCAGCCAGCCGCTGCCGCCCTGGCCGAAGATGTCGTTCCCGCCGGCCAGCGGCATGAAGCGGACGATCAGGAACTCCGGCAGCACCTTGGTGTACGTGGGGATCATCAGTGCGGCGATGAACAGGTAGAAGATGACCTCGCTGCCGCGGAACTTGATCCGCGCCAGCGCGTACCCGGCCATCGACGCCACGACCACATTGATGAGGGTGTGGCTGAACGCGATGATGAAACTGTTGCGCGCGTACGTCGCGAACGGTGCAGCCTTCAGCGCGTCGACATAGTTTCCGAACTCCCAGTGTTCCGGGAGCAGTCCGGCGTCCTGCGAGGCGATCTCGACCGGCGTCTTGAGCGAGGTGAGCACCATCCAGACGAACGGCACCACCATCAGCAGTGAGACGACGGTGAGCGTCAGATAGAGCGCGATCCGGCCGACGGAGAGCGGCTTGCCCTTCGTCCGTGGCCGGGCCTTCTCTGCAACCCCGGGCCTGTGCAGCTCAGTTGTGGCCACGGGTGCCTCCCATGATCCGCCGGTTGACCAGAGTGAAGCCCATCAGCAGCACGAACAGCACCAGTGACTGCGCGGAGGCGTAGCCGATGCGGAACTCCCGGAAGGCGGACTTGTAGATCTCGAACGTCATCATCGTGGTGCTGTTGGCCGGGCCGCCGTCGGTCAGGATGTAGATCTGGTCGAAGGACTGGAACGCGCTGATCATCGACGTGATGAGCACGAAGAACGTCGCGGGCTTCAGCAGCGGCAGGGTGATCGAGAAGAACTGCCGCACCTTGGACGCACCGTCCACCGAAGCCGCCTCGTACAGCTCCTTCGGCAGGGACTGCAGCGCGGCCAAGTAGATGAGCATCTTCATGCCGATGCCCTGCCAGATGCCGACCAGGATCACCGAAGGCATCGCCCACGATGTCGACGACAGCCAAGCCGGGCCTTGGATCCCGAGGAACGACAGGAGTGTGTTCAGCAGCCCGTTGCCCGGGTTGTAGATCCACAGCCAGACCAGAGCGATCGCGACGGTCGCCGTCACCTGGGGAATGAAGACCGCGGTACGGAAGATGCCCCGCGCCTTCAGCCCGGTGTGCAGCGCCAGGGCCACGAGCAGCCCCAGCAACATGCCGAACGGCACGGTGAAGAAGGTGTAGATGACGGTGTTGACGACGGACTTGCGGAACACCGCGTCGTCCAGCATGTCCCGGAAGTTGTCCAGGCCCACGAACTGCGGCGCCGTCAGCACGTCGTACTTCGTGAAGGCCAGAACCACCGACGCGACGACCGGCAGGCCGATCCAGAGCGAGGCGTGCAGCAGCGCGGGCGCCACCATCAGCATGCCGGCGCGTTGCCTGCGGCGCCCCGGGCCGGTGGGTGCCCGGCCGGTGTGTTTCTTCGCGACCGTGTGCTCGGTCGGGGAAGGCGGCCGCGCGGGCCTCGCCTTCAATACGGATGTCGCTCCCACAGTGACGGGTCCTTACATCCGGCCGATGGCGGCCTCGGCTAGCCGGCCGAGTTCCGCGATGGCGTCCTTCGCTGACTGGCCGCCCACGATGGCGGGCTCCAGCGTGGGCTTGATCTTTTCGCGGATCTCCATCCAGGCAGCGGTGCCGCCCTCCGAACACGCGTCACCCATGCTCTGCAGGGAGAGATCGACGAACTTGTTCTCCTTCACATAGCTGGAGTCGCTGAGATCCTTCAGCCCGGGAACCGAACCTCGCTGCTTGGCCGCACCGAGGATCGACTCGGGCGTCGCGAGGTACTCGACGAGGGCACGGGCCGCTGCCGGGTGCTTGGAACTGGCGGACTGGGTGACGAGCGTGCCGCCCTGGAGCATCGCGGGCTTGCGGTTGGCGAGGACGAACGCCCCGAGCTTGTCGTCCTTGAGGAGTTCCGGATTCTGTTCCCCGACCTGCCTCCACAGCGCACTGGACGTCATCATCATCGACGCCTTGCCGGTCTGTACGTTGGTCGGGGCCCCGAGGTCCGTCTTCTTGGCGTAGACGGCGGAGCCGTCCTTGATCAGGTCCTTGAAGAACTGCAGCGCCTCGACCCCGCGGGCGTCGGTGAACAGCACCTTCTTGCCGTCCGCGCTGAACAGCTGGCCGCCGTTGGCGAAGAGGAAGGTCTCCCAGCACTGGCGCAGATGGATGGAGAACGGGTCGAAACCGATCCGGCCGTCCTTGGTCAGCTGCTTGGCCACGGCGCGCAGTTCGGCCCAGTTCGCCGGGGTCTTCTTGATGCCGGCCTCGGCGAAGTGGTCTTTGCGGTAGACGACGATGCGGGTGTCGAGGACGACCGGCAGCGCGTACAGCTTGCCGTCGTACCGGGACGGCTCCAGCACCCGCTTCTCGTAGTCGTGCGCGGTGGCGAACTTCTCCGGCAGCTCGGCGATCGCCTTCTTCGCGGCGAACGGCGGGATCCAGCCCACGCCCATCATCAGCACGTCGGGCAGCAGACCGCCCGCGAGCCCCGTGGTGATCTTCTCGTTGAGCTGTTCGTACGTGGTGTAGTCCACGTTCACCTTGACGTCCGGATACTTCTTCCGGAACCCGCCGAGTATCTCCTTCTCCAACAGCGTCTTGCCGTCGGCGCCTTCGTAGATCGGGGTGAGCAGCGTGATCTCGCCGTCGGCGGGGCCGTCGGCGGAGCCGCCCGCCGAAGTGCCGGTGCCGCACGCACTGAGGGCGGCGGCAGCGGTGCCGGCGCCGATGGCAGCAAGCAGCGACCGTCTTTTGAGTTCCATGGGACACCCCTTTTGAGGTGGAGACTGTGGATCGATCCAGCGATGGCATCCCGGCCATGGCTGAGAAGCGCTGGTAAATCGATGCACTGATGCTAGGAACGCCGTGAGAGCGACGTCAACAGCTGATGCACATGAATTTTCAGGGATGTTAACGGGTGTACCGGTAAACGAAGTTAAGTAAATCGATACACTGGTAGGGTCAGACGGGTTCCGAACCGGAGGTGGCATGAGCGGGGTAACGATCCATCAGGTCGCGGAGGCCGCGGGGGTCTCCGCGAGCACGGTCTCCAACGTCCTCAACGGGCGTACGGACCGTATGCAGGCGGCCACGCTGGCCCGCGTGGAGCAGGTGATCGAGCAGCTCAGCTACCGGCCCAACCGCGCCGCCCGGATGCTGCGCACCGGCCGCATCAAGGTCATCGGGCTCATCGTGCCGTCGGTCGCCAACCCCTTCTGGGGGGCGCTCGCCCGTGAGCTGGAGGCCATCGCGCTCGCCGAGGGGTACCACGTACTGCTCTGCAACAGCGAGCGCGACGCGGCCCGCGAGCTCAAGTACGGCGAGGAACTGCTCGCGGACGGGGTGAGCGGAGTGGTGCTGTGCTCCTCGCTGCCCTCGCTCGACCATGTGACACCGCTGCTGAGCCGCGGGCTGAAGATGGTCGCCTTCGACCGCACGGCCCAGGCGGGCGACCCGCCGTCGCTGGCCTCCATCAGTGTCGACAACGCGATGGGCGCCGAACTCGCCACCCGCCATCTGATCGAACTGGGCCACCGCCGACTGGCCTTCGTCTCCGGTTCGGTCAACAGCGTCAACCGCCGCGAACGGCTGCGCGGCTTCCGGGCCGCCCTGGAGTCGGCGGGTCTCGACCCGGCCGACGCGATCGTCTGGCCCGGCGCCGAGACCACCGAGTACGGTGACAAGGACGCGGCCGAACTGGGGCGCAACGCTGCCAGGGAGCTCCTCGGCGGCCCGCGTCCGCCCACCGCGTTCGTCGCCATCAACGACATGTGCGCGATCGGGATCTGCCGGGGCGCCAAGGATGCCGGGCGCAACGCCGGACAGGACATCTCCGTGGTCGGCTTCGACGACATCCTTCTCGCCGACCTCTTCGAACCGCCGCTCACCACGGTCCGCCAGCCGCTGCCGGAGATGGCGGCGGAGACGTTCCAGCAGCTGAGGGCCCGGATCGACTCGGCGCCTGCGGCGGGACGGTCACTGCTCATCCGGCCGAGGCTGGTCGTACGGGAGTCGACGGCCCCGGCCCCGGCGTCGACGCCGGCCGACGTGCCGACCGCGGCCGGGCAGCGGGTGGCGGGCCGCTCGGCGTAAGGGTGCCGATGTTCAGGGCCCGGCACGGTGCCCGCGCTCAGGGGTGGGCGAGTTCGAGAACGGTGCTGCCGGCGAGGACGACCGCGCCGGCGGTGAGGCGCAGACGGCCGAAGCGCTCACGGAAGAGGAGCGTGGCGATCAGCGCCGCGATCAGGATGCTGGTTTCACGCAGGGCGGCGACGGTCGCCAGATCGCCGTGGGCCTGGGCCCAGATGACGAGGCCGTAGGCGAGCAAGGAGATGGCGCCGCCCGTCAGGCCGATCCCGCAGACCGGCTTGAGCTGTGCGAACAGGGGGCGGCTCCAGGCGGCAGCAGACTATCTGGAATAGGATTCCGCGCTACTCTGAACAAAATTCCGCCGACGTGTACCGGCTCGGCGCTCACGTACGGGCCAAGCTGCCGGAGCTCCGCGAGACCGAGGCCCGTGTCGCGCAGGTGATCCTCGACCAGGGCGCCGACCTCGTCGGGCTCAGCGTCAGCGACGTCGCCGCCCTGGCCGGCACGGCACCGTCATCGGTCGTCCGCGCCTGCCAGCGCCTCGGCTTCCGCGGCTACCAGGAACTCAAGATCGCGGCGGCGCGCCAGGGCCCCACCCGCGCACCGGCGCCGGACCCCCACGACGATCCGGCCGCCCGCGCCCTGGCCGACACGATCCATGCCTCCCGCGAAGCCCTCGACGACCTCGCCACCACGCTGACCGCCGACCGGCTGCTCGCCGCGGCCACCGCGCTGGATGCCGCGCCCCGCGTCGTGGTCGCGGCGGCGAGCCTCTCGGCCGCCGTGGCCGCCGACGCCGCCTACCGCCTGCGCGCCCTCGGGTGCGTCGTCGACGCCCCCGCCGACCCCCTCACCGCTCAGCTCGCCGCCGCCCAACTGCCCCCGGGCGCGGTGTGCCTGGCCATCAGCCACACCGGCGCCACCCGCAGCACCGTCGACACCGCTCGCCGCGCCCGCCGTGCGGGGGCCGAGGTCGTCGGCCTCACCAGCTACGCACACTCACCCCTGAGCGAGGCCTGTACGCACACCCTCGTCGCCGGGGGACAGGACCTCGTCTTCGGGCTGGAAACCACGGCCAGCCGGATCGCCCACCTCGTCGCCGTCGACGCACTCGCCCAGACCCTTCTCGCCCTGCGCGCAACCACGGCGCAACAGACCCTCCACCTCTCCGCCGACGTCACCGCCGACCACTCCTACTGACCGGGCCGGGCTGATGTGAGTGTCACCCGCCGACGGGCAACGGCAACGTCACGCGTTCGGATGCGTTACGGATCTCCATGAAGATCGACGTTCTGAAACGAAGGTGCGGCGAGGTGCGTGATGCGAAGGCTGCGTCAAAGGGTGGGAAATTCGCAGGTGGTGGCCAGCTTCGCCACCGGGTCCGACCGTTATTGATCCGTTACGGGCATTACAGTATGGCCAGAATGGATCCGACATGTAACGTGCGGGCATCCGGTCGGCGGTGAAGCAGCCGCACGGCAGTTCCGCGAGAGGGGTTCGTGTTGCACACCCGCCCAGTCCGCCGCGCAGTAGCGGCCACTGCACTGTTGATCGCATCGTCCACGGCGCTGTCCGCATGCGGAGAGGGCGGCGCCACCGATGGTGCTGCCGCTCCCGCGGGCGATGTGGCCGTCGCGGGTGTGCACGTCACCCGCGACGCGGAACTCCACGCGTCCCTGCCCGCGGCCGTCAGGTCCAGCGGCACGGTCCGGGTGGCCACCGACGTACCGTATGCGCCGTTCGTCATGTTCAAGACCGAGGGGCGGCCCGAGCTCACCGGGCTCGACTACGACCTCGGCCAGGCGCTCGGCGCCAAGCTGGGGGTGCGATTCGCCTTCACCGCCCAGAAGTTCGACGGCATCGTGCCCGCCATCCAGGCCGGCAAGTTCGACGCGGTCCTGTCGGCCATGACCGACACCAGGGAACGCCAGCGGGTCCTGGACTTCGTGGACTACTCCGTATCGGGCTCCGGAATCCTCGTGGTCAAAGGGAACCCGGACCGGATCGCGCGGCTCGACGATCTCTGCGGCAAGAAGGTCGGTACCCAGGCCGCCAGCCACCAGCTGGAAGTGCTGAAGAAGCACCAGTCCACGTGCGCCGAAGCGGGCAAGGACGCGGTTTCCATCCAGACGTTCCCGAAGGATTCCGACGCCCAACTCGCCCTGCGCTCGGGGAAGGTGGTCGCCGACCTGGTGACGAAGCCCGGCGCCGGCTGGACGGCGAAGACCGCCGACGGCGGCCGTGCCTTCGAGGCCGTAGAGGACCCCGCCGCGGGCGGCGGCTACGAGGCGACACCCAACGGCATCGGTGTCGGCAAACAGCTTCCCGGGCTGACCGAAGCGATCCGGAAGGCCCTGCAGGCACTCATCGACGACGGCACACTCGACAAGATCTGCGACAAGTACGGCGCCGCCTCCATCGCGGTGAAGCAGGCCACCAAGAACGCGGCGGTGTCCTGACATGAGCGCCCTCACACCCGCCGGGGCCGTACGCGGCGCCCAGGCCACCGCACCGCCCGCCGAGGCGAGCCTCACCGTCGTACCGATCCGCCATTGGGGCCGATGGCTGGCCGCCGCGGCGGCCCTCACCGCCCTCGTCGGCCTGACCGGCTCCCTCGCCGGGAACAAGAACCTGCACTGGGACATCGTCGGGCACTACGTCTTCGCCGGCCTCGTCTTCGACGGCCTGGCCACCACCCTGTGGCTCACCGCGGCAGCCATGGCTGTCGGCCTCGGGCTGGGCGTTCTCGTGGCCGTGATGCGCCTGTCGTCCAACCCCGTACTCCGCGCCCTGGCCAACGCGTTCGTCTCGGTCTTCCGCGGCACCCCGCTACTGGTCCAGATCATCTTCTGGGGATACGCGGGCGCCCTCTACAAGCACATCCTGATCGGCATCCCGTTCACCCACATCACCTTCCTGGACCTGGACACCAACACGGTCCTCACCCCCGCGGTCGCCGCACTCCTGGCACTGGGGCTGAACGAGGCGGCGTACGCGAGCGAGATCGTCCGGGCGGGTATCCAGTCCGTCGACCCGGGACAGGCGGAGGCCGCCCAGTCGCTCGGCATGCGACCGGCGCTCACCACCCGGCGCATCGTGCTGCCCCAGGCCATGCGGGTCATCATCCCCCCGCTGGGCAACGAGACGATCAACATGCTCAAGATGACCGCTCTGGTCTCGGTGATCTCCGCCCACGACCTGATGTCCAACATCCAGGACGTGTACGCCCAGAACTACCAGGTCATCCCCATGCTCGTGGTCGCCAGCATCTGGTACCTGATCCTCGTCACGGCACTGGGCCTGCCGCAGTCCTGGCTGGAGCGCCGTTACGGCCGCGGCACGGCACCCGCCGCCCCCGCCGCCGGGCCGCTGCGACGCCTCGTCACGGGCGCCGCGCTCCGGATCTCCCGGACCGGCCCCGCCACATCGACCGACACGAAGGGCTGAGAGTGGAAACGCCGATGGTGCACGCCGAGGGCGTGCGCAAACACTTCGGGAAGGTCTCCGTGCTCCGGGGCATCGACCTGACCGTCGAACGCGGCCGCGTCTGCTGCCTGCTGGGCCCCTCGGGCTCGGGGAAGTCCACGTTCCTGCGCTGCATCAACCATCTGGAGAAGATCGACGGAGGCAGCCTCTCCGTCGACGGCGCCCCGGTCGGCTACCGGCAGCAGGGCAATCGGCTGTACGAGCTGAAGGAACGCGAGATCGCCCGCGCCCGCCGCGACATCGGGATGGTGTTCCAGCGGTTCAATCTGTTCCCGCACATGACCGCGCTGGAGAACGTCATGGAGGCGCCCGTGAAGGTCGCGGGCGTCACCAGGGCCGAGGCACGTGCCGACGCGCTGCGGCTGCTGGAACGGGTCGGCCTCGCCGACCGTGCCGAGCGCTATCCGGCCCAGCTGTCCGGCGGCCAGCAGCAACGCGTCGCGATTGCCAGAGCGCTCGCGATGAAGCCCAAACTGATGCTCTTCGACGAACCGACGTCGGCCCTGGACCCGGAACTGGTCGGGGAAGTGCTCGACGTGATGCGGCAGTTGGCCGCGGAAGGGATGACGATGGTCGTCGTCACACACGAGATCGGATTCGCCCGGGAGGTCGCGGACACGGCCGTCTTCATGGACGGCGGTGTCGTGGTCGAGGCCGGTGACCCCCGGCAGGTACTCGGCGATCCCCGGCAGGAACGCACCCGCACCTTCCTGTCGAAGGTCCTGTGATGCCCGAGGTATCGCAGCGGGGCACGGCGGCCCTGCTGCTGTCCGACGCCTTCGCCCGCCGGCCCCGCTACCTGGCGGACCTGGAACATCTGGTGTCCATCGACTCCGGCTCGTACAGCCCCGAAGGAGTCAATCGCGTCGCGACATGGACCGCGCGGCGCCTGACCGGCCTGGGGTTCGAGGTGGACCGCTCGCCCGTCGCGGTCCCGGGCCGCGACATGCGCTTCGGTGACCTGGTGGTCGGGCGGCTGCGCGGCCGGATCCCCGCCGAACAGGGCGGACGGCGCATCCTTCTCGCCGGACACCTGGACACCGTCTTCGACGACGGGACGGCGGCGCGGCGCCCCTTCACCCGCAACGGCCGGCTCGCCCACGGCCCCGGAGTCAGCGACGACAAGGGCGGCCTGCTGGCCGGCCTCACCGCCGTGGAGATCCTGCTGCGCCGCGGGATCACGGACTTCGCGGAGATCGTCTTCCTCGCCACCCCCGACGAGGAGATCGGCTCCCCGGCCAGCCGCCGGGTGACCGCGGAGCTCGCCGCGGGCGTCGACTACGGGCTGGGCCTGGAGTGCGCCCGGGAGAACGGCGACCTCGTCATCGCCCGCAAGGGGGTGGCGGACTTCCTGATCACCGTCACGGGACGGGCCGCCCACGCAGGCATCGAACCGGAACGCGGAGCGAACGCCGCACTGGCCGCTGCTCATCTGCTCATCGCCTGCCAGGAGATGAACGGGCTCTGGGGCGACGTCACGGTCAATGTGGGGATGGTCCGGGCGGGCAGCCGTATCAACATCGTCTGCCCCGAGGCCGAGTTGCACGTGGAGGTACGGTCCTCGACCCAATCGGGCATCCAGTGCGCCAGGCAGGCCATCGTGGTGGCCGCCTCCCAGCTGGCCGTACCGGGCACCACGGCCACCGTGCGGCAGACGGAAGCATGCCCGGCCATGGAGGACACCCCGGCGGCCCGCGCCGTGTTCGCCCGTGCCCGGGAGGCCGGGGCGGAGCTCGGCCTCGACCTGGGAGCGGCCGCCACCGGTGGCGTCGGCGACGCCAACACCATTGCCGGAGCCGGGGTGCCGACGCTCGACGGCCTCGGCCCGGTCGGCGGCGGCGACCACAGCCCGCAGGAGTGGCTGGACGTGACGACGGTCCCGCACCGGGTTGCCCTGCTCGCGGCGCTGATCACCGCACTCGGCGCCACGACGACGGCTGACCCGGATACCCGGAGCACGCCGGTCCGCGTAACCTGAACCCCTTCAGAAAGGTGGCGCCCGGCCCATGTCCTCACTCGCCGAAGAGATCCGGCAACGGTTCGGTGACCTCAGCCCCGCCGAGCGCAAGGTGGCCCGGGTGCTGCTCGCCGGCTACCCGTCGGCCGGCTTCGAGACGGTGGCCACGCTCGCCGAACGCGCCGCGGTGAGCGCGCCCACGGTCATCCGGTTCGTCAACCGGCTGGGCTACAAGGGGTTCCCCGACTTCCAGGCGGCGCTGCGGGGGGAGCTGGAGGAACGCACCGCCTCACCTCTGCAGCTCTACAGCACACGGGGATACGGCACCACGCCACCCGGCGCTCCGGACGAGGAGGGGCGGGACGCCGCGCACCCCGAGGGCGGACAGGACGTGTTCAGCTCCGAGGTCGCACGCACACTGCGGGAACTGCCGCCCCACGACGTGCAGGCGGCGATCGCCCTGCTCTGCCACCCCAAGCGCCGCATCATCCTGGCCGGTGGCCGGTTCACCCATCTGCTGGCGCAGTACCTGGGGCTGCACCTCATGCAACTGCGCGGCGACGTGGTCATCCTGCCGGACCGTGACGTGGAGCGGACCGCCGTCCTGGCGGGTCTCGGCCGACAGGACGTCCTCGTGGTCTTCGACTACCGGCGCTACGAACCGGACAAGATCGTCATCGCCGAGATGGCCGCGCAGTGCGGAAGCAAGGTCGTCCTGTTCACCGACGCCTGGCTCTCGCCGGTGACCAACCTCGCCGACGTCGTCCTGCCCAGCCATGTCGCCGCGCCTTCGCCGTACGACAGCATGGTCCCGACACTGGCCACCGTCGAGACCGTGCTCGCCGGGGTGCTCGGGCAGCTCGGCGAGAAGGGGCGCGGCCACTTGGCGCACAGCGAGGACGTGTCCCGCCGGGCGGGCATCCAGCCGGACGACTCCGGGGCGGTCTGAGCCGGTGGCCCACCCGGTGCGCTGTCGAGTGCACGCCGCCGTGCTCAGACGCGGTTGACGCGGTACACGTCCCGTACGCAGAGGTTGAGGACCGTGGTGGCCACGATGGCACCCGCACAGACCAGGAGCACGGTCCGATCGGCCCAGGCATGTGCGGCGAGCGCGGTGATGAGGTAGCCGAGCGGGATGGCGATACGCTCCCCGACACCGTTGAACGAGCTCATGCGGCCCAGTTCCTCCTGGGGCACCTGCTGTTGGAGTGCGGTGTTCCACGCCACGATGGCGACATCCAGCCCGATGCCCGCGAGCACGGCGGCGAGCAGGATCCAGGGCAGGGCCAGCCCGAAGCCCAGCGCCGCCGGTGGCAGGCAGAGCCCGGAGCCGGTGACGACGGCAACGGCCAGCAGACGGTGGGGCTTCCAGCGCAGGCACACCACCGTCCCGGCCAGGAGCCCGAACGCGAACGCGCCCTGGACGAGCCCCCAGGAACGCGCCCCCGAGTAGTGCTCGGCCGCGATCACGGGACCGAGGAGCTGAAAACCGGCCAGCCACGCGGCGACCACCACCGTGCCCGCGGCGGTGTACGTCCACAGCCAGGTACGGGACCGGAACCCGGACCAGCCGGTCCGCAGATCGGCCAGGGCGCTGCTCGTCGTGACCGGTGCGCTCAGCCGCAGGCCGAGCAGCAGGAGCGCCGCGACCAGAAAGCTGAGCGCGTCCCACGACAGCGCCCACGCCGGTCCGCCGATCGCGACGATCACTCCTCCGACGACGGGACCGAGCACCTTGACGGCGTTGCTCGGAAGCCGGAGCAACGCGTTGGCCTGTTGCCGGTGTTCCGCCGCGACGACCTGCGCCACGACGCCCGCCGCGGCCGGAGCCGTGAAGGCGGTGGCGATCCCGGACACGAAGCCGCACACGGCGATCGAAGCGGTCGCCGCCTGGCCGGTGGCCACGAGCGCCGCGAGCACCCCCTGCGCCGCCGCGGCCAGCAGATTGCCCAGGAACAGGATCCGGCTGCGCGACAGCCGATCCGCGAGAACACCACCCGCGACGGTGAAGACGATCGTCGGGACCGAATTAGTCGCCAGCACGACACCGAGCGAACCCGCGCCACCACCCTGCCCGATCACCGCGTAGGCCAGGGCGATCGGAGCCATCGCGGACCCGGTCGCCGAGACGAGATTGGCGAGTACGAACCGCCGGAAGGCGGGAACCCGTAGCGGCGCCAGGCGAGGCGCGGCCGGGTCGGCAGCCGTCTTCACACCGCTCCCGTGGCCGGCGCGCCGGGCGCCGCGGGGCCGATGGGCCGCCTGCCTCCCGCCGCCACCCGGTCGAGCTCCTCGCCGATCGCCGCCCGCAGTGCGTCGTGTCGCGGGCCGAGCGCGAAACGTCCGTCGCTCCACCGGTCCTGCGGATACAGCCAGACGGGCATGCCGACCAGATCGCCCGGCTCCCACTCGTAGCGGGGCCACACGTGTGCGTGCAGAAACCCGTCGGTGTTGCCGAGGATCTCCAGGTTCACCCGGCGAAACGCGGGGTCCGTACGGCGGCAGGCACGTTCGACGGCTTCGCCGAGCCGGTCCATGTCGGACAGGAAGGCCAGCCGCTTGGCCCTCGGGAGTTCGGACAGGCGCTCCACTCCTGGTTCGTCGACCAGGAGCACCGAGTACCCCGGCAGGAACTGCACGTCCCCGATCACGGCGAATCCTGCCTCCAGGCGCCGCAGGACGGTCGGGTTCCCGCCCCGCAGGGCACTGCCTATTCGATCGTTCTTCCAGTCGTGGATCACGACCGGAACCTACAGCGTCCGGCCGGCACCGGATCCTTCACAGGCGCTGTTCGGCCAGATCCAGCCAGTGTGCGACATCGCCCGGGGCGAAGTGCCGGATGGCCCAGTCGGTCATGCGCAGACTCATATGGGCCCAGCAGGGACGCAGTATGTCCTCGGGCAGGGCGTCCAGGATGTCGTCGAGGCGACGCACGACCCCCGGCGCCTGCTCCTTCGCGTGCAGCCCGAAGCGCAGGGTGACCAGGTCGAAACGGTGGTCTCCCCGTCCGGCGCCGTCCCAGTCGATGACTCCGGTGACGGTACCGTCCACGGCGAGCAGGTTGCCGTGGTGGAAGTCCTGGTGCACGACGTCGTGTCCGGCCAGCAGGCGAGGACGGCCGGCCCCCACCGACCTGATCCGTCGCTCCAGGGCATCGCCGCGCCGGCTGTGCCGACGCAGTGGCTCGTGGAGACAGTAGCCGGGGCCGTCGTCGAGCAGGTACAGGTTCATCGACGGGACATGCGGGTGCTCGGTCAGCAGTCCTGCCTGCGAGGCGTTGAGGGCGAGCGCCTGATTCAGCCCGTGGTGGTCCAGACGCTCCATGGGTGTCCCCGGCAGCAGCTGCTGGACCAGCACCACCGCACGGTCCACCTGGAGCGCCAACTCCGTCGACGGGCACGGATACCCGCGAGCGCCCAGCACCTCGCACACCGCCAGCGGACCCGCCCGCAACTCCTCGATCCGGGTGTCCGGCCGCGCCTTGAGGACCGACCGGTGGCCGTCGGGCCACCGCACGTACGCGGCACCGACCTCACCGCCCGGACAGGGCCCTTCTACCACCAGCCGCACACCGGCCCCGGCGTACACGGCGGCTGCCATCCGCTCGGCGTCCAGGCGCTCGACGCGCTTCCAGGTCTGCGGTGATGTGGTCATCGGGGCATTCTCCGATGCGGCGCACCCGGTTCCCCCGGTGGGGGTCCCGCGACGGCGTGCGGGGGCGGTGGGCCTACGAGGCACGCCGATCGGTCGAGTGCCACCCGGCTCGTGCTGCGTCGCGCTGCTGCCGTGCCGGGAAAGGGGGACGGCCCTTCCCCGGCACGGCGTCCCATCGGCCCGGCCCGGCGCGACTCAGTCCGCCGACACCGTCCAGCCCAGCGCCTCGATGCCCGCGGCATCCCCGGACCGGCTCTCGTCGAAGACCGTCCGGTTGCCGTCCTCGACCCGGACGGCGTCCACGTACACCCCACGCCCGATGTACAGCTGATCCGTGGCGTACCGCCACCGCAGCCGCACTTCCTTGCCGCGCCATGCGGCGAGGTCCGCGTCGAGGCGGTGCCAGACCCGGCCGGACCAGCCGGAGAGCGAGCCCGTCGGATGCGGTTCGGGCTCCGGGTGGTGTCGACCGGCCATCGGTACGGTGGTGAACGGCACCGCCTGCCAGGTCGCCCCGGCGTCGGCCGACGCCTCCAGGAAGAGGGAGTCGGAGCCGGGCTCGGTGTCCCACCACAGGGCCGAGCTCAGCCGGGCGTGCGAGGAGGCGAGGCGCAGTGCCGGCAGGGTGAGCGTGGCGGAGGCGGCGCTCGCCATCCCCGAGAACCACGCCGTACGACCACGCGCGGGACGGACCGCGACGGCGCGCGCCATGCGGTTGGCCGTGGCGACGCGCGGCGCGCTGCCGGAACGCCAACTGCGCACCGGGTGGACCGAGTTGCCGAGCACGATCAGGAACGAGTCGGTCGTCGGGTCCAGTACGAGACTGGTGCCGGTGAAGCCGGTGTGGCCCGCGGTGCGCGGCGTGGCCATCGCCCCCATGTACCAGTGCTGGTAGAGCTCGAATCCGAGGCCGTGCGCATCGCCGGGGAACGCGGTGTTGAAGTCGGTGAACAGCAGGTCGACCGACTCGGCGGAGAGGATCCGCGCACGCCCGTACACCCCGCCGTTGAGCAGCGTCCGGGCAAGGACCGCGAGGTCCCAGGCGCAGGAGAAGACTCCGGCGTGACCCGCCACGCCGTCCAGGCTGTACGCGTTCTCGTCGTGCACCTCGCCCCAGACCAGTCCGCGGTCCAGTCCGGACCAGGGCAGCCGGGCGTCCTCGGTCGCGGCGATCTTCGGCTTCCAGGAGGCCGGTGGGTTGTACCGGGTACGGTGCATCCCGAGCGGAGCGGTGATCTGCTCACGGAGCAGGACATCCTGAGTGCGGCCGGTGATCCTCTCCAGGACCAGCTGGAGCGAGATCAGATTGAGGTCGGAGTAGAGGTACGCCGTGCCGGGCGGGCTGGCCGGCACCTCGTTCCACAGCAGTTGCAGCTTCCCCTCCCGCGTCGGCGCCTTGTACAGCGGAATCCAGGCACGGAAGCCCGACGTATGCGTGAGCAGCTGACGGATCGTGATGTCCTGCTTGCCGCCACCGGCGAAATCGGGGAGGTACGAGGCGACCTTCGCCTCCAGTTCCAGCGTCCCGCGTTCGATCTGCTGCACGGCCAGGATCGAGGTGAACAGCTTCGAGACCGAAGCCAGGTCGAAGACGGTGTCCTCGGCCATGGGGATCTGCCGGTCGGGCGGGAACTCCACTCCGGTGTCGGTCTTCTCGTCGTACGCCGCGTAGCGCACGGCCTTGCCGATCGGCTGGTGCAGGGCCACCGTGCCGCCCCGCCCGGCGAGCAGCACCGCACCCGCGTACCAGGGGTGCTTGGGGGAGTCGGAGAGGAACTTTTCCGCGTCGGCGACCAATTGATCCAGGGGCTCCTGAAGCAGCCCGGCATGGGCAGCCGGTCCGCGCCGCAGCGTCGGCCGGCCCTGCCCCGACGCGGCGCTCCCGAGGGCTCCTGCGCGCATATCCGACGACCCCGCCCCCGACTCCATGGCCGACGCCCGCTCCGCGAACGGAATCGGCGCCAGGGCGAGTGCCCCGCCCAGGGCCAGCATTCCACCCCCGAGCCTCCGTCGGCTGATCCCTCTGCCCGCCGCGTCCTCGGTCATCCGGAACCCCTTCCTGCTGCGCGAAAGTAACTTTCGAAATTTCGTCCGACAATGAAACTTCCTGCCGCCGCAGAGATTACTGTCACCCCCGCCGTCACGGAGGCCCCCTGCGTCACAAAGAATCTGACACAGCATCAGAAAATCTCTTCCCTCGGCTGTCCTGCTGCGGCATCCTGCGGCCCATGGAGACGGAGCTGAGCAAGAAACTGGGAGTCGAGCACGCCATCTTCGGCTTCACGCCGTTCCCCGCGGTGGCCGCGGCCATTACCCGGGCCGGCGGATTCGGTGTACTCGGCGCGGTCCGCTACACCGCCCCCGAAGACCTCGCGCGCGACCTCGACTGGATGCAGGAACACACCGACGGCAAGCCGTACGGTCTCGATGTCGTCATGCCGGCGAAAAAGGTGGAGGGGGTGACCGAGGCCGATGTCGAGGCGATGATTCCGGCCGGACACCGGCAGTTCGTCCAGGACACCCTCGCCAAGCACGGCGTACCGGAACTCGCCGAGGGCGAGGCGTCCGGCTGGCGCATCACCGGCTGGATGGAGGAAGTCGCCCGCAACCAGCTCGACGTCGCCTTCGACTACCCCATCCGGCTCCTCGCCAACGCCCTCGGGTCACCGCCCGCCGACGTCGTCCGGCGCGCCCACGACCGGGGCGTGCCCGTCGCCGCCCTCGCCGGGAGCGCCAAGCACGCCCGCCACCACGCCGACGCGGGCATCGACATCGTCGTCGCCCAGGGGTACGAGGCGGGCGGCCACACCGGCGAGATCGCCTCCATGGTCCTGGTCCCGGACGTCGTCGACGCCGTCGGACCGCTGCCCGTCCTCGCCGCCGGCGGGATCGGCAGCGGCGAGCAGATCGCCGCCGGACTCGCCCTCGGCGCCCAGGGCGTCTGGCTCGGCTCCCTCTGGCTGACCACCGAGGAGGCCGACCTCCACTCCCGCGCGCTGACCCGCAAACTCCTCGCCGCCGGCTCCGGCGACACCATCCGCTCCCGCGCGCTCACCGGCAAACCCGCGCGCCAGCTCCGTACCGAGTGGACCGACGCCTGGGACGACCCGGCGGGACCCGGCACCCTTCCCATGCCGCTCCAGGGGCTGCTGGTGGCCGAGGCCGTATCGCGTATCCAGAAGTACGAGACCGGCGCGCTGCTCGGCACCCCCGTCGGCCAGATCGTCGGCCGGATGAACAGCGAACGCTGCGTGCAGGCCGTCTTCGACGACCTGACCCGCGGTTTCGAGCGTGCCGTGGACCGGATCAACCGCATCGCCGGACGGAGTGCCTCATGACTCGAACCCCCAACGGCTTCTGGGCCCAGGCCACCGCCGACCCCGACCGCACGGTCCTGATCGCACCCGACGGCGAGAGCTGGACGGCGGGCCGGCTGCACGCCGCCGCCAACCGCCTCGTCCACGGACTGCGCGCGGCCGGGCTGCGGCGGGGCGACGCGTTCGCGGTCGTGCTGCCCAACGGCGTCGAGTTCTTCACCGCCTATCTCGCCGCCGCCCAGGCCGGTCTCTACCTCGTACCCGTCAACCACCACTTCGTCGGCCCCGAGATCGCCTGGATCGTCTCCGACTCCGGCGCCAAGGTGCTCATCGCCCACGAGCGGTTCGCGCAGGCCGTGAGCGAGGCCGCCGACGAGGCGAAGCTGCCGGCGGCCCAGCGCTTCGCCGTGGGCACCGTCGACGGCTTCCGCCCGTACGCCGAACTGCTCGTAGGACAGCCCGGACGAGCCCCGGACGACCGCACCCTGGGCTGGGTCATGAACTACACCTCGGGCACCACGGGCCGCCCGCGCGGCATCCGCCGTCCGCTCTCCGGCCGGCTCCCCGAGGACAGCCACCTCGGCGGATTCCTCGGCATCTTCGGCATCAAACCGTTCGACGGCAACGTCCACCTGGTCTGCTCGCCGCTCTACCACACCGCCGTTCTGCAGTTCGCGGGCGCGTCCCTGCACATCGGACACCCGCTGGTGCTGATGGACCGATGGACGCCCGAGGAGATGCTGCGGCTCATCGACACCCACCGCTGCACCCACACGCACATGGTCCCGACCCAGTTCCACCGCCTCCTCGCCCTCCCCGACGAAGTGAGACGGCGCTACGACGTCACGGCCATGCGGCACGCCATCCACGGTGCGGCGCCCTGCCCCGACCACGTCAAACGCGCCATGATCGACTGGTGGGGGAGGTGCGTCGAGGAGTACTACGCGGCCAGCGAGGGCGGCGGCGCCTTCGCCACCGCCGAGGACTGGCTGAAGAAACCGGGCACGGTCGGCCGGGCCTGGCCGATCAGCGAACTCGCCGTCTTCGACGACGACGGCAACCGGCTGCCGCCCGGCGAGCTCGGCACCGTCTACATGAAGATGAACACCGGTGGCTTCAGCTACCACAAGGACGAGACCAAGACGCGGAAGAACCGCATCGGTGACTTCTTCACCGTCGGCGACCTCGGCATCCTCGACGAGGACGGCTACCTCTTCCTCCGCGACCGCAAGATCGACATGATCATCTCCGGTGGCGTCAACATCTACCCCGCCGAGATCGAGGGCACCCTCCTCGGCCACCCCGCGGTCGCCGACGTCGCGGTCTTCGGCATTCCGCACCCCGACTGGGGGGAGGAGGTCAAGGCGGTCGTCGAACCGGCCCCGGGACACGAGGCGGGCCAGGAGCTCGCCGCCGGGATCCTGAGCCACTGCGAACAGCGTCTCGCCGGGTACAAGCGCCCCAGAACCATCGACTTCATCGACACGATGCCCCGCGACCCCAACGGCAAGCTCTACAAGCGGCGGCTGCGCGACCCGTACTGGGAAGGACACCAGCGGGCCCTGTGAACCACCGCCAGCCCGTGAACCACCGGCCGTCCGCCGCCCGACGAGCGCCTTCGTACCGGTTCTGGCAGGGTGTGGTCCATGAACGCGAGCGCGACGGTCCGGTCACTGGCGACCCGGTGGACGGTGGTCGTGCCGATCGTCGCCGCCCTCGCGCTGGTCTTCAGCTGGGGACGGGAACTGCCGGCGTTCGCCGTCGCCGTGGTCGCGCTCTGTCTCGCGGGCGCCGTCCTGGCCGCCGTGCACCACGCCGAGGTCATCGCCCACCGGGTCGGGGAACCGTTCGGCTCGCTCGTCCTGGCCGTCGCCGTCACCGTGATCGAAGTGGCCCTCATCGTCACCCTGATGGTGGACGGCGGCCCCAAGACGTCCGCACTCGCGCGCGACACCGTCTTCGCCGCCGTGATGATCACCTGCAACGGAATCGTCGGGCTGTCCCTGCTCGTGGGCGCCGTCCGTTCCCGCGTCGTCGTCTTCAACGCCGAAGGCTCCGGGGCCGCCCTCGCGACCGTCGCCACGCTCGCCACCCTCAGCCTGGTCCTGCCGACCTTCACCGTCGGCAAACCCGGCCCCGAGTTCTCCACCGCCCAACTGGCGTTCGCCGCCGTCGCCTCACTCTTCCTGTACGGGCTGTTCGTCGCCGTGCAGACGGTGCGGCACCGCGAGTACTTCCTGCCCCTCACGCCCGAGGGCGTCCTCAAGCCGGACGAGCACCACGCGCCGCTGCCCGGCCGGGGTGCCACCGCCCTGAGCCTGGTGATGCTGCTGGTCGCGCTGGTCGCGGTCGTCGGCGACGCCAAGTCCGTCTCGCCGACCATCGAGTCCGGGGTGGAGGCGGCCGGGATGCCTCAGGCGGTGGTCGGTGTCGTCATCGCCCTGCTGGTGCTGCTGCCGGAGACCTTGGCGGCGGTGCGGGCCGCCCGTCGCGAGCGCGTCCAGACCAGTCTCAATCTCGCCCTCGGCTCGGCGATGGCGAGCATCGGTCTGACCATTCCGGCCATCGCCCTCGCCTCGGTCTGGCTCGACGGACCGCTCCATCTCGGCCTCGGCGCCACCCATATGGTGCTGCTCGCACTCACCGTGGTGGTCGGCGCGCTGACCGTCGTACCGGGACGGGCCACCCTGCTCCAGGGCGGCGTCCATCTGTCGATCTTCGCCGCGTTCGTCTTCCTCGCGATCAGCCCCTGATTCCTCGCGATCAGCCCCTGATTCCGCGCGATCAGCCCCTGATTCCGCGCGATCAGCCCCTGATTCCGCGCGATCAGCCCTTGATTCCGCGCGGTCGATCCCTGATTCCTCGCGGTCGGTCCCTGTCCACCCGCCGGGCGGGCAGGGACCGACCGATCGCACCGTGAGGAACTACCGGCGTTCGTGGACCCGCACGACCCGCAGCGCGGGCGAGCGCAGGATGTCCTTCTCGCAGAACCGGGACGTCACCCACCGCTCACCCGAGTACAGCTCGGTCTGGTCGCTGTAATGCGGCGAGTGCGGATCGGAGGACTGGGAGTACGTGAGCAGGGTGCGCGCCACCGGGCATGCGCTGCCGTCCCAGCCGACCGCCTGGATGTAGCTGGAGCCCGCCGACACCTCCCGGTAGCCGCCGGCCGCCGCGTCCCACACCGGCTCCGTCTTGTTCCAGATGCCGAGCGATTCCGTACCGCCGCCGATCGGGATGCGCTTCCCGTTCCGTTCCACCGACTGGTGCCCGCCCAGCGGGGCGTCCAGCGCGATCCCGGCCGCCCGCAGTTCGGCCACCGCGTCGGCGAGAGCCCTGGTGACGCCGGGCGCGGAGACGTTCAGCGTGTTCGGCGTACCGACCGGGTCGGCGGGGGAGAACGGCACCTTCCACAGCTCGGCCTGCGGGACCGTAGCCGTTGCCCTGCGCCAGAACCGGTCGAAGAGCAGCGCGCCCCGGCTGCCGGTGTCGACCTTCCGGTCCCAGCGCCGCAGCACCTCGCACGCCGCCGACACATCGACCGCCCTGCCGTCGCTGCCGACCGCACTGCCGCCGGGCAGCGCCGCGCAGGCCGCGGCCATGTCCGCGGCGGTCAGATCACCGGCCGGCGCACGGTTCGCGAACTGCTGGCCCTGCAGATCGGCCACGGTCAGCCGGCCCTTCGCCGCCATCGCGGACACATCCTCGACCGCGCCCCGGGTCCGCATCGAGCGGGGCGTGCCGACCGTGCCGAAGATCCTCTCGAAGCCGGTCAGCGGCGCGGACGCGTTCGTCAGCCAGGCGCTGTCGTTGGAGTTCTCCACGTACGGGGCGTCCTTCACGGTGGGCATCCGGTCCGGCCCGAAGATGCCCGGCTGGACGGCCTCCGGGTCCGAACCAAGTGCGCAGTCGCTCCTCGAACCGTCCAGCACCGCGAGCCCGGACGACGGATACGTCGCCCTGCCCAGCGGGGTGGAGCACCGCGCCGCGAGCTCGTCCGTGATCCTCGGCAGCACCTGCGACTGCGAGAAGAACGAATGCCCGGACGAATCGGCGGCGATGGTGTTGACCCACGGCAGCCCCTGGGTACGGTGCAGCGCGGCCTGGATGTCGGCGGTGCTGCGGGCCCGGCTGAAGCCGAGACCGGCGTCGGAGAATCGCAGATTCACGGCGTTCGGGTCATTGAGCGCGTACGCGGTCGTCGTCGTCCAGGGCAACGGCAGCCCGGCACCGAGCGAGGTGACGACCGGCCCGTACCGGGTCCACCACTGCGTGCGGGTCACGGCACCGCCGCCCTTCACCGCGACCGAGACCGTGCGCCTCGTCATCCGCTCGGCTCTGCCGTCCACCAGATACGCGGTCGGATCGGCCGGATCGAGGGTGAGCTGATGCAGGTTGAGCGGGACACCGGTGGCCACGGTGTGGCTCCACGCGATGTTCGCGTTGTGCCCGATGGACACGATGGGCGCGCCGAGCAGTGAACCGCCCGCCACGTTCAGCTCACCGGGAATGGTCTGCTGCGACTGCCAGAACCGCCGTCCGCCCTGCCACGGGTAGTGCGGATTGCCGAGCAGCAGGCCCCGCCCGTTCGCCGTCGTGTCCCCGCGGAACGCGACCGCGTTGGAACCCATGTCGGCGTTCTGCGTCGACAGCAGCCTCCGGGCCGCGTCCGCCGCCTCGTCCGGCGTCGGAGCCGTGGGCGGCCGCGAGCCCTCCGTGGGCGGCCCAGCGTCCGTGATGCCGTCGATGCCGCGCCCCTGACCGGCGAGCACCGAGAGCGCGTAGCCGCGCGCCACCACATCCAGCGTGGTCACCGGCCGTACCCAGGCGGCGCCCCGACAGGCCGGGTCGTCGATCCGGTTCTGCGCCAGCCACGCGTTGTATCCGGCCGCCCAGCCGCGCTCCAGCTCCCTGACGTCACGGCTCTGACCTGCCGGTGCGGGAGCCTTCAGCAGCTTCTCCACCGTGCGGCTCTGGCGGACTCCGCGGAAGTAGAGGTCGCTGGAGAGGTTCTTCGTCGCGGCGGACAGTGAGCCGTCCGGAGCCGCGTCCGGACCGAAGTACCGGGACCGCTCGCCGCGCAGCGTCACGAAGCCGTCGGCGAGGGTGCACACCTGGTCGGCGGCCTGGGCCCAGCCGTTGCCGAAGCCCAGGCTCGCGTAGTCCTTCGCCACGATGTGCGGGATGCCGTACTCGGTGTACCGGATCGTGGCGGACAGCCCGCCGCCCGATGGGCGGTGGGAGCGCGAGGCGTCGGCCGCGGCGGGCGGCAACGTCGCCGAAACGGTGAACAGCGCGAGGCCGGATATCGCAAGAAGTCTCAGACGGTTGCGGAGAGGCAACGGTCCTCCCAACTGTGCGGGTGCGAAAGGCGGTTGCCCGAGGGTTCGAGTCGCCACGCGCAACTCAGCCAGCAGCTGCGCACCCCTGTCAACATCCCCTCCGGTATCCGGACCCTTGACCCCCGGGTTCCGGCCGCACAGGATCACGCCATGACAGGTGTACGGAGCAGCACAGTCGACGGAGTCCTGGCACGCAGCGCCCGGCGCACGCCGGAGCGCACCGCCCTGCGGTACGCGGACAGGTCATGGACCTACGCGGAGCTCGACGCGGCCGTCAGCACCGCCGCCGCCGTGCTCGCCGGCGAGCACGGACTGCGCCCCGGCGACCGGGTCGCCTGCTACGCGCACAACTCCGACGCGTATCTGATCGGCTACCTCGGCTGCGCCCGCGCGGGCCTGGTCCATGTGCCGGTCAACCAGAACCTCACCGGCGACGACCTCATGTACATCCTCGAACAGTCCGGCAGCGCCCTCGTCCTCACCGACCCGGCCCTCGCCGACCGGATTCCGGCCGCGTTCCCCGTACGCCCGCTGCGCGACGCACCGGACTCCCTCCTGGCGGCCACCGCCACCCCGCGCCCCTTCGCCCCGGAACGCGAACCGGCCGCCGGAGACCTCGTCCAGCTGCTCTACACCTCGGGCACCACCGCGCTGCCCAAGGGCGCGATGATGACCCACGGCGCACTCGTGCACGAGTACGTCAGCGCGATCACGGCGCTCGATCTGCGGGCCACCGACCGGCCCGTCCACTCGCTGCCGCTCTACCACTCCGCCCAGATGCATGTCTTCCTGCTGCCCTACCTCGCGGTCGGGGCACAGAACACGATCCTCGACGCGCCCGACGCGAACCGGATCTTCGACCTCGTCGAGACGGGACAGGCGGACAGCGTCTTCGCGCCGCCGACCGTCTGGATCGGCATCTCCCAGCACCCCGGCTTCACCACCCGCGAACTCGGCGGCCTGCGCAAGGCGTACTACGGCGCGTCGATCATGCCCGTGCCCGTACTGGAACGGCTCCGCGAACGGCTGCCCGCGCTCGCCTTCTACAACTGCTTCGGGCAGAGCGAGATCGGCCCGCTCGCCACCGTCCTCGGACCGGACGAGCACGAGGGCCGGATGGACTCCTGCGGCAGGCCCGTCCTCTTCGTCGAGGCCCGGGTCGTCGACGAGGACGGCAAGGAGGTCCCCGACGGCACGGCCGGCGAAGTGGTCTACCGCTCACCCCAGTTGTGCGAGGGCTACTGGGACAAACCCGAGGAGACCGCGGAGGCCTTCCGCGACGGCTGGTTCCGCTCCGGCGACCTTGCGGTGCGCGACGCCGAGGGATTCCTCACCGTCGTCGACCGGGTGAAGGACGTCATCAACTCCGGCGGTGTCCTCGTCGCCTCCCGGCAGGTCGAGGACGCCCTCTACACCCACCCCGCCGTCGCCGAGGCCGCCGTCGTCGGACTGCCCGACCAGCGCTGGATCGAGGCCGTCACCGCTGTCGTCGTGCTGCGCGGCGACGCGACGGCGGCCGAACTCATCGACCACGCCCGCGAGCGGCTCGCCCACTTCAAGGCCCCGAAGCACGTCCTCTTCGTGGACGAACTGCCGCGCAACGCCAGCGGGAAGATCCTCAAGCGGGAGCTGCGCGACCGGTTCGCGTAGCGGATGGCGGTCGGCCGTCCGGCCATGACCGGGTACCCGCCGGTCATGGCCGCGCAGCAGGCCGCGGTGAAGAACATCCCCACGGGCGTGATCCAGTAGGCCTGGGGCGGCCCGAGGACCTTCAGCACCCGCCGCGCTCGTCCACGATCCGCCGGAACTTGCCGACCGACCTCTCCAGCGTCTCGGGATCGACGATCTCGACCCCGACCGACACCCCGATCCCGTCCTTGACGGCCGCCGTGATCGACGCCGCGGCCGCCGTCCGCTGCTCCGGGGTGGCCCCCGCCCGCGCCTCCGCCCGCACGGTCAGCGCGTCGAGACGGCCCTCGCGGGTCAGCCGCAACTGGAAGTGCGGAGCCACCCCGGGTGTGCGCAGCACGATCTCCTCGATCTGGGTCGGGAAGAGATTCACGCCGCGCAGGATCACCAGATCGTCGCTGCGCCCGGTCACCTTCTCCATCCGCCGGAACACCCTGGCCGTACCCGGCAGCAGCCGGGTGAGGTCCCGAGTCCGGTAGCGGATCACCGGCATGGCCTCCTTGGTGAGCGAGGTGAAGACCAGCTCGCCCTCCGTCCCCTCCGGCAGCACCTCGCCGGTGAACGGATCGACGACCTCGGGATAGAAGTGGTCCTCCCAGATGTGCAGCCCGTCCTTCGTCTCGACGCACTCCTGCGCCACCCCGGGCCCCATCACCTCCGAAAGGCCGTAGATGTCCACCGCGTCGATCGCGAACCGCTCCTCGATCTCCCGCCGCATCTCCTCCGTCCACGGCTCCGCACCGAAGATCCCGGCCTTCAGGGAGGTCGAACGCGGATCGACGCCCTGCCGTTCGAACTCGTCGAGGAGCGTCAGCATGTACGACGGCGTCACCATGATGATCTCGGGGCGGAAGTCCTGGATCAGCTGGACCTGCCGGGCGGTCATGCCCCCGGAGGCGGGGATGACCGTGCAGCCGAGCCGCTCCGCCCCGTAGTGCGCGCCGAGTCCGCCGGTGAACAGCCCGTATCCGTAAGCGACATGGACCTTCTGCCCGGGACGTCCACCGGCGGCCCGGATCGAGCGGGCGACCACGTCGGCCCAGGTGTCCAGGTCCCGTTGGGTGTAGCCGACAACGGTCGGGCGGCCCGTCGTCCCGCTGGACGCGTGGATCCGCCGTACGCGCTCCTCGGGGACGGCGAACATGCCGAAGGGGTAGTTGTCCCGCAGGTCGGCCTTGGTCGTGAAGGGGAAACGGGCGAGATCGGCGAGGGTATGGCAGTCGTCCGGGCGCAGTCCGGCCTTGTCGAACGCGGCCCGGTAGTGCCCGACGTTCTCGTACGCATGGTGCAGCGTGGCCCGCAGCCGCTCCAGCTGGAGTGCTTCCAGCTCGTCCCGGCCCAGTCGTTCCGCCTCGTCCAGCAGAGCCGTCATCCGGATCTCCCTCTTCCGAGCAGGCGACCGATCATTCGGTCGATCTTTCGACAGTAGTAATTCAGGATGTTCCGCCCCATGGCAAGAGGGGTGACGCAGCTCATCCGCGTCGCGGATTCGCTCACACCGAACACGGCTGCGCCGCTCGTGCGGCCCTGTTTGGATGGCGGGCATGCCGATCTTCCACGCATACGACGGGACCGAACTCGCCTACCGCCTTCTGGGGAAGGGCACACCGCTGATCTGCCTGCCCGGCGGGCCGATGCGGGCCGGTGCGTACCTGGGGGACCTCGGCGGACTCTCCGCCCGCCGCCGGCTCGTGGTGCCGGATCCGCGCGGGACCGGGGACTCCGCGGTGCCGGACGACCCGTCGACGTACCGCTGCGACCGCCTGGTCGACGACGTCGAGGCGCTGCGCGAACATCTCGGCGAGGAACGCATCGACCTGCTCGCCCACTCCGCCTCCGCCAACCTGGCCGCGCTCTACGCCGCCAGGCATCCCGAGCGGCTGCGTACGCTCACACTCGTCACCCCCGGCACCCGGGCGGTCGGCATCGATGTCACCGACCAGGACTGGCGCGAGGCGAGCGAACTCCGGCGCGACGAACCGTGGTACGCGGACGCACGGGCCGCCCTGGACGACTTCCTCGCGGGCCGCGCCTCCGACCGGGTCCGTGCCGTTGTCGCGCCGTTCGCCTACGGACGCTGGGACGAGGCCGCCCGGACCCATGCCGAGGCGGCGCCGGCACAGACCAACTCCGCGGCCGGGCCCTTCTATTACCAGGACGGCGTCTTCGAGCCGGCCACCACGAACGCCGCGCTGACGGCGGTCACCGCACCGGTTCTCGTCCTCGCGGGGGAGTACGACGCGGGGCCGACTCCGGACCGCGCCGCCGAACTGGTCGCACTCTTCCCGAACGCCGAGTTCGTCGTGCAGCGCGGCGCCGCGCACTTCCCCTGGCTGGACGACCCGGGCGCCTTCGTCCGTACGGTGGAGGCCTTCCTCGACCCGGAGGTGCTCAGCGTGCACGCCGGTGGAACCCGGCTCGCCCACCGGGTGTGGGGGGATCCGTCGGCCCCGCCCGTCGTGCTCGCCCACGGCCGCTGCGACGACAGCAGGACCTGGACCACGATCGCCGAACGCCTCGCGGCCGAACACCGGGTGTACGCCTTCGACTTCCGCGGCCACGGACTCAGCGACTGGCCCGGCCGCTACTCCCTCGAACTGTTCCGGGACGATCTGCATGCCTTCCTGGAGGCCCGCAACCTGGCGGGAGCCACCGTGGTCGGGCACTCCATGGGCGCCGCTGCCGCCTATCTGCTCGCCGAGCGGGAACCCGGGCTGATCGGCCGGCTCGTCCTGGAGGAGGTGCCGCCGCCGTTCCCGCTCGATCCGCCGCGCGGTGTCGCCGAACGGCCCGACGGGGAACTGGACTTCGACTGGCCGGTGGTGCCGTCGACCGATGCCCAGCTGAACGAACCGGATCCCGCCGGACGGGAACGCCTCGGTGAGATCGTTGCCCCGACGCTCGTCATAGGCGGCGGCCCCACCAGCCAGATCGCCCAGGAGAAACTGGTCTGGATGGCGGGGCGGATACCCGACGGCCGGTTCGTCACCATCGACGCCGGACATCTCGTCCACACCGAGCGGCCGGATGAATTCCTCGCGGCACTGAGGAAGTTCGGCCTGTCCTGACTCCGACACGGGCGTCGACGGAGGGGTCAGGAACGGTGCAGCAGGGAGGTCAGGACCTCGTGGAGGGTGCTCTCGGCATCCGCCGCGGGGCCCGTCGACCGCCAGGCCACGAAACCGTCGGGACGCACCAGCACGGCGCCTTCGGACGTCGTCCCGTGGATCTCGGCCCAGTCGGCGCCGGTCTCCGGCTCCAGATCGGCACCCGGGCCGATGCCGTACGCCTGGAGCCGGACCGAGAGCCGGTCGGCGACCCGCGCCGCCGCCCGGCGCCACGCCACGTCCTCACCGTCGGTGAGCAGCACGAGCGTGTGCTCGTACAGATCGAGTGTGGACTTGCGCTCACCGCCTTGATGGACCCACAGATGCGGTGCACGACTGCCTGGTTCACCGTTCAACTGCACCCCCTGCGGCACCACCGGCTGCTCGGGGTCGGTGCCCAGCACCGCGCCGCGGACATAGCGGTAGCCCAGCGCCACGCTGAGCATGCCGCCCTGCTTTCCGCCGCCCGCGCCCGGCGCCGCGGAGTATCCCGGGTGGCTGTGCTCGCTGGAGCGCGCCGAAGCCCGTGCGCTCGTCGCCCGTGCCACCGGCAGCCGCTCCGCCTCGTACGTGTCCAGCAGACCCGGACCCGCCTCGCCCTTCAGCACGGTGGCGAGCTTCCAGGCGAGGTTGTGCGCGTCCTGGATACCGGTGTTGGACCCGAACGCCCCGGTGGGGGACATCTCGTGGGCCGAGTCGCCGGCGAGGAAGACCCGGCCGGAGGAGTACCGTTCGGCGACCCGCTCCGCGGCGTGCCACGGCGCCTTGCCGGTGATCTCGACGTCGATGTCCGGAGCGCCGACCGCCGTACGGATGTGCTCGGCGCACCTCTCGTCGGTGAAGTCCTCCAGGGTCTCGCCGAGTTGGGGATGCCACGGCGCGTGGAACACCCACTCCTTCCTGTTGTCGACCGGCAACAGGGCGCCGTCCGCAGTCGGGTTGGTCAGATAGCAGACGATGAAGCGCCGGTCGCCCAGCACGTCGGCGAGCTGCCGGGAGCGGAAGGTGATGCTGACGTTGTGGAAGAGGTCGCCGGGACCCGTCCGGTCGATGCGCAGCTGGTCACGGATGGGGCTGCGCGGACCGTCGGCCGCGATCAGGTAGTCCGCGCGCACAGTGATGTGCTCGCCGGTCTCCCGGTTCTTCAGCGTCGCGTCCACCCCTGACGAGTCCTGTTCGAAGCTCTGCATCTCGGTGGAGAACCGCAGGTCACCGCCCTGTTCCCGAGCCAGCTTCACCAGCACCGGCTCCAGGTCGTTCTGGCTGCACAGGCACCAGCCGGTCGGACTGAAACGGGCGATCCCGCCACCCGGGTCGATCTCCTTGAACAGCCACTCCTGATCGTCCCCGGTGAGCGAACCGGCTTGCAGGATTCCGTGGTTGTCGGCGAGGACGGAGGCCGCCTGCCTGATGCTCGCCTCGGCACCCGCCGTGCGGAACACCTCCATCGTGCGGACGTTGTTGCCGCGGCCGCGCGGGTGTGTCGAGGTGGACCGGTGCTTCTCGACCAGCAGGTGCTCGACCCCGAGCCGGCCGAGGAAGAGTGAAGCGGACAAGCCCACCAGGGAGCCGCCCACGATGAGGACCGGCACGCGGATGTCGACGTTCTCGTTCATCAGTTGCTCCAGCTCGGACGCCGTTCGGTTGCATTGTTCAATGCCCTGGTGAGAGCGGTTCGGACGCTCGCTCACCTGAACGGTTCATAAATCTCGCGCCACCCGGACCAGCGTTTCACGATCGGTCACGGAGACGACGTCCGCGGCCTCGGGGGCGGACCATTCACATCCGCCGGGAGAGTCCCCGCTCCGAATCCACTCGCCAACCGACGGTTGACGGCATGCCACTCGGCTCGACCACGAAACCGTCTCGAAGGAGATCGAAAGATGACCACCACCCTCTCGGAACGGATCTCCCAGTCCGCCTTCGACGGTTCCCGGCTGCGCGTCGTGCTGCTGCTGGACCTCTACGACGGGGCCCAGAAGGAGTTCCTCGAGGCGTACGAGCACCTGCGCAATCAGGTGGCGTCCGTCCCCGGACACATCAGCGACCAGCTGTGCCAGTCCATCGAGAACCCCTCCCAGTGGCTGATCACCAGCGAATGGGACAGCGCACCTCCCTTCCTCGCCTGGGTGAACAGCGAGGAGCACGTCGCGACGGTCCAGCCGCTGCACAACTGCGTGCGTGACACCCGGTCGCTGCGCTTCAGCGTTCTGCGGGAGACCGGGAAGGCCTTCGAGATGGCGCCCGAGACGGCCAAGGGCCGCCTCCAGGCGTTCCCGCGCCTGGGCGACGGGGTGGTGCGCCACGCGCTCACCTTCACCGTCAAGCCGGGCACCGAGGACGTCGTGGCGAAGATCCTGGCCGACTACGACTCCCCGAACGCACGGGTCGACGAGGACACCCGGCTGCGCCGCACCTCGCTCTTCATGCACGGAAACCGCGTCGTGCGGGCCGTCGAGGTCGAGGGCGACCTGCTCGCCGCCCTGCGCCACGTCGCCCGGCAGCCCGAGGTCAGGGCCGTCGAGGAGGCGATCAACCCGTACCTGGAGCAGGACCGGGACCTCAGCGACCCGGACTCCGCCCGGATGTTCTTCACCCGGGCGGCGCTGCCGACCGTCCACCACGTGACCGCCGGCCGGCACAAGGCGGAGGACATCCGCCGGCACGCACTCTTCTACGAGGCCAAGGAGGGCTGCGGCATGGCCCTCGCCCGGCTCCTCGCCGAGCACGACGAGGAGGCGGCCGACGACCCGGCGAGCATCATCGACAGCAGCACCATCTTCCAGCGCGACGACGTCGTCGTCCGCCTCCTCGAAGCGGTCGAACCGATCGACGCGCAGCCTGCCCAGGCGGTGGGCATCGACGGCCCCGGCAAGGTGGCCAGGCTCGGACGTCTTCTCGACGGCGGCGGCAACGCCGTCCCCACGGACGAGCGGGGCATCTCGCAGTTCCTCAAGCAGTCCGAGATGACCCTGATCACGGATCGGCGGGCCGTGGAGTCCTGAACCGCGCATCCGCACCCTGGGGGGTTCTCGCTCAACCCGTCAACACAACGCGCAATGCGCCAGGAGGAAAGCAGTCATGACCACGCACCGGCCACGCATCGTGGACCTCAGTGAGACGCAGCCCAACCGCAGGCGTGGAGGGGATCTTCGCGCCATGCTCACGCCGACAGCGGTGGGAGCCACCAGTGGCTTCATGGGGCTGGCGATCGTTCAGCCCGGCGACCGCATCGGCGAGCACTACCACCCGTACTCCGAGGAGTTCGTGTACGTCGTGAACGGTCTGCTGGAAGTGGATCTGGACGGTGAACCGTACCGGATGCGGCCCGACCAGGGCCTGCTGATCCCTCCCCATGTACGCCACCGATTCCGCAACGTGGGCGACGTCGAGGCTCGCATGGTCTTCCACCTCGGCCCGCTCGCTCCGCGTCCGGAGCTCGGCCACGTCGACACCGAGCACACCGAATCCGCCGACCGCGTCGCGCCTCCGGAACGATCGGAGGCCGCCTCATGACCCGCCGGGTGGCGGTCACCGGCGTGGGCGTCGTCGCCCCCGGCGGGATCGGCGCACCGGCGTTCTGGGACCTCCTCGCGAACGGACGCACCGCGACCAGGGGCATCACGCTCTTCGACCCGGCCGGATTCCGCTCCCGGATCGCCGCCGAGTGCGACTTCGACCCGGCGGCGTACGGGCTGGACGCCGCCACCGTCGACCGGTCGGACCGCTACATCCAATTCGCGATGGTGGCCGCCAGGGAGGCCCTCGGCGACGCGGGCCTCGATCCGGAGAAGGTGGACCCCTGGCGGATGGGGGTGTCGCTGGGCACCGCGGTCGGCGGCACCACCCGGTTGGAGTACGACTACGTCGCCGTCAGCGAGGGCGGTGCCCGCTGGGACGTCGACCACCGGTCGGCCGGCCCCCACCTGGAGCGGGCCTTCTCACCCAGCACCCTCGCCTCGGCGGTGGCCGAGCAGGTCGGCGCGCACGGCCCGGTGCAGACCGTCTCCACGGGCTGCACCTCCGGCCTCGACGCGATCGGGTACGCCTTCCAGTCCATCGAGGAGGGGCGCGTCGACGTGTGCATCGCCGGTGCGTCGGACTCACCGATCACCCCGATCACCGTGGCGTGCTTCGACGCCATCAAGGCCACGTCGGCGAACAACGACGACGCCGAGCACGCCTCCCGGCCGTTCGACGCACGCCGCGACGGCTTCGTCATGGGCGAGGGCGGGGCGGTCCTCGTCCTGGAGGAGCTGGAACACGCCCGTGCCCGGGGTGCCACCGTGTACTGCGAGATCGCGGGCTACGCCACCTTCGGCAACGCCTACCACATGACCGGGCTGACTCCCGAAGGCCTGGAGATGGCCGAGGCGATCAACCGGGCGCTGGGCCACGCCCGTATGGACGGGTCGCAGATCGACTACGTCAACGCGCACGGCTCGGGCACCAAGCAGAACGACCGGCACGAGACGGCCGCAGTGAAGCGGGCACTGGGGGCACACGCCTTCGACATCCCGATGAGTTCGATCAAGTCCATGGTCGGCCACTCGCTGGGGGCGATCGGCGCGATAGAAATCGCGGCCTGCGTACTCGCCCTGGTCCACCAGACGGTGCCGCCGACGGCGAACTACGAGAGCCCCGACCCCGAATGCGACCTCGACTACGTGCCGCGCACCGCCCGTCCCCTGAAGCTGCGCAGCGTCCTCTCGGTGGGCAGCGGATTCGGTGGCTTCCAGTCGGCGGTGGCCCTGACCCGAACAGGTGGGAGGACACCATGAGAACCCGCAAAGCCCGGCGCACCGTCGTCACCGGCATCGGTGTGGTCGCCCCCAACGGAAGTAACACCGAGGCCTTCTGGAAGCGGACGCACGAAGGAATGAGCGTCCTGGACCGGGTCACCCGCGAGGGCTGCGAACACCTGCCCCTGCGGGTCGCGGGCGAGGTGCGGGGATTCGATGCGGTCGAGCTGATCGAGGAGCGCTTCCTCGTCCAGACCGACAAGTTCACGCACTTCGCGATGGCCGCCGCGGACATCGCGCTGGACGACGCCCGGCTCGGCCGCGCCGACTACGAGGATTCACCCTTCGACGTCGGCGTGGTGACCGCTGCCGGGTCCGGCGGGGGTGAATTCGGCCAGCGCGAACTCCAGCGGCTCTGGGGACAGGGCTCCACCTACGTGGGCCCGTACCAGTCCATCGCCTGGTTCTACGCGGCCAGCACCGGCCAGATCTCGATCCGCGGCGGCTTCAAGGGGCCGTGCGCGGTCGTGGCCAGCGACGAGGCCGGCGGTCTGGACGCACTGGCGCATGCCGCCCGTTCGATCCGCGGCGGCACCGAAGCGGTGGTGGTCGGCGCGGCCGAGGCCCCACTGGCGCCCTACTCGGTCGTCTGCCAGCTCGGGTACGAGGACCTGAGCACCGTCGAGGACCCCACCCGCGCCTACCGGCCGTTCACCTCGGAGGCCTGCGGCTTCGTGCCGGCCGAGGGCGGCGCCATGCTGGTGGTCGAGGAGGAGCAGTCGGCGCGCCGGCGCGGGGCCAAGGTCCGGGCCGAACTCGCCGGGCACGCCGCCACGTTCACCGGAGCGTCCAGGTGGGCGGAGTCCCGGGAGGGCCTCGCCCAGGCGATCATCGGCGCCCTGCGGGAGGCCGACTGCGCGCCGGACGAGATCGACGTCGTCTTCGCGGACGCCCTCGGTGTGCCCGCGGCCGACCGCGCCGAGGCGCTGGCCATCGCCGACGCCCTCGGCGCGCACGGCAGGCGGGTGCCGGTGACGGCGCCCAAGTCCGGTATCGGGCGTGCCTATTGCGGTGCTCCGGTGCTGGACGTGGCCGCCGCGGTGCTCTCCATGGAGAACGCGCTCATACCGCCGACCCCGAACGTCTTCGAGGTGTGCCACGACCTCGACGTGGTCACCGGCAGCGCCCGCCCCGCCGAACTCCGGACGGCGCTGGTGCTCAGCCGCGGGCTCATGGGCTCGAACGCGGCGATGGTGCTGCGGCGCTCCACCGACCCCCAAGCGTGAGAAGGAGAAGTCCTCATGACCGACCGACTGACCTACACGGAACTCGCCGTACTGATGAAGAAGGGCGCCGGAGTCACCGTCGACCCGCGCGACATGGAGCAGCGCCCCAGTTCGGCCTTCGACGAGTACGGCCTCGACTCGCTGGGCCTGCTCGGCATCGTGGGCGTGCTGGAGAACCGGCACGGCCGGGCGCTGCCGGCCGATGCCGACCGTTGCAGGACCCCCCAGGAATTCCTCGACCTCGTCAACAACAGCCTCATGACAGGAGCCTGACGTGCCCGGACACACCGAGAACGAGATCACCATCGCCGCCCCCCTGGACCTGGTCTGGGACGTGACGAACGACCTGGAGAACTGGCCGCGGCTGTTCAGCGAGTACGCCGCGGTCGAGGTCATCGAGCGGGACGGCGACAGTACGACCTTCCGTCTGACTATGCACCCCGACGAGAACGACAAGGTGTGGAGCTGGGTCTCCGAGCGGACCGTGGACCGTGCCAACCGCACCGTCCGTGCCCGCCGTGTGGAGCCCGGTCCGTTCCAGCACATGAACATCCGTTGGGAGTACTCGGAGGTTCCCGGCGGCACCAAGATGCACTGGGCCCAGGACTTCGCGATGCGTCCCGACGCACCCGTCGACGACGCCTGGATGACCGACAACATCAACCGCAACTCCAAGGTCCAGATGGAGCTGATCCGGGACAAGATCGAGCAGCGCGACCGGGAGCGCCGCACGGCCTCGGTCGGGGCCAACTGACCCGCCATCCGCCCACGTCCCGCCACCCGGCCGGCCGGCCGGGTGCCGGGCCGGGAACCAGAAAGGCATCTCCCGATGCACCACGCTCTGATCGTCGCCCGGATGGCCCCGGGTTCGGCGCCGGACATCGCGAATCTGTTCGCAGCCTCCGACAGCGGCGAACTGCCGCACCTCGTCGGCGTCACCCGGCGCAAGCTCTTCCAGTTCGGCGACGTGTATCTGCACCTGATCGAGTCGGAGCACCCGCCGGGTCCCGAGATCGCGAAGGTGACCGAGCACCCGGAGTTCAAGGACATCAGCGACAAGCTCACCGCCTACGTCAGCGCGTACGACCCGCTGACCTGGCGTGGTCCCAAGGACGCCATGGCCCATGAGTTCTACCGGTGGGAGCGCGGCGTCCCCGCCTGAGACGGACGATCGCCCCGGGTCCGGCCGAAAGGCCGGGCCCGGGGCGATTTCCGTGGTGCAGGGGGATTTCCGTGGTGCCGGGGAGGGGAGGTCAGTCGGGGACCACGCACTCGAACGCGTGGAGGTAGGCGTTGACCGCGACGACCTCGCCGATCAGCAGCCCGGCGTCCGAGATCCGGGTGACCAGGCTCTCCCTGGTGTGCTTCGCGCCCCCGACATTGAGGAGCAGCAGCAGGTCCATCGCCGTGGTGAACCGCATCGAGGGGGTGTCGTCGACGAGGTTCTCGATGACGACGACCCTGGCTCCCGGGCGGGCCGCCGCGACCACGTTGCGCAGCGTCCGGCGGGTGCTGTCGTCGTCCCACTCCAGGATGTTCTTGATGATGTAGAGGTCGGCTTCGACGGGGATGGCCTCACGGCAGTCCCCGGCGACGATCCGGGTCCGGTCGACGAGCGCGCCCTCGTCCCGCAGCCGGGCGTCCGCCCGCGCCACCACGCCCGGCAGGTCCATCAGGGTGCCGTGGAGCGACGGGTGCTTCTCCAGCAGGCTCGCCACCACGTGCCCCTGGCCGCCGCCGATGTCGGCGACCGAGGACACCCCGGTGAGGTCGAGGAGTTCGGCGACGTCCAGCGCGGACTGCATGCTGGAGGTGGTCATCGCGCGGTTGAAGATCTGCGCGGACTCGTGGGCTTCCTGGTGGAGGTAGTCGAAGAACCCCTTGCCGTGCACGTCCGCGAAGACGCTCCTGCCGGTGCGTACCGCGTTGTCGAGGTGCGGCCAGACGTCCCAGGTCCAGGGCTCGGTACACCACAGCGAGATGTCGCGCAGGCTGTTGGGGTCGTCCTCGCGCAGCAGGCGTGACATCTCCGTGTGGGCGAACTGCCCGTCCGGGGTCTCGGTGAAGATCCCGTAACAGGACAGGGCGCGCAACAGCCGCCGCAGCGGCGCCGGCTCGGCCTTCACCAGGGCCGCGAGTTCCTGCGCCGTCGCGGGCGTCTCACCCAGCGCGTCGGCGACGCCGAGCCGGGCGGCGGCGCGCACGGCGGCGGCCCTGGCCGCGCCGAAGACGAGCTCACGCAGCTGCATGGCCGGCTGCGGGGGAGTGACAGGGTGCGGGAGGGCAGCGTGTACGGGGGTGGGTGTGGGGGTGGGGCTCACAGTGGTCATACTGTTTCGCTTCTCCTCGTGCGGGGGTGCACCGGTCAGCACATCCCGGCCGGTGCGGACTTGGCGCAGACGTTGTCGGTGAACGTGTTGCCCTTACCGGTGTCCCCATTGGCGAGGTCGGCCGGCTTGTTGCCGAGCACGACGTTGTCGCTGATGGTGTTGCCGGTGTTCTTGGTGCCCACGAAGCTCTTGAACAGGACGACACCGCCGGACATCGGGGCGGTGCCCGAGTTGTCGCGGATCGTGTTCGAGCGCACCTCGGTGTCCGCGGTGCCGGTGAGCACGATGCCGGAGCCCTGGAGGGCCGGCAGCCGTTCGGTCGCGGAGCAGAACTTGTTGTTGCCGGTGATCTTGTTGGACTCGATCTTCATCGCGCCGGCCTGCGGCTTCCCCTCGTCGCCCACGACGAACACACCGGTGCAGTTGCCGGTGAAGCTGTTGTCGTGGACCGACAGGTTGCGTACCCGTCTGGCGGTGAAGCCGATCCGGTTGTCGGTGAGTGTGTTGTCCTGGAGCTCGGTGCCCCGGGTGTCGGTGGCGCCGCCCTCCTTGTCCACGGTGTTCGCGACGAAGATGCCCGCGTCGCCGTTGGCACGGGCGATGTTGCCCGTGAAGACACCGCGGGTGGAGCGCTCCTGGGCGATGCCCCAGACGCCGTTGTGTTCGGCGGTCACCCGCCGGACGGTCAGCCGGTCGGTCCAGGAGGCCCAGACGCCGTTCTTCTTGAAGCCGGAGACGGTCAGCGAGTCGATGCGCACACCGTCCACGGTCTTGCCCGCCTTGCCCAGGACGCAGATTCCGCTACCGGTCTTCGCGCAGGCGTCGGCGGCCTTCGAACCCGGCTCGGCCGGCCGCAGCACGGTCCCGCTGCCGGAGCCGCGCAGGGTCAGGCCGGGCTTGGTGACCAGGACGCTCTCCCGGTACGTGCCGGGCAGCACGACGACGGTGTCACCCGGCCGGGCGGCGTCCACCGCCTTCTGGATCGACTGGCCCGGACGGACCTCGTGCGAGTCCGTGGCCGAGGCGGAGGGGACGGACATTCCGCATCCCGCGGCCGAGAGGACCGCGACGGGGACAAGGATCTTGATGCTTCGTTTCCTCATGAGCCGAAGCTATGGTCGATCTCCCCCGGTTGCCACATAGGGTGAGCGGATGGGTTCGGAGCGTGCCCGAATGGCTTACGCGGGATCGGCCGCCCGGCGGCCGGGCCGGCTCCGGCCGCGCGGGTGCCCGGCTCTCATTCCCCGGGTTCGCGCCGGGGTGCGACGACCGAGCGGGCCCACCGGTAGTCGGCCTTGCCGCTCGGCGAGCGCTGGATCCGGCGGGTGATCACCAGCCGGCGGGGGATCTTGTAGCCCGCCAGACGGGTCCGGCAGTGGGCCTGGAGGTCGTCGAGCGAGGGCTCGGACGCCCCCTCGCGCAGCTGCACCACCGCCGCGACACGGTTCCCCCACCGTTCGTCGGGCACCGCGGCGACCAGTACGTCGTACACATCCGGATGGGCCTTCAGCGCCTGCTCGACCTCCTCGGGGTACACCTTCTCGCCCCCGGTGTTGATGCACTGCGAGCCGCGGCCGAGCACCGTGACGATGCCGTCCTCGTCGACCGTCGCCATGTCACCGAGCAGGACCCATCGCTCGTCGTCCCTGTGGAAGAAGGTCTCCGCGGTCTTCTGCGGGTCGTTGTAGTACCCGAGCGGCACGTGTCCGCGCTGGGCGATCCGCCCCGGCTCACCCGGGGCCACCGGCTCGTACGTGGCCGGATCGACCACCGCCGTACGGGAGTTGACCTTGAGCCGGAATCCGTTCTCGGGGCCCGAATCGGCCGTGGCCGTGCCATTGAACCCGGACTCCGACGAGCCGAAGTTGTTCAGCAGCATCACCGTCGGCACGAGTGCCTGGAACTCCGCGCGCACCGAGTCCGACATGATCGCGCCCGAGCTCGACACGGAGAACATCGACGAGCAGTCGGTGCCCTTCAGCGGGCCCTTCAGTGCGTCGATCAGTGGCCGCAGCATCGCATCGCCCACCAGCGACACGCTGGTGACCTTCTCCTTCTCGATCGTACGGAGCACCTCCTGGGGCACGAACTTGCGGTGCACCACGATCCGCTGCCCGAAGTTGAAACCGATGAAGGCGGTGAGCGTCGAGGTGCCGTGCATCAGCGGTGGTGTGGGGAAGAAGGTGATCCCGTCCCCGCCCGCGGCGACCCGCTCGGCGAGCTCCTGCGGTGTCTTCACCGGCTCGCCGGTCGGCGCGCCGCCGCCCAGGCCGGAGAAGAAGAGGTCCTCCTGGCGCCACATCACGCCCTTGGGCATTCCGGTGGTGCCGCCCGTGTAGATGATGAACTGGTCGTCGGCCGACCGCGGCGGGAAGCCGCGCTCCGGACTCCCGGCCGCCTCGGCATCGGTGAACGCGACGGCGTCGGGGCCCCGGACCCCCGCCTCCGGTGCGCCCACCCGCACCAGATGACGCAGGCCCGGGGCCTTCGGCGCGGCGGCCGCGACCCGCTCGTCGAACTCGGCGTCGAAGACCAGCGCGGCCAGATCCGCGTCGCGGTAGAGGTAGATCAACTCCTCTTCCACATAGCGGTAGTTCACATTGACGGGGACGATGCGGGCCTTGAGGCAGGCCAGCACGGTCTGGAGGTACTCGACCCCGTTGTAGAGGTGCAGCCCCAGATGCTCGCCGGGGGCGATGCCCGCCTCGATCAGATGGTGGGCGAGGCGGTTGGCCGCCGCGTCCAGCTCCGCGTACGTCAGCCGGCGCTCCGCACCCGTGCCGGGATGGTCGAGGTAGACGAGCGCCTCGCGTTCCGGGACCGCGTCGACGACCGACTCGAACAGGTCGGCAAGGTTGTACTCCACCGTTCCTCCTGACCCCGGAAGCTGACTGGCTCGGCGGTCATTAGAGCGCCGGGAGGCGCAACTGGGAAGAGGTGCCGCCGAGGAAATCTGACTAGCTGTCAGAAAACTATTGAACTGGGCCACCACCTACTGCAACCTGTTCTAGGTCTTTGGATGGGAGGCGGACAATGGCTGGTACGGAACACCTCGGCGTGCGGCGCGAGGGCGCCACGCTGGTGCTCACCCTGAACAGGCCGGAGGCGAAGAACGCCCTGTCGCTGCCGATGCTGGTCGGGCTGTACGACGGCTGGCTCGCGGCGGACGAGGACGACACGATCCGCTCGGTCGTCCTGACCGGCGCGGGCGGCTGCTTCTGCGCCGGTATGGACCTCAAGGCCCTGGCCGGCAAGGGAATGGAGGGCGAGCAGTACCGGGACCGGATGACCGACGACCCCGATCTGCACTGGAAGGCGATGCTGCGCCACCACCGCCCCCGCAAACCGGTCATCGCCGCGGTGGAGGGCCACTGCGTCGCGGGCGGCACCGAGATCCTCCAGGGCACCGACATCCGGATCGCCGGGGCGGGCGCCACCTTCGGGCTCTTCGAGGTGCGGCGCGGACTGTTCCCCATCGGAGGGTCGACGGTCCGGCTGCCACGCCAGATCGCCCGGACGCACGCACTCGAAATGCTCCTCACCGGACGCCCGTACAGCGCCGCGGAAGCGGCCGGCATCGGGCTGATCGGCCGGGTCGTCCCCGACGGCACCGCGCTGGAGGAGGCTCTCGCCGTCGCCGAGCGGATCAATGCCTGCGGACCGCTCGCCGTCGAGGCCGTCAAGGCCTCCGTGTACGAGACCGCCGAGATGACCGAGACCGAGGGACTGGCCGCCGAACTGGAACGCGGCTGGCCGATCTTCGCGACCGACGACGCCAAGGAAGGCGCCCGCGCCTTCGCCGAGCAGCGCCCGCCCGTCTACCGGCGCGCCTGAGCCGAGGAGGCAACCGTGCCCGAAGCCCTCAGCGCACCGCTGGTGGTCGAATTCCCCTTCACCCGCTCCCTCGGACCCGTCCAGAGCGCCTTCCTCACCGGACTGCGCGAACGCACCGTCCTCGGCGTCCGCACCGGCGAGGGAAAGGTCCTGGTCCCGCCCGTCGAGTACGACCCCGTCACCGCGGAGGAGATCCGCGAACTGACCGAGGTCGCCGCCACCGGCACCGTCACCACCTGGGCCTGGAACCACGCCCCGCGCCGTGGCCAGCCCCTGGACACCCCCTTCGCCTGGGTCCTCGTCCGGCTCGACGGCGCCGACACCGCGCTGCTGCACGCCCTCGCCGCACCCGGCCCCGAAGCCGTACGCACCGGCATGCGGGTACGGATCCGCTGGGCCCCCGAGCGGACCGGCGCGATCACGGACATCGCCTGCTTCGAGCCGTACGATGGCGAGGACACCGGACAATGCGCCCCGCACGACGGCGAGTTCACCGACCCCGTCACCGGCATCGTCACCCCCGCCAGGCTCGACTACCGGTACACCCCCGGCCGCGCCCAGAGCGCGTACCTCGACGCACTCTCCCGGCAGCGCATCGTCGGCGAGCGCTGCCCGTCCTGCCACAAGGTGTACGTCCCGCCCCGCGGTGCCTGCCCCACCTGCGGAGTCGCCACTGCCGAACGGGTCGAGGTCGGCCCGCGCGGCACCGTGACCACGTTCTGCATCGTCAACATCAAGGCGAAGAACCTCGACATCGAAGTCCCGTACGTCTACGCGCACATCGCACTCGACGGCGCGGACCTCGCCCTGCACGCGCGGATCGGCGGCATTCCGTACGACCGGGTGCGCATGGGCCTGCGCGTCGAACCCGTCTGGACCGAGGGCGGGCGGCACCCCGACCACTACCGGCCGACCGGCGAGCCCGACGCCGACTACGACGTGTACAAGGAGCTGCTCTAGATGCGAGACGTGGCGATCGTCGCCTTCGCGCAGACGGACCACCTGCGGCAGACCGACGAACTCTCCGAGGTCGAGATGCTGATGCCCGTCCTCCACCGGGTCCTCGACGCGACCGGGCTCAGGGCCAGCGACATCGGTTTCACCTGTTCCGGCTCCAGCGACTATCTCGCGGGCCGCGCCTTCTCCTTCACCATGGCCCTCGACGGCGTCGGCGCGTACCCGCCGATCTCCGAGTCCCATGTGGAGATGGATGGTGCCTGGGCGCTGTACGAGGCCTGGGTGAAGATCCAGACGGGCCAGGCGGACACCGCGCTCGTCTACTCCTACGGAAAGTCCTCGCCCGGCAAGGTGCGCGACGTCCTCACCCGCCAGCTCGACCCGTACTACGTCGGCCCGCTCTGGCCGGACTCCGTCGCACTCGCCGCCCTCCAGGCCCAGGCCCTGATCGACGCGGGCGACACGGACGAGGCCGCCCTCGCCGCGATTGCCCACCACAGCCGCGCCGCCGCGGCGGACAACCCGCACGCCCAGGTCGGGGGACCGGTCCCGGCCGGGGAGTACGTCGTGCAGCCACTGCGCACCGGCGACTGTCCGCCGGTCGGTGACGGCGCGGCCGCCGTGATCCTCGCCGCCGGTGACACCGCACGGGCCCTGTGCCCCCGCCCCGCCTGGATCCGCGGCATCGACCACCGCATCGAGGCCCATGGCGTCGGGGTGCGGGAGCTGACCGAGTCACCGTCCACCCGGCTTGCCGCCACCCGCGCCGGAGTCTTCGAACGACCGGTGGACACCGCCGAGTTGCACGCACCGTTCACCTCCCAGGAAGTCGTCCTGCGCAAGGCGCTCGGGCTCGGCGACAACGTGAACGTCAACCCGTCCGGCGGCGCACTGGCCGCCAACCCCGTCATGGCCGCCGGGCTGATCCGCCTCGGCGAGGCCGCTGCCCGCATCCACCGCGGCGAGTCCGACCGGGCGCTCGCCCACGCCACCTCCGGGCCCTGCCTGCAGCAGAACCTGGTCGCCGTCCTCGAAGGGGAGAGCGCTCATGCCTGAGGAGCCCGTGGCCGTCGTCGGCATCGGACAGACGAAGCACGTGTCCGCGCGCCGGGACGTCTCCATCGCCGGACTCGTCCGCGAGGCCGCCGTCCGCGCACTGGAGGACGCGGCACTGACCTGGGAGGACATCGACGCCGTCGTCATCGGCAAGGCGCCCGACTTCTTCGAGGGCCTGATGATGCCGGAGCTCTATCTCGCCGACGCCCTCGGCGCGGTCGGCAAACCGATGCTCCGGGTGCACACCGCGGGCTCCGTCGGCGGCTCCACCGCACTCGTCGCGGCCAATCTGGTCTCCGCGCAGGTGCACCGCACCGTCCTCACGCTCGCCTTCGAGAAGCAGTCCGAGTCCAACGCCATGTGGGGGCTCTCGCTGCCCATCCCGTTCCAGCAGCCGCTGCTGGCCGGAGCGGGCGGCTTCTTCGCCCCGCACGTGCGGGCGTACATGCGCCGCACCGGAGCACCGGACACGGTCGGTTCCCTCGTCGCGTACAAGGACCGCCGCAACGCGCTCAAGAATCCGTACGCGCACATCCACGACCCGGACATCACCCTGGAGAGGGTCCGCTCGGCGCCGATGCTCTGGGACCCGATCCGCTACTCGGAGACCTGCCCGTCCTCCGACGGGGCCTGCGCGATGATCCTCACCGACCGTGCCGGAGCGGCCCGTTCGCCGCATCCGCCCGCCTGGGTGCACGGCGGCGCGATGCGCAGCGAGCCGACCCTCTTCGCCGGCAAGGACTTCGTCTCGCCGCGGGCGGGCCGGGACTGTGCCGCCGACGTATACCGGCAGGCCGGCATCAGCGACCCGCGACGCGAGATCGACGCCGTGGAGATGTACGTGCCGTTCTCCTGGTACGAGCCGATGTGGCTGGAGAACCTCGGCTTCGCCGACGAGGGCGAGGGCTGGAAGCTCACCGAGTCCGGAGTCACCGAACTCGACGGCGACCTGCCCGTGAACCCCTCGGGCGGAGTGCTCTCCACCAACCCCATCGGCGCCTCCGGCATGATCCGCTTCGCCGAGGCCGCGTTGCAGGTGCGGGGACAGGCGGGCGAACACCAGGTGCCGGGAGCCCGGAAAGCGCTCGGTCACGCGTACGGCGGCGGGTCGCAGTTCTTCTCCATGTGGCTGGTCGGAGCCGAGCCTCCCACCCGCTGACACCAGGTCGTCCCGGACCGGCGCGAGCCCCTTCGCGCCCTGTCCGGGACCGCCGGGTGTGACTACGCTTTGGGCCCGGGACGACAAGTGGGAGGAGCCGACGTGGCGGAGCGCACCACGGGCCAGCAGCCCTTCGCGGGCTGGGACAAGCCGGACCTCGATCTCAGCGACGCGCACTGGCGGTCGGGCAGCCAGGGCGTGGGAGATGTCCAGATCGCCTTCGTCGAGGGATTCATCGCGATGCGCAACGCCGGCAAACCCGGCAGCCCGTCGCTCATCTTCACCCCGGCCGAGTGGCGCGCCTTCGTGGTGAACGCCCGCGACGGCGAGTTCGACCTCACCTGAGGGCCGGACGACGGCGTTCCCGTTCGGGTCGCGTCACCGCACACCGTGGGTAGCGTGGTCGCCGTGAATGGTGAGCGTGATCTCCGAACCCTGCTGAGCGGAATGCGACCGGAGCTGAACCCCGGTCGCTACGTCTTCACGACCGTGCCCGACGGCGTCGTGCCCCGCGATGTCACCCCCGTCGTCACGGTCACCGAGGCCGAAGGGCTGACGCTGGTCCTTCCGGAGGCGCAGGCCGTCTCGGCCGGGCTGGGCCACGACTACGCCGCGGCCTGGATCACCCTCCGTGTCCACTCCGCGCTGGACGCGGTCGGACTCACCGCCGCCGTGGCCCTGGCGCTCACCGACGTGGGGCTGAGCTGCAATGTGGTGGCCGGCTTCCATCACGACCACCTGTTCGTCCCGTACGACCGGGGCGAGGAGGCCGTCGGCGTGCTGGAGGCGCTGGCCGCGGAATCCTCCCGGGAGCCGGGGCGTGGATCCGCCCGAGCCCCGGGCGCGGACCCGGCCGGGTCCGGCCCGCGCGCCCGTCGGCGCCCCGGCCTGCGCGGACCCGGCTCCGCAACGTGAGCCCGGACACGTAACATGGCTGCATGTCCTTCCTCCGCCGCCGTAGCGCCGCCACACCCGCGGGCCCCGACTTCGACGTCCTGGCCATGGACCCGGGGGACTGGCCCGGAAACCTCGGCGCCGGTCTGCTGCCCGCGCCCGACGGAAGCTGTCAGGGCGTCTTTCTGCGTTACGACCTGTTCGGCGGACGCGGCCCCGCGATGATCATCGGCAATCTCCCGGAGGGCTCGCCCGCCCGCGAGACCGAGGAGGGCCAGGTCCCGTTCGAGGTCGCCCAGCTGCTGCTCGCGCTGGAGAACGACGAGCCGGTCGAGGTCACCGGCACGGAGGACATGCCCGTGATGCAGGGCGACAACCTGCTGATCGTCCGCCGGGTCAAGCTCTCCGAGAGCCGGATCTCCTGCGTCCAGTTCGACCGCAGCGACGGCGTGCTCGTCACCATCGCCAGCTGGGACCGGCCGATCACCGACGATCTGTACACCCTGCTGAAGCCCCTGCCCGCCGAGCTGTTCCAGCAGGGCTGAAACGGTCCTAGCAGGGCTGAAGCAGTCCTCCCGTCGGCCGTCCGCCTGTCCCGGGCGGCGGCGGGGCACATACCCCAACATCCGTCCAAGTGCTCGCGGCCTCCGTCCAAGAGGCCGCTTTGTCGTGCTCCTTGTCGGGCCAGTCATCGGACCTTTACCGTCGGCCGCATGACATCCGGGATCACGCGACGCACCACAGTCAAGACAGCGATCGGCGCAACCGGTGCTCTGGCGCTGGGAATTCCCACCCTCTCCGGCACGGCTACCGCTGCCGGCACCTCCGATGAATCGCAGGGTGCCGCCTACTCGAAGAAACAGGCGGATCCGACTCTCCGGTACGACGCCCCGGCCGCGAACTGGGAACGCGAGTCGCTCCCCATCGGCGGCGGCGCCCTCGGCGCGAGCGTGTACGGGACGCTTGCCTCCGAACAGCTCACCTTCAACGAGAAGACGCTGTGGACCGGTGGACCCGGCTCCGTCCAGGGCTACGACTTCGGGAACTGGACCGCCCCCAGGCCCGGCGCCCTCACCGGCGTACAGCAACGCCTCGACAGCCAGGGCGCACTCGGCCCGGACGCCGTCGCCGCCGAACTCGGACAGGCGCGGCGCGGCTACGGCGCCTACCAGGTCTTCGGCGACCTGCGGCTGGATCTGCCGAACGCACCGGCCGCCCCCGACGCCTCCTACCGCCGCACCCTCGATCTGCGCAGCGCCCTCGCCTCCGTGACCTACACCCATCAAGAGGTGGGCCACACGCGGGAGTTCTTCGCCTCCCACCCGGGCAGGGTCATCGCGGGGCGCCTCCGCGCCGACCGTCCGGGGCAGGTGTCCTTCACCCTGCGCTACACCTCACCCCGCAGCGACTGCACCGTCACCGCCGACCGCGACCGGCTCACCGTACGCGGCGCGCTGGAGGACAACGGTCTGCGCTTCGAGGCCCAGATCCGCGTCCTGACCAGCGGCGGCACCATCACCGCGGGCACGGACGGCACCCTCACCGTCACCGGCGCCGACAGCGCCTGGTTCGTCCTCGCCGCGGGCACCGACTATGCCGACGACTACCCCTCCTACCGGGGCGACGACCCGCACCCGGCGGTCACCGCCGCCGTGGACTCCGCCGCCCGGACCTCCTACGAGAAGGTCCGCGACACCCACGTACGCGACCACCGCGCCCTCTTCGACCGGGTCGCCCTCGACATCGGCCAGGAACTGCCCGACCTGCCCACCGACCAGCTGCTCGCCCGCTACACGGGCGGTGCGAGTCCCGCCGACCGGGCGCTGGAAGCACTGTTCTTCCAGTACGGCCGCTACCTGCTGATCGCCTCCTCGCGGGCCGGCTCGCTGCCCGCCAACCTCCAGGGCGTCTGGAACAACTCCACCACCCCGCCGTGGTCGGCCGACTACCACAGCAACATCAATCTGCAGATGAACTACTGGCTCGCCGAGGTCACCAACCTCGCCGAGACCACCGCACCCTACGACCGCTACATCGAAGCGATGCGCGCCCCGGGCCGGAAGACCGCGAAGGAGATGTTCGGGACCGCCGGCTGGGTGGTGCACAACGAGACCAACCCGTACGGCTTCACCGGCGTCCACGACTGGTCCACTGCCTTCTGGTTCCCGGAGGCCGCCGCCTGGCTCACCCAACAGATGTACGAGCACTACCGGTTCGGCGGATCCACCGACTACCTGCGCTCCACCGCCTACCCGGCGATGAAGGAGGCGGCCGAATTCTGGCTGGCCAATCTGCGCACCGACCCGCGCGACGGACTGCTCGTCGTCACCCCCAGCTACTCGCCCGAGCACGGCGACTTCACCGCCGGTGCCGCGATGTCCCAGCAGATCGTGCACGACCTCCTCACCAACACCCTGGAGGCCGCCCGCACCCTCGGCGACTCACCTGCCTTCCGCAGCCGCCTGGAGACCGCCCTCGACCGGCTCGACCCCGGGCTGCGGATCGGCTCCTGGGGCCAGCTCCAGGAGTGGAAGAGCGACCGCGACGACCCGGCCGACGACCACCGCCATGTCTCGCACCTCTTCGCCCTGCACCCCGGGCGGCAGATCGAACCCGGCAGCAAGTGGGCCGAGGCGGCCGAGGTCTCCCTCGGCGCGCGCGGCGACGGCGGCACCGGCTGGTCCAAGGCATGGAAGATCAACTTCTGGGCGCGGCTGCGCGACGGCGACCACGCCCACAAGATGCTCGCCGAACAGCTGAAGAGCTCCACCCTGCCCAACCTCTGGGACACCCACCCGCCCTTCCAGATCGACGGCAACTTCGGCGCCACCTCGGGCATCGCCGAAATGCTGCTGCAGAGCCAGCACGACACCGTCGACATCCTGCCCGCCCTCCCGTCGGGCTGGCCGGACGGATCGGTGCGCGGGCTGCGCGCCCGGGGAGGCTTCGCGGTCGACATCGAATGGGCCGCGGGGCAGGCCCGCCGTGTGGTGATCACGGCGAGCCGCAGCCGTGAAGTGACCGTCCGCAGCTCGCTGTTCGCGAGCGGCGAGAAGGTCTTCAAGGCACGTGCAGGCGGTCGCTACACACTGGTCGCCGAGGGCTGAGCGAACAGCGCGGTCACCCGCGCCGCCGAGACACCGAGCCCCGTGGGACCGTTGATGTGCCACGGGGTTCCGGTGCCGCGCAGCAGGTCCTGCTCGCGGTACCGTCGGCAGTCCCGGTGCCAGATCAGGATGCCCGCGATCCAGTGCTTGAGCTCCAGCACGTACCCGGCGAGGACCTCCCTCGCCTCCGCGTCCAGCCCGAAGTCGTCGTAGAGCACCGGGAGTTCCTGCTCGGCGACGTGCAGGAACTGCCTCAGCCGCGACTTCATCAGGTCGTACACGATCGCCACCCCGGTCGGATAGTCCACCCCGAAGAAGTTCTGCACGACCAGGACGCCGTTGTGCACCTCACCCTCGAACTCGATCTCCTTCTGGTACGAGAACAGGTCGTTGAGCAGACACGCGTAGTCCGCCGCCGCGTTCTCCAGGGAGCGCAGCGGCCCGCTGTGGTAGATCTCCGGCGGGACCTTCCTGCCGTGCCCCAGCCGGCACAGGCTCATCGTGAGGTCGGAGCCGAAGGTCATGCGCCGCATCTCGACGTAGTCCACCGGGTCGGGGATGCGGTTCTGCACCTGGTTCGCCAGCTCCCACACCCAGCTCGCGGTCATGTCCTCGACCGCCTTCCGGAACGCGCGGCGCCCGTCCGGGCCCATCGGGGCCGAGGTCCTCGCCCAGAGATCGGCGAGCCCCCGCTCCAGGGCGTTGACCGGTTCGGGCGTCCCGGATCCGTCCAGGGGCATGAACAGCGACAGACGCTCATTGGCGAGCTTGGCCCCCGCCAGGTCGCGGGCCCGTCCGTGCACCACCGGGAACCAGTCGTCGCCGTACGTCCCCCAGGTCAGCCACTGCGAGGAGAGGTCCAGCTCCTCCGGCGTCGCGTCGGGGTGCAGCCCCGCCGCGCACAGCGGCAGATCGGTCGCGAGGAGGCGCTCCTCGTCCCAGATGTGCGAACCGGGCACCCCCGGCTGCGCCTCCAGGATGCCCATCCGGCCCGCCCAGTCGACGATCCGTACCCGCGCCCCGTCCAGATGCGGACTGAGCGTCGTACCGAAGGGCAGCTCGAAGTCCGGCAGCAGCGACGGGCCGACGCGCTGGTACGGCACATGCGTATGGCTGCGCAGCCGGGCCGCCTCCGAGCGTGACGTGAACCGGATCGACGCCGCGGCCATGCCGAAGCCGGTCGTGGCCGCTTCGACCGCGCCGTCGTTCATGTAGCGGCTGGAGCGCATGTGCCACTCATGACCGCCGGACTGCCAGTCCTGCAAGCCCTTGACGTACGCGAGAACGGCCGCGGCATCGGTGGGGTCGAGCCCCTTCTCCGCGCAGAGCGGCCCGAGTTCGGTGAGCGCGGTGTTCTCGAACTGCTGCAGCCGGGAGGTCAGCAGATCGTTCACCGCGTCGGCGGCCTCCTGCGTGGTACAGCCGAGGAAGTGCTCCAGGACCAGCACACCGTTGCTGTTCTCGCCCTCGTCCTCGACCTCCCGCTGGTACGAGAAGAGGTCGTTGCGCAGGTGCACGCCGTCGGAGAAGGCGTCCCGCAGCACCCGCAGCGCACGCTCGTCGGCCACCGCCTCGGGGACCTCGGCGTCCGCCGCGTACTCCACGAGACCCGCCGACCAGGGGGCGCCGCCCACCTTGCGGCGCATCTCGATGTACTCGACGGGGTTCGCGATGCGCCCCTCGTTGATGTTGGCGAGCTCCCACAGCGACTCGTTGAGCAGGTTCTCTGTCGCCACGGCGAACCTGGCCCGCCAGGCGTCGGACATGCTCGGCACCGTACGCGTCCAGAGATCGGCGAGTCCCGCCTCGACCGGATTCGTCGGCTCCGGCATCGGGGCCCCGCGGTCCATCGGCATGAACGCCGGCAACCGGTCCAGATACTGCTTGGCACCCTCACGGTCGGGGTTGCGCTTGAAGAGCTCCAGGAAGTGGTCGTCGAAGAAGAAGACCCACACGTACCAGTCGGTGACCAGGGAAAGCGCCTCGGCCGAGCAGTCGGGGTGGGTGTACGCGCACAGCAGCGCGTAGTCGTGGGAGTCGATGTCCTTCTCCTCCCAGATGCCCGAACCCTCCACCATTCCTATGCTGCGCGCCCACTGCTTGGTGTGTACTCGGGCCTCCTCGACGTGGGCGTTGAGCCGCGCCGGATACGGAACGTAGAAGTCCGGCAGGGTGAACGGCTGAGCCATGTGCGTCCGGCCTTTCCTGGATCGCCGTGCGAACGTCGCACGGACATGATCGTGTCGGCGCGAGCACTACCCTTCGGCCGTTCGGGGCACGCACATCCGGCATTAGTCACACAAAAGGCGTGCTCATGGATGGCGACCGGACACGGGTCCGCGGCCGACCCACCGCTCCGCGGGACCCGGGCAACGAGCCGTCGCCGAAGATCGGTTGAATCTTTCCGCCGCAGGTCAGACGCCCTGTCAGTGGTCTGGTCCACTGGCTCGACCCGCGACCTCCACGGATCCCTTGACGTGCTGTCATCTCAGGTCGGAGAGTGTGCGCGCACAGCGGAACAGTGGGATCGGATCACGCACGGCTCCATCACGCACGGCTCCAAGAAGGGTTGTCATGACGTCCAAGCAGAGGACCGGACTCGCGCTCGCGTTGACAGGTGTCGGCGCACTGAGCATGGCGCTGCTCAGCCCCACGGCGCAGGCCGGTGCGGCCGGAGTGCGGCCGGAATGCCCCCGCAGCCTCGGATGCGACTGGGTACCGGCGGCCTACCAGCAGACGGGTGACCCGGCCGACAAGGAGACGTACGGGAATTACGACACCGCGGACCGACCGCACACCAACAAGGTCAGATTCATCGTTCTGCACGACACCGAGGAAGACTTCGACACCACCCTGAAGATCTTCCAGAACCCGCTGAAGCAGACCTCCGCCCACTACGTGGTGCGCTCGGCCGACGGTCATGTCACCCAGATGGTCAAGGGCAAGGACGTCGCCTGGCAGGCGGGCAACTGGTACGTCAACAGCCACTCCATCGGCATCGAGCAGGAGGGCGTCGCCGTCGAGGGCGCCAAGTGGTACACCCCCGAGATGTACCGCTCGACCGCCGAGCTGGTGCGCTACCTCGCGGCCAAGTACGACATACCGCTCGACCGCCAGCACATCATCGGTCACGACGGAGTGCCGCCCACCAGCGCGGCCGGCACCAAGAACATGCACTGGGACCCGGGCACGTACTGGGACTGGAACCGCTTCATGGCGCTGCTCGGCAAGCCCACCGTGCCGAGCGCCCCCAAGCGAAGCGAACTGATCACCGTCAGCCCGGACTTCAAGAAGAACCAGCAGGCGTTCCGCGACTGCGAGAAGGGCGTCGACCTGCCGGTCCAGGGTTCCAGCGCCGTCCCGCTGCACACCGCACCGTCCACCGACGCGCCCCTCTTCTCCGACCCCGGCCTGCACACCGACGGCTCGCCCGGCACGAACTGCGTCGCCGACTGGGGCAGCAAGATCAGCGCCACCCAGCAGGCCGTCGTCGCGGACCACGCCCCCGGCTGGACGGCGATCTGGTGGTACGGCCAGAAGGCCTGGTTCGAGACCCCGGCCCGCAGCCGGAACACCACGCCCACCTCCGGCTACGTCGTCAGGCCCAAGGCGGGCCGCACGGACGTACCGGTGTACGGGGTCGCGTACCCGGAGGCCTCCGAGTACCCCGCGGACTTCGCGGACAAGCGGGTGGGCTCGCCGCTCCAGTACACGATCAAGGCCGGCCAGTCCTACCCCGGCGGGGGCGAGGCGCCGACGGGCTTCTTCTACGCGCCGACGATCGACTCCTCATACCCGCTCGACCACGCGTACTTCGGTGGCAAGGAGAAGTACGTGACGGTGCAGATCGGCCACCGGATCGCCTTCGTGAAGGCGTCCGACGTGGACATCGTGCGCACGCGCTGAGACCGCGCCGAAGCCGTCGCAGCGGCGACGGAATGCCGGGTAACCCGTCGTAACCGCACGGCGAAGTGCCGGAGTGACCGGTGCCCCTCCGCGCGCATCATCCCTGCGCGGAGGGGCACTCGGGCTCAGCCCGCGACCAGCCGGTTCACCTGCGCGGGAGACAGGGCGTGCTCGATGGCGAGAATCCCCGCCCCCACCGCCGCCGCGTTCTCACCCGTGCGGCTCGGCTCGATCCGCAGCAACTGGGTGGCCAGCGGATGCGAGCGCCGGTACACCGCCTCCCGCACCCCCGCGAGCAGCTGGTCGTGAACCGCGGCCAGCGCGCCGCCCATCACCACCGTGTCCGGATTGAAGAAGTTCACCAGACCGGCGAGGACCTCGCCCACCGCCCGCCCGGCCTCCCGCACCATGCGTACGGCGTCCCGGTTGCCGGACTGCACCAGCCGCACGACATCGCTGCCCGATGCCGCCTCCAGCCCCAGTCCGACCAGCTTCGCCGCCAGTGACGCACCGCCCGCGACCGCCTCCAGGCAGCCCGAATTGCCGCACCGGCACGGATCGTCGAGATCCCCGACCCGGATATGGCCGATGTCGCCCGCGCACCCCTGCGCCCCCCGGTGCAGCCTGCCGTCGGCGACGATTCCGCAGCCGATGCCCGTACCGACCTTGATGTACAGCAGATAGCGGCAGTCCGGGAACGCGCGTCGCTGTTCACCCAGCGCCATCACGTTCACATCGTTGTCGACGAGCGCCCGCACCCCGAACCGGGAGGCGAAGAACTCCGGGATCGGGTACTGGTGCCAGCCCGGCATGATCGGCGGATCGACGGGACGGCCGGTGGAGAACTCCACCGGACCCGGCACCCCGACGCCGATGGACCGCAGCGTCCTCGGTTCCCGGTGCGTCTCCTCCAGCAGGGCGCGCACGGTGCGTTCCACGTGCCGCAGCACGGAATCCGGGCCGTCCCCGATCGACAGCGGCTCCTCGTGCGTGGCGAGCGTGGTCCCACCGATGTCCATCAGCGCCACCCGGCAGTGCGAGGCCCCCAGATCCACCCCGGCCACCGCGTGCTCACGGGTGCGCAGCGCCAGCCGCCGGGGCGGCCGGCCGCCGGTGGAACCGCCGTCGGCGTCCTCGTCCACAAGACCGTGCGCGATCAACGCGTCCACCCGCTGGGAGACCGTCGAACGGGCCATTCCGGTGACCCGGGCAATATCGGCACGGGTCGCCACCGCCCCGGAACCGATCAGTGCGAGCACCTCGCCCGGCGAGTGCGATGCGGCAGCGGAATTGCGATCCGACGGCGAAGACATGGCAGTCACCCTAGGGACGACTTTCGCTGCTCACAAGGCATCCAATGTTCGGTCATCGGCATAAGTGAGGGCCAAGTCGCCGTAAATCAAAGGTGCTTGAGACCTTGACACTCCCAATGTCTGTCACGACTCTGCTCTGCAGACCACTGAGCGAGGAGCAGTTCGATGCTGACGATGCAGGGTGTGTCCAAGAGTTTTCTCGGGGTGCGTGTGCTCGAAGGGGTGGGGCTCGACCTCGAAGCCGGAGAAGTGCATGCCCTGGTGGGGGAGAACGGTGCGGGGAAGTCGACACTGATGAAGATCCTCGCGGGCGAGCACTTACCCGATGCGGGGACCCTCACCATCGACGGCACCGCTCACTCCTTCAGCCACCCGGCCCAGGCCCAGGCCGCCGGGATCGGCATCATCCACCAGGAGTTCGCGCTCCTGGAGCACCGCACGGTCGCCGAGAACGTCTTCCTCGGCCGCGAACCGACCCGGTACGTACTCGTCGACCGACGCACCATGGAGCGGCGCACCGCCGAACTCCTCGCCGAGCTCGACGAGACCGGCATCACCCCCCGGACCCCCGTCCACGAGCTGTCCGTCGCACGCCGGCAGACCGTGGAGATCGTCAAGGCCCTCGCATCCGACGTCCGCATCCTGGTGATGGACGAACCCACCGCCGCACTCGCCGACCACGAGGTCGAGCGGCTCTGCGCCCTGGTCCGCCGCCTGACCGCCCGCGGACTCGGCATCCTCTACGTCTCGCACCGGCTCCGCGAGGTCTTCGACCTCTCGCGGCGCATCACCGTCCTCAAGGACGGCCGCCGCGTCACCACCCTCGACACCCGCGACACCGACGCCGACACGGTGGTGCGCGCCATGGTCGGACGGGAACTCGGCGCCTACTACCCGCCCCGGGCCCGCCCGGGAGAGCCCGGCGAGGCGCGGCTCACGGTGAGCGGCGGCGGCAACGCCCGGATCTCCGGCATCGATCTGACCCTGCGGGCCGGCGAGGTCGTCGGCGTCGCCGGTCTCCAGGGCTCCGGCCGCACCTCCCTCGCCCGCGCCCTCTTCGGCGTCGACCCCTTCACCACGGGCACCATGACCGTCGGCGGGGAGCCGCTGCGCCCGGCACGCCCCCGGGAAGCCGTCCGGGCCGGAATCGCCCTGGTCACCGAGGACCGCAAGGGGGAGGGACTCGCGCTGCACCAGTCGGTGGCCGACAACGCGCTGCTCGTGACCCGCGCCGTCCCCGCGCGCGGCGGACCGGCCGCGCGCCGTGAGGTGACCGCGCTGCTGGAACGCGTACGCCTCCACGCCCACGGCGACGACCAGCAGGTCCAGTACCTGTCCGGCGGCAACCAGCAGAAGGTCGTCATCGCCAAATGGCTCGCCGCCCGCCCCCGGGTGCTCCTCTTCGACGAGCCGACCCGCGGCGTCGACGTCGGCGCCAAGGCGGCCATCCACATCCTCGTGAGGGAACTGGCACGCGAGGGCCTCGCCGTACTGATCATCTCCTCCGAACTGCCCGAACTGATCGGCATGAGCGACCGCATCCTCGTCATGGCCGAAGGCCGCCTCGCCGGTGAACTGCCCGCCGGTGCCCCGGAAGAGGCCGTCATGCGCGTCGCCACCGGCGGCGACCGCGCACGGGAGGGAGCAGCATGACCGCGCTACGGCCCGACTTGAGCACCCGGCCCCGTGCCAACCCGTCACGGACGGCCCGGCCGCGCCTCAGCGGCCCCGTGGCCGGGGTCTGGCTCGCCGCCCTCGCCGTCACCGTGCTCGGCTGGATCGCCGTCGCGGCCCGCGGCGGGGACTTCCTGACCGTGACCAACGTCGTCACGATCCTCCAGAACTGTGTTGCCCTCGGGCTGGTGGCCGTCGGCCAGTCCGCGGTCATCCTCACCGGATCGCTCGACCTCTCCGTCGCCTACCTCATCAGCCTGGGCACCCTCGTCGCCGCGGAGACGATGAAGAGCGCCGGCGTGCTCGTCGCCGTCATCGCCGTCCTCGCGCTCTGCGCCGCCGTCGGCCTGGCCAACGGGCTGATCGTCACCGGCCTCAAGGTCAACGCGTTCATCGCCACCCTCGGCACGGCCTTCATCCTGCGCGGCTGGATCGAGGACAACTACACCGGCCCTGCGGGCAAGGTCCCCGCCTCCTTCCAGCACCTCGGCTACGACCGGATCGGACCGGTTCCCGTCTCCCTCTTCCTCCTCCTCGCGGTCGCCGCCGCCCTCTGGCTGATCACCCGCCGCACCCGGCTCGGCCACCACATGTACGCGACCGGCGGTGACGAGCACGCCGCCCGGCTCTCCGGCGTCCGCACCCGGCGCACCGTCATCGCCGCGCACCTCCTGTGCTCGCTCTGCGTCGGCGCGGCGGCCCTCTTCCTCGCCGCCCGGCTCGGCGCCGGGGCTCCCTGGGCGGGCACGGAGGCCCGCTACGACCTGGAGTCCATCGCTGCCGTCGTCCTCGGCGGCACCGCGCTCGCCGGAGGGCGCGGGGGAGTGTCGGGCACCCTCGGCGGAGTCCTCGTCCTCGCCGTGCTCGACAGCGTCTTCAACCAGCTGTCCGTGGACCCGTTCTTCAAGAACGTCGTCCGCGGCGTCGTCATCATCGCGGCCGTCGCCCTCTACGCGCGGGGCCGCCGCACCCCGCAGGAGAGGACCGCATGACCGCCGCCGCCCAGGCGCCCGCCGGCCGCCGTGTCCTGCGTGCCCTCACCACCGGCACACCCGTCTACCTCCTGCTCGCGGTGCTCCTCGCCGCGCTCGCCCTCACCGACCCGGGCTTCTACGAACCCGACCGCTTCCTCTCCTTCGCCAAGCGCGCCGCACCCCTGGTGATCCTCGCCGCCGGCCAGTACCCGGTCATCGTCTGCGGCGAGTTCGACCTCTCCGTCGGAGCGATCGTCACCGCCGGGGTGGTCGTCGCCGCCGAACTGTACGGTTCGTTCCCGGCCGCTCCCTGGCCGCTCGTCACCGCGGTGCTGCTGCTCGCCGGGGCCCTCGCCGGTCTCGTCAGCGGACTGATCACCACCCTGCTGCGCGTGCCCTCGTTCATCACCACGCTCGGCATGATGCTGATCCTCGAAGGTGCCGTCTTCTTCTGGACCGGAGGCTCCCCGCACGGCGCGCTGCCCGGGGAATTCCGCAGGCTGGGGCGAGGCACCGCGTTCGGCTGGCTGCCGTGGGCCGTGCTCGCCTGCGTCGTCGCGGGACTCCTGGCCGTACGCCTGATGCGTTCCGACTTCGGCCGTACGCTCCTCGCCACCGGCGACAGCGAACGAGCCGCGGCGCTGGCCGGAGTCCGGGTCGCGCGCGCCCGGACCATCGCCTTCGTGCTCTCCGGCGTCGCGGCGGCGCTCGCGGCCGTACTCGTCGGCGGCTTCTCGGGAGTCTCGGCGCAGGCCGGCCGGGGCTACGAGTTCGAGGCGATCACGGCCGTCGTGCTGGGCGGCGTGGTGCTCGGCGGTGGCCGGGGCTCCGTCGTCGCGGCGATGGCCGGGGCGTTCTCGCTCCAGGCACTGTTCACCCTGCTCAACCTCCAGGGCGTCTCCGGAGCCCTGGAATCGACCGTGCAAGGCGTCATCGTCATCGCCGCCGTCGCCCTCGGCGCAGCCGACTGGTCCCGGCTGCGCCGCCGCGGCACCGAATCCCCGGGAGCGAACACCTCATGAGCACGCGAAAGTTCGGACATGCCCTCGCGCCGGTCGCCGCCATGCTGGGCGCGGCCCTGCTGGCCGGCTGCACGAGCGACGCACCGCCCGACGCGCCCGCCGCCCGAGCGAGCGGCAGCTCGGGCGACCCGGGTACCGGCGAGCAGTCGAAGTTCTTCGACCGGGCCGAGTACGAGCGCCAGCTCGGCCTCGCCGAGGTGACCCCGCAGGGGCCCGCCGGAAAACCGTGGGAGCAGATGCTCGGCCCGAAGCTCGTCGACACCACCCAGTACCGGAAGAAGGGATCCGGGGGAATCCGTCTCTGCTTCTCCAACGCCGGAGTCTTCAACCCCTGGCGCCAGGTCGGCCTGAAGAACATGCGGGCCGAGGCCGCACTCCACAAGGAGATCACCGGCTTCACCGTGCTCGACGCACAGGGCAAGGACGACAAGCAGATCTCCGACATCCAGGAACTCGCCGACCAGGACTGCGACGCCCTGATCGTCTCCCCGAACACCACGGCCACCCTCACCCCCGCCGTCGAGCAGGCCTGCGGAAAGGTGCCCGTGATCGTCTTCGACCGGGGTGTCGAGACCGACTGCGCCGTCACCTTCATCAACCCGATCGGCGGTTACGGATACGGGGCGGTCGCCGCCGACTTCCTTGTCGGGAAGGTGAAGCCCAAGGGGAAGATCCTCGCCCTGCGGATCTCCCCGGGAGTCGATGTGCTGGAGACCCGCTGGTCGGCGGCGAAGCTCGCGTTCGACAAGAGCGGACTCGACGTCGTGGACGTGAAGTTCACCGACGGCGACCCGGCGAAGACCAAGGCGATCGTCACCGACGCCCTCACCCGCAACGGTGACATCGACGGCGTCTGGATGGACTCCGGGGCGACCTCCGTCGCCGCCGTCGAGGCATTCGAGGACGCCGGAAAGGACGTACCGCCCATCACCGGTGAGGACCAGCAGGACTTTCTCCAGGTCTGGAAGGAGAAGAAACTCACTGCCATCGCCCCCTCGTACCCCACCTTCCAGTGGCGCACCCCGGTCATCGCCGCGCTGAAGATCCTCAAGGGGGAGCGGGTCCCGAAGGAGTGGAAGCTTCCGCAACCCACCGTCACCCAGGACACCCTCGACCAGTACTACAAGCCCGGCATGCCGCCCCTGCACTACGCGATGTGCGGCTGCGAGAACCTGCCCGGCTTCCCGGAGAAGTGGGGAGGAAAGAAGTGACCGCCGCCTTCCCGCTCGGCGCCAATCCGTGGATCTGGCACTCGCCGGTGACGTACGAAACGCTCGGTGACGTCCTGCCGCGGCTGTCCGGGTGGGGCTTCGACTGCGTCGAGATCCCACTGGAGAACGAACGGGACTGGGCACCCGCATCCGTCGCCAAGCTCCTCGACGCCTCCGGCCTCGCCCCCGCCGCGGTGATCGCCGTCATGCCGCCCGGCCGCGACCTGGTCCGCACCGATCCGCAGACCGTCCGGGGCACCCAGGACTACCTGTACCGGTGCGTCGACGCCGCCCGCGCCCTCGACGCCCCCACCGTCGCCGGACCCATGTACGCGGCGGTGGGCCGGACCTGGCGGATGGACCGCACCGAACGCGCCGCGGTGTACGAGGAGTTGCGCGAGAACCTCGCCCCGGTCGTCGAACATGCCCGCGCGGCGGGGGTGCGCCTCGCCGTGGAGCCCCTCAACCGGTACGAGACGAGCCTGCTCAACACCGTCGACCAGACCCTCGAAGCGCTGACCGGGCTCCCCGGGGCCACCATCGGCCTCGCGCTCGACGTCTACCACCAGAACATCGAGGAACGCTCGCTGCCCGACGCCGTGCGCCGCGCGGCCGGCCGTATCGTCCATGTCCAGGTGTGCGCCAACGACCGGGGCACGCCCGGCGCCGACTGTCTCGACTGGCCCGGCTTCCTCACCGCGCTCACCACGAGCGGCTACTGGGGCCCGCTCTGCATCGAGTCGTTCACCGCGCACAACGACGCCATCGCGGTCGCCGCCTCGGTCTGGCGGCCGCTCGCCGGTACCCAGGACAGCATCGCGACCGACGGCCTGGCCTTTCTGCGCCGCGCCGTGAGGGCTGTCCCCTGACCCTGCTCGTCCGCAACCCACAGAGAGGACCCACTCGTGAGCCGTCACCGATTGCGCTGTCATGTACGTGACATGCGGCGAACGTTCATCACGCTGGTGGGCGCACTGCTCCTCGCGCTCACCGCACTGCCCGCGACCGCAGCCACCACCGGCAAGGCCCCCGCCTTCAGAGCCCTGCTCTTCACCCGCGCCGTCGGCTACGTGCACGCCTCCATCCCGGCCGGCATCCAGATGTTCAAGGAGGAAGCGGCCGCCGGTGGATTCGAGGTCGTCGAGACCGCCGACCCCGCGGTCTTCGACACCACGAAGCTCAAGGACTTCGACGTCGTCGTCATGCTGCAGAACTCCGGCATGGTCTGGGACACCGACGCCCAGCGCGAGGCGATGCAGGCCTACGTACGCGGCGGTGGCGGCGTCGTCGCCATCCACAACACCCTCGACATGGGCATCGAGGAGACCTTCCCCTGGTGGGACGAGGCCATCAACGGCGGCGTCCACATGCCCGCCCACTCACCCGGCGTCCTCCAGGGCACGGCCAAGGTCGCCGACCGCGTCCACCCCTCCACCGTGGGACTCCCCGAACGCTGGGAGCGCCCCGAGGAGTGGTACAACTTCGACCGGAACCCCCGCGGCGACGTCCACGTCCTGGTCACCGCCGACGAAACCACGTACAACCCCGGCGGCTCCGCCATGGGCGCCGACCACCCGATCTCCTGGTGCCGCAACACCGAGGGCGGCAGGGTCTGGGCGACCGCCATGGGTCACGACACCGCCTCGTACAGCGAAGCCGCCTTCCGTACCCATGTCATGGGCGGCGTCAGGTGGGCCGCGGGCAACAAGCCCGGCGACTGCGGCGGCACCGTCTGGAGCGGCTACGAGAAGGTCGCACTCGACGACAACACCGCCGACCCGATGGAACTCGACGTGGCCAAGGACGGACGGGTCTTCTACGTCCAGCGCAGCGGCGAGGTCAACATCTACGACCCGGCGACCCACGCGACCACCACCGCCGGGAAGCTCGACGTCTACACCGGCGGCGAGGACGGCCTGGTCGGCATGGAACTCGACCCGGACTTCATGAAGAACCACTGGATCTACCTCTACTACGCCCCCGCGGGTGCCACCGAGGACGTCAACCGGCTCTCCCGCTTCACGGTCGAGGGCAGCACCCTCGACCGCGCGAGCGAGAAGAAGCTCCTCGACGTCCCCGCCTACCGCGACCGCACCTTCCCCGAGCCCGGACACACCGGAGGGGCCGTCGAGTTCGGCCCGGACCGCACGCTCTACCTCGGCGTCGGCGACGACACCCCGCCCAACCTCGACCCGAACTGGCAGGGGTACGCCCCGCTCGACTGGCGCGAGGGCAAGCAGATGCTGGACGCCGCCCGCACCGCGGGCAACACCGACGACCTGCGCGGCAAGATCCTTCGCATCAAGCCCAAGAACTCCGGCGGCTACACCATTCCCAAGGGCAACCTCTTCGCCCCCGGCACGGCGAAGACCCGCCCCGAGATCTACGCCATGGGCTTCCGCAACCCCTTCCGCTTCACCGTCGACCCGAAGACCGGCTACGTCCACGCCTCCGACTACGGCCCCGACCGCGGACTGCCCACCACCGACCGGGGACCCGAGGGCCTCGTCGAGTACAACGTCATCAAGAAGGCAGGCAACTTCGGCTGGCCGTTCTGCCACGGCAACAACCAGGCATACGCCCCCTACAACCCGGACACCAAGGAAATCGGCCCGAAGTTCGACTGCGCCAACCCGGTCAACCCCTCGCCCAACAACACCGGGCTGACCGAACTCCCGCCGATCCAGCAGCCGGAGATCTGGTACGGCTACGGGGAGTCGAAGGAATTCCCCGAGGTCGGCAGCGGCGGCTCGGCCCCGATGAGCGGCCCCGTCTACCACTACGACCGGAAGAACCCGTCCACCACGAAGTTCCCCGCCTACTTCGAGGGTGCGAGCTTCTTCTACGAGTGGTCGCGCGACTTCGTCAAGGAAGTCCGCTTCGACAAGGACCAGAAGGTCCTGAAGATCAATGACTTCCTCTCCACCCAGAAGTTCAACAAGCCCATGGACATGACGTTCGGACCCGACGGTTCGCTCTACGTCCTCGAATGGGGCAGCTCCTTCGGCGGCGGCAACAACGACTCCGGGCTCTACCGCATCGACTACGCGCAGGGGCAGCGCGCACCGGTCGCCAAGGCCGCCGCCTCCGCCACCGACGGCCCCGTCCCGCTGAAGGTCGACTTCTCCAGCCGGGGCAGCGAGGACCCGGACGGCGACACGCTCAGCTACGCCTGGGACTTCGACGGCGACGGCACCTACGACTCCACCGAGGCGGACCCCAGCCACACCTACACGGCCAAGGGCGACTTCGCCGCCCAGCTGAAGGTGACCGACTCCACCGGCAGGTCCGGCTACGCCAACATCCCCGTCACGGCGGGCAACACGGCCCCGAAGGTGACCATCGACTTCCCGGTCAGCGGCAAACTCATCGAGTTCGGCGACAAGATCCCGTACAAGGTCACGGTCACCGATCCCGAGGACGGCCCGGTCGACTGCTCCAAGGTCACCGTCAATCCGGCCCTGGGCCACGACGACCACGAGCACCCCACCACCGACATACCCGGCTGCGAAGGGACCGTGGACACCGGTGACCTGGGCGGCCACCCCGAAGGCGCGGATCTCACCTACGTACTCAACGCCAAGTACACCGACAAGGGCGGCGACGGCGTCTCCGCCCTGACCGGCTACGGCCGCGCCGTGCTCCAGCCGAAGCACAAGCAGGCGGAGTACTACGACGCGCAGTCCGGCACCCGGATCGTTGCCCAGGAAGGAGCCGAGAACGGCAAGCGGATCGGAGACGTCTCCGACGGCGACTGGGTCGCCTTCGACCCGATGAGCGTCGAAGGCATCGGCACGGTCAGTTACCGGCTGTCCTCACCCAACGGGGTCGGCGCGATCGAACTGCGCGCGGACGCCGCCGACGGCCCGCTGCTCGCCACCACCCCGGTGCCCAATACAGGCGGCTGGGACAACTACCAGGCGACTTCGCCCGTGCCCGTCCAGGAACTGGCGGGAACCCACAAGCTGTACCTCGTCTTCACGTCCCCGCAGGACAATTCCTTCGACGTGGACGCGGTCGACTTCAAGAGTCCCTGACAGCGCATCGGCGCGCTGCGGGCCCGGTGTGTCGGCACCGGGCCCGCAGCGCGCGTCCCCCCTGGCAGGGTCAGCGAGTGCCGACCGCGGCACGCACGGCCCTGCGGGCCATCGCGCAGTCGTCGTGCAGCCGGCGCAGCAACAGCCGCTGCTCCTCGCTCGACGACAGCGCACCCGGGCGGTCCTGCCCGGCGCCCGAGGTCGCCGAGTCGCGCATGGCCCGCTGCACGGCCGTCTCGTACGTACGGATCTCGCGGGTCAGCACCAGCATCAGGTTCACCAGGAACGCATCCCTTGCCGCGGGCCCGGCGGCCTGCGCCAGCTGGCTGATCTGACGCCGCGCCGCCGGTGCGTCACCGAGCACCGTCCAGAGCGTCGCCAGGTCGTAGCCGGGCAGATACCAGCCCGCGTGTTCCCAGTCCACCAGCACCGGGCCCGTGGGCGACAGCAGAATGTTGGAGAGCAGCGCGTCACCGTGGCAGAACTGCCCCATGCCCTGACGGCCGCCCGCGTGCGCCAGGCCGTGCAGCAGCTTCTGGAGATCGCCCAGATCCCGGTCGGTGAACAGCCCCAGCTCGTGATAGCGGGCGATCCGCGAGGCGTAGTCGAGCGGGGCGTCGAAGAGCCTCGGTGCCGGCCGCCAGGCGTTGACCCGGCTGATCGCGCCCAGCGCCGCCCGAATATCGGCCCGGGGCGGAGCCTCCGACGGATGTCTGGTCAACGCGGCCACCCGGCCGGGCATCCGTTCGATCACCAGGGTGCAGTTCTCCGGATCGGCCGCGATGAGCCGTGGCACGCGCACCGGCGGACGGTGCCGGACGAACGCACGATATGCAGCTATTTCGTGACGGAACCGTTCCGACCACGCGGGGGAGTGGTCCAGTAAACACTTGGCGACCGCGGTCGCACGGCCGGTGGAGCCGACGAGCAGCACCGAACGGCCACTGCGGCGCAGCACCTGGACCGGGTTGAACTCGGGGCAGATCCGGTGCACCGAGGCGATCGCCATTCTCAGCTGCGCGCCCTGCGCGCCGGACAGGTCCAGCCGGCCGCTGAGCGGGGGGCCCACCAGACCCGCCGGCCGCCGCGGCCGGACCGCGCCGGGCGCCGATGGAGCGGCATGCGGAGCGAGGTACGGTCCGCCGCCGGCCCCCAGGGGACGAAGCGGCCGGGGCGGGGCGGTCACGGAGGACGATGCTGTGTACATGGGCGAGACAGATCCCTTCGCGCGCCGACAAGTTGCGTGCACCGCCCCGGCCGGCGGCCGTTCGGCACCCTGGGGAGTACCTAGGGCTGCCGGGCGGGGTGGCGCTTTCCTACCCGACACCGGCGGACGGGTGGCAGACCATGTGGCGCACCCTGGCGAACCCTGGCGAATAGTCGCAAGGCATCTGACAGGGGGTTACTGTCAACACAGCCGAGAACCTGGGGGCTTGACGTGACCGGAGAACCCAACACCCGCCTGTCCGACCTGTTCGGCCTTGCCGGCTGGTCCAAGGGCGAACTCGCGAGAATGGTGAACAGACAGGCGGCGGCCATGGGCCACCCGCAACTGGCCACCGACACCTCGCGGGTGAGGCGTTGGATCGACATGGGGGAGTCCCCCCGCGATCCCGTGCCCAAGGTGCTGGCTGCCCTGTTCACCGAGCAACTCGGTCGTGTCGTGACCATCGAGGACCTCGGGTTCGGCCGACGCGGGCGTGTGGGGAAGCGGCGAGAGGTCGGGACGCAGGACAATCCCGACGGACTGCCGTGGGCGCCCGAGCGGACGGCAGCGGTCCTCACCGAATTCACGGGAATGGACCTCATGCTCAACCGACGCGGCTTGGTGAGCGCGGGCGCCGCGCTCGCCGCAGGATCGACCATCACCGGCCCCATGCACGACTGGCTGCACTCCGACCCCGTACTGGCGGCCGACGCGCCACGGATCGACGACCCGTTGTACGCGGACCCGGCCGGTTTCGACCGGTACGAGGCCGCGCCCATCGGATCGGACGAGATCGAGGCGCTCGAACGCTCCGTCGAGGTGTTTCGCGCCTGGGACGCCTCGCGGGGCGGCGGACTCCAGCGCAAGGCCGTGGTGGGCCAGCTCAACGAGGTGGGCGGCATGCTCGCCTACCGCCATCCCGACCATCTCCAGCGCCGGCTGTGGGGTGTCGCGGCCAACCTCGCGGTACTCGCGGGATGGATGTCCCACGACATCGGCCTCGAACCGACCGCCCAGAAGTACTTCGTCATCGCGGCGCACGCGGCGCGCGAGGGCGGCGACCGTCCCCGCGCGGGCGAGGCGCTCTCCAGGGCGGCCCGTCAGATGGTCCACCTCGGCCGTCCCGACGACGCCCTGGACCTGATGAAGCTCGCCAAGTCCGGCTCCGGGGACATGGTGCTGCCGCGCACCCAGGCGATGCTGCACACCATCGAGGCGTGGGCGCAGGCGTCCATGGGCCGCGGGCAGGCGATGCGGCGCACGCTCGGCAAGGCCGAGGAACTCTTCACCTCGGACAAGAGCGATGTGCCGCCGCCGAGCTGGATGCAGATGTTCGACGAGGCGGATATGCACGGCATGCAGGCCCTGGCGTTCCGTACGCTCGCCGAACACGATCCATCGGTGGCGATCGTGGCTCAGCGCCATGCCAAACAGGCGCTGGAGCTGCGGGCCAACGGACGCCAGCGGTCCAAGATCTTCGACTACATCTCGCTCGCCTCGGCATGCTTCATCGCCGACGATCCCGAGCAGGCCGACCGGTACGCGCGACTCGCCCTGGTGACGATGGGGGAGACCTCCTCGCACCGCACCTGGGACCGGCTGCGCGAAATGTACCGGCTCACGGGCCGGTTCGCGGGCTACGCGAAGATCCAGGATCTGCGTGAGGAGATCGAGCTCTCCCTGCCGCAGAGCTCCATCATCAAGCAGCCCAGGCGGTCCTCGCAGATCTGAGACGGGGGCGTCGCGATGAAGGGGCGCCGAACACAGACCGTCCGAACACCGCACCCGTAGGCGGGGCAGCCCTCCTGCGTCATTGCGCCGTGTCCGGTGTTCCGTGTGTCCGAGTGGTTCTGTGCGCGTGCCGCCGTGCTGCTACGCCCCGATGCGGGCGATCAGTACACAGGCGTCGTCCAGGCGCTCGGTGTCGCCGAACTCCGTGATGACGGTCCGCAGGCACTCCTGTGCCGAACGGGCCTGCGCGAACCGAGGTGCCAGAGCAAGCAGCGCGTCCGGGCCCGCACCCCGGTCGCTGTGACGGTTCAGCCCGTCGGTGTGCAGTACCAGCACGTCGCCGGGCAGCAGGCGCACCTCGTCCTGCTCGTACGCGACCCCGGAGGCCGCACCGAGCAGGACCCCGTCCGGTGCGGGCAGCGGCCGCCCCGCTCCGTCGCGGAACAGCAACGGTGCGGGGTGCCCGGCCTGCGCCCAGGCAAGGGTGCCGGTGGCCGGATCGACACGGCAGCACACTGCGCTGCCGAGAGCGGATTGGACGGAGGATTCCAGTAACTGATTGAGGTGCCCCATCAGAGCACCCGGCTCGATGCCGGCCACGGCCATTCCGCGCAGCGCGCCCAGCAGCATCGCCATGGCCGAGGTGGCCTGGATGCCGTGGCCGGTCAGATCGCCGACCGTGAGGACGGTCCTGCCGTCCGGCATTTCCAGCGCGTCGTACCAGTCGCCGCCGATGAGCGAAGTCGACTCCGACGGAAGGTAGTGGGCGGCGATGTCCAGCGCGCCGGGCCCCTGTGAGGGAGGCCGCAGCGATCCCCGCCACGGGGGCAGTACGGCCTCCTGGAGCTCGACCGCCAGACGGTGCTCGGTCCGTGCCCGGTGCTCCCGGCGGCGCAGTGAGTCATGGGTCCGGCGTAGCGCCTGCTGGCTGCGCCGCAGCTCACTGACGTCGCGCAGGACGGCCCACATGGAGGCGGTGCACCCGTCCGAGTCGAGGACGGGCTCACCCATCATGTGGAGTGTGCGCATCCGGCCGTCCGTCCGCAGGATGCGGAACTCACCGTCTATCGGCTTTCCGTCCACCAGACAGTCCGTCACCAAGGAGGTGAGCAGGGGCTGGTCCTCGGGAAGGAGCATGGACGGGAGCTCGTCCAGCGAAAGCGGACCGGCTTCGGGGGACCTGCCGAAGATCTGGAACAGCTCCTCGGACCAGCTGACTTCGTCGGTGAGCAGATTCCACTCCGCGCTGCCCACGCGGCCGATCAGCGATCCTGGTTGCGGATCGTCGTGACGCTCCGGTGCGCCTTCTTCCGCCGAGTCCTGCGCTGCCTCCTGCGCCGAGGCCGCCGCGAGGTGCCCGGAGGTCGGGGACGGCAGGCCCTCCCGGAGCTGTCCCAGGTGCGTGCCGAGATCGTCGAGATGATGGACCGCGAGATCGCAGAGCGCCCGTTGCCAGCGCAGCTGCGGGTCTTCCTCGTCGATCAGCACCGTGTCCCGCCGCACGGCATCCACATCACCACGGAGCCGAAGGGTCCGGTTGATCAGCGCATCGACGGCGTCGCGCTCGGGTGGCTGTGGGGCGGGGCGGTCCGCGGACAGATGGGGCGGCATCTCGTACTCCGATACTGGCGCGGCACGACCAAGTCTGAAAGGTGGACCGAAGACGACTGTGGCACAGCCTGTGGGGGCCCGTAAGGGATTTGGCAACACTCGATGCGTTCTTGCTTCTGTCATATGCCACAGGCTGCACGGGGCGCCGATCCGTCGAACAGCCTTGCTGCCGACGGACGTTGACGCAAGTCATCCGGCGTGTGGGGACGGTTGTGCGCCCGCGCGCGTCGTTCTCGCGTCACGCGCCCGGCCCGATCGGAGGCATATGCGCGGCGTCGCAGGTGCCGGGCGGGAATGCGGTTCGGGTCGGCCGCGTTACAGCACCAGAACGAAAACGAAACCCATTCCCACTGGAGGGGGTGGGATCGGTGCAAGAGTCTGGAGGTGCCCATGGCCCGCAGTGAGTCCCGCCCCGTCGTGACGCTCCGGTCGACAGCCGGAACCGGGCAGAGCTACGTGACGCGCAAGAGCCGTCGGAACGACCCCGACCGTCTGGTGCTGCGCAAGTTCGATCCCGTGGTGGGGCGGCATGTGCTCTTCCGTGAGGAGCGCTGACCGCGGATCTGCCGGAAGGCCTCATTCCGTGCTGTGGATCACAGTGCGGGGTGCGCATTTCCGGGAACGGGAAGCGGTGGTTTATCGTTCACCTATATGTGGATGTCGCGCACCGCGCCCACCCGCAAGCCGCCCCGGCTGGATTCCCCCGATCCGGCCGGGGCTTTCCTCTGCGCCCGAGCTCCGTCGTGGTCAGCCCCCGGACGGCCTTCGGCGCAACGTCTCGACGAGCAGCGCGCCCGCCGCCGACAGCGCGGCCGGCGCTGCTGCCGCGCCCGGCCACAGGCGTACGGCCAGCGCGGTCACGGCCGCGCCCACCACGACCGCGATCAGCCTGCCGGCCACCCAGCGGTCCCGGTGCTCCCACGACCGCAGAGCCGCCCTGCCGACGAGGGCCGTGAGCGTGCCGGTGAAGTAGTTGGTGGGCGTCGCGCGGATACGGCCCTGGATGCCCATGGCCGCGGCGACGAGCCCCAGCAGCCCCAGCCGGTCCCCGTCGGAAGCGACCGGGCCCAGCGCCCACAGCACGGCCCCCGCCGTCAGCAGGACCACCTCGATCAGCAGCGTCACCGGCAGCGGCCACCGCAATCGCTCGTTCATCCACGCGCCGCAGGTGACACCGATGCCGTAGGTGACCAGCGCGGTGATCACCCGCAGCGCCACCCCGTGTTCTCCGGCACCGGTGGCGGAGATGCCGAGCAGTACCAGATTTCCGGTCATCACCCCGGCGAAGACCTGGCCGACGCAGATGAAGGCGAATGCGTCGGCCGCGCCGGAAGCGGCCGACAGAAGCAGCAGGGACCATTCGCCCTGTGGATCGAGCCCGGCGCTGACGGCGGGAGCGGAGGGGCGCGTGGGAGTGGACACGCCTGCATTCTCGGCTCGGGCCCCGCCGGGATCACGACTCGCGGCCCGCACGGCGCGCCGGGGCGGTCCCGTATTGGCGGGGCGCTGACACGTCCCGCCGCATCCCTTTAGAGTCCTCCGTCGTGAACAGACATTTGGCGTTCGAGCGACTGCACAACTTCCGCGACGTCGGGGGCTATCCGGGGGAGGGCGGTCGACCGGTTCGCCAGGGACGGCTCTACCGGTCCGATTCGCTGGGCAAACTGCGTGGCGAGGACTGGGACCGGTTCCTGACCCTGGGGATCGGCACGGTCATCGACCTGCGGTACGACTGGGAGATCGCCGCCAAGGGGCGAGTGCCCGAGGCGCCGGGACTGCGTTACCACCACCTCAGCATCGAGCACCGGCCCTACGACCAGGCCGCACTGGGCCCGGAGGTGGAGACCGGGCGCTTCCTGGCCGACCGGTACGCCGAGGTCGCCCACGACGGAGCCGTCGAACTCCGCCGCGCCCTGGAAGTGATCGCCGCCGAGGACAGCGGACCTGTCGTCTTCCACTGCGCCTCGGGCAAGGACCGGACCGGGCTGCTTGCCGCACTGGTCCTGTCCCTGCTCGGTGTGGCCGAGGACGACATCGTCGCCGACTTCGCGCTCACCGGGCTCGCCACCGAACGGCTCCTGGCCGACTGGCGGGCGGACCACCCCGGCCAGGAACCGGTCTGGCCCGGATACGGCCGGGCGCCCGCAGACATCATGCGGTTCTTCCTGGCCGACCTCGCCGCGGCACACGGCTCCGTCCACGCCTACGCCACCGAATTCCTCGGTGCCGAGGAGGAATTGGTGGAGGCCCTGCGCGGCAACCTGCTCGAACCCACCGGGTGAGTCCGGGTGCCCCGGCCGCGGGCCGGGGCACCCGATCGGCCCGCGGCCGATTGCGGGTCGTTCCCTTCCGGCCCAGCGTGGGGTCACGCCGTACGCGCGATGGCGTACGGATCACCGCCGACGAGGAGCGACATGGCTGACGCCCAGTGGAGTCCGGGCCCGAGGGCATGGATCGCCGGCGAGTGGCTTCCCGTGCTGGACATCGTCGAGCCGCCACGACAGCGCCGGCTCACCGTGCTGGTGCGGTTGCTCCTGCTGATCCCGCACTTCATCGTGCTCTTCTTCCTGCACATCGCGGCCGTGGTGACTGTCGTCGTGGGCTGGTTCGCCGCGTTGTTCCTGGGCCGGCTGCCCGGACCGGTCTTCCGATTCCTCGCCGGATACCTCGGCTACCAGGTGCGGGTCGGCGCGAGCAGCATGCTGCTCGTGGACCGCTATCCGCCGTTCGCCCTCGACCCACCGCCGGACTACCCGGTCCGGATCGAAGTCCGGCCGACCGGCCTCAACCGCCTCGCCGTCTTCTTCCGCCTGATCCTGATGATTCCGGCGGCCGTCGTGCAGAGTCTCGCCCTGGCCGGCTGGTGGGCGGTGGCGATCGTCTGGTGGCTGATCACCCTGATCCTGGGGCGCATGCCCCGCCCGCTCTTCGGGGCAACGGCCGCCGTGCTCCGCTACGAAATGCGCTTCAGCGCCTACGCCCTGATGCTCACCCCGGCCTACCCCAAGGGCTTCTTCGGCGACGACGACCTCTCCGTACCGCAGCAGCAGGCACGCTCCGCCACGCGGCCCCTCGTCATGAGCGGCGCGGGGAAGGGGCTGCTCATCCTGTTCCTGGTGCTCGGGGTGGCCGCCTCCATCACCACATCCACCACGACCACCTGGTCGAACGAGCCCACCGACGGCATGTGAAAACCCTGTTCGGGTTCCACCGCGGACGAGGCATGATCATGCCATGACATGGACAGCACCCGAGGTGACGCGCATACCCGGTTCACTCGTGGCCGGCGAGCGGGAGATGCTCACGGGCTATCTCGCATGGTTCCGCAGCTGCCTGCTGCACAAGTGCGCGGGCCTGACCGGGGAGCAACTCGCCGAACAGACCGTATCGCCGTCGAACCTCACCCTTCTGGGACTGATCCGCCACATGGCGAAGGTCGAACGCGTCTGGTTCCGGGAGCGGTTCGCCGGCCAGGCGTTCGATCCCATGTACGACCCCGAGAAGGGTAAGGACGCGGACTTCGAGGACCTGGACCCGGCCCGCGCGGCCGAGGACTATGCCCGCCTCGTCGAGGAATGCCGGCTCGCGGACGAGATCGTCGCCGAGGCCTCGCTGGACGACACCTTCGTCCATGGCGGCGAGGAGTACTCGCTGCGGCTGATCCACTTGCACATGATCGGGGAGTACGCGCGCCACACCGGCCACGCCGATCTGGTGCGCGAGGGCGTCGACGGTGAGACGGGGTGGTGACGCGCCGCTGAGCCGGGCTCGGCGCGGCCGAGTGCGCCGGAGGGACGGACCCGGCCGAGTCGGGCCCGGCGGTTCGTCATCCGACGTCGGGCCCGTCGCCCAGCACGTACAGCTCGGGCAGATTGACGACGATCGCCTCCTGCGTGCTGCGGGCGATCACCACGACCGCCTCTTCGTCGGTGCTGGGATTCTCCTCGCGATGCGGCACGAACGGCGGAACGAAGATGTAGTCGCCGGGGGAGGCGCGGATCCGGACCTCCTCGGCCACACCGCTCGAATCGTCGAGGAACACGAACTCCGGGTGCCCCTTGATCACATGGATCGCCGTCTCGGAGTCGCCGTGGTGATGGTTGGACGAAGCCGTCCGTGCCGCCACATGGGTCTGGCCCATCCAGATACGCCGCGAGCCGACCCTGCTGCCGCTGATCGCGGCGAACCGCCGCATGCCGCCCGTCTGCGCGGTGTCGCCGTCGAGCGTGTCGGCACGGATGTGGTGGAGCCGGGCGTGCAGCGGGAGTCCTCGGCCGTCGGTGTCGGCGTCCCCGTCGTCGTGGCCGGGAAGATCGGGGTGGAAGGCGTCGCGGCCGGCGGAGCCGGTCGGGCCGGGTGGAGGAGCGGGGTGGGAGGCCATGGCATTCCTGCTCGTCGGGGGCGGGCACGGTCGGCGCCGCACCACGGAGTCCGGCCGGGTCGTGCCGGCCTGCCCCGTGAGTCCGGCACCGCGCGGTCAGAGCGTATGCCGTGCGTCGGCACGGGGCGAGGAGTCGAGCAGGGCGGCGACGTCAGGCGTGCCTGATGCGTCTGCGTGCCTTCGGCCCCGCGGTGCACTGCATCCTCGGCGCCATCCGTGAGGGGCACCCCACCACTCCGCTGCGGCGCGGGCCGGCCACTCGCCGCCGAGCGTGCCTGAGGCGCCGTACGCCCGGTGAACGGCGGCACCGTACGACGCCGACATCTTGACGTGGACGCGTCGATGGGTATGGTCTAGTCCAAGTGCAGTGCCCTGCCGGACGTCCGAGAGTCCCGGGCGTACGCGGCAGTGGTTCCTGCCGTGCCCTTCGCACTTCTTGGCCCCCACACTGGAGAGGCCGGTCTGCCACTGCCGGGCCCCCATAGCCCGCTCGTGTGCGGCGACGCCTCATGTGAAGGAGAAGCATGCACGCGAAAAGGAAGACCGCCGCAGTCATCGGTGCCTTACTCGCACCCGTACTGGTCCTGACCCTTCCGGTTGGTTCCGCCAGTGCCCACGGGTACATCTCGTCGCCACCGAGCCGCCAGGCCCAGTGCGCCGCCGGGACCGTGAGCTGTGGAGAAATCAAGTACGAGCCGCAGAGCGTGGAAGGTCCCAAGGGGCTGACCAGTTGCAGCGGCGGCAACAGCCGGTTCGCCGAACTCGACGACGACTCCAAGGGCTGGACGGTCACCCCGGTCGGCCGCAGCACGTCCTTCCAGTGGGTGCTGACCGCCCGGCACGCCACGAGCACCTGGCAGTACTTTGCGGGCGGGCGGAAGATCGCCGAGTTCGACGACAACGGCGCGCAGCCCGGCGCCACGGTCACCCACCAGGTCGACTTCGGTGGACTGACGGGCCGGCAGAAGGTCCTCGCGGTGTGGAACATCGCGGACACCGCCAACGCCTTCTACGCCTGCATCGATGTGAACGTCGGCTGACCGGCGAGCCCGGCCGGCGGTGCGTCGGAGCCCTCACCCGCTTGTGCGGGGCTTCGGCGCACCGCCGCCGACGTATCGCAGCCGTGATCCGTCGCGTGTGACGAGGGGGTGGTGGTCCCGCCCGAGGGCGGCGACCTCGCCTCCCGGGACGTCCTCACCGCCCACCACCCGAACTGCCTCGCCTGGTATCCGGCGGAGTCGGACGTCTCCATCCGGCCCGGCTGGTTCTGGCACGCCTCCCGGGGCAGCCAGGTGAAGACGCCCGCCAAGCTGCTCGACCTCTACTGCACGTCGGTCGGCCGCAACTCCGTACTGCTGCTGAACGTGCCGCCCAACAGGGATGGCCGGATCAGCGATCCCGGCACCGCCGCGCCGACGTCCTTCGGGCAGACCGTACGCGCCACCTACGGCAGCAACCTGCTGGTTCCCCCGGCGGCTCCCCGATGACGGACGAACGGCTGACCTCCGCGTGGAGCCCGGCCGGCGACGCGCACTCGAAGGAGACGGTCCTGGAGTCCCCGCAACCGGTCACGTTCGACCGGGTCGTGCTCCAGGAGGACATCACCCGCGGGCAACGTGTCGAGTCCTTCGCCGTGGACATCTGGGACGGCACCACGTGGAAGACCGTCGTGCAGGCGGGCACCATCGGGTACAAGCGCATCGAGTACCTGAGCGCGCCCGCCACCGCGTCCAAGGTCCGTCTGCGCGTCCTCGGCGCCCGCGCCAACCCGCCCGTGGCGAAGCTGGGACTGTACAAGGCTTCCTGACCTTCCTCGGCATCGGGCGGAGCGGACGGCTGCCGTTCCGTCCGATGCCGTCCCACGCCGTGCCGTTGCGAACGCCCCGGCGCCACGCAGCCGGGTGCGGCTACGCCGTGGGGCCTTCCCAGTCATGGACACGCCGGGCCTGCGGAACACCGGAGAGGGGCGCGGAAGGGGGCGCGGGAGCGCCGCTGGTGACGTGCCCGGTGCGGGTCCGTAGCCCCGGATCGTCATCGAGCGGCTGCGTGTCGGTCCAGTAGATGCTGAGCATCGTGCGGAGTGTCGTCGGGTGCTGGCCGGGGCCGGTGGGCACGGTCAGCCGGTCGAGATGCTGCCACAGCTCGTGGTCCACCTGCTCGGCGCCGCCGCCGTTGCGGGCATGGACCGCTTGATGGCGTTGGACGGCAACGGCGAGTTCGCGGAGCGTCTCCCGGCTCTGCTGTCCGGCGCTGTGGCTCTGTGCGCGGTTCACATTCCGTTGCTCCTGGCCCAGTTCGGTGATGGCCCGCTGGACGCGCTGGTGGAAGTTCGCGGTACGGCGGCGCAGTGACTCGAAATCGGCACGTGTGGCGAACCATTCGCGCTTGCCGGCCTCGCCCAGGGCAAAGCACTCGATGCGGAACTCCTCGCGCTCGGTCTTGCGGCGGCGCAGGACGCTCGCGGTCCGTTCGTGGACATGCGTGAGGATCTTCCGGGCTCGCGGCAGATTGTCGGGGTGGATGATCGCCGCCCACGTTCTGGCGTCACGGGTGGGCGGGTGAATGTTCGAGGTGAGCAACTGCTCGAATTCTTTGTCGTCGAGCTGCGCGAGGTCCTGGGCGTCCACTACTGGCCTCCAAGCCGGTGTTGGGCGGTATGTGTCCAGCGTGGCGTATGGCAATGACAAGCAGGTAGAAATCCGGAAATAGAACGCGCCAAGGCTGGCGGCTGCAACCGGCCCATTCGTGACGGTGCGTCAGCGAGAAAGATCGCCAGGGCGGCGTACACACCACGGATGCGACGCGATCGACGGGCGGGGATCCGAGAACACGCCGCTCTCGGAAAGGCACGAAGCCATCCTCCGCATGTCCGAAACTGAACCCGACCGAAGCCGCTCACCGGGCGTTTCGCCTCCTCGTGGAGTGGGTCGCCGAACCAGACGGGGGAGAGCCATCGCTAGACTGCCGCCCATGACTCAGAGCCCCGTCGAACTGGTGATCTTCGACTGCGACGGTGTCCTCGTGGACAGCGAGCGGATATGCGTCAAAGTGGACGCGATAGTCACGGCTGACCTGGGATGCCCGTTCACCGAAGCCGAGATCATCGAGCGGTTCGTGGGCTCGTCCGACGAGGTCTACACGGCAGCCGTGGAGGAACGGCTCGGACGACGGCTGGAGAAGGACTGGCAGCGGAAGTACGAGCATCTGTACCGGACGGCCTTCGACGCCGAACTGACCGCTGTCGACGGCATCGCAGAGGTTCTGAACGCGCTCACCACACCTGCCTGCGTCGCATCGAACGGCGACCACGACGGCATCAGACGAAACCTGGAGATCGTCGCCCTGAGCGATCACTTCGCGGGGAACATCTTCAGCGCCCACGACGTCGCGACCGGCAAGCCCGCTCCCGATCTCTTCCTTCATGCTGCCCGTTCCATGGGCGTGGACCCCGGGCGCTGCGCGGTGATCGAGGACAGTGCGTACGGAGTTCAGGCAGCTCGCGCCGCCGGGATGCGGGCCTTCGGCTACTGCGGCGGTCTCACACCGGCCTCGCGGCTCGAAGGACCGGGCACCACCGTGTTCGACGACATGCGTGAACTGCCCGAGCTGCTGGCGGCCGCGACCCACTGAGGCCGCGGCACGTTCGAGCCGGCCGGAGGGCGAGATGCGGGTGCGCCTGCCGCTACCGCGCTCGCGGCGCCCGGTGCGGTACTCGACGATCACGCCGATACGCAGTGCGTACGAGACGAGGGCCACCGCGACCCCCACCACAACCCGTGGAAGGCGCCGACCACCAGCGCGAAGGTGACCGGGACGATGGCGGCCTGCACCAGCATGTGAGCGGTGGGGTGTCCGCGTGGACCCGGGCGCCGCCCCTGGCGGCGCAGTACGCGTACGAGGTGCGGGTGACCACGACGGCGAGCACCGAGGCGAGCAGCGCGTTGTTGAGGAGCATGCCGATCAGGACGTCGGGCCAGTTGGACGGCTCCATGGCGACGAGCGCCTCACTCGCCTCCGCCGCCCAGCGTCCAGGCCAACTTGAGGACGGGCACGGCGAAGACGACCGCCGACAGCACGATGCGGCCGGGGCCGCCCTTGAGATCCTCCGACTTCTCCTTGTCGCTCATGGCTCAAGTCTTGGCGGGGTCCGGGCGGTGGGCGAGGCGGCGGTCGGCTGGGATCGGGACTCAGACGGCGCGGCCGCACCGCTCCCCATGTCCTGCGCCGCTCACCGACGGCAGCGAGGGCAGCGCACACGATGCACGTCCCGGCAGGCACGCGCCGAGTCCGACCGGGCGGTCGGTCCGGGTGTCACCCGATCGGCGTACTCCCGGCCGGTTCGTCACCGGGCCGGCAAGTCCGTGACGCCGTGGTGTGCGCTGACCGCGGGCGATGGGCGAGCTTCCGCGCCGTTGCGTGACGGAGCATGCGTTGGTCTAGTGAAATCACCTGCCCATGGGGGCCACCCGGCGAGCTCGACGAGCCGTGAGCCCCGGGCACCCCGCGTCCGGGTCCGGCGCAGGGCGATCCCGGCCGGCCATCCCTCGCGCGCTCCCCCAACCGCACTCACTGGACGGTGACCATGACCATGTCCTCCTTCGGCTCCCTCGGCGGCCCGGACCCGTTCTCGGAAATGCTCAACCGGTTCTTCGGGATGTCCCCGGCGTCCTCACCGCCACAGGTGCAGCGGGTCCCCATCGGGCGGCTGCTGACCGATTCGGCCCGCGAGCTGATAGGCCGGGCGACCACGCGCGCGACCGACGACGGCAGCCGGGACCTGGACACCGAGCACCTGTTGTGGGCCGCCACCCAGGTGGACCCGGCCCGCACCCTGCTCCAACAGGCCGGGGCGGACCCCGACGAGCTGGGCAAACGGATCGCCGAAATCCTGCCGGGGGAGAGCGCCACTCCGTCCGCGGAGCCGAGCCTGACACCCGCCGCCAAACGCGTACTGCTCCAGGCATACGAGCGCTCCCAGGCAGCCGGAGTCTCCTACATCGGGCCGGAGCACATCCTCGGTGCGCTGCTGGACACCCAGGATTCCGGTGCGGCCAAACTGCTCGCCGCATACGGAACGGACACCGGCAAGCTGCGGCGCGAGGCGGAGAACGCCGCACGGGCCGACGGCACCCCGGCGGCCGGCACGAGCGACACCCCCACCCTCGATCAGTACGGACGCGATCTGACCGAGGAGGCGAAGGCCGGGAAGCTCGATCCCGTGGTCGGCCGGGCCGAGGAGATCGAGCAGACCGTGGAGGTCCTCTCACGGCGTTCCAAGAACAATCCTGTACTGATCGGTGAGCCCGGTGTCGGCAAGACCGCGATCGTGGAGGGAATCGCCCAGCGCATCGTGGCCGGAGACGTCCCCCGTACTCTCAAGGACAAGCGAGTGATCGCGCTGGACCTCTCCGGTCTGGTGGCGGGTTCCCAGTACCGCGGCCAGTTCGAGGAACGGCTCAAGAACGTCATCGACGAGGTCAGCGCCGCCGCGGACTCGACGATCCTGTTCATCGACGAGCTGCACACCGTGGTCGGCGCCGGGGCATCGGGCGAGGGCGCGATGGACGCGGGCAATATGCTCAAACCCGCACTGGCGCGCGGTGAGCTGCATGTCGTCGGAGCGACGACCATCGACGAGTACCGCAAGCACATCGAGAAGGACGCCGCCCTGGAACGCCGCTTCCAGCCCGTGATGGTGCCCGAACCGACGGTCGAGGAGACCATCCAGATCCTGGAGGGCCTGCGCGACTCCTACGAGGCCCACCACCAGGTCCGCTTCGCGGACGACGCCCTGGTGGCGGCCGCAGAGCTGTCCGACCGCTACATCAGCGACCGCTTCCTGCCGGACAAGGCCATCGACCTCATGGACCAGGCAGGCGCCAGGGTACGACTGCGGTCGCTCGGCAGGTCCACCGAAGTCGTCTCCCGCGAGGACACGCTCGCCAAGCTGAAGCGGGAGAAGGACGAAGCGGTCGCGTCCGAGGACTTCGAGAAGGCCTCCGGGCTGAAAGGGCAGATCGCGGAGACCGAGGCCGAACTCACAGGCATCGAGGAACGCCGTGAGGGCGTCATGGACGTCACCACCGCCGACATCGCCGATGTCGTCTCCCGCCGCACCGGCATCCCGGTCACGCAGCTCACCGCCAGCGAGAAGGAGAAGCTCCTCAAGCTGGAGGACGCACTGCACTCCCGCGTGGTCGGCCAGGACGAGGCGGTCACCGCGATCGCGCAGGCGGTGCGCCGCAACCGGGCCGGAATGGGCGACCCCGACCGCCCCGTCGGCTCCTTCCTCTTCCTCGGACCAACCGGTGTCGGGAAGACCGAACTCGCCAAGGCGCTCGCCGAGTTGCTGTTCGGCGACGAGAAACGCATGGCTCGCTTCGACATGAGCGAATTCCAGGAGAAGCACACCGTCTCGCGGCTCGTCGGCGCACCGCCCGGATACGTCGGCCACGAGGAGGCCGGCCAGCTGACGGAGAAGGTACGCCGCCAGCCGTACAGCGTGCTGCTGTTCGACGAGGTGGAAAAGGCCCACCCCGACGTCTTCAACACGCTGCTGCAAGTCCTCGACGACGGACGCCTGACCGACGCACAGGGGCGAACGGTGGACTTCCGCCACACCGTCGTCATCATGACGTCCAACATCGGCGCCCATCGCATCCTCGCCCACAAGGGTGATGTCTCCGAGATCCGCGACGACCTCATGGGCGACCTGCGGGGCCACTTCCCGCCCGAGTTCCTCAACCGCGTCGACGAGACGATCATCTTCCACGGCCTCGACAAGGACGATCTCGGCCGCATCGTCGACCTCATGCTGGACGGCAGCAAACGCCGCGTACGGGCCCAGGGTATGGAGCTGGAAGTCACCGAGGCGGCGAAGAAGCTCCTTGTCGCGCACGGCCACCAGCCGGAGTTCGGGGCCCGCCCGCTGCGCCGCACGATCCAGACCGAACTCGACAACCGCATCGCCTCGCTGCTGCTGAGCGGCGAAGCGGAACCGGGCGACACCATCGTCGCCGACGTCAAGGACAACGCTCTGGTCTGCTCGATCGGCCGCCCGGAGACCTCCGCCGGGGCAACGGCCGAGGCCGGGACCACGACGGCCGCAGCCGAATAGGCCCCGCCGCCCCGGACCACAGGGCTGCCGCGCAGTTCACGCAGCTGCGCGGCAGCCCTGCGCGTCGGGAGGGCTCCGCGACCGGACATGTGCTCGACGCGACGCCGCAGCATCGTACTTGCCGAGGGGCGCTCGCTACGGCACGGGAACTGCCCCGGCAGGCCTCATCGGCTTCCGGGCGCAGAAACGACTCCGACCGGATCGGCCGATCATGGAACCCGCTGCCTGATGTCCCCATCCTCCTCCACACGACGCGCGGTCACCGGCCGCGCAGTGTGCCCCGGGGGGATCACATGCTCACGTTCAACAGGCGTACCGCCGCTGCCGCGCTGGCCGCCTCCGTACTCACCGCGGCCGGGCTCGCGGCCACCGCGACACCGGCCGCCGCCGTCCACGGCGGTCGGAACACCACCGTGGTGGACCATCCGTACGCCATGCTCATAGAGACTCCGGACGGCGAGCAGTTCTGCGGCGGCACCCTGGTGGCTCCCACCAAGGTGCTCACCGCCGCACACTGCATCAAGGACGCGGCCGCGCCCCGCGACCTGTTGGTCATCGGCGGGCGCACCGAGCTGAGCAGCACCAAGGGGACGGTCCGGCACGTCGCATCGGTCAAGATCCACCCGAGGTTCGCCGAGACCACGCTCACCTACGACGCGGCGGTGATCACCCTCTCCAAGCCGATGCCCTACGCACCGCTCAAGTCGGCGGGCCCCAAGGACTCGGCTCTCTACGCCTCCGGAAAGACCGCGAAGACCGTGGGCTGGGGCAAGACCGCCACCGACACCCCCGGAAAGCGGCTGAAATCGGCCACACTGACCCTGGCACCGCTCAAGGGCTGTGCGCCCTTCACCGACCCGGGCGAGTCCGCCGCACTCAAGGTGTGCGGGATCCCGGCCGCCGGGACCCACGACAGCGTCTGCCGTGGCGACTCCGGTGGTCCACTGGTCGCCGGCGGGAAGGTGATCGGTGTGGTCTCCACGGGCAACAAGTACTGCGACGACCAGTACCCGGTCTCCGTCTTCACCCGGGTCAGCGCCATCGCCGCCGGGCTCGGCCTCCCGGTCGCGTGACCCGGTTGACGAAGGGACAGGGCTGTCCCCGCCGCGCGCCCGGTCGTCGATCCCGGCACCCATGAACCAGCGACGGCGCAAGAAGCTCTCCCGGCGGCCGCCATCCCGAAACGGTCGCCCTCCTCGTCGCAGCGGGAGCCACCGCGGAGCCCGACAGGATGGCCGGTTTTCAGCGGCACGACGCGGACGCTGTGGGTGAATGAATAGTTACTCTTCGTCAGTTACCGTGAATGATCTTCAGCACCCGAGGGGACACCTGAATGAACCGCATGCGCAACGTGCTTGCCGTGCTCGGCATCACCGCCGGACTCATCGCGGCCCCCGCCGCGAGCGCCTCGGCGAAGCCGGAGGACCGGTCGTCTTCGTCCAAGGTCCGCCATGAGCCCTGCACCGGTGAGTTCCGCGGCGATGCCCGACTCGGTCCCAAGTGGCTTCCGAACACCCGGTTGGCACCCGTGGGCCCGCTCCTCAAGGGATACAAGCGCACCGGAAACCTGTCCCCGCAGGCCTTCCTGAAGAAGTACTGGGAAGGCCCCGCCGACTCCGGCAGCTGGAAGTACCCGCCCAACGACGGATTCGGTCAGGTCAACGGGCAGATCGACAAGGAGCCGACCAAGCTGCGTCCGGGCCGGCGTCTGGACCGCTTCGGCTCCGAGTACGGCGGCTACCTGGCACCCGCCGGTGACGCTTACGCCGAGCGCGCGCTGCCGCCGCAGAACCTCAACACCCGTGACGCAGCCGTCGCTTGTGACTACCGCGTCTACAAGGTGGCCAAGCCCTTCTGGGTGTGGCAGGGCAGCATCGCCCCGTGGTTCGAGCAGCCGGGCGGCGGTCAGCAGATCAAGCTGGACGCGGTCTTCCTCGACCCGGGCCAGGGTCAGCGGCTGAACGTCAAGTGGTTGCTGGAGCACGACTACCTCACGTCCGCCGGCGCATAGCCTCGGCGTGGACCGCCGGGAGCTGTACGCGGCGCTGAGCCGGGCAGGCGTGGCCGACGGCTACTACCGCATCGAGGGCGTCCACGAACCGGTCCCCACTCCCACGGACTTCCTGTTCCTGCGGCAGGCACCCGACGGGGTGTGGGAGACCGGTGCGTACGAACGCGGCACCTACGAGGTCATCGCACGGCACCCGAGCGAACAGGCTGCCTGCGAGCATCTGTTGCGCCTTCTCCTCTGAGGAGCCGGCGGAGTGGGATGAGCGCCCGCGAGCGAGGTGAGGGCCGACGTCCGATTGGTGATCGGCCCCCGGCGTACGTCCGGCCGCGCGTCCCGCGCGCGACCGGACGTACGGGTGTCAGCTCTCCGTGTGGACGCCGGTCAGCGCCGCACCGAAGTAGCCCTTGGCGTCGCGGACGGTGATTCCGGCGCTCTTGCCGCAGAGGTTGACCGAGCCGCTCAGGACGGGCCCGGAGGCCGAGCCGCGGGCGACCCACACACAGCCGTCGCTGTTCTCGGTGGGCACGCCGACGATCGTCTCGGCCCTGCCGTCCTTGTTGAGGTCGGCAAGGTGCACCGCGGCACCGAACTGGTCCCCGGTCTCGGCGGCGCCCGGCACGCCCGCGGTGTCCTGGGTGTATCCGGCCGCCTTCGCCGTGGTCAGGCCGGAGGCGGAACCGCGCAGCAGCACGGCCGTGCCGGCCGACTTGCGCGTGCCGACCGCCTCCTCGGGGGAGCCGATGAGAACGTCGGCGTAGCCATCGGCGTTCACGTCTCCGATGCTGAGCGACTGGCCGAACCGGTCGGCGTTCTCCGCGACGCCGGGGACCCCCGCCGTGTCCTGGTGGAAGATCTTCGGGCGCTGGGCGGTGGTGATGCCCTGCGCGCTGCCGTACAGCACCTGGATCTCGCCACCGCGGTGCGCCGATCCCGTGCCGCCGGAAAGGGAGTCGTCATCGGCGATGCCGGTGACGAGGTCCCCGTAGCCGTCGCCGTTGACATCTCCGATACGGCCGGAATGGCCGTCGGCGTAGGGGAGTTCGACGGGCCTGGCGCCGAGGCCGTCTTCGCCGGGAGGGCCGTTGTCGATGTACACCGATCCGCGGAGGTCGTCGTCCGAGGGGCCCGGCAGCCAGAACCGCTCCGCCCTGCCGTCGTGATTCACATCGCCCATCACCACGCCGCGGGTTTCGCCCATGCGCCATTCCCGGTAGTTGGAGGCGCCCTTTCCGGTGCGGGAGAAGGGGCCGGTGTACGAGGCCCCTTCGCACCGGGAGCCGATGGAGACCTCCGGGGCGCCGTCACCGTTCATGTCCCCGGTGGCCAGGGACATGCCGAAGCCGCAGTACGTGCGTCCATCCCCGTAACCGGCGGGCGGTGAGATGCTCGCGCCGCCCTTCAGCCCACCGGAGCCGCCCCACACCACGGTCACGGAGCCCCGGCCGTCCTTGCCGCCGACATCCTCGCCCTGCGCACCCACCAGCAGGTCCGCGTAGCCGTCCCGGTCCAGGTCGGCGCTGGCCACGGTCCGGCCGAAGCCGTCCCATGCCTCGGGATCGCCCGGGATCCCGGACGTCGCCTGCGTGATGACGGTCCGGCGCGTGGCACTGACCGAAGAGGCCGAACCGTAGAGAATGACGACCGCTCCGGCCTCCGCCACGCTGCCATTGGCCGCGGACGGAGCACCGACGGCCAGGTCGCGGTAGCCGTCGCCGTTGAAGTCGTCCTGGACGGCTGCGGTGTTGGCTCCCTTGTAGGGGGCTGCGGCGGAAGACGCTGTCGGGACCAGCGGGACGGCAACGACAGCTGTGATCACGGCAGCAGCCGTGACAGATCTGCGCAACGGGACTCCTTGACTCATTGACTCAAGCAACGAAACGTCCCCCTCGACACGGCGGGTTCTAGCGATCCCCGCAACACCCTGGATTTCAGGGAGTTGCGGGGATCGTGGATTTTGAGGAGTTGAAGGCGCGGTTCTTCGAGGCGCTGGACCGGGAGAACGGGAGTGTCTCGGGTGCTGCTCGGGCGGTTGGGGTGAGCCGACACACGGCGGCGGGCTGGGCGCGGAAGGCCGGCGTCCGTGGTCGTGGGAAGACGGGCACCAGTGGGCATCCGGGGCGGGCGGAGTACGACCGGCTTCGCGCGTCGGGGGTGCGACGACGGGATGCCGCGGCGCAGGTCGGGGTCCACGAGCGCACAGCCAAGGACTGGGACCGCGGGATCCGGAAGATCGGCAACGCGCGCCTGCACCCCGATGGGCGAAGGATCGACTACACAACGGGCATGACCAGCACCGTCGCCGTCACGTCGGCGCCCTCTCTTGCGGCAGTCGAAGCCGAGCTGCACCCACGGTTCCTGACGGTGGCCGAGCGGGAGTTGATCGCCGACATGCGTCGTGAGGGCCGCTCACTGCGGGCGATCGGACGGGCACCGGGCCGGCCGGCATCCACCGTCAAACGTGAGATCGATGCCCGTTGCGTCGAGGGCGTCTATCAGCCCCACCGGGCACAGCGGGCCTGGGCGAAGAGCCGGGCACGCCCCAAGCAGTCCAAGCTCGCCCACGACGGTCCGCTGCGCGAGTACGTCGCGGGCAGACTGCAGCAGCAGTGGTCACCCGAGCAGATCTGTCACGCTCTGGTCATGGAGTTCCCCGACGACGAGGGTATGCGGGTGAGTCCGGAGACGGTCTACCAGGCGATCTATGTCCAGGCCCGTGGCGGGCTGCGGCGCGAGATCGCACTCGCGCTGCGCACCGGGCGCACCCGCCGCAAGCCACACCGTGGCCCGGAGCAGCGCACTCGCCGGTTCGTCGACGAGATGGTGATGATCTCCGAGCGGCCTGCCGAGGTCGAGGACCGGGCGGTGCCCGGCCACTGGGAGGGCGATCTGATCGTCGGCCCCCGCAGCGAGAGCGCGATCGTGACGTTGGTCGAGCGTTCCACCCGCTACGTCATGCTCGGGCATCTGCCCGGCGGACACACCGCCGAGGAGGTCCGTGACGTGCTGGTGCCCTTGATCCAGACCCTGCCCGCGCACCTGCGCGGCTCGCTGACCTGGGACCAGGGCTGCGAGATGGCCGCGCACAAGCAGTTCACCGTCGCCACGGGAGTACCGGTCTACTTCTGCGATCCGCACTCCCCTGGCAGCGCGGATCGAACGAGAACACCAACGGTCTGCTGCGGCAGTACTTCCCCAAGAGCACCGACCTGTCCGTGCACAGCGCCGCAGACCTCGAACACGTCGCTCAGCAACTCAACGGCCGACCACGCAAAACGCTCGGCTGGAGAACCCCAGCCGAGCGCCTGCGTGATCTACTGACGACCGCATAGGCCATCAGGTGTTGCGAGGACCCCGAGAATCCGCCCACGCGAGGGGCTCAAAAGGTTGTACGGACCCGGAGCGCCGGGTCGGCGCGACCGTCCCGAGCGCCCGGCGAAGCGCCACAGCCCTTTCTCCTGGGTGGGCAATACGTTCCGATGGTGAACATCGCGACCCGAACGGGTGATTGACCCCTCAGCCGGTGCGACGCCGCGCTGGTGTGCGGCTATCTCTGCTGCTTGTGATCGAGAACTTGCTGCGTGCCGCCACGGCGGTCGCTCTCACCGCCCTGCCCCTGACCATGACGAGCCCGGCATCCGCCGGAGAAAGCCCGGTCGTATCGCGGGCGACCCCATGCGCCGCCGTCGTGGCGCCTGCCGGACATGTCTGTGTGCCCTCGCCGAAGCAGTGCATCACGACGCCGTGCCCCCAGTACGACTTCGTCGCCATCCCGTTCTACCCGCTGCCTCCGGGCGGAGGGATCGTGGCCCCCCGAGGAGCAGCCCGCACTCCCTGACACCTGCCCGGGGCACGGCGCGCTCCGCTTCGCGCCTCGTGCCCCGGGGCCCTCGCGAAGCGGGCCGCACCGTCGACACCCACGCTCAGGGTCCCAGGACGAGTGCCGCAGTCGGCGTGCGGAGCACGGCTCGGGACCGGGGCAGCGGGCTCCACGCGTTTCCGATGCCCAGCCAGGTGCGGGGACCGTCGCGCGTCCGCGACCGGGCGTTGTCAGTGGTCGCAGGTACGTTCGGTCGTGTTCTGCCGTTGTGGCGCGGAAGTCGCCCTGGTGCACAGAGGAGTGGTGCGTTGTCAGACTGGGAGAGGTCGAGCACGGCACGGGTGACAGCACCCGCACGACCGCGCAAGCTGGCCAAAGTCCCGTTCGTCGAGCTGGCCGACGGACGCCTGCAGGGTGTGGTGTCCAGCGGCTCGGACATCGGCCGGGTCTATGTGTCGTCGGTCGCCGCCGGCACCTACACGTTCGCCTGCAGCACCAACAACAACCGGCCGTGCGGCGGTGCGCGGGGGTCTTTCTGCAATCACATCCGGGCCCTGGTCAACGAGGCGGTGCTGCAGTACGGCGCCGAGCGCGTCGCCCGCTACCTGAAAGTCGAGTCTGCTGACGGGGAGCCGAGCGCGCACACCATCACCGCCGGCATGAGCGACGCACGTCCGCCACAGGGCGACAGCAAGGCCGCCGCCCCCGTCTTCAGCCGGTTCCTGCGCCACCTCGCCTACCTCGAACTCACCCCGACCACCGCACCGTTGCCGGAGATGCAGTGGTTCCCGCCGACCAGGGCGGTGGCATGATGCGCACCGACCTGCTCTCGGAGACCATCACCGGGCTCGATGAAGCCCTCACGGCCTTCGACGCCTTCGACCGGGCGCTCGTCGCCGGTCTGCTCCGTCCGCAACCCGACCGGACCGCCGGGCTGACCGGACTCGCCCACGCGGTCGCCGGGACCCCGCTCGCCGCCAGGGTCGCCGAGGCGGCGGAGAGGGCGGCGGGCGGAGCCGCGAGCGAGGACCACTTCGTCGCCCTCGCCGCCGCACGCACCGCACTCCTCGGTTCCGTCCACGACGCACTGATGACCCGCATCGAGGAGGCGACCGGCCGACCCCGCAGCGAGGAGACCGTCCCGTCGCCCACCGGGCAGCAGGCGGCGAACCTGCTCGCCGCCGCCCGCTCCTGGCTGTCCGATCTGGCGCGCTCCGGGTGGCAGGGCATCGACCACGACGTGGTCTCCGGGGCGGCGCCGGTCGTCTCCGCGATGCTTCCGGACCCCGCGCTGCGCCGCCTGGCGACGCTCCTCGACGGATTCGCCGCCGAACTTGCCGCGTCCTGTCCGGGCACGTCCCTGGAGCGGATCCCGGCACGACGCTGGGCCGACCTGTGGGCACGCGCGCTGCTGCTGACGCTGCCCGGTGCGGCCGATGTGCCGGTGACCGGTACGGCCACCGGCCGCCTCCTGCCCCTCGGCGTCGACGTCCATGAACACGCGACCGCCGTACAGGCCCAGGTCCACGCGGTGTTCGAGCCCGCGGACGGTGCGTCGCCCCGCCTGGTGCGTGCCGGAATATCGGTACCGAAGCCCGACACGGTCGTCGGAGCGGGGCTCTGGCAACTGCTCCGCCCTCACATGTCGCTCCTGGCAGCCGTCAGTGAAGGCCGCTCGATGAACCTCACCGACATGCCGGTCACCGCCGAGGGCGACCTGGTCTGGAGCGACGAGCACGCACGCCGGGGCGAGCCCGCCGACGCCTTCGCCACCGCCCGCGTCGCGCTGCCCACCGCCGCCGACGCGGCGACCGCACCCCTGGACCGGCACCCGGCGCGCATCGCCGTCCCCGTGTTCCTGGAGGGCTACGCCGCCCACAAGGACGACGACGCACTGACGTTCACCCTCGCCGGAGAGCCTCTCGCCGTCGACACCGACCGCATTCCGACCGCCGGACCGCTCACCCCCGAGGCCGTCGCGGCATCCGGCGCGTGCATCGGACTGCTCCGCTGGGACGCCGGGACGTACCGCGTCCAGCCCCTGGCCGTCGAGACGACCGTACGGAAGAAGGCTGTCGCGATCCACGCCGGGGGATGGGCCGGCGGCACGACCGACAAGGCCGGAGTCAAGGCCGAGAAGGCCGCCACCGACGCCGTGACCGTGCTGCGGGAGCGTGCGGGGAGGCTGCTGCGGAAATGACGGAGCACACGACGGAACGAACCACCGAGAAAGCGACCCCGCGGACCCCGGAGTCGGACCCCCAGGACAACCGCCGCCAGGTGCTGTACTGGCGGCTCCTCGCCCGGCTCTTCGACCAGGAGGAACAGGGCACGCTGGAATCCGCGAGCCTCGCCGTCGTCGAGGACATCGGCCTGCCCTCCGCACTGCTGGACCCGCAGGTCTCCGTCGACTCGATCGTGCAGCGCCACCCGGAGCTGGTCGCCGAGTTCGACGGCCTGATGGCACGCGCCCCCGACGCCGACGACGCACGCGACCGGGCCGCCGAAGTGCGACGGGCGGCGCTGGTGTCGAAGGTGCTGCTCAACGTCTTCGCCTCCGGCTCGGGCACGGTCACCGCCGGACAGCTGGCGCGCTGGCAGTCCGACGCGGGCTGGCTGGAGCGCGCGCTCGGCTGCAAACCCGGCGAGCTGCGTGGTGGCCGTGCCGGGGGACGGACCGCAGGGCCTGGTGCAAGCCCGACCGGCAGCGGCGGTGGCGGCACGACCCCCGACCTCAGCCGGCTGATTCCGGCCATCGGCCCGGAACTCGGCACGATCGAGGCCGACCTCGTCAAGCGGATGCACCTGCGCGAGGTACTGGCCGACCCCCGGCTCGCCGCGCAGCTGACCCCGAGCATGTCGCTCATCGAACAGCTGCTGCGCGACAAGAACAACCTGTCCGGCGTGGCCCTGGCCAACGCCAAGGACCTGATCCGCCGCTTCGTCGACGAGGTCGCCGAAGTGCTGCGCACCCAGGTCGAGAAGGCCACGGTGGGCGCCCTGGACCGTTCCGTCCCGCCCAAGCGGGTGTTCCGGAACCTCGACCTCGACCGCACGATCTGGAAGAACCTCACCAACTGGAGCCCGGAGGAGGAGCGGCTCTACGTCGACCGTCTCTACTACCGGCACACGGTCCGCAAGACGACACCCCAGCGGCTGATCGTCGTCGTGGACCAGTCGGGCTCGATGGTCGACTCGATGGTGAACTGCACCATCCTGGCGTCGATCTTCGCCGGGCTGCCGAAGGTGGACGTCCACCTGATCGCGTACGACACACAGGCCCTCGACCTCACGCCCTGGGTGCACGACCCCTTCGAGACCCTGTTGCGCACCAACCTCGGGGGCGGCACCGACGGCACGGTGGCCATGGCACTGACCCAGCAGAAGATCGCCGAGCCCCGCAATACCGTCGTGGTGTGGATCTCCGACTTCTACGAATGGCAGACCGAGCCACTGTTCGAGAGCATGGTCGCCATTCACCGCTCGGGAGCCAAGTTCATCCCCGTCGGCTCGGTCACCAGCTCCGGCCGCGGCAGTGTCAACCCGTGGTTCCGCGAACGCTTCAAGGACCTCGGTACGCCGGTGCTCTCCGGCCACATCCGCAAGCTCGTCCACGAGCTCAAGACATTCCTCGCCTAGAGACGTTCAGACGCTTAGAAAGGCCCTGTCATGTCCGACCTGTTGCGCGCCCCCGCCGAGATCAAGTACGCCGAGGAACTGGAGTGGCTCGAATCCATCGACGACAGCCCCAAGCCCTTCTCCTGGCGGCTGTCCCCGAAGATGGTCCGCCTGTTCGTCCTGGGGTCCGAGCGCTCCGACGGCCTGGACCGGAAGATCTCGCAGAAGTGGTACGGCGACCGCAGCTTCGTCGAGCGCTCCATCGTCACGCTCGCCTCCGACCGGGGCCTGCTGCTCATAGGTGACCCCGGCACGGGCAAGAGCTGGCTGGCCGAGCTGTTGTCCGCCGCGATCTGCCGCAATTCCACGCTGGTCGTGCAGGGCACGGCCGGCACCACCGAGGACCACATCAAGTACTCCTGGAACGTGTCGATGGTCATCGCCAAGGGCCAGTCGCGGGAATCGATGATCCCCTCGCCGATCATGACCGCGATGGAATCCGGCGCCATCGGCCGTTTCGAGGAACTCACCCGCTCCACCAGCGACGTGCAGGACGCGCTGATCTCGATCCTGTCCGAGAAGTACATCTCGGTTCCCGAACTGGACAGCGACGGCATCGTCTTCGCCAAGCCCGGCTTCTCGATCATCGCCACCGCGAACAGTCGTGACCGTGGCGTCAACGATCTGTCCTCGGCGCTCAAACGCCGCTTCAACTTCGTCCGCATCCCGGTGGTGACGAACAAGAAGAGCGAGGTGGAGATCGTCCGCTTCCGCACCGAGGAACTGCTGCGCCGTCACCAGATCGAACTGGAAGTGCCGCCGACACTCCTCGACGTACTGCTGCAGAGCTTCGCCGACCTGCGGGCCTCGGCGGCAGCGGCCGGCAGCGACGACGAGAAGCTGGAGTCCGCGCTGTCCACCGCGGAGCAGATCGGCGTGCTCGAGGACGCGGTGCTGCACAGCAATTTCTTCGGCGAGCGTGCCCTGACCGCCCGCACGCTGGCCTCCTCGCTCGTCGGGTCGCTGGCCCGGCGCGAGCCCGAGGACCTGGCCATCCTCAACAAGTACCTGCACGGCGTCGTCGAGCCGCGCAGCAAGGAAGAGGGCGGATCCTGGCCGGAGTTCCTGGAGGGCGGCCGCGACGCGATCGCCACCCTGTCATGAGCAGCACCCACGAGGGGACCTTCGAAGGACTGCGCGCCCAACTGCAGGAGGCCGCCGCGTCGTTCGCCGACGGGCCCGACGCCCTGGAGGGCATCCTCCTCGGCATCGTCGACGACGTCGACCACGCGGTCCGCGAGCCCCTCGAGATCTTCCCCGTCTGCCATCACTCGCCCGCCTCGGCGATCGCGATGGCCCGCCGGCTGCGGGAGAAGCAGCCCAAGGTCGTGTACCTCGAACTGTGCGAGGACATGGCACCGCTACTGACCGAACTGCGCAACTGCAAGCTGCCGGTGGCGGTCCAGTCGTTCGCGACCGAGGTCGACGGCTTCCCGGCCGAGTGGTCCCCGCTGTCGGTGGTCGCACCGATCACCGAGGCCTCCGCCGAGTACCAGGCGATCGCCTACGCACTGGACACGCCGGGCGTCGAACTGGTCCTCGTCGACCGCTCCTCGGACCACGTCTTCCAGTGGGACGCGCGCGGAACGGAGACCGCCGAGCCGGCCGACCCGGACGCACCTCCCGTCGAGGAGGAGGCCGCGCTGCACGGCGACGCCGTCGGCGTGGAGATCGGAGATCTGCGACCGCGCTTCGCCGAGCTGGAGGAACACCTGCTGCGCCACGGCAAGGTGCGGCACTGGTCGGAATGGTGGCACCAGTACGTCGAACTGCCGCTCGGCGACAGCGACCACGACACCTACCGCCAGGTCATGCTTCTGATCGGAAGCCTCTTCCGGCGACTCGCACCGGGCGACCCCCACCGGGTCCGCGTGGACGAGGACCGCGAACGCCATATGTGGACCAGGATGCGCGAGCACCTGGCCGCGACCGGTGCCGATCCTGCGGACTGCCTCTATGTCTGCGGCGCCTTCCACGCGGCCAGCCGCGTGGCGGAGTTCGGCGTGCACGGCACGGACACCTTCGAGATCAGCCCGCCCAGCGCCACCACGTGGCAACACGGCCTGATTCCGTCCAGCCACGCGGCGATCGAGGCGCAATTCGGCCTCGCCGCAGGCTCGGTGTCGATCGCCGCCACCATGTGGGCGAAGAACGTCAGACGTACGCGCGTGGAGCCGTACCGCCTGGCGGGACAGGCGGGCACGAAGAAATCGCGGGCCAGGAAGGCCGCGGCGGATCCCGTACCGGATCTCCCGCCCTCGGACAAGCTCACCGGCTTCCTGCGGCAACCGCCCGCCCTGGACCGGCTGGACGAGGCCGAACTGCTCGGCTGGTCGGTGGAGATCGTGCGCGCTGCGCGCCGCAACGGATACCTCGCCTCCACCGCCGACGCCATCGCGGTGTTCGAGACATCGATCCTGCTGGCCGGAATGCGCGACCGGGCCAGGCCCACGCCGTACGACTTCCAGGACGCGGCCGTCACCTGCATCGAGAAGGACACCGTGCCCGGCCGGCGCGATGTGCGGCGCCTCGTGGAGATCATGATGGGCGGCGACCGGGTCGGCCAGGTCGGCTACGACGCGCTGCCACCCCTGGCCCGCGACGTGCACGACCGGCTCGCCCCCCTTGGGCTGAAGCTCCAGCAGGGGGGTGTGCAACGGGCGTTGCTGGACATCGCGTCCCAGCCGGAACTGGAGCGGTGCTCCGACGTGTTGTGGATGCTGCGCCACCTGATGCCGCAGGGTGCCGCCCGGCCGATCATGGGGGAGCGGAAGCTGGGGGAGCGGCCGATCCAGGAGTCGTGGGACCTCGCGCTCGGCACCTACCAGCGTGCGCTCATCGAGCTCGGCTACGAGGGCGTCAGCATCGAGCAGGTGCTGGAGCAGCGCCTGCGCCGTACGGCGTACGACCGGCGCGCCACCGCGGCGACGGTCCTGGAAGCCGTCGAGGACGCGACACTGTACCTGCGCAGCCGCCGCCTCGCGGAGGAGCTGGGCACACACGCCCTGGAGGTGCTGTCGGCCGAACGCAGCGTCGACGGCGCACCGGAGGTGCTGCGCCGGGTGCGGAGGCTGCTGGCGTACTACCGCACCAGCGAGCCGGTGCTGCCGCCCTGGATCGAGTCCTTCGTCAAAGCCGGATACGCCCACTACTGCACCCTGCTGCCGACGGCGTTCACCGACGACGACGCCACCGTCCGCCAAGTGGCGGCCATGCTGGGTTTCCTGTTCAGCATGGAGAGCCTCGCGCTGTCGCTGGGGTGCGACCGGACCCAACTGGAACTGGCAGTGGTCCAGTCGCACCCGGAGGAGTCGTCGAAGACGGCGCTGCTGTGGGCGGCCCAGGTACAGCTCGGACGTCTCTCCCGCGAGGACCTCAGGGCGAGGTGCGACGAGCTGCTGAGCAATCCCTTGGTGGTGCCCGCCTACCCGCGCTACCTCAGTGGCTTCCTGTACGCGCTGGACCCCGTCCCGGGCCTTACCGACTTCGTGGTGGAGGCGGTGTCGAACGCGTTCGGACGGCTGCCGGACCCGGTGCTCCTGCCGTGGCTACCGACCCTGATCACCACTCTGCGATCGGGCGGCGCGGAGCTGGCCCCCCTGCTGATCCGCGAGGCCGGGCGGACCTTCCCCGGCCGGCTCGCGGCGCTGGACACGTGGGTGCCACCGTGGCGGGCCCGGCCGGAGCCGGAAGCCGCGCATCCGACAGGTCACGCGGCAGGGGGTCACGGCTGCACGCTGCTCGCCGCACACCCGGCGACGTGCGACGCGGTGGCGAGTCTGCTGGGTTGCGAGGGGACGTGGGAGACGGCGGACTCCGGCCCGGCCGGTGTGGCACTGACCGGTCGCCATCCGGATACGGCCGTCGCACTGGAGGCGCTGCTGGCCGGCGCATGACCTCGGAGGGCACAAGCCCACGCAGCGGAGCCGTCGACTGTGGATACCCGGGGCCCACGTGTTGCACCGAGCCGACCTATACATGCCGGCTCGGTGCACCTCCTCGCCGCACCGAGCCGGGTGGGTGATTCACCTCGCTCCGGAACGAGCGCGCCGACTGCGCAACACGGCGGTGCGGGAGGCCCATCAACGGCGATGGTGCGGTTGAATCCCGCGAACGGCAGCGAGCCCGTCATGTGGATCGAGGCCCAGTCTCCCTACGGCTGCACCACAAACCGGTAGACCTTGGAGTCGCGGGCCTGGAATCCCAGGCGTTCGTACAGCCGATTCGCTGCCTGGCGGGACGGACGCGAGGTGAGGTCGACCGTCCGGACCCCGGCCGCCCCGGCCAGGCGCAGTGCCTCCTCCGTCAGCGCCGCCCCCACGCCGTGCCCCCGGGCCGCCTCGTCGACCACGACATCCTCGATGCGGCCCCGTACACCTGATGGCAGCGGAAACATGATCAGCGTCAGCATGCCGACCGCTCGTCCTTCGACCCTGGCCACCAGCAGGGTGTTGGCGTCGCTGCGCAACAACTCGGCCACCGACTCCCGGTCGGGCGTACCGGCCGTCCTCGAAAGCTGGGGCAGAAGGCGAGAGACTGCTTCGACCACTTCGTCGGTCGCCCCGCGGACGACCTCCACCTCGACGCTCATGGGCGTGACCCTACCGACAAGTCCCGCAAGCATGGTGGGAGGCAGGTCGCGAAGATCCGGAGCTCCACCGCGAAGTGCCTGGTCAGCGGCCATTCGGGAAGTCGTGCAAGCTCTGGACGTCGAATCCGGCCGCGTGATTCGATGGCGGGATGACATCGTTCTGGACGGGAAAGCGGATACGCCTGCGCGGTATCGAGCCCGACGACTGGACCGCGTTCATGCGCTTCGCCGAGGACGAGGAGCGGTTGGGAGACGTACTGAACCCGCCTCGTTCCGCGGAGGGCCATCGTGCCTGGGCGAAGGAGCAGGCAGCCGCCAAGTCCGACGGAGACTGTTTCCGGTTGGCGATCGAGGCCGCCGACACGGGGGAAACGGTCGGAGCTGTGGGTTCGTTCCACGCCGACCCGCGGTCGGGCTGGTTCGAGTACGGCATCACGATCGGCGCCGATCACCGGCGCAACGGCTACGCGGCAGAAGCCGTACTGTTGCTGCTGCGCTTCATGTTCGCCGAGCGGCGGTTCCACAGGTGCCAGGCGCGGATCTTCGCGCACAACGAGGCGTCGTTGGCCCTTCACCGTCGGCTCGGGTTCGTGGAGGAGGGACGCCTCCGCGACCATGTGTTCTTTGCCGGCCGGCACCACGATCTCGTCATGATGGGCATGCTCGCCGATGAGTTCGCCCAACTGCATCCGGCGGGCGAACTCTGAGACCGTCCGTCAATCCGGACTCGGTTCCACCCGTCCCGAGATCGGGCGCGTTCAGTCGACCGGTGCCTTGCCGAGGGCTTCGATGTGTGTGGGCCGGGACCGCTGCCGGTACTCCGCCCGGCGGACGGCAAGGGGTGCTACGAGGCCGGTCACGGTGAACAGCGCTCCTACGACGTACCACCCGGGGCGGCCCCAGGTGATGCAGAGCGAGATGAGCAGGCTCGGCCCGAGTGCTTCGGCCAGGCCCGCGCCCAGGCCGAAAACGCCCAGGTACTGGCCGGTGGCGTGCTGCGGTGCGAGGGCGAAGGACACCTCGAAGCCTGCGGCGGAGTGCCACAGCTCACCGATCGTGTGGATCACCACCGCGACCATGAGCAGCGTGGCCGCGGCCCACGGCGGCATCCCCGCGGTCAGCGGGAGCAGCGAGCAGGAGAAGAGGAAGGCCAGGCCCGATCGGCGGTAGGCGCCTGCGCCGGCTGCGGGGGAGTCGATGGCGCGGCCGGCCCGCACCTGAAATGCGATGACGATGAAGGTGTTGACGAGCATGGTGCCCGAAATGAGCCAGTGCGGGGCGGTGATGGCCTCGACCAGCCAGAGCGGAACGGCCACGGTGAGCACCTTGAACTGGATGGCCATGATGCCGTCGAGCGCGGTGATCAGAAGGTAGGGCCGGTCCCGCAGGGCGACCCAGCGAGGGCCGTCGACGACGGGTCCGGGCATGACCGCGGGAAGCAGGACCAGGACGGCCGCGGAAGCCGCGCAGGCCATCGCGATGCCGACGACCAGGAGTTGGTAGGCGGTACGGGTGCCTACCTGGACGGCCCAGCCCGCGAGCAGGGCGCCGAGGGAGACGCCGATGTTGGTGACGGCACGGAGCCGGGCGCGGAACTCCTGCGGCCGGTCCCCTCCGTAATGCCTGATGAGCGGGGAGCGGGCGGCCACCCCGGCGGCCTGTGCCCCGGTGGCCGCGCATACCGCGAGGACGAACGGCCAGAAGCTGTCCACCAGGAGGAAGCAGGCCGTCGCCAGTGCCCGGACGACGAGGGTGATCGCGTAGACGCCCCGTGCGCCGTGTCGGTCGGCGAGATGTCCGGCGGCCATGCCCATGACGAGCGAGACGCATCCGGCGATGCCGAGTCCGATCCCCACCTGGGCGGCCGGAAGGTGAACCGCCTGGGTGAAGTACAGCACCCCGGCGGTCAGATAGAGGCCGCTGCTGATGGTGTAGACGAAGTTCGAAGCGGTGATGACGCGCTGCGGACCGGTATCCGGTATCAGGTGGGGCACGAGGTGGCTCCGCGTTCTGGCCGGCAATGGCGGCAGGGGCAGGGGCAGGGGCAGCGGCAGGCGGCGGAGGCCGGGGTGTCAGCTCTCTAGGGCCGTGCCGTGTCAGGGCGGTGCGGTGACTGCCCCGCATCGAGGCGGCTCGTGACTGCGCCGACGCTCTGCGCCGGCCGAGACGATCAGGGCAACAGCGGTCATCGTGGTGAGGGCGCCCCACGCCGGTACGAAGCTGTGCGTGACGTCCTTGAGCAGGCCGAGCGCGGGCGGAACCACGACGATGGCGATCTGGTTGACGGACATGGCCAGACCGAGGGCGAAGCCGGTCCTGCCCGGCGGAGCCGACTCGGTCACATAGGCGAGCCAGGGGCCGTACCAGCCGAATCCGAAGAACCCGAGCGCCGAGATCAGGCTCGTCCCGGACAACATGATGTTCGCCATGGACGGTTCGCGGAACATCCTCAGCCGGTCCCCGAGCTGCCGCCCGAGCGAGGCACGCGGCGCTTCGCTCTGCCGGACCGCTTGCGCGGGCGGCCTGCGGTAGCAGCCCATGAAGACGGCGGCCCCCAGCAGCGCGACGAGTCCACCGGCCACGAGCGTCGACCGCCAGCCGTGAGCGACCGCGAGGAGGGGGAGCACAGCAGAGGCGAGCGCGGCGCCCAGTGGCAGACCCGCCTGGCGGATGCCCATCGCCAACCCGCGCCGGGAAGCGTCGAACCAGGACGCCACCGATTGCTCCCATCTGGCTGAACGGTGCTGTATCCCGCGCCCACGACCAGCAGGACGCCGAGCAGGGCCCCGTACCCCGGCGCGAGGCCTCCCGCGCACAGACCCACGGCGACCACGCAGGCGCCCATCCCGACGACCCAGCGCTTGTCGTAGCGGTCCAGCAACTCACCCGCCACCAGCAGGCCGACCAACGGAACCAACTGGGCTGCCGAGATCAGCAGACCCAACTGAGCCGTGCTCAGATCCAGGTCCCGCTGAAGGTGGATGCCCATTGCCCCGATGCCCTGCACGAAGAAGCCGGATGCCGCCTGGGTGAAGGTGGCGATGCCGAGGACGATCCAGCGGTAGTGGGAAAGCGTCGCGTATCAACGCTCTTCACCTCCCGCGGCCCGGGACGGCATCACGGATTCGACCGGGACTGGTCCGAGGCCGTGCGGGGTGAGCATGAGCGAGGGTGCGTGGGCATCGGCGTCGGGCAGGTCGCTCCGGAGGAGGCGGGGTGGCGGCTGACCGGTCACGGGCGCCAGTACAGCGACGGGTCGGGGTGGTTGGTGAAGCCGAGCTCGCGATAGAGCGGTTCACCCCCGGTGGAGGCGTAGAGGTCGACTCGGGCGACGTCGCTCTCCCGGAACCAGTCGAGCAGGCCCTGCATGATCGAGCGGCTGTGACCGAGCCGTCGATACGCCGGGTCGGTGACCACACCGATCACCTGCCCGATCCGGCCATTGCGCAGGTGCGGGCCGGGCAGCCGTTGCTCGATCGTGCCGATCCCACAGGCGGCGAGGCCGCTCCCACCCTCCACGACAAGGATGCGTACGGCATCCGCGGCCAACTGCTCCTTCAGCACCACGGCGAGGACGTCCAGCCAGTCGTTGCCTCCCGACACGGGGTCGAAGAAGTCGCCGCCGAGGTTCTCGAACAGCATCGCCCGCAGGCGTACGAGCTCCGCGATGTCGTCCTCCACCGCCTGCCGTACGGCTGCGGGGTCTCCAGTGCGTTGTGTCATGCCGATCAGGTTGGTGTAATGACCTTATGCACCTCAACCCTTACGGCGAGGATGTCGTGAACCTGGCTGCGGATCTGGCCAACCGGCGCCCGGCGACCGCCGAGGAACTCGCGGACCGCTGCCGCGCCGCCGGCCTGGTGGTGGACCTCCCGGCCATGCCGCAGGACCTCGACCGCACCCAGGAGGCGCTGGACGCGTGGGAGAAGGCCGTCGACGCCGATGACGAGCACGAGCGCGCCGAGCTGCTCAACCGGATGTTGGCGGCGGCCGCCGCCTACCCGCGGCTGACCGACCACGCCGGAGACGGCTGGCACCTGCACTACCGCGACGACCGGCAGCCGCTCGGCTCCCTGCTGTTCTCACTGATCTCCGTCGGCACCGCACTGCACCTGGCGGGACGGGGCATGCACCGGCTACGACGGTGTGCCGTGACCGAGTGCACCACGATCTTCGCCGACACCTCCCGCACCGGTCGGCAGCGCTACTGCTCCCAGCGGTGCGCCAACCGCGACGCGGTACGCCGGCATCGCGCGCGAACCGCACCGTGAGCGCATCGGGGCCGCGTGATGAGCCATCGCCCGATCCGGCCGCTCGCGTCCTCACCGCGGAGCGGGTGGCTCGGCGGGCCACTGCGTGCAGCAGGCCCCCTGGCAGGGCCTGCCGCACCCCGTGCGCACCGGCCCGCCCCACCGCAAAGGCGGTGGCCAGCGCCATGGGAGGTGCACTCGCGCGTCCATAGTCTCGTCGGCGTAGGGATCTCACCAAGAGGCCCGACGGACCAGGAGGACCACCGCCGATGACCACCTCACGACGTCACAGCTGCGGATGGCGGAGAGCGAAGAACCTCAGCGGCACTACATACACACCGGACGAGCTGTTGAAGACCGCGATGTCCTTGCCGCCCGGCCCGGCCGCGAAGGACTTGGCGGTCTACTCGAACACGAATTACATCCTGCTCGGGATGCTCATCGAAAAAGTGACGGGCCACCCCGCCCCGGAGGAGATCACCACGCGCATCATCGATCGGCTCGGACTGAAGGAGACTGCTCAGTACGCGCTCCGGGGCCCGTCGTGCGTGCGACGGGCCCCGACCGTTCTGGTGCACGATGCTGCTCGGCGTTCGTTTCATGGAACCGCGGATTCCCGGGCCGTGAACCACAACCCGGCGATAACCCGATGGACGGGACGCCCCGGGCACTGAGACAGTCCGACCGTGACCGCCACCCCCGCATCCCCCGTACCCACCCCCTTGGCCGACGGCCTCGTCCTGCGAGGGGCACGACCCGAGGACCTCGACCAGATCGGCGCCCTCCTCGCGGAACGCGGCGAACCGGCCGACGCCCTCGACCACCGGCTGGTCGTCGAGGATCCCGACGCCGGCTGGTCCGCCTGCGCCGTGGTCGTCGACGGCGACCGGGTCGTCTCCACCGCAACGCTCCTCGACGAAGACGTACGCATCGGCGGCATGCACCTGCCCGCAGGCCAGGTCGAACTGGTCGCCACCGACCGGGAATACGAAGGACGCGGACTCGTCCGGGCGCTGATGCGATGGGCCCACGACCGCTCCGCCGCACGCGGCCATGTCATTCAGGCGATGATCGGAATCCCTTACTTCTACCGGCTGTTCGGCTACGAGTACGCCATCGACATCCCGCCGGCGCTTACCGTGCACACCGCACCGCCCGGCGAGGGAGAACCCGCACTCCGTGCCGCCCGCTCCAGTGACATCCCCGCCATGGCGGCCTTGCAGGAAACGGCCCAGAACCGGTTCGACGTGGCCATGCCGCACTCGGAGGCGCGCTGGCGCTGGCTGCTGGCCCACGAGGCGAGCAACCTCCGGGTCGTGGAGCGCGCCGGCGCCGTCGTCGCCACCGGTCGCACCACGCCCCCCGAAGACGAGGTACTCCTGGCCGAGGCCGCCGCCCTCGACGAGGCATCGGCACGGGAACTGCTCCGCGGTGTCGCCGCGTCGGCCCCCGACAGCCGGATGCGAGTCGTCCACCGGGCCGGCACCGTGACCGCCGCCGCGTGGCAGGAGTTCCTCGTCCACGAGCCGCCCACACAGGCGGAGCAGTACTACGTCCGTGTCCCGGACGTCGCCGCGCTGCTCGACCGGCTCCGGCCGTTGCTCTGGCACCGCCTCACCACAGCCGGGCCGGACCGCACCGGCCGCGACATCGTCATCTCCACCTTCGGCGCCCACTACCGGATCCCGGTCCGGGCCGACGGCCTCGGCCGGGTCGTCACCGGCGGTGCGATGCAGGGACCCGGAGCCGTGGGAGGCGCGGCAGTGGCCCCCGACCACCTGCCCGCCCTGCTGTTCGGCCCACACGGGATCGAGGGGCTGACCCGGATCCGGCCCGACGTCTACGCGAGGGACGAGGAACTGTTCCAGGCGCTCTTCCCGCCGGTCACGGCCGATCTGCTCAGCTACTACCTGCCGTACTAGACCTCTCGGCTACTACCTGCCGTACTAGACCTCTCGGCCTTGCCGTACCAGACCTCTCGGCCTTGCCGTACCAGACCTCTACGACTGCCGTCCCAGACCTCGGAGACAGGCGGCACGACCGGTCCGAGCCTGCGCCGAAATTCGGTGGCCCGGGTGCCTCGACGCCTGGACACTGACTGGTTATGCCTGCCAAGCCTGCAACCGGTCCGATGTGTACCCGGGATTCGCTCGCCTCCGATCTCCGCGCAATGGGCCTGCGCCCCGGTGAGACCCTCCTCGTCCACTCCTCGCTCAGCTCGCTCGGATGGGTCTGCGGCGGTTCCCGCGTCGTCGTCATGGCGTTGCTCGACGTTCTCGGTGACGGCGGGACTCTGGTGGTGCCGACCCATTCCGGTGACAATTCGGATCCGGCGGAATGGGGGTATCCGCCCGTGCCCGAAGCGTGGTGGGCGGACATCCGTGCCTCGATCCCGGCCTTCGACGCACGGACCACTCCCACTCTCGGCGTCGGTGTCATACCGGAGACCGTCCGCAACTGGCCGGGCGCCGTCCGTAGTTGCCATCCGCAGACGTCCTTCGCGGCCGTGGGCCCACGTGCCGCCGCGATCGTGGACGGCCACGCTCTCGACTGCCGGCTCGGCGAGCACAGCCCGCTCGCCCGGCTGGAGGAGGGCGGGGCGCGGGTTCTCCTCCTGGGGGCGGGCTTCGATTCCTGTACCGCGTTCCACCTGGCCGAGTACCGGGTTCCCTCGCCGCAGACGGACAACTCCTTCGCCGTCATGACCCCGCAGGGCCGCAGCTGGGCGACCGTGCGCGAGACCTCGATCTCCGCTGACCGCTTCGACGACCTGGGTGCGGCCTTCGAGAAGGAACGCCCGGTGGTGCGGGCCACCGTGGGCGGCGCGGAGGCCCGGTTGCTCGACCTGGCGGATGCCGTCGCCTACGCCGAGGGCTGGCTGTCCGAGCACCGGCCGCGGACCGCCACGATCTGATCGCAGTGGCGCCGCTTACGGGCAATCCTCACGGCCTTCCGTTGCTGGTGGAGGATGCCTCGATCGGTCGTGGCGCGGGATCGGGCGCGGGAGCCGGGGCGCTGAGGTGCGGGGAAGCAGCCCGGGGTACACGGTTAGATCATGAACTCGGCCCTGCCGACCGCCAGGCGCGTCCGTCACCGACCGGCGGACACCCTGCGACGGTCGGTGACGAGGACAGGGACGAGTTCTTCGGCCATGGGAAACGGCGGCAATGTGACCGCGGAACTCACGGCGGACCATCTCGGCATGGAGGAACCGTTCGCACGGATCGAGGCGCAGCCCGCGGGCCGTAGGCGGCGGCGGGAAACCCGAAGGAGCATCGAATGCCGGCCCTCGGAAGGATCAGGCCCGTAAACGGAGCTCCCTGCTGGGTCAGCCTGATGGCTCGCGATCTGCACGCGGCCCAGGCCTTCTACACGGACGTCATGGGCTGGGAGTTCATCGCCAGCACCCTCGGCAGCAACTTCTGCGTGGCGATGGCGCACGGTCGGCCCGTCGCCGGGATCGGATGCTGCTCTGCTGCTGCCACGAGCCCTCCCGCCGTCTGGACCCCGTACTTCGCGGTGGACGACGCCGACGAGACCGCGGACCGGGTCAGGGAACGCGGCGCCACACTCGCCGTCGGGCCCGTGAAACTGGGGGATGGCCGAGCGGCGATGGCCGCCGACCGGGACGGGGCCGTCTTCGGTTTCTGGGAAGGCACGGCCCTGGCCTGGTCGGTGGGGCAGGGCAGCGCCCCCGCGCGGCTGGACCTGCAGACCCGCCACGCCTTCGAAGCGGCCATCTTCTACGCGGAGGTCTTCGACTGGGCCGAACCGCCCGGCGGCTGCACGGTCGACTACGCACAGGATCACGTCCGCGTCACGCTGGAAGGGCGTACGGTCGCCACCCTGCGCGGCGGAGGTATCGAAACCGCCGCGGACCCCAGGATCCGGCCCCGGTGGAACGTCGACTTCCGCGTCGAAGACAGCGCACGGGCCGCGGCCACTGCCATCGACGCAGGCGGTGAATCGTCATTGGTTCCCGCACGCGACGGCCCTTCGAAGGATTCCTTCATCATCCGTGATCCCGACGGCGCCCTCTTCACCGTGTCCGGCCCATGACGGCAACCCCTCCAGGGCCGATGGGCAATGCCGACCGGGCCCCATCGTATTTCAGGGTTTGCGGGTGCGGCTCCGGAGCAACAGGGCTCTCCGGAGCTGTAGTTGTCGGGTGCGGTCGTCAGTCGCGTACGCGATTCACCGGCCCTTGGCCTTCTTCCGGCGGAGGAAGTACACCGCACCCGCGCCGATCGCGGACGAGCGCGGCGGCGATGCCGGCGATCACCTGGGTGGCGTGGGAACTGCCGGTCTCCGCGAGGTCGCCGTCGGTGGTGGTGGGACCGGTCGGACCGGCGGAGCCGTCGCCGGTCGTGTCTCCGGTCGTCGCCCGGGAAGGCGTGCTGGATGGGGCCTGTGACGGCTCGGTGCTCCCGCTCGCTGTCGGTACTGCGCACCGGCGGCATGATGGCCACGACCGTGCCCAACGCCGCGGCCGACGATGCGGAGCGCGGGGCCGGGCACGGCGTCCGCGTCCGGACCATCGGCGTCCAGGCGGACCATACCGGCATCAAGGCCATCGCGGGCCTTGCCTTCCCCGGCGCGCTGAGGCCGCACATCGAGGCGACGTTCCCGCTGGCGAAGGCCGTCGAAGCGCACACACTGCTCGAGAACGGGCGGGCGACGGGAAGATCGTCCTGCTGGACGACGGGAAGCTCGTCCTGCTGGTCGAGCACGAGAGCGCCGACTGAGCACACGCACGCGGGCAGGAGGCGCGGGCGGACGGGGACGCAGGCGACTCGTGCCCACGCTCCCGTCCGCACCACGGCACACCTCGTACCCCAAACCCTCACAACGCCTGTACATCACCCCATACCTTGGCAACACTCCGAAGTCGCATATCTACACTGTGCTGACATCTCGCGAAGTGGCGAGGTACTTGAGCATCACGGGGGCCCCATGGGATTCGGCTTCGGGCAGCGGCGCAGCGGACAACCTCCTGCCGAGCGGACCAGTTTCGTCGGACGCGCCGAGGAGATCGCGCTGATTCAGGAGGCCTTCCGCGAGGCACGGCTCGTGACCCTGGTGGGGCCCGGGGGCGTAGGCAAGAGCCGCACCGCTCTGCGCGCGGCAGAGGGCCTGCGGGAACGGTTTCCGGACGGGGTGTGGCTGGCCGAGCTGTCGGCCCTGTCCGACCCCGAACTGGTACCCGCGACGCTGGTCACCGTGCTGGGGGTCCCGGAGAACGCCGGGATGGAACCACTGGACGCGGTCGTCGCCCACATCAAGGGGCAGCAGCTGCTCATCGTGCTCGACACCTGCGAGCACATGGTCGACGCATGCGCCGTGCTCTGCGACATCCTCCTGCGCGAGGCCGCCGAGGTGTGCGTCCTGGCCACCAGCCGGCAGCCACTCGATGTGGCCGACGAGCAGACGATGCCGATCGCCCCGCTCGGGGTGGACGACGCCCTGGAGCTGTTCACGCAGCGAGCCGCCCGTGTCCTGCCGGGCTGGACCGTCACCGAATCCAACCGGGCTCAGACGCTGGCGCTCGTGGAACGGCTCGACAGAATCCCGCTCGCGCTCGAACTGGCCGCTGTGCGTCTGCGGGCCGCACCACTGGGGGAGTTGGTGGCCCGGCTGGACCGCCGGTTCGAGGTGTTCACCGGCGGGCAGCGTGCCGCCTGCGCCCGGCATCAGACGCTGCGTACGACCATCGGCTGGTCCTACGAGCTCTGCACTCCGGCGGAGCGCCTGTTGTGGGCACGCCTGTCCGTCTTCGCCGGGCCCTTCGAACTGTCGGCTGCGGAACGGGTGGGCGGGGGCGACGGACTCCCGTCCGATGGCGTCCTGGAGGCGCTGTTCGGCCTGGTGGACAAGTCGGTCGTACAACGGGTCGGCGAGGACGGGGCGTGCTACCGGCTCCTGGACACGATCCGTGAGTACGGCGCCGAACGCCTCGACGAGGAGTGCAGCGCGGCCCGTGTGCGCGGGCGGCACTTCGCGCATCATCGCGACACGGCCCGGCACCTGTGGGACGAGCTGATCACCCCCGCCCAGGCCGAGTTGCACCGAGCGGTGCGCAGCCAGATCGCCGACATCCGGGCCGCCATGAAGTACGCCTTCACGGCCACGGCCACGGCCACGGCCACGGGCAGCGCGGCGGAAGGGCTGAGCCTTGCCGTGCAGCTCGCCCCCCACTGGAGGGCGACCGGCACCCTCTCGGAGGGGCGGTACTGGATCGAGAAAGGGCTCCAACTCGTGCCCGAGGACTGCGCGGAGCGGGCCTGGGGCCTGTTCATGGCCGGAGTGATCGCAACCTGGACCGCTGACCTCGCGGAGGCGCCGACCTTCTTCCAGGAGGCGCGGAGGTCGGCGCTGAACTGCGACGAACAGCGCGTGGCGCTGTTCACGGATCCGTACATCGGAGCGATGCGGGCGGTGTGCGGCGAGATCGACGAGGGACTGGCCGACCTGGAGCAGGGGCGTCGGAGGATCGTCGCCGTGGGCGACTCACTGGGCATCAGCATGGTCCACTACGAAGGTGCGCTGCTGCGGGCCGTGCTCGGAGACACCGACGGGGCCCTGGAACTGTGCGAGATGGGGCTGGCTCATCTGCACGGCACGGGTGATCGTCAGTTCTACGGATCGACGCTCATGGCGCAGGGCCTCGTTCTCTGGCTCGCCGGGCGCCACGAGGAGGGCGCCGACGCGCTGCGGCAGGCGCTGGAGGCCATGAGCGAGATCGGTGACGTGCTGGTCGCCGCGCTCTGCTGCCTGGGCCTTGCCTGGCATGCCGGACAGCAGGAACGCTACGCCAGGGCGGCTTGGTTGCTGGGGTACGCGGAAAGCGCGCGGCGGCTGAGCGGTGACCCGGTGGCCATGCTGATGTCCGTGCTGGAACAGCAGGAGGCGACCCGGAATGCCGTGCGGGAAGCGTTGGGAATCACGGAGTACGAACGCTGGCACGGTGTGGGGGCGCGGTTGTCGGGGACCGAGATCCTGGAGGCGGTGCGGGCGGACACCGACAGGCCCTCGGCGGTGCGGCGCCTGCCCCGCAGCCGGCAGGAGCCCGCGGCGGCCGATGTGCTCACCCCGCGGGAACGGGAGGTCGCCACGCTGGTCGCGCGAGGGCTGTCCAACCGGGAGGTCGCCGAACATCTTGTGATCTCCAAGCGGACGGCGGACACACACGTCGAGCGCATTCTCACCAAGCTCGACATCGATTCCCGTACCGAGATCGCGTCGGTGCTGAAGTCCTGAGACCTGTCCCCGTCGATGACCTTCGCGGCCCACAGCGGCTATCCCATGACTGCGCGGGCCGCGTCGAGAAAGGCCAGTCTGTTGTCCTCCAGGTAGTCGCGCACGCTCTCACCGTCGGGCAGGCCTTCCCACACGGTCCGGTTGAGGTCGAGGAAGTACTTGCGTGCCGCGTCGTGCACGGCCAGCGGAAACTGGATGCGGATCAATCGTTCCGCCACCCAGAGTCTGTTCATGGAGTCTCGGGTGGTGAGGAACCAGGGGGTCGTGTCGTCCCACTCCTGCGGCCGCCTGAAGGCCGCGCGCTCCGCCTCGGCCCCCGCCTCGACGAACCGCTCCAGCAGCGTGAGCCGCTCCGCACGCCGGGCCTCGGACAGGTCGGTCTGCTGCCGCCGCTGCTCCGCCCGCTCAGCTGATCGCTGCGTCGCGAACTGGACGAGGAAGGACAGCGCGCCACCGAGCGCGACGCCGCCCAACGATATGAGTGACACCCAGACTTGACCCGACATGGTGGCTATCGTTCCACGCTGTCGATCTCCGAACGCTGCCTTTCAGATGATCTCCGAGTTGTCCCACCACACGCTCTGCGGTGACGAGCCGGCCGGTTCCGATCAGGCGGCGGGCGACGAGGAGTCCGGCATCGTGGACGTCCGGGCCGGCGTCGCTCGCGGAGGCGTCGGTGACGATCCGGAGTGCGTAGCCGTCGATGACCGCGCAGGACGTCGAGTCGACCCTCGCCATGGTGCCATCGGCCGGACAGCCACATGGTCCGCCGGGCGTTGCCCGTCGTCCGAGCCGCTCGAACCACTCCCGACACGATCGCTCAAAGCCTGGGTGGGAGCGACACTATGCTGTGGGAATGGTGGAGTCGTTGCCTTCCGTGGTCGCGCTTCGGTGGCGGCCGAGTGCCGGGTCCGTCGTTCGCGTCGGGCGCCGCACGCTCGTGGAGTCGCTGTATCTCCTCACCGCGCCGTTGAGCGCCGCTGTCGGTCTGCTGCTGGTGGTCGGCGGCCTGTGCGTCGGAATGGTTGGTTCGTTGTTGCCGAGCGGGTCGCCCATCGCGGTCCGGGCTCTGGCCCTGGCGCGGTGGCCCGGCGATCTGGAGTGGTGGCGGATCGGCAAGGTCCGTTCCCGGGCCGACGGGGCGCGGGACGCGGGCCAGCGGCCGAGGTCGAAGGAGACGGCCGACGCGGCGGACCCGGGGCTGTGGCTCGACCTGGCACACGCGGTGGTGGTGCTCCCCGTCGTGCTGGTCACCTCGGTGGTGACGGCGCTGTGGTGGTTCGTGGGAGTCGCGACCGCGACGTACCCCCTGCGCAGCCAGGTCACGCCCGGGTCGCTGCGGCCCATGACCCTGTACGCGGGCAGCGACCAGTCCCACGTCGCCTTGAGTCTTGGGCTGACATCGCCGTCCGAGCGGCTCGCCTTCGCGATCACGGTCGGCGTACTGCTGCTGCTCACCCTGCCGCTGCTGACCCGGGTGTGCACCGCCGCCCAGGCCGGTCTCGGGCAGGCACTGCTGTCCAACATGTCCGCATTGCATCGCAGGATCAGCGGACTGGAGCAGGAGCGCGACACCGCCCGCGCTCAGGCCGTCGCAGCGGTGACGGCCGAGGCGGTCGCCCTGCGCCGGCTCGAACGCGACATCCACGACGGGCCCCAACAACAGCTGGTCCGTCTGGCGATGGAACTGGGCCGCGCCCAGCACAACTTCGACAGCAAGCCGGAACTCGTCCGGGCCGCACTCGCCGACGCGGTCATCCAGACCCAGGAGGCGCTGGACGAGCTGCGGGCCCTGTCACGAGGCATCGCCCCGCCGGTCCTCGCCGACCGAGGACTGCGGGAGGCACTCTCCGCTCTGGCCGCACGCTGCGTCGTACCCGCCGAGCTCGACGCCGGTCCCCTGAGCCGTCGGCTCGACGCCGCCGTCGAGACGGCCGCCTATTTCGTGGTCGCCGAGGCGCTGACGAACGTGGCCAAGCACAGCTACGCCGGCCGATGCACAGTCGGTATGCGCCACACTGAGGAGGTCTTGCGGATCTGGGTGACGGACGACGGAGTGGGCGGCGCGGCTTTGGCAAAAGGACACGGACTGCAGGGGCTGGCCGACCGGGTGCACGCGGTCGGCGGCCGGCTGCGGGTCGACAGCCCCGAGGACGGCCCGACGACGGTCACCGCGGAGTTGCCATGTCGCTGAGCCCGGACGGACCAGCACCTGAAGCACTGCCGGACGTCGCGCCCCGGGATCCCCTGCGGATCGTCGTCGCCGACGATGCGGTGCTGCTGCGCGAGGGGCTGGTACGCCTGCTCGCCGAGGACGGCCACGACGTGGTGGCGGCGGTCGGTGACGGCCCCGCCCTGGTCGAGGCGGTGCTCGCACACCGCCCGGACGTGTCGGTCGTCGATGTGCGGATGCCACCGACGCACACGGACGAGGGCCTGCGGGCGGCGGTCACCGCCCGCGGACAGCTGCCCGGCGCCCCCATGCTGGTGCTCAGCCAGTACGTGGAGGTGTCCTACGCCGCCGACCTGCTCGCGGACGGTTCCGGCGCCGTCGGCTATCTGCTGAAGGACCGGGTCGCAAAGGTCGAGGAGTTCCTGGACGCCCTGGACCGCGTCGCCCGTGGCGCGACGGTGCTCGACCCGCAAGTCGTCGCCCAGTTGCTGGCCGGACAGCGCCGGGACGACCCGCTGGGCGCGCTGACCGCGCGTGAACGGCAACTGCTGGCACTGATCGCCGAGGGCCATTCCAATACGGCCATTGCCCGGCGACTGGTGCTCTCCAACAGCGCGGTGGAAAAGCACATCGGTAATATCTTCGCCAAGCTCGGCCTACCGCCCGACGACGCCCAGCACCGCCGGGTACTCGCCGTCCTCGCCTACCTCGACGCCTGGCGGCGGCCCCTCACCACCCGCCCTTGAAGAAGGCCAGGAGCGCCGGCGCCGGGTCGGCTGTGGTGGCCGTGTTCGCCACGGCGACAACGATGACGGCCAGCGACAACAAGGCCGACAGGAGACCGAACGACCTGAAGACGCGCCTCGTTCGTCTGTCGGACGCTCCTGTTGTCGCAAACCTCTTCCATGACGCCACGCTCATGCCGACCAGGACGACCGCCACAGTCGTGGCGGCCACGGCTATCACGGCGTGGTACCGGGAGAAGTCGCCGACCATCACCTCGAGAGCAGGCGGAGTTCGGTCACCGGTATTCGGGTAGTCAGCCAGACGCTGTCTGACTTGATCGAGCGTATCGGCGAGTTCTCCGTGGGACGCGTGGATCGGCAGCATGGGCAGCAGTGAGGAAAGAGGCGCTGTCGCGCCCTGGATGTTGGCCATTACCGCCGCCAACGAGCACAGCGCGAGCACCGTGACGGCAGCCCCGGCCGAAGCGAGGGCGGCCCGGCTTCCTGCTTTGAGCCCGCCGGCCCGCAGAAATGCCTTCCAGAGGAGAACGCCGAGCGCGATGAACACGACGAGCAGGATCGCAGCGATCACGGCCTTGACCACGTGGTAGTGGAGCCAATAGTCGACGACGTTCTCCAAGTCCGGAGAGAAGTTCCGGTCGCCGGAACTCCAGTAGTCGACGAACGACTCGGAGAAGCTGTCGATGAGGTTGCGCTGATCGTCGAAGCCGCCGTCCGACATGCTCGTCGCCAATGGGCGGGGGGGCGATGACGAAGGCAGGGACCAGGACCACGGCGAGAGCGACGAGCACAGCGATTGCGCGACCGGAGAGACCTGCGGAGCGCGATTGTCCGTGCGTGCTGGTGGGTTGTGACGTTGTTGTCATGCCGACGACCCTTTCGCGCCGGCGCTCACCCGGTCACTGCGGTCCGCCGCCCACTTGAGGGTGTGGACTGCCACACCTCACGCCATGATCGGCCGGTCAGGCCCTGGTTGTCGGAGCGCGGCAGGCGGTAGATGCCCAGCTCGCCGGACGCGGTCTGCCCGTCGGCGAGTTCGCCGCTGCTGTCGGCATCACGCCCGCCAACATCGCCGTACTGAGGAACGGCCGCGCGAAGGCGGTGCGGTTCACGACGCTCGACGCGATCTGCCGCACGCCGGGTTGTCAGCCCGGCGACGTACTGCACCGGGTACCCGACGACGACGGCGTACACGGCGGATGACGGACAGCGGTTGGCGGTGAGAAGGAAGGAAGGGATAACGGTCGTCTGCCGATGCCTGGTGTCAGTCGGCGTTCGGAGCAGGTGACGCCGACCCGGCCGTACGTATGCCCGTCCCGCCACCGGTACGTATGCCGACGCCAAGAGGGTGACAGGGCTGGACGGCACAGATACGTGTACCGACCTGCGATTCAACGCCCGCCGGGGGGCCGTGCCGTGCGGCAGGCTGGGCATGCCGCTGGGGACGTGGAGTATCTACGCAGCATGGGTGGACGCGGCTGTCGCAGGCCCGAGTGCTCCCACCCCCAGTGGCGCCGGAAACATGTGCCCGCGCTGTCGGCGGTGCAGGCGCATGATTCCGGCTGATCGCACCTTCGGGCGGCTGCTGGTGGCCCGGGGTCAGGTGGCGGGGGAGTGATGTACGCGGACGGTGCTGTTGTCGTCGGCGGTGAGGGCGATGGGCCGGCGTCGTGGCGTCGCCGGCCGAGGAGACCCCAACTGTCGGTGTGCTCACGTCTGTCGCTCGCCGGCCGACAGGTTTGCGTGGCGGGGTGGGATGCGGAACGGGCACCGCATGCACTCCGTCCTGGTGGTGTTCAGAGGCAGACAGTGTTTTTCCGGGCGCTGGGCCCGGCACTCCGTGCTCTCCTCGACACCTCGCCTACCGGCGGCGGATCTCGACCATGAAACAGCCGAACTCCACCGCGCGGACGTGTACCAGGGCCACTTCCGGATCGGAGAAGACCTCGCGCAGTGCGAGGTCCACCTCGGTGGCCCGCGCCTTGGGTATCTCGACGAGTCTCCCGCCGAGGATGTGCCCCTGGGCGTCGTAGGCGCGTAGCACCCGGCGAGCACCGTGCAGTTCGACCGGATAGCCGGGGCCGGCGGTCGGCCCGTCGCACTCCTCGGCGTGGACGAATACCGGGCCGCACTCGTCGTACGGCCCAGGCCGGGCGCCGGTCTCCGCCGCCCAGCGGCGCAACGGCGCGTACGAGACGAGGACGATCCGCTCACCTGCCTCGCTGTGCCGCAGACAGCAGCGCAGTGGGGCACCGCCCTCCGGATCGGTGACGGGTTCCCGGGCGCAACCGGCGTCGTCCTGTTCCCGCAGTTGTTCCAGTACGGCGGGGTCGATGGCCCGTACCTCATGAGTTGTGGTCATGGCTCCAGCATCCGTAGGAGCCCGTCCCGATGCTGGCGGAAATCAGACGTCGCTGGGAGGCGCCGGACCCCGCGAACCGATGCGGCACCGCTCTGGCATCGCCCGCTCGTACCGCCGACACGAGTTGACCGTCGAGTCCGCCCTCGCCCATGATCCCGTCCCCCGATCCGTGATGACGCCGCCCGACAGCGGCCTGGGTCCCGTCCCGCAGGGTCCGGGTCCACCACGCATCCAGGAAACCGGCGACGGACCGTCCCCGCGCGCCGGAAAAGTCACATGGCACCCCGTCAAGACTCCAGCAGGCTGCCCCGGCCGAAGAGAGCGATGCTATCGGGCGACAGCACGATCGCGCCGGCCACATCGGCCGTCCAGGTACACGGACGGGCATTCCCCTTGGCGTCCGGATTTCATGGGCGCGGGCTCGGCGGCGCCCGGGAGCGAGGATTTCGCAGAGGCTGCGCGTGCCGACGTCCGCTCCACTATGGTGACGGCTGGGCCGTGACTGGCGCTGAGGTGGAGTACCACCGGGGAGCGGCCTGACATTCTGTCGATGCCGTGCGCCTGGGCAACTCACTGTGAGGCTCAGGAGTGGCACGTGGCTCGGACGCAGACAGGTCGGCTGATGGACGGCACCGGCCTTGCCCGCCGCATCATCGAAACCAGCTCCGCGACCGCTGCGGAGATCCATCGGTGCACGGGGACGGCCCGGTGCCTTGCCACCGTACTGGTCGGAGAAGATCCGGCCTCGGTGACCTATGTCCGGATGAAGCGCGCCCGGTGCGTGAAGGCGGGTATCCAGTCACTGCATGTGGCCCTGCCCGCTTCGGTCAGCACCAGTGGCCTGATCGAAAAAATCACCGAACTCTCCGATGACCCTCTGCCACTCACGTACCTCCGGCCTGTCCGAGATCGTCCGGCAGGCAGATGTCCTGGTCGCAGCTGTCGGACGACCGCGTTTCCTCACCGGTGCGGACATCAAGCCCGGTGCGGTCGTGATCGACGCGAAGGCAGCAGCACGCCGGATCGGCGCGAGCCGACCGTAGGCTGCGGTTCCTGACGGCCGGGCCGACATCGCTCAGCCGGACTCCAGGGCGTCACGGACGATGGCGGCGGACGCTCGGGCGGCGGTGAGGACCGGGGCCGTGTCGTGGGCCGCTCGGGCGAGCATGAAGGCGCCCTCCAGCAGGGCGATCACCGAGCCTGCGGTGTCCCGGGCGGTGTCCGCCTCGATGCCCGCCCCGGAGTAGAAGCCGGCGAGGGCGTCGATCCACGAGGCGAAAACATCCGCTGTCGCACGACGCAGCCCCTCGTGCGTACTGGCGACCTCCAGGGCCACGGTGGCGATCGGACACGGGTCGGCGAAGTCCAGCTCCCGGAGAGTCTCGGCGGCGCCCGTGAAGGCGGCAGCGGTGGCGGCTGCCGGATCCGCCTCCGGGTCGGCGAAAAGGCTGCCGATCAGCTCCAGGTAGGCGGCTCCGGAGGTGCGGATCACCTCCTCGCCGAGCTGCCCCTTGCCGCCGGGGAAGAAGTGGTACGCCGAGCCGTACGGGGCCCCGGCCTCCGAGACGATCTGCTTCATGCCGGTCGCCGCGTAGCCCTGCCGCCGGAAGAGCTCGGTGGCGGCGATAACAATCCGCTGCCTGGTGTCGCCGGTGGTCCTCATGCCGGATAGTCTCTCACTAGATCGGTCTATCAAGTGACGGTCACGGGGAGGCCAAGCGATGCGGGAGATCGAACTGAGCGCCGGAACCATCGAGTACACCGACACCGGAACCGGCGCCGGGGAAGACGCGGGGGAGGGTGTGGGCGAGACCGTGGTGCTCCTCCACGGGCTCGCTTTCGACGACTCGGTCTGGGACGCCCTCGTGGCGGATCTGCGCGAAGACTTCCGCGTGGTCGTCCCCGTCCTGCCGCTCGGCAGCCACCGCCGAGCGATGCGGCCGTCCGCGGATCTGTCGGCCCAGGGCGTGGCGGACCTGCTCGCCGAATTCCTGGAGCGGCTGGACCTGCGCGAGGTCACGCTGGTGCAGAACGACGCGGGCACGGCCCAGCTCCTGCCCGGCGTACGTGACGAGCGCGTCGCCCGACTGGTGCTCACCTCCTGCGAGGCGCTCGACAACTACCCGCCGGGCATCCAGGGCCGCACCCTGTCGGCCGCGAGTCGAGTGCCGGGGGGCCTGTTCCTGCTCCTCCAGTCCTTCCGGGTGCCCTTCCTGGTGGCGATGCGCAGCTCACTGGGCGGCATGACGGCGCACGGAATCCCGTACGAGCGGGTACGCCGCTGGTACCGGCCACTGCTGACCGACCGGGCCATCCGCCGGGACCTCGCCCGCTTCCTGCGCTCCACGCGCAAGGACACCTATGTGCGGGCCGCCGAACGGCTGCGGCACTTCGACCGGCCGGCGCTGGTGGCCTGGGGCGCGGAGGACCGGATGATGCCGCCCGAGACCGGCCGACGTCTTGCCGAACTGCTGCCGCAGGGGCGATACGTCGAGATCCCCGGGGCCGGAACGCTGGTCCCCATGGACAACCCGGCGGCACTCGCCCGCGAACTGCGCCGGTTCATGGAGGAGAGCGCCTGAGGGCGGGAGGCCTGTGTCTCTCCGCCGGTGCGGGTTGCGCATGCCGTCGGGTCCGGCGCTGATTCACTAGGCTGTACGGAGCAATACCGCGCGGGGAGGGCCCACCGCGCCGCATCGAAGCAGTGCCCGTCGCTTTCCGGGCCGCTGCTCCCGCTTTGCCGGCACGCCCTGGCCCCCAAGAGAGGAAGCACCATGTCCTTCGCTCCCCTCGGCCGGCACAACGGCGAGCACAGCGACTACTGCAACACCAGTCTGTGCTGCCGCTGCCAGCAGCGGAACTGGACGACCCAGCAGGGCAACGAGCGGCTGTGCGGCCTGTGCGCGGCCTGCTGCCGTGAATGCGGCAGGGCACCGGCCCCGCACCTGGACGGGCTCAGCGACGGGATCTGCGTGGACTGCCGGGGGCTGTGCACTCGTTGCCACAGCCCGCTGTCCGACGGAGGCGTCTGCCACTGCCAGCAGTGGAAGCAGAGTCCGGGCAGCGACCCGATCCGCTTCATCATGCAGGGCTTTCCCCAACCACTGCTCCAGGCCCTCGGGCACCGGGTCCCGCGCACCCTGCCCGACATTCTGTTCGAGGAGCTCGAGCGCCGGACGGCTGCCCAACTCCTCGACCGTATCGAAAGGCGCTGGAGCAACCGCTGGTCGCACGCGATCCACGAACGCGACGAGGAGAACCGCCGCCGCTGGGCGCCCCAGGAGATCGCCGAGGCCCTGGTGAGCCCCGGCGCCTGCTCGAACCGGGCATGCGAGGACGGCTACCTGCTCGCCGACGGAGCGCCCTGCCCGTACTGTCAGCGGCCGGCCCACCGCTTCGTCCCGGCCACCGCCGACGCGATCTCCACCTCGGAGCATGCGCGAGCGACCGCCGCGCAGATCCGGCAGGCGCTCATCGGCAACCGCTCCGCCGGAAGGAAACCCAACCGCGGGGCGCAGCCGGGCGCATGGCCGACTCCTCCCGCCGGGTGACACCACAAGGTCGCGAGTCCGTGTCGATCGACGACCGGTGTCCGCCCCGCGGCGAGTCAGGAGCGACCCGCGACCCGCGGTCCGCAGGGAAGAGCCTGGCGCGACCCCGCGACCCCGCGACCCGCAGGGGGAGAGCCTGGCCGCCGTGCGCGCCACGTCCTCACGCGTGCGCCGCGTATCGGGCGTCCGCGGATCGCGGCGGTCACGGCGGCCTGCTCCTCCTGGTACCCGGTGGGCTCAGTGCGCCGGGGTGGCCGGCGACTTCGCCGCGGCGGCGTTCTCCTGCGCGAGCCGTTCCACGCCGCTCTGCGTCTTGAGCGGCTTCTCCTTGATGAACAGCACCGCGATCAGGGCGAGGAACGCGAAGGGGGCTCCGATCAGGAAGACGTCCGCGGTCGCGACCCCGTACGCGTGCTCGACCACCTGCCGGGCCGGTTCGGGAAGCTTGGTCAGGTCGGGGACGCCATGGCCGGCGCCCTCGTTGCCCGCCGCCCCGCCGAAGCCCTTCGCCATCTCGCTCGCCACCCGGTGGCTGAGCACGGCGCCCAGCGCGCTCGTGCCGATCGCCCCACCGAGGCTGCGGAAGAACGACAGCACCGAGGTCGCCGCGCCGAGCTCCGACGCGGGTACGTCGTTCTGGGCCGCCAGCACCAGGTTCTGCATCAGCATGCCGACACCCACGCCGAGTACCACCATGTAGACGCTGAGCAGCCCGAACGAGGAGTCCGCGCTGATCGTGGAGAGCAGGCCCATGCCCGCCGTCATGATGATGCCGCCCGCGATCAGGAAGCCCTTCCACTTGCCCCGGGCGGAGATGATCTGCCCGGCGACGGTCGTGGAGATCATCAGACCGAGGATCATCGGCAGGCTCATCAGGCCCGCGACGGTCGGCGTCTTGCCGAGCGAGATCTGGAAGTACTGGGAGAGGAACACCGTGCCGCCGAACATGGCCACGCCGACCAGCAGGCTCGCCACGGTCGTCAGCGTCACGGTGCGGTTGCGGAAGATGTCCAGAGGGATGATCGGTTCCTGGACCTTGGACTCGACCAGCACCGCGGTGGTCAGCAGGACCACGCCGGCGGTGACCAGGGCGGCGGTCTGCCACGAAGCCCAGTCGAACCGGTTGCCCGCGAGGGTCACCCACAGCAGCAGTGCGCTGACCCCGCTCATGATGAGGACGGCACCGAGATAGTCGATCTTCACCTCTCTGCGGACCGTGGGCAGCTTCAGGGTCAGTTGGAGCAGCGCGATCGCGAGCAGCGCGAACGGCACGCCGATGAAGAAGCACCAGCGCCACCCCAGCCAGGAGGTGTCCACGAGCACACCGCCGATGAGCGGTCCCGCGACGGTGCCGACCGCGAACACGGCGCCGAAGATGCCGGAGTAGCGGCCGAGTTCACGAGGCGGGATGATCGCCGCCATCACGACCTGGGCCAGCGCCGTGAGACCGCCCGCGCCGATGCCCTGCACCACACGGCTCACGATGAGCAGGCCGACGCTGTGCGAGAAGCCGGCGACGAGCGAGCCGACGATGAACATCGAGAGAGACAGCTGGATGAGCAGCTTCTTGTCGTAGAGGTCGGACAGCTTGCCCCAGATCGGGACGGTCGCCGTCATCGCCAGAAGCTCGGCGGTGACCACCCAGGTGTACGAGGACTGGCTGCCGTGCAGATCGGCGATGATCCTGGGAAGTGCGTTGGAGACCACGGTGGAGGCCAGGATGGCCACGAACATGCCGGCCATCAGGCCCGACATGGCCTGGAGTATGTGACGACGCGTCATGGCTGGTGCGGCCTCCTCGGGCGCACCGGCGGTACCGGTTTCGGGTGTGACGGCAGCGCTCATCGGCTGGCGTTCCTCATTCTCTGGATTTTCGGTTGATCGGATGGTGGTCGGGGTGATCGGGTGAAAGCCCCCGGTGGAGGCTCAGGGATGCGCTTCAGTCGTTCAGACCGGCGGCCAGCGAGGCGAACGCCTCGTGATAGATGCTCTGGAACGTGCGGGTACGGCCGGAGGCCACCCAGAGCTCGACGGCGGCGCACACGGCGGCGATCGCCACGTGCGCGAGAAGCCTGGGACGGAGATCGGACTCGGGATCCTGGCCGAGGCGCTCGGCCACGGCGGCGATCAGTGCGCGTTCGTCCGCGCCCCGGGCGGCCAGGAATCCGGACAGCAGTGAAGGACTCGTCCTGAGCACGGCCATCTGGAGCTCCCAGCGTTCGTGGTCCTCCTCGATGTGGGCGAGCTCCTGGCCGATCGCCTCGCGCAGGGCGTTGAGCGCCGTGAGTTCCTCCGGTGCGTTGAGCACCGCCCGCCGGGTCCGCTCGGCGTTGTCCTGGGCGGGACGGGTGATCGCGTCCTCAAGGCACGGGAAATAGTTGAAGAAGGTGCGCACGGATACGCCGACCGCGTCGGTGACCGCTTCCACCGTCACGTTCTCGAAACCGCGGTCTGCGGCCATGCGCAGCGCCGCGTCCGCGAGGGCGTCACGCGTCGCGCGCTTCTTGCGTTCACGCAGCCCGAGAGGCATGTCGGCGGCACTCATGAAGTGCATGCTATGCAAGTTTGCGCGTAGTGCAAAATTCTGCGGGCGGCGGGGGATGATCCCCGCCGCCCGCGCCGACCCGGAAAGCCGCTCAGGGCGTCTCGTGCGCCGAGGCCGGGTACACCACTCCCTCCACGGAGAGGAGTTCGGCGATCCGCTCGGTGAGGTCCTGCGCGGGCAGCGGTCCGCCGTCCGCCGAGCGGATTCCCGGGGTCTCACCCGTCAGCACCCGGCCCACACGGCCGCGCCCCGCGCTCAGCACCTCGCCCGTGACCGGCACCCCATCGGCGAGCAGCGCGGCCACCACCGGCGCGACCGCCTCGGGTGGCGCCTCCTCCCGCATCCGCTCCAGCACCTCGGGCGGTACGCCCCCGGTCGCCGCGGACATCCGTGACCAGGCCACCGGAGCCACGGCGTTGACACGGATGCCGTGCGGGGCCCCCTCGGCGGCCAGTGTCCGCGTCAGCCCCACGATCCCCGCCTTGAGCAAGGAGTACGCGGCGTTCCCCGCCATCCCGTACAGACCGGCCGCCGAGGTGACCAGGACGATCCGGCCCCGTCCGCGCTCCGTGAAGTGGGGCCAGGCGGCCCGCGCCAGCCGCCAGGCGCCGAAGGAGTGGATGGCCGTCATCCGCTCCAGCAGGCCCTCGTCGATCTCGGTGAAGTCCAGCCCCGGCCGGTAGATCCCGGCGTTCGCCACGATGCCGTCGACCGAACCGAACTCGGCGCACGCCAGATCGATCAGGGACTGTGTCCCCTCCACCCCGCTCGCGTCCGCGGTACTGGCCACCGCCGTCCCGCCCGCCGCCCGGACCTCCTCCACGACTCGCGCCGCCGGGCCCGCGTCCCGGCTCCCGGTGCCGTCCGTCGCCGTTCCGAGGTCGTTGACCACGACCCGGGCACCGCGCCCGGCGAGATCGAGGGCGTAGGCCCGGCCGAGGCCCCGGCCCGCGCCGGTGACGACGACGGAGCGCCCGTCCAGCCTCAGGGTGTCCCGCGTCATGCCGACACCTCCGGGCCCAGCGCGAAGCCCCGGTAGCCGGATCGCGCGACCTCCTCGCAACGCTCCCGATAATGGTTGAGCCCGCCCGCGTACGGCATGAACACCCGTGCCTTTCCCTCCACGTTGGCACCCACGTACCAGGAGTTGGCGCGCGGGTAGAGAGTCGTGTCGGCGACCTCGTTGACATGGGCGACCCAGGAATCCTGTGCCTCGGGCCGCGCCTCGATCCGGTCCACCCCGTCCTCGCGCAGCCGTCGCAGGCAGTCCACGATCCAGTCGACGTGCTGCTCCACCGCCCGCACCATGTTGACCAGCACCGAGGGGCTGCCCGGCCCCGTGACCGTCAGCAGGTTGGGGAAGCCTGCCACCGCGAGGCCCAGATAGCTGCGCGGTCCCGAGGCCCACTGCTCCTTCAGGGACCGGCCGCCCCTCCCGCGGATGTCGATGCGGGTGAGCGGCCCGGTCATGGCGTCGTAGCCGGTGGCCAGTACCAGTACCTCCGCCGGGTACGTGCCGGCCTCGGTGCGGACGCCGTCCTCGGTGATCTCCACGAGCGGTTCGGCCCGCAGGTCGACGAGGTCGACGTTCTCCCGGTTGTACGTGGAGTAGTAGCCCGAGTCGACGCAGATGCGTTTGGCGCCGATGGGGTAGTCCAGCGGGACGAGCTTCCGAGCCGTCGCCGGGTCGTCCACGGCGTCCCGGATCTTCTCGCGGACGAACTCGGCAAGGTGTTCGTTGGCCTTTCCGTCCGTCAGCACGTCGGTGAAGACCGACATGATCTCGGTCCCGCCGATGGCCCACTTGCGTTCGAAGGCGGCCCGGCGCTCCTCCTCGCCCACATCGAGGGCCGAGCTGCCGGTGGAGGCGATGTAGAAGCCGGAGAAGCCGGTACGGGCATAGGCGCGCAGCTCCTCCAGTTCCGCCTTGGCCCGCCAGCTCTCCCGGCCCGACAGCGGCCGGTTGCGGGCCGGCAGGCTGTAATTGGGGGTGCGCTGAAATACCGTCAGATGACGTGCCGCCGAAGCGAGTTCTGGCACCGCCTGAATGCCGGAGGAACCAGTGCCTATGACGGAGACGCGCTTGCCCGCCAGGTCCACGCCCTCGTGCGGCCAGCGGCCGGTGTGGTGCACCTCGCCGCGGAAGGCAGCGAGGCCGGGCAGGTCGGGAACGCGGGATGCGGACAGGCAGCCCACGGCGGTGACGAGGAAGCGCGCGCGGGCGCGGCGGCCGTCCTCGGTCGTCAGGAGCCACGTCCTGCTCTCCTCCTCCCATACGGCGGAGGCCACCCGCGTCTCGAAGGAGATCAGCGGTCGCAGATCGAAGCGGTCCGCGACGTGCCTGGCGTAGCGCAGGATCTCGGGCTGGGTGGCGAAGCGCTCGGTCCAGTCCCACTCGGCGTGCAGCTCGGGGGAGAACGAGTAGCAGTAGTCCAGGCTCTCGACGTCGCAGCGGGCTCCGGGGTAGCGGTTCCAGTACCACGTACCGCCGACGTCGTCGCCCGTCTCGAAGGCGTGGCAGCTGAACCCGTGCGTGCGCAACTGGTGCAGGGCGTAGAGGCCACCGAAACCGGCGCCGACGACGAGAGCGTCGTACTCCGGCACGGGGGTTGCTCGGTCGGTCATGTGCGGCTCCTTGCGGGGGAGTGGGTTGTCAGACGGCGAGACCGCGGCGCAGCGCGTCCAGCGCGCCTTCGCTCATGCGGCGGGTCACGGCCGTGTCGGGCACGAAGCCCGCCGCGCCGTGGAAGGTGCCGGGAAACAGGTGCAGCTCGGTGGGGACACCGGCCCGCACGAGGCGCTGGGCGTAGTCGAGGCCCTCGTCGCGCAGCGGGTCGAGGTCGCTGACGGCGACATATGCGGGCGGCAGCCCGGACAGGTCCTCGGCGCGGGCGGGCGCGGCATAGGCGGGTACCGGGGCCGCCGGGTCGCGGTCCGCCCCGAGGTAGGCCCGCCAGCTGTGGACGGCGTTGGGGCGGTTCCACACCGGAGTGTCGGTGAACTCCCGCATCGAGGGGGTCTCCAGGCGGTCGTCCAGCTCCGGGATGTCGAGCAGCTGGAAGCACAGCTCCGGGCCGCCGCGGTCCCTGGCGAGCAGGGCGAGGGCGGCGGCGAGGCCGCCCCCGGCGCTGATCCCGGCGACGGCGATCCGTGCCGGATCCGCCCCGAGGCCGGTGGCGTTCGCGGCGAGCCACTCCAGGGCCGCGTAACAGTCGTCGGTGGCGGCAGGATATGGGTGCTCGGGGGCCAGCCGGTATCGCACGGCGACGACGACGGCGCCGAGTTCGGCCGCCCAGCGCGCCGCGAGGGCCCGGTCGCCGTCCCCCTCCTCCAGGATGAACCCGCCACCGTGCACGTAGAGCACGGCGGGCAGTACCGTCCCGGCCCCCGTCGGACGGAAGACCGCCACCGGAACCTCAGGGGCGCCCGCGGCCCCCGGAACGCGGTGCTCGTTCAGCTCGATGCCCTCGGGTACGGCGAAGGGCGGCGCGGCGGCGCCCATCGCCTCGACGGTGGCCCGCGCGGCGACGGCGTCGCCGACATCGAGGGCGGGCAGCAGGGAGAGCCACGGGGCGAGTTCGGGATCGACGGGCAGGGGAAGGGACACGGGGGCCTCCGGCGGACGACACGGAGCGGCCCCGGACGGAACGAGGGCCGCCCGGGAGAGCCGCTGCTGACGTCCGTCAGTCTGTGTCCGCGGTCCTGCCCACGGCATGCGCCGGATGGCGCGGGAACGGCCCCCGTCCGCGCCGCTTGGCGCCTTGCGCCCGGCGGAAGGAGGGGGAAGGGGGAAGGGGGAAGGGGGGAAGGGGCGCCGGGGTCGACGGCGAACTTCGCCTCCCAGGTGCCCTCGCTCCGCCCCTCCCACGCGCCCTCGCGCGCCGCTCGCGTCGACGGCCCTCCCACGCGCCTCGCGTCACCCGCGTCGACGGCCCTACGCCGGGTTGTCCCGCAGACGGCGCAGGGCGAGGGCCAGTGCGAGCCGGAAGCGGCCCACGGTCTCGCCCAGCCCGTAGCCGAGCGCCGCCTCCGCCCGCGCGACGCGCACCGCCACCGAGTTGTGGTGCAGGTGCAGCTCCCGCGCCGCCGCGCGCAGAGAATCCGTCTGCACCAGGACCTCCAGTGTGGTCAGCAGCTCCGTGCCGCTGCCCGGCTCCGCCGCGAGCGCGTCCAGGACGTCCAGGTCTCCGATGCCGGAGATGGCCGGGCCGGACAGTTCCCTCGCGAGCACCTCGAAGGCGCCGAGCGAGGAGTGGTAGATCGCGGGCTCCTCCACGACCGGGGCCAGGCCCACGTCCGAGCGAGAGGTCCCCGCGAAGCGCAGCGCCCGCACCGCACCCTCCCAGGAGCGCGGTGCCTCGGTCCCGGTGACCTTGGGACCGACCCCGATCCGGAAGCCCGCCGGGGCGAGCAGCCGCTCCGGCAGCGGGCCCGTCACGGCCACCGCGTGCACGGAGCCGAGCGCGGCCGTCCGGCGACGGCCCGCCGAGGCGGGTGGGAGCCTGTCGAGGAGTGGTGTCATCCCCTCCGGGCCCCGACCGCCGTCGACGGCCAGGAGAGTGAGGGGGCCCGAAGGGGCGAGGCCCAGCAGCCGCAGCGCGCGGGCCCGTTCGGGCAGCGGGGCGGTGGAGCTGATGACGGTCTCCAGCAGCGCCGGGTCGAGCGGCACCGCCTTGCTCCCGCGACGGCTCAGCACGGCGTCGCAGGCCAACGCCAAACGCTCCAGGAGCAGTTCGTCGAAGGGCTGCGGGGCACCCTCTCGCGCCAGCCAGGCCCGCTGCCCGCCCCGCAGTTCCCGGACGGCCGCGCCCGGGGGAGGCCCGCCCGGCCGCGTACTGCCGTCCGGCCGGGCCGCGAGACCGTCGGGACCGGGCCCGGCCAGACCGACCGGACACTCGGCGACCCGGGCCGCCATGACCAGTACCCCGTCGAGGCCGAGCCGTTGCTCGACGAGGGTGTCGAAGAAGCCGATGAGCCGCATGGCGCTCTCCGCCCCGGCGTTGAGCCCGGCCAGCCGCAGCACGAGACCCCGCATGTGCCTACCCCGATCTCCCCCGTCGCAGAGGTGCTGTGATCTTGCGACGAGTGTCGTCCACCGCGGCGGGCTGGGGAAGAGGCGCGGCCGGCCGGGGCTCCGGGGAGCCCTGGGACAGGTCCCGAGGTCCCTTCTCGGTGAATCGGCCGACACACGTCTCCCGCCTCGAGTCCTGCGAGCGGCGAACCGCAAGTGCTGCGAGCTGCATACCGCAGTCCTGCGAGCGGTGTACCGCGAGGAAATAGCCGGAGGGGCGCGCGCAGGGCGGTCAGGTCGGCCCGCGCCTTGAGAGCAGTGGCGACAGGGCGCGTGTGCGACTGCGTCCGGTCGGGAGTGGGCCGGCAGGGTCCGCGCGGGACCCGGCTCAGGTTCTGGGACGCTCCGCGGCCCCGTATCCGGCCGAGGCCGAGCCGCACGTCCCCGGATCTTCGGTTCAGAGACCCAGCGGCACCGGCCCGGCGGGAACACCCGAGGCGAGCAATGCCATCAGAGGTGTCGTCAGGTCGCGCGGCGAGAAGAGCTCGGGGCCGTCGTAACCGGCGACTTCCCGCGGGTGCCACCACTTCAGGCCGGTGATGTTCTCCGCGGCGAGCGCCTCGTCGGACAGCGTCCCGCGAGGGACGAACCCGGCAGTGCGTACGAGGAAGTAGTCGTTGACGACGCCGTCGTAGCCCGCTGCGTGTCCTGGCGCCACGACCTCCTGGTGCCATACGTGCGGCGGATCGGTCCTGACCACGAGGCCCACCTCCTCCCGCAGCTCGCGATGGAGCGCGGCAAGCGGTGTCTCACCCTGCTCGATCCCTCCGCCAGGAGCCGTCCACACCACCGTTTCCGCCGTTCCCGCCGGTCCCGGAAAGGCGAACCGGCAGAGAAGGACGCGGTCCTCCTCGTCGAGGATGATCGCGCGGACCGAATGACGCAGATTCATGGAGGGCATCCGGACACGCTAGTCGTCCGGGGCAGGGCGGCGGGAGTCGGTGGCGATAGTGCGCCTCAAATACATGTGTTCGGGGAACCTGCCCGGTCGTTGAGCTCCACGACAGGCCCGGACGTCCTTCCAGGAGGCTCGATTGACCTCGGCCGACACCGAGAAGCAGCAGCGCCCAGCATCACCGCCACCGCCCCTCCGGCGGAGTTCAACTACAGCGGGCAGTACGCGTTCAATCCGCTCGCCGAGTTCTCCTTCCGGAGGATGTGTCCGGCCGGATCATCGTCAGTTCGGCATCGGACGCCGGTGACGACGGCCCGTTCGACTCCGCGGTGAGCGACGCGGGCCGGGTGACCGTGTCGGCCGCCGGCCAGGTGCGGATCACGCTCGCGGCGCACCCGGCCGTGCTCGGGACGTTCCCGCGGTACAAGATCGAGGCGGTGGAGTGTCTGCCCGGCTCCGCCGATGCCCTCCTGGGTACCGACGACGAGAACCTCGGCGGATACGTGCGGGCCATGCCGTTCTGCGGATCCTGAGACCCGTCGCCGTGCGCTCCTCGCTTCGCGCTGCCCGGTCCCCGGGCGTGTGCGTGCTGTGAGCTGATCCGGGACTCGTGTGATGCGGCGAACTCCGGTCGCCGGGACCCGGTTCGGGTCGCGGGGACCGGTGTTGCCGTTCGGGCGTGACATGAACCCGAGGGTGTTGTCGAGGAACCATTGCTGTGAGGGCCGCGGGTGTTCACGGCCCTCGCCCGACCGCTACGCGGCCAGGATTCGGCGGGCGTAGGTGAGGAAGACCGCCCCGCTCTTCAGGACGGTGTGGTCGGTGAGTTCCCAACCGCACGGATCGAATGCCGCCTTGTGGGAGAAGAGCGGAATCCCGGTGCCGATGGTCATCGGGCTCAGCTTGACGATCAGCCCGTCGATCTCGGAGTACAGCGCACCGGCCAGCTCGGCACCGCCTATCAGCCAGATGTCCTTGCCGTCCTGCTTCTTCAACTGCCGTACGGTGTCCACCGGATCGTCCGCGACCAGCTCCACCGCCGGGTCCGGACTCTCGCTCAGCGTCCGGGAGAACACCAGATGCCGTAGATGCGGGTAGGCGTCGGTCAATCCGGACCGGAGACCGATCTCGTAGGAGCGGCGTCCTTCGAGGACGGTGTCGAAATGCGTGCCGTCGGCGGTGACGGACAGTGCGGCACGGGCCGGAGCGGGCAGGGTTTCCGGGTACTCGGTGATGAGGTGCTGAACGTAGTCCTCGGGCACCGGCCAGAAGCCGTCCGGACCGGTGGGGTCGGAACCGTCCGGTCCCGCGATGAAACCGTCGAGAGTGGACGCGATGTAGTACACGAGCTTGCGCACGGAATACCTTCCATTGACTGAGCGGTAGAGGCAGGGGCAAACGACGAGCGGCGGGCAGTGCGAAGCGGACGCGAGCCGCACCCCTCGGCCCCTGGAGTCTCCATGATCATGCGTGCTTGTCACGGAGCAAGGGCGATTCGAGGAAGACTCAAAGACTGCTCAAGGGTGCGAACCGGCGGATGCTGATGGTCGAGACACCGTGCCGGTCATGGCCGGGGCCCGCGGCGACGGCCGGGCCGACAGGGAGCTGACGCGACGCCGGTGACCCGGCCACCGGCCCGGGAGCCGGACGGGCTACTGGATGCTCCAGCGGTGCGGGTGGTCGGGATCGGTGGGGCAGACGAAGACGTTGAGTTCGCCGGCCCGGCCCACGACGACCTTGGTGGGCGTGGCGGACCGGTGCGCGGGCAGGTCTCCTTCTTCCAGTGGTTTCCAGCTTCCGCTGCCACCGTCCCACTCGGAGCTGTCGATGGTCAGCAGCAGCTCCAAAGGTGTCGCGCAGGTCAGGCAGTCCATGGGCGAAGGGTCGGTGGCGTGCCAGGACGGGAAACCGCCGACACGCCAGCCGGGCGGAATGGACAGGTCGTACTGGTAGCCGATCGGCTCATCCGCGTTCTCGTCGGCTCCCTGCTGCTCCGCCTCTTCCGCAAGGGCTTCCTCCCACGCGTCGATCCGGGCGCACAGGTCCTCGGGCAGGAGGCCGGCGAACGGGTACGTGACCACCTGCTCCGGTTGGAGCACGCAGGGCTCGGGCACGTAGCCCTCGGAGCCGACGACCTGCGGCTGCGGTGGCGAGGCCAGCACCTCACCGACTTCCGCGGACCTGCGCCGGCGCAGGTGAAGCAGCAGGTCGTACCGGCTCGGGCCGTGCGCGTGGAAAGGGCACCAGAACACCTGGAGCAGGTCGCAGCCGTCCGGGCCGGCCGACAGGTCGGGGACGTCCCGCCGGTACAGCTGCGCAAGGCCGATCAACGGTAGGGCATCGGTCTCGCGGACGCCTGGGATCCGGTGCTCGCGGCCAAGCTCGTCCAGAAGGTGCCGTTCCTCCTCCGTGGGGCCCGAAAGGGGTTCGCGGGCCCACGCCAAGGCCAGGACCTCGCGCTTCCGGTGTATGTCCGCAGGACGCCGGCCACGTCCACGACCGTGGGCCTCGGTGCACACGGGCCACGGCTCGTCCGCCGGCCACAGCATCGGCCCACCCACGGAACTGGCCGACACGTCCGGGTTCCCCGGCCTCGGGTGCAACCGGGTGGTGGTGCCCCGGTACGCGGCCAGCTCAGGGAAGAGCGTCTCGACATCCACCGGCCGCGGCGGTGTGGTCCTCGTCATGGGCCCGACCCTAGACACCCAACGCCTTCGGTGACCGGGCGCCCCATGCCGACCGCCCTTCCACGGAAGCCCGGAGCCCGATTCCGCCGAGCGGCCGTCCACCGGGCCGAGGTGCTCCGGGGTCACCGACGAACGCGGCCTTTCCGTCCGCCGCCTGCGCACCCGCTCACCCCTAGGGAAGCCCTGTAGGGCTGGCCCTACACAAGGTGGGTGGGTGGCCTCATGTCCCTGTGCCACCGTCAGTCGGCAAGATCCACACATGACTTCACAGCGCTTCCACGCCCGGCTCCTGGTCGGTGCGGCGATCCTCGGCAGCGGCGCGGCACTGACCCTGCCGGCCTCGTCCTCGACGGCCGCGACCCCGACCCGACCTGCCACGACCGTGCCGGCCCCGGTCGATGACACCCACACCCGGCCGGCGCAGGCCGGAACCGTCGTCTCCTTTCGCCAGGTGGCCGACCTGACGGCACAACAGGTGACCCTGGAGCTCCAAGGAAAGATCGACTCCTCCCAGGTCCGCTACGGAGTGACGGCGTACCAGGTCGTCTACCGCACCACGAACAGCGCGGGCGAGCCCACCACGGCGAGCCAGCTTCTCGTCTTGCCGAAGACCGTCGGGCGTCGTCTGCCGACCGTCTCCTGGCTGCACGGAACCATCGCCTACCGCAAGGACGTCGCCTCGGAGAACCCCGCATCCGACGACCGACTCGCCGCGTACCTGTTCGCGTCGACCGGACGCGCGGTCTCGGCCCCCGACTACGTGGGCCTCGGCGCGGGCGAGGGCTTCCACCCCTACGGTGACCCACGGGCCACCGTTGCCGCCAGTGTCGACGGGCTGCGCGCGGCCCGTGCCTTCGCCCACCGAAACGGCCGGGAGCTTGAGCGTACGGTCCAGGTCAGCGGGTTCTCGCAGGGCGGGCCGGCGACGATGCTGGTCGGCCGGGCACTCCAGGAGGAGGGCGCCGACCACTACTTCCGGCTCGGAGCGCTCGCCCCGGTCGCCGGCCCGTTCCATCTGTCCGTGTTCGAGGCGGCCGCGGCGGACGACAAGATCGCCAAGTCCGGTCTCTATCTCGCCTACTTCGCCACCGCATGGAACAAGACCTACGGCCTCTACGGCTCGCCGGGCGAAGCCTTCCGCGCGCCCTACGACCAGATCGTGGAGGACCTCTTCGACGGTGACCACACGACCGAGCAGATCGCCGGCGCGCTGCCGCCCGCTTCCAAGGACCTGTTCACCGAAGACTTCCTGGACAAGATCCGCACGCCCAGCGGCACCCTCAAGCTCCGGCTCAACGCGCTGGACACCACGTGCGACTGGAAGCCGAACGTACCTGTGAGCCTCTTCCACGCCCGCGGCGACCAGGACGTCGATGACTCCCACTCCGAATACTGTGCGCAACAGTTGACGGGCAACGGCGCCGATTACCGGCTCACGGACGTCGGCGACTTCGACCACAGCGACTCGGTGAGGCAGGCCCTTCCGCGGATCGTCCGCTTCTTCGACGAGACCGCCGACGCCGGCTGAGACACCCTGCTCGACCTTGCCGGAGCCGACCCTCACCCTTGCGTCCGGGTCGGCCCCGGCTCGATGGCAGTACCAGCGCCAAGGCAGGTCAACCATCGGGCCTTGGCGTCGACTCCAGCCTTGGCGTCGACTCCGGCCTCGGCGTCGACTCCGCCGTCAGGCTGGCCGGCGATGCCGACCACAGTGTCCAGCACTCGGCCCGGCAGAACCCGGCCCTGCCGTCGGACGTCCTGATCTCCCTGCTCCTCGATGAGCACAGTGCCGAGGACGCCGCCCAGAACCCTTCGATTCCGACGGCGGTCATGCACCGCATGGTCGCCCTGGCCGCAATCCCCGAGCGCGAGCCCGGCCGGTGATCCGGGGACGGGCGAGGGTTTCCGTCAACTGGCCGTCCATGAGCCGGAGATCAGCGGCTTCGCCCACCTGCCGCGGGTAGCGCGCGGGTCGGGCGAGTGGTCACCGGGCCGGTCACGGAGATTGCGGCGTTCGGCACCCTCGTCCGTGTCGAAGACCGGGGGACGACTCGAAGGGCCGGTGTATTGCCCCGTCGTGGGTTCAGGCTCCTGCCCCTGACCCATGCCTTCACAACATCTCTTTCGAAAGAACTGTTGTAGGTCTATCGTCGGCGCATGGCCGCTTCCTCCACTCCCTTCGCCAAGAGCTCCGCCTCCGCCGAGTCCTCGGAACGGGACATCGAACTCGACACCGCTGCCCTGCGCGTACTCGCTCACCCGTTGCGCCTGAACGTGCTCACTCTGCTGCGCGAGCGTGGTCCCTCCACCGCCACCCGCATCGCCGACGAACTCGGCATCAACCCCGGCGCGGCCAGCTATCACCTGCGCCGCCTCGCCTCGGGCGGACTCATCGTGGACGAGCCGGACCGGGGCACCGGACGGGAACGATGGTGGAAATCCGTCCATCGGCAGTCGATCCACGATCCCGCGGCCGCGCCCGCGGAACAGCGCGAGGCCGGACGCGCGTACGTACAGGCAGTCGCCGTGGCCGCTGCCGATCGACTGCGCCGGGCCGCGCAGGAGGTGGCGCTGCTTCCTGAGGAATGGCTCGACGCCACTGCCTACAGCGACTTCCTGCTGTATCTGACCCCTGGTGACGTGGACCGGATGAGGGCCGAGATCTTCGAGGTGATCTCCCGCTACCGGCACGGAGCGAGCGAAGCGCCCGAAGGCTCCTCTCCGGTGGTGCTGCAAGTGCAGGCGTTCCCGGTGCCCGGTACGGCTCAGCCGCCGACCGGCGACGCGTGAGCGCGCAGGACATGACCCTGTCCGCGCGGCCCGCGTTCCGGGACGTCGATGTCCTGCGCTGGCTCACCGCGTACACGGCTTCGGTCACGGGCGACGTCGTGTACTTTCTCGTCCTGTCCTGGGCTGCCACTCGCGTCGGCGGGCCGTCGCAGGCGGGCCTGGTGGTCGCGGCCGGGGCACTTCCCCGCGCGGTGCTCATGCTCGGCGGGGGCGTAGTGGCCGACCGGTTCGGGCCGCGCCGGGTTGCCGTCGTCAGCGATGCGATCCGCTGCGCGGTGATCCTCGCCGTGGCTGCGGCGGTTGCTCCGGCGTCCCCGAGCGTGTGGCTGCTGGTCGCGGTCGCGTTGGTCTTCGGCGTGGTCGACGCGGTGTTCATGCCGGCGGTGGGCGCGCTCCCGCGGCGCATCACGGCGCCCGAGCAACTCGCCCGGGTCCAGGGGATGCGCGGGCTGTCGATCCGGCTGAGCAACGCCGTCGGCCCCCTTCTGGCGGGATCCGTGCTGGTGATAGGTGGTGCGGCCGCTGCGTTCACGGTCGCAGGCGTTCTCTTCGCCGTCTCGCTCGGCGTTCTGCTCACGGTGCGCATCACAGCTGAGATCGAGGCGGTGTCTCAACGTGCCTCCGCCTGGCGTGAGTTGATTGACGGCCTGCGATATGTCCGCCGCCACCGGATGCTCGCACCACTGGTCGCGGTGATCGGACTGAGCGAGATGTGCTTCAGCGGTCCGGTCGCCACCGGCCTGGTTCTCCTGGCGGACGAACGCGGCTGGGGCGCCTCGGGCATGGGATGGGTCGCGAGCGCATTCAGCGTCGGAGCGGCGGCCGCTGCGTTGCTGCTCACCGTGTCTCCCCGGATACCGCGCGCCGGACTGACGATGTCCGGCGCGTTGCTCGTCACCGCCGCGGGGGCGGCCGCCCTGGGGCAGGCTCCCTCGCTGCCCACCGCCGTGATGTTCGGCGCCTTGATCGGCCTGACCAGCGGATTCACCACAACCGTGACCGGTGCCCTGATCCAGACGGAGACCGACCCCCGATACCTCGGCCGGGTCACCTCGGTCACGACGCTGTGCACGCTCGGCCTCGCACCCGCACTCTTTCCGGTCGTCGGCGTCACCGTGGCCCTGTGGGGAGCGGACGTGTTCTTCGCCGGATGCGGCGCGATCTGCCTGCTCGCCGCGGCGCTCGGCCTGTCTGTGCCCGTGCTGCGACGCGCCGAACTCCGACCGCCCAAGTCCGCGACGCCGGCTGGACGGTGACCATCCGACGCTCTCGTCCCGCACGGCCGGGCCGGCGCGTAGCCCCGAGGAAGCCGACGCGGTCGTACGCGAGTGCTCCACGCGATCTCGCGTGCCCCGGGGGGCTATACCGACGGCAGGAGCGCCAGAGCCTGCTTCGCGTTGTGCTCGGCGACGCCGAGCATGAACGCCCGGTCGGGAAAGTCACCGTCGAGGAGGCGCAGTGGACCGGCCACCAGCGACAGACGCATCGCGAGCATGTAGAGGTCGAGCCGCTGCGGATCGAGACCGGGCCGGGCCAGCGCGGTGTACCGCTCGCGGAAGCGGAGCCGGAGGAAGACGTGCTCCCACTCGATGTCGAAGTACATCAGGCCCTCGATGTCGATCAGGACGGGGCGCCCCTCGGCGTCGATCAGGACGTGGTCGGGCCCGAGTTCTCCGTGGATCAGTCCGTATTCCGTGCGAGGGCTCACCCGGTCGGCCAGCTCCCGCAGCCGGTCGCGCAGAGCGGCGCCGGCCGTCGCGATGCTGCCGTCGCGGCCCGCCGCCTCCTCAAGATCCCGCAGGGCGCGGTCGAGCACCCGCCGCTCGCACGAGACCTCGGACACGCCGTCGCCCCGCTCCAGCAGATGCACCTTGCCGTAATGCCGGGCCCGGTCCCGGTGCATCATCTCAAGCATTTCGGCGAGGTCGCCCAGGGCCCCGGCGGCGCGCCCGGGGTCGGTTTCGAAGAGTGCTTCGAGCGTGCCGCCGGAGACGTCCTCGACCACGGCGACGTCCGCCGGGAAGCGGCGCCGGCTGTCATCCGCCAGGAGCACCTGCGGAGTTTGTGCCCCGAGACTTTCCAGAGTCCGTCGTGCGGTCAGGAACGGAACCATCCCGGAGGCGGGTGCGAACGGGTCGGCCGGATCGGTCTCTCGCGCGTCCGGCCAGAAGTTCTCGGCCTCGGCCCAGCTGTAGACGATCACGCTCTCTGTACGGGGTCCATCGAGGCGGACCCGGTACACGCCTTTCTTGCTTCCCCCGCGCAGCCGGTCCACCGCGACAACGCGGCGTCCCGTTCCCAGCGCATCATGCACGAGTTCCGACAGGTCTTCGATCTCCGCGAATTGCCGCATCGGCAGAACCTACAGAAGACGGCGCCGCACCTGCCACTGGATACATTCTGCCGTCGCCGAGTTCTCTGCTCCCGTGGTTCATCGACGTTCCGTAGTGCATCGGCGCCGCGTGCGGCTGGCCCGTCGCCCCGCAGGCCGGACTGCTCGGCACCCTCCGCAGGACGGCTCGGGGCCTGGTCCACCCGGCCGTCGGCCATCCGGTGCCATGATGACCGTCATCGGCGGTTCCTGCTGGTGGAATGCCTGGTCGGGCTACGCACCCGCCTTGCCCGTACGCGTACGAAGGAGAGCACATGGGAGACCGACCGCAGCAGGAACAGGCGAGCCCCGACGTCCAGAAGCGTGTCCAGGACAGCTTCGACCGCCAGGGCCTCATGCCCCACCTCGGCGCACGCATGACCCACATCGGCCCCGGCCGGGTCCACATCGAGCTCCCGTCCCGTCCCGAGGTGACCCAGCAGCACGGCTACGTCCACGCGGGCGCCACCAGCGCCATCGCGGACAGCGCCGGTGGTTACGCGGCGCTCACGCTGTTCCCCGAGGAGTCCGAGGTCCTCACCGTCGAGTACAAGATCAACCTCCTCGCGCCCGCCGCAGGTGACCACATCGAAGCGATCGGGACTGTCCTGAAGTCCGGACGCACCCTGACCGTATGCCAGTTGGAGGTGTACGGCGTACGGGCCGGCGGCGACCGGAAGCTCGTCGCCAACGGCCAGCAGACTCTGATCCGCGTGAACAGGCCCGCGGAGTGACCCCGCAGCCCGCCGACGGCAGGTGGACGCGGGAGCGATCCGGCGCTCCTCGTGGCCGATGTGGAGCCGGCCGGGCGATTTCCGGCGCTCACGTCGGCGGACGGACCGGGATGACGGCACTCAGCCCTTGATCAGCGGGTCATAGGGCTCGTCCCCCGCCGTGAGGACCAGGATGAAGTCCTTGCCCGTCCCGGTGGCGACCTGGTGGACTTCGGCAGGGTCCTGGGCCGGGAGCCGGCTGTGGCGCCGGACGGGGGAGAGCTCGCCCTGCTCGGCCCGGTCAACCCCCTCTCGGCCACCAGCAGCGAGGACCCGCACCGCTCGGGCCGCGGATACGCCGCGCCGGTCGGGACCCATCGTGACCTAACCGGCCGTGCCCCAGAGCGCGTTGACGCGATCCCTGCCGACTACTGCGACGGGGGTGTGTGGATATCGATGTCCGTGATGAGGCTCCCGCCGTCCGCGTCAAGGATTCCGCACAGGCGGTTGACCGGCGTGTACAGGGGTCTGGCATCGGATTCGATGCCGTCCTCGTCCTCGAAGTCGAAGAGCCGGTCGAACGGCACGGTGACGAACGGCCACACGGCCGGGTCGGCTGTGGCGGAGTCGGGGTGGAACTGCCACCGGGTGCCGCAGGTGCGGTTGTGGACCTCGCCGACATACCAGGCGGCTGTCTGGAGGAAGTCGCTGCCGCGTTCCTCCCATGCCTGGTCACTGCTGGTGCAGCGGGAGCGAACGAGGGTCTCCAGGCGCTCAAGCGAGGCGGGGGTGAAGTCCCAGTCCCCGCCGAGCTGTTGGGCCCAAGCGGGGAACTCCTGCCGCTGGATCTGGAGCCAGGCGTCCAGGACGGGATTGCTGGAACGGATCCGGTCCAGCTCGGCCAGCTCCTGGTACTCGTCCTCGGTCATCTCCATACCGGCCGACCCTACTCGGTGTCTCCGCAGGTGCGGCAACGGCCCGCGTGTCGTGGCGCCAATCAGGTTGCATTCAAAAAGAGTTGAGGTACAGACTGCCTCGATGGCGGTGTCATGTCACGGGGGGCTCACACCGCTCTCAAGTGTCCCCCAAGCCCCTCAGGTAAGGGACAAAGAGTTGAAATCCATACGTTTACGCGTGAGGGCGCGCCTGTCGTCCGCTGTCGCGGTCGCCGCCGCGGCGACTCTCACGCTCACCGGCCTGCCGGGCCTCACCTCCAGTGCGGATGCCGCGCCGGCCAAGAAGCCGCCGAACCCGGGGATGCTGTGCCGGGACTACTTCGACCTGGCCGAGGATCTCCAGGCCATCGTGGATCTGCCCGACGCGGATGCCGATGCCTCGCGGGCCAAGTCCCAGTGGGACACCTACGAGTACGAGAACCCGGGCAAGAAGTGGGACGGCCTCGGTCCGCCGTCCGAGGAGGACGTCAAACGGCTGGAGAAGGAGGCCAAGGAGCCTCCGAAGTCCCGGGCCGTCGACCGGGTGTGGTGGAAGTGGATCAGGGCCAGCAAGAAGAACCCGAAGGCCTACGGTGACTTCACCTACTGGCGCGACATCATCCTGATCAAGAACGCTGGAAACGACCCGCGCGGCAAGGCGTTCGAGAAGAAGATCATCAAGGACCACGGGCTCGTCGGCGACGACTGGATCTGCCAGAAGGAGTTCGACTTCACCGACCCCGACACCGGCGACACCCACCGGCGTCAGGCGGACGCCTGGAACAAGAAGACCGGAGAGGCGCTGGAGATCAAGTCCAACGGGCGCCCGGACCCCAAGCAGAAGCCCGGCGACATCGCCTGGTCCAAGCAGGAGAAGAGCCCGGTCAAGTCCCTGAAGTACATCTTCGCCGAGCCGCAGGAGAAGGCCGCCAGGGACCACCTGAGCGAACTGAAGAAGAACGCCCCGGGCAAGGTCACCGAGTACAACTACCGCTCCAGGAAGGTCGAGTTGGCCCCGGGCGGTGGCGTACGGGACAAGACGACCACGATGCAGCCCCCGGGTTCCAAGGGTGTCACCGGCGGCGGCGCGCAGGACCTGATCCGTGAGTCGCGTCCGAACCCGAAGGCCATGAAGGAGTTCCTGGACCGCAAGAACGCGGCCGACCCCAACCGGCTCCAGCCCAAGGGGCCCGGCGGGGTGGACTTCACCACGCTGGAGCTGCGGTACATCGGCAAGCCGGTCAAGGGCAAAGGCGTCGACTACAGCTTCTCCGCCAAGGAAGTCCCCGAAGACACCGCCGGCTGGGGAGGCAAGGAGAAGGCGCAGCTCATCAACGACGCGTTCTTCACCTGGCTCGCCCTGACCCCGGAGAAGTTCTGGGTCAACCTCAACCCGGACCAGCCCGACGAGATCATGGACAGCGCGTTCGGGAAGACCGACGCCGGCCGGACCCTGCTGGAGGCCGACCTGGAGCTGAAGAGGGACTTCGCCGATGCGATGAACCCGACGAAGCGCCCGGAGGCCGACGAGTACTGGAAGTCGCTGCCCCGCAACTCCGAGGGCGTCCCCTGCTGGTTCCAGGTCCGCAACTGGATCGAGCCGGACACCGCGGTCGTTCGCGAGGAGAACGGCGGCATCCATATCCTGGACACGCCGCTGAAGGTCAAGGCTCAGTACCTGAAGATCGACAACATGCCGGGCGACCCGTACCTGTGCGAGTTCAACGAGGCCGAGAAGAAGGCCACCGAAGACCGCATGAACCGGCTGATCATGCCCGAGGTCGAAAGGCGCGTGAACAACGACGCACGCTACGCCGACCTGCGCCGCGTCTACACGGCCCGGGTGGCGGCGGAGTTCATCCGCCAGCAGGACGCCAAGACCCCCACCGATTACCACAAGGTGATCAACAGCAACGATGTCTCCTCGTGGCCGCTGCGCGGGGAGAACAAGGACTGGACGCGGGAGAAGGTGTACCAGGCGTACCTGAAGTCGCTGCGTGAAGGCGAACAGCAGTGGGAGCACGACGCCGGCGGCGGCCGTTACACCATGAGCGTGGGCGGAGTGGACTTCTCCAAGCAGCCCAAGCGGAACATGACCAAGCAGCGCTTCGACACCGAGCACCGCTATCTCCCTCGCGAGACGAAGTCATCGGTGCGCACGCTGACGGACAATGCCAAGGACGGCGACGCGAACCTCTTGCTCTTGGGAGGCAACACCGTCTCCTCCGACATCTCCAGCGGCGGCGACACCCCGGGACCGGACCCGAAGCCGACTCCCACGCCGACCAAGCCGGGTGAGCCGACGGGCAAGCCCACCGACCCCGGCACGCCCCCGGCCACCGGCGGCAACGGCGGCGGCACGGGCGGGAAGGATCCGGAAGGCGACCTCGCCGACACCGGCTCCAGTACGCCGGTCGGACTGATCGCCGGACTCGCCGCAGCCCTCGCGGCCGTCGGCGGCGGCCTGGTGTGGTGGAAGCGCCGCCGCACCGCCGACCAGGAGTAGCGTGACCACAGCGCTCATCCAGCGGCTTCGGCCCCGCACCTTACGACCGGGTGCGGGGTCGAAGCCGTCCATCGGTCCACTCCGGTCAGCGCGGGAACGGGGGGCACGGACCCCGGTTTCGCCGGTGGATTCAGGCTCTGGCGGCCGGGGGCGGCAGCGACTTGCTCAGGGGCGGCAGCGTTCGTTCGGGACCGCGGATCGGTGAATCGCGGGCACGACCCAGTCCGCCGGCCCCGACCCGGGCGGGAGAGGTACGCAACAGTGCACGGCCGAGTCCGCTGGCCGGCCGGCTCAGCGGACTCGGTCGTAGACGAGAGACAACGTGCCGTGCTCGCCCGCGGCCTGGCTGACGAGCGCCCACCGCCCCGTGGGCAGGCCGTCGTCGAACAGGCGCGGACCGCCGCCGAGGAAGACCGGAAAGATCGTGAGGGCCAGCCGGTCGACCTTGTCGGCCGCCAGCAGCGCCTTGATGACGCTTGCGCTGTTGAGCACGAGGATGTCGCCGCCCTCGGTGGTTTTGAGGTCCGCGACCACCTCGGCGGCCGGCTTGTCGACGATCGTCGTCCGCTCCCACGGCGCCTGGCCGAGGGTGGAGGACAGGACCACCTTGTCGGTGTCGAGGAGCCACTTGGCGAAGCCCTCGTCGCGTGGGTCGACCCCTTCCGCGCCGATGACGGTCGGCCAGAAGCCGAGGAACCCCTCGGCGTTGACCCGTCCGAGCAGGGCCGTCGTCGCCGACTCCCGGACGCTGGTCATGTGGTCGCGGGCGACATCGGTGTGGGCGTACGGCATGACCCAGCCATTGTCCTCGGGGTCGCGCGGCCCGGCGTAGTGGCCGTCGAGGGAGAGGCTCATGTTGATGACGACCCGGCGGCCGACGGACTGCTCTGTCATTTCGTGCTCCTGATGTCGGTGTTGGTGTCGTGCTCGGTGCCGTCGTTGTCGTGCGAACCCGTGACGAGATCTGCCGCGAGCCTGTCGAGGCTCTGGCCGAAGCCGATCTCGATGCCTGCGACGAAGTCCGCGGATTCGACGGTGCTGTCGGTGATCCGCCAACGGACATCGAGGTCCGTGCCGGTGACGGTGGGCCGGAGGCCGAGGTCTACATGGGCGGTGAAGGCGAGCCCGCCGCCGGGAAGCAGCGGGGAGAGCCGGTAGGCGAGATGCTCACCGGGGCGTACGTCCTCGACGGCTCCCTCCGAGCGCCCGGCTACCAGGTCGGAGCCGTCCACGTCCTCCGCATCGCGGTACTCCTGGACGATCAGCCCACCCGGTCGCGCCTCGAAGACGAGCTCGGAGACGCGGAGGTCGTCCGGCGTCCACCACCGAGCGAGCAGCGAGGCCTCGGTCAGGTGACACCAGACCAACTCGGGGTGGGCTGCCAACGACCGGAGGAACCTGAACGAACGGCCGTCGGCCCATCCCGATTCCTGTGCGGCGAGCCGCTCCGTGCGGAGGCTGAGCCCGTAGCGGTCGTAGGTCGCTTGCGGGCCACCGGCCTGGTCCGCGGTGTCGGCGAGCAGGGTGAGCGCCGCCGCCAGGTCGTGCAGGGCGGCGGGCCGGAGTGCGTAGACGCGGCGCCGGCCGGTGCGCTGCGAGGTGACGACGCCGGCGCGCTCAAGGGTCTGCAGGTGTTTGGTCGTCTGCGGCTGGCGCGCTCCGGCCAGTTGGGCAAGGACACCGACCGGGCGCGGCCGCTCGGCCAGCAGGCTCACGAGCCGCCAGCGCGCCGGGTCGGCCAGGGCGGTGAGGAGTGCGTCCATGAGGGCGAGTATTCCTGGAGGAGAATATTCGCGTCAAGGAATATGTCGTGTTTGGGTGAGCTGGGCCGCGCCGGGCCGCGTTGTCGGCCGAGGCGGCCGGCCGGCGGGGGAGTCCGTCCGTCCGATCTCTTCTCCCGCACCGGACACGCGTGCCGACCCGCCGGCCGGCCCCAACCGCCGCTATTCCGCTGAACAACTTCCTTGCCCGGCCCGCTCGATGTCGGCCGTCGGATACGGTGTCCGCTTGCTCTCGGAAAGCAGGCGGCGGTGGAACCCGTCCAGGACGACGGCAGTCCGGGCGTGCCGGTCGATGATCGTGGCGATCACGGGCGGGACGCCCTCGGGCCTCTCGCCCGCGATCCAGTTGTGGAGAAACGCCTCGTGATCCACACGGCTGCGCAGACCGTCGGGCAGATGGTGCCGGAGCAGATGATTCGCGATGTAGTGGCCGTCATACGCGAGATGGTCGGAGAGGAACTCCGCCTCGATCCGCGAGAGTTCGAACCTTGAGCTCAGGGCGAGGCCGAAGTCCGCGAAGTAGATCGACCGGCCGTCGGTCAGGACATTGTGGAAATGGGCATCGAAGTGGACGAGCCCGCGGGATCTCATGAAGTCGGCTCCGCGCATCAGGGCTTCCTCCGCCCACGCGTACCTCGGGCCGTATTCGCCTTCCGGCGCGGCCGCCCTGTGGTCGCTGAGCCACGCGGCGAGCGTGTGCGGCACGTGTTCCAGGAAGATCACAAGACTGGTGGAGGACCGGCCGATGGCCTCCAGCCGCTCACGCACGGCTGACGAGCCCTCCCAGTGTGCGACCGCCCCGTCGATACCCCCGAATTCGTCGGCGAATCCCTGGGGAGGGGAGTCCGGCAGGACCCGCCAGTGGTACATCATCGGAAAGCTGCCGTGCTCGCCGCCGAGGACCCAGTCAGTGGTCATCGTGTGCACGGCCAGCTCCCGCCAGGCCCCGAACCCGGATGAGCCCACCCCGTACTGATAGAAGGTCGGCAGCCCGAAGACGTTCGCCGTCGACCGTACGTTCTCCGGCCGTATCTCGACGTCCGTCAGAGGGACCCGTTTGACGAAGACCCTGGCCCCACCGACTTCGAGGTCCGCGGACCGGCCCCCGATGCCGGACCCGAGTGGGGTGGCCGCGGCCACGACTTCGCCGAGTCGACGGTCGCTCAGCAACGACAAGTGAGTGGATACGGATCCGTATGTGGCCAGGCGTGCGGCACGCTGCGGGCCGGAACGGTCCATGAACGACTCCTCGATGCCCGAATGCCCACACCAGTGGTCTCGCCGACGCGGCCGATCCTATCCGTGGCAGCCGCCCGACATGCCGGGCACTCGATGCGTCAGCCCGATGAATCCGGTGAGAACTGTCCACCCCCGCCCTGAACATCCCGCTCGCCGCAACCGCGTCGACTCTCGGCGCGCTGCGGCTGCCGGAGACTCCGCGTACTCTGCCCGGCGGCCCCGTGGGCATCGCCGCGCGCCTCGTCCTCCCGGGCATCGGCCTGTTCGCGGCGATGTTCGTCACCCTGCTGCTGTTCCTGATGAACCTGGGCGTCGAGTCGCTGTACCTACTGAGCGCCGTTGCCGACCGCAGTCTGTACTCACTCGCTGCCTGAGCACCCCAAAGGCATGTCCTGACAAGGCAATTCGCGCTGCCCACGACGAAAGCCTGACGGGGCACCCGGCCGTGTCGTCTCCATGAGACCGCATGGTGGCCTGGGCGCGGACGACAGCGGCCGGCTGCGGCTGTCGCCCGCTCCATGCGCTGAATACCCGCCGCAGGATCAGGCGGAATAGCCCTTCGGCGGTATCAGGGTGGCGAGTTGGTCGAAGGAGAGCCAGTAGATCTGGTTGCCGCTGAAGGACGCCGGGTCGGCGATGAGGACGGTGCGGTTCGCGTCGTCGTACCCGAGGACCGTGAAGTAGTGGTAGATCGTCTGGTCCGACGGATAACCGGGCGGCTGGTTCCCCGGCGGGGCGACGATGTTCGTCACCAGCGGGTAATTGTTGTCGATGTCCAGGACGATGTCGTTCCACAGCAGGTCCCGCTGGGCCTGGGTGGGTGGATCGTTCGGCATCTCCTTGGTCTCGTACCAGCCGGTCCCGAGGTTTGCGTTGAGCACGCCCGTCACCTGGCTGATGTGATCGGTGCCTGCCTCGGTCGTGCCGAGCTGCCGGGCCAGATCCGCCTGGCCGGGCGGGGCGATGCGCGCCGACAGTGCGATACGGGTAGCGGCGGGACCGCACCAGTAGCCGGTCTCCTGCACCTGGTAGTCGATCGGCAACGTGTGCGCGCTCGCCGTTTCCACACCACCGACCCGAAGGCGCGTGCCCGGATCGTGGTGTCCGCCGATGACCGGGGTCCCGGCCTTCGAACCGTGGGCGAGTACCGGCACCGAACCGGGGCGGGCGGCTTCCGCCTGGGCCGCGGCCGGGGCGACGAGCGTGCCGGCCGCGGCCAGGACGACTGCCGCGGCGAGGAATCTCTTGCGCATCGGGGCTCCTGATGGGAGGGGTGTGGGGGGCGCCCCTATCTGTTTCGTCAAGCGTGGCGGGGCTGGTTCGTAGGGGTTGGTCCTGGTTTTCGGGAACGTTCCGCGAAGCGGGATGTTCCCGGCGGATCGGGTGCCTGGGGGGCAGCTCGGTGGCCGGCAGGACGGGGGTGGCCGTGCCGGTGTGCGGACGTGAGGAGGGCTGAAGGGCAGAGAGATGGGGTGTCAGGCTGCGAGGTCGACGTCGCTCGGAGTGCGTGGTTCGTAGAGGGCGCCGGTGCGGATCATCGCGTGGATGACGTTCACGCGTTGCCGGGCCAGGCGGAGGACCGCCTGGGTGTGGGTCTTGCCGCGTGCGCGCTGGCGGTCGTAGTAGATCCGGGAGGACGGGTCGCTCTTGCAGCCGATCGCGGCGAACGCGGCCTGGAACAAGGCACGTTTGAGGAGCCGGTTGCCGCGGTGGGGTGCGTGCTCACCGCGGATGGAGGTGCCCGAGGACTTCGTGGCGGGGGCGAGCCCGGCATAGGAGGCGAGGTGTCCGGCGGTGGGGAAGCCGGTGCCGTCACCGATCGCGACGATCACCGCGGCCGTGGTCCTGACGCCCAGACCGGGCAGCGACGTCAGGAGATGGAAAAGAGGGAGGGCCTCCAGCAGGGCGGCGATCTCCTGCTCGGTGGCCTGACGCTGGGTATGGGCGGCGGCGAGCTGGGCGGCCAGGCCCGGCACGATCAGCGCGGACGCCTCGGTGCCGGGAACAACCAGGGTCTGCTCGGCAAGCGCGTCGTAGATCTCGGTGGTGAGGTGGTGGGCCTTGCGCGAGCCGTGTGCCTTCAGCAGAGCCTCGCACCGCGTGCGTCCGAGCTTCTTCAGCCTGGCCGGCGAGCCGTGCCTGGCCAGGAGGGCCAGGACGTAGGGGTAGGCCAGGCGGGGGCCGGGCACGCGCTCGAGGGAAGGATGGATCTGGGAGAGCAGACCGCGCAGCCGGTTGGTGGTGCGGTTGACCTCGCCGGCCAGGTCGTTGTCGTAGCCGGTGAGCATCGTCAGCTCGGCCAGCACCTCGTCGTCGCGGTCCACCGCGCGCAGGGTGCGCGGCATGGACCGGGCGGTCTCCGCGATCACGAACGCGTCGCGGGCATCGGTCTTGGCCTCGCCCGGGTGAAGGTCGGCTGCCCACCGCATCGACAACCCGGGCAGGTAGGCGACCCGGCAGCCCGCCGCGCGGGCCGCCGTCAACGGCAACGCGCCGATGTTGGCGACCTGGTCCACGATCACCAGTACGGTGCCGAACTTCGCCACCAGTTTGGTGAACAGCTCCAGCAGCTTCGGCTCGGTGTTGGGCAGCCGTTTGTCGTGCACGGTTCTGCCGTCCGCGGTCCGGCCGTGGGCGTGGTGGAACTCCTTGCCCAGGTCCAGACCGAGGAAGAGATCTGTCGCGGTCGTGTCGACCATGTGCGCGTGCCCCTCGCCTCTCGTCGCCTCAACTCCCAGCCGTCCCTGCGGCACCACACGCCGGCAACCACGTTACGCAGACATCCCCACCCGCAAAGCGGTCCGGCATTGCGCCGGACCAGGCGGTCGTCAGGCCCCTCATCAGCGGTCAAGCGGTGCCCCGAAGCCCGGCGGCAACACCCCCCAGGTCATCGACTTCGACAGGGGGCACACAGCCATACCGGACCCGGGGGCCAGGCACCCCATTGCGGGGCCACGAAAACGGTAACGGGGGCAGTGCGCCGCACCCGACTGCAACCACTACTTCATCGACACCGGCCGCCGCACCCCTCAGCGCTACTGCACCCCCCGCTGCGCAACCCGGTTCCGGGTCGCCTCGCACCGAGCCCAGCGGGGCAGGTGGAGCGAGCGGTCCGCGCCGGTGCCGTATCCCTCGCCGTCGGCGGGCCGGCGGAGTCGCCCGTCTCGCGTGCGCCTTCTGCCACCGCACCCGAGAAATGGCTTGCGGGCGCCCGGATCCCCTGCCTACGGTGCTCCACATGGGTTCCCTGTGACAGTCCCCGTGCGACCGCGTTGAGTTCGACTCCGCTGTCGCACGTTCTCCTCCGTGCTTCCGTTCCTGCCACGATGCCGCCCGTCCGACGGGCCGTGGAGGGGGTCTCCGGTGTGCGCGGAGGCGTCCATCCACCCGTGCCGATCGGCCCGGCCGAGAACAGGGGACTTCTCCATGCTCATGGCACAGCTATCTCTTCAAAACGTCACCCGCCGCTACGGCGACCACATCGTGCTGGACGATGTGTCCTTCAGCATCAAGCCGGGCGAGAGGGCCGGCGTCATCGGCGACAACGGAGCCGGGAAATCCACTCTGCTACGACTGATCGCAGGGCAGGACCGGCCCGACAACGGCGAGCTGACCGTGGTCGCGCCCGGCGGCCTGGCACATCTCGCCCAGTCGTCGGGTCTGCCCCCCGAGGCCAGCGTCCAGGACGCGGTGGATGCGGCGCTTGCCGATCTGCGTGATCTGGAGGCGCGGATGCGACACACCGAAGCCGGGCTCAAGGGCTTGGCGGGGACGGAACTCACCGCCGCGCTGGACGTCTACGCCCGTCTGGTCGCCCAGTACGAGGCACGCGCCGGTTACGAGGCCGACGCCCGGGTGGACATCGCCCTGCACGGACTAGGCCTGCCCGGCCTGGCCCGGGACCGAACCCTGGGCACGTTGTCGGGCGGCGAGCGGTCACGCCTGGCGCTGGCCACGACCCTGGCGTCCCAGCCGGAGCTCTTGGTGCTGGACGAGCCGACCAACGATCTGGACGACCAGGCGGTGGGCTGGTTGGAAGGACACCTGAAGGCGCATCGCGGCACGGTGCTGGCGGTCACCCACGACCGGGTGTTCCTGGAACGGGTCACCACCACCGTCCTGGAAGTCGGAGAGGGCAAGGTGACGCGCTACGGCGACGGCTACGACGGCTACCGCGCCGCCAAGGCCGCCGAGCGGCGACGCCGTCTGCAGGAGTACGAGGACTGGTGCGCGGAGCTGGCCCGCAACCAGAAGCTGGCCGCCACGAACGTGGCACGACTGGAGGCGGTCCCGCGCAAGCTGCCGTTTGCCGTGTTCGGCCACGGCGGCTTCCGCGCCCGCGGCCGTGGCCACGGGGCGATGGGCCGTATCCGCAACGCGAAGGAGCGCGTCCAGCGGCTGACGGACCATCCTGTCTCGCCGCCGCCCGAACCGTTGGTGTTCGCCGGCCGCGTGACCTCCGCCGATGGCCGGACATCGCAGCCCGCGGCGGAACTCACCGGCATCCGTGTCGGGGACCGGCTGCACGTGCCGTCACTGCGGATCGGCGGCGAGGAACGGTTGTTGGTCACCGGGCCCAACGGGGCCGGCAAGACGACGCTGATGCGGGTGCTGGCGGGTGAGCTGGAGCCCGACGAGGGGACGGTGCGCACGCGGGGCCGGGTCGGGCACCTGAGGCAGGAGGAAACTCCGTGGCCGCCCGAGCTGACAGTCCCGCAGGCGTTCGCCCACGGCCGCGGGGGCGACCTGGACGACCACACCCACCACCTCCTGGCTCTCGGCCTGTTCGGCCCGGCCGACCTGAGCCTGAGAGTGAGCGAGCTGTCCTTCGGACAACGGCGCCGGATCGAGCTGGCCCGTCTGGTCAGCGAACCCGTCGACCTGCTGCTGCTGGACGAGCCCACCAACCATCTCTCCCCGGCCCTGGTCGAAGAACTGGAAGGAGCCCTGGCCGGCTACCGGGGCGCGGTCGTCATCGTCACCCACGACCGCCGCATGCGCAGCCGCTTCACCGGCAGGCACATGGAACTGAGAGCCGGCCACCGAGTAGAGCTTCAGGAGGCCACAGCGAGCTGAAGCTCTCGGGCCGCCTCTGCGCCCTCATCCAGCACCGGCGGCCATCCGCGGCCATCCAACGGGCCCGGTCCGCGCGCTCCGGAACGGCAACCCGGTCCCGCGAGTGCGTCGATGTCCGACTCGGACTGCTCGGCCCACTGAACTGCCAAGTCCGGTCGGCCGTTCTGCGCCGCGCATGCGGCACGGATCCCACCCCGTATCCGTGCCGGTTCGACAGCGATCCGTTCGCCGACGGGGGACGGAGCTATGTACGCGTCCGCACGGTCTCGGTGAGCCCCGGCCCGTCACCGCTCCCGGACGCGGAGATCGCGGTCAGCACGGCCAGAAGCGCCGCGCTCCCGGTGAGGGAGAGCGCCTGTCCCCAGTCGACGTCCAGCACTCCGGTGGTGTCGAGTCCGAGCGTCGCGATGAGGGTCTGAGCAGCCGTCCGTAAGGTGCGCTCCGCCGTGGCCGTCCAGAAGGCTTTCGTGAACATCGTGGCGGCCATCAGGACTCCTCGGTGTTGTCGACACCGGCGACGGCCCGCTCGATCGCGGCCTGGACTGCGGCGACGACGGTCTCCGAATCGGCGCCCGTGCCGACTTGACCGGCGAGCGCGGTGATCGCGGCGGTCTGGGCGGCCATCCGCTTGTCCATGGAGCGGATGCGGGCCTGCATGTCCTTCAGGATGGACTGCGGCTGCCACGTCGGATTCGTCGAATGGTCCGCCGCGTCCGTGGGGCCGCCGATCGCGTCGGTCTTCCACACGGCGTCGAAGATGTCGCGCTTGGTGATTCCTGCCATGGGGTCCTCCTCGTGGTCGGAGCCGGGGTTCCAGCTCGCGGGGTGCTTGAGTCGCTCGGAAACGTCGGTGCGGAGCTTGGCCATGGTGAAACCACGGGGGTCGATCTTGTCGTTCGACCACTCCAGGTGGCCGATCACGGACTTCGCCGACCATCTGTGCGCCCGGCACAGGGCGGCCTGGACGCGGACGATCGCGTCGTACTGGGCGGCCGGCCAGGGGTCCTTGCCGTCGCCGAGGTTCTCGCACTCCCACCCGTAGAACCGCGCGTTGCCGTCGACCCCGTCGCTGTTGCCGCGAGTGGGCGGAGTCGGCCGGGTGCCGTACGACTCCGCTATGACCTGCTCCAACACCTTGGGGTCGCCGCCGCCGGCGTGATTCGCGCGGCCCCAGCCGACCATGTGCACCCGGCCGTCCTTCGCGATCATCCCGTGGCACAGCGGACCGGGCAGCTCCGGGTAGCCGTCGCGGACCATCCGGACCGTCGCCGCGGTGCCCTTGGTCACGGTGTGGTGCACGATGCTGCCGTTGACCGGGCCCCAGGGGCCCTTCGAGTTGCGGTTGTGGGTACGCCAGTTGCCGACCTCGACCACGCGCACACCCTCGGCGCGCAACGCCTTGAGGACAGCAGAGGCGGACAGAGGAGTAGCCATTCGTTTCCCTTTCAGCCCGAGGTGTACGAGACGTTGCGGACCTTGCCGGTGAACCCGTTGTTCGTGCTGCCGTCGATCGGCTCGACCCTCTCCACCCAGAGGCACGGACCGCGCAACGTGGTGTCCGCCGCCGTCACCGTGTACGTCGTTTCGCTGTTTCGTTCGCCACCGTTCGCGCGAAGGGGAGTTGGGCCTTGGTGACGTCCGGATCCATAGGAGTTTCATACCCCTGCGACGGCTTCCGGACTCGACCGCGCGGCCGGCAGTGTCTACGAATCGTCAGCAGCGAACGAGCGCAGACAGCCCTCAGCGGGAGGTACGGGCTCGGGGCGGGCGTGGACGATGAGGGCCTTCACGTCGTGCTCCTACGGGTGGTGGGACGGTGTGCGGTGGAGACCGCGGCGGTGTTCGCGCCGACGATCACGGCGATGGCGAGCCAGGCGAGGGAATCGAGCCGCTGCCCGAGGACGACGAGGCCGGTCAGGGCCGCGAAGACCGGATTCACGCTCATGAACACGCCGAAGAAGTGCGCCGGAATGCGGCGCAGCGCCAGCAGGTCGGCCAGGAACGGCACCGCGGAGGAGAGCACCCCGGCCGCCAGCGCGCAGCCCAGCGCCGCTGTCGTGGGCGGGCGGTGCCACAGCACCCACGCGCCGACGGGCAGGTAGAGGGTGCCGGATACGGCCGCCGCGGCGGCCGAGCCCTCCAGGCCGGGCAGGCGGGCCCCGACGGTCCGGTTGAGCAGGATGTAGCAGGCCCAGCACGTCGCGGCCAGCAGAGCCAGGCCGATGCCCAGGTAGTCGGTGGACGGCGTGGGCCGCGTGAGGACGGCCACCGCGCCCGCAGCCGCCACCGCGGCAACCAGGTCGATGCGGCGCCGGGACCCGGCCAGGGCCACGGCCAGCGGGCCGAGGAACTCCAGCGTGACCGCCAACCCGAGCCCGATCCGCTCGATCGCCGTGTACAGGGACAGATTCATGCCCGCGAACACGAGCGCAAGACCCAGCACGGGACGCCACTGCGCCGCAGTGAAGGACCGGAGCCGCGGCCGGCCGACGGCCCCGAGCACGACGGCGGCCACCCACTGGCGTACCGCCACCACCCCGGCAGGTCCGAGCACCGGGAACGCCAGCGCCGCGATCGAGGCCCCCGTCTGGTTGGACAGGCCGCTGCCGAGCATCAGTGCCACCCCGGTCCCGCGCCCCGTGCCCCCGGAAGCGGCGGCGCTGTCAGCCGTGGTGCTCCGGGGAGCCGCAGCGAGGAAGGAGTCGAGTTTCATGTCCTCCACGATGCGAGCGCCACCGGTATGCGCAAAATGCATCCATGCACCTACCTATACGCTGGATGCATGGATGAGACGCGGGACAGGGCGGCTGCGCTGGAGCTGAAGCAGCTGCGGTGCCTGGTCGCCATCATCGACACCGGCAGCTTCACCGACGCGGCCCACGAACTCGGCATCTCCCAGGCCGCTGTCTCCCGCACCCTCGCCGGCCTCGAAAGCCTTCTCGGCGTACGGCTGTTGCACCGCACCAGCCGCAGCGTCGCCCCCACCAGCACAGGTGTCCAGGCCCTGGCCCGCGCCCGCCTCCTGCTCGCCGCCGCCGACGAACTCGTCCGCGAAGCCGCCACCGGCCATACCCGCCTGCACATCGGTCATGCCTGGTCCGCCTTCGGCCGGTACACCACCGAGTTCCAGCGCCGCTGGCACGAACAGCACCCCGAGACCGACCTGCGCCTCATCCGCCACAACACCCCCACCGGCGGCCTTGCCGAAGGGCTGTGCGACCTCGCCGTCATCCGTGCCCCGATCGACCTGAAGCCGTGGTCCCACGCGCAGATCGGACACGAGGCCCGCTACGTCGCTCTGGCGTCCGACGACCCCTGGGCCCGCCGCCGCAGTATCCGTCTGGACGAAATCCCCGGCCGCACCCTGGCCATCGACCGCCGAACCGGCACCACCGCCCTGGATCTGTGGCCCGAGGAGGACCGGCCCACCGTCGAATACACCCATGACATCGACGACTGGCTCGCCGCCATCGCCACCGGCCGCTGCATCGGACTGACCCCCCAGGCCACCGCCGCCCAGTACCGCCGCGACGGCATCACCTACCGCCCCCTCCGCGGCGCCGAGCCGATTCCCGTCCACCTCATCTGGCGTGCCCACACCACGCACCCCGCCACCCACACCGCAATCGCCCTCGCCGCCGGCCTCTACCGCGAGGGCCGCGGCACCCCGCGCCCGCATGCTCCGAACCCGGCTGCCCGCCCCAAGTAATTCGCGGGCAGCGCGCCGCCCCGCCCTGTCGCCGCGATTCCCTGCAAGCCCCTGCCCGGCGCCCCCTACGTGGTGTCGAGGTGGTAGCCCGCACGGTCACGGGCATAGAGGGCGGCGGAGGCGGTGAGGCGTTCGGCGGGGTCGGCGGCGTCGATGCCGCACAGGCGGGCGATGCGGCCCAGGCGGTAGTCCACCGTGTTGGGGCCCGCCGCTGTCCCGACCCGGTCCGAGACGGCCCCGGACGGCACGCAGATCCCGGCCGGCACCACCGACCGACCGGCCCCTGAGCAGACGTACCACCGCACCCCGGCGCACAGTCTGCTCGCGACCGTACTGGCGACCCCCCTCAAGGGTCAGTGTCCCGCGCGAGGAGCGTACGATCGTACGCTTCAGGTGTACGATCGTACGCATGCCAACGAACCACTTCGCTGACGACCCGCGCACCAACCTGGAGCGGATGCTGGCGGGCGACCTCTACATCGCCGATGACCCCGAGATCACCCGGCGCCAGCAGCAAGCGATGAAGCTGGCCGCCCGCTACCAGGCCGCCTACATCGAGGACGCCGACAAGGCCCGGCCGCTCCTCGCCGAACTGCTCGGCTCCGTGGGGGAGGGCGTCGACGTGCGGCCGCCGCTTTCCGTCGACTACGGCAGCAACATCACCATCGGGGCCCACACCTTCATCAACTTCAACCTGACCGCACTGGACGTCGCACAGATCGTCATCGGCGAGCACTGCCAGATCGGCCCGAACGTCCAGTTGCTCACGCCCACCCACCCCGTGGAGCCGCAGCCCCGGCGGGACAAGCTCGAAGCCGCACGACCCATCACCATCGGCGACAACGTCTGGCTCGGCGGCGGCGCCATCGTGTGCCCCGGGGTGACGATCGGCGAGAACTCGGTGATCGGCGCCGGCGCGGTGGTCGTCAAGGACATCCCCGCCGACGTCGTCGCCGTCGGCAATCCAGCCCGCCCCGTCCGCGAGCTCTGACGGCGCTCGCATGGCCACCGGACGTACGGACCCGCAGCGGCGCGAACGGATTCTCGCCGCCACGCTCGACCTCATCGCCGACGAAGGCGTCGCAGGCGTCTCCCACCGCAAGATCGCTGTTCGCGCCGACGTGCCGCTCGGCTCGATGACCTACCACTTCACCGGCATCGACGAACTGCTGCGTGAAGCCTTCACGCAATTCGCCGACCACATCGTGGCAGGCTTCGACATCCGCCTCGGCCGAGCCGACAGCCTCGAAGAGGCCCGTGAGGCCGTCACCGACCTCATCCACACACTCTCCGAGGGGCCCCGCCGCGACCTGATCCTCACCCAGGAGCTCTACACCCTCGCCGCCCGTCGCCCGGAATGCCGGCAGCTGTGCCAATCGTGGATGCAGCGAAGCCGCCGCATCCTCGAACGGCACTTCGACGCCGTCACCGCACGCCAAGTGGACGCGCTGATCGAGGGACTGACCCTGCACCGCGCCCTGGACGACGCCCCCCACGACCGCGAGCTGACACGCCTGGCCGTCGCCCGCATCACCACCGCGGCATAGCCGCACCCCCGGCAGCCCGTGGGGGAGTTCCAGACCATGGTGTCGTCCCACCCGGCCGCACAACACGACAGCTGTGCCATTCCCTGCCGTCCCAGGCTGCGCTGCCGTCCCTGGAAGCGTCGGGCGGAGTGATCGTCAATGTCAGTACGCCGGTGAGGCAGCGGGCTTGGCCCGGCAGCTCGGTCTACGCGGCGACCAAGACCGCCCTGGAACTGCTGACCCGAAGTTGGGCGGTCGAGCTGGCACCCCGCGGGGTGCGGGTGGTCGCGGTCGCCCCCGGCGCGATCGACACCCTCATCGGCAAGCACCAGGGCCTGACCCCGGAGCGAATGACCGCAGTGCGGTAGCCCGCTCGTGCGCTGCGCTGCGCAGGGCACGGGACGGCCCGCCGTCGTGACTTCCGTTCCAGTGGTCGTCGAAGCGGGCCAGGCCGAGGTCAGCCGGCTTCGGTGGAGTCGAGATGACGGGTGTCACCGAGGCCGGCGACTTGGCGGTTGTGGAAGAAGTCGTCTTCGCGCAGTGTGGTGACGCTGCCGGAGGGCGCCCGGAAACTGGCATATCCGGCCGACCCGATCGGCATCCTGATCCAGGACGCCACGACGAACGTCAAGGAGCCGCCGTGCGTCACGATGACCTGGTGCTCGCACGGGCTCCGAAGGATCTCGTCCATGGCCGCGTAGATGCGTTGCGCACACGCCGCCTTGGTCTCCGCGCCCTCGACACCCTCGTCGTGTTCCATCCGCTCCCCGACAGCCGGCGGCGGGACGAAGCGCTGGTCCAGCCACTCCTGTGGCCTTCCTCCCGCTTCACCGTACGATTTCTCCCGCAGCCTGCGATCCAGGGTCGGCTTCACACCGAACAGTTGGGCCACCTCCTCGGCCGTCCGCAGGGTGCGCTGCAGATCCGAGGAGAACAGCTCCACCTCGGCGTCGTCCGGGACTTGGGCCCGTAGTGCCTGGGCAATGGACCGCGCCGCACGGACACCGGCGGGCGTCAGTTGCGAGTCGTGCCACCCGCCGACGACTCCCTCGACGTGGTGCGTCGCCTCCGGGTGAGTGATGACGTAGAGAGTGCGCATGAGTGCGTGTCCTCCGGTAGTTGGTTTCTTGCTCGATTGCAGTTCGCAACCGTGGAAGAGACCGCTCGGAACTATCGAGCGGGTGCTTCGGACGTGCACGGGTGCCGGCGAAGCGGTCTCACACCGTAGGACCAGGGCTCAGCCGTGGCGGGATGCCGGCAGCTGTCCGACGCGACGGTCGAGCGGCGCCGATTCCGGGTGCGCACGGACGGGGGATGCTGAGATACTCCCGGTATGCCGATCGTTGAAGTGTCGCCCGAAGTGTCCATCGCGTACGAGACCTTCGGCGATCCCTCCGAGCCGGCAGTCCTGCTCGTGACGGGTTTCAGCGCGCAGATGATCGCCTGGCACGAGGACTTCTGCCGCGCACTCGCAGAACGTGGACGTTACGTGATCCGGTACGACAACCGCGACTGCGGGCTGTCCACCAAGTTCGACGATCACCCCGTCGACATGGGCCGGTTCACCGACACCGTGAGCTCGGGAGACGTCGCGTCCGCCCTCGCGATGGTGCCCTACAGCCTGAAGGACATGGCCGACGACGGCCTCAACCTGCTCACCGCGCTCGGAATCGAACGAGCGCATGTGGTCGGATCCTCGATGGGCGGCATGCTCGCCCAGACGATGGCCATCGGACAGCCGACGCGAGTGCTGACTTTGACGTCGATGATGTCCTCGACCGGCGAGTCCGACTACGGCCGGCCCAGCGCCGAGGCCCAGGCAGTGCTCCTCCGCCCGAAGCCATCGGATCGCGAGGGATACATCGCGGCGGCGGAACGGGACCTGGTGTGGGCCTCCAAGCGTTACGGCAACCCGGCGCTCCTTCGTGAGCTGGCCGCCGAGAGCTACGACCGCGCCTACTACCCGGCCGGAGCCGGACGGCAACTCGGAGCAATGATCCTCAGCGGCTCACGCGCCGACGCACTCCGCGGGCTTCGAGTGCCGACCTTGGTGATTCATGGTCTGGACGACATCCTGACCGACCCCAGTGGTGGGAAGCGCACCGCCGACCTGGTGCCCGGAGCGAAGCTCTTGCTGCTCCCCGACATGGGGCACGACCGACCCCGCGAACTCTGGCGCGAGATCATCGACGCCCTGGACGCGCACACACGCTGATCGCTCCCTCACGTAGGCCGGGATCGCGCAGTCACGCACGCATGGAGCACACGCCCTAGGAGCGTGCCCGCCCCACCATCGCAATGACTGTCCCGATCCCCGCGATCACCAGCCCGATCCCGCCGAAGATCAGGGGCAGCAGCCACAGCGAGGCGAACCCGTTGATCCGCGCGTCCTCGGGGGAATCGGAGCGGTACAGCACCTCGACCCGCTCCCCCTGCTCGTACGACGGTGGATTGGAACCCGTCGAGCTCCGGAACGTCCTCGGCGTACCGTCCGCCGAGGTGAACTCGACCACCGGGTACGCCACGGGCCTGTCGCTCTCCCGCTTCTTGCGGGAGGCGCCGTTGTGGTCGTTCCGCCACTCCAGCGCCACCACCGTGCCCGGGGCGCGCTCCGCGCCCGTCAGGAACGAGGCCGACACCCCCGCCAGGATCAACCCGACGACCAAGAACAGCGTCCCGAACGTGATCGTCCCGAAGGTGATCCACCAGCGGGCGCCCCGCCCACGCACCTGAACCTGCACGACGTCCCTCTCACTCGCTTGTCCGGAGTGAGAGGGACGCTATCCCAGGCACCCCGGTCGGCCTGCTGCCGCCCCGGGGGTGCGTGTGGTACGGCCGTTCAGGAGCCGTCCGAGCCCCCCATGACCGGCACCCGGCGCAACGCCGCCGCAGGAGTGCCGAGTTGCTGGGCCGGGACCGGCCGAGCCCTGGTGGCCGACTACGAGGCTCAGGCTCAAACCAGTTCCGGTTGCGGTTCCGGCTGCTGCGCCGGTGCGGCCTTCGGTTCCCACAGCCTGGTGGTCCGGACGTAGCCGTAAATCACCGAGGCCGTCGCCAGAATGAGAAGTGGTCCGAACACCCACGGATGTTCGGCCATCTCCACCGGCAGATAGCGATACGACACCAGGAGGGCGGCGAAGACGGCTGTACCGTAGGCGACCAGCTGGATTCCCGACCGGTCCCAGCCACGGTCGAGCGAGCGCAGTGCCGCCTCGATCGTGAGTGTGAACACCACGCCGGCAATGATGTCCGCGCCGTAGTGGTAGCCGAAGCCCAGCGTTGCACCGAGCGTGGCAACCAGCCAGAACGCGCCCGCGAATTGCAGAATCCGTGGCCCCTTGCGGGAATGGATGAAGATCGCGGTAGCCCACGCCGTGTGCAGGCTGGGCATGCAGTTGCGCGGAGTGATCTCGTCGAATGTCATGTGGTGCGGGGTACCGATCGGCGGCGGCGTGTCCGGCCACAGGTTGGCCACCGCCCAGTGCCCGCCGTCGGCGCCGTAGGCGAAGATCGGTCCGACCACCGGGAAGATCATGTAGATGGCCGGCCCGAGCAGGCCGATGACCAGGAAGGTGCGCACCAGATGATGGCCCGGGAAGCGACGCTCGACCGCCACCTTGCGTAGCTGGTACACCGTGACGGCGACCGCGGCCACCGGAAGCTGTGTGTAGACGGCGTCGAGGAAATGGGCGCCGATCGAGCCGGTGGCTGTGACGATCCGGCCCACCAGCCACGACGGGTTGCCCAGCGCATGATCTGCGGTTGCCACGTACTGGTCGAGCACGGTCGGGCGGGCCTTCGACGTGATGAGCAGCCAGGCATCGCCCGTCTTGCGGCCGGTCACCAGCAGCAGGCCCAGCCCGACTCCCTTCAGCAGCAGGGCACGTTCCCGGTCGGTGCGGCGCGTGACAGCGATGACCGCACAGCCCAGAATCACCCACAGTGCGCCGTTGCCGAAGGGATGGCCTTCGGTCACCTTGGTGTCCGTCGCCCACCGCACCAGCAAGAAGATGAGGTCGATGCCGATCGCGGCACCGGCGGCGATGAGCCGTTCCTTCCAGGTGAGCACCACCATCATCAATGCCATGCTGGCGTACAACAGGAAGCCCGATTTGGGGGCGATGATCACCTCTTGCGCCTGGGCGACGATCGGCCCCGGCATGCCGTAGTGGCGCGCGGCGATTTCCAGTGCGATGAGGAATCCGAGGGTTACCACCGCCGCTGCGGCCCACAGCATCGCCCGTGGTCGACGCCACGCGGCGATCGCTGTTCTGTCGTCTTTTCGCGAAAACACCCGCGATGCTCTAGGTATCAATTGTTTGGCCGATTTGTTAGATGTTGGCTGGATGGTTCACTCTTCGTGCCGGATGGCGTGGATTTCCGGTGAAGGGCGGGCGGTGAAGGCACTCGTCGTGAGCTCGAACATGCTATCGGAGTGGTGTGGGCGGGTTCGCTGGTCACGGGTGATGCGAAAGCCGGTCGGCCCTGGCTCGACGATTCGGCATTCCGTGGGTGGTCATCGAACTCTCGAATGCCCGGCGGGCAGCACAAGGGTGATGCGGGTCGCCCAGTGGCTCCGATGCGTGCGCAAGAGGTCGTGAACGGGCCGACTGGGCCGGGGAGTTGGTGTCCCGCCAGTGTGCCTGATGCGGCCGACGCATGAAAGGAGGGATGAGATCCCACAGCCGGGAAGCGGACCGGAGCGCCGGGGGAGGGCGTACCCCGCACAAGAGAGAGGGTGCGACCGGGGCGCGCTGTCCGCGGCGGAAACGAGCCGGTCCTTTCGGTCGGCGGCCGGACCGGATGCGTCGGCCGAATCCATGCGAGAGCCAGCTCTCCGACACGTCCTCCGCCGCTTTCTGCCCGTGTGCGTCACGGCGCCTCCAGCGACCCGCGATTCCGCCCGTGGGGTGACATCCTGCGCATGTCGGCCCGCGAGTGCGGAACGACGAGGCCCCTCCTGATACCAGCAGGGAATGCCCGAGCCCTCGCATCCGCAGTCCGACCCCACGGACCCCGGCGCACCGTCCGAAGGACGACGACACCGGATCCGCACCGCGTCACGCCGGGCGCTGCGCGGCATGACCGGCCCCGCGGCCCGGAACCCGGACGTGCGACAGGCGCCGCCCGGCTCGCGGTACACGGCACGCGTGAACCCCACGCTCCGGACGGCCGCCGCCTACGCCTGGCGGATCCTCGTGGTGGGAGCCGTCGTGTACGCGGTCTTCTCGGCGCTGGGGCGGTTCCACGAGGTGGCGGCAGCCGTCTTCCTCGGCCTGGTGGTGACGGCGGTGCTGCGCCCGATCACGGATCTCCTGGCCCGTCCGATGCCGCGGGCGCTCGCCGTCGCCCTGGCACTGCTCGGCAGCATCGTCCTGGTCCTCGGTGTCCTGACGCTCGTCGGCGAGGCGGCCGCCGGAGAACGCGCCGGGCTGGAACGGGAGTTCAGCGACGGTCTGGGCAGGATCGAACAGTGGCTGGAGGGGCCGCCGTTCCGGCTGAATCCGAGGACGCTCGACGACCTCCAGTCCCGGATCGGGGAGTACCTGTCGAGCCATCGCTCCGCCCTCATCAGCACGGCCGTCAGCGGTGTGGGCCGACTCGTCGAGGTGGTGACGGTATTCGTCCTGGCGTTGTTCTGCTCGGTCTTCTTCCTTCACTCGGGCGACCGGCAGTGGGAGTGGTTCTGCGATCAGCTCCCGCGGACGGCGCGGGCCCGGGTGGAGACCGCGGGCCGGGCGGCCTGGCGTACGTTCACCGGATACACCCACGGCATCATCCTGGTGGCAGGGACCAACGCCGTACTCGTGGGACTGGCCCTCTTCGCGCTCGGAGTGCCACTGGCTCTGCCTCTGGCGCTGCTGGAATTCTTCGCCGCCTTCATTCCGTTGATCGGCTCGCCGATCGCCCTCGCGGTCGCGGCCGTGGTGGCTCTTGCGGCGAAGGGCCCGATCGTGGCGGCCGTCGTCCTCGTCCTGATCGTGGTCATCGGCCAGATCGAGGGCCACCTGCTGCACCCGCTCGTGATGAGCTGGGCCGTCCGCCTGCACCCCGTCGTGGTCGCACTGTCGGTGATCGGTGGCGCCATCGCGGCGGGAGTACTGGGGGCGGTGGTGGCAGTACCACTCGTCTCAGTCCTCTGGTCGGTCCGTCAGGCGCTGCGCCCGGCGGACGAGTCCACATCCGCGAAGAGGTGAGCCCGTGCGCACCGGGAGGGTGTGCCGAGGCGGAAGCGAGGCACCGGCCTCCTCGGCCGGCCCGCCCCCGCGGTGGGGACGGAAGCCGAACCGCTCGTGCGGGCGCTGCCGCACGGTCGTCGCCACCGCCCTTCACGGAGGCCCGCACCGGTCCCCGGGGCAGAAGCAGGCCTTCGCCCCGCTCCACGGCAACCTGCCGTGGAGCGGGCACACCGGCTCGCGTCAGCGGGGTGTCAGGTGCTGCCTCCGCACGACCAGGCCCTTCGGCGCCTCGACGTGCGCCGTACCGTCGGCATCGACGGAGATGTCCAGCCGCCCGCCCGCGATGTCGAGCCCCTCGGCCTTCAGCGGACGGTATGCCTCCGCGAACCCGGGCGCGACCGTGAGCGTTCCGCCGGGGACATCGGGGAAGAGCCCCAGCACCGACTGGAGGATCATCACCGACGAGGCCGCCGCCCAGGCCTGCGGGCGACACGACGCGGGATAGGGCGAGGGCCGGGCATCGGTTACCGCTCCATGGCCGGCGAACAGTTCGGGAAGCCTGCCGTCGAAGGCCGAGGACGCGCTCAGCAGACCCTCGGACAGGGACGCGGCCGCTTCCGGGAATCCGGCCCTGACCAGGCCGTTCACGGCGATGGCCGTGTCATGCGGCCAGATGGAACCGATGTGGTAGCCGTACGGGTTGTAGGCCACGGAGTCGCTGCTCAGAGTCCGCAGACCATGGCCCGAATCGAGGTCGGGCGCGCTGAGCCTGGCCGCCAGCAGGGCGCTCTCCTCGTGGTCGAGCAGGCCCGTGCCCAGCAGGTGGCCGAAGCCCGAGGTGACCGAGTCCACCGGCTTCTTGTCACCGTCGAGCGCCACGGCCGGGTACGGTCCCCGCTCGTCCTCCACCCAGAAGTGGCTGCGGAAACGGTCGCGGAGCCGCTCGGCCCACTCCTCCCACCGGTCGGCGCCGGGGCGACCGAAGGCGCGCAGCAGGTCCGCGCCGCCCCGGGCCGCCTCGTACGCGTACGCCTGGACCTCGCAGAGCGCGATCGGGGAATTGGCGATGCGTCCGTCGCCGTAGCGGATGGAGTCGCCCGAATCCTTCCAGCCCTGGTTGGCCAGGCCCCGGCCGGTGTGGTCGATGTACTTCAGGAACCCGTCCCCGTCCGCGTCGCCGTGGTCGCGCATCCAGGCCAGGGCGGACTCCGCGTGCGGCAGGAGCTGTTCGACCTGTTCGGGCGCGAGGCCCCAGCGCCAGGAGTCGTGCAGCAGGGTGATCCAGAGCGGGGTGGCGTCGACCGTGCCGTAGTAGCAGGGCGGCAGGGAGAAGTTCTCGTGGAAATTCTGGGTGGCGCGGCGCACTTCGTGCAGGATCTTGCCGGGCTGTTCCTCGGTGGCCCGGTCGGACTTCGTGCCCTGCCTGCGGGCCAGGGTGCGCAGCGTACCGGCGGCGAGGTCGGTGCCCAGGGGCAGCAGCATGCGGGCCGCCCAGAGGGAGTCGCGGCCGAAGAGAGTGAGGAACCACGGGGCCCCGGCGGCCAGGAACTGGTCGGCGGGATTCTCCGGATCGGTGAGCCGCAGCCGGTCGAGGTCGGCCGCGGACTGGCTCAGCCAGTGGTCGAAGCGCCGGTCCGCGCTGCGCAGTCGTGGCGTGCGCCAGGGCAGGCTGTCCGCAGGGGGTGCGGGGAACTGGTCGCCGTCCTCATGCGCCGCGTCGCAGTGCAGTACGGCGGTCCAGGCGGCTCCGGGGGCGAGTTCGATCTCGTACTCCAGCCGTCCGGCGGCCGGGTCGACGGCCGCGGGCTCCGGGGAGCCGGTGAGACGTACGGCGAAGGTGTCCTGCGACCAGCGGAGTCCGTTCTCGGCGGAAGTGGCGGTGACCGGGCGCTGGGCATGTCCGGACTTGACGCGCTCGATCGGGGCGAGGTCCGTCCCGGCGGTGACGATCAGCCGGAGACGGACGTGCTGCCGCCCGGCGTTGGCGACTTCGAGGGTCTCCTCCAGGCGCCCGGGGGCGACGCGGCGGCGCCGGTGCAGGGTGACTGCCGGGTCCGGCGTGTCCTCGCCGAGGCCGCGCAGCACACTGCGGAAGGCCGCCCGGTCCGCGCCCTCCAGCCCTCCGCTCACCGGGGCGAGCACGATGTGGTCCGTCGCGACGGTCAGCCGGGCGAGTGCTCTGCTGTCGCCGTGGTAGAAGCCGTCGGCGGCACCGTCGATCTGACCGTCCGCACGCGAGATCACGAAGCTCGGCGCGTACAGCGTCACACAGGCGTCATGCAGGAACGGCTGGAGTCCTTCGGCCGACGGGCCTGCCCCCGTCTCGGAGTTTGTTATGTCGTGGGCCTTGACAGTTGTGTCCAACAGAGCAGAACCTCTCAGGCATTGGAGCGTTCCAAGAACCCTAACGACGACCTCAGGGCGTTGACAACGGTTTTGGAACGCTCCAATGAACTCGTTCATTCGCACAACCGGTTCCGGAGACCCTCATGCCCCGCTCCTCCAACACCCCCGCGACCAAGGCCGCTTCGGTAACCCTGGCCACGGTCGCGCAGCGGGCCGGAGTGTCTCCGCAGACGGTGTCGAACGCGCTCAACTCGCCCGAACTGCTGCGTCCGGAGACCCTGGACCGCGTCCTGCGCACCATCGACGAGCTGGGCTACCGCCCGCACCGAGCGGCGCAGACCCTGCGTACCCGCTCCAGCAAGCTCATCGGCTACGGCATACGTCCCACCGCTCCGGGTGCCTCGGCCCCGGTCATGGACCGGTTCCTGCACGCCCTGTCCCAGACCGCCGACGAGGCCGGCTATCGGGTCCTGCTCTTCGCCGCACCCCCCGGCAGCGCGGGGCTCGACGGATACGAGGAACTCCTCGACCTCCACAGCGTGGACGGTTTCGTGCTGAGCGGCACCGACCGGGGCGACCAGCGCCAGGCCTGGCTGGAGAAGCGCGGTGTGCCGTTCGTAGCCTTCGGTCGGATGTGGTCCGGTCGGCAGATCGGCGACTGGGTCGACGTCGACGGCGCCTCGGGCACGGACACCGCGGTCGAGCATCTGGTGGGTCTGGGGCATCGCAGGATCGCGTTCCTCGGCTGGCCGCGCGGATCCGGGGTCGGTGACGACCGCGCCGCGGGCTGGCAGCGCGCCATGCGACGGCACGGCCTGCCGGTGCGCGGCAGGCGGGCACAGAGCGTCGACGACATCGCTTCGGCCCAGGCCGCTGTCGGACCACTGCTGGACGCGGGCGCGACGGCCGTGATCGCCGCCAGCGACATGCTCGCGCTGGGCTGCTATCACGCCCTGCGCGAGCGACGGGTCGTGCCGGGCGCCGACATCGCCGTCGTCGGCTTCGACGACGACCCCCTGGCGGCGCTCCTGTCTCCCGGACTCTCCACCGTCGCCCAGCCGCTGGAGGCCGTCGGCCGCGAATGCGTCCGGCTTCTGCTGGCCCGGATGTCGCAGGTCGGCGCTCCGCCCGAACGCGTCCTGCTCGAACCGTCCCTCGTCGTGCGTGACAGCACGTCCGCGTCGGACGACTGAACCACCACCCCCTCGCCCGTTCCGCGGGCCACCGATTCACAGCGCGCCCTCTCCGGGCAGCTGAGCCGCAAGCCTCACCCCCTCATGGAGGAACTCATGGGAACCCGTACGGCCGTCGCCGCGCTCGCCACCTGCGCGGCGCTCCTGGCAGCCACCGGCTGCTCGTCCAGCTTCGGCAGCGACAAGGAGCCGGAGCAGGACAAGGCCGCCAAGCAGAATCTGACGGTACTGATCGCCACCTCGGGGGACGCCGAGACCCAGGCGGTCAAGGCTGCCGCCGCCGCGTACGCGAAGGAGTCGGGGAACTCCGTCTCCGTCGAGGTGGCCAAGGACATGAACCAGCAGCTTGCCCAGTCCTTCGCCGGGCACAAGCCGCCGGACGTCTTCTACGTCAACTCCGACCAGTTCGCGAACTATGCGAAGGGCGGCTCGCTGTACCCGTACGGGGACCGGATATCCGACGCCGACGACTTCTCCCAGCAGCTGCGGACCTCGTTCTCGTACGACGGGAAGCTGGTCTGTCTGCCGAAGGACACCTCCACCCTCGGTCTGGTCATCAACACCGGCCTGTGGAAGAAGGCCGGGCTGACGGAGAAGGACTATCCCAAGAGCTGGGAGGAGCTGAGGACCGTCGCGGGCAAGCTCACCAAGAACGGCGTCACCGGCCTGGTCACCAGCGACGAGTACCAGCGGCTCGGCGTCTTCATGAAGCAGGCGGGCGGCTGGCTCACCGACCCGGACCAGAAGAAGATGACCGCCGACACCCCGGAGAACGCCAAGGGGCTCAAGTTCGTCCAGTCCCTGCTCAAGTCGGGCTCGATGAAGTTCGCCAAGCAGGTGGACACCAGCTGGGGCGGTGAGGCGCTCGGCAAGGGCAAGGCCGCGATGACCATCGAGGGCAACTGGCTCGAAGGCGGCATGAAGCTCGACTACCCCGATGTGAAGTACGCCGTCGCACCGCTGCCCGCGGGGTCGGCCGGCCAGGGCACCCTCGCCTTCAGCAACTGCTGGGGCGTCGCCGCCGACAGCGCGCACCGTGACGCGGGAGTCGACCTCGTGAAGTACCTGACCTCCGCGAAGCAGCAGCTCGACTTCGCCGACGCGTTCGGGGTCATGCCGTCGCGGACGAGCGCGCTCAAGACGTACGCCGGGAAGCGGCCCGCCGCCAAGGCCTGGGTGGACGGCAGCGCCTACGCGCAGGGCCCGGTGACGATCGCCGGCTTCGACAAGGTCCTGAGCCAGTTCAACACCGATCTGCAGTCGCTGCGCACCGTCGACCCGAAGAAGATCCTCGCCGACCTTCAGCGCAACGGCGAACAGGCGATCGCGAAGGGCAACTGAGCCCCCATGCCCATCCGCACGATCCGCGCGAGCGGTACCCCCCGTACGACCGGCTCGCCCGGCGCACCTGACAGCGCCCCCGGCGGGACCGGCACGACCGCGAAGGCCCGCGCCCGGCGCGCGGGCCTGCGCGGGGAGGGCGCCTGGGGCTGGCTGTTCGTCAGCCCCATGGTGCTCGTCCTCGGACTGTTCATGGTGCTCCCCATCCTGATGGCGCTGTGGGTGAGCCTGCTGCACTGGGACGGACAGTCCAACCCGTTCTCCGGCCAGGCCGATTTCGTCGGCCTGGACAACTACCGGTCGCTGCTCACACAGGACGGGCTCGATCGCACCCTCTTCGCCACGTCCCTGCGCAACAACCTCTACTACGTCCTGCTGACCGTCCCCCTGCAGACCGTGCTGGCACTGGGCCTGGCCCTGATCGTCAACCAGAAGATGCTGCGGGGGCGCGGAGCCTTCCGTACGACGTTCTTCTTCCCGTCGGTCACCAGCTCCATCGCCGTCTCCACGGTCTTCCTCTTCCTCTTCCAGGGCAGCGGAGCCGTCAACTCCATGCTGTCCTGGATCGGGGTCAAGGGACCGAACTGGTTCGCTGACCCGCGCGGGGTGCTCTCCCTGGTCCTGGGAGGTCTGGGAATCGTCGATCCCGAACGGCCCACCGGCCTGCTGGCAGATCACTCCACACTGGGGCTGTCGTGGTTCGAGTGGCTCTCGGGCCCCTCGGTCGCGATGTGCACGCTCATCCTGCTCGCCGTGTGGACGACCTCCGGCAGCTTCATGCTGATCTTCCTCGCGGCGCTCCAGAACATCCCGCGGGAACTGGAGGAGTCGGCGGCGATGGAAGGGGTCAACCGCCGTCAGATGCTGCGGTATGTGACGCTGCCGGCCCTGCGCCCCGTGCTGTTCCTGGTTCTGACGCTCGGGCTGATCTCCACCTGGCAGGTGTTCGACCAGGTGTACGTGATGGGCCAGGGCGCTCCGGGCAATACGACGCTCACCCCCGCTTTCCTGTCGTACTCGGCGGGCTTCGACAACGCGGACTTCGGGCAGGGCGCGGCGATCGCGTTCATCCTGCTCGCCCTGATCCTCGTCCTGACCGCGTTCCAGCGCTGGGCGCTGCGGGAGCGCGGCGCACGTACCAGGAGGAACCGATGACCGCCGCCGCTACGGCCGTACGCGAACGCGCCCGTCGCGCCCCGCACGACCGGGGCCGTCCCGTCCTGAGCCGATTCCGCCTGCCGTGGCGACTGGTGGGGTACACCGCGGTCCTCGGGCTGGGGCTGCTCTATCTGCTCCCGTTCGTCCTCCAGTTGGTGACGGGCTTCAAGACGGACCCGGACGCCGCCGCGCACCCGCTGGCCCTGCTGCCGACCACTCCGACCACGGCCGCGTACCAGCGGCTGTTCGGGCTGAGCCGAGCCGCGGACGGAGTGCCCTTCCTGCGCTGGCTGGGCAACTCCGCTCTGATCGCGGTGCTGGTGACGGCGGGCCGGGTGCTGTTCGACTCCATGGCGGGATACGCGCTGGCACGGCTGCGTTTCCGGGGCCGTTCGGTGCTGTTCGGCTTCGTGCTTGCGGTGATGGCGGTGCCCGGCGTGGCCCTGCTCATCCCGAAGTTCCTGGTGCTGAACACCTTCGGTCTCTTCGACACGTACACCGGCATGATCGTGCCACTGCTGGTGGACGCGGCGGGCATCTTCATCATGAAGCAGTTCTTCGAGTCGGTGCCGCGCGAGGTCGAGGAGGCGGCACGGGTCGACGGGGCGGGTGTGTTCCGGATCTTCTGGTCCGTCGTCCTGCCCATGGCCAGACCGGCATTGATCACCCTGACCATCCTGTCGTTCCAGGGATCGTGGAACGAGTTCACCCACTTCCTCGTCAGCACGCAGTCCGGCCAGTACGAGACGCTCACCACGGGCCTGGCCCGCTTCGTCTCGGGCGGACTCGGCGGCGGAACGCAGTATCCGCTGAAACTCGCGGCGGCCCTGCTGTCCACCATCCCGGTGGCCGCGCTCTTCTTCTGCTTCCAGCGCTACTTCGTCAACGGCGCCAACGCGGGCGCGGTCAAGGAGTGAGTACCGGCCGACGGGCCGCCCGGCGACATCCCCAGCCGGCAAGTCGCCGAGGCGGTGGCCACTATCGGGTCGGCTTGCTCCGCAGCGGGCGGTTCGGGTGCCGGCCAACAGGAAGGCCGGCGTCGGGGCCGGGCATGCAGCCCGTTCACGTATTCAGCAACCGGTTGAAGAACGACCGGTAGCGTTGCAGCGCGACACGCAGTTCCTCGGTCGGTACCTGCTCGCCTCGCTGCCACTGGCTTTCGAGCCCCTGTTTGTGGTCGGAGAAGGTCCTGGCGAGTGCCTGCATCACCTCCGCGACCAGGGTGTCCGCAGCACTGACCGCTTCCCGGGGGTCATCGACGAAGTCACCCTGGATCCGCTGCCACCGGCTGCGGAACTCCTCCTGCTCCCTGCCGACGCCGAGAAGGGGCTCGTCCCCCTCATCCCCGTCTCTGCTTCCGGCGGCGGCGGCGGGCGCGGTGCCGGACGACGGTGCGTGCGGTGTCTCGTCCTCACCGCTTGGACCGTGGCCCGGGTCAGCCGTCGTGGCTTCCCCCGGGAAGGTCGGTGGAACGTCGGTCGGGGCCTCGCGGACCTCTGGCGCCGAGGCGTCCCCACCGCGTAGATCGTCAGTGGACAGGTTGCTTGCATCGGACCCGAGGGGGTCCCGGTGTCCCGTCGCCATGGCTCTTCCTCCATCCGATCCGGCGCCTTCGGCGGGTAGCGGCCCGAACCAGAGGCGCACTGGCGGTTCTTCCTCGCTACTCCCGCGGCCGCCCGCCATTGTGAAGCAGTTCGTCGAACAGAGCCCGGTAGTGGACCATCGCACCCCGTAGCTCTTCCGTGGTCGCCTGGTGACGGCTGCTTCGGTCACTGACCTCGTGGGCGGTGCGGTAGTTCTGCAGAGTGCGGCCGTGCTCGACCGACAGATCGCTGACCTGCTGCTCGTATCCCTTGGTCGGATAGCCGCGCTCGCTCATCAGCGCGGTCACGAGCCGGTCGGCTTCGTGGACCGCGTCGTCGGGATGGTCGACGAAACGCTCCTGCGCCTGGCTCCAGCCCTGGGCGTACTTCTCCCGATCCGTCGCCGAGAGAGGTTTGATCTCCAGCGCGTCATGGCGCTGTTCCCGTTCCCTCAGTTCGTGTTCCGCGGCCGGCCGGCTCTGTTTCTCCTCCACGAGCCGCTCGTACTCCGGGCCGAACTGTTCCTTCAGATGGCGTCTGCGCGCAACCCTCCAAGCTACGAGTGCGCACACCAGCAAAACGACCACTACCGCAACGATGATCGCTATGAGGGTTCCGGTCGACATGGCTCCTCCGCTCGCCGATCACCGAGAAACGAATAATTGCCAGAGACGTTCCTGTGGTCTTCCCTCCCCGGGTCACGTCATTCATCTGTCACCGCTCCCGGCAGAATCCGCCGGTGGACGACGCCGAGTGACCTTCGGGAGCCGACGAGGGTTGCCCTGTCGCTCTACCAGTAGTGCCTTCGACCGCCGAACGCGTGTCCCATCCCGCCCAGGATCCACAGAATCAGACCCACCACGGCGAGAATGATTCCGATCGTCCACAGGATGGAGATTCCGGTCACGAAACCGATGACAAGCAGGATGACTCCGAGAACGATCACGACACGCTCCGATCTCGTGTGCTCTCCTTTCACTGTGTCTCCCGTGAGCCGTCGCGGCAACTGCCGACGGCCCGAGGGTTTCGTGCCGGGCAGGAGCGGCGGGTCACCCCCGGCACAGCTCCCTCGTAACTGTGCGTGCCACTCATCGCACCACACAGCTCATGCAAGCCCCATGCACGCGTTCGGCTGCGTCGGCAGTGCAGACAGCGACGACGAAGCGGCCGGGAAGAGCGATGGTTCCGTCCGGACCGTCCGGACCGTTCACTTCATCGACCGGCCGCCGCGCGATCCGAGTACCGCGCTCGCGCCGGGCAGTGGCCTGCCGGACCGGGACGGGAGACGCGGCCCTTCTCCTGGACGGCTTCGACCGCGGAGAGTCCCCGCGTGCTGCCTGGCGGTGATCACGGTCGACATCGGCTTCCGGATCGCGGGTTCAGGTAGCGATCTCGCCGGCCCAGCTGAATTCGAGGAGCGACCGGGGCAGGTACTCCGACTCGATTTCGAGGGGGAATCCCGCGTCGTGGGCGAGGCAAGCGACGGCGAGAGGGCCGAGGGCAACGAGGCCTTCAGCATCCGTGGCCCGTTCCTCGGCCGCCGACCAGTACTCCTTGTGCCACCGCAGCGCGTCATTCAGCGCGCTATTGAACTCCTCATGGTCCTGCTGCAGGTAGCGGTGGAAGAGGATGATCGGCGGGTAGAGAATCTGCGACAGCAGTTCCGAGTCGACGGACCGGGCCACCTCCGGGTTGGTGCCGTCGACAGCGGCGACCAGCTTGTCGCCCACCTCCCGGCGGCCGAGCCAGAAGTCCTGCAGCGCCTCCACCCAGGAGTAGATGTACTCCTCATACACTGCGCCCGACGCACGCAGCAGGGAGATGGGCACCTCGGCCGGCTTCTTCAACCTCGCGTTCTCCCGGCAGACCAACGCGAGGTTGAACGAGGTGACCCAGGCACCGGCGTTCACACAGGACTCCGGGCCGATCGAGGGCAGGCTTGTCTCCTGCTCCCTGATCCGTACGCTCACACTGCTGCCTTCGGGCGCGGTGGCCGCGGCGAACAGTGCGGACCCGGTCTGCATGGCCGTCACCCACGCTTCCCAGGTCTCGAACTTCCTCGCCTCCGGGTCCCTCGCACACCGCGCCTTCGCCAAGGTCAGGGTCGTGCTCAGGGCCAGGGCCCGCCTGGTGCTGCCGGGCCTTCCGAGCCCGGCCACGGCCCAGTCCGCGGTCTCGGTGAGCACGGCCAGGCCCTCGTTCGTGACCGTCACGACGGACGAACACGTCCGACTGCCGCAGGGACTCCCCGAAATGTTGCGCAAATGGACGCTCACGTCCGGCTGAACGGTGACACGCTCGCTGAGCTCGGCGGGCTTCGCCTGTGTCTCGCCGAGCCGCTTCACGGCCGCTGCAGTGCTCTGTGCCTCGGCGCCGCTCGCCTCTCTGACGGTGGAGGACAAACTGCTGGGCGGGGTCTGATCACGCGCTGCGGCGTACTGGACCCGGACGTTGCGCGGGGGCCGGCGGTTGTCCGTCGTGGTGAACGCGGCCGTGGTGAACGCCGAGGGGGGCTTGGCGTCCTGGCCGGATGCGCCGGTCGTCGACAAGCCGACGGACAGGAGCCGGTGCGGTGGCTCCGCGGTCACCCATATCTGCACTGCGCCGTTGATCAGCATGCGCGCATCGCGACCGTTCACCGATGCGGTTCCCGCCTGCCGCCACTTCCCCGCCGTCCCCTCCGAGACCGCACCGGCCAACGCTTTCGGGGTCAGCCCGGACGGCGGAAGCAGGCCCGATATCCTCTCCGGAGGGTCTGCGATCCAGGTGTCGGCCAGAGAGTCCGCGCTGCCCGGCTCGTCCCACAGCCGCCACTGCCTGTTGCCGCGCAGCAGGGTCCGGCCGTTCCCCACGGCGATCTGCGCCTGTGCTCCGTAGGCGCGACTCAGCGTGCCGTAGGAGGTGCCGTCGCCTCTCACCGTGACGCGCACGCTGGTCGTCACGCCATCGCTGTCCGCCACGGTGCCTGCGTAGGTGACACCTCGCCAGGAGCGCAGGCCGTCCGTGGCCTCCGACGCCATCTCCTGAGGCGTCCGGGCCTGCGGCCACACCAGATATGCCGTCAGAACCGCGCCGAGCAGCACCAACAGCGAAACCGCACTCCAGCGCCGCGTACGGGTAGACAGTGCCCGCGCGACGCCGTTCCTGAATCTCCGAAAGCGGAACCGCGGTGGCCTCTCGTCCACTGCGGCCGACGGTACGGCGTCCTCCTCGCGACTCGCGTTCATTCCAGCCCCCGGGACTCAGAGCCGCAACGCCGTCTCCCGCGAGACTTTCGTCGGCTGTCGAATGCGTCACCGACTGCAAACGTACCCCCGCTCCCTCAACTACTCACCAGATACGGGAAGTTGAGCTCATGTCTCCATCCGGATCAGCCCGGTCGTCCAGGCCGGCTACGGCCCGGACACGGGCCGGACCGGCGCGCCCGCCGTCGCCTTTGAGGCGGCAGGCGCGGAGAATCGTCCAAGTGCCCCGGGCGAGCGAGGGACGACCGTCGGACCGACAGGGGTACGTCGGGTCGTACACGTTCGACCCGGGTGTGAGGGACGCCCCCTGTCTCTCGTCAGGGTGCCGTGCTTCGGGCCCCCGCCGGGGACGTGCTGTGCAGCAGTTCCAGTCGGTGCTGGACGGCTTCGACCGCCCCGGGGCGTCGGCCAGGTACGTGGTGGCGCAACGAGACCAGGGGCGGACCGAGTTCCAGGGCCCGCTGTGGGATGCGAAGTTCCTGCCACTGGTGGTGGGCGCGATCCACGGCGCCTTCCACGGCGGGGTCGTCCGGGGGCTGTTGCCGCGCGAGGCGGGCGTCGGCGGCAGCCATCCACAGCTCGCAGCTGCGTGCCGGATCGTCGGCCAGACGAGCGAGGTCGGCCCGGACCTCCAGCCAGTGGATGGCCTGCACGGAGCCCGCACCGTGGGTACGCAGCGCCCACCCCTCCCACATGGCTGCGAGCGACGCAGCTTCGCCGTGCCGCCCGGCGTGGGCGGCGGCAAGAATCGCAGGCAGCGGATCCTCCTTGGCCGCCTCGGCGCTTTCCCACATCGGAGGAGGCGCTGTCGGACCAGGGACTGGGGCCTGATATGGCTGGTTCGGGATCTGGACAGCGGACGCTGCGGGGGAGAGGACGGCTGTGTTGTCGATGGCCAGGAACAGTGCGTCGTGGGAGCCGGCCTGTGCGGCGACCTGTTCGTGGAGCTGGGCGAGCGGCGGGTTGATGCCGCTGCGCCAGGCGGTGGCGAGGGCCTTCAGGTAGGCCGGTTCTGCGATTTGGCGGCGGCTCGGTGGCGGGGTGACTCGGCCGTACACACGGATCCCATGGCCGAGGACGAGGCCCTCGGTGCGGAGCTTCTGCCAGGCGTCCGGGGTGGCGACGAGGTCGATGATGACGGTGGTGGTGCCCGGCCGTCGCAGTTTGAGTTCGCCGGCCAGCCAGTGCCAGGGCAGTGCGGTGTAGCGCAGGGTGGTCGGCGTGGTCCGGGCGAGTGCGAGGTGGATCAGGTGCTGTTTGTGGTCGAGGTGGAGTTGTCCCGTCACATAGAGGCTGAGTGGACCGGGTGCGGCGGCTGCGGCGCGGATGCGGGTGAGGACGGTCTGCGGGTCGGTCGGGTCGGCGAGTTCCACGATGGTGGCCGCCGTCGTGCCGGTCAGGATGCTGGGCGCGACCGCCGCGAGCGTGGGCAGGGCGCTGGTTGCGTCGATGAGACAGCCTTTGCCGGCCGGGGCTGCCGCGATCAGCAGCGCAGTCCCGGATGTCGTGTCCTCCCCGTTGATCATCACAACAGCACCGTAGCCGCTGCGCGGCATGCGAACGTAACCAGCCACCAACTCCAGCCCGATGACTGGGTGGAGAGTGTCATGCGACTGCCCGGCTGTCAGCGTGTCTGTGGCTGGGAACAGCCGGCGCGATGCCTCCCCGCCGCAAGGGGAAGGCAGCCCAACTCCCGGCTTCGGTCGATCTTGGTTCGGATCGGCTCGCCTGCGAGGTGGATGACCGCTGCCTCTTGCTGGACCGCCAGACGGGGACACTGCCGCCGGTCCTGGTGAGAGATGAGAACGCGACCACTCTGCGGTACGACAGAGTTGCCGAGGTCGCCGAGGTCGCCGAGGTCGCCGAGGTCGCCGGCGAGCCGAGCGAACAGGGCGAGCGTGGAACCCGACGCGCATGCGTCACCGTCACGGCTGTCGACCCGTCACTTCGTTCGAAGCTGGCGTAAGCGTCCGCCTCGCCTCCGTCCCCCGTGGCGGGTCGAACAAGGTCTACTGTCGCACCGCTCACCGCGTACGGCTCGACCACTTGCTGGAACCGCTCAGCGTTCAAGTCGACGGTCGCACCGTCCACGAACCGCATCAACCAGAGGCTGTATCTCACAGGCTCACTCTTCCATCACCGTGATGCTCCCGACGAGGTGGCTACTCCTTGCCGCTGTCGGGCAAGTGCCGCAAAACAGCTGATCCGATGAACCTCGGGGCCCGGAAGGGGTCACGGGTGCGGTGCTGCCCCGCGGACCGCGGTTCCGGGCTGTCAGTGCCGGCCGCCGCCCCGGCGATCCACGGAGAAGCGGGACGGGGGTGTGCCGAAGGCGCGGGTGAAGGCGGCGGTGAACGCCGCAGGGGAGGCGTAGCCGATACGGCCACTGACCTCGCTGACCGACCCGGTGCGGAGCAGCGGGACGGCCGCGAGCAGGCGGGCGCGGCCCCGCCAGACGGCTGGGCTGTCACCGGTCTCGGCGCGGAAACGCCGGGTGAAGGCCCGTTCGCTCATGGCTGTCCTGGTAGCCCACGCGGCGTTGGTGGCGTCGGCGTCCGGGGCGGCAAGGTACTCGCGGCAGAGCACCGCGAGGTCGGCGGAGGCGGGAATCCCCACGTGGAACGGGAGCGGGGCACGCTCGGCGATCTCGTACAGGAGGAGCTCGGCGATGCTTCCCTCACGCCCGGACAGGCTGTAGTCGACCTCGAAATCGGCAGCGGCCAGGAGCAGTTCGCGCAGCAGCGGCGGAACGTCCACGACCGTGCAGGTGGCGGGCCACCAGGGGACGGCGCGCGGCTCGATGTACAGGCTCCGGGTGCTCACCTCCAGCATGTGGACCCGGTGCCGCGTATTCGGCGGGATCAGTACGGCGCGCTCGGGCGGAACGGTCCAGGTCCCCTCGGCGGTATCGACGACCATGACCCCCGTGGCGCCGTGGAGGAACTGCGCGCGCCGGTGTTCGTGCCAGCCCAGTACGTGGCTGGGCGGGTAGTCGGTGCCGATCGGCAGGACGGCTCGGTCGACGTGGTCGACATCGGCCAGCGGGACGTTCTTCACCCGTCCATCGTAATGGCTGACACGCGAAGGAACTGTGCTGACCATCGCATGCGAGTAGATCGTCGGAGCTGATGGAGTGAGGTCATGGACTTCGTGATGTTGATCGGGGTCGGGCTCCTCACCGGGGTGACGACAGTGTTGTTCGGTTTCGGTGGAGGGTTCGTCGCCGTACCGGTTGTGGTTTGGGCGGACGCCGTACTCGGCGCGGACGCGATGCGGGTGGCGACGGCCACCTCGGCCCTGGTGATGGTGGTGAACGCAGGGTTCGCGACGGCCGTCACACCGCGGCGGGTACTCCTCTCGCTCCGCGGCAGCGGCGCGCTGCTTCTCCTGCTGGCTGCCGGCGCCTCGGTCGGCGCGCTCGCCACGTGCCTCGCTCCGGCCGCTCTGGCCCACTGGGCGTTCGTCGCGTACGTCGCTCTCACCATTGCTGACCTGCTTCTGCGCCCGGGATTCCTGCGCCCGAACACTCAGGTCGGGACGGCATACGACGCCCCGCGTCCGTTGCCGGCCGTCCTTGGTGCACCGATCGGCGCGGTCGCCGCCTTCCTCGGCGTGGGCGGCAGTGTCATGACCGTCCCCGCGATGCGGCGGGCCGGGCACGCGATGCATGTGGCGACTGCGCTGGCCAACCCCCTCACCCTTGCCATCGCGTTGCCGGCCACCGCGGTGTCCCTGTACGTGGCAGCGGTCCCCACCGCCGCGCACACGCAGGTGCATCTCGTGGGCCTCATCGACCTCCGCGCCGCCTCGGCGCTGCTCCTGGGGGCGCTGCCAGTGATCTCGGTGCTGCGCCGACGCCCGCCACGGATCCCCGACCGCATCCACGCCTGGGCTTACATCGGGCTGCTCCTCATGGTGACGGTCGCGATGCTGCTCGTGGTCTGACCGGCCGTTTCGCTGCGGATTGATGTGTGCGGGCGGTGGTACTTGTCGATGTCGCAGCCAGCGCTGGCTTGCACGCACCGGAGGCTGAGGGGGACGTCGTTCGGATCAGGCGTGTTACCCGGCCGGAGCGGCTCGCTCTGCTGCTGTCGGATCGGCCGAAGAAGTGCGGGGAGCCGGGCAGGATGTCGACGGTTGCGTGGTGAACACGGGCGTCGGCCGTCTCCTGGTTGCCAGCTCTGTTGCGGGGAGCGGCGGAAGTCCTCGGCCAACGTGGCGAGGAAGGCGTCGAGACCGTCGCCGTGCCAGGTACTCACTGAAGTCTCGATGCTCACCCATTCCCCGCTAGCTCTCACCAGGAAGTCGAGCGTCGGGTCATCGCCATACGGCGTTGATGGTTCGGAGAACAACAGGTGGACCGGCTGCGGTCCGGGACGTCCCACACGCACGACAGGTCCGTCTGATGTTTCGTACTCGATCACCGACGCAGGCCAGTGCCGCATCGAGCGGCGATTGCCCGCTCGGTGGGGGACAAATGAGGTGCTGGGCAAAGCGGTTGCCGCGTAACCTGCCCGGTTGTGGACATGGGACGTGCTGATCAACAGCTTCGCCTGATTGCTGAGGCCGTGGAGGTTGCCGAAACTCTTGGGGTGACGGTGTGGCTTCGCGGTGGATGGGCCGTGGACTTCTTCCTCGGTGAGATCACGCGAGACCATGAGGACATCGACTGGTTCCTTTGGGCGGACGACGCCAGTGCCCTGGCGGGAGGCTTGCTGCGGCACGGATATCAACCGGTGCCAGGGCCGCCGCCTGACCTGCAGCTCGATTTCGCCAAGGACGGACTGGAGAACAGCTTTACGCTCCTGGGCCGGGATGCGGCCGACCGCGCGGTGGTCGCCGGGGGCCTCTGGGCCGGTGCGCCCTGGCCCGAGGGAATGCTTGATGCCGGGCCGGGCCGCATCGGTGGTCTGCAGTGTGCGATCGTCAGTCCGCAGGCCCAGATCGAGATCAAGCGGATGATGCCCAGCTGGGATCCCTCCCGGCCTCGGCGGACCAAGGACGCCGAGGACATCGCCCGGCTGGAGGCGGCCCTCCGCGTACGGGGCGAGCGGTCCGAGTGACGTTTCTTGGGCGTCGGTCGTCCCTCGCTGTGGGGCAGTGGCGGAGCGACCACGAGTACGCGAGACCAGACGACGGCGAGGGACGGCTGCTGCTGCCATCACCGGCGAAGGCGCCCGGTCGGTGGTGACCCGGCGGCGGGCCCAGATGGTGCTGCTGCGCTACTTCAGCCTGGACGGCACGGACCACGCCGACCACAAAGAGCAGGGAGGCATGAGCCGCAACTACCTCATCTGATGAAACCACGACGCCGACGGCCAACGTCCATGTGCTGTTGCTGGATCGGGCCGGTTGTTTACCGCGGTAAACAACCGCACGGGCTTGGTGACTTCCGGCGCTGGTTCCGGCGTCGATGGAACGGGCTTCGAGTGCATGCGTTGCCGCCGAGTTCGGCTCGGCAGCAACACGGCGCTCGACGTTCAGTCCTGGGCCTCAGCCGGGGCAGTGAACGAGATCCAGGTATCGGGCGGCAGGTCTGGGCGACCCGGTACCGGTCTGCGTTCCTCGGTCCATGCCTCGCCGGCGACCTCGGTAGCAACGCGGCGCCAGAATCCGACTGCGGCGATGTTGCCCTCCTGAAAGGCGACCTCCCACGGCCCCGGGTACCGCGCCGCGACCTGCCGAACGGCACACAGCCCGATCCCCGTCCTACGCACGCCACGCACCACGAAGAAGCTGCTCAGCACGCGCGTCGGGCCAGTCAGGCCGCGAACGAGAGCGAGACCAACAGGGAACTCGCCACTGGTCAGGAGATAGGGCGCCCAGCCGGCCTGTGTGAAGGCGGCGTGGAGCCGATCGCTTCGGAAGGTTCCGTCCGGGTCGGGCAGCACACCGCTGAACGCCGACATGTCATGTCGAAACAGTGACCAGAGGCGCTCCAGTGTCGGTCGGTCGGCCGGATCGGCGTGGCGCACGGATACGTCGGTCATGGATCTCCTCCATGTTTTGAGGTTCGGCGGTGGCTACCCCGTGTGCCTGAGAGCAGGCCGCCGGGGCATGAAAAAAGCCTCCCTGGCGGAGGCGTGGCCTGGCCGGGAAGGCGTAGTACTGGCAGACAACTTATCAGGCTCACGGAGGAGTCCCGCTCTTGCGGGGGTCCGACCAGCCGGGGTCGGTATCGGCTGATCTCCGCGACGTACTCGGTGCTGGAACCACCGCGTTCGCGGTCGCGGTGGCCACCTGCAGCAGCACGTCCACGCCCCAGGCAGCCTGAGCGTCGGGCACATGGCCCTCGTGCAGGAGGGCGAGCACGGCCTCGACCACATGTTCGCACCCACCGTCCTGCGGCCCGAGCCTGAAGGGGCGCCCGGGTCCGTGAAGACCGAGGGATACTCCCTGAAGTCGCCCTCCGGCCCAGCCCTTGACACCTTCACCGGGCGGGCACGTGGCGTGCGGTCCGTGGCGTGCGGCTCGTGTGGGGGTGTTGTCAGCACCACCCCCACACGGGCCTCAGGCCACCTGACCCGCCGCCGACCGCGCAGCAGACTCTTCTTCAGCACCGGCGAGGACCCGCCGGGCACCGACCAGGGCCGGGGAAGAGCGATGACCAGTCACACACGCCGAAGGATCCTCCAAGGTGCGGCACTCGCGGCGGCCGGCAGTGTCGTCGGAGGCTACGGTCTCGGCCACTACGCCACCGCGGCGCAGGTCGCCACCCGTCGCACGGCAACCGGAGGCAGGGAGTCGTCCCCGTTCCTGGAGGGCGCCTTCGCCCCGGTAACCGAGGAACTCACCGCGTTCGGCCTCCAGGTGACCGGCCGGCTACCGCACGACCTGGACGGCCGCTACCTGCGCACCGGCCCCAACGCACTGGGCGTCGAGGACCCGCGGGCCCACCACTGGATGCTCGGCGACGGCATGGTGCACGGGGTGCGGCTGCGCGGCGGGCACGCCGAGTGGTACCGCAACCGGTGGGTACGGTCCTCGCAGGTGGCGCGGAAACTGGGCGAGCAGTACCCGGGCGAGGCGCCGCCGGACGACTTCGCCTGCAACACACACGTCATCCCGTACAAGGGGCGCATCCTGGCCCTCCAGGAGAGCGGACCACTGCCGTACGAACTGGACGGCGAGCTGAACACGGTGCGGCCCTACGACTTCCGCTCCACGCTGCAGGGTGCGTTCACCGCACACACCAAGTACGACGCGGCGGCGGACGAACTGCACGCGGTGGCGTACTACCCGACCTGGGACCATGTGCGACACCTCATGATCGACCGGACCGGCCGGGTGGCACGGAGCACAAGGATCCCGGTGGCGGACGCGCCGATGATGCACGACTTCGCTCTGACCGGGAAGTACGTGGTGATCGTCGACGTGCCGATCACCTTCGACATGGCGGCCGCCGAGGCAGGCGCACCCGTGCCGTATGTCTGGAACCCGAAGCACCCGATGCGGGTGGGAGTGATGCCGCGGACCGGCGGCGTCACCCGCTGGTTCGAGATCGATCCGGTGTACTACTCGCACACGCTGAACGCCTACGACCAGGGCGACACCATCGTCATGGAACTCATCACCATGCCCGCGCCGTTCTACGCCGCAGGCCGGGGCAATGGCGGTCCCTCCGCGACCGGCACCCCCGCACTCGACCGCTGGGCCATCGACCTGCGTGCGGGCCGCGTCCGCAGCACCCGGCTCGACGACCTGCCGCAGGAGTTCCCCCGCGTCAACGAGTCCCTGGTGTCGCGGCGGCACCGCTTCGCGTACGCGGCGAGCGCGGCGGAGATGTGGCGTGCCTACGAGACGGTCGACGGGGTGCCGCCGGACGACAAGTTCACCAACTGCCTGGTGAAGCACGACATGTTGCGCGGCAGTCGACAGGTGCATCGCTTCCCGGACGGCGGGGCGGCCGGGGAGCCCGTGTTTGTGCCGCGCCGCGGGGCACGGGACGAGGACGACGGCTACCTCCTGTCCTATGTGCACAACCCCGACCGCGGCGCGAGCGACCTGGTGATCCTCTCCGCGCAGGACTTCACCGGCCGCCCCCTGGCCCGCATCCACCTGCCGGGGCGGGTACCGCTCGGCTTCCATGGGAGCTGGGTGCCTGACGCGTGAGGGAGCCACCTCCTGGGCCCAACGCCGGCGCCTGCTGCACTTGCTTGGCCAAGGCCCCTGCATCGGACCTGGACGCCGTGGTCGAACGGCCTGTCGCCGACGCCCGCACTGAACGGAATGCTGAGGCGGCATCGTACGGGTGTGCCGTGGCGTGATCTGCCCGAACGGTACGGCCCTTGGCAGACAGGTCAGCGGCGCGCTCCGCTTATTCGATCAAGGCATGGACAAGTGCGCTCAGGAAAGCGCGAGGTCAACCCGTGCGCTCCCGCCGTTTCCAGAGTGGGTCGATGAGCTCGGGAGCCTCCCACGCCGTACGACCCCGTCCAGTTCCCCGAGACTTGCAAGAACACAGTCAAAGGTTCAGAAAAGGCGAAGTCGACCACGTGCTTCTGCGACGAACTGGGCTGCTTCTTTGACGTTGGGCCCCTCATCCCCACAACGCTGGTAGGCGACGGCGGCCGTTACTACCGCCTCGTCGGGATGACGGGCCGTATACCACTCGGCGCCTTCGAGCTTGGAGCACAGCCGCCCCTCCTCGGCGAACCGTATGGCCCGGCAGGCATTGAGTACGGCGTATGCGGCGGAGCCGCGGTCCAGCGCCCACTGAAGGTCGCCGACCATCGCCGCGAGAATGCGGTCCCGGGGGACTGGCCCGAAGATCCGGGCAGGCATCGGCCCCAGGACCGAAACAGCGTGAGCCCGGCAGACGGCGCTGTGCAGGACGAGATCGGGATCACCAGAGCCTCCCGCTCCTGTCACGATCTCCGTCTTATCCCCGGTTGTGTTGATGTGCACTTCGAACAGACAGGCACCAAGCACGCTTGCGGTTGCTGCGGTGATCACGCTCATCTCCAGGCCTGTGCCGGGACACCGTCCCGCGGTGGCCGCGACCGCTTCGCCCATTGCTTGCTGGGCGGCCGCAGTACCGGATTCCTCCACGACGGCGAGTACGTCGACGTCACTGCGGGAGGAACGGAATCCGCCGAGCACGGCTGAACCGTGGAGGTAGACGCCGACCAGGTCGGAGCGGAGCGAGGCCAGGACCGACGCAACGCCGCCGGCGTAGCCCATGACGTCTGGTGGGACATGTAGTGACGTGGACACGAGAGCTCAGACTAGTCCCGCCGCTGAGTAGGATTCACCAGGGTATCCGCTACTTGTGCGACGGAAAGGGATGGTCCTCGACCATCGCCTTGAATGCTGGTTCCGGTCACCGGAGCACCGAGGATCAGCGACTCACTGATCTGCCCCGCTGAGCTCCGCCACACGACAGAATCAGTAGTAGTCGCGCATCAGTGTGGACGCCCATTCCGGTTGCTGGATCTCGCCGCGCGGGCCGAACTCCCTTACATACGGCTTCAAGTCGAGCACCGGTGTCCCAGTCACCGCGTCAAGTCCGCTGACGTGAACATCAAGGTCATTTACCGATGTGATCCGGCAGCGCGAAACACCGAGTCTGTTGGGCCGGAATCGACTGCGTTGCGCGAAGATACCGACCAGGGTTCCGTCATGCCTGCCCGGGACGGGGCGGGCACCCATGTCGATCTCCGAGCTGTCCACCTGGTCGAAGAAGAACACCACTTCAAGGTGGGAGAACCCGTCCAGGCCGAAGAGCGCCTCGGGACCGAATATCGAAGAGTCCAGCCGAATGATGGCTTCCTCGCGGCCCCACCCAGACTCACAGACCTCGGAGCGTCCACCTACAACTCGGGCGATCGTCCGTGATTCAACAAGCCCTACCCCGTCCTCTGGACCCACCAATGGAACCCCTCCAAGCGCAGCCGCATGCGAAGCCCGAAGCCTGCCACAGCCGCTGTGCACCCGCCCGCCGGATCGAAAACAACTACCTAGCCGGAGTTTGTTCGAGCTGGTGGTGGAGGGGGACGAGACGGAGACGAACGATGGCGCCCGCGACCTTGTAGGTATCGCGGTTGTTGCTGCGGCAGCCGGCATGGCCGGGCCCAGCAGTAGATCGCCTCGCCTCGCGGATCAGGGACACGCCGCTCGGGCCAGACCCCGACCTGCATGGCCGACAGGCGGCCGTCCCAGCCCAGCCTGGCCCTGCCCGGAAAGTGTGTCCTGAGAGTTTGACGACACTTCGTGGCGTCAGACCGATGGCGCGAGGTCGCCGGGCAACATGGAGAAGAGGAGAGATCGACTCGGCCGCCGTGAACAAAGCCGACGTTCCGCAGTGTGCCTTTCAGTCGGTCAGCCGGTCACCGGTCCCGGGAACGGCAACAGGAGCCCCCGGTCCAAAGGCCGACGACATGGTCAGGGCCTTCCATCCACTCGGCGTCAGCCATGTCACCTCGCCCCATGCGCATACTGACGATTGGGTACGGACCAGTCGCATTGGCATGAACGACCGGACAGGCCCTGAGGCCGCCCAAAGCGGTCACGGCCCGCTCCCCGGCTGCCCGGCCTTCACTTCGATGTCGTCGTAGACCGTGTCCCAGCGCAGGTTGGAGCCGTCGCGGCCGGCCCAGGAGGCGGTGCGGCGGGCGGCGTCGCGGAGCTCGGCGGGCCATCTCGGGTCTGTCAGCAGTCGGTGCACTTCCTCCGAGATATTGCTGATGACCTGTCCCGCGACTTCCAGGAGGTGCCGGGCGAGTTGGTGGTCGCGGGGGCCGTAGCTGATGAGTAGCTCGTACAGGTGGGCACGCTCGCCGACCAGGAGACGCAGGTAGGGGCGCCAGGGGTTCCAGGCGAAACCCCGCCATCGGGCAGAGGGGCCGGATTCGGCGGTGGCGGCGGTGACGGCCGACCGCAGGAGCTCTTCTGCGTCCTCAGCACGTCCGGCCTCGTGGAGGTCGACGCAGAGGCGGGGCATGGTGTCGAATCGGTGTGGCCATACGTTGCCCGGCTGCGTAAGGCTGTGGCCGCGAGGCATGCACAGGCTTCCCGGCTTGAAGGCCAGGGAGTGGAGGTCATCGAGGCCGGTGTCGTGAGCGCCGTCCGCGAGTTTCCTGCGTGCGTCGAGGACGGTGAGCCGGACTCTCAGCAGGTGGGCGGCGTTCCCGGCCAGCATGTAGGCCTCCTGGGTCCGCTGGGGCCGGTCGATCGTGGCGGCCATGGTCGCGGCCCGGTCGACCAGTTCGTCCAGGGTGGGGGTCAGGGCTGTGCGCGCGGTGGAAAGGTCCCAGAGGGCGGGGGTGGCGGTGAGGGTCTGGGTCACCGCTTCCAGTAGCTCGGTCTGGGCGACGGCGCTTGTGCGCAGCGCACTCAGTTGTTCGACCAGGCCGGCGGGGGTGCCCAGTGGTGTGAGGCCGCAGCCGATCATGCGTGCGGTCAGCCGGTGCGCGGCCGCTGTCGCCTGATGGTCCTTCTGCTCCAACAAGTGGGCTGTGATACATCGCAGTTGGTCGGCATTCTCGACGGGCAGCTGTTTCTCGCTGGCCCGGACGAAGCCGACGAGGGCATCGGTATCCGTGCGCCGCTGTGCGTCGCTCAGCAGCCACGGAAGGAGCAGCCCAGGTGCCTCGGGGACACGGGCGATGACCTCTTCGCGCGGCGAGGGCAGCCGTTTGCGCGGCTGCCGTCCCCTCCGTCGGCGCTTCCCCTCGCCCTCCTGATGCTTGACCTTGCCGGGGCTCTCCTCGCCCTGCTCCTGCTCGAAGGTTTCCGGCTCCGTCTCCTGGTCGTGGGGCGTGACACCGATGAGGTGGCCGAGGGCATGGGTGGCGAGGTGGTGGCCGCCCGCCGCGGCGGCGACGGTGAGGTCGAGGTCCCAGGGAGCCGTGGTCCACGGCAGAAGGGTCACGGCACGCGGTTTCTCCGACCTGCGGTCGTCGGGCAGTGACGCGGCGACCACCCGGGCAGGCAGTCGCCGGCCCCCGGGAAGCAGAGCGGTCAAGGCCAGGGTGGTGGCCGGCGGCTGCGGGGCCTGCCGCACCCGTTCGTGCGACAACTGCGCACGGCACCATTCCCGTGCCATACGGCCGGCGGGAGTGTCACCGGTCATGAGCAGCGGGCGCAGGAGATAACGGGCAATGGACTTACGGGCGTTGTCGCTCGGCGCGCAGGCCGCTGCGGTCGCCAGTTCCTCGCGCAGCGTCGATGCGGCGATGCGACTCCTGGGGTGGCACAGAGCGCTGGCCACGCCGTGGAGGACGACATGGTGAGTGGCGACGGGCAGGTCACCGCGGGCCAGATCGTTCAGGCAGGTACGCAGAGCCTGCAGGGTGTCGGCGGTTCGCTCGTGGGCCTGTGCGGCGGCCCAGCAGGTCGCTGCCGAGTCGATGATCCTGTCGATGTCCTTGGGGACCTTCTCAGGCACCCCGGCGAGGCGTTCCGGCAGGCCGCGGCACACCTCACCGTACGGGTCGGGCCATTCGGCGGCCAGCTCGGCGAGCGTGGCGAGGGTGTGTTCCAGGGGCGCGCCACGCCGTACGAAGGCGTCGTCGAGCATCTCGTCCATGACGGTCACGGCTGTGCGGTCCGGCTGAGCGGCGGGGGCCGCCGCACCGTCCTCATGCAGATGACGCATCAGGGTGATCAGGTGAGGTGCGAGGGCGTATCGGGGCAGCTCCGCGGCGGGCAGGTCGTAGAGGAAGGTGGCGGCGGTGGAACGCTGCTGCCGGATGAGCACCGTCAGGGTGTGCAGGACCTCGCGGCGCTGGGGGCCGTCGGCCGCGTCCCAGATCGTCCGCAGAAGCTTCGGCCAGATGCGTTCGGCGGGCCGACCGGTGGCGTTGAGGACCTCCAGGTAGTGCTCGGCGAGCAGCCTGCCGTTGTCCGGGTCCTCGATCAGAGGGACGGCGTCGGCCACGGCGCTGTCCGGAGCGTGACGCAGTCCGGCCAGGATGCGCAGGAAAGTCTCCCGCGCGACCGGAGAAGAAGCCTGGGCCAGGTGCGCCAGCCACGGGTACCAGTGACTCGATCGGTGTGCGTGCATGCGGTCGCTGTAGTGGAAGGAGTGGCGGGCGGCCTCGGCGAGGTACAGGTCCTGGGGGTGCTCGGTGATGCGACCGACCGTTGCTTCGAGCCCCGCAGGGGCCTCGGCGAGGCCCCTGCCCGCGGCGTACTCGCCGATCGCCTGGTGGTGGAAGCGCAGCCGGCCGGGAAAAGGCTCGCCCAGTACGCCTCGCCGGAGCAACAGTCCGATCCGGTGGGCCGCGGTGTCCGGGGACACGGCAAGGCGGGACGCAACGAGATCGCGGGCGCTCTCCCGCTGAAGCTCGATCGAGCCTTCGAGCAGGGTGGCCAGACCGAGTTCGGCAGCGGCCTCGCCGAGGGACAGAGTCTGTTCCTGGGGTTCCACGCCGGGGGCCGTCACCGCGTGCCGGTTATCGCGGTCGACGCGCCACGTCCAGTAGTCGTGGAAGAGGCCGGCCACGTCGAGGTCGAATCCGCTCGGTCCCTTGGGCTGATACAGGTCGAAGATCATGCGCAGGTGCAGCGGGTGCCGGATCAACCTGCCCAGGGGCAGACCGCGGGCGGCCGCGTCCGCCAGAGCCCGCCTCATCTCCGGCAGGGTGCCGTCGTGGTCGTTGCGGGCCGGTGCGTACGCGCCGGCGTAGGCGTCGACCGCGCGGTCGAGTTCGGAGCCGGGGGCCCAGCCGTGTCGACGGTCGGCCTCGGGGCCCTCGTCGTACAGACCGAGGCGAATGTCGGCGAGGACCGAGGTGTAGGCGCCGGACTCGTGTTCCGTGTCCCGGCGCTGCTTGAGCAGGCCGGCCTCGCCCGCCCGGCAGGCCAGGGCGACGGCGGTGTTCCTGGACCGCAGGACGGTTATGAGTTCGACGAAGTCGTGCGCGGTCTCCGGCTGGTGCAACAGCAGGTCGGCGGTGTCGAGCAGCAGGACGATCCGGTGCCGGGCGCCTGAGGTGCCGGCGGTCCGTCTGTGGTGTTCCTCCAGCAGCGCGGGGAGTTCGCGCGGGCGCAGATCCGCGGCCCCGCCGGGACCGGCCAGGAGGGAGGTCGCGGAGAGCAGGACGAGGCAGATGTCCTTGCGTTCGGACAGAACCTGGTACACGCCCCACAGGGAGCAGCTCTTGCCGACACCGGGCTCACCGACGAGAGCGGCGGCCCGCCCCGGAGCCGCACCGGTCAGTTGGCGGTCGATGTGCTTGAGCACCTGTCGCTCGGCCGCCCGTTCGATGCGGACCTCGGCCAGTGTCACGCGGTCGAGCCCCGGCCCGAACTGGTTGACGGTGACCGTCTCGAGGGATCGCAGTGCGCCTTTCCGAGCCTGCGCCAGTGTCGGCAGCCTCCGGTCGACTTCCTGCCGAGTGAGGGCGTGCGAGGCAGGGACCGCGGGTCGCCGTTGTGATCGCTGCCGTGCCGCGGACTGCTCCTCGTCGCTGTGGGGCAAGGCCGCTGCGTACCGCTTCCGCAGCTCGGCGAGAACCCCGTAGCCGCTGTCGCACTCGGGAGAGCAGCCCGACCGCACTCGGGCCTCCTCGCAATAGTCCAGGCCGGCCTGCCTCCATACCCCGCCCTTGCGGATCCAGGTGGAGATGGTCCCGGGCGACCGCACACCGCACCATTCGGCCAGGTCTCCCGTGCGCATACGGCGCCCCTCGTAGCCGTGCGCGACGCTCCACATCCAGTGCTTCAGCGCATGCAGAATCCAGAGCCGGTCATTGCTCCAGCCCTTGGTGTCCTCGGGCCACTGCACCTGACGGCCCGGACTCGCGGGATGCCATCGCTGTTCTTCACCGGCCAATTCTTCAACCCCCGGCACAATCTGAAAAACGACCACTCAGTGTCATCCGACCAGGCAGGCAGCGTACGCGAATTGTGTGAGCAGCGGTCGGCGATCGGCTCCGTTCTGCACAACTTCCCCGTCGAGAAACCTCGTTCGTGCCGGAAGAACCGACATGACCAGGAGGAACCGATGAACCTCGACGAGCTGCTCGACCACGCGACGGACTGGGCAGAGACCATCGCCCCGTGGACGGGCATCAACCACGGACTACGTTTCGCCCGGGACGTCGTCCGCTACGGAACGGTGCTGTGGATGACCCGAGGCTGCACCCCGCGAGAACGGGCCCTGGCCTTCGCGGCGATGCACCGGTCGCGCCGGGGCCACCGCCGGAGGAGGTGAGCACCTGGCGTCCCGCCCTCCGAGCCCCGCGGACCACGCCCTGTCGGGACCGAATTCGGCGAGCGGGGCGAGCTTGTCCGCGGGGAGCATCGCGAGCCTCGCCTCCGAGTTCGAGGCCCAGACCCCGGATTCGCCCCGATCGCCTTGGCCTCATCATCATCACCACCACCATTACCACCACCATCGGCCACGCTGTCCTTCAGCACCTCGACATGTTTCTGCTTCTCCGCATGGGCACTGGAGGCGGATCATGTGTCCTCTGTACTCCGTAGCCCAGTGATCAACGACCCCGTGTGGAGAGGAAGGCGCTTCTTGAGGTGAGCGCAACAGCCGAGGGCATCCAGCTGATCCGACCGTCACGCCGTTGCCCCGGCTGTCGGGCGCGCCCGCGGAGGCGCCGGCCCCGGCGGGCCTGCGCGCCCGCCTCCGCGAGCAGGCGCAGGCCCTCGCTGTACTTTGTACGGCGCGGGGCCGGGGGTCAGCGGTAGTCGTCCGGGGAGCTGTCCTTCCCGCCGTACGTGACATCCTCGAAGTACGCCCAGGCGTCGGGCCGGCTGCCGTCCACGTCCCGTACGTCGTAGGTCCTGGCGAGCTCCGCACTGGAGGTGGACTTCCTGTTCCAGCGGGCGGCCCGGTCCAGGTCGGCGGCGAGCGCGGCCACCCCGCGGGCGAGGTAGTGCGGCGATTCGGCGATCGCGAAGCCCGGTTCCCGGGCGACGGCGTCGCGCCAGTTCTCCTCACTCACGCCGAAGTGGGCGAGCATCTGTTCCGAGCGCAGGAAGCCCGGCGTGACGGCGACCGCCGTGCCCCCGTACTCCGCCAGTTCCTCGCCCAGCCCGAAGGCGATCCGGATCGGGGCGTTCTTCGCGAGGTCGTAGTAGAGGTTCTCGCGGTACCGGCGGTTGGAGACTGCTGTGCCGTCGGTGACCTCCACGTGCAGGGGCGCGTCCGAGCGGACCAGGAGCGGGAGGGCGAGTGCCGCGGTGATCACGTGAGAGCGCACCCCGAGTTCCAGGATGCGCAGACCGTCGGCGAGCGGCGTCTCCCAGCTCTTCTTGCCGAAGACGGAGCCGACGAGCAGATGCTCCCCGCCCCAGAGGTCGTTGACCAGGATGTCGAGCCGCCCCTGTTCGCGGTCGATTCGCTGGACGAGGGCGCGCACCCGGTCCTCGTCCAGGTGATCGGTGGGGACGGCGATGCCCGTGCCGCCGGCCGCTGTGACCAGCTCCGCAGTTTCCTCGATGGTCTCCGCCCGGCCGACCTCGCTGGCATGCTCGCGGGTGGTGCGGCCGGTGACGTAGACCGTGGCGCCGGCGCGGCCGAGTTCGACGGCGAGGGCACGCCCGGCGCCGCGGGTGGCCCCGGCGACGAGCGCGATCCGGTCGGCGAGCGGGCCGTTCTGGCTGGTGTGCTGGGTGTTCCTGTTCTTGTCCATGGCACCACGGTGCACGTTAAAGGCGACAGTTCATGTCGCCTTTTTCCCTGAGTTGTTCCCGCATGCTCTCTGGGGGTGCAGCCGAGTTCCACGGCTGACGGTCATGTGGTGGTGGACGTGAGCTGTCGGACATCAGGACCGCTACGGGGTGTGGGTCGGGCTCTACGGGTGGTGCGGCAAGAACCCGAAGGTTGTGGTTTTCCTTGTTGGGAAGACTGGCGGCCGGAAGCGCGTGCTTCGTACGTGGACGGCACGGGGCGAGAACCCTGTCGCAGAGCGAAACCAGCGGGTTCGCGGATTCTGAAGGTCGTCCGAACGTGAACCTGCTGGTAGTAGAAAGCCGTTGAGGGGATGGGCACTCGGGTTGAACGCTGCTTGAATGCTCCAGTGATCCAAATAGTGGTTGTTTTGGTAGCGGCCGGATTGACGGCGTGGCTGCTTCGCCGGAAGGTGAAGCAACGTGCAGAAAGTGCCGCTCAGGGAAATATGATCAAGGTTCCCTGTCTGCTCCGGCATCCTTCGCTTGAGGGCCGGTGGCTCCGTGGGCGGCTGTTGACAGGCCCCTCCGGGATGGCCTGGGAGCCCCGGACCAAGGCCGGTGCGGCAGTGTCCCTTCCGGATGGATTGCGGCAGGTCAGCGTGCGTTCACCATCGCTGCGCGAAGCGATGAAGATCAACGGTGGGTCCAGGATCGTTGAGTGCACCTCTCCCGAGGGGGCACTTCTTGTTGCTGTGATGCCGAATGAGTTGGATCACGTACTCACGGCCTTGAACAGCAACGGAGCAGAATAGACAGCATCCCGTCATGCCTGGGTCGGATCGATAGCGAAGTGCTCAGGGTGGGCGGTGCGGACGTAGTGGATTGCGGTGTAAGAGGTGATGCCGAACAACCGCATCATCCGGACCGGATCCGCGGTTTCTCGCGACCAGGTGGTCGCGGACGCGCCCATGGTGCTGTTCAGCTTCCTCAACGGCCACCTGCTGGCGCGCACCAGCGACGGGCCCAGCGCCGTGCCCGCGTTCGACGCCACCGCGTACCCGGCTTCGACCGGATGCTCGACACCGTGCTCGCCGGGATCAAGGACCGGGCCGCCCGCTAGAACCCTGCCGGTGTCCGACGCGGGCGCGCAGGTTGTCGTAGGCGGTACCAAAGAGTCCGGTCCCGCTTGGCCGCATAACGGTGTTGTCAGCCCTCGTCGTTCCTGTAGCACCTCCAGAAAGGGCTGGCTCGACGACCGCTGGCGGCTGGCCAGGAGCACGGCGTTGCCGGCCACGGCCTTCGGGTTGGTGGGCGGTTTACGCAGCCTGGCCGAAGCCTGTGGCTCTCGGGTCGTCGCCGCGGAGTGGGCTGAAGTCGACGTTCAGGTGTGGGTCGTACGCCTCGGGCTCAAGGCGGAGTTCGTGGGGTGGGGTACTCGCCGAAGCGGCGGATGTGCTCGGTCAGGTGCGGCGAGATGTGGGCCGGGTCCTCGGGGTCGATGACGTGCCCCTCCTTCTGGAGCTGGCGGACGATTTCGGCGATGTCCAGGGCGTTGTGGAAGATCACCGCGTTCGCAGAGCGTTGAAGGATCACCGCGCTGCGCACCGTGGTTGTGGTGGCCTACATCGAGGTCTGACAGGAGGACCACCGCCAGGACGCCGTCCTGATCCGCACAGCACGAAGCATTGCCCCGGACCTGTCCGGGGCAATGCTGTGTCTGCTGCCCGGCGTGCGTGGGTCGGGAGCTGCGCTGCTCGCCACTCTCGCCCGCACCGGCACGCCTGGCCGCCGCCGACGATGAGCTGGGGTTCGTCGGCCGCCTCGCCCAGGCCGGCGGCCTGTGGACGCCCGGCGGGTCTCACTGAAGGGGCACTCCAGCAGGGTGCGGAGCCCTCCGAGGTTGCGGTGGCCGGAGAGCTCCTGGACGGCAGACGGCACTCCTCGACCATGAGCTGTCTGACGCCACACCGGGTCTACGGGTGCCGGTGATCCTGATGTGCCGGGGGGGAATCAGCCAGTATCAGGTGAGTGGAAATATGGCCTGAAGTGCTGGGCGCTGCGTGATCGTTGTGAGGTCTACTCTCTGCCTACCAACCACACCTGGTGGTCACAGTGAGAATGCGGCTAGTTGGTACTGCTGTTGCAGCATTGCTGATCCTGGAAGCCAGTCCGGCGAGTGCGGCAAGCGTTTCCTGGTCGAGTTGCAGCGATTGGGGGTGCGACTACGCGGCGGTCGCGAATCATGGCGCCGGCGGAAGTACGGCGACGGTTACGGATGGAAGTGCCGACGGCCAGGGAGCGGCGCTTGTGGTGGAGTATTTCAACGGCGGTACGGATTGGATCTCAACCACCGGAGGCCAGGGGTCGAGTGTCAGTAGTAATTTCCTGGCGACCATTCGGAGGGCTCGTATCTGCGACTACCTGGACGTCGGGGGACTCCATAACTGTGGTGACTGGAAGTATTTCTGACTGGCTGGGTGAGAAGGCACAACCGCGCCCTGTGAGCCTCTGGTCCAGGATCGCCACAATGGTGGGCGGTCGTACGGGCGTCTCTACGCTACCCGGCCGTGGCACCTCAAGGTGCTCGACGTCGCGGGCATGAGTACCCGTCTCCATCCGGCCCCGACGGTGGAGGTGGCCACTGCTACCGGGTAGGGCGGGCGGTGCAAGGGGCGGTGTCGGCCCCCTCCCGCGAAGGCAGACGCCACGGGGCGAAGGGGGCAGGTTCGGTGGCGGGTGGCGAGGTTGATGGGCGGTTCCAGCCGCTTCTGCCGCTCGGCTGCTTTTGCTTGCTTCTCTTCCTCGTACGCCTCGATCTGCTGCTCGTAGCGCTCTTGGAAGTTGGGGTGGTCGAAGCGGTCGTCGTCGTTCATCCCGCCGATCGCCTGGAGCTGTTCGGCGTGTGTACGGAATCCGGCGATCAGCGGGCTGAGCCGGTAGCGCCGTTGCCTTCCTTCCAGACCATGCGCGCGAAGCCGAGGTGCTGGAGCGCGCGGGTCACCTTGGGCCGGTGATGCCGATCTCGGAGGCGAGGGTGCCGTGTGTGACCAGGCAGCGCCCGCCGGGCTCCTGGCGGTCCAGGAGGTGGAGCAGTACGGGGTGGGCGGCCGGCGGCATGCCGCGCGGAGCGAACACGAGGGCGTTGTTGGCCGTCCAGACGTACTCGGGGGCCGCGGGCTCCACAGCGATCGTCATGACGTCCCATCCTCCTTGGCGCGGGCCTGGGCGCGCGCCTTGTCTTCCCGCAGCGGCTTCTCCGCCGGCCTCGGGAGCTCTCGCAGTTCCTTGAACGCCTCGGGCAGACGTGGATTGTCCTCGATGGCGTCCAGCAGCGACAGCTGGTCCACCTTCAGCGTCCCCTGCGCCCGCATACCCGGCTTCGGCTCCACCGGGACCCTGCCACCGCGCAGCGACAGCCTCGGATGCAGCTGGTAAAGCCCGGCTTTCGACACATACCACCTGATACGGTGCAACCGGTCCCCGGATGACAGCTTGTGAGAGCGTCAGCTTGTACGCCACGGGCCCGAAGACGGGCGATGCCGGGTCCATGCTCGTGATCAGCCGCGGTTCCCTGTCCTCACCATTCCGGGCGCGCTCGGGCGTCTCCCAGATCCGGGCCGTGGAGGTCATGTACAGCCGACGACTGCTGCTGGGCCGAGCAGGGCCGGCCCGACCGGGTCCCGGCGACCTACCACCGCACCCACGGCGTGACCTACTTCCACGCCTGCTACTCCATCGGCGACGACACTCTCTGGGGTGTCAACCGCCGCCGCAAGGGCACCACCAACAGCCTGGCCGTGCTCAGGTCCATCCGCGCCGCTCGCCCCGACGGCGCCCCGATCTACGTGATCACGGACAACCTCTCCGCCCACAAGGGCGCCAAGATCCGCCGGTGGGCGTGGAAGAACAAAGTCGAGCTGTGCTTCACCCCGACGAACGCCTCCTGGGCCAATCCGATCGAGGCGCGCTTCGGGCCGCTGCGGCAGTTCACCCTGGCCAACTCGAACCACCCCAACCACACTGTTCAGACCCGCGAGCTGCACCGCCATCTGCGCTGGCGCAATGCCAACGCCCGCCACCCCGACCTCCTGGCCGCCCAACGCTGCGAACGAGCCCGCATCCGCAGCGAAGAAGGGCCTCCGCTGGGGCGGCCGACCGTTGGCCGCGGCCTGAGGCTTCCCGCCACGGCGGCCTACTCGGCCATCTCCTCGGGAGAAAGACGAGTGATCTTCTTTCCCGCCTCGGTCTCGACCAGGGTCAACGCGCCAATCCAGTTCCCGTCTTCGGGATACTCCCAGTTGGCCGCGTCATCGAGAATCGCCGGAAGCTGATCATGAGGCACCAGCTCGCCGGGCTGGAACCCGCTCTCCCCGGCGGGGGAGGTCCACGGCGCGAGTCGGCGGACCTCGATCCACCCACGATCGATGAGAGCGAGCAAGATTCCCGCCAGCTCGTTGACCGGTCGAGGCTGGTCGGCTTCGTCGAGATCGCCCCAGACACCAGCCAGGATGTCAATTTCATAGGAATTGACCATGAAGGCTTTTTCAGACTTGGTCAATGTGTCCCACTCTTGCTTGCTCACTCAGCAATCGTCGCAGAGCCGGGGCACGACAGGCTCCCCACACCGCTGACCAGACCATCCCAACTCGGAGCTCACCCTGACCGCCCGGACCCGGTGAACCTTCGCGGTCACAGCACTAGCTAGCCGACGACGAAGACCTGGAACGGTCCCGAAGCACCGTGAAACGCCGGGGCACTCCGACCATGAGGGAGAGGCCATGGCGAGGGTGGTAGTCGAGGGGACCGATATTGTCGTACACCTGTCCTGGCGGGAGAAGGCGCTGGCACGCCACCGCAATGTGCGGGTTCCGGTGTCGGCGCTGCGCCAGCTTTATATCGAGCCCGACTGGTGGCGTGCGCTTCGTGGCGAGCGTGATCGGGGCACGTGCATCCCCGGACAGGTGTGCGCGGGCGTCCGGCACCTACGGGAGGGGCAGGACTTCACGCTGGTACGGGCCGGAACACCGGTGCTGTGTGTGGAACTCCGCCGGAGCGCGCCATTCAGCCGGCTGGCGATCTCCGTCCCCGATCCTGAGAAGGCGATGCTGACTCTCCTACCGCTGGTCCCACGGGATCGGCTGGGATGAAAGCGAGCGGCCTCGCCTCCGACTGCGTAGGGTTCTCGCCCCTGGCCGACAGCCGTTCGATGATTGTCCGGTCAGGAAGATCTTCGGCTCGAGGAGCAGGTCGGCCCGCCAGGTGAGCACGGCGTGCCGCTGCCGACGGTGGAGCAGCCCGCCGCGATGGACCTGTCGAGCGCCGGCGACGAGGTCGCCGCGCGGCGGCAGCACGATCCGGAGCAGGCGGCCGCCCTGGTGCGTGAGCTGGTGGCCGGCGGCGAGCTCGCCGCGGACGAGGTTCTCGACGAGGCGGTCGACTCCGCGGTGCTGACCGTGCAGGAGGCGCGCACCGCGTCCGATCCGAGCACGGCGGCGGAGCTCTGCCTGAACGCCGTCCCCCACATCGCGCTCGCGGTCACCCTGGCCAGCACCGACCCGACAGAGTTAAGGGTGCTGGGAGAATAGGTGGTGCCGTCGGTTTCCCGGGTTTCTGGGTGGCGGTGATCCGGACCGACGCGGTGTCGAGCAGTCGCGTTGCGTTTCGCGGGAGGCCAGTTGTCCGGTTTCTGAGAGAACTTCGGCGGGTGACGTGGCTGGTCATGAGGGTGATTGCGGCCCAGGTGATCAGTGGTTCGGAGTGCTGGATCAGCCGCTCGGCTACCGGTTCTCCGACCCCAGAACCTTCTCGATCAGTTCCTGAAGGACCTCTCGGGCCTCGGCCGCGCGGAGTTCGGCATCCCACTGACGGGGTGCCCGGGAGTGGTTCGGGCAGTGGATCTCGCAGACGGCCGTACCATCCGGCTGCCAGCGGACAGGGCCCGCACCCACGTAGCCAGCACGCGAGCATTCCAGGCGGTGAACGGCAGCGAGGTGGTTGCGGATGACGTCCTCGTGGTGGCGTCGGGGAAGCGTGTGCTGTGCCCGGCAGACCGTGCACTCCAGCAGGTGCTCGACACTTCCCGGCCGGCTCACGAAGACCATGCCGTTTCCCTCGACGGTGTTGCAGCTTGCGTATCGACTCGAAGGTCAAGCGTCCCGGTTGCCCGCGCCCGCTCGGGCGGCGCCGATGGCCTTGCCAGCCGGCTCTTGGGCTCCCAGTCGAGGTAGCGCTTGCCGGGGAAAGCGGCATAGGTGTCGCCGCACCCCATGGTGGGTCAGTTCTCCAGCAGCGGCCCGAAGGACTGCGCTGCGATCTCCTCGGCGCGGGTGTGGTTGACCGCGCTGCCAGGCACGTCCGGGTGCTCGTCGGCCCAGATCGCGGCCGATTCGTGGCTGGCGAAGAAGTTCAGGGCGTCGCAGCAGATGGTGGCCGCCGGGCCGCTGCCGGGTCGGCTCCCGACGAACACCACCGCGCCGCTCGGCTCCCACCGTAGAACGCCCCTGGTCGCGGTGACTATTACCGGTTCGCTGGTGACTGGGTCGGTGGAGGTGATCACGGCGTCCCGGCCGAGCATGGGCGGAATGCCGAGCGCGTCGATCGCACATATCGACCACACCTCGGCGCCGCCGTGGATGCGGACCCGGTGCCGGGTCGCTACAGCGGAGAACGGGTACGCGGCGCGGATCCGGCCGTGCTCGTCCAGGGTCAGGAAGTCCTCCCGGGCGAGCTCCTCCAGGACCTCCCGAGCCGTTCGGCCCGCCTCGGCGGCGAGCGGCTCCAGCACGCCGGGCTCCGGCGCGGTGCCGACGGCGGCGAAGTGCCGCAGCACCGCCTGATGCACCGCCCCCAGGCCCCGCTCGGCCGGCGCACGGCGCCCGCGCCCACCGCGGCCGATGATGTCGAGAGCCGCGGTGTCGCAGCAGCCGCCCGGCGCGGCGGCTTGCGGCAGGCCCGCGCCGTCGAACGCCGCCCGCAGGGCGGCCTCACTCGGAGTTCCTGATGCCGTCCGCGTCCCGGTACAGTCGGCACGACACGCTCGGCTCCGCTCCCGGCAGCGCGAACGGGTCGGCGCCGTCCAGCAGGACCGTCGGCGAGCCGTTCATACCGAGCGCCGTCGCCTGGGCCTGGTCGCGCACCTCGACCAGCTCCACCTCGGCCGCCCGGCCGGCCAGCGCGGCGGTAACCCGCTCCACCGCCGGCACCGCGTTCGGACACCCCGGAACCGTCAGCACTGTGATCCGCATCATCGTCCTTCCACCTCGTCCCGTACGGCACAACGGTAGACCTCCATCGCCCGCAATCCTTCGGTGCCGCAGTTGCTCGCCGGAGACGCGGCCTCGGCATCGGCGCAGGTCGGGGTCCCAGCAGGTTTCGCCGAGAAGACAAACGAAGTAGCCCCTGACCTGCGCCTGCTCGGGGGGCGAGCGCTGGTTTGCGGCCGCTGCAGGCGCCGCGATGTCTGGCCGCGGGCCTCCCAGTGGTCCGCGACGCGCGGCTACACGGAGATCGCCCCGGGCTGCACGGTCATCGACCCCTCCGGCCCTGCGTGGCCGCTTGAGCGTCAGGGCCTCGGTGTGAGGTCGTCGGAACGGCCAGCCTCAAGTCGTGACCACTGAGGGATGGGGCGTCCGTTGCTCCGCAGTCGGACGTGATCGGCGGGCGTGCCCTGAACGCGGGGCCAGCCGGAGGGCGAGTCTTCCCACAGCTCCTGACGTCCGTACACGGTGAGGTCCATGAGTGCATAGCTGTAGTCCATGGCCTCTACGCCGCGCAGGGTCGTCCAGTAGGTCTCGAAGATGCGGTCGCCGTCCCGTAGGTAGCACACGAGGTGCATCATGCCGACATGGCGTCCGACCAGGAGCACGTCCTGGGAGGGGACTGCCGAGTACCACGGCACGTCCCAGCCCATGAAGTCGCGGTAGCGGCGGCTTGCCTCGTAGGGGCCCTGGCAGAAGACCGCGTAGGTGATGTCGCGCGAGTGAAGGTAGGACAGCTCCTCAACCTGGGTGGTGACCCACGTGCAGCCTTCGCATTGCTCGGCCGCGGGGTGGCCGTGGTGCCACATGAAGTAGTAGGCGATGAGCTGGCCGCGCCCTTCGAACGCTTCAAGCAGAGTGACCGGCCCGTCGGGACCCGTCAGCTCGAGATCGGCGGCCACCTCGACCATGGGCAGGCGGCGTCGGGCTGCAGCGATCGCGTCACCTTCCCGGGTGTGCGCTTTCTCCCGCACCCGCAGCTTGTCCAGTTCTGCCTGGAAGGTCGCCCGGTCGGCCACCGCCGGCAACGCCGACGCGCGGTCAGTCGTCCTGTTCTCCTGATCAGTCATGACCTTGTCCTTTCGTCCCTTCGTCGGCCGCCTCGGGGTCGGGGCGCTCTGCCAGTTGCTTGATTTGCAGAAGGCGGGTCTCCCAGGAGCGGCCGATCCGGTCGAGTTCCCGGGCCAGCGCGCCGAGCTGGGCGCCGACGGCGAGGTAGACGACCTCGCGCCCGCGCTGCTCGGACTCGACCAACCCGACCTCGCGCAGCACCTCCAGGTGCTTGCCGATCGCCTGCCGGCTCACCGGCAGCACCTTGGCCAGCGCGGACGCCGACATCGGGCCCTCGCCGAGCCGGGTAAGGATCTTCCAGCGCGTCGCGTCGCCGAGCACGGCACACACGACGGGAGGGGTGGCGGTCACGGGCGCGTCGTCGGAGCCGGCGCGCTCGCCTCGACGAACGCCTTTGCGGCCTCGAGCTCGGCGAGCCACCCATTGTCGTTGCCCTCGCGCTCCTTCAGCCACGCGGCCGGGTCGTCGGCGAGACCGGAGAACCCGCTCTCCACCACGCGCAGGGTCACCCCGCCGCCACGCTCGTCGATCCAGAACTCGACCAGGGTCGAGGGCGTCGACTCGTCACGGAACGGGGTTCCGATCCAGCGGAACGCCGCGTAGCGCGGCTTGTCCAGCTCCACCGTCCGGAACCGGAACTCACCCAGCGAAGGATGGCGTACCACGGCCACGTCGCCCTCGTAGTACAGGTCCGGCTCGGCCTCGACCACGCCGCCGTTGACGTACCAGCCGGGCCGCACGACCAGCTCCCATACCCGCTCGGCCGGGGCGTCGATGTCGATCTGCCGCGTAATCCGGTCGAGCTCGGCCAGTTCCGCGGAGGTGTAGGTGGCGTCGGTCACGGATTCCTCCCTCGCGACTTGATGTGCAACTCAACGATTGCGTATCTGACCTCTTGAGTGCAACCGGAGGGTTGCAAACGCCGCCACTCTGCTCACGCGCCGCCAACGCCGAGCAGTCGCAGATCCGGCGGCGTGAGTGCTGCAGTGGAGTGCTCTGCCCAGGTCAGGGCCTACTCTGTTGGTTTCTCGGCGAGAACTACCGGGACCCGAGGCCGCGAGATCCATTGCGCACTCACATTCGGATTTGCGCATCAACTGTGCATCCTCAGCCGATATAGCGCATCAATTCGCGGACCCTGCAGTCGCCAGCCCCAGCTCTTCACACACCTCGGTCGTCATCGTGAGGGTGTAGTGCGTCCTGGCTGCCGCCACATGCTGGAGAAGGCGGCGCGTCTCGAGAGCGCCCCACACCGGCTTCCGGTCGTCGTCCAGGCGCTGAACCCGGTTGAGGATCAGGTAGTGATCGTGAAGTAGCGGGAAGCCGTCGCGGTCCGGAAACGCGCAATGACCAGGGCCGGAGTCTTCGCACGCTCGTGCGTCCAGGGCTTTGACACCGAACCGAGGGTGAAGAACGGGCCGGCGCTGGCCGGTCTGGGTGCCGAGGCCGTCAGGGACGCGATCACCTCCACGATCACCACGCTGCCCGAGCGGCTGCGTCGCTCGTTGACCTGGGACCGCGGCAAAGAACTGGCACAGCATGCCCGGCTCCGCGTCGACACCGGCCTCGAGATCTACTTCGCGGACCCGCACAGCCCGTGGCAACGCGGCACGAACCAGAATACGAATGGGTTGCTGCGGCAGTACTTTCCGAAGGGCACGGACCTGTCCCGATGGCAGACAGACGACCTCGCAGCCGTTGCACTCGCCCTCAACAGCCGCCCCCGCAAAACCCTCGGATGGAAGGCACCCGCTGAAGCCCTCAACGAACACCTACTCTTGACTCAAGAAGCCGGTGTTGCGACAAGCGATTGAGTCCGGGCGGTATACCCCGATCGATTTATCGGCTTCGGCAAGGTTCGCTTGGACCTGCTGACCCAGCAGCTCGCGGTGGACGTCGCGGGAGATCGTTGGCCGGGTTTCTGGGGCATCGGTGACCTGACCCCACCTCCTGATATGGCGGGTCAGATCGAGCCGGTTCTGCGCGCAGCGTCGGATCACAGTGAATACCGGTTGTCCTGCTTGGTTTCGCGCCGACCACGGTAGGTGACCTGGCGACGATGGCCGGTCCCGCACGCCGGCATCCGAGAGTCCCTCTCGCAGAACTGCTGGGTCTCTGACGGCACGCACGGCTCCGACCGAATATGTGACCCATGGGCCCGAGTTCCTGCCCAGAAGACTTCGCCTGGGGACGGTTCTTCGAGCCGCGGTGCTCGACATGTTCCTCGTTCGCCAGCCGCTGGGATGTGGGCGAGCGCGCCGGCTGCACCCGCCGAGTGCCTATGCAGGAGGGGTACTGCCGTCTGCGCTGGGTCCAGGCGAGAACGGAGGCGGCCGCGACCGGTGACAAACCGGAGTCCGTCCTGCCTCGCCTGCGTCACCAGCAGCTGTTCTTCTACGGCCTGACGGCACTCTGGGACCGCCAGCCCAAGCAGACCGTGGTGAAGTGCGACCGCCGGGGCCGTCCCCGGCGGCCCGACCCGGCCCCGGCTTCGCCGCCGTCCTTGTGCTGGCTCCAGCCCGCACTGTTCGCCGTCCGCCGGGACTTCACACGATGGCGGGCAAATACGGCTGTCTCCTGTGACAACCCCTGGCTGGCCTGGGGCGGTCACCTGGCCCACCGGCTCGGTGAGGCGCGAGGCTTGCCTCGCAAGGCCTGGCTGCGTCGGCCAGCGCGTAGAAGGTGTCATCCAGCCCCTGGAACCCGAGCACACCAGTGGGTCCGTTGCCGCCGTCGTCCACCCTGCCGACCGGCTGATCCTCGCACTTGCCGCAGTTCACACCGCACGACCTGGCGCCATGCGCCGCCTCCTGCTCGACGATCTCGACATCGGCAACCGTCGCCTGCCGATCGATGGCCGCACCCGCACTCTGGACGGTCTCACCTTTCGACTTGCCCAAGAATTGCTGGAGTTCCGTCACCGCCGCTGGCCCGGAACAGCCAACCTGTACCTGCTGATCAACAAGCAGACCGTCCTGAGGACCGACCCATCAGAAACAGCTCCGTCGCCGGCCCGGCGCTGCACAGCCAGATCGCGACACTGGCACGACTCCACATGGACCGTCAGCTCGAAGAGGCGCTCCTCCACGGTCCCGACCTGCTCCACCTCGCCGAGGTCTTCGGGCTCAGCGAGAAGACCGCGATTCGCTACTCAAACTTTGCCCGCCGACTCCTGGAGCGACCCCGTCGAGAGCGGCTCTGGCTGTCGTGCCACGTCGAAGATGGCGTCGCGTTCACGGGCCGAGGAAATGGGCAGCCAAAAAAGCCATCGCCGTACCCCATAGAGGGCTGGTAGCAATTGATGATGTCGACTGAACTTTTTGACCCGATGGAACGTCTCTTCGCCGAGCGAGCCTGCGAGCGTCTGATCGTCGAGTTCGTGCGCCGTCTTGACCTGGGAGATCCGGGCAGTGTCGCGGACCTCTTCACGCCTGACGGGGTGTGGGAGTGGCCTCACGGCGACCGAAGAGTGGAGGGGCGTGAGGCGCTCCGCAGCTACTTCGGTTCGCGCCCCAAGGACCGGCTGTCACGCCGTATGTCGACGAACATCCTGGTCACGGTGAATTCTGCGTCGGCGGCCACCGCCACCTCTTACTTCGCTACTTACCGGGTCGACGGCCATACCGATGGCATGGTGCCCCCGAGGCTCCCCGCGAACGTGGGCCACTACGAGGACACGTTCCGGAAGGTCGAGGACACCTGGCTCCTCGCCGGCCGAGTCACGCACCTACCATTCGGCGGAGAGACGGTGCGTCTCAGCCACCCCGACCAGTCGTGACTGTGGGGCCCAACCTGGCTATGTCCACCTGCCGCCGAGGCGCTGGCCGCCTGTCGGCGGCGGCTTCACCACGAACCCACGGATCCGACGCCGCGAGGCACGGCGACAGACCCTCGGGTTCCCACCGGGAACCCTTCAGTTTTCGCGAACTCGCCGGGGTCTCGGGGTATCGCCGAGAGGAGCCCAGAAGGGGCCACGAAGTAATCTTGATTACTTCGGAGTGCACGCCTGTGGCGTGGATCGGTCTCACACCACATCTCATGCGCACTCCGGTCCGGAAACGCAGCCCACTTGCGCATGTCCAGGGGATCTACGGCCAATCGCCCCAGTGAAGACTCCGCACGGCGCGGTGGACCGCCCGCGGGGGAGCGGTGTCCCGTCCGCCGTTTCGAGTGTGGGGGCATCGGAAGGATTCCTGCGCCGGTCACCGGTCACCGGCCGTCGCTCGTCGGCCGGTCCGCGCCGACCCTCGGTCTGCGGTCGCAGAGGCGCCTCCCTCGCGCGGGGGAGAGGCTCGGTCCGTGAGAGTGATCCTTCGGCCTGCTCACTGCGCGAGGGTGGAGCCATGGCCCCGAAGATCTTTCACACGCCCCCGCCCGTCAGTGACACCGCGCGGCCTGTTCCGCGCTGGGCGATGCGCCTGGCCTACACGCTTCCGCTGCTCCTGCTGCCGTCGTGCCTGTGGCGGCTGCCCTTCGCCCTCCACTTCGAGATGGGGCAGGTTCAGGAGCGCGGTATGCCAGCCGTACTGGGTGAGCATTCCGTACGTTCTGGGGCTCAGCGTGCTCTCCGAGGTGTCTGCGATCTTGGCTATCGGGCTGGTCCGGCGATGGAGCGAGGCGGCGCCTATCTGGATTCCGATCATCGGTGGCAAGCGCATCCGCCCGATGACGGCCGTCGTCCCCGCCGTCATTGGCGGTCTGATCCTCACCATGATGTTCACCGACATTCCGATCGGCGACGGTCGCAGACTCACCGCGTACGGCGTCATCGGCACCGTCGACTACACCAACGACGCCTGGCAGGCGCTCGCGACGGTGTGCGTCTCCCGACCGGGGCATGGGGACCCGTCATCATCCTGGCCATCGCCTACTACCGCCGCCGTCGAGCAGAGCGCCGAACGGGAGGGTGGCCGGTGCGCGGTCACCTGCGCGGCAGCGAAGCGCATCTGCGCGACGACCGCAACTGGGCGCTCCGCGCCTGCTGTTGATGATCTTCGGGCGTGAGGCGGTGACGCAGTGGGTGAGAGGTGGAGCTTTCCGGAAGGTGTGCGGCTTGAAGGAGCTGGTGTGAATCGAGGGAGCGGTGCACAACAAGCTCGAGGGTGAGGGTGAGGGTGAGGGTGAGGGTGAGGGTGAGGGCGAGAGCGAAGGGCGGGACGCCCGCGGTCGCGGGCTGGCCGGCTTTCTGCCTTCCACCTCGCAGAAAAACTACACAAGTAACTTGGCGAAGTTGCTTGTGTAGTTTTATGCTGGAGCCATGCACGAGAACCCCGGGCGTCAGCAGTCCGCTGCGACCGCGCAGCGTCTCAACGACGCGATGAAACGACTGCGTGCACGCCTGCGCGCGGAATCGGGACAGCATGCGACCGGCCTGACCGCCACGCAGCTCGGTGTGCTGGCGAGCGTCGTGCGGGAGGGGCCTGTCACCGCGGCCCGGCTTGCCGCGCTGGAGCACGTCAGCGCGCAGTCCATCGCGCAGAGTCTGGCGGTGCTCAAGGCCGCCGGGTTGATCCACGGCGAGCCCGACCCGCGGGACGGCCGCAAGAAGCTGATGAGCGCCGACCCGACCGCGACCGAGCTGGTCGACAAGCTGCTCGCCGGTCGCGCCACCTTCCTCGCGCGGGCCATCGACCAGGTTGTCGCCGCGGACGAGCGCAAGGACATGGAGAAGGCGATCGACCTGCTGGAGCGTCTCGCCGCAGCCGACTTGAGCGACGGCGCCATATGAGTAGCGGCGCCGAACCGACCGGGTCCGCGACGGACGACGCCGCACGCAGGCCCTTCGCGTGGACGTTCACCACCCCGCTCTACGTGGGTTCCAGCCTCAACCCGATCAACAGCTCCATCATCGCGACGGCCCTGGTGCCCATCGCCACCGACCTGCACGTCTCGGTGGGCGCCACCGCCGTGCTGGTCTCCTCGCTGTACCTGGCCAGTGCCGTCGCGCAGCCCACCGCAGGCAAACTGGCGGAGGTTCTTGGCGCACGCCGGATCTTCCTGTGTGGCATCGTCCTGGTGCTGCTCGGCGGTGTGGTCGGCGGCCTCGGCCGAAACCTGGCCGTGCTGACCGTCGCCCGGGTTCTGATCGGCCTCGGCACCTCGGCTGCCTTCCCCTGCGCGATGGTACTGATCCGTCGCCGCGCCGAGCAGGCCGACATGGACTCGCCGCCCGGCGGCGTCCTCGGGGGTGTCGCCATCGCGGGTATGGCCACCGCCGCCGTGGGCCCGCCGATCGGCGGCCTCCTGGTGGGCGCCGCGGGCTGGCGCTGGGCCTTCCTGATCAACATCCCGGTCACCCTGATCGCCCTGGCCATGGCCATCCGCTGGCTGCCCAAGGATCGTCCGCTCGACCGCGCGGACAGCGGTTTCCGCCGGGTCGCCAGTCGGATCGACCTGCCTGGCATCATCGGCTTCGCCGCGTCCATGACCGCGCTGGTCATCTTCTTGATGGGCCTCCCACACGTCGGATGGGCCGCGCTCGCCGTCTTCGTCCTGACTGCCGTGCCCACGATCGTGTGGGAGCTGCGCAAGACCACACCGTTCTTCGACTTCCGAGGCCTCGCCGCCAATGGCGCCCTCACCCGCACCTACCTGCGCCAGGCACTCACCCTGCTGGGCGTTTACACCGTGATGTTCGGCGTCACCCAGTGGATGGAGGCCGCGCACGGGATGTCCACCCTGAAAGCAGGGCTCCTCCTGCTGCCAATGGGAGCCGTTTCCGCACTCCTCTCACGCCCGCTCGCCAGCCGCAACCTGGTACGCGGACCACTGATCGCCTCGGCGGTGACGATGCTGCTCGGCTCGGCCGGCATCATGCTGCTCACCTCGCACAGCCCGGCGATCGCGATCGTCCTGGTCTCCCTGGTCTTCGGCATCACGACCGCCACCACCACGGTCGGCAACCAGACCGCCCTCTACCTCGCGGCCCCGGCCGACCAGATCGGCACCGCCTCCGGCCTGTTCCGGACCTTCGGATACCTCGGAACCATCACTTCCTCCGTGATCGGCAGCATCGTCTTCCGCGACGGCGCCAGCGACCACGGTCTGCACTCCCTCGGCCTCGTCCTGATCGCGGCGGGAGTCGCCGTCCTCCTGCTGACTGTCCTCGATCGCCACCTGATGGGCGGCAATACGAGCCGCCCGACCGACGACACTCCCAACACCGCCGGAATCACCACCAAGGAGAACACCGCGTGACCACCCCTACGCCCACCCCCTCCACGATCACCCCCTCCACGATCAACCCCGGGCGGACCGCCCTCCTGGCCATGGACTTCCAGAACGGGATCGTCCCCCTCGCCCCCGACGCCGACGCACTCGTCGAACGGGTCAAGGGCGCCATCGACGACGTCCGCGCCGCCGGCGGCACCATCGGCCATGTCCGAGTCGCCTTCACCGAGAACGACTGGGCAGCGGTCCCCGAGACCAACAAGTCGTTCACCGCGGTCGCCACGGCGAGAATGCTGCACCACGAGGGCACCGCCTCGCAGATCGACGAGCGCCTCAGGCCTCAGGACGGTGACATCGTCGTCCGCAAGATCCGCTACAGCTCGATCTCCACCACCGATCTCCACGATCAGCTGACCGACCGCGGCATCGACACCCTGGTGCTCGCCGGGATCAGCACCAGCGGCGTCGTACTGTCCACCCTCATAGACACCGCCGACCGTGACTACCGCGTCTACGTCCTGTCCGACGGCACCGCCGACCCCGACCCCGAGACCCACCGGGTCCTGGTCGACAAGGTGTTCCCCTCCCGCGCCCACGTCATCGACACCACCGAACTGCGCGGACTCCTGCAGTCCGCCTGACGTGGCAGACGGGGAGTAGCCGACGGCCGCGGCCACGTAGCCCATCAGCTCGTGGTTGCCGTCGCGCGATTCCACACCCCGTCATCATCGCCGGTGCCCCGTCCACCCGGCCTGGCCCCATGAGTAGAGCCAGGTTGACCACCGTGTCCGGAGTCAGGTTCTGTGCCGCGCCGATTTGCCGTTTCAGGGACTTTACGGGGGGCGTCCGCCACCGTCAGGGCATGCGCGTCCTCCCACAGACAGAGGCCGGACTGCCTGTCGCCGAGAGCCACCACGCACTCGGGGAGGGGGCAGGCGCACTTCGGAGCCAGACCGGACGGCTTCGCGCCCACGTGTACGTCGCCTTCGGAGATCCAGAACAAGCCCACCATGCCTATGGGTTGCGCACACATCAAACGATTCGGGACGCCCTCCGCGACGTGCGACGGAGCCAGGAAGTTTCCACGTCCCGCCCACACACAGCACGGCCCGAACCAGCAGTGTTGCGACGGGGAAGGTTCGCCGGTCTGAGGCGTGCGAGATGATCGCGTCATGAATGAGATCGTCTTGATGTCGGACTCGAAGGTCGCCGCAATACCCGTTGCGGAATGCGGCGAACGTCTTGTGGATGTCCGCCGTGGCGGCTCGTTGCTGGTCGACGCACGTCAACAGGGCCCGGCGGATGCCTTCGTGTACCTGCGCGATGGCGTGCTGGACCGGTTGCTCGAGGCCCAGGCGATGCTTCCACGGGGCCTGCGGCTGCTGTTCGTCGAGGGGTACCGGCCGCCCTCACTCCAGCGGCAATACTTCGAGGAGTACGCAGACCAACTGCGCGCCGGCCACCCCGAGTGGCCGGACGGGCAGATCCACTCGGCGGCGAGCCGCTACGTGTCCCCGCCCGACATCGCCCCGCACAGTGCTGGCGCGGCCGTCGACCTCACCCTGGCCGACAACAGCGGACGCGAGCTGGACCTGGGTACACCGATGAACGCGGACCCGGAAGAGAGCGAAGGCGCCTGTTACACCCACGCCCTCAACATCGGCGAGGAAGCCCGCGCCAACCGGAAACTGCTGGGCTCTGCGCTCACCACAGCGGGCCTGGTGAACTACCCGACCGAATGGTGGCACTGGTCCTTCGGCGACCGCTACTGGGCGCTGATCACGGGGGAGGCTGCGGCCCTCTACGGACCGAAGGAGATCACCCCGTGCCGCTGACCGGACTGACTTTCCCGGACCGGCTTTCCCGGACAGGCCGTTCAGGCGCCTACAGTCGGCGGTGAGGCGTTCCTCGGGTGACGCTCGTACCACAACGGGCTTGATTCAGCGACGAGTTCCCTTTCCGAGTTCCCTTTCCGGGCTTCTCCGGTTGCTGGGGCCGCGAGTGATGCGTGACTGGCTTCAACTCTGATCTATGCAGAGGAAATTCAGGTTTGCGAGGTGGCGGAACTGGCTACCCTGCACCGGTACACGCTACGCAGCATGAGTTCAGCTTGGAGGAAGAACCGTGAAGCTTCGAATAGCGGCTGTGACTGTCACCGGCCTCGTGGGTCTCGCCATGACGGCAGGCGCTGCCCACGCCGATGCGGGCTCGGTCGATGTGGCTTCCACCAGTACGGCAGTGACCCCGCTGGCCGGTCAGGACGCCTGCTCGACTCTTTATGTTGGCACAGTCCTCACTGGTCGGGGCTGTTTCGAGTCCTACGGGGACAAGATCTGGGCCGAGGACCTCAGGGGCGATGGCCTGCGAGTGATTGTCGAGACCAGATACAACTATGACCGCCCGAACGACGAGTGCCACCAGACCGGCGGTGTGGGATCGGGCGGATACTGCAACTACAACATGAGGGAGGACGGTCAGGTGAGCTTCCGTGTCGTCACACGGAACGGTGCCACGGGGCCGAACGACACCACTGGTGCATGGACCAGGTGGCTTGCGATCGGCTGAGCCGCGGCCGCGGGGAAGACCGACTCTCGCGGTCCACCACCACGTGCGATTCCCGTAGTGGTGGCGAGCCCTGCGGAGCACAATGAATGAACCCTTGGGGTTCTTGACCGGGTGGCGGAGGCCGTGGTCGGGGCTTTCGCTACCGAGGTCGGTCAGGGTGGGGACACCAGAGTGCTGGAGTGTTGGTTCAGGGCTTCGCGAGGGTCTCGACGGTGGCCCTGCCGACATCGAGCCTGCCGGTGCAGGTGGTACTGGGCAACCCGTGAAGCCTCTCGGTGCCTGGAACCTGTTCTTCGCGGACTCGTTCCTACCAGGGGCTTCACGCAAACCTGCTGTTGGGCCAGGTCCGCTTGATGCCCTCGCTAGGCGTATAGATGTCCGCTACGGGGCGGTCACCTGGCGGCCACAGCACTCCTCTGTCCTGCGGTGCGTTCGCCAGCAGTCATGAAGATCCCCGAGCTGCCGGACGGGCGGCATGAGTCAATACTCTGAGCCCCGTCCACACCGTCTGGGAGAGTCATGACAAGTAGGTTCGCGGAATTGGCCGTTGAATGCCACGATCCGGAGAAACTCGCGGCCTTCTGGTGCGAAGTTTTGGACTTCAAGGTGACTCTGCTGCGTAATTCGTCAGGCGGAGAGTTGGTAGCTGAGTCGTTCGAGCCTGCTGTGGCGGGCGCGGTCGAGTGGCCCGGTGGTCCAATGGGCGTCGAGCCGGATCACGTTGAGCGCGGTGGCGGAGAAGGCGTGTTGGAGGCGGACTTTCGGTAGGCCGCGGTAGCGGGCCCGGCGGATGCCGGTGATGTCGAGGGCCTGGTTGATGGTGCCCTCGACGCCGGCCCGGAGGGCGTATTTGTTCTTCCAGGTGTCGGTCTTCTGCTCGGCGCGGGCCCTGGCGAGGTTGTCGTGGAGTTCTTCAGGCCTGAGGGTGAGCATGCGACGGCCGGTCTTCGAGGTGGTGCACTGCTTCTGGAAGGGGCAGTTGCGGCAGGTCAGGACGCTGAAGGTGACCACGATGGCGTCTGTGCCGTGTTGCTGGACGGGGTTCCAGTGGGAGCTGATCCTCCCGGCGGGGCAGCGGACCTGGCGGGTCTTCCAGTTGATGGTGAAGGCGTTCTTGTCGAAGCCTTCGGCCGCCTTGGCCTGCGCGGAGTGGTCCAGAAGGACCGGAGTGACCATGCGGATACCGTCCTGCGTGGCCTTGGTGATCAGGTCGGCCGACGGGTAGCCGGAGTCGAGGTAGTGCTCGGCCGGTTTCACGCCGTGCTCCGCGAGGCTCTGCTGGATGGGAGCGGTCGCCTTCACGTCGGGCACGGTCGCGTCGGTGGTGTGTACGTCGGTGATCAGATTCGGCATCCTCCCGGACCCGGACCCGGCGTCGGCGTCGGCGTCGGCGTCGGCGTCGGCGTCGGCGTTGGCGTTGGCGTTGGGGAGTGTGCCGCACGTTTCGGTGAGGTGGATCTTGTAGCCCATCCAGAACAGGTCATCGCCCTTGGCCGCCCAGCGTGCGTCCGCGTCGTAGGGGGAGGCCAGGCGGAGTTGACCGGGCGGGACGCCGTCGTCGGCGTCCCGCTTCCTGATCACCTGCCGTCCCCGGGCATCGGACCGGATGATGTAGGTCTGCACCAGGACCTGCCGCAGCAGATGCACCGCCTCGACCTCATGGATCCACACCGGGGCGTCCTCGGCCCAGGCCGCCCGGCACAGGGCGAGGGCGTCCTGGCCGAAGACCTGGGCGAGGCGGTCGCGTTTGGCCTGTGAGGACGGCATCCGCCAGCCGTCGGTCCTCGGTCCGTACCGCTCGGCGAACTCCGGCACGTCGATCTGTCCGGCCAGCCAGATCGGCGCCGCGACCGCCAGAGCCTCCAGCGCCGCCCGCACGCTCTCCCCGGCCAGCTCCAGCCGGTTCAAGTCCCGCACCGCACTGATCACATGGGTGGAATCGGTGCGCTGCTTGCCCCCGGCCACCACCAGCCCGGCGTCCTTGCAGTGCTCAAGGAGCCGGTCGAAGACCACCCGCTCCATGCCGTTGTCCGCGAGCCGGGCCCGGAACCTGGACAACACGCTGGCATCGAAGCCGGTGTCCGTCAGCTCCGCCCCAAGCGCGTACTTCCAGTCGATGGCCCGTACCGCCATCGCCACAGCCTGTCGATCAGTGAGGTCCTCGGCGAACTGCAACACCGTCACCAGCGACAACACCCCCGGCGACAGCCCCGGAGCCCCACGCACCCCGAATGCCCCCGCGAACGGCTCGGCGACGAAGACTTCCGCAAGGCGGTCCCGCACCCGTATCGCCAGGCTTCCCTTCGGGAACGCCGCCCGCGCCACCGCCACGGTCTGTTCCGGGATCTCCGGCAGCCCCACCGGCCGCATCGACATCCGTACCGCCTCCACGGCCGCACGACAGAGAAGCGACCTCAGGAACGATCATCACGGACCCGACCTCACCCCCGCAGCGAATTGCGCAGCAGAGTCCAAGGTGATCGACCGGAGCGAGGGAAAGGTCGAGATCGGCTCCTGGGTGCCGACTGTCGAGGATGTTCGGGCCCGCCAGATGCCGCCCACCCTGCTGTTCATCCAGGTGCCCGAGGGCAAGACCGTGAAGAACAGGCTTCACCTCGACGTCAGCCCGATCGACGGCAGCACCGGGGACGAGGTGACCAGAGTGCTCGGTCTCGGCGCCACCAAGGCGGATGTGGGCCAAGGCTCAGACCGAAACTGGGTGGTCATGGCGGACCCCGAGGGCAATGAGTTCTGCGTCCTACGCACCCTGGCGCCGCAGAACTAAGCGGCGAGCGGGCGCCCGCAGCCCGTCACACATCGCAATCATCACTATGCCGAAAAGACCTGACTGGCTCCTGCGGGAACGCCGGGATCCCGACTGGCTGAGCAGGGAGCAGGGAGCAGGGAGCAGGGAGCAGGGAGCAGGGAACAGGGAGCAGGGAGCAGTGGGGGCTGACTCCGACCCTCGGGAGGAGGCGGGCCTGCGCCGGTGGGCGCGGCGTTCGGTGGCGCGGTGGGCCAGGTCGGCGCGGTAGGCGGTGGGGCCGCCGTTACGCATGACCTCACGCGTGATCGTCGAGGTCGGACGGTCGAGGCGCCGGGCGATTTCGGCGTAGGGGTGGCTGTCGGCCAGCCCCAGCGCGATCTGCTGGCGTTCCTGCTGGGTGAGCCTGCCTGCTGGCATCGCAATTCTCCTGGTGATCCTTCGTGGCGGTTCCTGTTCCGCCATAGCGTTCACTTTCTATTCATTGCAATGATTGGATGGGTGTCGTTGCGTTACCTGGAAGGCTGTTGCAATAGATTCCATCCTCTGAGCTGCATGTATATAGATTCTATGCAACAAGCGTGTTGCTGTTATTTGGAAAGCAACGTAGCGTTTCTGGTGTCGGAAACAGTGAACGAGCACGGGAGAGCACCATGCAGAAGTTCGATACCCCCGCCCCGATCTCCGCCGTCCTGGACATCCCCGCCGGACGTATTCAGTTCATCGCCGCCAACCGCACCGACACCACCGTCGAGGTCCTGCCCGCCAACCCCTCGAAGAGTCGCGACACCAAGACCGCTGAGCAGACCACCGTCACCTACACCGACGGCATCCTGCGGATCCACACCCCCGAGCCCAAGAACCAGCTCTTCGGCCCCGCCGGATCCCTGGAGGTCACCGTCCAGTTGCCCGTCGGCTCCCGCATCGAGGCCAGGACCGCCAGCTCCGAACTCCGCGGCGTCGGCCGCCTCGGCGACGTCACCTTCGAAGGCGCGTACCGCCAGATCAAGATCGACGAGGCCGAGAGCGTTCGCCTCACTGCGGTCGACGGCGATGTCCAGGTCGGCCGGCTCAACGGCCCCGCGGAGATCAGCACCGCAAGGGGCGACATCCGGATCACCGAGGCCGTGCGCGGCACGGTCGTGCTCCGCACCCAGTCCGGCAACATCTCGGTCGGCGCCGGTGCCGGCGTCTCGGCCGCCCTGGACGCCGGCACCGACCGCGGCCGTATCAGCAACGCCCTCAAGAACAACGGCGCCGTCGAACTCGACATCTGCGCCACCACCTCCCACGGCGACATCACCGCCCGCAGCCTCTGAAGGCACTGAACCAGAACGAACTTGGCCACGCCTCCCGAGAACAGGTGGAACACATGACGAAGGACAGCACTTCCTCGACCGGTTCGAAGTGGACCGGCATGGTGCCGGTCGACGATACGGCCCTGGCCGTCACCGACACCGGCGGTCCCGGCATACCCGTGGTCTACCTCAACGGCCAGTTCGCCACCCAGGGGTACTGGCGGCGGGTCATCGCCGAACTGGGGGCGGGGTGGCGGCACATCACCTACGACGAGCGGGCCCGCGGCAAGAAATCGAAGCGTTCGGCGGACTACTCCTTCGAGGCAGCCGTCCGGGACGTCGATGCCGTCCTCGCGGCCAGGGGCGTGGACCGGGCGCTACTGGTGGGCTGGTCCTACGGAGCGTTCGTCGCGGCGCACTGGGCCAGCCGGAATCCGGACCGTGCCCTGGGCGCGGTCATGGTCGACGGCGCATTCCCGTACGACTGGCTCGACGAAGCCATGGAACAGCGGATCCGGAAGATGTTCCGGCGGATGGGTTGGTTCCTGCCGCTGCTGCGCCCGACGGGCCTGGCCCCGCGGATGACCGCCGAGCAGCAGGCGGACAGCAACATCGAGATCGGCGTGATCTCCCGCGAACGCGAGCTGGGCCCGGTGCTGGACAACATCACCGTCCCGGTGCGGTACGTGGTCGCTTCGGGGACATCCCTCGGAAGCCGCGGTGACGAGCAGGAACAGATACGCACCAGCCTCGACGTGGTGACCGCCCGCAACGCGAACATCAAAATCAGCGCGAAGGTTACCAGCAACCACGGTGCGATCCTGAAGAAGGAGTCCCCGGCCATCGCCGAGGCCGTACGCGACATCGCCGCCCTCGACCACAGGGAGCACTGAAGTCACGACCAGAGCACTGACGGCTGGCTCCATTCGGCCGACGTCCGGACCGACGAATCGGGCCGGACGCACCGTCGGCGCCACGCGAGAATCATCCGGTGGGTTCCGTACAGGGTTGCCACAGCGAGTAGTTCGGTCGGCCACCGCGTCCCACGCGTCGAATTCGCCGCGTCCGACAGCGCCTCGGCGCGACCTGCCAGCGCCATGCCGGGCCCTCGACCTGCAGTACGAGCAGGAGGGCGCCAAGGCCAAGGTCGCCACCACCCAGTGGGCATACGGCCGGGCCAAGGACGATCGAGCGGCATTCGTGAAGGTGGTTGAGACCATGGATGACCTGCTCGGCCTGACGCGTGCGGTCCTCGATACCGCCCACGTGGGGGCCAGAAGAAGGGGCGAACTCACAGGGGCGAGCAGGGTGACGGCGAGTGTGATGGCCCCGTTGTCGACGGCCCGCGGCAGTAGTGTGTTCTCGCCGGACAACGGAGGGCCCGGATCGGCGCCTTCTTCCGGCAGGGTGTCCGCGATCGGCTCGTCGTACGCAGCGATGGTCGAGCAAGACCCGGAGATACCCTGCCGTTCGGCTGTGTTCGAGTCAGCACCTTCTTGTCGAGGGCGTCTTCATCACCTCCGCATCCCCCGCCCGCAATTCGCTGCCGGACAGGGGAAGCGCCCCGCTGGTCACACTGACGGGCCCTCTCGTTCCGCCGACCCGGCCGTGCTCGGTGCGGGTGCGGGTGCGGGCGAAGGCACCAGAATCGGTTGGTGCGCCACGGTGCTCAGGCGGGTGTTCCACAGCGTGATGGTCGACAGTGAGAAGAACAGCAGATTGCCGATGCTCAGCTGCGCCCCCTGGATCGCGGTCCCCACGGAACCGGGCACCAACGTGGTGACGAGGGCCCCGACAGGGATGCAGATCAGCGGGTTCACGGCACACATCCACCGGGGGAAGGCAGTGGTGCTCCGGAGCACGCATACGGCCATCCAGACGGAACCCAGCACCCAGCAGGCCAGCAGTACCGCGTAAGGAAGGAACAGTACGCTCGCCAGGTCACCCGGCAACGCGTTCAGAGCGGCCGACCGCGCGCCGGAGGCATCGATCACCTTGGCCGCCTGGCCCAAGTAGACCAGGTTGTGTGGATCTGTTCGTAGGCGGCTTCGGTGTGGGGCGCGTGGAAGGGCGGCGAGTACGCGGTTGATGGTGCCGGTTGTGGCCCGGTGCGGGGCGTCGGGCAATACCGCACAACTGCCGCCAGTCGCGGTCTCGTTCTTGTTCTCGTTCTCGACAGCATCGGAGAGCTGAGACAGCACCACGGCGTCGAGGCAGTGCACGTCGTGAATCCATGACGGGATACCGAGCAGCACACAGTGGTGATCGGGTCGCGAAGTCATCCGATCGGCGTTCCGGCCCACACGTCCACAGCGGCACACTTCGAAGAGACTGTTCGCGCAGGGGTGGTGAAGGGCGGGCACGCGCCGGCCTCTGATGCGGTCGGGAGACCGGGAGCTGAATCCGTGGCTCCCTTCGCCTTCTTCCAGGCGTGGGCCAATGGTCAGTACTTGTATGTGCCCATGCCGGTTCGCGGCAGCGGACACCGACAGCTGGGCGTTCGATTGTCGTAGGTGTCTGCTGAAATGCGGGCATGACCGTTTATGACGTCGCACGGCGGCTTCCCGAGATCCCGGCCTTGCGTGACCGGTGTCGTTCCATGGCGATGGTGGAGGCGATCCTCGCGCCCGGTGGCCCGTACCGCCGCCATGGATTCGACGCCCACTGGTCCCCAGGGCGCGAACTGGGCTGGATGGACAGCGGAGCAGGCGACGAGTACTCGGTCATCTTCTCGCCCGAGGGCGTGTACATCCGCGGGTTCGATCACGAGTCGCCCATGAGCCCGCACGCCGGTGACGGGAATGTCTGGCCGGGAGTCGTGGACTCGGTGCCGGAGGTGTTCCGGTCCTGCGTCGAGGAGCCGTCCTTCGCCGCAGACGGGACTCAGCATGTGACGGCCTGCCTGTGGCGCGAGACCGGCGACGACAGGTGGCGTACGGGACAGATCGAGTACGACGGCGGAGGCAGCGACCCCGATGGGGCGTCGTACCTGTTCTCCTTCCTCGTGGACGGTGCGCCCGAGGAGTTCGCCGGCTGGGCCCGGAGTTACTACGAGACCCCGGTGGACCTCGATTCCGTACGTCACATCTACGCGATGCGTCCGTTGACCCCAGAGGTCGTGGCGGCGCTCAACCCCGATGTGACGCCCGAACAACTGACGGCCGAGATCGCGGCCATCGGCTATCCGTAGACCGTCCCAGCCCGGCCCCAGCCGGACAACCGATGACCCACGGGCCAGAGGTCGGCCTGCTGCGGCTCGTCGCAGCGCTCACCGAGCACCTCGGTCATGACATCCACGTGGACGACGCGGCCCCCGTCCCATCTGGACGGACGGCCCGACCGTCACACAATTCCGGCAGGCTGCCGGGGCGACGGAACCGGGAGCGATCTGCTGTCTGCGACGGCTCTCCGAGAGAGCCATCGCCTTCGGTGTCATACTCCCGCGCGGCGTGCTGGAGGGGCGAGACCCGAGGCGATGAGGTACGAGAGCGGGTGACCCTCGATGTGATTGAGACCAGGGGGCCTCGGCGCGGGGCCGACTCGACGCAGAAGCCCTGGGCCATGGGTGCTGCGTTCCGGTCACTCACCGTGGTCCGCGGCCGGACCGCTCCGCGGGAAACCGGATGCAGCCCGCCGACATGCCAACCAACCAACTCACCGGGGCCGGCCCGGACCATCCATGGACCGGCGTACAGTTCACCGACATCTGCGGCAGCCGTGAGTCCCTCTAACTAACCCTCGTCGTAACCGAGATGGCCGCAGAGGTCAGCGCCGACACCGCCTTCGGCCGCGGTCACCGCCGTGTCTCACAAGACACCGCCCCGACCGCCCGACCGAGCTCGGCCATGGCCGCTCCCGGCGCGCCTCTTTCGGGCCTGTTTCTCCTGTCAGCTCAGCCGGGCCAACATGGCCCGCCAGCTCTTCGGTCGGCTCTTCAGCCCGCCTACGACGGCCGTGCCCCGGGCTTGGTGACGACGAACTCCTCGCCGGTCCAACGCACGACCAGCCAGTGCCCGTGCTCCGTCCGGCCCGCTCTCAGCGGCCCGGACCAGCTCGGCACGATGATTCTCGTTGACAAGCGGGGAGTTCGCTCCGTAGGTTCGGCCCGATCGGATGTCCGAATTCCAGGATGCGTAGCGGGAAAAACGGACCGAGGGTCGAAAGTACAGCCAAGGGAACCTGAGGGAAAGGCCCTGGATTTGAACTCGTCACTGATTCCGCGGCGTCGGCCGGGGAGTGCCGGCCTGGAAGTCTCCGCCCTGGGGCTGGGATGCATGGGAATGAGCCAGACTTACGGGGTTCCGGACGACGAAGAATCGATCGCAACGATCCAACGGGCACTCGAACGGGGCTGCTTCTTCTTCGACACCGCGGAGTCGTACGGTCCATTCGCCAATGAAGAACTGCTGGGCCGTGCGCTCCGTGGCCGTCGCGATGAGGCGGTCATCGCGACGAAGTTCGGGTGGGAGTACGAAGGCACGCGGCGCGGAGAGCTGAACAGCAAGCCCGATCACATTCGCAAGGTGGTCGACGAGTGCCTTGGGCGGCTGGACACGGACCGGATCGACATCCTCTACCAGCACCGGGTGGACCTCGAAGTGCCGATCGAGGATGTGGCCGGCACGGTCGGCGAGCTCATCCAGGAGGGAAAGGTACTCCACTTCGGTCTGTCGGAGGCCGGTGCCGGCACGATCGTCCGTGCCCATGAGGTCTGCCCGGTGGCGTTGCTCCAGACGGAATACTCGCTGTGGGAGCGGCACATCGAGCAGGAGATTCTGCCGGTGATCCGGGATCGGGGGATCGGTCTCGTGGCCTACTCGCCTCTGGGGCGTGGATTCCTGACAGGAACCGCGCTACCGGCGGAAGAGTATCCGGAATCGGACTACCGACGCCACGACCCCCGATTCCAGGGTGACAACTTCACCGCCAATTCGACAGCGGCTTCGGTGGTGCACGAAGTGGCCGGGAAGCTGGCGATGACGCCGGCCCAGATCGCCATTGCGTGGCTGCTCCACAAGGGCGAGGACATCGTCCCGATTCCCGGGACCAAGCGCAGGATCACGCTGGAGGAGAACCTCGCAGCCGTGGACGTGGTGCTCGATGCCGAGGATCTTCAGCGGTTGGACGAAGCGTTGCCGCCCGAAGCGGTGGCGGGTACCCGCTACCCAGAATCTGTGATGCATATGAACGGTCGCTGAATCGGTGAAAGGAAGAAGAGGCGGGGCAGTGGAAGGGAGTTGTATCCTCGGCCTGGCGTTTCGTTGCCACTGTCTGGATTGATTTCTTCATGAGGAACATGCGTTTGTGCCAGGGCGAAATCCGGGGGAGTGTGTATGCGGCCCACGCCCGAGGGCTGTGGACAACGAAGGACAACATCATCCCCGACACGGCGGAACTGGGCATCAACATCCGCACCTTCACCCCGGCCGCACGCGACCTGGTCCGCACCGCGATCGAACGCGTCGTCACCGCAGAAGCGCAGGCGAGCGGTGCGCAGAGAGAGGCCCTGAACTCACCTGGTTCAGCGCGGCCCCGGCACTGGTCAGTGAACCTGAGGCGCCGCAGACCACGGTGGCCGCGTTCGCCGAGCGCTTCGGGGCGCAGCGGATCATGCCGATGCCGCAGGTCAACGCGAGCAAGGACGTGGGCGTGTTCGGGGAGGCGATCGGCGTACCGACCGTGTTCTGGTTCTGCGGAGGCCTGGAACCCGAAACCGTCCTCACCGCCCTCACTGAGAACCGTATCGACTCGTTGCCGAGCAATCACTCCCCATACTTCGCTCCGCTTGTCGAACCCACCCTGAGCACGGGAGTGCAGGCTTTGGTCGTCGTGACTCTGACCTGGCTTCACTCCACCTGACCCGGTGAGGACGGTGAAGGAGGCGGAGAGGAGGCGGTGTTTCTGGCCGGGCTCGACTCTGGCACGGCGGAGGGAGCAAGGGGAGACCCCCTCCCGCGGCTGGTCGGTCGGCGCCGTTGTGGGAATGACGATCACGTGGACGGGCGTGGTGGCCTGTAATGCCGCCGGTAGCAGACCCCGCCCACCCCTGCGGCCCTCCTGACCATGGTCCTCGATCAGGCCGGAGGCGAACTCGTCCAGCACGGCACGCCGGTGGGCGGGCGGATGCTCGCCGCGCAGCCAGGCGGGCCTCACCCGCTGGCCGGCCAGCTGCCGGTTCTCGGCCCGTGCCCGGCTCACCAGCTCGTCCAAGGCCCCACCGGCACGGTCCGTGCCGGGTCGACACTTCGTGCCCGGTCCTGTTCTCACTGGGCATCGCCGCATCTTCCGTGATCCGGGTTGGCCGAACGGGTTACACCCCGGATGGTGTCCACGTATCGGAAGCAGGATTCTCTCGTTGACGGGAGTGCGGCCCGAGTTCGTCCGGCCGGGCAGGAACTGCACGTACACCGGGAGACGATCCCGCATGCACATCGGCAGTACCGGCTGACGGCCGATCACCTGGTGGGGCACTTCGACCGCTGGCCCGCCGATGAGCTGGCCGGTCTCATGCTGGGCGCGTTCTCCGCGTGTGGGGACGCCGTCTACCGTGCGCACGGTGATGCTCTGATGGAGCAGCAGGCGGCGCTGGGCCCGGAGAGCTGGCCCTGGATGAGTTGGCTGGCATCGACCAGGGCGGAGCAGGGCCGGGTGCGGGAGGCGCACGAGCTGGCCGGACAGGCACTGGCCCTGCACCCCGTGACCGCCGCACGAGCGGCGGCGGTCACCGCCTCGGCCGGGCCCCGCTGATCGGACCCTCGCGTCGACCACGCCCGCGGCCAGTAGGCTCGGATTCTGTTGCGACGCTGTCAGCCCGCGAAGCGGGCCATCCACGCCTCGACCTCGTCCGCCGACCTCGGCAGGCCCGCCGACAGGTTCTCGTGACCGCTCTCGGTGACGACCAGGTCGTCCTCGATCCGGACGCCGATGCCGCGCCACTCCTCGGGCACGGTGAGGTCGTCCGGCTGGAAGTACAGGCCAGGCTCCACGGTGAGCACCATGCCCGGCTCCAGCACGCCGCCGACGTACTCCTCGTTCCTGGCCTGCGCGCAGTCGTGGACGTCCAGACCGAGCATATGGCCGGTGCCCGCCATGGTGAAGCGGCGCTGGAGGCCGAGCTCGTAAGCACGGTCGGCCGGGCCCTCGATGAAGCCCCACTCGACCAGCCGGGCCGCCAGATGACGCTGGGACGCCTCGTGGAAGTCCCGGTACGCGGCACCCGGTTTGACCGCTGCCATGCCGGCTTCCTGGGCCTCGTACACCGCGTCGTAGACCTTGCGCTGCAGGGGCGTGAAGATGCCGCTGATCGGCAGCGTGCGCGTGACATCAGCGGTGTAGAGGGTGTGCGTCTCCACGCCGGCGTCGAGCAGGAGCAGGTCGCCGGGGCGCACCGGGCCGTCGTTGTCGGTCCAGTGCATGATCGTGGCGTGCTCGCCCGCGGCGCAGATCGAGCCGTAGCCGACGGCATTGCCCTCAAGGCGTGCACGGCGGAAGAACGTGCCTTCGATCCACCGCTCGGACGACGCGATTGCTGTGGAGAGCTCACCGATCACATCGGTGAATCCGCGCACCGTGGAGTCCACGGCCTTGCGGAGCTCGGCGATCTCCCAGACGTCCTTGACGAGGCGGAGATCGCTGAGCGCCTCTTCGAGTTCGGCGTCACGCTCCTCCTCGGTGGTGACGGCGGCCTCCAGGGACGGGTCGAGACCGCGGACGATCCGGGTCGGCGCGCCGGAGGCGGCGATCAGGTCATCGGCCGCCGTACGGACATCCCGGCACGGCAGACCGAGCACGAGTTCCGACTCGGCGAGGGAGCGGCGCCGGCCCATCCACAGCTCCGCCGTGGGACCGGTCCAGAACTCGTTGTTGTCCCGGCTGTCCCGCGGCAGCTGGTAACAGTAGGCGTCATGGCCGCCGTCCGTGCGGGGTTCGAGGACGAGAGCGCCGTCCCGGGCCTGGTCCCCGGTCATGTGTACGTAGCCCGAGTACGGCCGGAACGGGTAGGTGTCGTCGTTGGAACGGACCTTGAGATTGCCCGAGGGGATGACAAGACGTTCGCCGGGGAAGCGCGCGGAGAGCGCGGCGCGGCGGAGGTCCGCGTACGGGGCCTGCTCACCGGGCTGCAGGTCGTGCCGCTCGGTGTCCGCCCACCCCGTCCGCATCAAAGCGGACAGTTCCTCGGAGATCCCTGAATAGAGACCGTTCTTGCGGCCTTTCGCCACGGCGTACACCTTCTTCCGGGTGGGTTTCCTCAGCGGCGAGGGACGGAGTGAGCCGTACGGACGGCCTTGCTCCCGGTGCGGCTCGGGTACCCTCGCTGCCGCCGTTCGTCGGCGGCTCCCGGACGGTATCCCGCACCGCGCGCGCCCGGTGCCCAGGAGTGCCACTGGCACGGATCCGCCACAGCCCTGACCGGGATCGTCGACAATGAGACATATGACGAACGTGAAACTCGGCGAGGCTCTCCGGCTTCTGGGCATGGATCACGCGGCGAGCCGGGTCTATCTGGCGCTGCTCGAACTGGCGCCCGCTCCGCTGAGCGCGATCGAGACCGCGTCCGGTCTGGGTGGTGCGGAACTGGCCAAGGCGTACGGTGCACTGGTCGACGCCGGTCTGGCCAGTGCCGCCGAGGAAGGCGGGGACATGGTGGCCCCGGTTCCGCCCGCCGCGGGCCTGGAGATCCTCGCCCGGCACCGGGCGGCCGAGGTCGAGGAGTCGCGCATCACCGTCCGGGGCGCGTTCGAGTCGTTCCGGCGGCAGCGGCTCGCCGCGTACAACGACAATCTCGTCGAGGTCGTCACCGGCGAGGCCATCGGCCCCAGGATTCGTCACGCTTGGGCGAGCGCCCGGGATCAGATCCGGCAGTTCGAGTCACCGCCGTACTTCCCCTTGTCCGGAGCCACGGACGACGCGCTGGCCACGCTTGCCCGCGGTGTGACGCAGCGCGTCGTGTACTCGCGGGAGTCACTGGAGCATCCGGGCCACCTGAAGGAGGTCATCGAACCGTGCATCAAGGCCGGCGAGCAGGTCAGGGTACTGCCGTCGGTACCGGTCAAACTCGTGATCATCGACGAGGCGTACGCGCTCGTGTCGTTGTCGATCAAAGAGGCCGACGTACACAACACCATGCTGGTCGTGCAGCCGTGCGGCCTGCTCTCCGCTCTCGTGGCGCTGTTCGAGCAGTCCTGGCAGAATGCCCTGCCGTTCCACGGCCGCACCACGCGGCCGGGTGGTCTGCCACCCGCCGACCGTCGACTGCTGTGGCTCCTCGCGGGCGGCGCGAGCGACGACGTCATCGCCCGCGAGCTGGGAATCAGCCGCCGCACACTGTTCCGCCGCCTGCAGATCCTGATGGCCCAGCTGGGCGCCGCGAACCGCTTCCAGATGGCCTTGCAGGCACAGCGCTCCGGATGGTTGTGACCGGCACGCTGCCAGGCGAAACGGACGCGAGCGGCTCGCTCGCTCGTTCCGGGCGGGCGCTGTCGAGGGCTCGGTCGATTCGGGATACGAAGGGCACTTCCTCCAGCCGGTTCACCAGCGCCCCCGACGACCTGAAAGTCATTGCGGTGCCCCCGCTAGATCCGGCGCGGGGCCGGAGCGCGTGGAGTGGGTCGAACTGGTCGATCACGGGGCTGTCCAGGACGGCTCCGACGCCGTGATCACACCAGCCACGCGGAAATCATCTCAGTTGCCGACGTTGCCCCATCTCCTCGATCCTGTGTGATCAGCAAGCAGGGAGGGCACATGGGGCTGGTTCTTTTCCCGGGCGACGGCGACATCAGCAGCCCGGATGTCTCCTGGTCGTGCAGCGGTTTTGCCGCATTCCGACGGCGCCTTGCGCAGGCCGAGGGGCTCGTCCTCTCCGAGATGTGGGGTTTCGGCGGCGGACGCCCGTGGAACGAGGTGTCCACCCCACTGGAACCGCTCCTCGATCACCCGGATGACGGCGGTGACGACCTCTCGCCTGCCGAGTGCGCGGTGATCCAGTTTCGACTGGAGACGATCACCGACCAGTGGACACGGGAGGGCAACGATGCGCTCCTCCAGCAGCACATCGAGGACGCCTGCCAGCTCGCGGGCGTCCTACGGCTCTGCATCGAGAAGGACGTCCCGCTGCTCTTCCTCTGAACCCCGCCGACTACGGAACCCCACTTGCGGGGCAGCCCTTGGGGTCCTTCGTTTGGATCACGCCGGGCTTGCGTGACCTGGTGCCGCGCCGCGTCGTCGTCGGTCGCCATGACTCCGCGCCACTGCTTCCTCCGCGCAGCTGGCGCCGGGACCACAGGTGTGCGACGACATCCTGGTCCCCGGGTAGCAGCACGCGGATGGGCACCGGCATCGAGCGGAGGACGCCGTCATGCCTCCCACGGTACGGACGGCCACCCGCAGCACGCTCGCGACCTCCGCGGCAAGGATTCGGCGGCGGTGCGCGGCTCGCGGTCGGCCGTGTCGGGGTCCTGGCGCACAGCTCCCGCAACCGTGTGCCGATCTCCGCGTGCTGCGCCTGCAGTTCGTCTTCCAGGTGCTCCGCCTCAGCCGCTCGCCGCCTGGACCACCGCCCCGGCGCAGGGCGGGCAGTGCCTCTGCGAGGTCACGGGCGTCGGTCACCGCGTTGTCCAGCGCGTACTGGGCGATCAGGGGCGTCGGCTCCGTCGGACGCACGCAGCGGCACCCCGCCCGCCGACTTGTCGAGTGTGCAGGCGCCCCAGCGCACGGTGTGGCCAGCACCAGGTGTGTCGCCTTCCGGTCACTGGACCCCAAGTCCGTCAGCGCATCTGCGATCCTCTGACTGGCGTCGCGCACGGTGCCCCCTCCAGGAGTACTCGGCGGGTCCGCAGCTCGGCGCCCCCGGGCTGTACGGATCGCCGGCTCATCGCCGGGAGCGGGACTTGAGGGGGGAGTCGATGACTGACGGGGTGCGAAGGGGCGCGGACGGCGGCGGTACGGCGGAATTGCGGGAGCGGGCGGCCGAGGCCATCCGTGCCGCAGTCCGGCTGGCGGAAGGGAAGGGCTGGTCCGACGAGGCGCAGTTGGGCTCCTTGATCGATCGACTCCACTCCGTGGAAAGAGAGTTGATCCGGCACGAGGAGGATTTCTCTCTGGTCTTCGTGCACTTGGGCCTCCTGCTCGGTGTGCGCTGCAACATGCGGCGCGACGGCAAGGCGCTCGACCCCGACGAGCGGGCGGAAGCGCTACAGCGTCTGCGCTGGGTGGACCGCCACGGGCCCCTCGCCGACCCGCTCGCGCTGCAGGCCCGCATGATGCTGCTCTTCCTGCTCGTGCCCTGGGCCCTGCCCCGGGCCGACGGCACCCGTACCGCGCTCCAGAACGCGCTGCTCGACGTGGCCGACGGGCAGGTCCTCACAGAGGCGCTGCGTTGTGACCTCATCGAGGCCAGGGAGGTGATCGACCGCATCGCCGAGGCGCCCTGTGACGAGGCCTTCCGGCGGCAGACCGAGAGCAACCGGCAGGACATCGAGCAGATGCTTGCCGCCGGGTCCGCCGGGTCCGCCGGGTCCGCCGGGTCCGCCGGGTCCGCCGGGTCCGAAGTGTCTGCTGGGTCCGAAGAGATGAAGGCCCGTGGCACGGGCCACTCGGCACAGAGCGAACTCCTGGAAGCCGTACGAGGTCTGGTGGCCCTGGCCGAGTCGTACAGCACGGCGCGGTTCACCCGTGTACTCGTATGGCTGGACGTCGCTTCCCCCTCCGAGCCGGACCGCGGCCCCCAGTCCGACAACCCGACGCTCGACCCGGAGGTCGATCGGCTGCTGCGTCAGGCAGCCGTCGGCCGCGCGGCGGGCGCCGACGGTGTCCGCCGGGCCGCCGACCTGGTGCTGGCGAGCCTGCGCGCGTTGCCGCCGGACACGCCGCAGCGAGCCCGGGTGGCGAGGCTGCATGCCTACCTGCTGATCGCGTGGGAGATCCTGACCGGCGAGCCGGCCGACTACACCGACGTGGAAAGGCCTACGCCCGAACCGGACAGCGGCAGCGCGGACCGCTTGGCCGACTGGCCGATCGGTACGACCGTGGATCCGGGCCTCCTCCCGTATCTCAAAAGCCATATACGGGACTTCGTCGCCCACACCGGCATCCGTGAGCGGCGTTCGGCGGCCTGGCGGGACCGGCTGCTGGCCTACCGGACCGGCGACCCCGGCTATCTGGACGACGCCGCCGCGCTGCTCAGGGAGGCGATCGGCGCGAGCCCCGTCGGCTCCTGGTGGGCCGTGGTGCTCCAGGCGGACCTGGTCGAGATCCTGAAACAGGCCGCCGAGCACGGAGGCAATTTCCACGACGCCGACGTGGCCCTGGCCACCCTGCGCGAACTGCTCGGCGCACTGGAGCGTGACGGCTCGGTGCCGCTCGACGCGCCGTTCGCCCTCGACCTCGCGCTCACCGCCGCCAGTTGTGAACTGAGCTACGCCCAACGCACCGGCGACCACGGCGAACTGCCGCGCCTGAGCGCCGAACTGCGCGGTCGGCAAGCGGCCCTGCCCCCGGACAGCGAATGGCGCGAAAGGCTGGAAAGTCGGGTGGCCGAACTGGACGCACTCCTGCTACCCGCCCGACAGGACCGGATGACGCCCGCGGACGTCCTCGACCCCACCCGGCCCGAGGCGGCCGCACCGGATATCCTGGACCGCGCGCTCTCCGAGATCCGCCGCGACCTCGATGATCCGCACGTCTACCACGAGCAGGAGTACGACCGACGGGCCGCCCTCGGCCTGCGGATGCTCTTCGACGTGATGCGCGGCGATGCGTCGCAGGAACTGCTGGACGAGGCCATCACCGAGATGACCCGCGCCCGCGTGCTGATCGCGGAGGGGCGTGGCCAGGCACACCGCGTGGACGTCCTGACGAAGCTGGCCGAGGCCCACCTCATGCGCGCCGCGCGCGGCGGCCCGCACCGCGCCGCCGACCAGCGGGCAGGTATCGAGGCTTTCCGCGAGGCGCTGGGCGAGCTGGCCGCCGACGTCCTCCTCCAGGTCGGCGCCGACCACGGTCTGTCGGCGGCACTCAACGGCGCCACGCTGTCGCGACGGCTTGCGTTCATCGCTTTCCGTATCAACCGGCCCGCAGAAGCGGTGGCCGACCTGGAGCGGGGCCGTGCGCTGGTGCTGCAGTCGGCCGCCGCCACCCGTGGCATCCCGGCGCTGCTCGACGCCGCAGGCCATCCGGGACTCGCCCAGCAGTGGCGGGCCCAGGTGCCCGCGCGCCCGCGCCGCCCCACCACGACGGAAGCCTCCGGCGCCCGCGAGCCGCAGGCCCCCGACGGTACCCCGCCGATCCCCAGCGGCCTGCGACGCAAGGCACTCGCCGCCCTCGGAGTGCGCAGGAGAGCCATGGAAGGTTCGGGCACCCAGCGGCTCCTCGGCGCCACCAGCCCGGCCGAACTGTCCGCGGGCCTCGCCGCGACGGGCACCGACGCGTTGGTGTACCTGGTGCCCGGAGCGTCGGTGTCCAAAGGCACGTTCCCGGGCCGTGCGCTGATCCTGCGTCCCGGTGCGGCCCCCGAAGCGATTGTCCTGCCGGAACTGCTCCGCCACGGCAGCCCACCGCTCACCCGGTACCTCGACGCGGCGGCGGAACGCTCCCGCGCCCTGACCGATCCGGACCTGGCCCCGTCAGCACTCGCCGCCGGCGAGAGGCGCTGGCAGGAAGCACTGGGCACGCTGTGCGACTGGGCCTGGCAGGCCGTGATGGGACCGGTGCTCGCCGTCGTACGACCGATGCTTGCGGCCCAGTGGCCCCTGGCCCGGCCGCCGCGGATCGTCCTGGTGCCGTGCGACACGCTCGGCGTCGTCCCGTGGCACGCCGCGCGTATCCGGGGCCTCGGCGAGCACGGCCATCGGTACGCCTGTCAGGAGGCGGTCCTCAGTTACGCCCCTTCCGGCGCCCAGTTCCTGGCAGCGACTGCCCGGCGGCGGATGCCCCTCGCCACCGGACCGCAGGTGCTCGTCGCCGATCCGGAACTCACCCTGCCGTGGGCCGAGTTGGAGGCGGCGACGCTGCGTGCCAGCTGCTACACGGAGGCGCTCCGCTACGGCGAGTTCTTCACCGCCGACGGGGAACGGGACGCCGCCGGCACACCGGAGGACCTGCTCGCCGTGTTGCCCGGTGGCACCAACCCGGCGGCGATGGTCCACCTGTCGTGCCACGCAGTCGCCGCGTCCCGGCCCACCGACTCGGAACTCCGGCTCGCGGTCCCGCCCGGTGCCGGAGCCGACGCCGGGAGGCTGACCGTGGCGGACATCCTCGACGCCTCTACCGACCGAGGCCCCGGTACGGCGGGGCCGCTGGTCGTCCTCAGCGCCTGCGAGACCGACCTGAGCGCGGGCCACCACGACGAGGCACTGACCCTCGCCACCGCACTGGTCACGGGCGGGGCCGCCGACGTCGTGGGATCACGCTGGGCGGTACGCGACGGCCCGACCTCGGTGGTCATGGCGGTCTTCCACCACTACCTCACTGCCCGGGGCCTGGCCCCGCCCGACGCTTTGCGCGCCGCCCAGCTGTGGATGCTCGACCCGCGGCGCGAACCCCCGCCCACCCTCGACGGCCCCCTCCGAGCCCAAGCCGCCCGGCCCGACCTCCACCACCTGCACCACTGGGCGGCGTTCACGCACCAAGGGAATCCGGCAGAGAAAGCTCCTGGGCGGCCGACGGAGCACTGGAGCCAGTGACAACAGCCGTGCATTCCGCGCTGCTGGTGACAGGCAGCGCAGCCGGCCTGGTGACAACTACCGTGCCTCGCTCACCGAAGCCGCAGGTCAGTGGCCGATGGTGACAACTGTCGTGGAGGCCCGGACCGCCTTCGCAGGGGGCCCGAGATCGTTGTGGAACACCGTGCGCACGCGCGTTTTTGGTCCGCTCCATCAGACCTTCGTCTCTCGGTGCGCCAACGCCTCCTTCGACATCGTTCACCGTTGGCCGCGTGTGGTCGGGTCCGTCCCGTGGAGGCGAAGGCTCCGAGGACATCGGCGTCGGTCGTGCGCGTGCAGGAAGCAGTCGGTCCACGGGTGGTCAGCGCAGTGTCCCGAACGCTGAGCAGGTGAGGCTGGGAGTGCTATTGATCGAGATGGCAGGCATCGTATGCCGCTTGGACGAATTCACGGACACGGTGGGTGGTGTTGGTCTTCAGCCACATGGGCCCCCACTGGACCGGTGGGGCGTCGGTGAAGGGCAGGTAGACGACATCGGGACGGGGATAGAGCCGGGCAACACTGTCGCCGACCGGGAAGACCCCACGACCGAAGGCGACCAGAGTGAGGGTCTCGGTGAAGCTGGCGGCGCGGGGGCCACGGGGAACCGGCGCGCCCGACGGCGTGACCGTCGGATTCCGGTCGGTGCGGAAGGCCTCGGGCATGTCGGCGGGCACCAGGATCACCGGATGGACGGCCAGTTCCTCCACCGATACCGCCTGACGGCCGGCCAGCGGGTGCTGGGCCGCGACTGCGAGCAGCCGCGGCTCGGACAGCAGGACCGGCCCGGCCAACACGTCAGGCTGGGCAGCGATGAGGACGTCGGTGATCAGGACATCGATGTCGCCGCTCCTGAGGCGGGTGACGGCGTCGTGCCCCTGCGTCTCATGGATGTGGACCTCGCAGTCGTGATGCCGCTTGGCGAACAGGGCGACCGATTTCAGCAGCAGTTGCCCGGCGACGCCGCTGAGAAACCCCACGCGCAGGTCCCCGGTGATGCCGCGTGCGGCGTCGATCGCCCGGCGCACGGCGTCGTTCATCCCGGCGGCCAGGGGAGTCAGGTCGTCGACCAGTTGCCTGCCGATCGGCGTCAGGTGTACCTGGCGGCTGGTGCGCTCGAACAGCGGCGCACCAATCATGCGTTCAAGCTTCTTGATGGTCTGGCTCACCCGCCCGGTGGTGACTCCCACCCGCTCGGCGGTGCGCCCGAAATGCAATTCCTCGGCCAGCGCAAGGAACGCCTCGACTTCATGCCGTTCCAACACAGCCCTGGCTCCCTTGAGTTCAGCTAAACGATCGTAGCGTGATCGTGCGTTGATGCCCTCATCTCCGGGCGTCATCGTTGAGCACACCTCACCCCCGGGGGACCGGCAAGAACCCGAGGGGGAGAGGGGCTGTGACTACCCGTTTCGGTGAGGAGATTCCGATGGCCGCTGCGCGCAAGGTCGTTGCCGGACTGTTCGTGTCGCTGGACGGCGTGGTGGAAGCGCCGGAAGCCTGGCACTTCCCTTACATGAACGACGAGATGGGTGCCGCGGTCGGCCAGATGCACGCCGAGGCCGACACGATGGTGATGGGACGGGTGACCTACGAGGCGTTCGCCGGAGTCTGGCCACATCGGACCGGCCCGTTGGCCGATGCGATCAACAACATCCGCAAACTGGTCGCCTCCACCACCCTGCAGGAGCCCGGCTGGAACAACTCCACCGTGATCGACGGCGACGTCATCGCCGCGGTCAAGGACCTCAAGCAGCAGCCGGGCCGGAACATCAACCTCTCCGGCAGCATCGGCCTGACCCGCGCCCTGCTGGAGGCAGGACTGCTGGACGAGTTACGGCTGCTGGTCCACCCCATCGTGCTGGGCGCCGGACAGAGGCTGTTTCCCGACGGCACCCGCCAGGTGCCCCTCGCCCTCGTTCGCTCGGCCACCTTCTCCACCGGCGTGCTGGACCTGACCTACCAACCCGCCTGACCCGCCCACTTCGAAAGAACGGAGACACCCATGAACAACATCGAGACCAAGATCCTCGAGGTCCCCGGAGCACAACTGCACTACGAAGTCCGCGGAACGGGGCCACTGCTGCTCATGATCCCGGGTGCGCCGGCCGATGCCGGGGCGCTGGCCGGGCTCGCCGACGGTCTTTCCGACCGCTACACCGTCGTCACCTACGACCAGCGCGGTCTGTCCCGCAGCCCCTTGACCGGCCCCGCCGGGGACCAGACAGTCGCGGCCTTCAGCCAGGATGCGCATCGCCTGATCGCCGCCCTGAGCGACGAGCCCGCCTACGTGCTCGGCACCAGCGGTGGCGCGTTGACCGGCCTCGACCTGGCGACCCGCCACCCCGAGCAGATTCGCGCCCTGATCGCGCACGAACCGCCGATCCCCGAGCTCCTGCCCGACGCCGCGCACTGGCGTAGAACGTTTCACGAGGTGTACAACACCTACCGGAGCCAGGGGCCGGAGGCGGCGATGCAGAGATTCGTAGCCACCATCGACGGTGATGCCGACGCTCCTCCGCCGGAGATGCCCGACTTCTCCCAGATGCCACCTGAGGCGCTGGAGATGATGGGCCGCATCCAGGGCAACCTCGACTACTTCTTCGACCACGTGCTGCTGCCCGTGCTGCGTTTCGAACCCGACATTGCCGCGCTGGGTGCCGCCCCCGTGCGGATTGCCGTCGGCATCGGAGCTGTTTCGCCCGCAGGCGTTCCCCTCAACTCCGCCCTCGTGCTCGCCGAACGCCTGGACACCAAGCCGATCGAGTTCCCTGGTGACCACCAGGGTTTGGCCATCGACGCCGTCACCAGCGCCGAAATCGTCCACGCCGTCCTCGCCTGACAACCCCGCCACGAGCTGAATGGCCCCCCGAGCACGACCGCCCCGGCCGGGCGCAATCGGGCACAGGAAGGGAACGACAGCGAGGACGCGGCGACAGCGCAGCGGAGATGTTCGGGGTTGACCAGAACGGATGCCTTCCTGCCGCGCGACGGAGAATTGCGGTTTCTCCGGGAACTCAAACTGGGCAGCCAGCGTCTCTAGTGATCATGAGAGAACGCGTTGAAGCACTGAGTGGTACCGGGGTGGCCCTGGCCGGTGGATTCGTAGGGCTGCTGGGATGGGCCGCGGATGCCGAACTCCGGGCGCGCGCCGGATTCGAACCAGGGCCGGACTGGGGCGTGCTGTACGCGGAGCTTCCGCTGACCGTTCTCGTCGGAGTGGCAGCCGCCTTGTCAGCGTGGTTGCTGCCCCGGCGATGGATGATCGGGCCGTCCGTTGTCGGGTACGCCGGCCGTGCCGCGCTCGTCGCCGTAGTGCTGGCCGGATTCTGGCTGGCCGTCCAGGGCTGGTACGCGGGACTGCCCGAGTCGGTGCCGGACCTCAAGCCCTAGTTGTAGCGCCCTCATACGTCGTGGACGTAGCGGCACTTCAGCAGGGCTCAGGTCGGCGCGCACTGCTGGTACCCGTCACGTATTCGTGGAGCTGCCCTCGACAGTTTGTGGTGCCGGACTTTGACATGCCATGAAGTCCGCACCGGTTGACTGACCGGCTTCCTCGGGCCGCTGCTCCTGGGTACCTCGCCCGCCCTGGCGATCCATTTCGCGCCATTCCGGCCTGAACCAAGCCAGGTTCGTGGTGAGGAAGTACGCGGCTCCGCCGGCGAGCAGCACCGGTACGAGTCCGACTGAGGCCACCACCGCCCCGGCGATGAGTCCACCGAGAGGGATACCTGCCCAAGCCAGCGAGTCACCAAGAGCGTTGACCCGGCCCAGCAGCTGACGCGGTACCCGCTCGAAGAGGACGGCACCCAACACCGGATTGACGAAGCCGGCACCGAAGCCACTGACAGCGAACACGGCCAGTACTGCCCACATCGGCGCATCGGAGGCGAGGATGAAGAACCTTGGAGCCCCGGCCAGAAGAAACCCGGTGAAGAACACCATCCTGCGCCGCAGCCGGTGAGCAGCCATAGCAGCGATCAGGCTCCCACCAACTGCAGCGGCTCCCATCACGCTGACCATCAGGCCGATCGCAGTCGGCCCATTGCCGGACTCTCGGGCCCAGACGGGCAGGAGCACCGCAGTGAACCCTGCGTCCAGCAGGTTGGTGATTCCGACCACGACGATGACGGTGAACAGCAACGGCTCGCCACGCAGGTAGGTGAAGCCCTCGCCGAATCGTCGCCAGTAGCCCAGCCCCGCGCCGGCCCGGCCGGGGGCTTCCTCGGCTGAATGACCCATGCCACGAGGCAGGGCCAGTCCGATGATCACGGATCCCAGGGCAAAGCAGGTTGCGTTGACGATCAGCCCTGTCAGGGGGCCGACCAGCGCCACCAGGGAACCACCCGCCGCCGGGCCGATGGTGGAAGCGAGCCGCTCGGTCACGCCGGTGAGACCAGTGGCCCGCTCCAATGGCACCCCACTGCGCTCGGCCGCCTCCGGAACCATGACCTCCTTGGCGAGATCGCCGGGGCCGCGGGCCGCGCCAATCAGCGCGACCAAGGCCAGCAGCAGCGGAAAGGACAGCAGGTCCAAGGCGTGCAACAAGGGAATCGTGGCGGCAGCAGTTGCGCTGGCCAGATCGGTGGTCCAAGAAATGGCCCGCGGGCCGATCCGGTCCACCAGCGGCCCAGTGAACGCCTTGACCACCACATAAGGAGTCATTTCACAGAAGGCGACCAGTCCGGTCTGGGTGGCGCTGCCGGTTGTGACGAGCACGAACCAGGGCAAGGCGACGGCCGAGACACGAGTGCCGGTCAGCGATACGGCCATGGCGGCCAGCACCCCGCCCAGCGGTCGTAAGGAGCGGCGCCGGCCGGGTATGCCCCCGGTGCCTGGAACATCCGCCGTCACGACGGCTCCGTTCCTATTGCCTTCTGAGGGACGTATGCGCCCGCCGGCGCGCTGGGCACATCCAGTTCAGGAAGGACGTGTGTGATCACACCGACCCGCTCGGCTCCCGCTGGGGCACTTGCCGCTGCCTCAGGGGTATCCGGCCGATAGCGAGCGAGGACTTCCCTCAACTCCTGGTGGAGGGCAGCAGTCTCCTCGGGGGTGAGCCGCAGGGCCCAGTCGCTCATGTCGAGGTTGTCCCGCCACGTGCGGGGCATCGTCTGAAGCTCGTTGAGTGTCTGCTGGGTACGCAATGTGTAGGTGGCGGCGATCGACTGCAGGTAGGCCAGTACTGCCTCGGGTTCCTGGTCGGCCAGATTCGTATCGTTGAACCAGGTCCTTTGGTGCACCGAACGCCACCAGCGCTCTCGCGCGTTGCCGCGTTCGGTGTCCTCCTCGACAAACCCTGCCGCGCCGAGCTGGCGGAGATGATAGCTGGCCGTGCCGGAATTGACACCCAGCCGCTCCGCGAGGCGGGTAGCTGTCGACGGGCCGTACTTTCGCAGCAGCCCGACCAGTTGAACTCGTACCGGATGTGCCAGGGCGCGGAGGCCCTTGGCGTCCAGAACAACCGCATCCGCTTCGAGGTGGAAGCCATTCCGGCCCTCGCTGGTATCTGTCATACCCTCACGCTAGACCGCAAACAGTTCTTCGCAAAGACTACTTCGCGAAGAACTGTTTGCGGATTCCTCTGATGCGGGCGTCGACGTCCACCCGGCATGCGGCGAATAGTGCGGCCGACGGCCGAGTCGGGCTGGGCTTGGTCTGCTTGCCGACGCAAGACGCGACAGGCAGCAGGCGGCAGCGTGGCGGGCTGCGTGCCAAGGACCAAATGCGGCTCGTCGCCGCCGGAGACGGCGGTAGTAGTGAGTTCCGGGATGCGAGTGATCGGTGCCCCATAGAGCAGCATTGCGGCGCCCGCCGCCCGGACGTCCAACGGGGAGTGTCTCGTCCTGCAGGCAGCGTTGCAGGTGTGCCCAGTGGTCGGCCTCGTCCCACCAAGGGTGGGGATCATCTCGGGGCCGGTCGGGGACCTCATGGTCGATGGTCAGGTTCCGATGATGCGCCCAGCGCAGGAAGTTCCGCAGTTGCAAGCGTCCTGGATGCTCGTGCAGCCACCGGTCGACATCGACCTGCGTGAGGTCGGCCAATCGGAGGTCCTGGTCGTTGAGCCAGGTGAGGAAGGCGGCGGCGCGGCGGATGGTTTGGCGCACTCGTGCGGTGCTGGCTGGTGCAAAGCGCGTTCGGGCCGCTCGGCGTCGGGCCTGGCGCAAGACCGACCACTCCGCGTAGACGCGCAGCATGTGGCGGTGCTGCGCGGGAACTTGGGAGAGGCTGCGCTCCAGCCAGGGCTGCAGATGTCGTCATGAAGGTCTGGGACCGGAACGGCGATGCGGTCGACAACGACACTTTCACCGCCGGCCAGGACCACAACCTCGGCACTCCCGATGGGAGCGGGGACATCCCCCGAGGGATTCGAGGTCCAGCCTCATCCTCGCTGCTGGAGCCTACAGAACACCCCCGATCACCGGCATCGCCTGAACCCATACCGCTCGCCGTGACGTGGTAGGAGGGCCGGCCTCTCGATCGTCCGAACGGCGCTCGACGGCGATGCCCTCACCAACGGGCCTCGCGCTCTCCTCCCTCTTCGTGATGGAATTCGAACAGCACCACCACGGGAAATCTGAACTCTCACTCGCAGCATGAACTCCGGTGTCCACACTCCGGGGGCCACCCAACTTACTCATCTGGAAAGTGTCTCCGGCCGGGGTGAGAACAAGGACCTGGACAATCCTCATTGTCTCTGATCAGAGCCCCTTCTGTTTTCCCGGCCACCCATCGGATAACCTGCTTCACAAAAGATCGAGGCCAGGCAGCGCAGACGGTACCGCTCGACCTCATGCCGCGGAAGCGTTCTCGCCTGAACGTGTCGCCGGACTGGGCACCAAGCATTTCCACGTATCACGAGTTGTCCGGTCTTGATCCGCAGCTGTCGTAAAGCCGACTCGCCGCGTTGGGCGTTCTACGCTGTCACCGTTGCCCATTTCGTTCAACGGCCCAGCGTCCTGGGAGGAAGCCTTGAAGCGTTCCCAGGTCCCCGGATCGCTCCGGCCACCTGCAGAAGGGACAATGCGATGGATCCCGATATCCGGACCAGGGCCGCACTCGAGGAGCACTGGCAGGCATCGGAACGTGGGGATACCGAAGCCGAGCACGCCATCTACGCTGCGGACGCGATCCTCGACTACCCTCAGTCAGGTGAACGATTCCGGGGCCGCGCGACGATTTCGGCGCAACGTGGCGGCCACCCTGCCAGCCGGCACTTCACGGTCCACCGGATCGTTGGCAGCGGGGATCTGTGGGTGAGCGAGTGTGTCATCACGTACGACCGGGCGCCCACCTACTCAGTGAGCATTATGGAGTTTGCCCACGGGCATGTGGTGCACGAGACGCAGTACTTCGCGGACGCCTTCGGTGCGCCTGAATGGCGGACAACACTCGCGGAGCCGATGCCGGGCAGGAATATCGCCAGGGCTTGACCCAGGGTTGGCCTCGACCGTTCATGAGTCCTCGTCGGTTCGCTGACGGGGACTCTGCGTTTGCGGGGTGCGGCTTTTACGGGATCAGGGCAGGCTGAGGGCCCGGTTGTCGCATCGGGCGGGCGTCGGATTCGACAGGTTGCGCAGGCCGGTGTCGAGGGCGTTTCGAATGTGGTCCTCGCAGCGGGCCCGTCTACGGTGACGCAGTTCGAGGTCGGCGAGTTGGCCGCCCTTCGTGCAGCTTCCTTTACGACGACCAGGACCCTGGACAAGACCCATCGTCCCAGGTCAGAGGCACTCCTCGCCTCCTTTGATCACGCGTCAGACCAACCTGCTCGTGGTGGTGGCCCGAGGTTATCCCCGCCCCGGAAGGCGGGTGCGCAGCCAGGATGCTGTTCGTCGGACGGGCAGGCTCCCCGCTCTCAGGGGAGCACCTCGAACCGGCCCCTGTTCTTCACGCCGCCTCGCCTGCCTGCGGGCCAACACGCCATGTGCGTCGGGACGTTCGAATTCCTGTGGCGAGACGCGGTGCAGCATGAACGGAAGCGTCCCGTTCAGTCATGCGACCAGGCGGGGCGAGTCCTGTGTGTCTGCCGCTGCGCGCATGCCCGAACTCCCTCCGTGCGACGACGTGAGTGACAAATGTCAGCGAAAGCGATGAGAAAGCACAGCAGTGCACCGACAGTGCGGTACCTAGCCTTTTGGCAGGGCACCACGTGCCTGTGCACCGCGCGCACCATCCGCGAAGGAGATCGCCATGCCGCGTCCGGCCTCGTTCCCATCGAGCAGCACTCTCACGACCAGCAGGACCACGGCAATCAGCAGGAGACGGATGATGACCACGGGCACCGCGCTCGCTGCGGGTCTCGGTGTGACCGCCGCTTTCGGCACCCCCGCCCTCGCATCGTCGCTCCGCCGGACGCCGGGTGATGTCCAGCCGCCCGTACGGCTCGTCCTTCCGCGACCGAGCGGTCCTCATTCCATCGGCACTGTGACGCTGCATCTCAGCGACCGTAGTCGCCGGGACCCCTGGATCGCTGCAAGACCGGTTCGGGAGCTGATGGTTCAGCTCTGGTACCCCGCACGCGCAGCCGCCGGCCTGCCCCGGGCACCATGGATGACCGAACAGGCCGCCGTTGTCTTCCAGCAGACGGGGTATCTCCTCCCCGAGTACGTCACGCTGCCGGACACGCACGCCCGGATCGGCGCAGCGGCGGACACGCGTGGTGGCCGGCTTCCGGTGATCCTCTACTCCCATGGGCACGGTCAGCACCGCAGCTCCAGCACTGCGCTGGTCGAGGAACTCGTCAGCCACGGATACGTCGTGGCCGCCATCGACCACACATATGACGCCGGACAGGTCGAGTTCCCCGACGGCCGGGTCGAGAAGTACGCGATGCCACCTCTCACGGAGGAGGACGACGACCCGACGATCCTCAAGGCGGTCGAAGTGCGGGTGGCCGACACCCGTTTCGTACTGGAGGAGTTGTCACGGCGGGTACGGAGCCGCCGGGGCCCGCTTCCGCACGGACTCGGCGACATCCTCGACCTGTCCAGGACGGCCATGCTCGGTCACTCCCTGGGCGGTGCGACTGCGGCCTCGGCGATGGCGGCAGGGGTACCGATCGCAGCAGGCGCGAACCTCGACGGCAGTCTCTTCGGTCCGGTGGTTACCCAGGGACTGCGCAAACCGCTCCTCCTGATGAGCGAGGACGCGGACAGTAACCCGAGCTGGGCGGAGATCTGGCCGCGGCTGCGAGGCTGGCGCCGGCACCTCAGGTTGACCGGTACCCGGCACTTCTCGTACACGGATTACGAGACGTTCATGCCGCAGGCCGCCGCGCGGCTCGGAGCGACCGACGAACAGCTGGCCGAGTTCATAGGACCGCTCGACGGGACACGCGGCATCGACATCCAGCGGCGCTTCCTGCTCGCCTACTTCGACCTTCACCTGCGCGGCCGTCGCGCCCCGATCCTCGAAGGGCCGTCTCCCCGGTACCCGGAGGTGCGCTTCATCGGCGGTGCCAGATGATCAAGAGAGAATACGCGCCGCCGGTTTCGTGCGCAGGGTAAAGCGCGACGTGTGTCCCGGGACCCGCGTGACGGAGAAGCACTTCTTCCTGAGCAGAGGTCAAGTCCGGCGTGAACCAGAACGCCCGAAGCACCTCGGACTGCACGTGAACCACCGTCGCGCACTCGCCCGGTGCAGTTCTTCCAGCGCCTCGCGGCCGTCGCCGAACAGCTTTCCCGGGTCCCTGGCCTGCTCCTGGTTCCGCTGCTCGATGGCAACCTGGATCGCAGGATCCACGGCGGTGGTCCTTCTGGTGGCCCGGTGGGCTTCGAACGCGCGGCGGTGGCCGACCGACGCGGTCTCCCGGGTCCGCGCCGGACTCTCGGGCGAGGCGGCGGCGACTGGTTCCGGGGCGGCGGCCGCCCTGGTGCTGGTGACCGGGTGGGGAGCGGGCGGCAGGCTGTGGATCGTGAGGACCTGCTGGCAATTGCTCGGCGCGGTCGGGGCCGGCCTTCATCAACGGTGTCTCGGCCGGGTCGCCGACATACGACGGTCCGGCGGGTTACCGGGCTCTGATGTTGACGGCCATGAGGCCCGCGAGGGTGATGTTCTCCGTTCCCGACACGATCGCCTGGACGGGTCGTGCAGATGAGCAGGGACGGGAGCGCGTTGTGGCCGCCGGTGATCTCGTGGAGCTGTGTGGCATGGCGGGTGAGCGCGTGACCGTCGAGCCTGTACAGGTTCAGATTCTCCTGGAACCGGCCAGGACCTGGCGGAATGTCTCCGGATCTTCCTTGTCCACACTCCGGGGGTCACCTCAGATTGAGGGCATCGCGGTGCTTCGGTCCTTCGCAGAGAACTGTGCACCAGCTCAGGCAGCGCACCATGGAACACGGCAAGTGTGGGGGGCCATTCCTTCCGGACACAAAGTCTTGATCACTGCCTTGCGGATCGCTCGCCATGTCCGCAGGGAACACGCCAGGTGGACGCGCAGCTCAACCGCTTCCCGCTCTCCGCTGTTCTGGCCAGGATGTTCGAAGGCCCACTGTTCCGGCAGATAATCATAAATTTCAGCGGTCGTCAGGTCGCTGTCAGGGTAGGTGCGTGCGATGTCGGCCCTGGCAATCCGGGCGCTCCGGGAATCTACAGTCCCGTTGACGAGTTCCCCGACCCATGCCAGCCCCTGTTCGTCTGCGTACAAGCCGAACCTCAGAATTCGCGTCCTCATGATGACACAAACCTACTGACAACTGTCCTTCAGTGACAACGCTTAACCTCCAACGGCGCAGGACATGAGCCAGGCATTCCGGGAGTTCCGACACCCGAGCGGGCCCTTACGCGGGGAGCAAGAGGCGCCCGACGCGTCCTTCGACCCCACCTCCGAGCAGATCAAGTGGTTTTGGCGGCGACCCTGGCCCGCAGCCTGTCGCGAACGATGGGCCACTCGTCTGCGAGCAGGCTGTAGTACAGCGAGTCGCGGCGAGTGCCGTCCTGGCGCCGCATATGGCTGCGCAGAGTTCCTTCGTGAACCAGGCCAAGCCGAGACAGGGCTTGCTGGGAACGCACGTTGAGGTTGTCAGTGCGCAGGGCGAGCCTGGCGAGTCGCAGGTCATCGAAGGCATGGCCGAACAGCAACAGCTTGGACTCAGCGTTATAGGGACCGCCCCAGCAGGAACGATCGAACCAGGTCGCGCCGATCTCAGCACGGCTCTCGGCCAAGTCGAGGTCGTACAGACTGGTCGAACCGATCAGGGCGTCGTCAGCGCAGCGTTGCGCTGCGAAACACCGCCGCGCAGGATCCACGATCATCTCGCTGAGCAGCGCGTGCATCTGCGTCACGGTTTCAGGGCGCGGCGGTAGCTGTCAAGTCAAATGAGACGTTCGTGGTGCTATGAACCTTGTGGTTCGGGTTCCATGCGTTTGGCGGGGTCGTTGATCCAGACCTGGCCGGGTATCTCGGGTGGCCTCGGTCGTCGGGCGAAGCGTTCGGGGTGGCGTTCGTATGCCTCGGCGAGAGCGGCGGCCCGCTGGTCACGGACCTCCTTGGCGGTGCCGAAGTGGACGGAGGCGGGGGTGTGCAGGCCGATCCCGGAGTGCCTGTGGTCGTGGTTGTAGTAGGTGATGAATGCGTCCATCCACTCCCGGGCATGGGCCAGCGAATCGAACCGTTCCGGGTAGTCGGCGGTGTACTTCGTGGTCCTGAACTGGCTTTCCGAGTACGGATTGTCGTTGCTGACCCTGGGGCGCGAGTGACTCCTGGTGATGCCGAGGTCGATCAGCAGTTGGGAGACCTTCTTGCTGGTCATCGAGGTGCCGCGGTCCGCGTGCACCGTCTCGGGGACAACGCCGTTGCGCTCGATCGTCTCGCGGATCGACTCCTCGGCCCGCTCGGCCGTTTCGGCCCGTTCGACGGTGTGGCCGACGATATAGCGGCTGAAGATGTCGATGATGACGTAGGCGTGGTACCAGATGCCTTTGTCCGGGCCCGGCAGCTTGGTGATGTCCCAGGTGAAAACCTGCGACGGGCCGGTCGCCACCAGCTCGGGGATGGTCCTGGCGGGATGGGTGGCCTGGCGGCGGCGTTCGCCGTTCTGCCCGGCGGCGGACAGGATCCGGTACATCGTCCGCTCCGAGCACCAGTAGTTTCCGGCGTCGAGTTCGCGCGCCCAGACCTGCGCGGGCGGCAGGTCGGCGTACTCCGGCCGGTTCAACAGCCCCAGGATTTCGGCCCGCTCGGCCCGCGAGAGGGCCGAGGCGGGCGCGGGTCTCGGGGACGGCGCGGGCTTCGGCTTGGGGTTGATGCGGCGGTAGTGGGTGGCGCGCGAGCGTCCGGTCAGCCGACAGGCCGCCGTGGTCCCCAACTGCCCCTGGACGCCGGCGAACGCCTCATCCACCACCGGTGCGACGGCATGCTTCAGTCCGCGCTCTCGGAGAGCAGTTCCAAGAGCGCGTTGGCTTTTCCCATGACCTCCAGCGCGGCGTCCCGGCGGGCCACGTCCTTCTCCAGCCGTGCGACCTTCTTGCGCAGCCTTTCCAGTTCGGCCTGCTCAGCGGCCTTCTTTGGTCGCACCGCCGAGGTCCGCCGGTCAGCCAGGGCGTCCAGCGCGCCGGCTTCCCGAGCCTGGCGCCACTCGACTACGTGCGAGTGGTACAGCCGCTCACGCCGCAAGATGGCGCCCTTCTCGCCGGAAGGGGCGGCGTCGTACTCGGCAACGATCCGCAGTTTGTACTCCGCGGAAAACGTCCGCCGCTTCGGCTTCGGCGCCGGATCGTCACCGGAGGCGGGTATCGGGGTAGTGCTGGCCATGCTGAGGGGTCTCCTGTCTCGCCCATCCAGACTAACCCGATATACCGGGCGTCTCAGTCGAGACTGTCAGAGAGGGCGGTCGGGGCATCCATCGCCATACCTCCGGGTCGGACGCAGAGGGCAAGAGTGCTTCGGCGTGGTCGGTGGACAACGGCACGAGGCGGACAGTGTCACCGAGGAAAGAGTTGTTGTTCACCGCAACACAGTAGTGCCAGCGATTACCACAGACCTGTCGGATCAGAGACAGGTACGGACCTTTTCGTTTGACCTCGTCTCCGTCAGAGGTGGGGATGGAGCAGGCGGCAATGGAGCAGGCGGTTTTCGAATCCGTCAAGTACTCCGCTGTGTGCCAGGACTGCGGTGCGGAGCTGGAGTGCTGGGGAGTGCAGGCCCTGGTGGACGGCCGGTTGCGATGGGACGTTGAGTCAACCTGTTCCGCCTGTGGATTTGCGGTAGCCGTGTGCGGTGGCGACGTGCCGGTCGAACGGCGGGATCAGATGCTCTCCGAGCACGGACCCGCGAGGCTGCAGGTGAGCAGTGCGCCGGCGAAGAGCGTCGCCATCATGCGCGTGCTGCGGGCTGAACTCGGCATTGACCTGATGAACGCCAAGGCTGTGCTGCGCCGCGTGCTGGACGGTGATTACTCAGGGACGCTTCCCGAGAGGGAATACCTGGCCCGCACGCTTCGGGAGTCCGGCATCGCTGCTGCCGCCAGCCGCTCTCAAGACGTCTGATCCGGTGCCTCCGTGACAGTTCGCCTGGGCTTGGTGCCCTTCTGTGGTGAGCGGGCCGGCTGTATGCCTCGCCGGTAGCGAGGATGCGGTCCACGTCATGCCGGGTGGCCGGGAGGTGGTTCTTCGAGCCCTTCGACCTCGGCCTGGTGCTGGTGCTGGTGCTGGTGCTGTTCCTGGTCGTGGCGGGCGGTGACTTCCGCGCCCTGGGCCGCCGACCCCGAGGACATGCGCGAGCGGTACGAGATCTGGCGCCCGTGCGGCAGTCCGCGCACGACCAGCGGCATGAAGGCGTGGGCACTGGACGCCCACACCCTGCGCCCGCTGCGAGGAAGCCGCCCAGCCGTGGATCGAGTGCCTCGCCGCCGATGCCGCCCGCCCCCTCGCCACCGACGTCAGCTCGGACGCCGCGCACTGCGCCCGCAGCCGTGCCACCGAACTGGCCGCCGCCCAGCAGCAGGCCCGCTTCGACGCGTACGTCCCCGACACCCTGCGCAGAACCGACCTCGACACCCCCGTCACGGCCGATGCCTGACGGGCTCTCCGCGGCGTCGCGGCCTTCACACATGACGGAGGCCGCGACGGGAGCCCGAGCGACCACGTACGAACCGTCGTCTGCGTCACCTGCGTCCGCTGGATCAGGAATCTCACGCAACGGCCCACTCGTTCGTCTGAGCCGATAGCTCAGCCGGTCGCATTCACCAGGGAGGGCGGGACCCCGACGCGGGGTCCCGCCCCCATCTTCAACGGGTCATGCGGAAATGGACCACGCGACCGGGCTCAGAAACGGTCCGGGACACGCTGCGGGAGCGGAGACCCGGGGAGCGCGTCCCGCTTCTGGTTCTTGCGTGCCTCCGCGTTCGCGTCGGCCGTCGCCCTGCAAGCCACGTCCTTCGCCGGGAGCTTGCCGGTGAGCAGGTAGGCGGTGACCGTGCCGTCCGTGCACGCGTTGCCGTTCGGGTAGACGCCATGGCCCTCGCCGCCGAGGACAGTGACCATTTTCGAGCCCTTCAGGTCGGCGTGCAGGGCCTGACCGCTGGGCAGCGGAGTCTGCGAGTCCCACTCGTTCTGGACGACCAGGGAACCGACCCTGTTGTTCACCTTGGTTGCCGGTTCCACGGACTTGTCCCAGAATGCACAGGGCTTGATGCTGGACGCAAAGTCACCGTAGAGCGGGTAGCGGCGCTTGTCTTCGATGGCGTCCTGCCGGTAGCTCTCAGGATCGCGGGACCACGCGGCCGAATTGTCGCCGCACACCACGGCCCAGAAGCTCGCCGTCATGTTGTCGGACGGCACCTCGGCGGCATCGGAGGCGCCTGAAGTCCCGGTCCCCTCCGATCCGGCGAACGCCGCGAGCTTCTTCGCGGAGGCGGGCTCGCCAGCCGCGGCACTCTTCAACTCCACGATCCCCTCGGTGGCGTACTCCGGGCTGAAGACCGCCCCACGCATACCACTCCGGATGTCATCACCGGTGATCGGCTGCCCATCTATCTCGATGGGCTTCTCGTCTGCCTGCGCGACCAGGTCCCAGAAGGTCCGGGCGACCTGCTTCGGGGTGTCACCGAGGCCGTACTTCTCTGAACGCTCGGCGGCCCACTCGGTCCACCGGACGAACGCGGGCTCGGCACCCTCCGCCCACCACTGGATCATCCCTCGCCAGGCGCGCGCCGGATCGACCGCGCTGTCCAGCACGAACCGGTCGGTCCGGCCCGGGAAGAGCTGGGTGTAGACGGCGCCCAGGTAGGTGCCGTACGAGTAACCCACGTACGAGATCTTCTTCTCACCGAGGATCGCCCGGAGCAGATCCATGTCGCGTGCGGTGTTGCGCGTGGTGATGTGCGGGAGCACGTCGCCCGCCTTCTCCTTGCACTTTTTCGCAACATCGCGTGCCCAGGCGACGTCCTTGTCGAACGTCTCCTCCTTGTACGGCCGCAGCCAGTTCTCCTCCTCCGGCTCCAGATCGCAGGAAACCGGGCTGCTCTGCCCAACACCGCGCGGGTCGAAGCCGATGAAGTCGTACTTCTGCCGTGCGGACTCGGGGAGCCTCTCCTGCATCCCCAGTGGCATGTAGAGCCCCTCTCCCCCCGGGCCGCCGGGGTTGGAGAACAGGACACCGTGCCGCTTGTCGGGCGCGGTGCTCTTGATCCGGGATATGGCTAAGTCGATCCGCTTGCCTCCAGGAACCCGGTAGTCCAGCGGAACCTTGATCGTGGCGCACTCGAACTCCGCCGGAGAGGCGGCTTCGCACCGCTTCCACTGCGGCTTCTGCTTCACATACCGGTTCAGCGTGCCCGTGGCGGCGGACGAGGAGGCGGTCGACGGGGTGGTGGCCGGAGCGGCGGTGGCCGTCGAGGTGGCGAGCGCGGGAGCCAGCGTTGCCGTGACACTCACGGCCAACAGGGGCGCGAGACGTCGTCTGCGCACGATATCGATCCTTCCGGTAAGAACGTTCGGACAGGAAAGATCTTTCAGGAACCCGCCACGCATGCGGATCCCTCGCCGGGCTGCACCTTTCCTCCACCCTGGGGATGACGCAACAGCCGTGGATGGTACCCGAGTTGTAGGGGGCGGATCGCCCTCATTGATTCATCAGCCGATCGGGTGTCACCCCGGCGACCCGACAATTCGGCCCCTGTGCCGAACTCGGTCCTGAGGAGAACAACCCCCTCGACGTCGACCAACCCGCCCGCCGCTAAGCACTGTCCTGGCGATCACGAGCGGAGCCAGATCATGAGGGCTGCGGCGGTAACGGTGCCGAGGTAGACGTAGGCGCGTTTGTCGTATCCAGTGGCCGCGCGGAAGTTCTTCAGCCGGTGGATCGCCCGCTCGACGGTGTTGCGCTTCTTGTACCGCTCCTTGTCGAAGCCGGGTGGCCGGCCACCCGGCACTGCCGCGCCTGCGGCGGCCGGTCGCATCCGCCTGGACCCGCTGAAGCCGCAGCTCTCAAGTGCCGTCCGCCGGCCAGCGGCGATGTGGCTCGTGCACCGTTTTCTACGGGCCGTAGCGCTCCGACAGATCGCGCCACTGCATACCAGTCCGGATCCGGTAAAGCACACCGTTGATCACCTGTCGATGGTCCCGCCACCGCCCACAAGGCCCATTGCTCATGGGCAGGAGTGGCTGAAGCCGCATCCACTGAGCATCAGTCAGATCACCTCTACGATCCACTGTCCCGGCAACGACTCAACTGCCCGTCAGGAGACTGCCAGTGCCGGGTGATGGTCGGCGCTGACCGTTGAATACGGTTGAGGTGGTTTGTTGTTGAGCGAGAGGGCGAGAGAACGTGGATGTGTACGAAGCCGTGGACAGTCGCCGGGCCGTGCGGGCGTTCAGCGACGCGCCGGTACCCATGGAGATGCTTGAACGAGTGCTGTCTGCAGCTACGCGAGCTCCGTCAAGCGGGAACCTCCAGCCGTGGCAAGTGTACGTCGTAACCGGCGATCCCTTGGCCGAACTGAAGAGGCGCGCGACGGCCAGGGCACTGGCCGGAGACCCGGGTGATGAGCGGGAGTACCCGATGTACCCCGCCGACCTGACCTCTCCGTATCTGGACCGTTTCTCCGCCGCGGCCGCCCAGCGTTACGCAGCGCTGGGAATCGAGCGCGACGACCCCGAGAGGCCCAAGAAGATCGCCACCTTGAACTCGGAGGCGTTCGGGGCACCAGTCGTACTGTTCTGCTACCTCGACCGCGCGATGGGGCCCGGACAGTGGGGAGACGCGGGGATGTACTTGCAGACGGTCATGCTGTTGCTACGGGCGGAAGGGCTGCACAGCTGCCCCCAGGTGATGTGGACGATGTATCGCAAGACCGTCACCCAGACAGTCGGAGCCGATGATGGGCTCGCACTGTTCTGCGGTGTCGCAGTCGGATTCGAGAAGGAGGGCGTGCCGCATCTGCGTACTGGGCGGGCGGACATGACAGAAACAGTGAGCTTCATCGGAGTGTGACCGCTAGGCAGTCAAGATCCGCAGGACAGCGCCTACGCCATACCCGGCAACCGCTGCGTCCCAGCATGGCATCGACCTGTAACCCGAGCTGCTCCTGGGCATGCAGCTCGTCATGGGGTGCTTGGGAGGACCGCAGGCACAGCGCAGCATCCTCACGGTCAGGGGCAGGTGGCCTTGGTTTCGATCTGGGACGTCGGGAACCTGGAATCAGCTTCGGATGTCTCTCCACGAGGGGGCCGATGGCATTTCGGGCCGTGCGTGCGAGTTGGGGAGCCGCCTTCGCGCACCTGCCGAATCTCGGCTGCGGACGGGAACGGGAAGCGGTGTGGAATTCGACCAACCGACTGTGCACGCGACTGCGGATGCCGTTTCACGATGACTGTGGGAGCCGTTGCCTGACCAAGTCTCCGATTGTCAGTTTGTTCGTTCTGACGTCAGTTGAGGGTCTGTGGCGGAAGAGGATCGCCCCGCGGCCTGCGCTCGGTACCGCCCTGGTGTAGTGCCGAACTCCCTCTCGAAGGCGTGGGAAATTGCGTACGGGCTGCCGTAGCCGACTCGGCCGGCGATGGTGGCCAGGGTTTCCTGGGTCCCGGCTCGTCCGTGCTGCGACTTGCATCCGGGAGCGACCGGGCGGTCTTCGTCGGAGATCTGCTGCACAGCCCGGTGCAGATTCTTGATCCCTGCTGCAACAGCAACGCCTGCCTGGCCCCGGAACAAGCAGTGGCCAGTCGCCGTCGGATTCTCGGGCGGGCGGCTGATGAACGGGAACTGCTCGTCCCCGGGCACTTCGGTGGTGCGGGTGCCCTGGAAGTCCGACGGGACAGCGCTGGATTCGTCCTCGGCCCATGGGCGGCAACCGACCCGAAGGAGAGTGCGTCCGCCTCGGAGGAGCCTTGGCCCCACCCCGCCCACCGCCCGCGAGGCCCTCACCGCCTCGGCGGACGGCGCGACCTGGCTCAGCCTGTCGGAGTCCACGGGCTGAGCCAGGTGGATCCGGCATCCCGCACGGAACTACCCACCCCCGGTCTGGAGGCCGTCCCTCATGACGCGCACGTCGACCGACCGGCCCGCGCAGCCAGAGCGAGCGGGCCCTCGTGCCGGTGCTCGCCTTCGTGGGCATCGTGGTCTCGGTGATGCAGACCCTGCTCGTCCCGGTGATCAAAGACCTCCCGCAACTGCTGGGCACCGAGCCGGGCAACGCGACCTGGGCCATCACCTCGACCCTGCTCTCCGGTGCCGTCGCCACGCCGATCATGGGCCGCCTTGACGACCTCCACGGCAAGCGCCGCATGCTGATTCTCAGCCTCGCGGTGATGGTCGTCGGCGCGCTCGTAAGCGCCCTCACCAGCGACCGGCTAGCCGAGGTGAGCCGGAGGAGGCGGCGCTCACCGAGCCGCTCACCAAGTGCTCGCTGCGCCAGCGTCGAGCAGCGGCTTCATCTGCTGACAGCGGGGCTGCTTGTTCTGCTTGAGCCAGCGGATGAGTTACATGTGCGCCGGGCAAGCCTCCGCTATGTCTCCGGCAACCGCGTTCCCGAAGCCCGACGCGATCCGGAGCACACGGCATCAGCCGGCCACTACGAGAGTGCGTATCGGTGGGATGACCGATGTGCGGGGGGTGAGGGCGTGGCCATAGTCCTTGGGAGATCGTTCGCGGGTGGCCATGGTGCACCCGATCTTTGAAAGGACCCTTCTGTGGACAAGTATGCGGATCTGGTGTTTCTCGGTGGGCGGGTGGTCACGGTCGATGCCGAGTTCTCCGTCGCCTCGGCCCTGGCGGTGACCGGCGGGGTCATCAGTGCCGTCGGTGGGCGGGACGATGTCGCGCCGCTCGTCGGACCCGGCACCCGCGTCGTCGACCTGCGGGGGGCGACACTGCTTCCCGGTATCAACGATTCCCATCTGCACGGATGCGCCTTCGGCATGGCGACGCCGCCGCTCTCCCTCGATCTCGGCCATCCCGCTGTTTCCTGCCTCGCGGACGTGGCCGAGGTGGTACGGGAGGCCGTCGGGCGGGTTCCGGGTGGGCAGTGGATCACGGGGCACGGCTGGGACCCCGGCTACCTCGACGAGTGCGTCTCCGATGCGTCGCGGCTGCCCTCTCGGCGCGACCTCGACGCCGTGAGCCCGGACCACCCCGTCGTCCTGTACTCCTTCTCCGGGCACGCCACCTGGGTCAACTCCAAGGCACTGGAACTCATAGGGATCGACCGGCACACCGTAGCGCCGCCCGGCGGAGCCATCGTCGTGGACGAAGCCGGGGAGCCGACCGGGCTGCTCCACGAGGGGGCCCAGGCACTTGTCCAGAACGCGCTGCCGCCGCTCAGCCGGCAGGAGCGGACCGACGCGATCCGGTCGACCCTCACCACGCTCGCCCGCCTCGGCGTGACCAGTTACACCGAACCCGGGCTCGGCCCCGGCGGCGACGGCATCATGCGGGGCGCGCTCGGTGCGGAGACCCTCGACGTCTACCGTCGGCTGCTGACCGACGGCGAACTGACCGCCCGCCTCGGCGTCCTGCTCCTGCCCACCGGCATGGCCAGCACCGCCGAGGAGTTCACCCGGACCCTCGTCGCCCTCGGCGATTCCGGCGATGCCGATCCGCGCCGCCTCGCGATCCTCGGGGTCAAGATCTTCGCCGACGGCATCGTGCCCAACAAGACGGCCTGGATGCACGAACCGTACGTCGGCGGCGGCTGCGGCTCCCTGTGTGTCGGCGGCGAGACCGACGCCCAGCGGACCGCCGAGATCGACGCCATCATCCGGTATGCCCACGCCGCCGGGCACCAGCTGGGCGTGCACGTCACTGGCGACCGGGCCATCGACACCGTCGCGGACGCCTTCGCCGCGGCCATGGCGGAGCATCCGCGGCCCGACGCTCGCCACTACGTCATCCACGGCGACTTCCTCACCGCACACAGCATGAAGGTGCTGGCCGCACATGGCTTCGGCGTCAACATGAACCCCACCATCAAGTGGACCGTCGCCGACATGGAGGAGGAATTCGTCGGCGCCGGACGGGCCGCGTACGCATGGCCCTACCGTGATGCCATCGACGCCGGCGTGCGGGTCGCGAGCGGGTCCGACGCCCCCGTCACGTACCCGGACTGGCGCCAGGGCGTCGCCACCATGCTGCTGCGCGAGTCGAAGGCCGCCGGCCGGGTCAGCGGCCCCGAGCAGTGCATCGGCCTGGCCGAGGCGATCCGTACGTACACGATCGACGCGGCCTGGCAGGACTTCGCCGACGACTGGAAGGGCTCCCTGGAGCCGGGCAAGGTCGCCGATCTCTGTGTGCTCGACGGAGACCTGCTCACCGCCGACCCTCACGACATCCCGGAGATGCCTGTCGTCCTCACTGTCATGGACGGGCGGGTCGTGCACGACACGCTTCGCGATTGACGTATTCCGGGCGCGTGATCATCCTTGGACGATGGCAGCGGAGCAGATTACGGCGAACATCCTGGACGCGGCCGTCCACGTCCGCGAGGCCGCCAGGAGCGCCACGAGCGGCGTGACCGGCGTCGACACGGTCCTGGCGGCGCTGTCAGAGGTGATGGAGTACGACCACGCTTCTCTGACCCGGTGGGACCCGCTACGCAGGCGCCACACCACCCTCGCCGGGAGCTACCCGGACGAAGCCACGGCCTACATCGAGACCCGTCTCCATCACGATCCGATGTTTTCCGTGCTCCGCAGTCCGGCCCGAGGCGGTCTCTGGCTCAGGGACGTCCCCTGGCAGCTCCTGGCTGCGTCCCCGGGCTTCCAGGAGGTGTTGTGTCCGCTCGGCATCGAGGACGGCGTGGCCCAGTGCCTTTTCGCCGCCGACGGCCGGTACGTCGGCATGCTGAACGTCAGCACCCGCAGGCCGCGGCGCACGCCCGATCCGGCGCGCGCCGTGGTCACCCTGCTCACCGAGTCCCTCGCCGCGGCCGTCGGCCCCTGGGCGGGCCCGCCGCCCGGGGAGATCGCCGCAGCCGGCCCCGCCGTGGACGCGCGGCGGCCTGGCGGACTCTCACCACGGGAGCTCCAGGTGCTGGCCGAGCTGACCGCCGGCCGCACCAACCGGGAGATCGGCGAGCGGCTGCACATCACGCCGCGCACCGTAGGGACCCACATCGAGCACATCCTCGCCAAGCTCGACCTCCCCAACCGTGCGGCTGCCGCCGCCCGAGCCGCCGCCTGGGGAATCGAACCCTCCCGCTGACGCGAGCCCTGCGGCGCAGAACGCTTGGACCGCGGGCGTTTCCCTGCGGCGCCGACATCCACCTGAAGCACGCCCGACAGCTCGGCGATCAAGTCGCGCGCGAGGGCGTTTATCTGGGCACCGCGTTCGGCCCGGACCCGGTCCGGATCCACGAAGTGTCCGTCGCCGCCAGCTTCGGCCACGACCACGTCGACCGCGCCCTGCGCGTGGCTACCGAGTGGAAGCCGCCCGCTGATCTGCCGGCCGAGCACCGCAGCGGTTTCTGCATCGAGCCGGCCCGCGCGCAGGATTGGTCCGGGCTCCAGGCGGATGCGTTCGAGAGCCCCAAGGTGGCCCGTGTGGCGGCTCCGGAGCACACCCGCGAGCACCCGTGGGCGTGTGAAGCAGCCGGCATCCTGCGGCGGTTCCACCGCGCCGATGCTGAGCTTGTCGTTTAACCTCGCTTGTCACCCGACCGGCTGATCTGCGGTTCTTCCCGCGGCAGCGGACGCGGCCGTTCTCCACGCTTCGAGATGTCGAGTAACGAAACACGAGAGAACGGCCGCCGTGTATGAGTCTCCCCATCCCAGGGCCAGCAGGCGAGGCATTGGGCCTCTTGTCCCGCTTTCGGGTCGAGTTTTATGAGTGCCTTTACGCCCGCGCGGATGCACTCTTCGAGCTCACAGACGCGGTGCTGTGCGCGGACGGGCGGTGAAGGCCCTGGTCGAACTGTCGCTGGCGGTCGAGCACCAGCGTGGGCACGGCGCCCTGTACGCGGCGTTGGACCGGGGCTGGGCCGAGCCGGCCCGGTTACGGCGGACACTGGCGGGCCTGTCGCTGCCGAAGGCAGCCGACGGGCGCATCGTGCTGGCCGTGGACGTGAGCAACTGGCTCCGTCCCGACGCCCCGACCAGCGACGACCGCCTGTTCTGCCACGTCTACGGATGTGGCGCCCGCAGCAAGGACCAGTTCGTGCCGGGCTGGCCGTATTCCTTCGTCGCCGCGCTGGAGACCGGCCGCAACTCCTGGGTCGCCCTGCTGGACGCCGTGCGCCTTGGTCCCGCCGACGACGCGACCGTGGTCACGGCCGACCAACTCCGCGGCACCGTTGAGCGGTTGATGCAAGCCGGACAGTGGGAGCCCGGGGATCCGAGATCCTGATCGTCATGGACTCAGGCTACGACGTCACCTACCTCTCCCACGCACTGAAGGACCTGCCCGCCGTGCTGCTCGGGCGTCTGCGCTCGGACCGTGTCATGCTCCGCGACCCGGGCGAGGCCCCCTCCGGGCCCAGGGGCGGGCGTCCGCGCCGGCACGGCGGCGTCCTTGCCCTGGCCCGGCCCGAGACCTGGCACAACCCCGAGGTGACCACCTCCACGGACACCACCCGCTATGGCACCGCTGAGACGATGGCCTGGGACCGCATGCACCCCCGGCTCACCCACCGCGGCCCTGGCTGACCCACACAAACGATGAACTCCCAGTACTGCACGGCACGTTGATCCGACTCAGGGTCGAGCACCTGCCGGGCGATCGCGACCCCAAACCAGTCTGGCTGTGGTGCTCGGCCACCACCGCCACACCGGCGGACGTGGACCGCTGGTGGCAGTCGTTCCTCCGCAGGTTCGATCTCGAACACACCTTCCGGCTGATGAAGCAGACCCTCGGCTGGACCGCTCCGAAGGTCCGCCACGCGGACACCGCCGACCTGTGGACCTGGCTGATCGTCGCGGCCCACACCCAACTCCGCCTCGCACGTCCCCTCGCCGAGGACCTCCGCCGCCCCTGGGAACGGCCCGCCGAACCCCGCCGCCTCACCCCCGCCCGGGTCCGTCGCGGGTTTCGCAACGTCCACGCGGCCACAGCGAGGCTGTCGCACGGATCCTGCCCGGTGAAAGTCAAGAGCGATTCTTGGGCGTGTGATTAATGAGCTTGTTGAGGTTGTGCACCGTGCCGAGGAGCTTGATCTCGGCGTCCACCGCGTGGCGGCCGCGGTAGTTGAGGTGTCGTCCGAATCGTTGGAAGATCTGGGCGAATCCCGGCTCGACCAGGGCACTTCGTTGACGGTACTGGGTCTGTCCTGTTGGGGTGGCGAGGCGGGCCGCCATGTCCTGCTGGCCGGCAGGGGCCTGCTGACGTTTCGCGGGAAAGCCTGCCTGGTCGGCATCGCTGGTGACCGAGACCAGTAACGGGAGATCGGCGAGGGCCTCGAAGGACGCGGCGGAAGCGTACCCGCTGTCAGCGAGCCAGAGTTGGATGTCGCCGGGAAGCCGTGTGGCCTGGTGATTGTGCTGGGTCTTCTTCACCATCGGAACGAGGGCCGTCCTGTCCGAGGGATTGTCGTGCGCTTCGATGGCCAGCAAGAGTTGACGGCGGGCGCACACGATCTGGATGTTGTATCCCTGCAGGTAGCCACCGCGTTTGCCGGGAATCAGTCGAGAGTCGGGATCGCTCAGGCAGGCACGGGACGCCGGGGAGGGGGCCGGTCGGGGTGCGTGGGCCCGCTCCAGCCAGGCCCGCATCTTCACCAGTCGTGTTCGCTGGCGAACGAGGACGGTCTTGTGCTCCATCGGGACCGGCGGCCGTCCGTTCGCTCCACGACGTCCTGCCGCCCGGTCCTCTCGGACACGGAACTCATACTTCTTCAGCTTCTCCTGGTGAGCCTCGGTCTCGGTGGCCAGGCGCTTCTCCGCGCGGGCCACCATCCGCTCGGCGGCTTCGACCTTGATCCGGATCTCGGTAGGTGAAGGCATAGCCCGTTCATGCAGTCTGTCCCTGGCCGTGTGTGCGCGGGTGAGCCGGTCGCACAGCCGGGACAGACGAGGCCAGTCATCGCCCGGGTCCTCGCCATCGCCCTGTACTGCCGAGCCGTCGGCTTCGACGCTCAGCGCGTGGTCGACTGCATCCTCCATCAGCGTGTGGATCTCTTTCTCGCATTGGGAGATGGTCCCCTCCAGGCGCTGGAGCCGCTGGTTGGCGTCGCGTGAGGCATTCGCCTCCAGCGGTGAGCCGTCCACGGCCACCGCCGAAAGATCAACCAGGCCACGTCGGCCACACAGCGACAACACCTGGACGAACAGCGAGTTCAAGGCGGCACGGTGGCGTCGTACGAACCGCGCGACGGTGGAGTGGTCCACTCGGCGGTTCGCTGTGATGATTCGGCAGCCCACGTCGTCCCAGCAAGCCTGCTCGATGCGACGGGAGGAGCGCACTCCCTTGCTGTAGCAGTACAGGAGCAACGCAATCAGGCTTGCGGGAGAGTAGGCCACCCCGCCCCGCCCGTCGTCACGGTAGCTGTTCTCGAACTCCGATAGATCAAGACAATCGACGACGTCGAGCACCTTCCAGCACAGGTGCTCGGGCGGCAGCCACTCCCGTACATCCCGCGACATCTCAAGATCACGTTCACGGTCGCACGACAAGAAGTTCCGCTCCACCGGCCAAGAATCCGACGTCTTCCTGATCCTCGGAACCGAACAACGAATCGCTCTTGACTTTCACCGGGCAGGATCCGTGCGACAGCCTCCAGCCCGCCCGGCAGCCGCACCAAAACCGTCCCGGCCAGGGCCCGGCAGGCCACCCGGCTCGAAGAACAAACACCGAGCCAAACGCCACGACGTCGGCAAGACGGTCAAACGCGCCGCGTCGATCAAGGAACACAAAGCGCAGCAAGGTTAAACGCCAAGCGTACGTCCAGCAGTCCGGGCGTCACCGCAGCTCAGAAGGGATGTGGGGATGTAACCGGACGTCAAGCTCAGGACAGCCAGCCGGTGTGAGTCCGGTCCGGGGAGACGCTAGGGTCCCCGGTAGCTGACTCCCGGCGTCGCTCGAAATGGTGGCGTCGAAGTGGAGTGACAAGCGCTCTCCGGGGGCGTGCAACCGACCAGTCCGCAACATGAAGTGAAGCCTGCAGCGTCGTCATTTAACCCCCGCTCCGCTTGGGGCGGGCCAAGGAGGAGCCGAGCCTGTGCTTGTTTGGCGAAGGCCACGGAAGACGATCTCGGACCTGGAGCGGTCGTTGAAGAACCTCCCGGCGTAAGGGGCGTGGAATGGTTGGAAGGTTGTTCTGGGAACTGGAGAGAGCCTCCTCGGCCCCGGGTTTGCGGCCCGGGAAGCGTGGCCTTCCTATAACCGGCAGAACCGGGAAATGGCAGGTTGCCGAGAGGCGGTCGGAGGGGGTCGTAGTAGTGGTGATCGGCGGGTCAACACAACCCGCTGGGAGCGAAGGGCCCCTGCTTCATCGATGTGATTCGCGAACAGGGAGGGACCCGGATGAGTGCCGTTTCGGCTAGTTCCATCCGCCGGGAGGAAAGCGCCGCGGGACCGGGCCGCCGTCCTCTGGACAAGGTCCGAGCCCTGCAACGGGCGCTTTACCGCTGTGCCAAGCAAGAGCCCGAACGCCGGTTTCATGCCCTGTATGGCCATGTCCACCGCTTGGACGTTCTTCGGCGGGCATGGGCCGGTGTGTGCGCAAACCGAGGCGCCCCTGGCGTGGACGGTATGACCGTCGACGCGGTGGAAACCTCGGGGGTGGATGCATTCCTCCAGGACCTTTCGCAGAAACTGCGGATGTATACGTATCGTCCGTCAGTGTTGCGGCGGGTCCAGATTCCCAAACCGGGGAGGCCTGGGGAGTTCCGGCCGCTTTCGATCCCCACCGTGGCGGACCGTGTGGTGATGACGGCTGCGAAACTGGTCCTTGAACCAGTATTCGAGGCTCAGTTCACCGAGGCGAGCTACGGATTCCGGCCCAAACGGTCCGCGATCGACGCCTGCGAGGCAGTGCGTGTCGCGGCGAACCAGCGGCGGGAGTGGGTGTTCGAGGCCGACATCCGGGACTGCTTCGGCACGATCGACCATGAGGCGCTGATGGCCCAGGTGGCCCGGCGTGTGGTGGACCGGCCGATGCTGAAGCTGATCCGGGCCTGGCTGAGGATGGGAGTTCTGGAGGGCGGGGTGACGTCCCCGACCGGGGCGGGAACCCCGCAGGGATCACCGATTTCCCCGTTGCTGGCGAATGTCGCGCTGCACGTTCTCGATGAGGCGTGGCAGCGCGAGGGCCGCCAATTGGGGACGCTGGTGAGGTACTGCGATGATTTCGTGGTCCTGTCGCCGACCAACCAACGGGCAGAACAGGCCCGTGAGTTAGCGGCACGAATGCTGGAAAGACTCGGTATGCGGTTGCACCCCGAGAAGTGAACCGTTCCGGGTTCGATAGAGACTTCAGATTGTGGTTGTGACCTGGGGTTTGGTGGTTGCGCGGTAGTAGTTGGTCTCGTATTCGGCGGGGGGGATGTGCCCTATTTCACCGTGGAGCCGACGGTGGCAGTACCAGTCGATCCACTCGGCGGTGGCGAGTTCAACCTGGGAAAGCGTTCGCCAGGGCCGTCCGGGCTTGATCAGTTCGGTCTTGAACAGGCCGATCGTGGACTCCATGAGGGCGTTGTCGTAGGCGTCACCGACCGAGCCGATCGAGGCCGCGATGCCGGCGGCGTCCAGGTGCTCGGCGAGCCGGAAACTCGTATATTGCGACCCGGCATCGGAGTGATGTATCAACTCGCCTGCTCGGTGCGGGTGTTCGTCGCGGTCGCGTTGCCACAGAGCCATGTCCAGGGCGTCCAGGACGAGCGTGGTCTGCTTCGACGTGGCGGCGGACCAGCCGACGATCCGGCGGGAGAAGGTGTCCACGACGAAGGCGACGTATACCACTCCTGACCAGGTGCTGATGTGGGTGAAGTCGGCAACCCAGCAGCGGTTCGGGGCCGGCGCGACGAAGTTGCGGTCCAGCAGGTCCGGTGCCCGCTCGACGGAACTGTCCGGGATCGTGGTGATGATCTTCTTTCCGCGGACGGCACCGGTGACGCCGAGCTCGCGCATGAGGCGCTTGACGGTGCACCGGGCCACGACGTGGCCCTGGCGGTGCAGCTCACGCCAGACCTTCCTGGCCCCGTAGACACGGTAGTTGCCCTCGAAGATCTGCTGGATGAGCGGCTTCAGCTCGGCGTCGCGGACAGTGCGGGCGGACGGGGCCTGGAGGCGCTTGCGGTGGGCGTAATAGGTGGAAGGGGCGATCTTGCAATCGTGCTCGGTGAGCACGCGGCAGATCGGCTCGACACCGCCGAAGCGGGCCCGGTGCTCGTCGATGAACGCTACGAGCGTGTGTGTGGCCGGTCGAGCTCGGCCGCGAAGAAAGACGCCGCCGCCTTCAAGATGTCGTTCGCCCGCTTCAGCTCGGCGATCTCCTTCTTCATCGCCTTGATCTGCGCGGACTCCTCCGTGGTCGTCCCCGGACGCTTCCCGGAGTCGACCTCGTCGCGCTTCACCCAGTTCCGCAGGGTCTCGGCCGAACCGATGCCCAGCTTCTGGGCGACCGCCCGCAGAGCGGCCGACTCGTTCGGGTAGTCACCACGGACCTCGGCGACCATACGGACCGCTCGTTTGCGCAGCTCAACGGGATAGGAGGAGGGACGTGCCATGACTCAATCCTTTCACGGAATCGAGTCTCTATCGAACCCGGAACGGTTCAAAGACCGGCATCGTCTGCCTCACCCGAGGCGGGCAAGGATTCGATTTCCTCGGCTTCCACCACCGGAAGAGGGAATCGTGGAAATGGCGGGGCAGGTACTACTTGCAACGCTGGCCTTCAGCCAGAGCGATGCGGGTACTGCGTGACAAGGTCCGCGCGGCGACCGCTCGCTCGAAAACTGAGCGGCCGGTATCCGCCGTGGTAGCCGATCTCAACCCTGTACTGCGGGGATGGGCTGCGTACTTCCGCAACGGAAACTCCGGAAGGAAGTTCAACGTGGTCGACGGTTACGTCCACGAGCGGCTGGCGATCTTCGCCAGCACGAAACACAGACTCGCGGGCAGGAATTGGGCCACCCGATTTACTTATGGGTGGATCACCCGGCTCGGCGTCTACCGTCTTACCGGAAACGTACGCAGGGCGACAGCGCATGCCAGTCGGTGAACGATGTCGGAAAGCCGTGTGCGGGAGAACTGCATGCACGGTTTGAAGCGGCGGGGACTGGAAACGGAGCGCCAGCAACCGCGCCAGTCCCCGACCCTACTGAGAGCCTGTCGCACTTCGCTCACTGGATCGGCGCCATCTGAAGACTGCTGCACCTTGTAGCAGTTGCGCTTCTTCCCAGGGCCCAGGCTCTATCTGTCCACGCCACACAGGCAGAAGGAGAGGGTGCTTCATGACCATCCCTGTGCTCGTCGAGGGCCAAGTCAGTATTGCCCGGCAGGACGGCGAAGCCCGCTGGCACTGCGGCGCTGTTACTCGCCGTTTCGCGCCGATGTGCGCCTCACAAGGCGCTCCACAACACAGTGATCCCGTTGTGCCCCGTCTGGTCCGGCTGGATTGCGCCCTACCCGCCCCGATGGCCCGTCCGGACCCTGAGAACCATGGGGGACACCGAAAGCACATCAGGTCCGGACAGTACCGACAACGCGTTCCACGCTCTCCTTGAAGGCGCTATCGCTCCACGACCGCCCGCCCCACCGGACTGCCCGTTCTGCGACCTGCCGCAGGACCGCTATTCCACCCACTACGAAGGCCACTGGGTTCTCCTTGAACCCCGCATCATCGTCCCCGCCCCTACCGTGCCCCCGCGCCGGCGCTGGATCATCACCCCGGACGGAGCCGCCATGAACCTGTGGGACGCCGAACCTCTCCCCGGTACCCAGTGCCGGATCGCGCACCGCACGGTCTGCCCCTACCTCCAGCCCGAAGACCCCTGGCCTTGGACCACCGCGCTACGACAGGAGAACGAACGACGGGCACAGCGCCTGTTCAACCTCCCTGAGGACCGGGGCCTCTCCGGCACCGGCTGACCACAGGGGCAGCCGGTGCTGTGTGGCGCGGCTGGGTTCGTTCACCTCCGGTGATGCGTTCCTCACCCCGGCCCCCTGTACCCCGGATCAGCGTTCTGGCCCGGGGTACAGCCGTGTCGTCGCCAGGACTCCGAGCCTGGTCCTGCATCCTGTGCCCATGGCCGACACCTTTGACCACGCCCCGCACGTATGGAACGCGGCACAGCTCCGCGAAGCCATCAAAGACCTGCCCGACGACACACCCATCCACATCGGTGTCGCCGAAGACCCCGGCGACTTCGACGGGTACCGGGAATCCGTCCTCGTTGACGCCCACCACGTCGAGAACTGGTGGCCGGCCACCTCCTCCACACCCGAGCGCGCCGAGACGGAGAACGCGATCACCTTGTTCGCCGACTGGACAGCCGGCGAGTACAGCATCCTCGACTGAGTCCCGCAGCAGGTCTCAGCCGTGCTGCGGGTGCTCAGGAACGCCGGCACCCGGGCGACGGACCAGGCGGGCGGCCGTGTCGGCGCAGATGAGGCGACGCAGACCGCCGGCGGGCTACGCGCGGAGCGGGCCGCCGCTCAGCGGCAGATCCGGGACCAAGCCCGCAAGCCGGAAGAGCACTTCGGGGACGGCTGCCAGGCGTTGGAGGAACTGCGTGAGCGCGCGGCGCGTGCCGAGGTGGAGTCCTTGCCGGCGCCAGCCGGGCTCGTGCCCTCAAGCGGCTGGTCGACGAGCGGGCCGGCCGACCAGGAGAAGGACGTGAAGTTCTCCGCGCTGGTGGTGACCTGTGTGATCTTCCACAACACCGTCGGCATCGCCCACGCGGTGCGCCGGATACAGGCCGAGGGCTGGAAGGCGGAGCCAGAGGAACTGGCCCAGGTCTCTCCACTACCTGACCGAGCACATCAAACGCTTCGGGGAGTACTCCACCCACGAACTCGCCGGCTCACTCCCGGCGCCGTGCCCGTCGAGATGACCGCCCGGGATGCCATCGAAGGGCTGCGCCTCGCCGACCGGGTCGATGCCAGCAGGCTCCCGTCACGGGAGAGGCGCTTCACGTTCGGCCTGGAGGTCGCCGCGGGCTACGGTCTGCGCCGGGACGACGCCGCGGTCCTGGTCCACCTCCTGGAGCTGGAAGACCTCGCTCCCGACGCGGGGTGCATCAGCCGTCACGGAAGGTCGGTGCGGCCCCACCAGGTCGGCCGCATCGGTACTCCGTCCGCATAGCGTTCCACCGGCGGCGTCGAGGGCGAAGGCGGCACCGCGTCCGCCGGATCCGGTTCAGCCTCCGGTGGGGCCGCCTCCGCCGACGGCGGGGCCGGTGCGGCGCTGTCGTCCAGCAGCTCCGCCACCGTGAACCGCGTGCTGAAGGACTGCCAGGCGCCGTCGATCACCAGAAGGAAGCCGTCGCCTTCCCGGAAGAGCCGACGGCGCTTCGGACTTCTGGGGTGCTCCGGCGTATGTCCCCGGGCACGCCGCTCCAACTCCTCCAGAGCCTCTTCGCGCGTACCCTCCACGTGCGTCAGCACGTACGCCTCCGCGTGCTTGCGCTCCCCGAGGCCCACGGTCGTCTCGATGACCAGTCCCCAAATCGCCATGCTCCTGCCCCTCCCGTTCGAATCAAGGAAAAGCCTAAAGCGTGTCGCAGAAGTCCGTGGTGCCCTCCGCTGGCGGACCCGGTGCTGCTGGTGGCCGTCTACCACCGGACGAACCTCACGATGCGGAAGCTCGCCCCGCTGTTCGGCTGCGCGTCGGCCACCGTATGCCGGGTCAGCCAGCGGCTGCCGCCACTCCTGGCGATCGGGCCAGCAGGTACACATGCGAGACGTCCGTGGGTTTGGCGAGCTCGAACCGGACCTGCATGCCGGCCAGTTGCAGTTCGTTGTCGGCACTGAGGACCGAGTGTTCGTGCAGGGCGAAGCCCACTCGGTCCGCTCATCTCGGTCCGTGCCTGCCACGTCTCACGATGGGCTGTGCCCCGCAGCTGTCGTACGGCACTGCGGGCATCAGCCAGAGCCTGCCGGTCTTCCTGGTGCTCGTCATGGTTACGCATACGCCCACCCACCAGATTGCCGTCATGCGCTGCCTCTTCTGCGGCTGCACCGCTGCACGGCCGCGCGGTCAACTACAGCGATTTCGGGGCGCGTTAGGACTCGTCAATTCGTCCTGGTCCCGGATGGAGTGACACGACCGATTCGGAGAGAGCCTGACTCAGCAGCAGGCACTGGGGGAACAGGGGTGGGCATTGCGTGCCCACCCCTCGTGTCGTCGGCTTCGAGGTCGGTAGGCCTGGTTGGGGTGGGGGATCGGTCAGGTGAGGCGGGCCATGATGGTGCGGCAGGTGTTCTGCAGTTCTTCGTCGCAGGTGATGCTTTTGAAGCGGCCGCCGCGGCGGGGCAGTGAGAGTTCCGCTCGGATGCGGGGGAGAGCTGGTGCGGCGGCCGAGCCCATGCGGTTCAGGCAGGCCAGGACGTGGTTCGAAGTCGCGTCGTTCTTGTCCCAGGCGGCCAGCAGCGCCTGCATGACGCGGGGGACCTCGGCTTCGCCGCCTATCTCCCACAGCGCGGCCGCGGCGTGGACGCGGGTCCACGGGTCGTCGACGGCCACCGACTTGCGAAGGCGCGGCAGCGCGCTCGCGGCGGGCGGGCCGATCCGGCCGAGCGCGTCGGTCGCCACATTGTGCCGGTAGCTGTCGAGCAGGTCGTTCAGCCGCGGCACGGCATTCTCCGGGTCGCGTTCGAGCTCCCACAGAGCGGCCGTGGCGGCCGCTCGGAGACCGAGGTCGTCCGCTTCGGCCAGGGGGCGGACCGTTTCCACGGCGGATGCGGCAGCGGTGCCGAAGGAGGCGAGGCTCTCCAGGGCCAAGGCAGCGGTGCGCCACTGCTCGTGGCGGACTGCGGCGGTGACCGCGCCGGTGATCGCGGGCACGGCCGCCGGATCGCCGAGTTCGGCGAGAGCGGACACCAGGGCACCGGCGCTCATCTGGGGCCATTCCTCGGAGAAGTCGATGCGGGCGAGGTGCTGGGACAGCCTCGGTACGAGTTCACCGGCGGCTGGGCCGAGACGGCCGGCGACCTGCACGGCACGCCAGGCGTCGGTATCACCATCCAAGGCAGTCAGCAGGTCGGGCAGGGCGCGTGGATCGCCGAGGCGTGCCAGGGCCATGACGGCTTCCTGGTGGGCACGGCGCAGCAGCGGTCTCGGCGTCGCCCACACGTCCGGCCCGTGCATGGTGCGTTGTGCGGCGACGTGGGAGGCGAGGGCTTCGCGGGCGGGGTCGGAGACAGGAGTCAGGGATCCGAGACTCTCGGCCGCCGCAGTGGCGGTGTAGGGGTCCTCCGGCAGCAGGCAGTTGTTCGCGAGGAGCATGACGAGGCCGGTGTGATCACCGCGCCAGGTGCTGATCAGGTCCCGGGCCATGCGGATCGCGTCGTAGCGGGTGGCGGGGTCCGGGCTGCACAACTGCTCGGCGAGCAGAGCGGCGCGTTCGGGTACCCGGGCGTCGAGCACCGTGTGGAAGGTGCGCAGCAGGGACGTGGTCGGCGCATGGACACGGTTGTGCCGGTCGAGGTCGTCGAATGCGGCGGCTATCTGCGGCGGGACGTCCTGAGCTGTTGCGGGCTCGGCGGCAGGAGCGCACGCGCACCCGCCGGAACCGGACTGGCATTCGGCGTCGCCGGTCCCGCTCTTGGGTGCGGGGGTGATCTCACGGAGCAGGTCGATCGCGGTCGGTACGACATCGTCTCCGATGTCCTGCGGGGCGCAGCGGGCCCGGTGGACGAGCGCGGCGAGCCGGATGTCAGCGCTCGCCGCAGTGTCGCCGGCCAAGGTGTCGAGCCAGGCGGTGGCGGCCGTCCGCGCGGTCGGCAGCCGGAGCGCCAGGTCGGCCATCGTCCGGATGACCAGCAGCCGTTCCAGGATCCCGCTCGTGGCAAGCAGCCGGCCGCGCAGGATCTCCACCGCGCGGTCGCCGTCGTCGAGGAACAGGCCCAGGCCCTCGATCGCCGCCCGCCGCACCAGCGGATCCGGGTCCGCTGCGTAGCGGACGAAGTCGTCGGCGTGTTCCCGCATCACCGCCGCGCTGTCCGCGTAGGAAGCCGACTCGGTGCCGTCCGGGCCGAAGTAGATGCCGTCGCAGCGGCTCACGGCTTCGCGTCCGATGCTGAGCAGCAGCCCGATGACCGACACACGGCCAGGAGCCACAGGGTCGTCCGCCATGGCGAACAGGAACGGCAGGCTCGCAGTGGTGCACGTATACACGTCCCCCTGATGATGGGCCGCGCTGTAAAAGCCGCTGAACGCCTTCTCCCGGATATCGGGGTCGGCCGAGCCCATCTCCCTCAGCCACACCGGAACATCGATGGCCGGGCCGTACGCATGGCTCATCGACGACCAGTCGATACTGTCAAGTCGGTTGATCATGAACAGCACTATGACGGGGCAGCACTGACACCGACTCACCGGGTTGTGCAGACAGGCTGTCAAACGGCCGTGCCTCGGGCGAAGCTGCACGCGGTTCAACGGCGGGACGCACTTCCCGGGTGTCGAGCCGCCGGGTGAAGCCGCCGCGGGGGTCGAGGACTTCCTCGCGTCGAAGTGAAACCCGGCAGGCCTCCCGGGGCATGGGCCCGGGAGGCCCGCAGTTCTTCACCCATTCAGTTCCGCCGGTCGTCGGTGCGGGCCTCGGCGGCGGTCTTCAGTTCGTGCAGCCATGCTTCGAGGCCCTGGCGGAGGATCTCCGTCGCGGTGGGCACATCCGCGTCGACCTGGGCACCGGTGTGGGTTTCCTCGGTGCTCACGCGGACGCCGCCCTCAACCGCGCTGAAGTTCCATACATGGACACCGTCGATGCGCAGTCCCTCACCGATCGCGGGGCCGGTCCAGCGGATGCAGGAGTTGGGCCTGAGCTGCTCGACGGTCGAGGTGATCTCCAGCTCGGTCGCCGGCGTCGCGGGGTTGGGGGGTATCGGGGTCATCCACCGGAACGCCGAGCCCTTCCGGAAGGGGCCGTGATCGAGGCGTTCCGCGGTCTTGACGGAGGTCTGCCAGGACGGCCAGCGCGCCACGTCCGTCTGCAGTTTCCAGACGGTACGGAACGGCGCATGGATCAAGGCCTCGGTCCTGTGGCGGACACGCGCGTCGGGATCGACACCTTCCCCGTGGCAGGTGAGGGACGTGCCGGGGTGGCGGTGGGCGGCTCCGGCGGGTGCGGCAGCGGTGCTGAGGACGGCGAGGGCGAGCGGGACGGTGAACAGGACGGTGCGGATGCCGGGCATGGTGTTCCCCTTGTCGGTTGCCAGGCGGGAGCTGTCTGTCGAGTGCGCCCTGACTGCCGGGCGGATGTTTGTCGTCGGACGGGGCGGCGAACGGGACGGCCGCACTGCACACCCCGAACGAGCTAGAAGCTTGCGCGTTCGTTAGAAGTTATAACTAGCGATGTGATGGAGGGTCAAGGTCTTGCGTGATAGCTTCTAACGAAACCTTGAAGATGTAGCAGAGGGAACAGGGAGGGTGGCGGGCTGTGGGGGAGTCGGATCCGAAGACGCCGCGAGAGCGGTACCGTGCCCAGGTCCGCGCGGAGATCAAGGAACACGCCTGGGGGCAGATCGCCGCGGCGGGAGTGCCCGCGCTCTCCCTCAACGCGGTCGCCAAACAGATGGGCGTGAGCGGCCCCGCGCTCTACCGCTACTTCGCCGGCCGCGACGAGCTGATCACCGAGCTCATCCGGGACGCGTACCAAAGTCTCGCCGACACCTTCCGTGCGGCCTTCGCCGCCGGCGCCGACGTGACCGGCCTGGCGCACGCCCTGCGCGGCTGGGCCGTGGAGGACCCCCAGCGCTACTTCCTCATCTACGGCACCCCCGTGCCCGGCTACCACGCCCCCGAGGACACCACCAGGATCTCTTCCCAGATCATGGCCACCCTGCTCGATGCCTGTGCGGCCCTCGTCCCGGACGGCCCCGTGACACCGTTCGGTGCCCACCTGGAAGAACACCGGGACTGGGCCGACGGCCACCCCGCCCCGCCCGCGGCCCTTCGCCGGGCCCTGACCTTCTGGACCCGGCTGCACGGCGTCCTGTCCCTGGAACTCGCCGGTCACTTCACGGGAATGGGCCTCGATCCCGCCCTGCTCTTCGCAGCCGAACTCGATGACCTGCTCTCGCAGCGGGCTTGACGTCACCAGCTCGCGCCGCGCGCAGCTGCGACTCATGGATCACGCCACGAGAAGCGCAGACAGCCGCTCGGCCGGGGATTCCCGGCCGAGCGGTGTCCGTGGCCGGCTGTTGAGTTCGGCGGCGACGGCGTCCGGGTACTCGCGGCCATGCCGGGAGAAGTCGGTGCCGCGGGGGAGTACTGGTCGTAGGTGAGGAGACGGCGTCTGCGGGCTGGGATGGCTCAGGTGTCGCCGAGGGTGCTTGCGTCGTGGAACGTTGTCGGCGTGGGCGCAGCCTCGCAGGGACGTGCATCTCGGGGCTGCGTGACGCTGCAGATCTGAGAGTTGACTCTCACAAATTGTGAGAGGATGCTCTCACGTCATGAACTCCAGTAACCGCATGGGCGATATCGAGATCACTGATCCGCAAGCGATGCGGGCGTTGGCGCATCCGGTGCGGCTGGCGATCCTCGACCTTCTGCACCGGAACGGACCGGCCACCGCGACCGAGCTCGCACCGGATGTGGGAGCCACGCCGTCGGTGACCAGCTGGCATCTGCGCCACCTGGCGACCTTCGGGCTGGTCCGTGACAGCGAGCCCGGACCGGACCGCCGACGTCGGCGTTGGGAGGCAGTGGCACGCGGCTTCCGGTTCGAGGAGTCGCAGGACCCGACGGACGAAGAGGGCCGGTCGGCCGCGCGCGAACTCTCGCGGCAGATGTTCCTGCGCTACGCAGACCTCCCGAGCCGCTGGGCTGCCGAGGTCGAGCCCGGACTCGATCCGGCATGGCGCAGGCAGGCCGGTCTGGCCCATACCCGTGTCATGGTCTCCGCTGAGGAACTCGCCGCCATCCAGGACGAGATCGAGCGCGTTCTCGCGCCGTACGTCACCCGGGACCCGGCCGACCGGCCCGCCGACAGCCGTGGCGTCCGGCTGATGCGCTACGTCCTGCCGGAAGGTGGCGGGGAACAGAGTGAGAAGCAGACGGGGCATACATCGTGAACGGCCTGGACCGGTCCCCTGCGATATCGCTGTGGCGCGATCGGCGGTTCGCCCGCTTCTGGGCCGGCAATTCGGTTTCACAGTTCGGTGACCGGATCACCGAGCTGGCCCTGCCCCTGATCGCCATCAGCGCGCTGAACGCTTCGGCCAACCAGGTGGCATGGCTGACCGCGCTCATCTGGACCCCCAACCTGCTCGCGATCTTCCTGGGGGCCTGGGTCGATCACCAGGCACGCAAACGCCGTCTGATGATCCTCGCCGACCTCCTGCGCGCCGCAGTGCTGCTGAGCCTGCCGGCGGCCTACATGCTGGGGGCGGTGACGCTCACGCACCTGTATGCCGTGGCGTTGCTGACGGGCGCCGCCGGGGTGCTGTTCAACACCGCCTATCCGCCGTTCTTCGTACAACTCGTACCGCGCGCTTCCTATGTCGATGCGAACAGCAAGCTCAGCGCCAGCCGTTCGGCTTCCTATGTCGCCGGCCCTGCGATCGGCGGCGCTCTGGTCCAGGCGCTCACCGCACCCGTCGCCATCGTCGTGGATGCCCTGACCTTCCTGGCGTCAGCGGTCATGATCGGCCGGGTCTCGGTCGAGGAACAGCCGGCAGCCGCCACCGGCACAGCCGCAGCCTCACTGCTGCGGCGTGCCAGGGAGGGCCTGGCGTTCGTCGTCCGTCACCCGGTACTGCGGGCCGGTCTCGGTTGCGCGGCCACCGTCAACTTCTTCACCTTCGTCGCGGGCAGTGGGCTGATCGTGCTGTTCGCCAGTCGGAGCCTCGGACTGTCCGCGGGAGTGATCGGCATCGCGCTCGGGGCCGGCGCGACCGGTGCCCTGCTCGGTGCGGTGTCCGCTCCCGCGATCTCGCGACGGTTCGGTGTGGGACGCAGCATCGTCGTGGGCGCCGTGCTGTTCCCTGCGCCGATCGCCATCGCCGCCGCCGCGAATGGCCCTCTCTGGCTCCGCGCAGGGGCGTTGGCCGCGACCGAGTTCCTCTCCGGCTTCGGCGTCATGCTGTTCGACGTCAACCTCAACTCCCTCCAGGCCGCCGTGATCCCCGATCGCATGCGCAGTCGTGTCGCGGGTGCGTACAGCACGATCAATTACGGCATACGCCCCGTCGGTGCCATCGTCGGCGGCTTGCTCGCCACTCTCAACGGCCTGAGGTCGACCCTCCTCATTGCCGCTACCGGAGGAGCCCTGTCATTACTCTGGCTACTGCCTTCACCGATACCCCGCATACGCTCCCTGGCCCCGAACAACACTGCGGACACGGTGGACGACGCGGATGACGACAATCGACCAGTACCTCGTTGACCGCCGGTCATGGGCCTGCCCGGATTCGGGCCGAGGAGGGCGATCTGGACGACTTGGAACGCTGGGCGCGGGTGCTCTCACTGGAGTCTTGGGTGAGTCCTGGGGCGGAGAGCCGCAATTGGTGTCCTTCGCCCCCGACCCGTGGGGCGGACTGATTGCCATGAACACATGGACCTGAACGGCGATCCCGGCAACGAAAGCGGCCGCGCCGCGTGCCACGACCGTCGCTGTTGCCCGGCCTGCCTATTCAGCGCATGCCGAGTGCGTCGAGGCCCGCCCGCTGTTCCGCGCTGAGTCTGTCGGCTCGTTTGCGGACGTTGTCGAGCCAGATGCCGTGCCTGCTCGCCCTCCCCAGTCGGCTTCAAACCCGGGACGTTCTCCAGGAGCCACTGCTGCGCGGGCACCGGCCCTTCCGTCCGAACCGCTGCGCGCTCACCCACCGTCCGGGGTCGTCGCCCTGCACGATCGCCTCGCCCGCGGTCATGGGTACGGTCCCGCGGTCCCGGATCAGGCTCCGGACGAGGCGGAAGCGCAGCTGCTGGGCGCCAGGGCCGAGGCGTTCAGGTTGTTCAGGGTGGTGTTGCCGGTGAAGGCGAGGGCTGTGGCCGTCTCGTCGCGCAGGATGTCGAGCACAGCGGCGACGCCGGCTTCGCCGGAGTGGACCAGTCCGTAGACGGCCGGCCGGCCGATCAGGCCGGCGGTCGCGCCGAGGGCCCGCATCTTGACAAGGTCACTGCCGCGCCGGATGCCGCTGTCGACCAACACTTCGGCCCGGCCGTCGACGGCCTGCGCGATCTCGGCGAGTGCGCTGACCGTCGAGGGCTGTGCGTCGAACTGTCGGCCGCCGTGGTTGGAGACGAAGATCGCGTCCGCGCCGGCGTCGACTGCCCGGCGTGCGTCCTGTGCGTTCATCACACCCTTGACGGCGAGTTTTCCTCGCCAGCGCTTGCGGATCCGTATCACGTCGTCCCAGGTCACTGCGTCATTGTCGGCGTGCATGAACTCGCCCATTTCGCGCAGGTTCATCGCCCGGCCGTCGATGCTCTGATCTCCGAACGTGATCTTGGGGCCGAACAGGAAGTTGGCGACCCACCGCGGCTTCGTCGCGGCGTTCAGCACACTGCGCGGCGAGGGGCGCGCCTGCATCGTGAAGCCGTTGTGGAGGTCGCGTTCGCGCTTGCTGGACACGGCGACGTCGCCGGCGAGGACGAGGACCGGGATGTCGGCCTCCTCGGCGCGGTCGAGATGCTTGTCGACCAGCCGCTGGTCCGGCCAGATCGCGGCCTGGCACCAGACGGAGCCCGGAGCTGCGGCCGCCACCTTCTTCAGCGGCGTGCCGGACCAGGCGCTGTGCACGAAGACGGTTCCCGCGTTACGGGCCGCTCGCGCGAGCGCGATGTCGGCGGCGCGGTGGAAAAGCGACAGCAGGCCCATCGGTGAGATCAGTACCGGCGTCCGCAGGGTCTGTCCCAGGACGGTCGTGCTGAGGTCGATGCCGGAGACATCGCTCATGATGGACTGTCGCAGGTGCAGCGCGGCGAGGTCGGTGATGTGGCTCCGCAGCGTGATCTCGTCGAGTGCGCCGCCCTCGAGGTAGTCGAAGACGATCCGCGGCAGGCGGCGCCGGGCGACGCGGCGGAAGTCGTTGACGTTGACGGGTGCGCTCATGATGTGGTGATCCTGTCGTCGGAACCGATGGGTGTGGTGGTGTCCTGGGCGGTCAGGGATGCCTTGAAGTGGCTCATAAAGGTGGTGACCAGCGGATGTGCCGAGGTCAGCCATTCCTGAGGGCGGGCATCGTAGGCGACCGTGCCGCTGTCCATGAGCACGATGCGGTCGGAGACGTCGAGGGCGAACCGCACCTCGTGGGTGACGATCACCATCGTCATACCGCTGTCGGCGAGCTGACGGATCACGCGGAGGACTTCGCCGACCAGGTGGGGGTCGAGGGCCGAGGTGGGCTCGTCGAAGAGCATGAGCTTGGGGTGCATGGCCATGGCTCGGGCGATCGCTACGCGCTGTTGCTGCCCGCCGGAGAGTTGGCGGGGGTAGGAGTCCGCGTGCTCGGAGAGGCCGACCTGCGCGAGTAGGTCCCGTGCTTCCTTCTCGACTTCGGCGCGTGGCCTTCCGAGGACTTTGCGCGGGCCGAGGGTCACGTTGTCCAGGGCGGTCAGGTGGCCGAAGAGGTTGAAGTGCTGGAACACCATGCCGATGTCCCGACGCTGACGGCACAGGGCCGACTCCTTGACCTCGTGCAGGTGGTTGCCTCGCCGGTCGTAGCCGACGAGTTGACCGTCGACGCTGATGGTTCCGGCGTCCACCGGTTCGAGATGATTCACACAGCGCATCAGGGTCGATTTGCCCGCTCCGGAGGAGCCCAGGACGCTGACGACCTCGCCGCGCTGGACGTCGAGTGAGGCACCGCGCAGGACGGCGGCCGGGCCGTAGTTCTTCTTGACGTTCCGTATCTCGATCATGGCTGTCATGACTTACCGTCCGAGGTGAGGTTGGCGGCGGACCGCAAGGAGGTGAGGTGGTTCGCGGCGCGTGTGGTCCATGGCTGCGGCCGGACCCGGAGCACGACCTGTAGGCGGCGTTCCAGGTAGGTCTGCGCGAGGGAGGCGACGGTCGACAGGGCCAGGTACCAGATGCTGGCGACGATGAGCAGCTCGATGACCAGGTAGTTGACCCCGTATATCTGCTGGGATGCGGTGAGTAGTTCGCGGGCGGCGATGACGCTGACGAGCGAGGTGTTCTTGAGCATGTTGATCAGTTCGTTGCCGGTCGGCGGAACGATCGTGCGGAGGGCCTGCGGGAGGATCACGTAGCGCATGGCCTGGCCGCCGGTCATGCCGATGGTGGCTGCCGCCTCGCTCTGTCCTTGTTCGACGGAGATGAGGCCGCCTCGCACGATCTCGGCCATGTACGCGGCCTCGTTGAGGCCGAGCGCGATGATGGCCGCGGCCACCGGCGTGATGAGTGAGTTGGTCGCGACGCTGAAGCCGATCGAGGTGAACGGAATGTGCAGTGCGACGGCGGGGAAGATCAGAGCGAGGTTGTACCAGAAGATGATCTGGATGAGCACCGGTGTCCCGCGGAAGATCCACAGGTAGAGTCCGCTGATCATCTTGAGGACGGGGTTGCTCGACCTTCGCATGACGGCGAGGATGATGCCGCCGACGGTGCCCATGCCCTGTGCCACAAGCGTGAGCAGGATGGTGAGGCCGATGCCGTCGATGACGGATCGGGCGGTCAGATAGGAACCGACCTCGTTCCATTGGAGGTTGGGTGAGCTTGCGAAGGCCCACACGATCGCGGTGCCGGCCGCCAGGGCGAGGAGCGCCGAGACCCAGCGCCAGGGGTGGCGTCGTGCGATGGTGCGCAGCTCGTCCTGATGGGTGTTCAGTTCCGTGAGGGTGGAGTCGATCACTGCTTGCCTCCGTCGATGGTGGCTCTGGTGATCAGGGTGCTGCCGGTGATCCCGTACTTCGCGCAGATCTTGACGTAGGTGCTGTCGGCGATGAGGGAGTCGAGTGCCTTGGCGATTGCCTGAGCCAGTGCCGGATTGTTCTTGTTGACCGCGAAGCCGTAGAGGAACTCCGGCGAGATGTTGTCGAGGACTTCGGCGTAGTGCCGGGGTTGGCTGCCGGCCAGGTGCTGTGCCACGACGCGGTCGACCAGGGCGACGTCCACACGCCCGCTCCGGATCGCCACCGTGGCTTCCCTGTCGGTGGGAAAGACCTGAGCGGAGACCGCCTCGCTGCCGTCCTTCACACACGTCGCCGAGATGGTCTTCGCCACGGCTACGGTTGCCGAGCCGTTCGCGACGCCGACCGTCTTGCCGCACAACGCGGAGGACTGCGGGAACTGAGACTTGTCAGTGGCCCGCACGATGCCGGCGATGCCGCCCTTGAGCATGTCGACGAAGATGACCTGCTTCCGACGCTCGGGGAAATCGCCGAACGACGACGCCAGCATGTCGTGGCGGCCGGCGTTCAACGCGGGGATCAGGCCGTCCCAGGAAGCGTTGGAGAAGCTTGCCTTGAGCCCGAGACGCGCTGCCACTGCTGTGGCCAGGTCGATATCGATGCCCGAGAGGGTCGCCCCGTCCGGTGCGTAGAACTCCATCGGCACAAACGGCACGTTGGTGCCGACGCGCAGCACCCCGGCCTGTTTGACCAAGCTCGACGCGGCGCCGCTCGCGGCCGTCGGCGGCTTGCTCGCGTCATAGCCGCACGCCGTGAGGAGGGTGGCTGACGTCGCGACGAGGACGGCGGCGACGTACCGCAAGGAGACAGGCGTCATCGTGGGCTCCTACGCCAGGGGGATTGTGGTCGCCAACCCCGGTCGAAGCGGGCGGCGTGGGATCAGCGTAGGAGGGCAAACCAGCCACCGGTACGGAGCGATCTACAAAGGATTCGGCTTCCTGCTGATAAAATCTCCAAACATGGCAAGCGGAACCCCGGACCTGACCGTGCCAGCCGTCGGTGGTTTCCAACCGGCGTCTCTCTCGGAAGTGCTCGTGAACGTCGGAGCGGACCTGTGGCTGGTGCACCAGGATGACGACCCGCTGGTGCAGTCGATCGTGCTTCGCGAACCGGCCGACGATGACAAGTTCATCCCGCGGGACGCGGTGCTCCTCGCAGTCGGCTTTCCCGCGCAGGGGCCCGCCTTCACCGAGCTACTGGTCCGAGCCGGCGAGGCACGGGCCGCCGCATTGATCGCAAAGCCCGCCACGATCGATCCCGATTCCCTGCGCGCGCTGGGCGAACTGCACAAGGTCAACACTGTGCTGGCGCGCCAGTCCAGCGATTGGCTGCAGCTGGCGACGCTCCTCAGGACCAGTGTGTCCATCTCCGCGGCCGACGGTGTCGCGGGGGCGCGGCTTGGCGACCTGTTCACCTTCGCCAACGCTGTGGCCACCATGGCCGGTGGCGCCACCAGCATCGTCGACCCTGCGGGCCGGGTGCTCGGCTTCTCCAACCTCGCCGATCAGCCCGTCGACGAGCAGCGCCGCAAGGCCACCCTCCTGATGAGCGAGGTCGATTCACCCTCGACCGACCCCGACTGCCGCCTCATCTACGCCAGCACCGGGTGTGTCTTCGTCCCCGGCGACGCCGAGACCTACGGACGTGTCGCCGCCGCCGTCCGCAGCGACGGCGAAGTGCTCGGCACCATCTGGGTCATCGTGACCGACCCGCAGCAATGCCACCACGCCATACGAGCCCTGGAGGAGCTGCTGGACGCCGCTTCCCTCCACCTCCACCACGCCCGCTCCTACGTCGACGTCAAACGGCGGCGAGAAGCCGACCTGCTCTCCCACCTCCTACGCGACCCTCAGCAGGCATCCGCGTGCGCATTCGCGTTGGAAATCGCCGACAAGCAGTGGTACCGCCTTGCCACACTCACCTCGACCAATCCGCCCCCACACACCACTGAAGTCGCCTCTCACCGGCTCATCCAACGTGTCTCGACCTGGCTGCACCTCATCCAGCCGAACGCGATCCTGGCGGAAGTCGACTCCCATCTCGTCATGCTCTTCAGCGGCCGGCACAGCCAGGAGTGGACGACCCTCCAACACAACCTCGACGACTTCCTCCGCCGCGTCGAGCTCACCGCACCGTCACTGTCAGTTGTGGTGGGCCGTGAACTCCACGACACCCACGAGCTCAGCAACGACTACACCTACCTGCGCACCCTGGTCCGGTTGACCGCACGCGGGCTCGTGACCCACCGTCCCAGCGGTGCCGTCGTGCTCATGGACGAGCACCTTCCCCAGCTCGACCTGGCCATGATCGCCGACTGGCACCGCTCGACGAGTCAACTGCGTGTCCCAGTCCTCGAACGGATGAGGGAGATGGACCGCGAACGCGGCTCCGCGTACCTCGAAACCCTCAAGACTTACATCGAAAGCAACAAGAACATTCCCGCTACAGCGGCCGCCCTGAACGTCCACGTGAACTCGGTCCGTTACCGCATCGACAAGCTACAGACGATCTTCGATCTCGACCTCAATGACATCGACGTCTTCGCCTGGCTCCTCCTGCAATTTCGCTTCGCCGAATTCACCGCGCATACAGACCGCCCCCGCGCGGGCTAAGGGCTGTCACGTAATCCCTGGTGGGTCAGCGTGCGGCGTCGGATGCGGTGCATCGCAAGGCGGAGGGACGCCCGAATACTGGGTGTATTCGGGCGTCCCGACAACGCGGCGAGGTGCCGTAGCTGTCGTCGCACGCCCGCCAGGGATGAAGGGACGGCTGGCCCGCACGGTCATTCTTCGTTGACACAAACGTCGTCTGTCAGTCTTCGGTGGCAATCGGGCGGGGTCCGATGGCGCGGGACAGTGGCTGTCCTGTGTGGTCGGAGCTTGATCATTGACAACGAAGACTGACCTTGCCGATTCGATCCCTACGGCGTCGACCGGCTCGACTGGGTGTCTGTCTCTTTGAGCTGATACAGCTCGGGCACGGAGACCTTGATCGGCTCTTGGGTGGTCCGAGCGATCACGACGACTGCGGGCTCATTCGGGTCGGGGTTCTCCTCTCGGTGCGGGACGTACGGGGGGACGAGGAAGAAGTCGCCTGGGCCGGCGGCGAGCCGTACCTCCTGTGTGCCGTCGTGGTAGACGAATACGGGGTGACCGCTGACCACGTAGATACCAGCCTCCGAATCGCCGTGATGGTGGTTGTCCGTCGAGCTCAGCGGCGGGTTCTCCACCAGGCCCATCCAGAGCTTCTTCGAGCCGACTGTGCCTCCGCTGATAGCGGCGTAACCGTCCAGTTCGCCTGATGCAACGTGGTGGACGCGGTTGTTGATCGGCGCGCGGTCACCAGAGTCTGGTGCGGGCCCGGCGCCTTCATGGGTAGTCATTGTGCAGCCTTTCGGTTTCGATTGCCTTGACCGGAACCAGACTGCAACTCCCTTACTGAAGCGTGCAATTACTCTTGCTGTTCCGGCAAAGTGCACACGTCCGGCACATGGGAATCCGATCAGCCAACCCGGTGGTGGTCTCACCTCGAAGCCGATGCCACCACCGGGCACAATCGCTCGTCGCATCATCGAGAGGCGCCCTGGGAAGCGTTCGTCGCCGCCACCGGGGCGCCGGTACGTCAGTGGGTGCTCCGTCCGGCCAGCGCCTGCGGCTGCTCCGTCTGTTGCGTCTCGGTGCTCCGCATCCTGGAGCGCGCCCACGCACAACGAACCTCGAACCGCAGAAGTAGGCGTCCGTCGCACCAGAACCGGACGGGGCAGCGGTGGTCAGGAGATCCCGGCTGTGGTACAGGCCGCGCGGATCTGTTCGTAGGCGGCCTGGACGTGGGTGTCCTGCGGTGTCTGGAGGGCGAGGGTGGTGGCGAGTGTACGGACGGCGGGGATGTCGAGCAGCAGTACGGTGGGGGCGCGGTTGAGGCGGTCGACGAAGTCGTCGGAGGTCCGGGGCTGGTGGCAGTCGTCGCCCGCTTCCCGGAGGGGCTCGCCGAGCCCGGCGGCGTCCGGCTCTCCGTCCCGGGCACGCTGCAGGGCGACATGGACTTGCCACAGGCGTCGGTCCCCACGCGGGCACCGCTCGGAGGAACACCGTGTCGGTGGTGTTCCTGGGGCCGGTGGCGAGCGAGCCGGCGGGGGCCTGGGGAGGGTGGTGGCGAGGTTGTTGATGGTGTCTGCCGCGGCCCGGTACGGAGCGGCTGGAGAAGGAGCTGTCCACGGTCGCGAAGGCCGCCATCGGCCGCGCCGACCAAACCCCGATGGCGCGGGCGCGTTCACGGCGGTCCGTGAAGGTGTGGATGACGATCGACATGCCGACCGGAGTGAGCATGGAACCGCCGATGTCCTGCACCCTGCGAACGGCGACGAGCATCGCCAGACTCGATGCCAGGGAGCACAGCGCAGAGCCGGCGGTGAATACGACCAGTCCGACCATGAAACACGTGCCGGCGTCCTATCCGGTCCGCAAGGGAGCCGGCCAGGATATAGAGCGAGGCCGGCACCAGGGTGTAGGCGTCGATGGTCCACGGCAGGCTGGACAGCGGTGCTGCCAGGTCTCTCTGTACCGTCGGCAATGCGATACTCGCCGGCCAGACGTTCTGCTTCTACTCCCGCGACCTGACCCCTGTGCACTACGACAGAGCGGAGCTTCACCTTCGTTCCCGCCTCCATGACAGAAGGCCTCGGACCGTCGACAGCAGCGCTCCAACTGACCGACGTCACCTCCACCATGGATCTCGACCTGGTCTGGCGCGACGATCAGGCGACGCCTGCCGTGCGGGCCTTCCCGGCTGTTCGCGCTCCAGCTGCGGGAAGGGGCAGATTGGGCATGACGGACGGCCTCGACGCGGGGATCGGTGCCTCGCCCGAGGGGATTGCCGGGCCGGCTCGACCACTGCGATGCCCGGTGGTGCCGCGGTCGCAGCGCCCCTGCTCCACATCTCCCCAACGGCCGTGGTCGCCCTGGCCGCCCCTTCGGTCGCGTTGACCGTCGGCGCCTTTGCGGTGGGGCGGTCGCCCAGGCCCGCATCGCGGCCGAGCACATGGCCGAGCACATCACGGGTGCCAGCACGTGGGCGTGCCGTCCGCCGCCGCACCGGGCCCCGGTGGAATTCACAGGGCGTGTGAGACAGAAGTCCGTTGACAAGACGTGAGACATGGCAAGAAGCCACTGGTCAGTGGCCTGTCGCATGACACGGAGCGCGAGAACGTACACGATTTGTGTGCAGGGTCCGCGATCTGATGCGCATTGTCGGCGGTCGACGCGTACTGGATGCGCACATTCGGGTTTCGGTGCGCAACGACTACGGAACGTGACTCCTGGTCTGCGGCGGGATGCGGTCTCGGGTGTGCCGTGATCCACTGAAAGAGCAGACGTGATGACGTCCGTACAAGGGCGTGGGACGAAACAGCCGACCCGTAGGGTGTCGGAAGGGGCGTCCACATGAAGATCGTTGTGGATCTTACGCGGTGCCAGGGATACGCCCAGTGTGCTTTTGCCGCTCCGGATGTCTTCGCAATACGTGGGGACGAGGCGCTGCTGTACGACCCGGATCCGGACCACGCGCAGCGGGAGAAGATCGCGCGAGCAGCGGCGGCCTGCCCGGTCCAGGCCATCTTCCTCGACCGTGAGGACCTCGGGCACCGGCTGCCCGTGCCCGAGGCGCAGGTGGCCGCCCCACGCCCTGAGGAGACGTGCAGGCGGACCGGCAGAATCGTCATTGTCGGGGCGTCTCTGGCTGGTCTGCGGGCTGGACTGGTGCTGCGCCGGGATGGCTTCACTGGCTCGCTGACCATGATCGGGGACGAGCCTGATCCCCCATATGACCGGCCGCCGCTGTCCAAGCAGGCCCTCGTGGGGCAGGTTGATGCCCGTCGGACCGCACTTCCCCGCCGTGAGGAGTTCGACGCACACTGGCGGTTGGGGGTCGCGGCCACGGAGCTTGACCTGGGCGGCAAGCAGGTGGTTCTGGCCGACGGCGAGAGGGTGGGGTTCGACCGGTTGCTCATAGCCACCGGGGTGCGGGCCCGCCCGTGGCCGAATGAGGCAGAGGCCGGGCTCGACGGATTGTTCGTGCTGCGCACCCAGGCCGACGCGGAAGGGCTGCGGCGGCGGCTGGAAGCACGACCCGGCCGGGTACTGGTCATCGGTGGCGGCTTCACGGGCTGTGAGGTCGCCTCCGCCTGCCGCGAGCTGGATGTGCCGGTGACGGTCACGGAGCGGGGCCTGACCCCGCTGGTTGGGGCGCTGGGCGCGGTGATCGGCGGCGTCGCGGCGCAGATGCTGCGTGACCACGGGGTCGACCTGCGGTGCGGGGTTCAGGTCGAGGCGCTGGAAGGCGATGGGGCCGGGCGGCTGCGGCAGGCCCGGCTGTCTGACGGCAGCGTCCTGGACGTCGATGTGGTGGTGGCCGCGCTCGGCAGCGTCCGCAACGTCGAATGGCTGGAAGGCTCGGGACTGGCGGCAGGTGTGTGGGGTGTGGCGTGCGATGCGGGTTGCCGCGCTGTCGACGTCAACGGCGTCGTCACCGACGATGTGTTCGTCGCGGGCGACGTGGCTCGCTGCCCGCACCCCGTCTACGACTACCAGTACCTCTCCCTGGAGCACTGGGGCAACGCCGTCGCCCAGGCCCAGATCGCCGCACACAACATGATCAGTGCCGAGGGCGAACGATGGCCGCACCTGGCACTGCCGGAGTTCTGGTCGACTCAGTTCGGCACCGAGATCAAGTCGGTCGGCGTTCCGACCTATGCCGACCAGCTCGTCATCGCCCAGGGATCGGTGGCCCAGCGCAGGTTCGTCGCCGTCTACGGCTACCACGGGCGCATCACCGCCGCAGTCGCCTTCAATCATTCCAAGTGGCTGGAGTTCTACGCGGGGTTGATCGACCGGGCGACGCCCTTCCCACCGTCCTTCCGCCTCACCGACCAGCCCACCGACGCATGGCCGGTCGCGGCCGAGGTTCCGGACCGGCCCACCCCTCATGCCACCGTCGTGGTGACCGGTCACGGACCGAGCGAGCGGCGGGCCACCCTGGTCCGCAGAACGTACCTGTGACCCATGCCCGAGCCGCTACACGTCCGGACCTCCGAGTTGCGGGAGATGCCCCCCCATGACCCAGACCAGCACCTGGCAGCAGATCCTCGACCACTCGCACCGCGCCGACCCGTACCCGCTCTACGCCGAACTGCGCAAGACACCCGTGGCACGGATGGAGGACGGGAGCTATGTCGTGAGCACCTACCGGGAGATCGTCGCCCTGCTACACGACCCACGGCTCAGCTCGGACATGCGAAACCTCCCCGAGCTGGCCGCTGACACGTCGGCCCAAGCGGCCGAAGAGGGTACTCCCACACTCCCGCCCACCTTCATCCAGACCGACCCTCCCGAGCACGACCGGCTCCGGCGTCTGCTGACGCGGAACTTCGGCCCGCCCCACCGTCCAGATCGCATCGACAGCATGATTCCCCACCTGTTCGAGATCGTGACCAACGAGATCGACGGCTTCGCGGGGAAGGATCGGTCGGGCACGACCCGGGTCGACATCGTCGACGACTTCGCCTACCCCTTCCCGGTCACGGTGATCTGCCAACTGCTGGGAGTGCCGCGTGAGGACGAAGCACGATTTCAGGCACTGTCCGACGCGGTCGTCCGGGCCACCGACCCGACCACCGGAGGGATCGCGGAGCGGCAGCGCCGGCGCGCGAAGGCCATCGCCGACCTCGGCCAGTACTTCGCCGAGCTCCTCGGCGCCCGCCATGACCAACGCGGCGACGACCTGCTCTCCGGACTCCTCAGTGGCGACGGCGACGAGGCGCCGATGTCACCCGAAGAGATACTGAGCAATGCGGCTCTGTTGCTCGTCGCCGGCCATGAGACGACCGTCAACCTCATCACCAACGGCATGCTCACCCTCCTGCGGCACCCCGAGGTGCTGGACCGGCTACGCCGCCGGGACGAACCCGATCTGGCCGCCCGGGTGGTCGAGGAACTCCTGCGTTACGAACCACCGGTGCAGTTCCTGTCCAACAACCGGAACACCCTGGACGACATCGAGATCGCCGGCACCACCATCCCCAAGGGCTCACCGGTCACCCTCGTGCTGGCCGCCGGCAGCCGCGACCCCGACTTCGTCCCGGACCCCGACCGCTTCGACCCCGATCGCGAGCACAACGAGCACCTCGGCTTCGGCGGAGGCGTCCATTACTGCTTCGGTGCCCCGTTGGCCCGTCCCGAGACGCAGATCGCCCTCGCCGAGCTGACATACCGGCTCAAGAACCCCCGACTCGTCGCCGATCCGCCGCCCTACCGCGCGAGCCCCGGTCTGCGCGGGCCCCGCCACCTTCTGGTCGAGATCGACGGCATCAACCCCGCCCACCCATGACCGCGCACCGCACCCACCTGCGTACACCCCGCCGCACGTCGACTCCTGGTCCTCACGATCAACGCGTACTGGCAGCACCCACCGACCGTGACCACCGACAGTGAGCCTTTTCCGACCTCAGCTCGTGCAGCCCGGGGGAGGGTGAGGCAGGCCGGGACGAGGCTGGAGATGCAGCTGATCCAGTGCCGCACCAGGCAACGTTTGCCCTGTCGGTTCAGGAGGAGTCGTTGGAGTCGGCCGCTGGCGTCTTGCCCACGGCTCCCGACCGGGTGACGCCGTCGACTGCCACACAGATACCAAAGACACGATCGTGGCTGGTCCAGCCGTTGACGCGGCCACGGTTATTGCTGATCTGCACCCGCTTTCCGGGGAGGTCCACAGACGACACCAAGTGCAAGTAGACCGTCCCGGCGACACGGGCGAGGACGATGTCCCCGACCTCCAACTTCGACGGATCGACCGGAGCAACGACCACTGGCTGCCGACTGCGTATCAGCGGGACCATCGAGGAGCCGCTGGGCCGGAACGTCACGGTGGCCCCGCCGGCAACCCTGCCTGCCACTGCATCCAATACGCCCATCCGATGATCGTGGCAGATTCCTCTGCGTCACCCCACCGATTTACTCCTCCGCACTCCACCAGCGAGGCGAATGTCGCCTGATACGGCACTAGCATCTGCGCGCAGGTGGGTAGTTGAGGTGGGCGGTGTCTGGAAAGAAGCTTCCGGTAGACGGATTCAGGACCCAGATCGCCTGTTCTACCAGGACCTTCGTCGTGCTTGTCCATCCCTCCGGCGCCGATGTGTCCACCGCGAGCCTGCGCTACCTGTCGGCCTGCCTGCGGACCAGCCGCCGGGAGCGCGGCACCCGATGGTGCCGGCTGCCCGCGCCGGTGGCACCGTCCGCCTTCCCCACTGGGGACGCCGGGGAAGCCGTCCGCAGGTCAGCAAGCCGTCAACCGCTCACACGCCAAGATCCGCGCGCTCGTCGAGCAGGCCATGGCCACCCTCAAGACCTGGCGGATCCTGCGCAAGTTGCGATGCTCCGCCATCCGCATCACCGAGATCGTCCAAGCTGTCCTCACCCTGTACCTGACCTGCTCGAACTGAGGTTGAAAAAGACTCACGGCTGGGCCGGTACGAACTGGCCCCACCCGTGCCGCTGCGCGCTACCCACCGCCCGAGGCCGTCGCCCTGGACGACCACCTTCCCGGCCGCCATGGGTACGGTTCCGCCGCCCTGGACGTGGGCCTGGACGAGTCGGAAATACCGGTGCCACCCTGCAACCCAGGCTGGGCACCATCCCGGATCGATCTCTTCCAGCGCTGCGCGCCGCGCCTCCGTCGGGGCACCCGCGCTGGTTTCGACGGGAAGGCCGGCCTCACGCCGCTGCGCGATCTGATCCGCGATCCGGGCAGCGGACCGCAGATTCCTGGCCCAGGTCCCGACGGGCGCCCGTGCTCGCCGACCGCGGTGGCGGGAGGCAACAAGTGGCCGTGCACCTCGGCCCAGGCGTGGGCGGCCGCGAGGTCTTCCTCGAACGCGACGCTCTGGTGCGACCAGACCATTTCGGGCTCTCGGCCTGGGGGTTGTGCACGTTGTTTTGGAGGTGTGCAGGTGGTCTGGGCCGCTACTTGAGGAGTGCGGCGCTTGCGTTGTCGGTCGGTCGGGGTCGGGAGAGGGAGGCATGCGCCGCCGCCCTCTCCCGCAATCTCGCCGAGGTGGCCGGCGCCCGCTGACCGGCGGGATGGGGTCGTGTCCGCGAGATCCCGCAGGGGTGGTGTCAGTGCGCGAGCGCGCTGTGCCCACAGCTGAACAGCGGTTCGGAGGTGTCGAACGGGACGTCCTCGCGGGAGTCCTCGACCGCCCGCATGGAGGACGGGAGGTCGAAGGGAAGGGTTCCTTCGGCCACCGCGCGGCCGAAGGCCACGTCGAGGACGATGTCGTCGTCGGCGCCGAAGCTGCCCAGGAGCAGGGCTGCCTTGGTGGCGAGCCCGGTGAGGATCGCGGGCCGGTCGAGGTGCACGTCGATGACGGTGGGGACGGTCGCGCACAGCGCCCGCAGCCGGGCCAGTTCGGCGGCGGGAAATTCGAGGGACCCGGCGTGGAAGTGCTGCTCCAGGAATCCCTCCCGCTTCTCGTACGGGGCGGTCAGGCGCAGCACCGCGAGGTCGGCCTCTTCGGGGCGGTCGACGAGGCGGCCGTACCGGGCGGCCGTCTCGGGGGCGATGTTCTCCACGTAGAGGGCCGGTGCCTCGGGGAGCGCCGTCAGTGTCTTCGCGCGGTCGGTGAGCGGGACGAGGGATCGCAGCTGGACCCGGCGGCCCAGGAGACGGGCCTCGGCCGCGCCGACCAGGGTGCTTGCCTTGTCGGTGTCGACATAGGGGTCGTCGAAGAGGCCGAGGCGGAACTTGTCGCGCAGGATGCGGCGTACGGAGGTGTCGACGCGTTCTTCGCTGACGGCGCCGGAGCGGACGGCATCGACGATCCAGTCGGGGCGGGTCTCGCCGCCGAGCTGGTCGACACCGGCGTCGAGCTGCATGAGGACCTGCTCGGCGAGGGAGAGGTGTTCCACTCCCCAGTTCCGGGGCGGGAGCTGGACGATGCCGGGGATCTCCATGCCGGTGAGGGAGTTGAAGTCGGTGCACACGACGCCGTCGAAGCCGTATCGGCCCCGGAGCAGCCCGGTGATCACTTCGCGGTTGAAGTTGGCGGCGACCTCGGGCAGGCCGCTGCCGGAGGGGATCGAGTAGCAGGGCATGACCTGGGCGGTGCCGGCGGCGAACGCTGCTTCCCAGGGCCTGAGGTGGTATTCGAGGTTGTCGCCGGGGAACGCCTGGTACTTGCCGTAGGCGAAGTGGGAGTCCTCCCCGCCCGCCTGCGGGCCGTGGCCGGGGAAGTGCTTGGTCATGCAGGCCACGCTGTCCGGACCCAGGGTGTCGCCCTGCATGCCGCGGATGTAGGCGCCGAGTATTCGCGCGGCGCGGTCGGCGTCCTCGCCGAAGGTGCCGCTGATGCGGGCCCAGCGCGGTTCGGTGGCCAGATCGGCCATCGGATGGATGGCCAAGCGGATTCCGACGGAGCGCAGTTCCTGGGCGGCGGCCGCGGCGAACTCCTCGACGAGTGCCGGATCGTCGGTCGCGGCCAGGCCGATCGGTTCGGGACCCGGGCTGAATCCGCCGTCGGTGTGGGCCGTCATGGGGTTGGCGGTGAATCCGTGGCGGGGGTCGGAGGAGAGGGTCACCGGGATACCGAGGCGGGTGGTGGCGGCGAGGTCCTGGATGTGGTTGTTCCACGCGGCCATGGTGCCGGCGGAGGGGACCTGGATCATCGCGAAGTGGGTGATGTGCCGCTCGGCTATGAGGTCGGCGCCGGACGGCATGTAGGCGTTGTCGCCGGCGGCCATCCGGCCGTGGCACATCTGACCGGCCTTCTCCGCCAGGGTCATCCGGCCCAAGAGGTCCTCGACGCGGTCGTCGACCGGCAGGCGGGGGTCCTCGTACGGCTCCATGGTGCCGTTGTGATTGAGGTCGCGAAACGGTGTGCCGTCGTGGTGGTGGAGGCGGGAGGTCACGGTCGTGCCTTTCGTCGGATGGCGCGGGGCGTGGAGTGGCGGGTGTCAGTCGCGGGTGAGGCGGGGGTGCCGGATCAGCGGGGTGAGCGCGACGGCAGCGAGCGCGGCGAGGGCCCCGCCGAGGTAGAGGGCGAAGTAGTTCTTGCCGTCGGTCGCAGGTCCGACCGGGTCCGCGCCGAGGCCCAGGAGGAGCGGGGCGAGCAGGGGGGCGATGGACTGTGGCAGGGATTTGGCGATGTTGAACACGCCGAGCCAGCGGGCGGCGTCGGTGCTGGTGGGCATGACGCGCAGGACCAGGGCCATGTCGACGGCGTAGAAGGCTCCGAGGCCGATGGCGGCGACGGCGGTGGAGAGGTAGATCGGCCACGCGGCCGCGGACAGCATCTTGATGACCATGGCGGTGGCCATCAGCAGGCCGGAGGCGACGACGAAAGCCCGGTAGGCGCCGGTGCGGGAGGCCAACTTCCCGAACACCGCAGCGGCGACGACGTTGCCGACGACGGAGAGCATGCCGGTGGTCGAGAGGAGGACGGCGGCCTCGGCCGTCGACATCTCCAGGCGGGACATCAGGTAGTAGAGGCCGAACGAGCTGATCAGGGCGTTGGCGCCCTGGAGCAGGAAGCGCTGCAGCCAGACCGCGGTGAAGGCCGGGGAGGTGCGCGGGTCGAACAGCAGGCTGGTGAAGACCGAGCGCAGGCTCACCGGGGTCCGCTCCCCGGCGGGGACGGCCTTCTCGCCGCGCAGCAGGGTCCACGACACGGCGGCGCCCGCGGCACCGGCGATGCCGGGGATCAGCAGCAGGGCCGCGGTGTTGTCGGGTACGAGGCCGACGAGGAGGAAGGCGGGGAAGACGGAGGCGAACTGGGCGGCTCCGAACAGGCCGGACACGGTGGCCTGTTGCGTGGCCGGCACCCGGTCGGCGATCACCGCCGCGAGAGCGGCGAGCGCCGCGTTGTACGCGGCCTGGGCGAGGATCCAGCCCAGCATCAGCTGGGCGGGCGAGGATGCCGTGGCCATCACCACGGCGGCCGGCAGCCCGGCGGTGAGACCACCGAGAATCCACGGCCTGCGTCTGCCGAAGCGCCCTGCGGTGCGATCCGACAGATGGCCGAAGACCGGGTTGAGGAGGAACGCGGTGACGGCCCCGGCCGCCATGACGGCGCTCAGCACGCTCTCCTTGTCGTCCGGTGCGATCTCGTTGACCTTCAGGCTGAGCGAGGCGACCAGTGGCATGGCGAAGCCGATCCCGATCAGGAGCTCGGTGAAGACCAGTCCGGCGACGACCCGGCGCGGAGCCGGTACCTCGTGCCCGGGAAGGCGGTCGGAGGGCGGTGGTTCGGGGGTGGGGGTCTTGCGCAGCACGTCGGTCATGCGAGGGGTTCTCCTGCCGGGCGGGAGGAGGGGGAGAGGGCGGGCCGAGGCGCCGCAGCGGCGGTCGCGGGCAGGGCGGCTTCGGCGGCAGCCTTGGCACGGAAGCCGTCGATGGCCGCCGCCTCGACCCCGCATCCCAGCAGGAAAGCCTCGGCGCTGCCGTGACGGACCCGCATGGTCTCCAGGAAGACCTCGATCGCTTCGCGCGGGGCCTGGAGCAACGGCGCGGGAACGACCGGCCGTCCCGCCGCCCCGTACCCCTCGTCGTCGTCGCCGGCGCCGTCGTTCAGGGCGATGCGGTGCCGGCTGGCGAGAGCGGAGAGGATCTCCGGGAGCGCCGTGGCCGTACGGACGTAGTCGTCGGCGATGTTGTCGTCGGGCACTCCCGCGAGTTCCAGCAGCAGCGCCACCAGGAGGCCGGTGCGGTCCTTCCCCGCGGCGCAGTGCACGAGTGCCGCGCCCGGTCCGGCGGCGGCCCGGACCGCGTCGGCCAGGGCCGCGGTAGCGGACTCGGCGAGGTCGGCGTAGAACCGGCCCAGATCGGCGGAGGTCCGCAGGGAAGCGATTCCTGGGCCGGCGACGGCGTCGGTGTCGTCCGGAACGACGGGCGCCCGGACGACGGTGATGCCCGCCTCTTCGGCGGCGGCCCAGTCGGCGTCGCCGCGCTCGTCGGGGCTGCGCAGGTCCACTACGACGCGGATACCGTGGGTGTGCAGCTCCTCGACGGTGCCGGCGTTCGCGACGGGATCGGGCTGGGCTGAGCGGAACAGGATTCCCGGGCGGATACGGTCGCCCCGGGGGTCGGCGACGGAGGCCGGGTCGCGGAAGTTCAGCAGCGGCATGGGAGCCTTCCTGAGTCGGGAACTGCAGAGAAACGAGCAAGACATCTAGATGTCTATACGTCCCGGGTGGGGCTCCGTGTCGAACTCAGTGGTCGCTCTGCTGAACCTTGGATGAACGGGCGGTTCGCCGGCCCCCTTCGTGCGCGATCGCGCGGGTCGCCCGCCATCTCGGCTCGTAGAATCCAGGGGTGTCGAACCGCAGAAGAACCGCCCCGATCTACCTGCAGCTCGCCCGGAAGATCCAGGACCGGATCGACTCCGGCGACCTCCCAGCCGGCTCCCGGCTGCACAGCGAGCCGGAACTGTGCGAGGAGTTCGACGTCAACCGGCTGACAATCCGCCAGGCCATCGCCGAACTCGAACGCGCCGCTTCCGTCGAGATCCGCAGGGGAGTGGGAACGTTCGTCCGCGCCCCCATCGCCCGCGTCTCGATCGCGGTCGACCCGCGAAGCCAGCGCTTCGACCTGGGCAGCCTCACCACTGCCATTCCCCGCGGGGCGTCCGACGCCGGTGACGCAGCGGACAGCGGCGAGCGGATCACCGCCGTCATCCCCGCGCCCCGCACCCCGGCCGACACCGAGGCCGCGAGCCACCTGCGGTGCGACCCCGCCGAGCTCTCACGCCTGGAGAGCATCATCGTCATCGGCCCCGAGCCGTGGGGCATCAGCAGCTACTGGCTGAAGTCCTCTCTCCTGCCCGAGGAGTTGTCCGCCCCCGGACGAGTGGACAACATCGTCCGAGTCCTGGCCCAGAGCGCCGGCATCGTCCTGGAATACGACTGGCGGGCCTTCAGCGCCATCGGAGCCGACATCGGCGACGCCGACCTCCTCGGCGTCCCGGCGGGCACCCCGCTCCTCGTCCGCGAAGGCGTGAGCTGCACCCCAGACGGAGAGCCCGTGCTGTTCGTACGGCGCCGCATCAACGGCGAGCGCGCCCGCTTCGTCCTCAACTTCCGCCCGGACGCCGACGGTTGAGGGAAGGAGCGGGCGGCGGTCTGTCCACAGGCGCGGACCAGGGCGTCCGGAACTGGGCGTACATCCCGAGTCCGTCACCGGCGCCTACCTCTCCGGACGCCGTACGATCCCCCTGCCCGCCCGGCGCAGAGAGCCGGCCCGGGGCCGCGCCCTCACCGTGCACGCGGCGGCCGAGCACAACCTGCGCAACGTGACGGTGTCGTTTCCGCTCGGCCTGTTCACCACGGTCACCGGCGCCCCCGGCTCCGGCAAGTCGACCCTGGTCGACGACATTCTGCACACCGCGCTCGCCCAGCGCATCCACCGCGCGCACAAGGTGCCGGGCCGGCACCGCACCATCACCGGGATCGAGCACATCGACAAGGTGGTCCAGGTCGACCAGTCGCCGATCGGCCGGAGCCCACGCTCCAACCCGGCGACGTACACGGGCGTCTTCGACCACCTTCGCAAGCTGTTCGCCCGGACCCCGGAGACGAAGTTGCGCGGCTACCAGCCCGGCCGGTTCTCCTTCAACATCAAGGGCGGCCGCTCCGAACACTGCTACGGCGACGGCACCATCAAGGTCGAGAAGAACTTCCTCCCGGACGTCTACGTCCCCTGCGAGATGTGCGAGGGCGCCCAGCACAACCGGGAAACCCTCGATCGCGAGTTGATCCACAGCACCGGGAACGAGCCCACCCGGGAAGAACTGGCGCAGGAGGCGGGCATCCCGGTGGAACGGCTGGCCGAACTCAACGCCTACACCAAGGAACCCGTCTTGTTGGACACCACTCTGTCCGACGAAGGCAACACCGAGTCCGGCGACCTCATCATGGACAGCGACTCGCCCTCCCCTGGGGTGTGGTCAGCTCCGGCCCCCTCCAGCAAGGCATTCAATGGCACTCACTCAGCTTGCGATTTTAGGACGCGAAGATCGTTTAGGTTGGGGTTCTGCTGTTCGCCGGACATGGGAACGGCCTTCGGGTGACGCTGGGTTCTCGCCAGAGATCCAGCTGCACCAGAAGGCCGTGATGGACAGTCTGCAAGACAGCCCTGCCCGCGTCGAGGCGTTGTCCGAGTTATCCAGGTTCCGTGCGGGTCTCCATGCCTGCTTCACCCGCCGCGGGGATGCCCTGTTCGAGTTGGCGGACGCGATGCTGTGCGCGCAGGGCCCGGTGCGATCACCGGTAGAGCTGTCCTTGGAGCCGGAGTTCCGCCGACGACACGGCTCTGTCTACGACGCCCTGGCCCATGGCCAGATAAGCAGTAGCCGCTTGCGGCACCTGCTGATCGGCCTGTCGGCCCCGGCCAGGGCAGGCGAGCCGCTGATGTTCGCGATCGACACCACTCCGCACGCGCGCCCCGACGCCGAGTACGCCGACGAGCGGACGATGGTGCAGGTCCGCGGCAAGGGAGGGGATCGCTGGCTGCCCGGCTGGCCCTACAGCCTGCTCGTCGGCATCCAGTGGGGGTCCTCCTCCTGGGTCGACCCCATCGAGGCACGCCGACTGCGGCCCGGCGAGGAGCACACCGACGTCACGATCGACCAGATCACCGGGCTGCTCAAAGACCTGACCGCGACCGGGAAGTGGCAGCCCGGCGACCCGCCGCCGCTGGTCCTGCTCGACGCTGGGAACTACGCAACCGACCTCACCCACGCCCTGGCCGGCCATGACGTGCAACTGCTGGTCCGGCTGCGCGCCACCCGGGTCTTCTACCTCGACCCCCCGCCCCGGCGACCGGGCCAGATGGGCGCGCCGCCGCGCCACGGCGCGGAGTTCTCCTGTTCCGACCCCGCCAAACGACACGCCCCCGACTTCGAACGCACCGTGGAGTCCGAGCTGTACGGCACCGTGACCGTCCGCGCCTGGAGCGGACTGCACCAAAAACTCGGCAGCACCGGCCGCTGGGCCAACTGGCCGCGGGACAAGCAGTTGCCGATCGTGCGCGGCACGGTCCTGCAAGTGGTCGTCGACCACCTGCCCGACGGCCGCAAGCCACCCAAGGACCTGTGGCTGTGGCACGCCGGCCCCGTTCCGGCCGACCCGGACCTGCTCTGGAAGGCCCACCTGCGGCGCTTCGACCAGGAGCACTTCCACCGCTTCGCCAAGTCCTATCTCGGGCTGGCCAGCGCGCACCTGAGCTCGGCGGCAGCCACCGACCGGTGGGTGTCCCTGGCCATGGGCGCCTACGCCCAACTACGCCTCGCCCGCCACCTCGTGGACGACCTGCGCCGCCCCTGGCACCCAAGACCGGGCCCGGGTAAGTCCCTCAGCCCCTACAAGGTCCGCCTCGGCTTCCGCCGACTCCGCGCACGCATCGGCACACCCGCCGACTCGCCGAAACCCACCCGCCCCGGCCCAGGCCGCCCGAAAGGCTCGAAGAACCGCCCGAAATCCAAGCGACCGCCCTACCGCAAGAGCGAACGGACCACCAGTAAACACACAGAGTGACGACAGAAGCTAAAATCGCAAGCTCAGTGGTCCGCTCCGGAAGTCCTTCTGGGGTTGACGCGAGGTCAGGCCGCGTGCGAAGTACGGATCGTAGGTTCGGCCCGGCGAGGTAGAGGCCGCAGATGCAGTCCGGGCACCTGAAGAAATAGTCGGTTGCCTGTTGGCGATCGTGGTGGATGCAATGTCCGGCATGATCACGCAGGTGTGCCCGCCACGGCGAGATGAGATGAACGCGTACCACCGGGTCTTGCCACTCGGCGATCTGGGCAACCTACGACCGAATTGTCACGCGGGAGACGCCAACGCATGAATACATCACCATCGTCATCTGGAGCGGCGTGGACTGAGCTGCGGACCTACCTGGACACCCTGCTGAGGGACCGCGAACGTCTCGCCGCGGCCTCGGACCTCGACGCCTGGGCCCGCACCGAAGCGACTCCGTCCGACGAGGAGATCAAGCGCATCCGCACACTGATCCGCCGCGTCGAGACCGACCTCGAAGGGCTCACCGAGGACGAACGCGAGCAGATCAAGGACGCCACCCGGACCCTGCGCAAGTCCCGCACCGTCTCCCTGGGCATGCCCGGCATCCGTCCGCCCGAGCCGGACCTGCGGCTGGAGCGTGACGCGTGAGCGCATCACCGGACCACCTGACCCGAGCGCGGGCCGCTGACTCCGACCGTCGAAGAAACCGAGTGTTCAAAGCCCTCGACCAACTGGCCTCCGCCGGCGAGGAGATCAGCGTTTCCTCGGTCGCCCGTGCCGCCGGCGTTCACCGCAGCCTGATTCACCGCCACGGTGATCTGCACGCAGCCGTCATCGCCCGCGCGGGCCAGCCCCTGCCCAGCACGACTGCCGGAACGCAGGTCAGCCGCAAGTCGCTGCTGGCCGACGTCGCGAACCTCACGGCCCGCAACGGAAGACTGGCCGCGCACATCACCCGGCTCGAACGGCGCCTGTCCGAGGCTCTGGGCCAGACGGCTTGGGAAGCATCCGGCCTCGGCGCCCCGGCCGACATCGAGACGCTCACACGCCGCGCCACCGAGCTGGAACAGCAGATTCTCGACCTCCGCGGCGAACTTGCGGAACGGGACGAAGACCTCGAAGCCGCCCGCGCCGCGAACCGTGAGCTGATGGCCCAGCTCAACCGCTGACCGCATCATCGCCGTCAGCGGTCACCCGACGACGGTGTCCCAGACGACCGACCTCTGATGGACTCACGCCATGACGACACTGCTGCCCCGCATCCTTCGAGCACTCGAACAGTTCCATGCCACCCATCCCTGGGACCACAACGCCCACTACCACCAGTGGATCCTGCGCCAGCTCCCGAGACGCTTCAACAGCGCCCTGGACGTCGGATCGGGCAGCGGTGACCTTGCCAGGCTCCTGGCCTCACGGGCAGGAGTGGTGCACGGCGTCGACGCGGACGCCGACATCGTCGCTCGCGCGCGGGAGCTCACAGCCCCGCCCGCCCCGGTGACCTTCACCGTCGGAGACGCACTGAACGAGATACCCCCTGGCCCCTACGACGTCATCACATGTGTCGCCACCATCCATCACCTGCCGTTTAGCGACGCCCTAACCCGCTTTCGACAGCACCTGGCGCCCGGCGGAACCCTGGTCGTCATCGGTCTCTACCGCCCGCAGTCTCGGAGCGACTACCTGATCGACGCCGTCGCCATTCCGTCGAATGTCGCCATGGCATGGATCAAGAACAAGGGCCGCAAGTCACCGCGACCGACCTCGATGACTGCCCCGACCCGACCGGCGACCATGAATTTCGCAGACATCGTGCGCGAGGCTCGCCATGAACTACCCGGCGCACGGCTGCGCCGGCGACTGTTCTGGCGCTACACGCTGGTCTGGCACCAGCGCTGAACAGCCAACACGCCGCGGTCTGGCATCGGAACGAGCCTGTATCCGCGACACCTGTCGCGCACATGGCACCGAACGAGTCATGCCACTGAGCTGGTAAAACGTGGCGCCCGTCGCGTCCACTCGACTTCAAGCCCGAGAGAAAGGCAGTGGCAGGCGACGGCGCGCTGGCCGAGGGCGCTGATGGTTCATGGTCGGGCGGGTGGAGTCCGGGGCGGCGGGGAGCCGTCGGCGTGGACCAGGTCCTCGCCGTGCAACCGCTTCCGCGAAGCCGCCTTGCTGCCCTGGACCCCGTGGTTACAGGCGGGATGCTGCTCGCCGAGGGTGGCCAGCAGAGTGTCGAACAGGGCGAGACGCTCAGTAGTAATGGGCAGACGAGACATGCTGCGGTTCTCCTGATCTCGAAGAGGGCGAAGGAGGCGGGTGGAGGCCCTTTGCCGATGCGCGGCCCCCCTGTGGTCGCGACCCCGGCCACACCGGCAGGGGCGGGGCGTACAGACATCTCATGTCGCTGGTGGGTCAAGTCGGCGCTAGGACTTGTCCGGCCGATCGCTGGAAGAGCTGAGTCTGTGACCTTGACGTGTGGGGCCAGCTTCGGCCGATCATGGCTCCATGACTCGCGCTCTCTCGACGAAGCCCGTCATTTCCTTCGGCTCGCTCGCCAGTTCCCCTCAACCTGTGCTCACGGCCTTCGGCGGTCTGCTGCTGCGCCCCTGGGAAGGAGGCGACGCGCCAGGGTTCCTCTCCGCTTATCGTGACGACGAGATCCGTCGCTGGCACACGCGACGGCCCTTGACCGAGACGCAGGTCCAGGAGTGGTTCGACGTCTACCGGCGGGACTGGCAACGAGAAACGGGCGGCCACTGGGCGGTCACCCGGGACAGCGGTGAGGTGATCGGCCGGATCGCCCTGCGCGGCTTGGACTTCGACGACGGCACTGCCAACGTCGCGTACTGGGTGCTCCCGGCGGCCCGAGGCGCCGGAGTAGCCTCCGGTGCCCTCGCCACGCTCACCGCCTGGGCCCTGCACGAGATTGGCTTCCACCGCCTGGAGCTGGACCACTCGACACGCAACGCGGCATCCTGCCGAGTCGCCATAAAAACTGGCTACCTCCTGGAAGGCACCAAGCGCAGCGCCGCCGTGCATGAGGACGGCCGACACGACATGCACCTGCACGCCCGCCTGCTAGGCGATGAGCCTGACGGGCGATGACTTGCGGAGCCAGCCGACGGCCGAGGCGGCGGTCAGGGTGCCGAGATTGACGAATCCACGCTCGCCGTAGCGAGTGGCCACAGCCCGGAACTGGTGGCCAGGTGATCGGCCGGACAAGTCCTCTAGATGCAATACCGGTGACTTTGTTGGTGGTGGGTTGAGGTTCCCCCGCTGTGCGGGAGTGGCTGACTAGCTGGTCAGGGCGGGTTGACGTGGTTTCAGGTTCACTTGTTCGGCTGCTGCCTGGTTGGCGTAGTGCTTCTCCTCGTACTCGATCGGGCTGAGGTAGCCCAGCCGTTTCTGGATGCGGCGGGGGTTGTAGAAGCCGTCGATGTACTCGAAGAGCGCGAGGTTCGCTTCGGCCCTGGTGGCGAAGACGCGGCCGCGGATGCACTCGGTCTTGATGACCATCCACAGGTTCTCCGCCAGGGCATTGTCGAACGAGTCGCCGACCGAGCCCATGGACGCCTGGATACCGGCCCTGACCAGGCGTGTCGTGAGCTTCACGGACGTGTATTGACAGCCGTGGTCGGCGTGGTGGATGAGCTCGCCGGGGGCGACTTCGCGGTTGGCCAGGGCGTATTCCAGCGAGGTGAGGACCAGGTCGGCGTCCGCGCGGGCGGAGGTCTCCCAGGCGACCACCCGGCGGGAGAACGCGTCGCGGATCGCGGACAGCCACAGCGGCCCCTCCCCGGTGGGGATCATGGTCAGGTCGGTGACCCACAGCCGGTTCGGCCCGTTCGCGGTGAAGTCGCGCCCGACCAGGTCAGGGGCGAGATCGGCGTCCGGGTCGCGCCGGGTGAAGCCCTTGCCCCGGCGGGGGCTAATCCCGGCCAGGCCGGCCTGGCGCATGAGCCGCTCGACGCGCTTTCTGCCGACGTGGACGCCCTCACGCCTGAGGACGGCGTGCACGCGGGGTGAGCCGTAGATCCCGCCGGACTCGGCGTGGACCTGGCGGATCCTGCTGGTCAGCTCGGCGTCCCGGCGGCTTCGTTCGCACGGCTCGGTCTCGGCCTGGCGCCACCGGTAGTAGGTGGAGGAGGGGATGGAAAGTTCCCGGAGTACGGGCTCGACCCCCAGATGCGGGTGCGCGTCGAGGAGCGCGGTCACCTGGGCCGGGTCGGGTCGAGCTGGGCCGCGAAAAAAGCCGAGGCCGTCCGCAGGACCTCGTTCGCCCGCTTGAGCTGGGCGTTCTCCTTGCGCAGGGCGGCAAGTTCCTCACGCTCGGCGGTGGTGAGCAGGTCGCCCCGCTCGCCGGCGTCGGCCTCGGCCTGGCGGATCCAGTTACGCAGGGCCTCGTGGTGCACGCCGAGCTCCTCGGCCATACGACGGATCACAGGCTTCGGCTCGGCAGTCCGGTACATCTGCACCGCACGCTCACGCAACTCCAGCGGGTATTTTCTCGGGGCAGGCATCGTCTGGGCTCCTCTCATGAGACCCATCTGACCCTCTGTCACCCATCCCCGCATCTCGGGGGAACCTCAGGTCGTTGGGTGTGGTGTGCCAAGGCCTGGACAGGTGAAGTCGTCGGGTGAGCGGTTGTCGGACCGGATCGCTCTGGGTGTGCTGACGCGGGTGTTCCCGCCCGAGTTGGTGGATGAGGTGGTTGTTGGGTGTGGGCGTCTGGAACAGCGGTCGCGGCTGTTGCCGGCCCGGGTGGTGGTCTATTTCGTGCTCGCGATGTGTCTGTTCTCCGGGCAGGGCTATGAGGAGGTGGCCCGGCTGCTGACGCAGGGGCTGGAGCGGGTGCGGCGGTGGGAGAAACCGTGGCGGGTGCCGACGACAGCGGCGATCGGCCGGGCCCGTCGGCGGTTGGGGCCGGAGCCGTTGAAGGTGCTGTTCGCGCGAGTGTGCCGGCCGGTGGCCGCCCCGGATACTGCTGGTGCCTGGTATCGGCGGTGGCGTCTGGTTGCGGTGGACGGCACGGTCTTCGATGTGCCGGACACCGGGGCGAACAGCGCTTTCTTCGGCCGTCCCGGCTCGGGCAGGGGACAGCAGCGCAGTGCCTACCCGCAGGTGAGGGTTGCTGCGCTGGTGGAGTGCGGGACACACGCGGTGTTCGCCGCGGCGACCGGCCCGCTGTCGGTTCATGAACAGCAGTTGATTCCCGGCCTGCTGGGCCGGCTCGAGCCGGGAATGCTGCTGATGGCCGACCGCGGCATCACCGGCTTCGAGCTGTGGCGGGCCGCCTCGGGCACGGGCGCGGACCTGTTGTGGCGCGTCCGGAAGAACATCGTGCTCCCGGTCCTCGAAGCCTTCGACGACGGCTCCTACCTGTCCGAGATCGTTGCGGCAGGCGACCGCAAGCGCCGGGATCCGGTCCGGGTCCGCGTCATCGAGTACACCCTCGGCCGTGACGACGACACGGTCTACCGGCTGATCACGACCATCTGCAACCCGCAGGAGGCCCCTGCGGCCGACCTGGCGGGCCTCTACCATCAGCGCTGGGAGATCGAGAACACCCTGGACGAGATCAAGACCCATCAGGGCGGACAGCGCCTCGTCCTGCGCTCCCAGTACCCCGATGGCGTCGAGCAGGAAATCTACGGTTTCCTTCTTGTCCACCACGCACTCCGGGACGTCATGCACCACACCGCTCACCAAGCCGGCCTCGACCCCGACAGGCTGTCCTTCACCCGCACCCTTCGCATCGCTCGCCGCCACGTCACCGACCAGGCGGCACTTTCCCCCCTCACGACTCAGTCGAGCCCTGACTCACACCATCCGTGAGCTGCTGGAACGACTCCTGCCACCCCGCAGGCAACGCTCCAACCCCCGTGTCATCAAACGCAAGATGGCCAACTGGCACCTCAAACACACCCACCACCGCAACCCACCCCGACCACCCGCAGCAGCAATCACACTCATCCCGCCCACCAAACCCGCCAGCAGACGCCAGAAGAACACCTAAATCACCGGTATTGCCTCTAGATGGTCGATTCCAAGGGGTAGTTTCGGCTGCGGGGTCCAATGAGCCTTCAGGTCCGGTTGACGGCCACTCGTATGGGGACAGTCGACGGGATTAGATACTGGCCCTCAACGCAGGCACGGATGAGGAGCACGACCAATGACCAGCGACAATCGCATAGGACCGCCCAGTTTTGGCAGCGAACGCGACATGCTGCGGGCTTTCCTCGACTACCACCGCGCAACCCTCGCCATGAAGTGCGAAGGGCTCACCGACGAGGAGCTGCGGCAGCAGTCGATGCCGCCGTCCACGCTTTCGCTGCTCGGTCTGGTGCGGCACATGGCGGAGGTGGAGCGTGCTTGGTTCCGTCGAGTGTTCGAGGACAACGACGCGCCCATGGTCTGGTCCGACAAGATCGACTTTCAGGCAGCGTACGACGCGAGTGCGTCGACCAGGGACGAGGCGTTCGTGGCCTGGGATGCCGAGGTGGAGAATTCGCGCCGTATCGAGCGGGAGGCTGAGTCCCTGGACCAGGCCGGGTATCAGCCACGATGGGGCGAGGAGGTGTCGCTGCGGATGGTGATGGTGCACGTGCTTCTGGAGTACGGCCGCCACAACGGGCACGCGGACTTTCTGCGTGAAGGTGTCGACGGGACCGTGGGCGCCTGAGTCCGCGGGAGCCATCGATCTCCACATGCTGATCCGTTCCAGAGAATCGCCCGCGGGGTTGGAAGGAGGGAGCCCAACGTCAGTGTGTGAAGACAGAGTTGGACTCCCTCGCCACCGCACTCTGTTCAAGCCGTTGCGGCAGGTCATCGAGTCGGTCAACGAGACCTTCAAGGGCCAGCTTGACCTCGAACAGCACCGAGGCCGCACACCGGGCGGCGTGGTCGCCCGCGTCATGCAACGCATCCTCGCGCTGACGGCCGCGATCTGGCACAACGACCACACCAGCCAGCCCGTCCTACGCTCACTGACCGCCTACGACCACTGACCCCTTGGAATCGGTCATCTAGGCGCAATACCGGTGCTTTAGTGCTTAATTCGTGGGTTTGGGGATGTTTTGGTGGGTTCGACGAGGGTGACGGCGGGGGTGGCCGGGCGAGGTGGGTTGTTGTGTTCGGTGCGTTTGAGTGCCCAGTTGGACATTTTGCGTTTGATCACTCGCGGGTTGGACCGTAACCGCCGTGGTTCCAGGAGGCGTTCGGTGATTTCACGCAGGGTCTGCTTCAGTGCCCGGGTGAGCCGGGAGGGGGGAAAATCCCGCCTGGCTGGTGGTCTGCCGGCGGACGACGCGCAAGGTGCGGGTGAAGGACATCCGGTCCGGATCCTCCCTCTCCTGCCGGGCGGCCTGGTGCATGAGGTCGCGCAGGGCGTGGTGCACCAGGAGGAACCCGAAGATCTCCTGCTCGGCCCCGACCGGATACTGGGAGCGCAGAACGAATCCGGGTCCGCCCAGGTGGATCTTGATCTCGTCGAAGGTCGTCTCGATCTCCCAGCGCTCGGCGTAGAGCGCAGCGAGCTCCACGGCCGGTGCGGTGGCCGGGTCCAGGAGCGTGGTGACCAGCCGGTAAACGGCGCCCTCCCCACCTGGGCCCAAGGCGTATTCGATGACGCGAACCTGTGCCGGGTCGGCCCGCCGGTTCTTGTCCCGGGCGGCAACGATCTCCGACAGATACGAGCCATCGGGCAGCGCGGCCACCACGGGCAGGACCGCGTTGCTCCGGACCCGCCACAACAGGTCCGCGCCGGTCGACGCGGCGGCCCGCCACAGATCGAAGCCGAGGAAGCCCCGATCCGCCAGGAGCAGCATTCCTCTGGTCAGCGAGGGGAACAGACGGTGGGCCAGGGCCGTCTCATGCACCGCCAGTGGCGCGACGTCGGCGGCGAACACGGCGTGGGTACCGCACTCGACCAGGGCCACGGCCCTGGCCTGCGGATACGCGCTCCTGCCCTGGCCACGCCCCGTTCCCGGCCGTCCGAAGAAGGCGGCGTTGGCCTGCGTATCGGGAAGGTCGAAGGTCGTCCCGTCCACCGACACCAACCGCAGACCCCGAAACCACGCTCCCGTCGTCGCCGGGAGCGCCACGGGCCGACAGACCCTGGCGAACAACGCCTTCATCGGTTCCGCCCCCAGCCGCAACCGGGCCCGTCCGATCGCCCCGCTGGTGGGCACCCGCCACGTCTTCGACCAGCGGCGTTCGCGTTCCAGGCCCTGGGTGAGGAGCCGTCCGACCTCCTCATACCCCTGCCCCGAGAACAGGCACATCGCCAGCACGAAATACATCACCACCCGAGCGGGAAGCAGACGCTGACGTTCCTCGGTGCGTCCGCACTCCGCCACCACCTCATCCACCAACTCCGGCGGAAACGCACGCGTGAGCACTCCAAGGGCGATGCGATCCGAAAACCGATCGCCCTCAACTACCTTCAACTGTCCGGGCCTTGGCACACCAACTCAACGAGCCAGCATTACCAAAGTCACCGGTATTGCATCTAGGCGGCGATGTCCAGAGGCACTGCGAAAGCGCGATCGGGGTCGTAGTGCGCTCGGTTCTGAAGACAGTGGTAGAGGCAGCCGAGCAACTTGTTGAACAAGTTTCTGAGCGCGGCTGTGTGGCGTTCTCCGCCTGCTCGTCGTCGATCGTAGTGGGCCCGTGGGGCCTCAGTGCGAAGGGCGGCGAAGGCCCACATGTACCCGGCGGCAGTCAACCGCTGGTTCTTGACTGCTCGGGCCACGACGACGTGGCTACGGCCTGAGGCCCGGGTGACGGGAGCCGCGCCAGCGTACGCCTTCACCGCTCTGGCATCTGCGAAGCGTTCGCGGTCGTCGCCAATTTCGGCGAGTACCCGCGCTCCCGACAGTACAGACAGGCAGGCGTGGTGGAGCCGGTCTGAACACGGGGATCTCAGTCCCGGAACGGCGGCAGGCTTCCACCTCGCTTGGTGTCCCTTGCGTTTACGTGCTCGGGCCCACCGATGAGCTATTAGAACGGCGGCTCGTCCCGGGCCGGGACGGGCGGGAGACGGATGTGCAGCTCGCGCCGGTCGGCACAGCAGCCGCATGCCTCCATCTCCGGGTTCGCGCCGCCGGCCCACCAGCCGCCCCTGCCGTGGCAGTGCGGGCAGGAAGGTTGGGGCTGCGGGTCGAGCCAGATGCCGTACCGGGTGATGTGCAGCTTCCAGTGCCCGGTCCCGTCGAGGGAGCGCGCCTGAGCGATAGGGATGGCACGGCGGGCAAGTTTGTCTTCTTGAAGGAAGAGTTCCTGATCGACGGAGCATGGGGTGGCATCGACCTCGACGCGTCGATGCGGCACCTGCGAGCCGGTATCGGGTCCGGGGGTAGCGCAATCTCGGAGACGGGGATCGTGGCCTGGGGGCCACCAGCGTGGTCCTCACACCTGTGATCGGGGGATCCGGTTCTGCGGCCCACGCTGTTGGCGCTGGTAGAGCCGGATGTACGGGGCGATCCGATGTCGCCGCTGCGGTGGGCGGTGAAGTCCACCCGCACGCTCGCGCGGGAGCTGACCCGGTCCGGGCACCGCGTCAGTGCCGACACCGTTGCCGATCTGCTGCGGGCGGAAGGCTTCAGCCTGCAGGTTGAAGCCAAGACGATCGAGGGCAGCCAGCACCCGGACCGGGATGCCCAGTTCCGCCACCTCAACGAGCAGGCCCGCGAGCACGGGGGACGCCGGCCAGCCGGTGATCAGTGTGGGCACCAAGAAGAAGGAGTTCGTAGGCGACTTCAAGAATCGTGGCTACCAGTGGCGGCCCGCGGGTGCCCCGGTGCCGGCGCACGTCCACGGCTTCGCCGACCCGCACCTCGGCAAGGCCGTCCCGTACGGGATCTACGATCTGGCGGCGGACACCGGCTGGGGCAACGTCGGCACCGATCACGACACCGCCGCGTTCGCGCTGGAATCGATCCGCCGCTGGTGGCACGGCCGGGGCCATGCTGCTTACCCGCACGCGACACGACTGCTGATCACCGCCGACGCCGGCGAGGCCAACGGGCTACCGCACCCGAGCCTGGAAACTCGAACTCGCCCAGCTCGCCGCCGAAACCGGACTGACCATCACCGTGTGTCACATGCCGCCCGGCACATCGAAGTGGAACATCGAGCACCGGCTGTCCTCGCACATCACCATGAACCGGCGCAGCCGCCCACTGAACAGCCACGAAATCATCGTCCAGTCCATCGCCGCAACCACCACCAGCACCGGACTGCGCGAGAAGGCCGTACTCGACAGCAGCACCTACCCCACCGGAGTCCGTATCGCCGATGCGGAGATGGCGGCCCTGCCGCTGACCCGGCACGCATTTCGCGGCGACTGGAACCATGCCCTGCATCCGCAGCCATGCCCTGCCGTCCCGGCGGTCCGGGCTCCGCAGGAGCCGCCCCCGCCGCGGGACCAGGCCCTGCTGTCCGATCCCGGCCTGACCGGGATGTCCCGGCAGCAACTGGACGCGCTCGCAGAAAATCTGGCCCCCGGCGGCGATGCCCGGCGCGGCCGACCGCCCCGGCTTGCCTTCACCGACCAGGTCCTGGCCACCGTGCGCAGTTTGCGGGCCGCCCTGGCCGCAGAACCTCTCGCCGTCCTGTTCGGCAGCAGCCGGACCGCGATGCACCGCACTCTCCTGAAGAGCAGGAAACTGCTCCAGGCACACGGCATCGTCATCCCACCCGCGACGACACCACCCGTCGTCCTCGCGGCCCTCCAGGCGAGGGTCCTCGACCAAACCGCCGAGTCCCACAACAAGATCAAGACGGCGTGTCAATGATCTGCAAGCCTCTTGGTCTCGATCTTTCATGATTGGCAGTCAGCTCTGGCCGGCTGCCGATCTGCGTTTGGCGGTGCTACTCGGGCATGACGGCGGCCCGACCGTCGCGTCGGGGTCCGCCCGAGCACCTGGGAGTCGGGAGATTTGCGTTGCCGCGACACGACGCGGCCCGTTTCCCGGTTCGGCTCTGCCTCGTCGTCCCCGAGCACGTGGCGGGGGACGATGGCCGGTGTCAGTGTTGCAGAACGGGATCGGTGGGCGACATGAAGCACGGTGAGGGACAGGACGCCGGGACCCCTGGTCGGCTGGACCGCAGGCTCTTCCTCGCTGCGGCAGCGAGCGGGGCGATGGCCGGCGGTGTGGTGGTGACCGGTTGCCACTCCTCCGGGACCGGCGGGTCCACCCCGCCCGGCGCCGGCCACCGCGTCGAGAGGGGGGAGACCACCCGGGCAGGGGAATCCGACTGGCGGGTGCGTTCGATGGGACCGCCCGGGGCCATCGAGGGCTATGCCGACAAGGTGAGTGTGTTGCCGGGCGAGGAGCTCGGCCTGTACGTCTCCACCACCGCCCCGGCGTTCCGGGTCTCGGCCTACCGCGTCGGCTGGTACGACGGGGCGCAGGCGCGACTGGTCTGGCGTTCGCACCGTGTTGCCGGGTCGGTCCAGGGCCGTCCCCGGCTGGTCCAGGCCACCCGTACCGTACGGGCGGACTGGCAACGCACACTCCCCGTCCGCACCAGCGGCTGGCCGGAGGGAGCGTATCTGCTCCGGCTGGACTCGGAAGATGCCCACCAGCACTATGTGCCACTGATCGTCCGCTCGGCGAGCGCCGCGGGCAGAATCGTGTTGATGCACGCCCCGGCAACATGGCAGGCGTACAACCTGTGGGGCGGCTACAGCCTTTACCAGGGCGAGAACGGCGCGTACGGCACGCGGTCGCTCGCCGTTAGTTTCGACCGGCCCTACGACGGCAACGGCGCCGAGAAGTTCATGGTTTACGAACGGGCGGTGGTGGTCCTGGCGGAGAAGCTGGGCATCCCGCTCGCCTACACCACGGGCCTGGACATCCATCGCGACCCCGACATTCTCCACAACGCGGCCGGAGCTGTCTCGCTGGGACATGACGAGTACTGGACGCCGCAGCAACGGGCGTACGTCACCCGGGCGCGCGACACAGGTACGAACGTGGCCTTCCTCGGGGCCAACGCCTGCTTCCGCAGGGTCAGGCTGGAGCCGGACGCCACCGGCGCCGACCGCACCGTCGTCTGCTACAAGACCAACTACCGGAGCGATCCGTATCTCGCCGACCACCCGGACATGCGGACCCACGACTTCCGCCAGCCACCCGGCGCCTCTCCCGAGTCCTCTCTGACCGGTGTCCTGTACGAGGGCTATCCCGTGGACGCCCCGTATGTCGTCCGCCGGAGCGACCACTGGCTCTTCGAGGGGACAGGCGTGAAGCGAGGAGCCTCCTTCGACCATCTGGTCGGGGTGGAGTACGACCGGGTCACTCCCGGCATGCCCACCCCGGCACCGCTTGAGATCATCGCCCATTCCCCCCTCGTTTGTCAGGGCAGGCCCAGTCACGCCGACTCCGCCTACTACACCGTGCCGAGCGGGGCGGGCGTCTTCGCCTCCGGGACGATGCGGTGGGTCGAGGCTCTGATGGCGGGAACCCGCGAGAACGGACACAACCACGGCATGGACACTCGTACGGGAGCTTTCGTCACCCGCAGCACGGAGAATCTGCTCCACGCCTTCGCGGCGGGCCCGTGCGGCCGGAACAGGCCCAAGCCCAGGGACGATGTGAGAGACGTGTACGCGTCCGCACCACGCTGACACCGGCGGTACCACCCCGCCGGAGAACACCGTTCGCCACGGGCTGAGTCGAGCACGGCCGGATCGTGCGGCCACAGGCTAGCCACCTGCGGTAGGTGAGGGCGGTGATCCGGTCGTTGCCGGTCAGCACGGTGACCTGGTGGCCGATCGCGGCGGGGTTGGTGACGACGAACTCCTCGCCGCTCCAGCACACGACAAGCTTCCGTACCATGGCCGGACCGAGGCGTTCATGCAGCGCGTGAACGAGGCGGGCGCGGTTCTGGACGCAGCGCACGGTGCCCTCCAGCGTCATGGGCAGCTGGCCTTCCGCCTTGCGCAGGAAGACATCGGCGAGCGCGTTGGGTCCGCTGTCGGCCCGCTCTCCGTTGTTCCCCATCCTCGGTTGTTCCTCTGCGCTCGGGGGGTTGTGGCCTCATGGTCGGGGCCGGGTGCTCGTCACGGCGGTGCGTTGACCCCTGTGGCCCTGGCAGTGAAGGATTCGAGCATGCTGCTTCTCGCCAGTCAAAACGACCCCGCTGCGGGCGGTGTGTTCCTGTTGATCTGGGGACTAGTGGTGATCTTCGTGGGGGGAGCCTTTGCCACGGAAAGAGGAGCTGCCGGGATTCACACCCTCATCGTGAACGGCCTGGAGCGAAACCCGCGACAGCAGGCCAAGGCCCGTGCCGTGCCCGAGGGCTTTTTGCGTTTCGTCGGCGGGTTCCTGGCCATCTGCGGGATGGTGGCGGTGCCGGTCTCCGTGGTGATGATGACTCGCGGCTGAACCGGTTCACGACGTCGGCGGCGGCCTGGGGTGGTTGGCAGTCTGCACGTGCTGTCATCAGTGGGCAGTCCCGCTGTCCCGGACCGCTTCGCCTGGGCGCGGCCAGCCGGCTCCAGGCAGGTATCCGCGACTGGGCCATCCGCCACGCCCGCACGTTGCCCCAACTGCGACAGGTTCAAGGTCTCCATAACGTCGCGACAGGTTCGGTCAGCAGCGCCGCCAAGCCGTCGAGGAAGGTGGCGAGCCGACCGCCACGGCGGCGTCCGGGGGAGCGCGGTAGCGGGCGGGGAAGTTCGGCGGCGTCCGTGTGCAGCTGTAGGGGAGGCGAGACCTCGATTTCCTGGTCGAAGCCCACCATCAGCCGACGGCCCGGTACCACTGCCAGCACACACTGTTGAGGGAAACATCGGCTCCGAGCCGGCCTGCCGACCACTGTTCAGATCTCACGCCTGCACCGATTTGTCTTCCTTGCCGGCGGCGGCCGCTGGCCGCTCGTCCAGCACCGCCGTCGTTGCCACTGCATCGGACACATCCCTTGCAGGATCGCGAAGAACCTAATGGGGCGGCTCGAGCCGTTGCCCCGCTTCGTAGGTGAACCGGCGTTCATCCAGTGCTCATTGACGGTGGTCGTCCGCCGCTGCTGTAATCCACTCGCCCCTGAAAAACGATGTTCCGCATTGCAGAACAAAGGGAGGGTGGAATCAGATGAAGCTGGGCAGGATCTCGGCGGTCGCGTCAATCGCGGCCGCGACACTCATCGGGAGTGCGGCGTCTCCCGCAATGGCCGCGACCTGGACACGGGCGGCGGACTATCAGCGCTGGACAGGGCTCAATGCGCTGGAGCGCGGACAGGGTGTGGCGACGGACGGGTCGTATTTCTACTATGCCGGGCCCGGCGGGATGGTGAAGGCCGCCGTCGCCAACGACTCGGAGGTCGCATCATCGGTGGCCCCGATTCCCCGGGAGCTGAGCGGGACGTACGGCAGCGATCACATAGGGGACGTGGAGTACTACGGCGGCTATGTGATCGCGCCGATCGAGGACGGTGACAGTGGCTACCAGCATCCGCTGCTGGCGCTGTACAACGCGAGTGACCTGAGCTACACGGGTCGCTATGTGCAACTGCCCCTTGCACAGATGCCGGGCGGGGTGCCGTGGGTCGCGGTGGACGCTGCTGCGGGATTGGTCTATACCTCGCCCTGGGATCAGGATGCCGCGCAGGGCACGAACAAACTAGTCGCCTATAGCCTGAACGACCTGCTGAATCTTCCGGCCGGCTCGACGCTTCCTGTGGTGAGGACCGTGACGCTGTCGCAGCCCCTGAGTAGGATCCAGGGTGCCGCGATGTGGCAGGGCAAGCTCTATGCCTCCGTGGACGACTCGGCGAAGTCGGTTCACTCGATCGACATCAGCTCCGGTCAGGTTGCCTACGAGTTCCATCAGGACGTGGAGTCCGGAGATGAGGTTCAGGGGATCGCCGCCTGGGACTTCGGTCCATCTGGCGGTCAGCTGCACATCGTCAACGTGGGATCGGGCTGGAAGTCGATCTTCCTCTATCTGCAGCACTACACCCAGACTGGCTGAACCGGCGCAGCATCAGGAATTCATGGACAAGCAAGACGGTGTCCTATATGGCGAATTCGTGTTGTGCTGTCCACGGGGCGGGGCACTTGGAGTTGGATTGTTCCGGACGGGCTGCGGAGATCGCGAAGCCGCTGATCCCGTTGTCGAGGGTGCGTCTGCAGGGCGGCGGGACGCAGGGCACGCCTGACGAGACGCTGTTCGCGGCCATCATCTACGTGCTGGTGAGCGGGTGTGCCTGGCGGGCTCTGCCACCGTGCTTCGGCATCTCGAAGTCCACCGCCGAGCCGGGTGGTCTGAACCTGATCCGGCCGAACTTGGCACTGTCCTGCGCGAATCTGGCCCGCTCCTGACTTCGGATCAGACCGATGCGCGGCGCCAACCTCATGGCAGTGCAACCGATGGCACACACGATGCGCGCCAATCCGCGTCGCGGTGCGCACGGCGCGAGAAGACGCGAGTGGGCCCGGATCCGCATCGGATCCGGGCCCACCCGCGTCCGCGGCTCCGGATCCGCTACGAGATACGCGCCGACCTCCACCTCGGCCTACTCCAACTCGCCTGCAGCATCATCTGCTTGCGACGCCCCCGCACCTCATTCTGAAGCGATCAGCAAGGGCTTGAGGGCTCTCGCGAACCGGGTCCCGTGCGGTTGTGGCTCCGATCGGCTCGCTGTTACATGCCGCCAACTCCTTTGCCGATCCCGCCACTTGAAAAAAGTTCTACCGATGTCGATCCATTTCCGCAGCTCACCGGAGTGCAGATTGGTCTAGACCGCTAACGAACCGGAAAACTGTTTACCGCGCGCACGCTCCTGTGGCTCACTATGTCGTGTCCGTGTCAACCGGGTGTGCGAGATCCCTCTGCGGGAAGCGCGCGGCCGACTCCTCCTGACCGGACGCACACCGACCTTTCTGTCTGCCGCGCCGCTCTCACACCGGCGCGCCGAGGATCCACCGCGCCGAAGGACCACTCGGCACCACTGCATTTCACTCCCCCCACCAAGCAGGAGGAAGCCTTGTTCCCCCCGAGCCTTTCCCTCAAATCCACACAGCAAAGACTCACTGCGGCCGGTGTCATCGGCATGAGCGCCGCACTGACCCTCAGCCTGATGTCGGGCACCGCCTCCTCGGCACCGCTGCCGTCGGACGGCGGCGTACCGCCGGGTAAGGGCTACATGGGCGTGGGCTACGTCCAGGACAGCAAGGACTTCAAGCCGGACACCCGGCAGCTCCACCTTGACGCGACGCCGGATGCGAACCTCCTGGCGAACCCTGTGGGTGTGGACGTCTCCAGCTGGCAAGGCGGCATCAACTGGGGCGCGGTCCGCAGCGCGGGCATCGAGTTCGCCTGGATGAAGGCGACCGAGGGCACCTCGTACAAGGACCCCACGTTCAGTGCCAACTACCTGGGCGCCTACAACGCCGGCGTGATCCGGGGCGCGTACCACTTCGCGCGGCCCGACGTGTCCGGGGGTGCGGAGCAGGCAAACTTCTTCGCCAGCAACGGTGGCGCCTGGTCCCGCGACAACCTGACGCTTCCCGGCGTGATGGACATCGAGGGCAGTTGCTACGGCAAGACGCCCGCGGCGATGCAGTCCTGGATCCTCGACTTCTACACCACGTACAAGGCCCGCACCGGCCGCGACGTCGTGATCTACACCAGCCCGAGCTGGTGGAACTCCTGCACCGGCGGCTGGACAGGCATGTCCACCAGGAGCCCGCTGTGGGTGGCCCACTGGACCTCCGCAGGCAGCCCCAGCATCCCGCAGGGCTTCCCGTTCTGGACCGTCTGGCAGTACACGTCCACCGGCTCGGTGAGCGGCATCTCCGGGAACGTCGACCGTGACCGCTTCAGCGGCGACCGCTCTCGCCTGCTGGCCCTGGCCAACAACACCCCGTGACAGCGGGTGCCAGTACACGGTGACCACCTCCGGGGGGTGTGACCCCGGCGCGATCGGCACCGCGGTCGGAGCAGGCCAACTGACCTGCTCCGACCTGGAGTTCCGGCCGATGGTCCGGCCGGGCACAATGACAGTTCGCGAAGGAACAAGTCATGAACCCGACCCCACAATTCCTCAGCAGGCGCGGTGCTCTGCTCGCCGGAACGGCGGCCCTGGCCGGCGGGCTGGGGCTGGCGGGCAGTACGGACGCGGCCGTGCGAATTCCCGAGAGGTCGCGCTCCCGCTTGCCCGCCCTGACCCCGGCACAGCGCGCCGGGCAGTGCGTCATCCACTCCTACCCGGGACTCACGCCTCCGGCCCGGCTGATGGACGCGATCAGGGAGGGCCGTACGGCCGGGGTGATCTTCTTCGCGGAGAACATCAAGAGCCTGAGCCAGATCGAGGGTGTCATCCAGGCGATGAACGAGGCAAACGCCTCCGCCCCCGTGAAGACCTCGCTGCTCCTGATGACCGACCAGGAGGGTGGCATGGTGCGCCGCCTGCCCGGTGAGCCCGTAATGTCCGCGAAGGACGTCGGCGCCTCCACGGACCCGGAGACGCAGGCGGAGTTCGCCGGCAGCGGTGCGGGCATGAACCTCGCGGGCGTCGGCATGAACGTCAACCTGGCGCCGGTGCTCGACGTGTACCGCACGGCCGGCGACTTCACCGACCAGTACGAGCGGTCGTACAGCAAAGACCAGGAGGCGGTCGGCACCTGCGGCTCGGCCTTCATTACCGCGCAACAGAACACCGGGGTGGCGGCCGCTGCGAAGCACTTCCCCGGCCTCGGCCCCGCCTCCGCGAACCAGAACACCGACCTGGGCCCCGTCACCCTCACCACGTCCGCGTCCACGCTGCGCAGCGTCGACGAGGTGCCGTACCGAGCAGCTATCTCGGCCGGGACCAAGCTGGTCATGCTGTCCTGGGCCGTCTACCGGGCGTTGGACGCCGACCGGCCCGCCGGCCTGTCCCCGACCGTGGTCGGCGAGCTGCGGAACCGGCTCGGTTTCTCGGGCGTGACGGTCACCGACGCCTTGGAGGCCGGGGCTCTTCGGGCCTATGGCAGCACGGCGGAACGCGCCGTACGGGCCGCCGCGGCCGGCATGGACCTGATTCTGTGCTCGTCCCGCGACGCTGCCCAGGGGGAGGAAGCAGTGACCGCACTGAGCGAGGCCCTGGCGGCCGGCACTCTCGACGGAACCGCCTTCGACGCGGGCGCCGCGCGCGTCAACGCCCTTCGCGCCGACCTATCCTGACCGGGCACAACACCCACGCCGGTCAGGAACCCTTGGCGCGCCGGGTCAGGCGATGCCGGCCGGTGCGAGGTCGGGGCGCAGCCGGTGGCAGGGAGGGGTGTCGCAGCAGTCCCGCGCGGGTCCTGGCGGTGTAGCGGGCCTCGCCGGCCATGCGGGGCAGTACCCACCGCGCTCCGTTCACCCCCGCCGCCCTCTCGAAGGGGCAGTCGTCGATCCCCGCGACTTCGAGCAGGGCGGCGAGTGTGGTGCGTTCGGTGTCACTCCATCCGGTGCCGACACTGCCCACGTCCCGCAGGCCGCCTTCATGTGCCTCTCCCACCAGCAGCGCACCGGGCAGGCCGGTGAGCCGGACGCGGCCCGGCACGCACCTGCCCAGGATCACATCGACGGTCCGGACGTGCGGGACCTTGACCACGAGCGGGAGCGGATCCCGGGTCCGTGCACGGACGCAAGCTTCTTCGCGAGCACCCCTCCAGCCCCGCATCCCGGGTCATCTCCAGCGCCTGCGCCCCGTGCCCGACGACCGCTGCGGGCGTCGACCACCGTGCCTCGTCCAGCCCCAGGCTCTCCAGCAGAGTACGGCCACCGCATTGGAGGCCAAGCAGGACAGGCAGCGGGCCATGGTGTATCTGCCGAGCGACGGGCCCACGGTCCTGCGGTCCCGGTCCGGGGCGGACATCGCCACCGTGTATCCGGAACTCGCAGCACTCGGTTCCGCGCTCGGGCAGCCCGCGTTCCCGGAAGTGCGCCGAGGATGCGCCGGGGGAGCCGAGCCGTCTCGCGCGCGCGACAACATTTTCGGACGGCTTCACGTCCAGTTGTCGCCGGTCATCGATGCGTCTCCGCTGGCCGGGAGTTGCAATGAGTGCCTTGGCTCCCGATGGCGGAACAATGCGCGCCGGAATTATCCGCAATGTACGTAACTTGAGGTATCTCCGTAGAGGCTAAGGACAGCGCGATGGGCGCATCCACTGATGACGCTTGGGAACGGTCGTTCTCGTTCGACGACATCGCGACGGCGGTGCTCGACGATCAGGGCATCGTGCTGCGCTGGTCCCGGGCGGCCGCAGACCTGCTGGAGCACACGACCGAGGAAGCCTGCGGCTCCCAGGCGTGGAGCTTCCTCGCCGACCCCTCCCACAGGCGGTGCCAGGACAGCCCCCAACGGTCCGGGATCCCGTTGGCGGGCCGCGCGGTACTCCGTCGCCCCTCCGGCGACCAGGTCGAGGTCGTCTTTCGCGTGGTGCGGCTGGAAGGCTCGTCGCAGAGCCTCGTCCTGGCCCTCCCCGCCCAGCACCTGGATCTGTGGAACCAGAACACCGCCCTCGCGCGGGCACTGTTCGCCCAGAACCAGATCGAGATCGGCATTTACGGCCTGGACCTGGGTACGGTGCGCACCAATGCGGCCACCTCCGGGACGCCCGGCGGTTCCGCCGCGCTCGTGGGCGGCCTCCTGGGGGAGGCGCTGTCCCCCCAGGACGCGGAGGAGGTCGAATCGGTGCTGCGCCGGGTCCTGGACACGGGGGTGCCGCTCATCGGGTGGGAGCAGCGGGTGGGGCCCCCACAGGTTCCCGGCCGACAGTGGTCCCTGTCCGCCTTCCGGCTGGAGGACGCCCAGGGACAGCCGACGGGTGTCGCCACCATGCTCACGCCCTCCAACGCCCAGCAGCGGGACCTCCACCACCTGGATCTGCTTCACGAGGCATCCGAGCGGATCGGCACCTCCCTGAACGTCCTCCGCACCTCCCAGGACCTGGCCGAAGTCCTCGTCCCGGCTCTCGGTGACATGGCCTGGGTGGAACTCGCGGAGGCCGTGTTCCAGGGCGACGAGCCCCCCAAGCTGGTCGGCGCCGGACTGTGGCACCTGCGCCGCGCCGTGGTGGTCTCGGCCACCGGATCCGTCCCCAGCGGCCTCCTGCAACCGGGCAAGGCGGTCCCCCCGTTGCCTGACCCACCTGTTCTGCGGAGGCTGCGGTGCGGAGAGACCGTCCTGGCCTCCGTGCAGGAGGCGAGCGAGCAATTGGGACCTGAATTGGCTCCCCTGTTCGTCCCCGAGCGCGGTCACTTGGTCCTCTACTCTCCTCTGTTCGCGCGCGGCCTGTTGCTCGGCGCCGTCGTGGTCTGGCGAACCGACCGGCCCGACCCCTTCGTCGAGGAGGACCGGAGACTCCTGGCGGAGATCGCCTCCCGCGCCGCGCTGAGCGTGGACAACGCCCGCCGGTACACCCGGGAGCACCGCGCCTCCGAGGCACTGCAACGGCGCCTGCTGCCCCGTACCACCAGCGACATTCCAGCGGCCGAGGCGGCGGGCAACTATGTGCCCGCCGGAGGCGGGGCCGACATCGGCGGTGACTGGTTCGACGTGATCCCGCTGCCGTCGTTCCGCGTGGCGCTTGTTGTAGGGGATGTCGTCGGCCACGGTCTGCACGCCACCGCGACCATGGGGCGGTTGCGTACGGCGGTGCAGACCCTCGCGGATCTCGAACTGGATCCCGACGAGCTGCTCACCCACGTCGACGACCTGGTCCAGCAACTCGCCGAGGAAGCCGACCCCGCCCAGCCGAGTGTCTCGGGCGCGACCTGCCTGTACGCGCTGTACGACCCGGTCAGCCGCCGGTGTGCGCTGGCCGGCGCCGGCCATCCGCCACCCGTTCTGCTCCACCCCGACGGCACGGCCCAGGTGATCGAGATCGCCCCCGGCCCACCCCTCGGGGTGGGCGGTATGCCGTTCGAGGTCACGAACCTCCGACTGGAGCCAGGCAGCATCCTCGCCCTGTACACAGACGGGCTCGGCACCCTCAACGGGCAGGACATCGAAGACGGTATGTCCCAGCTGGTCGAAAGTCTCACGACGCTGTGTGATGGCGGCGGGGCGCCGTCCCTGGACGAGGTCGGCCGGTCCCTGCTGTCCCGGGCAACCGAGGTGCCGTCCCGCGACGACGTGGCCCTGCTGCTCGCGCGCACCAGGGCGCTGCCGGACGACTCGACCGCCGCCTGGCAGTTTTCCGCCGACCCGGCCATCGTGGCCGAGGCCCGGGAGGCCGCCACAGGGCAACTGGCTGCCTGGGGTCTGGACCACCTCGCATTCACCACAGAACTCATCGTCAGCGAACTTGTCACCAATGCCATCCGCTACGCAGGCGGCCCGATCGTCCTACGGCTCATCCGCGACAACGTGCTGATCTGCGAGGTGTCCGATCCCAGCAACACCCAGCCACGGCTGTGCCGGGCCCGCTGGACCGACGAGGGAGGCCGCGGTCTGTACCTTGTGGCTCAGCTCACCACCCGCTGGGGCAGTCGCTACGGCCAGCGAGGCAAGACCATCTGGAGCGAGCAGCCCCTCGCCTCGGCCGTGGAGTAGCCGACGCGACGCGTACGCGGCCGCGAGGTCCCCCAGGTGCGTCACAGTGATGTGCGCAGGCCGATCGCGGCGGCGTCCCCGATTCTCACGAGGGCGAGCTCCGAGGAAGGTGGTGGAAGAGCTGTACCACCCATGAGCGCACCTGCCCCCGGCCCTACGGTGGGTTGAGGGCGAGGGCGGTGGCGAGTGCACGGACGGCGGGGATGTCGAGCAGCAGGACGGCGAGAACGCGGCTGGGCCGGTCGACGATGTCGGCAGCGGACTGGGGTCGCCTCCCGCAGGACTTCCCTGGCCCGGGTGTCGTTATCCGTCGAAGCTCATCGACTGGGCAGAACAGCACCTCGACCTCGCCACCCCCAGATGGACAAGGGAACCGGTGCCGGCCGACGGCTGACCACTCCCTTGCCCCTCCTCCGCGTCGCCGATGGCGACGCGGAGGCCCCATGCAGTCCTTGCAGCGTCTGGACGAGGGTCGCCTTTTCCGGCCAAGGGCTCGGCAGGTGTCCTCAGCGTCACCGCGCTGGACATGGAGGTGGACGCCGAGTGCATCTGCCGCCACCACGGCCGCGGGCGACGCCACCCTGCCGGGTGTCTCGCTCAGTTGGCGCGTCGAGTTCTGGCTCCGTCGCTTTCGAAGTCGTAGACGGTCCGGTTGATCCGCAGGCCGTCGACAGCGCCGATCCACATGTGGTCGCGGCCCTTGCCTACCGCGGCGGTGTGGACAGTCGGCTGCGCGCCGCCGTCGTTGAGTGCGGTTTTCAGCTGCTGGAAGGTGCACACGGTGGTCTGGTTGCAGACGGTCACCGTCCCGGCGTTGCCCGTGAGGAACCACCGGCCGGTCGTGGTGGCATCCAGGTAGGGACTCCAGCGGTCCGTCATCGGGGAGGGGCGCGGCACCCACACCATCGAGGAGTAGATGGTGGCTGGAGCCGCGGTGGGATTCGGATTGACCTCGAACCTGATGTTCGGCACGTTCCCCGGGCCGCCGTAGGTGACGTTCTCGGCGGTCTGGAAGACGTGGAAACCGATCCGGTTCAGTCCCCATACCGGGTCGCCGTAGAAGTCGACCTCGTTGCCGAAGTCGATCTTCTCACTTGCCGGGGTGAGGGAGGTGGAATGGTCCGCTACCTCGATTCCGAGACCGCCCTGCCCGTGGAGCGGCCTCGCGGAGGGGCCCTGCGCGCCGAACGAGCCGAACGGGCCGTTCCGCAAGGCGGCAACAGGGGAGCCGATCGTGTTTCGGGTGATGACGCCCCAGTCGTCGGTGGAAGTCCGAAAGCCGACCTCGAAGCGGAGCCGCGGCGCGCTAACCGCTGCTCCGCCGACCCTCGCGCCGGCCGCAAACCTGAGCATCTCGCAGCGCTGCACGCCACCTGGCCGTGCCGTCCGCAAGCCCCGCCGAAGCTCGCGCCGGCCGGCGGCCGGAGCGACCGATCGCGGACGGGGCGAGGGCAGACGCCAGCACATCTCTCACGCGTGATTGCGTTCCTTCAGTCCGTCGCCGCCTGGGCGAGTGCACGTACCAGCGGGGTCGCGCGGTCCGTGCGCCAGATCAGGGCCCACTGGACGGGCGGGGCATCGTGGAGGGGGAGGTAGACGACGTCGGTCTGCGCGTTGTAGCGCCGCCCCTCGTCGGGGACGGGGCAGACCGCGTCGCCTGCCGCGACGAGGGCAAGGATCTCGTAGAAGGTGGTGACGGCCGGGCCACGGCGGACGGGGCGTCCGGCCGGCGTGCGGGTCGGCAGGACGCTGGTCTCCCAGTAGGTGGGTATGGGGCCTTTCAGTTGCGGGACGATGTGGTCGCCGAGTACCTCCATGCTCACCGACTCCTGTCGGGCGAGCGGGTGGTCCGCGGCCACCATCAGGTTGAGCGGCTCTTCGCGCAGCACCACACCGACGGTCAGGTCCGGCTCTCGGACCGGCAGCCAGGTGGTGACCGCGTCGATCTCGCCGGCCCGCAAGGCTCCGAACGGATCGCTGAAGAATACTTCCCGGAACCGGAGTTCGGCGGACGGGTGCCGGGCCCGGAAGCGGGTCAGGACCGGCGCCATGTCGTGCATCTGTGCGCCCATGACCCCCAGCGTCAGTGTGCCGGCCGATTGGCGGGCGACGTTGATCACCTCCGCCAGGGCTTCTTTGGTGCCCTCATATGCCGGCTTCAGCCGCTGGAGCAGCACCTCTCCGACGGGAGTCAGCCGTACCTGGCGGCTTGTGCGCTCGAAGAGCTGGGCGCCAATGGCGCGTTCCTGCTTCTTGATCGCCTGGCTGACACGGGCCGGGGAAACATGCAGGCGCTCGGCGCTGCGGCCGAAGTGGAGCTCCTCCGCGAGCGTCAGGAAGATCTCTATGTCCCGAAGTTCCATCTTGTCCCCCGATTCCATTCTGGTCCTCGGAATCGTAAACGTCTGGGTTAACGATCATAACCAGATGAGCCGTTGCTTTTGGGCTGCCCCCCCAGCATGCTGGTGACCGGGCCGGGAGGCTTCCCGCAGGTGACAGGAGCCGGCGCGAGGCGGCAGGAATTGCCCGCTCAAGTCGGCCGACTGCCGGGAAGGCGCGTACCTCATCGTCCGTGGGGCCGCGCCGCCCAGTGCTCGCTCGCCGCGAACCCCCTTGGAGAGATACCCGCGTGACACCTGATCCGAGCACCGTCCACCCCCTGCCCGCCCACGAGAGTGTCGTCTTCCTCAAGCCACTGGTCGACGGGACGAACGTCGTGGCGGGTGACTTCACCTACTACGACGACCCCGACGGCGCGACCGACTTCGCACAGCGCAACGTGCTGTACGCGTACGGTCCGGAACGGCTGATCATCGGTAAGTACTGTGCGATCGCGACGGGCACCCGGTTCCTGATGGCGGGCGCCGACCACCCGTCAATGGGGGTGTCCACCTTCCCTTTCACCATGTTCGGCGGGGGAGTGGACCGAGCGGACTCTCGACCTCGTCACCGGCATGCCCAGCCGAGGTGACACGGTGGTCGGCAACGACGTGTGGTTCGGATACGGAGCCACCGTGATGCCGGGGGTACGGATCGGCGACGGTGCGGTGATCGCGGCCGGAGCGGTGGTCACCGCCGACGTGCCGCCGTACACCGTCGTGGGCGGCAATCCGGCCCGGACGATCAGACAGCGCTTCGACGACGGCGACATCGAGCGGCTCACTCGGGCCGCCTGGTGGGACTGGCCCGTCGAGCTGATGACCAAGCACGCCCGGACCATCATGGCGGGATCCCCCAAGGACATCGAGCGCATCGCCGCCGCCGAAGGTCTGGAGCAGCAGTGACGCCCCGAACCGTCGAGGAGTACGCGGTGTCCGACCGCGAGGGCGGCCCGTACGCGCTCACCACGGGCCCGGACGGCGCGCTGTGGTTCACCCTGGTGCACAGCGGCAGGATCGGCCGGCTGGTCCCGGGACAGGAGCCGACCAGTCATCGACTCGCTCCGGACAGCGGTCCGACGGTCATCTGCAACGGGCCGGACGGTGCGCTGTGGTTCACGCAGTACCGGGGGCACCGGATCGGGCGGATCACGCCCGCCGGCCAGGTGACGGAGTTCGCGCTGCCGACCGCGGAGTGCGGTCCCTTCGGCATCGCGGCGGGGCCGGACGGTGCGCTGTGGTTCACCGAGACCGCCGCCGACCGCGTCGGCCGCCTCACCACCGACGGATCGGTCACGGAGTACCCGCTGCCCCGCACCGGCGCGTTCCCCTCCGCGATCGCCGCGGCCGGGGACTCGATGTGGTTCACCATGAACCAGGCCAACGCCATCGGCCGTATCGGCATGGACGGCCGCATCACGGTCCACGAGCTGCCCACCGAGGCGGCCGCACCGGTGGGGATCGCCGTGGGCCCGGACGGAAGTGTCTGGTTCACCGAGATCGCGGCCGGTCAGATCGGCCGGGTGACACCCGACGGCCGCATCACCGAGTACCCGCTGCCCGACCGCTCCGCCAGGCCGCACGCCGTCACGACCGACGCGGACGGAACGGCCTGGTTCACCGAATGGGGTGGGAACCGAGTCGGCTCGCTCACCTCCGACGGCACGGTCACCGTCCATGACCTGCCGACCCCGGCCTCCGAGCCGCACGGCATCACGGTGGGCCCGGACGGCGCCCTGTGGACGGCCCTGGAGACGGGCGCACTGGCCCGCATCGAACCGGCCACCACCAGAACCACCCTCACCACCAAGAACACCGAACAGAGGAACACCTCATGAAATACGCCCTCGTGATCTTCGAGACGGATGCGTCCCGCGCCCTGATCCAGGCCGACCGCGCCGCCTACCGAAAGGCGTACGAGACCTGGATCGGCGAGCTCGCGGCAGCGGGCAAGCTGGCGGGCGGGGACGCCCTCGACACCGAGCACCAAGGCCCTGTCACCGTGCGCAGGACGGCGGACGGGTCCGCGGCGGTGACCGAGGGTCCCGTGCACAGCGGCGAGGAAACCCTCGGCGGCTGGTTCGTGCTGGAGGTGGCCGACCACGCCGAGGCCATCGAGCTGGCCCGCGGCTTCCCCACCCCGGAGGCGCTCGAAATCCGCCCGATCCTCGAATCGGCCTGAGCAGCATGCGGCCCTCGTGCCTGTCCGGCGGATCGGGGTCGGACAGGCCCTGGACGCCCACGGCACGGACACCCGGCGTGCCCGGCCGGCACGACATACCAGACCCGGAACGCTGTATCCCTTCACAGGAGTTGATTTGAAACCGACATCGGTGAGCTACCGGCCGCTGACCGGCCCCGAGGAGATCGATCTCTTCTGCCGGCTCTCCTACGTCCTCGACCACGAACTGACCGAGGACTTCGCCAACGGCTGCCGCCGCCCCGAGTGGGCATGGGTGGCCCTGGACGGTGACCGTCTCCTCGCCCGGCTCGCCTGGTGGACGACCCCGGGCGGTGACGTCCCGCTGCAGTTCGACTTCTTCGACATCGACGACACGCTGCCCCGGGCCGACCGCGACGAGATCGGCCTGCGGCTGTTCGAGACGGCGACGGCGACCGTCTTCCCGGCGGGCGCGAAGCTGCCGGAGTACGGCCGCTTCGTCCCGCCCGACTGGCACGAGGACCCCGCGGCCCGCGAGGTGGTCGAATCCCGCACGCGCGTGCTGGAGAGCACCGGAGCACGGCTGCTGGTCGAGCGCCTGCGGCTGCAGTGGACCCCGTCGTCCCTGCTCCCGGAGTCCGGGGGGCGTCTCGTCTTCCGTCCGGTGGCCGACCGTGAGGACCTCCTCGCCCTGATGACCCCGGTCATGGAAGGCACCCTCGACGCCCACGGCCAGGCGGACCTGGCATCCGGGCTGACCCCGCGCGAAGCGGCGGAACGGCACTACGACGGAGAGTTCGCCGGGTTCAAGAGCCCGCACGAGTGGTGGCGCATCGCCGAACTCCCCGATGGGGGAGGTCCGGTGGGCTTCGTGGTCCCCGCCCGCAACAGCTACCACCCGATCATCGCGTACATCGGTGTCCTGCCCGCACACCGCGGCAACGGCTACATCGACGAGATCCTCGCCGAGGGCACCCGCATCCTGGCCGCCGAGGGCGTTGACCGGGTCAGGGCATCGACGGACCTCGGCAACGTCCCCATGGCGAAGGCCTTCGCCCGCGCCGGATACGTCAACTTCGAACGCTCCCTCAACCTGGTCTGGGACTGACCGTGCCGCGGGCCTGACCCGCGATGCGGATCAGGCCCCTGCCACAAGGCCGTCACGGACTCAGCGACTGACCGCGGTCTCCCGTTCGATGCATGACAGCTTCTCGGGATTGCTCACGCCACGGAGCCCGGTGATGAAGCCGACGTCGATGCGCATCGCCACGATCGTGGCGATCGCACCGCTCCTCTGGCGGCTTCGGGTCGTGCAATCGCAGATCACGCAGGTCTGGGCCGACTCCGCCTACGCCGGCCAGCTCATCAACTGGTCCGACGACTTCCTCCACATCACGCTCAAAACGGTCTCCCGGCCCCGCGGAGCGAAAGGGCCTCCGCCGCCACCCTCGCCGCCACCCTCGCCGCCGCCCCGGCCGCCGGCATGCCGGGCTACCGGCAGCTCAAGCACACCGCCTTCGCCAAGAAGCTGCGCATCGCCACCCCGAACGCATCGACGAGGCCGGCTTCGTCCGCATCGGCGGCATCGACCAGTGGATCTCGGTGCGCGGCGAGGACCGTCTCACAACCCGGTGGTCCTGGAGATCCTCGGCGACCCCGGCGCCTCCCACCTCGCCTTCCTGCCACGCACCCGCAGCTGGGAGAAGCACTTCACCATCGTGTGCTGGGACCACCGCGCCGGTGAAGGACTTCACGCTGATCGACGACGCCAGCCACTTGGCCTCCTTCCGCCACTCCGACCGGTTCCTGGAGCTGATGCTCACCAAGGTGTGCCCGGCGGTCACCGGCGCGCGGACCACGTACCGGCCGGGCCAGTCCGCGTCTGCCGCCTGACAGCCGACGCATCCGCCCGGACGGGGCCCGCGCCCGGCGCGGCCCCGTCCGGGCGTGAGCCCCGGATACCCGGCGGGGCCGCCCACGCACCGCGCTCTGAATTTCACCCGGTGGGCAGGGGCATGCCTCTCCTCGCGTTCGGTCCGGGGCGTCGTGTTCCCCGGGGAAGTCATGAGGATCAGGTCTCGGAGGCGTCGCCGTCCGCCTGCCGGCCCAGGCGGCGCAGCAGCAGTTCGGCACGGATGAGCGCGGCGACGAAGGCGACCGCGCCGATGAGCACGACCCGACCAGGCGATGGCCTGCCACGGCGATTCGGTACGGAACACGTGCGGGGCGAACGCCGCCATCAGGATGGCGGCGTTCACCCGGAAACGGCGGGCGATCACCACCTGAACCCGGCCCGGGGTCCACCGCTGATCTTCGAAGCCACGGGCGGCCGGGCCCCTGCCCAGTTCCTCCTTCAGCACTCCAAACTCGGCAACCGAGATCCTCGGTACCTTCGCCGGCCCGGCGGAACGCAGGGCCTTTGGACCACCCTCCCGCCAAGCCCGACGCCGGCGTACCACCGAACGCTCGCTCACCCGCAACTCTTTCGCGATCACCGCGTCTTCCCACCCGCCGCGAACCGCCCGCCGGCCTTCAGCCGCACCTGTTCACGAAACGCCCGCCGCTCAGCAGTTTCAGGCCTCCACCCTCCGCACACCGCAATCCCACCGGCATGCCACAAGGGTCACCAACAGTCACCATCCGACGACAGTGAGGGAACCTCGGTAACAAGCCCTACTAGGGAATGCCAGCGGCGCAGCCGGTCTCACACACCCTGCCCCGTCCGCCCGTCCGCGAGACCTCTAACATCATGTGGCGTTTCGTCGTCGGACGCCGATGCCTGCCTGGCCGTGTCCGCCGCCCAACGCCCACGACGTCCGCCGCACAGCGATGGAGTCGGGTATCAAGCAGCCGAGGAGAGGAACGTTCATGCGCGCTCGGAGCATCGGCGCAGCCGCCGCAACAGCATTGGCGCTGGTGGCTGCCCGCGACCTCGTCCAGAAGAAGCACGCACTGCTCAGAAACTTCCCCGTGATCGGGCACGCCCGGTACCTGTTGGAGACGATCGGGCCGGAACTGCGCCAGTACGTCGTGACGTCCAACGAGGAAGAGCGCCCGTTCAGCCGTGACCAGCGCACCTGGATCTATGCGTCGGCGAAGGAAGAGAACAACTACTTCGGGTTCGGAACCGACGTAGACGTCGAGCATGTGCAAGGGCACGCGTACGTGAAGCAGCGGACGTTCGCCGGCACGCTGCCCGATCTGCACGACCCGCAGGCCCCGCTGCCGTCGGCCAAGGTGCTGGGCGGCCCGCGCGGGCGCGCCAAGGCGTTCCGGCCCGCAAGCGTCGTGAACATCTCGGCGATGAGCTTCGGATCGCTGTCCGGCGCGGCCATCACGGCGCTCAACAAGGGCGCGGCGCTGGCCGGCGCGATGCAGAACACGGGCGAGGGCGGCCTCTCGCAGTACCACCGCAACGGCGGTGACCTCGTCCTCCAGCTAGGGACGTCGTACTTCGGTTGCCGCAACGAGGACGGCACCTTCAACCTCGACAAGCTCAAGGACGTGGTCACAGGCGCCCCGGTCAAGGCAATAGAGATCAAGCTCTCCCAGGGCGCCAAGCCGGGGCTCGGTGGGATGCTGCCGGGAGCGAAGGTGACCCCCGAGATCGCCAAGATCCGCGGCATCCCGGCCGGCAAGGACTGCGCCTCTCCCTCTCGGCACACCGCGTTCCACGACGTCGACTCGATGCTCGACTTCGTGGAGCTGCTCGCTACCGAGACCGGTCTGCCGGTCGGGATCAAGAGCGCTGTGGGGGAGATGAGCTTCTGGCAGGAGCTGGCCACGTTGATGGCTCGTGGTGATCGCGGGGTCGACTTCGTGACCATCGACGGAGGCGAGGGCGGTACCGGGGCGGCTCCCCTGATCTTCACCGACTCGGTTTCGCTGCCGTTCCGGATGGGCTTCTCCCGCGTCTACAGCACGTTCGCCGAGCGGGGTCTGACCGACGACCTCACCTTCATCGGCTCCGGCAAGCTCGGCCTGCCCGAGAACGCCGCCGTCGCCTTCGCCCTGGGTGTCGACATGATCAACGTCGCCCGCGAGGCAATGCTGTCCATCGGCTGCATCCAGGCGCAGAAATGCCACACCGACAAGTGTCCCACCGGCATCGCCACCCAGGACCCGTGGCTGGTGCGCGGCGTCGACGCGCCCTCGAAGGCCACCCGGGCCGCTGTCTACCTGCGCACCCTGCGTAAGGAGCTGCTGAAGGTCTCGGGGGCTGTCGGCGTCGCCCACCCGGCACTCATCACCACCAACGACATCGAGATCATGAACGGCGACTACGACGCCCGCACCCTGGCGAGCGTCTACGGCTACAAGGACGGCTGGGGCGAACTCGGCCCGGAGCTCGCCCAGGAGATCACCGCGCTGCTCACCACCAAACCGACCCCTCTCCGGAAGCCTGCCGGCTGACGCCTGACGAGTTGCCGGTGCCTGATCTGCGAGGTCGGGCGGTACGGGGCGGTCGGCCGGCTTCGCCAACCCCGTGGCGGACACCGTGGCGGATCGGCGTCGCCCTCGGTGAGGCCGAGGCGGCCGAGTGCTGGTACCAGCCTGTGCGTACAGGCGGTTGATCTGTACGGCGTCCTCGAACCAGGGTGCTTCGCGGAGGACGCGCTTGCCCAGCTGCCGGTCTGCGGGGAGGTGGTGCCTGCCGCCGAGCAGCCAGTCCGTGAGCTTTGCGACGGACGGTGACTCTGCTGCGCAATTCCGTGCGGGGGTGAAGGTGGGCACGGGATGATCGTCTGTACGGTCGTTGTCCTGTCGTGCGGCCGTGGGGGTGGTGTGGATGTCGATGCGGCCGGAGGGGCTGCCGGAAGTCCCGGAGCAGACCGTGATGGTGGCGCGGGCGGCGTTCCCGCAGGGGAGCCTGGCGATACGGGTGCGAGACCGGCTCGCGGAGGTTTTCGCGGACGAGCCGTTCGCGTCGGCGTTCGGGGTGCGTGGGGCTCCGGGTTTGTCTCCGGGGGTGTTGTGCCTGGTCACGGTGTTGCAGTTCGCCGAGGATCTGACCGATCGGCAGGCCGCGGCGATGGCGGTGCGGGCGATCGACTGGAAGTACGCGCTCGGGGCGGAGCTGACGGACACCGGCTTCGATGCCAGTGTGCTGAGCCGGTTCCGTTCCCGCCTGTCCGACAACGGCATGGAACGGGTGGTCTTCGACCGTCTCCTTGAGTACTGCGTGGAGGAGGGGCTGGTCGCGGCCGGGGGCAGGCAGCGGACCGATTCCACCCATGTGATCAGTGCGGTGCGGGACTTGAACCGCCTCGAGCTGGCCGGGGAGAGTGTGCGGGCGGCGCTGGAGGCCCTGGCTGTCGCGGCGCCGTCGTGGCTGGCCGGGCAGGTCGATGTCGCCGAGTTCGCTCACCGGTACGGGCCGCGGGTGGACGGCTGGCGCATGCCCGCCTCGCAGACGAAACGCGACCGGCTCGCGCAGGTCTTCGGCCAGGACGCGCTGGCGTTGTGCCGGGCGGCCTGGTCACCCGGCACACCCCCATGGATCCGTGAGATCGAGTCCGTACAGATCCTGCGGCAGATCCTCGTCCAGACGTACTACCTGAGCACCGACACCAGGGGACGGGAGGTGATCAAGAAGCGGGCCGCCGACGACGAGGGTGTCCCGCCCGGTCATCGCCGCCTCGCCTCCCCCTACGACGCGGACGCACGCTGGGCGGCCAAGGGCGAGGGCCTGTTCTGGATGGGCTACAAGGTCCATCTCACCGAGACCCGCGACACTCCCACCGAAGCCGAAGCCGAAGCCGAAGCCGGTGTCCGGGCGGCACCGAATCTGATCACGGACGTGTGCACCACCGATGCCACCGTGCCCGATGTGAAAGCGACCGCCCCGGTCCAACAGCGCCTGGCCGAGCACGGCATCAGGCCCGCCGAGCACTACCTCGACTCCGGCTATCCATCCGCCGACCTCATCGCCGCCGCGCTGAAACAGGGCACCCGTATGGTCACCCCGGTTCTGCTGGATCATTCCGCCCAGGCCAAGGCCCACGCCGGCTTCGACAAGAGCGCCTTCATCATCGACTGGAGGGCCCGCCAGGTCCGCTGCCCCGCCGGCAAGACCAGCGCGCACTGGAACCCCGTGAAACAGCACGGAACGGACGCGATCGTCATCACCTTCGGCGTCCGCACCTGCCGCCCCTGCCCCTTCCGCGACCAATGCACCAGCTCCGCGAAAGGCCGCCGCATGCTCACCCTGCGCCCCAGAGAGCCAGAAGAAGCCCTCACCCAGGCCCGCGCCGAGCAGAAGACCGAGACGTGGAAGGCCAAGTACGCCCTGCGAGCGGGTGTGGAAGGCACTATCAATCAAGCCCTCGACATCACCGGCATACGCCGGGCCCGCTACCGCGGGCTACCGAAAGTCCGCCTCCAACACGCCTTCTCCGCCACCGCACTCAACGTGATCAGACTCGACGCCCACTGGACCGGACACGACCAGCATCACACCCGCAGCAGCCGGCTCGAACGCCTCGCCTACCGACTCACAGCCTGACCCAGGAATTGCGCAGCAGAGTCGAGGTCGGCCGGTGGATCTCGTCGATGAGGACGAGGCAGACACCGGCCTGGTTGTAGGTGTGGCAGACCGCGTCGGTGATCTGGGCCCGGGGTATACGGGTGGTGACGGGGATGCCGAGGTGGCGGGCGAATTCGGTGGCCAGGGTTTTCGCGGTGGCGCCGGGCGGGACGAGGACGTACGCGACCGGTACCGAGGCGTGTGCTGATCCGGGTGGCGGGGTGCGGTGGGTGTGGGCGAGGTGGCAGCTGCGTCGGTCGGCAAGCGCCGCCCGCTTCGGGGACAGCCCCCGCGCAGCCCGGTCCGGGGCCCGCGAACTGCCTGGAGCCCGCTGTGCGGGCAGGGACGTCCGGGTGGGCAGGGTGCGGGTGATCAGGTGCTGTTCGGTGGGTCGTGTCCAGGGCGTTCACCGCCGCCTGTGAGACGCTCGGGATCAGCGTGCAGCCCGCACCGCCGTTCGCGCCGACCGCGAAAAGCATCGTGGAGCGTACCTTCGGCTCGATCAACTCCCAGCGCCCCGAGCACCCGGACGGCCGGGCGTGCTCGATCCGCAGTGCGGGCGGAGTGGCGCGCCTGCCGCGCCTCTCGCCCCTGTTGGGAGCGCCGTGCCGGCCCGGACGGGCGCCTTCTCTCTGGCGGCGGGCAGGTACCTGCCCGCGCGGGAAGGCGACGTGCCGTGTCGCCAAGATTCAGCCGGCGGTGGTCGGGCGGTCGGCGGCGGTGATGAGGTCGTCGAACGTCAGTGGGACGCCCGGTGCCGCGGTGGCCGCGGGCTCGTCCGAGGACGCGGCGGTCAGGCCGTCAAGGGCCAGGTCGAGGTGGCGGTGGAGGAGGGAACCGTCCGGGTCGAGGCGGTCCAGGCCGCCCGGAAGGGGGCGGGAGAGCCGGATCGAGAGCAGGACGAGGTCGCCCATGCCTACGTCGCGGCGGAGCCGGCCGGTCTCGTGTGCGGCCTGGATCAGGGTTTCGACGGTGTCCGCGGCCCGAGTGCGGATGAGTACCAGCTCCTCGTCGACCACAAGGCCTTCGAGGAGTACGAGGATGGCCGCGCCCATCCGCAGGTCCGCCGCCGCGTGGACGAAGCGGCGTACCGCCGCGAAGGCGTCGTCATCCACCGCCGCGGCTGTTTCCGCAGCACTCTCCAGTCGCGTGAGCAGGTCGCCGGTCAGGTCCCTGACGAGCGCTTCCCGGTCCGGGTAGCGCCGGTAGAGCGTGGCGGGTCCGACGCCGGCCCGGCGCACGATCAGATCCAGTGGCGCGTCGAGGCCGCGTTCCAGGAAGACCTCACGGGCCGCGTCGAGAATCCGTCGCCTGCTTCGTGCCGCATCCGCCCTCATGGCACACCGCCTTTCGTCGCCCAACTCAATCGGAGAGTTTCTCTCCGCTATGCTATCGTCCTGAAGGCGGAGAAAATCTCTCCGCTTAAGGTTTCATCGTGAAAGGGGCACGCCATGAGCGGCGCGCTGACTGTTCGGACCGTGATCGACGGCACCGAGTACTCACAGGACGACATCCGCCGATGGGAGCTGGACCGCGCCCGCACCGCGCTCACCCTCCTCAAGAACCGGATCGGGGACGAGCTGATGCGTGAGCTGCTCACCGAGGACCTCCGGGCGGCGGACCGGGCGTTGGCACCGCTGCCGGGCGCCTCGGACGGAGCATGGCGGTCCGCCGTCACCGAGATGGAAATCGACGGGATCGACGCCGACGGATTCCTGACCTGGTGGCAGGGCCGGCTCGCGGACGCCGACCGGGGTGCGCTGCTCGCGGCCAACCCGGAGCACTACCTCGCCGACTCCGCCGACGGCGTGGTCGAGATCATCGAAACCATCGGCTCCGGACCGCTGCGCTTCTTCCTCACCTTCCACGAGGACGTCGCGATCGAGGGCGAAGGCCACGAGACGTATCCCGTCCGGATCGGCGGCACCGGCAGGCTCGCCGACGGAACCGAGGTCGCGCGCGTCATGCACGAGTTCGGGGACGGTCCGCGCGGCCTGCGCATCCGGCTGACGATCCAGTTCCCCGCGAGCGCGCCGGAGCACGTCTTCACCGGCCACAAGTGGCACTTCGCCTGCGAGTTCCTCAACTGGCTGGAAGCCGCACACGCAGCCCAGTGACGACGGCCGAACGGCGGTGGGGAACCCCTTGCGCTGCCGGGTTCCCCACCCCGCGGTCCCAAAGGCACGCACTCACACCATCGAGGTCATCCCTGATGCGGACCAGAAAGCCGCCCATGGATCCGGGCGCACCCCTCTCGGCGACAACCACCCCGATACGAGCGACCGCCGCCGGTCGAACCCCCACCGCCGACCTGCCTGTGCGCATCCTGCGGTGCGCGGCTCACGAGGTCGGTCTGACCGGATTGCTGCTCTTCCTTGTCGTCACTGCGGTGCGATGGCTGCTTGCGCCCGACTCACCCCTGGTCATCGCGAATCCCGACCTCGCCCTGGCCGTACTCGGCGCACTCATGGGAGGGCTGCTCGCCTTGCTCATCCAGTCGCCTTCCGGGCGGTATTCCGGCGGACATCTGAACCCCGCCGTCACCGTTGCCCTGTGGCGCCTGAAGGTATTTCCCGGGCGGGCCGTCATCCCGTACATCACCGCCCAGGCATCCGGATCACTGGCCGGCACGGCACTTGGCGGCCTTGCCTGGGGGACCACCGCCCGCCACGCCCCCATCGCCTACGCGGCCGTGGGACCCGCACCGACATGGAACGCCACCACAGTGTTCACGGCAGAGGCCGGAGCCATCGTCGCCGGGACGCTCATGCTCGGCGCCTTCCTCAGCCGCCCCTCCACCCGACGGCTCCTGCCGTACGCCGTGGGCCTGGCCACAGCACTCATCATCGCGCTGCTCGGTCCCTGCAGCGGCGGATCAGCCAACCCGGCACGGCAACTCGGCCCGGCGCTACTGTCCGGGAACACCACACATCTGTGGATCTACCTGCTCGCGCCGGTGATCGGCGCGCTCGTCGGTGCCGACATCTGGCGCACGGCCGTCGCACTCGCCCGCCGGGGCCGTACCCGCCACGCCCTTCGCTCCGCTCCCGACACACACCCCAGCTGACCCAGCCCCGGCCCCGGACTGCGACGCATGGTGTTCGGTGAGCGGGCAACGTGACCGGCAGGCCGATCGCGCGTGGCCCGGTCCCTCGGATTCGTCGGTCAGGCGTGCGGGCTGCGGGAGTAGACAGCGACCGCGTTCCGGTGAGGTGGGATCACCGGGTACGGCCGTGCCGATCAGCCCGGTGCGCGCGGGCACCTGCAGGCCGGTGAGTCAGGTAAGGCTGATCAGTTGGCGCGGTGGGCGGTGGGGGCTGTTCCGCAGGTGCGCTTGAAGGCGTACCTGCCTGGGATCGCGGACGTACGGATCTGCGGTGGCGAGGCGAGGTTGAGCGCCCATTTGGTGTCCTGTGTCTGCTTCACCACCCGCTCGTCTTCCATGGCCGGTGTGATCCCGAGGGCGTTACCCAACAGCCACTGCTGCGCGGCGACCCACTGGCCGGGGTCTCCGCCCTGGACGATGACATCGCCTACGGCCGAGCAGTTCGGGCTCGTCGTTGGCGACGCGCCGGGACAGCAGCCGACGGCCGCTCTCGTCGATCGCGACGCAGCGGTGGTGGGTCTTGCCTGCGTCGATGCCGGCCCGGATTGCGGCCATGGTGCCTCCGTGCGATGGGGTGTGTTGGTTCCTCCCGACGGACGACCTCGCTGTCGATTCCCTGCGCAGTGATCATTCGCAATTCCTCATTGGCACCCGAGTCGTCGTGGGACGTCGGGCGGCCAATCCATGGAAGCCACAAGCGGCAGAAGGATGAAAGCCACACCCGACGCCCCTGGGTGGGCCAACCATACGAAGGGCTCGCCCAGTCCCGTGAAAGAACCTAGGGAAGGTTGAGTGGTTGGTTCGGGGCGTCGCGGTTCGAGTGTGACTGCGCCCTTCAGCCGGCCTCTGAGCAGTTGGCCCGTCTGAGTGCCGGGCGTGGCCGACGAGAAGTAGTAACCGGCTGCTGCTCTTCAAGGGGAGAGCGAGGCGGGCCGACCACTGCCGCTCGACTCTCCGGGCTGCCTCGTGCATCCGACTTGATCGGGCACAAGATGTTGATGAGGCTCCCTGAATTCGGTCGGAGGTACTCACCTGTGCCCCACTTGATCCAGTTCTTGAACGAGTGGGGAGTATGGGCATCTGCGAGGGGCTTCGGTAACGGTCAGTTGGCGCTGTCCGCGTTCTCGGTGGCGACGGCGAAGACGCGGAGTGTTCGCCCGTCGTCGGCAATGTGGTCCTGTGGCCGCAGGGCGGTTGCTTCCGGTTCTCAGAAGGGCAAGAAGGGGCTCGGTGAACACCCGACAAAGGCGGTGCGGAGAATGTCGGGTGATCGGGACCGGTGTCGCCGCAGGATGGGGGCATGGATGACACGACTTTGGTATCCCGCTTCCTCCGCGACGGCTTCGTGAAGTTGGAGGGCGCTGTCGCGCCGCGCGTGGCCGCGGACTGCGCGCGGCTGCTGTGGCGAGAGACGGGCTGCGACCCGGACGATCCAGCGACGTGGACGCAGCCCGTGCACTGGGTGGCCGGCATGGCGCAGGGGCCGTTCGCCGCCGCACCCAACTCCCCGTCCCTGCAGCGCGCGTACGACCTGCTCGTCGGCGCGGGACGCTGGGAGCCGCGTTACTCGCTGGGCACGTTCCCGCTGCGCTTCCCGCACGAGGAGGAGCCGGACGACGCGGGCTGGCACATCGAGGGGAGCTATCTGCCGGAGGGCGAGAGCTGGTACTTCACAAATCTGCACTCCCGGGGCCGGGCGCTGCTGATGCTGTTCCTGTTCAGCGAGGTCGGTGAGGAGGACGCCCCGACCCGGATCCGGGTCGGCTCACACCTCGACGTGCCGAAGGTGCTGGAGAAGTACGGGGAGGACGGGGGAAGCGGGCTGGCCCTTGCGCCCGATCTGGTGGCAGCGTCCGACCACCGGCCACTCGCCCTCGCCACGGGGTCCCCGGGCGACGTCTTCCTGTGCCATCCGTTCGTGGTGCACGCGGCGCAACCGCACCATGGGGTGCGGCCGCGCTTCATGGCCCAGCCGCCGCTGATGCCGGCCGCGCCCTACGAACTGGAGCGGGCCGACGGCGCGTACTCACCCGTGGAGATCGCGATCCGTCGGGGCCTGGGACAGGACACCCCCGGTCCGGACGGGGACGGCACCGGCTGCAGCGCCGGGTAGACATGCTTCATCCGTACCTAGTAGGGCTTGGTCATATTGGTGTGAGGTCTGGCATGTCGCGGTGACAGGTGGGGCAGGCGCCGGTCCAGATCACGAGGAGTAGCTGCAGCTCGCGAACGACTCGGTAGAGGCTCAGGTCGACGCCGTCTCTTTTGGGGATCGTCTCAGTCGCTGCAGGGTGCAGAAGGCGTGGGCGACCGAGACGAGGGTGACGTGGTGGTGCCAGCCCGGCCAGGTTCGGCCTTCGAAGTGGGCCAGGCCCAGGGCCTGTTTCATCTCGTGGTAGTCGTTCTCGATGCGCCAGCGGAGTTTCGCGGTGCGCACGAGGACGGCAACGGGGTGGATTCGGGCAGGTTGGAGAGCCAGAACTGCGCGGGCTCGTCCTGGTCGGCGGGCCATTTGGCCGGCAGCCGGCGCATCGGAAGCCCGGTGGTGGCCGTGGCCTTGCGGATCTCACGTCCGGCGGGCCGGATCCGCAGGGCCACGAAGCGCGAGTACATGCGCTTGTGCCCGCTGCGGCCGCTGCCGGGCCGCGATCCCTCCCTCCACTGCACCGGACGCGCGGAAGATTTACCGGCTGCGATGACCAGGCTCTTCACCCTCTGTGCCGGCTCGGGGCAGGCAGGAACCGGCCGTCGGCCCCGGCCGGGGTGGGCCGGGGTGCGCGGCTGTGCGTCCTCGGGTTGCGCGGTGGTCGTGGTCGAGATGCCCACCATGTAGTCGAGACCGCGTTCTTCCAGGCCAAGCCGGAAGGCGGCGGTGTCCCCATAGCCGCCGGCGGCGATGACCTGGTGCCGCTGGTCCGCGCCGGCGCCTGATTCGAGAACGGCGTCTTGACCGAATGGGCAGACACGTGAGCCGCGTGTTCCTACGGTTCATCTCGCAGGCTGCCATCCGCCGGAGCAAAGGACAACACGATGGACGCGCACGCGGACCGCTCCCACCACGTCGTGCAACGGTACTTCCAGATGTGGAACACGGGCGACACCTCGATCGCTCCGGAAGTGCTGAGTCCGGACTGGGCCGACCATGCACACCCAGAGGTGACCGGACCTGCCGGCGTTCAACGTGCCGTCACGCATACCCACGCCAGCCGACCAGGACTCCGCTTCCACATCGACACGATCCTCGGTACCGACGATTTACTGTCCGCGGTCGGCGGCGTCGGCCACGAAAGTCGCCCCGGCACCATCGACAGCCATCTCATCTGGCTGATCCGACTCCTCGACGGTCAGATGGCCGAGATGTGGACCTACCGCCGGAGTACTCCCTGATACTGCTGATCCACAGGTCTTGACGATGCTCGCGGGCGAGCATCGTCAAGACCTGTGGATCAGAGCGGCACCGACCCAGCGGTGATAGGCGTCTACATCGACGTTGCTGCCGCACACGATAGTGATCACGTGTCGGCCGGCGAAGCGGTCACGGTCTTCGAGGATCGCCGCGATGCCGAGCGCGGCCGATGGTTCGACGACGAGGCCTGCGTGGTGGAGAAGCATCCGCATACCGGCGATGATCGACGCGTCCTGGACCAGGACGGCGTCGTCGGCGACCAGGAGAAGGTCGTCCAGGACAGCCGGGATGGGGCATCGGCCGGCGACGCCGTCAGCGATGGTGTTGGTCGAGTCGGTGGTGACGACGCGCCGTCGGCGCCATGAGTGTGTCATCGCCGGTGCGCCCAACGGCTGGACACAGATCACCTCGACTTCGGGCGCCAAGGCCTTCACTACATGCCCCACACCGGTGGCCAGTGCCCCTCCGCCGAGAGCGATCAGGACGGTGTCGAACGCCGGTACGGGGTCCACCAGTTCCAGGCCGATGGTCGCCGCGCCCTCGCAGGTCTCGATGTCCAGGCTGTCTTCGACCAGCCGGATGCCGTCATACCGGGCGATGGCCGCCGCCCGCTCGCGAGCCAGCTCGTGGTCGCCGTCCACCAGCTCCAGCCTGGCGTCCAATGCGCGGATGCGATCAAGCTTGGCCGCCGTCGCGAAGCGGGACGCCACGACGGAGACGTCGAGCCCCCGGCGGCGACCGGACCAGGCGAGGGCTTGGCCAAGATTGCCCGCACTGGCGCACACCACGGCTCGCGGGCCGTTGTCGGCGAGCAGGCTCGCGATGACCTCGGTGCCGCGGGCCTTGAAGCTGCGGACCGGGTTCGCCGTCTCGAGCTTGATGCTCACCGCGCACCCGAGGCGGGGCTCCAGGGCCTCGCAGCGGTACAGCGGAGTGTCGAGGAAAATCGGGTCGATCACCCGGCGGGCTGCCCGGATCCGGGTGGTGTCGAGACGCGTCTCCTGCACGGCACAGCAGCGTAGCGCCGCCGGCGGTGTTCCGTGGAGTGATTTGTCGAGAGCTGTGGTTCGGGTGACGCATGATCAGGCGCCAGCGGCCTTTGCGCGCTCGCCCAGGAGGCCGATCTCGAACGTGGTGCCCGCGCGGACGAGGGCGACGAGGTGGGCTCCGGTAACCGCGCGCCGGCGTGCCTGGGCGGATTCGACGAGGTTGGACACCATCGCGAGGGCTGCTGCAGGGCTGCAGGCGCCGCAGGTGACCTTGGTGCGGAGCTTGACGGTGGAGAAGGTTGAAGCTCTTCGTGATCGTGGACACCTGGAGACTGGAGTGTGAGGCCCAGAGGAAGCAGTGCCGGGTGGGAAGCATGTACACGAAGCGGTACTCGGAGGAGTGCAAGCGGGACGCGGTTGAACTCGTGCGGTTGTCGAGCCGGACGGTGACCGAAGCCGCCGGGGAGCTCGGGGTCCGCTCGGAGTACTTGCGGCGGCGGATGAAGAAGGCCAGCGCCGCGCAGGACACCGGATCGGGACCCGGTGCCGTGCGGACCGTCGACGACCGGGACGAGGAACTGAAGCGGCTGCGGAAGTTGACCGCCGAACAGGCATGTGTCAGCCCAGGCGCAGGAGCCGCTCAGCGTTGCTGTGGGCGATTTTGTTCAGGTCGGCGTCGCTGAGGGGGAGGTTGCGGAGGAACTCGGTGGCCTGGGTGCTCGACTCGTACGGGTAGTCGATGGCGAAGCAGATGTTGTCGATGCCGATGGCGAGGACGGCTCCCAGCAGTGCGCTGGTGGCGGTGACGCCGCTGGTGGTGATGTGGAAGTTGTCGATGAAGTACTCGGAGGGCTTCTTGGCCAGTTTCACCTCGGTGTCGACGTAGGGCAGCCGGGTGTCGATCCGGGACAGGTGGAAGGGCAGCATCTCGCCCATGTGGCCGAGGATGACCTTGGCGGTAGGAAATCGGTCGAACAGACCGCTGCAGATCAGGCGGAGCGCGTGGGCGCCGGTTTCGGCGGTCCACGCGTAGGTGGGGCCGATCAGCTCGGGGCGGCCTTCGAACACCGGCCAGCCCAGGGGTGCGCTGTTGGGGTGGAGATACAACGGCACGTCGTGTCCGGCGAGTGCTTCCCAGAACACCTGAAACTGTGGTTCGTCGAGGTAGTGGCCCAGGGTATGGCCGTTGACCAGAACGCCGGACAGGCCGAGGTCGTTCAGGGCCCGGTCGAGTTCGCGCACGGCGGCGGCCGGATCCTGCAGGGGCATCGCGGCAAGCCCCGCGAACCGGTCCCGATGCTCTTCGACGACGCCGGCGAGGACGTCGTTGGCCAGTTGCGCGTCGGAGACGGCAATGGCGGTGTCGGGTTGCATCTGCACGCCGGGCGTGGTCAGGGACAGCACTTGCATGTCGACACCGTGCTCGTCCATGTCCTTCAGGCGCAGTTCGCTGAACTCGGGCAGTCGGCGTTCCAGGTCGGCCAGTACACCGGGCCGGAACTTCGTCGGCTGGTGGAGGGCGGCTCCGGCGGTGGCCATGCCGGGTACGCTGAAGGCTTCCTCGAGCGCGATGATCTTCATGGTGGTTCCCGTCTTCCTCGGTCGTCGTGTCTCGGAGGGGGCGGAGCGCGCCGGATCGCCGCGGGGACCCGCACGGGCAGGCTACGGCGCCACCGTCCGGCACGTCGCCGTCCCGCGTGCGCGTCACTGGGGATTCGCTGCCGACCCCCGGGTCGGCCGAAGTGCCTCGCGGGTGAGGCCGGCGAGGGTGGGGTAGTCGTCGATCGCCATGATGATCCCCTCCGGCCACGTGGCGGAGCCAGCCACCAGACCGCCCTCCGCACCGTCGACGAAGCCGAGGCGCTTCCCACTGTCCTCCACAAAGCGCTGATCAGCCCATACGCACGACAGCGGCTCTCCCGCCTCCTGGCAGCCCGGACCTACCCCACCCTCACCGAAGCAGCCCGAGACCTCGGCATCCACCAGTCCACCCTGGTGATCCAGATCAACCGCCTCGAAGCGGACCTCGGACTGCCCCTCTTCGAACGAGCCGAACGACACGACGGTGAGACGAAATAGCCCGGCCAAGCGGTGAGACAACCGGAAGACCCCAGGTCGCGACATCGGGATATGCCACGAGCAGCGGCGAGAGCTTCGGAACTCGGGGTGACTGATCGCACCGTTCGACGGTGGGTTGCCGACTTCCGCCGACACGGGGAAGCCGGCCTCGTCCAGCGGCAAGTGCCGAGGCGCGGCCCTTCGGCAGGGCCGATGACCGATGGGTGGAGACCGCGCTGGAGATCGTGATCGCGCTGGCTGGACGACCGGTTTCCCGGTCGTATCTGATTACCTTCAGCCGGGTTGGAAGAATGCGAGCATTTCCTGGGCGGCGTCCGGCGACGTCGGCAATTCCTGCATGTCCGCAGACATCCGGGCGGCGGCCGGGTCGTCGAACGGTATCCCGCTTGGTAGCGAACCAGTCCTCGGCGGTGAGGTGTCGCTGCGCAAGGTCGCCACCGCGCTGGACGTCCGCCCGATGCGGCTGTACGGCTACATCGCCAGCAAGGAGGAGTTGCTCGACCTCATGGTCGACGCCGTCCACGCCGAGATCCGGCCGGTCGGAGACGGCTGGCGGGAGGTGCTCCGGTCTCGTGCCGAAGCCACTCGGCACGCCGCTCACGAGCACGAATGGCTCGCCGATCTACTGGGTGGCCGACCCCAGCTCGGGCCGCACGCGCTGGCCAGTGGGGAGATCGTGGTGGCCGCACTGGGCGACGTCGACGTGGACGCCATCATGCCGGTGGTCGCCGCAGTCAACGCCTACGTGATCGGCGCGGTGCGTCGGGAGATCGCCGAGCGGCGTGCCGAGCGGGGCGCCGGGATGGACGAGAAGCGTTGGCAGGACTCGCTCGGGCCCTATCTGGAGCGAACCTTCGCCACCGGCCGATCCCCCGCGCTGGCCACGGTGGTGCGCGATGCCGCCCACCTGGACGCCGACCACACCTTCCGGATCGGCCTCGACCTCCTGCTCGACGGCATCGAAGCCCGCATCTCAAGGTGACGCGCGGTCCCTCGCTGCGCCCTCCGGGCCGCAGCACCGTGCCGACATGCCGGGGCGGTGCCGAGCAGGATCCGGTGGCGCGTCACTGGCAGCGGCGGGTGCTGCGGGCGCTTCCGTCTGGGCGGCTATCGTGACGGCGCACATGAGCATGACGGTCCAGTCGGCGGCCCATCGGGGGAGGCTGGGAGTCGTCCAGGTCGGGCGGCGTTGCGGTCGTAGGCGATCTTCTTGAGCTGGTTGATCGCGGTCATGGCGTTGGGCCAGCCCGCGTAGAAGGCGAGGTGGGTGATGGCCTCGGACAGTTCCTTGGCGCTCAGGCCGTTGTCCAGGGCGACGCCCAGGTGGCAGCCGGGCTGCTCGGAGCGGTAGAGGGCGGCCGGCACGCTCACGGTGACCAGGCTGCGGTCGCGCGGGGACAGCCCGGGGCGCTCCCAGATGTCGGCGAAGAGGACTTCGTTCGTGACCTCGACGAGCTTCGGCGCAATGGTGGCGAGTTCCTGGGGTGGGGACTGCTTCGGCATGCGGTGACTCCTTGACCAATGCGGGGTCGGCCGACACGCCCGCCGCATACCCGCCCGGGACACCGAACGTGCTACCGGGCGAAGTCACCGCCGAGCTCGTGCACTTCCTCCAGTAGGTCGCGGCCACCCCTGGCGGCCATGTACGGGGCGCGGCAGACCCCTGCGTCGGCACGCTCCGTGTGGTGGGTGATCCGGCCGTTGACGGGCCGGACCGGGTCGGCTGACTCTTCCCGGGTCACCGCGACGTCAGGCCGGTTCGGGGTTCGGCCGCAGGGCCTCGACGAGTCCTCCCGCCGCGAACTCCATCGCGTCACGGCCTTCGTCCCAGAACGTGTCGAGACCGAAGAAGCCATGGAGCATGCCGGGGTACTCGCGCACCCGGGCGGTCACTCCGGCGCGCCGCAGAGCCTCGACGTACAGCGTGCCCTGCGGCCGGATCGGGTCGCACTCGGCGAGGACGACGGTTGCGGACGGCAGCCCTCGCAGGTCCGCGCCGAGCGGGCTAAACCGCGGGTCGCCGGCCTGCTGGGGCGTGGCCAGGTAGTTGCCGCGGAACCACAGCATCTCGTCGCGCGAGAGCACGACGTCCTCGTAGCGGTCGTCGAAGCCGCGCTCCATGTCGTAGGTCGTCACCGGGTAGATCAGCAGTTGGTGGCGTACGCGGACGGCGGTGTCCCCGCTCAGCAGTGCGGCGGCCACCGTCGCGAGGTTGCCCCCGGCGCTGTCACCGGCGACGGCGAGTCGGGCGGGGTCCACGCCGAAGTCGTCCGCTTGGGCGACTGCCCAGCGCACGGCCGCCACCGCGTCGTCGACGGCGGTGGGGAATCGCGCTTCGGGGCCGCGACGGTAGCCGACGCTGAGCACGGCCATGCCGGTGGCCAGGGCGAGCCTGCGGGTGATCGGGTCGTGGGTGTCGACGCTGCCGAGCAGCCATCCTCCGCCGTGGAAGTAGACGATGAGCGGAAGCGGGCGGGTCGACCCGCGCTCGGGTCGGTAGAGGCGGGCGGGGATCGTGCCGCCGTCGACGGGGAGGGTGAGGTCGGCGACGTACGCGACCTCGGGACGTGACACGTCGGCGAGTAACTTCGCGAGCACGGCACGGACTTCGCCGACCGAACGCTGCCGGTCCGCGGGGCGAGCGGCGTTCATCTCCGCGACGAGCTGCGCAGCCGTCGGGTGCAGGGACATGGGTCTGGGTCTCCTTGATCGGCTTGCGGGCGCCGTGCGGTTGTTCAGCGGGTCGTGATGTCGCCGTGGCGGATCCGTCCGCCGATGACGGTCGCTGTCACACCGATTCCGCCGATGCGGTCGGGTGCGATCTGCAGGAGGTCGTCGGTGAGTGCGACGAAGTCGGCGAGCTTGCCGCGGGCCAGGGTGCCCTTGCGGTGCTCCTGGTGGTCGGCGTAGGCGGAGCCGTATGTGTACGCGCGCAGTGCCTGTGCCGGCGTGAGGCGTTCCGCCGGGTTGAGGACCTGGCCTCCCGGGATCTCGCGGTTGACCAGCGCATGCATGCCGAGCAGGGGCGATCCGTCGGCTATCGGGCAGTCCGAGCTGCCGGGAAGTTCCAGCCCGGCGTCGACGAAACCTCCCTGCCGGTACAGGAGTTGACCGCGCTCCTCGCCCACGGCGCGGAGATAGTTGTGACCGAGCTCGTCCAGGAAACGCCCCTGCGGGACCGGGATGACGTCGGCGGCGACCATGCGCTTGATCTGGTCGTCGGAGGCGAGACCGACGTGTTCGATCCGGTGCCGCAGCCTGTTGTGCGGGGCCACGGCGCGGGCCTCCTCGTAGGCGGCGAGGACGGTCTCCACGGCGAGGTCGCCGATCGCGTGGGTGGCGACCTGCCACCCGGCGCGGGCGGCCCGCAGAATCCGTCGGCGCAGGACGTCGGCGTCGTCCAGCAGGTATCCGCGCTGTCCGGGAGTGTCGGTGTAGTCGCAGCACATGGCGGCCGTGCGCATGGTCATGGCACCGTCGCTGAACACCTTGACCCCTCCGATCCGGAGCCGGTCGTCGCCCAGTCCGCTGCGCAGGCCGAGGTCGAGTCCGAAGCCCTCGCAGCCGGGGGCGGCCGAGTCCAGGTCGTGCAGTGCGGAGATCTCCGGCATGACCGTGACGCGGATGCCGAGCAGGTCCCGGTCGCGGGCGGTCTGGAAGGCGGCGAGGTCGGTGGCGGCGTTGCCGGTGCTCTGTCCGGCGATGCCCGGCTCGGTGACGCTGGTGAGCCCCTTGGCGGCGGCGGCCCGGCAGGCCAGGCCGATCGCCTGCACCTGGTCCTCGTACGGGAACGGCCGGATGCGGGTGTAGATCAGTGCCATCGCACGCTCGGCGAGCACCCCGGTCGGGCGGCCGTCCCGGTCGACCGCGATGTGCCCGCCGTCGATCGTCGGCACCTCGTGTCCTTCATCGACACCTGCGCGCCGCAGCGCACTCCGGCTCGCTGATCCTCCGTGGTGGGACGCCTGGAACAGCCATACCGGACGGCCGCCGGACGCGCGGTCCAGCGCGTCCGCGTCAGGGTGGCCGCCGAGCAGGATCTCCTCGTAGCCCCAGCCGAGCACCCACTGCTCGTCGGGCGTGCCCGCGGCCTGCTCCGCGACCGCGGCGTAGACGTAGATCATCCGGCTGCTGAAACGGGCCGTCGCCCGGGAGATCTTCCGCTGCCTGACCACCACGGTCGCCGTCCCCGCCATTGCCGACCTGCGGCCGCTGCGGCAGTCCAAGAACATCACCCTCACCGCCGTCGCCCGTCACTTCGGTGTCTGGCCCGCCACCATCTCCACCCTCGAACGCGGAATCCGCCGAGACGACAACCTCACCCACGCCTACCGCGACTGGCTCCATGCGGCCTGACCGTTAAGACGCGAACACTTCACTCATAGACAGTGGCGGCCTGAAGCGCTCTGGCCAGGAAGGTCCAGTCCCCGCCTTCTGGGAGTTCCTTCCCGACGTTCTGGTACCAGCCCGGCGAGTCATGCATCCATGCCGCAAGAGCCTCAAGGAAGCGGTCGAGGCTCTGGTTCTCCCATTCGTGTCCTCTGCGGAGGTAGTCCTGACGCAGTTCTCGAACGAAGGAGACCAGTTCGTCGCGGCTGCGGACTTCGCCGTCGGGAGTCAGTGACATGCAGCGAAAGTACCTTGCGCCTCGTGCCTCAGAACGCTTGACGAGCAATAGGAGCATCACTCCTGTCCGCACACCGAACTACTTGATCAGAGAAGGCCATCGCGGAACGCGATACTTCAACTGGCCGTACGCGGGGAGTTGGAACTGGCCACCGACAATCCGGTGCGGATCGATCCCTCTCATGTTCCTGAGAACCCCTCTGCCGCCTACCAGCGTATGCCGAGCTGGTCGAGGTCGGTGCGGCGTTGTGGGTACGGTCCCGCGGCGCTGGACATGGGGCTGGACGCGTCGGAAGCACCGCTGCCATCCCGCGTCCCAGGCCGGGCACCAGCCCGGATCGATCGCGTCGAGCGCTTCGCGCCGTGTCTCGGTCAGGGCACCCGCGCCGGTCTCGACGGGAAGGCCGGCCTCACGGCGTTCCGCGCTTGTGTCGGCGATCCGGGCGGCGAATCGCTGGTTCTTGGCCCAGGTCCCAACGGGATGCCGCGTCCCAGACCGCTGTGGCGGGAGACAACAGGTGTCCGTGCACCTTGGGCGGACGTCGAACACCCGGACCCGGGATCAGATGCTGCACGTGTGCACTGGGTCCGTCTTCAAAGAGGACTTCTCGGCCGGCAGGTAGGGAGATTGCTGGTGCTGCCGGGCCGGGTGGCGCCTGGCGTGCTGCCGGTCCCGCGCGGTGGCGCGGGACCGGCACGGGGTGGCTGGTGGGCCGGGGTCAGGAGGCGGGCAGGACCTTCCAGGAGCCGGTGCCGGTGCCGCGGTCCCAGTAGTGGCTGGTGGACACGTCGTACTTGGCTCCGCCTTGCTGGTCGGACAGGCCGTTGGTCCCCCCGATGCTGACGAAAAGGCACGAGCAGGCCGGCCGTACGACAAGCGAGGACAATGTTCTGAGGCAGTAGCCGCCGACCGCGGCCCGAAGCAGTGCGCTCCAGCCGCTCCGCCGAAGACCGTCCCCTGCGGCTGTGCCCTCCGCCGGCGCGAGGGGGGACCGCACTGTGAACACGGAAAGCGTCGATGCCGCACTGGAACGCCTGGCACTGCTCGCTGAGGCCAGCACCGCAGACAGGCCCTGGAACGGGTCCCGAAGCATCGTGATACGCCGGGGCACTCCGACCATGAGGGAGAGGCTATGGCAAGGGTGGAAGTCGAGGGGACCGATATCGTCGTACACCTGTCCTGGCGGGAGAAGGCGCTGGCACGCCACCGCAACGTGCGGGTTCCGGTGTCGGCGCTGCGCCAGCTCCATATCGAGCCCGACTGGTGGCGTGCGCTTCGCGGTGAGCGTGATCGGGGCACGTGCATCCCCGGACAGGTGTGCGCGGGCGTCCGGCACCTACGGGAGGGGCAGGACTTCACGTTGGTACGGGCCGGCACACCGGTGCTGTGTGTGGAACTCCGCCGGAGCGCGCCATTCAGCCGGCTGGCGATCTCTGTCCCCGATCCTGAGAAGGCGATGCGAAGTCTCTTGCCGCTGGTCCCACGGGATCGTCTGGGATGAAAGCGAGCGGAACCCGCTTCCCACTGCGTAGCGCCGGGTCCAGCGCACGATCGACTCGGCGTTACCGGAGAGGTCGCCGACGGTCGAGTCGAACTGACGCATGGTGAGACGAAGTTGAGGAACCCGGCCACTGTAATCGTCATACCGACACAAAGAAGGTTCGGCTCGGAGTTCCCGAGCCTGAGCCGAAGAGGCGGCGTGACCCGCGACCATCTGCCAAACGATGTCGATCCCCACTTCACCAGGAGCGACGGGCCCTTCGGGCACGTGTGTGCGATGCGGTGAGGGCACAGTGGGCCCAGGGCGCCATCGGCGATGCGATGCGCATCGGCGCGGATGCCGCGTACAGCAGGCCGAGAACCGTCACGCTCGCGGAACGGTACGGATCACTCGTACGGCCTTCGGCCCAGCGCCTGCGTGTACGGTCTCGTGACCGGCCTCCTTCACGCTCCCGTGGAACCGAGGCGCTGCTGAACAATGCACAAAGGGACTGTGGGTCGAGCCTGTTCGCCGTCAGCGGCGAGCGCGTCGCAGCCGGTGGCCGAGAAGAACAGCTCCCGCACCGACGATCAGGGACGCCCCGGCGAAACGAGCGAGGACGGTCCTGGCACGTGCGTCATTCGCGGATCCGCTGGCTGCCAATGACGGCCGGGCGGAGTCGGGAGCTGCAGCTGCCTGGAGGATGAGGTCGGCGACCGCCTCGGGGTGGGCGATCAGGGACACATGTGAAGAGTTGATCTCCACCGTGTGCGAGCCGGCCCGCTTTGCCTGGAAGCGTTCCTGATCCGGGTTGATGGTCTTGTCCTGTCGGCCCACCAGCGCCCAGGACGGTATCTGCTTCCAGGCCGCGACCTTGGCCTTCTCAGAGAAGGCGGTCGTGGCGACGGGCCGCTGGGTGACCCCCAGCAGATTCGCCTCGCTCTCCGGCAGGTCTGCGGCGAAGACCTGGTGGGCCTTGTCGCGCTTGAGGTACAGGTCGGTCCCACTGCGACCGCTCTCCTGGAACGGGACGGCCTTGGTGGCGGTACTCAGTTCACTGGGGAACCGTGCGGCCAGCGACATGCCGCTCTCGCCCACGTCGGGCATCAGAGCCGACACGTACACGAGCGACTTCACCTTGGGGTTTCCGGCCGCGGCCGAGCTGATTACGGCGCCGCCGTAGGAGTGGCCCACCAGCACGACGGGGCCCTTGATGCTGTTCAGTACCGAGGCGATGTATGTGGAGTCGTTGTACAGACCGCGCAGCGGGTTGGACGGCGCGATCACCGGGTAGCCGCTGCGCTCAAGGCGCGAAATCACCCCGTCCCAGCTGGAATTGTCGGCGAACGCACCGTGCACCAGAACCACCGTGGGTTTCGCGCCGGAAATATCGCCGTCCGCGACAGCCGGGACTGCCGTCGTCGTGCACAGGACCAGGACACATCCGGCCACGATGACGTGCGCGCGCGATATGCCGGAGATCGCCAATGAGGTCATGCTGTTCTCGCCTTCCTCGATGCCAACAGCACCTCAGCGTTCACGCAGTGGCGCTGCCGGGCCCGGCAGAACCTCCCAACCGGGTGAAAGGCGCGTGCATCGGAGTGATTGGCCGGCCTCGCCCGGCACGGGAGCGGCAGGTCGGGGTGGACACCGGCCTGGTTGTAGGTGTGGCAGACCGCTTCGGTGATCTGGGCCTGGGTCATCCGGGTGGTGACGGGGATGCCGAGGTAGCGGGCGAATTCGGCGGCGAGGGTTTTCGCACTCGCGCCGGGCGGCACCAGGACGTACGCGACCGGCACCGGGACATGCGCCGATCCAGGCGGTGGGGTGCGCTGGGTGTGGGGTGCTCGCGCTGGTCGTCCGGCTGATCGTGCCGGAGTGATCATCTGCCGCGCCCGTCCTGCGGCGATCGAACCGAGTGAACTGATCGAGGTGAACGCGAGTCTGGGCTGAGCAGCAGGAGGCCCGGTCGACGATGGAGGCCGCGGCCCGGGTGCGGGGCGTCGCGCGCCGCCCCGTACCGCGGACTTGCCGACCTGGGTTACCGCTGTCCGCCCGGTGCGGGCGAGGGGTTCAGGGCCCGGTCGAGTGCGGTCATGCGGTAGTCGGTGATGCGGGTACTGAGTTCGGCATCGGGGGCGAGTAGTTCGCCGGCGTGGATGCCGCCGGGATAGACGTGGAGTTCGACGGGGACGCCTGCCTGCATGAGCCGGTTGGCATAGGTGATGTCTTCGTCGCGGAAGAGGTCGAGGTCGCCGACGTCCAGGTATGTGGGCGGCAGGCCGCTGAGGTTCTCGGCCCGGGCGGGCGCGGCGTAGGGGCTGACATGGTCGGAGCCGACCCTGTCGCCCAGGAGGGACTGCCAGCCCTGGAGGTTGGCGGCGCGGTCCCAGATGCCGATGTCGGTGATCTCGTGGCTGGAGTGTGTCGTGTTGCGGTCGTCGAGCATCGGGTAAGGGAGCATCTGGAAGGCCAGCTGAGGGCCACCGCGGTCGCGGGCGAGCAGGGCGACGCCGGCGGCCAGGCCGCCGCCCGCGCTGCCCCCGTAGAGGGCCAGCCTGCCGGGGTCGACACCGAGCGCGGTGGCGTTGCGGGACATCCACAGCAGCGCGGCGTAGCAGTCCTCGACGGGGGCGGGGTCGGGGTGTTCAGGTGCCAGGCGGTATTCGACGGAGACGACGACCGCGTTGACCGCTTCGACGAGGGGCAGCACCTGCCGGTGGTCGGTCCGGATGCTGCCGGTGATCATGCCACCGCCGTGGATGTACAGGATGCCCGGGAGGGTGTTGTTGTCCGTGCTGCCTGCGGGCCGGTAGATCCGTACGCTCACGTCCGGGCCGTCGGCCGGACCGGGCACGGCGAGGTCTTCGTACCGCACTCGGTCATTGGGCGGCAGTGCCGCCAGGGCTGCCCGGTTCATCTCCTCGTACAGCTCGCGCTGGCGCGGAATGTCGAAGTTGATGAGACCACCGCGCCCGGTCAGCTCGTGGAGGCCTTGCAGGCCCTGGCGGATTTGGGGGTCGATGCGATCAGTCATGCTCGGGTCGGACATGTGTGTGCGCCTTTCCTTCGGGGGCGGGGCTGAGGTGCAGTAACGTAAAACCCTCACGTGGACGTGAAGGTCAATCGGAGATGTTGTGAGGTGGGCCACATGAAGATCGGCGAGCTCTCGCGGATGACCGGTGCCAGCGTGCGCGCGCTGCGCTATTACGAGGAGGAGGGGCTGATCCGGCCAGCTCGGGGCAGCAACGGCTATCGCGACTTCTGCGATGGCGCCGACGAGGTGGTCCGGCAGATCCGCGGGCTGATCGAGTGCGGGCTGCCCACCCGGATCATCCGTGACATTCTGCCGTACCTCGACGGCCCGTCGGATCTGCTGCCGCAGGTCCCCTGCGCGCAGATGCTCGACCAGGTGGCCGCCGAGCGGGAGCACCTCGACAGCCGCATCCGGTGCCTGACCCGTAATCGCGACGCCGTCGACGCCTATCTGCGGGCTGCCCGGAAGGCCGCCCGTGCGACCGTGGAGGCGTGAGGCAGGGTGTGGGTCCCGGGTTTGACCCTCACGTAGACGTGAAGGTTTTAGCCTCCGGGCATGACCCCTGCTACTCACTCTCCACGTTCTGCGAATTCCCCGTCCACCACCAAGAGTTGGCCGCTGGGTGGTCTGCTGGTGCTGGCCGGATCCGCATTTGTCACCATCCTCACTGAGGCCCTGCCGGCCGGAGTGCTGCCCGCGATGAGTGCCGACCTGGGCGTGACCGAGGCGCGTGCGGGGCTGCTGATCACCGTCTACGCGCTGGCCGCGGCCCTCACCGCGATCCCGATGACCGCCTGGACCCTGATCCTTCCCCGCCGCACCCTGCTGGTGGCGCTGCTCCTCAGCTTCGCGGCCACCAACGTGGTGACTGCGGTGTCCACCGGCTTCGCCCTGACGCTTGCCGCCCGGGTCGTCTCCGGAGTGTCCGCCGGCCTGCTGTGGGCCATGGTTCCGGCGTACGCCGCGCGACTGGCCCCGCAGCGCAGCGGCAAGGCGATCGCCACCGCGCTGGCCGGCATGACAGTCGGGCTGTCGCTCGGCATCCCGGCCGGCACCGCGCTCGGCGGACTCATCGGCTGGCGCGCCACTTTCGGGCTGCTCACCGTGCTGGCCGTGGCCCTGGCCGCCACCGCACTGTGGCATCTTCCGCAACTGCCCGGCGAGACGGCGAGCCGTGGCGCGGGACTGATGCGCACCCTCCGCACGCCCGGAATCCCCGCCATCAACATCGCGTCGCTCCTGATGGTCCTCGGTTTCTACGTGCTCTACACCTACATCGCCCCCTTCGTGGAACAGGCAGGGCTGGGGGTCGGCACCGGCACCGTGCTGTTCCTGTTCGGCCTGGGCTCCATGGGTGGTGTCTGGATCGCCGGAGCCGCCGCCGACCGTCGGCTGCGCGCCGCCACGATCGGCCTGCTGGCGTTGGCCACCGTGTGCCTGGCAGCATTCGGCGCGGTCGGGCACATCACCGCGGCCGTAGTACTCGGCGCGGTGTTCTGGGGCGTGACGCACGGTGGCATTCCGACGCTGACACAGACCGCAGGAGTAAAGGCGGCCCCGCTCGGTCCCGACACGGCCAACTCGCTCTGGGTCACTGGCTGGAATATCGGCATGGCCGGCGGCTCCCTGCTCGGCGGCGCCGTCCTGGACGGCGCTGGGACGCAGGCCCTGCCGTGGGTGGCCTCTGCCCTGCTGGCGGCCTCCGTGCTGATGGCCGTGCTCGCCCGACGCAACGGCTTTCCTTCCCCCAGCCGCATGTACGCCCGCGACGAGGCAGTATAAAGAACCGGCGGGTACAGCCCAGCCGTCCGCTCGGAGGCACAGGTTTCGCCCAGGGGCAGGAGCCGCTGTGCGCACCCTGTGGCGTGGTGGCCATCACCCGTACGGTCATCGTGGCGGCGGGCCGGTTCGCGCCGGGGCATCTGGGCGAGCTGACAGTCGTCGTGTCGTTTGAGCTGATCGACGCGGTCCTGGAGGAGACGCGGTCGGTGCAGCGGCGACTGTGTGATCTCCCGTCGCGGGTCGGGGTGTACTTCCTGCTCGCGATGTGCCTGTTTCCCGAGGTCGGATACCGGGTGCCGGAGGGCGGCCGGGTGGACGAGGCCGAGGTGCGCCGCGGGCTCGCCGCCCTGAATCCACATCCGGCGATCCGTACCGAGGTGAAGGCGGACGGCGGCCGGGTCGGCGTTCTCCTGTCGGTAAAGGGCAACGGCTTCGACGCGCAGGACTGCCTTCTTGCCCGCGTGGGCCCCGGCGCCACCGAGGTGTGGGTGCCGCCCCGGATCCAGCGGATGTCCGGAGAAGGCGGCTGCACCGTCGGCAACGCCCTGGACCCGAAACCGTCACCGCACTGAACGGGGCGCCTGGCTCCCTCGGGCCACAGGCCCCGTACGGGGTGTGCTCTGGCAGTGGCTGACCACGAAGAGGAGCGGCCAGCGGCTCGGGGGCACTGCCGGGCCGCTGGTCACCGTGTGGGATACCGGCGCCCTGAGCGATGCCCAGGAACGCGCTCGGTCCGAGGCGCCAGAACCGTTGTTACTTCCGACCAACATACGAGGCTTTTGCACCTGGCCGGTGCTCCCAACTCTCGGTGACAGACACTCTTCTTCTTACCTACGTAGCCAGAGCACTGACGATCGGCGCCGGCAGGCCCCACCGTCGAGTTCGGCTCAACACGCCGACTTGCCAAGGAAGATGAAGCCGACCGGGTAGAGGTGGCCTTACGTGGCGTCGTCGGTGCCAGAGAACAGGCCGCGATGGTGAGATGACCGCGCCCTCGTCGGGAGCCGGAGGCTCGAAGCGGTCGAAGAAGCCGTGCCCAGCGCGAGCTGCTGAGCGGCTGGGACGTGGGCAAGTCGGTGCCGATGAGTCTCCGTGGCATGGATGGAGCGATCATCGAACACCGTGCTTGGCCACGTCCCAGCCCGACTTGCCGTGGTCTTCCACCGGACATCCAGCCGCGAGAACGACGCAGCCCTGCGCTTCGGTCCGCCGTCCGGAATGCCGCAGAGCGGCCACCCCGGGCTGGTAGCCCGCAGAGGTCCCGCACAGTCCAAGTCGTTGGTATCAGTGGATGATTCGCTCCATGATCCAGTCGACCAGTGGCTTGGTCACCTGGCTGTGCTCGGTGTTCTCGCTGTCGCACTTGAACTCGTCGAGCGCGCTCTTCTCGTCGGCTTCCTCGACCTTCTCGTACGGGTTGACGTCCCACTTGGCCGGGTCGTAGTCCAGCGCGACCGCACTCACGGAGGGGACGAAGCAGCTGAACTTGTACTTCTCCGGGATGTCAGCCCCGAGTGCCGCGGCGATCTCGCCGAAGGAGCCGAGGGTGCCACCGGGCGTGCCGTCAAGGCTGGGAACGTACGAGGTGAAGCCCCGTCGGACCTGGCCGGCGGCCCGCATCTCACCGATCGGCTTGCGCGTTCCGCCGTTGGGCTGGAAGTTCGCCTGGGCGTAGACGACCAGCGGCACCTGCCGCTTGAACACCTCCGTGCCGGCCGGCAGGTCGCGGCCGGTGCCGTTGCCGGTGCCGTTGGCCACGCCCAGCTTGCGCGGCCGTTGCGGGAACTGGCCGAGGTCGCGCAGTTCGGCCAGGAACTGCGTGCGCAGATCGCTGGAGGTGGCGACGGGGCCTTCGTACTTCGCGTCCGGGATCCATGCGTACAGCAGCTGCTGCGCGGCGGGGCTCCTGATCAGCTCGGCCTCTTTGACCTTGCCGGGCTTGGCCGGCAGCGACTCGAAGAAGTAGGCCATCTGCTGGAGGATCAGCGGGATCCAGGCGCCGTTGTGTGGGGAGTCCCAGGAGAGGTAGGTCGCGGTCTCGTGGTCCTGGCGCTGGTTCTCCATCTCGGCGAGGGCGTACCGGGTGATGATGCCGCCCATGCTGACCCCGCCGACGATCAATGGCTCACCGCCCTGCCTCTCTTGGATGACCTTGTTGATGGCGCTGATCACCACCCCGGCGTTGGCCTGGATGTAGGTGTGGCGCTCCTCGAAGCCGACCAGGACAACGTCGATGCCCGCGGTGAGAAGCTGCTCGAGGAAGCCCACGTTGCTGCCCGGGTAGGGCGCGTTGAAGTGGGCGAACAGCCCCGGCAGGTCACTGCGGCCGTAGTTGAAGCCGTCCGCGAAGATGAACGGCCGCTCCAGCTCGTCGTGGCCGTCGGCGAGGTAGACCGCAGCCTCGCCGAGGGCCACCTCCCGCCGGTACGGTCGGGCGGACCGAAGCGGCCAGGTGTACTTCGGCTGCCGGTCGCTGTCGCGCGCCACGCCCGTCGGGGTGCCGAACCAAGGGCCCTGCGGCAGGTCCTTGGCGAACTCCGCCACCTTGTCCGCCGAAGACTTCTCCTCGGCCTGCTTCCACGTCAGTTCGACGTCGATCCTGGCTTCCTGTGCCATGGGACAGCTACCGCCTCTGCGTAGGTGTTGTTCACGGGCCCGCCACAGCCCATTCCTGATCACGTGCGAGCGGGCGGGCAGTGCATGGGATTTGTCACGACTCCGGGCAGAGGATGAGATCCGCCACCTGCCCTCACGGTGACCAACTGTAATAATGCCATTACTGAGCGTGTCGCGCAAAAGCGGCTTGCCTCGCCGCCCAGGCATTCTTCGGCAGGGGGGCCAGGGCGACGGCGATCATGCCGGTGTCGTGGCCGTCACCAGGTCGGGGGTGCGCGAGCTCGATGAACGGGCCGACCCTCACGGCGACATTCTGGGTTCTTTCGGGCGTCCAGGGCTCCAGGTCGCGCACGGCGGCGAGCATCGCGCGGAATGCGTCGACTACGGCCCGGTCCTCGGGGGCGAGGGCGCCGGGCGCGTTGGCACAGTGGCGGCGGAAGGAGGAGGGGCGCTTCATCGGGTGGGCTCCTGTTCGCGGATGGGGCGGGTCCAGGGGAGGGCGAGGCCGTCGTCGGCGGCGCGGGGAACGAGGTGCCCGTAGAGGTGGAACACGGTCTGGGTCGCGTCCGGGCCGCAGGATGTGAGGTGGTTCCACTGGCCGCCGAGCTGCCGGCGAGTTCGGCGGCGCGCAGCTGCACGGTGGCGGAGACGACGGGGTCGGTCGTGAAGTCGGCGACGTGGTCGCGCGGCAGGACCAGGGGGTGGCCGTCGGTGCAGCCGCCGCTGCGGGGCACGATCGCGAGGGCGTCAGCCCATTCCTGGACGATCGTGGCGGGCGCGCCGTCGTGGATGATCCGGCAGAACGGGCAGTCGGGGCGAGGGTGCTTGCGGGGGACCGGCGGTCGGGTGATGCGGTGGTGGGTTACCTGGACGCGGGCGCCGGCCTCCCGCATCCGGTGGCCGATGGCGTCGGCGATGGCTGGTGCGCTTTTCCGGACTAAGAAAGTGATCACGTGGGCTGCGGGCCCCCACTGGAGTCGCCCGCATGCCTGATCTCTCCTACCGGTGGTTTGTTAGACCGGGGAGTAGAGATCGAGTGGGTGGCCTGCGCCGACGGCGTTGATCAGGGCTTGAAGTTCGGGTGGCGGGGGTGTGTTGCTCCAGGCTCGCCAGCAGCGTTGGAGGGTGGTCCAGGGGGCGAGCCAGGCCCGGACGGCGCGAATCGCCTGCGGCCAGCTGGCCGGTTGGGGCTGGTGGGGTCTGCTGGGGCCCCCTCTCAGTCGGCCCCACCGTTGTGACAGTCGGCGGGGCCGTGGGGACGAGGGCGGGTTCCCGGTCGGGAGGTTGAGCGAACCAGGTGTCCCAGCAGAACGAGAATGCGCAGTTCACCAGGGTCTGGTGGCGGCGGACGGCGGTATCGGAACGGACCTGGAAGTCGGCCCAGCCCAGTTCGTCCTTGATCTGCTTGTAGCTCTGCTCGATCCAGTGTCGGATGCCGTGGATCCGGACGATTTCATGCAGGTCGGCGGCCGGTTCGGAACTGTCGGCCTCGCGGGGGCCGCCGGGGCGGGGCAGGTCGGTGGCCAGGTACCAGGTGGTTTGCGGGGGAAGGGTGGCCGGGTCGGTGGTGGCCACGACCAGACGGACGTTTCCGTCGGGTCCCCACCAGCCAGGGGTCGCGTCGGCGGCCCACCAGGTCTCGGTGTGTCCGTCGCGGAAGGTGCGCTCGACGGCGGTCCAGTCCCCGGGGCGCTCGGGGTCCGTCCAGGTCAAGGCGTGGGCGGCATGGACGGGGGTGTAGGCATCCTTGCCGTAGGCCCAGGTGCCGTGGCTCGGTTTGAGGGCCATGACGAACGGCAGTCCCGTCGCGTCGAGTTGTCTGCGGAAGCAGTCCTGGTCGCCGTAGGCGCAGTCGGCGGCAACGGCCCGGAAGGCCACCCCGGCAGCCTTCGCGGTGCGGGCGAGTTCTGCGGCGATCTGCAGCTTCGTGCGGAAGCCGGGGTCGCTCCTGCCCTTGGGAAAGTGATGGGCGGGGCTGTAGGGCACGGCGTGCAGCGGGTAGCAGAGGTTCTCGTCGGCCCAGCAGGTGGTCACGGTGACGATGCCGTTGTCGGTCTTGCCCAGCCGGCCCAGCCACTGGCGGCCGATGTGCGCGGTCGCCTTGCCGTCCTTGCGGTCGCCCGAGTCGTCGATCACCAGCACCCCGCCTGGGTGCGGGGCGGTCGCGGGATCGGTCAGCAGCAGTTCCAGTCGGCGGGCGTTGACCTGCTCGTGGTCCCAGGTCGACTCGGACAGGAAGAACTGCAGCCGCTGTACCGAGGCGTGCTGCGCCCCGACGACGGGTTCGGCGCCAGCCAGCCAGGCAGGTCAGGGTCTTGTTCCGGTCCCGCGGCGGCAGCAGTCCCGCGAGGTACTCGCGGAACCCGCGGCGCTGTGCCAACGTCGAGAGCAGGTCATCGAAGCGCGCGGCGTAGGCATCCAGCGGGCCCGGAGCGGGCGGACACGGCAGACGGCGAGTCATCACAAGCCCCCAGGCGGCGAGGCGACGTCCCTCTGCTACCGGCCTACTACGGCCCTGACCCGCCGTCAACAAACCACCGCTAGCGGTATGCGGGCCGCGGGCCGGTGCCGATCACGTCACAGAACGGGCACGGCAGAAGACCGATATGACTTCGGCGTCTCTGTCCCGTCGCACTGAGAGGCTCATCGGTGAACTGGTTGAGGGCCGTCGTGGCGTCCCGCTGATCTCCTCCGGGGTGAAGGAACTCGCCGAAGGGGCCGACTGAGTGGTGGTGCTGGCGGTTCAGTCGACGTGCGGCATGAGGGGCGGGCCGTCCTCCTCGACAGCGAGGGCCACGACCCGCAGAAGGGCGGCCAGGTGCCCCAACTCCTTCTTGGCCAGGGGCGCGAGCAGTGTGGCCTCGGCCTCCCGCTGGTCGTCGATCACCGCCGCCCACGTTGCGGCCCCCTGGGGAGTCAGGCCGACGAGAAGGCTGCGGCGATCCTCAGGTGCGTGCTCGCGAGTGATCAGGCCCGCCAACCGCAGTCGGTCGAGGCGGTTGGTGAGGGTGGCGGGGTGGACGCCGAGTCCCTGAGCGAGACGTGTAGGTGCCATGCGGTAGGGCTCTCCCGCCGAGCGCAGGCGCCACAGGATCTCGTACTCCCACAGCTTCAGGCCGTGCCGCGCCAGGGCGGCCTCCTTCTTTTGCTGCAGGTGCCGCACGAGCTTCTGCATGCGGGTGACCGTGCCCTCCAACTCCGGTACCAAGCCGGGGACTTCGCGCCCCCAGTGGGCGATGTGCCGGTCGATCGAGTCCCGTGGCTGCGTCGATTCCGCCGCCGAATGCTGTGATGTCACGGCGTCACCCTACCCTCCAGAAATTACGCATTCAGATATTTTGAAATCGTAGTACTGTCTCGAGGTATGTCGACCTTCACGCTCGCCGGCCGCATCGACGAACACGTCATCGACAGCGCGCTGCTCCGCGGCAACCCCCTCAACGACCCGGCGCAACGACCGCTGTGGGTCTACACCCCGCCCGGCTACGACGATGCGCCCGAACGCCGCTACCCCGTCACGTATCTGCTACTCGGCTACGCGGGAACGCTCCCGGTCTGGCGCAACCGCACAGCCTTTCGAAAGCCAGTCCCCGAGCTCGCCGACGAGATCTTCGCCCGCGGGGAGGCGCCCGGGATGCTGCTGGTATTCGTGGACGCCTGGACCGCCTACGGCGGCAGCCAGTTCATCGACTCACCCGGCACCGGCTGCTACCACTCCTACCTGTGCGAAGAGGTCGTGCCGTACGTCGACGCCCGCTACCGCACACTTCCCGCGCGCGAACACCGAGCCATCGCGGGCAAGTCCAGCGGCGGACTCGGCGCCACGGTCACCTCGATGCTCCGCCCAGATCTGTTCGGCGCCTTCGCCACCCACTCCGGCGACTCGCTGTCCGAGGCCCAGTACCACCCGCACTTCCTCACTGCGGCCCGCCAACTGCGGCCCTACGGCGGCGACATCTTCCGCTGGTGGGATGATTTCCGCTCGCGGGCCGCCTTCACCAAGGAGGAGGACCTGAACCTCCTGGAGATCCTCGGCGTCTCCGCCTGCTTTTCCCCAGGCCACGACGGTTCCCCCACCCTTCCCTTCGACCCCCGCACCGGGGCCCTGCGCGAGAACGAGTGGCAGCGCTGGCTGGCCTGGGATCCGGTACGGATGGCCACCACGCACGCCGACGCCCTCCGCTCCCAGCGCGGCATCTGGATCGACGCCGGCACCCGCGACGAGTGGTTCCTCGACCTGGGCGCATTGGCCTTCCGCGATGCGCTTGCGGAAGTCGGAGTGGCCGACGACATCGTGCATTTCGAGCTGTTCGAGGGTGGCCACCACGCCGTCGAGTACCGGATGCCGCCCGCCCTTGCCTGGTTGGCGCACCGCATCGCCGATCGGCCTTGACCTCCGGGTTGGATCAAACCCCACGAACGAAGCAATATCGCTGCTCAGAGCACACCCCGACGAGAATCCGCCAGAACGAACGAGAATGAGTGAGAATCCGACAGCTTCAATGCGACAGGAGTGCGCCACGAGGCGCTATGCAATCGAGTGGAGGTGAAAGACCACCACTGCCGGGTCGTCGCAGCGGCCTGGTGAAGCTGGGGGCAGCCTGACCCGGGGAACGCCGGGGAGGGTGGCAAGCGGCCCCGACAACGGCGGGACGTGCCGGGACTACCGGACGGTGCGGGCCCGTCTAGCGAGGTCAGAAGGTGTAGCGAAAGCGAACCAGTGGTTGAAGCTCCGTAAGCATTGAGCCGGCTCAAACCTGGTGGATACGGGCCGGTATGCAGCGCGTGACCTGCGTGTCCTCGGACGGGTGGGTTAACTCCGAAGCCGGATTTCCTGTTCCGGTGGGGAGGCCACGTTGAAAGCCTGCGGCGTAGGCGTGGCGATGCTGCCGGTGTAGAGCTGGGCACCTCCCTGACCGATCGATTGCGTGGTGAACGTGGGAACCATCCGCGGTCGCCCGAGCCGCCGGACAGCCGGTTCGGCGGTGGGCAGGTCCGTTGCCGACTGAGGGCCGTGGGTGGGGCGGAGGCCCCGTAGTAGTCGCGGGAGTAACGACCCGTCGTGGAGGCCGGGAAAGCCGGTCGCAGGGCAAAGGGGGCCAGCAAGTCAGTGGCCGAAGCACTGGAATGTCGGGAGGGTCGCCGGTGAATACCGACGAGCTGGAGCGCGCCTTGTATGAGGCGGAGCGTCAGGTACTGAAGATCCAGACCAAGCTGCACCGTTGGGCTCGTGATGATCCTCATCGCAGGTTCGACGACCTGTTCAATCTCGTTGCCGATCCCGGCTTCCTGCTGGTGGCCTGGGATCGGGTGCGGGGTAACAAGGGTGCACGCACGGCGTCGTCCATCGCGTTGCGGGTCGGAGTCGAGGAGTTCCTCGACGTGCTGCGGTCGCAGATCAAGGACCGTAGTTTCCAGCCCATGCCGGTGCGGGAACGGATGATCCCCAAGACGGGTGGCAAGCTCCGCCGTCTGGGGATTGCGACGATCACCGACCGGGTGGTGCAGGCATCCTTGAAGCTGGTGCTGGAGCCGATTTTCGAGGCGGACTTCCTCCCGTGCTCCTACGGGTTCCGCCCGAATCGCCGGGCTCACGACGCGGTGGCAGAGGTGCGTCTGCTCACGTCCAAGAAGTACGAGTGGATCGTGGAAGGCGACATCAAGGCCTGCTTCGACGAGATCTCGCACACCGCTCTCATGGAGCGGGTGCGGGCACGCGTCGGGGACAAACGCGTCCTGGCCCTGGTGAAGGCGTTCCTCAAGGCGGGCATCCTCAGTGAGGACGGCCTGCTGCGGGACAACGACACCGGCACCCCGCAGGGTTCGATCCTTTCGCCGTTGCTCAGCAACGTCGCGCTCTCGGTCCTGGACGAGCACATCGCCCAGGCCCCGGGAGGCGCCGGAACTGATCTCAACGAGCGCCGCAGGCGTCGACGCCGAGGTCTGCCCAACTACCGGCTGGTCCGGTACGCGGACGACTGGTGCCTGATGGTTCACGGCACCAAGGCAGACGCCGAAACGCTACGCGAAGAGATCGCCGAAGTCCTCACCACGATGGGCCTGCGCCTGTCCCAGGAGAAGACTCTGATCACCCACATCGAGCAGGGCCTGGACTTCCTCGGCTGGCACATCCAGCGCCACCGAAAGCCAGGCACCAACCGGTATTACGTCTACACCTACCCAGCCAAGAAGGCCCTGCGGGCCATCATGGCCAAGGTCAAGACACTGTGCCGGGAGGTCGGCACGAACCAGCCGCTCGACGCCCTGCTCGCCCGGATCAACCCGGCGGTGCGGGGCTGGTGCGCCTACTTCCGGCCCGGGGTTTCCTACGCGACCTTCTCCTACCTGCGCAACTACATGTGGCACACGGTCTGGAGATGGGTACAGCGCAAGCACCCCAAGACGGGCCGGAGGAAGATCTTCCGCCGCTACTGCGGCCGTAGATCATGGTGGACCGGGGAGACCCGGGAGTTGTTCAACCCGATCACGGTAGGCACCACTCGCTACCGCTACCGGGGCCTGACGATTCCCACCCCCTGGGACGCCACGGGATGAGAACAACCACCACGAAGCCCTCGGGGCTTGTGGAGAGCCGGGTGCGGTGCCAAGTCGCATGCCCGGTTCGGGAAGCGGCTCCGGGGAAACGGGCCGGTCGAAAGATCGGAACCGCGCCCCGGGCCGACTTCACCAGTCTCATCGGCGCCCGTCATCGGGTGCCGTAACCCAGAGCAACATCAGCGACGTTTGCCAACAAGCGTGCTGATTTGCCAACTGAACTGCGTCGTCACATCCACAGATCGCAGCTCAGGGCCCGTGTTGACCGTATCCCCAGATGGATCGAGCTGCCGGGATCTTTGGGGGTCGACGGGCGACGCTCCGTATCGTCCGTGTCTTGCAGGAGGGCCGGTCAGTTGTCGAGCGGAACGTGAATGACCTCCTCGTGAGCCAGCCGCCGGGAACGGGCGGACGATACACCCCACCGCCAGCCCCACTGGCCGCGTGGCACGCGGTGTTGCCGCCGTTGCGCTGTGACCGCCAGTCAGGCGATGAATCGGTTGACGAGCACCAGGAGCAGAAGCACACCGGGCACGAACCCGGCGATCTGTCAGGTGCGTCTCGGCGAGGGCCACGTCACGACCTTCGGCCGCCCGAGCGCGGGAAAGACGTAGTAGATCCGGCGCGGGTGCTCGTCTACCGCCACCTTCGCGAACCGCACATATCTGAGTTCTGTCCGGCGCGCGATCTCTTGGTTGTGCGGGCGAAGGAGTGGCTTCAGGGCCGAACCGAAATCCTTCTGGACGCGGGCGTGCAGGGGGTCGTTGTCGGCCAGTGCCGTCGGCATCCAGGTGGCGTGCTGATCTGCTAGTTTCCGCGCCCAGTAGAGCACTCCGGGCTCCGGCAGCTTGACCTCGTTGGTCCTGGGGATTCGGGTGATGGTGCCTTCTGTCCATTCGACGGTCCTGCCTGTGCCGGCGCAGTGCTCGTGTGTCACCTTGCCGCCCCCGGCACAGTCGGGACATGGCCTGGACCCGTCGCCCTGGCAGGTGGTGCACTGAACGCGGCCGCGACAGGTTACGCATGCGACACCGGGCTCACCGCACTCACAGCATCGGGTGCGGTCGCCTGTATCCCCTGCGGCCTTGTGCACCGGCGTTTTGGCCTGCGTCTCGGCCGGTTTCAGGGCCGGGCGGCCGGCCCCGCCGCATAGCAGGCAGCAGGTGCTGTCTCGGCAGCTTCCGCAAGGCTGGCGCGGCTCGCAGCGGATCTTGCCTTCGCCTTCGCAGCGCTGGCAACGGACCCCTCCGTTACCGCATTCGCACGAGCGGTCGTCGACCGACCCCCGCCGCACCATTGTCCGAGTGCGCTGTTCGGCAGGGTCCCGGGGAGGCGGAATCTGGTAGTCGCTGATCGTGTTCGTACACCGGGTGGCCGGAGAGGCCGAGAGGTCCGCGGTGGAAGTGCTTCTCTTCCGAGCGGGACTTGATACTCCGCACGACCTGGCCTTCAGGAGCGAATGCCAGGTGATTGCGGAGTCACCCGACAGTGTCTCTGCCAGGGATTCCCCTCGTTTCTCGATGTAGCCCTGCACGGCCTCGAGGACTTCCTCGTCGCCCAGCACCCGTCTCCCCAGCGTCCTTTGTGCGGCCGGCGCGCGATCCTCGGCTGACGTGCTTCTGGCAGACGGACAGGACAGTACCCAACCACCGCCCACAGCACCGGCCCTTCACGCAGAAGACCACCAGGAAGAGCTCCATGCCCAGACGATGCCCGCGCCGATTGACAGCGGGTTTATCGATTGGCGGCCCTGCTCGCAGGCGGTCCGCGGCGAAGCCGTACGACGAGGCTCGGACCGGCAAGCCGTGGGCGATGCGCAGCCCGGTCAGGGGACGTCCCCGATTCCGTTCCAACGGTCAGGGACATCGGGGCGCTGCAGGACCTGCCGAGATGCCTGTCCAGGACGTCGGCAGGCGGCCCAGCTCCGGTCGGGGAGAAGGCCACCGTGACACGGGGCGGTCCGGGTCGGCGCCGTTCCGCGGGTTGCGGGAGCCGCGTCAGACGGAGTTGTCCGGTAGCGCGTCCTCGTCGGCGTGGTCCGTCGGCTCCGAGGGCCCGCCGGGAGGCCGGAGGCGTCGTCGTGCGGGTCCCGAGGACGCCGCGGGCCCGAAGCTCGTCGAGGTCGGGGGAGTGGTCTCCACTCGCCTCGCGCCACACAGTTACCCCCAGAGAACATGGAACTGCGTCCCGTGGCTTCGTTCACGACTCGCGGGTTCTGGCACACATTCCGTTTGCGTCGTGAGGCGCTGTTGGTTCGAGTGGAGGTGGAAGACCTGCACCAACCTGCTGTCGCAGCAGTCGGGTTGAAGCTGAGGGCAGCCTTGCCGCGGTCCACACCTGGTCCTCCACCCAGCCGTGCGCAGCCGGGCCCTGCTCCAGATACGCGGCCAGCTTCTCCAGACAGCGCTCGGACAGACGGCACCGCGATCCGCTCGGGCCACGGGAAGCCAGAGCCGCACACCACCCTCCCGCCACAACTGGTGCCACTGGTAGGCCGACTTCCGGCTCACCCGTAGACGCTGTGCCACCTCCAGCGGCTTGATGCCGTGCTCGAACAGCTCAGCCGCCTGCAGTCGTACCGACTCCCGGCGCAGCCGACCCGCAGCAGTCAGCCCGCCCCCATCCGCATACCTCATCCACCACCGAATACAGCCACCACACCGGGCCCCTCAGGGACTTCGAGAAAGTTCACCCCAACGAGCCGAAGTCAGTATGCGACAGAACGCAGAAGGTCGATGCGGGTTCGCTGAGCAGTCACTGTGTCGGGAAGGCGAAGGGGGGACAGCCCCTCTATGCGCGGTGGGGAAAAGGCCCCCGCGATCATCGTGGTAGCCGGATCGAGCCAGGGGTCAGATAAGCCGAGGATGGTGCTCGTTCAACACAACCGCACCAACGGCTCCCGGAGGACCACCCCTGATGAGAAACTTCCTGCCTCACCGACGCGCATACCGGGTGCTGCCGACGATGCTCCTACTGGCTGTCACGGCCGGGACACTCACGGCCTGCAGCGAGGCTGACGAATCCGCTCCGGCGGATTCCACCTCGTCGGCTTCCGCAGCGCCGGCCGCGTCGGCTTCGGAACCTGCGGCCGACCCGACGCTGCATATGATTAACAACGACGGTCACCGTCTGGCGTTCCATGTCACTCCCGGCCATCTTCCCGCCATCGTCCTGGACGCGGGCGGGGGCCTGGACTCCTCGTACTGGAAGGACCTGGTTCCCAAGATCGCGGCAGCCACCGGATCCGAGATCATCACGTACGACCGGGCCGGGCTCGGTGACAGTGACGAGGTGCCCGGCCCCTGGAAGGTGGAGAGTGCCGTCGGCGATCTGGAGACCGGTCTGCGCGCACTCCGTGTCACCCGGAATGTCATTTTGGTGTCACACTCCCAGGCGGGCGAGGTCGCGGCCTACTTCACCCGCGGGAACCGGCAGCTGGTCTCTGGTGCGGTACTCGTCGACGCGAGCCTGCCGGAGCTCTACACCGATGAGGAGATCGCCCGTCTCGTAGCCGCGAACAAGCCGCAGGTTGATGCGGCGAAGGCGGATCCTTCCACGAAGGAGAACCGCCAGTTGATCGCCACCGCGGAGAATTACGCACCGATGCACCAGGCGTACCACCAGGTCTCCTGGCCCGACAGCGTGCCCGCCACTGTCATTGTGTCGGAGAAGACCCCGTTTGACGGGTCACCCGAGGACGCCCAGCTCTGGCGGGACGCCGCCGCCGCGTTCGCGAAGGCCGGCCCTGACCGGACACTCATCACCGCTGTGGGCAGCTCGCACGACATCCCGATCGAGCGCCCCGACCTCGTTCTCAGCGAGATCGAGAAGATGGCCACCGCACGGGGATGATGTGTGTGGCGGGCCGGCGGTCTTCGCTCCGCCCTCAGGACCTGATTCTGGACCGGGACCAGTTCTCGGCAGGGATCGACACGACGGGGCGGGCGAGCCGTTCGGACATCAGTGTGATGGGCGCCCAGATGATGCGTGCCGTACATCTGACCTGACCCTTCATCGACTCGTGACGCGCGGCTGACACGAAAAGGCCAGGCCCTGGGCTGGATCATGAAAGCCCGGCGCAATGTCCGCGACCACGAACGTCTTCCGCGACACCCGGAAAAGCTCATGTGACCTGGGCCCTCATCACCCTCGTGACCCGCAGGATCACGGGCAGGGCTCCCGCTCCGACTGGTCGAAGAAGCTCTGACCACCGCCCCGGCATCCGCCCTTCCCGCTCTGCCCGGCCTGCACGCTGACCTTCCACCGGCAGCAGCATGTCCACACGCGCGTGCCGGCCAGCAATGAGCCGGGTTCGCAAACACTCACTGTCGGCGATGACGTGGTCAGCTGTTGAGCTGGGCCATCAGTTCACGGTTCGTGGCGCGGACGGCTTCGCGGTCCTCGCCCCGTTCCGTGAGTTCGCTGCGGAGGTCGAGGATCTGCTGTTCCAGCTCGGTGGTGTGGCGTGTGAGCGTCTAGATGTCGGCCGGGGTGCCGAGGTCGGCCCTACGTCGCCCAGTCCCGCGCGGATGCCCGCCGGCCCCGTCCCAAGCCCGGGAGACGTGGGGCCGGTGCCGAGTCCTTCGCCGGAGTCCCCTGTGCCTTCGTAGAGGCGCTGCTCTCCGCTTGTCTTGTGGCGTGCGATCAGGTCGGGATGACCGTTTCCGGTGCGGTCTCCTGGTGCGGCCAGGTCGTAGGCGGACCGTGATCCCCCGCCGATCAGGACAGGTGCCCGGCTTGCGTCGAGATAGAAGGAATCGGAGCCGAAGTAGAGCCAGAGCAGGTTGCCTTTCTTGACCAGGAGGTCCGGGTAGGCGGGCACATCGATGGTTCCGTCGCCGTCGGTGTCGAGCGGTCCGTCGATGTCTCCGATGGCGAGGATCTGGTCGGCTGCTGTCCAGTGGTTGTTCGCCTTGTCCAGTGCCTGGAGTTCTTGTGCGTCGGTCAGGCAGGACTGGGACTGCCCATCGGCTTGTTCGTCACGGCTTGTGCAGGCGAAGCCCACTCCGTTGTTGGGGAACAGGTGCAGTGTTCTGCCCCCGTCGGGTAATGGTCATTACCTGTGGATCGGCTCGGGAGGGCACACGCGAAGGGCGTACCTTCTCGAGTGATCGATTGACTGATATCGAGTAGGTCCGCGTTGCCGCGCGGGTCGGGAAGGCACGCCTGTGCTCAGCGTAGTGAGCGACGACGGCACCGCCGCCGACGGCTCCTCTCTGATCGACGAGATCGTCTGCGAGGGCGAACGGCGGATGCTGGCCGCCGCACTGGAGGTCGAAGTCAACGCCTACATAGCCGAGTTGGTCGATCAGCGAAGCGAAGAGGGCTACCGCCTGGTCGTGCGCAATGGCTATCACCAGCCGCGCACGGTGACCACGGCGGCCGGTGTGGTCGAGGTGAAGGCGCCGCGGGTGAACGACAAACGCGTCGACGAAGCCACGGGCGAGCGCAAGCGGTTTGCCTCGGCGATCTTGCCGCCATGGGCACGGAAGTCCCCGAAGATCAGTGAGGTGCTGCCGCTGCTCTACCTGCACGGCCTGTCTTCCGGCGACTTCGGGCCCGCCCTGGAGCAGTTCCTCGGCAGCGCGGCCGGGCTCTCTCCGGCCACCATCACCCGTCTGACCCAGCAGTGGCAGGCCGACCACACAGCGTTCATGGACCGCGACCTCGCGGAGGTCGACTACCTGTACGTGTGGGCCGACGGCATCCACCTCAACGTCCGCCTGGAGGAGGCCACAGCCTGCGTCCTGGTGCTCATCGGGGTCCGCGCCTACGGCTCCAAGGAAATGGTCGCGCTCAAGGACGGCTACCGCGAATCGGGCGCGTCCCGGGCCGACCTGATGCGCGACTGCGCCCGCCGGGGCATGCGCGCCCCAGTCCTCGCGGTCGGGGACGGCGCTCTGGGCTTCTGGAAGGTGCTGGCCGAGGTGTTCCCGGAAACCCGCGAGCAGAGGTGCTGGGTTCACAAAACCGCAAATGTGCTCGACTCCATGCCGAAGTCCGCGCAGCCCGGCGCAAAGAAGGCCATCCAGGACGTCTACAACGCCGAGGACAAGCAGCACGCGCAGACAGCGATCAAGACGTTCACTCAGCTGTACGGCGCGAAGCTCCCCAAGGCGGTCAAAAAGATCACCGATGATCAGGCTGAGCTGCTGGCGTTCTACGACTTCCCCGCCGAGCACTGGATCCACCTGCGCACCACCAACCCGATCGAGTCCACCTTCTCCACCGTCCGCCTGCGCACCAAGGTCACCCGCGGGGCCGGCTCCCGCACCGCCGCCCTGGCGATGGTCTTCAAACTCGTCGAGTCCGCCCAGCGGCGGTGGCGAGCCGTGAACGCACCCCACCTCGTCGCCCTCGTCCGTGCCGGAGCCCGCTTCGAACGAGGCCGGCTCGTCGAACGCCCTGAGGCGGTTGCGGCGTGATCAAGAGGCCAGCCGATTCCCCGGGGGATGACGTGTCATGGTCTGAACGCGTGCTGGTGCGAGACGGCGTCCGGCTTGCCTGCCGGGACTGGGGCAGGCTGGGACAATCGATCGTGTTGCTGCACGGCCTGGCCGGCTACGCGGGTGAATGGGACGTGCTGGCACAGAGCTTGAGCTCCAGGTATCGGGTCGTTGCAGTCGACCAGCGTGGGCACGGCGCCAGCGAGCGCTACCCGCAGGACGTCTCCCGCGCTGCCTACGTCGCCGACGTCACCGCCGTTGTTGATCAGCTGGCGCTGCGGTGGCCCGTCCTGGTCGGCCAGTCGCTGGGCGGGCATACGGCGATGCTCGCCGCCGCTGCGCATCCCGGACTGGTCCGTGCGCTCGTGCTTGTCGAGGCCGGACCCGGCGGTTCGAACCCGAACGGCCCCGTGGACATCGGCGGATGGCTCGACTCGTGGCCGACACCGTTCGCCTCACGCGAAGTGGCAGCCGGGTTCCTCGGTGGCGGACCGGTCGGCGCAGGCTGGGCGGCCGGGCTGGAGGAACGCGAGGGCGGATGGTGGCCTCGCTTCGACCGGGACGTGATGGTTCGCTCGCTGGCGGAGAACGCCCAGCGTTCCTTCTGGCACGAGTGGGGGCAGGTCACGTGCCCCACCCTGGTCGTCCTGGCCCAATCCAGTTTCATCCCTGCGCACGAAGCCGAGGAGATGCTCCGCCAGCGACCTGTCACCATGGCCATGAGCATCCCCGGCACCCGCCACGACCTGCACCTGGAACAGCCTGAAGCCCTGCACACCGCACTCTCGGACTTCCTCGAGGGCCTCGCCTGAGAAACCCAGCCCGGTCATAGCGTCACCAAAGTCAGACTCTGAACCGCCCCGGTTCGAATGGAGACTCGATTCCGTGAAGGGATTGAGTCATGGCACGCCCCTCTTCGTATCCCCTTGAGCTGCGCAAACGAGCGGTCCGTATGGTCGCTGAGGTTCGTGGCGATTACCCGAACGAGTCGGCCGCGCTGAGGGCGGTCGCCCAGAAGCTCCAGGGCCTGGGTGGTGCGGCCGGGCAGGACATCGATGCGCTCGCAGGTCTCGGCGTCGATCAGGACGGTCGCGTAGTCGTGGCGACGGCGCAGCGCGAAGTCATCCACCCCAGCACTCGCGGCACCGGCCTGGCGCGCAGCGGCAGCCGCAACAACGTGCGCAGGGCGGTATGCCGGGAGACAACCATCGCCAGGGCGGACAGCAATCGCGCGCCGGCGCGGCCGGCTAACTCCCGCACCACTGCCCAGACCTGCGACGAAAGTCGCGGCGTTCGGCGTTGATAGCGCTCCAGAACCCTGGGCAACTGTTCCCTGAAGCTCTGGCGACAACCGCGGGTGGGACACATCAGGCGGCGGACCCGCACGACGACAAACACGCGCCGCTCGTCACCAGGCACATCCACCACGGTCCGTTCGTGGTAGCCGTGGACGCGCGCCGTCTCCGCACCGCAGAGAGTGCAAGCTCTCGGTATCTCCGGTGTCCGTGCCCGCACCCGGATCAGCTCGCCCTCGTCCGCCACGTCCTCGATGACCAGCGGCGGAAGTCCCGAAAACACCGCAATCACAAGCTCGTTGACATCACACACCTACTGCCAACGAGCCAGTCGCTCTGCGTCACCACCGGAAGTGAGACAGATCCGTTCGATTGACGGACCCGGACCCGGACCCGGACCGAAACCGGCAACGGGTGAGTACACGGCCGCGCGCGCCACGCCCCGGGGTATCTGCTGGGGTCATTAGGCAGGTGACGCCGCCCCATGGATGTGTTCCTCTCCTCGTGCGGGGAGGCTGGAGGGCGGGTCGAGGACGCAAAGTCCGGAGGGCGGAACCTCGATCGTGTGGATGCCTGGTGTGAGGGAGAGAGCCGTGGCCTGCTGCAATCGGCCTTGGGCGTCATAGATCTGTGCGCAGACCTGGCGGGGTGGTCCGGAAACGTCGAGGACCGTTCGTGAAGCGGTGGAGGCGTTGATGAGGGAGTGGGAGCGCCAGGCCTCGGTGGTGAGGGGCACGACCTTGTCGGTGTAGTTGGTGATGACCCGTTGGTTTCCGTGGGTGGCGGTGACCTGGAGGAAGAGTTCGTCCGGGCGGCCGGGTTCGTAGTGGCCGGAGGTGAGGACGGGAGCCAGTCGACGCCAGGTGGCGAGCCAGAACGCGAGGGTCTCGCGGTGGTTCAGGGAGAGCCGGGTGAGGCGAACGGAGATCTGCGGCACGGAGTGCAGGGCCCCGTGGAAGTGGCGGGCCAGGTTTTCCGGTGTTGCCTGCGGATCCCACATCAACATGTCGGAGTGGACTGCTCCGCCGGGTGCGAGCAGCGCGATGTCCAGTGTCCGGATGCGATTGGCGACGGGATCGGCCGGGCAGTCGGTGGCGCGCAGTGCGTTGCCGAGTGCGGTCATGGCCGGCCCGGTGTAGGGCTGGCGCAGCTCGATGACGAACTGGTCGCCGCGCAGGGCCCGCAGGGCGTCGCGGATATCGGCGAGCAGCGCGGCCATCGCCTCTCCGATGTCCGGCATGTAACCGGGGGCAGGTTGGTCGGGTGCGGGTACTGCGGCGTAGGCCATGGCCTCGTCGAGGAAGTCGATCTTCAGGCCGTCGAGTCGGTACGTGTCGACCAGGGTGCGGCAGGTGTCTGCGATGTGTGCGCGCACTTCGGTGTGGCGGGGGTCGAGGATGTGGCAGTCGAGATGTGGGACGTGGTGTGGCGCGTACGGTGCCCAGGCTTGGTAGGCGGAGGAGTGTTCTCCCAGGAGGAGCGGGGCGATCCAGGCGGTGTAGTGCAGTCCGGTACGGTGAACGGTACTGATGTGGGCGCGGAAGTCGGGGAACTTGACGGGGTCCGGCTGCCAGTCGCCGCAGCCCGCGTAGCCGCGGCCGTTGCCGTGCAGTTGCCACCCGTCGTCCAGGAACAGCTGGCCGCAGCCGAGGGCGGCGGCGAGGGCGGCCTCCTCCTCGACCTCGGCCGCTGTCACGTCCTGGGTGAAGGCGTACCAGGTCGAGTAGACGGGCGTCCGGGCGAACTCCGGAACGGGCAGCGGCTCTCCGTCGGGCAGGCCGGCGAGCCACTGGCGGAGCCGGTGGAGGGCGGCAGCCATGGTGGTGCCCGGCGCGGAGATGCGGACTCGGCAGGTCTGCCCGGCGGTGAGGGAGAGGCGCAGCCACACGCCGAAGCGCTTGCGCTCCTCGGAAACACCGAAGCGGATCCAGGTCTCCTGGACGGTGCGGTTGGCGGCGAGAGCGAGCAGACTGCGACCGGCGGTGTCGTAGAGGCAGCCGACGGGTGCGGAGGCGGGCAGGGTGCGCTCCCAGCCGGCGTCGGGGTGCCAGAAGCCCACGGCGTCGCCCAGTGGGACGTCCAGGCGCAGGGTCACGGTGCCGTCCGCCGTTGCCGTGACAAGAGCCTCGGTTCCGGCAGCGTCGTGCGACAGGGTCAGGGTGGCGCTGTCGGCGAGGGTACGCAGGCTGATTCGTGTGTCGCCCACATGGAGGGTGTTCGCGCCGTCTTCCCACTGGCCGGGGTCGAAGGCGGCCAAGTCGATGGAGTCGAGGGACGTGGTGTCCACGGAGGGGACCTCTCTGCGGGACGCGTGTGGTTGGCTGCCGCGCCTTGGGGTCGCCGGCCGACGGTTTCCGGCGGCCAGCGGTTTCCTGCCGGCGTCAGGTGGTCTGCGGCGTGAGGGAGTGGAAGGGCCGTCCGTCGAGCGTCCAGTGCAGGTCGGGCGTGATACCCAGGGCGGCGTAGACGTGGGCGGCGACATCGGCGTGGCGGAGGCTGTCCGGTGGGGTGGTGGAGGTGATGCCGGGGCCGTTCGCAGCGATCCAGGCGGTGCGCTCCAATGTGCTGCGACCGCCGTGGCCGCCTTCGTCGCGGTGGCCGTGGTCGGTCACCACGATGATGGTCCACTCCTCGGACCGGGCGTCGGGACGTTCACGTACGGCGGTGAGAAGCTGTCCGAGTTGCCGGTCGGCGGTCTCGATCGCGCTTCGGTACTCGGCTCCGCAGGCGAGGAAGTGGGCGGTCTCGTCGACAGCGCCGAGGTAGACGAAGGAGGCGTCGAGGTCTTCGCCGGAGCCGAGAACTCTTACGGCTTCGTCGGTCACGCTCTGGTCGCATTCCTCCCAGCCCTGCGGGGTGTCCTCGCGCGGGGCGATGTAGGCGAGCCTGCTCGGGGCCGCGAAGACCGGGCCGCCCTGCCGGGCCAGGAACAGGGGTTCCCAACCGCCGGCCGCGAAGGTCCGCAGCCCCTGCTCGGCGGCCAGCCGGGTGGTGAAGTCGGGGAAGACTCCAAGCCGGTTTCCGGTGAAGTTGTTGCCCCAGACTCCGTGCTTGGCCACGCCGACACCGGTGACGATCGTGGTCCAGCAGGGGCCCGACATGGTCGGTGTGTCGTCGTCGATGCGGACGGGCGCGAGGAAGCCGGCGTTCGCGAGTTCGTCGAGGTTGGGCGTTTCCAGCATCGGCAGCAGATCGAGGCGGACGCCGTCGATTCCGACGACCAGGACGCGGGGTGTGGGCATGTTCTCGGTTCCTTCGTGGGTCGGGCGGAGAAGGGGGGCGGGGGTCAGACGGTGCGGCGCAGCCGGATCAGGCGGCTGGCGTAGTCGCCGGCGGGTAGCCGCAGGTCGATGCCCCGGCGGGTCAGGACGGCGCCGCTGTGGGTGATGCCCTCGTCGATGTCGAGGTAGTGGGCCGTGGGGTCCAGGGCCGACAGGGCGAGCCCGGGGGCCGGGTGGCCGAAGCGGGTTGCCGGGCGCCAGGCGAGGACGGCGTGTTCGGTGTCGTCCTGGGCCGCGTAATGCACGGCTGTCACTCCGTCGGGGCCGTGGAGGCGGTACTGGCGGCCGTGCTGGACCAGGGGGCGGATCTGCTTGTAGCGGATGACGAGCGCGGTGGCCTCGTCGAGCTCCTCCTCGGACCAGGCGGTGAGGTCACCGCCGAGGCCGAGCACTCCGGCCATGGCGACATGGAAGCGGAACCGGAGAGGGGTGGTGCGGCCGGTGGTGACGTTGGGGTTGTCGGTCACCCAGGCGGCCATGGCCTGGGCGGGGAAGAGCTGGCTGAAGCCGTGCTGGATGCTGATCCGGTCGACGGGATCGGTGTTGTCGGAAGTCCAGGCCTGGTCGGTGCGGGCGAGGATGCCGAGGTCGGCCCGTCCGCCGCCGCCCGCGCAGGCCTCGATGCGAAGGCCGGGGTGGTCGGCGCGGAGGCGGTCCATGATCCGGTAGACGGCGCGGGTGTGGTCGATCCACAGCCGGTCGGGGTCCGGGTGGCCGGCCCATCCGGCTTCGGTGACGACCCGGTTGGCATCCCACTTGAGCCAGTCGATGTCGTGGTCGTGCACCAGCTGGTCCAGGGTCCGGCGGGCCCAGGCCTCGACGTCAGGGCGGGCGAAGTTCAGCATGAGCTGGTTGCGCAGTTCGGTCGCGTCCCGAGTCGCCGCATGGACGACCCAGTCGGGATGGGCACGGTAGAGGTCGCTGTCGCGGTTGACCATTTCCGGCTCCACCCAAAGTCCGAAGGCCATGCCCAGGCGGTGCACTTCGTCGGCCAGTGGGCGCAGCCCGTCGTGGAATGCCTCCGGCCGGGGTGTCCAGTCGCCGAGGCCCGCCCGGTCGCTGGTACGGCCGCCGAACCATCCGTCGTCGAGGACGAAGAGTTCGGCGCCCAGACGTGCGGCCAGCCGGGCCAGGTGCAGCTGGCCGGGCTGGCCGACGTCGAAGCCGGTGGCTTCCCATGAGTTGTAGACGACGGGCCGGTCGTGGTCGGGGGCGGGCAGGACGCTTGTGCGGATGTGGGTGTGCCAGGCGCGGCTGGCGGTGCCGAAGCCGTCGGGGGTGTAGAGGCCGGCGAAGACGGGTGTGTGCAGGCTCTGGCCGGGCTGGATGGCCCAGCTGAGTCCCTCGTGGCCGAAGCCGCCGGTCCAGGTGGTCCGGCCGACCGGGTCGCGGTGCACGGTGATGCGCCAGCTTCCGCTCCAGGCCAGGGCGGTGCTCCAGACCTGGCCGTGTTCCTCGTCGGCGGTGCCGTCGTCGAGGGCGAGCCAGGGGTTGGCGTGGTGGCTGGTGACGCCGCGGCGGCTGGTGAGCACGGTCTCGGCGACCGGGAGCCGGTCGCGCTGTAGCTGGAACTCGCTGTTCCAGCCGCCCACGAGGTGGCTGAGCCGGTAGTCGGGCAGTGCCGGCAGCGTCCAGGAGGCCGAGTCCAGCCGGTCGACGGTGATGGGGCCCGAGTCGTCGGCTCCGGTGTGGGTGAGTTCCACCCAGCGCTCGATGATGTCACTGCCGGGGCGGACGCGGTAGCCCAGTTCTGCGGCCAACGGGTAGCGCCGGTCGGCCAGTTGCAGACGGAGTTCGCCGTCCCGGACCGTGTGGCCGGTGAAGGACCACTGGGCGCCTCGGGTGCCGTCGGCGAACCGCACCTGGAGGCCGGCCGGCCCGAACCGCGCACCGGTCTGCGGGGCCAATTCGTCCGGGGTGGGGTCTGTCTCGAAGCTGCTCGCAGCAGGTGAGGTGGCCGCGGGCAGTCCACAGAGGGCGTCGGTGTCGAGCACTTCCCCCCAGTGCAGATGCCGGGGGCTGCCGTCGGCGCCGATGCGCACGGCGTAGACGCTGTTCGGGGTCCGCAGGACCATCAGCCCGCGTGCGGGGTCGAAGGAAACGGATGAGGGCGTGGGAGGCACAGGAGGTCCCGAGGGGTGTCGAGCGTCGGTGAGGACCCAGGCAAACGGAAACACCGAACGACGTTTGAAGTGGCCGGAGTTGGGCCAGAGCGTAGGGCCGCTCGAACGAGAAAATCAATACTGGACGAAGTTATTTATTTATCGTAGGTTGCCGCCGTGTTTCCAAACCACTCGCGACCACTGGTGACGGCACCGGCCGAAACCGCCATCCTCGCCCTGCTGTTGGCCGAAAGCCCGCTCAGTCGGGTGGAGCTGGCCCGCCGGACAGGTCTGTCCTCGACCGCTGTGACCAAGGCCGCGCGACCACTCATCGACGACGGCTACCTGCACGAACTTCCCCCGGAGCGCACCGCTCCAGGGGCCGGACGCCCCGTGAACCCACTGGCCGTCACTCCCGACCGGGAGTTCGTCGTCGGTGTGAAGATCAGTGCCGACACCCTCTACGGCGCGGTCTGCGACCTGCGGGCCCAAATGCGCACCACCGCCAGCCGGCCGCTGGGCGACCGCGACCCGGCCGCCGTGTGTGCGCTACTGGCCGACCTCGTCGCCGAACTTCTCGACGCGAGACCCGAGTACCGGGCCCGCACCCGGCACCTGGGCATCGCGGTCTCCGGCGACGTGGACCGTCCCTGCGGACGTGTCCGCTACTCTGTGCTTCCCAGTTGGCGCGACGTGCCGCTGGCCGAGACCGTCGCCGCGGCGACCGGCCTGACCGTCACCGTGGAGAACGACGTCAAGGCCATCACCGCCGCCGAGCACTGGTTCGGCGAGGGCATCGGTACCGAGTACTTCGCGCTGGTCACCATCGGAGCGGGGATCGGTTCCGGGATCGTCATCAACGGTGAGCTGGTCGCCGGCGCGTACGGCGTCGCCGGAGAGATGGGGCACATCAGCATCGACCCGGCCGGGCCACGGTGCCACTGCGGCCAGACCGGCTGCGTCGAGGCCATCGCCTCCAGCGACGCAGTCCTCGCCGCCATCCGCTGCGCCACCGACGACCCGGACCTGGACTTCGACGGCGCCGTTCAGCTCGCCCGTGGTGGAGACCCTGCCGCACAGGGCGTCTTCGCGAGGGCGGGCCACGCCATCGGCGTCGGCATCGCCACCCTTGTGAACCTCGTAGGTCCCGAGCGCGTCGTCGTCACAGGCGAGGGGCTCGACACCTACGACCTTTTCGGAATGCACATCAGGGAAGCCTACGAAGCGCACTGCTTCAAAGCAGCGGCGAAATGCCCGCTGACCCTGCGTCCGCTCCCCTGGGAGGAGTGGGCCCGCGGCGCCGCCGTCGTCGGCATCCAGGCCCTCTTCCCCTGAACGAGCGTCACCATCCCGTTCGCCGGCCCAAGCTTCCGGCGCAACCGATGTCCATCACCGTCTGCCAACTGTGAATGCCGGACACCGGCTGCGCCGGACAACAACACGTACACCCAACCCTCTCAACCTGAAGGATGCGAAGTGAGCGCACGGAGCTCCAAGCTTAGCCGCAGAGGCTTCCTCGGCGGATCCATCCTGTTCGTCGCCGGAGCGGCGGTCGGCTGCAGTACCGACCCGGCCGGCGGTGGTTCCACCGGGGCGAAGACCACCCTGAACGTCTGGTCCCATGCCTACGGCGAGGCCGGCACCCAGCAGGCCCTCACCCGTTATGCCACCGCGTTCACCAAGGCCAACCCGGACATCGCGGTCAAGGTCACCTGGACCCCGGGCGACTACAGCAGCAAGCTCAATGCGACCCTGCTCACCGACTCCGCCCCGGACGTCTTCGAGATCGGCGACTTCAGCGAGAGCCTTGCCCGGCAGGGCCAGATAGCCCAGCTGGACGACATCTACGGCAGCGCCAAGTCCGACTTCAACCCGGGCGCCCGCGAGATGGTGACCGTCGACGGCAAGCTCTACGGCGTCAAGACGCTCGACGACGTCATGATGCTCTACTTCCGCAAGAGCGTGCTGTCCAAGGCCGGCATCACCCCGCCCGACAGCTTCGACGCGCTCGCCGATGCGGCCAAGGCCCTGAGCTCCAAGAAGACCAAGGGGCTGTTCGTCGGCCAGGACGGCCTGGGCGACAGCGCCATCCTGTCCGTGTTCTCCAACGGCGGCGACCTCGTCACCGACGACGGCAAGGCGGGCTTCGGCTCTCCCCAGGCCGCCGAGGCCGTGGCCGGGCTCAAGCGCCTTCACGACGACCGGTCCCTGCTGCTCGGTTTCACCACCGACTGGTGGGATCCCGCCGCCCTCACCCAGAACGTCGTCCCGATGCAGTGGGGCGGCCTCTGGTCGATGCCCGCCATCAAGACCGCGCTCGGCGACGACTTCGGCGTCCTGCCGTGGCCCGCCTTCAAGCCCGGCGGCAAGCCCGTGGTGCGCGTCGGCGGCTGGAGTACCTGCGTCAACGCCAAGGGCAAGAACGTGGACGCGGCCAAGAAGTTCGTGCAGTGGCTCTGGATCCAGCAGACCGACCTTCAGACGGACTGGTCGCAGAGCTACGGCCTCCACATCCCGCCGCGCACGTCCGTCGCCGCCACCGCCGACAAGCTCACCCAGGGGCCCGCCAAGGAGACCGTCGAGCTGGCCGCCAAGTACGGCAGGAACAACCCCAGCACCTGGAACAGTGCTGTGAGCTCCCTCTTCACCGCGGCTGCGGCGAAGATCGTCAGCGGGAAGGGCGATGCGGAGCAGCTCCTGGCCGATGCGGCCAAGAAGGCCCAGGGCGAGATCGACAAGCAGCGCGCATGAAGAAGTCCGCACCTCCACCCACGCTTCACCACGAGCGTGTCGGGTGCCCCGCGTCCGAGCCGCGGGGCACCGCCCCCGTCCGCCGTTCCCGCCCGGACTGGCGTGCCTGGGGAGCGTTCGCACTGCTCGCCGGGCCCCTGCTGATCGGCCTGGGCCTCTTCAAGTACGTCGCCATCGGCTGGAGCTTCCTGCTCAGCCTCAGTGAGGCCCGCGGCAGCATCGCCCTGGGGCACTGGGTCGGCCTGGACAACTACCAGGCGCTGCTCTCCGATGCGGTGTTCCGCAAGTCGCTCGGCCAGATCCTGCTGTTCACGGTGTTCATCGTGCCGGTGACGTTCGCCGCCTCGCTGGGGCTGGCACTGCTGGTGCACCGGATCCGGCGCGGCCGGGCCGTGCTGCGCACCGCCTTCCTGATCCCGGCCGCCGTCTCCTACGTCGCAGCCTCCCTGCTGTGGAAGATGTGCCTGTTCAACGGGCTGCCGAGCGGCATCGCCAACACGATCGGCGGATGGTTCGGCATGGATGCCGTCCCGTGGCTGCAGACCACCTCGCCACCGCTGTACTGGGTCGTCCTCATCACCCTCCGCCTCTGGCTCCAGGTCGGCTTCTACATGGTGCTCTTCCTCGCCGGGCTCCAGGCCATCCCCAAGGAGATGTACGAGGCCGCCGCCCTCGACGGCGCCACCGGCCTGCGCCTGTTGCGCAGGATCACCCTGCCGATGCTGCGCAACACCTCGGTGGCCGTGCTGATGCTGCAGTTCATCGCCGCCTTCCAGGCGTTCGACGAGTTCTACAACCTGTTCAACAGCGGGCTTTCCGGGTCGGCCGCGGCCCCGATCCGAACCCCCCTGGGCTACCTCTACGACACCGCGATGGGCTCCCAGAACTACGGCCTCGGATCGGCCGGAGCCTTCGTACTCACCGCCCTCATCGTCGGTGTGACCCTGATCCAGGGCCGGCTCACCGGCTTCGGCAAGGGGGAGGAGTGAGCAACATGGCAACAACACGACAACTGCCGCAGGCAGTACGCCGGTCCGTGCGCGGCCTGCTGGCCGGCCTGTTGACGGCGGTGTTCCTGGCGCCCTTCTACCTGATGCTGCGCAACGCGCTGATGGACACGCAGGGCCTGACGTCACCGGACTGGACCTGGTGGCCGTCGACGATGCACTGGGAGAACTTCACCTCGCTCTTCAGCGACCCCACCCTGCACATGGGCCAGGCCCTCGGCAACTCGTTGCTGATCGCCGCGATCACCGCCCCGGTGTCGACGCTCCTCGCCTCGGCCGCCGGATACGCCCTCGCGCGCATCCCGGTACCCGGACGCGGCGTCCTGCTCGCCCTGGTGATGGCCACGCTGATGATCCCCGGCTCGGTGACGTTCGTCCCCACCTTCGTCGTCGTGGGCTCCATGGGCGGGGTCAACACTCTGTGGGGAATCATCGCACCTGGGCTGTTCAACCCCTTTGCCGTCCTGCTCTTCCGTAACTTCTACCTCCAGTTCCCCAGCGAGATCGAGGAGGCCGGACGCCTGGACGGGCTCGGCTGGCTCGGCCTCTACCGCCGGATCGCATTGCCGTCGTCCGGAGCGATGCTCGCCTCGCTCGGCGCGCTCGCCTTCATCGACAGCTGGAACGCCTTCCTGTGGCCGCTGGTCATCGGCCAGGACCCGTCCGCGTGGACGGCCCAGATCGCCCTGTCGACGTTCCTCACCTCACAGACCATCAACCTGCCCGGCCTGTTCGCCGGAGCCGTCGTGACCATCGCCCCACTGGTGGCCATGTTCCTGGTTGCCCAGCGCTACATCGTCGAAGGCATCGCCACCAGCGGCCTCAAGGGCTGAGCCGCACCTGACTCCGGACCACCGGTCCGGGCCGCACCACCTGAAGATCCAACCCCCACACCCACCCCACCCTTGGAGGGGACAAGCATGAGATCCGACAGGTCGGCTCCCGCCGTCAGGAGATTCTTCTCCCGAATCCTGCCTGCCACGGCAGCCGCGGTCACCCTCGTTCTCGCGGGAACCACCGGCTCCGTCGCAGCGGCCCCCAGCGCCCCCAGTATGACCACTCCAATGACCGGACCGCAGTTGGCAGCCTCCTGGACGGGACCGCTGAGTACCCGCGGGCGGTACATCGTCGACGCCAACGGCAACCGCTTCAAGCTGAAGGCCGGCAACTGGGCCGGTGCCCAGGGCACCTGGGAAGGCAGCGGCGACGTCAACGACCCCGCGAACCACCAGGCGGACCAGATGTCGCACAACATCCCGTTGGGCCTGGACCGCGCCCCGCTGACGCAGATCATGGCCGACTTCCACGAACTCGGGCTGAACAGCATCCGGCTGCCGTTCGCCAACGCGATGATGCGCGACACCACGGTCCTACCGGACTCCGCGGTCGCGGCCAACCCGCAGCTGAAGGGCAAGACTCCGCTGCAGGTGTTCGACGCGGTGGTGGCGGCCCTGACCGCCGAGGGGTTCGCGGTCATCCTCAACAACCACACCACCTCCTACCGCTTCTGCTGCGGCCTGGACGGTAACGAACGCTGGAACAGCGGACAGTCCGCCCAGCAGTGGCAGGACGACTGGCTCTTCCTGGTGAACCGCTACAAGGCGAACAAGCGTGTCGTCGGCGCCGACCTGCGCAACGAGATCCGCCGCGACACCTGGGACGACCCCAACTGGGGCTGGGGTGACGACCACGACACGTACGCGGCCTTCGAGCTGGCCGGCACCCGCATCCTGCAAGCCGACCCCGACATGCTGGTCATCATGGAGGGCATCAACTGGTACGGCATCCCGCTGGACGGGCTGAACTACGGCAGGCCGATGCTGACGCCGGTCCGTGAACTCTCCAACACCCTGATCACCTCGGGCAAGCTGGTCTACGCCGCGCACTTCTACGGCTACACCGGGCCGAACTACACGGGTGCCGACAGCGGGCCGGGGCACACCAACGACTGGCCGTACGAGGACTTCCCGCTCGACAAGCTGAAGCAACTGGTGCACGACGAAGCCCTGTTCGTCACCCAGTCCGGCCAGCACTTCACCGCCCCCGTCTGGATCAGCGAGTTCGGTGCCGCCGGCAGGGGGTCGGACGACACCAAGGAGAAGACCTGGTTCGACAACTTCACCGACATCCTGGTCGAGAACGACACCGACTTCGCCATCTGGCCGCTGGTCGGATGGACCGGCGCCAACGGCGCGCCGCAGGACACCTGGGCCCTGATCTCCTACGACACCGCCGGTAGACGACAGAGCCTCAATGACCCCGGTGACTGGCGGTCCGCCGACTGGAACAAGCTGGTCAACGCCCCGGGAACGACCGGTCCGGTCGCACAGGTCAACCACTGGAACATGCTCGACCTCGACTTCCGCGACCACAACGTCTCCTCCCGCATGCTCGCCCAGAGCGACTGGAGTCCCGGCTACCGCAAGGGCAACTGCCCCGACAGCCAGCGCCTGACCGGCCTCGGCCGCAGCGACAAGCGCGGCCTGTGCACCGACGCGAACCAGCCCGCCAAGGGAGCCGGTGACTGGGTGGCCGTCCATGACGAGCGCTACGTCACCCACGGCGACTGGGCCTCGGGCTACAACAAACTCCAGTGCCCCGACAACACCTTCGCCGTCGGCTACAGCGCCAACGGCAACTCCATGGCCGGCCTGCTCTGCGCGCCGTCCGCCGCACCGCTGCCGCTGAACGGCCGCAACGTCTGGTTCGACCAGGGCAACAACCGCCCGGCCACCGGCGGCTCGGTCGAAAGCGACTGGGCTCCCGGCTACTACAAGGGTCAGTGCGCCGACAACGAGTACGTCGCCGGCGTCGCCTTCACCTGGAAGTGGAACCACGGCGGAGTCCCCGACGCTCTGCTCTGCCGTCCGCTGAGCTGACCCACCTCCATCAGTTCCATCAGTTCCATCAGTTCCATCAGTTCCATCATCGAGGAGACCACGGCCATGCCACGACTCGAGGTTGCCGCAGACGGCTTCCGTCTCGACGACCGACCGCTGCGAATCATCTCCGGTGGGCTGCACTACTTCCGGATTCATCCGGAACAGTGGGCCGACCGGCTTCGCAAGGCGCGCCTGATGGGACTGAACACGATCGAGACCTACGTCCCATGGAACCTCCACTCGCCCCATCCGGGAGAGTTCCGGCTGGACGCAGGTCTCGATCTACCCCGGTTCCTCGATCTGGCCGCCGCCGAAGACCTGCACGTACTGCTCCGCCCCGGCCCGTACATCTGCGCCGAGTGGGAGGGCGGCGGCCTGCCCTCCTGGCTGCTCGCCGACGAGGACATCGAACTGCGCAGCCGCGACCCGCGCTACCTGAAGGCGGTGGACGACTACCTCGCTGCCCTGCTGCCGCCCGTCCTTCCTTACCTCTCCACTCGTGGCGGCCCGATCCTCGCCGTGCAACTGGAGAACGAATACGGCGCGTACGGCGACGACTCCGGCTATCTGGAGGATCTGGCGGAGCTGCTGCTCCGGCACGGAGCCGACGTACCGCTGTTCACCTGCGACCAGCCCTCCGACCTGGAGCGCGGCGGCCTCGACGGCGTCCTGCGCACCGTCAATCTCGGCAGCCGGGTGGACGCCGGGCTCGCCGAACTGCGCAAGCATCAGCCGTCCGGGCCGCTGATGTGCAGCGAGTTCTGGATCGGCTGGTTCGACCGCTGGGGCGGCACCCATGTCACCCGCAGCACGGCCGACGCCGCGGCGGACCTCGACCGGCTGCTCGCGGCCGGCGCCTCGGTCAACATCTACATGTTCCACGGCGGTACCAACTTCGGATTCACCAACGGCGCCAACGACAAGGGCACGTACCGCCCCACCGTCACGTCGTACGACTACGACGCGCCACTGGACGAGGCCGGCGATCCCGCCCCCAAATACGCCGCTTTCCGCGAGGTCATCGCCCGGCACGCGCCCGTCCCCGAGGAGCCGGTACCCGCCCCCGCACCCAAGCTTGCCCCGGCCGCCGCGGAACTCACCGCATGCGCCGGCCTCCTGGACCAGTGCGAGCGGCTCGGCAGCGCGGTGCACGCCGACCGCCCGCAGGCCATGGAACAGCTCGGCCAGTCCTTCGGATTCATCCTGTACGAGACGGCGCTCCCGGCGGCCGGGCCGACCGTCCTCCGCATCGCCGAGGTGCACGACCGCGCCCAGGTCTTCGTCGACGGCCAGCCGGTCGGCGTACTGGAACGCGAGAACCACGAGCACGCCCTCGCCTTCCACACCCCCCGGCGCGGTGCACAACTGGCCGTGCTGGTGGAGAACCAGGGCAGGGTCAACTACGGGCAGGGCATGCACGACCGCAAGGGACTGCTCGGCGAGGTCTCCGTCAACGCACTGGCGCCGGAGAGCTGGTACAGCCGGACGCTGCCTCTCGACGATCCGGGCCGGCTTTCCTTCACCGCGTTCGAGCCCGCCTCGCCCCCGGTCGGCCCCACGTTCCACCGTGGGCACCTGGACATCGAGCAGCCGGCCGACGGCTGGATCGCCCTGGACGGCTGGACCAAGGGCCACGTCTGGATCAACGGCTTCGCACTCGGCCGGTACTGGTCCCGAGGACCGCAGACCACTCTCTACGTCCCCGCACCGATCCTGAACGCCGGCCGGAACGAGATCACGGTCCTCGAACTGCACGGCGCCACCACCCGCACGGTGGAACTGCGGGGCACTCCCGATCTGGGCCCCGCCGAGGACTGACGTCCGTGACACCGGACAACAGGCCTCAGCCAGTTGGACCGACCGGCCACACCGACATGAACCTCCAGAAGGACCCAGAATGCCCCAGCCCCCTGCCAGCGCCCATGACATCGCCGCCCCGGCCGGGCCCCCGGCGAACTGGTGGAGAGAAGCCGTCGTCCACCAGGTGCGGGCGCACCCGGGGCTCGGCGCCGGAGACACCGTCGAATGGACCGACGCGCCTCGGGGCGTACTCGTCTTCCGCCGCCAGGGCTTCGTCTGCACGATGAACACCACCGATGAGGCGGTACACATCCCCGCACCCGGGCGTCTGCTGCTCGCCGGCTCCCCGGCCGACACCACCAACGGCTCCCAGGGCGCGAGCTTCGAGCTGGACGCGAACGCCAGGGTGTGGTGGACGGTCTGACGCCCCTGTTCGCACACCGCTCCGGTCGCCGAGCCGACCGCAAAGAGATCACCGTCCTCCACCGACGACAGAGGATTCCATGCACAGCAAGCGACGCCTCACCGAGCAGCGGCTCGACCGGGTGCTGAACCAGCGCATCCGGCCCGCGGTCCACGCCCGTACCGTCCCGGTCGAGATAGCGATCTGGAGCGTGCCGGGCGAGCCGGTCCCCGTGGCCGACGGCCTGGCCGCACCGTACGAACCCGTGGCGCTCGGGCACCGGTGGGGGCCGCCCTGGTCCACGAGTTGGTTCAGGATCAGCGGCAGGGTTCCGCAGGAGTGGGCCGGCCTGCGGGTCGAGGCGGTCATCGACCTCGGCTTCAACGTCACCGGCGCGGGCTTCTCCGCCGAGGGCCTGGTCTACCGGGCGGACGGCAGCGTGGTGAAAGCCCTCAACCCCCGCAACGCCTATGTTCCGGTCGCCGACCCGGCGGTCGGCGGCGAGGATTTCACCTACTACGTCGAGGCCGCCGCCAACCCCAACCTGGTCGACGACCACATCCCGTCGCGGACCGGGGACCAGCCCTCCTGGATGACGGGAGCCGGCTCCGAGAGCGGGCCCCTGTACCAGCTGCTCCGACTGGAGCTGGCGGTCTTCGACGCACAGGTGTGGGAACTCGCCCAGGACCTGGACGTCCTCGGGGGGCTCATGCGCGAACTGCCCGAGGCCGACCCGCGCCGCTGGCAGCTCCTGCACACCATCGAGCGGGCCCTGGACGAAGTCGACCTGCAGGACATTGCCGGCAGCGCCACCGCCGCCCGCGAGGTGCTGCGCCCGGCGTTCGCCGCCCCCGCGGCCGCGAGCGCCCACCGCATGTCCGCCGTCGGACACGCCCACATCGACACCGCCTGGCTGTGGCCGCTGCGCGAGACCATCCGCAAGGTCGCCAGGACGCTCTCCAACGTCACCCATCTCATGGACGAACACCCGGGCTTCCTCTTCGCCATGTCCCAGGCCCAGCAGCTGGCCTGGCTCAAGGAACACCGCCCCGAGGTCTACGGCAGGGTCCAGGAGAAGGCGGAGAAGGGGCAGTTCCTGCCTGTCGGCAGCCTGTGGGTGGAACCCGACACCAACATCACCGGCGGTGAGGCCCTCGTCCGGCAGCTGATCCATGGGAAGCGCTTCTATCTCGACGAGTTCGGCGTCGAGACCGAGGAGATGTGGCTGCCCGACACCTTCGGGTACAACGCGGCCATGCCGCAGCTGATGAAACTGGCGGGAATCCGGTGGTTCCTCACCCAGAAGATCTCCTGGAACACCACCAACAAGTTCCCGCACCACACCTTCTGGTGGGAGGGCATCGACGGCACCAGGATCTTCAGCCACTTCCCGCCGGTCGACACCTACAACGCCGAGATCACCGGCGCCGAACTCGCCCATGCCGTCCGCAACTTCCAGGACAAGGAGGCAGCCAACAGCTCGCTGCTCCCGTTCGGCTACGGAGACGGCGGCGGTGGCCCCACCCGGGAGATGCTGGCCCGGACCGAGCGTCTCGTCGACCTGGAGGGCTCGTCCAGGGTCGTCATCGAGAGCCCCGCGGACTTCTTCGAGCGGGCGCACGCCGAATACCCCGACGCGCCGGTGTGGCAGGGGGAGCTGTACCTGGAGTTCCACCGCGGCACACTGACCAGCCAGCTGAGGACCAAGCAGGGCAACCGGCGCAGCGAGCACTTGCTGCGAGAGGCCGAGCTGTGGTCGGCGACCGCCACCTTGCGCACCGGATTCGCGTACCCCTACGAGGCCCTGGACCGGCTGTGGAAGACGGTCCTGCTGCACCAGTTCCACGACATCCTGCCCGGCTCCTCCATCGCCTGGGTTCACCGGGAGGCGGAGCAGACCTACGCCGCCGTCACTGCCGAGCTGCGCGCGATCACGGACGCCGCCCAGCGCGCCCTGGCCGGCGAAGGCGATCTGCCCGTGGTCTTCAACGCCGCTCCGTTCGCCCGCGACGGTGTCCCCGCCCTCGGCGCCACGCTCCGCACCCGGCCGCCGGGCAGGCCCGTCGCCCCTGTCCCCTGCGGGGACGGTTTCGCGCTGGACAACGGCCTGGTCCGCGTCCGGGTCGATGCCCAGGGCCTGGTGACCTCGGCATACGACATCGCGGACGAACGCGAAGCGCTGGCCCCTGGCGCCGCCGCCAACCTTCTTCAGCTGCACCAGGACTTCCCCAACGAGTACGACGCCTGGGACATCGACGCCTTCTACCGCAACACCGTTCACAACCTCCTCGACGCCGACTCGGTCGGGGCACAGGAAGGCGGTGTCCGGATCGTGCGGACCTTCGGTGACTCCCGCATCGAACAGCTGGTCTCCCTGTCCGAAGGCTCCCGACGTCTGGACATCGACACCGAGATCGACTGGCACGAGAAGGAGAAGCTCCTCAAGGCATCCTTCCCGCTCGACGTGCGGGCCGACCACTCCAGCGCGGAGATCCCCTTCGGACACGTCCGGCGCCCCACCCACACCAACACCAGCTGGGACGCCGCCAAGTTCGAGATCTGCGCCCACCGCTTCCTGCACCTCGGCGAACGGGTGTGGGGCGCGGCCGTGGTCAACGACTCGACCTACGGGCACGAGGTCACCCGGGACGTCCGCGCAGACGGCGGCACCACCACCACCGTCCGGCTCTCCCTGCTCCGCGCTCCCCGCTTCCCCGACCCGGATGCCGACCAGGGCCACCACCGCCTGCGATACGGGTTCGTCATCGGCGCCGACATCGCCGACGCCGTCCGCGAGGGCTACGCGTTCAATCAGCCCGAGCGCAGCCTCCTCGGCTCGGCCGAGGTCGAGCCGCTCGTCACCGCGGACAACGAGACCGTTGTCATCGAAGTGGTCAAACTCGCCGACGATCGCTCCGGCGACATCGTCGTACGCCTCTACGAGGCATACGGGGGACGCACCCGAACCGTCCTGACCGCCGGATTCCCCCTGGCCTCCGCGGTCGAGACCGATCTGCTGGAGCGCGAACTCGGCCCCCGCGGGAACACGGACGCCGTACAAGCGGACGGCCGAAGAGTGCATCTGGCACTGCGCCCGTTCCAGATCCTCACTCTCCGGCTGAGGCCCCGGAAGCGTGACTGACCGAGGCTCTCCGGGAATGGAACCCCGGAGCCACCGACCTTACGAGTGATCAAGCAAGCCATGACCAAAGAAGGTAGGACCGCCGTGCCTGTACCCCCCTCCGCTGTCCTGTTCGACATGGACGGCACGCTGGTCGACACCGAGCGTCTCTGGCTCCGGACCACGGCCGATCTCGCCGCCCGTCTCGGCCACACCCTCACCGAGGAGGACCTGCCCGAGGTGCTCGGCCGCGCTGTCGACCACACCGCCGCCCACCTGTGCCGCATCGCCCGGACCAGCTTCACTGCGAACGCCTTGGCCGAGATTCTCAGGGACACGTTCAGCAGCAAGGTCGCCGCCGAGGTCGTCCCCCGGCCCGGCGCACTGGCGCTGCTCGCCGAACTGAGTGACGCCGCCGTGCCTACCGCGCTGGTCTCGGCCTCCCCTCGCCGCGTAGTGGACCTGGTCCTCGGCAGCCTCGGCGACCACTGGTTCACCGTCACTCTCGCCGCCGAGGACACCGAGCGCACCAAGCCCGACCCCGCCCCCTACCTGGCCGCCGCCGATCGACTCGGGTTGGACCCTGCGGCCTGCCTGGCCGTCGAGGACACTCCGACCGGGGTCGCCTCCGCGCGCGCGGCCGGCTGCTCGGTGCTGGCCGTCCCCTCCACTGTGCCGATCGCCAAGGCCGACCGGATCACCTTGCTGGACAGCCTCGAACAGGCCGACCTGGCATTGCTGTCCGCGCTGACCGCGCCGACGACGCCGACCGCCTGATGCCGCTTCCTCGGTTTGCTCGGCGACCTCGCAACCGCCGCCAGACCTTCGGGACTGCCGTTCCGAAGCCTTGATCCACCTTTGAGTGATCGCGCCACCGCGCGGACGCGGAAACTCGGTGGCAGCGGCGGACCTTCGGGTGGTGTAGTGGGCCGGACTGCTTCAACTCGCCTATCAGGAGTGCGAATTGTCAGGCATATTCCGATTCGGTGAGGATCTGCCGGTGCGGCGGCTCGGCCTCGGCACCATGGGACTGACGGGCCCGGGGGCGTGGGGCGAGCCCGCAGACCGGGACCGGGCGGTTCGGGTGCTGCGCCGGGCGGTGGAGCTGGGAGTCGATCTCGTAGACACCGCCGACGCGTACGGGCCGTATGTCAGCGAGGATCTGATCGCCCAGGCGCTGTACCCCTACCCGGAAGGGCTGGTGATCTCCACGAAGGGAGGCCTGACCCGGCAGGGCCCCGGCCGGTGGCAGGCAGTGGGGCGGCCGGAGTACCTGCGCCAGTGTGTCGAGATGAGCTTGCGCCGCCTGCGCCTGGAGCGCATCGACCTCTACCACCTGCACCGCATCGACCCGCAGGTGCCGCTCGCGGAACAGCTCGGTGTTCTCGGCGAGCTGCGTGCCGAGGGAAAGATCCGGCACATCGGCCTGTCGGAGGTCGAGGTGGACGACATCGTCCGCGCCCGCGAACTGGTGCCCGTCGCCAGCGTCCAGAACATCTTCAGCCTCACCCGGCAGCGCTACCGCGACACCCTCGACCACTGCACCCGTGAGGGCATCGGCTTCATCCCGTTCTTCCCGCTGGGCAGGGGCGAACTTACTTGCTCTGACGGCCCGTTGGGATCATTCGCCGCAGCCAGGGGCATGTCGCCTGCCCAACTGGCCCTCGCCTGGCTGCTGCACCAGTCGCCGAACGTGGTGCCGATCCCGGGCGCCTCCACCAGGGCCCACCTGGAGCAGAACCTCGGCGCGGCACACCTCGCTCTCACTCCTGCCGAACTCGCCGAACTCGGCGCCCAGTGCTCCGACATTCCTGCTCGACCGCCCCATGAACCGGGCGCCCGTACGTGCAAGAGGTGACAGAAAGGCCCGCCTCAAGGTGAGCCATGGCGGGGGCAGCGGCCTCGAACCCTTGCCGTTCGTACCGTCCGTGCGCGGCCAGCAGCCGATCGGCGGGGCGGCTAGGGCCTGTCCGGCGGATCATGGCCGGGGGCGTGGCGTCTGGCACGGCACCTCGCGGCGTTGCCGAAACGCCCGGACAGCTCCGCTATCAGGACGCTCCGGCGCCTTGCGATGCACCGCACCAGACGCCGCGCCCTGTCCGACCCTGATCCGCCGGACAGGCCCTAGCGCAGGACGAAGCCGGTGCCGAGGTCGTCCGCGGGATTGAGCTCGAAGCGGTGCTCGCCGGTCCGGTATGCCTTCCCCGTGACCTCCGCAACGACGGCGGCGTAGCCGTCGACGGCCAACTCCGCGACGATCCGTGCGTGGAAGCGGGTGCCGACGATCGAGTCGTGGACGAGGATCTGGCCTGGCCTGAGGCGACCGGTCGCAGCGAGCACGGCGACGCGGGAGCAGGTGCCGGAGCCGCATGGGGAACGGTCGACCTGGCCGTCGGCGAAGACGGTGACGTTGCGCTGGTGCGGGTTGCCGTCCTCGTCGATGCCGAGGTCGTCGTACAGGATGGTGCCGTAGATGCCGCTGAGGCGGTCGTCGACGGGGTGACGGGCGTACTCGCTGTCGTTCAGCGCCCATTTGACCTCGCGTCCGATCGCGATGAGGTCGGAGTAGTGCTCGGGGGTGACGGCCAGTCCCACGCCGGCTGCGTCCAGATGCGCGTAGATGGCGCCGCCGTAGGCGACATCGACGATGACGTCCCCGCAGGACGTGGCGACGGTGACGCGTTCGGCGAGCCGGTAGCTGGGGACGTTGACGAAGTCGACGCCGGTGATCTGTTCGCCGGTGGTGTGCACGCGCAGCGTGACCCGGCCTGAGGGCACGTCGATGACGACTGTGGTGATGCCGGAGGGGTCGCGGGCGACGCGGCCGGTCTGCACGGCCCAGACGGCGAGTGCGATCGAGCCGTGGCCGCAGGCTGTTGAGAAGCCGTCCTTGTGCCAGAACAGCACGCCGAAGTGAGCGCCCTCGTCGTCGGGCGGGGTGATGAATCCGCCGTACATGTCGGCGTGTCCGCGGGGCTCGAAGCACAGCAGCTTGCGCAGGTTGTCCACGTCCGGGTTGCCGATGGCGCGCATACGGCGTTCGGCGACGGTGGCACCTTCGATGGCGACCGGCGGTTCGGGAACGATGCGGAACGGTTCACCGCCGGTGTGATAGTCGGTGGTGAGTACCTGATGGGTGGTCATGAGTTCCTCCACGGAGCTGGAGAGGGCAGGGCGTGAGGCGGTCAGAATCGGCCGGCGTCGACGAACTCGGCCAGTCCGGGATCGCGTGAGGTTGAGGATCAGGGCGAGCACGGCGGAGAAGAACACAGCGAATCTGGTGCCGGTGTCAATGCTGCGAGCCCGCGAACCGGGTCATCCACGCCTCGACCTCGTCCGCCGACAGGTTCTCGTGACCGTCCTCGGTGACGATCAGGGCGCCCTCGATCCGGACGCCGATGCAGCCACCCTCGGGCGCAGTGAGGTTGTCCGGATGGGCCGGCGCCGCTCCCTCGGCGAGTCGGAGCTGGTGCTCGGTCAGCCCTGCCGGGACGTCCGTACGGCGGCCGATGACCTGACCGCCGCCTCCGGTGCGCCGACCGGGATCGTCCTCGGTCTCGACCCGTCGGTGAATCCGCGTGCGGTGGAGTCCACGGCCTTGCGGAGTTCGGCGATCTCCCAGTCGTCCTTGACGAAGCGGAGACCGCTGAGCGCCTCTTCGAGTTCGGCGTCACGTTCCTCCTCGGTGGTGACGACGGCCTCCCAGTGCAGCTCGGGTACCCTCACTGCCGCCGTTCGTCGGCGGCTCCCGGACGATATCCCGCACCGGCCGCGCTCGGCGCCCAGGAGTGCCACTGGCACAGATCGGCCACAGCCTTCACCGGAGTCGTCGACAACGAGACTTTCCGACCTGGCGGTTCGACGTCCGCCGACTGCCACCTCTGCCTGCCCGGTCCGTGCCATCGGGTCCGCTACCTCACCGAACTCGCCTCGCTGACCCACACCGTCGAAACCCTGCTGCGCCTGCTCCCTTGAACCACGCCTCGGCCGGGCGTCCGCGGAGACCCGGCCGCGTGGCGCTCGGCCTGCCCGCGGCGTGCGGTGAGCAGCACTACGTATGGGGTGCGGCCCTTGCACCCCGCACGCGGCAGGTGGGAGCCACGCCGCCGACTGCGCGGCTCCCACCCGGTCGGTTACTTCCGCACGCCGACCGCGCGGATGATCTCCTGCTTGACCGAGCCGCCCTTGTCATCGGCGGCCGAGGCCCGCACGGAGATGTACCGCGCGTCGTTCGGGACCCGCACCGAGCCGGCCCAGGCGGCGGACTTGCCGCGTACGCCTTCGAGTTCGACCGATGTCCACGTCGTGCCGTCGTCGAAGGAGACCTCCAGCGTGGAGCCGGTGATCCTCCCGGTGTCCGGCGCGCCCTTGACGTACTCGGAGAAGATCCCGAGATCGAGACGCTTTCCGGCCCGCACATCACCGTGCAGGTCGGTGTCGACGTCGAACCCGAGGTTGAGCATCGGCAGATACGTCCACCGGTCGGCCGGCGTGGCGGACGACTTGAAGGTCCATTCGGAGTGGCCCTTCGTGGAGAGCCGCCAGACGTCCGGGTCCATCGTGGTGTCGGTGACCACCTTGAAGTCCTGCTCGGTCGGCTTGACGTTCCGGGCGTACGCCCCCGAGCTTTGCCTCCGGTCGACCTGCACCCCGTCCACGTACACCTCGGTGAACTGGGTCAGCGACTTCTGGTTGAACACGTCGCCGAAGCCGGTGTGGTCCGGTCCCGAGTCGCCCCAGCCCGGCGTGTTGAACTCCAGGTCGTTGCCCGCGCGACGCTGGCCCCAGCCGAGACCGGTACCCAGCCACGGGTGCCAGACCGGCTTGAACCAGTCGGTCCCGGAGCGCGTGCCCCCGCGGTAGTGCACGATGCCGCTGCGCTCCTCCAGGGCACCCGGGCCGCTGGACATGGACTCGTGCCAGCCCTGGTCGGGGCCGGCGCTGACGTAGTCGGTGCGCTCCGCGGGGAACTTGATCTTCTCCTGGAATCCGATGCCATAGGGGAAGCTGTCGGTGATCGAGTAGCGGAACTCGCCGCCCTCGGCGGACTTCGGCGCGTGGAACTTGTTGTTGACCACGGCCAGTTCACTCTTGCCCGGCCGGTACGTCAGATCAGCGGGGATCGCCCCCGAGTACCCCTTGCTGAGGTCGTAGACATAAGGCGTGAACTCGGTGCCGGTCAGTTCCACGCCCCGGTCGAGCCGAGCGGTCTCGATCAGTCGCGCCCCGTCCTGCGCGTTCACCGTCGCGCTGTACAGGGGACGAGTCTCCCCGTCGGCCGCGCTGAAGTTGGCCATCAGCCGTCCGGGAGCCTCGTCGGTGACGAACAGAGCCTTGGCGCCCGCATCCCGTGCGTTCTGGGCCAGCTCGGCGGACGTGATCGCGTCGGTGCGACGCACGACGACCGCTTTGCCCGCCACGTCCTTGCCGGTGTAGTCGGCGGTGGATCCGGTGCCCGCGTCCATCAGGGCCATCCGCTTGTGCCCGGTGAACATGTCCGATCCGTACTGGACGGTTGTCTCGCCGAGCCGCTTGCCGCCTGCTTCGACATCGAGTTGCGGCTTGCCGAGTCGCCAGACGGTCCGGTACTCGAAGGTGCCCGTGGCGGGCTTGCGGGTCGGTGCGGCGAAGATGCTGTCGTACTTCGGCGGGACCTGCACGGCCGGCGCGAAGGACGTGCCGTTCGCGGACCGGTTGAACTTCATCAGCAGCTGACGGGTCTCGGTCCGCTGGTTCACCTCGGCCCGGATCTCCCGCAACTTCGTCCCGTCGAGGGTGACTTCGCGGTCACGGTCCATGGTGACCTCGGGCTCGGTGAGCAGACCGAGGCCGAGCGAGTCCTTGCCCTTGCTGCCACGCACGTCGAGGAAGCTACACAGGGTGTACATGCCGGGCTTCAGGCGCAGCTTGAGCGTGCCGGATTCGCCGACCGTGGCGGGGAAGGGGTCTGTGTCCTTGGCCAGCTGCTTTACGGTCAGGTTTGCGGCGGACGCCGCGCCCTCGCGGTCCTTGACGTGGACGGTGAGGGTGTGGCGCTCCTCCTCCTTGGTCAGGCCGAAGGCCGTGTGCGCCACCACTGTGTCGCCGTCCTTGGCGACGATCCGGCCGGAGGTGGAGCCGACGGGCGCGGCGGTGCCGTCACCGGTGACCGTGGTCTGCGCGGTGCCGTGTGCGGGCACGGTGAGGGTGGAGTCGGCGAGGGTGACCACGCCGGCGGGAGCGCCCTCGGCGGTCAACGCCAGGATGACCGGCCGGTCGGAGGCGTTGGTGTACGTCAGGGTCTTCGTGACCGGCTTGTTCCCCTCGTAGGGCCAGCTGATGAAGCCGAGGTCGGCGCTGCCGGTCGCGGTGATCTGCGCGGCAATGGCGGACGGGACGTCCACGCGGCCCGCACCCACCTCGTACGACGTGCCGCTGATCTGCTCGGACGTGCTCATCAGCCCGTCCTTGAGCTGCTGTCCGCTCCAGTCGGGGTGCTTCTCGGCGAGCAGCGCCGCCACGCCCGCGACGTGCGGGGTGGCCATGGACGTGCCGCTCATCGATGTGTAAGGGCCGCTGCCGCTCACGAGCTGCGAGCGCGCCGCGAGGATGTTCACGCCCGGCGCGGACAGGTCGGGCTTCAGCGCGTTGTCGCCGAAACGCGGGCCCTGGCTGGAGAAGGCGGCACGCCGGTCGGCGGAGTCGACCGCGCCGATCGTCAGTGCGGAGTCGGCTGCGCCGGGGGAGCCGATGGTGCCGGGGGAGTACGCGTTGCCGGCCGCGATCACGAACAGGGCGCCCGTGTCCTTGGAGAGGGTGTTCACCGCCTGGGCCATCGGATCGGTGCCGTCACTGCCCTGCGACGATCCGAGGCTCATGGAGACGATCTTGGCGTGGACGTCCTTGGCCGCCCACTCCATACCGGCGATGATCTGCGATTCGGATCCGGACCCCTGGTCGCTGAGAACCTTGCCGACGGCGAGCGTGGCGCCGGGCGCGACGCCCTTCTCCTTGCCGTCGGACGCGGCACCGCTGCCACCGACGGTGGAGGAGACATGGGTGCCGTGCCCGTTCCGGTCGGCGGCCTCCTGGCCGTCGATGAAGCTCCTGGTCTCGCTCACCCGGTCCTTGAGATCGGGATGGGTCAGGTCCACGCCCGTGTCGAGGACGGCGACCTTGACACCCTTGCCGGTCAGCCCGGCCTCCCAGGCCGCGGAGGTGCCTATCTGGGCGTTGCTGGTCTCCATCGCGGCGTCGACGCGTGCGTCCAGCCAGATCTTTTCGACGCCGCCCGACAGACGCACACGGCCCGAAGTCGCGTTGCGCGCCCCGGAGGTGAGATCCGGTGCGACCGCGCGCCAGAACTCCCCGGACGTCGACGTTTTCAGGGCCGCACCGCCCACGCTCGGCAGCCCACGGACCTGGCGGGCCCCATGGGGCGTCGCGCTGCGGGCGTTCTTCGTGTACGTCACGATGAGCGGGAGGCCGTCGGACGACGGGTCACCGAGCCCCTGCTCGATCAGAGCGGTGACGTCGAAGAGTTCGGCGTCGAGGACGCCCGCCTGGAGGTAGGGCCGGGCCTCGTCGGGAATGACGGTGATCCGGCCGTCGGACATCTCGCTGTGAACCGCTCCGGTCGCGCCCTTGGGACGCTCCACGGCGACCGACTTCCGGCCCGCGCCGAGGTCGGTCACGGTCACCTGGTCACCGGTGATCAGGGTGACGGTTTTCGCGGTGCCGGGTGCGTGCACGGGTGACGTGGCACGGTCGGTGCCCGCCCCCGCCGTGCCCAGCGCCCCGGCTGCGACGGCCTGCCCTGCCGGCAGCAGTACGAGCGACAGCCCCGCTGCGAGCAGCCGGGATCTCCGCCTCGCGGATGATCTGGTCATGGATGACTCTCCTCCACGCACTCGGTGAACGGGTGGTTCCGGGTGCTGCGAAGAGTTTTCGCGGCGGCAAGTTGCGTGTCGACCGTTCTGCGCTGGCGGATATCTGCCTTGGCAGAAACCCGTCAGTGACGGCCGCGGAGGACGGGACTCGCCCTACGCCCAGCCGTGGCAGCGGGCGTACCAGCCGAGTTGGACGCGGGTGGTCGCCCCGGCCCGGACCAAGCCCCTGGATGCGCTGCTGCACGGTGTGCGCCGGCATTTCCACCTGCGCGGCCACCGCGTGGTCGGTGAGACCGGCAACCAGAAGACGCAGCATGCAGGTGCCCGGGACATCGATCGTGTGGCGCGGTTCGCCGTACGGGCGGGCCCGTTCCCACGCGGCGTCGACGAGCGCCTGGGCGACATTGGCGAGCCCCCCGCAGGACGAGGCTGGGGGCGACCCTCGCCGCCGGAGCCCCGCAGCGGAAGCCTCGCCGTCTCGCCTTCGCAGTGCAGCTCTATGGGCTGTGGCCTCGTCGTTTGTGGGTCTGCTACCTCGCGACCGTCATCGATCTGTGTTCACGACGTCTGGCCGGATGGGCGATCGCCGACCACATGCGCACAGAGCTCGTCACCGACGCCCTGGCGGCTGCGATCCGGACCCGCGGCAGCCTCGCCGGAGCGGTGATGCAAACCGATCACGGGGCCCAGGGCGGATTCAATCGATCGTCGCAACACCGGCTTGTTGGAGTGATCGTAGTTGCTCGTTGAGTGCCTCCGCCGGTGTCTTCCAACCGAGTGTCTTGCGGGGCCGGTTGTTGACCGCTTCGGCGACGGCCTGGATCTCCTCGCGGCTCCACCTCGACAGATCGGTGCCCTTGGGGAAGTACTGGCGCAACAGCCCGTTTGTGTTCTCGTTGGTGCCGCGCTGCCAGGGGCTGTGGGGGTCGGCGAAGTAGACGGGGATGCCGGTTTCGACCTTGAACGCCGCGTGTGCGGATTTACGGCTCCTACCTGGGTGCCCTCTCCGTCGAGATACCCGACCTCGACACCCCGGAGGCCAAGGCCGCCCTCAAGGACGCCTCCGAAGCCGCTGCTGGCGCCGTCGCCTACGCCGCATACCACCCGCACTGCCGCTTCCAGGTCTTCCTGGAATACGTGAACTTCGGCATGAGCTACGACCCGGGCGAGGATGCTCCCAAGGAGAGCGTCACGCCGGGGGAGTGGATCGACGCGCTGTGCCTGTCGGTCCTCAGGGACAAAGCGAGGTGGCACGGCGAGGCCTTCCACTTCGCCCGGAAGAAGTTCGCCGAGCAGGCGCAGGGAACGCCTGTCGGCGAACTGGCCACGGGATTGATGGCCGTGGTCCTGGACGACACCGGCGACGACGAGGAGTGCCCGCCGAGCGCGCAGGCCAAGCTCGCCGCCATCGACGCGGCCCTGGACCGCATCCGTACCCGCGCCGGGGAGACCGGTGAGCCCTTCCTGGACCGGACGGACAGCGTGGCGCTGCGCACGCTGCGCGCCCTGGCCGCCGAGGACCGGGAGGCCTTCGATGTCGCGCTGGCCGATCTCCTGGTCAGGCATGCCACCCTGCATGGCCCTTCGGCCTCCCCGAGTACTCTCCTCCCGCTTGTCCCCATCGCCCTCGCCGCGCTCGCCTACCAGACCCTGGGCTGGGCACCGGCCGTCCGCACTGGCTACCTCCCGCACGCTCTGATCACCGGCTTCGAGAGCCGCGGCCCCCGGGTGGCGGGCTTCGGCAGGGATCGGCGGCCGGACGCCGTGGCCGCGCTTGCAGCGGGCCCGCTGGTGGTGGAGCGGCCAGCCTGCGAGCGGACGGTGACCCCGCAGGTGGAGGCCTTGTACGAGAAGCACGTCCAGGAGGCGTTCACCGCCGTCGACGGAGAACCCCTTGCCGTCTGGCAGCTCAGAAGCGTGATGAGCGACCAGGAGCGACTCTTCAAGTGGCGCGCGGAGGACTCCGGCCACGTGACGGACGCCCAGCTCGCGAACCTCAAGCTGGCCTCCCGGACGGGGGCGGCCCAGTTCCGCATCGCCCTCGCGGAGCCGGGTACCGAGGCCGAGGTGACCGTCGACGGCCGCGCACTGCGCTACCGGGCCGAGCGCGGCGAGAAGGCCGACGCCAGCAGTTGGCAGAACGCCACAGCCTTCGCCCTCATCACCGGCACACGTGAGGACCTCGCCCCGCTGGTCCTCACCGGCCCCGCCTTCGCCCGCCCGGACGGCTCCGCCTTCTCCGCGTACCGGGAGGCCCTCCACGCCTACCTGAAGGGCGCCGATCCTGAACCGGCCGCGCAGCGGGCGTTGCAGCAGGCTGAGAAGGCCAAGGACTGGGGCTTCGCCATGCCGCCGGCCGTGCTGCTGTCGCAGCTCGTGGAGGGCGACGAGGAGAGCTTCAACCTGGCCCTGGCCGACGCGCTCGAAGCCCACCGCGACTACTACCAGGTCGCCGACCGCGCCGACGATCCGGACGCCTCCGTCAACCTCGACATCCTCGCCCTGGCCTGCCACGCTCGCCGTCGCGGCTGGCGCATCCGCGTGGAATCCCCCTATCTTCCGCAGGGTCTCCTCAGGGCCGCGGAACCCTTCTAGGGACCCGGCAGCGGGTAGGTGTGGCTGTTCGGGCAGGTCCGCGTGATTACGGCCGCCTCGACCCGGCCGCCGCCGATCTGGCCGGCCCGTGGTTGGCCTGGGCGAAGTACCTCGCCTACCAACTCGCCGAGGTGCGGGGCTGGAAACGGGGCATCCGCGTCGCCGTCAACCGCGGTCTGGCCATCGAGGCTCACCGAGTACGTCGAGGGCGACGTCATCCGCCACAGCGAGATCTTCACCTCGCTCAGGGCCTCGACCTGAGATTCGGACAGACCTCCACAGCCCTTGAGGCGGTCCGGCCTGGTCTTCCGCAACCCCACCAGCCGCATCAAGGTCGGCCAGAACGAGTACAGCGTGCTCCAACCGCTCGCGCCCGGCCAGATCGACCGCTCCGTCGCAGCCGCCGCCACCCCCGCCGCGCGGTTGATCCTCGCCCTCGCCGCAGTTCACGCCGCCCCGGGTCGCCCGAATAGGCACCCTCATGCTCGACGACCTCGAAATCGGCAACCGCCAGCTGACCATCGCCGGACACACACGCCCGCTCGACGACCTCACCATGAAACTGCTGCTGGACTGGCTCGAACACCGGCGACAACGGTGGCCGAACACAGCAAACCTCCACCTGCTGATCAACAACCAGACCGCTACGAAGGTCGGCCGCGCCCGCAACCACTGGATCACTGCGACCCTGCGTGGACAGGACGCGACACTGGAGCGGCTCCGCGTCGACCGGCAACTCGAAGAGCCCCTGACCCACAGGCCCGGCCCGCTCCACCTCGCCGAGGTGTTCGGGCTCGACGAGAAGACCGCGATGCGCTGAGCGGACTGCGCACGGGCGCTGCTGCGCCAGGTCGCTGAACAGCCACTTCAGTGAAGTCTGCTTGACCGGTCCACGCTTTTGCTGAGGATAATCACGCCAGGCAGAGTCAGCATCCGGGGCCGATCGGCGGAGACACTGTCAGGGCGAGGGCAGCGTTCCGCAGCTGGGCCGCCCACGTCTGCTGGTCAAGCCCCAACGTGTACTCGATGCAGCAATCGCATTGCGGGATCAGCGCCACGAACGATTGCTCCGCCGCGGTCCCGACCGCCGTCTCCCACCAGTCGTCCGTCGCCAGGTCAGCGGGAGTTATCTCTCCATCGATGAGTCTCGCCGCCATCCGGCGCAGAGCGTGGCGCCGTGCCAGGCCCCGATCCGGCAACCCGATCCCGGACTCGGCAAGTGCTTGCTCGAACACGTCGCGAATATCGCGGGTATCCGCGTTGCGAGGCCAACCGGCGAGCTCGCGCAATGGTGTGCCGTGCGGTATCTGGCTGGATCGTCGCACGCGGCCCGCGCGAGGCGCACGAACGGGTTCCCTTTTCCGCTCACTGGCCCGTCTGGGGAGAGGGGAGCGGGATCCGGGGCGTGCACTCGAAGGCGTGGTGTCCGCTGGACAGCCGTGTGACCGAGAGCAGTTCGAGGTCCGCCTCGGCGAGCAGTCGCCGCATGTCCTCGGGTGTTTCGAAGTCACCGGCCCCGCTTCCGGAGACCACCGTCCGGAAGAGGGCGTGGACGGAATCGGCTTCCTGGTCCAGGAGGGGTTCCAGCACGATCAGGCGGGGTGGGGCGGCGCCGGGCACGTGGGAAGCCGCGGTGCGTGTCATCGCGTTTCGCGCGGACGCGAGAACGCGCAGGCAAAGGTGCCAGGGCCAGTCGTGCAAAACGTTCTTCAACAGGTACAGGTCACCGCCGTCGGCGACCGCCTCGAAGATGTTCGCGGGGTGGAAGGTGAGTCGCCCGCCGAGGGGATGACCGGCCGCCGCCATCCGGGCGGCCGACCGTGCGCACACACTGGGCCGGTCGACGCATAGGCCTTCCAGGTGCGGGTTCCCGGCCAGGATCGCGCTGAGCACCGTGCCGTTGCCCCCACCGATATCGACCACACGCCGCACCGGGGAGAAGTCGAACTCCTCGGCGACCGCCTCGGCCGCTGACCGCGCCAGCTCGGCCATCGCCGCGTCGAAGACCTGTTCCGCGTCCGGGGCGCCTTCGAGGTACTCGTACAGGGGGGCGCCGAAGACCTCGTCGAATCCGGGACGGCCGGTCCGCGCGGTGCTCAGGAGTGCGCCGAAGGCGTCGTCGTAGGTCTCCGCCAGCAGGATGCAGCGATTGCGTACGGAGTGCGGGTGATCTCTCCTGAGCGCGGCGAACTCCTCCGCCAGGGCGAAGGTCCCGTCCGGTCCGCGTTCGAAGATCTCGTACTGGGCCAGCACTTGGAGGATGCGGAACAGTACGTCCCGGTCGGTCCCGGTGCGCCTCGCGAGGTCGTCCGGCGTCATGAAGCCGCCGTTCAGGATGTCCGCGAGGCCCAGCCTGGCCGTCACCGCCAGCACGCGGGAGATGCAGCCGCCCGAGGCCAGCGCCGCGAGCCGGGGTCCGCCCAACGTGTCGTGCGTCTGATGCAATGCCTTATTCCTCACAAGTACTGATGCCCCTTTGTGCGGCACGGTCGTGGGCACGGTGACCGGCCGTCGTGTCAGCGGGTGCCCGCGGACGTGGTCCCACCGCTCGGTGGGTGAATGAACAACGAGATCGGGTCCGCCGCGGGAACGGGCCGTGGAGCCGATCCGGCGGCGAACACATGATCAGGAGCGCCACATTGGGATGAACGTGAGTGTTTCGGGTGGCTTCGCGGGCCGATGATCGGCACTCTGTTGGCGGGTCCCTCCGGCGGGCCGCGGGATGCCGACAGGACACCGCCACGACGGTGGGTCCGGGCCCCGCGCTCCCACCGTGTACCGGATCCGTGACCGGTCCGGCATGCGGTCCGGCAGAGGGCGAGGAAGATCGTGACAGTTACCCCGCAGGACACCGACCCGGCTCCCGCCTACCCGATGGACCGGACCTGCCCCTACCGGATGCCGCCCGGATACGCCTCGCTGCGGGAGCGGAGGCCGCTCTCACGTGTGACCCTGGACGACGGCCGCGAGGTGTGGCTCATCTCCGGGAACGCCGAGGGCCGGGCCCTGTTGCGTGATCCCCGGCTCTCCTCCAACACCAGCCGCCTGGGCTTTCCGTGCCTGGCCGGGCAGCAGGTGCCCGAACTCCCGCTGATCGGTACGGACGACCCCGAACACGCCAGGCAGCGCAGGCTGTTGGCCTCGGGCTTCGGTATCCGCCGGATCGCCGCCCTGCGCCCGCAGATCGAGCGCACCGCGGAAGAACTGATCGACGCCATGCTCGCCCAGGGCAACAGCGCCGAACTCGTCCGGGCCTACTCGCTGCCGCTGGCGTGCGACGCGTCCTTCGCGTTTCTCGGCGTGCCACGCGAGGAGCGGCACCTGCTCAAAGACCTGGTCCGGAGCACCCTTCTAGGCTCCCCGGAGGAGGAGACGCACGCCTCCGGGCATGCCTTCACCGGCATCCAGGACTATCTGCGGGAGCTGATCGCGCGCAAGGAGCGGACCCCCGGTGACGGGCTGATCGACGAGCTCCTCGCCGGTCACCCGGTCCGCGACGAGGCGGACCGGGACCAACTGGTGCTGCTCTGCACGGTTCTGGCGACCGGCGGAAACGAGACCACCTCGGCGACCATTGCCACCTCCGTCTTCGCCCTGCTCGAACACCCCGAGCAGGCAGGGATGCTGAGGACGGATTCCACGCTGACGGCGGGCGCTGTCGAGGAACTGACCCGGTTCATCTCGGCCGGTGACGCGCTTTTGCGAGCGGCGGTCGCGGACATCGAGATCGCCGGGCACACCATCAGGGCCGGAGACGGTGTGATCATCTCCACGATGCTGATGAACCGGGACCCCGGCGCCTGGGACGATCCCGATGTCCTGGACATCCGCCGCAGGGCCAGCCGCCATGTCGCCTTCGGCTACGGCATCCACCAGTGCGTGGGTCAGAATCTGGCCCGCGCGGAGATGGAGATCGCGCTGAACACCCTGCTGCGGCGTGTCCCCACACTGCGCCTGGCCGTCCCCGCCGGGCAGGTGCGGAGCACCCCCGCGGCCACGCAGGAAGGCGTGGCCGAACTGCCGGTCACCTGGTAGCGCGGGAGGCGGGGGAAGGAGAGGCGGGAGCGGATGAGTATCGACATCGACACCGATCGGTGCATTGGGGCGGCCATGTGCGTGCTGCACGCTCCCGGCGTCTTTACGCAGGACGACGACGGCGTGGTCGAGCTGCTGGCGGACGGCGGCGAACGGGAGGAAGACCCACGGACCCGGGAAGCCGCACTCGCCTGCCCGGTGCAGGCCATCACGGTGAGGCAGACCTGAAAGAGCGTTTTGTCCTGGCGGTCGTTCTGTTGGCGGGTAGGTGAGTTGAGGTGTTGGGTGTGGTGTGAGCTGAGGTGTTGCAGATCGGGTGAGAGCGGGTCGTGGTGTCCGTTCGTCCGGTGACGGGCTGACTGACCTGGGGTTGTGTCAACTTCGTTGAGAGTGCGAGGGCTTGTCGCATATAGCTTCTGCGCTCTAATGGCACCGACTGTGTTTTTGCTGTTCAGAGACCGCTACTGAACTTGAATGTGTGATGTCGGCCTGATCGTGTCAGCTGGTCAAGGTCAGGCCGGTGCCTATGAGGCAGCCGTCGATGAGGTGCGGTCGGTACTGGGTCTTCTTGAGGCTGCGCTTCACGGCGGCGGCGAGCTGGTCGAGGTTCGCGGCGGCGAGGTTGCCGATCGCCTGCGGCATGAGATGGGTGCGCAGGTTGTCCCGGACCAGGACGATGGGGCCTTTGAGCTGGTTGTGCGCCCGCACGATGAGGTCGCGGTTGTCCTGCCAGGTGAATCCCTTGGGCTCGCCCTTGCGGCCCCGGTGGACGCGAAAGCTGTAGATCAGCCTCGACCGGTCTCCGCGTCGGAAGCAGACCATTCCCGCCATCGAAACCCGTCCGGAACCCCTGCCCCGGACGCGGACGACCGGCGTCTGGCCGATTTGGCCCCAGGACCTCGCGCGTGGCGGCCTCAGCGACTGGCTTGCCTCGTCCTCACAGACGATCCAGGCCCCGCGGGCCGCCGCCGTACTTTTACCTGCGGCCACACCTTCTTCCTCCACAACTCCACAGCTCCGTCGTCACGTTCGATCGCCCGTCGGGCCGGCTGCTGCCACGACCAGCCACTGCTGTTGGCCGATTCCACAAGGCTTCGGAGGAACTTCTGAAATCGCGTCCAACGAAGACGCGTACCCACCGGTCCAGACTTTCCCCGTGGCAGCGACTGCACCTGCCGCGCCCCGCGGCCGGTGCCGCTTCCGGACATCAGCACCGCATACACGGCAACACGCAGCCGCAAGGCCATCGGACCCGATCCGCACTACCTGGACAGGGTGATCTCGCTATGAAGTCCATGTCCCATCCGCCGGCACCATCGCCCCTCAAGGCCGTCGAGACCGCCGAGCGTGCATTGCGCGAAGCGCCGTTTGCCGCCGGGCTGTCGATGGCCGTGACCGACCGCACCGGCGTCATGTCGTCGAGCGTGCACGGGCTCGCCGACATCGCCGCCGGGCGGCCGGTCACCGCCGACACGCTCTTCGAGATCGGCTCGGTCTCGAAAGGATTCACCTGCGCGCTGCTGCTGCAAGCCCAGGACGCGGGGCTGATCGACCTCGATCAACCGGTGGCCCGGTACCTGCCGTGGTTCCGGGTGCGCTCGCGCTTCGCCCCCATCACCGTACGGCACCTGATGACGCACACCGCGGGGATCATCGAGGGCTCGGACTTCTCGGGGGAAGCGGCGTTCGAGGTCTGGTCGCTGCGCGAAACTGAGGCGACGTCTCCACCGGGGACCTGGTTTCACTACTCCAACGTCGGCTACAAGGCGCTGGGCCTTGTCCTGGAAGCCGTCCACGAGCGGCCCTACCACCAGATTCTGCGAGAGCTCCTGCTGGCTCCGCTGGGCATGACGTCCGCGGTACCCGCGATCACCGACGGGGTGCGGCCCCGGCTGGCGGTGGGGTACGAACCGCGCTCCGGCGGCAGTGCCCCGATCGCAACCGAGGGTCTGATACCCGCGACCTGGCTCGAAACCGCCACCGCGGACGGCAGCATCGCCGCCACTGCGCTGGACATGACGGCTTGGCTGAGACTGCTGCTCGGGACGGGCACCGGCCGCCTGCTGCCGGACCACGGTCGAGAGGAGATGTTCCTCCCCGCAATCGCCCTCGACGACGACCACTCCGGCTCCTCCTACGGCCTGGGCATCAGGACGGGCGAGATCGACGGGCGCCATCATGTCTGGCATTCCGGCGGCATGATCGGCTACTACTCGGCAGTCGCCTGCGACCTCGACTCGGGGATCGGAGCCGTCGTTCTTGCCAACGGGCCCGGGCCCTGGCAGGAAGCAGCCCTGCACGCTCTCGCCGCCGCACGCGCCGAAGCTGCGGGAGCGCCGGTCCCCGAACTCACCGTTCTGCCGCACGACGAGGAGCCTCCCCGCGCCGATCCCCCGCCTCCGGCGTGGGCGCCGTTCGTCGGCCACTACCGCTGTCACAACCCCTGGCTGACCGACCTGCGCGTCATCGCGCGCGACGGCAGGCTGTGGGCCTTGCTGGGCGACGGTGACGAGCAGGTGCTCACCCATCTGCCGGACGGCAGCTTCCGGATCGGCGCGGACGAACGGTCACCAGAGCGTCTGCGGTTCGACACCGTGATCGGCGGCACCGCGACCCGCGCCACACACTCCGGGTGCGCTCTCTACAGGTCGTTCACCCCCTGAGGACGGAACCGGACGACCCCTCCGACGCAACGAGCGTCACCGGATTGCCGAGCACCGATCACCGCAGCGGTCGCGTTCCCCTCCCCGCAGGGCCACAGGATCTCCACTCCCACCCCGTACCCGAGGTGATGTCCCCATGAGACTCAGACGCATCCTCGCTCCTTGCCCTGCCCGGTCACGTGGACCGAGCCGCTTGCGGCGAAGTGGCGTTGCTGTCGCCGTCGTGGTGGCTCTCTGCTTCAGTGCCGCCTGCGACAGTGCCGCCACCCGGAACGTCTTCCGGCTCGGCGGCACCGAGCCGATCGACTCGATGAACCCGTTCGTGGCCGTGAACTCGTCGTCGTACTCGGTCTTCGAGAACATCTATCCGTCCCTGGTCCAGGTCGACCCCGCGCTGAAGACCGTGCCGGACTTCGCCGGCAACTGGCAGATGTCGCCGGACGGAAAGACCTGGACTTTCCACACCAAGCCCGGCTCGAAATGGTCCGACGGCGAACCACTGACAGCCGCGGACGCGGCCTGGACCTTCGAAACGGTCATCAAGCACCAGGAAGGGCCCACGGGCAGCCTGGCCGGCTACGTCGCCTATATGAAGAGCGCCACCGCGCCCGATCCCAACACCCTGGTGCTGAAGTACTCCCGGCCGGTCGCCAACGTCCTCGCTCAGATGTCGGGCATACAAATCCTGCCCGAGCATATATGGGCGAGATACGCGGTCGGCAACGGCAAGGGCCTGCTCACCTTCACCAATCCGGCACCGGTCGTTTCCGGCGGCCCGTTCACCCTGGTCAAGTACGCCCAGGGCCGCATCGCACTGCTGAAGCGCAACCCGCGGTACTACGGCCCCGCGCCGCACATCGACGGACTCGGCCTGCAATTCTTCGACACCGACGACGCGATGATCACCGCACTGAAAAGCGGCCGGCTCGACGGGGTGCAGTCGGTGGCGCCGACTTCGGTGGCCGCGCTGAAAGAGGCGGGCCTCGTCGTGGCGTCAGCTGCCGGAGCGGCGTTCGACGACCTCATCGTCAACGCGAACCCGAAGCAGGCAGCCGACCATCGTGAGCTGGTCAACCCGCTGGTCAGGGAGGCTTTCGACCGAGCGATCGACAGGAACGCGATCGTCAAGACGGCACTGCTCGGCTTCGGCCGGCCCGGTGCGTCGATCATCCCGCCGTCGACCGGGCACTGGAGTGACCCGACGATCAAGCCGACCCCGTACGACCCGGCCGCGGCGAACCGTTTCCTGGACGAAGCCGGTTACCGCATGGGGCCCAACAAGATCCGGATCGCGAACGGCCACCCGATGTCGTACACCGTGATCATGCCCTCCAGCATCACCAACGGGTACGGGGCCCGCTCGTTCCAGATCATTCAGGCCGGCTTCAAGAAGATCGGCGTCCAGCTCGTCCCGAAGCACATGGATGCCTCGGCTGCCAACGAGGCTCTCTTCGCCAAGAAGTACCAGAGTTTCGAGGCCGCGATGTGGGGCTTCTCGCTCACGACCGACCCGGACGGGATGCTCTCCTATCTGACCTGCCGGTCCCGGTACAGCCTCAACGACACCGGGTACTGCGCCAAGTCCTGGGACGGGCTGTACGCGAAGCAGGCCACGGCGATGAACCCGGCGGTCCGGCAGCGGATCGTCCATCAGATGCAACAGGCCGCCGTCCGGGAGCATTTGTACCTGGTGCTGGACTATCCGGATTCGATCGAGGCGCACTCCCCGTCCTGGACCGACCTGCCAATGATCGAGGGCGGTTCGTTCTCGGCAACCTCGAAGATCCCGTTCCAGACCGTCCACCGGGTCGGGTGAGCGATGAGCCACGAAATGCGGAGTCGGCCCGCCCACTCCCCGGCTGAAGGGGGAGGCTCGTGAACCGCACGGAACATCTGTTGAAGCGAGCGGCGTTCGCGCTGACCACGATCTTTGTGGCGGTTACGACCAATTTCTTCCTCTTTCGCGTGCTGCCGGGTGACGCGGTGACGAACATGGCCCGGGTGCCGCACGCCAGCCCCCAGCTCAAGCACGCGCTGACCGCGGAGTTCGGGCTGGACAAGTCGAAATGGGAGCAGTACCTGATCTATTTGCGCAACCTCTGCCACGGGGACATGGGTATTTCGTTCGCCCATCGGCAGCCGGTGCGCGAGTTGCTGTTCGCGGACCTGATGAACACGGTGCCGATGGTGCTGGCCGGTACCGTTGCCGCGATCGTCGCGGGCGTCCTCTCGGGAGTCATTTCTGCCTGGCGGCGCGCGTCAGTAGCCGATCACCTGAGCACGAACCTGGCGATCTTCGCGTACGCGCTGCCCAGCCAGTGGCTCGGTCTGGTGCTCCTGATCCTGTTCGCCGGGGTCCTCCCGTCGGGCGGGATGATGAACGAATTCCTCTTCGAGCCCGCGCCGTTCTGGCAACACCTGGGTGACATCGGTACACACGCGATCCTGCCGGTCGTCACACTGATGCTGACCGCCTACGGCGGCTACACGCTGGTCGTGCGCTCGTCGATGCTGGAGATCCTCGGAGAGGACTACGTCCTGACCGCGCGGGCCAAGGGCCTGCCGGCCCGGCGCATCATCTGGAGGCATGCGGTGCGCAACGCGATGCTGCCGATGGTCACGCTGATCGCTCTGGACCTCGGATACATAGTCGGCGGCGCCGTGCTGATCGAGGTGCTCTTCAGCTGGCCCGGTATCGGCCTGGCCATGTACACCGCGATCAGCCAGCGGGACTACCCCATGCTGCAAGGCGGATTCCTGATCCTGACCGTCTCGGTGATCCTGCTGAACTTCCTCGCCGACCTGGTCTATGCCCGACTCGACCCAAGGATCCAGCGATGAGTGTGCAGATCAGCAAAGCGTCACCCAGCGCGGAGGTCGTCGGTCCACACCGGTGCGGTTTCCTTCGCACCGCGTTGCGTGAGCACAAGGCCGCGGTCGCGGGCCTTGCCGTCATCGTGTTCTTCGTTGTTCTGTCCGTGATCGGGCCCTACATATCGCCGTACAGCGCGACAGCACAGACCTGCGCGGTCTACGCCCCGCCGTCGGCGCAGCACTGGCTCGGTTGTGACGACGGTGGCATCGACATGTTGTCGGAACTCATACAGGGCGGGCGTGTCTCGCTGCTGGTCGGCTTCGCCGCCACCCTGATCTCCATGGTGATCGGTGGCGGATTCGGGATCCTGTCCGGTTACTTCGGCGGCTGGGTCGATACCTCGCTGATGCGGATCACGGACTATCTGCTGGTCATTCCCGACCTGGTGCTCGCCATGGTGATCGCCGAAGTGTGGGGGGCGAGTCTGCTCCACGTGATCATGGTGATCGGCATCCTCGAGTGGACCTCCACGGCCCGGATCATCCGAGCCCAGGTCATGTCGATTCGCGAGCATGTCTACATCAAACGCACGCGCGGACTGGGCGCCGGCAACGCCCGCATCATCGGACGGCACATCCTGCCGCAGGTCGGCCCGCTCCTGGTCGCAAACACCGTGCTGACCGTGGCCGTGGCGATCTACCTGGAGACAGCACTGGCGTTCCTGGGCCTGGAGGATCCCGGCGTGACGACCTGGGGGACCATCCTGAACAACGCGTTCCAGCGCACCGCGATCAGTTCCGGCGCCTGGTGGGCGATCGTCCCGGACGGATTCGTGATCGCCGCGGTGATCGTCGGCTGCTTCCTGCTCGGCCAGGCCATCGAAGACACCCTCAATCCCCGGTTGAAGGTTGCCCATCTCTCAGTACGCCGCTGGCGGCTGCGCCCGCTGATCGGAAGAGGCGAGGACGCGATATGAGCCTTCTGGAGTGCAGGGACCTGCATGTCTGGTTCGACCAGCCGCACGGCGGCCAGGTACACGCCGTCAACGGGGTGAGCTTCGACCTGGACGCGGGGCAACGGTTCGGCCTCGTGGGTGAGTCCGGGTGCGGCAAGACCACGACGATCCTGGCGCTGATGGGACTGTTGCCGCCGACGGCCTCGGTGGCGGGCGAGGTCCGTATCAACGGCACCGACATTCTGTGCGGCGGCGAGGAATCGGTCCGCCCGTTCCGCTGGCGGGACATCGCCATGGTGTTCCAGGGCGCGATGAACGCCTTCAACCCGATGAAGACCGTCGCCTGGCAAATCGCCGAACCGATGATCTACCACGGCGTCGCGGACCGGGCAGAGGCCCGCAGCCGTGCCAGTGAACTACTGGAGCTGGTCGGAATCCCCGCAGCGGCCGGGAAACGCTATCCGCACGAGTTCTCCGGCGGCATGCGCCAACGTGCGGCGATCGCGATGGCTCTCGCCTGTGAGCCGAAGATCCTGCTCGCCGACGAGCCGACCACCGCGCTGGACGTGATGGTCCAGGCGCAGGTGCTGGAACTGCTGACCCGTCTTTCCGACGAGCTGGGCCTCGCGCTGATTCTGGTGACGCACGATCTGCCGGTGGTCGCCCAGACCTGTGAGCGGGCCGCCGTCATGTACGGCGGCGAGATCGTGGAGGACGGGCCGGTCGCCGATCTCTACCATGCCGCCCGTCATCCCTACACCCGGCTGCTGTTCGCCGCCACACCCGACCTCTACGGGGAGGAGAGGACCACCACGATCCCCGGGGGGCCACCTCGGCTGGACTCCGTCATCGCCGGCTGCCCGTTCCGGCCACGGTGCGACGTGCCGATGGAGCGGTGCGGCGGCGAGCACCCAACGCTGAGCATCACCGGCCCGGACCACCGTGCCGCTTGTCACCGCAACGAACTCCAGGGGGCGAAATGAGCACGCCACACGCGGCGGCACCAGCGGCGGAATCACTGCTGGAAGTGGAGGGACTGGCGGCACGCTACCCGGTGCGTCGTGGACTGACCCAAGTACTGGCACGCCAAACAAGGCGCTGGGTGCATGCAGTCGACGGAGTCAGCCTCAGCCTGGCCCGCGGCGAGATGATCGCCCTGGTGGGCGAGTCCGGCTGCGGGAAGACCACGACTGTCCAGACGATCAGCGGCATGGTCACGCCGTCCTCCGGCTCGATTCAGCTGGATGGGGCCGAGATCGTCGGCCTGTCCGAACGCAGGCTGCGCCCCCTGCGCAGACGGATGCAGATGATCTATCAGGATCCCTATGAATCACTGGATCCACGGTTCCAGGTCAGTCGGACGCTGGTGGAACCGATGCTCATCCACGGTATCGGCGGTTCTCGGAGCGACCGGGCCAGGCTTGCCGCCGAGGCCCTGGAAAGGGCGGGCCTCGCGCCGGCGGGGGCCTTCCTCGACCGCTACCCGCACGAGCTGTCCGGCGGGCAGCGTCAGCGGGTGGCGATCGCCGCGGCACTGGTCCTCGGCCCTGATCTGCTGCTCGCCGACGAACCGGTGTCCATGCTCGACGTCTCGGTCCGTGCCGGAGTGCTCGCCCTCCTCGACGCGCTGCGCCGCGACCCCGGGATGGGAATCCTGATGATCACTCACGACCTCTCCACCGCAGCCCACTTCGCGGACCGCATCGCGGTCATGTACCTGGGCCGCATCGTCGAGCAGGGGCCGGCGCAGACGGTGGTCCGCGCCCCGCGCCACCCTTACACCCGGGCCCTGCTGTCGGTGGTTCCCGACCGGGACCCCCGCAAGGCCGGGACGCCACAGATTCTGACCGGCGAGGCCCCCGACCCGGCCAACGTGCCGTCCGGCTGCCGGTTCCGCACCCGCTGCCCCGTCGCCGAAGCGCAGTGCACGACGGCCGATCCACACCTGCGATTCCCGCTGGACGCGACAGACCCGGCCCACGAGGTCGCCTGCCATCTCGCCTAAGGGCTGTCCGAGTACTGGATGTATTCGGGCGTTCCGACAACGCGGCGAGGTGCCGTAGCCGTCGTCGCACGCCCGCCAGGGATTACGGGACAGCCCTGAGGCCCTCACGCCGTAGGAACAACTGCTGATCTCGAAGATCCCCGGCATACCCTCCGACCGAGAAGAAGCCCATGACACTGACCAAGCCCTTGCGCGCGCCACGCCGCCAGCGCATCGACGACCTGACCACGTTCGCCGTTCCGGAGCAGCCGGCACTGTCGCCGGACGGCAACGAGTGCCTCTACGTGCTGCGCACCTGCGATGCGGAAGCCGACCGGAACGTGCGCGCCATCTGGCGCGTCGGCACCCGCACCGGCCGGCCGCGGCAACTGACCCACGGCACGGCCGACACCTCACCCGCATGGTCACCGGACGGCGGACGCATCGCCTTCCTGCGCACGCGGGACGAGGCACCGCAGATATGGCTGCTCCCCGCCGACGGCGGGGAGGCCGAGCAACTGACCACACTGCCACTCGGGGCCGGTGCGCCCGTGTGGAGCCCGGACGGCTCGAAGATCGCCTTCATGGCAGCGGTGGATCCGCTCGCGGCCGACTCGGACGGCATGTCGCCCGCGGCCCGTGCGAGCGCGCCGCTCGTCGCAGACCGGCTCACCTATCAGGAGGACGGCGCGGGTCTGCTGGGCGTCGTGCGCCGTCACCTGCACGTCCTCGACCTGGCCACCGGGCGGTGCCGCCAGGTGACCGAGGGGGACTGGCATGCCAACTATCCTGCCTGGTCACCGGACTCGACACGGCTGGCGTTCGCCGCGGCGACGGCTCCGGACGCGGATCTGCGGGCCCGCATGCCCGTGTACGTCCTCGACGTGACCGGCGAGCCGGCGAGGCCGGAGCCGGCCGGGCTGTCCGACGGGTTCGCCGGTCCCGTCCTGTGGACGCCGGACGGTACGGCACTCCTCGTCGTGGGGACGGTCGGCGAACCGGCAGGCCACGCCCGCCTCCTGCGCGTTCCGCTCGACGGCGGTACACCGGTCGAGCCGGCCGCCGCGCTGGACCGCAACGTGATGCCAGGTGCCCCGAGCTACCCCGGGGCCCTGCCGCAGTTCGGCGACGGCGGTCGCACGATCCTGTTCTGCGTCCGCGATCGTGGCTGTACCCACCTGTACGCGGTGTCCGCCGACGGTGGCACACCCCGCCCACTCGTCGCGGGCACCGGGCGGAACGTCCACGGCCTGTCGGTGGCGGGTGACACGGCCGTCATCGTGCTCGGCACGCCGACCTCGCTCGGCGAGATCGTCACCGTGGACCTCGCGACGGGCGCGGAAACAGTCCGGACCGAACACGGAGCGGGCCTGGCGGACATCGAACTGTTCCCGCGCGAGGAACGGGAGTTCACCGTCTCCGACGGCACGGTCGTCCACGGCTGGCTCATCCACGATCCGGCCGCGGAAGGACCACGCCCCCTGCTCCTGGACATCCATGGCGGACCGCACAACGCATGGAACGGTGCCGCCAACGAGGTGGAGCTCTACCACCAGGAACTCGTGGCGCGCGGCTGGGCCGTTCTGCTGCTGAACCCGCGTGGCAGCGACGGGTACGGCGAGCAGTACTGGAATGCCGCGCTCGGTGCCTGGGGCGAGGCCGATGCGAAGGACCTCCTGGAACCCATCGACGATCTCGTGGCAGCGGGGATCGCGGACCCTGCCAGGCTGGCCGTCTCCGGCTACAGCTACGGCGGATATCTGACCTGCTACCTCACCAGCCGGGACGACCGGTTCGCGGCCGCGGTGACGGGCGGAGTGATCAGCGACCTCGTCAGCCTGGCCGGCACCGCCGATGACGCCCACCTGTTCGGCCTGTCCGAACTCGGCGCCCTTCCGTGGACCGCCCCGGACCGCTACGCGGCGATGTCACCGCTGACCCGGGTCGACCAGGTCAGGACGCCGACCCTGATCCTGCACGGCGCGGCAGACCTGGGCTGCCCGGTCGGCCAGGCCCAGCAGTGGCACACGGCGCTGCGGGGGCGCGGCGTACCCACCCGGCTCGTGCTCTACCCGGAGGCATCGCACCTGTTCGTCCTCGACGGGCCGCCGTCGCAGCGGATCGACTTCAACCGTCGCATCGTGGACTGGGTCGAGCAGTACGCCGGGAGTAGCTCCGGACCTGTACGGCCCCGCCTCGACGCCGCGCACTGGCAGCGCCGGCTGACCACGCTGGCCGAGCACCACCACGTACCCGGAGCCACGCTCGGCATCCTGCGGATGGGTTCCGGCAGGGAGGACGAGCTCGTCGAAGCCGCGTACGGCGTGCTCAACAAGGACACCGGTGTCGAGACGACGACCGACTCCGTATTCCAGATCGGCTCGATCACCAAGGTCTGGACGGCGACGGTCGTCATGCAGCTCGTCGACGAGGGTCTGCTGCACCTCGACACCCCGATCGCCGAAGTCCTGCCCGAACTGCGGCTTTCCGAGCCGGATGTCGCCAAGCGCGTGACCACGCGGCAACTGCTCACGCACACGAGCGGCATCGACGGCGACGTCTTCACCGACACGGGACGAGGAGACGACTGCCTGGAGAAGTACGTGGCACTGCTGGCCGACGTGGAGCAGAATCATCCGCTGGCCGCGACCTGGTCCTACTGCAACGCCGGTTTCTCGCTGGCCGGCCGGGTGATCGAGAAGCTGACCGGCGACACGTGGGACGAGGCCATATGGAAGCGGCTCTTCACCCCGCTGGGCCTTGAGCGCACGGTGACGCTGCCCGAGGAGGCGTTGCTGCACCGCACCGCCGTTGGGCACGTGACCGACGGCGCGACCGAGCCAGTGCGTGCACCGGTGTGGGGACTGCCACGAGCGGTGGCGCCCGCCGGCCTGATCAGCTCGACCGTCGCCGACGTGCTCACGTTCGCGCGAATGCACCTCGCCGGCGGGCTGGCGCACGATGGCACCCGGCTGCTCGCCGAGGCGAGCGCCGCGGCAATGGCCGATTCCCAGGTGGAACTGCCGGACCACTGCGACCTCGCCGACTCATGGGGCCTCGGCTGGTCCCGTATCGGCTGGGACGGTCGCCGGCTCCTCGGGCACGACGGCTCGACGATCGGACAGGACGCCTACCTGCGCCTGCTGCCCGACGAGCGTCTTGCGGTCGCTCTGCTCACCAACGGCGGCAACACGACGGGGCTGTACGAGGACCTGTTCGGCGAGATCTTTGCCGAGCTTGCCGACGTCGCGATGCCGCCACCGCTCGGCCCACCGGCCCTGCCCGTGCCGCAGGACGTACGACCCCATCTGGGTACGTACGAGCGGGCGGGCGTCCGGATGGAGGTGTTCGACGGGGACGATGGTCCGATCCTGCGGACGACGGTCACCGGCCCGCTGGCCGAGCTGACGCCCGGTCCGCAGACCGAGCAGGCGATGGTGCCGGTCGAGGAGAACCTGTTCGTCGTCCACGAGCCCGAGGAGCAGTCCTGGGTTCCGGTGACCTTCTACGCCCTGCCGACCGGCGAGCGGTATCTGCACGTCGCCTCGCGCGCTACCCCGAAGGCGGACTGACATGGACCTCACTAATTTCTACGCCGACATGACCGCCGCGCTGCCGGAGATGCTCGCCGACATCGAGGCGCTCGTGACATGCGAGTCGCCGTCCAGCGACCTGGCCGCGCTCGCCAGAAGCGCGGACACGGTGGCACGGATCGGCGTACGGCGGCTCGGAGTGGCCCCGGAACGCATCGTCCTGGACGGGCGTACGCACCTGCGCTGGCGTCTTGGCGACGGGCCGCCCCGCGTGCTACTGCTCGGGCACCACGACACCGTATGGCCGATCGGGACGCTGACGACGCATCCGTTCGAGGTCGACGACGGCGTGCTGAGCGGCCCGGGCTGCTTCGACATGAAGGCGGGCCTGGTGTTGGCGATGCACGCCGCGGCCCGCCTTCCCGACCCCTCGGGCGTGACGATTCTGATCACCGCCGACGAGGAGATCGGCGCGCCCAGTTCGCGGACGCTCATCGAGACCGAGGCCACCGGCCTGGCCGCGGCTCTGGTGCTTGAAGCGGCAGCCGACGGCGGCGCGCTCAAGACCGAGCGCAAGGGCGTCTCGCAGTACGAGGTGGCCGTCTCGGGCCGGGCCGCCCACGCCGGTCTGGAACCCGAGCGCGGTGTCAACGCCACCGTCGAGACAGCTCATCAGGTGCTGGCAGTGACCGCGCTCGCCGCCCCGGACCGGGGCACGACGGTCACACCGACGCTGATGTCGGCGGGTCTCACGTCGAACACCGTGCCGGCCGCCGGAGAGTTCACGGTCGACGTGAGGGTCCGCGACGTAGCCGAGCAGCACCGGATCGACGCCGCGATGCGCGCCCTGCAGCCGACGCTGGACGGTGCGCGCGTGGAGATCACGGGCGGCCCGAACTGTCCGCCGCTGGCCGCGGAGGCGTCAGCAGCCCTGTACGCGCGCGCCGTGGCCGTGGCCGCCGACCTCGGACTGCCGCCACCAATCCGTGCCGCGGTGGGTGGCGGCTCGGACGGCAACTTCACCGCCGGCGTTGGCACACCCACGCTGGACGGGCTCGGCGCGGTGGGCGGCGGCGCCCACGCCGACGACGAGCATGTGCTGGTTGCCGAGTTACCCGCATGTGCCGCCCTGGTCGCTGCGCTCGTCGCGGGGTTGCTCGACGAGGTGTCGGCCGGTCCCTCCCCAGCGGGCCGATCACGACGTTCCCGGACGAGGTCACGAGAATGAGAATGGAGCGGGTGGTGGATTCGTACAGTCTCCGCGCCGGTGCGGATCCGGGCGCTGATGCCGCGGTGAACGCCGCAGACCTGGCCGCGCGCGCAGCGGGCGTTCACGTCCGGGAGGTCGTCGAACTCGGTGAACTCGAAGCGGTGCACAGGCTTTACGACACGATCTGGCGCCCCGACCCGTCGAGCCCGCCAGTGACGTCCGAACTCCTGCGAGCCCTGGCCAAGGCTGGGAACTACGTCACCGGCGCGTTCGACGGCCCCCAGCTGGTGGGCGCGTGTGTCGGCTTCTTCCGCCCACCTGCGGAGGAGGCGATGCACAGCCACATCGCCGGGGTGTCCGCGGCGGCACACGGCCGGAGCGTCGGCTTCGCCCTCAAGCTGCACCAGCGCGCCTGGGCGATGACGCGTGGCGTCTCGGAGATCGCGTGGACCTTCGACCCACTCGTCAGCCGTAACGCGTACTTCAATCTGGCCAAACTCGCCGCCGGGGCCCCGGAGTACCTGACCAACTTCTACGGCGGCGTGCACGACGGCATCAACGGAGACGACGACACCGACCGGCTGTTCGTCCGGTGGTCTTTGCGCACGCCCGAAGTGGCGGCCGCCTGCGCCGGAACAGTCCGGCCGTGCGACGCGGAGTCCGAGCAGCGACGCGGAGCCGTGGTGGCACTCGCCTGCTCCGACGACGGGTCGCCGGTGCCCGGCGTGCCGGATGGCGACACGCTGCTGATGGCCGTGCCGCCGGACATCGCGTCGCTGCGTGCGGCAGAGCCCGAACGCGGCCGGGCGTGGCGCACCGCGGTACGTGAGGTGCTCACGGCGGCGATGGCGGAGGGCCTCCACATCGCCGGATTCGACAAATCCGGTTGGTACGTCCTCAAGCGCGGCACAACAGAAGGGCAGCACGCATGAAACTGACCGGAGTGGAACTCCGCCGGATCCGCCTGCCACTCGTGGCACCGTTCCGTACCTCATTCGGCACCGAGACGGAGCGCGAAGCCCTGCTCCTGCGTGTGGTTGCCGACGAGGCGGAGGGCTGGGGAGAATGCGTTGCCGCGGTCGATCCGCTGTACTCCTCCGAGTACGCCGACGCCGCGGCGGATGTACTGAGCCGCTTCCTCATTCCCGCCCTCGCGGCGCACGATCGGCTGAGCGCCAACGCCGTCGCACCCGCACTGGCCCGGTTTAAGGGACACCGGATGGCCAAGGCGGCGCTCGAGATGGGCGTGCTCGACGCCGAACTGCGCGCCCTGGGCCGGCCGCTGGCGCAGGAGCTGGGTGCCGCACATGACCGTGTCCCCTGCGGGGTCTCGGTCGGCATCATGTCCTCCATCGGCGAGCTCCTCGACGCCGTCGGAGGCTACCTCGATGAGGGATACGTCCGCATCAAGCTGAAGATCGAACCCGGATGGGACATCGAACCGGTACGCGCGGTACGCGAGCGGTTCGGCGACGACGTGCTGCTGCAGGTCGACGCGAACACGGCGTACACACGCGCCGATGCACGCCATCTCGCAAGGCTCGACCCCTTCGACCTGCTGCTGATCGAGCAGCCGCTCGACGAAGAAGACATCCTCGGCCACGCCGAGCTGACCAAAGCTGTTCGCACGCCCATCTGCCTGGACGAGTCCATCACATCGGCCCGCGCAGCTGCTGACGCGATCAGGCTTGGCGCGTGTTCGATCGTCAACGTCAAGCCCGGACGCGTCGGTGGGTACCTCGAGGCCCGCCGCATCCACGACGTCTGCGTCGCTCACGGCGTGCCGGTGTGGTGCGGTGGGATGCTGGAGACCGGTCTGGGTCGGGCGGCGAACATTGCGCTGGCAGCACTGCCCGGCTTCACACTGCCCGGCGACACATCCGCCTCGGACCGCTACTACCGAACGGACATCACTACCCCGTTCGTCCTGGGCGACGGCCACCTTCCGGTGCCGACAGGCCCCGGTATCGGCGTCATGCCCCTCCCCGAGGAACTGAAGGCAGTCACCACCAGTACCCAGTGGCTGCCTCTGTAGGCCGCTGGACGCGATCTGGCCGTTCGCTGGGCAGTAGTTGGAGCCGCTGAAGCCCACGGATCGTCCGAGATCTGAACTCTGAATGTAGACCGGCTCAGCGGTTCCAAGATGCCGGGAAGGGCTGGGCGTACTCGTCGTGGGTTCCCGGGGCCTGGCCCCCTGAATGCTGAGGCCGGCCGCTGCTCCTCCCGCCGTCGCGGCCAGGTTGCCGAGCGTCGACGTCAGCACAACGCCCTCTGTTGATCCGGGCTTCGCCCCTGGAAAAAGACTGGCGGGTGCTGACGCTCGCGCTCGGCAACGTGACCGAGCACCTGATCCGACCGTTGACGCTTGTGGTCCGAGCCACCCGCAGGAACCACTGAGCCTGTTCCGCTTTGAAGGACACCGTTGGTGTGGTGGTCAGGCCGCGAGTGAAGTCCTTGATGGCGTCCCGGTTGTTCAGGTGGCCCGGGAAGCTGGGGCTCCTCGGTAGTCGGTGTACTCCTGGACCGAGCGCCGGCACACCGCCGTTACCAGAGAGAAGATCACCGCGCAGGTGCTCCGTACCCTGGCGAAGGAGGTGATGGTCCTCAACGAGTACATCGCAGAGGTAGACAAGCTCAGTGCGGCCCGGTTTCGCGAGCTGGAACTCGCCGAAGTGATCTCCAGCATGCCCAGCATCGGCCCGCTGCTGGGCGCGGAGTTCCTCGCCGCCACCGTCGGCGTCATGAGCCGATACGGCACCGCCGACCGCCGCCGGCACTACCGCCGCGGCCTGCAACGCGTCTCTACGCTCCGCGATCATCAGCATCCGCAACTGCGGCGCTTCTACAAGCGCGCCAAGGTACGCGGCGCACCCAGGCTCATCTCGCGCTGGCTCGGCGACGGGTGATCGTCCTGTGGGACCTGATCCGCGTCGGATGGTGCCCCCATCGTGAACTCCCGGCCACAGGTGCGGCTTGACAGCGTCATTGTGTGGCGAACCGGTCGCTGACCCGGAGCTGGATCCAGAGCAGGAGGCGCTCATCCTGGTCGGCAAGGCTGAATCGGAAGATTTCCTCGGCGCGCGTGATCCGGTATCGGCATGTGTTCGGATGCACGTTGAGCCGGCGGGAGGCGGCGGCGATGTCGCTGTTGGCGTCCAGGTACGTGAGCAGCGTTCTGGCGTAGGCCGTAGCGTGCTCGCGGTCGTAGACACGAATGGCAGGTCCCAGCCCTTGCATCATCCGGGGATTGCCGGCGAGGTCCTCGGTCAGCTCCAGAAGGGTCGCGCTCGCCCGGACCTCGTCGATCGTGGCGACGGAGGGCATGTCAGGCTCGGCCGGCCGCTCGGCGAGGACCTTTAGCACCACATCGGCATCCTGGCGTGAGCGGGCCGCAAGGTGCAGCCCGGCGACGTGGGAACCGAGTGCGGCATGGATGGGAATGCGAAGGGCCGACATCGCCCGCCGGGCGATGTTGGCCACGAAGTCGTGGTACGACTGCCCGGCAGGCCCCGTTGGCAACAGCGCGTAGACGGTGCCTTCGATCAGCGCGCACCCGTGCCGCCCGTAATGCGCCTCGACGTACACGCTGACGAGGTCCGCCAGCCGCGTGGCCGCCTGCGCGGTGGCGATGCCATCGCCGTCGCGGGGCACCACGACGAAGGCGGCCACGGCCACGGAGACGTCCGGGTTCAGGCTGAGCTGCGGCGCCACGATGTTGACGGCAGCCGGGTCGGCCAGCAGCCGTCGGAGCACATCGGCGCGCTGGCGGCGGGCGACATCAGCGGCTGTACGCGCCGCCAGCAGGTGCAACGCGGCAGTCGCCGCGGCCTGCGAGAGCGCTTGCACGGCATCGTGGTCGAGAGTGCCGGCGTCGACCACCCAGATCGACCCGAGCAGTTCGCTCCCGGCGTGCACACTGACGGCCAGGCGAGGCAGGCCACTCGGGTCGGTGAACCTCTGAACCAACGTGGTGCCGTGCACCTCGCGGTATAGTGCACCGTTCGCCGGGAGTTCGGGTACCTGCAGGCCGAGAATGCCCTGTCGTCGGTCTTCATCGATCGGCTGGTCGGGCAGAGTGGAGTACGCCAGGATTCGCTGGCGCGGGTCTTCTATGGTCGTCGCGCCGCCAACCATGGCCGCGATCGCGTTGGCCAGGGCGAACAGGTCCCCGACGGCTGGCGCACCAGCCCCAAGAACGGTGCGCCCGGTTTCCGCCAGAACGGAGGAGACCAGGGCATCAAGATGGTGCCAGGCGATGTCCTCGTCCGCTGCCAGAAGCGAGATCCCTGTCTCCGATGCGGTGGCCACCAGCTGGTCGGCTGACTCGCCATAGCGCTTGATGACCAAACATGTGTAACCTGCCAGCGCCGCTTGCCCGAGCAACTCGCCAGCTTCGAGGCTCGTCGGCCGCACGCCCACAGCGAAGAGCATGGCGTTTCGCATCGGTGGCAGCGGCGCACGCGGTTCGTGGATCAGCGCGCCGGACACCGGTACATCGGCTCCGTCCTGCGCAGTCAGAAGGTGCAGCGGCGCCGGTCCCAGCGCGTCGAGGATTTGTCTGAGCACCGATACCGTCATCCGAAGATGCACCCCCTATTTGGCTTGCTTCCCAGTATTCGTCCGGAACCTCTGGCTGCGGCCCGGCCGGAGCCAGACGCTCCCGCTTGGCTGACCCCAGTTGAAGCAGGGCAGTACCTTGCCGGCTGCGGCCCAAGACACCTTCGCGCTCACCTGAACCGCCCGTGACGCGCCACTACTTGAACGGTGCGCAAGAGGCTCACCGTACCCGTCGGCGGCGAGCGAGCTGGGGCCCAGCCGACGGGGGCGCCATTGTCCGCAGAGAGATGGGCATTCGCTGCGGCGGCAGACCGGCCCTCGCGCCGTGATCAAGAACCCTGCAAGCCTTCTTGGCTTAAGGCGGTGTGCCGCAACAACCGCTGAGCTGGCTGGCGTTGTGAGTATCTCGGCGGTGTCCAGGGCTGGATCGGTATCGAAGGGGACCTGTTGGGTTGCTTTCCGCGGAGCAGGTTCGATCGCTGCTCAAGTGCCAATCCCCTCGAACCGTGGAGATCTTCTGAGCGGACAGCTCCAAGGCGGGGTTGGCCCGGTGGTCGTGCTGGATGACCGCGCCCATTCGCAGGTCCGCCGCCACGTGGGCGAACCGGTGTACCGCCGCGACGGCGTCGTCGTCCGCTGCGTGGCTTCTTCGGTGGTGCTCTTCAGCCGAGTTAGATGCCGGAATTACCGCGAGAGGATCCCGGTGGACTGGTGTGGACTTTTTGTCTGACCTGGATGTACTGTCCAATTGTGGAGAACGTGGAAGAGGGCCGGGACCCTCGTGTGCGGATGTGGGCGCCGGTGTGCCGGGCCGTCGCGCTGTTGCTTGGCCCGTACGCCGAGGTCGTTCTGCACGATCCCGAGACCGACCGAGTCCTGGAGATCTGGAACCCGATGACTTCCCGCCGCCCGGGGGATCCTTCGCTGCTCGGCGAACTGGACGAGCTCGACCCGTCGGCGCGGGACGTGTACGGGCCGTACGAGAAGCTGCTCGCGGACGGCCGCCGTCTGTCATCGGTCAGCGCGGTCCTGCGGGATGCGCGGGACGAGCCGTCTGCGGTGCTGTGCATCAATCTCGACCGCACCCCGCTGGAACAGGCCGCGGCGGTCCTGTCGGCCTTCGGCGCGCCGACCGCGCAGAGCCCCGAGCCGCTGTTCGAGCAGGACTGGTCCGAGCGCATCCAGCATGTGATCGGCACCTACGTCCGCGAAACGGGCCGCCCCGTCGAGCGCATGACCCGCCAGGACCGCCTGGCCGTCCTCGGCCGCCTCGACGAGGCCCGGGTGTTCGCGGTGCGCCGCGCCACCCCTGCCGTCGCCGGGGCGCTGCGGGTGTCCCGGTCCACCGTCTACGGCCTGCTGGCCGAACTCAGAGCACCCAGCGCAAAGGACCGACAACCATGACCCGGCTGCCCGACTTCCGCCTGGAAACGTACTTCTCCCGCTGGGAATTCACCGCCCGCCACCACCTGACCGCCTCCGACGTCCAGACCATGACACTCAGCGAACTGCTCGCCCTGGCCGAGGACAAGGATCGCGAGGCCTTCGAGAACCTGTCCCTGGGCTACACCGAGACCTTCGGCGACCCGGCCCTGCGCGAGGTGATCGCCCAGGGCTACGAGCACGCCGACGCGGACGACGTCATCTGCTTCGCGGGTGCAGAGGAAGCCCTCTACCTGGCGATGAACGTCCTGCTCGACGCGGGCGACCACGCGGTGGTGGTGACCCCGAACTACCAGGCCGCCGAGACCGTGCCTCTGGCGCTGTGCGAGGTCACCGGCGTGGCCCTCGATCCGGACCGGGACTGGGCCCTGGACCTCGACATGGTGGCGGCGGCCATCCGGCCCAACACCCGGGTCGTGTCGGTGAACTTCCCCAACAACCCCACCGGCAAGGTCATCGACACCGCCGACTTCACCGCCCTCGCGGCCCTGTGCGACGAGCGCGGCATCTACCTGTTCAGCGACGAGGTCTACCGCGGACTCGAACGCGACCCCGCCCGCACCCTGCCGCAGGCCGCAGACCTGTCCGAGCGCGCACTGTCATTGAACGTGACCTCGAAGTCGTTGGGGCTGCCCGGGCTGCGCATCGGCTGGATCACCTGCCGTGACCGCACCCTGCGCTCGCGCCTGGAGCGGGCCAAGCACTACACCACCATCTGCAACTCCGCGCCCAGCGAGGTCCTGGCTCGCATCGCACTGAAGGCCCGCGAGACGATCCTGGCCCGCAACGGGGCCCTGATCACGGCCAACCTGCCGGCCTTCGAGGCGTTCTTCGCCGAGTTCGCGGACGACTTCGAGTGGCAGGCGCCGGACGGCGGATGCGTCGCCTACCCCCGCTACCTCGGCGCCGACGGGGTAACGGAGTTCTGCACCCGCCTGGTGGAGGAAGCCGGTGTCCTGCTGCTGCCCGCGAGTATCTACCGCTCCGAACTCACCGCCACCCCCGCCGACCGGTTCCGCATCGGCATCGGCCGCCGCAACCCGGAAGCAGGCCTGGCCGCCTTCGCCGAGTGGATGCGAGCACGCCGATGACCCTCCCCGTCTTCGGCACGGCCGCCGTCAAGAAGACCGCCACCTTACGACTGGTCCTCGACACCGTCCGCGACGCGCTGGTCGCGCACGCCGAGGGCCGCACCAGCGTGCCGCCGCCGCTGCACATGGACTTCCCCGAAACCGACGGGGACTGCCACGTCAAAGCCGGCTGGATCACCGGCGCCACCGACTTCACCGTCAAGATCGCCACCGGCTTCTACCGCAACCCCGCCCTCGGCCTTCCGGCCAACCACGGACTGGTCTGCGTCGTCAGCGCCCGCACCGGACAGGTACGCGCGCTCCTGGACGACCGCGGTCTGCTGACCGCCTGGCGTACCGCCGCCGCGGGCGCGCTCATCACCCATGCCATGGCCCGGCCCGACGCCGTCACCCTGGCCGTCTTCGGCACCGGCGAACAGGCCCGCCTCCAGGCGATCTGGCTGGCCGAACTCCGCCCGGTCAGCGCGGTGCTCGTCCACGGCCGCAACCCGCACAAAGCCGCCGCCCTGTGCAACGACCTCAAAGCGCGCGGCCTGCCTGCCCGGCCGGCTTCGGCACAACAAGCGGTCACCGCCGACATGGTCATCACCACGACTCCGGCGACAGTCCCCGTCCTGGATGCCGCCCAGGTACGCGAGGGAGCACACGTGACCGGCATCGGTACGGACATGCCGCACAAGAACGAGCTCCCGCCAGCGCTCTTCCACCGCGCTGAGCTCATCGCCACCGACGACCATGCCCAGTGCCTCGACCACGGCGACTTCGGCCACGCCGTCCGCGCCGGTGCCACCGCCCCGGACGGGGACATCGCGGCCGGCCTGCTGCTCAAAACACCCGTCGACCGGCCCGACACCGCGATCACGGTCGCCGACCTCACCGGCGTCGGAGCACTCGACGCGGCACTCGCCTCAGCCGTCCTCGACCAACTCCTGCTCTGAAAGCCCAACTGGATGGGAACGTGTGATTTTGACGGTATGAGACTTATGCGGAACAGGTCGAAGAGATCCCCCTTTGGCAGGTGTCAACCGGACCGTTCCCCAATACCTTTGGCCACCGCGGCGGCCGGTGCGGCGGTGCCGTACCCACAGGGAAAGCGGCGCATACGTAGGTACTCCCGACCTCAACACCCAGCATCTCAAGGAGACTTCGTGATCACCCCCAGTCCCGCCATGCGCCGCACCTCGGCCGTGGGCCTCGCCCTCGCCGCCTGCCTCGGCGCCGCCCCCACCGCTACGGCAACGGCGGCCCCCACCGCGCCGAAGTACGCAGCCGGGCTCGACCGTTACTACGATCAGCGCTTGGGCTGGGGCAACTGTGCCAAGGGTCCGGGCGACACCAAGGGCCGCGATCTGGACAAGGCAGACGTGCAGTGCGCGGACGTCGCCGTGCCGCTCGACTACGCCGACCCCCGGGGCCGTACGATCACGGTCGCGATATCCCGGCTCAAGGCCACCGACACCCGGCACCGCATCGGCTCGATCCTGCTCAACAACGGCGGTCCCGGTGGCACCGCTCTTGAGTCCCCGCCGGAATTCCACGCGCGGATGAAGGAGACCGGCCCGCGATACGACGTCGTCGGCTTCGACCCGCGCTTCGTCGGCCGCAGCACCCCGCTGGACTGTGGCTGGTCCGGCGGCACCAATCTCTTCTCGGCCGGTCTCAGCCGGGCGAGCTTCGAGCGCCAGGTCGCCCTCCAGAAGGATCTGGCCGACAAGTGCCGGGCCACCAACGCCTCCGTGCTGCCGCACGTCAGCACCCGCAACACGGCTCGCGACATGGACGTCATCCGCGGCGCGCTCGGCGAGAAGAAGATCTCCTACTTCGGCTACTCGTAAGGCACCTACCTGGGCACCGTGTACACCCAGATGTTCCCCGACCGCACCGACCGCATGATCCTGGACGGTGCCCTCGACCCACGCCGGTACGGCCCCCGGTTGCTCAAGGACGCCGTCGGCGAGAACGAGCAGGTGCTAGCCGACTGGGCCACTTGGGCTGCCGTCCGCAACGACACCTACGGCCTCGGCCGCACCCGCGCCCAGGTCCTCGCCACCATCGACCGCGTCATCGAGGCATCCGCGCGCGGCCCGCTGACCGTCGGCACCGCCCCGGAGAGCTTCCAACTCGACGACTCCCAGATCCCGTTGGTCCTACTCGTCGGGGGCGACAGCGACACCGACACCTCCCGGGCATCCCTCGCTGAGCAGGTGTCCGTGCTGAACAAGGCCGCGGCCGGGCAGCTGACCCGGCTGTCGCCGCAGTTCGCCGCGACCCTGCGGTTCACGATGACCGCCGAACAGTCGCACCACGGCAGCGTGCAGTCCGCGATCATCTGCGGGGACAGGGCGGCCCCGCGCGACCCCGAGGTCTACTGGCGGGACATCGAGCGCAGCCGTGCCGCGTACCCGCGCTTCGGCGCGCTGACCAACAACATCAGCCCGTGCGCCTTCTGGGACAGGCCCCGCGAGGAACCCACCGAGGTGAAGCTCGACGCCAAAATGCTGATCGTGTCCGCCACCGGCGACCCGCGCACCCCGCACAAGGGTGCCGTTTCCCTGCACGGCCTGTTGCCGAGCTCCAAGCTGGTCACCCTCAAGGGCGCCAACCGGCACGCGATCTACGGCGTCTACGAGAATCGCTGCGTCGACAACAAGGTCAACCGGTACCTGGCCACCGGCAAGCTGCCCACCAATGACCAGATCTGCTCCAAGCAGGCCGGATAGTGCTGTGACTGCATAGGTTCGCCGGGTTTTTTAGGACGCCGTTTCAAGAGGGCGTCCAAGGTCCCCGCATCCCCGAGTGGGCAGGGACGGAGGATGGGCGTGAACACCCGTCGCAGTCAGGGCCGTTGTCGTGTCGTCTGGCATGCAGACTGCGTGCACGTCGTGGCATGGGGCGGGCCGGGTGTTCTTGCGGTCGGGTGGTCGTCTCGTGCCGGGGCGGGAGGAAGGAGCACGCCTGCTCACACCGGTCACGGTCCGGAAGGTCGGGGTGCGGCCGTGGGGGTTCTTCCGACCGGGTAGACGCCGTGTTCGGGATGGAAAGCTCACGGCGGCCGTGAAGCCTCTTCGCGGGTCTGGCCGAGATTCCCGGTCGTGCAGAGTCACGCGACGTCACGATTGACGGTGAGCGTCGGCACGTCCGCGGCCCTCGATCGCAACAGGGTGATCCGGGTTTCATTTCTGTGCCGCCTGTATCGGAGCTCTATTGCGTCGGCAAACACCGCGAGCGCACGACGAGACAGTGCGTCTGGGAACAAAGCGAGGATTCACCGGACGCGCGCTCGGACGGAAACAGACGACCGCGGTTGGCGGGCACTGTCAGGTGGTGTGTGCGGCCCAGTCGCGCAGTGAGAATCCGTCCTCCGCCGCCTCATCGGGGCAAGGTGTGTTGCCGGATGCGAGGACGCGACAGGCGGCGAAGCTGTAGATCGTGATCTTCATGTCTGGGATGCGGCTTGTCGCTGGTATAGCTGGTGCGTGATCGCTGCCGATGGCGGCGTCGCCAGTCGGACCAGCCGAGTCGGTGGGCGATGTCGTGGAGGGGCTGGACGACGAGCGTGATGAACAGGCGCCGGATCTCGTTGCAGGAAAGCGGGACCAGCCCGTCCGGGGCGGAGTTGCGGGCGTGTTCGTCGGCGCGGACGACGGCCAGGAAGGCGTGGGCGAGCATCGCGAGGGTAACCCAGCGGGTCCAGGAGGGGTAGCGGCGGACTTGGTGCTCATCGAGTCCGGCCAGCCCTTTCTCGGTCTGAAAGGCCTCTTCCCCACGCCATCTGCATCCGGCGACCCGCACCAGCTCGGTCAGCGGCACCGGCTGGGGTGAGGAGCAGCGGTAGTAGGCGAGTTCGCCGGTGGTGCGGTTGCGGCGGATCAGGCGCTGGCGGCTGCCCGGCGCCGCCTCGGTGAGATCGATGACGGCCCAGTCGTAGAACCGCTGTCCCTTCGCACCGCGCCCATCCGAGAGCTTCTGCCAGGCCCGCTTCGGCACCTTCTTCACCAGGGCATCGGCGCGGAACGTGCCGGCTCCGGTGGCCACTTCGGCCGAACAGGCCACCGCGAGGACATAGCCGATGCCGCGTTCCTCGTTCCTCCAGAGCCGTGCGCAGTTTCGGGTTGCCGCCGTAGACCTCGTCACCGGTGACCCAGCCCACGTGGTGTCCGGCGCCCAGGAAGCGTTCGATCATCGTGCGGGCCAGTTCCGGCTTGGTGGCCACCTCGAACGCCTCCCGCCATTGGGCGGGATCTATGCTGTGGCCTGCGGCCACCGTCTCATCGTTAGTGTTAGTCCACACAACTCACGATGATCAGCGGTGGCCGCACCCCTTCGGTGTCCCCTGTCAGTCCCGGACGAGACAGAACGGGTGTCCTGCCGGATCCGCAAAGATGCGCCAACTCCGTTTTCCGTCACCCTCGTCGAGCAGTGTGGCGCCCCGATTGAAAACGTCTTCCTGGGCTCGTTCCAGGTCCTTGACCCCCAGGTCAAGGTGGAATTGCTGGGGGTGAGCGGAGTCCGGCCACCGCGGCGGCCGATGGTCTTCCACGCGTTGGAAGGCCAGCACGAACCCACCGTCGGTGTGGAGCGTCGCCCAGCCCTCGCCGAGCGACCACCGCGGATCCGGCTGGTTCACTATGCCGCCGAGAAGCGACTGGTAGAACCGGGACAGCTCAACGACATCGGCACAGTCCAACACCACACACTGCAGCTTGGCGATCACGAAGGGCAGCGTCTCACGACGCCTGATCACTATCTACAGCTGGAGTATTGGGCACGTTGGCTACGTCTGCTGTCCTGCATCGACACTACCGAGCTGAGCCGGGCAGATCGGGGTCCTGATCCGGCACGCCCTGGGCATTGTGTGGGCAGCGCTGCTCGATGTCGCCCTCGGCCGCCCGGCCGCGCTCGCCCTCACCGCCCGCGGATACGCACCCGTGCGGTTCGTGACCAGCCCGTGCACCGGACGACTGACGTCTCTCTGCGGCTTCCCGGTGATGGGGGTCCCCGTAGCACAGCCGACCGGCTCGACCAGAACGTTGCCTGCTGCGGGAGAACTACCGGGACGCCCCACCCGTGGACGGGTCGGCGACCAGGCGGAAGAGGTCGCGCATCGGGTGCACGTCGACCGGTATGCTCGTCCCGACTTCGATGATCTCCTCCCCGGAGACGAGGTGGCTCGTGGTAAACGGCGGCCGGCCCGGCACGGTGACCAGCATCCGGACCCTGGTGCAGCGGTCGTCCTCGCCGCACCACACGCGCTGTGCGGACGTGACCTTGCCCATGACGCGCACACCGGCCGTGTCCAGGTCGCGCCACACGCGCTGGTCCCGCACAGTGCCGACGATGGCCAGGACCAGGACGACCACGGTGAGAGGGGTCCAGACGAGGCCGGTCAGGACGACACCCAGCCTGTCGTCGTCGGGGACGTACCCGCTGATACCGGCCAGCAGGATCAGGGGACCGGCACAGACGACCAGGAGCCCGAGCCCGGTCCAGATCGGCTGCTCGAAAAAGCCCGGCGGACGATTCACCGGACCTTCGGCCTCGGGTACTCCACCGCTCGTAAAGCTGATGGCCATGACGCAACGCCCTTCCTGGCTCTGGTCAGATGGTCAGTCGCCGCCGTCGGCGTCGTCCGCACGGTGAAGGCCTTGTTCCCGTATAGCTACCGCCAGGTGGCGTGTAGCCCAGTGTCACTGCCGTGGTCCTCGTTTCTCAACTGGCCGTCGGAGCCTCGGCTTCGACCTGCCGGGCGCGCACGCCGGCGCTGCGGCCTGCCCGCTGCCGGGATCACGCACCACGGCACGCACTGCACCCCGGCCTCCAGCAGCGCGGCGACCGTGCCGCCTGACCGCCGGTCGCGCCCAGCACCGCCTACGGGCAGCCGTCCGGCGTCCGGCACGGACAGGCGTGGCGCGTCGCGCGGACCCGATGCCGTTGTCTCTTCCGGCTCGGCGTTCACGAAGCCGGGCCGTCGACTCATGACGGCGACGGTCTGAACATCCCTGGCTGTATTTGACCGTTGAAGACTCTGATCGAACCGCCCCTTCGGTTAAAACTGGCCGTTTCATGGGCGGGCAACAACTCATACACGTATCGGCGCCACACTGATGAACCATGCCCCACTCAAGCACCACAGCCAACAGCATCAGCCGCCGGTATCTGCTGGCCGCCTCGGGCGCACTCGCACTCACCGCCGCCTGCGGTTCCAACACCGGCCGTGCCGGCGGAGCGGGCGATCGCCCCGCCCTCGACCAGTGGTACCACCAGTACGGCGAGGCCGGGACCGAACAGGCGGTGAAACGATATGCGGCCGCCTACCGCAAGGCGGAGATCACGATCGAATGGCGGCCCGGCAACTATGACCAGCAGACGGCCGCGGCACTGCTGACCAAGAACGCACCGGACGTCTTCGAGGGCAGTCCGACCCTGGACCAGATCCGGAGTGGGCAGGTCGCCGATCTCACCGATCTCCTGGACGGCGTACGTGATGACTTCAACCCCGCGGTCCTCACTCCCAAGACGTACAAGGGCAAGGTCTACGGGATCCCCCAGGCCATCGACATGCAGATGCTCTATTACCGAAAGAGCCTGCTGGCCGCGGCCGGAGTCAGGCCACCGCAAACCCTTGACGAACTGGTCGACGCGGCAAGGGCCCTGACGACCAAGGATGTCAAAGGCCTCTTCCTCGGCAACGACGGGGGAGCCGGCGTGCTCGGCGCCACCCCGCTTCGCGCCGCAGGCCTGGAACTGGTGACCTCCGAGGGAGCGGTCGGATTCGACGATCCGCAAGCCGCCAGGACCCTCGGCAAACTGCATCGATTCCACAAGGAAGATTCCCTGCTGCTCGGAGCCCCCACCGACTGGTCCGACCCGTCCGCGTTCCTCCAGGGCCTGACCGCCATGCAGTGGACGGGACTGTGGGCTCTCCCACAGATCGAGAAGGCGCTGGGCGACGACTTCGGCGTCCTGCCCTTTCCCCGCGACGGGGCACAGGGCAGGCCTTCGGTACCGGTCGGTGCCTATGGGGCGGCCGTCAGCGCGCACAGCAGCCACATCGACGCGGCGAAGGCATATGTGAAGTGGCTATGGGTGGAACGGACCGACTACCAGGAAGACTTCGCGCTGTCCTACGGCTTCCACATTCCCGCCCGGATCTCGCTGGTGAAGAAGGCAGCCGGACTCGCCAAGGGCGCGGCGGCCGAAGCCGTCCGCTTCACGACCGAACACGGCTACGCACAACCCCTGTTGTGGACCGCCCGGAGCCAGACCGCCTACCAGGACGCCCTGAGCCGGATCATCACCGAAGGCGCCGACCCGGACGCCCAGATCAGGGCGGTCGTCGCGACGGCGAACGCCGAGCTGAAGCGGGTGCGGTCATAGCCACGCAGACAACTGAAGGCGCCAAAAGGCCGCTGGGACGGCGACTGCTGGGTCCCCAGAACCGCTACCTGTGGTTCTGGGTCTTCGTCGGCCCCTTCGCCGCCGGGCTCGCCCTCTTCACGTACGTACCGCTGCTGTGGAGCGTGTGGCTCAGCTTCTTCGACGCCCACAACACGGTGACACCGACCGACTTCGTGGGCCTGGACAACTACTCCGAGATCCTTGGCGACCCGTCCTTCATCTCCAGCCTCGTCACTTTCGTCGTCTTTTCGCTCTTCATCGTTCCGGCAACCTACGGGCTATCGCTCGCCCTCGCTCTGATGGTCGCCGGATTGCGCTTCGCCCAGGCGTTCTTCCGGTCGGTCTTCTTCCTGCCGACCGCCTGCTCGTACGTCGTCGCCGCGATGGTCTGGAAGCTGTCGATCTTCAACGGGGTACGGTTCGGGCTGGCGAACACGGTGCTGGGATGGTTCGGCGGCTCGGACATCGCCTGGCTGTCGACCACCAGCCCGCCCTGGTACTGGCTGGTCATCGTGACCGTACGCCTGTGGCTCCAGGCAGGCTTCTACATGGTGATCCTGCTGGCCGGACTCCAGCGAATCCCACGTACCCTCTACGAGGCGGCGGCCGTCGACGGCGCCCGCCCCGGCTGGCAGGTCTTCAGATACATCACCTTCCCGCAACTGCGTGCGACCTCCGTCGCGGTCGTCCTGCTCCTGGTGATCAACGCCTTCCAGGCATTCGACGAGTTCTACAACCTGCTGTCGACGGCACGCGGCTACCCGCCCTACGCCAGGCCGCCCCTGGTCTACCTGTACTACGTGGCGCTGGGGCAGGGACAGAACCTGGGCCTCGGCAGCGCCGGCGCGGTGATCCTCGCACTGATCATCGCGGTCGTGGCGGTGGTACAGGCGCGCTGGTTCGGTCTCGGACGCCAGGAGGACTGACGTATGCGACAGCACTCGACGGATCAGCCAACGGGGCTCTCCACGGCCCATAACTTCCGGCGGCTCGCGCGCGGACTGCGGCTCGTACTGCTCATCGCGCTCGCCGTGCTCTTCCTCGTCCCGTTCTACCTGCTGTTGCGCAACGGCCTGGCCACCGAAGCGGACATCACCGGGGCGGACTGGACGTTCTTCCCGCACAGCCTCCAGTGGGGCAACTTGCGGGAACTGTTCAACGACAGCAGTGTCCCCATGCTGCACGCCCTGTGGAATTCGGCTGTGATCGCCGTCCTCACGACCATCGGCACCCTGCTGCTCGCCTCGATGGCCGGATACGGGCTGGCCCGCATCGAGTATCCCTATGCGAGCCAGGTCTTCTACGCGTTCCTGGTCACCCTGATGATCCCGTCCGCCGTCACTTTCGTCCCGAGCTTCGTCCTCGTTTCGTCGCTCGGCTGGATCTCCACCCTGCGCGGACTGATCGTCCCCACCCTCTTCAGCGCGTTCGCAGCCTTCCTCTTCCGGCAGTACTTCCTCGGCTTTCCCCGGGAGCTGGAGGACGCGGCCAGGGTGGATGGGCTCGGCAACTGGCGTACGTACTGGCGGATCGTCGTCCCCAACACACGGCCGGTCTTCGCCGCCGTGGGGGCGATCGTCTTCATCGGCTCGTGGAACTCGTTCCTCTGGCCACTGGTAATCGGCCAGCAGCGCGACGCCTGGACCGTGCAGGTCGCTCTCGCAACCTTCACCACGGCTCAGACGGTCAACCTGCACGAGCTGTTCATCGCAGCCGCCGTGTCGATCCTGCCCCTGCTGGTGATCTTCCTGGTACTCCAGCGCCACATCGTTGCGGGCGCGGAGCGCTCCGGCATCGATGAATGATCAAGAGCCCGGGGCGCTGGCCCGGACCAGCGCCCGCACCGGGGTCAACGGTCGGCGATGTCCTCGCGGAGGCCGTCGGAGAATTCCCACCACGACAGTGGTAGCCAGTCGCCGTTGATGAAGGCATCGACAGTTGCACCGCGACCGCGGACAGTCACCGTCGTTCCCGGCGGGTACGTCGTGCCGGACAGGCCAGGCACTGGGACGAGCAGGGTCCCGAGGCGTTGTGCAGCCACTTTGCGCCCTCCCTTTTCGATTTCGGTGCGATGCCAGGGCAGTGGATACTCATCTATTCATCGCGATATTACCGGGTTGTCCATCGGTTCAAGCCGGAGAATCATGAGAGATGAGTCACGCGAAATGCAGCAGTCGGGGGCGGGTGAAAAGTGTGCATCGCCGAGCGGAGGTGGCAGCCATGAAGGCCGTCGTATACAAAGAACCGTTCACCGTGGCGGTCGAAGACGTCGAAAAGCCCAGGATCCAGCACCCGAACGACGTGATCGTAAAGATCACGTCCACCGCGATATGCGGCTCGGACCTGCACATGTACGAGGGTCGAACCGCAGCCGAACCAGGCATCGTCTTCGGCCACGAGAACATGGGGATCATCGAGGAAATCGGTCAGGGCATCACCTCGCTCAAGGCGGGCGACCGCGTGGTCATGCCCTTCAACGTCGCCTGCGGATTCTGCGCCAATTGCGTCGAGGGATTCACCGGATTCTGTCAGACCGTCAATCCTGGCTTTGCGGGAGGTGCATACGGATATGTCGCCATGGGGCCCTGGCCAGGCGGCCAGGCGGAATACCTGCGCGTTCCGTACGCCGACTTCAACTGTCTGAAGCTGCCGCCAGGAGAGGAGCACGAGACCGACTTCATGCTGCTTGCCGACATCTTCCCCACCGGCTACCACGGCTGTGAACTCGCCGGGGTCCGCCCAGGTGAGAGCGTCGCCATGTACGGCGGCGGGCCGGTCGGGCTCATGGCCGCCTACTCGGCCCTGTTGCGCGGCGCGAAGAAGGTCTTCGTCGTGGACCGCGTCTTCGAGCGGCTGGAAAAGGCCCGGGAGATCGGTGCGATTCCGGTCAACTTCGCCGAGGGCGACCCCGTGGAGCAGATCAAGGAGCAGACCCAAGGCATCGGCACGGACAAGGGCGTCGACGCCGTCGGCTACCAGGCGGCGGCGCGCGGCTCCGACCACGAGGAACCGGCGACAGTCCTGAACTCGCTCATCGGTACGGTCCGGGCCACCGGGGTGCTCGGCGTGCCAGGCCTCTACGTTCCGTCCGACCCCGGAGGCCCCGACGAGCAGGCCAAGCACGGCATGCTGCTCGTCTCGATCGGCAAACTCTTCGAGAAGGGCCTACGCATGGGGACGGGGCAGTGCAACGTGAAGCGCTACAACCGGTACCTGCGCGACATGATCATTGAGGGCCGGGCGCAGCCGAACTTCGTCGTCTCGCATGAACTGCCCCTGGACCAGGCGCCCTCGGCATACGACAAGTTCGACAAGCGGATCGAGGGCTACACGAAGGTCGTGCTGCACCCGTAGCGGGAGATCCGGCGGTGAGCCATCGACCAGCTCCAGTGCCGCATCACCACACTGGAACAGGAGCTCGCGGACGAGCAGGGCTCGCAGACAAGCAGGGCTCGCAGACAAGCAGGGCATACTCGACGAGCGAACCGAGGAAGTCGAAGCGTCCCGGGCAGCCAACCGCGAACTCACCCGAGCCCTGAACCACTGCGGATGATCGGCACCTCCACGGCGGTGACCGTCCGGCTCTCCGCCCTACCGTTCACGCCAGGTGTAGGGGGCGACGGCGGCGGTGTCGATGTCGGTGTCGGGCCAGCGGCGGCGCAGCAGGGCTGCCGTGGACCGGCACCAGGCCGCCAGGTGGGGGAGTACCCGGTGCGCCTCGGCGGTGCGGGCTCCGGATTCCAGCAGGGCCACCATCTGGGTGCGGGAATCGTCCTCGGCCTCGGGGACCGTCCGGGCAAGGGCTCGGCGGAACGCCTCGACCTGGCCCGGCCCCGACACTCCCAACCAGTCCGGGCCGGGGACTGTGAAGCTGGTCGTGGCGGTGAGGGCATGGCGGAAGCCCGCCCCCTCGAAGTCGATCAGCCGGCCGCCGCCGCTCGGCCCGGTCAGGAAGTTGTATGACTCGGTGTCGCCGTTGGTCAGGGCCAGGAATGGGCCGGGATCTGCCAGTTCGGCCACGGCCGCTTCCAGATCGCGTTCCGCGGCGGCGGGCAGCGGGACGCCGAAGGCGGCGGCCCGGGTGAGCCCGTTCCGCCAGAGGCCGGTGTAGGCGTGTTCCCAGTCGCCCAGTCGCCCAGTCGCCCAGTCGCCCAGTCGGTCAGCGCCGGTGCCCAGTGCCGTGCGGCGGGCGTTGAACAGCGCGGCGCAGGTCGGCGGATGCAGCGGCCAGCTCGCCCATCGAGGAGGCGAAGGCGGTCAGTTCGGCGTCCAGGGCCGGGGTGTGGCCGTCGCGGTGCAGCAGTTCGGCCAGTTCGGTGCGCGGGTGCAGGTCCTCCAGCACGAGCAGGCGGGAGTCCGGTGAGGCGGCGTGCAGGCCTGGTGCGAGGTCGAGGCGGAGGTCGTCGGCGATGAAGGCGAGCGCGGCGTGCTCGCACCGCGTCAGCTCCTCGGCGGAGCGGAGGCCGTATCCCTCGGGGCGGAGGCATTTCACGATGACCGTTTCAGGGAGCCCGGTCGCCTCCGACAGGTGGGCGCGCAGCACCCAGGGATGGTGCAGCGGCTCGATGCGCTCGATGGTGGTCCGGGCACCGACGGGGGCCGTGAGCAATGCCTTCGGGCTGATCACGGGCCAGCTGTCGTTTTTGGCACCCGACACCGTGGGCTACCTGTCGGCGCACCTCACTCAGGACTCACCCAACCCAGCTCGATCCCCGCGGGCATCCCACCCGCCTGGGACGACCTCGTGCTCACCCTGTTGCACAAAGCCCCCGGCAAGCGGTACCCGAACGGCCGGCCTCGCTCAGGTGCTACGACGACTCGACCACACCCAAGTCCCCGCAACCGTCTGGGAACGAGTGGAAGACCAGAGTGGGTTGGTGATCTGATGTCCGTTTGCGTCCGTTCACGTCCGGGCATGTCCGCGCAGGTCACAGCGCTGAAAAACCGGCTGAATTCCATGGACACGAGGACGGATTCGACCCTTACGAAGGCGGTGCTGTGCACGACGAAGAGCGGCCAACCCATCGGCTGAGGGCCCGGCATAGCCCGGGAGCGGGGGACACACCGCAGGCGGATGAGCTCGCGGAGTGACTACGTGCCCGGGGAGCCGGGCGGACTTTGCGGCAGTTGAATACGCGAGGTCGCCAGTTCGATACCCCCACTACGACGGAGTTGCGATCCTCGGTCGCTCTGAACTCTGAAGGGCGACCGCCACCCAGCCGTTCGGCTGCGCGGTGGTGAAACGGCGGATGTTGCGATCCTCGGTCGCCCCGGAGGGCGACCCCAGGGCCGCCACGTACCCGGGCCCGGGACTGCCGGACGCGGCCCGACGGCACGATCAGACTGCGGCAGGACCCGGGCTCCTACCTCACAGCCGCCGACGAGGGCGCCACGCTCGAGCCTAGCCCGACGAGGAAGCGCACGGCTCGGAGCACCGAGGCCAGCGCTGCCTGTGCAAGGACGACTCAGAGCTGCCCACCCGCTGGAACAAGGACCGACCCAGCCAGCCCTGGCCGGTCCGCGCCGGCTGCACCCACCGACCCGCCCCGAGCGGTCTGGCGGTTCGGCAAGGGAGCCGGACGACCGAACACATACTGCGCCGCCAGGACAGACTCGCGCCGGAGGGGGATTGCGGCGAAGTCCCGTACGAGCGGCAGCGAACCGTGGCACACTGCGCGCGACCGGCCTCATTCCAGCCGCGTCCGCGCGGCCGGTGCGCCTCCGAACAGCACATTGGGGCCGGTGTGTCCGGGCGACGGGCCCGGACGCTGCTGTTCATCCGCCGTTCGCCGACGAGCCCGCACCATCGGGCCCGCTGGTCGCGCCGCTCTCAAGGAGGATCCCATGTCCTCTCCCGCCGCCGGGAGACGAACGGTCGCGGCGGTCCATGCCGCGCCAGTGTTCATGGACACCGAGGCGACGGTCGACAAGGCCGTCGCCCTCATCGAACAGGCCGGCCGGGAAGGCGTCGACCTGCTGGTGTTCCCGGAGGCCTTCGTGCCCGGCTACCCGTACTGGATCGAGGCGTACGCCCCGCTGGACCAGCAGGCCGTCAACGCCGCCTACGCCGGGGCGTCCGTCGAGGTGCCGGGACCTCAGATCGCCCGGATCCAGTCGGCCTGCCGACGGGCCGGCGCCGGGGCGGTCCTCGGCGTCAGCGAACGCCTCGAAGGTACCCGCACCTGCTTCAACAGCCAGGTCTTCGTGGACCCCGACGGGACCCTGCTCGGAGTGCACCGCAAGCTCCAGCCCACCTACGCGGAACGGATCGTGTGGGCCCAGGGCGGCGGAGCCACGCTCCGGGTCTTCGACAGCGCGCTTGGCCGGATCGGCGGACTGGCATGCTGGGAGCACACCATGAACCTGGCCCGGCAGGCCCTGATCGCCCAGGGGCAGGAGATCCACGCGGCGGCCTGGCCCGGGCTGTCCACCATGGCCGGCTTCGAGACCGTGGCCGACGTACAGATCGACGCGATGATGAAGGCCCACGCTCTCACCGCCCAGGCGTTCGTGGTCTCCGCAGGCAACCCGGTCGACCAGACATGTCTGCGCTGGATGGCGTCCGCCCTCGGCCCGCAGGAGCACATCACCGCGGGCGGCGGCTGGTCGGCGGTGATTCATCCCTTCACCCAGTATCTCGCAGGCCCGCACACCGGCCCCGAGGAACGGCTCGTCACCGCCGCGATCAACCTCGACGACCTCGACACCGTCAAGGTCTGGGTCGACTCGCGCGGCCACTACGCGCGACCGGAGATCCTCGGCCTGCGTGTCGACCACCGGCCGCTCTGGCACGACGAGGGCGACCGCCGGTGGCCCGCCTCCCCGGGCGACGGGCCCGAGACCGCGGACGGCCGGCCGCTCGCAGGCGGACCTTGGCATCCCGAGCTGGACTGTCCGCGCGCATGAACTTGCGGACGGTTTTGGGCTCCAGGCGGAGCTCGGCGACGATGCCGGTGTGGTTGATGCCCTTGGCCATGAGCGCGTGCACGGCGGCATGCCGCTCACGGGTCTGCCGGGTGCGTGGGCCCTCGGGTTTCTCGGGCAGCGTGGCCGGCTGCTTCTCCGGTGACGGTGAGGTCCAGTGCGGACGGAGCCGTTTGACCAGGCGCTCGGTGGCGTCGCCGAGGTTCTTGCAGAGGTGAAAGCGGTCTGCGACTTGTGTTGCGGTGCCAGCACCGCGGTCGGCGTCCTCGGCGTAATAGCGGGCGCGGTCATGGCAAATGATCTCGGCACCGGGGTGTGCGGTGAGCCAGTCGGCCAGGGATTCGGCGGAGCGTTCGGGCAGGACATCGACTGGGCGTCGGCCCTCGATGTCGACCAGGACGGTGCCGTAGACGCTGCCCCTTTTCAGCGCGAAGTCGTCAACACCGAGCACCCGCACGGGTGCCGGTTTTGGGTCGGGCAGGGCCTGTATCAGGCGGAGCGGGGCGTCCTTGCCCAGGCCGATGGCCTGGGTCTCGGTCAGCCGAGCGGCCGCCCGGCCACCGAGCGCGAGCGCGATGGCCTCACGGACGGTCCGCAGCAGCACGGTCGACCTTCCGTAGCAGAAGGTCAGATTGGGGATCTGCTCGGCGAACGACGCCCTTGCACAGGCCCCTGTGTCGCAGAAGAACCGGCGTTCGCGGCTGGGGGGTGGCAGCGGCTGGCTCGGAGAGTGTCGGGGGGTTCCATGTGGCGGTGACCGTGAGGTGGGCCTGGCCGTTGCCGTTGACGATGCCCAACTTCAGGTCCTGGCTCAGCTGTACGCCGAACGTGACGCTGATCTCGGAAGGGGGTGACGGTACGGACCTCAGCGCGTCGTGGACCTCCTGGACCAGGGGGCCGAGAGGCCTGAGGGTGCCGCGCAGTGCGTTCGAGGCGACGCTCGCGATGGCCTCTCGGCGTCGGCCGACGGGCACGACGGGCCCCAGCCTGTCCGGGCTCCGGCCCCGCCCACTCCGACCACGACCTCGTCGTCTTCCTCGAAGCCGCCGGCATCCACGACCCCGACACCACGCTCGACGACCCCCACGAGTGGAACGCCAAATAGGAGGAATCGCATCTCGCGGCCCCGTACAGGCGAACTCCGCCGCTCTTTCTACGGGTGGCGACCGCCTTTCCCTACTCTGTGGGCATGCCAGACCTGACTGAGCAGCAAGCGAATGACCTGGCTCTCGCCGCCGAAACTGCCGCCGTGCTGCCATCGCAACGCGCCGTGATCCCGGACCTTTGGGCCTACGCCGACACCGTTGAACAGCCAAGGACTGCTCATGCTCCTCGACCCTGACGCGACGCTCGAAGCCGTCGCATCAAGCCTGCAGGACCTGCCGTTCCCGTGGAGTGGGGATCCCGTCGGAATCGTGGGCTGGGGCTTCTCGAACGTCGTGCTCCGGGTCGGCACCGACGTCCTCATCAGGGTGCCGCGCACTCCCGAGGCCAAGGACAGAAGCAAGCACACTGCCGAGGTCCTGCGGCGACTGCCGCCCCTGCCGCTGGCCGTCCCCGAGGTGCTCGGAATGCTTCCGACCGGGCCGCGGCTGCCCTTCGGCGCCGTGCTTCTCAGGAGGCTGCCAGGCGCTGTCGTGGACGACGACGTCGCTCGCGCGGATCGTGAAGCGTTCGCCGGCGACCTGACCGCTTTCGTCTCGGTGCTGCACAACTGCGGCGACGAACCGCTGCTGGGCATCCTCGGGGCGGACGGGGCCGGACGCGCGATCGACGCCCTCGATGCCGAGACGGCCGCAGCCACCGCGGACCGGCTGGCCGGTCGCGAGCGGCAGGTGTTCGAACGGTGGGCCACAGCCTATCGGCGGTGGCTCGCCGGTGCCGAGGTCGTGCCGATCCACGGCGATGTCTGGCCCGGCAACCTCCTGCACACCTCCGGGAGGCTGTCCGGCGTCCTGGACTGGGACGAGGCGAGGGTCGGCCCGCGGGCGGTCGATCTGTGCGGCGTCTGGTACCTGGGCCGCGGCTTCGCCGAGGAGATGATGAGTGCCTATGCGGCCCGGAACTCCTGTGACTACGAGGTATTGCACGAAGAGACCAGGCTCGCCGGAGTCCGACGTGAACTGCGGGGCGTCACCTGGTCCCTACGCCACGACGACCCCGAGGAACTCGAGGAGTCCCTGGACAAGGTGCGGCGGTCCCTGCATGAGTTCCTGCTCCCGCCCGCCTAATCCCTTGTTACTGACTTCGGCTCGTCAGGGTGAACTTTTCCCAAGTCCCTGACGGGCTTGGTGTGGTGGCTGTATTCGATGGTGTGTGAGGTATTCGGATGGGGGCGGGCTGACCGTTGCGGGACGGGTGCGTCGGGAGTCGGTGCGGATGCAGGCGGCCGAGCTGTTCGAGCAGGAGGTCAAGCCGCCGGAAGTGGCACGGCGTCTGCGGGTGAGTCTGAAGTCGGCTTATCAGTGGCACCAGTTGTGGCGCGAGGGCGGGGTCGGGGCGCTGGCGTCACGCGGTCCGAGTGGGTCGCGGTGCCGGCTGTCTCCGCGCTGCTTGGAGAAGCTGGCCGCGTATCTGGAGCAGGGTCCGGCCGCGCACGGCTGGGTGGAGGACCAGGTGTGGACCGCGGCGAGGGTGGCCATGCTGATCGGGCGGAAGTTCCACGTCTCGTACAGCGTCTCGGGCGCCACGAGGCTGATGCACCGGCTCGGCTTCAGCCCGCAGGTCCCCGCGCGCAGGGTGGCCGAGCGGGACGAGCAGGCCGTCACCGCGTGGAAGGAGGCGACCTGGGCGGAGGTAAAAGGGCCCGGGCGGCCTGCGGGGGCTACATCTGCTTCGAGGACGAAGCAGGCTTCACCCGCCGACCGCCCCGAGGCCGGACCTGGGGACGACGCGGACACACCCCGGTCGTGACGGTGAGCGGACGCCGCTCGGGGCGGCTGTCGGTGGCCGGGCTGATTGCGATGCGGCCCGGCTCACGGACCCGGCTGTGCCACCGCCTGCGCACCCACCCCTCGGGCAAGGGCAAGCGCCGCAGCATGAGCGAGCGCGACTTCATCGCTCTGGTCGACGGCGTGCACCAGCTCGTCAAGGCGCCCATCGTGCTGGTCTGGGACCGCCTGAACACCCACGTCTCCCACGCCATGCGCGAGTTGATCGCCGAGCGAGCCTGGCTGACGGTGTTCCTGCTGCCCGCCTACTCGCCCGACCTCAACCCCGTCGAGTGGGTATGGGCGCACGTCAAACGCAGCCTGGCCAACCTCGCCGTCATGGCCCTCGACCGACTCGAGGCCCTCGTCCGCAACCGGCTCAAGCGCCTGCAGTACCGCCCCGACACCCTCGACGGCTTCATAGCCGGCACCGGCCTGACCCTCGACACCCTGACCTCACCCTGACGAGCCGAAGTCAGTAAGGGCAGTGCTGGAGGAGATCGATTCCTTCAGTCTGTTCGAGTACAGGGTTGTGACATCTTTCGATTCCCGGGCTGCAGAAAGCCTGGGACTGCTGCACGGATAGGTGACAGTGGGGTTTCATGCCGCGAGGGCTGCGGCGGGTTTCACGCCGAGTCCTCAATGATGAGACGGCTCTGCTGGAGCTGATTTCAGACGTTCTGGCGCTTTCCGGCGAGACGCTGTGGGCGGTGGACATCAACCATGGTGGCGCCGCGTTGCTGATCGGCCTGCTACTCAGCCACGACCAGCCGATGGTCTATATCACTGGCCTGGCGGTGCACCAGGCGTCGACCGCGTATCGGGGCCAGGGCAAGACGGATGAGAAGGACGCCTTCGTCATCGCCGATCAGGCCCGCATGCGCAAGGATCTCGGTCCGTTGCGGCCCGGCGACGAGATAGCCGTCGACCTGCGCACTCTCACCGTCCGTCGCACTGACCTGGTCAACGCTCGCACCCGGCAGATCAACCGGCTCCGAGCTCAACTTCACGAGATCTTCCCGGCGTTGGAACGGGCGCTGAACTTGAGCAAGAAAGGCCCGGTCGTCCTGCTGGTCGGCTACCAGACACCGGCCGCGATCCGCCGCATCGGTGCCCGCCGGATCGGGACCTGGCTGAAGAACCGCAAGGTCAAGAACGCGGACGCTCTCGCAGAGACCGTTGTCGAGGCAGCCCATTCTCAGCACACCTCACTGCCCGGCGAGAAGCTGGCGGCTGCCATGGTGGCTCGCCTGGCGAAAGGGGTGACGGCGCTCGACGCGGAGATCGCCGAGCTCGACGCACTCATCGAGGCTCGGTTTCACGAACATCCGCATTCCACAGTGATCCGCAGTCTGCCCGGCATAGGGGCCCTGCTCGGCGCCGAGTTCATTGCCACCGCCGGGGGAGACATGGCAGCTTTTGGCACCCCCGACCGCCTGGCCTCCTTCGCCGGCCTTGCCCCCGTTCCTCGTGACTCCGGCCGTGTCAGCGGCAACATGCGCAGGCCCCGCCGCTACCACCGCGGCCTGCTTCGGGCCTTCTGCCTCTCCTCGATGGCCAGCCCGAGATCGTGCCCCGCATCGCACCGCTACTACTGGCGCGAGCGGAACGAAGGGAAGTAACACAAGCAGGCTCTGCTTGCCCTTGCCCTTGCCCTTGCCCTTGCCCGTCGCAGAGCCAACGTTCTGTGGGCAATGATCCGCGACGGAGCGTGCTACCAAGCACGACCGAACATCACAACTACGGCTTGACATCGTCATTGGGAAGTTCTTTATCTACCAAGATCTTCCGGGTTTGCGGATGGCCTTGAGAGTCTCGGGGTGTTTGACGGTCTTGCCTCTGGCCTGGGACTATAGGCGGTCCACCACTGTCGCCAGCAGGGGCCGGGACGGCCCCGGTGCCACGGCTGCGGTCCCGCTCGCTCTGCTGTTCCTCAGCCCAGTGACAGGCCGCCCTGATCGTCCTTGATCTTCACCTTGACCCAGGCATGGCCGCTTCTGCTGCCGTCGCCGACGCCGTCGACCTTGCACTCGAACTCCCGGCCCGCCTCGACGGGGATGGAAGCGGGGCAGCTGACATCGTCGATGGTCGGGGGCTTGGCGAAGTCGGCGGAATTGACGTTGTTGAGCACGGCCCGCGCCAGCGCGTCCTGATCCAGGACGCGCTGCGGCTGCACGGCGGGACTCCCGGCCAGCAGCATGATGATGAAAGTGAGCGCACAACAGGCGATCACGGCCAGGGAGAGCGCAATGACGGTACGGGCGAAGCTGCGTTGATCAGTCACGCGGACAGTCCTATCCGGCTGTCCGTGCTCATACAACCCCCTGTGGTGACGTGAAGTCGCCTCTCGGTCCCTGCGGAGTGCTCCCGCACCACTGCCTGCGCGGCAGGAGAGGAGCTTGTGCACCCCTGCAGGACGAGGAGTGGGGCGGGCGCCGCTTCTTGTTCGTTATCTTCCGGCATCGAGCCCCACTGCCGCCCCTGCCTGGACCCCCGCGTCCCGCTCGGTGGGCTGGGACCGACAGGAGGCTGCTGCGTGGTGGGGCCGCTGCTGCTGGAGTGCTCGCTGTGCGGCGCCACTGGGCCGCTGCACGTCCTGGGCGACGACCTGGACGAATTGGCCGTCGACGGAGCCGGCGGCAGCCGGCGAGCCAGGTCATGGTGCGTTCGACGGTCCAGCGGTGGCGGCCCAGTCGCTGTGAGGACTCGACTCCTTTCCTCGCGGTGCGGTGCTGAATGCCACGCTGGTGTAACCATCGTCGCAGGTGGGAGTAGTCGTAACCCTTGTCTGCGTGGAGCTTTCCGGGCTTGCGTCGTCGGCGTCCGCGGCGGGAGCGGATCGGGGGTATCCCTTGCACGAGGGGGATCAAGGCTGGCTGTCGTGCAGGTTCGCCCCCGAGATTCCGACGGAGAGGGGCAGACCGGTGCGCTCTGTGATCAGGTGGATCTTCGACCCCGTACTTGCCCCGGTCGACAGGATTCGGACCTGGACCTGTCAGGTCCCCCTTTTCAGGGCGCGCATGTTCACCGAGTCGATCGCGCACCGGGACCAATCCAACTGGCCGCGGGCGCCGAGCTCGTCGAGGACCAGGCGGTGGAGCTTGGCCCACACCCTGGCCTTCGTCCACTCGGAGAAACGCCGATGAGCCGTTGCCCCCGATGGCCCGAAGGAAGCAGTGGGCAGCTGCTGCCACGTGCAGCCTGACGTGGCCACAAACACGATCGCCGATGTGTCTTCCGGTAGTTCGCGAAGTGCGCCACCCACAGATCACTGCGAGCCGAAGCGGACAGCGCGCCGTAAATGGCGCGCCGATAGTCCGCGGGGTAGGAGGCGAACTCGGAGTAGCCGGAGGGCAGCCGGCCGAGGTTGGCCTTCACCCATCGCGACGCCTTACTGCCCTTGGCGCGGGTCACAGCCTGCGCGGGTGAGGCTGCCAGGCCGCCGGTGACCAGAAATGTTCCCAGGGCCAGCCCCGGCACGGCCTTGAGGATTCCTCGGCGGCTCGGGGGCCGCAGCACATCGAGGTCGCGGAGCGCACGCACCACCCGCAGCGAGTCCGACGGCCCCAACAGCCGCGCCAGGCATAGGGACAGTGCGGTTCCAGTCCAGGCCCGCACCTGGTCGCCGTTGACCGCCAACAGGGTCGGGACCACTCGGCCCCTTCCCCACAGGTCCCCGTGCGGCAGGTCGCCGAACGCGACGAGGAGGCGGTGAAGGTGTGGAAGGAGGCGACCTGGGCGGAGGTAAAAGGGCCCGGGCGGCCTGCGGGGGCTACATCTGCTTCGAGGACGAAGCAGGCTTCACCCGCCGACCGCCCCGAGGCCGGAGCTGGGGACGACGCGGACACACCCCGGTCGTGACGGTGAGTGGACGCCGCTCGGGGCGGCTGTCGGTGGCCGGGCTGATTGCGATGCGGCCCGGCTCACGGGCTCGGCTGTGCCATCGGCTGATCGCCCACCCGGCGGGCAAGGGCAAGCGCCGCAGCATGATCGAGCGCGACTTCATCGTTCTGCCCGACGGCACCCACCAGCTCATCAAGGCACCGATCATGTTGGTCTGGGACCGGCTCAACACCCATGTCTCCCGCACGATGCGAGAGTTGATCGACGCACGGGAATGGCTGACGGTGTTCCTGCTGCCGCCTACTCGCCCGACCTGAACCCGGTCGAGGGCGTGTGGGCCCACGTCAGGCGCAGCCTGGCCAACCTCGCTGTCGTCGCCCTGGACCGCTTGGAGGTCCTCGTCCGCAACCGGCTCAAACGACTCCAGCACCGGCCCGAAACCCTCGACGGCTTCACAGCCGGCACCGGCCTCACCCTCGGCAACCCGACCTCACCCTGACGAGCCGAAGTCAGTAACCTCACGGCCCGGCCGGGCGGCCTCCCGCGACGGGTGGCTCGCCCGACCGGTCAGGGCCTTCCTGCCGATGTGCTTGCTCGTGCGTGTGTCCAAGATTCTGGTGAACTCCGGCACGTCGCGCTGATGCCTCGTCACCCCTCCGAGTGTGTGCCCTTCCGTCCGCCGGGTGGGGTGCGGGTCTCACATGGTTGCGATGCCCGGGTCACTCACACCGGCTTGACCGTTCTCGACGTGCCCGGCCAGGCGCCGCAGGTATCCGGCGTTGCCCTCGACGACGACCGTCAGGTCGTACCAGCGCTTGGTTGCGCGCAGGTCGACGTTCTGCACGGCTGTGGCGCCGGCGCGGACCGTGTAAGTTTGGCGCTCGCCGCCGTACGCGTTGGTCACGGTGAGGTGCGCGTCGGCGGTCGACGGGTTGGTCAGGGTGAGCTTCAGGTTGCCGGCGTCGTGGCGTGCCGTCACCTCCGGCTCGGCGGCTTTGTTGTTGCCCTTGAAGGTGCGCAGGAAGCCGTTCGGACCGTGGGCCGTGAGGTCGTAACTGCCGCCGGAGTACACCGAGTTCCAGCTGTCGAAAACGGGCTTTCCGGCTGCCGCAGTGTACGTCCACGGGCCGTCGGTGCGCTTCTGCGAGCGCACCTGGAAGGCGGCGCCCGCCTGGTCCCCTGCGCTGAACGTCAGCTTGTACTTGCCGGTCGTGAGGTCTGCGGCCCCGTCGACGTAGGGAGCGTAGGAGAGCGGGCGGCTCGGCCGCGCCCCGGCCTCTTGCCTGGGCAGGGTGCCCAGGGCGGGTGGCCTCGGTACGTAGCTGTTGTGGCGGTCGCGGTCCGGAGGGGCGTAGCCCGCGGTGTCCGGCAGGTCAGCCGGGTCTGTGATCTTGAGGGAGAAGTCGAAGGCGGATGTGAGGTCACCGCAGATGGCCCGCCGCCATGGCGAGATGTTGGCCTCCTTCACTCCGAACCGGTTCTCCATGAAGCGCAGGATCGAGGTGTGGTCGAAGGTCTCGGAGCAGACGTATCCGCCGGTGGACCATGGCGAGACAACGATCATCGGGACGCGCTGTCCGAGGCCGTAGGGGCCCGCGGCGTATCCGATACTGCCCTTGTAGTGGTCGAGTGTGGTGTCGACGGTGGACAGGCCTTGGCCGGCGGAGGCCGGCGGGTAGGGCGGTACGACATGGTCGAAGTAGCCGTCGTTCTCGTCGTATGTGATGAACAGGGCGGTCCTGCTCCATACGTCGGGGTTCGACGTGAGTGCGTCAAGGACGTGTGAGATGTACCAAGCGCCGTAGTTTGCAGGCCAGTTGGGGTGTTCGGAGAACGCTTCGGGGGCGGCGATCCAGGAGATCTGCGGGAGCCTGGCGGCCTTGACATCGGCTTTGAGGATGTCGAAGTATCCGTCTCCCGCCTTGGCGTTCGTGCCGGTGCGGGCTTTTTCGTACAGGGGGTCGCCGGGCTTGGCGTTCCGGTAGTTGTTGAAGTACAGCAGGGAGTTGTCGCCGTAGTTGCCGCGGTATGCGTCGTTGATCCAGCCCCAGCCGCCGGCCGCGTCGAGGCCGTCACCGATGTCCTGGTACACCTTCCAGGAGATGCCTGCCTTCTCGAGGCGTTCGGCGTATGTCGTCCAGCCGTAGCCCGCTTCCTGGTTGCCGAGGACCGGGCCGCCGCCGGTGCCGTCGTTGCCGACGTGTCCGGAGAGCATGTAGTAGCGGTTCGGGTCGGTCGCACCCATGAACGAGCAGTGGTAGTCGTCGCAGATGGTGAATTTGTCGGCGAGGGCGTAGTGGAACGGGATGTCGTCCCGTGTCAGGTACGCCATGGTGCCGGTGCCTTTGGCGGGGATCCAGTTGTCGTACTTGCCGTTGTTGAACGCGCTGTGGCCGCCGGCCCAGTCGTGGTCGAGACCTGCGATGAACTGCATGCCCAGGTCGTCGGCATCCGGGTGGTAGGGCAGGGTTTCCTTACCGCCGCTTGTCTGGTGCCATACCGGTTTGCCGCTGGGCAGTGCCACCGGGCGGGGGTCGCCGAAGCCCCGGACACCCTTCAGCGACCCGAAGTAATGATCGAAGGAACGGTTCTCCTGCATGAGGACGACGATGTGTTCGATGTCCTGGACGGTTCCGCTCCGGCGCGCCGCGGGGATGGCTGCGGCGCGGTCGATGGAGCCGGACAGGGCGGCGAACCCCGTGGTGGCTCCGGCGATTTGAAGGAAGCGACGCCGATTGATTTCGGTCATGGCTGTGGGGATCCTCCTGTTGCTTCGGTGATGTCCGTCCACGAAGAGGGGCAGACGGAGTATTCAAGAGGACCCGGGCCTGAGGAAAGTGGGCTGAGGTGACGGTCGCGCAAAATGTGGGTGGATGGTGTGCGGGACGTCAGCGCGTCGCCGCGCGTCGTGTCAAAAGTCCCGTTCCACTGCCCTCGGATCGGCCTTCGTTCGGTGGGCCCAGGCGTCGCACACCGTCGCGGTCTGCATTCTTTTCCGGATGTGTGTCGGTTGATGGTCCGCTCGACCTCGTTGCGGCGACGGTTGCACTCACGGTCGAAGCCGGTGGGTGTAGGACTTTCTCCAGCTCAGCCGGCAGCAGAGCCGTGCAGAGGGCCCGCAGGACGTCGACCGGGCGCACCTGGCCGGTCTGCTGAACAAGGCGGCGCCCGCCGGCAGTGAGGAGATCGGGGTGGTACGGACGCTGTACGGCCGTGGCAGCGCCGGCTGGAGCGGGCGCTGTGTTCATTCCTGCGGTCGCGGGACGGCTTGGGGGCCCATCGGTTCCCGGGCAACCGGGAGGGCCGCTGTGAGGCGATCGAGCCGCGCGCAGAGGGCCCGCACGAGCCGGGCGCGGTTCTGGGCCCAGCGGGCGGCGCCTTCCAGGGATGCGGTCAGGCATCACGAAGTGATGTTGGTCACGATTGCTTCGATCGCGGCTCTGATCAGGGCGCGGGCCGGGGCTCCGAAGACGGCCAGTTGCTGGAGTTCGGCGAACGCCTTGGCGTACACGGCGATCTCAGAGGGGCGGGTGATGGCGATCTCGGCGGACAGGGGTCTCGACCAGCACACGGTCGGTGTCAAAGACCATGAACGTCTCCAGCAGCCAGATGGCGCGCTGGGCGACGACCACGGCAGGCTGCTCTGCATGGACTTCCCACACTCGGGTGGGCGGACCACCGACGACGAGGACCCGATGCCGGTGGCGCTGTTTCGTCGGGATGTCCTGTACTCACCTCTGGTGGCGTCGGCGTAGGCGCGCGGCCCGCCACGGGGTCGGTCGGCCGCCGGAGTACTGCCGTGTGCGGCGCCGGACCGGTGGCTGCTTCGGGGTCGGGTACAGCGCCGTTCGCAACCGGGACGCGTCAGCAAACTACTGAAGGCGCACTGGCGAGCGGTGCGGCGGAATCGAGTCAACCATGTGGGTCTTCGCGCTCAAGGGACCGGTCCCCGCACCCTCGCCTCCCGAACGGCTCCGGGGCCGGGCGGCCGGTCGCGCCGCGGCGTCTGGAGCGGTGACTTCCTCCCCGTCCCCCAGCGGTGCTTCCGCCTCACCCGGAGCCTGATCCAGAACGGAGGGGCCCTGCCGGTGGTTCCCAAGGTGATCGTGCAGGGCGAAGACCTCGGACGATGGGTCACGGCGCAGCGGCTTGGGTGGGCGCAGCTGCTGCCCGTGCAGCAGTCACGCCCGTCCTCGCAGGTGCCTACGTACGCACCCGTCACGTCCGAGGCGCCCATACGCTCCGTGATCTCGACAGCAGGCGTGGGAGCACCCCTTTCCGGTGGGGTGCTCCTCCCCATTTCCCGGCGATGGCCCCGTCAGGGGGTTGGCGTTGCGGGCTCGTGTCCCTAAGTTATGAGCAGAACATGAGTCCCGCTCATATTTAAGGATCTATGCGATGACCATGGTTCAACCTCCGCGCCGCAGACTCAGATCCCTCACGGTGGTGTCATTGCTCCTCGCCGTGATGGCCCTGGCACTCGGCCCGATACCCAGCTCCGCGGCGGAGCCCAACTGGTGGGATCCGACCGCCCGGCCCACCCCCGACGCGCAGATCGACGTCACGGGCGAGCCTTTCAAGGGCACCGACACCCAGGGACGTGTAAGGGGCTTCGTCGACGCCCACGACCACATCATGTCCAACGAGGGCTTCGGCGGTCGGCTGATCTGCGGCAAGCCGTTCTCGGAGCAGGGCGTCGCCGACGCGCTCAAGGACTGCCCCGAGCACTACCCCGACGGCACGGGCGCCGTCTTCGACTTCATCACCAAGGGCGACGGGAAGCACGACCCCAACGGGTGGCCCACGTTCAAGGACTGGCCCGCCCACGACTCGCTGACCCACCAACAGAACTACTACGCCTGGATCGAGCGGGCCTGGCGCGGCGGCCAGCGGGTGCTGGTCAACGACCTGGTCACCAACGGCGTGATCTGCTCGGTCTACTTCTTCAAGGACCGCAGCTGCGACGAGATGACCGCCATCCGTCTTGAGGCGCAGAAGACGTACGACATGCAGGCCTTCATCGACAAGATGTACGGCGGCCCGGGCAAGGGCTGGTTCCGGATCGTCACCGACAGCGCGCAGGCCCGCGAGGTCATCAAGCAGGGCAAGCTGGCCGTCGTCCTGGGGGTCGAGACCTCCGAGCCGTTCGGCTGCAAGCAGATCCTGGACGTCGCGCAGTGCAGCAAGGAGGACATCGACCGCGGCCTGGACGAGCTGCACCAACTGGGCGTGCGCAGCATGTTCCTGTGTCACAAGTTCGACAACGCCCTGTGCGGGGTGCGCTACGACTCCGGCGCCCTCGGTACGGCCATCAACGTGGGCCAGTTCCTGTCGACCGGCACCTTCTGGAAGACGGAGACCTGCCGCGGCCCGCAGCACGACAACCCCATCGGCAACGCGAAGGCACCCGGGGCGGAGAAGCAGCTGCCGGCGGGGGTGGCCGTCCCCTCGTACGCCTCGGACGCGCAGTGCAACACCCGCGGGCTGACCGGCCTGGGTGCGTACGCGGTGCGCGGCATGATGGAACGTCACATGATGCTGGAGCTCGACCACATGAGTGTCAAGGCCGCGGATCAGGCCTTCGACATCCTGGAGTCCGAGTCGTACCCGGGCGCCATCTCCTCGCACAGCTGGATGGACCTGGGCTGGACCGAGCGGCTCTACAAGCTCGGCGGGTTCGCCGCCCAGTACATGAGCGGCTCCGAGGCGTTCAGCGCGGAGGCCGAGCGCACGGACGCGCTGCGCGAGAAGTACAAGGTCGGCTACGGCTACGGCACCGACATGAACGGTGTCGGCGGCTGGCCCGCCCCGCGGGGCGGGGACACCCCGAACCCGGTCAAGTACCCCTTCCGCAGCACGGACGGCGGCTCGGTGATCGACAAGCAGACCGCCGGCGAACGCACATGGGACTTCAACACCGATGGTGCCGCGCACTACGGCATGGTCCCGGACTGGATCGAGGACATCCGGATCGTCGGCGGCCAGGGGGTCGTGGACGACCTCCTCTCGGGCGCCGAGTCCTACCTCCGCACCTGGGGCAACACCGAGCAGCACACGTCCGGGGCGAATCTGGCCTCGGGCGCCACCGCCTCGGCGTCCTCGTCGGAATGGTGGAACCCGTTCGTCAGCTTCGCGCCCGGCAAGGCCGTGGACGGCGACAACGGCACCCGCTGGGCCAGCGAGTGGAACAACGACCAGTGGCTGCGGATCGACCTCGGATCCTCGAAGCCGGTCGAGCGTGTCACCCTCGACTGGGAGGCGGCGTACGCGAAGTCGTACCGCGTCGAGCTGTCGGATGACGGCACGGCCTGGAAGACGGTCTGGTCCACGACCGCCGGTGACGGTGGCCTGGACACGGCGCGTTTCGCCGGAACTCCGGCGCGCTACATACGGATCAAGGGGCTGGAGCGCGGCACCCAGTGGGGCTACTCACTTCGCGAGGTCGGCGTCTACGCCAACTGACGCACCCGTGAGGCGGTGTCCAGGGCCGGGGCCGGCCGAATCAGCTCTCCTGATCCGGCCGGCCCCGGCTGACTTTCCGGCGCGTTCGCCGACCGAGCCGCGCAGAGCGCAGGGAACCACACGCCGCGAAATTCGATAGCCCCCGTCAGGGGCTTGGCGTTGCGGGCTCGCATGCCTAACGTATGAGCAGAACATGAGCCCTACTCACGTTTGAGGATTTTCGTGATCACTCACCACTCCGAAGCCCGCCTCTGGCTCCTGAGCACCCCTGGCACCTCGTACGCCTTCCGGCTGGACGCCGACGACGTCCCCCGGCACGTGCACTGGGGCCGGCCGCTGACCCCGGAGCAGGCCGTCGCGATCGCGGCCGACCTGCCCGACGAGGACCCCGGCAGCGACGACCCCGGGGGTGAGGAGTACGTGGTCGAGGGCGGCCTGCGGTTCGGGGCGCCGTCGCTGACCGTCCGATTCGACGACGGTGTCCGCGGCTTCGAGTGGCGGTTCCTCTCGCACACGGTCGAGAACGACCTGCTCACGCTCTCCTTCACCGACCGTGTCCGCTCCCTCGGTCTCGACCTGCATTACCGGCTCCGGGACGGCCATGACCAAATCGAGCGCTGGGCCGTCCTCACCGCGGACGAGCCGGTGGACGTCCTGCGGTTCGACTCCGCCGCCTGGACGCTGCCCGCCCGCGACGACTACCGGGTCAGTCATGTGGTGGGGGAATGGGGCCGGGAATTCCAACTCCAGCGCGACCGGGTGCCCGTCGGGGAGACCATGTTCACCAGCCGCCTCGGCATCACGGGACAGCACGCCGGGCCGTGGCTGATGCTCGACGCGCAGGACGCCGCCGAGGAGCACGGCGAAGTCTGGAGCGCGGCCCTGGCCTGGAGCGGAAGCCGCCGGATCACCCTGCGCCGCGACGCCTACGGCCGCGCCTCCTGGACGGGCGGGTTCGGCCACGAGGGCCTGGTCTGGAAGCTTGCCGCCGGCGAGCGTCTGGAGACCCCCGTCTTCACCGGGCTGTATGCCCCCGACGGCTTCGGCGGCACCAGCCGCCGCTGGCACGCCTACGTCGAACGTCAGGTGCTGCCCGCCCGCCCTGCCGAACGCCCTTTGGTCTTCAACTCCTGGGAGGCGACCGAGTTCGACATCAGCGAGAAGCAGCAGACCGAGCTGGCCGACCTGGCCGCGGGTCTCGGCGTCGAGGTCTACGTCGTGGACGACGCCTGGTTCGGCGCCCGCACCAGCGACATGGCCGGGCTCGGCGACTGGTGGCCCAACCCCGACCGCTTTCCGAACGGCCTGGGCCCACTCGCCGACCACGTTCGCGCGCTGGGCATGGGCTTCGGCCTGTGGGTCGAGCCCGAGGCAGTCAACCCCGACAGCAACCTCTTCCGTGCGCACCCCGACTGGATCCTCTGCCAGGAAGGCCGTACCCGCACCCAGCGCCGCCACCAGCACGTCCTGAACTTCGCCCGCCGCGACGTCCGGGAATGGGCGGTCGACTGGCTGGTCAGGACCGTCACCGAGCTGGACGTGGTCTTCCTCAAATGGGACATGAACCGGCCCTTCAGCGAGGCAGGGCAGCCTGGGGCCGCCGACCCCGACCGGGTCTGGATCGAGCACACGCGCGGGGTCTACGAGGTGATGGACCGGCTGCGCGCCGCCCGTCCCGGCCTGTACCTGGAATCGTGCGCGGGCGGCGGCGGCCGGGCCGACCTGGGCGTGCTGGCCCGCGCCGACCAGATCTGGACATCGGACAACACCGACGCCGCCGACCGGGTCGCGATCCAGCACGGCCACAGCCAGCTACTGCCCGCCCGGACCATGGGCGCCTGGGTCACCGACAGCCCGCACAGCTTCACCGCCCGCCCGACCTCAGTCCGGTACCGCTTCCATGTCTCGATGGCTGGGGCGATGGGCATCGGCGGCAACCTGCGGAACTGGAGCGAGGAGGATCTGGGTTGGGCCCGGATGCTGGTCGAACAGTACAAGCGGATCCGGCCCGTGGTGCACGGTGGCGTCCTGTACCGCCTGGAGCACGACGCCGTGCAGTACCTCACGGAGGACGAGGTCGTCGTCTTCCAGTTCCAGCCGTCCGCGCTGACCCGCTCGGTCGCCCGCACCCGGCTGAAGGGCCTCGACCCCGAAGCCCGCTACCGGGATGAGACCACCGGCGCCGTCCACGAGGGCGCTGTCCTGCTCAGCCACGGTCTCCCGCCGCTGCTGTCCTTCGACTGGACGAGCGAGCTTGTCCACCTCAAGAGAGTGCCCCGATGAGCCTCGCCCCGGAGCGACCCGAGGCCCTCGCCGAGCCGACCCGCAAGGTCGGCCCTGGCTGGGTCGCCCTGTACGTCCTGGCCAACGTCGGGATGTTCATTCCCATGCAGGCGCCGACCACGTTCCTGATGCCCGAGCAGATCGCCCAGATCGACCCGGCGGGGAAGGTCGGCAGCTACGCCTGGGTCAGCATGATGGGCGCGATCTCGGGAATCGTCCTCGCGCCGCTGACCGGCGCACTCAGCGACCGCACCACCAGCAGGTTCGGCCGCCGCCGACCGTGGATGATCGGGGGCTCGCTGGTCTGCATGGCGACACTGGTCTGCATCGGCATCCAGACGACCGTCGCCGGGGTCGCGCTCGGCTCCCTCGTGCTGTCCGCCGGCTTCATGATCATCGGTGCCGGACTCTCCCCAGTGGTGCCCGACCAGGTCCCGGTCGCCCAGCGCGGAGCAGTGCTGGGCTGGGCCATGGTCCCGCAGGCCGGCAGCATGATCGCGGGTGGGCTACTGCTCGGGCTGGTCACGGGCTTCTCCGCGCAGTACATCCTGATGGCCGCTTTCCCGCTGCTGATATTGCTGTTCGCGACCACCATGAAGGATCCACCGCTTCCCAGCCGGCACCGCGAGCCGTTCTCGCTGCATACCTTCCTGGACGGCTACCGAATCAGCCCGCGCAAGCACCCCGACTTCGCCTGGGCGATGAGCTCCCGGTTCATCATGGGGCTGGGCTACGGGATGGGCACGCTCTACTTGCCGTACTTCCTGGACGACGTACTGCACTACGAGCAGTTGTTCCCTGGCCAGTCGACCGAGGACGGCCTGCTCATCGTGATCGGCGTCAACTGCCTGGCCACGATCTCGACGGTCGTCCTCAGCGGCTGGCTCTCCGACAAGCTGGGCAAGCGGCGCATGCTGGTCTTCCTCGGCGGCGTCACGATGGCCGTCGCCGCGGTCCCACTCGCGCTGTCGCCCACGTGGGCCATGACGCTGGTCGCAGCCGTCATCCTGGGCCTGGGCTACGGCGTGTACCTGGCCGTCGACACCGCCCTGGTCACCGAGGTGCTCCCCGCCTCTGCGGACCGCGGCAAGGACATGGCCCTGGCCAACCTGATGACCTCCCTGCCCTACGTTCTCGTTCCTCCGATCGCCTCAGTCGTGCTCGGCGGTCCGGGGGGCTATCGCTCACTGTTCCTCTGCTCCGCGGCCATGTCCGCGCTGGGCGCGGTATTGGTCTGGAAGGTCAAGGCCGTCCGATAGGGCCTGTCGTCAAACTGCCGTCGTCGCCCGGAACAGACGGCAGTTTGACGACAGGGCCTAGCACTCAGGAGGACGGCGGCGTCCTCCGGCAGATCCAGGGCATCACCCGACGTGGCCCGCAACAGCGCCCGGGCGGCTCCAGCCATTCGCACCTCCGGCCGCGAAGCACGCCTTGACCACTACTACTTGCCAGTCACCGGCGTCGATCGTTCAGATAGTTGTTGAGGACTCGCTTGCACTCAGCGATCAACTGGGCGTCGCCCTGCGGATCGATACGGAAGGCGAGTTTCAGCACGCTGTCCGCGCACTCCAGGGCCACCCGCACCGCGATCTCAAATTCGGCGTTGTCCTGGGCCCCGATCAAGGAGGCGGTCAGTGAGCGCAGCCTTCCGGCGACCGCAGTGTTGTTGTCCAGAGTCGGCTCCAGGATGTGGTCCTGTCCCGCCGCGCCGAAGTCGACCACACCGAAACCGGTGATCGTCCGGCGCATGGTGACGAACTCGTCGACGGTCACATCCACGATGCCCGAGATGCCTTCGGGCTCCTCTCGCTCCAGCCGGTCCGCGACCCGCCCCAAGAAGGACTCCAGATTGCGGGCGGCGAGCGCACCGATCAGCCCCTCCTTGTCGGAGAAGAACTGGTAAAGGGTACCGATGGGCACCTCGGCCCTGCGGGCCACCTCCTTGGTGGTCAGTCCTGCATAGCCGACCTCGTCCAGGAGTTCGGCGCAAGCGTCCAGCAGCCGTTCGAAGCGCTCGGCGCTGCGCTTCTGGACTGGCAGTCGGCGCAGCGTCCCTGCGATGCGATCTTGATTCACGCTTCCATCATCCCATCGAACAGGTTAACGTGAGCCCTGCTCATGTTTCAGGAGGTTAGACGTGACACTGGACCATCTCCCTGCGGACTTCATCTGGGGCGCCTCGACGGCGTCGTATCAGATCGAGGGCGCCACCAAGGAGGACGGCCGCGGACCCTCGGTATGGGACACCTTCACCGCCCGGCCCGGCACAGTCCGCGACGGGCACACCGGCGACGTGGCCTGCGACCACTACCACCGGTACGAGGAGGACATCGCGCTGATGGCCGAGGCGGGTCTCACCGGCTACCGCTTCTCCATCGCCTGGCCCCGGATCCAGCCGACCGGCACAGGTGAGGTCAATCTTCGGGGGCTGGATTTCTATGACCGGCTGGTCGACGGCCTACTCGCACACAGCATCGAACCTGTCCCGACCCTGTTCCACTGGGACCTCCCGCAGGGCCTCGAAGACAGCGGCGGCTGGCTGAACCGCGACACCGCGCACCGCTTCGCCGAGTACGCCGCCATCATGGCCGACAGGCTGGGCGACCGCGTCCAGAAGTGGATCACACTCAACGAGCCGTTCATCCACATGGTCTGGGGCTATGGTCTCGGCACTCATGCGCCGGGCCGCACCCTGTTCCTGGACTGCCTGCCGGTCGCCCACCATCAGCTGCTCGGCCATGGCCTGGCGCTGAGGGAGCTGCGGGCACACGGCCTCCAGGTGATGATCGCCAACAACTGCACCCCGGTCTGGCCCGCTTCGGACGCCCCCGCCGACCGCGCCGCCGCGCGAGCCTATGACAACCTGCACAACCGCCTGTTCAACGACCCGATCCTCACGGGCACCTACCCGGACCTGTCGGACTTCGGCGCGGACGCAACCCTTGGCGGCTCCGTCCGGGACGGCGATCTCGAACTGATCTCGGCCCCCTTGAGCGCGCTCGGCATCAACTACTACAACCCGACCCGGATCCAGGCGCCGACGTCCGAGGGGCTGCCGTTCGAAGAGGTCCCCATCGAGGGCTACCGCCGCACCGCCTTCGACTGGCCCGTCGTCCCCGACGGCCTACGGGAACTGCTCGTCGACCTCAAGGAGCGTTACCCGGCACTCCCGCCGGTTTACATCACGGAGAACGGCTGCTCGGTCGAGGACGTCGTCAACGCGGACGGCATCGTCCTCGACCTCGACCGCATCGACTACTTGGACACCCACCTCCAGGCCGTCGACGCCTCCGTGGCCCAGGGAGTGGACGTGCGCGGCTACTTCACCTGGACCCTGATGGACAACTTCGAATGGGCCGAGGGCTTCCACCAGCGCTTCGGTCTCGTCCACGTCGACCACGACACCCAGGTCCGCACCCCGAAGGCGTCCTTCGCCTGGTACCGCGACCTCATCCGCGCTCAGCGCGGATGAATCGGCAGGAACATCACATCCCTCCGCCTCAAGGCGACGTCAGGTGGGAGTTGTCAGCCGGGACGTCGAAGACTCCGTCGGGTTGGTTGGCCAGCGAGTGACGGGTGCGGGCCGAGCCGGTGGTGTGCCGCCCCGCCTCCATTCGCTCGAACAGGCAGTAGAAGGTCGCCCGCACGGGCATCACCACCGACGGACCCTCCAGTTTCCTGGCCTCCTGGCCGACGCGCGTGAAGTCGGGCTGTCCCTGTCCTGGCCCATCAGCGTCCGCAGGATCTCCAACACCCACGTATCCACCGGGCCCTGGACGGGGCGTCACGGGCCTTGAGCCGTCCGCGCTGGTGAACCGCTGCCAGTTCATCGCGGATCACCAGCGCCGTTTCGGCGTCACGCGGTTGTGCTCGTTGCTGGGGCTCTCCCGCTCGAACTTCTACCACTGGCGCCGCACCGCGGCCGCGCGGACGGCCCGGCAGGCCGCCGATTCCGAGCTCGCGGCCCGGATACGCAGGAAGGAGACCGCCGGCAAGCTCACCGAGCAACGCCGCGCGGACCTCGACCGACTCGGCATTCGCTGGTAACCGATGAGAGGGAGGAGCAGCGTGAGTATCGATCTGCACGACGCGTGCGGAAAAGAGCTGGCCCGGGTCAGCAAGCATCGGAGTGATGCGGTGACCGCGGACTTCAAGGTGTCGGTCCCCCATGTCCCGAAGTGCCGGGCGACGGGGACGTCCCTGGCGCTTGATGCGAAGGAGGTCCTGGCGGCGGCGCTGCGGTGCACGTGGGCCTGTGCCACCCGGGCGGCTTCCTTGTTCCCGGTGCCGCTCCGACCAGTCTGGGTGGCCGGTACAGCGAGAGGGGTTCAGGTATCTGATGTCGGCGGGGCTGTCCATGGCAACGGTCCTGTGTCAGGGGTCTTCCGTGTTGCTCCCCTTGCCGGGGAGACGACGTCGTCGCTGATTGAACGCATCGCGGTCCGCCACGGGATGCAGCCGAAGGCCCTGTGGTCGCTTTGGCGGCGGCGTGGTTCGCGGCCCCGGCAGGAGGGCGGGGGGTGCGGGCGGATGGCGAGGTTGTGCTGAACGCGGCGGGGCGGGAGGTTCTGGCCCGGTTGTGCGGGGCCGGGCAGGTGGTGCTGGGGTGGGCCTTGCCCCCGCCCAGTTCTGCGTGACCATCGGTAGTTGACTGCTTCAATGATGAGTAGCGACGTCAGATGACCGCGAGCCGCGGAAGGAGATTCACCGCGCTGTAGACGTCCTCAGTGAGCGAGCGATCTTCGAGATCTGCGGGCAGCTGTTCTGCGGCCAGCTCGTACGCTGCCCGTGCGGGAATGTCGGGCAGTTCGGCGGCGCGCATACGCAGCGCGCGTACGGCAACCACGAGTATGCAGGCGAGCACCTGCCGGAATGCCTCCACCGTGGTCTCGGTCAGCCGGGCTGCGTGTGATGCGAAGCCCGCGTGGTCCTCCAGCCCACGGGAGACGACGGCGCTGGCGAGGCCCGACGGCGGGCCGAAGCGGCGCCACCACTCCACCCAGTACACGGTCCGGGCCACGATCCCCATCAGGGAACGCTCCGGCATCCTCGCCTTGATCTCCTGCTCCAGCCGCTTCGCCGAGGGCCGCTGGCCGTCAGCCCTGAACGCCTTCAGCGACGGGATGCCCGTCTCCGGATCGATCACCAGGCCGTCGTTCTCCGGGTACCCGGCATCCGCCGCGGCGGCGGCGCTCCGCAGCTTGTCCTCCAGCTGCAGGCGGAAGAACTTGGCGTCGAACTCGGCACTCTCGCCCGGCTCGGCGAGGCCGACCTCCACCAGGTAGGACCCCAGCGTCTCCTGGACGACCTCCCAGACCAGCAGCTGCTCGGACCAGTCGGCGTACTCCTCCGAGCCGACCACCGCGATGTCGCCGGTGCGCAGTTCCTCGGCGAGCGCGGTGAAGACCATCGCCTCGAAGTGCTTACGCACGAACAGCCCGGCCCGGGTCTTGTCGACCACCGCCTTGCGCCAGTTCTGGGTGGCGAAGGAGATGTCGACCTCCTCGCCCTCCTCGTTGAAGGTGGTGATGTACTCGCCGTGGGCCGCATGGTACCGCTGGGCGTGCGCAAGGGCATCCAGTATCCGGCTGTCCTCGCTGGTCGCGGTGAACTTCAGCTTGTCGTTGCCGGCCAGGTCGAACATCACCGCCCGGTCCCGGCCGATCTGCCCGTACAGCAGCACTTCCCAGAAGTTGCCGTGGTGAGCGGAGACCTTCTCGATCTGCTCGTACTGCTTCGCGAAGCCACCGAAGCCCTCCACCGCGCGGGTGACCGTGCCGAACCCGCCGGCCTGCACCACCTGGGCCTTCACCAGGGAGAGGACCGCCGGGGAGACCCTGCCCTCCAGCCGCGTCGCGACCTCGTCCACCGACGCCTCCTCGTCCAGGCCCTCCAGGGCCTGGCGGGCTTCGGCGGTCATGGCCGCGGCCTTCGTGAGCGCCTCCTGGGCCGGGCCGCCCTCGTCGATGTGCTTGAGCACCGTGCACCGTGCGGTAGTTCCCAATCAGGGACTCGACGATCTCCCGCTCGGCGAGCCGGATCTCCTCCAGCTCCGCCTTGGCCTTCTTGATCTTCGTCGCCACACGCTTGCAGAACATCGTCGCCAGGTCGTCCCGCACCCGCATCCGCGCCTTGTGCGTCAGGGCCGCGACCAGCGCGATGCGCTTGACGGGGACGAAGTCCCGTAGCTCCGAGGCATCCGCCGCGTCCGCCTCCCCGGCGAAGAGGGTCCGCACTCACGTAGCCGGCACGCGAGCATTCCAGGTGGTGAACGGCAGCGAGGTGGTTACGGATGACGTCCTCGTAGTGGCGTCGGGGAAGCGTGTGCTGTGCCCGGCAGACCGTGCACTCCAGCAGGTGCTCGACACTTCCCGGCCGGTTCACGAAGACCATGCCGTTTCCCTCGAAGGTGTTGCAGCTTGCGCATACCGGCCCCCGGACAAGACCGTGATCGTGGCAATGGTCCCAGTAGTAGGCCCGTTGAGGCGTGGTGCACAGCCAGCACAGATAGTCGTCGGCCCCGCCGGGTACGGCGGACGGACTCGTACGCAGCACCCCGCAGGTGTCCGGCGTACGGGCGGAACTCCGCGGCGGTGCACTCGGAGCACAGGGTCACCCAGCCGCCGGACCCGGAGCTGCGACGCTCCCAGCGCTCGCCTGACTTCCCGCAGCCCGCACAGATGCCCGCCTTCTCGTTCTTCTCCCGGACGGCTTCTTCCCATTGATCGAGCAGGACGGCGTAAGCGCGTGGCACGAGCCACTTCTTCCCGTCCCAAATGAGCGCGGCGAAGGGAAGGGTGCCCGCGATGACGAGTCGGCCGCACGTCTCCCGGAAGGCGTCCCCCGTCAGGCCGCACGGCAGCCCGTTCTCCAGCAGTCCGCTGCTGCGCCGGCAGGTGTCCGGCGGCCCGCAGGGGCAGCCGTCCCGGTCCCTGGCACTGAGAGCATTGCTGGGCATCGTGCCGCCGGCGATCGCACGCCAGTCGGGCCACTCCTCCTGGCCGGTGAACAGCCGGGCATCCACCAGATCGTCAGGATTCCACTTCACCTGGACAAGAGCCCGGGCGGCCTGCCGCACTTCCCGCTCGTCGAACCGCCACTTCGCGGCGGAGGTCGAGGTTCTCGCCGTGGGCCTGTTCGAGCGCGTCCCGCAGTGCCTGTACTTCTTCTCGGTGCCGCTTCTTGAGGCGGGTGATCTGGCCGGTCAGCGCGAGGACGAGGGTGCTTTGCTCGTCGGCCGGAGAGGCCGGTGCGGGGGCAAGACGGGCTTGGGCCCGGAGTCGTTCGATGCGTCCTCGCAGGTCGGGGTGGCTATAGAGGAAGGCGTGGGAAACACCGGCCTCGCGCTGGACGGCCTGGAAGGTGATCGGCTCACTGCGTTTGACCAGGTTGCGGTAGATCACCACAGCTCCGGGACCCTCTTCGGCCGGCACTCGGAACGCCGGCCAGCGTTCGGGATCGAAGAGGACCTCGGACATGGCATCGGCATCGGCGCCGTCATCGCCGAACCACTCCGGAGCCGGCCGCTCGGCACATGCCCCGTCACTGCACATCGCCAAAAGGTAGTTCGACCAGAAGCCCCGGCGGGCCAGCAGCGACTCGCCCGCCACCAGCGGGCCGTCGTCGTATCCCTTGATCAGCACCCTCGGATCCTGTCACCAGGCACTGACATGGTCCGATCCGGGATCGGTACGGGCGCCACCCTGTTACGGGACAAGTCTCGGGCAGCCACCGGACGCCCACCCAAGCTGGACGACACCCAGGTCGAGACGGTCCGGGCTGCGTTGGAGCAAGGTGCCCAGGCTCATGGTTTCGAGGCCGACCTGTGGACCCTGGAACGAGTCGGCGCGGTCGTCACCCGGGCAATGGGGGTGGTGTTGTCGAGGGCGTCGGGCGAGAATCGCTCCGGCTTCCTCGCGGCGCTTCTTGACCAGGGTGCTGATCTCGGTCAGGTCGTCCTCAGCCAGGCCGCACAGTTCGGTGACGGCCGTGCTGGTCGCCTCGCGGTCCTGGGCGGCCAGGGCGGTGAGTTCGGCGACCTGGCCGCGGGCGCCGGAGACGAGGCGTTCGGCGTGGCCGCGGGCGTCGGCCAGGAGCCGGTCGGCCTCTCCGCGCGCTGGGGGCGGCTTCCTTGTCGGCACCGGCGGTGGTCTGCAAGGCGCGTGTCTGCGCGTCGGACAGCATCGCGGTGATCCGGTCGTGGGTGGTGGTGACGGTGCGGGCGGCCGCGTCCTCGATGCGCCGTGGGCACGGCCGCCGACGACCGGTCGGCCGGTGGGCCTCTATGCCTGGTAGGCCGCGGAGATCTGGCCGACCAGGACGGCGAACGGCATGTCGAGGGCAGCGTAGAGGTCACCGGCCTCGGGGCGCGCGTTGTCGGCCAGGGCCTCGACCATGAAGGTGGCGTAGTCGCCGACGACGACGCCCGCCTGCTGCATGCGCAGCAGTCCGGCCTCCCGCTTGGCCTGGCTGAAGGTGCCGGAAGCGTCCACGGCGATGTACGCGTCGTACCCGGCGGCCGTCGCGGAGATCGCGGGCAGTGCCGCGCACACCTCCAGGGACACCCCGGCCAAGATCAGCTTCTGTCGCCCGGTGGCCTCGATGGCCTCGCGAACCCGGTCGTCGTGCCAGGCGTTGACCGTACTCCGGTCGATGATCTTCTGTCCGTCGGGCAGCGCCTGGACCAGCTCGGGGATGGTCGGCCCCCACATGCTGTCGGCCGCGGTGGTCGTGGCGACCAGCGGGATGCCCAGCACGGTCGCCGCCCGTGCCAGCGCCACCACGTTGTGCTTCAGCTCGCCGACCGGGATGTCCCGCACGCCGGACAGAAGGCCCACCTGGTGGTCGACCAGCACCACGGCGGCGTTCTCTCGAGTGATCGACTCAAGGAACTTGCTGCGCTCGATCATCTTCCGCTCCTTTGGGAATGAACCACAGCGCCATTGGTCGTCAGACTTGATAGTCAATTTTGATGACAACTTGAAGCTAAAACTCGGAGGATTGCCCCGCGAGCGGGTTCTGGTTGCCGTCCGTGGGCCATACGGGTCATGGATTGCCGCCGTTCGATGGATGCGGCGGTCGGGTCCGATGCGGCTTCCTGCCGGCTGGGACACCTTCTTTGCGGGCGTACTGGGGGATACGCCCCGGCCTGAAGAGGAACCCGGTGTCGTGCGGGTTCCGAACCGCTTGCCCGTCGTTCACCCGGGTGGTTGCAGGAAGGATCCTTGACGTGTCTGATCCCGTTGTCCTCATCACGGGCGCGCTTACCGGTATCGGCCGCGCCACCGCCTTCGCTTACGCCCGTCAAGGTGCGAACCTTGTGGTCTCCGGCCGCCAGGAGGACGTGGGTGAGCAGTTTGCCGGGGAGCTCTCCGACCTCGGCGCCCCGGCCGAGTTCGTGCGTGCCGACGTCCGCTTCGACGCCGATGTGAAGGACCTCGTCGACCGTGCGGTGGCACGGTTCGGGCAGATCGATGTTGCCTTCAACAACGCCGGCACCGAGGGAACACCCGGCCCTGTCACCGAGGTGACCGACGAGGCTTACCAGGCCACCTTCGATACCAACGTCAAGGGAACGCTGCTGTGCCTGAAGCACGAGTTCCGGGTCATGAGGGAACAGGGCGGCGGCAGCATCGTCAACGTCAGCTCCAACTTCGGCCTGATGGGTTATCCCGGGGCGACCTTGTACGTCGGGAGCAAGCACGCCGTCGTCGGTATCACCAAGGCGGCCGCGCTCGAAGGCGCCGCTCACGGCATCCGGGTGAACGCGGTCGCGCCCGGCTACACCCGGACCGCTATGTACGAGCGGTTCACCGGCGACGACACGGCTCGTGCCGCGGTCGATTCGGTGCTGCCCATGCACCGGGCGGGTACCCCGGAGGAGATCGCCGAGGTCGTCCAGTTCCTGGGTTCGGACAAGGCGAGCTACGTCACCGGGCACATTCTCCTGGCAGACGGTGGCCTCATGGCGGGTGGGCCCCTGTTCCCGAGCTCTTGAACCGCGAGGCCAGCGGTGGCAAGCGGTCGGTCTGGCCGGGCCGCAGGTCCATCTGGCTGACGCGCACGGCAGCGACGAGTGAACCTGTGGGGCTCGAAAAGTCGTCGTTGCAGGTCACGCGGCGTATCGATACTCGTTGATGAGGCCGCCGAGGGCCCTGGTGCGGAACAGGCTTCGGTCGTCGAGGTCGTGCACGATTGCGGGCTGCTCGGTCGCGCTGGGCGGTAGCTGTTGCCGGGATCGGTGCGGCCGGTGTCCGTTGTAGTGGTCCTGGTAGTCGGTCAGGACCTTCCTGGCGTGGCTCTCGCCCAGGATCAGGACGTGGTCAAGGGCTTCGCGGCGGATGGTGCCGATCACGCGTTCGCAATGCGCGTTCATGCGCGGTGCCCGGGGCGCGCTGAGTAGCACCTCCGTGTCCTGGGCGGTGAAGACGGCATCGAAGGCGTCGGTGTACTTGCTGTCGCGGTCGCGTAGCAGGAACCGTGGCACGGCGCCCCGCTCGCCGAGGTCGGCAGCGATGTTCCGGGCCTGTTGTACCGCCCACTGCGCGGTGGGGTGCGCGGTCACCCCGGTGATGTGCAGTCTCCGGGTGCCGTGCTCGATGAACGCCATCGCGTACAGGCGTTTGCCCCGGGCCGTGTCGATAGGGAAGAAGTCCGCGGCAAGGATCCCCTGAGCCTGCGCCGTGAGGAAGTCGCGCCAGGTGAGGCCGGAGCGGCGCAGGGCCGGGTCGATGCCTGCTGCGTGCAGGATCTCCCAGACCGTGGAGGCCGCGATGGGGTGCCCGAGTCGGGCCGGTTCGCCCTGGATGCGGCGGTGACCCCAGCGGGGACTTTCATCGGCCAGGCGCAGCACGAGACTCTTGAGCGCGGCCGCCGTCGGCGGCCGTCCGGTGCGAGAGCCGCGGTAGTCCCACTTCCTGGCGATCAGTTTGCGGTGCCAGGCCAGCAAAGTGCCGGGGGTGACGGAGAAGGCGGCGGCCCAGCGGCCACGCGGTATCAGCGAGCTGAGGACGGCGAGCCAGAATCGATCGGCCGGCTCATAGCGCACCCTGCCCCTCACATGCCTGCGCAGGATGGCATTCTCGTGCCGCAGTTCGGCATCCTTGGCAGTGTCTCGGCACAGTAGGACCGCGGGGACGGACAACAGCGCGCAGGCGGTGCGGTAGAGCAGGGACACGATCATCAGAGCAGCATTACAAGTCCCCACCAACAACCCTGGAGGCGGGTGCTGACCAGCAGCAATGACTTTACGAGCCCCACAGGCTCACCTGCGGGCGGCCCGCCGCCGGGGCATCCGCCCCTTCCCGCCGCCGGGTCATCCGCCCCTTCGCCGAATGGTCCGTGCTCCGTGAGGCACGTCGGGAGGCCTCGCAAGGCCGATACAGCGCCAACTCGGCTTCCGCCAACCGCAACGACGTCCGACCGCGCAGTGACCGCTCCTGTTAGCCTCCGTTTCCGGTGCTGACTGTACCCACGGCATGGCTCAGCACGAAGTCGCGCGCCAGGCGTGCGGCCTGCTCACGGGCCTCGATGGTGATGCCGTGCCGAGTACGCGGCAGGATCACCAGACGTGCGCCAGAGATCTCCGATGCCATGAGTTCGGCGACCTGAGCGCGGACGATGGGGTCCTCCGCGCCATGCAGCACGAGAGTAGGAGCCGTGATTTCATGCAGCCGGGCAGTGCAGTCGTGGTTCTGAATCGCTGTCATGCGGCGTGCGTCGGCGTCTACGGGACGCCCCTGCAGGGCGCGCTTGGCGTCGGCGACGAGCTGCGGGTCGTTCGCCTGCCCCTCGGGTGTGAGGAGCAGGTCCAGCACGAACTGCGCCCGCGCGTCCGGCCCCATGGCGGCGATGCGGTCACCAAGGCTCTCGGTCATGGTCCAGCTCGGGGTGGCGCCTGACAGTATGAGAGACGCGACCCGCTGGGGGTAGTGGATCGCCAGGTGCATGGCGATCGCTCCGCCGTACGACACTCCCATAACATGCGCGCGCTCAAATCCCAGCGCGGCAAGGAAGTCGGCGCAGTCAGCGGCTTGCCGAACGATGTCGTACGGCTCGGGCCCGTTGAGTGTGTCGCCGGTGTCACGCTGGTCGAAGCTGATGGCCAGGATTCCAGCGCCTAACAGGGGGCGGAAGGCATCAAACTGCCCCCTATGGCTCTCCCCGCCATGCAACAGAACCAGCGGTTCACCCTGGCCGGACTCAACGTAGGCAATATCGATGTCGCCGACTTTGACGTGCTGAAACCCCTCAGAACTCACGCGCTCACCTCCACAGGCGTGCATCCATCGCCTCGGCGAAGACAGGATCGGCACAGGACGGCGGGCTCGCTGCCACCGAGCGGTGGGAACGCTCGATCATCTGGTCACTCACTCTCCGATCGCCTCAAAGCTGAGTACAGCATGGGAACCGGGTATCGCCCGGTCGCTGGTTCACCTCTGCCCCGACCACTACTCCACAAACGAAGGCACTCTCAAGTGATCAACGCACCACCCCCCCCGGGTGATCACGTGGTCGTGGAGGCACAGGTGCGTGACTACGGGTTCTCGCCGGCTCAACAGGATGAGATCTGGCGACGCTGGCGCGAGGGGCAGTCGTTCAGCTTGATGGGGCGGGCGCTTGGTGCGCCGATGCACCATGTCCGCCCGGTTTCTGTACCAGAGCGGCGGGGTTCGCCTCGCTCCGCAGCAGCGGTCAGAGCTCCATCTGACCAGCAGCGAGCGCGAGGAGATATCCCGAGGTATCGCGGCGGGTGAGTCCGCCCGGCAGCTGGCGCGACGGCTTTGTCAGGTTGAGCGAGTGCTCGAGGGTGTGAGCCGGTTCGACGCGTTTCGGCTTCGGTGGTGACAGCGCCGTATCAGGTGGTGTGCGTCGACATCAGCGACCCCGAGTTCCACCAACTGCGCCAGGAAGCCGGGCTCGGATCAGACGCCGCACGCGGAGCACGGCTCGCGGCGTTGCAGACCGGTCTGGTGACCGCGGCCGCCGAGGAGAGCCTGCGGAAGGTGTTGACGTTCCACAGCCGGGTCAGTGAAGCCGAAGCCATGGCCGCAGGCGTCGTCGACGCGGCCAGGAAGCTGTGGGAAGACGATCCGCGACACTACCCGGAGCCGGGGCGGGTATGGGCGGACTGGCTGTACGGCGAACACTCACCCGCCCACGGACGCGCCGTCCTGGAGGAATTCGCCTCCGACACCATCACAAACCAGGCCCAGGCCCAGGGCCAGGTCCAGGGTCAGGCGCAGCTGGTCGAGGGTGGCGTCGGGAGGCGCACCGGGGATGGCAGGGGTGGCGGGCGCGGCAAGGGTGAGCGGCGGTCGGGGAAGAGCCTGGTGCCGGCGGCGTTGCGGGTGCTCAGCTCGGTGAAGGTGCTGGGCGAGGGCGTCGATACAGCGAATTATGATTCCGTCGCATTCTGCGATTCGCGAGGGTCGATGATCGATATCGTGCAAATGGCCGGACGCGCCCTGCGAATCAAGCCCGGTGAAGGAAAGATTGCTTCTCTGGTCGTTCCGGTATTCCTTGCTCCGGGGGAAAGCGCGGACGAAATGCTGACCTCACCGGCATACGGAACCCTCGCGAAGATCCTCGGAGCGCTGCGGGCGCACGACACCGAAACGATCGAGAGCCTCGCTGATCCCCGTATCCGCAGCGGCAGTTGGGGGCCTGAGGAGGGCGCGGAAGGCGAGATAGTGGAGCCGACTGGTGAACGGAAGCCGAGTGCGCCCGCGCGGGAGCTGCTGAAGTTCAGCACACCCAGGGATCCGGCGTTGCTGGCGCAGTTCGTGAAGCTGCGGGTCATCGAGCCCGAGAACACGTTCTGGCGCCGGGGCATCCAGGCATGCGTGCGGTATGTGAAGGAGACCGGGGCAGGGCAGTTGCGGGTGCCGTACGACTACGTCACCCCCGATACCTGGGCGCCGGCCGGGTTCCCCCCTGGGGACCTGGCTCGCCGACCAGCGGAAATCCCACAAGGCAGGGCGCCTGGATGCGGGGTGGGTGGAACAGCTCGATGGGCTGGGCATGGTGTGGTCGCACCAGGACGTCGCGTTCGAGGAAGGCCTCACAGCCGCCCGCGCCTGGGCGGCCGTGCACGGTCACCTGCTGCCACCCGCGACCGCGGTCTGGGACGGGTATCCGGTCGGGGCCTGGGCCAAGAACCAGCGATACGCCGCCCGGGCAGCAGACACAAACGCGCGGCGGCGGGACGCCGGCCTCCTCGTCCCTTCCAGTGCGGGTGCCTTGACCGAGGCGCGGCGCGCGGCGCTGGAAGAGATCGACCCGGGATGGTGCCCGGTATGGGACACGGGGTGGCAACGGTGCTTCCGCCTCGTCCAGAACCTTCTCCAGGACGGCGGGGTCTTGCCGGTGGTGGTCGGCAAGGTGATCGTGCAGGGCGAGGACCTCGGGAGGTGGGTCGCGGCGCAGCGGCTCGGGTGGGAGCAGCTCCTGCCCGCGCAGCAGTGGCTGCTGGAGAACGTCCTCGGGATCGAACCCGCCGAAGAGGCAGAGCGGCCGGTACGGCGCACGCAAGACGATATGTGGGCACTCAACCTCACGGCCGCACGGCAGTTCCATGGCCGTGAGGGGCACTTGCGGGTACCTCGCAAGCACGCCGAGCACTTGGAGATGGAAGAGGGCCCGGGAGGTCGTCAGGGCGGCGCTGAAGGGGTCGTGGTGGTCAAGCTCGGCATGTGGCTCGACAACGTCCGCAAACGCGCCGACAGGCTCACCGAACAGCGCCGGGCCGACCTCGACCAGCTCGGCATGCGCTGGTAGAGGAGGATGCTGCCGTTGGACGAGCAAGGTCTCCGAGGCGGTGGGCACGACAGTGATCTCCGCCAAGGCCTTGGTGGAACCTTTCACCCACGTGGGGAGGAAGACTTCGCGGGAGTTCGTGTTCCAGGCGCTGGAAGCCGGTTGATCAGATGATGCGGGGGATGGTCTCGTTGCGCTTGGTGGACCAGTTGGTGACGATGGGCTTGTCCACGGTGGCCATGTCGGGAAGTTCGAGCTCGGCGGGGTTGGGGTCGTCCTCGGTGGTGGCGATGATGACGTTCCCGAACTCCGTGCCGCCTTCGCCGTCGGTGGTCTTGGGGTTGATACCGGTGTACGCGACGGCAGAGCCGGAGAGCTTGATGGGGTCTTCGCCGCCCTGCCCGACGGGGGAGGCAACGCCGTCGGCGTTGGAGCCGAAGGAGACGCTGGGGGTGTTGACGTCCAGATAGCAGGTCATACCGGACTTGGCCTTGGCGGTGACGAGGTAGTAGCTGATGGGCTGAGCCTCCCAGGTGACCGTGAAGTCCAGGTCGTTGGTGCCGCAGGACTGCCCGTAGGCGCTCTTCCCGCCGTCGCCGGAGTCGGTCTTGACGGTGGAGCCGCGGGAGCTGGAGCTGCCGGTGGAAGGGCTGTCGCTGGAGGAGCTGTCGCTCCCGCCGCTGCCGGTGGAGGCGACGGCGGAGGGTGCCGCAGGGCTGCCGGTGTCCGCGACGTCGTCGGGGTCGCAGGCGGTGGTGGTGGCCGCGAGGGCCGTCACGGCCGCGGCGGCAAGGACGAGACGGGCGGCGAGACGCGAGCGCATCATGATCTCCAGCGGCTTTCGGTTGCGGTGTTTCCTGCTGACACCGACGACACTAGGGGCGCGTCGATCCTGAAATGATCTCGCGAGTGTCCAGGTTCTGTCTCAGCGATTCGGTTCCATGAAACGGCATTGGGTTTCACGAACCCAGCTCAAGAAGCCCGTACCTGACTACTAGTCAGGAACACCGGTCGGCGCCGGCAAGGAGAAGACAACACCGCGATCACCGCGCCACCAAGATGACTGGCGCCCCGGAGAAAGGCCTCCGCCGCCGTCGGCACCGCGAAGCTGGAGGCCGGCGGCAACTACTCGTTCTTCTGCACCTTCCCCGGCCACATCTCGATGGAGAAGGGCAAGGTCATCGTGAAGTGACGACCTCCTACATGAGCGCCAGCGCCCTGAGCCGGATGCTGGACAGCGCACCCGACCGCCGCGAGCACCGCCCGGTTCCCTCACCCGGCACCCGGCGCCGGGCCCGCCCCGGGGGGCGATACCTCAAGGGCAGCACCAGAGACACCGACCGTGCCGCCCCTGGGCACCTCTGTGGCGGACCAAGGACCTCGTACCTCGCCGGTCCGCGAGTGCAGCAACGGCGAGCCGCCCCGGCGCCGAACCGACTCCTCCGCCTTGCTATACGAGCAGCACCCGTGTGCCGACTGAACCGCTTCGGGCGCCGTGCCCGGATACACCGCCGCGGGTCCGGCCCGATCGCGCCTTCCGGAGAGGCCGGAGCCATCTTTGACAACAAGGAGGAGATCCGGCGACAACTCGTCCCCAGGAAGGACGCCATCACGAACATGATCGATCAGGATGACCTGGATATATTCGGACACGAAGGAAGGGACTCCCCTTGCGCCTCCTCCGGATAACCGGAACCGTCATCGCCACCACCCTGTTACTGACCGCTGCCGCACCCGTGGCCTCAGCCGGTGCCAGACCCAGTGCGGCCGCCGCGTCCGCGCCGTCGTCCCCGCCCGGGAAGGCCCTGGACCCGGCAGCGCTCGGCAGCTCCCTGCTCGCCGTCCACGAGGCGGGCATGTACGGCGTCTACTCCAGCGTCCGCGACGGCGCCCAGAGCTGGACCGGCGCCTCAGGGGTCGCCGACGTGGACACGGGCCGCCCAGTGAAGCCGGGGATGCGACAGCGAGTGGGCAGCATCAGCAAGACCTTCGCCGCGGTCGCCGTGCTCCAACAGGTCGAACGCGGCCGTATCCGCCTGAACGCCCCCATCGGCGACTACCTGCCGGACCTGATACCCGGGCAGCGCGGCCGCCAGATCACCGTCCGGATGTTACTGAACCACACCAGCGGCATCGGCGACTACATCACCGGCGCCTTCCCGTCCCTGGCGCGCGGCTCGACGGCCAGCCTCGACGAGGAGCGCTTCCGCTTCGTCAGCCCTCAGGAACTGGTCCGTCTGGGGCTCACGGCCCCGGCCACCGGAACGCCCGGGGCCCAGCCCGGCCACTACTCCAACACCAACTACATCATCGCCGGCCTGCTCCTCGCCAAGGTCACGGGCCAGAACCCAGAGACGTACATCACCCAGCACGTCATCGACCGCGCCGGACTGCACCACACCTCCTACCCGAGCAGCCCCGACATCCAAGGCCCGCACGCCCGGATGTACGAGAACTTCTACGGCCTGATCGACCCGCCCCGCGACTACAGCGTCTACGACATGTCCTGGGCCTACACGGCGGGCGCAGTCGTCTCCACCACCGGCGACCTGAACCACTTCTACCGCGCCCTGCTGACCGGCCGGCTGATCGGCCCAGCGGCACTCAAGGAGATGCAGCGCACGGTGTCGGTGAACGGCATGGACTACGGCCTCGGCCTGTACGCCGTCGACATCCCCGGCTGCGGCCGCTTCTGGGGCCACGACGGCGCGGTGTTCGGTGCCGGCACCATCGCGCTGGCCAGTCCAGACGGCAGGCGCCAGGTGGCCGCAGGCTGGAATCTGATGAAGTACCAACGGATCGACGCGGACGGCACCGGCTTCGAGTCGAGCCCGATCGACGACGCCCTCAACCGCTACGTCATCGGCTCTCTGTGCCCGGCGTACGCCACAGCCCCGTCAGCGGCTCTGTCGGCTACACCAACCCCCACGGTACTCACCGGCGCCGACCTCTCCCCGGAGTCCTGGGCGGCGGTCCTGCGCTGAACCGATCAGCTCAGTGAGACTCAGTTCGCCGGGCTGAAACGGGAGTTGGATCGCGGCCCGCCGGCCCACGGCCGGCGGGACGTGGACCCCGCGCAAGGTGACGATCAGGTCCGGGAAGCAGTCCTCGCGGCGGGCCGAGCGAGGTGGACGGGTGCCGGTACATCGACGGAGTGTGCGGCAGCACCGCCTCGGAGGCCAGGCGGTACATGACCTGGCGCAGCATGACTCCACTCTCGTAGCCCTCCACGACCTCCCGGGCCCGGTCCACGACAGCCGGACACCGGATCCGCTGACGCGTCATACCGGTACTTGCACTTGTACTCATCACGTCGGCGCCGACCCTACGGGAAGCTGCCTTTCCCACGGCCATCACGGGGAAAGGCACCTCATGCGGCCAACGGGTCAAGTTGACCTTGTCCTGCGTGGGGTCGGCCACCGCGAATGCGGACAGCAGGGTGTCTGCCCGGAGCCCCAGCACCAGACGATGAGATCCGCAGTCGCGAGGAGTTGGTTGCGCTCGTCTGCTCGCCGGGCTCGCCGCCGCCCGCGAGTACGCCGCCACCCACGGCCACTTCCTCCCTCCGACCACCGCGGTGTGTGGGGGGGCATCCGATCGGGGTGGGGGCGAAGAACGCCCGCGCGGCGGCGCGTAGGGCGCGGGAGAACGAGGAGCTGCGCGCGGCCGGCCTCCCCGTGCGGTCGGCGGCCGGGGCGATGACCGAGGCGCGGCAGGATGAACTGGACGCGATCGACCCGGGGTGGTGCCCGGCCTGGGACACCGCGTGGCAGCGCTGCTACCGGCTCGTCCAGAACCACGTCCAGGCCGGCGGTACGCTCCCGGAGGCTGCGGGCGACGTCGTGGTCCAGGGCGAGGACCTCGGACGGTGGGTGAACGCGCAGCGGTTCGGGTGGGAGCAGCTGCTGCCGGTACAGCAGTGGCTGCTGGAGAACACCCTCAAGGTCACACCGGCTGGGGAAGAGGAGCGGCCTGTGAAACGGACGCAGGACACCATATGGGCCCTCAACCTCACGGCAGCACGACAGTTCCACTCCCGTGAAGGGCACCTGCGAGTCCCCCGGAAGCACGTCGAGCACCTGGAGACCGAGGACGTGCTGTCGGGCCGTCAGGGCGGCGCTGACGGGCCCGTGGTGGTCAAGCTCGGGACGTGGCTCGACAACGTCCGCGAACGCACCGCGAAGCTGCCCGAGCAGCGCCGTGCGGACCTCGATCAGCTCGGGATGCGCTGGTAGACGCTGCGGAGCGTGACGTAGGGCCGTCATACGCGCCGGTAGAGGCCGATTCCGTGGCGGCTGGACGTCACGCTGTCCCCCTCGCCGGACTCGCGCCGGGGTGAGGCGTCCCGGTGCAGCGGCCCTTTCCCAGGGACGGCGGAGGTCGGCGGCGAGCGGTCGGGCGAGACGAAGCTGGGTGTGGGCCGCGCTCACGAGCCATGTCCAGCGGTCTCGCCGCTCGTGACATATAGCGGTGCCGTGAACTGTGGTTTCTCCGGTTGTCTCACGACTTGACCGGAAGGTGCTGTCTCACGATCGTGTCATTTCCTCAGGAGCCTTCAGCCTACGCGTTGTTCGGCGAGGTCCAGCCAGTGCTCCACGTCCGCTGGGGTGAAGTGTCTGGTGGTCTAATCGAAGGCTCATGTGAGCCCATGCGGGCCGCAGAATGTCCTCGGGCAGCGTTTTGAGGACAGCGTCGAGACGTAACGCTTCGGTATCGGCGAGTGGTCCTGCCTGCATGCCCGCCGCCTGGCTATGTGGTGGGACGAAGCGGTGATCGTCTGGCCAGCGCACATAGGCTGCACCTACTTGCCCGCCTGGGCAGGGGCCGTCCAGAGCAAGCGGACACCGGTCTGGGTATGAAGGGCGTCGACCGTCCGCGCGGCATCGAGCTGCTCAGCACGCGCCCAACTCTGAAGTAGAGAAGTCACTGGGCCGACTGTCGCTGCCCGCCTCGCAGCCGTCAGTGGCCGAGGTGATGTCAGGCGGCGCGCTTCACGTGGCGGACCAGCCACATCAGCAGGGCGTCCAGGTCAGCGGCGGCTGAGAGGACCCGGTCGACCGCCTCGGGGGTGTGCAGCCACTCCTCGCAGCCGAGGGGACGGGCGGCGATCAGCGAACGGTGGCGCAGCAGGTTCGTACGGGAGTGGTCCGTCGGATAGCCGCGCGGCGGGCGTTTCATCACGTCCCCGGAGATGTCGTAGCCCTTCTTCCGCACGTCCTCGACGATGGCGCACAGTTCGTGGCCGCTTCCCTCGGAGGCCACGGCTTTACGGAACATGTCCACCTGGCCGGGATCGGGGTACCACCAGGCGCCTTGGATCCGCAGGCCGTCCAGGGAGAACCGGAGACCGATCTCGATCTTGCGGCCGAGTCGGATCACCGCGCCCTGGTGCTGCCACCACCAGGAGTTGGTGCGGTAGTGCCAGACGGAGAAGTCCTCGTACCGGTGGTCGGCGTCCGCGACCTCGTTGAGCAGGGCGATCATCGGCTGCCGGACCAGGCGTTCGCGGTCCGCGCGGTAGCGCTCGCGAGTCGCGCGGGTCGGTTCGCCCTGGAGCTGCCACAACACGTCCATGGCCTGCTCCGGCCAGCCGGTGAACTGTTCACGCATGCGCGGAGGGTAGCTCACCGCCGCTGCCCCGGAGCACGACGGCGGCGATGCCTGGGACGGGCGTTGTCACGTTGGTGCGGTGTTGATCGATTGAGGGCGCGTCAGGGTGTGTAGGGGTCGGGTGGGGGCCTGGCTTACGCTGCGATGGGCTGGTCGGTGGCGCCGGCGATCTCGTCCCAGATGGCGAAGCGGGTGGTCATCTCGGTGCGGTATTGGGTGGCGGTCATCAGGTGGCGGCGTGGTCGGAAGTGGGGTGAGATGCCGCTGAACGCGGCCAGGAACCACTGGGCCCCGCCGAGGGCTTGTAAAGAATCAACGCGTTGCTTTGGGGGCTCTGGCGCGTTGGTCTGGTATGCGCATACCGAGTGAGGTTCGTGATCAACTCGCCCTGAGGTTCGGGTGAACCAGAGGCGGAAACCAAGCCCAGCACACCCCCGCACACCCTCAAGTAACCGCACACCAACAAGTTGACAATGCCCGCCGGGGTGTTGAGCTGTTGTCGCGGTCTCAATGCAGGGCCGTGGACGATCCGTTACTGGGGATGGCCGCACCGGGATTGGGGGGACAGCCGTAGTGAGTGGGGCTACTGCTGCGCATAGCGTCTACGGTGTGGAACATATACGGAACGGGGCAAAGAGATCCCCCTTCGACGGGCACCGACCGGCCCGGTCTGCAGCGGTGTCGGCTGTCCCGTCGGGCGTGGTGGCGGTTGCCGTACCCACGGCGGACGCAGCGCATACGACTGGCACTTCCGACCACAACACCCAGCGCCCCAAGGAAGCTTCGTGATCACCTCCAGCCCCGTCGTGCGCCGCACCTCGGCCGTGGGCCTCGCCCTCGCCGCCTGCCTCGGCGCGGTCCCCACCGCCGCGGCCGCGCCGGCCCCCACCATGTCGAAGTCCGAGGCCCGGCTCGACCATTATTACGATCAGCGCCTGGGCTGGGGCAGTTGCGCCAAGAGCTCGGGCGACACCATGGGCCGTGATCTGGACAAGGCCGGCGTGCAGTGCGCGGACGTCACTGTGCCGCTTGACTACGCCGACCCCCGGGGCCGTACGATCACGGTCGCGATATCCCGGCTCAAGGCCACTGACACCCGCCACCGCATCGGCTCGATCCTGCTCAACAACGGCGGCCCCGGCGGCACCGCCCTCGAATCCCCGCCGGAATTCCACGCGTGGATGAAGAAGGTCGGCCCGCGTTACGACGTCGTCGGCTTCGACCCGCGCTTCGTCGGCCGCAGCACCCCGCTGGACTGCGGCTGGTCCGTCGGCACCAATCTCTTCTCGGCCGGTCTCAGCCGGGCGAGCTTCGAGCGCCAGGTCGCCCTCCAGAAGGATCTGGCCGCCAAGTGCCGGGCCACCAACGCCTCCGTGCTGCCGCACGTCAGCACCCGCAACACGGCTCGCGACATGGACGTCATCCGCGGCGCGCTCGGCGAGAAGAAGATCTCCTACTTCGGCTACTCGTACGGCACCTACCTGGGCACCGTGTACACCCAGATGTTCCCCGACCGCACCGACCGCATGGTCCTGGACGGCGCCATCGACCCACGCAAGTTCGGCCCCCGGCTGCTCCGGGAGGTCGTCGGTGAGAACGAGCAGGCGCTCGCCGACTGGGCCTCTTGGGCTGCCGTCCGCAATGACACCTACGGCCTCGGCCGCACCCGCGCCCAGGTCCTTGCCACCATCGACCGCGTCATCAGGGCATCCGCGCGCGCACCGCTGACCGTCGGCAGCGCCCCGGATGCCTTCCAACTTGACGACACCCAGACCCCGTTCCTTCTGCTCGCCGGCCTCGACAGCGACACCGACGCGTCCCGCGCGGCCCTCGGCGAGCAGGTGTCCGTGCTGAACGAGGCCGTGGCCGGGCAGCCGACCCGGCTGTCACCGCAGTTCGCCGGGCTGCTGCGGTTCGCACTGACCGGCGAGCAGTCACACCACGGCAGTGTGCAGTCCGCGGTCATCTGCGGGGACGTGGCGGCCCCGCGCGACCCCGAGGTCTACTGGCGGGCCATCGAGCGCAGCCGCGCCGCGTACCCGCGCTTCGGCGCGCTGGCCAACAACATCGGCCCGTGCGCCTTCTGGGACCGGCCCCGCGAGAAGCCCACCCAGGTGAAGCACGACACCAAGGCGCTGATCGTGTCCGCCACCGGCGACACCCGCACCGCCCACAAGGGTGCCGTTGGCCTGCACGGCTTGTTGCCGAGCTCCAAGCTGATCACCCTCAAGGGTGCGAACCGGCACGCGATCTACGGACTGTACGAGAACGCATGCGTCGACAACAAGGTCAACCAGTACCTGGCCACCGGCCGGCTACCTGCCAACGACCGGACCTGCTCCAAGCAAGCCGGGCTTCAGCCCAGGTGAGCAGCACACATTCCTTGATCAGGAACTTCCTTCAAGAGAAGCCACACCCATCTTGAGCGGGCCCTCGAGCGACTTTCTGACCCAGTGTCCGGGTTCGGGGGCCCGCAGCAGCACAGTGCGGATGAATATCGATCGGGGCGAACCTGTCTGGGCCGGGCGCGATTTCCAGTGGGCTTCCAGGGTGTTTCTGACGGCTCTTGAAACATCTGGTGGCTGTCACGGGTGCGCGCGCTCAACCATACGAGGCCGTGCCGGACAGGTGAGGTGCTCACGGGTCACCTGAGCCGTTCGGTCAGTCCGCCATCATGACCCGGTCGGGTTCCGGGGCAGGTGTGTTCGCACGGTGCTGCGGGTGGCTGCGCTTGGTGGGCCGTGGGCGGACCGGCCACCAGATGCTCCGTCCGAGGAGTGCGGTGAGGGCGGGGACCAGCACCAGCGAGAGGACGAGCGCGGAGAGCAGGATTCCGAGCGTCGTTGCGAAGGCGATCTGCTCGTTGCCCGGGGTCGTGGCGAGGGTAGCGAAGGAGCCGGCAAGGACCAGGCCTGCGGTCGCGATGGCCGGTGTCGTGTGCTGCGCCGCGCGGGCCACGGCGGCGCGGGCCGGGCCCGGTCGCTGCATTTCCTCCCGGATCCGGTCGCTGATCAGGATGTTGTAGTCGGTGCCCAGTGCCACGACGAACAGAAACAGCACGAGCGGGAGGGAGAAGTTGACGCCCGGCTTGCCGAGGACGTGCTGGAAGAGCAGGGTGGCGGCGCCGAGGGTGGCGGCGAAGCCGAGCCCGACGGAGAGCATCAGGATCACCGGTGCGAGCAGGCTGCGCAGGAGCAGCAGGAGGATCAGCGCGATCAGTACGGCCGCGACCGGGAACACGATCTTCAGGTCGTGGTCGACGGCGGTGGAGATGTCGGCGTAGATCGCCGCCGTTCCGCCCACGTGTGCCGTCGTTCCGGCGGGTGTGTGCTGGGCGACCGCTGCCCGTACGGGTCCGGAGGCCAGGTCGCGGGCCTGCTGGCTCTGCGGGTCCGCGGTCGGGTAGAGGTCGATCCGGGCGGCGCGGTGGTCCTTGTTCAGGACGGTTGGTGCGACCTGGCCCACGCCCTTGACCTGGGTGAGAGCACGGGAGAGGCCGTCGAGCCGGCCTGCGGTGAGGGTGCCGCCATCAGTGGCGGTGACGAAGACGCTCGTCGGGTCCGACACTCCGGCCGGCAGCGCACGGGATATCTCGGTCTCGGTGGCCGCCGCAGGGGTCTTGGCAGCGGCGTTGCCCTGGCCGTAGTCCATGCGGATCCCGATCAGTCCGGCGGCAAGCGCGGCAAGCAGGGCGACGGAGGCGAACGTCATCGTCATCGGTCGTCGTGCGACCTGCGCCGCGAAGCGGGCGGCACGGCCCTCGCCGGGCTTGTGGCCAAGGGCCTTGGAGGGCCAGAACATCTTGCGCCCGGCGGCCGCGAGCAGCGCCGGCAGCAGGGTGAGGCTGCCGAGCAGCATCACCAGGACCGCGATGGCGATGGCGGGGCCCAGCGAGCGGAACTGGCCGAAGGTGGCCACGCCCAGCGTGGCGAACCCGGCCACGATGGTCAGCGCCGCCGAGGTGATCGCGGTGCCCACCCGTCCCGAGACCTGCCCGGCCGCCTCGCGGGCGGACTGCTCCGGCCGGGCGCGCAGTTGCTCGCGGAAGCGGAACAGCAGGAACAGCAGGTAGTCGATACCGATGCCGAGCAGGACCACGCTGATCAGATCAGGAGTGCCCGCGTCGAGCTTGCGCCCGGTGAGTATCGCGGCACCCGCGACGGCTCCCCCCGCCACGCCGATGATCATGGCGACCGCGACCAGCGGCAGCAGGGCCGCCAGCACGCTGCGGAACACCAGTACGTTGATCAGCAGGATGAGCCCCATGAGGAGGGCGCCCCCGACCTTCGCGGCGGTCTCGTGGGAATCGGTGGTGTCGACGGTGTCAGCGAGCCTTCCGGTGAAGCCGGTACGCATCCCCGCCTCGGAGAACTGCGTCCGGGCGGCGTCCCGGAAGGCCCGGTAGACGCCCTGGACCCCCTTGTCCGTACGGTTCCCGATCAGCTCGACGGAGAGCAGTTCAAAACTCCGGTCGGGTGCCACCATCGCCGGGGCTATCCGGGGTGTCTGGGAGCGGTCCGGGACCAGGAATTTCGGCCTGTCGTCCTCCCTGGGCATGATCACCCGGCGCTGCGCCAGCTTCGCCGCCTCGGCCTCGACCCGCTTCTGGTCGGCGGCGCCGAGAGCCTTGCCGTCGGACCGGGCGACCAGCATCGTCACGGTGGTGGCGTCGGGGTTCACCCCGAACTGTTCCTCGGCGATCTCCAGGGCGGCGGCCGAGTCGTAGCTCTTGGGCAGGAAATCCCCGGTCTGGTTCTGGGTGACGCGGCCGATCAGTGTCGGGGCCAAGGCGCTCAGCACGACACCCAGCACCGCCCAGAGGGCGATGACTTTCCACGGGTGTCTGGTGGAGTATCCGGTCAGGGCGCGGATCACGATGTCCTCCGGCGGACGGACTTGCATGCGGACGTCTGCCGGGGGCTCCCGGCCGGTATCCAGACCATCACCCCGAGGGGCCGGGAAGCGTCCTGGCAGCGGATGATCCTGGCCGGGGCCCTGGGTCCTGCCCCGGCCAGGGACCAGGACCCAGGTCCTGGTCCCCATCCTGGTCGCGGGCCGCGAGCTGCAGCTGCTGTGCAACTCTGTACCGGAGGCCGTAGGGCCGGACACAGGGAGAACAGACATGCGCAGGCGCCGACACATCGGGCCCGGCGATGCCCGGGAGCCGCTGCACATCGACAGCGCCGGGCCGCCGTGGTCCCGCAACGACGCGCTCGTGACCGGCGGGGCCTGCGCGATGAACCTGCTCAGTTACGTGTTCTTCGACGACCCCGGCGGCCGATACGCCGTGAGCGTGGCCGGGTTCCTCCTCGTCGCGCTGGCAGCCCTGCCGCTGCTCGTCCGGCGCAGTCACCCGGTGGTGGCGCTCGCTGCCGTACTGGCACTCGACACGACAGCCACCCTGACCGCGCCGCTGCCCAGACACTTCGGTGCCGTCCTGCTGGTCGCCCTGTACTCAGTCGCCAGGGCCTGCACCGGCCGGGTGACAGCGATCGCGGCCGTCGCGACGGTGTCGCTGACGTTGCTGAGCCAGAGCCATGGCCGGATTCCGCCCTGGCAGGACGCCGCTTTCACGCCCCTCTCCGCCCTGATCGTCGTCGGCACCGCCATGGCGGTCAACCGCTGGCAGCGGGAGGTGGCGGCGAACCGCAGACTGCTCGCCGACCGTGCGGTGGCCGACGAACGCCGCCGCATCGCACGGGAGCTGCACGACATCGTGGCCCACCACATCACCACCATGCAGCTGATGGCCGGCGGAGCCCGGGCCAACCTCGCCCGACCGGAGGTGGTCCGGGACGCCCTGGTCACCCTGGAATCCTCCGGGCGGCTCGCCCTGCGCGAGATGCGCCAACTCCTCGATGTGCTGCGGGCCGGTGACGAACCGGAGTCCGCGCCGTCGCAGCCCCAGCCGGGCGTCGACGACCTCGACCGTCTGGTGGCCGAATCCCGCCTTGCCGGACTGCCGACCGAGTTCAGCGTCCACGGGCCGCAGCGCCCACTGCCGCCGACCGTCGGCCTCACGGTGTTCAGGGTCACCCAGGAAGCCCTCACCAACGCCCGCAAATACGCGGGGACCGCCCACGCGTCCGTACGGCTGACGTATGGCCAGGATCGGGTCACCGTCGAAGTGCGGGACGAAGGTGGGAGCACACCGCCGCAGGAGGGGGCGTCGTCGGTGGGTTCGGGCGGTTACGGCCTGATCGGCATGCGCGAGCGCGTCGCCCTGCACGGCGGCACCCTCGCCGTCGGCCCGCAGGCCGACGGTGGGTTCGCGGTGGTTGCCGACCTGCCGCTGACCACGGACGAGGCGGCCGAAGCAGCCGTTCAGCACGAGGGGGCACACCGATGACCAGGACCCGGCCGAACACATCGAGGATCAGAGTGCTGATCGCGGACGACCAGCCGCTGGTCCGGCGCGGCCTGTCACTGATCCTCTCCCCCGACCCGTCCTTCGAGGTCGTGGGAGAGGCCGAGGACGGCGCGCAGGCTGTCGCCCTCGCCCGCCGGCTGCGCCCCGACATCGTGGTGATGGACATCCGGATGCCCGTCCTCGACGGTGTCGGCGCGACCGGGGAACTCGCCGCTACCGTGCCCGGCTGCCGGGTCCTGGCCCTCAGCACCTTCGACATGGACGAGTACGTCGTGGGTGCCCTGCGCGCCGGAGCCTGCGGGTTCCTGCCCAAGGACAGCTCGCCGGAGGACCTGAGCGCGGCGATCCGCACCGTCCACGCAGGGGAGGCCGTCGTCGCGCCGCGTCTGCTCACCCGGCTGATCTCCACCTACGTACGGGCCCCTCACGGCGCGTCGCGGCCACTCCCCACCGACCTGGGCGAACTCACACCCCGGGAGGTCGAGGTGTGGCGTCTGATGGCCACCGGTCTCGACAACGCCGAGATCGCCCACGACCTGCACATCAGCGTCTCCACAGTCAAGAACTACATCACCAGCATCTTCTGCAAGCTCGACGTCCGTGACCGTGCCCAGGCGGTCATCGCGGCCTACGAATCGGGGCTGGTCACCGCCCGCACGGCAACCGGCGACCCGCGCGGAGACGGAAACACCGCATAGCCGGGCCGACCTGTGCGCTCACTGCTTGCACAGGGTGGTGTCGAGGAGGGCCGGGCCATCGGCAGTGCCTCCCGAAACCCCTACGCGGCCGACTGCTCCCGCCGCGAGGGCGGGTAACTCCCCAAGTTCCCATAGCTGGGCCTGCCTTGGGGTCGGGAGGGCACTGTCGCGTTGGCGGGCGGCGTGGGAGGATCCTCGACGTTGATCATGCTGGAGGGGGATCGTCCGTGGTGAGCGCGTTGCCGTCGTATAAGGGGCACCGGTACCCGGTCGAGGTCATCTCCCCCCTGCGTGTGGCTGTACTTCCGCTTTCCGCTCAGCTTCCGTGAGGTGGAGGAGCTGGTGCTCCGGCGCGGTGTCACCGTCTCGTACGAGACGGTCCGCCGGTGGTGTGTGAAGTTCGGGCAGGCCTACGCCGACGGACTGCGCCGCCGACGGCCCCGGCCCGGGGACAAAAGGGCATCTGGACGAGGTCTTCATCAAGATCAACGGCGAGCGGAAGTACCTGTGGCGGGCCGTCGACCAGGACGGCAACGTGCTCGGCATCCTCGTCCAGGGGAAGCGGGACAAGGCCGCGGCCAGGCGCTTCTTTCGCAGGCTGATGAAGAAGACCGGTGCGGTACCGTGGGTGGTCGTCACGGACAAGCTTCGCTCCTACGGTGCCGCTCACCGCGAGGTCATGCCCTCCGTCGAGCATCGCTCCCACAAGGGCCTGAACAACCGGGCCGAGAACAGTCACCAGCCCACCAGACAGCGTGAACGCGCGATGAGAGGCTTCCGCTCCGCCGGCGGAGCACAACGCTTCCTGTCCGCGTTCAGCGGCATCTCACCCCACTTCCGACCCCGCCGCCACCTCATGGCCGCACCCGACTACTGCGCGGAAATGACCGTCCGCTTCACCATCTGGGAGCAGATCACCGGCGCCACCGGCCTGCCCACCACACCCTGAACACACAGCCGGAACCCGGCCGCACCACACCCTGTCACGCCGTCAGACGCCCACCCAACAACGTGACAGTGCCCTTCCCTCGCCTGGGCGGCCGTGCACGGGCATCTCCTGCCTCCGGCAACTGCGACCGCCGGGTGACGGAGGGGACCAATGCGCCGCCGCGTCGGGTGCCGGCACACGAGCGGGCCCTGCGCGCACAGGAACGGGTACTCGAATCGGGCCATCGGCGAACAGCGGGTGACCATGCCCGCGTCTTCGAGGGAAAAATATGAGCCTAAGAGGCGACCGATGACCGTTTCACCGAGCGTCGGAGTCCACCGTGCCGAGGGCACGGACGAGCGGTTGGACTCCGACGCCTCGGTGATCGAACGGTCCTGGGACGAGCCCGATGCCTTCGCCGTGCTGTTCGACCGCTACGCCGACGACATCCACCAGTACGCGGCCCGGCGGCTGGGTGCCGACGTGGCGGACGATCTGATGGCGGAGACCTTCGTGATCGCCTTCCAGCGACGGCGCCGCTACGACCTGTCGAGGGCTCAGGCGCGCCCGTGGCTGTACGGGATCGTCACCAATCTCGTCGGTGAGCACCGGAGGGCCGAGGCGCGCCATCTCCGGGCGCTGGCGCGGGTCGCCGCCGGCGTCCCGGACGAGGGAGGCGGCGAGCCGATGGCCGAGCGGGTGGCCGACCGGGTCACCGCCGAGAGCGCCCGAGGTGCGCTGGCGGGCTGCATCGCCAAGCTGCCGCCCCGCTATCGGGACGTGCTGCTGGTGATCGCCTGGGGTGATCTCGACTACGTGGAGGCCGCGGAGGCCCTGGGGGTGCCGGTGGGCACCGTCCGCTCACGGCTGCACCGGGCTCGAAGGAGACTGCGCGACGCATTGGGCGGGTCCGATCCCACAGCCCTGCAAGAGTTCCAGGAGGAGCCCGATCATGGATGACCTCACCTCCGTGAAGGAGTTGGAGGCGGACACGCCTCCCCTGACCGCCGAGGCCCGTGCCGCCGCCCGCACCCGGCTGATGACCGCCATCGGCCGGGAGAGCCGCAGGGGGGTGCCTCTATGTTCTTCGTCAAGGCGGTGCTGCCGCATTTGTGCTGTGTGTCTTGGTTATGCGGCGAGGGTGATGGTGGGGGTTCGGGATTCGTAGAAGGTGCCGTCTCGGAGCATGGCGAACAGGACGCTGGTGCGTTGGCGGGCGAGGCGGAGGAGGGCCTGGGTGTGGGTTTTGCCGCGGGCGCGTTGCTTGTCGTAGTAGGCGCGGGAGGCGGGATCGGCGTTCATGCAGGCGAAGGCGGAGAGGAACATGGCGCGTTTGAGCTGCCGGTTTCCGCCTCGGGGTGCGTGCTCGCCGTGGATCGATGTGCCGGAGGATTTCGTGGTGGGGGCGAGGCCGGCGTAGGAAGCGAGGTGGGCGGCGGTGGGGAAGTTGGTGCCGTCGCCGACGGTGACCAGCAGGACTGCGGCGGTCCTGACTCCGACGCCGGGCATCGACGTCAGGACCGGGGAAAGAGGGTGAGCCTCCAAAAGGGTGTTGATCTGGGCTTCCAGGGCCCGGCGCTGTTCCTGGACGGCCGCGAGCGAGCGGGCCAGGGAGGGCACAACGATGTCGAGGGTGCCGGTCCCTGGCACGACGACGGTCTGCTCGTCGAGTGCGTCGAAGACGTCGTCGATCAGCCGGGTGGCCATGCGTGGGGCCTTGGGCCGGATGAGTTCGACGAGGCGGCGGCGTCCGGCCTTTCGCAGTGCGGCCGGGGATCCGTGGCGTTCGAGCAGCCAGGTGACGGCCTGGTGGTCCAGGCGTGGTCCCAGGACGCGTTCGAGGCTGGGGTGGAACTGGGTGAGCAGGCCGCGTATCCGGTTGGATGTGCGGGTGGCCTCGGCGGCGAGGTCCTGATCGAAGCCCACCAGGACGGTCAGTTCGGCGGTGATCTCGTCGGTCAGTTCCAGAGAGCGCAGGGTGTGCGGCAGGGTGCGGGCCGCGTCCGCGATCACCGCCGCGTCACGCGCGTCGGTCTTCGCCTTGCCCGGATACAGGTCGGCGATCCGGCGCATCGCCAGGCCGGGCAGGTAGGCGACCTGGCAGCCCGCGTCCCGGGCCACGGCCAGCGGGAGAGCGCCGATGGAGGCGGGCTGGTCCACGATCACCAGAACGGTGCCGAACTTCGCGGTCAGTTTCTCGAACACGGCCCGCAGCTTCGGCTCGCTGTTGGGCAGCTGCTTGTCGAAGACCTTCTTCCCGGCCGGGGTGAGTCCATGGCCGTGGTGAGCACTCTTACCGACGTCCAGGCCGAGGAACACGCCCACGTCTTCGGTGTCGAACATCGCACCTCTCCATACGAGTTGACGGCGCCGGCCTCGGCAGTGGTGTCGTACGCGCGCATCCACGTTATGCAGACCTGCTGCCCGCGAGCTGTCCGGCATTGCGCCGGACCGGGCAGCGGCCGGACCTCTCATCAGCGTCTCCGACGGCACCTCCCGGGCCCGGTGACACCACCCCCCAGGTCATCCGTTCGACAGGGGGACACAGTCATGCCGGGCCCGGAGGCCAGCGGCCCTCTTGCAGGACCGCGAAAAACATAACGGGGGCGCTCTCGCTCTGCCCAGGCGGACGGTTTTCCGTGTCGCGGTGGCCGCGACGGTCGCTGCGGCAGTGGCGGGAACCGTACTGGTGGTCTCGGCGGACGGCGGGGACCCCCGTTCCCCGAGGATGACCACCCTCAGCGCGGCGCAGGTGCTGCACAAGGCCGCGGACAGGACGCGGTCCACTGGTGCCGGCCTGCCGATCCCGCGGAAAGACCAGTACTTCTACACCAAGACCTACATCACGCGAACCCCCGTGAAGGGCGGGAAGACCAGGACGTGGACGGACGAGAGCTGGCTGTCGGTGGACGGCTCCAGGCCCTCGCGCCGGCAGGAGCACGGCAAGATCCACAACGATCCCCCGCTGGGCGAGCACGAGGTGCAGTGGCCGCCCAATGAATACGCGAAGCTGCAGAAGTGGCCGACCGACCCCGACGAGCTCCTCAGGTGGCTCGGCCGCGGGCGCGTCGAGGTCGTCGAGCCGTCCGGGGCGAAGGGGGGCAAGGCCGGCGGGCCCGCGCCCGACCCCGACAGGATGGTGTTCGTGGAGGCATGTCTGCTCATGCAGGGGCCGCGGGTCATGCCGCCCGGCCTGCAGGCCGCCGCTTTCGAGGCCCTGGCGAAACTGCCACGCATCAAGGTGGACGAGGACGAGGTCGACGCTCTGGGCCGGCACGGGGTCAGGGTGTCGTACCCCCACCTGACCTTCACCTTCGTCTTCGACCGTGAGACCTACGACTACCTGGGCATTCGTCTCGCGGATCACGGCTGTCAATATACGTCGATCAGGCTAACAACTCGCCTGCTGCGATCGGGAGTTCAGGCGTCCATGGGCTCGGTCGGAGACTCGTACGACAACGCCCTCGCGGAGAACCTGTGGATGATCACCAAGACGGAGTGCATCCGCGGCCGCGTCTTCGCCACCCGGGCCGAGACGAACCTGGCGCTGTTCGAGTACATCGATGGGTTCTATAACTCCCGGCGCATCCAGAAACGGCTCGGCTACCTCAGTCCGATCGATTTCGAGGAGAAGCACTACGCCGACCAGGCAACGGCCGAACGAACGAACCTGAAACCCCGTCAACCCGCCCTGACCAGCTGATCAGCACCTCCCGCACGCCGGGGGAACCTCACCTCGCCGTATTTGGGATACCCGGGCTGTTCTGCCAGCGGCAGAACACCGGCCGGACCGGGCTCGACGATCACTACAGTCCAGACTCATGACAACGATTACGACGCGTACGGTCGAGTATCCGGCCGACGATTTTACGATGATCGGGCACCTCGCGCTCCCGGCCGGTGTCGACCGCCGGCCCGCGGTGCTGCTCGGACCAGAGGGCATGGGGCTCAGCGACGTCGAGCGCTGCAGGGCCGATGCTCTCGCCGAGCTGGGATATGTAGCGCTGGCCTTCGACCTTCACGGTGGGCGCTATTTGGGCGACCCCGAGGAGATGCTGGCCCGTTGCATGCCGCTGCTCGCCGACCCCGACCGGATGCGAGGCATCGGCCACGCGGCGCTTGACGTGTTGCGCACCGAACCGCGGACCGACCCCGACCGGATAGCCGCCGTCGGCTACGGCACCGGGGGCGCCATCGCGCTGGAACTCGGGCGCGATGGCGTCAACCTGCGCGCGATCGGGACAGTTAACGCAACTACCACGGGCCGACCGGGCGAGGCGGCGCGCATTCGCTGCCCGGTGTGGGCCGGGGTCGGGTCGGAAGACCCGATCATGCCGCCCGCGCAACGGAACGCGTTCACCGCTGAGATGCAGGCCGCGGGCGTCGACTGGCGCCTCGCGGTCTACGGCGGCGCCTTGCACGCCTTCCACCACCCGCCGGTCGACCACCCCATGGTCCCCGGCGTCGGCTACCACCCACAGCACGCGCAGCGAGCCTGGCGCGACGTCGTCGAACTGCTCGCCGAGTGCCTGCCCGTGACGGAGGACCTGGGGGTATGACCCAGGCAAACACGCTGGCGCCTGGCCTGGTCGGCGTCGGGCACTGACAGTCCCCTCCCCTCAAGTCCGCACAGCAGAACCGCATTCGGGCAGATGCTCGATTGCGGAGAGGTATGCACAACTGCCGCAGTAAATCCGGTAATTTACTGCGGCAACACCCTGACGGTGCGTCAGAGCCCAGAAGTCCGATAAGCCAACCTCGAAGCGGAGTCACTTCTACCGCTATCCGCTGCTCGTTTGGCCCTCACCCCGAGCCAGTGACCGACCGTCACATTGACTACATAGCTACTTGCCACTTGGATCGCCGCTCGTTAACGGCACCCCAACGAGGAAGTCCGCCAGTCGCCTGGGCCCGCGACCGGGTCGAGAAGCAGTACGAGAGCCAGGCTGCGACGCATCCTGGCCGTCGCCATGGACGAGGGGGTGCCGGTAGATCGTCCGAGCGCTGACGTCGAGGGCTCCGGCGACTCCCACGACGGTGGTGCAGCAGGCCTGGCGAGGAGCCTCCCGGCGCGGACGATCTTTGCAAGGCTCCAGCGGGCCCGCCGCGGAGTCGGGGGCCCGCAGGAGGGCACTGTCACGTTGGCTGACGGGTGGGATGATCTTCGGGTTGATCATGGTGGAGGGGGTGTCCGTGGGCAGTACGCCGCCGTCGTACAAGGGGCACCGGTACCCGGTCGAGGTGATTCCCACTGCGTGTGGCTGTACTTCCGCTTCCCGTTGTCATTCCGTGAGGTGGAGGAGTTGATGCTGCAGCGCGGTATCAGCGTCTCCTACGAGACGGTCCGCCGCTGATGTCTGAAGTTCGGACAGGCCTATGCCGACGGACTGCCCGGCCGTCGGCCACGGCCGGGGACAAGTGGCACCTGGACGAGGTCTTCATCAAGGTCAACGGCGAGCTGAAGTATCTGTGGCGGGCCGTCGACCAGAATGGCAACGTCCTCGACATCCTCGTCCAGAACCGGCGGGACAAGGCCGCGGCGAGATGCTTCTTCCGCCGCCTGATAAAGAAGACCCGTACGGTGCCGAGGGTGGTCGTCACCGACAAGCCCCCAGGGCGCGAAACGCTGGCCCGGAGCCCGCGCCGCCCGCCTCTCGGTCTTCCGCTGGGTCACCCGCTACAACACCAGACGACGGCACTCCGCCCTGGACGGTGCTTGCGCAGCAGCATCAGCCAGAGGTGGCAGCCCGCCGTCAATGCCCCCGCCTGGCATGCGATCCGAGCGCAACTCACCGGTGACGACAGGGTTTGACGCCTATCAACTGTTAGCTTCGGACCAGCCGTTGAACGCGACAGCCCAGGCCATGACGTCCTGCGCCTTTTTGGCCGAGACCTTCACCGTTGTGCTGTCTCCGTCCCTTCCACAGATCACGACAGACAGTGCACCGGTCTTCTTCTTGAGCGCGAAGGCAAACAGGCCAGTCGCGAACAGTCGTGTCACGGTGATCCGCTTGCCTGTGCCGTCGATGGTCTGGACGGTTGCGCCGCTCGCGGGAGTATGCCACTGGCCGACTGTCAGGGTTCCGTTGCTGTCGAGGAATATCGGTGTACCGCGAGGCGGCTGAGGTGGATTCGGAGATGACATTCAGGCCCCATTCGCTGGTCGGTCATCCAAATGTGCCAGCGTTACGGAAAACATGTGTGGACATTGCCGATCCGTGACCCTATGTTTCCGCCGTTGCCTCGCATCGCTGCTGATGTGGGTCTGACATTTCCACGGGTGAGTCGCGCGCCCGCCACGCGGCATCCAGCCCTTGGGCGTCGTACGGATCGCGATGGCATCGGTCTGGTCTACGCCGCCCTGGCCGCCCGACGCCTCTTCCCGGCGCTGTCACGTTGTTGGGTGTGTGGGTGTCTGATGGTGTGTCGGGGCATGGTGGGGCCTGGTTCGGGGCCTGTGCTCAGGCCGTGGTGGACAGACCGGCGGTGCCGGTGACCTGCTCCCAGGTGGTGAAGCGGTGCTGCATCTCGGTGCGGTAGTCGGGGGCGGTCATCATGGCGGCGGGGCCGGAAGTGGGGTGAGATGCCGCTGAACGCGGACAGGAACCGCTGCGCCGCGCCAGCGGAGCGGAAGCCTTTCATCGCACGTTCACGCTGCCGGGTGGGCTGGTGGCTGTTCTCCGCCCGGTTGTTCAGCCCCTTGTGCGAGCGGTGCTCGACCGAGGGCATGACCTCGCGGTGGGCGGCGCCGTAGGAGCGGAGCTTGTCCGTGACGACCACTCGCGGCACCGTACGGGTCGTCTTCACCAGACGACGGAAGAATCGCCTGGCCGCGGTCTTGTCCCGCCGGTTCTGTACGAGGATGTCCAGCACCATGCCGTCCTGGTCGACAGCCCGCCAGAGGTACTTCTGCTCGCCGTTGATCTTGACGAAGACCTCGTCCAGGTGCCACTTGTCACCAGGCCGGGGCCGGCGGCGGCGCAGCGAATTGGCGTACTGCTGCCCGAACTTCAGGCACCAGCGGCGGATGGTCTCGTAGGAGACGATCACGCCGCGCTCGAGCATCAGCTCCTCGACCTCACGGAAACTGAGCGGGAAACCGGAAGTACAGCCACACGCAGTGGGAGATCACCTCGACCGGGTACCGGTGACCCCTGTACGACGGCGACGCGCTCCCCACGGACGACTCCCCGTCCACCGTGATCAACCCGAAGATCATCCCACCCGCTCAGTCAACGTGACAGCACCTCCCCGCGGTGATCCACAGGAATTGACAATTGCTCGGTCTGGATATTCTGCACGTACTGCCGCGGCTCCGGCTGGCAGCTGCCGTTCGTACATGCAGAGCGACTTGGCCGGAGCCGAACATCACTGACTGTTGCCCCACGATGGCGGAGCCGTGGGTTGAGCCGTGTGCTGGCGGGTGCTCCCGGTTTCGCGTGGTTGGCGTTTGTGGCCTGAATCGGCCACAGCCGGTTGCGCCGAGGTGGTAAGACGGACACAGCCTGTGCTAGACGGTTGGGCTGGGCGAGGTGAGGGGGGCTGAGATGTCCTCGGGCTTACGGACGTTCGCCCGGCTGATCACGGTGGCCGCGATTGTCACTGCCTACGTCGCGCTGCACTTGGCGATCACCGCAGGCATGGACCTGCGGGCCTGCGACCGCTTCCGCGGCGCCCCGGTGCGGGTTGCCGCGTTCACTGCCGCGCTGGACCGCTACGCCGACGGGACCGTGTCCGCACGCGCTGAGATCCGTGAGGGCGATGCGTGGTTCGAGGAGAACGCCCCGCCGGGAAGAAGCCGGACCGTGGTCTCCTCTGCCGCCCGCGATGCCGAGGAGGGCGGCACTCCTCCCGCAGGGGTGCCGCCTTGTCGGTGTGCCCGGCGCCGGGGACAAGCGTGTGAGCGGCAGCCTCGGCGCGGACTGGGCGGCTCGTCCTGGCCGCAGGGCTACAGAAAGTGCTTATTGAACGGCAAGAAGCCCGCGCCTTTGAGGCGCGGGCTTCTTGCAAGAGAAGTGACATCCGTCACAAGGAGAGTGCTGCGAAACACGTCTCCACCGAGGGCGCGTCCAGGCCATTCCGAACGGCGTCTCGTGACATCCAGTTTGGCTGCCATTGTCTGCCAGAGGCGAGATTTCGGACACTGCCGGACGGTTTCGGACACAGCGCTACCTCCACCAGTGCATTTCGTCAGTGTGTGGAGTACGTGGCCGGAAGTTTCCGGACACCCTTGGACATCCGGCAGAGGGGCTGACGCGAGCAGGTGCAGCAATACGTCCCGTGTCCCTGATGTCCCGTCAGGAATGTTCGAATGAAACGTTCCTGACAGGTTAACCGGAGTCGAGGGGTCCACTTGGAAGCAAGTTGATCCCGCCCTCCCGGACCGGCCAGACTTGATGTTGCGTACCCCGAGGTGCGTGAGGGACCTGCGAATCCCTCGATTCACATCTGCGTCCAGGCCATGTCCGCGAAAGGCGGTTAGCTCGTGTTCCCCATCTTCATCCCGGGGGCCGGCTGGATCTTCCAGCCCGTCGTCCCGATCTCCCCCGGGTGCGTGTACGCACCCGTCGAGCAGCCCAAGAGATTCGGGTTTCGCCAGGCCGCCCTCGGCGTCCTGGCCTCGCTCGTCCTGCTGTGGCTGTCCCTCACCCACCCCGTCGAGGTGATCGGCGCCATTGCCGCGGCGGTCGCCCTCGACGCCCTGGTCCGTCTGGTACGCGAGGTCCCCCGCACACTCCGCCGCCGACGCATTGCCAAGACGGGGGAGCGGCTGTGGGCGGAGTAGACAGGCAGGAGCTCGCTGTCCGCCTGAAGGAAATCTTCGACAGGGATGTCCAGGCGGGCAGGCAGCCGTATCGCCGTGCCATGCAGGTGGGCCTTGAGGAGGATCTGGTGACTCGGATCCTCAACGGCCAGTTCCTTCCCAACCGCGGAAGACTGGACGCGCTGCTGGACAGCGTGCTTATTTCCGACGAAGAGCGGATGGAACTTCAGGCGATCCGCTCCTCCATCTATCAGGGAGTCAAGGCTGGGAGGGGTGAAGGTGCTGCGCGGACGGTCTTGCGGTGCGAGCCCTACGTGCCGAAGTTTGGCCAGCCCGACCCCACCGGCGTTTCGAGCCCGCTCGAACTGCAGCAGGCCTTGCAGGCAGTGCATGTGTGGGGCGGTCGGCCGTCGTTGAGGCTGCTGGAGCGGCGCAGCGGCGGCGTGCTGCGCCGCAGCACGGTCAGCGACATGCTGCGTGGGGAACCGTCCGTGCCGGACTACGATCGCTATCTCGCGTTCCTGCGGGCGTGCGGTATCGATGACGCCGGCCTGAACGCGTGGGTGTTTACCTGGCGCCGACTGTCGGCACAGAAGCAGCCCAAGATCGCAGTGTGGATGGGCGGAATGACCCCGGCGTAGGGACACACGTCCGCCCAGTATGTGGAGGGCCCGCACCGACGCGGTGCGGGCCCTGCTCCCCGCGCAGGTGGGGAAGCCCCCTACCCGCGACTGCAAACGTCGCCCTGGTCGTCACCGAACCCGAATACAACGTGGTCGAAGCCGCGATCCGGGGCTGGCTGGACAGTCACCCTGCCCCGCTAGCTGCAACGCCGTTCAGTTAGGCGTGGAAGTCGTTCGTCAAGGCTGGTGAACGAGGCAGCGGAGCTGCTGTAGAAGAGGGATGTCACTCCAAGACATCCTCACCACAGGAGCTCCGCTGTTGGAACAGGCTGCCATAACAAGGACCGTCGGGGTAGCGGCCGGGGTGTTCGCACCGGGGCATATCGGTGAGCTGACCCGGATCGTTCCGTTCGAGATGGTCGATGAGGTGCTGGAACAGACCGGTGCGGTGCAGCGCAGGGTCCGGCTGGTGCCGGCGCGGGTCACGGTCTACCTGCTGCTGGCCGCGGCACTCTTCAACGGGCTGGGCTATCAGCAGGTTTTCGACCGGTTATGCGCCGGGCTGGCGAGCCTGGCACCAGTCCGGCCCAGTGGCAGCGCTCTTCGCCAGGCCCGCCAGCGGCTGGGGCCGGCACCGATGAAAGCCCTGTTCGACCTGGTGAGTGGGCCTGCGGCCACGACCGCTGCCGCCGGGCGATGGCGGGGTCTGAGGGTCGTGGCAGTCGACGGCACCCTTCTGCCGGTCCCGGACTGCCCGGCCAACCTTGCGGTGTTCACCCGGCAGCGGCTCGGCAACGGGATCTCGGGCTACCCGCAACTGCGTCTGGCCGCGCTGGTGGCCTGCGGGACCCGGTCGGTGATCGGGGCCGTGTTCGGTCCGGCCACGACCGGCGAACTGGAGTACGCCCGCCGCCTGGCGGTGGACCTGCGGGCTGGGATGCTGCTGCTGGGCGACCGGAACTTCGCCTCCGCCGCATTGCTGAACCAGCTGGCCGCCACCGGCGCCGATCTGCTCGTGCGCTGCAAGACGAACCGGAAGCTGCCACCGTTGGTCCGCTGCCGTGACGGCTCGACACTGACCCGGATCGGTCCACTGACCGTGCGTGTCATCGAGGCCGAGATCAGTATCCGCACCGCCCAGGGCACACGCACGGGCCATTACCGGCTGCTGACCACCCTCACCGACCCTGACACCCACCCGGCCGGTGAACTCGTCCGGCTCTACCACGAACGCTGGGAGATCGAGACCGCCTACGCGGAGCTGAAGTCCACGATGCTGGGCGGACGCGTCCTGCGGGCCCGCACCCCGGACGGCATTGAGCAGGAGGTCTGGTCCCTGCTGACCGCCTACCAGGCACTGCGGACCGCGATGACCGACGCCACCGACAGCATCCCGGGCACCGACCCCGACAGGGCCGGCTTCTTCACCGCCCTCGCCGCCGCCCGGGACCAGCTCGTCCTGGCCGCCGGCATCATCACCGGCACCGACATCGATCTCGTCGGCACCATAGGCCGTCACGTCCTGGCCCACCTCCTGCCCACCCGGCGGGTCCGCACCAAAGACCGCATCGTCAAACGAGCAATCTCCAAATACAACGCACGCGGACCCGCCATTGACCGGACCACCTACAAAGCCACCATCAGCATCAACATGCTCACGAGCAGCCCTTGACGCCCCAGACCCCGCCCTAACTGAACGGCGTTGCCGCTAGCTGGGCAGCAGTGTGTGGACTGTCCGCTGAAGGTCCGCGAGGTGCTCGGTGCGGGCAGTCAGCACCTCACGCAGATGCCAGGCCTCTGTCTCGGCCAGTTGACGTCCATGCCGCTCGGCCGCCAGTTCCTGGCGCACGCGGGCCAGCTCGGCGCGCAGCATGACGTCGTCGTGCTCTTGGCCGTCGTCCTCGGTCGGCCCGGCCTGTGTCGTCGGGGCGTCGGGCGGGGCGGGTGCATGAAGCCGGAGGCCGGCGGCCAGGAGGTCGTCGATGGGGATCAGCCACTCGCGCTTTGGGTCCTGGACCGCGCCGGGTAGGTCGCCGTCCTCGCGGCGGCGGCGGATCGTCGTGCGGCTCACGCCGCACGCGGTGGCGGCCTCCCGCTGGGTCAGCATCGGACGCGTCGTGCTCATGCCCCCATCATCCCCGCGGCCACGCCCTCGGGCGCCCGTCCGGGGGCGTGGCCGCGGCCGGGCACCCGAGGGCGCGGTGCGTCCTACAACTCGTCCCAGCGCAGGTCGCGTACCCACCGCCAGACCCCGGCCGTGTCCGGCTCGTACAGCGACCGTCCGCCCGGATGCTCGCCGTGGTCGCTGATGATCGCGATCCATGGGTCGTCATCGATCTCCCCGACATCCACCGTCCGACCGTCCAGCGGCCCGCCATGCAGTTCCACATCAGCCATCCCGCCACCGTAGGAGCGAGACCAAGATCACGACGCGCGGTTGCCGGAGTTGAGTAGACGTCCACTCAACTCCGGCAACCGCGTTTTGGCCTGGTCGGCCGGGGGTTGCGCGGCTAACCCCCGCCCGGGTTAGCCTCCGGCTCACGCTGCCTGCACCCACTGATCCGCGATCGGCCGCAACTGCCGTACGGTCCGGCTCCGACGCTGCCGCCACGCAATCGCGGTCACGCCAGCCCGCTCCGCACTCTCCCGCGCCCCAACCCGCGACTCGTCCGCGATCACCCGCGCCCGCACCACATCGAGCAGCCCGGCAGCCACGGCCCACACCAGCAACTCGACCAGCTCGCCCCGCGCACCAACCACAACCTCACCGGCCGCGACGAGCCCGGCCTCAGCGGCCTGCCGTCCGAGGACCGTCCGCCAGACAACGCCCGCCGGATCATCCGCCACCAGATCACCGGACACGACCGCGGATTCGAGTACGGGATGCCACGGCACCGCCTCCGCGTCCGCTCGCAGCTCACGGCTCGCCAGATGCAGCGTCTCCAGGAGCAGCGTCGCCGCGACACCACCGGCCCGGCCGAGAGGAAACCGCCGCACCACCTGATACAGACACACGACGACGACCTGACCCGTCTCGTCGAAATCCCGGCCGGCCCGCAGCCGCTGCGTCATCCGCACCGCACCCGGCAGCATCGCCTGCACCACCACCCGCGCCGCCAACTGCGCCCCGGCCCCCTCGTCGGCCGCACGCTCCAACAGCACCCGCATCCACCGGTCACTGTGCACACGCCCCCGCGCCCGGTCCCGGCACTCCAACTCCGCCAGGAGCTCCGCCAGACCGCGCGCCTCGGCGAGCACCCCGCCCTCCCGCAGCCAGCCCAGCACCATCTCGGCACGCCCGGATCCGGCACAGACCAGCGTCCACTCGGCATCCAGCGACTCAAAAACCCGCGTTCCAGTCACGACAGCTCCCCGTTCGGTGATGCCGTGAACTCTGCTCAGCGCCCCTGACCCAAACGCTGACCCAACTCCCTGAATGCGCAGGTCAGAAGGTTGCCCAAATGCTGACCCACGGTGTACCCCGCGCGCGCCTGCGCTGACCCGCGGCGAGGACCGGGCAGGGGTGCCGGCCGCTGCAACACGACTGTTACTGAGCGGGGCCGAACGTTTCGCGGATCGCAACGCAGATAACCGGCGGCGGCGCGATAGCAGTTCTGTGGGGCCCATTCAATACCTGGCGAAAACAAAGACGCAGGTCAGAGCATTGAATGAGCGCCCCGAAATCCGAAAGGGTAGGTCCGCCATCCGGGCTTGCGTCGCTAACCCCCGGCTCGGTCATCGTGCTGCCACCACCCCGCGACGCCCGCCGTCAAGCACTCGCGAATCCACTTCAACCGCCCTGCGAACAGGGACGGATCGGATTTTCGCGAGAACTGGATCGACCGGCCGTCAGCGCGGACTGTTGCCACCGCGCTCACCCGGAGCGCACCTACTCAAGGAGAGATTCCGTGTCCTCGCTCGCCCTGCTGATCGTGCTCGCCGTGGTCCTGGCCCTGGTCCTGGCCGTCGTCATCGTCCTGACGATGGGCGGCCTCGCCTACGTCACCCACCGCCACCCGTCCCTCACGCAGCCGTTGGCAGTCGCCATCAGCGGCGCCGGCCTCCTGATCGCCGCCCTTGCCGCCGGCGCCGCCGTCGTCCTCGTCACCCGATGACGCCGCGCACCCCCCGTTCCCGGGCCGGACCTGCGGCCACCGGGCACCCGCTCCGGGCCCAACCACAGAGCCGCACCCCGCCGGTGACGCGCCGCATGAATTCCACAGAACGCCGAACGGTCCGCGAACTGCAACGCAGATAACTGGCACCCGCAAAAGCGCGCGACCAAGCGTCACATCTGGGCCTGGCCCCCACATAACAAAGTTGGACAGGGCTCGTCCCTACAACCCTGGCGCCGACATCCGGCAACCAGCCTGTACTCGCCCCTACCGTGCCTTGCCCTACCGAGCGCGCACCGCGCCAACCTGAAACGAGGACAACCAATGTCTACTACCGTCCCGCCGACCCCCGCCCCTGCTGCCCCGACCGCTCCGGTCAACTGGATCCCGGCAGCCGTGACCGCGATCGCCGTCACGGTGACCCTGCTCGCGTGCGGATTCACCGGGTTCCTCGTCTACGCCTACCCGGCACTGCGGGAACCGCTGAGCGCCGCTGCGGGCATCGCGGGGTTCCTTGGCGTGGTGGCGGCGCTGATCGTCTCCATGTGCCGCCGGTGACCCCCGTGCGGCCCTCCCCGCCTCGGGGGCCAGGAGGGCCGCACCCCGCCACCGTTTCGTCGTTGCGCAACGGGGTGCCTAACGAGTTGCCTAACGGGTTGCCCAACAGGGCGCTCAACGAGTTGCTTAACGCCCTCGGCTGGCGGTCGCTGCGCCGCAGGTGGCAGGCGGTATTGGCGCTGACCCACCACGCCGACACCTCTCTCTGCAGGAGAGAGGTCCCCCTCAGCCACCCCGCCCGGGACAAAGGGCCGTGAGCGTTCGGCTGCGCCGCGTTACGGTGAGCGCCGACTGATCAACACACGGGGGTGGCCTGGATGGTGACGACGACTCGATCGAGGCGCACGGCAGCGCTGTACGGCGCCGTACCGCTCGCTCTGCTGCTCGCCGGATGCGGTGGCGGCGACGACGGGGCAAAGCCGTCTGCGGCCCCGCCAGCCGCCTCAACGCCTGCGCCCGCGACATCGTCGGCCGACCCGCAAGCGGCGGAGAAAGCCGCGGTAATCGCCGCGTACAGCTCGATGTCGGCGGAGCAGGCGAAGGCGTACGGCAAGGCCGATGCCAAGGGCACTCAGTTGGAGAAGTACGCCACCCTCGACGCGCTGGGGCAGATCCGCAACGACCTGGCCCGGATGAAGGCGGCCGGGACGGTCGTGCGCGGCGGGATCGGACACGACCCGAAGGTGACCGCACTCGACACGACTGCCAAGACGCCGAAGGCGACGCTCACGGACTGCGTGGACCTGTCGTCGTACGAGACGTACGACACCAAGGCCAAGAAGGTGATCCCGCTCCCGACGGAACAGCCGCTGCGGTACGTCATGACGGTCTCGGCCGAGAAGTGGCCGAACGGCTGGATGGTGACAGCCATCAACCCGCAGGGCGGCCCGACATGCTGAAGCGGGCCGCGGCGACAACGGCGGCCCTGGCCGGTGCTCTCGTGCTCGCGCCTGCCGCACACGCGTACGGCGGCGGCTCCGGAGTCGGTACCCCCGGCTGCAAAGGGGCGACGATGTTTGTCAAGGTGTGCGCCGAGGAAACCGTCAGCACACCCCCCTCGGGCGGCGGCCACGGCGCGAAGGCGACACCCGCCGGCACCCCTGGCAGCGGCTCGAAGCCCCACTGCGAGTACACCAAACTCGACCCGCCGCCTCCGCCGGAGAACCTGGGCTGGGAAGGGCACACCGCCAAGGACGGCGCGGTCTATCAGGTCAACTGCCCCGACTCCGGGCGCGTCGGCGTCACGTTCGTCCCGAACGGCACCGGCCCGGCCGCGCCCACGATCGATCCCGAGCTGGTGGCGCGCCGCGCGGTCGACTCCATGAGGCTGGTGGGCCCGAAGGTGGCCAGCCCCCGCACGGCCGGGAAGTACGTGGTCGGGATGCCGATGTGGATGTGGGTGACCCGCTCGACATCGTCGTACGGCCCGGCGACCGCGACGGCGACGGCGGGCGGCGTCACGGTCACCGCCACCGCGAAGGTGGCCGCGATCCGGTGGGACATGGGCGACGGCACCATCGTCACCTGCCACGGCCCCGGCACCCCGTACAGCGCCGACCGCGGAAAGGCTTTGTCCCCGGACTGCGGCCACCGCTACGTGCGGAGCGCCGCAGACCAGCCGGACGGCCGTTACAAGGGCACCGCGACCGCGACCTGGACCGTCACGTGGACGGCCCCCGCCCTCAACGACGGCGGCGAGTTCACCGAGACCCGACAGACCGCGCTCAGCGCGCGGGTCGGTGAGGTCCAGGTCCTCAACTAGGCGGGCGGGCCCGCCCCGACCACAGGCCCGACCACGCAGGCCAGGGCCCTCGGGACTGGGCCCGGCAGCAGCGACCCAATCGGGCACGCCCGTTGCCGGTGCACGCCACCAGTCGGGATCCGACGTTGCGCAAGGGAACGGGAGTGGCGCGGCCAAGTGCCAGCCGCGCAGGAGGCAGCCGCCGCCGGACGCTACCTCTCCGCCTGGCCCGCCCTCACCCTGCGGGCTGAAAAGACCCCTCCAATTGAGGCGTTCTTCAGCGAAACAAGTCGGGGGCGGGTAAGAACCAGGCCAGAGCCCAGCCGCAAACAGCGACGGTCTGTAGGGGGATGATGGAGAAGACGGCGGAGCCTGAGGACAGTTACGAACTCGTACCGCTCAGCTCACCAGCGGGGACCTACAACCTGACTGAGCTGCGCGAGCGCAAGAAGCGCCGAGAGGTGAGTGAGTGCTATACGCCGCTGCCGACCGATATGGCAGCGTCAAAGCTCCCGTGGAGGACTCGTAGCGGTCCTCACTGACATGAACGGCCCCCACATCAGTCACGTTGGTCCTAGTGGTCGTCGCAACACCCCAGCTCAGGGGACGTGATGGACTTCGAGATCAGGGAGAACCGGGGGCGGTCTCAGGGCCGCAAGCCTCTGGTCCGTGAGCGGGAGGAATACTTCCGGCTCATGGACCAGGGGCTGAGCAGTCGGGAAGCATGCCGAGCGGTCGGCATCAACCTGCGGACCGGCAAGCGGTGGAGGAACGGACGCGGGGCGACCACGGGAGAGAAGGCCAGGCCCAGCATCCGGCGGCCGATCTCGCCGGACGGCCCGTCACGGTACTTGCGTGAGGCTGACCGCCTTCACATCGCCGATCGGCTGATAGAGAAGGCATCCATCCGGCAGATCGCCGCCGAACTCGGCCGCAGCCCCTCCACGATCAGCAGGGAGATACGCCGCAACGGCATGCCGCTGCGTGGTGACGCGTTCCAGTGGGCCTACCGCCCGCATGCCGCACAGAGCCGAGCGGAGGCACGCCGGCCCCGCCCCAAGGCCGGGAAGATCGGGCAGAACCCCGAACTGCAAGACTTCATCCAGCGCCACCTCGAACAGCGGTGGAGCCCGGAGCGATCAGCCAGGTTCTGCGGACACGCTTCCCCGACCGGCCGGAGATGCACGTGACCCACGAGACGATCTACCAGGCCCTCTACGTCCAGGGCCGCGGTGAACTCCGCCGCGAACTCACCAGCGCCCTGCGGACCGGAAGGGCCCGCCGACGTCCCCACCGCCAGGCAAACAAGCGGCAGCCCCGGTTCACCGCTCCCATGGTGATGATCAGCGACCGGCCCGCCGAAGCCGCCGACCGTGCCGTTCCCGGCCACTGGGAAGGTGACTGCATCGTCGGCGCCGGCCACCGCTCCGCGATCGGCACACTCGTCGAGCGCACGACCCGCTTCACCATGCTGGTGCACCTGCCCAACGGGCACCGGGCAGAGCACTTCCACCAGGCCCTCACCGCCACGATCGGCCAGCTTCCGCCCCACCTTCGACGGTCACTGACCTGGGACCAGGGCAACGAAATGGCGGGTCACCAGCTCTTTTCCACCGCCGCGAACATGCCGGTCTACTTCTGCAACCCCGCCAGCCCCTGGCAGCGCGGCTCGAACGAGAACACGAACGGCCTGCTCCGGCAGTACTTTCCCAAGGGCACCGACCTGTCCGTCCACGCCCGCGAGCACCTGAACGCTGTCGCCGCCGAACTCAACAGCCGCCCACGCAAAACGCTCGGCTGGGAAACCCCAGCCGAGCGCCTGTCGAGACTTCTGACCACAGCGTGATCGCTCAGATCGCAGTCCGCTTCACTCAGCGTCTCCTACGGCCGCATAGCTCAGATCGTGCGCTGTCAGAGACGAGGGCACCAGCCTCAGCCAGACCGTGCCCCGCACCTTTGGATCATCGCGCAGGTAGTGGACGAAGCGCGTGTCCCACCGGGACTCGTCCGGACCCAAATATCGGACCAGCTTGCGGCGGCCACGGGCGACATCGAAGGGAACAAGTTCAGCACGCCCCCGAGCAATGACCTGGCGGACAAGGCCAGTGGCGACGTCACACACGTCCACCACAAGGGCGATCCGTGGGTCTGCGCTCACCCGGTGGAAGAGCTTGGTCCATGGCCCAGTCAGTATCCAGAAGGCACCCTCCTCCCACACGAACCACACGGGCCGCACGGTCGGCCCGTCAGTCGCCACGCGGGCGGTGAGTGGCTGGCTGAGGAAAACATCAATGTCAAAGGGCGAAGACGTCACGTCTTCATGGTCGTTCTCCTGTCTGCGACCGGACACCCCGACCTTTGAACCGTTCCGGGTTCGATAGAGACTTCAGATTGTGGTTGTGACCTGGGGTTTGGTGGTTGCGCGGTAGTAGTTGGTCTCGTATTCGGCGGGGGGGATGTGCCCTATTTCACCGTGGAGCCGACGGTGGCAGTACCAGTCGATCCACTCGGCGGTGGCGAGTTCAACCTGGGAAAGCGTTCGCCAGGGCCGTCCGGGCTTGATCAGTTCGGTCTTGAACAGGCCGATCGTGGACTCCATGAGGGCGTTGTCGTAGGCGTCACCGACCGAGCCGATCGAGGCCGCGATGCCGGCGGCGTCCAGGTGCTCGGCGAGCCGGAAACTCGTATATTGCGACCCGGCATCGGAGTGATGTATCAACTCGCCTGCTCGGTGCCGGTGTTCGTCGCGGTCGCGTTGCCACAGAGCCATGTCCAGGGCGTCCAGGACGAGCGTGGTCTGCTTCGACGTGGCGGCGGACCAGCCGACGATCCGGCGGGAGAAGGTGTCCACGACGAAGGCGACGTATACCACTCCTGACCAGGTGCTGATGTGGGTGAAGTCGGCAACCCAGCAGCGGTTCGGGGCCGGCGCGACGAAGTTGCGGTCCAGCAGGTCCGGTGCCCGCTCGACGGAACTGTCCGGGATCGTGGTGATGATCTTCTTTCCGCGGACGGCACCGGTGACGCCGAGCTCGCGCATGAGGCGCTCGACGGTGCACCGGGCCACGACGTGGCCCTGGCGGTGCAGCTCACGCCAGACCTTCCTGGCCCCGTAGACACGGTAGTTGCCCTCGAAGATCTGCTGGATGAGCGGCTTCAGCTCGGCGTCGCGGACAGTGCGGGCGGACGGGGCCTGGAGGCGCTTGCGGTGGGCGTAATAGGTGGAAGGGGCGATCTTGCAATCGTGCTCGGTGAGCACGCGGCAGATCGGCTCGACACCGCCGAAGCGGGCCGGGTGCTCGTCGATGAACGCTACGAGCGTGTGTGTGGCCGGTCGAGCTCGGCCGCGAAGAAAGACGCCGCCGCCTTCAAGATGTCGTTCGCCCGCTTCAGCTCGGCGATCTCCTTCTTCATCGCCTTGATCTGCGCGGACTCCTCCGTGGTCGTCCCCGGACGCTTCCCGGAGTCGACCTCGTCGCGCTTCACCCAGTTCCGCAGGGTCTCGGCCGAACCGATGCCCAGCTTCTGGGCGACCGCCCGCAGAGCGGCCGACTCGTTCGGGTAGTCACCACGGACCTCGGCGACCATACGGACCGCTCGTTTGCGCAGCTCAACGGGATAGGAGGAGGGACGTGCCATGACTCAATCCTTTCACGGAATCGAGTCTCTATCGAACCCGGAACGGTTCACTCCTCGTTCGTTGACACAGAATGCCAGTTGCCTGGCTGCCAGTAGCCTCCCGCCATGGGAGAAGCCGAGGTCCGGGTCGTGGTCCGTAAGTTCGATGGCAGCCTGCACTGGCACCACTCGATGGTGTGGTTGGGCGAGGACGAGTTCGGGGTCTGGCTCGGTGCGCCAATCGGGACGATCTATAGCAAAGGCGGGAAAGGGGAGGTCCACACAATCGAAGAGCAACGAGTCATGCTCTTTCCACGCGACGCCTGGTGGACGGCCCGGTTCCAGGCAGCTCCAGCCCACCTGGACGTCTATTGCGACGTCACCACTCCTCCCGATTGGCCGCACAAGGGAGAAGTGACCACGGTGGACCTGGATCTGGATGTCTGCCGGATACGGCAAGACGGATCCGTCTTCGTGGACGACGAGGACGAGTTCGCCAGTCATCAGAGGCAGTACGGCTATCCACGAGACGTCATCACGCATGCGGAGAGTGCCGCCGCGTGGCTGTCAGCCGCGCTGCGCGACGCTGCAGAACCCTTCGGAAGCCGCTACCGCACATGGCTGGACCGGGTCAGCTGAGATTGGCTTCGGTGTTGGTCAGGCTGCGATAGCGAGGGAGCGTTCGCCCCAGCGGATGCCCGTCTCGCAGCGGCCGACACCCCGTTGCGGCCCGGTGCACGGGAACCCGGCGGTCAGCGGGGGCAGTGATGCGCTGCCCGTACGATGACCGGCGTGACCGTCCGCCGTGCCCTTGGCTCAGGCCCCCAGGCTCCCGCGCCCAGCATCCGCGCCGCCCAGGCCGACCTGCTCGACGCTCTTCCCGGAGAGCGTCTGTCCGACCTCGACGAACTGCGTGCCCGAGGCGTGCTCGGTTCCAGTCCGGCGGCGCCACCATCTCCGCGGCGGACCCTCGGGACCGGTGGCCGCGCCGCCGCCGAGGAAGAGCCCCGTCATCCCGCCTGACGCCTCCTCGGCGCCGGTGCGGCCACAGAGTGGTGCCGTACCCTCCGCGAAACGCCCGGTGGGCGGCACCCCGCACGGGGTGCCGCCCACCGGGCGTGGGTGGTGTTGGTGTCAGCTGACCTGGAGGGCCAGGTTCTTCGGCCAGCCGGCCTGGTCGAGGAGGGTGAACAGGTCCTTGAGGTCGGCGGGCTTGAGCTTGATGCAGCCGTTGGACTTGTAGTCGAAGTCGGCGTCCCAGCGCCAGAAATCGTCTTCCTTGAGGGGAACGTCGACGGCCTGCGTGCCGTCGGCGAGCATCTCGCTGTGGATGAACATGTCGGTGCGCTCGACGGGCTTCTGGCCGGGCGCGGGTGTGCAGGTCTTGTTTTCGAGCTGGATGGCGTAGCCCTGGATCTGCACATTGGGGTTGTAGTTCCACTCTCCGCGGTTGGTCTCGTGTCCCTTGACCTTGTAGGTCCCGTTGGGCAGCCAGCCCTCGTTGGAGAGGCAGGTGTCCTTGCTGCCCATGCCGGAGTTGGCGCGGTAGGTCTTGACCGCCTTGCCGTTATGGACGAGAGCGAGGGTCGAGTACATCGGGTGGTTCTGGTTCTTGGTGAACTTCAGGGTGTACCCGGTGGGGTTGGGCTTGGCGGTTTGGCCGGTGTCGGGCCGGGCGCCGGCGGGGGCGGTGACCAGAGCCTTCCAGGTGGCCGGACCGGCGACGCCGTCGGCCTGGAGGCGCTGCTCGGCCTGGAAGGCCTGGACGGCGGCCGCGGTAAGGCCCCCGAAGGACCCGTCGGCGTTCAGTGAGTGTCCGTGGGCGGTGAGCAGCTGCTGGAGCGCGGTGACCGCGCTGCCCTGGGCGCCGGTGCGCAGGGTGGGCCACTGCTGCTGGTTCCGGGAAGCGGGGGCGGCGGAGCGGGCGGCTGAGGCTGCCGGGTCGCCGCTGCTGCTGGCGGTGGCGGTGTCGGGGGCCTGCGTACCGAGCGTGGCGAAGGCCGCGATGGCGAGGGCGGCGGTGGTGAGGGTGGCCCAGAGAGTGCGGGGAGTGCGGTTCATGACGGTAGTTCCTTTTCGTGTCGTGTGGGCCCGGCCGGGCCGCGCAGGGGCATGGCGCGGCCCGGGGTCCGGGAAGAGGAAGGGGTACGGGATGGTGCGGTGGCGGCCGCCCCCGCGCCGGTGGACGAGGGCTTGGAGGGGGATCAGATGAAGGTGATGTCCCAGTGGACGCCGCCGCTGCGGGGGATTTCGTAGACGTACTCGGCGGAGATCCCGTTGAGGGTGCCGTGCCAGCGGGCGTCGTTGCCGCGCGGGGCGCCCTTGCGCTGGGTGGTCTTGATCCAGTTGGTCACGCAGCGGCCCTCGTCACGGGTGCGCAGGTCGAGCTTGTAGCCGCCTGCGTGGGAGTGGTTGCCCCTGGTGCTGTGGCCGGACTCGGTGCCGCCGGTGATGACGATGGTGCACCCGCCGCTGGCCTTCTTCAGAGCGATGACGCCCTGGATGGTGCGGGCACGGACACCTGCCAGGGAGGTCCGGCCGACCGGGGCCTTGATCCCGGCCGCGGCGAGCTGCGCGAGGGCCTGGCGCTGGGTCAGCTTCCCGTTCGCCGGTACGGGCGTGGTCGGGGCAGGCGTGGTCGGGGCGGACTTCGCGCCGTTGATCAGCTTGTTCCACGTCTTCGGCCCGATGATCCCGTCGGCGGCCAGGCCGTGGGACCGCTGGAACGTGACGGCCGCGTTCCGGGTCGCGGGACCGAAGGCACCGTCGACCGCGATGCGGTTCCCGTACCCGGCGAGCTGCGCCTGGGCGGCCTTCACCGCCGACCCGCTGGAACCGGTGCGCACGGTCTGGGCCAGCTTGTTCCAGGTGTTCGGGCCGATGATGCCGTCCGCGGTCAGGCCATGGGACCGCTGGAACGCGGCGGCGGCGTTCTGGGTGTTCGGGCCGTAGATCCCGTCGGCGGTGACGGACTGGCCGGCCGCGGCCAGCAGGTGCTGGGCGGTCGTGACATTCACGCCACGCGCCCCGTTCTTCAGCAGCGGCCAGACAGCCGTGGACGGAGCAGGCGGCGTCGTTGTACCCGTTCCCGGAGGGGTGGGGGCCGTCTGGCCAGGAGCCAGGTGGGCGAGGGCGCGGAGCTGGGTCAGCGTGCCCTTGTAGACGTTGATGTCGGCCTTGCCCCGCAGGCCGGGCACCGTCCCGTTCTCGGTGTACTGCCAGATCGACCAGTACCTGCCGCCGACCGGGGCGGGCTCACGCGTCCCGCTCCCGTAGCGGGGCTGCCACAGCGGACTGTTGGCCAGAGCACTGGTGTTGCCGCGCAGGCACGTGTCGGCGAAGTCCTTTGAGGTGTAGACGATGGGGTTTACCCCGAACGCCTGGCGGGCCTTGGTGAGGAATGCGGCGACCTGGGTGTTGTTCACCCCGGCCGGGCACCGGCCGCGGATCTTCTCCAGGTCGACCACCGGCGGCAGCTGCCCGGCACGCTTGCCGTCGTAGCCCGCGGCGCGGGCCGTACGGGCGAAGTGGTCGGCCTGGGCGGCGCCGGAACCGGTGTCGTAGAAGTGGTAGGGCGCGACCATCAGCCCGGACCGCGACGCCCCCGCGAAGTCACCGGCGAACATCGGGTCGCGGTAACCGGTGCCCTGACTCGCCTTCTGGAACACGAACGAGTACCCGGCACTCGCGGCCGCCGACCACTGGATCGGGTGGGAGTTGTGATGGCTGGTGTCGAAGCCCTTCACGCTGTACGCGGCCGGGCTGTTCGCCTGCGCCTCCTCGTTCCCGGAGAAGCTGATCAGGCCAAATCCAGCGGCCGCGACCGCCACCATGGCACCCGCCTGAAGACCCGTCTTCTTGCTGATGATGCGCACGACTTCACCCCTCGTCAGACCCACCGGCACACACCTGGCAGGCAGTTTGCGCCGCGCCTTTGCGGCGTCGACGAGATGAAGATTCGGGGTACCGCCGTCCCACCGGTAGCCTGATCGCCATTCCAGCCGTACCGCGCCGTCCCGGCCGTTCCACAAGGCCCCTGACCTGCGAAAAGAAACGGCTCTGGAACACGACGATCACATCGGAACCAGGGGGAGATCTGTGCAACCCAACCAAGGCGACAACCCACCCGCACAGCCACTGCCGGAAGTCACCGCACTGCTCCAGGCACTGCGACAGGTCAAGGCGTCCAAGAACCTCTCCCTGGACGCCTTCACCCACGACACCGGCTACTCCCGCTCCTCCTGGAACCGGGTCCTCAAAGGCACCGCGTTCCCACCCCGGACAGCCGTGGAACGGCTCTGCTCCCGCCGCGGCCTGGACAAGAACACCCTGCTCGGCCTCTGGGACACCGCCGACCAGGCCCGCCGCGCCGCAGACGCCCAGGAAGAGGCACCGTCCGAAGCGGTGCCCGTTCCCGCACCGGCAGCCCCCGCACAAGGCGTACCGGACCCCACACCGCCGACGGCCCCGGACCCCGTACCGCCTACAGCCGCGGACCCCGTGTCGCCGACAGCCCCGGGCCCCGCACCGTCGGCAGCCTCGGACCCCGCCCCCGGCACCGCAACTCCGAAACCCGCAGCGGTCAGCCCGGCTTCCGCACCATCCACGCCCGGCCCGGTCGAACCGGCAAAGCCGGCCACTGCCTCCCGGAGCCGGATCAAAATCCTCGCGCTGATCGCCGCTGCCCTCGCCGCGCTGCTGCTGGTCGGACGCTGGTACTCGGTCCACGAGACGAAGACCCCCGCCGTCTCCCATCCCGAGACCGGCGGCGACAACCGCCCCGGCGACGACCAACCAGTGGTCGACGAAACTCCCCTGCCCTCGAAGAGCAGCACCGCACCGACCCAGGCCCCGAAGGACGACAAGAAGAAGGACCAGGACTCCACGGGCGAGGAGGACACGAAAACGAAGTCACCGCGCCCCAGCAGTTCAGCCAAGGGCGAGACCTCTTCCTCACCCTCTGCTCCTGTCTCGCCCAGTACGGCCGCCTCGCCCGGCGCCGCCGGCCGCGCCAGCTGCCGCTACAACTGGGACCGCACCCAGGTCATGGCCAAGGGCATGGTCGGCTCGAAGGTGAAGCAGATCCAGTGCCTGCTGAACTCCAACTACGACTACACGCTCACCGTCGACGGCAAGTTCGGAGAAAGCACCGACGTCGCCGTACGCGCTGTCCAGAGCTGCAGCGGCCTCAAGCCCGACGGCCAGGTCGGACCCCAGACCTGGAAATACCTCGACACCCCCATGGCCGGCTGCGGGCACTGAGCTTTTACAGGCAGTCGTAGAACTCGACACGAGAGTGGGACGGGACGCCCAGTACGGCGTCGGCGGGACCTGTAGGAGCGAGACTCTTCACCAGCGGCCGTTCCTTCACGCGACGTTGCTCGACACCTCGAAGCGTGAAGAACGACCCTCCTGCTGTCCCTCGAAGAACACGAGATCAGCGGGTCGGGTGCGAGAGATCGCACGCGGCGGCCGGAAGGGCGAGGGGCGCAAGACGCACTGGGGGAAACAGCGTGGCGCTCTCGGCCAGGTCGAAACCGCCGTCGGGGCCGTCCGGGTCGGCCTGCGGGTCGTAGATGGGCGGGGCTTGTTCTCCGGCAAATACCCGGTGGAACCAGTTCCGCTCCACCTCCGCCATGTGCTGGACGAGGCCGGTCAGGGTGAAAGGGGACGGCGGCACGGAGGCGGCGGCGGCCTGCTCGTTGTCCAGGCCCTCGCACTTGATGGCGAGCGTGGTGCGGTGGAAATCGAGCCAGCTCTCAAGCGTGGTGCGCTCGTCGGCGTTCAGGGGCGGCAGAGGGCGTTCGACAGTGCTCATCAGCCGATTATCGGCAGCGGCCGAAATCGTCGACAGGCAGGGCCTCACAGAGGGCAAACGTTGCCTGATGCGGCACTAGTTGGGTGAATCAGGCGTTCATACGCAGCCGGGAAGACATCTTTGGCTCCCGCGTTCTGTTCCTTGGTACGCCGGGAGCCTGACTCCCAGCCGATTTACATGATGGTCCGCTGCGGGCAGTCCGGCGTATCGCTGCCCGTACGTCGGTCACCATGCGCCCCTGACCGGCGCGGGCCGGGCCCGCCACACAGGGGCAGCGTTGTCGTACTCGTGCTGTAGAACGCTGTCTGACAGCGACAGTCGCCCAGCCCCGTGTCGTAGCCACCGGGGCCCTGGTGTGCCGTGGCGGCGTTCGTTCCGAGGGAGATCGTGGTGGTTGAGTTGTACAGGGGGCCGGGCAGGCGCATGAACAGCGTGCCGTTCGTGAGCAGGTCAGCCGAGCTCCGCCGGCTCGATGCGGCCCTGCAGCACATGGGAGCCGGTGGTCCGGCCCTCGTCGATGTCACTGGTGAGGCCGGTATCGGCAAGAGCCGGTTGCTGGCGGAGTTCAGTACCCTCGCCCGCCGCCGCGGGGCGGCCGTGTTGCGCGGCCGGGCTACAGAGTTCGAACGGCACAGCCCGTTCCAGCCGTTCGCCGACGCGTTCGCCGACCTCGACCAGCGCGTGCTCGGGGTGTTCCCGTCGCTGCGGGAGCTCCTTCCGGTGCTGCGGGGAAGGACCGAGCCCTCGGGCGAGCCGTGGAACAGGGACCGTTTCGGCCTCTACCGGGCCACCTCGGACGCACTGCGCTGCATCCGGGGCGCGCGGCTCGTCGTGGTCCTCGACGACCTGCACTGGGCGGACCCGGCGTCCCTGGAACTCGTCGACCACCTCGTGCGGCACCCTGTGAAGGCTCCCTTCCTGCTCGTCGTGTCGCGCCGCGACCGCCAGGCCCCGGCGGCGCTCACCACGGCGCTGGCGCGCGGGGCCGATACCGGCGCGGTGCTGCGGATCTCTCTCGGCCCGCTCGACGAACGGGACTGCGTCGAGGAACTGGCCCGCGACCTGCCGCAGCAGCGGGCGGCCGAGATGTACGCCGCGAGCGAGGGCAACCCGCTGTACTTCCTGGCACTCCTGACGGCACATCGCACCGCCCGGCTGCCCGGGCCCCCGGTCCGGGACGGTGGTCCGCCCGCAGGCCTGGAAGCACTGCTGCTCGACGAGCTCGCCCCGCTGGACCCACTGGAGCGCGGCACCGTAGAAGCCGCCGCCGTACTCGGCGACCACGCCACGGCCGACCTCATCGCCGCTCTCACCGGCTCACCCGTCCCCGACGTCGTCGAGGCCCTGCGCGGGGTCATGCGCCGCGATCTGATCCGTACGGACCAGGCCGGACACCGTCTGGCACTGCGCCACCCGCTGATCCGGGCTCTGGTCCACGACAGCACCGACCCCTGGCGGCGGCAGGAGCTCCACCACAGGGCGGCGGCCGAACTGGCCGAGGCCGGCGCACCCCTCGCCGAGCGGGCGCACCACATCGAGCGTTCACTGACCGGCTGGGACCCGGAGGCCGCCGCGATCCTGCCCAACACCCCCGGACTCCTCGACAAACGCCGTGAGCTGATACTGATGCGCGCCGGGGCGCTCGGCACGACCGGGGCGCTGTGGGAGAGCAGAGACCTCTTCCACCGAGTGATCGACATGCCCGCCGACAACAAGGACGGCGAGGACACGCTCCGTATCTCCGCGGTCGTGCAGTGCGCCGTCATGGAGCGTCAGCTCGGGCGTTACGCCGAGGCCGACGCGCTGCTGCGCCGCGAACTGGACCGGAGGCCCGGGCCGTCACCGTCCCAGCGGATCGGTCTCGTCATCGAATGGTGCTGCCGCGCGCAGTTCGTCGCCCGCTTCCCCGAGGTACGGGAAGAACTGGCCGAGGCGTTGCGCGGCGCCCGCGATCTGGGTGACGGACTCGGCGAGATGGGCGCCCTGACGCTGGCCGCCATGAGCGAGGCGTACGAGGGTGACACGGCCGAGGCCCGTCGGCTCGCCCGGACCGCGGCGGGGCTGGCGGACGCGCTCACCGACGGCGACCTGGCCGGGCTGTGCGAGCCCCTGGTCAGACTGGGCTGGGCCGAGGTGATGCTCGACCGGTACACGGACGCGGAACGGCACACCGACCGGGGCGTGGACATCGCCCGGCGGACCGGCCGACTTTACATGCTGTCGCAGCTCCTGCTGTGCAAGGCGTACACCCACTTCCTGACCTGCCGGGTCACCACGGCGCTGGAGCTGGCCGACGAGGCCGCGACCATCGCCCGTGCCCTGGGCAGCGGCAAACTGCTCGGCCTCACCCTCGCGATCCGGTCCCTGTTCCTCATGCAGGCCCGCCCGCCGGGCGATCCGGACGTCCTGGCCGCCGCGGAGGAGGCGGCGGCAGCTGTGGAAGGCGCGGGCCAGAGCTGGTGGTCCACGCTGGCACGGTCCCTGCTCGCCTTCGCCGCGATGGGCGCCGGTGACCCGCACCGGACACGGGACATCCTGCTGGAGACGGGCGGGAGCAGGGACCTGTCCCGGATTCAGCCCTCACTCCTCCCGGAGTTCCTGGAACTGCTCGTCGCCGCAGCCCTGGCCGTCGGTGAGACGGAAGAAGCCGAACACGCGGCCGAACGCGCCCTCAAGGAGGCCGAACAGATCGACCTGCCGACCCGCCGGGCAGCGGCGCTGCGCGCCCTCGGCCGGATCGAGGCGCACCGCGGGGACCCGGCCGCGGCAGCACGGGCGTTCACCGAAGCCGCCCGGGAGAGCGCGCTGTCCGGGGCGACCCTCCGGGAGGCCCAGAGCCTGCTGCTCGGCGCCGCGTTCACCAGAGCCGCCGGTGACGGCGCCAGCGCGGCCGCCATGTGGCGCCGCGCCCGCCAGCAGGCCGCCGAGGGCGGGGCCACGCTGCTGGTCGCCCTGGCCGACCAGCAGCGCCCGGAGGTGCTGGGTGACACGGACGGGGCGGCGGAGCCGTCCGGACCGGCCGCCGGGCTGGCCCAGCTGACCTCGCGGGAACGGGAGATGGCGGAACTGGTCGCAGAGGGTCTCACCAACCAGGCCGTGGCCTCCCGGCTCTGCCTCAGTCCGCGCACCGTCGAGAGCCACATCGCCCGCGTCTACCGCAAGACGGGCGTCCCGTCCCGCGCGGCCCTCGCCACCCTGGTGGCCCGCCACACGGCTACGGCACCGGGCACGCCACCACCCTCGTGACCAAGTGCCGTCGGCCGGACGCGGACCGGAACGCTCCTCGGCCGAGCGTCCCGGAGGGCCTCCGTGCCGTGGAGTGCGGGTCGAATAACCACCGCCGGTGTCGCCTGGGGCGAGCAGCTCGTCGAATGGCAGCCGGGCTGTCTGGACGAGGCGACCCTCTCCTTCGTGATGTGGCGGGCCTGCGGTGCCGGGCCCATCCGAGCATGGCGCCGTCTCTCCCGTGTGCGTCTCGACCGGCGCCGGTGTCAGTAGAACTACGCAATCAGCCACGGAAACCACCGGAACCTTCCTGCTCATGACCAACGGCCTGGTCACATGTTCTACGTTCTGTCAGGTCCGGCGTCCGGCCTGCCGGGGTCCGTTGTCAGTGCACCGTCCAGGAGTCCTCACCATGAGCGAAGTCATGAGCAAATCCCTTTTTGCTGCTGTCGCGCCTGACCGTGGCGGTGACCCCGCCGAGGGTGCCGCACTGGTTCGTTCACTGATCGCTGACGGGGCGGATGTCTCGGCGCACGACGAGCAGGGCGCCACCCCGCTGCACCGGGCGGTGAAGGCCCCGTACAGCGCCGACGACCCGCTGCCTTCCCTTGAGGTGATACGGGCGCTGCTGGAGTGCGGCGCGGATGTGCACGCCGTCGACAACCACGGTGTCACCCCCGCCGCGTGGGCCGTGGCCTTGAACGACTCCGAACCGGCGGCCTGGGCGAAGCGTTCCGTGGAGGTGCTGGCCCTGCTCGTCGAGCACGGCGCCCGGCTGGACGGCAAGATCCGCTCCGCCACCGGCGGGTCCCTCGCCCACGAGAGCTGCGCAGCCGTACCGGTCTACGCCTTCCTGCTCGACCACGGCGCACCGACGGACGCGGTCGACGATCGCGGAGACACTCCGCTGCACGCGACCGTCGGCTCGGCGCGACCGGGGCTGGTGAAGCTGCTGCTGGAGCGCGGCGCCGACGCCGCCGCGGTCAACGGCCTCGGCAGGACCCCGCTCGGGATCGCCCTGCGCCTGCCGGATTACAGCGAGAAGCAGCGGCAGGCACGGTCGGAGATCGTGGCTCTGTTGGAGGCTGCGGGGGCCCCGGCGCATGTGCGGTATCCCGTGGTGGAGGGCGGGCCGCTGCCCATCGACATGGAGGCGCTGCGGCAAGCGGCCGGGGTGATGCAGGCCGAGCTGGCCGAGGTGTGTGAGGCCGCCGGGATCCCGGACGACAGCGGCTGGCTCACCAGGCGGGTGGAGCCGGACTTCGACAGCTACCAGGACTTCGTGGCCGGACTGGGCTACGGCTGCGATCCCGACCATCTGCCGCATCTTCCCGAGTTGTGCGCCAGGGTGCTCGGCGGGACGGGTGCGACGCGCACCCTGGTCGGCGACCAGTCGGTGGACACGCCGTTCTTTCATCACGGCGACCTGGTGGTGAAGGGCGGCCTGGATGTGGTGGCCCCCTTCGTGGTCACCGGCTCCCTGGCGGTCGAAGACGTGCTGGCGGACGGCGGCCCGGATTCGGTGGTGGCCATCCGCGGCGGGGTGACGGCCCGAGGGGTGTTCACCGACGGCGAGATGTCCGTCGACGGAGACATCGAGGCCGACGTCGTCTATGGCTACTACAACGACAACACGCTCCAGGCGGGCACCATCCGCGCCCGCCTGGTCATCGAGGACGAGCACGCCACGATCGCGACCGTGGAAGCCGACCTCCACTTCGACCTGGACGACTTCCAGCAGGGGCACGGCGACGGCGTCCAGGAGCAGTTGCGCGAGCTGCTGGTGGACGAGGTCTTCGCCGTCGACGAGGACGGGGGCAGGGAAATGATGGACCGGGGTCTGCTGTTCGCCCGGCTCCGCGAGGGTCTGCCGGTCTTCCGCGCGGACTCGCAAGCCGAGGCCCACTGAGCGCATGTACCCGTCGGCCTGGCGGCCCGCCCCAGCCGACCGCGCCTCGCACTTCCCCCACCGAATCCGCCTTACCGGGCACTTCACCCCACGGAGCAACCACAGATGACCGATGACGAATCCCAGAGCGGCCCGTCAGTACCCCCCGCCCTCACAACGGTGCACTCACCGGTGGGGTACCGCCTCATCAGCGCCCAGGAGGCGGAGGAGCGGTTCCGGGTCTCCGCCGATGTCGGCTACCCGTACGCCGAGTTCGCCGACGAGCAGGAGATCCGCTTGTACGAGGGCGGTCTGCATGTCGCGGGCCATCTGGAGCCGGAGGGCGACAGCGACTGGGTGCCGTACAACACCGTCGTGGACGGTGATCTGACCGTCGACGGTGACCTGGACTGGTGGGACGACTGCGACGGCAACTTCCTCATGGTGACGGGCAGTCTGCGGGCCCGCAACGTGTTCCTGTCCGGCTGCCCCAACGTGGTGGTGCGCGGGGACCTGGAAGTGACCGGCGGCATCTGCGGCTCATACGGGGACGGCGGTTGGCTCGTGGTGTGCGGGCGGACCCGCGCCCGGATCGTCATCAGCGTGTCGTACTTCGGCATGACCTTCGCCGAGCAGCCGCAGGCACTGCTCGTCGCCGAGAACGGGCCGTCCAACTGCCCGGTGGACTTCACCGACGAGGAACTGGACACCGTGCTGCTGCCCGAACTCCTCGACGATGACGGCACGGCCGACGAGGGGAAGATCGCGGAGGCCTTGCGCGAGGGGCGGCAGGTGCTGCGCGCCGGGGTCCGGCCGAGCCATCTGGCCGCCCTGGAGGAGCTGGACGCGCTGCTGGTGCGTGCGGAGGAGGTGACAGGACTCGACCTGTCCGGACGCAAGCTGAGGCACTTCCCCGAGCAGCTCCTCTCCTTCCCCAACCTGCGGGTCCTCTCCCTGGAGGGCAACGCCGAGCTCAAGACAATCGACCCGCGCATCGGCGAGCTGGCCGCCCTCGAAGAACTCCACCTGGCCGGGACACAGCTGACCGGGCTGCCCGAGTCCATCGGCCGGCTGCGGAACCTGCGGCTGCTGGACATCTCCGGCAACGCCTTCACAGCCCTGCCGGACTCCCTCGGCGACCTGGACCGCCTGGAGGTGCTGCGCGCCGCACGGCTGACCTGCCCGCTCCCCGACACGCTCGCCCGGCTGCACACGCTGCGCGAACTGGACCTGTCCCGCCAGCACCAGGGCGGCTACCACTGCGACACCCTGGTCGACTTCCCCCCGATCGTCACCCGCCTGACCGGACTGAGGACACTCGACCTGTCGTACGTCTGGCTGGCCTCAGTCCCCGACGAGCTGCTGAACCTGACCGAACTGGAGGAACTCAACCTGAGCAACTCCCTGTCCGCCCGACTGACGCGGCTGCCCGACCTGGCCCGGCTGCCCCGGCTGCGCGTCCTGCGCCTGAGCGGCAGCGCCCCGGGCTCCAACCAGCCCCCGCCCAGCCGCGACCTGCTCTCCGGAATCTGGGACATCACCACCCTCGAACACCTGGAGATCGACCGCTGGGGCAAGAAAACGTTCGACGGCCGGAAGGCGCGCACCGCCTTCCGCGCGCTGCCCGACGACGCGTTCACCCACTTGCCGAACCTGCGGCACATCGACCTGTCGTTCAACGAACTCACCACCCTTCCAGAGTCGTTCTTCGGACTGCGCCGGCTCGAGTTCGCGGGCCTGCGGTACACCAAGCTCGACCGGCCCACGCTGGAGCGGCTGCGCGCGATGTTTCCGCGGACCCGGCTCGACCTGCGAGACACCGGCACCAAGGAGGTCGTCCACGACCCGAACTGGCAGTCCGTGCACGCCCTGGTCAGGACCGGCGCCGAGAAGCAGGCCGCACAGGACCACGCGGCGGCCGTCACCGCCTTCGAGGAAGCCGTCGCGCTCTGCGTTCCGGGCGTGTGCTACTCCGACTACGACCGGCTCTACGCCCACTACGGCCTGGTCAACGCCCTCGGCCAACTCGCCGACAACGCCCCGGACGCCGACCGCCCCGAACCGGCCACGAAGCTCATCCGTTACGCCGAGCAGACACTCTCCCTGATACCCGGCACGATCTGGCACTTCACCGACGAGGGCGCCTTCCAGGAAGAGGTCAAACGCCGCACCGGCAACGCCCTCGCCTGGCATCTGCTGCACAGCGGCGAACCCGAGCGCGCGCTCGCCGCCGTCGAGCAGGCACTGACCGTCGCCGACGCCCCGGAGTACGACTTCGTCCGCGACACCCAGGTCCGCGTCCTGCTCGCCCTCGGCCGCACCGACGACGCCTACCGGGTCGCCGACCAGATCCTCACCCGCGACCCCTCCTTCGGCGACCTCACCGACATCGCCGCCCTACCCGAATTCCAGTCGTGGCGGCAGACCCAGCGCACCGCCGCACCCGAGGCCCCGGGGAGCGCCCGGTGAGACCCGACCGCGCCGTACCGTCGCCCGGCACCCGCCCACTCGACGAACTCGACCAGGCGCCCTGGGCCGAACTCCGCCACGCCTACGGCCCGGCGACCGACGTCCCGGAGCAGCTGCGCGCTCTGGTCTGCGGCGACGGGGAACACCGGACCCAGGCGTGGGACCGTATGTGGTCCGCCCTCTACCACCAGGGAAGCGTCTACGAGGCCACGCTCCACGCCGTGCCGTTCCTGTTGCACATGCTCGCCGAGGAGACCACACCTCACCCGGCCCGCGTCCTCGTCTCCCCGCCTTCGTCGCCGAATGCCGAGCACGGCTTCAGGCAATCCTCGCCGACGCCGCTACGCGTTGAGCGGTATCCCCGGCACACGAGGAAGCGCAACACAGCGCAGGTTCCATGACACACAGCGGAACGCCGCACGGAATGAAGCACCTTCACCGACACGCTCTCCACTCAGTTCGTCTCACCGAAACTGCACCGCCCAGGTCGCACGTCATCCACAGGCACTCCGGTCTGACTTACCTCGGTGAGGCCGGGGCGATCCTCCTGGCCGCGGAGATGCAATTCGTCCGCGAGAGCGTCCCGCGCATCCGCAGCTACGCCACCGCCAAGATGGGGTCCAGCCAAGGTGAGGCCAAAAGCCACAACGGCTCTGCCGTGACCTACGAGGTACTGCCTTCGAGCTGGCGCGGAACGCGGGAGGCACGCAGTTCGCGCAGTCGGGGATGTGGTTGTAGAGGGTATCGTCGGAGACGCCGAGGAGTTTCGCGATGGACTCGATGCTGTTCTCCGGGTTGGGCAGCATGTCGCGAGCCGCGCGCAAGAGCTCGGGCGTGATGACCGAGGGGCGCCCGCCGGTCCGGCCGCGGGCGCGGGCGGCGGCCAGGCCCTCGTTCGGTTTGTCATCCGGTGTCTCGCAATCAGTCCCGTTCGAAGCAGTGCGAGTGGCCGATGACGGAGAAGCCGCGGCGCTCGTACCAGTGTCGTGGCCAGTCCGTCGCATCCGCGGTCAGGAACCGGGTATCGCAGTCCTTGTCGGCGGCCAGGCGCAAGGCGGTGGTCAGGACGGCATCGGCGTAGCCGCGCCTGAGGTGGGCCTCTGAGGTGACCAGGTCCTCGATCTGGGCGGTGCCAGTTGCCGGGTCCAGATAGAGGTCGGCCCATGAGGCGACCTCGCCCTCCTCCGTGCGGGCACCGAGGAAGTGAACGACATCGGCCCCGCGGCGGCGAGCCTCGCGGCGGTCGACGAGGTGGCGTATGACCTCGTCGTCGACATCCGGGAGGAGGCCCCGCCATCGCCGGGCGAGTGGGATACGTATCGCGCCGTGCCAAAGTGATCAGCCCTCCGGACGGCGCTGTCCCTGCTGACCCCCGCGCACCAGTTCCCGACGGGCGTGCCGTTCCACCCCGACCGGCGGGCGGCGGTCGACTGGGCGCGCGGCACTGGCGGGCTGATTCTGGAGGACGACTACGAGGGGAGTTCCGCTACGACCGGCAGCCGGTCGGCGCGCTCAGGGGCTCGACCCAGAAGGCGTCGTCCACCTGGGGACGACGAGCAAATCCCTGGCGCCGGGCTGCGGCTGGGGTGGATGGTGCTGCCGGAGAGCCTGGTGGAGGAGGTGATCGAGGCGAAAGGGCTGAGCGACTGGTCGTCGAGCGCGCTGGAGCACCTGACGCTCACGGACTTCATCGCGTCGGGCGCGTACGACCGCCATGTGCGGGCGATGCGGCTGCGCTACCGCCGCCGACGCGACCAACTCGTCGCGGTACTCGCGGAACGGGCCCCCGGTGTCCGGGTCAGCGGTATCGCCGCCGGCCTGCATGCCGTGCTCGAACTCCCGGAGGGCGGCGAGGAGGCCGCGCTCCGGGCGGAGGCCTGGCAGGGGCTCGCGCTGGACGGGATCTCGCGCTTCCGGCACCCGCAGGCGCCGCCGGGGCGCGACGCACTGGTCGTCGGCTACGGGACACCGACCGACAGCGCGTGGGCGGGAGCGCTGGAGGCTCTCTGCCGGGCGCTCTCCTGAGGCCGGGTACCGCGGAACCCCGGGTACGGATCACTTCTCCGAGAGGGGGCGTCCGGCCGCTCCGTCCCGCGTCTGCGGCCTCCCGGTGGCCGCGGTGGCTGGACGGGAACGAGTGATGGTGCGGCCAAAAGAGCGGGCCGTCATGTGCGGCGCCCGCAGCCCTCCGATCCGCAGACCGGACCGGAAGAGCCGGCTCAAGGATCCGACGGTGATACCGGAAGCGGCGGCCGGCAGGGGGCGCCGGCGCCCGGTACGGGCGTCCGGCGAGGGTTCCGGATGATCACGTGTCCGTCGGCGACGGTGCGCCGGGGGAGTCTGCCGCGGAGCGCTGGGGGACGCCACCGATGCGGACCGCGCGGGCGCTGTCGGGAGGGACGGGCCGGCTGCAGGCGTCGCAGACGGTGCGCGGATGGAGGACCGCGCCGCAGTCGTGCCGGAACACCGTCGGGGCCTCTCCCTCGGTCACGTAGTGGTCGCCCCACTCCTTGAGGGCGAGCAGGACCGGGTGCAGCGCGAGTCCGGCCTCGGTCAGCGTGTACTCGTAGCGCGGCGGGTGGGCCTGGTAGAGCTCCTTGGCCAGGACGCCGTTCTCCACGAGCTTCTTCAGCCGGGTGGTGAGGATGTCCCGGCTGGCGCCGGTGTTCGCGGCGATCCGGTCGAAGCGGCGCACCCCGAAGAACACCTCCCGCAGCGCGAGCAGGCTCCAGCGCTCGCCGATGACGGCGAGCGAGTTCGCGATGGAACAGGGGCGCGGGCGGGCGACGGTCATGGGTGTGGACCTCCGGGGAGTGGGCGCCGTGCCGGGGCGGCACGGCGCATGCGGGCGTCGCTCCGGGTGCGGAGCTCGTCGGCCGCCGGGAGGTTCCGGGCTCACCTGCCGCCCCGCAGTACGTCGTCCATCGTCTGCCTCCCGGGCCGGTTGACCTCTCATCCTAGACCAGTGGGTTGGAAAAAAAGACCCATGAGGCGGAGCCTGGGGGCGGTCCGGATCAGAGTGCATTTGTTTTTCAAACTAACTCCCTTATAGTGAGTCCTGTTTTCCAACTATCTGGCTCGGGCATTCCTCGGGCCCGACCGAACGAGGAGACCGGAATGAGGACTTCACCACCCGGCAGCACGTCTGTCACCGATGAGGCGGTGGCCCGGATCGACCCCCTGTGGAGGTCCTGGGCGGGCGCGCACGGGGGGCATGTCGCAGCGGCGGCGCTCACCGCCATGCGGGAACAGGGCGTCGGGCAAGGCCGCCCGCTCCGCGCCCTGACCGCGCACTTCCTCGCCCCTGTCGAGACCCGTCCGCTCGGCCTGTCCCTGACCGGACCCCGTAGGGGACGTCGGGCCTCCACCTGTCTCTTCACGGCCCATCAGGACGGAGCCGCGGTGCTCGCGGGGTCGGCGCTGTTTGGCTCCGGCCACCCGGGGCCCGGCTATGACGGGCGGGCCTTCCCCCAGGTACCGGGTCCGGCCGACTGCGTGCCCCTCGACCTGCCCGGCGGATTCGTGGCCTTCGCCCAGCAGGTGGAAGTGCGACCCGCCACCGAGGCGCTGCCCCTCGCCGGGGGCGAGCTGGCCGAGCTGGTGGCCTGGGTGCGATTCACCGACGGGCGGCCGCTGGACGAGGCCGCGGTCGTCACCCTCACCGATGTCCTCCCGCCCGCCCTGTTCGCGTGCTGGCGCACCCCGCGTCCGGTGCCGACCGCCGAGCTGACCATCCACTTCGCCGACACGCCGGCCTCCGAGGTACTCACGGACCGGGCCCTCGTTCGGATCCGTACCGAACAGGCCGGCGGCGGCTGGGCGGTCGACGACAGCGAGGTGTGGTCGGCCGACGGCCGACTGCTGGCCCTCGCCCGGCAGGCCCGCGTCGTCCAGGACGCCCCCCCGGAGAACGCCCCCTCGCCCTCGGCAGCCCCCCGGGAGACCTCGTGAACACCGGCGGAGCCATCGCGCTCGTCACCGAAGCAGGCCGCGGACCGGGCCGCGCCGTCGCCCCCGTCCCCGGAAGGAACGGTGGCGGGGCCCCGGCCGACGTACTCCCCGTGCTCTCCCGGCACACGCTGCCGCAGACCGGCTCGTACGGCACCTTTGAGTCGGCGGCCCGGCCGATGACCAACGCGGTGCGCGAGGAGCTGCGTGCGCAGGGCACCCGCACCGTCGCCGTGCACCCGGAGTTCATCGACACCGACATGGCCGCCCACGTCGACCGGGCCGGGATCATCCCTGCCGACGTGGTCGACCAGGTCCTCGACGCCGTCGAGGCCGCCCGCGAGGAACTCCTCGCCGACGACGTCCCCCGCCAGGCCGGGGCCATGCTGTCCGGAGGAGCGAACCATGACCACTGAGCTGCGTGACACAACGGCCGAGGAGCGCGACGACGCCCGCGGCAACCGCCCCGGGCCGGTCCTCGTCGCCGCGTGCCTGGGACTGTTCACGGTGTTCCTCCAGACCACCCAGACCATCGGCACGCTCGGCGCCGTCCAGGCCGATCTGCGCCTCGCCCCGGCCGACATGGTGTGGGTGCCGAGCATGTACACCCTGGTCGTGGCATCCTGCGTACTCGGCGCGGGCGCCCTGGCCGACCGGTGGGGTCGCAAGCGCGTCTTCCTGACCGGGACCGCGGCGATGGCCGCAGGCGCTCTGGTGCTGGTCCTCGCCGACAACCTGGCCACCCTCCTCGTCGGCCAGGCGATCGCCGGTCTGGGCGGTGCCCTGATCACCCCCAGCTCTCTCGCGCTGATCACCCACGCCGTCCGCGACCCGCGCCGCCGTGCCGGGGCGATCGCCGCATGGGCGGCCACCTCCGGGCTGGGCCTGGCCGTCGGCCCCCTTGTCGCGGGCCTCGCACTGCGCTGGTGGACCTGGCACGCGGCCTTCTGGCTCAACCTCGTCATGGCGGGCCTCGCAGCGATCGTCGCGCTCGGCCGGGTCGCCGAGTCCCGCAATCCGGCCCAGCGCCTGGACTGGGCGGGACAGTTCACCGCGATCGCAGGTCTCGCGCTCCTGGTCTTCTGGCTGATCGACGGCGGTCACCACGGCTACGGCTCCGCACGGGCCCTGGCCGCCGTTGTGGCAGCGGTCCTTCTGCTGGCCGCCTTCGCTCTGGTAGAACTGCGCCGTACCGCCCCCATGGTCGACCTGCGGCTGATGCGTGATCCCTCCTACAGCGTCTCCCTCCTGCTGGCCGGGACCGTCCTGTTCGGCTTCGTCGGCCTCAGCCTTCTCCAAGTGCTGTGGCTGCAGCGGGTACGGGGCCTGACCGCCCTGCAGGTGGGCGTTCAACTTCTTGCGGAATTCGGTGCGTTCATCGCCGCCTCGGTCCTGGCTGGCATACTGGTGCGCCGGCTCGGGCCGCGCGTCCTGATCACGGCGGGCCTGCTGTTCGCGGCCGTCGGCGCCGTCCTCTTCGCGCAGGTCGGACCGGGCACCGCGTTCGCCGGGTACGCCGCTGCGTTTGTCCTGTTCGGCTTCGGCTGCGGTCTCGCCAACGCCCCGTCCACCGCCCTCGCCGTCGGCCACGTCCCACCGGGCCGCGAGGGCGAGGCGGGCGGCACCGTCAACGCCGCCCGTCAGATCGGCGCCGTCCTCGGCACCAGTATCCTCGGCACACTGGTCACCACCCGCTTCGAGGACCGCGTCGCCCACGTCCGCGACCCGCGCATCGCCTTCACCGACGCGGTCACCCACACCACCTGGGTCGCGGTCGCGGTCCTCGGCGCCGGCGCCGTATTGGCACTCGGACTGTCGGCCTGGTCCCGCCGCAGGGCAACCGCCGGGTGACCGGGGCGAATGAGGCAGGGCGGGAAGCTGAACGCCACCCGGGCCGACGAACCTGAACCGCCTGCCCGCCCGTTTGCCCGCCTGCCCGTCCGGCGCGGTTCGCGAGGGCGGGCGGTTCAGGCGCGGGCGGGGCGGGTTCAGACCGGTTCGGGGGTGTCCTGCGGCGCCTCGCCGAACCGGGCCAGGGCCAGCGCGCCCGCCACCGCCACCACGAAGCCGACGACGGGCCGCGCCGTCGCCAGCAGTCGTGCCACCCCGTCGGCACAACCCGACAATCTCGGCCTTGAACTCCGGCGTGAATGAACGGCGAGGGCGGCGAGGCTTTTTCTTCCCCATGCTCTCCATGAACAGAGCCGAGCCTGCCAGTTGATCATGCTGCCCCGCCGGGGATCCCCAAGATCCCCGACTGTGAGGATGAGGCGGCACCGCTCGAGGGTCTGACCCGATCCCCGATTGACGCTTCGGCTGTCCTCACTCTGAATCGTCGGCCTTCCGAGCGGTGCCAATGCGTGTACCGGCCGGAGATCGTGACCTCATAGAAGCTTGACCCAAGCGGTCCCATCACAGTCGTGTCCGTCTGTCGGCCAGTGCGCGCGAACCCACTCGCCGCGCACGGAAGGAACCCGGCCACCATGTCACAGCCGATCGAGGTGATCGGCGGGATCGACACCCACACCGATCTCCACCAGGCCGCCGTCATCGACACCATCGGCCGACACCTGGCCACCGAGGCGTTCCCCACAACGCCCACGGGCTACCGAGACCTGCTGGAATGGCTGCACTCCCACGGCCAAGTACTGGTCGTGGGCATGGAGGGCACAGGCTCCTTCGGTGCCGAACTTTCCCGCTATCTCCATACCAACCAGATCACTGTCATCGAGGTGGACCGACCCGACCGTCGTGCTCGTCGCGCGGCTGGGAAGTCCGACCCCATTGATGCCTACGCCGCCGCCACCGCAGTACTCGCCGGCCGCGCCACAGGCACCCCGAAGCACCGCGATGGCGCGGTCGAGGCAATCCGCGGACTGCGCGTGGTACGCGCCAGCGCCGTCAAGGCCCGCACCCAGACCATCAACCAGATCAAATCACTGATCATCACCGCGCCCGCTGCGGTACGCGAAGCACTGCGCTCGCTGACCACCACCAAGCTGGTCCGACGACTGGCCGCCAGCCGTCCGGGCACCGACCTGGCTGCCCCGGCCACAGCCGTCAAACTGGCCCTCAAGCGTCTGGCCAAACGCTACCGGCACTTGAGCGAGGAGATAGCAGAAGCGGACGCCGACCTGCGCGTCCTGATCACTCGCACCGCCCCCGGCCTGCTCGCGCTGCCGGGCGTCGGGACCGAGACCGCCGGGCAGCTACGGGTCACCGCCGGCGACAACCCCGACAGGCTCGCTTCAGAGGCCTCATTCGCCCACCTGTGCGCCGCCTCACCCGTGCCAGCCTCATCCGGGCGCACAGACCGCCACCGACTCAACCGTGGTGGAGACCGCCAGGCCAACCGCGCGCTGCACACAATCGTGCTGGTCCGCATGCGTCACGACCCGCGCACCCGCGACTACGTCGCACGACGCACCCTCGAAGGACTCAAGACGAAGGACATCTTCAGATGCCTCAAGCGCTTCGTTGCGCGAGAGGTCTACCGCCACCTCACCAGCGCATTCACCGGCGCACCCGGGCCGTCTCCTGCAGCTTGACGATCTATAGAAGCTTCAGAGTCACCGCCACGACTTTGCCGACGCCCTGAGGCTCAGACGTGTTCGCCATTACTATCTTCCGCATACCATTTACCACAGTGCTTCTTCTCGCGCGGGTAAAGAATGCAAACCCGTACGGAATGGTCTGCGTTATTGAAAAACCCGAAGCGGATGCCTATTCCGATTTCGGAGATTTTAGTCGGCCCACACACCATGTTGGGTTTACTGTTCGGGAGTGCGTTGCCGAGCGTCCTCTCCAGGGAGATCTTTACGTCGGGGCGTTTGGTCGAAGTGATTTCCGCGTAGGTCTTGTCGGAGATCCTGTACTGCCAGAGGCGGACGTGAGTCGACTTGTAGGATGCGCCGTACCCCTTTAGGCGGGCGTTCAGGTCCGCCAGAGGGGGCGCGTCACAATGACGAGTCACTTCACGGGTTGCTGCGGGACTAGCTGGGGCACTCGTGGCCGGGATGAGCAGCGTGGCAGAAACAGCTGCGACACTCAACACAGACTTGACGAACATTTATGACTCCTCTCGCTGTCTCCGGGGCTTGGGGACCGTGGGATGCCGCCGTGACGGCCTGATCCGAGCGCCCCGGTTCTTCGGTCTCTGAAACGTCCGGCAGGCCCGGCCCGTATTAACGGGCCGGCCGACCCTTAAGACGTTAGGGCGTGCGGTTTTCTTGGGCCAGCGTGCATGGTGCTCAATGTCGGGTGCGGGTTGTGCACGGTGCTCAGACGGCCCGGATGTTGGCGATGTGGAGCATGTCAATCCCCTCGTTCTGTGGAGATCTTCTATGCGGCCAGCCCCAAGGCGGAGTTGGCTCGGTGGTCGTGTTCGTAGTCGATCGGGCTGTGGTATCCGCACACGCTGTGTAGTCGGTGGGTGTTGTAGAAGCCGGTGATTCTCAGCCGGGCCTCGGCCCGGGTAGCGAAGGTGTGCCGGTAGACGTACTCAACCTTGAGCACGCTGTTGAACGCCTCGCTGACGGCGTTGTCGAAACATGACCCGACCCGGCCCATGGACTGCGTCACGCCCAGGCGCCGGCAGGCGCGCTTGAACCGCCGGGACACATATTCGCTGCCGCGATCCGAGTGGAAGAGCACGCCCTTCACGTCGCCACCGCGGGTGGCGGCAGCCATGTTCATGGACGCGACGACGAGCTCGGCGTCGTGTCGTTCGCCCATCGCATAGCCGAGCAGGCGCCGCGAGAACAGATCGATCACGGTGGCCAGATACAGCTTGCCCTCACCGGTGACGATCTCCGTCATGTCGCCGGCCCACACCTGGTCGGGTGCGTCCGCGGTGAAGTCCCGGCGCACGAAGTCCGGAGCCGCGGCCCGTTTGCCGGGCCTGGTCAGCCCGCGGCGCCGACGGATCTTGCGTCCGGCCAGGCCGAGCTCGGCCATGATCTTGGCGACGGTGTTCACCGAGACGCGCCATCCTTCCCGCAGGAGCCTGATCCAGACCTTCGGTGAGCCATAGGTGCCGCCCGAGCCCTCGAAGATCTGCTTGATGGCCTCGGCCAGCTTCCCGCGCCGGACCTCGCGGGTTGTCATGGGCTTGCCGCGCCACTTGTAGAACCAGGACTCCGACACCCCAAGAACCCGGCAGGCCAGGCGGTGCGGGACGTGGTGCTCGGCCCTCTGGTTACCGATGAACGCGGCCAGTGCCGCGGGATCGGACTCGGTCATTTCACCCAGAGGGCCATGCATCGCTTGAAGACATCACGCTCCATCTCCAGCTCCCGGATGCGCTTGTTCTTCTCGCCCATCTCCCGCCGCAGCCGCTCCAGTTCCGCGCGCTCGCTCTCCCGCACCCGCCCGCCACTCTCCGCGGCCGCGGGCCGGTCGGACGATGCCGACCCGTTGCGGCGCCACCGCGAGACCCAGCTGTGCAGCGTGCCCGGATGGACACCGAGCTCCTCAGCGACCTGCGGGATCGGCTTCCCCGTCTCGATCACGATGCGTACAGCACCCTCACGGAACTCGGCGTCGTACGTCCGCTTGTCGGTTCCCATGAACCTCAACTTCCCCTGCAATCACGGACTCCACGCTACGAGGGGAGGGACACCTGCGCGCCGACGCGAAGGCCGCCGAACGACTCCGCCACGAACGCTTCGCCCCAGCCACCACCCCCACCCCCGCGCTGCGCCTGAACACGATCACCGCCACCGAAGCCACTCGAGAGCTATCCCGCTACGAGGAAGCCGACCTCACAGCGCTGGCGCTGCCCGATCTGATCCCGCCCGCACCACCATCCGCCGACTGGGCCACCCCCGACGACTCTGCTGCGCAATTCCTGGGTCAGGCTGTGAGTCGGTAGGCGAGGCGTTCGAGCCGGCTGCTGCGGGTGTGATGCTGGTCGTGTCCGGTCCAGTGGGCGTCGAGTCTGATCACGTTGAGTGCGGTGGCGGAGAAGGCGTGTTGGAGGCGGACTTTCGGTAGCCCGCGGTAGCGGGCCCGGCGTATGCCGGTGATGTCGAGGGCTTGATTGATAGTGCCTTCCACACCCGCTCGCAGGGCGTACTTGGCCTTCCACGTCTCGGTCTTCTGCTCGGCGCGGGCCTGGGTGAGGGCTTCTTCTGGCTCTCTGGGGCGCAGGGTGAGCATGCGGCGGCCTTTCGCGGAGCTGGTGCATTGGTCGCGGAAGGGGCAGGGGCGGCAGGTGCGGACGCCGAAGGTGATGACGATCGTGTCCGTTCCGTGCTGTTTCACGGGGTTCCAGTGCGCGCTGGTCTTGCCGGCGGGGCAGCGGACCTGGCGGGCCCTCCAGTCGATGATGAAGGCGCTCTTGTCGAAGCCGGCGTGGGCCTTGGCCTGGGCGGAATGATCCAGCAGAACCGGGGTGACCATACGGGTGCCCTGTTTCAGCGCGGCGGCGATGAGGTCGGCGGATGGATAGCCGGAGTCGAGGTAGTGCTCGGCGGGCCTGATGCCGTGCTCGGCCAGGCGCTGTTGGACCGGGGCGGTCGCTTTCACATCGGGCACGGTGGCATCGGTGGTGCACACGTCCGTGATCAGATTCGGTGCCGCCCGGACACCGGCTTCGGCTTCGGCTTCGGCTTCGGTGGGAGTGTCGCGGGTCTCGGTGAGATGGACCTTGTAGCCCATCCAGAACAGGCCCTCGCCCTTGGCCGCCCAGCGTGCGTCCGCGTCGTAGGGGAGGCGAGGCGGCGATGACCGGGCGGGACACCCTCGTCGTCGGCGGCCCGCTTCTTGATCACCTCCCGTCCCCTGGCGTCGGTGCTCAGGTAGTACGTCTGGACGAGGATCTGCCGCAGGATCTGTACGGACTCGATCTCACGGATCCATGGGGGTGTGCCGGGTGACCAGGCCGCCCGGCACAACGCCAGCGCGTCCTGGCCGAAGACCTGCGCGAGCCGGTCGCGTTTCGTCTGCGAGGCGGGCATGCGCCAGCCGTCCACCCGCGGCCCGTACCGGTGAGCGAACTCGGCGACATCGACCTGCCCGGCCAGCCACGACGGCGCCGCGACAGCCAGGGCCTCCAGCGCCGCCCGCACACTCTCCCCGGCCAGCTCGAGGCGGTTCAAGTCCCGCACCGCACTGATCACATGGGTGGAATCGGTTAACGCTGGGGGTGGTTAGTTGCGGTGGTGTGTGGTTTGTGAGCTGGGGTGTTGATGATTGATTGAGAACGGTTTCGGGGTGGTTTTGAGGGTGTGGGATGGGGGTCTGACCTGGGGCTGTTGCAGTTTCGTTGAGACAGAGCGCGGGATGTCGCGGATATGTTCCTGGGTCTAAAGGCATTGACTGTGTTCTTGCTGGTCAGTGGGGTGGCGGGGGGTCAGGACCGTCGTGTACGGGGCCGGGTTGGTGTCGGGGTGGGGCGGTGGTGGGTTTCGGCGAGGTGGTCGAGCTGGATCCCGTCGAGCAAGGTTTTGGTGATTTTTTCGGTGCCGTCACAGATCGCGGTGATCGCGGCTTGGCGGATCAGCCGGGTCAGGCTCCCGATCCGGCCCGCGGTCCGCTGGTGGAGATATGCGGCATGACGGGGGAGGGTTCCGGGCCGATGCTGCTGGAGGTTCAGAGCCTTCTCGAGGCCGGTGATGAGTTCTTTGAACGGCTCGTGTGTCCCGTGCCGGGCGGGCAGCGGCCCGCACTCGATGAGTGAGGCCCTCCCGGCGAGCTGCGCGCCACGCACACCGCTGAACAACGCGGTCGTGGTGACGTCGATGCCCGCGTACACGAACGTCGCACCGATGCGTTCGGTGAGGTCTTTGAGGAGGTCGGCACTCTGGGCGCCGGTGGTGGTGCGGGGGTTGAGGCGGTGGATCTCGTCGATCAGGACGAGACGGACACCGGCCTGCTGGTAGGTGTGGCAGACCGCGTCGGTGATCTGGGCCTGGGTCATGCGGGTGGTGACGGGGATGCCGAGGTAGCGGGCGAATTCGGTGGCGAGGGTTTTCGCGGTGGCACCGGGCGGGACGAGGACGTACGCGACCGGTACGTGCGGATGCTGGAGGCCGGGTGATGGCGGGTTGCGGTGGGTGTGGGCGAGGTGGCAGGTGCGTCCGACGTGGAGGAGCGCGGTGGTTTTCCCGGCCGCCGCGGGCCCGGTGACGATCAGAGAAGGACGAGCAGTCACGGTCTGGTGGCGGCCGAGGATCATCAGGGTGCGGACGCTGGTGGCGAGGGTGTCGATGACCGGGGTGCGGAGGGTGACGAACGCGGAGTGGTAGGCCAGGCGTTCTTCCGTGCTGCGTGGCGGGGCACCGGGCCCGGGAGGCACGGGCGGTGGTGTGGTGGCGAAGTGCTGCCAGCCCTGCCACGTGGTCACCGGCCTGCCGGCGCTACCCGTTTCGGGGACAGCACCCGCAGCCCCCTGCCCGGGCCCGCTGCCCACGTGTTCGTCGCGGGTGCCGACAGGGCGACTGCCCCTGGCCGTGGATGCCTTGGTGTTCACCATTTCAGGGCCTCCGCGCGGGCGTCGTACAGCCCGTACCCGGTATACGGCACGTCCGGTGAGCCGTCGTCCTCACCGGTGTCCTGGTCCGGGGGCGACGGCTCATCCGGCGTGTCGTCGAGAGCGTCGAGGCTGTCGTCGTCTGTTCCGGAAACCGTCTCATCGGCAGCCTGGTCCGGGTGCTGCGGGCCGTCTGAGGCCCGCTGTGCGGGCATAGGCATCCGCACAGGGGCGGTGCGGGTGATCAGGTGCTGTTCGGCGGGGGTGGCATGCCCGGTACGGGCACGGCGCAGGAGCTGGTCGAGGGCGTCGGCGAGGCCGGCCTCGTACCGGTCAGGGTCCAGGTGGCGGGTGACGGTGGTGCGGACGTACCGCCAGGTGCGGTCGTTGAACGGGTGGTGGGCGTGGTCGCGGTGAATCCACGGGATCTCGGCGAGTTGCCCGTCGGGGAGCCGTACCCAGATCTGGCGGACATCGTGCGGGTTGATGCGGACTTCCCATTTCCCGCCGCGGGCCGCTACTTCGGACTCCTGGCCCCGGTAGGGGCCCAGCAGATCACAGTCGTAGGTGCGGTGATGGATACGGATGCCGCGCTCGGTGATGGCCTGCCACCGCACCGGCAGCAACTCCAGATAATCACTGCCGCTCAAAGGGACCGGCACGTACCCGGCGACCGCGACGAGCGCCGCCCACATCTGGTTCGGCGTCAGCGCCGCCCGGGGCAGTACGGGGTGGCGCAGTCCTTCGTGCGGGCGGTGGTGCCAGTGCACGAGCCATTCGTCGAGGAGGTCCTGCAACTGGGCGACGGTGTAGCACGCCTCGCGTTCGATGTCTCTGCCGCGGCGGGTGACGTCGGAACCGGTGTAGCCGGGCAGATGCTGGCAGAACAGGGAGTTGATCGACCCGAAGGTGCGCTCCACGATGCTCTTGGCGGTCGGCGCGAACGGCGGCGCCACCTGCACGCTGATCCCGAGCGTCTCACAGGCGGCGGTGAACACCTGCGACAGGAACACTTTCCCGCGGTCCACAACGATCGTCTCCGGCATCACGACCGGCCGGGCGGCCGCCCCTTGAAGCCGCTCGTCCAGCGACAGCAGCCGATCGCCCGCAAGCAGCCTGGCGTGGGTGAAGCGCAGGGCGTCGGGCCACGCGGGCCTCGCCGGGCGCGGTACAGCCATCTCCGCGAGCAGCAGCGCCGCGTCCACGGCCTGCGTCCCGCCCGGACACAGCACCGCCGCCAGGATCGCCCGCGTGGCCACATCGACGGCGATCGTGAGCTCGGGCCGCCCCAGCGTCCCGTCGTTGAACAGCGCGAGGACATCCAGACGGGTGGTGTCGATCTGGACCTGCTCCCCGGGCCGCAGAGCCACGGTCGGGGTCATGGCGCGCCCGTCTTCCGTGATCGGCGGATTTCGGACCGGCCGCGCGGGGTGGTCGGCCGGGTGGGCGAGCTGATGGACGAGCCGGTAAAAAGTGGCCTGCGCGGGCATGGGCACCGCGTCTCCATGCCGGTCCTTGAGGAGTCGTGCGACCAGCGGCATCAGCGCCTTGACGGTGCCTTTGGAACGCCCCCGCTGCCCGCGCAGCACGTCCTTGATCGCGGTGACGACCCGCTCGTCCTGCCGACCGCCACGGCCCTTCGGGCCGCGGGTGGCGCGGTGGTCGACCAACCCCCATAGCCCCTGTTTACGGTAGGCGAGCCGCATGCGCTGCACCGTCGCCCGCGACACCCGCCCGAACCTCAGCGCGGTCAGCTCCTGCGCTTTGGCCTGCTCCCGCTGGGCCAGTGTGAACCGATCCGGGTCGTACTGCTCCCGTACCGTCCCGCCACTGCCGACCCCGCCGGGAAGGCCGCACTCGACTTCCCGGATGTGCCGCTCCCAGGCCAGCGCCTTCTCCCGCGCCGCGGCCGGCGCCGTTTCGAACAGCCCCCACCGCGGCACCGCCTGCGCCTGATCCGCCTCCGCGCCCAGGACCGCGAAGCCTGGGTCGGCGAACAGATGCCCGGACAGCACCACCTCATCCATCCCGTCCTGGCCGACCAGATGGAAGCCCTGCCCGGCCAGGGCGACGACCTGCCACCGCACCCCCCGGAACCGCACGTGGGCACCGACGGCCACGACCGGCCGCCCACCACGCCGTACCCCGCTCACACCGCCTCCCCGCCCCGGCCACTGCCGCCAGCCGCGCCGCCTTCGCATTGGTTCGTGCCGCCGCTGACGGCCTGCCCCCCTGCTCCGCCACCCACCTCATGTCCGCCGCGACCACGGACGACGTCGCAACCTTGCACGGCGGCGGCCCGTTGATCAACCGGGCCGCCCGTACCCGCAGGGACCATGGGGGAGTGGACCAGGACCCGTTCGTGCAGCGGCACGTCCAGCGCCACGGTCAGCTGCCCGTGCCACAAGGCGTGGAAGGCGACGGGCAGGACTTCGATCGGGTCGCCGACCGCCTCCACGCCGTCGATCAGCGGCCGCGGCCGCGCGAACGCCTCCAGCACGTCGGCCGCAAGTCCCGGGCGGCCCTGGTTGCGTGGGTGCCGGTAGCCGGCCAGCCACTTCAGGTTCGCCACCAGAGTCTTCTCCAGCGGCTCAAGGCGCCGGTAGACGAGCCCTACCTGCGCACACGCCTCCGCGACCGTCTCCGCGGCCTCCAACGCCCGCTCGCCGCCGGCCTCGGTGTGGCTGGGGCAGTCGGCCAGCATCCCGGTGCCGTCCTTGTAGCGGGCGAAGAGCTGCGGCACCCACGAGCGCACCCGCCCCCGGCCATCACGCCACAGCGCCCGTACCGGCCGCCCGGCCAGGCCCACCACCATGGGGTCGCGGTCGAGCACCATCAGCTGCGCCCGCATCGCGTTCGATCCCGACGCCACGTGCCGTCCGGTGGTGGCCGACCACCACAGGCCCGGCCCCCACCGGCGGCCCGGCACGACAGGGAACGCCGACACCGGATCCAGCTCCTCGAAAGCCACCGCCACCGCCGCGTCCGCCCACCGCTGCTGCACCATCCGCCCCACCGGATCGAGGAAGACGGCTTCGAACCCCGCCCCGACCACCACGTCCCGCTGCCCGGCCGCCCTTTCAGGGCCGCCCACCACGCTCCTGCCGCTCATCCCCCCACCCCACCGGTGCCCCCACCGCACCGGACACGTTTCACGGGTTCTGATCACAAGCCGCCGCCTCATGCGCTAAAAGCAGCGACCGGACCACCCCGGCCAGCCCCGGCTCTACTCGCCGTCCGCACCCCGGTACGTCCCGAGGACTTCTACCGCCTCCTCCTCGGACAGCCGCGCCCACCGGGCCACCTCGTCCACCCTCATCCCAGCGTTCACCGCGGCCACCATGACCCGCCCCAGCACCTGGTCGAGCAGATCCGTGCCCCGGCTCAAACCCTCCAGCATGGACCGGGCCACCTCGGCGGTAGTACCGACCTGCGCACCACGCAACTGCTGCAGCTGCTCTTCTACCTCACCGAGGAGATTGGTGATCAAAAAGCGCTGCTCGGCAGGCACCACGGCCCGCCAGTTCGTCCCCGAGCCGGGCAACTTCTTCTCCCCGGCCAAGACCCGCAGCCCTGCAGCCACCGTCGACGGCTGATGCTCCTGCCGCACCCACCACACGTTCTCCCCGAACCGCGCATACAGACCCGGCCGCCCTTCGGGATGACGACGCAGGCGGACAACCGTCCCCATCCACGCGATCAGCGGACCCCCGTAGTCGACCGCGATCAACGGCCCCAACCAAGACCGCCCCACCCGCTCACCGAGACGGCGGCAGAACTTCCCGTCCGCCCCCAACGGCCGCGGCCGTTCACCCCCGCTGTCCACCCACACAAGCTGCGCCATGACCGGATCCAGCAGCGCATCCGCGACCGCCACCACCTCCGGGAAGATCACCGCATCGCGCCCCACCACCCGCCACCACTCCAGATCAACCCCCGCATCACCCCCGGCGACCAGGTGCAGACGCCGCGGCCAGATCTCCTCCCGCTCCCACCCGTACGCCCCCTCCCACCACCGCGCCACCACCGCATAAGCCAGCCCGAACACCTCACCCGGGTCCACACCGGCCCGCACCGCACGACGCACCACACCAGCCCACCGCCGCTGCGCCGCGACCACCTCCGGAAGACCCCGCAGATCGAGGTACTCGCGGGGCTGGTCGGCGTCCGCGTCCAGAGCCCACCGACCATGGCGCACGCACACCCGCTCCCACCGTGGCGCGTACCGCATCACCCGGGCCGGTTCGCCCGTACGCCGTGCCGTGCACAGCCGGCACCCGAACGCCACCGGCCCCGCCACCACGCCCCCGACCCTCCACACCACCCGCCCCCGGCCGCCCTCCGGTCCGTCGAGCTTGGGATCCTCCCGCCCCCACGACGGCAACGCCCGCCCCAGCGACAGCTCCCCGACCCCGCACACAGCGCCCAGCGTCCTTCGGGCTGCCGCGTCCAGCAGCACTTCCCCATCCGCACGCACGGCCCCACCCTCATGACGGGGCCGGTGGTTCACCGCCTGCCAGCGCGCCATGAACGTCTGCTCCTCCATTCCGTAGCAAGCAGCGATACGGCACAGAAAGGAGAACGTCGTCTCCCCGGCGAGAGGAGGCAGCCGTAACACCCCGGCGTTCACCGCGACCGCCCCGCCGTGCCCGCCGCCCACTGCATGCCGAGCTGGTCGAGTTCCGCCCGCCGCTGCTCGGGAAGCTTCCCAGCGCGTTTGCGGACGTTGTCAATCCACGTGCCGAGCTTGACCACCACGACCCCGCCAGCGCCCACCTGCGCACCGAACCCGCCGCCATCGGAAACCAGCTGCTCCTCGTGCTTGCGGGGTACGCGCAGGTGCCCCTCGCGGGCGTGGAACTGCCGCGCGGCCGCCAGGTTGAGCATCCACTTGTCGTCCTGGGTGCGTTGCACCGGGCGCTCGTCCTCACCGGCGGGTCCGAGCCCGAGGGCGTTCTCCAGAAGCCATTGCTGTGCCGGTTGCAGGGCGTCCCATCCCAACCGGCATCCCTTAACCCACCGCCCCAAGTCCTCGCCCTGGACCACGACCTCCCCAGCCTCCCAAGGCACGCTGCCGCCCTGGGCGAGATGGTTCTGCACGAGCCGCAGGCAGCGCTGCCACCCCGCGTCCCAGACCGGTGACCACCCCGGGTCAATCTCGTCCAGTGCTTCCCGCCGCTCCTGCGACAGGCCACCCGCGAAAGCATCGTCGGGCAGTCCGGCCTCCAACTGCTCCGCGCGCGCATCCGCGAGCCTCGCGGCCGTGCGGAGATTCTTCGCCCAGGTCCCGACCGGATACCCGTCCCACACAGCATGGGCCGGCGGCAGGAAATGGCCGTGCTCGGAGGCCCAGCGCCGGGCAGCGGCAAGCCCCTCCTCGAAGGCGTGATCGCGGTGGGACCAGACCACCCCGAGCTCCTCCAACGCCTTCACGCGCTCCGGGGCAAGTGTTCCGGCCCGGTAGTCCATGCGCTGGTTCCGCAGCCATGTCCCCAGCGGGAACCCCGCAGACTCCCACCCCTCATCCACCGGCGTCACGTAGTCGTACGCAACCTTCAGCACCCCGTCCTTCGCCACCTCGCGCACGTACCGCGCCGCAGCCGCGATCCCGCTGCGCCAGTAGTCCGTCTCGGGGTGCAGCACGCGCAGCGCGACGAACCGCGCCACCTCCGCCGGATCCCGCGGAGTGGAGAACCTCAGCAGCCCCTGCGCGGGCGCGCTCGGACCCTTCGCCTCGCCCGTCCGCTCCCGGCCCTCCGCCCCGTCGACGCCCTCGGCCCCGTCGGGCTTCCAACGCCCTGTACGGGGACGGGAGTCGGCGAGCGCCTCGATCACGTCCGTGTCGTGAGCACGCAGCGCCCCGAGGACCTTCGCGAGGGTTTCGTACCCCCTGGAGGTCATCATTTCGTCCGGACTTTCACCAGGAGCAAGGAAAACAGGGACGACCAGGCTGGCGATTTTTCCCTCGCCAGGCTGCATTCGGAGAGCCCGCCCGACCATTTGCACAATATCGACCATTGACCCGCGCGCGTCACAAAAGGCAACAGAGTCACAGTTCTTCGTGTCGACTCCTTCCCCCAGGACGCGAACCGACGCGATCATTTTGAACATGGCCGGACAGGAGACCGTGCCACCCTTCCCGTCGGGCACCTTGACCACGTTCGACGCGAACTCCTCCAGCATTGCCTTTCGGTAGCCGGCCCTGTGGTCTCCATGAAGCCAGGACGCCCCCACCCGCTCCGCCGGGTGGTAGTGCTTCGGATCCTCGGCATACAGCCGCTTCGCGACGGCGGGCAGGCCTTCGGCCATCGCTTCGGCCTCCGCGATCCGGGAGTGGAAGGTGAGGCACTTCCGCAGGTTCTCGTCCGCAGCCGCCGTCAGCAGCCCCGCCTGGAGCGCCGCGAGCCGCGCCCCGCGCACCAGGTCCGAGCCCCGGTCGCCACCCGCCTGCGCGGCATACAAGTCCGGATCGGAAATATCAACGCAAATAACCTGATAGGGGGCAACCAGCCCCCGGGAAATAGCCTGGGAGAGCGTCAGCTTCCAGGCCACAGGCCCGAACACGGGCGACTCGGGGTCCATGCTCGCGATCAGCCGCGGAGCCTCCCGGCCGCCCCGGCGGGCATCCTCGGCGGACTCCCAGATCCTCGCCGTCGCCGTCATGTACAGCCGCCGGACGGCCGGCATCTTCACCTGGTCGTGCACGGCCGCCCACGCCTTCGCCGCATCCCCCGAGGTGCGGTGCGCCTCATCCACGACCATCAGGTCGAAGGCGTCCAGCCCGAGCCGGTGCGCCCCCTGCACCGCCGTGGAGGCAGTGGCGTACGTCGAGAACACCGTCACCACATCCTCGTCCCCCACCCAGGACAGGAGCTCCGCCGCGTCCGTGGTGCAGGGCATCCCGCTGGACGCCGAAACCCGTGACTCGCACGCACCGACCATCGCCCCCGCACGCCCTGCCCGACGCCACTCCGCGGCCATCTGCGCCAGCAGATCCACCGTCGGTACCAGCACCAACACCCGCCGGGCACGCAGTCGTTGAGCGGCCACCGCCGCGATCCTCGTCTTCCCTGACGCGGTCGCCGCGATCACCTGGCACCGCAGCCCCTCCTCCGGCACCGCGACGCCGGCCGGGAACTGGAGATGACGGAGCACGGCGTCGACCGCCTCGATCTGGTGCGCCCTCAGGCCCTGGTCTGTCACCATTCCCCGTTACTCGCCGTCCCGCTCGGATTCGCACTCGTGGTCAGACTCCAGGAGCGTTCCGTCCTCTACCGGACCGAATTCCCACGTCGAGTCACACTCTTCGCAGTATCCGCTTCCGTAGAAACTCACCCGAGACATTCTCTTCTCCTCAATCAGAAACGGACACGAAAGAAAGAGCGACACTATTTCTCAGCTTCCAGTGCCGCGGAGGCATCCGCCCCCGGGCGGACAAACCATCCAGGCCGTGAATTTGACGCATCCTCAACAGGATTTATGGACGCAGCCAGAGTGTCATTTCCTCGGACTCTCCAGTGCTGGTGGGTGTCTGTCCTCTAGGAACAAGGTAGCTGACTCAGAACTATGACGCATGCAGTTCGTGGGAGGATGACCGGAAGTGTTCGCACTCGATACGATCAGGTGCGAACCTCGACAGAATCCGCCCCCGCAGCTTGATGGCTCGTCACCTCACCCAACCCTCGGCCAACCTCCCGTAGCCCGCTGCCCGCGTAGCGGCCCAACTACCAGGCGCGGAGCGGCTGGTAGTGATCCGCCTTGGCGGATCGTCAGGGTCAGCGCGGAGCGCCGACCCTGACCCTGGGCCACGGAGTGGCCCAGCAACCCGAATTGCGAAGCAATTCGGGGAAGTGCCGCGTAGCGGCACCGCGTCGCGTTC